>CAWBCV010000010.1:0-276702 GCA_963787425.1 uncultured Alphaproteobacteria bacterium
ATGCCTCGGTGCAAGGCGCATCGACAGTGCACAAGGCGACAAAGCCGAACCAGAACGAGAGCTTTTTGTTAGCCACGACCGCGGCCCTGAGCATTCCGACGCCTCGCCGGCAAGCCGTTGCGCGGCCGCAACCAGTGGCCGTCGGCACCGCTCGGCATCCGCACCGATATGATGGCGTATTTCGAGGCGCTCGGGGCCATGTGCGACCGCATGCTGCCGCCCTTCGCCGTGGCCCTCGGACTCCCCGGCGACTTCTTTGCGCCGTTCTTTGCCGACGAAGCGCATGCCGTCGTCCGCTTTCTGCACTACCCCCCGCAGGAGACCGCCGAAGACAACACCTTTGGCCAGGCACCGCATACCGACAACAGCTTTATGACCGCGCTGGCGCGCACCGATGTCCCCGGGCTTGCCGTAAGGCTGCCCTCCGGCGAATGGTTCGCCCCGCCGGTCATCCCCGGAACCTTTCTGATCAATCTCGGCAATATCATGCGACGCTGGTCGAATGATCGCTTTCTGTCGACCCCACACGGCGTCCTCAACGAACTGGGGACAGACCGCTATTCGATCGCCTATTTTTACAGCCCCAACCCCGATGCGGTGATCAAGTGCGTCCCCACCGGCGTCACAGCCGATAATCCGCCGCGCTACCCGCCCGCCGTCTATCGTGATTTGGTGCTCGAATTTTATCGCGCCAATTATTTTCATCAAAAGGGACATCGCTTCGCCGTTGCCGCACGGGCGGCCGCCTAGTCGAAGGAAAGGAACGGCCGTGTTCGACCTCGATCGCTTTATCGCCGAGTGCCGGGCTGCAGTGAGCCGGGAACCATCTCGCAAATCCGTCCGTGAAATGGTTGCGCGTGCGGTCTCCGAGCCCGCCGCCGTCATAGCGGGGCTGGGCGCCCCGGCGCGCGCCGAGGTGCAAAAGCTCTGGAGTTCTTCGGAGTTGACCATCCTAAACGTGATCTGGGGCCCAGGCATGACGATCATGCCGCACAATCACTGATGTGGGCGGTGATCGGCATCTACACAGGCCGCGAGGACAATATCTTCTGGCGCCGCCTGCCGGAACAGAAGGGCAGCCGCATCGAAGCCGCCGGAGCGAAGTCGCTGGGGCAACGGGACGTCGAGCGGCTCGGGCGCGACATCATCCATATGGTAACAAACCCGTTGCCACGATTGACGGGCGCCATCCATGTCTATGGCGGGGATTTCTTTGCCGCTTCCCGCAGCGAATGGGACCCGGAAACGCTGCTTGAACAACCATTCGACATGGAGAAAAACTTGCG
Organism: uncultured Alphaproteobacteria bacterium; assembly: GCA_963787425.1. Taxonomy (GTDB): domain Bacteria; phylum Pseudomonadota; class Alphaproteobacteria; order ATCC43930; family CGMCC-115725; genus AP-15. Next base: position 1,287 of record CAWBCV010000010.1, read on the forward strand.
GTTGTTCGAACAGGCGAACGCCCGTCACGTTTAGATTTGAACAGACTCCCGACGCCGCGCCCGTGAATCCGGCACGCTCACCGCACGCGGTGTAACCCATAATCGGCGAGACAGCCCTCGATCGGGGCGCTCTCATTCGCGCCCTTTGCCCGATCTTCGCAGGCGGCGACGACTGCCGCAAACTCGGTTTTGGAAGGCGGCTTTCCGTCCGCGGTTCGCCACTCGCGTAGCTCGGAAGAAGCGTTCGCAGGTGTCACGGCATCCCCCGTGTCACAAGCGACAATGCCAAAGAGAACAGCAAACGCCACCCCCCGCATCTCCAACACCCCTAAATAAATCCACAAACTTTCCCCACCCGGACTGTACTCGGTAAGCCCGGGATCCGCCACCCTTTTCGGGGTTTACGAGAGCCGATCGGGCTCACTCGATTTCGCTGAACCTAAGGTGGTCGGCCAGTCCATAGCCTTCCGCCAAGGTGCGCAGCTTGTACCAGGTGGCATCCTCGATCTCGATACCGTTGGCGCGGCGGTCCTCCTCGCGCATGTGCTCGATTTCGCCCGGATAGTAAACGCCGCTGCTGCCTTCGGCCGGCTTTGTCGCCTTCAAATACCGCACAAACTCGCCGATGTCCTTTTTGAACTGGGCGAGCGGCCGGAAGGCATCAACCTTGAAAGCGGCCATGAAGCAGCCGTCATTGTGGCGTCCGGTCGGCTCGACCCCAAAACCGAGGCCGGTCAGCAGGCCGCAGAGAATCTCGACCATCACCGACAGGCCATAGCCCTTGTAGCCTTCGCTACCGCCGACCGGGAGGAGGGCGCCGCCCTGACGCAATTGGCTCGGATCGGTGGTTGGCCTGCCGTCACGGTCGATGATCCAGCCCGGCGGGACCGGCGTACCGCGGGCGACCGACAGCGCGATCTTGCCGGCAGCCGCGGCGGAGGTGGCCATGTCGAGATAGAGCGGCCCTTCGAGGTCGGACGGCATTGCGATCGAGATCGGGTTGGTGCCGAGCCGCGCCTCACGGCCGCCAAACGGCGCCACGGCCTTCGGTGAGCGCCCGGAATTGGCAGTGGCGATGCCGATCATTCCTTCTCGCGCCGCCATCAAGGTATAGGAGGCGACCCGGCCGATATGCCCCTGACGGAACACCGTAGCGGCCGCGACATTGGCAGATTTGGCCTTCTCGATCGTCAGCCGCATCGCGCGCTCGTTGACGACATAGCCGAAGCCCCAATGACCGTCGACGACCGTGGTGGTCGGAGATTCCTGGACGATCTTCCAGGGCGCGCCGGGGACGATGTGCCCGACCTTGATGCGCTCGATGTAAGTCGGGATCTGGATCACCCCGTGCGAATCGTGGCCGGCGAGATTGGCGGCAACGACGTGCCGCATGACGATGTCCGCTTCTTTGGGCGGCGTCCCGGCCGCGATGAATAGAGCTCGGCCGATCTCGCTCAGGCGCTCCGCCGGAATTTTCGGCATGCTGTTCCTCCCTTTTTCGCCGTGACGCGGCTCAGCTGGCTAATTGCGGTGCGATATGGGTGGCGCGCATAAGCCGCAGCGATTCGGGATCGTTCATCACCGAAAGCTGCGCATTCTGCATGAAGTCTTCGTATTCACGCGCCATTGCCGGCGAGACGACCTCAATCATCAGGCGGTTTTCGAGCCAGAATTCGATCACGTGAAAAAATGGCTTCTGACCCTGCATGCCGCGACCGAAGGTCTTTGCGCGCCAGCCTTCGCGCGCGCCGATGCGCTCGACCTCATCCGCCTCGAGCGGCACCGAGAGAAACACGTGGAACGGCCAGTTGCGCGGCGGCGCTGTGTTCTCCCCGAACACCACCTGCTCGTCATTGGTCGGGATGTCGAGCGTTGCGCGTTCGGGGTAAACCTCGATCATCGAGCCGTGCGCGTCGCCGCTCGCGGCCATGAATGCACCTTCGAGCGGCCCGAACGGGTGGCACTGGCGCCCATCAGCTTGGCCAATACCTCGGCAACATGACGCGGGTCGCGCGCCGGGATCGATACATGGTGGATCATTGCGGCTCTCCTATACCGGCTGGAAGTTGATGCCGTAAAAGCGCTGCGGGTTGTCGAAGAAAATCTTGCGCTTGAGGCCGTCCGCGATGTCGGTGCGATCCGCCAGGGTCGAGACGGCGTCGGGGAATTGGCCATCCCAATGCGGATAGTCCGAGGCGAACAGAATATTGTCGGCCGGGAAGAACTCCGGCACGTAGCGCAACGTCTTTTCCTCCGGCTCGCAGGATACGAATACCCGGCCGCAAGTCATGTATTCCGACGGCTTTGCCTTCAACAGCGGCGCATCAAAGGGGCGGAATTCGTATTCCTCGTCCATATGCTCCATCCAGAACGGGACCCAGCCGATCCCGGCCTCGAGGAAAGCGACGCGCAGATCCTGAAACTCCTCCAACAGCCCGCTGTAGATGACCGCGGTGCACGCGATCAGCTGCTCCGGTGCGTGCGACAATGTATGGATCTGCAGGAAATTTTCGAAATGGCCCAGTGGGTCGAGCGTATCGCTGCCCGAGGCGTGAAACGCGACGGCCACGCCCTGGCGCGCGCATTCCTCATAAAACGGCCAGAAGTCGCGGTGAGCGACGTTGCGGCTGCGGTCATACGTATTCACCATGACGCCGACATTGCCGAGCTTTGAGACGGCCCGCTCCATCTCCTCAATGGCGGCCCTTGTGTCGACATGCAACGGGACGAGGGCGACGGCTTTCAGCCGTCTGCGGTCGATCGCGCACCAATCGTAGAGCCAGTCGTTGTAGGCCTGGCACAAGGCGATCGCATAATCGCGCTCGCGCACTCGCGTCAGCATCAATCCGCCAGTCGGGTAGATGATCTGCAGATCGATCCCCTCCTGCGCGTTGTCGGCGAGGTTCTGTGCCGGCGACGGCGGCCGCTTTCCGGCAAGCGCGCCGTTTTGCGTGCGGTCGAAATTGTCGGCCGGGTAGATCGTCGCCCGGTTCCGGTACTTTTCCGGCAGCCTCTCGCGGTACACCGGCTCGTAATCGACGGCGTGCCCGTCGGCGTCGATGATGACCATGCCGTTCTTCATGCGGGACCTCCTCGTCGGGCCAAGGGTGCCTTATACCATGCGGCGACGGCTAGCGGCACCGGATTGGATGACGGCGCCGCGCAATGACGGCGGCCTCGCTGTGGCCATGACCGGTTTTCGCTGTATGTGGGGTCGGGACCCGTCCTGTTCTCCGGATTCGCCCAGAGTTCGGGCTCGGCTGGCTGATGCGCATGTTCGGCAGCATCGGCATCGCCATCCTCGAACCGAGCTCAGCCAGAATACCCAGATCGTTCATTTCCCGATTGATCGAGCACCCGCGCCCGGACAACCCGCTGGCCCAGGCGCCGTATTTGTCCGCGCCGTTCAGCCTGACCGACCCGTCGGGCATCGCCGCCCTCAATCACGAAGTCACCCGCCAGGCCGCAATGATCGCCTACAACGACGATTTCGCATTGATGCTGATCGTCATCCTCGCTCTCTGCCCTTATTGCTGCTGGTCGCGGCGGACGATTAGTTCCTGCGCTTTTCGCTGACCGTTCGGGTTTCACGGAGAGACCTGTGAACCCGTGTGTGATGTACGAGGATCAGACGCGACGCAGCGATCGCACCGTGCTCTGCTACCTGCCCCGAAGGGGTCATTCGAGGCCGATGTCGCGGGCGGTTGCAGCGCCAAACGCGGACATTCGGCGGTCTCGATGACATTTTCCAGTTGAAAGAGTTCGGCGTTTGCGCGGCAGGCGCAGCGCATGTTCGCATGACCGGAAAATCATGGTCTGGAAAACGCAGGCTCTATGTGCCAGGGTGAGGCCGAAATAATCGGAGGTGTTGCCATGAGCCAGCTCGAGGTCGCCGACAACAACGTTACGGTGGACACGCAGAGAGCATCGTCGGCCTATGTGCCGCCGCTTCAGCGCACGGAAGGGCAGCCGCCGCCGATCGCGGCGCATGGCGGCCTATCCTACATGTCGTTCGACCGGGACGGCGATGCAGGAACCGCCGCGGCGATCCAGGACGCGCTCGCCGAGATCGCCGAGGGCGAGGGCCAGCGCGTTACCGACATGATCGCCAAGGCACCAGCGGGCCCGATCAAGACCCGATGGGGCCTCGGGTTCCGCGACTACGACGAGTGTCTGAAGTACATCCGCGAGTCGAACAGCATCAAAGCCCCGCCGGGCGGGGTGGCGCTGCCGCTGCCCTATACGGTCTACGAGCGGCCGACCTACTCCGTCGTCCCGTCCAACGCTGTCTGGCGGGACCCGGCGCGCGCCGACATCGCGGCGATCCTGCGCAAGAATGAGGGGGGCAACCGGCGGCGGGACCTCTATTTCCCGCAAGTGCTGCGCGACGCGCGGCGCATCGGCGAGTACTATCCGGGCCTCTCGCCCGACAGCCCCGAATGCATGGACCGGCTCGGCGTGTCGCTGGCGCACCTCGAGTCCAAGTGCACGAACATCTACGATGCGGCGGAGGTGGAGCGCGTCTACTACCCGGAGATCGAGAAGCTGCTTCTCGAGTTCTTCCCGGATGCGACCGACGCGCTGGTCTACAACCACGACGTCTTCGACAAAGACTACACGGGCGACCGGACTGAAGACCAGGACAGCAACAACCCGGGTGTGAACGCCAATTACGCCAACCTGGTGCATAACGACCTGAACGACAACAGCGGCCGGGTGCGCTGCCGCGAGCTGCTCACCCGGAACCTGCGGAACTTCGGGCGCACGCAGCACTACACCGAGGAAGAGGCCGACGCGAAGATGTCGCGCCGGTTCGTGTCGATCAACCTCGCCAAGCCGATAGAGACAGTCGAGCAGTTTCCCTTTGTGCTCTGTGCTTGGCCCTCCTTCGCCGACCAGCCCTACATCAACAACTACCGGATCTACGACGACCGCGTCGGCGAGACCACCCGCTTCACCAACCGTCCCGACCACGAGTGGTACTGGTTCCCTCAGCAGAAGCCGACCGAGGTCTCAATGCTCAAATGCTATGACTCGGTGACCGACGGCTCCGTCTCGCGCTGGTCTTTCCATACTGCCTGTACCGACCCGACCGCGCCCGCCAATGCGCGATGCCGCAAGAACGTCGTGGTCCGGTCCTTTGTCTTCTTCTAGGAAGAGATATCGGCTGCGGCAACACGCAGGCCGGCGGGGTACATCCGAGGTTTAGGGAGGATGGCGGATCCGGTCGTTTTGATTGTCGACGACAACGAGGACAACCGGTTCACGTTGTCGATGCGCCTCGAAGCCTGTGGATATTCCAATATCGTCACCGCCGAGAACGGCCGCGAGGCGCTTGAGAAGATGCGGGAGCGCCCGGTCGATCTGGTGCTCCTCGACATCATGATGCCGGAGCTCGACGGCTACGGCGTGCTAGAAGAGCTCCGCACCGACACCGCGTTGCGCGATATCCCGGTGGTGATGATCTCGGCCCTCGAAGACGTCAACAGCGTGGTGCGCTGCATCGAGCTCGGCGCCACCGATTATCTGACCAAGCCCTTCAATCCAGTGCTGCTGAAGGCGCGGGTCGACAACTGCATCGAGAAAGCGCGCTACAAAGCACAAGAGGCGACGCATCTCGCGCGCATCGAAAGCGAGAAGCGGCGCGCCGACGAACTCTTGACCACGGTGCTGCCGCGCTCGATCGCCCGCGCCCTGAAGCGCAACGGCAGGCTCGCACCACAACGCTACGAGGACGTAGCGGTGCTGTTCTGCGACGTCGTCGGGTTTACCGCCTATTCCGAAAGGCATCCGCCCGAAACCGTCTTCGCCGAGCTCGAAGCTCTGGTCGACCGGTTCGAAGAAATCGCGCAAGGGCACGGTCTCGAAAAGATCAAGACCGTGGGCGACGCCTTTATGGCGACCGCAAACCTGTTGTCACCACTCGACGAGCCGATGCATGCGGCGGTGGCCGGCGCGCTGGACATGGTGGCGGCAACGCAGACGGTTCGCGCCGATTGGGCGGTGCGGATCGGCATCGATTTCGGGCCGGTCTCGGCCGGCATCATGGGCAAGCGGCAATTCCAGTTCGACGTCTGGGGCGATACGGTCAATGCAGCGGCACGGATCGAGGAATATGGCCGGCCGGGCAGCGTCAACGTCAGCGGCCGCGCCTGGCTGCAATTGCGCAATCGGGCACAGGGCCGCTCGCTGGGATTTGTCGACCTCAAGGGTAAGGAAAAGATCGAGGTGATCGAATGCGTCGGGCTGCGAGAATGACTCGTAGTCCCCGCGCAAGCGCCGCTTTCGCGGGAACGACGAATAAGGGCGCAACGGCCGAATACGACGAATTGGATTACGCCCGGTTTCGCTGGGGCGACGACAAGCGGTTGGTCGTCAGCCAATCCGTCGAGACGGTGCGCGAGTACTGTGGGCCCGAGGGCCCGGTTGAGTTCGAGGCCCGTTTCGACGAATTTCGATTGGACGTGCGCCTCGCCTATCGCGGCACGCCGCTGGAATTGCCCGAGCGTCGACCCTCGGACCAGGAGATCGTGTCGACTGAGGCGGGTCACCTCCGGCTTGCCGGATACATGTTGCGCCGCAACGCGGATCGGGTCCATGCGTCACGGCAGGACGGGCTCGCCGTGCTCAGCTTTCACGTCGATCATTGAGAGCCGACCCGAAGCAACGCTGACGGGGTTGCCCGGGCGCAGTCACGTTGTGCAATCACGTTGTGCAATCGGGGAGATAGGGTCGATGATCAAGTCAGGAGTTTTTGGCCGTCCAAGGGGCTCCAGGCTATGGCTGATCCCGATACTCGGGCTAATCGCGGGATGGTTCAATCCGGTCTGGGCCGAACCCGCGCCGCTCGCCATAGGGATTCTGACCGACATGAAGGGTCCATACGCTGATCTCAGCGGCGAGGGCTCGGTGGTCGCGGCGGAAATGGCTGTCGCCGATTTTGGCGGCAGAGTGCTCGGTCGCGACATCCGGATCGTGGCGGCCGACCACCAGAACAAACCCGCCATCGCCGCCTCGATCGCCGAGGAGTGGTTCGACGATGAGCATGTCGGGATGATCACCGACCTTACTAATTCGGATGCTGCAATTGCCGTTCAGAAGATAGCGGCGGGACGCAACCAAATCTCTGTCACTGTTGGCGCGGGAAGCACCGATCTGACGGGCAAGTCGTGCAGCCCGACAGGCTTTCATTGGGCTTATGACACTTATTCGAACTCCGCTCCACTCGGTCGCGCGATAGTCGGCTTTGGGCTTGATACCTGGTTCTTCGTTACTGTCGACTATGCCTTCGGCTGGTCGCTCGAGAGCGAGGCGACTAAGGCAGTGACAGCTGCGGGCGGTAAGGTGGTCGGCTCCGCGCGACACCCGCTCAATTCCAACGACTTCGTCCCCTACCTCTCGGCCGGCCAGGATTCGAACTCCAAGGTGATCGCATTGGCCAACGCCGGCGCCGATACCATCAACACGGTCGAGCAGGCGGCTGAGATTGGCATCTCCCCGCGCTCACAGACCCTCGTGCCGCTCCTCGTGTTCATTTCCGATGTGCATAAGCTCGGGCTGGACACGGCAAAAGGAATGACCTTCATCGATGGTTTCTATTGGAATCACGACGATGCCAGCCGCGCCTGGTCTCAGCGATTCTTTGCCCGTCGGCGGGTTATGCCGACCATGGTTCATGCGGGTGTTTATTCCGCGGTTTTGCATTATCTGCACGCGGTGCAGGCAATGGGCAGCGATGACGCGGCGAAAGTCGCAGAGAAGATGCGCGAAACGACGGTGCACGACATCTTTGCCGCCGACGGCCAGATTCGTCCGGACGGAAGGATGGAGCACGACATGTACCTGGTGCGGGTCAAGGCGCCGGAGCAGTCGTCATCGCCGTGGGACTACTACGATGTTCTGAAGACGATCCCGGGCAAGGAGGCGTTTCGCCCGCTGGCCGACAGCGAATGTCCCCTGGTGAAAAAATCGCCATAACCGACGCCGCAGCGGCCGGGGCGGTCTCCGATGCGTCGGAGCCGTTGGTTGCCGCCGAACCGACGACGCCGCGGGGGCGGAAGATCCGCTTCGGCGTAGCGTTCCGGCTGCTGCTGGCGTTTTTTGGCGCGGCGGCTTTTGCCGTCGCGGCGAGCCTGTTCGCGTTGATGGCGTTCAATGAGTATCATGCCGGCTTTGACCGCATCGCCTCCACCCGCCTGCCGGCGTTGGTGGCCGCCGGTGAGCTGGCGCAGCGGAGCCAGGCGCTGGCCGCAAACGCGCCCAGCCTCGCCGTGGCGGACAGCCATTTTACCCGCCAGGCAGTGGCCACACAATTGGCCAGGGAAGTCGACGAACTGAGGCAGACGCTCGTCGCACTTCGAAAGCTGGCCCCCGATCCCGAGCGTCTGGCCGAACTCGCCGAAAGTACTGACGCGCTGCGGACGAACATTGACGGCCTCGACCGCGTGGTGGCCCATCGCATCGACGCCGATACGCTGGCGCAAACAATATTCAGCCGCGTCGGCCGCGTGACCGATCAAATCCGTGCCGCCAGCGCGGCCGAGCGGACGCGGCTGGCGGGCACCGCCCCGGACACGCCGCCGCTCGTTGCCCTGCGAGAATGGACCTCGGTCGCGAACCAACTCATCGTCGTCATCTTGTCGGCCGCAACGGTGGACAATGTGGCGCGCCTGCACCGGCTGGAGGCCGATTTCGCCGAGTTTGCCGGCCAAGCGGCGGGGGCGGCTGCCGGGCTGGGGCAGGGTGCGGCGGCCGAGATCGACGAGATACAGCGGACGCTTGTGCGCTATGGGGCAGGTCAGAACGGCATCTTTGCGGTGCGGCAAGCACAGCTCGGCGCGGCTTCCGACGTATCCGGCGCGCTGCTCACTACTCGGCAGGCGGCAGCGCTGTTTGTCGCTTCAGCCGACATGCTCCTCTCGGCTATCCAGGCGCAGGTGCAGGCCGAGGCCGGGTTCTTCGCGCGGATGATCACGCGTTATACGCAGCTTTTCATCGCTGTCGCCGCCCTCAGCATCGGCGGCGTGCTCGCGGTCTTTGTCTACATCAACCGGTCGGTGGTGCGCCGGCTACGCCGCTTGAACGAGAGCATGTCGGCGCAGCTCGCCGGCAGCTCGGCGAGCTTTCCGGTCGACGGCAGGGATGAGATCACCGAGATGGCGAAGGCGGCTGAGTGTTTCGTCAACACGATCGAGCGGCGCGGCGCCATACTGCGGGTGACCTTCGACAACATGGCCCATGCTGTCGTGATGTTCGACGCCGCACTGAGGATCGCCGCGTGGAACCGCGAATTCGAACGATTGGCCGCCCTGCCCGAAAGCTTCTACCGCGACAGGAAGGGCTACGCCGACTACATCTGGCTACTCGCCGAGCGCGGAGAACTCGGTGACGTCGCGGTCGAGTCGGCGGTACGTGACCACTTGGAGAACGCCGCGCGCCCGTTCACGATTGAGCGCACCCGTGCGGACGGCATCGTCCTCGAGGTACGGCACAACCCTGTGCCGGGCGGCGGTTTCGTCACGATTTATGCCGACATCACCGAGCGCAAGCGCTTCGAGCGGGAAATCCAAGAGAGCGAACGGCGCATGCGGGAGATCCTGGAGGGTAGTCCTATAGGGGCGGTCATCTCCACCGAAGATGGTCGCTTCCTGTTCTGGAATACCGAATTCGCCGTCCAGCACGGCGTGTCCCGCGAAGCGCTGGGCGGCATCGAACCGCACGCATTGTTTGTCGGGACCACCGAGCGTGAGCGCCTATTCGCGCAGCTGCGGCGCGAAGGCAATATACGGCACGCCGAAGTTGAACGGCAGCGGGTTGATGGAACCCCTTGGTGGTCGCTCTTGTCGATGCGCCCGATCACTTATGAAGGCGAGGACGCGACGCTGACCTGGTGCTACGACATCACCGAGTTGAAGCGGGTCGAGGAGACGCTCACCGCCGCGCGTGATCAGGCTGAGGCGATGAGCCGAACCAAATCGAGCTTCCTCGCCAATATGAGCCATGAGCTGCGCACGCCACTCAACGCGATCATCGGGTTGACCGAATTGCTCTGCGACAACGCCGCGCGTTTCGGCACCGAGAAGGCGCTCGAGCCGCTGCGCCGCGTGCTGCGCGCCGGGCGGCATTTATTGCACCTGATCAACGACATTCTCGACCTTTCCAAGATCGAGGCCGGGAAAATGGATCTGACGCTCGAGAGCGTGGCGATCGGGCCCGTTGTCGAGGAGGTTGTCGGCACCGCGCGGCCGCTCGCCGAGCAGAACAAGAACGCCCTCGAGCTCGATTGCCCCGCGGGGATCGGCTCGGTTCATACCGACAACATGCGGCTGCGCCAGATCCTGCTGAACCTGTTGAGCAACGCCTGCAAGTTCACCAAGGGCGGTACGGTGCGGTTGCGCATTGCGCGCGCGAATGAGTTCGGCCAGCGTTGGGTCGATTTTGCTGTCTCCGACACCGGCATCGGCATGACCGAGGAACAGCTCGGGCGGCTGTTCCAGGAATTCACCCAGGCCGACGCGTCGACGACAAGGCAATTCGGCGGGACCGGGCTCGGGCTGGCGATCAGCCGCAGGTTGTGCCGGTTGATGGGGGGCGATATCACGGTGACCAGCGCGCCGGGTGAAGGCTCGACCTTTACCGTGCGTCTGCCAACGGAGGCGGCGCCCCCGTTGCCGGTGGCGGAGACCTCCCCGGCTGCCACCAGCCCGGCGGCGAGCCAAGGTGGTCGCGGCACGATCCTGGTGATCGACGACGACGCCACTGCGCGCGAGCTGATCGCGACTTACCTCGCCGGCGAAGGCTTTGCCGTCGAGACCGCAGCGAGCGGGGTCGACGGGCTGAAGAAGGTGCGCGAGCTGCGGCCGGCGGCGGTGACCCTCGACATCATGCTGCCCGACGTCGACGGGTGGACGGTTCTCGCCGCCTTGAAGGGCGATCCGGCGCTGGCCGATATTCCGGTCGTCATCGTCACGATTGTCGACGAGCAACGCCGCGGCATCGCGCTCGGCGCCGCCCGGTATCTGACCAAACCGATCGATCGCGAGCGCCTGATCGAGATCGTGTCGCAGCTGCGGGTGGCGGGCGCGCCGGGCACCGTCCTCGTCGTCGATGATGACGAGGATCAGCGTCAGCTCGTGCGGGCGATCCTCGGGGCGCGAGGCTGGGCGGTGCGCGAGGCGGCGAATGGCCGGCTCGCCCTCGACGCGATCAGGGCCGAATTGCCCGATGTGATCCTGCTCGATCTGATGATGCCCGAGATGGACGGCTTCGAGCTGGTGGCGGCGCTGCAGGCAAACGCCGCGTGGCGCGCCGTCCCGGTCATCGTCGTCACCGCGCTCGACCTGACCGCCGAGGACCGCCAGCGGCTCAACGGCGGGGTCGAACAAATCCTCTCCAAACACGCCTTTCCTCCCGCCGAGCTGATGGCGCGCGTCGGCGCATTGCTCGCAGAGACGCGGAAGGCGCAAAAATGAGCGAGGGCGCGGCGGTGCGGAGGCTGCTCTATATCGAGGACAACGAAGACAATCTCTACATGCTGCAGCTGTGGTTCGATGTGCTCGGCGGCTACGAAATCCTCAGCGCTAGGGATGGCGCCGCCGGGATCGCGATGGCGGGGAGCGAGCGGCCCGATCTGATCCTGATGGATCTGAACCTGCCGGAGATCGACGGCTGGGAGGCGACGCGCCGCCTCAAGGCCGACCCGGCGACGCGCGACATTCCGATCATCGCGCTCAGCGCGCACGCGATGGCTGGCGACCGCGAGAAAGCGCTCGCCACTGGCTGCGACGATTTCGACACCAAGCCCATCGAATTCGACCGCCTGCTCGCCAAGATCGAACAGGCCCTGGCCACTGAGGCGAGCGGGTCAGGCTCAAAGTCATGAGTTCCGAATGCATGGACCGGCTCGGTGTGTCGCTGGCGCACCTCGAGTCCAAGTGCTCGAACATCTACGATGCGGCGGAGGTGGAGCGCGTGTACTACCCGGAGATCGAGAAGCTGCTTCTCGAGTTCTTCCCGGACGCGACCGACGCGCTGGTCTACAACCACGACGTCTTCGACAAGGACTACGCGGGTGACCGCACCGAAGACCAAGACAGCAACAACCCGGGCGTGAACGCCAATTACGCCAACCTGGTGCACAACGATTTGAACGACAACAGCGGCCGCGTGCGCTGCCGCGAGCTGCTCACCCGAAACCTGCGGAACTTCGGGCGCACGCAGCACTACACCGAGGAAGAGGCCGACGAGAAGATGTCGCGGCGGTTCATGTCGATCAACCTCGCCAAACCGATAGAGACAGTCGAGCAGTTCCCCTTCGTGCTCTGCGCCTGGCCCTCCTTCGCCGACCAGCCCTACATCAACAACTACCGGATCTACGACGACCGGGTCGGCGAGACCACCCGCTTCACCTACCGTCCGAACCACGAGTGGTACTGGTTCCCCCAGCAGAAGCCGACCGAGGTCTCGATGCTCAAATGCTTTGACTCGGTGACCGACGGCTCCGTCTCGCGCTGGTCTTTCCATACTGCCTGTGTCGACCCGACCGCGCCCGCCGGCGCCCGATGCCGCAGGAACGTCGTGGTCCGGTCCTTTGTCTTCTTCTAGGAAGAAGGAAGAGGCCACGGGCAGAGGAAGCCGACATCGGTGTCGTGATTCTTGACGACCGGATGACCGCTTAGGCTCCAAGCCGCCAGCGACGGGCCTCCGTGAACTTCTGGGATTACTTGAATGGGTTGCTCATGGCCAGGTAGGGTCGTGGGCAGCCGAGCTAACGACGTTTGTCCGATGACTGCTATCAGCGCCGAGCTGCCGATGTAGCTGCAAGCCAACTATGCCGGCAGTTGCCCCAAAGCGGACCGCTCCCCGCCTTTGCCCGAACGCCTTGCCGTTACAGGCGACCACACTCGGCGATAGAGTGGGAGAGATTTTGCTCTTATGCCGATCGCCGGCCCGTCATACTGTCCGGCCCGCAGGCCGCTTTCCGCTCGGGGGCGGAGGCGCGGGAGCGCGTAATGCCCATAAAGGAGAAAATGAAATGTTCAGCCACATCATGATCGGGAGCAACGATATTGCCCGGTCAAAGAAATTCTACGATGCCCTCTTTGCCGCAATGGGCGCTCAACCTGGTGTTGAGGACGCTAGAGGCCGCCTGGCTTACTCGCACAATGGCGGCCGTTTCATGGTCAGCAAGCCCATCGATGGCAAGCCGGCAACGACCCTTAACGGCGGCACAATCGGCTTTTTGATGAGTGACGCGAAACAGGCCGAAGCGTGGCACAACGCCGGCGTAACGAATGGCGGAACGTCAATCGAGGATCCGCCCGGCGTGCGCCCAAATGGCGCTTATCTCGCTTATCTTCGTGACCCCGATGGCCACAAGCTCGTCGGGGTTGCTCGGTAAGCTGCCTGACTTTATCGCAGAGCCAAAACTGAGGAGGGCCATCCTTTCGGGGAGGTTCTTCCGCTCTGGTGGACGCCGGCGACCACCGGTGTCCCTGGAGCGCATCAGCGCCTTGCGAACCGATACGCCGCCCTCCGACACCTCGGTGCTCGTCAGTTTGATAGAGCAAAGCGTCGCCGTTATGCTTGCCGCTCGAACCGATGAAGCTCGGCGACATCGACTGGCACCCGATCACCGGACCCCCTTGCAATAAATCGGGCCTTCTGATCGTCCAAGAGGATCCGCTTCACCGGATTTATTGGGAAAGTGCGGCGCTGCAGAGCTCTAAAGGACCGAGTTGTAGACGTCACGCCAACGCTTGATGGCTTCGATGTGGCCGTCCACCGTGTTGAGGTTCGCGCCCATCGTCACGACAGATATGTGGCTCCCCCCAGCCTTGCGCCACGCCGCAATATCGCCAGGCCATTGGTTGTCCCCGCGACTGTATTGCTGGATGGACTCGAAGCCTAATGCATCGGCATCCCTTCCGAGTTCGGGCAGCTTAGCCACAATCCTCGCCTTGATTTGGATCGCCTCGGTTTGAGTCCGGCCCGAAAAAAGGAATCCGTCCCCGATCCTAGCTGCCCGGTCGAACGCGGCCTCGCTGAAACCTCCCAGCCAGATTGGGATCTTCCGTTTCGGGCGCGGCAATATCCCGGCTCTGTCGATCCGATGATCGGAGTCTTCATGGTCGACCACAGGTTGCTCCCACAGCTTACGGATTAAGGCAATCTGCTGCTCCTGCCGCTTGCCGCGGCGGCGAAAATGTCCGGACATTTCGAGACCGTCGTATTCCACCCAGTTCCACCCGACCCCGACGCCCAGGCGAAGCCGGCCATCTGAGAATAGGTCAACATCCGCGGCCTGTTTGGCGAACAGCGCAGTCTGTCGCTGCGGCAGGATGATCACGCCCGTCGTCAATCCGAGGTTCTTGGTAACACCGGCGAGGTAAGCGTATGTGACCAACGGCTCGTGGAACGGATCGTTTTCTTTATAAGGGCCGGCCAACTTCGGTTCTCTACCTTCATGAACGGCGCCGAGGACATGATCGTAGATCACAATATGGTCGTAACCCAGGTCTTCGGCCGCCTGGGCAAACGCCTTGACCGCCCCCGTATCGCCGCCAAGTTCGATCTGCGGATAAACCACACCAGCTTTCATCGTCCACTTCCTCTTTCACGCTGTGAGGTCTTGGGCCAGATACAGAGCCCTCACGTCCGGTCCGGAAGGAGCAGCCCGATCACCAGCACATAACTTTGGCCCCGACACGGTCGCAGATTACCCCGCGCGATGATGATCGCGAACTGCAAACGGAGCAAACGATCGTCGGCCTGCCGCCTCGAAAGCTTCAGCCTGACCCGATGGACGCGCGCTCGTGGTTCGGGATGACGTTTGCCGAGGAGTCGCCTGCGTGGTGTGCTACGGCCGCGGTCCGCTTCCGGGTAGGGTTTCGGATGCCGGCTCAGCGCGAGCAGTCGACCCGGTGTAGGGGCCGGCGTCCGAAAGCCTCCGAAGAACGAACCCGCGGGACAGCGGCGAGCAGTTGGCCGTCTATGGGGATTTGGTCGCGCAGCGGCATTGGCACGGGATGGTTTTGCGAAGATTGGTGAGAGCTGAGAGCCGCTGATGATTGCGGACTGGGCCCTGCCAGCGTGGCCGAGGGCCTGATCGAGGACTGATCAGTGATGTCCTGCCGGCGCTTGCCGGTTGCGGAATGAAACGGGCTCGGCGCCGGGAACGAGAAGTTCTGGCGGATGGATGCTGCAACGAGACGACAAGGATTGTCATCGCCTCAAATCCCGCTTCCGGTGCCGGAGGGCGGGCCGCGCGGTGTGCCGCCGCGCGCAAAGACCTCGACAATGATCATGTGGCCGCCACAGCAAGGGCATGGCGGGCGATGATCGGTGGTGGGGTCCGGATCGGCTGCGTCGTGCGCCGCCGGCGGATCAACCGCCGGCATCGGGGCGGCGATCAACTCCTTGGCGCGGACGATATTGGCCTTGCAGCCGGCGCTGGCCAGCAGCCCGTAATGTCGGATGCGATGAAACCCCTTCGGTAGAACGTGGAGCAGGAAGCGCCTGATGAACTCGTCGGCGGCGAGCGTCATTGTGCGGTACCGCGCCTGCCCGTTGCGGCGGTAATCCTTGTACCGGAAGGTCACGCCGGGCTCGTCGAGAGCAATGAGCCGGCTGTTCGCGATGGCGACGCGATGAGTGTAGCGGGCGAGATAGGCAAGCACCGCTTCTGGCCCGGCGAACGGCGGCTTGGCGTAGACGAACCAGTTCTTCCGCCGCAGCGGTGCGAGATGCGCGGCGAAGGCCTCGCGACGACGCAGGCCCTCGATCTCGGCAAAGAACGCCAGTCGGCCGGCCGCGTGAGCGGCGGCGAGCGCCGCCAGGAAGAGCCGCCGGAACAGGCGGGCAAGCACCCGCACTGGCAGGAGAAAGCCGGGCTTGCAGCCCACCCAGCGTGTCCCGTCCAACGATATGCCACCGCCCGGCACAATCATATGAACGTGCGGGTGGTGGGTCATGGCCGAGCCCCAGCTGTGGAGCACGGCGGCGGCGCCGATGCGAGCGCCGAGGTGCTTGGGATCGGCGGCGATCGTGAGCAGCGTCTCGGCGGCCGTGCGGAACAGCAGGTCGTAGACCACCGCCTTGTTCTGGTAGGCGATCGGGGCGATCTCGGCCGGCAGCGTGAAGACCACGTGGAAATAGCCGACCGGCAGCAGATCGGCCTCGCGCGCCGTAAGCCAATCCGCCGCCGCCGCGCCCTGACACTTTGGGCAATGGCGATTGCGGCACGAGTTGTAAGCGATGCGGCTGTGGCCACAATCCTCGCAGCGCTCGACATGCCCGCCGAGCGCGGCCGAGCGGCACTGCTCGATCGCCGACATGACCTGGAGCTGACCCAGGCTCACATGCCCGGCATTGGCCCGGCGCCAGTCGGCCCCATGGCGATGAAAGACGTCTGCGACCTCCAGCCTCGGGCGGCGCACGGCCGCCCGGCTACGCCTCGGGTCGCGGCCTCCCCTCGATCAATAGTGCGAGCCGGTCGAGTGGGCTGGTGACGGCCCGGATCGTGGTATTGGCGACGCGGGTGTAAAGCGCTGTAGTATCGAGCTTGGCGTGACCCAGGAGCGTCTGGATCACGCGAATATCGACATCTTGCTCGAGGAGGTGCGTGGCGAAGCTGTGCCGCAGCGTGTGTGGCGACACGCGCTTTTTGATCCCCGCGGCCTGGGCGGCGGCACGGACAGCGCGGCACAGTTGGCGGGCTGACAGCGGCTCGACCGGGTTGCGGCCGGGAAACAGCCAGCCTCCCGGCAGCAGTAGGCTGCGCCGCCGCCCCTCCCGCCACCAGACGCGCAGCAGTTCGAGCAGCTGCGGCGACAGCATTGCGTGACGGTCCCCCGCCTTCGCGGGGGCAGGCTCTTGCGCCCCTTGCCGCGCTCGACGCGCAGCAGCATGCGCCCGGAATCGACATCGCCGACCTTGAGCGCGACAACCTCCGAGACGCGCAGCCCGGCGCCGTAGGCGGTGGCGAACGCCGCCTTGTACTTCGGCCCCGATGCCGCCCGCAGCAGCAGCGTCACCTCCTCGACGCTGAGCACCGCCGGTATTCGCCGCGGTTGCGGCACGACGGTGAGCCGGCGCGCCAGATCCGGCCGGTCCAGTGTCACCGTGAAGAAGAAACGCAGCGCCGAGACCACGCTGTTGATGCTCGGCGGCTGCACGCCGATCTGCGTCTGGTGGAGTTGGAAGAGACGTAGGTCTTCCGCCGTCGCCGTGTCGGGCGACCGGCCAATGAAGGCCGCGAATGCCCGGACGTGTCGCACATAGCCGCTGCGCGTGTGCTCGTTGAAGCCGCGCACGGTCATATCCTCGATCATGCGCGCCCGCAGTGGGCTGACGGGCCGAGCTGAACTATCGGAGGTCATCGGGGCTCTTCTCCCGAGCTGAAGGTTGCTGGACCTTCGATGCTCGGGATCGGATGTCCCGACCGTCACGCGCTACCGCCCATCACCCCGACAAAACGCGCTGACCGTCACAGCTGCTCCCTCCCGCGCGAGCGGGTTCGTTCTTCGGCCAAGGACCGACATTCACCCGTTGAATCCGGGCAATGGCCGCAATGGGGCAAAGGCAGTCATCTGATGCGAACCGTCGCCTTCCGGATTATCACGTAGATGAGCGCTTGCACCGCCGCAGCATGGCGGAGGTATTTTCACACCACCGCGTTCCGGTTGGAGCGGGGGATTGTTCCCGCCGTGCTGGAACGTCTCTCCGACCTCGACCGTCCGGACGACCTGGCGCGCTGGCCCGGGCCGTTGGAGTGAGCCGAAAGCGATGACTGGGGTCGCCATCGTCATCCCCATGCTGAACGAAGCGGCGGGACTGCCGCGGCTATTGCGCTCGCTCGCCGCGCTCGAGCCGCCGCCGGCGGAGGTGCTGGCGGTGGATGGCGGCAGCGCCGACACCTCCGTCGCCATCGCGGAGGCGGCCGGGCTGCTTGTCGTCCGGCACGAGACCCGTGGCCGGGCGGCGGCGATCAACCGTGGCGTGCAGGAAGCCACGGCACCGGTCATCTGCGTGCTGCACGCCGACACCTTGCTGCCCGACGACGCGGTTGCCGTGATGCGCAGGGTGCTCGCGGATCCTGGGACCGCCCTGGCCGGCTTCACCCCCCCTTCTCAGCGGGCCCGATCGGGTCCGTTGGGGGACCAGCTTCCACAACTGGATCAAGACCTGGTACGCGCCACTGCTGTTCCGGCCGCAACTCTTCCTGCGCAGCGTGCGGCTGCTATTCGGCGACCACGCCATGTTCTTCCGCCGCGCCGATTTCCTGGCCGTCGGCGGCTGCGACCCCATGCTGCTGGTCATGGAGGAGGCGGATTTGTGCATTCGCTTCCACCGGCTCGGCCGAACCCGCCTCGTCAACCGCGTGGTGATCACCTCCGATCACCGGGTCGCCGCCTGGGGCGCGTTGCGGGCGAACTGGATCTACCTCAAGGTCGGAGCACGCTGGGGGCTCGGCTTTCGAAAAGGGCTGGAGCGGCACTACCCCGACGTGCGCTGAACCGTTCGCCCGCGCAGATAGCCTGTGGCGATGGCCGCGGTCCTGACGCCGTTTCGAACATGCAATGGCAAACGATCCGCGATGCCAGGGCGAAGGACCGTTGGGAACGAAAGGTTTGCGCTCGCTAGGCGCGGCGCTCGGTCCCCATAACCACCATATCGAGGTCTCGGCCCCCGCATCTGTCGCGTTGCCCGTGGGCTGATCGGCAGTCGCAGCCTCAAGCGCGCTTGCCCCCGAATTTGGCGTTCAGGTTCGCGGTGTCGGCGTCGATCGCTGCGTCATGAAACAAGGCGGGATCGAATGGGCGTATGTCTGTCATCGGCCGTGCTCGTGATCAGATCGCGTTGACGCGCTTCATAGCATCCTGGCTGTTCGTCGAACGCCGAAGCGACCTGCAAGGAGCATCGGGCATAGGGGGCATAGGCGGCATCGGATTAGCCGAACGTCCGACGATCCCCATGGTCCCTATGGTTCTGGGCAATGCGACAATTAACGCTGAATGTCGCCGCGTTTACTCTCAATTTAAAAGAGAATTCATCCCTTTCACTGTAGATGTCGGTAGCAGCGCAAACGGGCAAACGAGAGACAATGGTGATTGATCTAGCTGAGCATCGGTTGAACAGGCAGCTTCGGTCGGCATCCGCCGCATCAACGATGCCGGGACTGCGCAGACCCGCGCCTCTCCATGCCGCAGTGGTGTTGACGTGGAGGAAGGTCAGCCCGAGCGCCCACCTCATGGTGGATCCGCACACACTTATCCCTGGACAGCGCCGCTCAGCCTGCGTCGAACCCAATAAACCCAACACGACGTCAGAGGCCGAATGAACCCGTCCCATTCAAAAATCATCGCTGCTTCCCCATTCGCTGATGAGTTCTGAGCACCTCACATTGCCCAATGTGCTCATTGTCGGGAGACGGTTGAGGCGCTCGATTTCCCGAACTCTTATCGCCGGTCTGACTCTGCATCACGCTGGACCGTACCCGCCACTCGGCTTTAATGTCTTTTTGTTTAAGAATTTTTAAAGTCAGCAGCTTTGGGAGCGGCTCCGGCTCGAATCAGATGGAAAGCAGCGAGATCAGGTTCGGCAGGTTCCGACTCGATCTGCGTCGGCGCACATTGCTGCGCGATGATCTGCCAGTGAGGCTCGGCGGCCGACCGCTAGACATATTGTGGCGCTTGCCTCGGCGGGAGGTGATGTCCTCACCCAGGACGAGCTTATGGCGCGGTTATGGTCGGGCTACGTTGTCGAGGAGGGCAACCTCTATGTCCAAGTCTCGGCACTGCGCAGAGCCCTTGCCGATAGCGGCGACGGTCACAGTTACGTTGTGACCGTACCAGGCCGAGGCTATCGGCTGGCCGGTCTGGCTGGGTCGCCGGAGACGGCACCCTCTTTCGTACAGTCCCTGCCGATGCCCGATAAGCCTTCGATCGCCGTTTTGCCCTTTGCCAATTTGAGCCCTTGATATTTCCATTGCCCTGCGGCGACGGCACAGTGTCGTATTCAGAATTCCGGTCGTGGTCATACCGGCCTCGCCCGGCCTTCGTAGAGGAAGCTGTGCGTTCGCGGCCCAGGCAGCCGCGCGTGTTCCAGTGAGTTCGATCCGGAACCCGCTGCCGGTAATCAGCTCGCCGATCTTCGGTTGAGATGGCACCCGCCCGCGACGCGGGACCACAGAGGGTCGAGCCGGTCCTGCTATCGTGCGACGCCCGGCTCCGGCGCGCGTCCGTGCTCGACAAAGAGAAGGGCTCCATCAGGCTTCAACACGCGGCGCATCTCGGCGAGCGCGCGCGGCGCGTCTGGGATGGTGCAGAGCGTCCAGGTCGTCACCACCGTATCCACGCTGACGTCATCCAGGGGCAGCGTCTCGGTCGAGGCCTCAAGGAACTCGACCGGCACTATTGCGGCGGCCGCGCGCCGGCGCGCCATGCGCAGCAGCTCAGGCGAGGGATCCAGCGCGATTACGGCGCGGACCGCCGGTCGGTGGTGTGGCAGGTTGAGCCCCGAGCCGATACCGATCTCGAGCACCCTTTCCGCGACCGCCCCGATCACGCGCCTCCGGAACGGCACCAGCTGCTTCTGCCCCATCGTCAGATGCAACAGACACGGCAGCACGTGGCGCCGATAAAAACTCATTCCGCTGCTTCCGGGTGACTGACGGGGCTCGACGTGGCGCGCAGCTCGGGCAAGGCGATGCCGGCAGGGGCTCCGGGTCCATAGACCACGTCGAGCGGTACGCCATAACGGCCGAAGCTCTGCAGGTAGGCGGTGATCGTCGCGTCGGGGCGCGTCCAGTCCGCCCGCATCGCCACGACGCGCGGTTCACGAAGCTTGTCCGCGACCGCCGCCCGCTCCAGCACCATCAATTCATTGACCCTGCAGATCAAGCACCAGGCGGCGGAGACATCGACCAACACCAGCTGCCCCCCGGCGACCAGCCGTTGCAGCGCTGCCGCGTCGTAGCGCCGCCACAGATCGGTCTGGGCAATCCCACCCGGCCCGCCGATCGGCACGGCCTGACCGTGCAGCGACAGCACCAGCACCGCGGCGACCGAAAGCACGATTGTCGCGGCTCCGATTGCCCGGCCTTCAAATCGGCCGAAACCTACGATCGCACGCGCCGCTACGAGGATCAGCAGCGCCACAAGCGCCACGCCGGCCGCCAGCGCCGGCCAAAAACCAGCCTCTGTGGCGAGAACGGCCAGCAGCCACACGGCGGTGCCAAGTAGCGCCATTCCGAGCACACGCCGGAGCCAGTCCATCCACGGTCCCGGCCGTGGCAACCAGCTCACCGCTCCCACCCGAAAGCACGAAGACGAAGACGCTTCCAGCGTGGTGATGCTTGACCGACTTTCTGCCCGGGGCGTAGGTGACGATGACCGCTGTGAGGCTCTTGCCCGGCAGGTTGGGCAGCGTCTGCGCGAGAACGGATTCACCTGGGCACCGCGTCTTCGCCGGCCGCGCGCGATGCCGGTCCGATCAGCAGCGCGCCAGAATCAACGACGCGGCGACAGCCAATTTCAGCCTTCCAAACTTGATCGACGAGATGGTCATCGTGTCGGCAAGCACCGCACCGGTGGGATCAAGGGTGAGCATTACACCTCTCCTGCGGTCAGCCGCCAATGATAGTCTGGCTTAGCGTTGCGGCTCTACGATGACGGTGCCGACCTTGCCGCCGCGCTCGACCTCCTTATGGGCCCCTGCGGTTTCGAGCAGTGGGAAGCGCGCGCCACCGACAGAATGCGGCCCGGCGTCGCCGTCCATGCGGCGATGTCGGACTGCGCCCGCCGCCGATCCGAATGCGGAACGCCGGCAAGCGACATCGCATAGACCGCGAGGTTCTTCTGCATCAGATCGCGCACCGGCACCTTTGGCTCGCGGTCGCCGTTGGTCGCGTAAATCATGATGCTGCCATTGACCCGCAGGCAGCGCAGCGCGGCAGCGAGGTTGCCGCCGAAATCGACCTCGGCTATGTGATCGACCCCGACCCCTCCGATGATGTCAAGGACGCGCGCGGCGACATCCTCCTGCCGGTAGTTGATGACATGCGCGGCACCGCCGGCGCGGGCGCGTTCCGCCTTTTCAGGCGAGCTAACCGTCGCGATCACTCGCGCCCCGGCCCAGGTTGCGAGCTGCACCGCGTAATGACCGACCGATCCGGCGCCGCCAGTCACCAGAAGCGTCTTGCCCTGTACAGGCCCAGCGACAAATACGGAGCGATGCGCGGTCATCCCCGGCACGCCGAGGGTCGCTCCTTCCGCGAAGGACACGTGGTCGGGGAGTTCGGTCACCAGATCATGGAGAGTGCGATGTATTCCGCCGCGGCGGTTCCCTGCCAGCGGCCGTTGCGCTGACCGTGTAGAGCCAGACGCGCGTGCCAAGCCAACGCTCGGGCACGCCAGGACCGACCTGGTCGACCACCCCCGCGCCGTCACTGTTCGTCACGACGCGCGGATACTCCATCGCCGGCGGACCACGTCGCCGATACGTGTCCGACGGGTTGACGCCGGAGGCTTCGAGCCGCACGCGCACCTCGCCGTAACCGGCCTCGGGGGTCGGCAGCTCGCCGCAGACCAAAACCTCGTCAGCCGTTCCCTGCCGGTCGTACCAAACGCGCGCATCGCCGCCTCCGCATTTGTGACCACGGAGGTGTTCTATCATTTTTCGGCGAACTCAGCCCGCGGCAACCAGCCCCCAGAAATGGTCGTTAGGTCCGCCTGGGGGCCCGCTCGGCGTCTCGCCGTTTGGCGGTCCCACCCGGGCCGTGGGCGCCGACAGCACGGTCGAGATGACCGAAGCGGAGGCCGCGCCGCTACTGCGGGCGGGCTGGCTAAGGGTCAACCCCGGTGATTTGCCCAAATAGCCGAGGCGGCCTGGAAGAGGTTCTTATGCTGCAAGATTTCGGCCGGATTCATTCACCGGGTCCGGGAGGCGACCGGAAGCAAACCGCGAATTGCGAATTCTCAACGGCCGTTGCGCCCGCAAGCGAAAACGATCGAGATAGAGATAAATGTGCGCGAAACAATGTCTCTCAGCGCGTCGTGGCTTCGGTGAGCGGGGAGGTGCAGAAAGCGCAGCGTCGTGCCGCGATAGGTATTTCGCTGAGGCACTCGGGGCATTTCTTAGTCGTCGGATCGGGGGCCGCCTCTCCGCGCCGCATTCGAGCGAGAAGCAGTTCATCGGCAGTACGATGAAGAAATATACGGCGGCAGCGATTAGGATGAACGAGATCACCGCATTGATGAAGTCGCCGATCAGGAATTTGCTCCCATTGATCGTGAACTCGATTGCCGAGAAATCAGGTTTCCCGACAATGGCCGCGATGAACGGTGTGATTAGATCTTTGACCAATGCCGTAACGACTGCGCCAAACGCCACGCCCATCACCACCGCGACTGCGAGATCAAGGACGTTGCCGCGTAAAATAAACTGCTTGAAGCCTTGCAACCAACATATCGACCTCCCCTCAGCCAACCTCGATGCATTTGACTTTTGCGTCCTCCGCGGCGGCAGGCGAATCCACGCTGAAGTCCCGCAGCCATGTTGTCCAGCCTCACGATACGTCCCGATCTTTTCCGATCCCAAGCCAGCGGGAGGGATCAGAGCACAACGTCTTCCGTTGCATGCTAGTTCAAGGTGTCTTCTGTAGGCCCGCTCCGATCCGTGGCGTCGGTTCGTCATTGCGGACCCGATATGTCCCATCCACGATCTCGGGCCTCTGTGTCGCACACCAGGGGAACACAAAGGCGGTTGCCATCGTCGCGTCGAGAAAATAGATGGCGAGGGCATCGTTGACGACGCACGGATGCCCGAGGGAGTGATAGCCCATGCGTCCGCGCCGCAATTCGCGCCCAACCACGCGGTCATCTGATCGAGGCGGCTGCCCAAGTCTCTAGGCGCACCGGTGCGTGCCGCGATAGCGTGGCTGAGCGTCGTCTTGCCCGCCGCGCTTGCCCCTTCGAGGCAGATGATCGCTACGCCAGGCCGGCCTTTCATGTAATTCATGAGCGTAAGAAACGGCTAAAGGAATAAACGAGCTTCGATGACCAAGACTCCAGTTCGAGCCGGACAGGCCCCATGACCATACGGCGGTCGGCCGGCGCGCGCCTCTGCCCCTAGTCGGCGCGCGTTGCGGGCTGGCTCTGCAAGATCAGGCGGACGAGCTCGGCCTGACGATGCGTGCCGGTCTTGTCGAACACATGCGCGAGGTGTGTCCGAGCCGTGGTCAAAGAGATGCCGAGCCTGCCCGCTACCGCTTGCAGCCCGTCGGCTTTCAATATCTCGCGCGTGAACCCGGCTTCCGCCGGAGTCAGCCCAAAATCCTGGCGGAGGCTTCGCGGCGGACGGTGTCGGCCTCCTCCGGATCGGTAATGCACAGGATGGCTCTCGGCCGGGCGACATCGATCCACGCCATACGGGCGCGGTGGGGTACCACGAGCACGGTCAAGTTCTCCCGCGAGAGCCGAAGGCGTCCGCCGGCGCCGCCAAGCTCGTCTCTCGGCGCGGCGCAATCGCCGATCATTCGGCGCAGGAGCGGCGTCTAGCCAGTTGTTTCGGCTCGCAGATCGTCGCGCCCCAGGAACACCCCCTGATCGGGGCGCGGACACGTGGGTCCGCTCAGCGCCCGCAGATTCGCGTCCGGGAACCAGGGGTCACGTTGAAGGTAGCTGGCGTAGAGAGAACGTCACGCGCCGGTCGAGGATCTGCTCCGCGCGGATCAGCCGGGCCCATTTGAAGGTTTCGGGCGGCACGAAGCGCGGCGCGTCCAGGTGCTGATAGCCCAGCGTCAGGGTCCGCAACGCGGCGACCGGCACGGGCGCGCCGGAGACCAGGTGATAAATGCGGCCCGACGCCGCCGCCATCCGTTCGGCGATATCGGTCAGCCCGCCGATGACGTGATCGATCGGCACGAGGTCGAGGCTCGCACAAGGGCTGGCGGGAAGGACATGGATACGGCCCGCCATCACCAGGCGGATCAAAGCGTAGATGTTGGTGAACTGGCCGATGGTCCCATCGCGGTAGCGGTCCACGACGATTGGCGGGCGCGCCACGGCGCTGATCCCGCCTTGCTGTTGTGCGGCGCAGACCAGGCGCTCCGCTTCTGCCTTGCTGGACTCGTAGCCGTTCGCAAAACGCTGCCCGACATCGCGAAGCTGGAGCTTTTATCCCCTCGCGAGCGAGGAGCAGATACTCCCCGATGTGCAAAACGGCGTTCGCATACGATACAAGGGCCGGAAACGGCATGCCATCTGCTCACGACGCGACGGGCCGTCTTGTACAATGGACAGCGGGTCGTCGACGATCGACTAGGGACTCCAGGCTCATTGTAAAAACCAGCCCTCGGATCACGGTCAACTGGCAGGCATTAGCAAGCTCAATCCTCGAAGACTCGGGACCCGTTTTTACAACTCGGAGGTGCGGAGCGATCTCGCCAGTGTCTCCAACGCAACAGATCCGGCCAATAGTTGCAGTCATGTACTGCGGATGCCGGGGCAATACCCAATGTGCTCACGACAGTCCCCATCGCCGGCAATGCTTCATCGCATTGCGCGGCGCCGTTCTTTCTTTTCGGTATTCAATGCGGGATTCGCGACCGTGCGTTATTCGGCAGCAGCTTGGGATTAGATTCGCACGTCACACGTTCAGTCGCTGCATTTGTCCTAGCGGGTAGCGAGTACCGGACGCGGCACCGGGCGCGGCGATGCGGTTGATTTCCGCAAGATCCTCGGCCGTGAGCACCAGGTCCGCGGCGCGCACATTCTCCTCAATGTGCTTCAGCGATTTTGCGCCGGGTATGGGGACGACGAAGACTCCCGCGCGATTTCCATGGGCCATTGGCCAAGCGATGGAGAGCTGGGCGAGCGTGGTGTTCTTCCTGCGCGCAATGGTCTCGAGCCCAGAGCGCAGCCCGAGGTTCTTCTCGATGTTGACAGTCTGAAAAGCGAGGTAGCCTCTGGCGAACGTCGTCCGCTGCCAATTCCTCCACTTTGGGAACCTGGTCGTTCAGCATCCCCCGTCCGAGCACGGCGTATGCCATCAATGCCATGCCAAGTTCCCCGCAGGCGTCGATCTGGCCTTGCTCTTCCGCATCGCGCGAGAACAGCGAATACTCCATCTGCAGCGAAACGAGCGGATGAACGGCACTGCCGCGCTTCAGCGACTCGGTCGAGCACTCTGAGAGCGAGATGAAACGTGTCTTGCCCTCTTTGACGAGCTCGGCCATTCCCCCGAGCCTTTCCTCGATTGGCACGTTCGGATCGACGCGCGACATGCAAAAGACGTCGAGCGTCTCGATCCCAAGATTTTTCAAGCTCTGCTCGCAGGTTTGACGCAGATAACGCGGATCGCTTCCGCCGCGCACGGCGACTCGGCCGCCGTCGCATGGGCTGCCGCTCTTCGAGTGGATGACAACACCATGTCTGCGGCCGCGGATTGCTTGGCCGATCAAGCGGTGATTGTGGCCATTGCCGTAGCTGGCCGATGTGTCGAGAAAATTGACTCCGAGATCGAGCGCGCGGCGAATTGTGGCGATTGATTCCGCGTCGTCTGCCGGACCATAGACCCCTGACATGCCGTAGCAGCCGAGACCGATGGCCGAAACCATAAGATCAGAATTCCCGAATTTGTGGCGTTCCATGGACGATCCCTGCGCCTGCACGCATTTGTATCAGCATTGCCCCCAAGCTAAAGCCGGTTCAAGAGGCAGCCGTGTTATGGTCGCTAATCGACTGTTGTGAGCGAGCGGGGTCCGCCACGTGATTTTGCCAGAGGACCCGTAAGCGGCGGTACACTTCAAGGTCCGTTGCCAGGTGCTGGCCCCACCCAGCGGGTCATCGTCGAATGGAGGCCTCGACCCGGGTAATCCCGCTATTGCATCACTACCCGGTCAGCACCGAGCCTGACGAGATGTGGGAACACGGCAATGTCATGCTCGGCTTTGATGCCGAGGAACGGCTAATCCAGAAATTGCCGAATGACTTTGCTGCGAAGGTCGTATGGGGATCGCGCTACCCTCATCACGATGCGACGAGCGCCTGGGATGCAATGGCCAAGCTGCGCAAGTCCAATGTGCCAGAGCCGCTGATTGCCCGAATGATGGGGCAGAACGCGGCCGATCAATTCGGTGTGGAACTTATTCGCCAGAGAACCGCCGTAGGTTAACGCCGCGGGTGCCGCGCGATTCTCTACTCTAAATGTCGGGAACTCGCTTATTCCAGCGGTGGATGTCCACCGAACCAGTTTTGCGCGCCATCGGTCGATGATGGCCTACTCGCGGTCCAGCAGCGACAACTCGCCACTTCTTTGAATGGAGAGATAACGGCACCTCTTGGTATCGGGCAACCCTTGGCGGCGAGGACGCTTGCCCAGCGCCGACCGCGACCGAGCGCGGATGTCGCGCCTGGTCGGGATGGAGCTGCGCGGGTGGCCAGTGCCCTTTGTCAAATGGCCGCGAGCAGAACGTCATCGGTACGATCAATCTGCCGCAAACCGCTGGTCTTCAGCGCAAACACCCGAACGAAAGCCTTCGTAGCCCCTGGCCGTGATCTCATCACATTTCTTTTTGTATGCAGCCACGCCACCGACATACGGCATGAATACACGGGGTTTCCCCGGGATATTGGCGCCGACGTACCATGAGTTCGCCAACGGATAGAGCGTACGATCCGCGACCTCGTTATTGTGCTGCACCCAATCATCCTCGGCATCCTCCTCCGCCTCGATGCGCGAGAACCCACGGTCGCGCAAGTACTGCGTGCAATGCGCGATCCAATCGACGTGCTACTCGCAAGCCAATATCATCTGACTTTTGACCCCAGGGCTCTGCGGGTCGGTGATCATAAAGAGATTTGGGAACCCGGCGATCATGATCCCGAGGTAAGTGCGCGGACCGTGTTCCCACTTCTCTCGAACCGACATTCCTGCGTCGGTGTTGATGTCGATCTCTTTCATTGCCCCAGTCATGGCATCAAAGCCCGTCGCGAAAACGATCGCATCGAGCGCGTAGTCGGCGGCGGCTGTACGCAACCCGGTGGGCGTGATTTCCTTAATCGGCTCGCTTCGGATATCTACCAGTGTGACGTTGTCGCGATTGTAGGTCTCATAGTAGTCGGGATCGAGAATGAGCCGCCTTGGTGCCGATTGGGTGATCATTGGGGCACAGCAGCTCCGCCGTCTTCGGGTCCTTGACCGTAGTGCGGATCTTCCGGCGCACGAACTCTGACGCCGTTTCGTTGGACTGTTTGTTGATCAACAGATCTGTAAATGAATACAGGAAGCTGATGCTGCCGCCCTCGGCCCATTTTGCCTCGTAGGCGTATCGCCGCCTCCTCGGTCAAATCGAGCGCGGACTTCACGGGCGGCGGGTACCCGGCAATCCCGAATGGCGTATCGAAGGCGGCGCGGCGGCGCTCGGGGTACTGCGCTTTGTGAGCGCTTTCCTTAACGCGATCCATTGGCGCATTTCGTGCGGGCAGGCTGAAATTGGCTGTCCGTTGAAAGACGTAAAGATGCTTCGCCTGCTTTGCGATGATCGGTATCGACTGGACGCCCGACGAACCGGTTCCAATCACGCCTACTCGCAATCCGGTGAAATCGATCCCTTCGTGGGGCCATAACCCGGTGTGATACCATTCTCCCTTGAAACTCTCCAAACCAGGGAAGCTCGGCGTCCGAGGCGTCGAAAGATTGCCCGTCGCCATGATGCAAAAGCGCGCGGTCGCGGCGTTGCCTTTGTCAGTCGTTATCGTCCATGTGTTTGTCTTGCTGTCGAAGACCGCCTGTTCGACCCGAGTGTTGAACTCGATGTCGCGCCTGAGGTCGAAGCGGTCAGCCACATGGTTGATGTACCGTAGGATCTCAGGTTGCGTGCCGTAGCGCTCGGGCCAATGCCATTCCTGCTGCAGCTCGTCCGAGAAGGAATACGAGTACTCCATGCTTTCGACGTCGCAGCGACACCCTGGGTAGCGGTTCCAATACCATGTGCCGCCAACCCCGCCAGCGGCCTCGAGGGCACGCACTTTGAGGCTGAGTTTACGCAGGCGATAGATTGCGTAGAGACCGCCGACTCCGGCGCCGACGACGATCGCGTCAAATTTTGCGGGTTCTGAGGTGCATGCCGGCATTTCGGATCTCCTGCCAATGTTGGAGGTTATGAAGGTGCGCCGCCGCTCGTTACGACGGAACGCTTCACTCGGCGGCCTCGCGAACTTTGCTCGAGATTGTGACTTGAGCACCGGAAGCACCTCCTTGGCAAAGAGTTCAGGCCCCGTTCCGCGACCTCGTAAGGCGTGCCGCCGAAGCGGAAGGCGACGTTGAGTTCGAAATCGCCGATGATCTTTCGGCGCTCTTCGAGCCCGCGCAGGATCTTGTCTGGCGTTCCCCAGCTTGCGGCCCGCATGAAGCCGGTTACCGCCCCTTCGAGGCCGCCCTTACGGGCGATCTCAGCCTTCTGCTGATAGGCGTCGTAACCTTTCACTGTCTTGAAGTGCTCGCCCAAGAATTCGTAGTGGTAAAAGTTGCTCTCGACGAATTTGCCCTGGTACTTGCGCGCTTCCTCCTCGGTTTCGGCCAGGTTGGTGCCGCACACGCAGAACTCGGTCAGCATGACCTGGGGCGGCTCAGCGCCGTGGTATTTGCGGTGCAGTTCGCGGCCGCGCTCGACCGCCGGCAGGCGCATTTCCCACGGACGGTCGGCGAACATGACGATATGGGCACCGAGCTTAGCAGCGGAGTTGATCGAGTCCTCGCTCGACGCCACGGCGTATATGCGACCGCCGAAGGAATATTGCGGCCGCGGCCGGATCTCGATGCGCGGCTGTTTGTAAAATTTGCCATCCCCTTCGATGAACCCGGTCTTTAACGCCTGGACGATCATCGGAGCCGCCTCGTCGAAGCGCTCCCGGGATTCATCCATGCTTAGGCGGAAAGCGGCGAACTCCCGCCGCGCGAGGCCTCGTCCGAGGCCGAGGCGAAGCCGGCCCTTGCTCAACATGTCGAGCACGGCCGCATTCTCGGCGACACGCAGCGGATCGTGCCAGGGCACGATGACCGCTGCCGTGCCAAGATCGATATCGGGGCAGAGCGCGCTCAGATAGGTCATCAGCTGGATATTGTCAGGGACAAACGAATAGTCGTTTGAAGTGGTGCTCGGCCGACCAGAGGCAATCGAAGCCGAGGTCGGCGGCGAGCCGGGCCAGCCGGATTTCCTCCTCCCACACGCGCGCGTCGGAGCAATCATCCCAGCCGTAGCTGGCGAACACCATCATCATGCCGACGTCCATGGAGCGCTCCTTCGTTCGTTGTGTGTCGCTGACTTCGGTCTGTCCTATGGCTGGCTGGCGAACCTGGCCGCCGCTGTCGCGCCTAAGCCAGCGCCAGCTCGCGATACCCGTCCGCCGCAGCGGCTTCGCAGCGCTCGCGGAACTTGGGGTGGCCGCCGCTATAGCGCATGATCCGGCGGACCTGCTTCCCCTCGACATTGCGGTTGATGCCGGTCATCCACGAGTCGACCTCGGTGAACAGCAACCCCTCGCTCGACGCGATGACGTGGTCGGTCCAGGCAGTAGCACCCGCCGCGGTGGCCTCGACGCGGGTCAGGCCGCGGTCGCGCGCGAAGCGGACCAGCCCGGTCACCCAGTCGGCGCTGTATTCGGCGGCGCGCGGAAAGTTGCCGAGCCCGGCA
Source organism: uncultured Alphaproteobacteria bacterium (assembly GCA_963787425.1). Taxonomy (GTDB): domain Bacteria; phylum Pseudomonadota; class Alphaproteobacteria; order ATCC43930; family CGMCC-115725; genus AP-15. Next base: position 31,981 of record CAWBCV010000010.1, read on the forward strand.
TGCGGGCCCATCACCATGAGCATGTTGGGGAAGCCGTCCACCAGGATGCCGAGGAAGGTCTGCGGTCCTTCCTTCCATTTGTCCTTCAACGACACGCCGTCCACTCCGCGGATATCGATGCGGTCGAAGGCGCCGGTGATCGCGTCGAAGCCGGTCGCGTAGATGATGATGTCGAACTCGTATTCGGCATCGCTGGTCTGGATGCCGATGGGCGTGACGCGTTCGATCGGCGTCTCGGCGATGTCGACCAGTTTGACGTTGGGCTGGTTGTAGACCTCAAAGTAGCCGCTTTCGAGCGGAACACGGCGCGTGCCAAAGCCGTGGGTCTTCGGAATCAGCTTTTCCGCGACGACCGGGTCTTTGACCCGCTGGCGGATCTTGCGCGCGAGGAGATCGGAGATCAGCGCGTTGGCCTCACGGTCCACCAGGATGTCCCGGAAATTGCCCATCCAGATGCCAAAACCAGGCTCGCCGTAAAGCTTCTCCCAGAAGGCCTCACGTTCTTCGGGGGTCACCTCGAACGTGGAGCGCGGGTCGGTCGCATGGATGAAGCAGCCGTAGGTCTCCTGGCAGCGCGCAAAAATCTCAGTATAATTGTCCCGGATCCGGCTCATCTCCTCCGGGGTGATCTTGGCGTTGTGCAATGGCGCGCACCATTGAGGCGTGCGCTGGAACACGGTCAGATGGCCGGCGGTCTTGGCCACTTCCGTGATGGTTTGCACACCGGTTGCACCGGTGCCGATCACCGCGACGCGCTTGCCCTCGAAGCGAACCGGTTCCTTCGGCCAGTAATGGGTGTGGCAGGACTTGCCCTGGAACGTCTTCACGCCCGGGATGGTCGGCATCGTTGCCGCCGAAAGCACGCCAACGGCGGTCACTAGGAAGCGCGCGCTGTAGCGCCTGCCGTTCTCCAGCTCGACCTCCCAGCTGCGCTTGTCCTCGTCATAGCGCGCGGCCGTGACGCGGCTATTGAACTGGATGTCCCGGCGCAGGTCGAATTTGTCGGCGACATAGTTCAGATAGCGCTCGGTCTCGGGCTGACCCGCGAAGTGCTCTTCCCAATCCCATTCTTCCAGCAGTTCCTGCGAAAAGGAGTAACCATAGGTCCAGCTCTCGGAATCGAAACGGGCGCCGGGATAGCGGTTCCAGTACCAGGTGCCGCCGACCCCGCTGCCGGCTTCGAACACCCGCACCGTCAGGCCGAGTTCACGCAACCTGTACAGCTGGTAGAGGCCGGAAACACCAGCGCCGATGATGATCGCGTCGAAATCCGTGCTCGGATTCGTCGAAGCCTTGTGCGCGGTCGCCTGCGAGTAAGCCATGCTCTGATCCCTTGCACTGATGCTTACGGAAACCCTCAACGCAAAACCACACAGTCAACCCAGACGCAGCAATCGCGCGCTCTCCGATAGCCGCGTCGCTGCCGACTGCATCGCACGGCTCAGCGCCTCCAGCGCCTCGGCATCCAGATCATGCGAATGTCCCGCCGCGGTCAGGATCAACAGCAGCAGCCATGACGGCGACAGAACCGGCACGGAGACCAGCGTAATTCCCTGAAACATCGCGCCGCGATCGACCGCGAAACCGGACTTCTTCGCCTCCCTGACGCGGGCCAGGAAATCGGCGAAAGATGGCTTCTGGTACCACGCGACTTTCGAGAACAGCGCTTCGAGCTCCGGCTCGCTGCTGTTTCCAAAGCCGCCATGATGACGCCCGATGCGCCTGCCGGGACCGGGGACGGGCGCCCCACGGTGACGTACAGGTCAGTGCGGAACGCAACGCCGACCCAGTCCAACAACAGCAGAGACGAGGGGCCCAACACCTTCGACAGATAAACCGACACGTCGCGCGCATCGGATATCGCGTGCATCAGCGGCCGCGCCAGATCCATCAGCCCGCTGCGACGCAACACGCCATAGGCGAGTTCGAGGATATGGAGACTGACCGAATAGCTGCGCGTCGCATCGTCGTAGCCGCCAAAGCCCTCGGCTTGCAGCGTCCGCAAGATGTTGTAGGCGGTGCCGCGATGGAGACCGGCGGCGCGGGCGACCTCGCTTGAATTCAGCGGACGCTCCGACGCGTGCAGCACGCGTAGCACTTTTGCCGCAGCGACAACCGCGCCCACCGGTTTGCCCAGATTGCCACGGCCGAGATCACCAGCAATGGCCGCGCTGGTCGGTTCGGTTTCGCTTCCCTTTGCTTGAACGGCGCTGGGTGTCGGGCCCACTAGCTGCGGCCGGTCCATCTCTCGCCTGATCAAACGCATTGACCCATCAGGGTGACATGATAAATCCCCCGCCGGTTCTCGCAATACAAATCGTACGTCTTCTATATGACAATATCAACACGCATATGTAAGACAATATCAACACGCACGTCACCGCCGTGGATAAGTCATTCCCGAGACAGCAGAGGAGATGGCAATGCATGACCTCGCTGATCCGCGGCGCCACCGTGGTCGACGGGCTCGGGCACGACCCGATCCGCACCGATCTTGCGGTGCGGGACGGTCGCATCGCCGCGATCGGCGATGTGGGCAAGGACGCACCCGAGATCATCGATGCCGGCGGGCTCCCGCTGATTCCGGGCATCATCGACCTGCACACGCATTACGACGCGCAGGTCACCTGGGACCCGAGCTTGTCGCCATCGCCCTCGCTCGGGGTCACAACCGCGATCATGGTCAGGGCGCCCTTTTTCCAGGAATTCGGGCACCGAAGCTAACGCTCTGACATGCAAGCCCACGGAACTCAGCAAGCTTTCAACCGACTCACGGATCCCCGGGTCGTCATCGACGACGATGACACTTGGCTGCGCAGTCATTCATCGCGCTCGCTGCAATAGAAACGCCGCAACTCACAGGCAACGGCGATCCCGCAACCGAAACATGTTATGGCGCGATCCCTCTGCGGAGTTGAACGGCTCCCATCGCCCACGTTGGAGAACTTTCTTTCCTATCACGCTGTAAGTGCCGACCTGTTGGCTCGGACGCGGCGGCGGCGAGCGCCGTCCATTGCAAGGCCCTCGCGCTCGAACCGAACTCCGCAGGACGCTCTGTAGCGACATCGGGTTTACGAGCATACGGACACGTGCATTGGCCTCCCGCATTATCTCGCGACGCAATATCTCCGCACGAAAGGTATTAAACCTCAGTTCCCGAATGGGATCGTCAGTTCCGTCTCCTTCGTATCCACCACGAACACCGCGAGGAGCTTGGCCGGCTTCGTCTCGCTGGCATTGGCGCTGACGCCGTGGCGGTCGCCGGGCAGCTCGGAGAAGCTCTGTCCGGCCTCGTAGGTCGTCACCGGTCCGTCGTTGACCTTGCTGCGGATCACCCCCTCGAGCACGGTCGCGTAGATGAAGGCGGATTTGGGATGCGTGTGGCAGGCGAGTAGCCGCCTGGGCCGTATTCGACGAGCACGCCCTTGATGCTCTTGCCGAGGACGTTCGGCAGCTCGTGCTGGTACACGAGGGTCACCTTGGCGTTCTTCGACTTCGGCGCATCCGCGAGGACGCTGCCGACCGGCAGGGTGGCGACAAGCAGCGAACAGAGGATGCGTTTCATGGAGCCCCTATCCTCGGTTCACGGATGCGGAAATCAAGCTCCTGCCTGTGAGCGGCGGAGCCATTCGTCGAGACCGATGCAGCCGAGGCGCGCCTCGCCCAACGGCACGAGCGAGAGCTCCTCGACCCGGCCGCCGAAGTATCGGGCCTCGGGGTCGCTCACGACCTCACGCGGGTCGCCGACAGCTTTTCAGATAGCGGGCGACTATTTCGTTGAACGGTGCTCGTTCCGGGCCGGCGATCTCGATAATGCCGCTTCGCGGCGCCGCGAGCGCCACCTCGGCGACGATAGCAGCAACGTCATCCGCCGCGATGGGCTGGAACAGGCCGAGCGAAAGCCTGACTATGTTTCCATCCGCACTTGAAGCGGCGATGCCGCCGAGGAATTCCATGAACTGGGTCGCGCGGATAATGGTGTAGGGGATGCTGGAGGCCTCAATCAGTTTCTCTTGGGCGACCTTGGCGCGGAAATAGCCATTGTCGCTCCGGTTGGTTCCGACGATGGATAGCGCGACATGGTGCCCGACGCCGGCTGCGGCCTCCGCCGGGAGAAGGTTGCGCCCGGAAGTCTCGAAGAATTCCAGCACCGCCCTATCTTCAAATGAGGGCGAATTGGTGAGGTCGATCACCACCTGCGCGCCGGCCATGGCCTCTTTGAGCCCTCGCCGGTGATGCTGTTGATGCCGCTTTTGGGCGAGCCGGCGACGACCTCGTGACCGCCCTAGCGCAGAATGGCGACGGTCTTCGAGCCGATCAGGCCGGTGCCGCCGATGACGACGATGACGACGATCTTCATGGTTTACCCTCGCTTGTCGATGCCTGGAGACTCCCAAATGAGTTCGAATGCAAATGTGGAAAACTGCCGCGCGCGCCGCCCGCATCAGTGTGACCGGGAAATGGATCGATCTCAACGGACGAGAGGACAGAGATACACCTTGGTCAAGGCAAAGCAGGCGGTTTCAACACCTCAGCCGTCGAATGGCCGGTTACGGGAGTGCCTAACGTGCAGTAGCGCGTGGTTGTCCTTGCCAGGAAACTTATGGGTCCTCAACACCATCGGGAATTCGAATGGTGCTGTCGCCCCGAAACGGAAATTAACGATCGGCGAAAACATAGCCAATTCGCATTCCGTGGATGCTCGAATCCGGCATTTCCGCGGGAATGATGGTCAGCTCGGCCAGGGCCGCCTCCACGTCGAGCCAGGACTGGAAGCGCGCGGCCTCCGTGAACAGCGCGGGCACGCCGAGCTCGAGAAAATCCCCGACGCCCCTCGGAAGAAGCCTCGGATCGCCTCGCGCCCCTCAAACCGGCCCAAGCCGGGGCTTTCCCACAGCGCGTCCTCTGTGAACAGCATCGCGATCCCGTCGGCATCGTATTGGGCGTCACACAAGGCGGCATAGCGTGCCTTCAGGTTGCGGATTGCCTCCGCGTCCTCCAACGCCCTGCAGATGCCGCTCCAGCCGTTCGAGCCGTGCCAGGTCAAATCGATCGTCTTGCGCCATCTTCCCGCCCTCGCTGTTTAGCGCGACGTTCCTTCGCTACGGGCAACCCAGTCAACGGGAGAGTTCCCGCGTGCGGGCGTCGACGCCATCGCCAGCACTGGCGCAGGCTTGCACCCGCATTCGCGCCGACGCTGATGGTCGAGTAGGCCCGTGACCTCTCGTCACGCGAAGATTGGCGGATGCCGCATCTTCGGTTCCGCAGGCGATCGCGCTGCCGTCCCGTCGAGAACACCCCGAGCCATAGCCACCCATGCCGCCACCACTGCTTCAGCTACAGGACATCAGCCTCAGCTTCGGTGTGATGCCGCTGCTTTCCGGCGCGACGTTGGCGGTTGCAGCCGGCGACCGGATCTGCTTGGTCGGGCGCAACGGCTCTGGCAAATCGACATTGCTGCGCATCGCCGCCGGGCTGGTACAGGCCGATACCGGCGAGCGGTTTGCTCAGCCCGGCGCAACGATCCAGTACCTGCCGCAGGAACCCGATCTGGGCGGTTTCGGCACAACCTTGGCTTATGTCGAGGCGGGGTTTGACAGCGCGACGGTGGACGGTCGGCACCGGGCGCTGTATCTGCTGAAGGAACTCGGTCTTTCCGGCGACGAAGATCCGGCGTCCTTGTCCGGTGGCGAAGCACGCCGCGCGGCGCTGGCCCGCGCACTGGCTCCCTCGCCCGACATCCTGCTCCTCGACGAGCCGACCAATCACCTGGACCTGCCCGGCATCGAATGGCTGGAACGGGAACTGGCCGGAATGCGGGCCGGCATCGTTCTGATCAGCCATGATCGGCGGCTGCTCGAAAGATTCTCGCGCAGCACGGTATGGCTCGACCGCGGCGTTACGCACGTCTTGGATGAGGGCTTCTCGGCATTTGAGGCTTGGCGCGACGCGGTCCTCGCGCAGGAAGCCGACGGGCAGCATAAGCTTGGCCGTAAGATCGCGATGAAGGAGGACTGGCTGCGCTATGGCGTCACGGCCCGGCGCACGCGCAACCAGCGCCGACTCGCCGAGTTGCACGCACTGCGGCGCAAGCGAAGAGACCATCGCGGCGCGACCGGCACGGCCCGGCTCGAAGCGGCGCAGGCGGATTTGTCCGGCCGGCTCGTTGCCGCGGCGGAGGGCATCTCCAAAGCCTATGACAATTATTTGGTCGTGCGGAATTTTTCGGTGCGGGTCATGCGAGGCGACCGCGTCGGGATTGTCGGCCCGAACGGCGCCGGCAAGACCACGTTGCTCAACCTGTTGACCGGCGCGCTTCCGCCTGATGCCGGCGAAGTGCGGCTCGGCACCAACCTGGTGCAAGTCACGCTCGATCAGCGGCGCGAAAGCCTCGACCCGGAACAGAGTTTGGCAGAGACGTTGACCCGCGGCAGCGGCGATACGGTGACGGTCGGTGGCCAAAGCCGACACGTGATCGGCTACATGAAGGACTTCCTGTTCCGCCCGGAGCAGGCCCGCACCCCGGTCGGCGTGCTGTCCGGCGGCGAGCGGGCCCGGCTTACCTTGGCCCGCGCCTTCGCCGGTCCGTCCAACCTGCTAGTGCTCAACGAGCCGACCAACGATCTCGATCTGGAGACGCTCGATCTCTTGCAAGAGCAGCTGGCCGAGCATCCCGGCACGGTGCTGCTGGTCAGCCACGACCGCGATTTCCTCGACCGCGTGGTGACGTCCACCATCGCCACCGACGGCAACCGCCGCTGGGTCGAGTATGCCGGCGGCTACACCGACATGCTGGCGCAGCGGGCAGAGGAATTGCGCGGTTCGCCGCCGCCAAAGACGCGAAACACCAAGCGATCCCGACCGGCGACGCAAGCCAGCGAATTACCGGGCAGCGCCGAATGAATTTCAATGATCGCCGGGCGCTCGACCTGCTACCTGCCCGGATCGCGGCTTTGGAGACGCGGATCACCGAGCTGAATGCAGTCCTTGCCGACCCGGATCTGTACCGACGCGATCCCGCACGATTCCGCGACACAACAGACGCGCTCGTGGTTACACGCGACGAACTGGCGGCAGCCGAGGATCCGTGGCGGCGGCTGGAGATGCTGCGGGAAGAAATCGAAGGGATCGTGCCCACCAGCCATATGCAAGGTGGATCGCGAGCCCGAACTGAAAAAATCATCCGGCACGCCTTTGTGAAACAGGTCACAGCAGCCGGTGGCGTCAGGGGCCCGCGAATCGACGCGACCTTCGCCGCGGTGGCGCGGGAGGACTTCCTCGGACCCGGGCCGTGACAGAGGTATCGGCCTCACGCTCACGGAAGCCACGGGTCACCTCGATTGACGAATTCCAAACCTGGGCTCGGCCCTCTTTTGCAAGAGGGACCAATGGTTCGAATCCGGCTCCCTCCAGCGGCGAGTTTATCTCCGCGCAGCGCAGGACGGGTGAGCACCACCCTCACGCGCCCAATGATGCGCTTTCGCGCAGGCTTCCATGCCGACCAGACACGGCTCGAGCGACCGGAAATAGGCAATTACTCCGCTGCGCCACAACCGCCTGCGAACGACGACCTGTCCATCTGCGTCGACGCCGTGGACCTGGAACCAGCATTTGGCGAGGTCCAAACCGATCGTGGCAATCTGCATGGTGGACCGCTCCTCTCGTTGTGGCGCTCACAGACGACCACGTTATGGCACATCGATGCCGGGAGCAGGGGCCGTCCACCCCATCAAGACTTTCGCACCACGACGGAGTCAGTCGCTGAGCCCCATTGCGGGCGGTCTCGCGATAGGCAAACATCATGGTTGCGCAGAATGCGAGGCACCTAATGTTGCTCACCGTGAAAAGTGCGGTTGCCGAAGACGAGCAGGCCGTTGTCGCGCTGTGGCGCGCCTGCGATCTGGTTGCATCATACAATGACCCGGTAGCCGACTTCCGTTTCGCCAAAGCTGGTCCCTGCTCGGACGTGCTTGTCGCCGTTGACGATGCCGGCGAAGTAGCGGGCAGCGTCATGGTCGGCCATGACGGGCATCGAGGCTGGCTCTACTACGTTGCTGCCCGTCCTACATCGCGCAGCAAGGGCGTGGGCCGGCGCATGGTGCACGCGGCAGAGAACTGGCTCCGCCAACGGGGTATAGTGAAAGTGCAGCTCCTAGTTCGAGAAACAAACACCAAGGTGGTGAGCTTCTACGAGCACCTCGGTTTCGAGGTAGCCCCGCGCGTAGTCATGAGCAGATGGCTGGGGAAAACATCGTAGGTCGATACGCCCGCTTGGCATCACCTAACACGGCGCTTGGTTAATCAGCCATATCAATGCGTTGCGTGTTGCAGAAATCGTTTGCAGAAAAGCGTAAAAAACCCCGTGCACCCCGAGCCGGTCAGTCTGGCTCCCGGCGTTCTTCGGCTAGAAGCCGGGGGGTTTCCTTCGCTGTGTGGTAGTAGATGTTCGGTTTTCGATACACTGCGAACAGCACGGCGCCCCCGGGTGACTCGTTGTCGTGCAGCGAGCCGGACTTGCGCCAGACATAGTCTCCGGCCGTCGCAATCCCGTCGTGATCCTCGACGCTTTCGGAGCCGACGGCATCCATCACTGCGCGGACGTCGTCCATGCGCTCTTCGAGATGGGCGATGCCAACGTCCCGGTCGGAGAGGCCGGTGCCGCGCTTGTCGAACACGATCAGGCGGGAAAACGCGGCCAGGCGGGAAAACTGACGAGCCTGGCCCGGCGACTCCCAAGCCAACTCGATGTTGGAGACGAAACCCGGAACGAAGATCAGGTCGAGCGGGTCTTCGCGGGGGCCGCGCACGTGTGTCGGTACGGCGCGGTCTGGCAGGGCAAAAGAGCTGGAAGGGCGATTGATCCCCGCCCCGCGGCGCCGAGCCGGTGGAGACCCGCCGCGGCCTGCCAGGCGGTCGGATGATACGCATAGCCGCTGCATCGAGGCGGCCGTCGGCGGCCTGATCGTCGGATGCCTGTAACTGCCGAACGGCAATCCGGCGCCGGGCCCGAAATTCGATTACAAGCTGCGCTGGTTCAAACGGTTGACGGGCTACTCCCAAAGTCTTTCCTGATTACGTACTATCCTCAGCCATCAACTGATGGTACGAAACAGGAATATACGGCTGTTTCTGCGGGTTTGAACGATGGCGCGCAACAAGGTGCAATTTCAAAAGGGGCTCAGCGAGGTGCAGTTTGCTGTTCTTTACGGAACCGAGGATCAGTGCCGGGAGGCGGTGATGCGCTGGCGCTGGCCATCCGGCTTTGTCTGCCCGGTTTGCGCAGGGCAGCATCACAGCTTCGTCAAGACCCGGGCGCTTTACCAGTGTACCGCCTGTCGACGGTAGACATCGGTGATCGCCGGAACGATTTTCGCGGCGACCAAGGTGCCGCTGTGCACTTGGTTTCGCGCCATGTACCACCTCACTCAGAGCAAGGGCGGCATCTCCAGCATTGAGTTGGGCCGCCGGCTTGGCGTCACCCAGACCACCGCCTGGAAGATCAAGCACAGGCTCATGCAGGCGATGATGGAGCGGGACGCCACAAAGCGCCTGACGGGACGGATCGAGATCGACGACGCCTATCTCGGCGGGGAGCGCAACGGCGGCAAGCGGGGCCGCGGTTCGCCTGGCAAGACGCCGATCGTGGCGTCGGTAGAAACCACACCAGAGGGCAAGCCAATCCGCTTGAAGTTGCGCCGCGTGAAGGGTTTCCGCCGTGCCGAAATCGCGACCTTGGCGCAGCGCAATTTCCATCCCGCCAGCACCGTTGTCAGTGACGGCCTGCACTGCTTCTCTGGGGTCGGCAACGCCGGCTGCGTCCACCAGCCGATCATCACTGGATCCGGTCGCAAGGCCGCCCTCAACCCTGCCTTCAAGTGGGTCAACACCACCCTCGGCAACATCAAGAGCGCCATCGCCGGCACTTACCGCACCATCCGCGACAAGCATGTACCCCGCTACCTCGCCGAATTCGAATACCGCTTCAACCGCCGATACGATCTCGCCGCCATGATGCCCCGCCTAGGCTATGTCGCAGTCCGAACCCCGCCGATGCCATACCGCCTCCTCAAATTGGCTGAGGATCATGCGTAATCAGGAAGTCTTTTGGACAGCGGCGCGCGGCCTCCGATCTCGCGCGGAACTGGAAGTTCGAATCCATCTCCCTCCAGCGAAGAGTCCGCTGCGAACCTGCTTCGAGCAGCCGATGACGCACCGCCATTCACTTCACCGCGCGTGACGAGATGTTGGGGACGTCCGATGCGCGGTGGGGATCGAGCGTCCCAAGGCACGCGCGTTTCGCGGATGAAAAAGCTTCATTTGAACGCTGGGAACTCGGGCGTTCAGCTTTTGCGGTCCACGTATTCCGGCACCCTGCAATATACCCACAGCAAATTCGCGAACAGAACGGCGGCCGTCACCAGAAACACCCAGCGCACCCCAAAAGCGGCGGCGACCGCGCCGCCGGAAAGCGGCCCGATCGAATTGCCGAGAAACATTGCCGAGGCGGTAATGCCGTAGACCGTCCCGCGCTCCGCTCGAGGTACAAGCCGCCCGACAAGAGCATTGGCCGTCGGCAGGATACCGCCGATGAACAGCCCGACGGCGAAACGCTGGGCGGTGAAGAGCCAGTAGCTGTCAGCGAAAGCTTGCGGCAAGGTTGTCAAACTGGCCCCGAGCAACGCGATCAGCAGCACCCGGCGATAGCCGATCTTGTCGCTCTTATGGCCGAGGAATGGGGCGGCGACGACATTGGCAAGCCCGGTGATGGAGAAAGCGATGCCGCTCAACGTCGCGAGGTCGGGCCGATCGCCGACCAACTCCTGCACGAACAACGTCACCACGGGCTGCACCGTGCGCACCCCGAATTGCGCCATCAGCAGTACGAAAAATAGCGGCAGCAAACCCGGTGAACGCGCCACCGCGATCAAGCTGCTGAGGAGGGCGCGCCCACCGCGTCCCTGCGCCACAGGGACAAAGCGCTCACGCACGCCAAACCAGACAAAAGCCGTCGACACCAATATCGTCGCCGCGGTGCAATAGAATGGAATGCGGTAACTACCCGTCGCATCGGCCAAGGCGCCCCCGATGAGTGGACCGACCAGTGAGCCGACAAGCTGGCCGGTGCTGAGCCAGCCGAGCGCATAGCCAAGCCGCTCCTCGGGCACCTGGCTAGCCACCAGTGCGATCGCGGTGCTCGAGAAGCCGGCAAAGACGCCCATCAGCGCGCGACAGGCGAAGACCTGCCAGACGTTAGTTGCGGCGCCCATCAATGCCGCAAACACGCCGACGGCGATGCTCGATCGTAACAGCATCAATTTTCGGCCATGCCGGTCGGCCAGGCGCCCCCACAACGGCGATGCGAAAGCGGCGACCAAGGAAGTCGTGCCGGCAAGGATGCCGGCCCACAGCGCAACCGCGCCCGCCGAGCTGACGCCGAGCACCGGCAGAAACAGCGGCATGATCGGGCTCAACATCGAAAACGCCGCGGTCATGACGAACTGGATTCCGACCATTGCCCACAAGGTGCGCTGCCATGGCACCGCGGCACTCGTATCCGTGCCGGCTGTATTCTCCTCTGTGGTCGCATTAACGCGCTCTTGCGGCACGTCAGCATCCCGGCTCTTTGAAATGTGCAACTTCGGTGATCCGCTCGGCAAAAACAGGCGGGCGCGTCGGCAGCGAGGCAATCCTAGCACCGCCGGGGGCCGAAGCGCACGCGCCGCTGGCGGCTGTTTATTGCCCCGCCACCGCCAATCTGCCAAGGCTGGGAACGGCCTTGATCGGACGATCCGGCCGGATCCAAAAGGTCATGACGATGGCGAACAGCAGCGCCCGACCGAGACCGCGAACGGCAGCGTCCAGCTGCCGGTGCGGTCGAGGATCCAGGCGAAGGCGACCGGTGAGACAATGCCGGCGACGGCGCCGGAGGCATTCATCAGCGAGCTCGAAGTGCCGGCGTAGTCGGACGCGATGTCCATCGTCGCGGTCGACAGCGGAGAGATCGCAAAGCCGAGAAAGAACACCGTGACCATGAAGCCGGACACCCCGATAACCATGTCGTGGAAGAGGATCACCGGCACCAGCCCCGCCACGGCGAAAACCCAGCTGCCGGCGATCATCAGCGAACGCGCAATCTGCAGGCTCCCGGTGCGGCGCAGCAGGGAGTCGGTGGTCATCCCGCCGATCAGCTCGGCGAGAAATCCGGAGAACAGCAGTGCCATGTAAAGGAATGCTGATTTCTTGATCTCGACACCATAGTTTTTCTGCAACAAGGACGGCATCCAGGTCACAAACAGCCAGCCGGTCCAGCCCTGGCAGAAATAAACGATCATCAGCGGCGCCACGCGGGGAATCAGGCGCCGCCACGGCACCGGGCCGGAACCGATCTGCCCCGTGGAATCAGCGGTCGGTAATACAGCCAGCTCCGCGGTGGTGATGCGCGGGTGCTGGCGCGGATCCTCGTAGAAATACCACCACCACACGACTGCCCAGAGAGTCGATAGAATGCCGACCGCGAGGAATGAAAAACGCCAGGAGAACCAGGTGATCAGAAGGGCGACGATCGGCGCCGCCGTTCCCGCGCCGAGGCGCCCGGCGGCGTGGGTAGCCCCGATCGCGGTGCCGCGCTTCACGATCGGGGTCCATTTTGAGACCGCACGAGTTGCCGCCGGCAACGTCGCACCCTCGCCCATGCCGAGCACGAGACGCACGCCAAACAGCGAAGCGAGCCCGGTCACCGCCCCGGTCGCGATGGTCGTCAGCGACCACGCCAGGCCGCAGACCGTCAATGTGCGCCGCGCGCCAATGCGGTCGGCAAACCAGCCCCCGACTAGCTGAAACGGGGCATATGAGTAGTTGAAGGCCGAGAAGGCGAGGCCGAGTGCCAAATTGCTGAGGCCGAGGTCCTGCTGCATTACCGGTGCCGCGGCGGCCAGGTTTACCCGGTCGATAAACAGGATGTAGTGCATCGACACCAGAAGGATCAGGAAATTTCTGGTGGCGCGACCGTTGAAGCCGAACAGCATATTGCTCCCTCCTCCCTAATCGGCGCCGTGTGGAGGCGACATTTCAATCCGGTTATGTCAGTTGGCCAGACCCGGTCTCGCGAGGTGCGGCCGGACGTGCTCGCCGAGCGTGCCGCGCGCCAGTACCAGTGCCGCCGCCGCCCCGACGAGCGCCAGCGCACCCGCCACGCGATAAAGGCTGAATCAAAGCTGCCGGTCGCGGCGACGATATAGCCGGTCACAATCGGCGCCAGCAGACCAAAGGTGTTGCCGCCGAGGACGAGAAAGGCGAAGGCCCGGCCGGCATCACCGGGCGAACGCAAAAGATCGCTGACCAGGGCTCCGTTGGTAGCCGGCCCGACATGGGCGAACGAAACCGCGATCGTCACTAAGACGATGATCGCGGCGAGCGACTGAACAAAGGGGATCGCCAGGCCCGCCGCAGTCAGCAAGAGTGAGAGCGCCACCAGATAGCGCCGGTTGCCTCCACCACGCACCGCCTCGGCCGTCATCAGCTTGTCGCCGAGCCAGTTAGCCAGGATGCTGCTTCTCGCGCGAAGGCGCGACCCAACGCCTCTAATTCATCGGCCAGGCGGGGACTGGCGGGGCCGCTGGCCAAGCGGAAGCACAGCTCGGCTTGCGAAAGCAGGTGTCTTGCATCTGACATTCTAATTCCCCCAGGTTCATCAAATCACGCTCTGGATCGCCAAACGGGCCGGCACTGGCCGTTCAGCGGGGCTCGCCCAGTCAGGCGAAGCCGGGAGCAGTGATGGACGCTAGTGATTAAGGGAGCCTTACGAGCACGGGAGAAAACCCGTGGCATTCTGGTGACCTGGGAAACCGGCTGGCGGTGCGGGATGAAAGGCGCTGCTGGGCCAGTATGAAGCCGGCGTGAGAGGCCACACCGCCCCGGGAGAAGCCCCGGCTGTTGGCTGGGGCTGCACCGTGTTTCCGTTTCCCGATCGCGTCAGCCGCTACCGAGGCTCATAGACGCTGAACGAGCCGAGACAGTTGGCGCGCAGCTCAGGATCTCTGATCGGCCCGCACTCCTTTCTCATCCGGTAGGCACGAAACTGCCGTTGGTCTCGACGAGGTAGTCGTACTGCTGGCTCTTGCGGACGTTCTGCGCCGCGGCTTCGTGCCATTTCGCGTGCCGGTGCGAATTGGCGGGGACTGGCGCGGCCTGTACTGACGCGGTCGCCAAAGCCGCCAAACCTACCAGCGTTGGAATGATCACACGCATTTTAGTCTCTGTGTTGGGGGACAACGAGGCAGTCTGCGGGCCGCTTTATTGACAAAAGCTGAAACAGCTCCGTCGCCGACTGAAATCTGACCCCGTCTGATCGCCAACAAGAGCGACACTACTGACGCCCTGCGAGGCTGGCATTTTCAGAGGGGGTGGAGCGCGGCTTAATGGCCGCAGGCCCGACACCCGCCGCGCTCCTTTGAACTAGATCACCCCGGCGGCACGACCCATCGCAATCACCCCGAGGCGTTCGGCGCTCGCCCGCGTGGAGGGTCAGTGGCGGCTTCCCCTCCTTCAGCCTGTCCACCCTTTCTCGGTCGTAGGCATGGCAGCGAGCGCATCCACCCAATGCAGCGCAGAACGCCGCCAGCCTTGTGTCCAACCGGCTGCGCATGCCTTCATGTCCGTGGAAATGGTTTGGACATCTGGAAGTGGCGGCTGTCCTGCACTTCTCCCATTTCCAGTGAGATGGATTGGAAATGACTTCCAGGAGCCTCGTGGAAATCAGAGAAACCGCCATTTCCACATATCCACCATCTCCACCCCTACGGGGGACCAGCCTGCCCTAAACATGGTCGGCTGCCTCAGGCCGTAGGGGCATAGGGCGACCGCGGCCATGCCGTGCGTCCGTTCTGTTTGGAGTAAGATCGCCCCATGCCGGATTCTGATACGCCGCGATCTCCCTTTGCCGGAATGGCCGACCTTACGGCCCGCACACCTGTCCGCGTGCTTTCGCCTGTCGAGATCGAGCGGATGCTGGCTTCGCGTCGGCTGTACCTTGAGACGGAATACCACGAAGGTCACCGCGCGAATTTCTCATCAGCCGATCTGGCCGGGCGAGATTTCTCGGGCCTCAATCTTCGCGGAATCAAGATGGACCGCGCCGTGCTCAGCGGGGCTGATTTCACCGGAGCCCATCTCCAAAGCGCGAACTTAATCGGCGCCATTGCGGAACGGGCGTGCTTCGACCGTGCGGACTTATCCCGGGCGCGCCTAAGCGGGGCAAACTTGGTTTCGGCCAGCATCGAGGACGCCTGTCTTGCCAAAGCGGGTATGGAGTTCGCGCTGATGGCCAACGCGATGCTGCGGGGCGCCTACCTGCGGGAAGCCGATATTAGCGGCGCCCAGCTCGATGCCGCCGTGCTCACCGGGGCCGATCTCCGCAAGGCGAACCTGCGTGGCGCCGGATTTCGTTATGCACGGCTGGACGCTGCCGACCTCCGTGGTGCACGGCTTGGTGGTGCGTTTCTGGTCGGGGCGTCGCTGCGGGGTGCCGATCTGCGCGATGCGTACCTGCGCTCGGCAAAGCTCGACGGCGCAGATCTGTCCGATGCCAATCTGGAAGGCGTCGAAGGCCTGACGCAGGGGCAGCTCCATCGGGCCCACCTAAACAACGGAACAAAGCTCGCCGCAGGCTTAAGAGGGGTGGAAGATGGCAAACGATGAGCACGTCGTGATGCTCGCCCGCGGCGCTGCAGCGTGGAATGAGTGGCGGGCGAAAGACGACGAGGCGCCGGATTTATCTCGGGCCGGTCTGCGAGGGCTCGATTTGAGCGGGTTCGATCTATCGCGGGCCGACCTTCGGGGTGCCGATCTCCGGGGCGCGAACTTGAGCGGGGCAAATTTGTTGGGTGCGCATCTGGACGGTGCGAACTTGTTCAAGGCGGTACTCGACGGCGCCGATCTTGCCGGGGCCTTTTTGAATGGAGCCCAATTCTTGAACTGCGCTCAGCTCGTTGTCGCCCGGAACTGGCAATCAGCGTTCCGCGATGACGAGCTCGCCTGCGGAGCCTCTACTCCGGACAGGCAACTGTCGGATTAGGCTGCCGGCCGCCTTATTGCCAAAAAAGGCACCGCCACGCGGCAGCACCACACCGCCACGCGGATTTAAGACGCGGTATTGTTGCTGCACTAGCCGTAAGGGGCAAGGTTTCACGGCGTGTCGCTTTCGACTATCCAGATGGAGGTTTACTCGAGCTTTTCGAACTTCTGCAGGGAGCGCAGGTTGGCTGGGTGTGGTTTCCCCGGGTAAATCTGAGGCCACGCTGTCCAGGAAACTTCACCGACATAGATGTCCCCACGCAGAGTCGACTGCGAGACCGTGAGGCGCAAGGAACTTTCCGAGTTCGGTCCCTGCAGGCGTGTCGCCGAAGCGGCCGATCAGATTGCCCCGGTGGTCTACGATACTGACGCGCGGCCCGAGATTGGGAATATCACGGCTGACGGCTGCTGCTGGGCCGACTTCGCAGATGTAGCAGATCGGTTGATGACCGTATGGCATGTAGAGGCCGCACGGACGGTGCAGGTTCTTCCATTACGTCTCGTATTTGCCGTTGCCGTCGAACGCCTGGACGCGATGGTTCTCACGGTCCGCGACATAGAGCCACCCGTCGGCGTCGCAGCAGATGTTGTGGACGATGTTGAACTCGCCCTCGCCGGTTCCGGGTTCGCCCCACGACATCAGCAATTTGCCGTCGGGTGAGTATTTGTGGACGCGGGCATTACCGTAGCCGTCGGAGACGTAAATCTCACCCCTCGGGGAAAGCGCGGTGTGGGTACAACGGTGGAACGGCTCGCCGCTCATAAAGGGCGCCGGTTTGCCGGGGAACTCCGAGCTCTAGGAGCACCTTGCCGTCCAAAGTGACCTTGCGCACGAAATGGCCGCCATCGTCGGTCAGAAACATGGTGTCGTCTGGAGCCATGTGGACGCCGTGAGCCCGTGGATACCGGCCTTCGCCCCAGGATCGCAGAAAGTTGCCCTCGCGATCGAAGATGATCATCGGGTGCTCACCGCGGTTGAAGACATAAACATTATCGTTGCGGTCGACGCCGACCCCGCCAACTTCCTTAAAGGACCAGCCGTCGGATAGTTTTGCCCACTCGGCAACGACACGGTACCTGAACTGGCCGGATCCGACGATCATCGAACACTCCTTGCGCGTGCATCCATTCGAGATCAGAGCATCGCGACGCCGCTGGCAAACCGCAAGCTCCTATGTGCTCCGTCCGACGTTGTTAGGCCAATGGCTTCTCCCTATGCTGTCGGGCAGAATTGAAACAAACGGAGGAGCCACAATGCCCTACGGAGGAAACGACTGGCTGGCGCTGACCCAAGAGCCTACATTAGAAGTCGGAGATACCGATCTGTGATCCCCATCATCACTTCTGGGATTTCAGATCCGAGCGTATCCCCTACCAGCGCTACCTTCTTCACGAGCTGGCCGCTGACGTGAACTGCGGCCATAACGTGAGCTCTACGGTTTTCATCGAGGCACGGTCCATGTACCGGCCGGATCGGCCCGTGGAGTTGCGCCCCGTCGGCGAGGTCGAATTTGCCCAGGGCCTGGCAGCCGCTGCTGCAACCGGGCTTTATGGTCCTTGCCGGGCCGCATCGGCCATCATTGGCCATGCCGACCTGAAGCTGGGCGATCGCGTGGAGCCCGTGTTGCAGGCGCTTCAGGCTGCCAGCCCCAACCGGTTTCGTGGCATCCGGCACACTGTGACTTGGGATCCGCATCCCGAGATCGAAAACCGTGAGAAAGAAGGGGTGCTCGCCAGTGCCGAATATCGGGCCGGGGCTCAGGTGCTGGCGCGTATGGGTCTGTCCCTCGACATTGGTGTGTGCTTCCCGCAATTGCCCGAGCTGGCCGCCTTTGCCAAGGCCGTGCCCGATCTGACCATCATCCTGAACCATCTTGGCGGCCTCACGCGCATAGGCCCCTATGCCAACCGAGACGATGAGGTACTGCCGACTTGGCGAGGCGGGCTAGCGGCGGTGGCGCAATGCCCCAACGTCAACCTCAAGCTAGGCGGTATCGGAATGCCTCGGCTGGGGTTCGACTGGCCTACTCGCGCCCGGCCGATCGGGTCGGAAGAGTTGGCCTCCTCGATGGTTCCAATCATGAGTTCCTGCATCGAGCAGTTCGGCCCGAACCGGTGCATGTTCGAGAGCAACTTCCCGGTCGATAAGGTCTCGTTTTCCCACCACGTCCTGTTCAATGCTTTCAAACTGTTATCGAAGAGCTACTCGGCCTCCGAGCGGGCCGCCTTGTTTCACGACACGGCTGCTCGCGCGTATCGGATCAGCGAACCCGGATAGTCGGGGGTGCATGACAATCCGCGCAACACCATGATCGAGCTGATGCGCTGCGAGCACTGTCGGAGATCAGAGAGGCATCCATGGTAATGAACAGAAAGATCCGCGTAGGAATGGTCGGGGCAAATCCGGGCCGTGGGTTTGCCTCGATCGCTCATATTCCTGCCCTGCAGGCACTTCCAGACTTCGAGATCAGCGCTGTGTGCACCACGCGGCAAGATTCTGCGGACGCAGCGGCGAGGCATTATGGGGTGCCGTTGGCGTTTTGCGACGCCGAGAAACTGGCTCAGCATCCGGACGTCGATCTGGTCGCGGTCAGCGTGAAGGTGCCCGATCACTAGCTGCCGGTCATGGCCACAATCGAAGCCGGGAAGCATGTCTATTGCGAATGGCCGCTCGGCCGTAACACCGACGAAGCCGCCCGGATGCGCGATGCAGCAAACCGCAAGGGAGTCGGGCATGCCGTCGGACTGCAAGGCCAGGTATCGCCGGCCATCAACTACACCAAGGATCTGATTGCCGAGGGCTTTGTCGGTCGCGTTCTGTCGGCGACGATGATCGGCTGCGCCCCGAGTTGGGGACCCACTATCGACCGTGCCTATCAGGCCGACCACGCCAATGGCGCCAACCTGCTGACGATCACTGGTGGCCGTACGATCGATGCGCTGTGCTATTGCCTTGGCGAATTTCGTGAGCTTGCTGCTTTCGTCGTGAGCCAACGCGACCGCATACTTGTCGAGGAAACCGACGAACTGATCAGCAAGACCGTGCCTGACCAACTTGTCGTCAATGGCATTGTCGGAGACGGTACGGTCGTATCCTTTCAGATCCGTGGCGGGATGAACGAGGGACGGCGTTCCTGTTCGAGATCCACGGGGACCAGGGCGACCTCCAGCTGACGGCCACCTCACGAGCCTCCATGCAGCGGCAGGAACTGAATGTGAGAGGGGCTCGAGGTGGTGAGAAGGAACTCGCTGAGCTGCCCATACCAGGTAAATACCGCTGGGTTCCGGAAGGGGTCGCGCCCGACTCTCGTTACAATGTCGCTCAGCTTTACGCGAGGTTGGCCGAAAGCATTCGGAAACCGGAAATTAGGCAGGTAATCGAGAGCTCGCAATAGGGCTTCGGAACTATGTGCCAGCTCAGCGATCGGCGCTGTGCACGGCCAAATGAGATATCTAATCCTCCTTTAAACTCAATGACGAAGCGGCTTGCGCATGAAGACGCGGTCATAGCCGGCTTCGGTACCGCGTCCCGTCTCTTCATAGCCGATCGGAGTGTAGAGGCATTGATTCTCCACCATTGTCTGATGCGTGTAGAGCCGGATTTCGTGATAACCGCGCCGCAATGCCTCGTCCTCGGCGAACCCGAGCAGCCGGCGGCCCAACCCTAAGCCCTGGCGCGCGGGGGAGACGGCGATATTGTCGAGGAGCGGATAGTTCGGCGCGGGCACCAGCACGATCATGGCGGCTATCACGGCCCCTTCCTCGACGACCCACACCACGCCCTCCGACACGCGCGCCGGATAGTCGTCGAGCATTGGCCCCGGCGGGCCTGCCTATGCGGGCGATGTAGTGCCGGTAGGCCTGGTCCACGATGTTCGCAATGGCAGGGTCGTCGGCTGCTGTCGCAGCTCGGATGCGAAGTGCGTCTATCATCAATCTCTGCGGAACCACCTTGATGGACGAGCACACCGACCTCGGGATGCGGTGGTCGTGGAGTGAATAGATGGTATCCTCCCGAGCGTCGGAACCCGCCACGAGAGCCCAGTAAATGGAGCCGCATAGCGGGATGCGACCGCGGGTTTCGCTGGGGTTCGTAGTCGCGAGGCGGCGCGGCGAACCTGCGAAAGCCAAGAGAGGTACATGGAGATGAAGCGAAGTCTGCGAGGATACGCGGCAGCGGGCTCGTTGTTCCTTGCGATGTTCGTCGCTGAGGCGGCATTCGCCCAAAAGCAGGGCGGCATTCTGAAAATGTACAATCCCGACAGTCCAGCAAGCATGTCGATCCACGAGGAAGCGACCATCGTCTCAGAGCGGCCGATGATGGGAGTCTTTAACAATCTCGTCATGTTCGACCAGCACGTCAAACAAAACAGTCTCGAATCAATCGTGCCCGATCTGGCCACGGGCTGGTCATGGAACGAGGACGGCACCGAATTGACGTTGCCGCTGCACCAAGGCGTCACTTGGCACGATGGCAAGCCCTTCACCGCCAAGGACGTCCAATGCACCTGGGATCTGCTGACCGGCAAGTCGAGCGAGAAGCTTCGCGTCAATACCCGCAAGTCGTGGTACCGGAATCTGGCGGCAGTTACTACCAACGGCGACTACGAGGTCACCTTTCATCTCAATCGACCGCAGCCGGCCTTCCTCGCGCTGCTCGCTTCCGGATATTCCCCAGTCTATCCCTGTCATGTTCCGCCGCGCGACATGCGCCAGCATCCGATCGGCACGGGCCCATTTAAATTTGTCGCGTTCAAGCCGAACGAGTACATCAAGGTGACGCGAAACCCGGATTACTGGAAAAAGGGCCGACCTTATCTTGACGGCATCGAATATACGATCATCCGCAACCTGTCGACGGCGATACTGGGGTTCGTTGCCGGTAAATTCGACATGACTTTCGCGTACAGCGTGACGGAACCGCTGCTGAAGGATGTGAAGAGCCAGATGCCCGACGCAATCTGCGAATTGGCGCCGATCGGCGTCAACCGCAGTCTGATCGCCAACCGGGAAAAGCCGCCCTTCGACAACCCCGAATTGCGGCAGGCGATGGCGCTGAGCTTTGACCGCCAGGCGTTTGTCGACATCGTAACCGAGGGACAGGGCGACATCGGCGGCGTCATGCAGCCGCCACCCGAAGGGCTTTGGGGCATGCCGCCCGAGATCCTGAAAAGCCTGCCGGGCTATGACCCCGATGTACGGAAAAACCGCACGGATGCCCGCCAGATCATGGAGAGGCCCGGCTATGGGCCCGAGAGACGGCTCAAGGTCAAGGTGTCGGTGCGCGACCTCCCGTTCTTCCGAGACCCTGCCGTGATCATGATCGACCAGTTGAAGGAGGTGTACATCGACGGCGAGCTCGAAATGATCGACACCGCCAATTGGCTGCCCAAGGTCATGCGCGAGGACTACACCGTTGGGCTCAGCCCGGTGGGTGGCGGGCCCGATCCCGACCAAAACCTTTACCTGAATTACGGGTGCGGCGGCGAGCTGAACTATAACGGTTACTGCAATCCGGAGGTGGACAAGCTGATCGATCGCCAATCGGTCGAGGCTGACCAGGAACGGCGCAAGCAGCTGGTCTGGGAGATCGAAAGGAAGCTGGCGGAAGACGGCGCCCGACCGATCTTCTTTTACGACCGCCGCGCGACCTGCTGGCAGCCCCGGGTGAAAGGGCTGACGGTCATGGTCAACAGCATCTCCAACGGCGCGCGCATGGAAGATGTCTGGCTCGACAATTAGCAGGCCTCAACCTTCATCGTCGGTTGGACACCGAGAGCTCCGTTGGGCTAAGGCCATCCCGCTGCGGACGGCACCGGCTCCTGAATGGTGATCCAACCATGGCGCTGGTACAATTTCCCGCATCCACAGCGGGGTCCACACTCATGAGCGCGAACTCGGCGTCCAAATCGGCAAACCTACAGACCCTGATCCATCGCCGAGACAAGGTTCTGGCTGTCTTGCACCCGCCGACTGCGGCGCATGCCCGGATAATGGAGAAGGCCGGTTGCGAAGCTTTGTTCGTGGGTACCGGCGGGGTCGTCGGTGCCTACACCGGTCTTGCCGATGTCGGCACCGCCACGATGATAGAATGCGTGACGATCGGTGGGTGGATAGCCGACAGCGTGTCGATCCCGGTGATCATGGACGGCGACACCGGTCACGGCGGCATCATGGCTGTGCGCCGCGTGGTGCGGGAGTGCATCCGCGCCGGCATTGCCGGGATTCGCATCGACGACCAGCCGATCGAGAGCAAGCGTAAGACGCAGAGCGCCGGCGTCGAGGTCGTGCCGCTCGATCAGGCGATTGCGCGCTACCGGGCAGCTGTTGACATGAAGAACGAGCTCGACCCGAATTTCGTCGTGATGGCGCAGTGCTACGCTCGCGATGCCTCAGACGGCACGCTGGAGGACACGATCGCGCGGTTGCGGGCTTACCAGGAGGAGGCCGGCGTCGACTGGGTCCAGTTCGAGTCGCCCCATTCGATCGACGAAATCAAAGCAGCCCGCGCCGCCATCACAGGGCCGTTTTCCTTCATGAAGGGGAAGCTCGGCCGTTATCTCGATCTCGACGAGCACCTGGCGCTCGGCGTCACCATCGCCTGGTATCCCGGTTTCACCCACCACGTCACCTGGGCGGCGCTGTGGGACTTCATGACCGCGTTCCAGTCCGGCGGCGTGAAGGCTTGGGACGCCTTTGTCGAAGGCCGCCGCGATCGGCCTTATCCCGTACCCGAAGTGCCGGACGATGGCGAAGGCGGCGCAAAGCAGCGAGCTCTCGAGGAACGCTACTTTTCAGCTGATCGGCGCCGTTAGGTCTTAAAATCCATTCGAAGGGGTGCGCGATGGCTCGTGACGGCTACAGGATTTTCGACTCCGACACGCATGTCGGTCCGGACGCACGCATTATAGCCGGTTATCTCAGCGGGGCTGAAAAGGACAGGCTGCGTGGTTGGGAGGCATACAAGTCGCGAGACCGCTCCGGGCATGAGACCTACACCAAGGGTCAGCGGCGTTATCGTCGCCGCCTCGGGACGGCCGAACCTGACGAGGCGCCGAGCGGGTATATGGCGGGCTTTACCGGCGTCAAGCGGACGCGCCAGCCATCGCCGCTGGTGGACTTTGACCCTGGCGAGCGCATCAAGGACATGGATTACGAGGGTGTCGACGTTAACCTGACACTGCCCTCGGGCTGGTTTGGCACCTGGACCGCCGGCGACGACGTGGCGCTCGAAATGGCGATGTATCGCGCCTATCACCGCTGGATGGCCGATTATTGTGGCGCCTACCCTAACCGGCTCGGCGGCGTAATCCTGGCCGGCGCCCGAGACATAGATGGCGCCCTTGTTGAGATCCGCCGTTGGGGCCGCCCGAAGTGGGCCTGGGGGCTGATGGTCTACGCGCCGGTCGGCATGCCGCTCGACCACCCGACACTTGAGCCGGTTTACGCTACAGCCGCCGAGCTCGACCTCGCCGTCGTGCTCCACACCTTCACGGTGATGCCGCCCTATGCGCCCGGCGGACAGGATACCTGGGATAATCTGTGGCTGCAGCGCTCAGCCGCGCACCCCTGGTGCGGCATGCGCAATATGGCGGCAATGATCGGCAGCGGTGTGATGGACCGCTACCCCAGCTTGCGCGTCGGGACCTTGGAGGCGGGGCACGGATGGCTGCCGTTCTGGATGGCACGGCTTGACGAACATGCCGAGACGATCAAAGCCGCGCTCCCTGAACTTGGTCACAAGCCAAGCGAGTACGTTACTGGCGGGCGGTATTTCCAAAGCATCGAGATCCCCGAGGGCGCCCGGCTGACGAACGCCGTCATCGATCTGATCGGCGACCACGTCCTGATGTATGCGTCAGACTATCCGCATGGCGAGAGCCATTTCCCCGAGTCGGTCTCGCTCGTGCTGGACTGGAAGATGGACAGCGAGCGAAAGCGCAGGCTCCTCTGGGACAATGCCATCCGGTTTTATGCACGCGCTCCAGTCTGATGGCGGGTAATTAGCTGGGAGAAACGTCATGGGCCAGGTAGAGGGAAAGGCTGCCATCGTAACGGGCGGCGCATCGGGAATTGGCGCAGCCTGTGCGACGATACTGGCGCGGGAGGGTGCCAAGGTCATGATAACCGACCTGGACGATGCCGGCGGCCGAGCCGGGGCGGAGAGGATCGGAAGCGCCGGCGGCGAGGCCATGTTCCTCCATCAAGACGTCAGTCTCAAGGAGAGCTGGCCGAGTGTGATCGAAGCCGCCGAGCGGCACTTCGGGCGCTTGGACGTGATGGTGGCCAACGCCGGCATCGGGATCCTCTGCAAGGCGATCGAGATGTCGCTGGCCGATTGGCGGAGACAGACCGCGGTCAACCTCGACGGCGTGTTCCTTTCGGTGAAGTACGCCGTACCTGCGATGCGCCGTGCCGGTGGTGGTTCGATCATCATTATGTCGTCGGTAGCCGGCCTCCGGGGATCGGCAGGATTAGCCGGCTATTGCGCCACAAAGGGAGGCGTACGCCTGTTCGCTAAGCCGGTCGCGATGGAATGTGCAGCAGAAGGCGATGGCATCCGGGTCAACACCGTCCATCCCGGGGTCATCGACACGCCGATTTGGACGAAGCTACCGGTATCGGCCGGAAGCAATGCGCCGATTGATCCGAACGAGGTTGCCAAAGCCGGGGTACCTTTCGGAAGGGCCGGGCAGGCGCAGGATATCGCAAACGGTGTGCTGTTCCTCGCCTCGGATGCGTCCAGCTACATGACAGGAGCGGAGCTGGTGATCGACGGTGGCATGACCGGCGGCGCGCGACCTCGATGGAGCTGAAGGTGACAGCTTAGCGCTTAGCCGCAGCAGCATTCGCAAGCGCGGCGCGAGGCTCTCGGGATAGCTTAAAGGCATCCTTGCCGGACGAGCGGACCACCGCTTGCAAAAAAAGCGCAGAGCCGCTCCTCGCCTCGCTTGCGGGAGATGCTCACGACTGATCGCAGGGCGCGGAGCAGCCCTTTAGATAATCCCTAGTTTCGGACGGACCCAGTCGGCGAGGCGACGGATTGCAGCATCCCCTTCGGGCGCGGTGCCAGCAAGGAACTGAAACACATGCTGCATCTCCGGCACGATCTCGAGCGTCACATCCACGCCGGACCTGCGCGCGAGATCAGCGAGCTTTCGGCTGTCGTCGAGCAATCTCTCATCGGCCCCGGTCTGAATGTACATCGGCGGGAAGCCTTTGAGGTCGGCATGGAGCGGGTTGGCGAGCGGATCCTGGCGATTGCCAGCTTCGCCGAGAAACGCGCCAGCCATAATCTGAATGATTTCGCGCGTAACCAGCAGATCCTTCGCGGCATTTGTCTCGAATGTTTCGCCTGTCGCATCCATGTCGAGCCAGGGAGAGAGTGGCATCGTGGCCGCCGGCAGCGGCAAACTTTGCTCGCGGGCGCGCAGTATTGTCGCCACTGCCAGCGCACCGCCCGCCGAATCTCCGATCAATGCAATGTGACCGGGCCGGATGCCTTGGTCGAGCAGCCAGTTGTAGCTCCTCGCCATGTCGTTTACCGGGCCGGGATGCACGCTCTCGGGGGTTCGCCCGTAATGGACAATGAGTGCGCGGCAGCCTACCGCCTTCGCCACATGGGCGTAGACCTTGCGGTGCGTGTACATCGACCCGGCCATGTACCCGCCGCCATGCGCGCACAGTAGAACGCGGTCCTCTGCGCAGCTTTTCGGCACTGCCCACATCGCCGGAACGCCTCCGGCATCGGTTTCGATGTAATCGACGGCGCCCGGTTCGCCAGTGATCCTCCCCCATTGCTCGAACACGTGGCGCAGTTCATCGAGCGGCATCTCCGGGTTCGCCTTCAACGCCGCCACCCACTCCAGGTAAAGCTTGTTCAGCTCCTCGGTCTGCTTGCTCACCATTATTGCTCCTCCCGACCCAGCGGGCCGCCCGTTTTCCTCCCCGGGCCGCGTTCCCTCAGGCGACCAGATCGAGCCCGCGCGCCGGCAGCTCAACTTTGCCGCCGTATTCGCGCGCGAGCACTGGCATCACCTCCTCGGCGAAGATCTGCATCTGTTCCTCGATCTCCTTGGCGTGGAAGCCGCCGAGTTCGAACCAGCCGAGGAAGCAGAAGTCGTCGTAGCCGCACTCTTTGCGCATCTTCATGATCGTGTCGATGACGTACTGCTTGGAGCCGTGGACGGCGATTTCGCGCTCCCGGAGCATCTGCGCCGTCACTTTTTTGTTGAGGTCGAACATTGGCTCGTCGAGCCGTGCCACAACGGCGCCGAAGCCGAATGGGCCATAATAATCGAATTGCAGCTCGATTGCCCGTGCTGCGCGCTCGAGTGCCTGCTTCTCCTTACCGGGGCGGGTGATGTGGAGGTAGCGGCTGGTCATGATCCCGCGCCGCTTCTCGGCGTCCCACCCGAACTTGAACCGACCGCGATTATGCATGTCGGGGAAACCAGCTTTTTCCGCCGCCTCGTAGTAGATCTCGATATTGCGGCGCAGCCGGTCGTTTGGTTCGGCGATCATCACCCCGTTGATCCCGTGCTCGGCCGCGAATTTGAGCGAGCGGGCGCTGGTCAGCGGCTCCCACAATTGCGGATGCGGTTTCTGTAGCGGCTGCGGAAAGACCTGCAGCTCCTTGAGAGTCGTGGTGGTCGCCTGCACCGGATTACCGGCCGAGTACATGTCGGGATCGCCAAGGGCAAGCACGTCTTCGAGGCGTCGTCCCGTCTTGTCTTGCTGGAAATAGGCGATCGTCTGCTTGTGGTTCCACTTGGTGTAGGTCGGCGGGACCGAGAAGAACTCGCCGTGGTGGGAGAACGAGGGCTCGGTCCAGCATTTCTTCATGATCGCGATCAATTCCTCGAACGCCTTGCGGTTGCGCTCCTGGTCCTGGATCGTCGAGCCGTACGGACGCCCGAGCGTCTCGTTCTCGCGGGGCTGATAGCCGCGGCCGATGCCGCATTCGACCCGCCCGCCGCTGATCACATCGAGCAGCGCGATCTGCTCGGCGAGGCGGACCGGGTGGTGCCAGACAATGATGTTGGCGGCCTGGCCGAGCCGGATGCGCTTGGTGTGCGCCGCTACCGCCATCTGCACCATGAGCGGGTTGGGGCTCATCTCCGCGCCCTCGGGCTGAAAATGGTGCTCGGTAAGCCAGAACGACTGGAACCCGAGCTTTTCGGCAAGAATCCCTTGGCGCACCTGGTTTACCAAGGTCTCCTGCGCTGCCCGATGGACCTCCGGCAACGAGCCATCGTTGAACGTGACGCCGTCTTTGTTCGTGATCACTGGCAGGCTGGACGCCCCGTTGTGAAACAAGCCGATTTCCAGCATGGATATTCCCTCCCTCGCTTTTCCACGACAGCGAAGCAAGGTCTTCACCTTGTCCGCCCGGCCGCTTCTGCACAGCCTACTCCCGACCCGTGTGTAGCGGAAGCGAGGAGAGGACAGTTGGCTCCATCCCGGCGGTCGCTCTATCACGACACGCCGGTTTAGACGAAGCTACCGTATCGGCAGACGCAACGGGCCGATTGATCCACGCGAAGCGGCCGAAACCCGGATGATGTTCGGAAGGGCCGAGCAGGTGCAGGGTATCGCGAATGGCGTGCTGCTCCTCACCTGCGATGCGTCCAACCAAATGAGGAGCGGAGCCAGTGATCGACGGTAGCATGGCGGCGCGCGACCTCGATTGGAGCTGAAGTTGACGGCTGGCGCTCAGCTGCAGCAGCATCCGCAAAGTGCGACTTTAGCGGAAAGTCCCATAGTAATATCTATATGGAAGATTCCGCTAAACTCGCACTGCTTGACGAGCTGCATCGCGTTAACGCATCGTCGATCCGCCGCCGCAAAACCGGCGCCCCGCATAAAAACGGGGCGCCCATGTCGAAAATGCGCGCGGCGAAGTACGCCTTCATGCTCCCTTCTTAGAAAGGGTGTGGGATGAGCTTTCAGACGTTAACGCTGAAGAGCGTGCGTGCGCGCCCGGTCGTGCTCAAGCTCAACCGCCCCGTAGTAGCGCGTATCGCAACGCTCACCGACTGGCCTTTAATCTTGATCGATCTTCATACGGAAGAGGGCGTGATCGGACGCGCGTACCTCGAGCCGTATATCCGCAGATCGATGCGCTACCTCATCCCGGCACTCCACGATCTCGGAGAGATGCTCAAGGGGCGCCGGCTCGCTCCGATCGAATTTTACGAAGCGGCCCGCAAATCGCTTCACTTCGTTGGCTACGAAGGCATGGCGATGATCGCGGTCGCCGGCGTCGACATGGCGGCTTGGGATGCACTGGCGAAGGCTGCTGGGGTGCCGCTCTGCGTGTTGCTGGGAGGCAGTATCGGCCCTGTGCCGGCCTACAACAGCAATGGCCCCTGGCTGACATCCCCCGCCGAGGTTGCGAGCGAGGCCGCCGAGTTACGCGAGGAGGGCGGTTTCAAGGGTCTAAAACTGCGTCTCAGCCGTGAGCGTCTTTCCGATGACCTCGCGACGATCGAGGCCGTCCGAGAGGCAGTCGGGAGCGAGATGAGCCTGATGGTGTGCGCCGCCTGATCGGCGCCCTGCGCAGCCATTGGCCAAAGGTCGAGATCCTGCTGCGCGCCGACAGCCATTATGCGTCCCCGGAAGTGTTCCAGTGGTGCCGGAAGAACCGGGTGGATTGGGTCTTCGGTCTGGCCCCCAACGCAGCACTTCGCCGGCATGTCGCAGCGTTGGAGAAGAGCACCGCCGCGCGCTTCAAGGCGGCGCCCGGGCCCGGCAAGGTGCGGCGCTTCGGGCAATTCCACGATGCCGCGCAGAGCTGGAGCCGGGTCGAGCGCATTATCGCCCGCGTCGAGGCCGGGCTCGAGGGCACCGATCCCCGGTTCATCGTCACCAGCCTCGAAGGCGGCCGCGCCAAGCACCTCTACCAGCGGCTCTACTGCGCGCGCGGTCAGGCCGAGAACCACATCAAGGCATGGAAGAACCATCTCGCTGCCGACCGCACTTCTTGCCATGCGGCCGAGGCCAACCAGTTTCGTCTGTTCCTGGCTACTATGGTCGATGCGCCGCGTCATGCCCAAACACTCGGTGTGACGGGTCATGCAGTTCGACACCTTGCGGCTGCGCCTGATCAAACTCGCTGCCCGCGTCGTCGAACTGAAAACCCAAGTCAAGATCCACCTGCCGTCCAGCGCTCCCGATCAGGCGATCTTCGCCACGCTGCTCGACCGCCTGCCGCGTCTCGTCACCTGAGAGCCGGGGCGTGATGCCCCGCAATCGCCCTCCTCTTCAACCCTCAGCGCCGACCCAATCCCGAAAAAAACGAACCCGCCGTCGCGGCAGTGACCCCCCATGCCCGTCGCACAGGAGCGCAACCAAAACGCGCGGCCTGAAATACGCCCTGCCAATGTATTTTAGTCCTGCATTGATCGGGCTAGGTGAGTCTGGTGGTTGGCGATCATCTGCCGCTATGACTGACCGCTACAGTCTCCGCCATTTTTGGGCACACACTTATCCCTGGACAGCGCCGCCCAGCCTGAACTCATAGCTTGCCAAGGCCACCGCGTTCGTTCCTCGCGAATGAGACCGGGAGGGACCGCAATATCACCGAAATCACGAACAGACATCGTTGTGAGTTCTCGTCGGTGCCGCTCGCGCTCTCGCCATCTGACCAGCAAACGCAGCAACCGGACCACTTGACGAGGCATACGCTCCTCCTGGCCCTCGGTCATCGAAGTGGCTGCCCAACGATCCTGCCTGATTGGCCAGTCTGCACCCGCGCCATGGGAGCGGATTTGCCAGAGACCCGGTCGCGAGTGCTTTCACTAGCCAGTAGCTGGGCTAACCGGGTGATATTCAGCGGCAGCAAAATCACCTGTAGTCACAGAACCGGGATAATGGAGTCAATATTCCATAACAAATAAATTCAAAATTGCTTAGAATTGCTAAGATTCGGAGCGTGAGCATGCTTTTGGCTGTAAAGGTCAAGAGCACCAGACCCGAGGCTACGTAGCCGACGAGATCGGGACCCATGTGTATGTCTTCGCATTCGTCGGGGCCAATTCAGAAGAAGCACCAGGGGACCGGTACTTTCGCAATTAATATGCGCCTGATGGCACGACCTGATGGCGTGCGTCGAACCCAATAAACCCAACACGACGTCAGAGGCCGAATGAACCCGTCCCATTCAAAAATCATCGCTGCTTCCCCATTCGCTGATGAGTCCTGAGCACCTCACATTGCCCAATGTGCTCATTGTCGGGAGACGGTTGAGGCGCTCGATTTCCCGAACTTTATCGCCGGTCTGACTCGCATCACGCTGGACCGTACCCGCCACTCGGCTTTAATGTCTTTTTGTTTAAGAATCTTTAAAGTCAGCAGCTTTGGGAGCGGCTCCGGCTCGAATCAGATGGAAAGCAGCGAGATCAGGTTCGGCAGGTTCCAACTCGATCTGCGTCGGCGCACATTGCTGCGCGATGATCTGCCAGTGAGGCTCGGCGGCCGACCGCTAGACATATTGTGGCGCTTGCCTCGGCGGGAGGTGATGTCCTCACCCAGGACGAGCTTATGGCGCGGTTATGGTCGGGCTACGTTGTCGAGGAGGGCAACCTCTATGTCCAAGTCTCGGCACTGCGCAGAGCCCTTGCCGATAGCGGCGACGGTCACAGTTACGTTGTGACCGTACCAGGCCGAGGCTATCGGCTGGCCGGTCTGGCTGGGTCGCCGGAGACGGCACCCTCTTTCGTACAGTCCCTGCCGATGCCCGATAAGCCTTCGATCGCCGTTTTGCCCTTTGCCAATTTGAGCCCTTGATATTTCCATTGCCCTGCGGCGACGGCACAGTGTCGTATTCAGAATTCCGGTCGTGGTCATACCGGCCTCGCCCGGCCTTCGTAGAGGAAGCTGTGCGTTCGCGGCCCAGGCAGCCGCGCGTGTTCCAGTAAGTCGATCCGGAACCCGCTGCCGGTAATCAGCTCGCCGATCTTCGGTTGAGATGGCACCCGCCCGCGACGCGGGACCACAGAGGGTCGAGCCGGTCCTGCTATCGTGCGACGCCCGGCTCCGGCGCGCGTCCGTGCTCGACAAAGAGAAGGGCTCCATCAGGCTTCAACACGCGGCGCATCTCGGCGAGCGCGCGCGGCGCGTCTGGGATGGTGCAGAGCGTCCAGGTCGTCACCACCGTATCCACGCTGACGTCATCCAGGGGCAGCGTCTCGGTCGAGGCCTCAAGGAACTCGACCGGCACTATTGCGGCGGCCGCGCGCCGGCGCGCCATGCGCAGCAGCTCAGGCGAGGGATCCAGCGCGATTACGGCGCGGACCGCCGGTCGGTGGTGTGGCAGGTTGAGCCCCGAGCCGATACCGATCTCGAGCACCCTTTCCGCGACCGCCCCGATCACGCGCCTCCGGAACGGCACCAGCTGCTTCTGCCCCATCGTCAGATGCAACAGACACGGCAGCACGTGGCGCCGATAAAAACTCATTCCGCTGCTTCCGGGTGACTGACGGGGCTCGACGTGGCGCGCAGCTCGGGCAAGGCGATGCCGGCAGGGGCTCCGGGTCCATAGACCACGTCGAGCGGTACGCCATAACGGCCGAAGCTCTGCAGGTAGGCGGTGATCGTCGCGTCGGGGCGCGTCCAGTCCGCCCGCATCGCCACGACGCGCGGTTCACGAAGCTTGTCCGCGACCGCCGCCCGCTCCAGCACCATCAATTCATTGACCCTGCAGATCAAGCACCAGGCGGCGGAGACATCGACCAACACCAGCTGCCCCCCGGCGACCAGCCGTTGCAGCGCTGCCGCGTCGTAGCGCCGCCACAGATCGGTCTGGGCAATCCCACCCGGCCCGCCGATCGGCACGGCCTGACCGTGCAGCGACAGCACCAGCACCGCGGCGACCGAAAGCACGATTGTCGCGGCTCCGATTGCCCGGCCTTCAAATCGGCCGAAACCTACGATCGCACGCGCCGCTACGAGGATCAGCAGCGCCACAAGCGCCACGCCGGCCGCCAGCGCCGGCCAAAAACCAGCCTCTGTGGCGAGAACGGCCAGCAGCCACACGGCGGTGCCAAGTAGCGCCATTCCGAGCACACGCCGGAGCCAGTCCATCCACGGTCCCGGCCGTGGCAACCAGCTCACCGCTCCCGGCCAGGCGGCGACCGCCAGGGAGCAGCCATGCCGAGGCCGAGCGCTGCGAACACCAGCAGGATGTCCCACGGTCCGCGGGCAAACGCAAAACCGATCGCGGTGCCGACAAACGGGGTCGAGCAGGACGCGCCAGCAGGGTCGCGAAGGCGCCCATCAGAAAGGCGTCGGCAACCCGGCCCCTGCCTCGCACCGATCCGACCGCGCCTGCGATCCCGCCCGGCAGCGCGATCGGGACCCAGCCCTAGAGGCTCGCGGCGAAGAGCGTCGTCACCGCCGCCATGCCGGCGAGAAACCACGGCTGCTGGAACTGAATGCCCCAGCCAATCGTGGCCCCCGCCACCGGCGGTAGCGTCCCGAGCGGTGGGATCAACTTCGGTTTCGGCGGACCGATCGCCGTCGACCAGCGTGAGTCGCAGCCGTGTCCCGGCCAGAGCTGCCGCGCTCTCGCCCCGGATTGGAACCCGCAGAGTGGCTAAGCGGCCGGCGTCCGCCAACGCCGAGAGGTGCCACGAGCTGCTGTTCGCTGATCTGTGAGAGAACAGCCGGTGTCGACCTCATACCGGCTGCGCGGCTCGCTCGAAACCGATGGCGGGACTTGCCCCGACACGGCCATTCGCTGGCGCCGTCAATCAACGGCACCTTTGGGCTTGAACAGATCAAAATCCATGAAGTCGCGAAAAGGGTGAGGCCAGATCAGCCCGGCGAAAGTGTCCATCCCACTACTAATTCGCGAGCGATGCGAGGCTCTCCTCGATGTGCGGAATGGATCTAATCGACCGCGTTCGGGGCCGTGGCGCGACAGCCCGCTGGCAGCTTAAACCTGCCGGCGGCTGATGCGTAATCTTGGGGCAGGTTGATCCCCCTAGTCACCCGCATTGGATAAGATTGGGAGGATCATTACAGCTTTACGCGCCCGGATAGATCGGGATTTTTGATACATCAGAACTCCGACCGGGTCCTGGAATGCCTGCCAAGCCACGATCGCAGCGGTGCGCTTTGGAAAACAGCGCCTATGATACCCAATCGCCGCCGCCCAGATGGCTGGGGATTTAACTCACTTTCCAATCTCTCTGACGAAGTTGGCGCTTGCACCATGACATCGTTCATGACTCCACCTCCGCATGAATGGGTTCACAAATGCGACCACGAGACCGGCCCTTCCATCTGTGGCATTTTCAACGATATTCGGAAAGTCATCGAACAAGTGTGAACTGGGTTACACTGGGAAAAACTTTGATAGGCGGATCGGCTGCCGGTGACGATTATCGATCCACTAATGCGTAGGATCGTCAGAGGGGCCATTTCGCCTCATAGACCGTCAAACCCGCATTCCCGCGGTAGCGTCAGATGGATCCAGCGGTTTGAGCGCCGGGCGGACAATCCATCGAGGGTGGCGCCATCGGCATTGCCGGAACGCGGGCCATGCTGTTGGCGAGAACCGCCGACGGGATCCCGTGCTGCAGTGCGTCGGCGAAGGCTCGGCGCAGGACCAATCGGTCGTCGGTGAGACGCCGAACCTCGCCGCCTGGCCCTCGCCACGAGACCGCGCGGGCGACATAGACCCGAATTACCGACGCAGCCCCGAAGCTCGCTCGGCAATATTTTCGGCGATCTAATCGAGCGCGTCAGGTTTGCAAAGACTCTCCGCTGGAGGGAACCGGATTCGAACCATCGGTCCCTCTCGCGAGCATGCGTCGGTTTTCTTCGGCGGAAATGGCTATGCCGCAGATGCCGCAGAGGCGAAAGGTCAGTCTCGAAACATTCTCGGGGACCGATGGTTCGAATCCGGTTCCCTCCAGCGCCAAGTCAGCAACGAACCGGTCCTCGTCCGCGCCCTCCATCGCGAGCGCGAGCCGATCCAGGGCTGCGGATGCCGGCTGGACCGATCCGGAGGGGAGGCGGCCATGGTTTTCTCCGAAATTGGGGACAACCTCGCTCGTCGCACACGGGCGCGGATTGCAACGTCCTGCGCGATGTGCTGGTTCATTTCTGGCGCTGTCGACTATTGTGCCAGGGGTGGCGGAAGATTGGACCTGCTTTGAGGATGCACTTGCCGCTGCCAATTTCTGGTCGCTCCATCGCAATGATTTCAGGCGCGGCGGCCTGGACGGCGCTCGTTGGACAATTCTTGGCCGCCGAAACGGATTGTTCCATATCATTCACCATTGGTCTCCCTGCGGCCCGGTCTATAATCTCGGTCGGCGCTTTGTCGAATTGGCCGGGTTGGACGAGAATTCGCGGGCATTTCCAAAAAAAAATTTTGGCGGCGGCGCATGGTCGAAGTCATTCGGATTCCCGCTCATCAGGGCTGCTCTGAGGGTCGCGTCGTAAGTGGTCATAGGTAATTCTTAAACATCGCGGCTTTAAGGAAGTCCCCGATGGTTTGATCGGTTCAACACCGGTCTCTGAGGGAGAATCTTTCGATGAAGCCAGTCGCATCAAGGTTCGTAGCGTCGACGTTGGCGGCAGCCGCGATGAGCACCAGCGCGATGGCGCAATCTTATTACGATGATCAGGCATGCCGGCAATATGCCGACGCGCAGACCGCCGCGTTGCGCGACCAGGCCAATTCTCAGGCCATTGGCGGTACTCTACTTGGCGCTGGTCTCGGGGCGGCCCTTGGTGCCGCCGTCGGTGGTGGACGCAGCGCCGGGATCGGAGCGGCCTCGCGTGCGATCGTCGGCATCGGCGTCGGCGCCGCCAATGCCCAGAACGCCGCAGGATACCTGCAGCAACAATACAGTGCATTTTACGCGCAGTGCATGGCGTCCCGGAGATATCCACCACCGCCATATACCGCACCGGCGCCGGCTTATGCACCGGCTACAGGATATGCCCCGCAGACGAGTTATCCGCCCCCAGGCAACGCCAACACCAGCGACTTGAACCGGCAGGAGCTGAATCGGCTATACGGACCGCCATCGTATCCGCCGCCACATTATTGAGGGCGGAAGGCGTCGTCGAGGCGGAAACCTTCGTGCTCGAAGGCCGGAATCTTGCCGAACGGATGCCGGTTCATATGATCCGCAGGCGGGCCACCCGGCGCAAAAATATCCACCGGAACAAGCTCGTAAGCGACCCCCCTCTCCTCAAGCGCGAGACGCACCGCCCGGACATAGACACTGTAGGGCGCGCCAAAGACGATCGGTTTGTCGGTGGAACTCATCTCACCGACCGCGGGTCATCTGTCGAATAAGCTCGAAGAACGCCCAATTTCGAGCGGGGCTGATGGCCATTCATCGGCATGCTCTGATACCCCGCGCCGACCGATCGGTTCTGCCCTTCCCGAACTTAGGTTGGGGCCAATGAGATACCCAGAGGTCACCGCGGGGCCACCGAGGAAGCCGGTATTGGCGGCGACCAGCAGCAACCCTCCCTCCAGCGCGAGCACGACCCACAGCAGGCCGTCTTGCGCAATCGGGCTCTGCCAGCCTGTGCTCGCTAGAATGGCGCGAAAGGTGACGGCATTCAGTGTCTGGCCCTCGACCGGAGCCACCTGCCACAAGAGGTAGAGCAGGATGATGCCGCCTGCCGTAAAGCTCAGCGAGACGGCCATGTAGAACATCGTCCACTCGCCGGTCGTGACCCGCGGCTCGGCCAACGACTGGACGTTGTTAGATACCGCCTCGATGCCCGTGGAGGTGCCGCCGCCCAAGGAATAGGCGCGGAGAAAAAGCGAGACGGCAAAGACCCAACCCATTTCCTGCGTCAGCTTGCCGGTTTCCTGCACCGTTTCCGGGATCAGTGCGGGGAGGTTTCCGGAATGCGTCGCAATACCATAAAGGATGAGCACCACATGGGTGACGAAGAACCCGAGAAAGATTGGCAGCAGGACTTTGATCAACTCCCGCATGCCGCGCAGGTTGAGGTAGAGAAGCAGTAGGACCAGCCCCAACTCGGTCCACAGCTTCAAGCTCTGGGCGGCAACCGGCAGCAGGCTGAAGACGGCATCGGCGCCGCTTGCGATAGAGATCGCGATGGTCAACATGTAGTCGACGATCAGGGCGGCGCCGGAGACCAGCCCCGTATAGGGACCGATCAGATTGGTCGCGACCTTGTAGCCGCCACCCCCGGAGGGGAAGAGTTCGATCACCTGGTTTTAGCCGACGGCGATGACAAAGACCGTGAGCGCGGTGGCGGCCGCCAGGGCGAGATGGGTATGCTCGCCGAGCGCGAGAAACGCCCCCTCTGGACCGTAACAGGAGGAGGACAAGCCGTCGGCGCCGAGCCCTATCCAGGCTAGAAAGGCGACCAAGGCTATATGCTGACGGGTCTGGCTGCTGAACGGGTCCAGCGGGGCACCCAGCAGGGCTGCGCTGATCGTCTTCATATCTGGCGTCCTCCCCACACCTTGAGACGGCGGGCGCACGGCGAGCATACCCGATCGCCGCCGGGGGTTTTAGACGATTTCCTGACTTGCAAATCAGGTGTGGTGCCGAGAGGTTTTCGTCGTGAGCTGAGGCAAGGTTGGGGACAGCTAATACCGGCTTCCAGTGGTTCCTAGATATGGTAGAGTGATTGGGCAAGGGTACCATGTTTGGGGATGGACGATGCCGGCCTACTTTTTTCGCAGCGAACCGGGGGCGGCAGAGCTGCGGCGCTTGGCACGAGCCGAGACCGGGCGTGTCTGCCAGCGGGTTGTGATGATCGCGAACATGCTCGAGGGGATGGAGCATGAGGAAGCGGCGCGGCTGGCTGGGCTGAGCCGGTCGGCGGCTTACGAGTGGCATAACCGCTACGAAGAGGACGGCATTGCAGGATTACGTGATCGGCCGCGCCCAGGTCGACAGCCACGGGTCGACGCCGTGACGAGTGCGCGGCTCAAGGAACGGATTGTCGCCGGCGCCGCGCTGGAGCAGGACGGGGTGGTGGCGTTTCGTGGGGTCGACGCGCAACGAATATTGAAGGAGGAGTTTGCGACTGATTGCAGTCTGTCGAGC
The DNA here is from genome assembly GCA_963787425.1 of uncultured Alphaproteobacteria bacterium. Classification (GTDB taxonomy): domain Bacteria; phylum Pseudomonadota; class Alphaproteobacteria; order ATCC43930; family CGMCC-115725; genus AP-15. Next base: position 69,117 of record CAWBCV010000010.1, read on the forward strand.
ACCTAGCGGCTGCTGCATCGGCTAAAGTTGAGTTGGCTGGCGTCGCGGCCTCGCCACCCGGAGGCCGATGCGACGGCGCAAACGGCGTTTTCGCAACTCTTGGATTGCAATTAGAGCGAGTCCAGGTGGCGCAAGCACGCGGTGTGCGAGTCGAGGTATGGTTTCAGGACGAGGCTCGCATCGGCCAAAAGAACACTCTGACCCGGGTGTGGGGGCAAACCGGCAGCCGGCCGGTAGCGCCAAAGGATCTCGGTTTCGCCTCGGCCTACTTGTTTGGCGCGGTCTGCCCGTCGCAGGGCAAAGCGGCGGCGCTGATCATGCCGATCTGCAATACCGCCGCGATGAACCATCATCTCAGCGAGATCAGCAGCCAAGTCGCCGCCGATGCCCATGCCGTGGTGATCCTCGATCGTGCTGGCTGGCACCGGAGCCAAGGACTCGTGGTGCCCGGCAACATCACGTTATTGGAGCTGCCGCCTTACAGCCCGGAACTCAATCCGGTCGAACGGGTTTGGCACTATCTGCGCAGCCATTGGCTCGCCAACTCGGTATTTCGTAGCCTGGCGGACATCATGGATGCCTGCGAGATGGCGTGGAACCGGTTCGCCACCGACCATGGTCTGATCCGCTCACTCTGCGCGGTCGCCTGCGCTGCGGATTCGCCCGCTCACTAGGTGGCGCGCTCTCGAACCAGGGCCCGAGGCAGAAGTCACACTCGTGTCCAGAAATTTACGGAAATCCGTATCAGTGGTCACCGGTCGGCGGCGCCGCCGCCGTGCCGGTTCGATCGCGTGCCCGAGTGATTTGATCCTTTCGGATAGGTCATGCCGCGATATGACGCCCTGCCGGTAAATCTGCCGCCTTGTGGACTGAGCCGAGACACGGCAGCCCAATACATCGGGATCAGCGTCGGGAAATTCGACGAATTGGTTGCGGACGGGAGAATGCCGAAGCCGGTGCGGATCGCTTTCAACGCATTGGGTAACGAGACGGTTAGCCGAAATCCGTGGGACGAACTTCTCAGAAATAACATAAGCCGGATCAAATAACTTTGCAATATTTAGAATCTCTCCTTGAATAATATAACAACCGATATAGTTTGCTAAAGGAATGGACATTTTGACAACCCATTCTATTTTTATAGGAAAAAACTGTTAATGAATATAGATTTAAAGTACGTGCATACATTTACCGACCGCCATGGGAAGGTTCGGAAGGAGGTTGAGAGGTATACAAGGGCTGCCGAGCGAGCACGGATGGCTAGGAATGCTAATAAAAAGGTGGCACGTGCATTCTCGTCCAAAACAACGATAAAAGCCTCGAATGGCAAACTGTCCAGTTTGGGTTTGCCAACTAGCTCCATAACCTATTGATTTCACGTAGTTTTAGACGCATCACTCTATCTCAACCACGGATAGAGTGATGCGTTTAAAATCAATAGCTTGCATTGGCAAACCTTGGCTCTCGGAGCACTAGATTCCAATGCTTATGGCAACCTCCAACTCCCGGCGACAACCACGTCGCCGCAACCACCTCGTTCTCCAGACGGCTCAACAGATTATCTCCGCAAGTCTAATGCGGAATATAAAGCCGGTTAAAGAATACGGTAAAGCTCCGCAACGGCAGAGCTAGGCGAGGGGATTGGGTAGGGTGCTGGTGATGGCTTCTGCCATCATGGCTATGTCGCCGTGCTCGTATCGGCGAGCGACGTTCGAACCATGTCCGATAATCATCTCGCGAGTTTTCACGTCAACCTGGGCTTTATAGAGTTGGGTTTTGACCGTGTGCCGCCACGAATGGTTCGAACTGTAGTGTTCCTCTTGAATGTTTAATTTTTTGGGATCTCGAAACCATTCATCGATCACCCGAGTGCCATATCTGCTAGGCTTTGCCGTGCCGTTCCTGCCCCGTGGTAGCTCGGGGAATAACAACCCCTCACCATGCCGCTCTATAACCGCATCACGGTGTGCCAGCAGCATCGGGGCAATCGCGGGATGGACGGGGATAATACGGGCGGATGATTTGGTTTTGCCCTTACCCTCACCCGTGCGGGGTATCTCGAAAACCACCGCTCCCTCCTCTAGGCGAATATCACTGGTCTGGCGGTTCAGGATCTCGCTAACCCGACAGCCGGTCACTGACTGTATCAGGATGGCGAGGTACAATTCCGCTCGTAGTTTCTGAGCCTCACTCACGATACGTTTCGCCAGTGCGGGGGGGAAATCCCGAAAATCGGTATCGACACTCGGTGGCACTTGAATATCCTCAGCCAGGTTGACTTCGATCAGGAGCTTACGCTTAGCGAAACGGAATATGGTTTTGTAGCAAGAGAGCTTATTGCGTATCGAGTTGGCTTGCAGCCGTCCCTCTTGCCGTAGATGGGTCTCGAAATCGACTATCTGTTTGGCAGTGGTTTGTTTGGCATCATCGGTGCCGGTGAACTCGGCAAGCTCTGCCATAAACCGACTGAAATTTTTCAGTGTGTCTGGGTGATCGTTTTCGAGTTTCCATATATCGAGGATGCTGGTGAAGGTAACGGCATCGCCGCTCTTCGGTGCCCGTTCCTCTCGCCCCCATTGGTTAACCATCATATGGTTAGCCCATGCCTGCTCTTCGGGCGTCCTCTGCGCCCACGATTTGTAAGCTTGTGTGATCACATCACCCTGTGCGGCTTTCTGTAGAGCTTCGCTACATTCGGCATTGATCCGATCCCATTTATCACAAGCCTCAACGTAGGAACCTGTGCTGAAGCTCTGCGCCAATAGGCTCCCCTGCCGATGTCGGCTTGTAGAGCCTTGGGGATGGGTCGACGATACCGCCAGCTACCATGCCACAACTGCATGTAGGGTCGTTTGCCAACTTTCATGTCCAGAGTATCCCAATGTAGTATCCATCGGGGCTTTTGAAAGTGGCAGAAATGCTGAAGTTTGGGGATAAGGTGAGGACTTCAGGTTAAAGCGGGAGATCGAATCCATCTCCCTCCAGCAGACAGTCTGTCTCTCTTCCGCATTCGCGTTCGAAGGTCGAGAACCCGGCTTTTCGCGCGGGTTTGCGCCGATGGCTTGGCGACCGCGTCGGCAGAGACGCCGGGATGTTTTGATATCGCTCCGACGGGCGGCAATGTCTCTGTCGGGCCGAATTCCAGTACCGCAGCGAGGCTGATGTAGTGGCAACAGTGCCAGGACGGTCCGGACGAAGTGAGGACCTCTCCGGGCTCAGCATGGGTAAGTCTTTGAAATTCGGATCTGGATTATGCAAAGCCGAGCACGGTCCGCTGATCGTGCCAGGCAAGCGGCAGACGTGAGTGCCCGAGCAGCTTCTCTGCCGTCAAATCGGGTGGCTGCCGCCCATCGAGGATCGCCTGAGTGATATCCGGCGCGAGATAGCTGAGGCGGACGAGCCGCGTGAAATAGGACCGGCTGACCCCTTCCCGCTCCGCGAGTGCGGCAAACGGAACACCTTCGCCCTGGGCGAGTGTCGCGTTGAACCGGCGCGCCCTGAGGAGCAGCTTGATCAATCGCGCGTCAGGTTTCGCGGCAAACGAATCCGTCCCATTGATCACCATTCGGATCTCCCGCCCGGAACGGCGGAGCCGCACCGGCACGGACAAAAGCTCAATTTCGTCGTCGTTCACGCCTTGCGATGGTGTAGCGGGTGGATCGAGTGGCTCGCAGAGCCGAAACGGGCGGAGATGGATGTCGATCTGGTCGACCCTCACCTCGATCCGTTTGATCAGAGCAGCGAGGACGGCACGCTTGCGGGCCACGGGCAACTCGGGCCAGTGCTTGCCGATGTCTGCGGCCAGCGCGAGAAGACGCTGGTGGACTGATGAGTCTGCGAGCCGTCCGGAAGTCGATTTGTAGATGCTGCCGGGATCGAGAAGCCATCAGTGCACTCGGCCGCTGACGAGCTGCTCGATCTCCACCGCTGGAATCCGCAACCCAGCGGAGGTCTCGGTCCGATCTTTCGTGATCAGCGAGCCGGAGACATAGTAGCGGTAGTGCGTGCTTTTCTTGCCGGCATGACTCGGCGTCATCCGGTTGCCGCCGCCATCAAACAGCATCCCGGTGAGGAGGCTAGGTTGGTGCGTTCGTCCGCCGCATCGGTGCCGGGCAGTATTGCCGGCGAGCGGCTCCTGAACGGCATCCCAGAGCGGCTGATCGACGATCGGCGTGTGTTCGCCAGGATGGAATTGGCCCTTGTGAACGATCTCGCCGACATAGGTGCGGTTCTGCAGCATCAGGTAGAGCGCGCCCCGCGAGAACGGCTTCCCGCCGACGAGGCGCCCGGAAGCGCTCGCCCATGACTTACTTTTGATGCCGCGTGCTTCGGGCTCCGACTTTAACAAGCGGACAGAGCCGAGTTCGGCATAGCGGCGAAAAATGAAGCGCACGATTTCCGCCTCGCTTTCGACGATGACGAGCTTGCGGTCCTGCGCCTGATACCCGAGCGGCGGCACGCCGCCCATCCACATCCCCTTCTTCTTCGAGGCGGCGATCTTGTCGCGAATGCGCTCGCCGATGACCTCGCGCTCGAACTGCGCGAAGGACAACAGAACATTCACGGTTAGGCGCCCATCGAGGTCGTCGTGTTGAACTGCTGCGTCACCGACACGAAGGACGCGCCCTTTGCGTCGAGGATCTCGACGATCTTGGCAAAATCGGCGAGCGAGCGGGTCAGCCGGTCGACGATCTTGTAGACGACCACGGTATTGACGCGCCCCGCCGTGATGTCGGCGAGCAGCTGCTGCAGAGCAGGCCGATCCATTTCGTCGCACCGGAGAACCCGCCGTCATCATAAGCCGCGCGCAGGCACACCCAGCCTTCGTGCCGTTGGCTGTTGATGAAGGCCTCACAGGCTTCGCGCTGCGCCTGCAGCGAATTGAACTCCTGCTCGAGCCCCTCCTCGGACGATTTACGCGTGTAGATCGCACAACGGACGCTTCGGTTCTGCCGCACTGCGGTTCTTGGTTTTTTCATCGTCTGGCCTCGGCGACTAGAATGCACGGGTTCGCTTGCCGAGACCAAAGAACCGGGGACCCGACCAATGTACCCCGGTGATCCGCTCGGCAATCACGGTCAGCGACCGATAGCGCCGGCCCTCGTATTCGAACCCGTCCTCGCGGACGAGGACAGCATGGGTGCGTCCGCGCCACTGCTGCACCAAGGTCGCGCCGGTGTTCAGCGCTCCGCTGGGGTGGAAAGAACGAGCGCCTTTCTCGAACTCTTCCGCCAAAATCCGAAAGCGGCGCTGCAAGGCGCGGGTCGAGCCGCCATGGGCGCGCTGTTGCAGCTTATCGGCGAGGCCCCTGATGATCAGATCGCGACTGAGGCCCAGCGGCGATCCGGTGTGATGAAATGTCCGCCAGACACGCCGCAGTTCCTGTGTCGGCTGACCGGCCAACCCGGCGATTTCGCGATCAAGCTTAGCCAAGTCCTGATTTCGAGGTCGGTCTTTTCGGCCATCGTTGGCGGCGAGACCAGAGGACGGCTCGCCAGAGTGCTGGCGAGCCGAAGCGTCGTGAACTGGAGGTTTCATAGGCTCGGCGATGCGGTAGACCCGGCCGCGCTCCTCTTTGGCCGAGGCAAGAGTGAGCCCGAGCTTTTTCTTCAGGGTTCCCGAGAAGACGCCGCGCACGGTATGACGCTGCCAGCCGGTCACGCTCGTCACCTCGTCGACCGTTGCCCCTTCGGGCAGTCGCAGCATCGCAATCACCACCTCCTGCTTGGAGGGGGGCTTCGGGTCGGGTTGCGGCTCGGGGTCCGGCAGGGCCTCGATTGCCAACCACAGCTGAGCGATCAGCGCGTCGCGGTCGCCAACTTTCTTTCGCTTTTCGACACCGGGCAGAGCGTTCCACAGCGCCAGCAGCCGCTTGGCGCTGAGCGGGGCCGCGTGCAGCTCCTCATTCGATGCAACGGCAATCTCGCCGTTGTTGACTGCTGCAGGCGCCGTGCGGCACAGCGTGATCCCGTCGTTGCCGATGATATAAACGCGCATGAGTGGGGTGCTCCTGATAGACCCGGCGGCGGTTCCGCCGTCACCCACTCACGCTCTCTTCGCCGAGCAAAGCCACTCCTTTCCGGATAATCTTGTGGCGTTGTTGGGCCGGATCCGAGCATGGAATTACTCAGCCAAGACCACACGATCTGCGGTGGGTTGTTCGCCGTGCAGCGGGTCTGAAAGGGTCAACTGAGCAGGTCTAACACGTTGTCGTCCGGCCGGCGGGTGACGGATCGCCAGGTGAGCGCGCTCGAGTTCGGGGGTCCGCTTATAAGGTTGACCTGCCACGCCGCTGGCTGGCCGGCACAGCCGGAAATGAGTGCTATCGTGCCGCATGATCGACTGGAGCCAATGCCCGGACGCCGAGAGCATCCCCGACCGATGCAGCGGCGAATGGGTTGTCAGGGGAACCCGAATCCCGGTTCAGGCGATCCTCGACAACGCCGAGGCGGGATGCACCCCGGAGGAAATCGCAGGCCCCGACATATATCCAAGCATCCCGGTTGACGTGGTGCGGCGGATTTTGGCCTTTGCCCGATCTACATAGAGGCGTTGCAGCCCGTCTTACTCTGCCTCGATTTCGAGGCGTCCGGCAACGATCCGCGCGGCTATCCGATTGAGGTAGCGATTGCCGACGTGCCGACGGGCGACACCCACGAATGGTTGATTGCGCCAACGCCCGCGTGGCTCGAAACCGGCGTGTGGGAGGCCGAGGCCGAAGCCGTCCACGGTCTCAGCCTCGCCCAAATCATCGCCCACGGGCGCGGCGTCAACGCCGTGGCGGCTGAATTGACGGCGCAGACGCGCGGCGCGCACTTGCTGTCCGACGCGCCGTCGTTTGATACGAAATGGCTTCGCGACCTCTACGCGGCGACCGGCGCGGAGCCGCCTTTTGAATTGCTCGACTTTCATCAAATCGCGTGGCGAGAGGCGGCGCTTCGCGGGCGACGCCCCGACATCGCCATCGTCAAGGCCGAGGCTTATATCCTGTTCCCCAAGCAGCACCGGGCGGGGCCGGACGCGCGGCGCAACGCCGAAATGCTGCGGCAAATCCAAGGGCTTTTGCCGAGATGACCGACGACCCGAAGCCCACGATTAGCGCCCGGGAAGCACAGCGGCGGCGTGAGCATGTCCGCGTTGCCATTGCGGATAACAGGCTCGAAGGGATTGCGACAAGCGCCGAGACGCAACAGGTTTTAGATGCATACATCCGAGGCCAGATCGAAGCGGGCGACCTCGTGACGGCCTACGTGAAGAAGGCGAAGAAGCCGCAGTGATTATGAAGCGTTACCGGCTTGATCCAAAGAACCCCCGGCAGTTGACCCCGGACGAACAGCGGCGGCTGGACGAAATCAGGCCTTCGCCGCCGCGACGGCCTCGATCTCGATCAGCCACTCCGGCATGACCAGCGCTTTGACGATGATCGTCGCCGAACCGGGGCGGGCGTCGCCGAAATGCTTTGCGCACGCCGCGCCGGCTGCGGCCACGTCTTCCGGCCGCACCAGGTAAGTGGTGATCTTCACCAAATCCCCGACTCCCATCCCGGCGTCCGCGAGGATGGCGATAATATTCCGCCAGCAGGCCTCCGCCTGAGCCTCGATCCCCTGAGGCACAGTGCCGTCGGGGAGTACACCGACCTGGCCGGAGATGTAGAGGAGCCGGGAGCCCTCGGGCACTTCGACCGCATGACTATAGGGACCGAACGGTTTGGCCACTGTGTTGGGCATGTGGCGGTTGTTCATGCGTCGGTTCCTCGAGTGCTCGGGATATCGGTCGGAAAAAAACAGCGTTTCGTCTGTTGGTCGAGTATGGTCAGGCTACATCATAGCCGTCAATCGACGCTCAGCAGTTCGCACTTGCGTGGGCCGGCCGCATGCCTTGAGGACACGAGATTGACCGGCCGTTCGCTGGGCGGATCCGCAGCTCAACGAGTAAGGTTCGTCTCCCGCGATCCCTGCCGGTCCCCACCGGAGGAGACACAGCGCCCCGCTCGGCCCGGCGATTTCATCGAATTTTTCGCCGAGATTGATCGATTGGTTTAGCCCTCTCTGCGTGTCCCGGCGGCGACTGTGGCGCGGTCATTCCGACGACACTGCCAAATGCTATCCGCTCAAGGTCGAGGTCCATCGGCCGCGCGAGAGAGGGTTGGCCGGCTGGCAGTCACCACCACCCCAGGTCTGGCACCCGCCTTCAGCCGAACCTGTCGGCTGCTGCCACGCCATGGACAAGAAGTCAGGTTCGCAGTGGACTCGCTGCTGGAGGGAGCTGGATTCGAACCCTCGGTCCCTCGAACTGCAGTATGTAGAGCCCAGCATTGCTGTCGGTCAGGTACATCACGCCCTGCGCATCGACAAAGCAGTCGCAGGACTGGATCACTCGCGGCCGATTGGGGCGCGGGTCGAACATCCGCTCCGGATCGGGCGGCACGAAGAACCCCGCCTTGCGGGGCTGAAACGCATTCTCGATGTCAAACACCCGCACACCGGCATTGTGATAGGTCGCGAAGATAAAGCGCGAGCTCTGGAAAGCGTCCGGCCGGTTCTCCCACAGATTGTGCGGCCCGAAATTGCCGCCTTTGGCACATAGTCGGCCTCGGCTGGGACCGGCATGGTGGCGAAGCTGACGGGATTGGTCGGCTCGCGCACATCAAAGAGCCAAGTGTGACGGAGGCCAACGCTGCAATCGGCGAAATTGGCCTCGTCGGCCAGCACCAAGAGATTGCGATCGGGAGGCGGCAGCGGCGAATGCGTTCCGCCCCCGAAGGGCGGGTCGAGATTGCGATGGGCAAGCAGCTTGGGCCGGGTAGGATCGCCGACATCGAGCACGGTGAGCCCGCCGTCGCGCCAGGCGCCGTAGGCAAGCTTGCCGGCGACGAGGGCGTGGTGCAACGCGTAGCGGCGGCCTTTGGGCCAACTCGGCGTCTCGCCGCCGTCCGTCCACATGCCCGGTATCCACCACCTGCCGACAACTTCGGGCCGGGTCGGCTCCCCCATGTCGACGATCGCCAGCACCTGGTCGGTGAATTCGGGGTAGTGAATCGAGACGTAGGCGTAACGCCCTCCGACATACCAGATGCGATGCGGCCCCACGCCCTCGGTGGCCATAAAGGCGATCTCGCGCGGCGCCTCAGGATGCGCGATGTCGTAGACGCGGACGCCGGCCTTGTACTGCCGGCCCCTCAGGAGATCGGCCGGCTATCCCGAGTAGTAGGCCTGCGCATCGACCTGCATCGTCCACATGCTCGGCCCGTTGACGGCGAGCAGCAAGTCGTCATAGGTCTGGAGGTGGATGGCGCGAGTGTTGGGCGGGCAGGGCATGAAGGCGACGGGCTTCGGGTTCTTCGGATCGCGCACGTCGATGATGCTGATGCCGTTGGAATAGCCGTGCCCGATATAGGCATAGCCGCGATGCACCATGATCTGGACGCCATCGCCACGCCCGCCCTGGTCGCAGTGGCTGATGAACTTGACGTCGCGGGATGCCACAGCATTCATGGCCCACCTCTCCCCTGTTGCCCGTCCTCGCCGTCTTGCTTTGTCGGCGATCCGGTATCGTATCGCGGCCGCCGCGGCGAAAGTCGCGATAGAAGCCAGTCACTTCCCCCGCGCCCTCGACCGGCAGCATAGAGCATCGAGGGCGGCGTGGTCCGCGAGAATCGGCGTGGCGTCGAGCGCCACACCGCGATCCTGCCGCTCCCGCCTGACCCGCGATCGGTGCGATGATCGCGACAGCCAGACGGTTTCACCATAGGTTGTCCAGGTGTGATATCTCGTCAGCCAACACGATAGCGGTCGGCACCCCCTGCATGCGGGGAAGACGCGCTCAAAGAGGGGGTGGAGCAGATGGCCCAATCGATCGAAGCGTTTGTCGGGAGTGCCATGGACGATGCGCGGATGACGCCGATCCATTGGCGAGTTCTGGCGCTTGTCGCCGCCGGCTATTTTTTTGACGTTCTGGATTTGACAATCTTCGGGGCGCTGGTGCCCGACATGATCAAGAGCGGCTTCATCACCGCGCCTCAGGTAGCGGCGGTGGGGAGTGCCACGCTTATGGGCCTGCTGATCGGCTGCGTCGGACAGGGCGAGTTTACCGATCGCTTTGGCCGCAAGGCGGTCTATCAATTCAACCTGCTGCTCTATGGCGTGGCGACGATCGCCGCCGGCTTGGCGCCGAATTTTGTGTGGCTTGCAGTCTTCCGTTTTATCGCCGGGATCGGGCTCGGCGCCGAGCAGCCGCTGTGTTTTCTTATACCGCCGAATACGCGCCAAAGAATATTCGCGGCCGCATCCTCGCTTTGATGCAGCTGATCGGCGGCGCCTTCCCGTGGCCCGTCGGCATCCTGCTCGCGCTGGGGTTCCGCGACACGATCGGCTGGCGCGGCATCTGGATCATTATCGGGCTTGGCGCGCTGATCGTTTTTGTACTGCGCTTCTCGCTCCCCAAATCGCCGCGCTGGCTAGCAATACATGGCAAAGGGCAGCGCGCCCTCGACCTGTTGAAGCGTATGAACTTGACGGTGCCGTCGCTCGACAGCCTGACTACCGACGCAGCAAGCGACACCAAGAGCGATCCGATCGCTGTCGTCTTTCGACAATACCCGCGCAACGTGATTGCCTCGATGATCTGCTTTTTCGCGTTCTTCGGGATCGCGAACGGGCTTGGCACATGGCTGCCCAACATCATGGCCGGCCGCGGGTTCACGATCACGAAATCATTGGCCTTTACGCTCGGCATGACGATCGCCTTCCCGTGCTCGAGCGCGTTCATGATGTTCGCGCTCGAACGGTTCGGCCGCATTCGCACCGCGGTAACGGCCTTTGTGCTCGCCGGGCTGTTCGCGGCGGCGTTCGCCTCGGCGCAGTCGGAAGCGATGATCCTCGCCGTCGGCTTTGTCATGTTCTTCTGCATCCAATTGGCCGGGAACTCGATGCAGATTTTCGCCTCTGAGGTGTTCCCGACCAACGCGCGCGCTTCGGGGTTCGGCTTTGCTCATTCGGGCGGCCGGATCGGCGCCGCAATCATCGTCCCGGGCTTCCTCCTCATCCAAACCACCTGGGGGGTTCCCGCGGTATTCGGCACGATCGCAGTGATGCTGGCGGTAGCTGCCGTCGCGGTGACGCAGATCGGCTCCGAGACGCGCGGCCTTGCCCTCGACGCAATCGCGCCGCCGACGGGGTGAGCGACTGTCGGGATGGGCTGACAATGGCTTTGCCGTTCTGGCGCGCGTGTTCTAAAATTTTATCGACCGATCCTGAGGATAGCGGCACCGGCGCGTCGCTGGCGCGAGGAGGCCGATGGCGCGACCGAGAAAGCTATGGCCGCGCAAGCCCTGGCCGCGTCGCCACGCAGCCCGCTTGCCCATTTCGCCAAAGGTCAGGTGCTGCGTGCGCAGGGCCGACTCGAGGACGCCATTCCCGAATACGAGGCGGCGATCGCGTTCAATCGCAACTGGCTGCACGCGATATCGGCGCTCGGCGAGTGCAAGCTTTACACCGGCTCGACGGAGGAAGCGATCCTCCTCCAGGAGCAAGCCATACGCTTAGCCCCCGCGATCCCCTGGTCGGTGCTTTTTATCAGCGGATCGGGATAGCACATCTCTTGCAATCGCGCACCGACGAGGCGATTCCCTGGTTCAAAAAGGCGCGCGGCTCCCTATCCGGGACATTCGGGTGCGCACGCCTGGCTCGCCTCCGCCTATGCCCTCAAAGGCGACACCGAACGCGCTGCTGCGGAACTCGCGGAGGCCTGCAGGCTGAACACTGACGGTCGGTATTCGAGCATCGCCCGTTTGAAGGCCGAGGGACGGTACGGGCGTGCCTTATTCGAACCCACTTATTTCGCCGGTCTTCAGCTGGCCGGGATTCCGGAAGAATGACCACGTCGCCTCGCGGAGGCTGAAGACGATCCGATCGGAGCTGATCGCTCTAAAAATTCCTGCGCATCACGGCCACATCGTCGAGACGACCGGGACGGTCCACTAAAGTAAGCTCGAAAACAGGGAGAGCCGCCATGAACCAGTGTCACGCCAAGCGCCGGCCTACACTCGTGATGGGCGCACAGCGTGTCGCGGGCGTGCTTTCCGCAGCGCTAGTCACCTCGCTTGTCGGCATCAGCGCCACACCAGCCGCCGCCGCGACATGCGCGAGTTCTGGCTGGCTTGGCGCTGCCGGACACCACCATCACGGCCGCCCAGTCGGTCGCGGCCGGGACCTACACCGCACCCGATGGTGAGGTCTTCACCAATCTGCCTGCGTTTTGTCGGATCGCGGCCACTTTGACGCCGACCTCGGACTCGAACATCAAGATTTAGGTCTGGATGCCGTACTCCGGCTGGAACGGGAGATACCTGGGGACCGGCAACGGCGGCATTGCGGGGCTCATCGTCTACCGTACCTTGGCCCTCCTCCTCCCGCTCAACTATGCCGTGGCCAACACCGACATGGGCACATCGCCGGCGGCGACCGATCCCCTCGATGGCCGCGTGCTGACCGGCCATCCCGAGAAGCAGATCGATTACGCTACCCGATCGACCAATCTGATGACGGTGCGTTCCAAGCGGATCATCGAGGCGTTCTATGGCGAGCCTTCGAAACACTCATATTTCTTGGGGTGCTCAACCGGCGGTGGACAAGCCCTGCATGAGGCCCTGCAATTCCCCGGCGACTACGACGGTATCGTCGCCGGTGCGCCCCTGATGAACAACACGCACCACGCCGCGGGCCTCCTCGGACTACGCGGCGTTCAATAGCAGCCCGGTCAATATTACGGCAGCCCAGGCGACCGCGGTCACTGCCGCGATCGTGAAGAAATGCGCCGGCAAGGATGGCGGTTTGAGCTCTGACAATTTTCTCACCGACCCGCGGGACTGCCGTTGGAATCCGGCTGCGCTGCAGTGCACGGGCGGGGCAGCCGACGTGCGCACCTGCCTGACGGTGCCGCAGGTTGCGGCGATGCGAAAGCTATACGAAGGGCCGATCAACCCGCGCACGGGTGAGCGGATCCTCGCAGGACGCGTCCGGGGAAGCGAGAGCAACAATGGCTACCCAGCGGCTATTGCGTCGCTGACGACCTCATCGGGTTCCCCGACGTACTGGGTTTTTGGTAACGACTTCGACTGGCTGACATTCGATTTCGACCATGACATGGACACGTTCGACGAGGAGATGGCCGCGAGGCTCAACGCAAACACAGCAGATCTCGAAGAATTCAAGTCGCACGGCGGCAAGTTGATCCTCACTCACGGCTTCGCCGATCCCCTTGTGCTGACGTTAAGCACCGTCGCTTATTACGAACGATTGATTACAAACCAGACTCGCGACGGCCGGCACGACGAGGGAGAGCGAAAGGAAGATCTACGTCGCACGCAGGAATTCGCCCGGCTGTTCCTGTTGCCGGGGGTGGCTCACTGCGGTGGTGGTGCGGGGCCGGACACCGTCGAAGGCGACCAGATTCCCCCCGGCCCGAATAGTACTACCATAGCTCGGCTTGCACTGGACCCGCTCGTGCAATGGGTCGAGCACGGCATCGCGCCGGACCGGATCATCGCGTACCACGTGACGAATGGCGTAACCGACTTAGCACGCCCCGTCTGCCCCTATCCCGCGCTACCACGGTACAGCGGGGTCGGCGATACGACAAAAGCCAGTAGTTTTGCCTGCGTCGATGACAGCGACCGCGACGACAACCAACCGCCGGCACCGAAGTACCTCAACGATCGCGATAATTACCCGATCGTTCCGATCGACGACCAAGCCCATGCCCACGACGGTGACAACCGCTGACGGCGTGATCGCGGGGTCCGCTGTTGGCACTCAAGAGGCCTACGGTCGTGCCGGCAGAGGGTCTGCTTACTGAGGCAGTGCAGAAGCATGCCCGTGCGTCGTGCTGAACCGCCGCCCATGTCGGGTCGCCCGGAGGGCATTGTCAAGTTGGGCGGTTCTGATAAAGTGCCCCGGTCAGTGGCGGGCAGCTCGGGGTCGAAAAGCGCTAGCGCGTGCCTATCATCCTGCCTCCATCAAGGAGGGCAAGGTTGAAGGACAACAACCCGCCCTCGTCAACTTGACAATGCCTCTCCCGGCGTTGCAAAAGCAGTTATGGCGATGATCGGAATGTTTTTGGTGGTCCGGTTACCTTAAGTGCTGCACGACGGCAATGCCGATTAGCCCAAGCAGAGAAATGATTGCCAATGCTCGTCCGTATCCTGAGAGGAGCACCATGACTTTGTCGCCCCAAAGTGCGATGAGAGTCGCTACGATCGCAAAATGAAGCGCACGCCCGGCCACCGCCGAAGCCAGGAACGCCGTAGGGCTCATGGCCGCAACCCCCGCAGCGATCGCCATGATCTTGAATGGGACAGGGTGAGGCTCTTGGCGATGATGATCCATACGCCCCACTTCTCGATCAGCTGCTGATAGGCGGTAAAGCCATTCCGGTAACCGTAGAGCTCCACAAGCGGCACGCCGATCACACTCCACAATCCGTAGCCGATTAGGTAGCCAACGACAGCGCCCAGCGAGGACTCGACCGTGCAGATCAGGGAGAGCGTCCAGATCTGCTTCGGCCGCACGAGCGCCATCGGGACGAGCAGCAGATCTGGTGGGATGGGCAGAAACGAGCTGTCCGCGAACGCAATCGCCGCAAGCACCCACCTGCCGCACCGATGTTCAGAAAACGTCTTTACATACCGCGCCAAGCGGCTGCGCGTAACTGGGGCGACGATCTCACCGGTCACTACATCCTCGTTGGAAAACGCGGACCACCGCGCCCTTAAAAATGACCTAAGAGGCTTACCTAAAAAGAGTTTAGTGATTTCAGAGAGTTGTGCTTCATTGGTTGTGTCAAGCAATCAGCGAGGCACAACATGTGGACTGAAACCACTCGACCCCAGTATGAGCGAAAAGGATTGCGGTATTCAAGCGATGTAACCGATGCGGAATGGCTGGTGATCTCGCCCACCTCCCGCAGCGCAAGCGGTTCGGGCGCCCGCCGAAAACCGCGCTGCGAAGCATCGTCGATGCGTTACTCTACATGGCCAGGACAGGGTGTCAGTGGCGGCTGTTGCCGCGCGAGTTTCCGCCGTTTACCACCGTGCAGAACTATTTCTATGCTTGGCGCGACAACGGCATTCTGGAGCGGATCAACTTCGAATTGTTGGTGGAAACGCGCGAGGCCGCGGGTCGCGAAGCCAGCCCCTCGGCCGGGATCATCGACAGCCAGTCGGTCAAGACCACCGAGAGCGGCGGTCCCCGCGGGTATGACGCCGGCAAAAAGGTCAACGGGCGCAAGCGCCATATCGTCACCGATACGATTGGCCTCCTCGTCGGCGCCGATGTTCACTCGGCTGATATTCAAGACCGCGACGGCGCCCCGCTCATTGTCGAAACCATTCACGATCTCTTCCCCTGGCTGCGCCATCTCTTCGCCGATCGTGCCTATTCTGGGGACAAACTGGCCAAAGCTCTCACCAAATTCGGCCGCTGGACGGTCGAGATCGTCAAACGAGACGCTCCCGGCTTCGTTGTGCTCCCCCGCCGCTGGGTAGTCGAACGGACCCTCGCTTGGCTCAATCGCAACCGCCGGCTGGCCAAAGACTTTGAGGCTTCGATCGCCAGTGCCAGGGCTTGGCTCTATATCGCCGGCATCCAACTCCTCGTCAGGAGATTGACGCGTAGTCCTCAATACAACCATGCGATTAAGATTCAGACACTTAGCCAACATGATCACAACGAGAAGAACGGTAAGGCCTCGCCGGATATTTCGTACGCGTCAAGAGGCCTACCTGCCAATTCCCTACGCATCCGAACAGAGATTTTAGGGAATTTATTGCGGCCTTGCAGGGAATTGAATCGGGCGATCTGGGAAATTCCCGCCCTGATCAGGGAAACCGGAAACCGCTGGGACATGTAAACCGGTCACGGGAGTGTCCAGCTCTGGCAGAGCGGCCGTTAACCTCGACGCTGCCCGCGGCAATTCGCCGAACCGTTTGAGACAGGTTTACTGGTCGTTGTCGTGCAAGCGCCTAGAAATCCTTAGTGCGCTCGATCGACCGGCACTTGGACATCGATCGACAGCGGCAAGCCGCCATGGATCTCGCCCAGCGTCGCCAGCTGCTCGGCGAGCTGCGCTAAAGTCACCCCGCGCGCCATATCAAAGCCAATCCTAGCATGCTCGAATATAGCGGTCACCCGGTTCGGCCTTTGCGCCGGCTGACCATTCATTGTAGTGCTCCCTCTGTAAATACCTACTAAACTCTCGGGTAGGACCCTCTAAACTCTCCGGCAACCAATTTGTCTCGTAAAAATTTGTATCGGTTCGCAGCTGACCGGATAGGTAATACTGTCCGTCCAGACGGCGCGCAAGTACCTCCAAACGATGGCGCTTTTGCTTGGTGCCTGACAAATGCCGAGCCGGTCACGGGGTCACGGGCAAGAAACCAAGTGTCCCCGTTCGGGCTGTGGTAGAGCTGTCTCATCTCTGCGCGGTGCTGTCAAACGGCGCCCAATCGGGACCCTGTACCGAGGCACCATAAGAGTTTGATATTACCTGCTGAATTCGTTCGAGGTCGGATCGTGTCCCAGGGGGTGGTGTAAGAGCAGCGTCGTTCGCGCTCTCCAGCGGATTTGGCCGGTGTCGTCAGGCTGCCACGGCGGGCAGCTTGAAGATCGGATCTTCGCTCAGTGGAGCGATTGTTTCCAGGGTCATGTAGCGGGCGCGTTGCACGGCCCATTCGTCGTTCTGCTCGAGCAGAATAGCGCCGACCAGGCGAGTGATGGCATCCTCATTGGGGAAGATGCCGACAACGTCGGTGCGGCGCTTGATTTCGCCGTTGAGCCGTTCCAGCGGGTTGGTGCTGTGGATCTTGGGCCTGTGGTCCTTGGGGAAGCTCATAAAGGCGAGGACATCGGCTTCCGCCTGATCCATCAATGTCGCCAGCTTTGCGACCTTGGGCCTGAGCTGATCAGCAACCTGGCGCCACTGGAGGCGGGCCATTTCGGCGTCCTCTTGGGCGAAGGCGGTGGCGATGAAGGCAGCGACGACACGCCGGCCTTGCTTTCCGGCATGGGCCAGGACATTGCGCATGAAATGCACGCGGCAGCGCTGCCAGGAGGCATGCAACACCTTTGCAACGGCCGCCTTGAGCCCTTCATGGGCATCCGAGATTACGAGCTTGACGCCGCGCAGGCCGCGCCTTGCCAGCGAGCGCAGGAACTCGGTCCAGAAGGTCTCGGCCTCGGAGGCGCCGATCGCGATGCCCAGCACCTCGCGTCGGCCGTCGCTGTTGACGGCGACGGCGACGATGACCGCGACCGAGACAATCCGACCGGTGGCGCGGACTTTAACATAGGTGGCATCCAGCCAGAGATAGGGCCAGTCGCCTTCCAGTGGCCGGTTGAGGAAGGCGGCGATCTGATCGTCGATCTCTGTGCACAACCGGCTGACTTGGCTTTTGGAGATCCCGGTCATGCCCATCGCTTTGACCAAATCATCGACCGAGCGGGTCGACACGCCATGGACATAAGCCTCCTGGATCACCGCCGTGAGCGCCTTCTCAGCCATGCGTCGCGGTTCCAGGAACGCCGGGAAGTAGCTGCTCTTGCGCAGCTTGGGGATGCGCAGTTCGACCGCTCCGGCACGCGTCTCCCAGATCCGGTCACGATAGCCGTTGCGGTGATTGATTCGGTCCGGGCTGCGCTCGCCATGGGCGGCGCCGGTCACGCTCTCGACTTCCAGTTCCATTAAGCGATGTGCGGCAAAACCCACCATCTCGCGCAGCAAATCGGCGTCGGAGCTCTTCTCCAGCAGCGTGCGAAGGATCATCATCTCATCGGTCATCGTCGGGTCCTTGGTTCGCGTTCAGGTTTGGCAGCCAAACCCTACCGGAGATCCGCGATGACCACCGCTGTGGATAAGTGGCCCGCCGCCGCCAAACTCGTGGCGGTCGCTGCGGCGGGCCACTTACCCACAGCTCCTACACCACCCCAAGGGGCACGACCGCGGTGGGGGTCCCGATCGGCGCCGATCGGGACCCCGGCAAACCGCGTATTTCCCGACCAATATAAATGCCTTCGCCCCCACCGAGGATGGGGTCCCAATTGGGTGCTGAAACACACTTTGCGCCGAAAGCCCGGGCATCGGAACTCTAATGGGGGCTGAGAGGGATTCCGCCATTTTTGGACAGCCCCATACCCAGTTTTGTATCCCGGACTGTCTCCGATTTTTGTATCCCATTTTTTGGCAGGTTGAAGCGGATCGGGGGAGAGGGACGGATTCGCCCCGTCTGATTAAGAGCCGAGCAATTCAGCCCTTTCCCGGCCCGTGGTATCCGACGTGGTTAGTTTTCGGCGATCATCGTTCTCGTTCATCGAGAATAGACATGCCCCTTGGGTATTTTTTGAGATCAGACGGAAACCTCCTGTTTGGAGTGTGACCCGTGTCAAACAAGGACGGCTGATTGCTCCAGCTTTCCCAACCATCACGGGACGCATAGGCCAGGTGAAGAGGAAAGCCCGATCGATGCGGTAGAAGAGGTAGCCGAGACGTTAGCCTGATGCCGATGCAGCTCTGACTTCGCTCCGCCCCTCGGCGCTGAGCAAGGCGCGTCAGCTCCAACTGCGGCCACTGACGAGACTTTCAAGCTGTCGGGCTTCTGTCGAAAGGCGCCGAGGGATTTATGATTCTTTTACTGGGACCGTGAGTTCGAATCCGGTCCCCGGCAACGAGTCGGCCATGAGCCGCGAGCGACCGAGCATGTAACCGCGGAATTGGCTAGTCAATTCGGCAACCGCACGTCGTGTAAAACGTGACCACCAGCACCATCAGCGGATGCCGATCGGCTCCCTGGCAAGACATTGGCGATGCACCGAAGTCCGTCCAGAACGCCGGACTGGTTGACGCGTCTAAGCTCGTCCACCAACTCTCGGTTTTCGCCGCGGGCGCGGGATCGTTCGGGGCGCCGGGCGAGCGCGATGGCCAGAGCTTCGATTGGCTCGTTATGGGGTGCAATCAGGGCGGTTGCGACGAATCGAACACTCCGGGCATCCTCACACGCGGCTCGCCGGCATAGCCGTGCTCGTCGCGAAGCCGCTCGAAGAGTCGCTTCGAGGTATGCCGCTGCTTCCTCGGCCGGCCCTCATCCTGCGTCAGGATACCCTCGATGATCCCGGTGAACGGGTCGAGCTTCGGACGCGCCGGTGGTCGCCTCCGCCGATACCCGGGCGGTACCGAGAACGCCAGCATCTTGGCTACTGTCCGCGGGTCAATCCCAAACTGCCGCGCTGCTTCCCTTCGGCTCAAACCCTCGATCTGTACCGCGTAACGAACCCGCCCATAAAGCTCCAACACCTTCATCCCCCGCCCTCGGCTATTACGCCAAAGGGTTCCTGCTGCCGTAGTTTTACTCCGGCGCAACCGGACCGACCGGCCGCTCCAATGAGGGATTTTTGCTCCGGCGCTTACAGGGGTCCGTCCGCGGATGTGGTGGGTCGGGCCTGGGGCATGGCGCGACCGCTCGCGGGACGGCAGCACGCTGAGTGGTGGCGCTGCCGGACAGCGCTCGGCCACAATTCAGCAAACTCGTGGACCAGCACCGCAAGGGCCGGAGTGGCCGGACAAGTCAACTTCGACGGGTACCCGATGCATGGCCGGCTGGATGAAGGCCGAACGGTCTGCACGATCCCAGCAAAAGGGATGAGGGTTTGCTCCACTGTTTAGGGCTTGGTCACCTTATCAGATGATCTTGGACCCTTCCCGGCTCAGCGGACCGGGTAGCATCACGGTGTGGAGGAGAATCTCTCGATGGTGGCGCTCCCTTCAAAGTTCGTCGGCGCGGTTCTGGCGGCGCTCACGGTGAGCACCGCGGCCCTGGCGCAGTCATATTACGACGATCAGGCTTGCCGGCAGTTTGCCGATGCGCAGGTCGCCCCGTTACGCGACCAAGTCAATTCGCAGGCGGTCGGCAACACCCTCCTCGGCGCGGGCCTCGGTGCGGCGGTCGGTGCCGCGTTTGGCGGCGGTCGGGGCGCCGGGATCGGGGCGGCCTCCGTGGCGATTGTCGGCACTGGAGTCGGTGCAGCCAACGCGCAGAATGCGGCGGGGTACCTGCAGCAGCAATACACTGCCTATTATGCGCAGTGCATGGCTTCTCGGAGGTCTCCGACGCCGCGATATGCCGCACCAGGACCGGTTGCCCCGGCGCCGGATTACGGACCGGCCCCGGGCTACGCCCCCCAGCCGGGCTATCCGCCACCGGCTTCGTACCCGCCTCGGTAGCGAACCGTTTCCCCGCCCCTCCACCGGCTGTTGTCAAGCACTCTTGTGATCTGACTCTCTCTCTGGAGGAAGCCGGCTTGGAACTCTCAGTCGCCGTAAAGGCTGGCAAAACGACACCAGCACAGCGGTATCCCGATCGTCCCACAGCGGCTGCATAAGCCCGACTTCGTCGGCCACGTGCTCGTGGTAGGGAGCAGCAGAGGGTTCGAAGTATTCCGGCGATCGCCCGGCGCTAAACCGTTGTCCGGATCGGGGGGATCTGGGCCCGCGCTGCTTCGGGCTCCCGGGCGCGCTTTCCGGATCAGAGCTGCGAGAACAGGAAGAGCCACACGCCGTATAGTACAATAACCAGCATCGCGCCTACGAGGTCGACAGTTTCGCGGATCTCCACGACTGTATCGGAAGGGGGTGACCTCGGCTGTATTGCGGTTCGCTAGTCGCGTTGCTCTTTCATCCACCGATCGGGCTCGACCTGCATTGGACAGCATTTCGGGTGCTATGATGAGGAAGCGATCCGCGGGCTCTCTGTTTCTCCGGCATCTCGCTATTACTGCCTAACCTGATTATAGCCGATAGGCCTACGCTGGGAGCCATAGCGAACCTGATTTGGGTAAGGAACCTCGCTACATTGGCTGCCTAAACTGCCAGAGAGTAATGTAACGCCCGATCGAATTTTCGGCGACCGGCTGGCCCAGGGCGGCAAGGGTGCTGCGGAAATCTTCCGACGACATATTCTTCGCGCCCTGGCCGGTACGCCCGTAGACCGCCCAAACATCGTGACCGGGTGCAAGCTCCGCCACCTCCGGTGGATCCCAGGTGAGTGTGACTCGATTTTTATCGAGACCGGCCCGGGCAGCGAAAATCGAGAGCACGGAATAGGAATCATAGCAGTCGAGCAGCACCACATCCCCCGGCTGCGCTGTAGCGGCGAGCTGCGCCGCCAACAGCTCCCAGCGCGGCTTGGTCTCGGAATAATAGTAAGGGATCAGGTTGACGAGACTGACTGTTCCGAGGATCGCGGCTGCCGCGGCAAACCGTGCAAGGGAGAGCCACCCCAGGCCGGCACCGGCAAAGATAAAGAATGGCCCGGCACTCCAGGCGAAATACCGCGGCACCAATACCGGTACGAATATAGAAAGAAGCAATAGGCCCAGCGGCACTACAAGTGTCGAGCAGCCGAGGATCACCAGGATTGTCGGATCGCGGCGCAGCCGCCAAACGCCGAGCGCCGCAAGTGCTGCGATGACGAATGCAAGCGCCGGAATCCCGACGGGAAGCAGGCAGTAGGTAATGAAGCTCGAGATGCGCAGCAGGTAGACCGGAGCGATGATTGACCAGATTGTCTTTGCTGTTTCCGCCGGAGCCCATCCCGCGCCGTCAAGGACCGCGCCACCCCTGACAAAATAGACAGCGGCGATGGAGGGAACCCATGTAGCAATGACCAGCGCCTGAGCCAGACCCCAGTTGCGCAGAAATCCGCGTCTGCCCTCCCCCGCGCCTCGAGCGATCGCCACTGCGCCCATATTAGATGCGAGCAGGCAGGGCACCGCGACGTTGAGCACGTTGAGCGCTCCCACCGTGCCAACACAATAGGCTATCCAGGGGCCGCGCGGAGCGCGTTTGCGTTGCACCGGAATTGCAGCGTCAGCCGGGTCTTGGGCCAATTGTACGAGCCCGAGGAGGGCCGTCAGAATGAGGCAGGACACCAGGGTGTAAGAGCGCGCCTCTTGCCCGAACTGAACCTCGAACGGCGAAGATGCCATAAGCAGCCCAGTGATTAGACCGCTGCGTGGTCCAGCGGCCTTCCGGCCGATTGCACAAGCCAGCGATGCAGCGAACGCACCGAAAACCGTTGATGGTAACCGCAATAGCCATTGTGAGGTGCCAATCTTTCCGATCAGCCACAATATTAGAAAGTAGCTCGGGAAATGAGTGCTGTGCATCGAGTCGGCGACGAGGTCGGGCACTGACGCCGTCGCTCGGCGCAAGCTCGCTATCTCGTCCAGCCAAACGGGCTTGTCGCCGAGCCCGCAAAGCCGTAGGAGTAACGCCAACACGCCGATTGTCGCCTGCGGCGCCCATGAAGGGGCGTTGGTTCTCAACCCCTCGATGCTCCGCCGGAGCCGCAACGTTATTAGGGCGAGAGTAGGCATCGCTTAATTCGAGCCCCCAGAACAGCCGCGTCCGATTGGCGCACAGAGATCTTAGGTGCAAGATGACCGCCCCATCCCTGATCGCTTCATGAAAGAAAGAACGAGGCGGGGCTCCCCCCGCTCTAGCTTTTTTTTCAATGACCGACCTCCTTTTCATCGACCATTCAAGCTTCACGAGACGAGGCGGCTTCGAATAGACGCGGCGAGCAATGGATAGACATGCCAGAGCCCGATTAGAAAAACGTTGCACCGTGTGGTGACCACTGCCCCACTTAGCGGCAAGCGGTTGCTGGCGCTGTGGAACGCTCTGCCCGGCGTCGAAAAGCGAAAGAAAGTTGGCGACCGCGACGCGCTGATCGATGAGCTGTGGTCGGCAATCGACTTGTTGCCGGACCCGGAGCCGCAACCCGACCCGAAGGGCCCCTCGAAACAGGACGTGGTGATTGCGATGCTGCGTCTGCCCGAAGGGGCAACCGTCGACGAGGTGGCAAGCGTGACCGGCTGGCAGCGTCAGACCGTGCGCGGCGTCTTCTCAGGGACCTTGAAGAAAAAGCTCGGACTCACTCTTGCCTCGGCCAAAGAGGAGCGCAGCCGGGTCTACCGCATCGCCGAGCCGGCGAGCCCATGAAACTTCCAGTCCACGACACTTCGGCTCGCCAGCACTCTGGCGGGCCGTCCTCCGGTCTCGGCCCAAACGGCGGCCAGAAGGACCGGCTGCGAAGCCCGGACCTGGCGAAGCTTGATTGCGAGATTGCCGGATTGGTCGATCGGTCGACAGAAGAGCTGCGGCGTGCTTGGCGAGCATTGCATCACACCGGACCGCCTCTGGGCCTCAGTCGCGATCTGATCATCAGGGGGCTCGCCGATAAGCTGCAACAACGCGCTCACGGCGGCCCGAGCCGGGCCTTGCAGCGCCGCCTGCAAATTCTCGCAGGAGAGTTCGAGAAAGGCGCTCGTTCTTTCGATCCCGGCGGAGTGCTGAAGACCGGCGCGACCTTGGTGCGGCAATGGCGCGGGCACACCCATACCGTCCTCGTGCGCGAGAACGGGTTCGAATACGACGGCCAGCGCTATCGCTCGCTGACGGTGATCGCCGAGCGGATCACCGGGGCACCTTGGTCGGGCCCGCGGTTCTTTGGCCTAAACAAGCGGGCGCGTAAATCCTAGCCGCCGAGGCCCGACCAATGAAAGGCAGCAGCCGCGCGATTTGACGTCAAAGAAGCTCCTCGAGCACTTCACGTCTGCCGCTTGCCTGGCACGGTAAGCGGATCGTGCTCGGCTTTGCTGAGCCCGATCCGAATTCAAAGATCTACTGCGTGTTCAGTCCGGCGAAGGCCGGACTTCGTTCGGATCAGCGGGCGCCCTCGTCGGCCCCATTCAAGGGCAATGCGGTACTGAAATATGGCCCAACAGAGATATTGCCGCCGATTGGCGCGAATTGGAAAACCCTACGCGTCTCTGCCGTCCCGGTCGCCAAGCCAGCCGCGCTGACCGGCGCGGAAAGCCGGGGTTCTCGACCTTCGAAGAAATTTGCGGGAGAGAGACAGACTGTCTGCTGGAGGGGAGTGGATTCGAACTTTTGGTTCCGCGCGAGATCGGAGTGTGGGCGGGTCGGCCTCTTGCAGCTTTACCTGGGCCGTATGTTTGTGATCGGCTTGAAGCGGCCGAGCGGCGATGGCCAGGGCCGACGCTTCGCGATGACGCTAATCCGTATCGGCACCGTGCGGCCTTGTCGCGCAGGCCTTCGACGGCGACCGCAACCAGTACCTTGCCGGGTTCGCACTTGCGCACCGTCCGGAGTGAGCGCGCCGCGAGGCGAGTAGGATCCGGTCATAGCTCGAGCGATGTCTCCCTGGCTGCTTTGGGTCGAACCCGGCGGTTCGATAGCGGTCGTTGCGAGGTCCGGAAGCCTCCGGTAGGGTGGGGGTTCTGCTCTCGTTGCAATATTCATTCGCTTTAAGGTTGGGGGCAGTCCGGAGGAGCCATGAGTACGACGTTTCAGCCAATCGACGAGCTTTGCATCAACACCATCCGGACGCTGTCGATCGACGCGAGTCCAGAAAGCGAACTCGGGACATCCGGGGATGCCGTTGGGCGCGGCGCCGATGGCGTACGTCTTGTGGACGCGCCATCTGCGGCACAATCCCACCAACCCCAAATGGCCCGATCGCGATCGTTTTGTGCTGTCCGCCGGGCATGCCAGCATGCTGCTCTACAGCCTGCTGTTCCTCACCGGTTACGACCTTACGATGGCTGATATACAGCAATTTCGCCAATGGGGCAGCCGTACCCCGGGGCATCCCGAGTATGGCGTGGTGCCAGGTGCGGAAGTTACGACGGGTCCGTTGGGTCAAGGTGTTGGAAACGCGGTGGGATTCGCAATCGCGGAGCGTTGGCTGGCCGCCACCTTCAATCGGTCGGGCCATGAAGTGATAAATCACTACACGTATGTGATGGCTAGTGACGGCGACATGATGGAAGGTGTCGCGGCGGAGGCCGCCTCGATAGCGGGTCAGTTTCGGCTCGGACGATTAATCGTGCTCTACGACGCCAACCAGATAACGCTCTCGGCCAGCGCCGATGTAACTTTCACCGAAGATGTTGGCGCGCGATTCCAGGCCTATGGATGGCATGTGGAGCATATCGACGGGCAGGATACAGCCGCGGTCGATGCTGCCCTAACCAAGGCAAAGGCGATCGATGACCGGCCGTCGCTGATCGTGGCACGCACGCATATCGGCTTTGGCAGTCCGCATAAGCATGACACTTTTCAGGCGCACGGCGAGCCCTTGGGCGTCGAGGAGGTGCGGTTAACCAAACGCGCGCTGGGATGGCCTGAAGACAAGGTTTTCTATATCCCCGACGAAGCCTTGGCCCAGTTTCGCAAGGCGGTCGAGCGAGGGCGCGAGTTGGAGACTCAATGGAATCGACGAGTGGACGCGTTGGGCGCCGTCGATCCAAAGGCAGCCGGGAAGTTTCGGCAGGTACTCACCGGTGAACTGCCGAAAGGATGGGAAGCGGGACTTCCCCGCTTCACGCCGGCGGACGGCGCGATGGCGACCCGCGACGCCGGACAGAAAGCTATCACCGCGCTGGCCGATGTCGTACCTAACCTGATTGGCGGCTCGGGCGACCTCGATCCGTCCACGCGCACCGCGCTCAAGGGACACGGCGACTTCGAGAGTCCCCTCTTTAAGCCTCCCGAGGGTGCGCCGCCGACCCAGGGACTGGTAGGCGGTCCGACCGGATATGCCGGGCGGAATATTCATTTCGGTATTCGCGAGCACGCGATGGCCGGGATTGCCACGGGCATGGCCCTGCATGGCGGCGTCCTGCCCTTTGCCGCCACCTTCTTTACGTTTTCCGACTACATGCGGCCAAGCATCAGACTGGCGGCCTTGAGCAAGGCCCACGTCATCTATGTATGGACCCACGACAGCATCGCATTGGGCGAGGACGGACCTACGCATCAGCCGGTGGAACAACTGGCAAGCCTTCGCGCGCTTCCTGATCTGACGCTGCTGCGCCCGGCGGACGCCAACGAGACCGTGGAGGCGTGGAAGATCGCGGTTGCGCACACCTCGGGGCCGGTAGGACTTGTGCTTACGCGCCAGAAATTACCTACTCTGGACCGCTCAACGCTGGCGCCGGCTTCGGGAGTGGCGAAAGGAGCGTATGTCCTCAGCGACTGCGCTACGGGTTCGCCGACCGTTATCCTAAGCCGGCGAAGCCGGAACCAAACAGGTTAAAATAGACGCAGGAGACGCGGGGAGCAGGAGGGGAGGTTGAGGCAGCCGCTGACGGAGCGTTACCGCGAGCGCCTCGCCGGGGTGCTCTCCTGCTATGACCGGATCATCGTCACCGGCACGCTGCCGGGAGCCTGTTACGCGAAGGGAATGACGGGATTTCTTTCTGCGCGGCAGATCCGGATCTTCGACTATCCGCGATTTGCCGAACCACTTCGCGATCGAGTACGCGAGCGCGCCGCCGAGTTGGCGAGTGCCGCTGGCATTACCATCGAACACATTGCCAAGAACCACATCCGCAAGGAGGACGTCGTCGCCAGGGTGCTTGTCGTCCGCGGCGACCGTCCCGGCCTGGTGCATATCATCTCGGCGATGGAAGCCTGCCACACCTACAAGCCCTGGCATGACAAGCACACGCATCGCACCTTCTTGCGGCCGGATACTGGCAAATGCCTGCATTACTACTTCTACTTCATCGACGCCGAGTTGGGCCTGATCTATCTGCGCGTGCCGACCTGGTGCCCGTTCCGTCTGCAGTTCTATTGCAATGGGCATAGCTGGCTGGCCCGCCAACTCACCGCCGCCGGCGTCGGTTTCACCCTTGCCGACAACGCCTTTCTGCGCATTGACGACTGGGAGCGCGCGCAGGCCCTCGCCGACACCCTCTCGCCCGACCACCTGCATCGCATCCTCGATCACTATGCCCAGCAGTGCTGTCCGGTGCTCGACGTCTTCGCCCAGTCCTACCACTGGAGTTTCATGCAGGTCGAATACGCCACTGATCTGGTGTTCCGCACGCCGGCCATCCTCAAACCCCTCTATGAACAGCTTTCCCGGCAAGCCATCCTGACCGTCAAAGCCGAACACGTCGCCACCTTTCTCGGCCACAAGATCACTGCCCAACTCGCCCAAGAGATCGGCAGCCAATTCACCACGCGTATCGAGGGCACCTGCGTCAAGCATCGTTTCAGTAAGTCCTCGATCAAGATCTACGACAAATTCGGCCTCGTCCTACGTATCGAGACGACCACCAACGACGTCTCCGCTTTCAAGCACTACCGCAAGGTGGAACATCGCCAAGGCCCGGCAACTCGCGCCCTGGCCCCCGTCAGAAAGACCATCTACAGCCTCAAGGACTTGCGTGAGATCTTGCTAAGCTGCAATCGCCGTTACCTTGAATACCTCTCCAGTCTGGACGACTTCTCGGCTGGCATCCGGACGCTCGACCGTCTCACCCAACCCCGCCCGCTCAAAGGCCGAAACCTCAAGGGCCTCAACTTTTTCAGCCGCGCCGAACAGACCCTGCTCGCCGCCCTCCAGCGTCCTGGCTTCAATATCGCCGGTCTCCGCCGCGCCGACCTACTGCCGCTCCTCGGCCAATCCTCTCCCGCCACCCTATCCCGACAACTCGCCCGTCTGCGCCATCTCGGCGTCATCAAACGCGTCCTCGGTACCTATCGCTACTATCTCACCCGCGCTGGCCGCGCCGCCATCGCTGCCGGCCGCCGTCTCACCGAACACACCATCATTCCTGCTCTGGCCTGACAAATCTGCTCACAAAATGCAAACACTCAGGTCGTAAGCGACTAATTGCTACCGGTTCCGAAGTGTCGGTTGCGCTAGAAGCGCACAACCAACTGACGCGCGAAGGAATTGCAAGCCGGGTCGTCTCGATGCCGTCGTGGGATTTGTTTCAGTCGCAACCGCAATCCTACAGGGACACGGTTCTTCCTCCCGGCGTCAAGGCGCGAGTCAGCATCGAGGCAGGCTCCACGCTCGGATGGGAGCGCTACGTGGGCCTCGACGGCGCAATCATCGGGCTGAATCGCTTCGGTGCGTCGGCGCCCGGTGAGATCGTGATGCGTGAGCTGGGCTTCACCCCGGAACACGTTGTCAAAGCTGCCAAATCCCTGATCCGGGGCCACAAACCCGGATAGAACCGGCGGACCGAAATTGATCTCCAGCGACGCTTCCTTCCAATCCGAACCAGGCTGCAACTAATGCGCGGCGGGTGGCATCTGACTAACGTGATAAGCAGGCAAGGTGCCGCGACATTGACATATCGGCCAGAGCTTAGACACAATATCACCGTTTCGAAATATCTTATTGTACATGGAAAAAGCCGTCGTCATGTAATTCCGATAAATATTTATCCTGCCTTTTAGGAAATGTTTGTGAGCACAGGTAGTTGAATTTTGCAATAGGCGACTCGCTTGATGTTTCCCCAGCCAAGCCGAAAACGTCCCAAATTTTTTATGAAGGCCGGATGTCCGCGGCACGAAGCCGGCCGTAGAAGACATGCGCGTGCTGGCCGCGCCGTTTTTCGCGATCAATATTGGTGACGCGAAACCCGGCTCTCATTCGACGTCACTCCCTGCAAATGTGATTGTGAACGGGCTGCTCGCCATTGGGGCAGCGGGGATCTCCTCCACCTGCTGTTCTTCGGGCGGCGCTGGCGGCGGCAACCTTGACCGGATGCTGCCGGCCCGATTGTGTGGCCAGACTTCTACTACAGGACGAACGCGTCGTCTCCGCGGTGGAATATGGGTTGATCGCGGCACTAATCGCGGTCGCTTGTGTCGAGGCCCTAACGACGGTCGGCACCAAGCTCAGCTGGCAGCCTATAATCACACCGCCGACACAGAAAAAGCAATCACTTACAGGCCGGCCGCAGGGGCACATCTTCTCTGCGGCCGATTTCGTCTCGGGCTCAGGCTTCGGCGGCGATGGCTGCTCCGAACTCGGCCGGAATAGCTCGCGGTAGCGCCGGCCTATGCCCTCTGTGTCATCGGCGATCCGCATCTGGCCTCTCCGTGGCGCATTCGGCGATGAGCTGTTCGAGCGTGCGTCTCTGGCTCGCGCGACTGCTGAGCCTTCGATCGGCCTTGCTACATGGCCCTTGGCGGCTGGAGCAGGCGTCCCATTAATGTTAGCTTGATATCGGTGCTCGGCGCAAATTTTCTTTGCCATCGGTCAGCCAGCCGGGGTTATTCGGCTCAAGTCCACCCAGAGCAGAAATTTGCCGCAGCCCGCACGTAGGCGTCGCCGAGGCGATCGCCAACTCGATATACTTGAGCGAATGGACTGGCGAGGGTAACGATCATGGCCGATAATCGGATGACGGCGGAGATGTCTGGACGGGACGGCTTTATCGCCGCACTTGACCAGAGCGGTGGATCAACGCCCGGCGCTCTGCGCTTTTATGGTATTCCGGACACCGCCTATAGCGGCGATGCCGAGATGTTCAGGCTCATGCATCAGATGCGCGCGCGCATCATGACCGCCCCCGCCTTCACCGGCGCCAAGGTTATCGCGGCGATTCTCTTCGAAGGCACGATGGACGGCGAGGTGCAGGGAAAGCCGACGCCGGCGTTCTTGTGGGAAGAGCGAGGCGTTATCCCCTTTGCGAAGGTCGACAAGGGGCTCGAGACCGAGAGGGACGGTGTCAGCTTGATGAAACCGATGCCGGAACTCGATGCGGTTTTAACCCGAGCTGTGAGGCTCGGTGTCTTCGGCACCAAGATGCGCTCCGTGATCCACCGCCCCTCCAAAAACGGCATCGCCGCCGTGGTAGCGCAGCAGTTCGATGCGGCCGCGCGGATCGCCGAGCATGGTCTCATGCCGGTCATCGAACCGGAGGTGTCGATCAAGAGCCCGGACAAAGCCGGCGCGGAAGCGATCCTTCTCGCCGAATTGACCAAGAAGCTCGACGCGCTGCCGAATCGCAGCCAGGTCATGCTGAAGCTGACGATACCGGATGTCCCCGACCTTTATGCGCCACTGGTCAACCATGACCGGGTGATCAGGGTCGTCGCGCTTTCCGGCGGCTATACACGAGTTGACGCATGCAAACGCCTCTCCGCCAATCACGGCATGATCGCGAGCTTTTCGCGGGCCTTGGTTGAAGACCTAAGACATTCGATGAGCGACGCCGCGTTTGAGGCGGCCCTCGCGGAAGCTATCGACGAGATTTACCGAGCGTCGACCATGAAGGTCTGATGTCAGCTTGCGTGCCGTTAGCGCCATCAGCGTGTCTAGCCTTGCACCCACTGGAAAGCGCCGCCTTGTCACGGCGCACCCTGCAGACTTTGGTCAGGATGACCCACGTCGGCGTTGCGGCGCTCGGCGGCCTGTTGTTCGGATACGACACAGGGGTGATATCCGGCGCCCTCCTTTTCATACGCCAGGCGCTGGCGCTGTCTCCGACGATGCAGGGGTGACCGCGCGAGGGACAGGTCCTCACGCGTCCGCGGGTCGATCGGTCAGGGCTTATCTGGCTTTGACGGAACCGCCCGGGCGCTGAAGCACAAGGTGTTGGTAGTAGAACTGCATCACCGTGAAAATGAACGCGGGGTGGTGGGATTGGCGCCACACCTGGGGGTGGAGCGGTTTCGGTTGGGGATGGGGCGCCGGCCCATGGGCTTGGAGCAGCCTCTTGGTCGGCGCCTCGATCGGCGTAATTGTCGCCCCTCCGGTGATCGTGGTGCCGCCGCCGATCTACGTCGCACCGCCGCCGATTGTCGCCGGACTTCCGTATATCCGCCCGCCGCAGCGGCCCCGCCACCCGTTACTGCTCCTTCTGCACCCGCTGTCGCGCCGCCGCCGGTTGGCCCGCTGCTCGGCGCGACGGTTCCGCCACCGATCGTGGTCCTGCCGCCGCCCGAAATCGGCGTTGCCGTGGTGCCGCCGCTCATCATCTTCGGCCCACCCTCCTTCGCGTTCTTCATCGGTCCTCCCGTCCTGGCCTTCGCCACCATTGGGCCTGGGTGGTGGAGTGGCGGTTACGTAACTGGCGGGTTCGCAGGCGTTGGAGCGGGCGCGGCAATCGCTCATTTCGGCCACACCGGGCCTGGATTTGTCGGGATGTCTCGGGGCTTTCGCGGCCGGCAAGCAACGCGCCCTCACTGGGCCAGTACCTGGCGCGATGGTCGCTTTGGCGGCTTGCATGGCAGCCCCTTCGGTGATCGGCACGGTGGTGGTTTCGGCGGCTGGCATGGCGGCGTCTGCTGGCATGGCGGTGGTTTCGGCGGCTGGCATGAGGCTCGAGGAGGCGGTGGCTTCGGCGGCGGGCGAGGGCCCTGGCGGTAAAGCCGATTGATCATAGGAGAGGAAACCATGGTTGTATCGACCCTTGTACGCGGTGCCGCACTGGCAGCTTTGCTTGTTCCCTCCCTTGGCCTCGCCCAATCGGCGCCGACGGCCCAGCTCCCGCCAACCGGTCCTGCTGCGCCGGCTGCAGTCTCACCGGCGGCCGTGCAACCGGCATCGCCTGCTCCTTCAGCCGCCACCCAAGCCGCGGTGGATCAGCGGATTCGGACGCTGCAGTCACAGCGGCATCACCGAAGCGCAGATGCCGCTGTGGACTGCCTTCGCCCAGGCGATGCGCGATAATGCCGCGAGCACGGATGCGCTCTTCACCCAGCGCCCACGCCGTGACCTCGATGAGTGCGGTCGATAACATGCGCTCCTACGCTCAGATCGCGCGCGCTTACGCCGACAACACCGAGCGCTTAGCGACCGCCTTCGACAGCCTTTATTCGAGCCTCACGGATACGCAAAGGCAGGCCGCCGACACGGTGTTCCGCGAGCAGGCCTCAGCTGCCACCCAACCGCGAACTCGGCGTTGATTTTCCGGGGGTGCTTCGCAAATGCCGGCGGTTTAAGCGTTTGGGCCGTCCGCGCGAGACAGGGCCGGCTGGTTCGCAGCAAACTCGCCGTTGGAGGGAACCGGATTTGAACCATCGGTTCCGCAGGGAAGCGCCCGACGCTTTTTGTGCTGGTTCTCTTTCCCGCCTTCGGTTGGCGGCGAACCAAGCAGAGGCGGACATTGAACATTGGTCGCGTCAGGCGGGACCGAGGGTTCGAACCTTGCTCCCTCCACCAGCAATTCAGCTGCGAACCTCAACTCCCTCTCCCTTGAGCCGGATGAGGTGAAGCGCGGCAAAGATGGTATCCGCTAGAAACGGGCCGAAGCTGTTGGTTTGGCCTGGCAACGCAAAAGCGGTCCCGGACCGGCCCGAACTGCAGCTGGCGCTCTGCGACAGCCGGACGGTCGCAAAGGTGCTTTCAATGGGGTTCGTGGTTCGTAAGTGCTCGGCGGGGAAATCGTAGAACGCCAGCAGCGCGTCGCGATCCTTGGTCAGGCAATCGGCCGCTTTGTCGTATTTGACCCCGTAGGTTTCGACAAAGGCTTCCAATGCCGCAACGGCATCCTTCTTGGTCTCGGCCATCCAGATCTCCTGCAGCGCGCGCTTGGCCTTGGTGTGCAGGCTCTTTGGCAGCTTGTTCAAGATGTTCGCGGTCTTGTGGACCCAGCAGCGTTGCTCGCGGGTTGTCGGCCACACCTCGCCGAGCGCCTTCCAGAACCCAAGCGCACCCCCCGCTTTCGCGAGGGCAGGCTTGGCGACCGCAATCTGCGGCGCAGTTGTCAGGCCGCGACGCTTCAAATCGAGCAGCAGATCACGCCACGACTGTGAGCTTTCGCGAAATGCCATCGGTGAAGCCGACAAGCTCCTTCCTGCCTTCAGGCGTCGCGCCGATGATGACTAGGATGCACTGCGCCTGCTCCTCGAGCCGCGCGCCTCCAAACGGATGCCGTCGGCCCAGAAGTAGAGGTAGCGCTTTGCCGACAGATCGCGCTTCTGCCAGCGCGCGTGCTCCTGGCTCCACGCCTCCCCCCGCCTCCGCGGGGCAGGCTCTTGAGGCGGGCGATGGTCGATGCCGATAGACCGGGCGCGTCCGTGCCGACGAGCGCCGCCAGCGCTTCCTCGAAATCGCCGGTTGAGATGCCCTTCAGGTAGAGGATAGGGATCAGCACTTCCAGGCTCTTCGACCGCCGCGCGTACCGCGGCAGGATCGATGGCGAATACCGGATGCGCTCGCCCTCGGTAGCTTCGCGGTCGCGCAGCCGCGGCTGGCGAACGCAGACCGGGCCGATCCCGGTCATGACCTCACGCTCCGGGAGATGGCCGTGGCGCACAACGCGCTGCTGGCCGGTCGCGGTCTTCAGATCGGCGTGCTTTGCAAGAAACTCGGCAACCTCCGCTTCGATGGCCCGGCCCAGCAGCGCACGCGCGCCGTTACGCAGGATTTCCGTCAGGGAATCGCTGAAGGCCCCTGGCTGGGTGAGCTTGATCACGTTACTGTCGGACACGGCGTATCACTCCTTCATTGGAGAAGTGGAGGCATTGAACACCACCACGATACGCCGCCTTACCCCGTCACGCCGTCACCAACTTCTCGCCATAGCTCCACAGCCAGTGAGGTTCTCAACTATCTCTCACGGGAATTCGGGATGGCGGTCCGGCCCAACCATCTCGGTATGGCGCTGCATCGCCACCGCCGTGCCGGGAGACTCGACAACCGTGATCAGCGCTGGCACTTACCACGTTCGGCATAGAAACAGAGCAGTCGCAATTCGCCCACAACGAGAGGATGCCTCCGACCGGAGGATGCCCGTGAGGCGCGTCAAACAGAGGAGGCGGCGCAAGTTGACAGCCGTCTCCAGGAGCGAACGGGGCGGGTCGAAACTGTTGCCCTCCACGGGGTTGAGAGTTCGAACCCGCTCGGAGCGGCGGTTTGGTCTCATCAGTGCGCGGTTACATCGGGTAGGCTCACACTACCGAGCGGCAACATTCCCGGGGGTTGCCTTCAGGAACGTACCTGCGGTACGGGTCAAGGCCTCGGCCTCGGCGATATCACCCGCATCACGCTGGGATAGCACCAAGCATGCGGTGACCAAACGTCGTAGAGGCAGGGCAGCCCGATGCGAGCCACACGGAAACCGGAGGAGATTGATGCCAACCAAAACGCGGGAGAAAAAAGCCAGTGCAGGCAAGGCGAATGCCCTGCTGAAGCCGCTACACCCGTCGGAGGAGCTGGCCGCGGTGGTCGGCTCGGACCCGCTGCCCCGGGGACAGGTGGTGAGCAAGATGTGGGAGTACATTCGCTTGCACAACTTGCAGAACCCAGAGAACCGACGCGAAATCCTGGCGGACGATAAGCTCCGGAGGGTCTTCGGCAAGGACAAGGTGACGATGTTCGAGATGAACAAGCACCTTGCCGGCCATTTGAAGTGACAGCACCGGCAAGCCGTCCGACGGCCACAATAGATGGCGCGAGGACCCCACTTCCGGGTGGTCATGGGGCATGATCGTCATCTCTTGCCCCAGACAATATTGAGAATTGTCAGCGTGTCGGACTTATAGAAGAGCCGGCGCGGGCTGGCGTCACCGCGCTTCGGATCGCGGCAGGGTCCGGATTGGCTCGTGCCAACACATCGCGGGCGGCCTTACGACTTCGAAATCCCCGCGCACCACGGTGCGGCGGTCTTCGATGAAGCGATCGAGATCGAACACGTCCTCCTCCCATAATGAAAGTTCTGGGATGAAGCAGTATAGCCAGGAGGTCCAATCAGCTCTCAGCGCGGTAGTTCCTGGCGAGGTACTCGGCCGCTACTCGGCGGCCGAGGCCTGCGGGGCCGTCAGAGCTTGCGACGGGTCTCTATCGCGTAAAGGCGGGCGCAGTTCTCCCACAAGATCTTGCGCCGCTGCTCGCTATTCAGCGGCATCCCGAAGAATTCGTTCATCGCGTCCGGGAAGGCACCGTCGGAGTGGGGGTAGTCGCTCGACACGACGAAATATTCAGCGCCCATCTTGTTGACGATATCGACGGCTGCGTCCTCGTCGACATCGAGCGCGATGTAGCATTGGCGCTTGAAGTATTCACTCGGCAACATCGATAGCTGGTGCTCACAGCCGGGGCCGAACTTCTCCCATTGGTCATCGAGTCGCCACAGCCACCAATACAGCCACCTTGGGGCCCATCTCCGCGCCCTCGGGCTGAAAATGGTGCTCGGTCAGCCAGAACGACTGGAACCCCAGCTTTTCGGCGAGAATGCCTTGGCGCACCTGGTTTACCAAGGTCTCCTGCGCCGCCCGGTGGACCTCCTGCAACGAGCCGTTGTTGAACGTGACGCCGTCTTTGTTCGTGATGACCGGCAGGCTGGACGCCCCGTTGTGAAACAAGCCGATTTCCAGCATGGATATTCCCTCCGTTGCGTTTCCATCCCAGCGAACCGAGGGTCCTCACCCTGTCCGCCCGCCCGCGCCTGCACAGCCTACTCCCGTTCCGCACAGTGGCGGAAGCGAGGAGAGGACAGCGGGCTCCATGCCGGCGGTGGCTACATCATCATGTCCTCGGTAGCCGGGCATCCGGGGTCGGCAGGATTAGCCGGCTATTGCGCCACAAAGGGAGGCGTACGCCTGTTCGCGAAGGCGGTGGCGATGGAGTGTGCAGCGGCCGAAGTTGGCATTCGGGTCAAACACCGTCCACCCCGGGGTCATCGACACGCCGATTCGGACGAAGCTACCGGTATCGGCCGGACGCAACGTACCGATTGATCCGAACGAAGTAGCCAAAGCCGGAGTATCGCTCGGCAGGACTGGGCAGGTGCAGGATATCGCGAACGGGGGTTCTCTTCCTCGCCTCTGACGCCTCCAGCGACATGACCGGCGCGGAACTCGCGATCGACGGTGGCATGACGGGCGGCGCGCGATCTCGATGGAGCTGAACCTGATGGCCTGACGGTCAGCTTGGGCGGCATCCGCAAAGTGCGACTTTAGCAGAAAGCTCCATAGTAATATTACTATGGAGGATTCCGCTAAAGTCGCACTGTTCGCGAGCGACACCGTTCGACCTCCAGAAGGGCTCCACGGTACGTCCTGAGGCCATCGGGCACCGAAGTGTTTTCGCGATGATCAACGATCCGCTCCCAATCCCGCCGGCAACAGGAATGTTCGGCGGCAGCTGCGTGCCTTAATAGAGCCTGGGAATGAGCCGCGACGTGCGAGTGCATTATACATCGTATTCGCCGCCGAACTCCGTACGCAGCAGCCGCTCTTCAGCATGAATGCGCGAAGGAGCGGCGGAATGAGGAGCACTGTGAGTAATACCCCGACCCCCGAACGAAAGGCGAGCGCCCATCCCAGCGAGTTGACGAGCAGCCCCAGATAGCTCGGGTGACGGATGACCCCGTAGACGCCGCTCGTGACCAACTTGTGACCGGGCTGGATAGCCACCAACCCGCTAAACCGATGACCAAGCACAAATACCGGCCGGATCCGTATTGCACCACCAGCAGCGAAGAGAACGACACCAAGCCAGCGGATAGCATCACCGTCGAGGGTCCAGAACCCTTTCCGGTCTGTGTAGGCCGGTAGATAGGCGGCCAGCAACCCGATCAGCCCGAAAGCTAAAATGACCCAGCGGTTGGCACGATCCTCGCGCACACCGGGGCTCAGATTTCCGCCGCTGAAGATCGCGACCCCAGACAGGGCGAACAATACGATTGTAAGAGCGATCAGGGCGGAGTGGGAGAAGAAGGCAGCAAACCCACCCCAGCCGAGGATAGCGAGGCCGAGATAGGCAAGAAGCGCCACAATTGTGACGAGCGCTAAGATGGATTTGCGCATCATACCCGTCTCGCTTTAGACAATCTCTTCATTATATGTGCTCGTTTTGTCTGATGGCGGCTCTCACCTACGTGCCTTGGGTGACTAAGCGGCTTGGGTGCACGAGCCCGGGTCGACGGCGCAGGTCGAGCGTGCAAGTAGTGCCCTCGCCATGCGCTCTGCGGGAGAGGGGTAGAATGAGTTTCCAGACATTGACGCTCCAAAGTATTCGGGCACGGCCGATCGTGCTCAAGCTCAAGCGCCCCGTCGTAGCGCGCATTGCGACGTTGGCCGACTGGCCTTTGATCCTGATAGATCTCCATACAGAAGAAGGCGTGATCGGACGCAGCTACCTCGAGCCGTACCTCCCCAAGTCGATGCGCTACCTCATTCCGGCCCTCCACGATCTCGGTGAGATGCTCAAAGGCCGCCGGGTCGCGCCGATCGAATTTTATGAAGCGGCCCGCAAATCGCTTCATTTCGTTGGCTATGAGGGGATGGCGATGATCACTGTCGCCGGCATCGACATGGCGGCTTGGGATGCACTGGCGAGGGCGGCCGGCGTACCGCTTTGCGTGCTGCTCGGGGGCAACATCGGCCCTGTGCCGGCCTACAACAGCAATGGGCTCTGGCTTAGATCCCCCGCGGAGGTTGCGAGCGAGGCCCTCGAGTTACGCGAGGAGGGCGGTTTCGAGGGTCTAAAGCTGCGTCTCGGCCGTGAGCGTCTTTCCGATGATCTCGCGACCGTAGAGGCCGTCCGAGAAGCAGTCGGGAGTGAGATGAGCCTGATGGTCGATTTCAACCAGGGACTTCACTTCGGCGAGGTGCTGGAACGATGCCACGCTATCGATGATCTCGGCCTCGCCTGGATCGAGGAACCCATCGTCTATGACAACCTCGAGGGCTACACCGGATTGACCGCCGACCTAAAGACGCCTGTCCAGATTGGTGAGAATTTCTACGGGCCGCGCGCGCTCTACACCGCCTTGCAGATGAAAGCTTGCGATTACGTCATGCCGGACTTCATGCGGATCGGCGACGTGACGGGCTGGCAGCGAGCGGCCGCCATCGCAGCAGCGGCGGGCATTCCGATTTCCACCCATCTTTATCCTGAGGTGGCCGCCCACGTTATGCGGGTCAGCGAAACGGCGCACTGGCTGGAGTGGCAAGATTGGGCGAATCCGGTCTTGCAGCAACCCTATAAGGTCAAGGGTGGCGAGCTGCTTATTCCGGACGCGCCGGGCCTCGGGCTGGAGTGGGACGAGAAGGCGGTCGCCGCTCACCTGACCGACAATTTCTAAGCTCTTTTGGTGGCAATGGTGCGATTGCAGCCAGCGCTGGCACGCAGGGGGCCCAGGAGAGTGCCCGCCAGAAAAACGAAATCGTTGCGTATTCGAGGCGCGGTTCTTACGCGCGGTCTTTACACAGTCGGCTTAAAGTTCCGCTCATGACGGAACAGGTTCATCAAATCGTAGTTCTTCTTCCAACCAAAAAGCCGGTAGATCTCTCCTGGCTCCGCGTCTCTGGCCGCTAGAGTTAAACCGGTGGTACACTAAACGCAAGGCTCTGAAAAAGAGCTGACAACTCCGTAAGGGGGTAGGCAAACACCCAATAATCGGGAGGAAATAGGTGGCTACTCCAACCTTGACCCGGCGCATGGTTCTGAGCACGGCAAGCGCTGGCGACGACTGCCCTCGCGATGCCTTTCGTTCACGGCGCGTACGCGGCCGGGAAGCTGTCCTGCGGCTTCTGGGACCATTGGGTTCCCGGCGCCAACGAGCCGCTCGCCAACTATGCCACGAGTGGGCCGACAAGGAAAAGGTCGAGTTGACCATCGACTTCATCACGAGCCAAGGTGACAAGCTCGCGCTGACCGCCACTGCCAAGTTGCAGGCCAGGTCCGGCCATGACGTCCTGCAAATGTCGGACTGGTACGTGGCCGCTCAAGCGGACAATCTCGATCCGGTCGACGAGCTGGTCACCTCGCTGATCAAAGAGCACGGCAAGTTGCTGCTCGGCTCCGAATATATCGGCGGGCAGAAGGGCCGCTGGATCGCGGTGCCGACTGGTGTCCAAACCACGGGGCAGATCCCATGCGCCCGCATCGACCACTTCAAGCAATTTGTCGCGCTCGACTTGACCCTGATGTACCCGGCTGGCGCATCACGAGGCGCTCGCCGAAGGCTGGACCTGGGAAGGGTTTCCATTTGCCCCGCCGATACCTCGTCAGGAATAGCTCAACCCGGTTTTTTATTGAACGAGGAGGAACTGAGTAAGGCTATCTTGACGCTTTTTAGATTCAGCCAGTCGGAGTGAACTATGCTGTAAAAGGGAGGGGCGTTGGTTCATTGAGGTTGCGCCGTCCGCGTTGCTCCTTTTCCTTCGTCAACTCCATGTGGTTCATCCCAGAAAAGCTAGGGGCCTTTGTCGCGACGGCATTATGTAGTTCAACGAGCAGTTGCCGCTCATCATCAAACTGCGGGTCAATTTCGTACCGGTATCGGCGCAGCCGTCGAATTGTTCAAAAATTAAGTCCAGCTTTTTGTGAACGCGCTCCAATCGAGTGTTGAGATACCATCCTTGCGCGAACCAAAGACCAACGGCAGCGGCGATGATGGTCTCCCCAGCTTCGCCTCTCCCGCCCACGCAGAGCGCGATTTACCGTTGCCCAAGGCGCCCGAAGCGGTGATCATGGCCCACAACCCACCAAATCAAGGGAGGACAGCATGCGAGGACCAGCAGCGTTTTTTCCAATTGCGCTCGCCCTCGGAGCGATAATCCTCGCGCCTCAGGCCGGCGCGCAAGCACAAGACGCTCGACGAGGAGGATCGATAGACATCGAGCAATGCCAAACGATTAGTCACCCGGGCGCCTATAAACTCGTTAAAAATCTCACCTTCACGGGCACCACCGGCACCTGCCTGTCGATTACCGCCAACTTCGTCACGATCGACCTCGCCGGTTTCATGATCAGCAAGCCTAGCGGGCAGGAACCCGGCAATCCTACAGTGGCGATACAGGCCGGGAATGATACGACGGGCATCACCGTGCGCAATGGATCGATCGCGGGTTTTGGTTTCGGGGTAGCTCTTGAGGGCAGCAACTCGCTCGTTGAGGGATTGCACGTCGGCTTCCCTTGTCCCTGCGAGGGGGGGATACTCGCCACGGGGATCGTGAGAGGCAATACCGTTAGCATCGCCAGCGCGCCCGATGGGAGTGTCGGGATCACCGCTACCGGCATCGTAAGCGGCAATTATGCCTTCGGGAACCGATCCACGGGAATGCAAGTCGGCCAGGGTAGCACGGTGATCGGCAATACCGTCACGGACACCCAAAGCTTGCCTGGCCTCGGACTTGTCGTCGAGTGCCCCTCTAACGTGACCGGCAACACGGTCGTAAATAACTCGGGCGGAAACCTCCGGCTGAACGGGACGGGCTGCAACGACACCAATAACGTGGCGCCTTGAGCGTGTGACGGATGGGGTAGGTCTGAACTTCCATTTTACGCTCCTGGGGGAACTGTCGGCAACCAGCCGGCGCCGTAATTCTCAGGCTTTACGGGTCGCAGCGAGGTATTCACGACCCGAAGCGACGGACCCGGCGTAATGCTCCGGCCGAGCCGTGTGCCGCATTGGTACGTAAGCCCCTCAGCCCTCGCGACCATATCGAGGCCATGCAACACCTTGACCTATCCGACGACGAAGCCGCCGCTCTTACCCAAGAGCTTCACGACATCGTCGAGAGCGACCGTTACCCGCTCTCCCCTCGCATCCGCACGCTGAGGGCGATCCTCGACAAGCTCGGGCCAGAGCCGACCCGCGAGCCCTTGCCGCCGATCAAGAACTACGACCCGCCGCGGGCGACGGCAGCGAGAAGGCGTCGGGCCGGCCGATGGCCCCAAAACGGAGAGCCAAATATGCCACTGTCCAAGGAAGATGAGGATGCGCTTGCGCTGACGGTTGACATATGCATCCACACCTTATTGCGGTACGCCGTCGAAGATGACACCGTGACACGTCTAATGGACGATATAGCGCGGTCAATCCGTCACTCTGAGCAAATCTGCGACGAAACTGGGGATCGAGATGATGCAGTTTGTGATGAGGAAGGTGCATACGTTGAAGACCTGATCGGCTTGTCGTTTATTGTACTTCAGACGAAGATCAGAGGTATTTCTTCCAGGACCTTGTCATTAAATCAAATGTTTGAAATATTGACCTCAATATACCGGGGTTCGACACTCAATCTGCAGTCTTAGCGCTAGGACAAAACTATAAGAGCGAAGAGTTCACGCTCGTTCAAATGATTTGGGATCTCGGTAACTATTTCAAACATCGTGACGAATGGCCACCAGAGGTATGGGACGATGCGGAGCCGGTCGAAAGACGCTGGAAAGACGCATGGCGGACTCGAAAGAGCGTCGCCAGGGTCCGCATTGAGAGAAGCTCCACTGGGAACATGTGTACTGCCTATGAGTTTTTAGGCGTAGAGCCGTATTCGCGATGCGCACTGCTGGCGGAAAAGGTGCAAGAGTGGGCTGACCGTGTCTACAACCACGCACAAGCAAAACTACCTGTAGAGCCTGAGATTTTGGATCGCGCGCGCGCTCGACGTTATTCTCCGCCGCGGCGCGGTAGGCTGCCAGAGTGAAATCCGAGCCCGGCGCCCGATGACCCTCGGCAACGCTGCCGCAGCGCGCGTGCGTTTGATCGTCTGGTGCAAGAGCTGCGGCCATCAAATCGAACCGGACCCTGCCGAAATGGCCGACCGCTACGGCGCCCGGACCCCGGTCCCCGACTGGCGCGCCCGGCTTGTGTGCGGCCAGTGCGGCAGCCGGCAGGTCGATCTGGTGGTGAGCGGGGGCAGTAGCACGAGTGACATGCGTCCGCAGCCCGTTACTGCCGCCGCGTATCATGTCCCGGCAGACCGTCCATTGCTCATCTCTCGTTGTTGCGCCCAACCGAGGGGGGACCTAGTGGTCCCCAATGTCCCTCCCGTCCACGGGCGTGGCCGCCTGATGGGGAAGGAAAGTTACGGGCTTCCAAGGCGCCCCATTGACGCGGCGAACGCACCGGGAACTTGCATCATGACCCCGGCAAGAACTTCTGCCAATAACGGGGTGCCGCTTGCGAGCTGGCGGCCCCGCAGATCCCTCCCAAATCCCACTTTGGAATAAGTTTAAACTGTGGGGCAAATCCCCAAAGGAGGCTGCGATGACCCGCAGCAAGTTTTCCACCAAAGCGGTCTTGTTGGCTACCGCCATTGGGTTGTCCACGGCCGCATTTGCTGGATCGCAACCAGCCGCCGCCCTATCCTATTCCGGCGAGTACGCCTGTCCGGCGGGGACGGTGTACGATCCGACTTACGGCTGTACTACGGCAGGCGCGGATGACTTTGGCTATTACGACTATCCCGGCGGGACTGTACTTTATGGCCGGCACGGCCACGGCTTCGGCCACATGGGCATAGGCGCCGAGGGGACCATCGCGCATCACGGCATGGGTTTCGGCCGCAGCATAGGTGTCGCCCATTTCGGAGGCGGCGGTTTCGATCATAGCATGGGTCGCGCCGTAGGTGTGGATCGCGGCTTTAGTGCCGCTCATTTCGGCGGGGGCGGCTTCACAGACGGTATGGGCGTCGCACATGTTGGAGGTTTTGGGGGCCATGGCATGGGTGGCGGCTTCCATGGCGGAGGCTTCGGAGGCGGTGGGCACCGTTAGAGCTGTCTTCGCCTAGACCTCGCGCTTCGATCCTCTCTTCCTGCATGGGGGTAGGAAGAGAGGGTTCACCGCTGCTCTGGATTGCCTATATCCGGGTCATGCACCTGAACTGACCGACGAGCAGACCAAAGCGCTGATCCGGGCGCTATCCCGGATCATCGACGGCGATCGTTACCCTCTCAGCCCCCGTATCAGGGTTCTCAAGGAGATCCTCGGAGAGCTACGGCCCCAGCCGGCACGCTCGGCACCGCTGCCCCCGCTGCGGAATTACGAGCCGCCGAGTAGGGGGCGATACTCGCAGCGACGATGGCATCCGGTAGATCACTCATGCCCCCTCCCGTGCACCCGTGGTTTCTGCCTGACCAATCTCAAAAATCTATCGTCGACGAGTTAGAGCGGCAAACCGATCGTGGGGCTGGTATTATCGGAGCGGAATTCATCGACCGTTTATTGCTGCAAGCTCCCAAATCCCGCGTGCGCCTGAAGACATCTGACGACAAGAAGGCGGCCAAAAACCTTTTCGATCGGATGAGGCCGTTAAATACATTGTCGCCAAAAATCGATCTCGGTTTAGTCCTTGGCTTATACCGCTCAGAAGTATGGAGAGATTTACATCACATCCGAGACATCCGTAAAGAATTTGCTCACGCGATGGAACCCAGAGATTTTAATTTCCAGAGGATCAGAGACGCTTGTGCCAAGTTCTGGCTACCTCATCATTTATTTATTGTCGACACACGCCTGGGCATTCTCGCCTACCCCTCAGACGCGCGAGGTCGATACATTTTAACGATCAGGCTATTAATTGGCGTACTGCATCGAGCAGCAATCACGCCCCAAGTGCCGCCCGATCCTTTACGGGGTTAGCAGCGATGGAATGGGGCGTGCATTGCCCGATAAATACGCTCAATCGTCTGGTACGCTCGTCAGGACAGTCGCTGTACGGGCTTCGTAGAGGTTATTGGACCCACTCCGCATCGGGCCGCCTGTCCCCAGACCACCGTGCTGGGATGACCAGGTAGCGACCCGCTGGCCGTTGATCCGCATACCGCGGTAGGTGCGCTAATTGACGCCTTCGATGAAGTCCTCGATCTCGACATCCC
Organism: uncultured Alphaproteobacteria bacterium; assembly: GCA_963787425.1. GTDB lineage: Bacteria > Pseudomonadota > Alphaproteobacteria > ATCC43930 > CGMCC-115725 > AP-15. The sequence continues at coordinate 112,558 of CAWBCV010000010.1, forward strand.
TAATCGCCTGGGCCGCCTGGTCGATGTCCATCATCATGGCTCGCTGGAAGTGCGCCACGGAGCCGGCTACTGCGTTCAGACGCTGGAACGTCTCACGTCGCCGGGCGGTGGCGCAGGCTCAGCCCCAGTGCCGAGCTGATGGTCGATCCTGGGTGCGGCACGAGGTGTGCGATCAGGGACACTGGGGCGCCCGGAGAAGGCCGCTACCATTGGACTGTTATCCTGTTCGGCGAGCCAGACCAAGACCGCCAAATCGAGCAAGACGATCCCGGCCACTAAACGCAAGGCTGAACTGAAAGCAAAGCATCGGCGCCAGCGGGCGCGGGCGACTGCGTAACCCTCAGCGGGCCCTCACCTCACGGCAATAGGCGGGGCAAATCGCCGGGAGCCCATCGTGCTCTCGGCACTGGCACGCACCTGCGGGAAGGGAGAAATCAACCCGATCCCCGGCCCGCCGCTAGCGTGGTTAGTGCCCAGTTCAGTGGCCCGACGGTCGCCTAGATTATGGATCGCTCGTCTCAGCTCGTGCTGGGTATTGGCGATCAGGTCAAAAGTTTGGCCAAGGCGGAACAGGATCGCCAGCAGCGCCCCCAACGCCATCCAGTTTAGTAACAGGCTGATCGTTTCAAAGCTCATTTTCGCCTCCTGGCGCTAGGATCCCCCAAAGGGACCGCTCTTTGGTCGCCCGGCTTGGGGACGTAGCCGAGACATAGACTTGAGCGGACGCCGTGACAGTCGCGAAATCCTGTTCGCGTGGATTTTACTCAAATGCCAGTCGGTAATAACTCGGCCACCGTCAAGAAGGCGTCTCTCACTGGTGATTGTTCTCTGGGCCGGAGCCGGAACAGTGCGCGCCCTCAGCTTCCGCAGTGTACCCGGTTCCAATGGTTAAGCGGCCTTCAATCCAGATCGCCTACCCACTGGCCTGAGCGCTCGTTCGCCCCGCCCATAGTGATCAGGCGCGTGCGGCTCCGCCGTCATCCGCGCGATCCCCAGGGCCGCCTTGGACACCCGAGCCGCCAACCTCCGGCACCGCCCTTCGCCCCGGAAGCCAAGGAGCGGCTGCGCGAGATCGTCGAGGGTTCTTCTTCCGGCGGCTCAAGGGTGAGGACACTGTCCTCCGAAATCTCGATACGGCCACAGAGGTTCATCGGAAGTCAGGGGGATGACAGACCCGCCGGGGAAGCCTACAATCATTTCCTTACGAGGGGGCTCTGATGAATAGGATGCTGATTGCGGGCGCTGGACTAGCCGTCTTTCTGTCGGGCGCATCGGGCGCTTGGGCGTTTACTACCCAGCCGGTCAATCCCGAGACGATGAGCAACCGCCTGGCCGACCCGGACGAACTCGCGGATAAGATGTCGAACGGGCAATCCGGCGGAGCTACTTTCGGGGTACCCGGCGGTCACATGATGCTACAGTTTTCGGCACCACCGTCGAGCGGCACCGCGAACAGCCCATTTGTTACGAGCCCGAGTACGGTATTCGTGCCTAGCGAGCACCGATAGTTTCGCCGAGCCCCCGATCGCTTGCGGCAAATCGGTCCCGCGCCGCAGCTCAGATCGCCCGAGAGCCGCAGAAACCCTCGGAAGTTTCACACCGCGGTATGAGATATCGTATCTTCGAGTGAAACCCTGACCGGGACGAGCTGGTCGCGGGCGCTGGTGCGGCACGGCGCCGATCCGAGAGCGGCGCTGGCGGTGGTGCTGGGGTGCCGGCGGAGGACGTTCGGGTGAGAAACTGCGGCGAATAAGAGGACCAACTGGCTTCCGTCTCCTGCGTTGTGTGCCGCTTCCGAGCCGGAAATCTCGCTAATTTGGCAACAACTGCCTGCGTATAGCCCAAGGAACACCAACGCGGTCCCCGCGCACATGAGGCCGATGCTCAAAGGCCGGCCAGCCGCCGCCATGCGGTGTAGGGTGAGGCTGAGCCCCATGATGACGAAGCCCGCCAAGGTCAACAGGTTCATGCCGAAGAGGATGTCTTGGGTGAGCATTCGCCTTGCTACGATTGTCTCGGCGCCATGTCAGCGCGAGCCAAACCTTAATTTCAGAAATAGGGCGCTATCGTGATCCCTCCCGCAAATCCCGCCCGCTGATCTCGACATTCCCATCCTCGGTCAACTGGCGCCGGGCGCAACTCCCGCACGGCGATGGTCTCGAACCGGGTCTGCCGCCGCACCGCTCGGGGGGTGGGAACATGGCGACTGCGCTTCCGATTGAACTCGCCATTTGGCAAAACACCCCCATAATGTCAGACATCGTTGGCAGATCGCCTTGGGCGTCAACGGCTGAGAGATACCCGCGCTCCCGCCTGTCCACGAGCCGTGCTATGCCACTCACCAGCGGTCTATTGGATGTTCTCCTCAGTCTCCCATGCCCGCGGTGCGGCCACAGGCAAGATAAAGAAGGGCAGTTGGTTCAAAACCATAAGCCACTACACCTGCCCGTCCTGCGGCCACAGCGTGCAAATGGGCTACGATGAGAAAATCCGCCTTTTCGATGCGAACGCTCACAGGGCGATCGAGTAGCCCCATCCGACCGGGCCAACCGGGGTCTGGGGTGAGCACCCTGGATCAGGGGCCGTCCCGAGGACTTGACGAGCTGGTGATCCCGCTCGCCGCGCTCCTGGTCGTCCTAGCGCTCACCGGGTGCGCCCAAGGGACCACGGGCCAAGCCGGAGCCCCATACGCGCCCTATTCGCCCGAGAACACCGGGACAAGGCCCGAGCACGGCGGGGGAGATGGTGGCGGTGACGGCGGAGGTATGTAGCTGGCGGGGCGTGGGGGACTGTGACCCGGTTTGAGGCCACCGACCCACTGAACGCTAGGGCCACCGCGGGTTTCAAGGTACACTTGGGTTAAGGCATCCTATTGCCGGGCGACAAATGCCGTCTGTCCGCCGCCTCACCGCGATCCTCGCCGCCGATGTGGCGGGGTACTCGCGCCTGATGGGTGTGGATGAGGAGGGGACGCACGAGCGCCTGAAAGGGCACCTCTGGGATCTGGTCGATCCCAAGATCAAGGAACACAGGGGCCGGATAATAAAGAATACTGGCGACGGCTTCCTGGCCGAGTTCCAGAGCGTGGTGGACGCCGTCCGCTGCGCCGTGGAGATGCAGCGCGGGATGGCCGAGCGCAATGCGAGCACCCCGCCAGGAGAGCGGATCGAGTTCCGCGTCGGGATCAACCTCGGCGACGTGATTGCCGAGGAACACGACATCTTCGGGGACGGGGTGAACGTCGCGGCCCGGCTGGAGGCGCTTGCCGAACCTGGCGGGATTTGCGTCAGCCGGGTGGTGCGCGATCAAGTGTGCGACAAGCTCGATCACACCTTCGCGGATCTAGGGAGCAGACGGTAAAGAACATCGCCCGGCCTGTAAGGGTTTTTGCATTACGCCCCGAAACCATCGCCGCAATGCCGATGCCGGACGCGGTGCCGATACGGGAGGTGCCGATCTCAGCACGTCGCAGGCGCAGCATCACCCCTCCAATCGCCGCGACGGTGGCAACAGTGCTCGCCATCGCCGTGATTGTTTGGTGGGTCTCGCTTGCTCCAAGGACTACCATGGCCCCAGCGGTCAGCTCGGCAACCGCCACCACTTCGATCGGAGCGCCCCTTGCGGCCCCACGCCTATCGATTGTCGTGCTGCCCTTCGCCAATCTCAGCAACGATCCCGACCAACAATATTTCGCGGATGGGATCACCGAGGATCTGACGACCGATCTGTCACACATCCCGGACATGATCGTAATAGCAGGCAGCACCGCGTTCACCTTCAAAAACAAGCCGGTTGACGCAAAGCAAATCGGCCGCGAGCTGGGCGTACGGTACTTGCTCGAAGGCAGTATCCAGCGATCCGGCAACCAAGTCCGGGTTAACGCACAACTGATCGAAGCTGAAACCGCCGCGCATTTGTGGGCTGAGCGGTTCGACCGCAACATGGACGACTTGCTTGTCCTGCAAAACGAGATCACAAACCGGATCGCCAACGCGCTCGGTGTCGAGCTGATCAATCAGGAGGCCGCCCGACCGATTGAGCGCCCCGATGCGCTCGACTACATTCTCCAAGGACGCGCCGCGTTTTCGAAGCCGCCGTCGCGCGATAACTATGAACAGGCGATCAGGCTATTCGAGCACGCACTGGCGCTTGATCCGCAATCTGTCGAGGCAAAGAGCTGGTTAGCAGTCGTGCGCTCGGTGCGCGTGCTCGATGGAATGACTGAATCGAGATCGGCCGATGTCGCACGGGCGAATGAGCTGGTTACCGAAGTCTTAGCAGCATCACCCCGCAATCCGCTCATTCATGTCGTAAGAGGCACAGTGCTGCGGGCTCAGAACCGATGGGAGGAGGCCGCAACCGAATACGAGACGGCACTCGCAACGGATAGCAACCTAGTCACTGCATTGCACGGTCTTGCCTTGTGCAAGCTCCTTACGGGTTCGATAGACGGGGTGATCCCGCTCGAAGAGCGAGCTATCCGTCTTAGCCCCCGCGCTTCCGATATTGGCTGGTTGTATTTCCAGATTGGGACTGTGCATCTGCTGCAATCGCGCACCGATGAGGCGATCGCTTGGTTCGAAAAAGCCCGCAGCGCCCTGCCTGGGGTACCGAGCTTCCACAGCCGGCTCGCTGCCGCATACGCCCTAGACGGCGACACCGAACGCGCCGCTGCCGAACTTGCCGAAGCGCGCAGGCTAGGCGGCCAAGGCTCTTATTCGAGCATCGCTCACCTCAGAACCGTAGGATATTGGGGAGTACCGAAGATCCGCGCCTTGTTCGAAGCCACCTATTTCGCCGGGCTCCGCAATGCCGGGATGCCGGAGGGGTGAGGTTCTCCTGGTCCACTGTTCCGGCCGCCGATCTGATGATCGTTGACGCGGCCCCACCCGCGCGCTTTCCCTGGAACATACCATGAACACAGGATGCGCGAATGCTCCCCCTCTACGCCGAGCGGATCGAGGACCTAGGCCCGGGTGACTTCGTGAAGGTCGATTGCGCCGCCTGTCATCATGTCGCCCTGCTCGCGCCGGACTTCCTTCTGCGCCTCGGGCTCAGCCCTCAGACCAAGGTGCTTGATCTCAAAGAGCGGGTCCCCGATGCCGGGGATAGGGGAAGAGAGCGCGGGCGGCGGTTTCGATCAAGTTGCGCCGGCAGAGCGGGTGAGCCGGCCCCCGCCAAAGGGCCAGCGGTCGCGCCACTCCGGCGAAGGCCGGTGCACACGGAAGCGACACGAAGCGGATCGAGGCCCACGGGAGGCGAACATCGCGGCATCCTGGACCCGCGCTCCCCCGGCGGGGCCGCCACAGACGATCGTCAAATTGCAGGGCGGCGCTTCGGCGGAACTGGACGACGACAGTCAGGCCGCCCGGCGAGGGCGACAGGACCCGCGGCGCGATCGTGACCGCCTCGATCGCCGGCAGGATGCGCGCAGCCATCGAGCGAGACGGGCCGGTTCGTCAACGTTTGCTCACGGCTGTCTCAGGATGCGGTCGCGGCCGTGCACCGCGATGGCAGCGCGTGACTGCTCCTCCAACGTGTCAGCCGGCCCGCCCGGCGAGCCGAACGACCTTGCTCTCCGCGGGCTCTTCGCCGTCGCAGTACTGCGCCCACGCCTAAGCGAGCGCGCGCCGCTTCTCGAACAGGTCACTTCGGCGGTACGCGGCTTCCACCTTGTCGCCGACGACATGCGCCAGTGCCATCTCACGAACCTCACTCGAAAAGTTCGTCTGCTCCGCGCACCAATCGGAGAATGTGGAGCGGAACCCATGAGCAGTGAGATCGCCCCTGCCCATCCGACGCAGCAACATCAGCATCGCCATTTGCGAAAGCGGCCGAGAGGTGCGCTGGCCGGGAAAAATGTAATCGCTCAGCCGGATCGCAGCCATTTTCTCGAGGATCTTCATCGCGGCGTCCGACAACGGCACCGGGTGCTCCTTGCCTGCCTTCATGCGCTCAGCCGGCACGATCCACAGGTAGCTGTCCGGGTTGATTTCATCCCACCGCGCACCAAGCACCTCGCCCGTCCGCGCGGCCGTCAAGATCGTAAGTTCCAACGCGAGGGCAGCAACGCCCTCTTGCTCGCGAAGCTCCGCCATGAACTCGGCAATCTCGGCGTAAGGCAGCGCTGCGTGGTGCTCGACGCGGGCCACCTTCGATCGTGCCGGCAAGAGGTTCTCCAAGCGACCATGCCAGCGTGCCGGGTTTTGTCCCTCTCGGTATCCGCGAGCTGCTGCCCAGTCTAAGACGCTTTCAATCCGACCTCGTACTCGCGAGGCTGTTTCCGTCTTGGTTGTCCACAGGGGCTCGACGGCCTTCATGACCAAGCCTGTGTCGATCGCAGCGACCGGCAACGCACCAAAGATCGGATAGACGTAGGTTGCGAGGGTGCTCGGCCACTGCGCTGCGTGCTTCGGGTTGCGCCACCCGGCCCGGTGCGCCCCGATATATGCCTCGGCGCATGCCTGGAACGTCATCCCCGTCGCTGCTTCAACAGTGGCGGCCTGTCGCCTGGTATTCCGCGCGGCGATCGGGTCTTCTCCGTCGAGGACCTGCTTCCGAAGTTCGCGAGCCTTCGCCCGAGCCTCAGCGAGCCCGAACGTGTGCAGCGGCCCGAGCCCCATCTCCCGCGACTTGCCCGCAAGGGAGTAGCGGAAGAGCCAGGACCGCGCTTTGTCCCCCGCGGCATTCTGCGTCACTTGTAGGTAGAGCCCACCGCCGTCGCTATGCCTCCCCACGGGCAGACTTCGCAGAGCCACCGCCGCCAACTTCCCAACCTCTCGTGCCATCCGTCGAACTCGCTCTACCCACTTCCTACCCCAAGAATGGGCGGGATTTCCGGGTTCGTCAAGGGACGATGCGGGACGCTGCGGGAGACTGCGCCCTAGCGTTCCTGCGGTATCCTGGGACTTCGGGGAACACAGAGAGACGCCACGGGTTTGGCGGAAGACGGACACCCCATCCGCTCCCACCGATCGGGACCACGGGATTGCCTTAAGTGTCGGGATCCACTAGACTGTTCCCACCAAGTGGCCTCGACCCCCTGGATCTCCTTCGACAATCGTCTATTCAAGCGCGGGAACGTCTTCTTCATCTGAGTACGCATCCCGCGAGACATTCAGGACCTCTACGCGGCAACCGGCCGGCATTCGGAGATCTGCGAGACCCTTAAGACCGGCGATCGTCGCGAAGCGGAGCGCGGCGGTCGCCATGGGGATGCCGAGATTGATCAAGAGTTCGCGCAGCGGCGGAGAGAGTTGAGTGCCCCGGGTGATGAGCCGCGCGGCCGTCGTCTCGACTTTGATCGCTCAGCGGCTCTACCGCGAGGAGATTGCCCACCAAGGTGCCGCCTTCCATGACCAAATGATGCGCGACCTTGAGATGAAGGGGGCTGCTTTCAACATTGCGGCCGACCCTTGGATAGAGGGTCTAGAGGAAGGGGCTTGGTCGCGGAAGCAGAATGAAATGGTTGCCGCTGTCCTCGCTGCGGGCGGTTCCCCACTCAGTCCCGATCACCCTGAGTTCCCCGAAGCCCGCGACAAGATCGCCCGCGCGTTTGTGTGGGCTGCGGCGGCTCCGGATTTTTGGACAGCGCGATAAGCTAAGGGCTCGTCAGGAAATAAACGCGCAATTTGGCGGATAGGTATTCGGTGAGATGGTGTAGTTCCACTCGCCGTGGAACTCGGCCCGTTTGATATTGAGGGCGGCGATCTCGGCGTCGGATACGACACTGCCGCTGGGGTACAGGCCGATGTCGCGTTCACAGCGCACGGTGAAGCCGGTTTTGGTGGTGGTGGCCGAGATCAGCTCGGGGGGGGGGGGTAGGTGGCTGACCACGATGTCGAGGCCGAGTTCGTTGGCCAGCTTGTGCAGTTCGCGTTTCCACGGCGGGACCCGCGAGCCGTTGCTGCCGCCGCCCCCGGCCTTCCGGGGCAGGCGTGGCGGTGATCAGCAACCGGGTCGCGTTGGGGTAACGCGCCCGCCCGAGGTTGAGCCACGACTGGCGGATGCTGTTCACCGCGAAGGCGGCCGTGTCATGGTCGACGCCGACACTCACCCACCCGGCATTCGCGGCCAGGTCATAGACGCCATGGGGCACCGCTCGGCCGAGTTCCTTGATTAGAAAGTCGTGCACCCGGACCTCTTCCGGACGCCCTTGCGGCCGATACTCGCGGCCATTGCTGCGGGAATCCCCACGGGACAAGCCCGTGGGCTGAAGGCCCACGACCAGTTCCTTTTTCTTGGTGTCGACCGCAATCACTGGCTGCTGGTCGGCCAAAGCAGCGGCCACTTGGGCGTTGATATAGGCGAATTGCGCATCCCGGTCGGGGTGGCTGTCACCCTCCTTGGTCTTGCGGTTTCCTTGCAGGCTGTAACCCGTCGCATTGAGCAATTCACCCAACTGGGTGCCTGCGGCTCACCTGGTGGCCCTGCTTGTGCAGCGCTTCGGCCAATCGTCGCACGCTTTTGCAAGTCCACCGCAACGGCGATTCCGGATACCCCGCGCGTCGTCGGTTCGACCAGCGCCTCGAGATCGGCGACCAATGTCGGGTCCCCCGCCTTCGCGGGGGCAGGCTCTTGACAATCGCTGGCTTGCGTCCCGCCCCCGGTCGCCGAACCCGCTGCGATGGTTCGTCCTGCGCCAATTCCTTCAGCCCCCGTCCGATCGTGCTCGGTGCCATGCCGGTTGCCATCACCACCGCGGCAATGCCACCGTAACCTGAAGCAAACGCCTCCGCCGCTGCGACCAGACGACGGCCCCGTTCGTCGAGAAACGGCGCTACCGTGGAAAACCGCTCCCGGATGGGTTCACCATCGATCACCACCACAACATATGGTAGGATATAATGGTTGTAAACCCATATTTTACTCTCTCAAAAGCTGATTCGGTAATTTCCGGACAGGTCCTAAGGTTCGGAGGTTCCCGATTTATTCCGGACACCATGCGGATAAATTTCGAAGGATTTTCTGTGACACCAATTAACCCATTGGGGTTATGGTGAGCCCGTCGGGATTCGAACCCGAGACCTACTGATTAAAAGTCAGTTGCTCTACCGGCTGAGCTACGGGCTCGGTGCGGCACAACAAGGATAAGTGGCGACGCCGAGCGGGTCAATCGCATGATTACCGCATCGTGCGTCTTAGATTGGGCCGTCGGCGACCGGATCGCGCTTCGGGCAAACGTTACAATTAAAACAACATTTTACGGGCTTGCTATCGGGCGCCACGAAAGTGTTACAGCCTAGCACTATATTTCACGCTCAATCGGAGGCGCGCCTCGGCCAGCCGAGGCTGAAGACCCATAGGTGACGTCGATGAGCGATTTTGCCTTGCTTCTGCAAAATGAAATTCCTCGGCTGCGGCGATACGCTCGGGCGCTCACTCGGGATGCGGCGCGAGCGGACGATCTCGTGCAAAGCTGCCTGGTCCGCGCCATCGCTTAAAGAGCATCTCTGGGAGCCGGGGACAGATTTGCGTGCCTGGCTCTTCACGATCTTGCACAATCAAAATGTAAACGAGGTCCGCCGCTCGGTGCGCGAGGGCGTTGCGGTAGCGGTGGAGGACGTTGCCCGGTGCTGACAGCGGCGCCAAGAGCTGGCGCCTGCTTGCAGCTGCGCGACCTCGAACGGGCGATTAAGCTGCTGCCGCAAGAGTAGCGGCGGGTCATCTTGCTCGTGGGTCTCGAAGGGATGCGCTATGAGGAGGTCGCCGCAGTGCTCGACATTCCGATCGGTACGGTCCGCTCGCGCTTGTCGCGCGGTCGTGAGAATTTGCGTCGCCAGATGGATATGAAGGAGGAGTCGGACGTATCCTTCAACCGTCCGCACGGGCGTCAATATTCCGATTATCCGCGCGAAGCGGCCTGATGTTCAGCGCCTGCAAACCGATGAATTCATTATCCTCCGAGCCCGCGACCTTGCTCGATGACCGTAAACCGGCTAGAAGGGTTTGGGCCTTCGCGACGGGGCGTGGCTCAGCCTGGTAGAGCGCCTGCTTTGGGAGCAGGATGTCGGAGGTTCAAATCCTCTCGCCCCGACCACTGCGGGGCCGCCATTCGGGGAAGGTTAGAGCGGATCGGAAAGCACTTTGATGGCGCGGGCGCGAATTTTCAGGCCGGCAAAAACGGCAATGCAATCCGGAGCGCGGATCCGAAAATGGGTGCTTGCCTACGAACCGGCCACCCGCCGCCGACCCGAGGCGCTGATGGGATGGATCAGTGCCGAAGACACATTGAATGAGGTGCAGCTGCATTTCGAGACGATGGAGGAGGCGGTCGCCTTCGCGATCAAAAAGGGTATCGACTATACGCTCATCCAGCGGCATGAGAGCACCGAGAAGCCGAAGAGCTATGCGGACAATTTCCGCTACGACCGCGTTCGCGGCTAACCCGTTGTAGCGCGCGTTGCCGGAGCGAAACGGACGTAATGACCCCGTAGCTCAGCTGGATAGAGCACTCGCCTTCTAAGCGAGTGGTCGCAGGTTCGAATCCTGCCGGGGTCGCCATGATCGTGCGTTGTTTCGCGAAATTCCGCGGCGGTCGAATACCGGCGATCGGTCCGGCTAGGCGACGACTCGGGGCTTCAGTTCGAAGCGAGTGCGCGGCAAATCGAGGGTGGTTGCCAGACCGTCTGCCAGAGCCGTCTGGGCCCGGAAACCGAGCTGCTCGGCAGCACGGCGCGGATCTCCGACCGATATTCGGACTTCACCCGATCGTGCCGGGCTGTAATACGCGGTGATATCGGTCTGGTACAACTCAGCCATGGTTTCGGTGAGGGCCCGTACGCTCGTGCCCTTGCCCGTACAGATGTTGAAGACCGGGGCGCTGGCGCTCGCTGCGCTCAGGGCTCGGTCGAGAGCGTCAACGGCATCCCCGACATAGGTGAAGTCGCGAACCTGCTCTCCGTCGCCAAAGATTTCGACCGATTCGCCGAGCCTGAGCCGATCGGCAAAAAGCGCAATAACACCGGAGTAGGGCGACTGAGCATCTTGCCGGGGGCCATACAAATTGAAGAAACGCAATCCGACCGTCGGGATTTCGTGCACAGCGCCGGCGACGCGCGCGTGCAGCTCACACGCACACTTGTCTGCGCCGTAGGCACTGAGCGGCGCAACCTCAGCGTCTTCTCCGATGGGAACGGTACCGCAATTACCATAGATCGCCGCCGACGATGCGTAGACGACAGGGATTTCTCGGCGGTGCCGCAGGCGCCGCGCTTGATTCAAAATGTTGAGCGTGCCGGTGAGATTGACTTCGTGCGTGCGCAACCACTCGCGGTTGGAACGCACAACGGAGGCAATTGCGGCTAGGTGAAAGCAGGCATCGATGCCCTCGAAGGCCTCTTCGACAGTCGTCGGATCGGTGATATCCCCATGCAAAAATTCGATCTGCCGCGGCAGGTTCTGTCGGTGTCCACTCGACAGGTCATCGAGAACGCGCACACGGTGTCCCTGCCTCAACAACGCGTCGACGAGGTGCGAGCCCATAAAGCCAGCACCGCCGGTCACGAGAAAGCAGGCCATCCCAGATCCTTTAAGCTGTTGCAAAAAGCCAGTGGCGCCGATGGAAGCACTGGTTCACTCTGAGCATTCGGCGGAACACCGATCTGTCCTCGGGGTTCCCATTGGCGCGCCACCATCGCGAGTTTTGGCCGCTTAATAGCGACCGGTTCAGTCCTGCTTGTCCAAATCCGCCCTTACGCATAACGCCGCTTCAGCCGGTTGAAAAGCGGAATCACAGTTAAAACAGAAGCAAAGGTCGTGACTTTCAAAAGTCTTAAAAAACTGGAAACATCGGCACCGACAGGTGAACGCACGGCCTCGACTTCAAAGGGCTCGAACAACTGAAACGATGAACGAGGATGGCGGGTGCCTGAGCCGAGGCAGGCGGGGGTTTTCGACGTCAAGGGGCGGCCAGACGACATATGACGATGCGCAGCAGAAGATTTCACACCGCTCTGGTCCTCTTGCTCATCGACTGCGTTCAAACGTGCGGCGTTTCAACGGCTGTCGCAGGACAGAAGTTTCGAGCCGACGAGTGGGTAACCGAATGCAATTCCAGTCCCGGAATTGGTGCTCCGGACTGCTCGATCACGGTGCCGTTTTGGCAAAACCGAGGCACTCCAAGGGGCTCGTTCGCTCTCGTCGTCATGCTTCAGACGGGGAATATAGGGATTGTCGGTGAGCCTTTTCCGACCAGGGCAGTGCTTCGAATTGACAAGAACCCGCCGATCGAGTGCAGGGAAGCGCGCTACTGCGTTTTCCCGAGCATTCAGGCGGGGGCCGCTTTGAAGCAACTCAAAACCGGATCGCTTATACTGATCGATGTATACACGGAAAAGGGAGAGTTCAGCTTCAGTCTCACCCCTAAAGGGTTTCAGGCGGGAATCGCACAGATCCGTGCCTGGGGTTATCGAACGGAATAGCTGAAGGACACTGCGCCGGGCGTCCTCACCGGCGCGAAACCAAGTGACAGGCTTGGTACCGGTCTGCTGCTCAGTGGTGCAAGATTGCGACAAGCGGGGCGAGCACGACAGCCCATGCGAGCAATGATAAACCAAAGACAGCAAACAGAGCAGGGCCGACCGGCAGCCGATCGCTGCCCAACTCCACTTCCTCACTTACTCCATAATCGCGGTACGAAGAATTGCTTTGGAGCATTTTTTTCGACGTATAGTGTTGGCGTCGTGCATGACTGTAAGCAAAATCACCGAAGAGGCAAGAAACATCGTACGGGATTTTTCCCAATTTTCGGCAATATGCCAATTTAACCGATGAATTTAAAGACTTAATTAAGGAATATTAACTTTTTCTTATTAGGAGTAACGACCGCCCAACGGCCAATACCGACGCGTTCGGACGAATTATTCCTGCTCTCTCTAATCCCAACATTTTCCGAGGACAGGATATTGACGCTACCTCGGACAGGCGCTTGACGCGGCATGGGCAAGATGAACCTGGCTGATCGCCGGCCCGGTGAGCGTCGGGTGGCCCGACCTCGCTGAGCCAATCACCGGGAGGGAACAACCGATGCACGCCAGCATTGCCCCGAGATCTGCTTCGCCGCCCGAAAGATCGACAGATCTTGAAGCCCCGCGCCTCAACAGTCGAGCCTCGCTGCTGCTGATCCTGACGTTGTCGCTCGGGTTGTGGGCGGCAATATGGGCCGCCGTGGCCTCCCTGGTTTCGGTGGTGGTCGGCTAACAAGCCGCCTCCGAACGCGGCACGCCAACTTCGGTCATCAGCTGCCGCGCGACCCGACAGCTCGCGCGGCCGTCTCCATAGGGGTTCGCTACCCGGCTCATCCGCGAATAGGCGTCGGGATTGTCGAGCAACGCAGTCATCTGGGAAAAGAGCAGATCCTCGTCCGTGCCCACCAGCGCGGCAAGCCCCAGTTCCATGGCCTCCGGGCGTTCGGTTGTCTCTCGGGTAACGAGAACCGGTTTCCCAAAGGATGGCGCCTCCTCCTGAATCCCGCCTAAATCGGTGACCACAAAATGGCAGCGCTTCAGCAGAAACACCAACTCGGGATAATCGACCGGCTCGGTCAGGAGCACGTTCGGGTGCCGGCGAAGCGGCTCGATCGCCTGGCGGACGCTGGGATTTCGATGTACCGGAAAGACCACCGCAGTATCATCTCTGTCGGCGACGCGCGCCATCGCGCGGCAAACGCGAGCGATACCCCCGTCGAAGCTTTCGCGGCGGTGACCCGTCATAAGAATTATTCGCCTGCCCGCGAGATGCGGCGGCAAAACGGCCGCGCAGCGGGAACGCAGGTCTGGCCGGTTATCCAGTAGAGCGGCAATCCGCAGCAGAGCATCAATTCCGGTATTGCCGGTGATGAAGATCCGGTCGCAACCGACCCCTTCCCGCCGCAAGTTCTCTCGTGCCCGTGCCGTCGGGGCAAAGTGCAAATCGGCGATATGGGTCACGAGCCTTCGGTTCACTTCCTCGGGCCAGGGCGAATAGATGTTGTCGGTGCGCAGGCCGGCTTCGACGTGAGCCACCGGGATGCGGTGGTAGAAGGCCGCAAGCGCCGCGGCAAAGGTCGTGGTCGTGTCGCCCTGCACGATCACCCGATCGGGCCGAAGGGCGTCGAGGACCCCACCAACTCCTGATAATACGGCACCGGTCAAATAGGCGAGATCCTGATTGGGCCGCATCAAATCGAGATTCCAGTCCGGCTGCAGCTCGAACAATTCGAGGACCTGGGCCAACATTTCGCGGTGCTGCCCAGTTACGCAAATCTTGCAGTCGAAACTCGGCCGACCCGACAATTCCAAGTAAACCGGCGCGAGCTTGATGGCCTCGGGCCGCGTCCCGAACACAAATAACAGCTTCATGCTGCGCGAGCCGTCGTGGAGGGGCGCAGTTAACGCGGCCACGCGAGGCTAGGCGTATTGATGGGTCAGCCCGGTCGCGTCGATGACGACGCGGCGCATCAACTCCTCGCGGGGGATCTTGCGGAACGGCGAATGGGCCACCAGAACGGCGACGATGTCGGCCTGGCGTACGGCCTCGAGCGTCTCGCAGAACGACACGTTGGGAAGCAGGGCGAGTTCCTCGGGGAGCCCAGTCAGGTTCGGATCGGCGACGAGGATGCGCTCTTGCCCGGCGCGCGCCAGTTGCGCCGCGATCGCGATCGCCGGGCTCTCCCGCGTGTCATCGACATCAGGCTTGTAGGTCAGACCCAAACAGGCCACGACGGGTCGCTTGAACCGCTCGGCTCGCTCCCGGATCTGCGAGACGACAAACTTCGGCTTGGCGTCATTGACTTCGCGAGCCGTGCGGATCAGCCGCGTCCGCTCCGGCGCCGACGAAATGATGAACCACGGATCGACGGCGATGCAGTGTCCGCCGACCCCTGGCCCCGGCTGCAGGATCGAGACGCGCGGATGGCGATTGGCGAGCTCGATGACGTGCCACACATTGAGGCCGAGCTGGTCGCAGATCAGCGACAGCTCGTTGGCGAAAGCAATGTTGACGTCGCGCGAGGCATTCTCGACGAGCTTGACCAGTTCCGCCGTCGCCGCATCGGTGCGGAACACCTTCGCCTGCAGAAAAACGCGGTAGACCGCTTCGGCATGCTCGGCGCAGGCTTCGGTCATCCCGCCGATGATGCGATCGTTCTCGATCAGCTCGCGGACCATCCGCCCGGGAAGCACTCGCTCCGGACAATGCGCCACATGCACATCGAGCGGCTCCGAGTGCCGCGTCGGCGGAAAATGCAAATCCGGGCGCAGCCGCGCCAGACGGTCGGCGAGCCGTTCGGTGGTGCCGACTGGAGACGTGAACTCCAGAATCACGACATTGCCGGAGAGGAGCACCGGAGCGATCGCGTCTGCCGCCAGGTCGATATAATCGAGATTGGGTGAGCGATCCTCGCGGAACGGCGTCGGGACGGCGATCACAAAGGCATCAGCCGGTTCGGGCTGCGCCGTGGCGCGCAATTTCCGCAAAGTCGTCGCGGCTCGCAACAGCATGTCGAGATCGGGTTCGGAGAAATAGGTCTGGCCGGCATTTACCGCTTCGACAACTCGAGGGTTTATGTCGACGCCGATCACATCGATGCCACGGCTGGCCAAAGTCGCGGCAGTCGGCAAGCCGATATAACCGAGACCGACGACGCACACCGTCTTGATCGGGTAGTCCATCACTCGGCGCCTGACAAAGGGAATTCCCGCTCGGGCACTACTGCGGAGCCCAATCTGCGATAGCGCCTTAAATACGCGAGTAAGATCAATCTGGCAAGCAATTCCAGATCTTATCGTAGTTAATAATGCGGCCGGCCCGGCCGGTAAAACTGAACGCTCCAGCCGAAAATGAATTTCCTAAATCTCGACTGGGAGTGCACTCGGCGGGTAAACCGCAGTGAGAGCGCGGATCGGGCGTCGACCCAAGGAATATCGTAAACCTTCCTAGCATTTTCTTGGTTAACCGGATAATCTGATGCAGTTCACCGCAGATGATGCGAAGGAAGCACTCTCCATGCCGAACCCCCCGGACACTCTGACGGTAGAGGAGCACTTTTTTGCCGATGACGGGCGCGTGCCGAACAACCCGTCGCTGCCGCTGATCGTTTACCGCTCGGCGGCGGAGACGGGTCCCCAGTGCGTCGCCGACTGCGAGAAGTTGTTCGCCGATAACGGCTGGAGCGGCGCCTGGCGCAATGGGATCTACGCGCACCACCATTATCACAGTACCGCGCACGAGGTGCTCGGCATCGCGGCCGGCTCGGTTCGGGTGAGGCTCGGCGGTGAGGACGGCACAACGGTAGAGCTGCACGCCGGCGACGTGGTCGTGATCCCGGCCGGCGTCGCCCACAAAAACGAGTGCGCCAGTCCCGATCTCGTAGTGGTCGGCGCCTATCCCGGCGGCAAGAGCCCCGACATGTGCAGCCCCACTGCGAAACACCGCGAGCGCGCGCTGCCCAATGTCCGCGAGGTGCCGTTGCCGGCCTCCGATCCGGTCTATGGCAAGCCAGGGCCCTTGATCGAACGGTGGCGCGCCGTCAATCGCAGCTGACGGCGGGAGCGTCTCTTCGAGTTAGAGGCAGCGCCCGGAATAGACGACATCGCGCGCATTACTGGATGGCGCGTCCGGGGGCTCGACAAGCCGACGGATTTCAACGAAGTATCCGGCAGCGCACATTCCATGGGAATTGAGCTCATCGGCGAGCCAGTCGCGCCGAATCTGCTCGGCCTCACCATCGTCGTTCTCCGTCATCACCGTATTGGTCTGCGCCGTGAAGACAAAAGTGCCGGCCGGATCCGCCGCGAAACTCACGACCCGGACCGGGTCGTTGTCGATGATGCAGCCACCCAGCAAAGCGAGACAGACGAAAGCGAGCACACGCACCGGCAGATCCTCCGGATCGGTAATACTGCCAGTCTTCGCTCATTCTTGGTCCCGAGGCAAGTTAAGCTAGAGCCGGAAGCGATCGGACGATAGCGATCGGACGATCTGGGCTCGGCGCGGGATCTGTGCTGCTCCCGGGTCGCGGCTGCTCGATTTTTAAGTTCGGCAGGCCTGTCATATCGGTCATTGACGAGATGCCGCGGAGATGTTTCCCAAAGATCTGCCGTAAACACGTTGGTCGACCCTGCAATTTGGTTAATGGTGCGTAGGAACGGACATTTCGGGATGAGATTCAGTCTGGGCGATCCTGGTGCCGATCGAATTCTGGCCTCGGCTGCTAGAAGCGGAGAGCCGGAAGGGTCGCCTTCCCGCGACTATCAATGCTCCAGCGAACACTGCGGCCGCCACCTCGTGAAGAAGCGCGGAATTGCACCGCCGATTTTTATCCATTCGAGTTGGCGCGTTTCACATACCTGGTTCTGGCTCAAGTTTCGACACGAACCCTCCACCATTTGCTTTTACGAGCCATTCCACGAGCGCTTGGCGACAGTTACTCGATCCGAAGCCCTGGCCGTAGTGCCGGAATCGTGGGAACTCAGGGCATCCTCTCGGTCAACCGTATTTCCTCGAATTCCTTCCTCTGATCCGAAACGCGAGTGGAGTTAGACTTTTTGTCCCGGGAATTCCGTACCAATGGTTTATTCCGATTAAAGGTCTCGCTGGCCATCTCCGTCCGGAAGAAGCTAAATACTTGGCTCTGCTTGTCCGGCATGCCAGGCGCCGTCAGAAAATCCCGGTCTTTGGCTTTTGTCGCTCCCTGGGGCGATTGCTCGCGATCAAAAGCCAATTCCCCGGATTTCATATTTTCCAGTATCGGAATCCGTGGACGCAATGGATGTCCTTTCTATACCATAAAAAGAATGGCTATTTTATTGATAAAATGCTAACCGTCATGCTCAGTGCTGGAGATCCATTCCTTTCAGCAATCATTAACCGTTACCTTATCAATTCGATCGCGCGGCGAGGCGATCACTGTAAGGTTGAGGACAGTCGCGAATTAGGTAGCCCGCCGCAACAAATAGGCAAAAAATTTGTTGAACTCCTGTCTGAAGAGGAATTGTTCAGCATTCACATGGCGTTTCATACCTATCTCTACATGTGTGCACGTTTGAGCGCCGATTTGGTCGTTGATGTTAGCAAGCTCACAAGAAATAGAGATTACCGGGCGCTTGTCCATCACCAGATAGCCTCTGTTAGCGGGTTGCATCTGAACCTTGATGATGCTACCGATACTCAGCAATACCAACCATTTGATGCCTCGTTCATAAACTGGGAGGAAATTAGGGAAAATCTAAAGTTTGCAGTACTAACATTGGATCATCTGTTCGACCGGCAGAACCTATTACGCATCGGAACAGAGTTGATCGACGAAACTCTTGCAGAGGTCCAGATAAGCGAAAGATATTTGGCCAAAGCTCGCGACCAAATCAAGACGCTGGCGAGCGAGCGTGATTCGATCAAGGCCGCGAAAGACACGCTCGTCACGGAGTTTGGCCGGCTTGCGAGTGAGCGCGATGCCGCGATTGCCAACATCGACCGGGTTACCAGCGAGTGGGTTGCCGCGGCTACCGAACGGGATCAGCTGATCACCGACAAGAGCCGGCTGGAGGGCGAATTCGCTCAAGCAGCGATCGCGGCTACCCAATCGGCTTCTCAAATTGCGGGGCTTCGCTCCGAGGTCGCCCGTCTCTCGGTAGAGTCCACACGGTTGGCCGGTGAGCTGTCCCGGAGCGATGCCGCACGCAAAGCCGCACAGCGTGAGATCGAGCAACTCGTCAGCCAAAGCAGCAGAGTGTCGGCGGAGAAGGACCGGCTTCAGAATGAGGCTGCCGCCGCGACAGCCGCCCAGGCGGCGCAAGCGTCGCTCTTGGAGGCGCTTCGCGCGGATCTTGTTCGGCTGTGTGCTGATCGCGACCGCGTCGCGGCGCAGAACGAACGATGGTTCAATGCGGCTGCCCAGTGGGCAACCAAAGATGTCCTGATCAGTCCTTTATCCTCCCGAGCCCGCTGGTGCCACAGCTTGCTCTCTCTCTTGCGCGCCGGTTGGGCTGATTGTTGGGTTTCTCGCTCGCGCAGGAAGGAGTCATCAAGGACCCGAGCAAATCGTGCGCGAGATGCACGCCAATGGGAGCTCGCCGCGCGTTTTTTCGCCGATGAACTCGATCGGGACCGGTACGCCGCAGCAATATGGGTTCAGTTTGGCCACGCGCTCAAAGAGGCCGGTAGAATTTTGGAAGCGGAGGCTGCGTATCGTAGCGCGGTCTGCCTCCGCGGAGAGACCCTCGATACTCTCTTGCCGCTCGGCCATGCGCTGACGGTCCAGGACAAGCGGGCCGAGGCAGCGCAGATTTATGCCCGGGCGCTCGAGCTGTCACCGCCATCCGCGCTTCGGACTGCGATCCTGAACCAGCTGGATGTTTGGGGCTCGCCGATCGGCGACGCTCGCCCCCAGGCATGACCCTCTTTCCCTCCTGCATCTGTCTGTCGAAAGACCAGTTGGCATCCGCTCCGGATCGCAGCTCTATCGAAGGCTTGCAGCCGTGCCCAGGCGCTCGCCATGGTATCGGCGCGCCCAGATTCCCTCCCACCACCAGCAATTATCGAGATACCACGCGACGGTCTTTCGCAGCCCGCTGTCGAAGGTTTCGCGGGGTGTCCAGCGCAACTCCTGCCCGATCTTGGTAGCGTCCATGGCGTAGCGCCGGTCATGCCCCGGCCGGTCCGCGACAAAGGTGATCAGCTGCTCATGCGGCCGATGCGCCGAACCCGGCAGCATGTCGTCGAGCAATCGGCAAATCGACGTGACGACATCCAGATTGGTCCGCTCGGCATTCCCGCCGACATTATAGCATTCGCCCGTCTTGCCCTCGCTCAGGATCGTGAACAGGGCACGGGCGTGGTCCTCGACATAGAGCCAGTCGCGGACATTGTCACCGGCGCCGTAAACCGGGATGGCCTCGCCGTGCAGCGCTTTCAGAATGGCGAGCGGGATCAGTTTTTCCGGGAAATGGTACGGGCCGTAATTATTCGAGCAGTTGCTGACCACAGTTGGCAACCCGAAGGTCTCGCGCCAGGCGCGAACCAGGTGATCGGAAGCCGCTTTTGACGCCGAATAAGGCGAGTTCGGCCGATAGGCCGTTGTTTCCGTGAATTTTCCGGTAGGTCCCAGCGAGCCGAAGACCTCGTCGGTCGAGATGTGGTGGAAGCGGAAGGTTTTGGCACGCTTGGCCGGAAGCTGTTGCCAATATGCGAGCGCTGTTTCCAACAGAATATGTGTCCCCTCGATATTGGTCCTGATGAACGCCGCGGGACCGTCAATCGAGCGGTCGACATGTGATTCTGCGGCGAGGTGGAGCACCGCATCGGGATCGAACTCCCGGAAAATGTCGGAAATCGCCCGTCGGTCGCAGATGTCGGCCCGGCGAAAGGCATAACGCGGATTGCCCTCGATTGGGCGCAGAGACGTCAGATTGGCCGCGTAGGTCAGCTTGTCGACATTGAGAACGGTGGCGTCGAGTTCGCCGACCAGCAACCGGCAAACCGCCGAGCCGATAAACCCGGCGCCGCCGGTGACCAAGACTTCATTGCCAATTCCAACTCCCCGATCCCTCCAGTTACGTCGCCAGCCGCCCTACCCCAGGGTTGAGCCCCCTGCATCGGAGACCTGCGCAGATCGGCCTAGGATGCCGTTGCGCCGCTCCGATAGATTGTCGTGGGGAAGGTATAGTCGATCGACCCCGCCCGGGTCCAATCTCACTGGAGGGTGCGTTATGCAGTACCGGCGAATATCGGCCGATTGTCATCTCGATATGATCTGGCTGCCGCCCGATCTGTTCACCTCGGAGGCGCCGCGCGCCATGAAGGACGAGATGCCCTATGTCAAGGAGCAGCCGGACGGCACGCAGCGCTGGATCGACAACAACGGCGCCGATTACGGCAAGGCGGGTGGGGTCGGCGCGGTCGGCTCGGAGTACGTCCCGGGCAAGCAGTTGCGGGTCGACAAGATGCACGAGGCCGGGCTCTACGACGACTACACGAAGAAAGGGCACCGCCGGCCCGGCGATCCGCACCTGCGGGTCAAGGAACTGGACCGCGACGGCGTCGACGCCGAGGTCATCTACGGCATTCTCGCAGCATGCGCGAAGATGAAGAACCCGGCCGCAGCCAACGAGATGCTGCGCGTCTACAACAATTTCATGAATAATTTCTGCAGCTATTATCCCGATCGCGAGATCGGCCTCGCCTGCTTGCCCTATAGCGACATCGAGGCGGCGGCGGCCGAAGTTCATCGCGTCGCCAAGCTCGGCATGAAGGGCGTCGAATTGTCCTGCTCATGGCACATGACGCCGATGTGGCATCCGATGTGGGATCCGCTGTGGGAGGCGGTCAACGAAACCCAGCTGCCGCTGCATTTCCATACGTTCCCGGCCACCGACCCCGAATTGCGCAAGCAACTCGAGCCGACGATCGCGCGGCGGATGACCTATAGCGGGCTGTGCCGCTTCCAGATGACCCTGGCGACCATCCTGACCGACCTGATGGGCGCGGCGGTGTTCGAGCGCTTCCCCAACATTCGCGTCGTCTTTGGCGAGAGCGGCATCGGCTGGATCCCCTATGTCATCGACCGCATGGATTTCGAGTATCAGGACCAGTATCAGGATCTAAAGCTCAAGATGCTGCCGAGCGAATATTGGCGCCGCCAGTGCAAGGCGACATTCCAATTCGATCGCGTCGGCACCAAGCTGATCGACGAGATGGGGATCGAGACCCTGATGTGGGGCTCCGACTACCCGCATCCCGACGGCGTCTGGCCGGAATCGAAGAAGTACATCGAAGACCAGTTCAGCCATCTGCCGGCAGATGTCACCTACAAGATGACCTGCGAGAACGCCGGCAAATTCTACGGCCTGATCAACTAGCCCCACGCGGGGTGCGGCATAATCCGCCGCACCCCGCCATCGGCCGGGTGCTTTTCGCGTACCCGGCCCTCCCTCTGCCCCCCGCACCTGTTCCACCTGTTTTAGCAGGACGAGAACAGGGCGCCGGGTTTCTGCGCCCGCCGTCAGGGTGCCCCCGGAACCTTGTTCAACAGATGCAGGAACAGCCCGGCGGCGAGCGGCGCGCACGGGCCGTCCTCGATGACGGTCTGCCCCGCGCGAGCGACCTCGAACTTGCTGAGAAGACCGGCCGGCGCACTCCCCACCACCGGCTCCAGAGCCTTGAAGCAGGCGGCTCCGGCGGTATCGCCGGCATTGGCGGCGATCGTCGCCGCCGTCGAAGCGTCCATCTCGACCTTCTGCTGAACGACGGAGCACGCGCCCAGGGCGCAGAGTACGGCCAATATATAAATCACCTTGAAAATCATGGGACCCTCTAAAAGTTGTGGGTTGGCCAGCTTGACACGGCCGACCAGGTGGTAATTGCTGTTTCAAAATTCCGGAAATGCGCGCTTAATCGACCTTCATAGCTGCTCGCAGCCGACCGCGATGAGATTTTCGACGCACCCTAATAACACGCAAATCATTATTTGTCAATAAGCTATCATGCCATTATAGCAATCTGCACTACTGGACGCTATTCTGTGAGGCCTGATGGGGGCAGCTTGATGAGCGGGATGACATCGGGGGCTTTGGACCAGTTCGATGCGCTCGTCGCGGAGGTGATGGCCGAATGGCAGATCCCCGGGCTGGCAATGGCGGTGGTGCAGAAGGAAAAGCTGCCGTTGTTGCGTTGCTGGGGCTTGCGCAATGTCGAGACCGGCGCGCCTGTTGGGCCCGATACCCTATTCCCGATCTGCTCGGTGACAAAGTCCTTCACCGCGACGGGGCTCGCGCTGCTAAGTCGACGAGGGCAAGCTGGACTGGGACACGCCGGTGCGCGAGGTATTACCGGAGTTCCGGCTGCGCAACCCGGTGGCGAGCGAGCAGGCAACATTGCGCGATCTGTTGACCCACCGCACCGGCGTGCCGCGCCACGACTGGGTGCATATGGGTGGTCATCTCGACAATGCCGGCATGCTCGGCGCGCTGCGCCATCTCAAACCCAGCAAGCCGTTCCGCAGCGCCTATCAATACCAGAATCTGATGTATCTGGTGGCCGGCATCGTGCTCGAGCGGATCAGCGGCCAGCGCTGGGAGGATTTTACCCGCGATCGGATCCTGCTGCCGCTGGCCATGGAGCGGGCCACGACCTCGCTCGAGGAGATGGTCGAGCGGCATTTGGATTATGCCGCGCCGCATGCCGCCCTGGACGGCGGACAGCGGCGCATTCTGGTCCGCCCGATCAATACGCGACCTGGTGGCGGCATATGCGCCTCGATCGGGGAGATGGCGGCCTATGTGGGCTTCCATCTCGACCCAGTGGCAGGGCGAGGCGGTTTGCGGCTGTCGCCGGGAGCGGTCGCCGCACTCACCTCCCCGCAGAGCTATGTCGGCCGGTCGGATTTTGCCGAAATCGGCCAGGTGCATTACGGCTTCGGCTTCGAGATTGTGCACTACCGCGGCGCGCGCCGGGTCAGCCACGGCGGCGGTTGGGTCGGCTACAATTGCGATCTGCGGCTCCTCCCGGACCATGGCAGCGGCGTCATGGTGCTGACAAACGGCCACGATCCCGGTTGCGCAGCCTTGACGAATTCGGTGCTGGACCGGCTGTTGGGGCTCGAGGCGCTGCCTTGGCTGGAACGGCTGAGCCACCCCAGAACCACTATGGGCGACCGCATGCTCAAAAATCGGTCGGCACGGGAGGAAGTCCGTCATCGCGAGACCAGGCCCAGCCACCCACTCCCCTATTACGCCAACGAATACGCGCATCCCGCCTATGGCAAGGTGCGGATCTCCTGCGACGCCGACGCACTGCGCTGGCATGGCCTCGGCCTCGATCTGCCGATGGTCCATCGCCACTATGATGTGTTCGAGATCGCTCCCGAGCCGGCGGTATGGTTTGAGAACAAGACCGTCCAGTTCGGCACGGGTGTCGAAGGTCACCTCGAGAGCTTGGCGGTACCGTTGGAGCCGGCGGTCGCGCCGATCGTCTTCCGGCGCGTGCCGGAACCCGAGATGGCGGACCGCGCCTTTCTGGAGCCGCTGACCGGAATCTACCGCTATGGCACCGTCCTGTTTCGCATCGAGATCGATGAGGCGGGCCGGCTGACTTTCACCCGCAACGAGGCTGCGACTGAGCGCCTGCTGGCTCGCCACGGCGGCATCTTCGGCTTTGCCGACAGCGAGTTCGTCCGCATCGAGTTCCGCCGCAACGCTGCAGGCGAGGTGGACGCTCTGCTGTCCCACGAACCGACCGGCACCTATCTGGCAGAGCGCGACGCCGAGTGGAGCTCCGCCTAGGTAGCAGACGCAGCAATAACGGAGACGGAGCCATGAAGGTAAATCTGGCAATCGCGGCGCGGGTTGCCCCGTTGATTGCGCTGCTCCTGGGGGCCTGCGTATCGCAGAGCGCATACGAACAGCAAGGGCAGCAGCTCGAGGAAGCTCGCGCCCAGGCGGCGGCGCAGCAGGCCCAGATCGCCAAGATGCAGCACGAGCAGAAGTGGGTCGTCGCCGGCGACGTGCTGTTCCCGGCGGGCAGCTATCAGCTCGGCCCCAACGCGCAGCCCGCTCTCGGCCAATACGTCCCGCGGCTGCAAAATCTGCAGAACGCCAAAGTCGTCGTGTACGGGTATACCGACAACCAGCCGGTCGGGCCCGCGCTGCAGCGGGCGGGCATAGCCGACAACATCGATCTGTCCTCGCGCCGGGCCGATGCTGTCGCGAACTATTTCCGCTCGCAGGGTGTCAACCCCAACATCCTATCGGCTAAGGGGTTCGGCAACACCCATCCGGTTGCCTCCAATGACACGCCGCAGGGGAGGGCGCAGAACCGCCGCATCGAGATCGTGCTGGAGGGCCCGGGCGCCTGACTGGCGGAGTCGTCTGCCGGCTGTCCCGCGGGGAGCTGCGCGAAGAATACGAGTGAATTTTTTTTCGCAAGGAGGACTGAAGCGATGAGCGATCTAGTAGAAATTGCCTTCCCGACGGAAGCGGCGGCGGAAGAGGTCCGCAAAAAGCTGCTCGACATGCAGCACGAATACCTGATCGAGCTGGGCGACGCCGTCATTGCGGTGAAACAACCGAATGGCGGGGTCAAGCTGAACCAGCTGTTCCATCCGACGGCGGCCGGCGCCGCAACCGGTGCATTCTGGGGCACATTGCTCGGCATGATCTTCCTGATGCCGCTGGCCGGCGCTGCGCTCGGCGCTGCCGGCGGGGCGCTCGGCGGCGCTCTCACCGATGTCGGCATTGACGACAATTTCATGAAAGAGGCGGCTCAGACCCTGCAGTCGGGCAACGCTGCCTTATTCCTGCTGATCCGCAAGATGACGACCGACAAAGTGCTGGCGGCGTTGCAGGGGGTCGGCGGCACGGTGTTGCGCACCTCGTTCGATCACACGAAGGAGGATGCGCTGCGGCAGGCCTTGGCGGCTCACACCGCGGCCAATCCCGCCGCCTAGAGGGCCTCCCCCTGCCGCTAACGGAACATGCGGCCTTCGGGCGGCAGCCCTAACAGGATCTGGCCGACGGTTTCGAAATGGACCGGGCGGCCTTGGCCTTGCTGGGTCCCGGCGTGGATGTCGCGCAGGCGGCGCTCGAACGGGTTCTCGTTGAAGACCGCGGTGGCGCCCGCAGCGTTATAGACGCTCGCGACGACGTCGCGGGCCTGCTGGATCGCCCAGGTCGCGGCGAGGCGCAATTGCCAGTGCCGTTCGGGCGCGAACTCGCCGTTGCGTTCGGCGTCCTCCCACATGTCCTCGAGGGTCGCGTGGATTGAGGCGCGCGATGAGCGCAACTTGGCCTCGCACTGCGCCACCTCGGACTGGATCACGTTGTTCTCACGCAGGGTCTTGCGGGCGCCGCGGGGGATCTTGTCGCGCGCCAATTCGATGAACGCTTCGAGCGCGCCGCGGGCGATGCCCAGCGACACGTTCGAAAACCCCATGGCATAGATCATGCCGCTGGTGAACCGGTAGAGGAGGCCGGGTTCGCGCCGCTCGGCCGGGTTGTCGCGCGAGAAGGTGTATTTCTGCGGCACAAACAAATCCTCGACCCGATAGCTGTCACTGCCGGTGCCACGCAATCCGATGACCTGCCAGTTGTCAATGATCTTGGCCTTTGCTTTCGGGAAGAGGACGGTGCGGACATGCTGCCGCCCGTTCGGGTTCATGCGCGGCGTGCCGTCCGCCTCGAAGACCGGGACATGCGCGCCGAGCCAGGTGGCGTGCCGGCTGCCGGTCGCAAACCCCCACCGCCCGGTGACCCGGATGCCGCCCTCGACCGCGACGCTGCGGCCGGCGCCCGGCAGCTCCGGGCCCCAGGCGAGGATGCCGTGCGGCGGGCCGAAGACCTCGCGCGCCACCGCCGGGTCGAGATAGGGCGCCGACATCGAGCAGCCGGAATTCTGCCCGAGGCACCAGGCGGTGCTGGGCTCGGCCTTGCCGATCTCCTCGAGCACCTGAACATAGGTCAGCGGGTGGAGTTCGGCGCCGCCGAGCGAGCCTGGGATCAACAATTTGAAAAAGCCGCCCTCGATCAGCGCGTCGACGACCCGCTCCGGCAATTCGCGCCGCTCCTCGATCTCGTCCGCGGCCTCCTTGAGCATCGGCGCGAGGCGGCGGGCACGTTCCACGTAGTCGGCGCCGCGTGTCTCGACGCGGGGCAGGTCCAGCAAGGTCGACGACATTTTCTTCTCCAAACATTCGGCCTCAAAATACATCGGGCGCGGTGGGTTAAGCGATGATTTCCTGCAACCCACCTTCGCTTACCGGGCGATGGCGCGCCACCAGCGCCGGGTCAACAGCATCGCCGCAATGCCCTCTGCGCCGATTATCGCCGTGGCCCAGGAGGCGCCGACAAGGCCGGCCAGCAGCCCAAGATGAATGAAGCCGATCATCCCGACCCCGATGCAGACCGAGAGCACGCCAAAGATGCGGCCGCGCATCTCGGGCGGCGCCGCGAGATAGACGAGCGTCGCCTGCATGATGCTGAAACCGGCATTGGCGAGACCGGTGATCAGAAGCACCGTGCCGGCGAGCAGCGGACCGGGCGCCAATGCGAAAATCGGCAGCATCAGCAGGTAAACGAAGACGCCCCCGACATAGAGGCGGGCGAATATCGCCGGCTTGGCGAAGAGGGCGATTGCCACGGCGCCGCAGAACGCGCCAACCCCGTCCATGCTGGCGAGGAGACCGATGCCGGCGGCGCCGAGACCCAGATTGTCCTGGCCGATCACCGGGATCATGCTGGTGAACGGCCAGCCGAAGGTGTTGTAGATGACGGTGACCACCAGGGTTCCAATCAGTCGCCGGTCACGCCGAACGAGCATGAACCCTTCGAGCATGCGTTCGAGGATGCTCGTGACGCCGGCGGGGCGCACGCTGTTGCGGTGATGGATCCGCATCGCAGCGGCGACGGCGACGAGGTAGCACGCGACGCTGACCGCAAAGGCGCCGCCGATCCCGAATGTCGCGAGCAACACGCCGCCAAGGGTCGGACCGAGCATGCGGCTCGCATTGTTGGCGCCGACATCGAGGGACATCGCCGCGCTCATCCGGTCCAGTCCGACGACCTCGCCGATCATCGTGCGGCGGACCGGGTTGTCGGTCGTCCAGGCAATGCCGTTGACAAAGCTGGCGAGCGCGACGTGCCACACTTCGAGAGCGTCGCTCCACGCGAGGATCGCCAGGACGAGCGAGGTCAGCAGCATCGAGATTACAACGGCGATCAGCGCAATGCGCCGCTCGATCCGCTCGGCCATGGCGCCGACGACCGCACCGAACAGCGCCATCGGCAGCATCCGCAGCATCGTCAGCAGGGCGACGATCAACGGCGAGCCAGTGCGCTGATAGGCGAAGACGGCGACCGCCAACATCTCCAGCCAGCGCACCGCAAAGACCACGACGCCGACGAGCCACAGCCGGCGAAAATCGGCTTCCCCGAAAAGCCACGATCTCGGCGCGGCGTGGACAGCCGTATCCGTCAGGACATGCCTCCAAAGCATGTACGGCGGAGGCACTGCCGTACTGGCGGTCGCCGCTTCCTCCCCACTTTCCCTCCGATCAATATTTTCGAATTTTGGATCTTGCCACGGGCGCGGAGAGGTTAGCTCAGCTCATGCCGAAATTATCTCTGTCAGCTCCTGCGGCGCCGGCGGGGCACCGGGGAGGACCGCTTCGAGCTCGCGGTCGGCGAGCCGCAGGTGACGCTCGAGGATCACCGCCAGGACGGTGCGAAAGTCGGTGGTGACGGCGAGATCGCGCCGCTGGTAGAGCTGCGCCGGGGCGAGACCGGGCCAATCGCCGTAAACCCGGCCGCCATTGACGGCGCCGCCCAATACCCAGATGACATTGCCGTGGCCGTGATCGGTGCCCCGGTTGCCGTTTTCCCGAAAGGTGCGGCCGAATTCGGACAAGACGACGACGACGGTATCGTGCCAGGCTTCGCCTGATCGGCGGGCAAGGGCGGCGAGGCCCTCGCCGAGCGGGCGCAGGTGATCGGCCAGCTGCCCGTTGTGGTTGCCCTGATTGATGTGGGTATCCCAACCCCCGAGCCCGATTGCGGCAACCCGGACGCCTGGGTGACCGCGGATCAGCAGCGCGAGCCGGGTCGCCTGCCCGGGAAAGCCGGCCGGCGGTGGCGAGCCATTGTCGGCAATCTGCCGCTCCTTGCTCAAAGCGCCGACCAATTCCGCGCGCGCCGCCCGGCCTTCGCGATACGATCTGGCGAGGTCGTCATTGCCGGAATAGAGCCGATCGAAGGCATTTCCGATTTCCGGCTGATCGATCGGCAATGGCCGGGCGCCGTTGGGGCCGAGCGGCAGCGTGGCGACAGGCGCCTTGCCCGCCAGAATGCGCGGAACGGTCGGGCCGATGCTGATCGCGTCGGTCGCACCGCGCGGGCCGGGCAGCGCCAGCAACAGGCGGTTCATCCAGCCGTCGCGTGTGGTGTCCCGGCCCGGAGTGCCGTTTTCGAGATAGAGCTGTGCGTCGAAATGCGATCTTGTCGAGTCGGGCGAACCCGCGGCGTGGACAAACGCGAGCTTGCGCTCGGTCCATAGCGGCATCAGGCTTGCGAGCGCCGGATGCAAACCGAAATGCCCGTCGAGAGCCAATGCCCCGTCCGGCTTGCCCGGCGGTGCGATCGCGATCGATTGGCGCTCTTGGTAATAGGCCCCGTCGGCACAGGGAATTACGACATTGAGGCCGTCGACCGCGCCGCGCAGCAGGATCACGATCAGGCGCCTCGGGCCCTCATCGGATACTGCCGCCCAGGCATCGGGTCCGAAACAGAAGGGGGCGGCTGCCGCCCCTCCGATAAAATCGCGCCGGTGCATGGTTCGCCTAGCGATGCATAAAGTCGGGACTGCCGAGTATCAGGGCGGCGCGCAGCCCTTTCGGCGATTCTTCGAGGGCGGCCCGAGTGCTGTCGCTCAGCGCCGAACCGTAGATCGCTTCGAGATGCGCATCATCGACCGCGCCTGGGCTGCCTCGGACCAATGCGGTCGCAAAGCCGATGCGGCGGGTCGTTGCGTCGGGGCTGAGCCAGGCGTCCTCGGTGTTCTTGTACCCGTCCGGCGTCAGGCAGCCGAAGAGCGGCATCCCGAGCTGGTCCATCGCGCCGAGCAACGGCCGGACATTGCCGGGTGACACTCCCGCGGCGCGCACTGCCGAGATCACGAATTGGTAGGGCGTTTTGTATTTCGCGCCCCTGCTGTCCCAGAATTCGTTGCTGGCGAAAAGCGTCCTCAGCACCTCCCTTATATTGCCGTCGGTCTCGACAAACCGTGTCGCGAGCTGGTCGACCAGCCCTGAGGGGGGCTCGTCGGCGACAAAGTATTGCGCGAGCTCGAACGCGATGTGATGGGCGGTAGCCGGGCTGCGAGCCAGGATGTCGAGCGCCTCCTCACCCTCCGCCTTGCCGCGCGACTGCAGCGGACGGCCGAGGAAAACCTTTGGACTGTAATCGTGGCGCCCGCCTTCGAAGACCGCGGCATATTCGGGAAACATGCGGGCATTCGGCTGATTGACGCCCCACCCGGTCAAGACCCGGGCCAAGGTAACGACGTCGTCCTGCGTGTATCCGCCATTGGCGCCGAGCGTGTGCAATTCCATGACCTCGCGCGCGAAATTCTCATTCAGTCCCTTCTGTCTGCCGCGGGCGCCGGGGCTTCCCGGGGCGGTGCTGAGCGCGTTGTCGAGATAAACCAGCATGGCCGGGTGTTTTGTCGTGGCGAACAGCAGATCCCGAAAGCGGCCGAGCACAAAGGGGCGGATCGCCTGCTCCTCGTAATTTCCGATCCACAAATCGTCCAGCCCCTTGCCGGAGAACACATTGAAATGGTTGAACCAGAAATCGACCATGGCTTCGTGCAGCTGCCGCGGGCTAAGCAAAGCTCTGAGGATGCGCGCCTCGCTGGCGTCCCGCAGGATGATTTGCACCCGCTCGCGCTGAGCCCTCTCCAGCTCCGGATTGGGCTTGAAGCCACGCAGGCTGCGCAACGGCCCGTAAAGTTGGCGCAGCTGTACCGGGTTGAGCTTCAAGGTGTCGAGCTGGTCGAGGCGCCACCGCAGCTCGATCGGCTCCGGGATAGATTCGGGATCGAGTTGCTCGGCAATATAACGCTCCACCCCGATCGTCTTGACGTGCCGAACCTCTTCGAGGGTCGGGCCGAAGGCGAGCCGATTGAGGAGATGGACAACGGCTTGATCGGAGACCGGCTCGGCGCCGAACGCCAATAATGACGGCAGAGCAATCAGCAGCCCCGCCGCAGCAAAGAATCGGTAAAAGCGCGACCGCCCACGCGCCCCGTTACTCATCGGGTCCCGCCCCATCCCCCGATTGCAGGCGGCTGCAGGATAATCAAACTCGGCCACGGTGCAAGCCGACCAACGGTTTCGCCGTCCAGGCCCGGTTCCACTCACGGAGGCGAGCGCACCGGGACTCGATCGGGGTGGGGATTCGGCATGCCGGAACCGCGGACCGACGCACGTCGTGGCAGGCGCACGAAATTAAGCAAGCGGGACAGGCTGGCGAGCGCGGCAAGCGCGGAAAAGCTGGCGGCGATCAGGATGGCCGTTGTCGGGCTGGTGCCGCCGCCGGGTCCGGCGTAGCCAAAGACCAGCGCCACCAGAGCGGCGCCAATCGTCTGCCCGAGGAGCCTAGCGGTCGCTTGAATGGCGCCGGCACCGCCGCTGCGCTCGCGCGGCGCGTTGCTGACGATGGCGCGGTTGTTCGGCGATTGGAAGAACCCGAACCCGAATCCGCAGACGACGATTCGCCAGATGATGCTGGCATCGCTTGGTTGAGCCGGGAGCAATGCCAGCAGAAGAAAACCGAGGCTCAGCACGCCGAGCCCGATGCCGCCGAGAATTCCGGCGGGATAGCGGTCCGCGAGCCGACCGGCGATCGGCGCGATGATCGCGACCGTCACTGGCCACGGCGTGATCAAGAGCCCGGTTTCGACCTGCGAGCGGCCGATCACGTCCTGGAAGAAAAAAGGCAGTGCGACAAATACGATGCCTTGCGCAACAAACGCGCAAACCGACGTCGCAACCGAAAGAGCGAACACCGGCCGCTTGAAAAGATCGACAGGCAGCAGCGGCGTGGCGAGGGAGTTTTGCCGGCGCACCAGGACATAGCCGACGAGGAGGGCGCCGGCCAGCTCGCTCAGCACCAAGGGAGCCGGGTGGTGGTGGCCGATGCCGTTGATCCCGCTGATCAGGAAGGCGAAGGCAACTGCGCTCAATGCCGCGCTCGCCAGGTCGAAGCGATGGTCGGAGGCCGGCGTCGTCGGCAACAGGCGCCACGACATCGCGAGCGCTACGAGGCCGATCGGGACATTTATCGCGAAGAGCCACGGCCACGACGCGACCGCGAGGATCGCTGCGGCGACGCTCGGGCCCGCGGCCGACGATATCGAGACGACGACCGAAACCATTGCGATGCCGCGGCCCAACTGCCGCCGCGGATAGGTGAAGCGCACGAGAGCCGTATTGACGCTCATCATACCGGCGGCACCCAGCCCCTGCAGCGCGCGGCCCAGGGTCAGCATCGGCAAGGAGTGCGACAGAGCACTGACGAGCGCGGCGCCGGTGAAGACCACGAGGCCTATGATGTAGATGCGGCGATAGCCGAAAATGTCGCCGAGCGATGCGAACGGCAGCAGCGAAATGACGACCGCCAGCTGGTAGGCGTTGATGACCCAGATCGAATCGGCGGCGCTGGCATGGATTTCCTTCGCGATCGCCGGCAACGCGATGTTCGCGATTGCGCTGTCGAGCACCGAGAGCGCCATCCCGACCGCGAGGTTCAGGATCGCCCAGTATCTCAGTGGGAGCGGGAGTCCGTCTTCCGCCGTGTTCATTATGCGGCTGACTTATGCCGCCGCATCCGAACGCGCCAGCCCCGGCAACGCAGCTACGGCGAGCACGCATATCGAGAGCCGCCCGTCCAACCGGCCTCTTCTTCAGACCCTCACCCGCCTCGCTGCGCTCGCCACCCTCTCCCGCGGTGCGGGAGAGGGGCTATAACGCATTCGGTTCTGAGGGTCAGTTGAGGCCGTAAAATCCCATCGCACCGCCCGCCATCACCTGATGCTGAACTTCGGGGGAGGCGCCGGCCAGGCGGTCTTTGATCATCTGCGGCGCACCGGGGAAGAAGCCGTCGCGGTGAGGATAGTCGGTGGCCCACAGGATCTTGTTCGGCCCGATATATTCGGCGAGCACTTTGAGGCTGCCCTCGACCGGTTCGAAGGAGATCCAGCAGTTGCGCCGAAAGAGGTCGCTCGGCCAATTCTTCAGCCCGGAATCGTTGAAGCCCTGATCGTCGAAATGGCGGTCCATGCGGTCGAGCCACGGCGCAATCCAGCCGCCGCCTGATTCGAGGAACCCGACCCGCAGTTTCGGGTGACGCTCGCACACGCCGCCCCAGATCATGCTCATGCAGGCGAGCATCATTTCCATCATGTGCGAGATGATGTGCTGCGCGCCACGGCCCTCGAAGCGGTCGATGCCGACCGTCGGCATGCCGCTGTTACCGCCCTCGTGAATGCCGATCGAGAAGTCGAGATCCTCGGCCGCGCTCCACAGCGGGTCATAGGCAGGGTCGTGCAGTTTCCTGTCATTGTAAGGATTGGGCCGGATAAAGCCGCCGCGGAAGCCGAGGTCGCGGCGCGCAAACCGCATCTCGGCAATCGCATGATCGATCGACTGCATCGGAAGCATCGCAATGCCGAACAGCCGGTCGGGGTAGGGCTTGCAGTAATCGGCGAGCCAGCGGTTATAGGCGCGGCACAGCGCGCTCGCCAGTTCGGGATCGTGCACCGCGCCGGCAAACAGCCCCATGCTGGGATAGAGGAATGCAGCGTCGATGCCGTCCAGATCCATATCCGGAATGCGCTTGTGGGGGTCGAAACCGCCGGGGCGGCCCTCCTCGTAGCTCATCATTTCGGCCGAGACGACACCCTGTCTCGCCCCGACCCCGCCGATGCCCCCCATCCCCTGCTGGCTGCCTAGGATCTGATCCTCGACGAGGAGGCGCTCCTTGCCGTCCTTGTCGATGACGAGCTTCGGGGCACGGTCGCGGAAGGCCGGATCCATATAGTCATTCCAGAGAGTGAGCGGCTCCAGGATGTGGCCGTCGGAATCGATGACGTTGTAAGCGCGGGCCATGACTTTGCTCCTAGTTGCTCAGTTGGGGCTCAGTGGTAGATCCAGTCCTTTTCGAAACGAGCATAGCAATCGCGCTCACCCGGCATTTTCACCCAGCCCGCGAGAAGCCGCGCCGTCGCGAGCAGCAGGCGATCGCGCAGGTGGGTCGAATTGTGAGCGTATTCCTCGAAGGTCGAGATCGTGATCTTCTGGTTGTGCGGATCGTCCTGAAAGCGGCACGCCGCCAGCGCGACGGTCGACTGGTACGCCTTGCGGTCGGCGCCCGAGTGCAGATAGGCATTAGCGAATGCCGTGGCGCGCGGGAAATCCAGCGCCATGATCGCCTCGTCGAGACCTCGCAATAGCGTGTCAGGCAAGCGGCCGCTGGTATCGATCCCGGCGGCCTCCCGCTCGATCACCGAGTTCTGCAGCTTGTTCTCGTGCGCCACATCATTGATGAAATGGGCCATCAGATAAAGGACGCGCGGCTGGTACGGGTTGTTGCTCTTGCGAAACCAGTTGTTCGCGACATTGCAGTAGTCGAATGGATGCTGGCCGTTAGTGAACTGCCGCGGCACGGTCGTTCTGAGGATCAGCTCGGCGGCGCCGAGTTGGATTGTGTCGCCCAGGCTGCGGATCGACTTGCCGTTCTTTAAGTGAGCGGTCAACAGGTCCCACACAGTGTCGGCATCGGCCTCCATCAGTTGCCGGACCATGTCCTCGACCTCGGCCGCGGTCAGCGGCGTCTGGTTGGTCTGCTTGAGGCTGGCGCCGCCATCCGGGAATTCGCTTGCCATCCTCACGCAGACGGCGTCGTAGAGCGAGTAATAAAGCGGCCCGATCGCCATGTCCGGGACGCCCATGTAATAGACCCCGTGCGAGCGTTCCCAGCCAATGAAGTCGGCGAGGTCGGTAATCGAGCGGGCCCGGATCGCCTTGTGGCCGGTGTTGCGCGCCTTGCGGCCGATCACCGTGTCCTGCAAATCGATAAGACCGAGGAAGTTCAGCTGATCAGCCAGCCGCGGCCGTACCTCTTCCTCCTCGGCGAGCCCGAGAAAAAGGCCGCAGGACCGGGGCGAGTCGCCGCTGACCGTGGCGATCATATGCGCGTGCAACCGATCCTCGATGGAGCCCTTTTCTCGGATTGGCTCCTGGTCCTCCTGCCACACCACCGGACCGTAGCTCGGCGGCGGAACATTGATGCCCTTCATCGTGGCGTACCGGCCCGGATAGTTCCCGAGCAGCTGATTCCAGATGTCGAGCCCCGCCGGGATGTACCAGACGCTCTGCAACAATGGCAGCAGCCGATATCTGTCGGGCAGATACGGCATCAGATAAGCGGAGGCGCGGAGCCCCAGGATCGTGTGATCGTTATTGACCAGCGTGATCTGGCCGTCGCGCACGTTGATGTGGCTCGGAACCTGCACAAACGGCGCTTCGGCGGCGGTCACGACGCTGAGCGCGTCGGCGGCCGAATGCCCGTCCCGCGTCATCCGAAAGAAAAGATCGGTCGTGCGCGGCTGATCGCGATCGAGGATGGCGGCCGTCAGCAAATCGAAGTATTTGTCCTCTTTGATCTCTTGGCGGTTTAGGAGCATCGCGGCTTTTCCTCGGATTGCGGACGGTGACGACCTTGAACCGATTGAGCGTACCGCTCGCTTCGCGTGCACGTAAAGGAGCCCTAGGACAGAGCGGCTATGAGGCACGCGCAGC
The DNA here is from genome assembly GCA_963787425.1 of uncultured Alphaproteobacteria bacterium. Lineage (GTDB taxonomy): Bacteria > Pseudomonadota > Alphaproteobacteria > ATCC43930 > CGMCC-115725 > AP-15. The sequence goes on from CAWBCV010000010.1 coordinate 147,878, forward strand.
CTTTTCCCGTCCTCACGACCGAACGGCTGGAACTTCTCGCCGTGCAATCCCGCGACGGCACCTTTTACCATCAGTTGCTGTCGGTCGCGGAAGTCACCCGGTTTTCCGACCTTCCTGACAGGGCGACCAGGGCGCAGGCAGATCGTTTCGTCGATTGGATGTCCAAGTTATATATTATTCAGCAGCGGCAAGGGCTGCGCCTGGATGATCCAGAAGCGGAGCGCCGGTACGCCGCTTGGAGCGATCCGTATCAATCGGATCCATAAACAATGGCGATGGGGTGAGATCGGTTACGAGTCGCACCCGGATTTCTGGGGTCGCGGTCTCATGACCGAAGCGGTCCGCGCGGTTGTCGCTTGTGGACACGGTCAATTCAAATTGAACCGCATGGAAGCTTGGACCTTGCCGGGCAACGATGCCTCCGACAGGGTCCTCGTCAAGGCAGGTTTCAGTTACGAGGGGACGCTGAAACAAAAAGCCTGGTTCAAAGGCGCCTTTCACGACTTTCGCATGTTTGGGCGTGTAGCAGCTGACCCGATCGACTAAGCGACCCTGGGCGTTATGCGGGCTTCAGGCTAGCTGGCAGTGCAATATGAAAATCGGGTTCCGGGGTGAAGAGCTCCTGCGGCTGCGCAACGCCGCGCAGCGCGTAGCGGCCGACGGAAACCAGCCGGCTTCGCATTTCCGGGCCTAGCGCGTCGGCAAAGCTCGACGATAGCAATAGATCCTGCTCGACCGACCGGCTCATCGCCAAAATCCGGCTGACCTCGTTGACGGCCGGGCCGATTACCGTGAAATCGAGACGATCCTTGCTGCCGACATTGCCGTAGAAGACATCGCCGACATGCAGCGCGAGATAGACGGCGGTGGTCGGCAGGCCGGCTTGGCTTCGGTTTTGATTGAGCTTGGCGGCTCCTTTGCGCACCTGGGCTGCAGCCGCGAGCGCGGCGAGGCATGCTTCCTCGCGGTTGTCGGTGGTGAAGATGGCGAGGGTACCGTCGCCGACCAGTTTCAGTACATCGCCGCCATGCCCATGCACGGCCGAGATCACGACATCGGCATAGTCATTGAGCAGCGGGATGATCTGCTCCGGCGGGACATTGTCGGAGATATGCGTGTATCCGTGCAGATCGCTCTCCCACAGCACGGCACCAATCTTCTCGGCAACGCCCCGCACGATGCGGCCGCTCATGACCCGCCGGCCCGCGTCGCGGCCGAGATAGGTTTCGGCGAGCGTTCCGGCCATGCGCGCGAGCGCCGCCGATTTGACCGCCAACTTCAGAAACGGGGCAAGCCGTTTCAGCGCGACGACCGCGTCCTCGCCGAAGCCGTCGGCCGCATCGCTGGACCAGGTCGAATAGACGCAATCCATCTCGCCGATGACGCCCTCGGCGGCAAAGCGATGGATGAGCACCAGAAAGTCCGTTGCGCCCTCGTCGCGGGCCTGCGCGATGGTCGGGAAATCCGCCGGATCACCGGCAGCCAAACAGCGCCGCATCGCCGTTTCGCCCGATTGCAGCAGATGAAAAAAGGGGCTATTGCGCCAATTCTCCGCGGCCTCGCCTTCATTGGTTCGGCCATAGTCCACCGCTTCAGCCGCCTCGGGCATATCCGAGCGCCAGCGGAAAGCGCGACCCTCATAGATCGGGTGAAGCGTGTCGAGGATAACAAGGGCGCGTGCCAACGGAACCCCGGCTTTGGCGAGGCGCCGGCAGAACCCGGCCATCAGCTCGCTTTCGCTGCGGCCGATAAGCCCGGCCTCGGTCACCCAGCCGGCGAGCTCGCTTAAGGCTGCTTCGTTCATGTCGAATCCCTCCACGGGGCGGGGCCGCGCCGCAGCAGATGATGATGGTCTGGGGCGTAAAGCCGGCTTTCGGGAGCGTCTCTGCCGCCAAGGGTCCGGCCGACCAACACCAAGGCGGTACGGGTGATGCGGGCCTGTTTCACCTTGTCGCGGATGTCGGCGAGAGTGCCGCGGATCAGGCGCTCGTCCGGCCAGCTGACCCGGTAGGCGACGACCGCGGGACAGTCTGCGCCGTACCGCGGCATCAGCGCCCGCACGATCCGCGCGAGATTGTTGATCGAGAGATGGATCGCCAGGGTCGCGCCGCTGGCGCCGAGCCGTTCGAGGGCTTCGCGCTCGGGGATCGGCGAGGAGCGGGTCGCGGTGCGCGTCAGGATCACGGTCTGCGCGATCTCCGGCAGGGTCAGCTCGCAGCCGAGCGCGGCCGCCGCTGCGGCAAAAGAGGGCACCCCCGGCGTCACGTCGAACGGGATGCCGAGCGTCTCGAGCCGCCGCATCTGCTCGGTGATGGCGCCATAGAGCGACGGATCGCCGGAATGCAGCCGGGCGACGTCGAGGCCGCGGCGATCGGCGTCGGCGAGATGGCCGACGATCTCGTCGAGGTTCAACGGTGCGGTGTCGATCACCAGTGCACCCGGCGGCGCAGAGGCCAGGATTTCGACTGGCACCAGCGAACCCGCATAGAGGCAAACCGGGCAGCGCTCGATTAGTCGCAGCCCGCGGACTGTGATCAGGTCGGGCGCGCCGGGACCGGCCCCGATGAAATGCACCGTCACGGGAAGCTGCAGTCGAAATAGCCGCGCGGTGTGTAGAGGCGCGGGGGATCGCTGTCGGTCCAGCGGGTACGGCTGTTGCCGACTAGCACGACCGTAAGCATGTCGATATTGGCGCCGGACAGTTCCGACAGGCAGATGATGCGCCGCTCTTCCCCGTCACGCCCGAGATTGCGGCCGACGAAGACCGGTGTCTCGGGCGAGCGATGCCGCAGCAGAACATCTGCAGCCTCGGCCAGTTGGGTCTGCCGTCGCGCCGAGCGCGGGTTGTAGAGTGCGACGACAAAATCCGCCATTGCCGCGGCCTCGAGCCGAGTCCGGATCGTCTCCCACGGCGTCATCAGATCCGACAGCGAGATCACGCAGAAATCATGGCCGAGCGGTGCGCCGGCCCGTGAGGCGGCCGCCTGAAATGCAGAGACGCCAGGAATGACCCTAAGATCGATCGTGCGCCATTCCGGCTTCGCCTCGGTATCGAGGAGCTCGAAGACGAGCGGCGCCAGGCCGTAGATGCCGGCGTCGCCGGAGGAGACGAGCGCCACCGACCCTCCCGCCGCGGCGAGATCGAGGGCCAGGCGGACCCGCGCTTCCTCATCGCCGATCGCGCTCGGATGGCAGCTCTTGCCTTCGATCGCGCGGCCGAGCAGGTCGAGATATAAACTGTAACCGACCACATCGCTTGCTTGCGCCAGCGCGGTGGTCGCCTCCGGAGTGCGCCAGTCCGCATCGCCCGGGCCGATGCCGATGACGGCGAGCCTGCCACGTGGGCGGCCAATCGCCTCGGTAATGATCGGCTGCGATGCGCGCGCGACAGCGCAGGTCGCGCGTCGCGACTTGCGCTTTGGCACGACCAGAACCCCATCTGGTCCGGCGGCGGCGAGCGCCGCACCTTCGGCGACGCCCCAGCAGCCGGTCGCCCGAAACGCAGCCGGCGAGCGCTCCGACAGACGCGGCGTTTCGACGAGGAGACGTGAAGCGGGAAAAAACCGCACCGGCACCCCGAGTTCCGCCGCGAGCGCGTGGATTGCCGGTTCGGCGAGCTTCAGCGCGACCGACACGACCGCCGCGACCGCACCCGCCGCGAGCGCCGCCTCGGCGAGCGCCGAGCGCACGAGATCCGCGATTTCCTCGGCGGAACAGCCGCGCTCGCATCCGATCCCGAGCGCCAGGACCGGCGGATGGAGCACCAAGGCGTCGGTTTCGGATCCGCCCGACCGGTCCGTCACCACGACCCGTCGGTTGCCCTGCTCCGCCCAGCGGATTGCCCCAGCACGTAACCATCCGCCGCAGCCCGTCTCGTCGATCAAGGAAACAGGGTCACCCCTAAGAAGCGCCGACACGATCGGCTTCACCTTGTTCGGATTGGCGATATGCCAGCCGGGCGGCGGTTCATCGAGCGCGACACCCAGGCGCACATCCCCGGCGGTGGTTACCGCCGCGATGCCGCCGGTAAGCTCGGCAATCGCGCGGGCCAATGCATTGGCGCCGCGATGTCCGCCGATCAGCGGCACCGCGACCGAGCCGTCCTCGGCGACCGCGACCACCGCCGGCTCCTCCTGCTTGGCGGCGAGGAAGGGGGCGACAGACCGGATCAGGATGCCGCTGGCGCAGATACCGACGATCGGCCGCCCCGCTTCGAACAGTCGGCCGACATGGGTCGACACTCGATCGTAGCTCTCGTCCCAGTCGCCGGGATGTGCGCGCGGGCCGTGCATCCGAGCGCCGGCCAGCGCCGTACGCAATCGCCGGCCGAGCGCGGCGCCCCCCGGGCCGAGCACGACGACGGCAATGTCCTCGGGTAGTAACCCGATCATTATCCGAAAACTTCCGGTAAGCCGAATGTATCCATCGGGCGTCGCGAGTTAACCGTGATTGCTGCAATTTGTCGATTGTCTGCGAAAATTATCTGCTAAAGTTTCGGCAGGGGACGCTTGGGGGGTAGACCCATGCGATTGTTTGTCTGCATCTATTGCATCGCGATGGTTGCTGGGCTCGTCCCGGTAATCGCGCAAGAGATGACCCAGACCGAGGCGGTGCCGGCTGTCGAGGCGAGCGTTCCTTTGCCACCCGACTGGTCGCCGCCCGGCCGTGTCGGACAGGTCAGCCTTGTCTCGGGAAATGTCGACCTTCGAGTTTCCGGCGGGAGCACCTGGGCCGACGCCGAGTTGAACCAACCGATCTTCACCGGGGAGGCTGTGCGCACCGACCCAAGAGCACGCGCCGAGATTCGCATCGGTGCGAATACAATCGACCTGTCGAATGCCAGCGAGATCGAAATCGCGAGTTTGCGCGACGGGGTCACTCAAATCCTCCTCTCGCGCGGGGGAATCGGCTTTCATTTGCGTCAAGCCAACGAAAATGAAACCGTCGAGATCGATGTTCCGCAGGGCGACATTTGGCTGCTGGCTCCCGGCACGTATGACATCGATGCCGGAGAGGGTGACCGGCCGCTGCGCGTCGCGGTTTTCAAAGGAAAGGCGCATTTCGCCGGGGCGGGCGGCGACAGACTCATCGAGGGAGGTCAAACCCCGGTCCTGACAGAATCGGAGGCGGCTGATGCCGCCTCGATCGAACCGGCCACGGCCGACGATTTTGTTGCGTGGTGCCGCGACCGCGACTACGACGAGACCCGCCTCGCTGCGCCCTATTACATTTCACGATACATGACCGGCTTTGACGAGCTCGATTCCGCCGGCATGTGGAAGATCAATGCGCAATACGGGCCTGTGTGGTTTCCGACCCAGTCGGAAGACTGGGCGCCTTATCGCTTCGGACATTGGAGCTGGATTGCGCCGTGGGGATGGACTTGGCTCGACGATCAGCCATGGGGTTTCGCCCCGTCGCATTATGGCCGGTGGGCGCTCATTGACGACCACTGGGCTTGGGTTCCCGGGAATTATGTTGCGCGGCCGCTCTACGCGCCTGCGGTGGTTGCGTTCATCGGCACACCCGGTGTCGGGCTGAGCTCGGAAGAGGGAGCCACGGTCGCGTGGTTCCCGCTCGCTCCTGGTGAAGCCTATTGGCCGAGGTATACACGAGACCTCGACTACGTTCGCAACCTGAATTTCGGGACCGTCAAAGATGTCGCGGCGATCGGGGTGCGAGCGGACGGAGAGCCGCCTCTGGAGGCGTTCGACGAGGATTTCGCGAACCGGCTTTTCGCCACCGTGGTGCCGCGTTTGGCCTTTACCAATGGACGCCCGATCGCGCCAGCGCGCGTATCTCTGCCTGAAAAGCGATTGCAGGACGCCCCGGTGCTGATGGCTTCACCGCAGATCGCTCCGGCTTCGACCCAGCGGGTCGCCCGGGCGGCAACGAATCCGCCCATCACCCATGCAGCTGTGCTGATATCTGGAAAAGGCGGCGCCAAGCCCATTCATACCGCTTCGATACAGTTGCGCGGCCGGGCGCAAACAGTTGTCCTGCGCGGGGCGCACCTGCACGCCCCCGCTTATGCGGGCCAGGCGCGCGGCCGGCAGATGGTCGTGCTCCGAGTGGCTCACTCCCGCGGCGGCCCCGGCAAAAAGGGGTAAGGTTGAGCGCAACGACCACGGAAGCGAGGCGATGATCGATTATCGCAGCGACAACACCGGCCGAGCCGCACCGCAAATCCTAGAGGCGCTGGTTCGGGCCAATCATGACACCGCCTTGGGGTACGGCGCCGACGAGTGGACTGCGGACCTGCAACAGCGCTTCTGCGACCTATTCGATACCTCGGTGCGGGTCTTTCCGGTCGCTACCGGGACCGCCGCTAATGCGTTGGCTCTGGCCGCGCTCGGCCCGTCCTGGGGCATCGTCTATTGCAGCGAAGTTGCACATATCAACAACTCGGAGGCCAACGCGGCAGGGTTCTTCGGCGGCGGCGTCAAGCTGGTTGCGATCGGTGGCCAATACGGCAAAATCGACGCCGGCTTGCTGGCCGAGACACTGGCCGGGATCTCGCCGGCGCAGCTGCACAGAGGTCAGCCGAGCGCGGTCAGCCTGACCCAGGCGACCGATCTCGGAGCGGTCTACACTCTGGACGAGATCCGCGCCGTTGCCGAGGTCGCCAGGCGGCGCGGCCTCAGGCTCCACATGGACGGGGCGCGTTTCGCCAATGCCGTGGCGCGGCTCGGGTGCAGCCCGGCCGATGCGACCTGGCGATGCGGGATCGATATCATGTCGTTCGGGGCAACCAAGAATGGCGGAGCCTTGTGCGACGCGATCATCGTCTTTTCGCCCGACCTCGCGGACGGCCTTGCGGTGCAGCTGCGCCGCGCCGGTCAGGTCTGGTCCAAAATGCGGTTTGCCTCGGCGCAGCTGATCGCCTATGTCGAGAACGATCTATGGCTCGAGATGGCGAGGGCCTCGAACGGGATTGCGGCGCGCATCGCCGCCGCGCTGCGCGGCATCCCGGCCGCTCGGGTATTGGCTCCGATCGAAGCGAACGAGATCTTTCTCGAACTGCCGGACGGCGCAATGGATGCGTTGGAGCGCGACAGCTTCCAGTTCTACCGCCGAAGCCGGACGCTCGCCCGTTTCGTGTGCCGTTTCGATACGACCGAGGCAGAAGCGGACGCGCTCGCCGCAGCGCTGCGCCGACACCTCGGCACGGCAACCGCCGCCCACGCGGCCCAATAGCCCTGGAGTCTCAGGACATCCGCAGCGATGCGCTATGTGAGAAGGGTACTGCAACCGGGAGAAGTAGTCGTGTATGCAACACGGCTGCATTGGATCGTCTATTTGCGTGCGCTTCTGCTGCTGATCATTTGCATCGGACTAGCAGTGGCGGCGTGGTACACAGCCGATAATCAGAATCTGAACCTCGCGCTATGGATCGCAGCAGCCATATTTGCGTTACTGGCGCTGTCTTCGGCATTTCCTGCGTTCGTCCGGCGGATCACGACCGAACTGGCGGTCACCGACCGGCGTATCATCTATAAGACCGGTCTGATCGCCCGACATACCATCGAAATGAATCGCAGACAGGTCGAGAGTGTCGATGTCGATCAAAGGATACTCGGCCGAATTATCGGCTACGGAACGATCATCGTCCGAGGCACGGGCGGCAGCCTGGAGCCGATGCGAAACATCGAGGATCCCCTGACTTTCCGCACCTACATTACGGCCGGCTGAGGATTCCTCAGTGAGGCCGCTCAGGCGCGGACGGCAACACCCTTCTGTTCGAGGAGCTGCTGCAATTCGCCGGTTTCGAACATCTCCCGGATGATGTCGCAGCCGCCGACGAATTCGCCCTTGACATAGAGCTGCGGGATCGTCGGCCAGTTCGAGAATTCCTTGATGCCCTGGCGGATCCCCGGGTCGGACAGCACGTCGATGCCTTTGAACTTGACCCCGATATGGCTGAGGATCTGCACCACCGCGGCGGAAAATCCGCATTGCGGAAAGACCGGCGATCCTTTCATGAACAGCACGACGGGGGTCTCGGAAATATCCTGGCGAATGCGCTGTTGAACCGTGTCGTCCATTTTCCTTGTCCTCGATTTTCAGGAAAGTTGCCGTTGCGAAGGCTGCGTTCAGTCTTCGGGTGCGCCGGTCTGCAAGGCTAACGCGTGCAGTTCGTTGCCCATCCGGCCGCGGAGTGCCTGATAGACCATCTGGTGTTGTTGGACGCGCGTCTTGCCGCGAAACGCGCCGGAGACGACATGCGCCGCGTAATGATCGGCGTCGCCGCGCAGGTCTTCGATCGAGACCTGGGCGTCGGGGAGGCTCTCTTTGATCAGCCGCTCGATCATCGCCGCGTCCATCGCCATCCCCCAACTCCCTCCGCTCAAGTCTGCGCCATATAGCCCGGCAGCCAAGCCTCGTTGGTGGCCTTCAGTATGGCAACCGATATGGCACCGCTGCCGTGGAGTGTCAACGAAGCCTCGCCGACCACGCCGATTGCGCGGGCCGGCACCCCCGCAGCGCGCGCCGCATTCAACACTGCCTGGGGATCCTCGGCTTCGATCAAGTAGCGCGCCTGGTCTTCGCCGTACAGGAAAGCATGTAACGGGAGTTCGGTGGGGATGGGATCGAGCGTCACGCCGCGCATACCCGCCATCGCCATCTCGGCGAGCGCAACGAGAAGCCCGCCATCCGACAGATCGTGACAGGCGGCGACAAATCCGCCTTGTATCATATTGCGGACGAAATCGCCGTTGCGGCGTTCGGCGGCGAGATCGACAGGCGGCGGCGGGCCCGCCTCGCGGCCTTCGATCTCGCGCAGATAAAGCGATGCGCCGAGATGTCCACTCGTATCGCCGATCAGGACCACCGCATCCCCGCCACGCTTTAGCGCGAGATCGACCGCGGTTCCCGCATCGGCAATCAGGCCGACGCCGCCGATCACCGGGGTCGGCAGGATTGCCCGGCCGCTCGTCTCGTTGTAGAGCGACACATTGCCGGAGACGACCGGGTAGTCAAGGGCGAGACAAGCTTCCCGCATGCCCTCGATCGCGCCGACGAACTGGCCCATGATCTCGGGCCGCTCCGGGTTGCCGAAATTCATGTTGTCGGTGATCGCCAGCGGCTCGGCGCCGACCGCAGTCAGGTTGCGCCAGCTCTCGGCGACGGCTTGCGCGCCGCCGCGCACCGGATCGGCGCGGCAATAGCGCGGCGTGCAGTCGGTCGCTAAAGCCAACGCTTTGCCCTCGGTAGAAACCCGGACCACCGCGGCATCGCCGCCCGGGCGCTTCACCGTATTGCCCATCACAAGGTGGTCGTATTGCTCCCAGATCCAGCGCTTCGAGGCCAGCGCGGGCGAGGCGATCAGCTGCTGAAGGCATTCGAGCGGGTCGCGGTTGGGGAGCGAAGCCGGGTCGATTTCCGGTTCGGGGTCGGGATGCCGCCACGGCCGCCGGTAGACCGGGGCCTCGGTGACCAAAGGTCCGACCGGGATGTCGGCGGCGATTTTTCCGGCGCTCCGCAGCACCAGCCGCCCGGTAGCGGTGACCCGGCCGATCACCGCGAAGTCGAGCTCCCATTTCTCGAAGATGTGGCGGGCCGGCGCCTCGCTGCCGGGGCGCAAGATCATCAGCATGCGCTCCTGGCTTTCGCTCAGCATGATCTCGTAGGGCGTCATGCCGCTCTCGCGCACCGGGACCCGGTCGAGATCGAGCTCGATGCCGAGCCCGCCTTTGCCGGCCATCTCGACCGAGGAAGACGTCAACCCGGCCGCGCCCATGTCCTGGATCGCGACGATCGCATCCTTTTCCATCAGCTCGAGGCAGGCCTCGATCAGCAATTTCTCGGTGAACGGGTCGCCTACCTGCACGGTCGGCCGTTTCGCCCCGGCGTCGGCGCCGAACTCGGTTGACGCCATTGTCGCGCCGTGGATGCCATCGCGCCCGCTCTTCGCGCCGACATAAACGACTAGGTTTCCCGGCCCCGCCGCCGCCGAATAGAAGATCCGGTCGGCGCGGGCGAGACCGACGCACATCGCGTTGACCAGGATATTGCCGTCGTAAGAGGCGTGGAACTCGCACTCGCCGCCGACCGTCGGCACGCCGACGCAGTTGCCGTAGCCGCCGATCCCGCTCACGACGCCGGACAGCAGGTGGCGGGTCCGGGGGTGGTCGGGGCTGCCGAAACGCAGTGAATTGAGGATCGCGATCGGCCGCGCTCCCATCGTGAAGACATCGCGCAGAATGCCGCCGACTCCGGTCGCCGCCCCCTGATAGGGCTCGATGAAGGAGGGGTGGTTGTGGCTCTCGATCTTGAAGACGACCGCGTCGCCGTCGCCGATGTCGACGACCCCCGCATTCTCGCCCGGTCCGCAGATCACGCGCGGCCCGGTCGTCGGCAATGTCTGGAGCCAGATCTTCGACGATTTGTAGGAGCAGTGCTCGCTCCACATCACCGAGAATATCCCGAGCTCCGTCATGTTTGGCGTGCGCCCGAGGATCGCGACCGCGCGCTCGAACTCCTCGCCAGCCAGCCCCTGCTCGGCGGCGAGTTCCGGCGTGATGTTGCTCCCGCCCATCAAGCGGCAGGGCCTTCCCCCTCTCCCCCCGCCGGCCGGGGGGAGAGGGTCGGGGTGAGGGGGGCCGGGACAGCAACGCCCCCCGATCTTATGAACCCGCGGCCGGCCCCCCCCTCACCCTGCCCTCTCCCCCCGCAAGCGGTGGGCGAGGGGGAAGTTTGAAGCGGAGGGTCGGAAAAAATCTCGGCGAGGAACGGCATGATTTTATTGCAGCGCGCCCACCAGCCCGTCGAAGAAGGCCTGGCCGTCGGTGCGGCCGAGGAGCGGGTCGCTGGCGTTCTCGGGATGCGGCATGAGGCCGAGAACGGTGCGGGTCTCGTTGAAGATGCCGGCTATGGCGCGCGCCGAGCCGTTGAAGTTTGCCTCCTCGATGCTCTCGCCGTTCGCTCCGCAATAGCGGAAGGCGACGAGGCCACGCGCTTCGAGTCGATCCAGCGTCTCCGGATCTGCGGTGTAATTGCCGTCGTGATGCGCCACCGGCACCCGGATAGTCTGACCGGCTTCGTAGCCGCAGGTAAAAATCGTCTGATTATTTTCGACGCGCAGACCAACTTCGCGACAAGTAAACCGCAGCGAGCGGTTCGGCAGTAGCGCACCCGGAAGGAGCCCGGCCTCGGTCAGGATCTGAAACCCGTTGCAGATGCCGAGGACGGGTGTGCCTTTGGCGGCGCAGTCGTGCACTTCGCGCATGATCGGCGAGTGCGCCGCGATAGCCCCGCAGCGCAAGTAGTCGCCATAGGCGAAGCCGCCCGGCAAAACGATCAGATCGCTCGCCGGCAAATCGGCGTCGCGATGCCAGACGCGCAGCGGCTCCCGTCCGGAGGCGCGGGCCAGCGCGGCGCAGACGTCGCGCTCGCGGTTGGAACCGGGAAAGATGATGATCGCCGCTCTCATGCCCCGGTCAGCTCGTGGCGGACAATTGCGGCGCCTTCGGCCAGGGCCTTGAGCTTGGCGAAGGCAGTGTCGCGCGGAATGTACTTCATGCCGCAATCGGGGGCCGGGATCAGCCGCTCCGGCGGGATGTGCTCGAGTGCGCGGCGGATGCGGGCGGCGACGGTTTCCGGAGTTTCCGGCTGGGGGTCGCCCATGCTGATGACGCCGAAGATGACGGTCTTGTCGCCGAGGCCGTCGAGGGTCGAAAGATCGAGATTGGGTTGCGCCGCCTCGATCGAGATCTGCTCGGCAATCGTGCCGGTCAACTCCGGCAGGAAAGAATAGCCGCTCGGCTTGTTGCGGGCGACATAGGCGTAGCCGAAGCACAGGTGGAGCGCGGTTGGACCGGGGATTCCCTCGAGCGCCCGGTCGATCGCCGGCAAGGCCAGGCGCCGCGCCTCGTCGGGCCGGGCCTGGACCCAAGGCTCGTCGAGCTGGATCACATCGGCGCCGGCCGCCTTCAGGGCACGGAGTTCGGCATTGACCGCCGCGGCATAGTCCATGACCAGCTCTTCTTCGTCCTTGTAGAATTCATTCTTTGCCTGGCGCGACATCGTGAACGGCCCGGGCAGCGTGATCTTGATCGTGCGGTCCGTATTGCGCCGCAGGAACTCGACGTCACGCACCTCGACCGGGCGCAACCGCCGGATCGGACCGACAACCCGCGGCACGGTAACCGAGCCGCCGGTGCGTCCCGGCACGGCCGCAGGGTTGTCGAGATCGATCCCGGAAAGTGCCGTCGCAAAGCGATTAGAATAGCTCTCCCGTCGGATCTCACCATCGGTGATGATGCCGATGCCGGCGCGCTCCATGTCGCGAATCGCCAGCACGGTCGCATCGTCCTGCGCCTGTTCGAGCCAGGGCTCGGGCACCCGCCACAGCTCGCTCGCGCGCACCCGCACCGGCGGCAAATGGGTCAGCTTGCCGCGATCGATCAGCCAATCCGGCTGCGGATAGCTGCCGACGACGGTGGTGGGGAGAAGGGTTTCAGTCATCTGTGGGGCTCCGCGACGATACGCCTAGCTGATCGTCTCGGCCATCGGCCGGATCGCGATGCCGGTCTTTTCGAGCTTGGCGCGGACCTGCTCGGCCATTGCGACTGCGGCCGGGTTGTCGCCGTGGACGCACACCGTGTCGATCGAGACCGGGATGCGCTTGCCCGAGTTGCTGATGATCGCCCCTTCGCTCACCATCGCCTGCACCCGCGCGGCGGCCTCTTCCGGGTCGTGCAACACGGCCCCCGGGAGCTTGCGCGAGACCAGGTTGCCGGTGTCGTCATAGGCGCGGTCGGCGTAGATCTCGCGCGCCATTCTCAGGCCCAGCTCATGCGCCGCGCGCTCGAGCTCGGTGCCGGCCATCACGACATAGATCAGCTCGGGGTCGACAACCGCAAGGGCGCCGCCGATCGCAAGCGCCGTCGGGCGGTCGACCGCGGCGAGGTTGGCCAATGTGCCATGCGCCTTGAGGTGACCGACGCGGTGACCGGCGGCGCGGGCCACTCCCTGCAGCGCGCCGATTTGGTAGACGACCATCTTCTCGATGTCCTCGGGCTTCTCGCCCTGGATCTGGCGCCGGCCAAAGCCCCAGACGTCGAAGAAGCTCGGATGGGCGCCGATCCCGACGCGGTTTTCCTTGGCCCGGGTCACGGTCTCGAACATGACCAGCGGATCGCCGCCGTGAAAGCCGCACGCGACATTCGCCGAAGACACGATCTTCAGCATCTCGGCGTCGCTGCCCATCGTCCAGGCGCCAAAGCTCTCGCCCATGTCGCAATTGAGGTCGATCACGTCCATCGCGGTTTCCCCAGGTCGTTCAATATTCCTGTCGTTCAGTACTCCTTATATGGGAGGAATTTGCCGCTGAGAGTGAGCTTGACGCGGTCGCCTTTCGGGTCGGGCTGGCGCTCGATCGACATGTCGAAATCGATCGCGCTCATAATGCCATCGCCGAACTCTTCCTGGATCAGTTCCTTCCAGGTCGTGCCGTAGACCTGGACAAGCTCGTAGAAGCGGTAGACCAACGGATCGGTCGGCACCGTGCTCGGCAATGAGCCGCGATAGGGGATCTCCTGCAGCAGCAAAGTTTCCTCTTCGCCGAGATCCAACAATTTGGCGGCGCGTTCCGCCTGTGCTTGGCGCAGCTTCATCTGGCCCATCAGCGCGGCGGTCAGATAAACCGCCGAGCCGCCGCCGATCTCGGCGACGATCGCCTTCCAGGTGAGGCTCCTGGCACATTTCGCAGCAAGGATTTTGCGGGTCAGTTCGTCACGCGTCATATCGGCCTCCGTTCGAGCTCATCCTCAAATACGATAGCAAGGACCGTGCCGGCTCTGCCGTATAACAACCTCAAATTGAGGCATGGATCAACCGCTGCTGCAGCTGCAGCAAATCAGCAGCAAACGTTCTTCTTCTGGTTGCAATTCCCCATTCCGATCTGCGGCCCCTCCGAACCTATGCCAGCGAAACCTGGCTAGCGCAGCATGCGAAATCATAGGACACTGATATCCGTCCGCATCATTGGCGGGTGTCAGCGATGGATATCGCGGAGTGGCTGCGCGGGCTCGGGCTCGAGGAATACGAGCCGGCGTTCCGCACGAACGAGATCGACGAGCGGGTATTGCCGAGCCTGACGGCCGAGGATTTGAAGGATCTCGGCGTCGGCTCGGTCGGGCATCGGCGCCGGCTGCTCGACGCGATTGCGGCGCTCGGCACGGAGGCTTCGTCTCCGCCCACTCGACCAGCCCCCTCCGATGCCGAGCGCCGCCAGCTAACAGTAATGTTCTGCGATCTGGTGGGGTCGACCGCGCTCTCGGCGCGGCTCGACCCGGAGGATCTGCGTGAGGTCATTGCTGCCTATCACCGCGCCGTCGCCGATGTCGTCATCGGGTTCGACGGCTTTGTCGCCAAATACATGGGCGACGGGGTCTTGGTCTATTTCGGCTACCCGCGCGCGCATGAGGATGATGCCGAACGGGCGGTCCGGGCGGGGCTGGGGTTGATCGATGCCGTCGGTTGCCTTGACGTAAAATCCATCAAGCTCCAAGCGCGCGTCGGCATCGCCACCGGACTGGTCGTCGTCGGCGATCTGATCGGCGAGGGCTCGGCGCAGGAGCAATCGGTCGTCGGTGAAACGCCGAACCTCGCCGCGCGTCTGCAAGCCCTGGCAGAGCCGGACGCGGTCGTCATCGCCGGGGGCACGCGCCGGCTGGTCGGCGATCTCTTCGAGTACCGGGATCTCGGCGCCATCGAGGTGAAGGGCATCACGGCGCCGGTGCCGGCTTGGCAGGTGCTGCGTCCGAGCGCGGTGGAGAGCCGGTTCGAGGCGTTGCGCGGCTCGGCGCTGAGCCGGCTGATCGGCCGCGACGAGGAGATCGAACTTCTGCTGCGCCGCTGGGAGCGCGCCAAGGGCGGCGACGGCCAAGTCGTTCTCATCTCCGGCGAACCCGGCATCGGCAAGTCGCGCCTGAGCGCGGCGTTGGCGGAACGCCTGCACGGCGAGCCGCATATCCGGCTGCGTTATTTCTGCTCGCCCTACTACCAGGATAGCGCGCTTTATCCGTTTATCGACCAGCTCGGCCGCGCCGCCGGGTTCGCGCCTGACGACTCAACCGCGGTGAGGCTAGAGAAGCTGGAGGGCCTGCTCTCCCGCGCTGCGCCGCCTGACGAAGACGCGGCACTCATCGCCGATCTGCTGTCATTGCCCGCTTCAGATCGCCACCCGCTGCCGAACCTCAGCCCACAGCGCAAAAAGGAACGGACACTGGAGGCGCTGCTCCGCCAGCTCGAGGGCCTGACGCGCCAGCAGCCGGTAATCATGCTTTTCGAGGACGCGCATTGGATTGACCCGACCTCGCGCGAACTGCTCGACCTCACCGTCGAGCTGGTCGGCAGTCTCCCTGTCCTATTGATCGTGACGTTCCGCCCCGAATTCCAGCCGCCCTGGACCGGCCAACCGCAAGTCACGACGCTGGCGCTCAATCGTCTGGACCGGCGCGACAGAACTGTTTTGGTCGAGCAGATCGCCGGAGGCAAAGCATTGCCCGACGAAGTCGTTGCTCAGATTGCGGACCGCACCGACGGCATACCGCTTTTTGTCGAGGAGCTGACCAAGAGCGTGCTGGAGAGCGGTGTGCCGCTGGTGGGAATTCCGACCACTTTGCATGACTCGCTGATGGCACGGCTCGACCGCTTGGCATCGGTGCGGCTGGTCGCGCAGACCGGTGCGGCGATCGGACGCGAGTTTTCCTATGGGCTGCTGCGCGTTGTCTCCCGTTTTCCGGAAAATGAGCTGCAAACCGCTCTGGCTCGCCTCGTCGCTTCTGAGCTGGTGTTCCAGCGCGGCACGCCGCCCGAGGCGGTCTACAGCTTCAAGCACGCGCTGGTTCAAGACGCGGCGCACGGCAGCCTACTGCGGGGTGCCCGGCAGCAGTTGCATGCGCAGATTGCCGAAGCGCTCGAAACTCATTTCCCGGAACTGACGGAGAGCCAGCCCGAACTTCTCGCGCAGCATTACGCCGAAGCTGGGCTCGCTGAAAAATCCGTCGAGTACTGGGGCAAGGCCGGTCACAGCTCCGCCGCCCGCTCGGCGATGGCGGAAGCGTCCGCGCAATTGCAAAAGGGGTTGGACCAGCTGAAGCTGGTGCCAGACACCCCGGAACGCCAGCGACAAGAGCTTGAATTTATCAGTGCGTTGGGCGCGGTCTTGCAAGCGACCAAAGGCTACGCGGCGCCGGAAACGGGCCAGGCCTACGCCCGCGCAAGAGAGCTGTGGGAGCAGCTGGGTTCGCCCGCGGGGTTCCTTCAGATTTCCTACGGGCAGTCTCGTTATCACGTGGGCCGCGGTGAACTCGATCTGGCGTTGCGCTTGGACGAGGATTTGCTGCGCCTGAGCCGCCAGCGCAATGATTCCGCTGGGCTCGTTTTGGGTCATAACGCGCTCGGTCGAAACCTGCTCCTTGCCGGCAGGTTTGCGCCGTCCCGGTCGCATCTGGAAGAGGCGCTTGCGCTTTATGACCCGCTCTTCCACCCCTCTCTTGGCCATCAGGTCGGAATCAACCCCCAGGTGAGCTTACTGGCGTTCTTGGGGATTGTCTTGTTCTGTCTGGGCTTTCCCGACAAGGCATTGGCACGGAGCAGCGCAGCAATTGCTGAGGCTCGGAAGTTGGCGCATCCATCTTCTTTGACTCTAAGCTTGTCGATCGGGACCCTGCCTCTTTCGTTTGCGGGAGATGACGTAGCCTTGAATGAGCGAGCAGCACAGCTCGTTGCGGCAGCGACCGAGCAGGGTTTTCCCGTCTATGGCGCGATGGGAACGATCCATCGCGGCTGGGTTATGGTCAAGAATGGCGATGTGACCCGAGGGATATCGCTCCTGCACAGCGGTTCGGCAGCCTACCGTGCCACCGGGACAGAGATGTGGACGCCCCATAATACTACCCTGCTAGCCCAGGCATGTGAGATCGCCGGGCAAATCGAAGAGGCCTTAGCCATCTTGGACGATGCGTTGCAGATTGTGGAAAGGACGCGGGCGCGCTGGTTCGAAGGAGAGCTGAACCGGCACAAAGGCCGGTTACTGCTGAAGAGAGGGCATACGGAGGCTGCCGAGGAACTGTATTTCAAAGCCCTGTGCATCGCCGTGGAGCAAGAGGCGAAGCTTTGGGAACTGCGCGCTGCCGCGAGCCTCGCCCGGCTCCGCCGCGACCAGGGCCGCCGCGCTGAAGCCCGCGATCTTCTCGCGCCGGTCTACGGCTGGTTCACCGAAGGCTTCGAGACACAAGACCTCAAAGAAGCAAGGGTGTTGCTCGACCAACTCACATAGCGGCTCGGGTCTCAAGAGCGCGGGTCGGCGCGCTCGCGTAATGGCGAGCGAGGGCGGCGCAGGCCATCAGCTGAATCTGGTGGAACATCATCAGCGGCAGCACGATGAGGCCCAGGGGCTGGCCGGCGAACAGCACATTCGCCATCGGGATGCCGCTGACGAGGCTCTTTTTCGAGCCGCAGAACATGATCGCGATCTCGTCTTCGCGCGAAAAGCCGAAGCCACGCGCGGCGACACCGGTGAATACCAGCATCACGGCCAACAGCGCCGCTGACACGGCAAAGAGGACCGCGAGCGGTCCGAGGGCGAGTTGGTGCCAAATGCCGCTCAGCGTGGCGCCGCTGAACACGGAATAAACCACCAGCAATACCGAGCCGCGATCGACCCAGCCCAGCGCCTTGCGCCGTTGCATCACCCAATGCCCGATCCATGGCTGCACCAGGTGCCCGGCGATGAACGGAAGCAGCATCTCGGTGCCGATAGATCGCAACGCGCCCAGCGAAAACCCGCCTGACGTCTTCAACGCGAAGCTCGCCAGCAGCGGCGTCATGAACATGCCGATGATGCTCGATGCCGAGGCGCTGCACAGCGCTGCCGCGACATTGCCTCCGGCGATCGACGTGAAGGCAACCGACGCCTGCACGGTAGAAGGCAACGTGCACAGGAACAGAAGGCCGAGATAGAGCGGCGGCGTCAGCAAGGTCCCCGACAACGGACGTAATAGAAGCCCGACGATCGGAAACAGCACGAATGTCGCGGCGAATACGAGGAGGTGCAGTCGCCAATGCAACGCGCCGGCGAGGATCGCGCCGCGCGACAGGCGGGCCCCTTGCAGAAAGAACAGCAGCGCGATCGCCGCCGCGGTGAGCCATTCGAAAACCGCGGCGCTCGTGCCTTGGCAAGGCAGAAGCAGCGAAAGCACGACGGTCGCCAGCATCGCGATCGTGAACTCATCCGGACGGAAGCGAGAAAGCGTGCTCATTGACCGGCTCCGTGAGGCGACGCTGCGACGGCCCTCAAGATGTCGGCGAGACGGCCTATTGTGAAGGCCGATCACCGACGTTAGTATAATCATGAAACGTGATGACCGAGAGCGCCCGTGTTCGACCCCACTCTGCTGACCAGCTTTGTGACCGTGGCGAAGGCCGGAAGCTTCACCGAGGCCGGGCGTCGCCTCGGTCTGCGGCAATCGACGGTCAGCCAGCACGTTCGCCGCCTCGAACAAGCGGCGGCGCGGCGGCTCTTCGTGCGCGACACGCATTCGGTCGCGTTGACGCCTGACGGCGAGGCCATGCTGGGGCTCGCCCAGGGCATCCTCGACGCCAACGAACGCGCCCGGCGCTACTTCGCCGGCTCGGAGTTGCGCGGGCGTGTTCGCTTTGGCGCCTCGGAGGATTTTGTGCAGAGCCGGCTGCCCGAGGTCCTGCGCGAGTTCACCAGGGTTCATCCCGCCGTCGATCTTGAGTTGACCGTCGGGCTCAGCGGCGGACTGCTTCAAGCACTCGATGCCGGCGAGCTCGATCTCGTGCTCGCCAAGCGCCGCCCCGGGGAGGATCGCGGCCGCCTGGTGCGGCGGGAAAAGCTCGTTTGGGTCGTCAGCAATCCGGGGCTCGCCGCTCCTGAGCGGCCGCTGCCTTTGATCCTCTACCCTCCACCGAGCATCAGCCGGGCCATCGCTCTGGAGGCGCTCGAACGCGCCGGGCGAAGCTGGCGCATTGTGTGCACCAGCAGCAGCCTCAGCGGCCTGAACGCGGCGGCTTTGGCCGGGCTCGGCATCACAGTCCAGGCCGATGGTTTTGCGCCGGCGGGGCTCATCCCGCTCGCTTCTTCGCCGGCCCTCCCCGAGCTCGGCCACATCGAATTCGTCCTTGCCGGTCCGGGCCGGATCTTGCGGGGCCCGGCAGAGGCGCTCGCAACGGCTATTCTCGACAATGCCTACCGCCTATAGACTGCCGCAGCGCCAAGCCCCGTAAGGAGAGACCGCATGGCCGAGGATTTTGCCGGGAAAGTCGCCGTCGTGACCGGCGGCGGGAATGGCATCGGCGCTGCCACGTGCCGCGCCTTTGCCGCGCAAGGGGCGCGTATCGCGGTCCTCGACCGCGATGCGGCAGCGGCCGAGCGCGTCGCCGGCGAGATCGCCGGCCGCGGCGGCAACGCCTCGGCGCATACGATCGATGTCGCTGATCGCGTTGCGTTCAATGCCGCTGCTACCGAGATCGCCGCGGCGGCTGGCGGGATCGATATTCTCGTCAACGGCGCCGGCACGACGGTGCGGCGTATGATCCCTGACATGAGCCCCGAGGATTGGGGCCGCGTCATTGCCGTCAACCTGACGGGCGCCTTCAACGGCATCCAGGCGGTCCTGCCATATATGCGAAGGCGCGGCGGCGCCATTGTCAATGTCGCCTCGATTGCCGGGCAGCGCATCTCGTTCGGCGGCACCGCCAATTACTCGGCGTCAAAAGCCGGCCTGCTCGGGCTGACTCGCCACGCGGCTTACGAGCTCGCGCCCGACGGGATCCGCGTCAACGCCGTCTGCCCCGGTCCGACCGCCACCGCCTTTGGCGGGGCAATTCCGTCCGAGGAAACCAAAGCGGCGCGGGCCCAGAAAATTCCGCTAGGCCGCATGTGCGAACCGGAGGATATCGCCGACCCGATCCTGTTCCTCGCCGGCCCCGCGGCGCGCATGATCACCGGCGTCGCATTGACCGTGGACGGCGGCGTGCTGGTCAAGAACGACACGCCGTATGAGGAATATTTCCGCCGAAGATAGATGCCGCCGCGCGCCCGCGGCCGGCCACTGCGCGCAGCGGTTGCCTGGCTGAAGACACCCGCTGGAGGCGTGGCGGTCCTCGTCTTCGCGACATTCCTCGCCCGTTTGGTGTTTGCCTCGGCTCTCGGTCTCGGTATCGACGAGAGCTACATGGTCGCCGCCGGCCGCAAGCTGCAGCTCAGCTATTTCGACCATCCGCCGATTGCATGGTGGATGGCCTGGGCGGCCGCGCATTTGACCGGCAGCGAGAGCCCACTCGTCGTGCGACTGCCGTTTATTGCGCTGTTCGCGGTCACGACATTTCTGATGTACCGCCTGACTTCGGCCTTGTTCAGCCCGGAGGCGGGTTTCTGGGCCGCGGTAGCGCTGAATATGGCGCCGCTGTTCGGGATCAGCAGCGGCACCTGGGTGTTGCCCGATGGTCCGCTGCTCGCCGGCCTGCTCGGGGCTGCCGTGTGCCTGGTTGCCGCGTCGCGCTCTGACGGTCTGGCAGCCTGGGGCTGGTGGCTGGGGACCGGCCTGTGCGCCGGTCTGGCTCTCTGTTCCAAATATTCCGCGGCGCTGACCATCATCGGTGCCGCCGGCTTTCTGCTGACCGAGCCGCGCAGCCGCCGCTGGCTGGCGCGGCCGCATCCCTACGCCGCCGGGCTGGTCGCGTTGGTGATCTTTCTTCCGGTCTTGATCTGGAATGCCGAAAACGACTGGGTCTCGTTCCTGTTTCAGGCCGGCCGGGCAGAGAGCGGATTTCATCTGTTTGGGCCGATCGCAACGCTGGCCGGCGCGGCCGCCTTTCTGCTCCCTTGGATATGGGCTCCTTTGGTGGTGTGCGGCTTTTTAGCGCTGCGGCGCGGGCCGTCGGACAAGGAGCGCTGGCTGCTAGTTTGCCTCGCCGCGCCGCCCCTGATCGTGTTCGCCGCAGCCTCGCTGCGGGGCAATGTGCTGTTCCACTGGTCGGCACCGGGCTACTTGATGCTGCTGCCGCTTCTCGGCGACGCCGTCGCGCGGCACTGGCGGACGAGCCGCGCGGTGCGCGTCTACGTCGGAGCCACGGCCGGGTTTGTCGTGCTCGGCTCGTCCTTTGTTGCAAGCGAGGTCAGATTTAACTGGCTGCCCGCGGTGATCGGAGAATTTCGGCTCGGCAAGGACCCTAGCCTCGATGTGGTCGACTGGGCCTCGCTACGAGATGATCTCGCCGAGCGGGGATTACTCGATCGCCCGAAACTGGCCGTCGCGGCGCTGCGTTGGTCCGATGCCGGAAAGATCGACTACGCGTTGGGTGGCCGGCTGCCCGTGATCTGCCTCGGCCCCGATGCTCACCAATACGCTCTGGTGGCCCCCCGCGATGATCACGCCGGCGCCGATGTTCTGATCGTGACGCGCGCCCCTTTCGAGAAGATCGTCGGGCAATACTGGCTCTTGTTCGATTCGATCGAGTCGATTGCGCCCGCGACAGTGCTTCACGCCGGCCATCCCGCATTGCAGCTGAATCTGTTCCTCGGACATCGGCTGCACAAAGCGGCCGAGGAATGCTGCGCGTCTTAGGTCCGGCCCGGCGGATAGCCCTTGAAGCCGCGCGCGACATACAACGTGTAGGTGCGGGCCGCGCCCGGCCCCAGCGGGATGACGATCGGGCGGAGGCGTTCGATCGCCGCAAAGCTCGGCTCCATCTCGTTGATCAATTCGTGCTCCGAGACGAGCAGAAAGCTTTCGCCGAGCCGTTTCCCGAGACCGTTCGTCAGGTCCCATTGGTCCTGAATGCGGCTCGTCACCTTCCACTTGACGGCATCGAGCGGGTGCGGCCGGATGTAATAAACGAGTGCCGCGAGCAGCTCGCGATCATCGGCGAACAGGGTCAGTCCGGGATGCGCGGCAAGTTCCTTGTCAACTTCGGCGCCGAGCTCGTGCCAGCCCCGTACCCGGCGCAGCGGATCGTACTGGGCCGGCACATCGAAGCCGAAGCCGGCCAGCGTCTCGCGGCCGGTAAACAACAAACCGACTCCCGCGAGGTGCAGCGCAATCGATACAGCGAGGAGCCTGCGCCAACCGCGCTGCAACGCCCAGGCGACAACCAGCACTGTCGCCGCGACATAAATCGGCGCCGCCCAGTTGGCATGGGCGCGCGACATAAGGCTGACGCCGAGCATCATCGCCAAGGTCGGCAGGGTGAAGGCGGCAAGCAGGCAGGCGCGCGGTTCAGCGAGGCCTCGCCAGGTTGCGATCAGCAATATCAGCCCGGCAAACAACAGTGGCCCGAACACGCCGAATTGCGAGGCGAAAAATTCAAGAAACGCGCCCGGGTGGAATAGCGGTCCGCTCAGTGCGGCATTGTCTCTGGTATGGAGGTAGCTGACAAAGCCGTTGCTCCAATTCCACCAGAAATTCGGTGAATAGATCAGAAGTGCGATGCCGGTCGAGGCCAGCAGCGGCCGCAAATGGCGGCGCTCGGCGGGAAACACGAGGACAAAGCCGAGCGCCGACAGAAGCCAATAGGCCATCGCGTACTTCGCCAGCAGCCCGAGCCCCGTCGCGAGCCCCACCGCCAGCCACCAGCCCGATCCGTCCTCTTCGCGCGCACGGACAAACGCATAGAGCGCAGCAGCCCAGAACAACAGTAAAGGAGCATCGGTCGAGATGATGAAAGCTGAGACCGAGACGCCAGGCAGGCTCGCATAGGTGAGCGCCGACCAGAACCCAGCTCGCCGGTCATAGAGCCGCGCGCCGATGCCATAGACAAAAAAAGCAGCGCCGGCATGGAGTAAGGGGGCTGACAGCCGAACGGCAAGCTCGCTG
Organism: uncultured Alphaproteobacteria bacterium; assembly: GCA_963787425.1. GTDB lineage: Bacteria > Pseudomonadota > Alphaproteobacteria > ATCC43930 > CGMCC-115725 > AP-15. The sequence goes on from CAWBCV010000010.1 coordinate 170,731, forward strand.
TCGCCGAAGAGCCGGGTCGTCCCAGCGATCAGCCAGGCAACCAGCGGCGGCTTCGAGTAGTAACCGAGAGCTAGCTGTTGCGACCAGACCCAATACTGGGCCTCGTCCGGGAAAAGGTCGGCCGGCTGCAGCGCCAGCCAAAGCAGCCGCAATGTGGTGATTGCCGCAACGCCGGCGAGCGTCCAGGCGGCATAAGGGCGCACAGCCGCGGTGTTGTGCTCCACCCACTGGCGCAACGCCACTGGTTGTGCCGACCGCACGCCGGGGCTCACTGATCGAGGAGAGTGACCCCGGCCCCAGTCATCGAGCGCATTGCCCGATCGAGCGAGCCGTCGATGGCGATGCCGCGGCACGCATCGGTCACGACGGTGACCGCGAACCCGGCCTGGCGGCCGTCAATCGCCGAATAGAACACACAAAAGTCGGTGGCGAGCCCGCATAACGTGATCCGTTTGACTCTGCGTTCTTTCAGATAACCCACCAGACCCGTCGGCGTGCGATGGTCGTTCTCAAAGAATGCCGAGTAGGAATTGATCGCCGCTCTGAATCCTTTTCTGAGCACGAGCTCGGCATGCGGGACATCGAGATCCGGATGGAAGGCTGCTCCCCGCGTTCCCTGCACACAGTGTTCCGGCCACAGGATCTGCTCGCCATAAGAGACATAGATCGTGTCGAAAGGCTGTCTGCCAGGATGCGAACTGGCGAAGGACGCATGGCCGCGCGGATGCCAGTCCTGCGTCAGAACCACATGGGCGAATTCCGCGGCCAGGCGATTTACGGCGGGAACGATCTGGTCGCCCTGCGGCACCGCGAGCGCGCCGCCGGGACAAAAATCGTTCTGGACATCGACGATCAGAAGGATGTCGCCGTCGCCCCGTTTCATTACCCGCCTCGCAGCCGCGGGATGACCTCCCGGGCGATGATCTCGACCTGATCCATTTGATACCGGTACGGAATAAAGATCAGCTTTTGGACACCGACCGCGAGCTGTGCTTGCAATTGCGCCACGCAATCGTCGACCGTGCCGAAGATCGCCGCTTCCTTCGTCGAGTTGCTCCAGGCGGCGTAGTCCCATTCCTGGCCGAGCCATTCCATCATCGGCGCCTCGATCGCCGTGCGTGACGGCCCGACGTAGATCGGCAATTGATTAGCATTGAGCAAGCTCGCCGGGTCCTTCCCCGCCTCTTCGGCATAGCCGCGCACCTTGGCCCAGGATTTGGCAAAACTTTCGGGCGTGTAGAAATAAGTCAGCCAGCCGCCATTGAGCGCCGCGCGCTTGAGGACCCGGTCGACATACCCGCCGATCAGCATCACCGGCAGGCGCGACGGCTTGGGAGACATATTGGAGCCGCGGAGCCGGTGCGGCGGGTATTCGCCATCGACCTGCTCCTCGGTCCATAACCGGCGCAGGATCTCGAGGTTGCGGTCCATAATCCGGCCGCGCGCGTTGAATGGCACGCCGACCGCGTCGAACTCGCGCTTGTACCAGCCCGAGGCCATGCCGAGCAGCAGCCGTCCCCCGGCGATCAGATCGAGGCTCGACAGCTCCTTTGCGAGCACCACCGGGTTGCGCAGCGGCAATACCAGCACCCCGGTGCCGAGCTTGATCCTCGTTGTCCGCGCCGCAACCGCACTGAGGAGGGTAAGCGAGTCGATGACCGGGAAAGGTGGATCGACACCCAGGAAAATGTGGTCCCACACCCAGGTCGAGTTGAAGCCCAGCTCTTCGGCTTTGACGGCATAGGCGATTAGCGCCTGCGGCTCCGGCATCTCCGGATACGTCGTGAAGTTGCGCATCGCGAGGCCGAAGGTGTTGGAGAAGATCGTCACCGCGAGGCTCCTCAGCCTGTATAAAGCCGATCGGGGTCGAGGTGGCGCAATACTGCCAGCTCGCGTTCGGTCGGGGGGTCAGTGATTTCGAGATCGGCGGCGACCAGCAGCTCGAAACCGGTGTTCGCCCGAACCTGATCCGCGGTAGCGCCCGGATGCAGTGCCAGCAGCTGCATCCGTTTCGAGTGTTCCTCGAAACCCAAGATGCCGAGATCGGTGACGACCCGATACATGCTGCCGGTAGTCAGTCCGGCCTCGCGCCGGCTCTCCGCGCCGGACAGGAAGCCGGGGCTCGTCACGAAATCGACCCGGTTCACGAAGCGCCGCTTCTCGTGCTTCATCACGACGATCATCTGGGTCAGGCTGGCGATGTCGTTGCCGCCGCCGGTTCCAGGCAGACGGGTTACCGGATGCCCAGTGGCCCCACGGGGATCGCCGATGAACGAGCTGTTGAGGTTGCCATACTGGTCGATCTGCGCGCCGCCCATAAACCCGACATCGACATAGCCGCGCTGCAGCAGAAGCAACACATCGGTGCTGCTCAGCACCATATTGGCGCGCCGCGTGCACCGCTGCTCATTGGTGGAGGGCGGCAATTTCCCCGGCTCGATGAACGCCCCGATGACGCCCCCTTCGAACAGAATGGTGAGGCCCGGGGCGTGCAGCCTTTGCGCCAGAGTTGCCGCCAGGAGCGGGATACCCACCCCCGCGAACACGACCTGGCCGTCACGCAACAGCCGAGCACTCATGACCGCGAGCAGCTCGCTCGCGGTGTAATCCGATGTGCTAGTCGTCATGGATGCCGGTCCCGCGGCGGCGCGCGTCGAGCAATTCCTCGAGCCCGAGCAGGTCGAGGTACTCGGCCCATGATTTGGGGCCGTAAAAATAGCGTTCGAGGTAGTCTCGGATGCCCTCGTCGGGGTCCCGCCTGATCTGGGCCGCGTAGGCGTCGAGATGTTTGAACAGGGGCTCGTAAAGCCCGTAGCATTCGTGCGGCGCCGACCCGAACGGCGTCTCGACGACGGCATCGACCGCCATGAACGGGATCTTCGTCTGGTCGGGCGCCCGGCGGATCTGGTCGTTCGAGACGATGCGCTCCGTCGTCAGGATCACCCGGTTCGCCGCCATCGCTAGATCGATGTCCATGAACGGCAGCCCGTCGATCTGCGCATTGCCGTAGGGATCGCAGCGCTGCACGTGGATCAGCGCGACCTCCGGGTTCAGCGCCGGGACCAGCACCAGCTTCTCGCCGGTGAACGGGCACTCCATCAGTTTCGCGTCAGGCAACTGCCCGATGACATCCGAGCCCATCATCGAGCGCATCGGCAGAAACGGCACGCCCATCGCGCCGGCGCGAAAACGCAGGCCCACAGCCATATGGCTCCATTCCTCGAACCGCGCGCGGCCGCTTTCGGTATAGGAGCGCATAATGCGCGAGACGCCCCAAACGATGCCCTGGCTGAACCAGCTCGTCAGGATGTGTCGGCTCGTCTCCGAGGCAAAGAGCAGCTCACCCTCGTTGGAGGTGATGCCACGGGCACAGAAAAGGTCCTTGCGGCCGGCGCGGATCAACGCCCAGATCATCGCCATTGGCGTGCGCGACAAAGTGCTGCCGCCGATGCCAACCGAAGCGCCGTCGGGCACCAGCGCCGCCGCCTCGTCGAGCGACATGACCTTCTCCCGCAGGCTGCGGTCGCGCTCTGTGATGCGGCGTCGAAGCTCTTTGTAGCTCAGGCTCAACAACTGTCTCCGAAGCCCGCCCTCTCATTGAACTCGGCGATGAGATCGTCCCAAACTGCGGCGGCCTTGCGCAGCTCCCGCCAGAAGCTTTGGCTGCGGCGCTCCTCGAACTCTGCGAGCGGCACGCCCTGTTGCTCGACCCAGGTGAAATAGCCGAGATTGAATATCCGCGAGCGCTCGCCATGGGTCAATTCGAGAACGTCATTGTCGCCAGCGCCCAGCAGATGCTGTCCGAAGATCTCGCCCGCGTTCACGCTGTCAAACCCGCTCGGGTATGTCGCCGCCAGAAACCTTCGGCGTTCGCTGCCGTAAAGCGCCGCGCTGTCCGTCGCAACCGTGATCAATACATCCTCGTCGCCGAGTTCGAGGCGTTTTGCGGTCTTGATCGCGGCGACTACATTGGCGATGCCTGAGAGGCCCAAATATTTCAGCCCTTCGATCACCTCCAAACCGATCCGGCGGCGGTCCGACAGATAGGCCAGCCCGGTGTCGCTGTTGAACAGCAAATCGAGCGCGGCGACGCTGCGGTCCGAGACGCCGACGACGAGGTCGGTGTTCATGACGTTATGGATGTAGGGCACGTGCTTGTCGCCGATGCCCTGGATGTTGTGCTCGCCGAAGCCGTTACGCAGCAAGGTCGGGCACTCTTTGGCCTCGACGGCGACGATGCGGGCGCCGAGCTCTTCCTTCAGGTAGTCGCCCGCCGCCAATGTCCCGGCCGACCCCGATGCAGCGACAAACGCCGCCGGGCGACAGCCCGAGTGCCGCGGCTCGAAGGCCTCGAAAATGCGTGCAAGGGCAGGTCCGGTGCAGGTGTAGTGCGCAACATAATTGCCGAATTCGGCGAACTGGTTGACAACCAGATGGCCGGGGTTCCGCGCCAGCTCGGCACATTTGTCATAGATCTCCTTAACGTTGCTCTCCGAGCCGGGGGTGCGGATGATATCCTCGGGCTGGACGACCCAGGCGCGCAGCCATTCGAAGCGCTCCTCGCTCATGCCGGCCGGCAAGACTGCAATGCCACGGCAACCGAGGATCCGGGAAATCACGATGCCGCCGCGGCAGTAATTGCCGGTCGATGGCCAGACCACCTTTTGTCGGGCCGGATCGAACCGGCCGGTCACCAGATGCGGGATCAGGCAGCCATAGGCCGCCAACACCTTGTGTGCCGCGATCATCGGAAAGAAACACCCGAGCGCGACGATAATCGGCGAACGCACCCCCGTCAGTTTGGGTGGCAACACAAAGTGGGGCGGGGTCGCCGCGAAACCGGTTCGGGAGCGGTCGTTATACCAGTGCACGCGGAAGAGATTGGCAGGATCGGGCCGATCGGGATCGACCGAGTGGAGAGCCAAGACGCGCGATTGCGGGATACAAGACGGATCGGCGAGCTCGCCAAAGCTCGGCAGCCTCGTTCCCGCCCGGCGCAGTGACTGCGCTGCCCTGTCGCGAACGGCCGTGTCGACAACTCTCGTCACGATTGCGTCGTTCGCCACGGCCCCCCGCAGCGCCGCTACAAGGTGGAAAGAGCGATTATCTCTTCACTAGTTGAGAGATCTCGGCATTGCAGCCGACGCATTTGGTCAGCGTGAAGGTGACTTTGCCGGTGTCGTCGTCGACCAGGAATTGGACCGGCACGCCACGGTCGTCGAGCCACACCGTATATTTGGTGTTGCCGTCGAGCTCGTATTTGACGGCTGGGATGCTTGCATTGTCGAGCTTGATCGCCGTTTCCTGACCGCCACCGATGCGCACCTGCTCAAGCTTGCCGGTATCGGGACGCATCATCGTATTGGAGTGGAGAAAACTCGACGACCATGGGTTGGCCGGGTGAACCGACCACGGTGCCCTGGTAGTGCCCTGCGGCGAGGTGATGATAAAGCTGTTGCCGTTCGCCTCACCTTTCACCTCCACGGGACCATCTCCCTTGTCGGTGACGCCGCGAAATGCAACGAGGCGATTCCCCTGCCAGCGCTCGGTACGTTCAGCATCTTCGCGGTGCATGCGAACACCGAGCATCTTCACCTCGAAATGCGCCTGGGTTTTGACGGTGACGCCGTCACGGCTCGGCTCGACTGTATTGGAGTAAGTGCCGATATCGCCGAACACCGAATGGTGGACCTGGTATACGAACTGAGCCGAATCCTGCGCCTTTACGGGGCCGGCGATCAACAAGCCGCCGAGCAGACCGACTATGCTGATGGCGAGCCGTGCCAATGGGTTCGTCCGCGAATCCATGTCGCTCTCCCTTGAAACTTTCCCCTCACCCGATGAAACGCCCCCCGCGCAGCGGCGACGTCCCCACCCCAAAGGAATGTACGGATGCAACGATCCGTTAACCCAGACTACCTCGCAGCTCTTTGCGGTTCAAACAAAATATCCACCGCTTCGCATCTTTAGGTCTGGGGGACGCAATTCCATCCCTCAACGTTAGTGGCTCAAGATTAGCTGTAATAACGCGGCAATTTTATCGAAGCCGCAGCGCTACGCAGGCCGCGACCGATGCGCGTTACACTAGGGCTTCGCGGCGAAACCTCCCGATCTCGCCGACCGAATACCCGGCGTCCGACAGGATCTCGTAGGTGTGCTCGCCCAGCATCGTGCTCGGGGCGCAGGCGCCAGCCCGCGAGCCCGGAATGACGCCGTAACTTCAGCGACAATGCACCCGATGACCAAACCCTTCGCGGGCGTTCGCATTCAATTCGCTGCTCGCGGCTCGCCGCGGACCGTCTTCGCGATTTCCTTTTGCCGGTCGAACTCCTCTCGTCGCCGCCGGATTTCCTCGGGCGAAAGACGCTCGATATTCGAATAATCGAGCTTCCATGACGGATCCGAGTTCCAGCGCAGCGGCGATTGCACAGTGGTGCGCGGCGCGGGCGCAGATTTCGAGCACCCGCAATGCGAGCTCCAATGTGAAGGCCTGCGACGGCGGATCCTTGGGCCGGCCCGCCGCATTCCCCAGCGGAAAGTCGCTGAACAGAAAGCGCGGCACGCCGCAATACTCGACGATGTCCTTGGCGCAGCCCAGGACGATCGTTGCGATACCGCTCTCTTCCAAATGCCGTGCGGCCAGACTCACGGTCTGGTGGCACACCGGTCAATTGGCGACGAGGATGGCGGCATCGGCGCCATCGGCGCGGCAGCGCGCCAGCAGTTCAGGGCAGTCCCGCTCGATCGTCGTGCGGTGGCTGCGGTTGGTCGGCGCACTGTGAAAGCGCGGTGCGACCTCGGCGATCCGGCCAGCTGCCGCGCAACGGCGCAGTTCCGGCAACGGGAACCAGGTGTTGCTGTCCTCGGCGCTGGTGTGCACCCGATCGATGCCGACATGGGAGATCCGCAGATCGTGATCGAAGGCGGTATCCCCCGAATAGACAGCGTAGAACTTTGCGGCAGCGTTGTAGGGTGCACCGGGACCCTGGTCGCCCTTACCCGGCTGGTAAGGGGCCGCCGTGGTGACCAGCGCAACCCTGCACTCGGCGAGCGGCTTTTCCAACGGCTGAAAAGGCACCTCGGCATAATGCGCCCAGCGATAAGGGGCACCGTACCCAAACCCCTGATAATAATCCCGGATCCGCTGCATATAGGGGATCGGGGCGTCATGCTCGGGGGCGAAGCCCTGATACTCCTCTCCTTCGCTCATCTGTCCTCCTCTTACGGCGGAGCGCTCGCGCATTGTGGTGGAGGTTAGGCCGCGATCCCACGCGCGGGCAAGGGCAGAGGCTTGACGCAGCGGCACGCGATTAACCAATTCTGAGCAAATCAACGATAGGTAATAGAGAGGGTTATCAGCCACCGGTGTAGTGCAGTGCGACAAGCTCCGCTCCATATTCGCCTCGGCGCGTGTTTGCTGCTGGCGTTTGCCGCGGCCATGCCCGGCAGCGCCGCGGCCGCCGCGCCGGCGGCGACGATCGAGACCTGCTTTGCGCCAGAGAGCGACTGCGCGGCTCTGGCAGTGCGGGCAATCGACCGGGCCGAGCACGAGATCCTGGTCGGCGCCTACGGCCTGACCACCGGGTCGGGCATTGTCGAGGCGCTGGTGCGTGCGCACCGGCGCGGCGTCGAAGTCAAGCTGATCGCCGACAAGAGCACACCTTGCGGCCGCAACAGCGGCATATACCCCCTAGCGGGTGCAGGGGTGCCGGTCTGGATCGACCACATCGCTCGGATTGCGCATGCCAAGACGATGGTCATCGACGGCGCCGTGACGTTGAACGGGTCCTACAATTGGACCCGCGGCGCGTCGGCGAATTCGGAAGATTTGAACCTTGTTGCCTCGCCGATTGTGGCCGGGGCCTACGCCGCGCATTGGCGCGACCGCCAAGCCGTATCGCTGCGCTTCGACCGCCGCGAGGATTGGTGCGGCGCCGGCGTGCGCTAGGCAAAGATCCGACTATACTATCCATCCGCAACACCGCCATGCAGGAGAGGATGGATGCCGACCGCGCTCGAAGAGAAGGACGCGATCCGCGAGGTCTTAGCCGAGTACTGCTTCCGGCTCGATGACGGCCGCTTTGCCGAGATGGCGGCGTTGTTCACCGAGAACGGCACTTGGGACACAGCTTTCGGCAGGGCCACCGGCCGCACGCCGATCGCCGAGCTGGCCCGCAATATCCGGGCGCAAGCGGGCGACCAGCGGCCCCGCGGGATTCATTTGGTGACCAATATCTCTATTGCGCTGGACGGCGCGAGCGCCCGGGTACGCTCGAACTGGACGGTCGTCCAGAACAGCCCGGAGGGTCCAAAGATGGGCTCGGGCGGGGCATACCAAGACGAACTGGTCAAAGTTGGCGGGCAGTGGCTCTTCCGTTACCGCAAGATCGATCGCTTCATCGCTCCCTGAGGCCCCTCCCATTCCCTTCCTCGCAAGGGGGGCGGGTTAGGATGGGGGCCTCTGCGCGACAGCGCTCCTGGGATTGAGGCTCTGGATGTGCCCGCTCTCGGTGCCTGCCGTCGGATCAATAACGGCATTGATGAGCGCTGGCTTGCCCGACGCGAGCGCCTCGCTCAGAGCCTTGGTGAGGCTGGGCGTGTCGGTCACGTGGTAACCGACGCCGCCGAACGCCTCGATGATTTTCTCGTAGCGCGCGTCGCGCAGGAGGCCGGTCGGTGAGTACGGCCGGTCCTTCGGGTCGCCGCGGTAGACGCCGTTATTGTTGAAGATCACCGTCGTCACCGGCAGCTCGTAGCGGCAGATCGTTTCGATCTCCATGCCGCTGAAACCGAAGGCGCTGTCGCCCTCGATCGCGACGACCGGCTTGCCGGTCACCGCGGCCGCGCCGATCGCATAGCCCATGCCGATGCCCATGACGCCCCAGGTGCCGCTGTCGAGCCGGTGGCGTGGCTTGTCCATGTCGATGATATTGCGGCCAAAGTCGAGCGTGTTGGCGCCCTCGTTGACGATATAGACATCCGGCTGGGCGGCGAGCGCGTTGCGCACGGCGCGCAACGCGCTGGAGAAGTTCATCGGGCTCGGATCGGCGTTGAGCCGTGCCGCCATCCGTTCGATGTTCTGCTGCTTGCGTTTTCCGATCTCGTCGACCCAGCCCGCCTGGCGCTTGACCTGTCCCGGCTTCATCGCGGCGTTGAACGCCGCAAAAGACGACTTGATGTCGCCGACGACCGGCGCGGCGATCGCCCGGTTGCTGTCGATTTCGGTCGGCGAGATGTCGACCTGCACAAACCGCGTCTTCTCGGACCACAGCGGCGGCCTGCCGTGCGACAAGAGCCAATTGAGGCGCGCCCCGGCCAATATCACGACATCGGCGTTGCCGATCGCATAGGAGCGCGCGGCGGCCGCCGATTGCGGATGGTCGTCGGGCAACAGGCCCTTGGCCATCGACATCGGCAGGAACGGGATTCCCGTCGTCTCGATAAACGACTGGATCTCCTCGTCCGCGCGCGCATAGGCGGCGCCCTTGCCGAGGATCACGAGGGGGCGCTGGGCATTTCCCAGCAATTCGATGGCGCGCGCGACCGATTGCGGCGCCGGGGGCTGTGGCGGCGCCGGATCGACGACCTTCACCAGCGATTTCTTTGCCGTCTCCGCGTCGAGCGCGGAGCCGAGCACCTCGGCTGTCAGGTCGAGATAGACGCCGCCCGGACGGCCCGAGGAGGCGGCGCGGATCGCCCGCGCGATGCCGATGCCGATGTCCTGCGGGCGGTTGACGCGGTAAGCCGCTTTGGCATAGGGCCGCGCGGCGGCGAGCTGATCCATCTCTTCGTAATCGCCCTGCTCGAGATCGACGATCGCCCGGTCGCTCGACCCGCTTATCATGATCATCGGGAAACAGTTGGTCGTGGCGTTGGCCAAGGCGACCATGCCGTTCAGGAAACCGGGAGCCGATACCGTCATGCAGATGCCCGGCTTTTGGGTCAGATACCCGGCGATCGCGGCGGCGTTCCCGGCCGACTGCTCGTGCCGAAAGCCGAAGTACCGGATCCCTTCCGCCTGCGCCAGCCGCAGCAAATCCGTGATCGGGATGCCGGCCACCCCATAGATCGTGTCGACCCCGTTAAGCTTCAGAGCCTCCACCACAAGGTGGAAGCCGTCCGTCATATCCGCTGGCATTTCCTCGGCGCTCATCTCGTCCACCCACTCCTAGCCCGTGCGCACCCGGTCGTTCTAGAACAAATCCTAGGGCGGGTGGAGCGGAAGCGAAACCCGCCATTCATTTTACTGCCGGCTCTGCCGGCGCATGAGCTATCGGATTGGTGTTGACCTTCTCGTCAAACGCGGCCCGTGCCCTGGCGATGTGCTTCACATGGCTCTGTGCCCATTGGCCGAGCGGCTTGACCGCTTCCCACAAAGACTGCCCGAGCTCGGTCAATTCGTAATCCACACGCGGCGGGATCGTCGGGAATTGGGTTCGCTTCACCAAACCGTCCCGCTCCAATCCTCGAAGCGTCAGGGTGAGCATCCTCTGCGAAATGCCGCCCACCATCCCTTTGATCTGGTTGAACCGCTTCGGGCCGCCGCCCAGAAGCACAATAATCAGGACGCTCCATTTGTCGCCGACGCGCGCCAATACCGAGCTGACTGCACGGCAGTCTTCGCTCGCGGGATCGGGAAGACCGATGGTCACCTCTGTGTGCTCCGGTACCAAATCTGTGCCTTCTTGCGCAGCTTAGCACGGTTACTAACCTAGTCTAGGTCACAGTTTTATACCAACGGGGCTGTCGCATCCGCGGCGGCGTGAAACTGTGCCCCTCGGTCTCGCTCGCTCGACCCGGGACCTTTGTTTCCACCTGTGGACCATGAGCAAAACATGACCCTTATTTCTGTGATCGTCGGGAGCACCCGCCAGGGCCGCTTTTCGGAAAAGCCGGCGCGGTGGATTCTGCAACATCTCGAGAAGCACGCCGAGATCGACGCGCAACTGCTCGACCTTCGAGACTTTCCAATGCCCTTTTTCGACCAGCCTGTTCCGCCCGCGATGCCGGGCCGCCCGCCTTACGAGAATGAAGCCGTCCAGAGATGGACCGCCGAGATTGCCCGGTCGGACGGCTTCATCTTCGTCACGCCGGAATATAACTATGGTCCTTCTGCGGTGCTCAAGAACGCACTCGACTGGGTTTATCCGGAGTGGAACCGCAAGGCGGCTGCGTTCGTGAGCTATGGCGGGGCCGCGGGCGCGCGCAGCGTCCAGCAACTCCGCGAAACGGCGATAGAGCTTCAGCTCGCTCCGATCCGCTCGTCCGTCCACATCCCTGCGGCGGTCCTCTGGGCGCACTTCCAGGGTGGCGATGTGGATGCCGGACTGGCGGAACTCGAGGCTCCCGCGAAGACGATGATCGACGACCTGCTGTGGTGGACAGCGGCCCTCAAGACGGCGCGCGCGACCACATCCTGATCGGCGGCCAGACCGCACCCGTCTCACGCGAACCGGCGCCGATCGAGCGAGGCGCCGGACCGCGCAACCCGGGCACGCGCACGCTGAGCGATGCGCGCAGCCTCGGCGGCCGGCCGGCGATGAGTAGCGTCGAAATTGCGTTCAGAGCCGGCTTGCTGCGGATACAGTCGATCAATATCCCATTGTCTTATCGACTTCCTGCAATAGCTGGCCGCCGGCTTCGAGGCTTCGGATGTTCGCGGCGATTTCCGTCACCAACTGGGCGACGGTTGGCCGGCGCGCCACGTGCGGCATGACGGTGACTTTGGGGTGCACCCACAGCGGACTATCCGGCGGCAAGGGCTCGGGCCACAGCGCGTCCAATGCGGCGTAGGACAACCGCCCCGAATTCGAGCGCGCGGATCAGATCCTCGGCCACCACATGCTTGCCGCGCCCGACATTCACCAGCATCGCCCCCCGCGGCATCATCGCGAAGGTGCGCGCGCAGAAGATGCCGTCGGTTTCCCGCGTCAGCGGCAACAGGCAGACGGCGATATCGGTCTGATTGAGAAACGGCTCGAGCTGGTCATGGCCGTGAAAAATCGGCACCTCCTCCTTCTCGCGCGGCGAGCGGACCCACGCCGAGACCGAGAAGCCGAGCGACTTCAGCACCAGCGCGGGCGCTTTCGCCATCATGCCGAAGCCGAGGAACCCGATGCGCCGTTCCTCGGGCCGGACAATCCTTGTCCGGCGCCACTCCCGGTTGGCCTGAGCCGCCTGATAGCCGGGCATGTCGCGATGAAAGCGCAGCACATGCATGACGACGTATTCCGTCATCATCGGATCGCCGCCCGGCGGCTCCATCTTGCCGAGCGGAGCTTTCGGCAGCTTTGGATGATCGACAAACGCCTCCACCCCGGCCGAGCGGCTGAACATTGCTTTCAGATTCGGAAATACGGGAAGTGTATCGAAGTCGGGGTGCATGAAGGCGAGGTATTCGATATCCGCCAACTCTCCCGGATCGGGCCAAATGCGGATTTCCAGATCGGGAAGTTTTTCCGCGAAGGTGTCGCGCCATGCCTTAGCGTTGCCGATACGCTTGTCGAGATCGACGATGAGCAGCGTCATAATTTTCTCCTGAGCTCCCCTCACCGCCGCCCGGCCTGCGCGCGAGCCTTATCGAGATCGGGGAGATTGCTGGCTGAAGCCACGTCGCCCAGCCGCGAACCCCGCGTAACCGCGAGCGCGGCGACCGCGGCTTCGTTTTCGGTGATCTTCGCCATGATCGCGTCCTTGGCGCGGTCGAAGACGCCGCGATTGGTGGCGACGAAGTGCTGTGAGTTGCGCAGCCCGGCGAGATAGCCGTTGATTTCGGGCACCACGTAGCGCGCCACCATGTCCCAGCTGCGCATCGTGTTTTCCGGGTTGGCCCAGTCGTGGACGAAACCTACGAGGGTGCCGAAGCCGCCGCTTATTTCGAGCACGGATTTAATCCGGGCGACCAAGTCGTCCGGGGTGCCGATCGTCGCCGAGGACGCATTCGAGAAGGCGGTCTTGTCGACCGCCTCATCGGGGTCGCTGAACGGCTTCGCATCCGGCCGCTGCAATGTCCCGACAACGTACTGGTTGTGATGGCGCAGCAAGCCTTCGCGGGCCTCGGTGCGCGCCTTTTCCCGGGTCTCGGCGATATGCCAGCTCAACAGGACGCGCCAATTTTTGCGGTCGACCGTCTTGCCGTGCTTGGCCGCGGCGGCCTCGGCAAAGCCCCATTGCGTCGGTAGGGCGTTCAGGCCCTCGCTCGACATCGACCCGATCGAGATGATGCCGATCCCGTGCTTGCCGGCCAATGTCATGCCGGATGGGCTGATCTGCGAGGCGACGGCGAAGGGCATCTCCTCCTGCAGGGGCAACAGCTGCAATGCCGCGTCCTGCAATGTGAACCAGTCGCTTTTTGCCGTCACCCGCTCGCCGTTGAACAGCCGCCGGATGATGCCGATCGCCTCGTCCTGGCGGTCGCGCTGCACCATCGGATCGATCCCCAGGGTGTGGGCGTCGGAAGCGAGTGCGCCGGGGCCCGACCCGAAGATCGCCCGCCCGCCGGTCATCCAGTCGAGCTGCACCATGCGCTGCGCGACATTGAACGGATGGTGGTAGGGCAACGAGATGACCCCGGTGGCGAGCTTGATGCGCTTCGACCGCTCACCCGCCGCGGCAAGGAACATCTCGGGCGAGCCGATCATCTCCCAGCCGCTCGAATGGTGCTCGCCACACCAGAACTCGTCGTAACCGAGCCGGTCGAGATGCTCCACGAGGTCGAGATCGCGGCGGAACTGCAACATCGGATGCTCGCCGACCGGATGGTGCGGGGCGAGGAAGGCGCCGAAATTCAAACGCGGCATGTCGGGTCTCCTGGATATTCTCACGCGCACAACCGGGTGACGTGCGATTCGTGGAATCTCGCACATGGCGCAACCCAGGGGAAGGTGAGAGACTGGGCGCAGAGGTTCTGTGGGCGCCGAACAGCGAATGAGGTGATCCGATGACAGAGACGCAACCCGGCCGCGCACATCTGATTGCCGGCGGTTTTCCGCCCGGTTCGTATGCCGGACACGACCATGACTATGCCCGCCTGCGGCTGCTGGGGCTGCTGGCCGAACGGGAGGTTCCGGCCTCGGTCGCCAACGACTTCGCGGATGTCGAGAAATGGCTGCCGGTCAGCCGGCTGCTGATCACCTATGTCGCCGGCCCCTACCCCGACGCCGGGCAGACCCGCGCCATCGAGCGCTGGCTGGAGGCAGGCGGCCATTGGCTGGCTTTGCATGGCACCAGCGGCGGCCGCGCCGAGCGGGTCGAGGGCATCCGCCAGCGCCGCACCGTCAAGACCGAGCACCACGCCGTCCTCGGGAGCTATTTCCTGACCCATCCGCCGATCTGCGAGTTCCGCGTCGAGGTGAGCGGCGCCGACTCCCCTCTCACCCGAGGGCTCGGGAAATCCTTTGTCGTCGAGGACGAGCCGTACTTCATCGAGCTTCAGGATCCGGGCTCGACGCAAATCCTGCTGACCGCGGATTACGGCCCGAGCGCCACCTCACCCGCGATCGGTACGCTCTATCCCTCAGACACCTCCCTGCAACCCGACGGCAGGACCCGCGTGCTCGGCTATACCCGCGAGGTCGGCAATGGCGGCGTCACCTACTTCGCGCTCGGCCATTGCCACAACCCCGCGATCCGCGCGGCCCGGGCCCCCGACCCGGCGGACAAGACGCCGCCGACCTTTCACGGCGCGTGGGAAACCGACGCGTTCATTACACTGCTGCGCAACGCCATCGCCTGGGGTGTGCACGCCTGATTGAGAAATAAGAGCACTCTGGGGAATGTCGGTTAGGAGATTTAGCAATGCAATTAATCCTCTACTACGCACCCAACGCGTGTTCGCTTGTGCCTTACGTGACCTTGACCGAGGCGGGCGCCCCGTTCGAGGTGCACCCTCTCAATTTCCGCAAGTCGCAGCACACGACGCCCGAATATCTGCGGCTCAATCCCAAGCACAAGGTGCCGGTGCTCGTGATCGACGGGGAGCCGCTCACCGAGAACGTTGCGATCCAAATCTGGATTGCGCGGCATTTTCCAGCGGCGAAGCTGCTCCCCGCGGACCCGATGCAGCAATTGCATGCAATCTCGCTTCTGGCCTGGTGCGCGTCGGGCATCCACCCCTTCCTTTCGCGCATCAATTCGCCGCCACGTGTCTGCGACGTCCCCGGTTCGGAGGAGTCCGTCCGACGGCTCGCACAACAGCAGCTGTTCGAGAATTACCAGATCGCGGACGACAAGCTCGCCGGCCGCGAATGGTTCTTCGACCATTTCACCGCAGTCGACGCCCACTTCTTCTGGTGCTTTCGACGCGGCACCCAGTTCAACCTCGATGTTTCGCAATTCAAGAATTGCATGGCACATTTCGAGCGGATGCAGCAGCGGCCGAGCGTGCGAAAATTGCTGGCATATGAACAGGAGGTACAGACCAAATTCGCCCAGGCGGCCTGATCACACGGACCGCATTCGGCGGGATGGCCCGAGTTAAGACCGCGGAGCGCTACCGATCACCGGAGCGGTGCCGAGGCGGTTTCATCCTCTTTTTCGCTTGTGGGACTATAAGCGCTGTGGCGAGCCCCGAAACCAGCGCCTGCCATCATTGCCACGCCTATTGCGATCGGAAACAAGACCTCGATCTTGCGAAAGCGGGAAAGGAGCAAGGCAGCTAAACTGCCGGTCAGCACTAGCATTCCACCGGCAGCCAGGAAATCCAGCTCGTCCCATTCCCCAAAGGGCCCGCCAGTTTTCATTCAGCATCCTCTGGTTCAGATAAATTCCAACCGCGGCAGCACGATAGAGTTTCCAGCCGTGTGCGCAATGCGCTCCGTGTTACCGCCCTAGATTGGCCCGGAACGGCGGCAGGGTAAAGAGAAGCTGAGCTCTGCATCTAGAAAGTCATACTCAGAGTGAGCCGCACCGAGAGTGGCTCGACCGGCTTGAAGTGGACGTCGTAGACGGGCGCTGTCTCGTTTGCCAATTGCGAGGGGTAGAAGTAGTCGATCTGGTGGGCGCCGGTATTGTCGAACAGGTTGAGGATGTCGAGCCAGAGCCTCGCCTGCTCGGAGAATTTGTAGCCGACCCGCAGATCGACGAGCGTCGTGGGTTTCGACGTCACGCTGTTGTCCTCGATCAGCGGCCGCCGGCCGAAATAACGGAAACGCAATGCCCCGAACCAGGGGCCGAGATCCTCGACGGTCGCGCTCGCGGAGGCGATCATGTTGGCCGCCCCGGGAATGTAGTTGCCCGGATGGCCGGGTTCCGTATCACCGGTGCCGTCGTCGCCGTTGGCAAAGCGCGCATGGGTCGCGGCGAAATCGCCGTCGAGGCGCAGCCAGGGAAGCGGCTTGTAGGAGGCGGTGAGCTCGATGCCCTTGCGTTGGCTGGGACGCCCGGGAGTAGTCACCGCCTGGTCGCCGTCGAAGGTCGCCTCGCTGGCGAGATTGAGCACAAAGAGCGCTCCCTCGAGTTTGAGGTTCGGCAAAGGCTCCGACCGCATCCCGACTTCATAGCCAGTTGCCTTGGTCAATAGCGGCGTCCTCCCCTGAGCGACGACGGTCGGGTTGCCCTGTTGGAAGTTGATTTCGGTCGCCAGTGCGTCGACATTCGTTAACGTGCCGCGTAAGTCATTGCTGTGAAAGCCTTGTCCGACACTGAGGTAGTATTCGGTATCCTGCCACGGGCCGAAAATCAGATTGCCCTTGGGGCTGGTGATGGCCTGGACGATGTTGCCGGAATTGGCTTGCAGCGTACTTTCGTCCGAGCCGTAGAAGAGATCCTCGCGTAGACCGGTCATCGTGCGGAACTTGTCCAGCCACTGGACCCGGTTTTCGATATAGACGCCGGCGCTCAACTCGATCACATGGTCGTCGCGCACCGTGAAGCGCACGACCCGGCCGGTGGTTTCCGCCAGATCGATATGAATGTCGTCGGTGCGGGTCTGGAAACCGACCGTGTTTTTCGCGTCGTAACCGAAGATATTGCCGGGCATCATATAGCTGACGTTCGCGCCGTAGATCTTGCGCCGGTCCTGCTGCACGAACTGGTCGCCGATCGGCGGCGGAAACGTCACAAAGCCGTCGAAATCATTGAACAGCTGCAGTTGGTAGCCGATGAAATAAGCGTTCGCCTTGAGCTGACCGGTATCGGTCGTTTCGGCGTATTTGGTCGAAAAACTGTAGCGCTCCGAGCTGCCGCCGTCGGTCGGATCAAACGGGCAGTAGAGACAGATCAGTCCCTCGGTCACGGCGCGTTGCGGGATCTGGTTGGTCGCGTGAAAGGCGTCGTTCATGTACATGCCGGTGAACCAAAAACCGTTGTCGGGATTCCCCTGGCTGTAATTCAGAACGAGGTTGCCCTTGTTGTAATTGTCCGGGTTCGTCCATGGGCCGTTGGCGTGCACATATTCGGCCGCGGCCAGCAGATTGCCGGCGCCCGCCGGCCGCGACATCGCACCCAGTCCGCGATAATAGCCGAGCGTCCCGGCAGTCACCAAGGCGAGGTCGTGGGGCAGAGTGTCCACGTAATTGATCTGCACCGCCCCCGCCGTATCGAAATCACCGAGATCGGGGAAGTAGGGTCCCTTGCTGTAGCGCAAGGTGCTGATCAGCTCGGGGATCATGAAATTGAGATCGGCATAGCCCTGACCATGCCCATGGGTGCGCATGTTGACCGGCATGTCGTCCAACGTGATATCGATGTCGGTGCCGTGATCGAGGTTGAAGCCGCGCAGGAAGTATTGGTTGGCCTTGCCCTCGCCGCTATGCTGGGTGGCGATCAATCCCGGCACGACCTCGAGCACTTCGCCGACCCGAGATCTCGGCTGCTCTTCGATCTCTTTGCCGGTGACGGTTCCTTGCGACGCGGTATCCGGCGCGAAAAATGCCGTATCCGCGGGAGCGGATACGCTCAATTCAGGCAATGTGATCGAAGTCTCGTCGGTGCCCTGGGCTGTTGCAGCAGGCGCAAGCCCGAGACACAGGAGTGGAAGCAGGCCTGCATTGCGTATGATCTTCACACGTAGATATCATACACGTTCGACCCAGCCGTGGAGTAGCAAAAATGCAGCGCATTACGATTACTCTCGACGACGAACTCGTAGCCGCGCTCGATCGCGTCATCGCGGCATACGGGTATCAGAATCGGTCGGAGGCGATCCGCGATCTCGCTCGAGCGGGAATTGCCCAGCGGCAAGAGCACGGCGAGGACGATCCCCGAGCAGGGGTGGCGGCCCTCGTCTATGTATATGACCATCTGGAGCGGGGGATGGCGAAGCGCCTCATCGGGTCGTTTCACGATCACCACGATCTGTCGGTCGCATCGATGCATGTGCACCTCGACCACGTCAGTTGCATGGAGGTTGCAGTCCTCCGGGGGGAGATGCGCGATATCCACCGCTTCGCCGCTCACGTCGTTGCCGAGCGTGGGGTCCGCCACGGACGTCTTGTTACTGTTCCGGTTGAATTTGAAGATCAAACGCACTTGCACGGCGCGGAACCCGGCCGGCGCCATCTGCACGTCCACGTAAAGGAGGCGCGCTAGCCCTCGCGCGTCGCTTAAACGCTCAGTCTCCCGCCGAAACTGCGTTATTCGCCAATCTGCCCACGCCGATCTGGCCCATTGGCGGGCGACGGCTAGGAGTGTGCTCGGGCAGCGCCGCTGATGGTCGTGTTCAGGCGTCGACCCGGTTTTCTGCCGGCAGGATATGTCCCGGCCATTTGCGTTCGATCCACTTCGCGAGCAGCTTCGCCACACCGACCGCGAGGGCCACGGCAACGATCCATCGCGCCAGGATCATCAGCCCCGCCCCCGTCGGTTGCGGCCAAGGGGTTTTCCACAGCACATCGGCACGGTCGATCATCCAATGCCAGGCCGTATGGGCGATGATCGCGGATACCACGATGATCCCCATCCGTCCGGACATCGCGCCGCGGAAGAGCAAGGCAAGCGCCGGGACGAAGACACACAGAACGGCGAGCTGGCCGATCTCGATCCCGATGTTGAACGAGAGCAGCGATACCAGCAGGTTCGACCCGGCGAACTGCAGCTGCTCCCTGAGGATGTCGGCGAAGCCGAAGCCGTGGACGAGGCCGAAGAGCCCGGCAATGATCCAGCGTCGGCGCAGGCTGGCGCCGACGATGTTCTCGAGCGCCATGTAGACGATGGATACGGCGATGGCCATTTCTATGAAGGGAGGAAACCACGCGCCGACCGGAGCAATATTGTAAGCGGTGCCGATCAAGGTCACCGAGTGCCCCACGGTAAATGCCGTAATCACGGGTATCAGCGGTTTAACCCGGCGAAAGGGGATGACCAGGCAGAGCAGAAACAGCAGATGGTCGATGCCGCTCAAAATATGCTCGATACCGAGCCTGATGAACCCGGCCGACGCTTGGTACCATGCCGGATCGAGCGCCACGCGGCCGGATCCGCCGGTGATCACCATGGCCCGAGCGGCTTCGCCGAGCGGGATATAGCGAATAGTCAGCTTGGTGTAATCCCCGAGGTCGGCGGCCAGGCGGGTCTCTATCGAAAAAACCGATTTGGGCGAGGAGATCGGGTAGACGAAATGGGCGTCCAAGTAGCCCAGCTGAAAGGCGATGACGGTGTCCGGCGCCAGTGGCTCGGCCACCTGCGCGACCGCCCGATCATAGTCTTCGAACGAGCGATCCGAGAGCGGAGCCAGCTGGCCCGCGGCGCTCGAAGGCACGAGACGAACGTTGTTTTCCCAAAGCTCGAGAGCGGTGGCCAGAGCCTTGAGCGCGGTTTCGATAGCGGGCCTGGACGCCGCAATATCGTAGTGGTTCGCCGCGAGCGGAAACGGCACGCCGAGCAACAGGTCCAGAGGTACGCGGACCACGAAGTCGGCCTGGTGCGGTTCGATCTTGACAAAGCCGTTCATCATCCGGTCGAGCGGCAGATCATGCGCGCCTGCCGGGATCGAACCCACGATCGTGCAGAACAGCCAAATGGCCGAGCAGCAAATCCAACGCTTCAACATTGCCAGATTCTTTCGCCGGGCGTCCCAGCGGCCAAGAAGCGCCGCTTCTTGCCCGCTGGAAGCAGGGCTTACGTGCTTCTAATAGCCCCTACTTTACCGGCACGAACTTCTGGATGCGGCGTCCGGTGATCGTTTCGGCAACATAGATGTTGCCTTTCGAAATCACTTGCGACAGTGTGGCTGTAGGCGAAGTGGCCCTCGTTATGCCCGGGACACGGAATAATCCCGCACACGCCCAGAGCGCCGAACACTGTCGCGGTTGCCTTGTCCAACAGCCAGACGTTGTCATTGTTCAGATCGACATCGATGATGGCATTCTGGCTGGTCGGGCTCTTGGTCGCGAGATAGTCGACATTGGGCCAGAAATCGATGTCGCAAGCTCGCGTCGTGGTCGAACCCAGGATGGCGGCGGTGTCTTCTGGGGCGTAGCTTGCGAACGCGTTGATGCCGTCGGTAAAGCCGGCAGGGGGGGTCTGGCCGGCATTGCCCCCGATGTTGATGATCCGCAAGGGGGTGCACAGCGGTTGCGGTACGAGGGCCGTCGATGGGGCACCGCAATTTCTGGCGAACACCTGAATTCGGCTATTGGGGCGATCGCAGGCATAGACATTCCCGTCATTGCCGAGGACGATACAATGCGGATGGCCGCCGCCAGACGCCCCGAAGGTCCCGGCAGGACACGCCTGGCTGTTGCTTGCCACGCCGTTGATCATACACGTCTGGCCCCATTGGCGATTGTATTGGTAGGTCTGACCTCCGTCGGCAGTCGTGTAGACGACGACGCGGTGGTTGCCGTAGCCGTCGGCAATATAGACGCTTCCCCGCGTACCGGTGACCGGATCCGGCAACGGATCCACGGCGATGTCCGGAGGTTCGTTCAGCAGGGTGTGACTGGTATTGAGGTCGTTGGTCTCGCCGCACGAGCTGAACGGATTGGAGTTTCCCGATGGCTGCGTGCCGTCACACATTCCCTTGGTGCCGATCTGCGTCACAAAGGTCGCGCTAGCGCCCTCCGCGTTGGCGGCCATAGGGTTGTATTTCTGAACGATGCCGTCGCCGTTTCCGCCGACCCAGACGTACCCCTGGTAATCGACATAGCAGCCATGCGCGCCGTGCGGCATATACTCGGCGTACCCGTAATCTGCCCCCGTTTGGATCAGGCTTGGGTTACCCCACCCGGCTACGACGTTGCCGTCGGAATCGAAGGCGACGACCGGCGGAGACGGGATCGCCCCTCCTGAGGTGGCGTCGTTCCCGTTTATGGCGCCCGATTCATTCCCTTGAAGGACACCATTTATTGTTACGCCGACCTCCCACGCGCGGTTGAAAGTATAGACGTTATCGTGCATGTCGATGCAGCTGCCGGCGACCTCACCCTGCACCCAGCTGTGCGCCACACCATCGGCCCCGACGGGGGCCGGCAGCGGGTTGGGCCAGGAACCATCAACCGCGAACACCGGCCGACTGCTGTTGTCCGCGTTCGCGAGCGGATGCCATCCGCCGATCGTAATAACCATTGCGGCAAGCACCGCGCCGCCGAAATAGGCATATCGTCTGGTTTTCATCGTTTCCTCCTCGGGCTAGCACTTTCACCGCGGCTGCCTTTGTTCTCGTCAATTTTATGTTTGAATGTGCGGCGCTTTCTCTACTTCTCGGCTAAAACGCGACGCGCAAAAATATTAACGTTAACACTACCCCTAGGGGTGAAACTGGTCAAGTTGAATGGTTAAATTATTTAAGGTTAATCCCGATTTTTCGGCCTGCACTGCCGTGCGCGCAGGTTTGAGGGATGTCATGCCTGGCACGCGGAGCGTCGGCGACAGGACGGTCCCGGCAGAGATGACGGGGGGCCTTGCGCTGCGTGCAAGGCTCAGCGCCGATCGTTTGTGGCGAAGCGCTCGGAATACCCCCACAATGGATAGTGTTATACCCGAATTCTCCGGAGAAAATCATGAGCGCGCATATGACCCCTGAACAAGTCCGGTCGAAAATCGACCATCCGATCGTCGATGGTGACGGGCATTGGGTCGAATACGATCCGGTGTTCAGCGACAAGATGCGCAAGGTCGGCGGCGACCTCGCCGCGGACGGCTTTCTGAAGGCGATGGGGACGACCCGCGAGAATTTGTCGATGTCGGCCGCCGAACGCCGCCACAAGCGCATCGGTCAGCAGGCGTTCTGGGCGCGCCAGGCGGAAAACACGCTCGACCGCGCCACCGCGATGATGCCGAAATTGCTCTATGACCGTCTCGACGAGCTCGGGCTCGACTTTGTCGTCGTCTACCCGACTGCCGGGCTGCGGTTGCCGCGCATTCAGGACGATCCGGCGCGGCGCGCCGTGATCCGCGCCTACAACATCGTCTCGTCCGATTATTTCAGCGGCCTCGGAGATCGCCTGACGCCGGCGGCGATCATCCCGATGCATACCCCGGACGAGGCGATCGCCGAGCTCGAATTCGTCACCAAGCAGTTGGGCTCGAAGGTCGGCATGTTCGGCAGCAACATGGCGCGAAAGGTGCCGGCGGCCGCCGCCAACGACCCCGACACCGCGCGCTTTGCAGTGTGGTACGACGTGCTCGGCCTCGACAGCGACTACGACTACGACCCGGTCTGGGCGAAATGCGTCGAATTGGGCATCGCGCCAACCTTCCACAGCGCCTCGAGCAGTCAGGGTCTGCGCCTGTCGCCGACCAATTTCACCTATAACCACATCGGCCATTTCGCCGCCGCGGGCCATGCGACCGCCAAGGCGATTTTCCTCGGCGGCGTCACAAGGCGCTTTCCGGAACTGCGTTTCGCCTTCCTCGAAGGCGGCGTCGGCTGGGCCTCGCAGCTCTTCGGCGATCTGATCGAGCATTGGGAGCGGCGCAGCGCCAAGGCATTGGAGCGCATGCACCCCGACAAGCTCGACCGCGCGAAATTGATGAGCCTCGTCGAGAAATACGGCTACAGCGACATCGCCGCGGCGTTGCGCGAGCGCGGCGGCCTGCCCGACCCCGAACAGGCGTATCTGACCGGCAATGTCGAGAACATCGACGATTTCTCGGCCTGCCGGATCACCCGCAAGGAAGACTGGGTCGATCTCTACGCCAAGCCCTACTACTTCGGCTGCGAGGCCGACGACCGCATGAACGCCGCCGCGTTCGGCCGCACCAACCCGTTCGGGTCGAAGCTCAACGCGATCTTCAGTTCGGACATCGGGCATTTCGACGTGATCGACATGCGCCACCCCTTGCCCGAAGCCTACGAGCTGGTCGAGGACGGCCACATCACCGCCGACAATTTCCGCGACTTCACTTTTGAAAACGCAGTGCGGCTGTGGGGCACACAGAACCCGCGCTTCTTCGAAGGCACCCGCGTCGCCAAAGAAGCCGCCGCCCTCCTCGCCGCCGCGCAAACCCCAACCCTCGCCGCCGCGGAATAACCTTGGCCCAGCAGCGCCGCCTTCCGCGGCGCTGCCTTTGCCACAGCGGCCGAATACGATGCGGCCGGACCCCGAGCGTAGCGATGGCCCGGCGCCTAAACTTAAAAGCAATAGCGCTACCTGTCCGTCTTAGATTTACATAAGGTTAGCGAGGGCGCTAGAACCGATCAGAGCGTCCGTTCTCCCAGGAACTCGGATCTGGCGTTGACAGTATCCCATGCCCGACCTTTTCAACTCATTCATCTCGAAGGCTTTCCTGCGCTCGGTGTGGGCGCTGGAATACGAGGCTTACAAAGATTTGGAAGAAGAGTCCGCTCTGACCGATCGTCTCTTCCGCTGGTCTGCGCGGAAAGACCTTCGCGAGACGTCTGCTGAAGCGGCATTCATCCAAGAATTTTTTCACGACACTTGGGCATATCACCAGACCGGCCAGGCGGGCACAGAAGAGGGCATCTTCACGCTTTGGCCAAAATTTGCGATCGCCGGAGCCGGCGAGAGGGGCGGAACCGGAGAAGCGGATCTAGCCGTCGGATTTTTCCGCAAAGTCGCGGTGAACCCAATACCCAAGTGCTTTGCGAGTTTAAGGACGTACGATCTGATCTCGACGCCCCACAACGGCGCAAAGGCAACAACAGATCGCCTGTGCGCCAGTGCCTGGATTATCTGAGCTACGCGCGTCGCGGCTTGTTCCCGTCCGATCCGATCTCACCGACTTGGGGGATCGTTTCCGATATGAATGAGTTCCGCCTCTATTGGTTCGATAAGGGTCACCATCAGTCGCTGCGTTTCACTATACTCGCGACGGACCTCCTTAAAGGGCCGAGTTTGATTGCCGGCACGGACTCGGCTCGATTGATCGATTTCTTTTCAGAAAGACATTTCATAGAGAAACTTTGCTATCGGCGACCAGCCGATGCGCGCTGCTTACACTTATCGAGCGGCAGCGATTTCGCGACCGTGAACTGGAGAAGAGTTTCTACGACGAGTACCGGAAATTCCGTGAGCGGCTTTACATTGAGCTGCTCAAAAGGAACGGCCCCGCCACCCCACGCTTTCCTGGAACGAATGGCCGCTTAGTGCGGCTTGCTCAGAAAATCCTCGATCGATGCATTTTCATCTTCTTTTGCGAGGACATGGGCCAGGCACTGGCGTTTCCTCCGAAATTGTTTCAAGAATTCCTGATAGAGCGAAGCAACGATCCCTATTTCGACCCTGAAGAAACCAATATTTGGCACGATGTTCTCCGCCTCTTCAGAGCGATGAATGAAGGTCGCGCCTTTGGTGGTAAGGCGATCAATCAGTTCAACGGCGGCCTCTTCAACCGAGATGACGACCTGGATCGGCTCCACGTGCCCAACTCCATGTTCTGCCAGCATCTGCAGGGCAGCAATGAAGCGAGCCTATACACCTACAAAGAAACGCTCCTTTATTTATGCGCCTCGTACAACTACGCGTCCGACCTCGGAGGATTCGGGGGAGGACAACCATTTGATCGCGATCCATCGAAAAGCTTGGGCCTCTACACACTCGGCCGTATTTTCGAGCAATCGATTACCGAGTTGGAAATCCTCGAAGCCGAGGCCGATGGTCGCCCCTCAATCAATAAATTGAGTAAACGCAAACGGGACGGCGTCTACTACACCCCTGAATGGCTTGTCGAGCGGATCATTGATGAAACGCTCGGTCCGCTCCTCACGGAAATCAAGCGTGAATGCAGTTGGCCGCTGAATGGCGAACCTGGACTTGAAGCTATCAATGCCTATGCGGAGCGATTGAAGTCGCTCACGGTGCTGGATCCTGCTTGCGGCTCCGGCGCTTTCCTCATTACTGCCCTGCGCTACCTACTTGACGCGTGGCATGAGATCGAAGGTCTTCGCCGGCAAGTCACAGCTAGGGTCGTCGCGGCGGACGACGATGCTGCACTGATCTCCGACATTCTGAAAGCGAACATCTACGGCGTGGACATCAATTCCGCTTCTGTCCAAATAGCCCAACTCGCGCTGTGGCTTCACACGGCGCGCGGCGACAAGCCCCTATCCTCGCTCGACCAGAACGTCCGCGAGGGAAACAGTCTCATCAGCTCCGACTTTTTTAAGGGGCAGATGAATATTAGGCTATACGGCGATGTCGAAAAAGAACGGGTGAACGCTTTTGATTGGGAGAAGGCTTTTCCAGAGGTTTTCGAGCGGGGCGGTTTTGACGCCGTTATTGGCAATCCACCTTATGTGAAGCTACAGAACTTTCGAAGAGTACACGCGGATATGGCGGAATTCCTCCGCGAAGGAAGGCCCGAGGTTGGGATACGACCCTACGTAAGCACACAATCCGGAAACTTTGATCTGTACCTGCCCTTCATTGAGAAGGGGATCACTCTGCTCAACGAGCATGGCCGCCTGGGCTATATAGCATCGAGCCTTTGGGTTACTAACGAATATGGGCAGGGGCTTCGGAGCGTCATCGGTGCCGGCCGCAACTTGGATCGCTGGATCGACTTCAAATCGTATCAGGTTTTTGAGGAGGCAACCAACTATACGGCGCTGCAATTCTTCACAAAGGCGCGGAACGAAGCGATTCGCGTCGCGGAGGCGCCCACGGGCGAAATACCCGATGACCCGTGGGGCGGCGCGGGGCGCGCGCTGGTCTATGGTCAGCAGGAATTCGGAGAGCGTTGGCTACTCTTGACAGGCGATGAGCGGGGCCTGATCGATCGACTCTACGAGCACTGCAAGAGGCTAGATCATCCGGAGCATACTTCCAACATCTTCGTGGGTCTTCAAACGAGCGCCGACGCTATCTACCACCTGAGGCGATTGGGACCCGGCCGTTACCTCTGCACGCCGCGAGGCGAGCGCGCAAACCCGCCCTATGAGGTCGAGATCGAAGACGCTTTGATGAAACCGCTTGTCTCGGGCGCCGAGGCTAAGCGCTACGTCACGCCTGTTACGGACACTTACCTGCTCTTCCCTTACGCCATCTCCGGACACGGTGCGCGCCTGATCGATAAAGCAGCAATGAAGGACAGATATCCGAAGGCATGGGCGTATCTGGGTTCGTATAAGGACGTGCTGGGTATGCGGGAATTGCAGAAAGATCACGAGGGCAATGTAATCGAGGCGCCGTTTAACGATGACCATTGGTATCGCTTCGGACGGCACCAAAGCCTCGACAAGCAGGAGATAGTAAAACTCGTTGTGCCGCGCCTTGTCAATGAATTTTCTTGTAGCGTCGACGATACCGGTTCAGTTTACCTCGACAATGTGGACGTTGGCGGCGTGGTAATTGCAGATGGCGAAGATCCGTTCTTCATCGCCGGCGTGCTGAACTCAAGCATCGCTAATTTTGTATTTAAGCGGATCTCCAAGCCATTTCGCGGAGGTTACTTTTCTGCGAACAAGCAATTCATCGCGCCTTTGCCAATCCCGCCGGCTTCGGCGTTGGAGCGCGCCGACGTAGCAGCGAGGGCCAGGGCGCTTCAAGCGGCGCACACCGCGCGGCGCGACACGCTTGTGAAGATCCAGCGGCGGCTTTCGGCGACCCGGAGGCGCAACAAGCCCGAGACTTGGCTTTTCGCCGGGCTTAAGGCAAAGCACGAGTTGACGGCTGCTGCGCCTGCGGCGCTCGACACCGAAGGTAAGCAGAAATGGGCCGAGCAGCGCTACAGCCTCGGCCTTGCGGCCTACCACGATGCGATCACTGTGCGGCTTCGGCCCGGCGCATCGCTTGCGGCATCTCTTGTCAATGGAGAACTGTCGTTCGCGATCGACGGCGTCCCTGTAATCGACAGAGTTTTCGTAGCCGCCGCTGAGGGCGAGTTGGTCGCTGCCCAATGGAGGGTCGTGGCAACTACATTCACAATTACCGACAGCGCCGACGGCAAGAAACTTGCGGATGCTCTGCGGAAACTGGCACTCGCCGAGAACTTAGCGCTGGTACAGCAAGTCATCGCGCTCGAAAGCGAACTCTCCATGCTGGACAGCGACATTAGGCGACAAGAAGCTGAGATGAACGCGCTCGTGAACCGGCTTTACGGGATAGCCGATGCCGACCAACTTCTCGTCGAAAAGGCTCGAACAAGATACCAGAAAGCCGAGCAAGTATCGGCTCCGGTCACAGCTTCAGCGCCAAAGGTCGAGAATCGCCTCTCCCGCGGACGCCGTTCGAATCGGCGCATCGAGCGAACTAGCTCAATAGGTTGAGATTGAATCAACGTAAAGGTTGATTATTTCGGCAGCTCCGTTTTTCTTTCCCTTTCCCCTCGCTCGGGCGCCCTTACGACCCGGAGAGTTACGGGAACATCCGGTTTCGCCACCCTACCGCTCAGCGGCTCGTTCCCTCGCCAGCTCCTCGCGGCACACCTTCTCCAAGGGTGGTAAGTCCTCACGCACGACGCGCCACAGCACATCGTAGGCGACCCGTTCGTACTCGTGGCGCAGTACATTGCCAATCCCCGCCACTTTCGACCACGGGATTTCCGGATGCCTGCGTTTCAGCTCATCGTTCAAATGCCGGCTGGCCTCAGAGATGATTTCGATGCCGCGCTCGACCAGCCATCGCTTGCGTATGTCGGATTCCAAGCTCTGGAGCGTCATGCCTGTCAGTTCGCTGCGGATCAGCTCAATGGCCTCAATGATGTCGGTGAGGCGTGCAATCCGTGACGGCGCGGGCATTAAAAGACTCGCAGCGCCGAAGCCTCGATCCGCTCGCGCAGAACCGGATGCAAGCTGCGCCGGGTCATGATGTCGGTTTTGCGCCCAAGAATTCTTGCGGCCGCCTCTTTCAGATCCATCAACGCGAAAAGCCCGAGAGAGCCCTCGGGATGGTCAAAGAACAGGTCGACATCGGAATCTTCGCGGGCCTCGCCCCGCGCTGTCGAACCGAACAGGTAGAGATGCTCGACGCCGAGCCGCTTCAACTCGACCTCGTGCTGCTTGAGCTTGGCAATAACTTCGCCGCGTTCCATCGTTCGTCTCTCGGCAACGTTACAGCTTAGCACAAACCGCGCCCGTCCTAAATGGCAGGGGGCGCGCGGCAAGGGGATGCCCCGAAGCGATTGGACCGGCGCGCGGATGATGGGGGCTCGAAGGTCGGCATGTTCGGCAGCAACATGGCGCGCAAAGTGCCGGCGGTCGCCGCCAACGACCCCGACACCGCGCGCTTTGCAGTGTGGTACGACGTGCTCGGCCTCGACAGCGACTATGATTACGACCCGGTGCGCGGCCAATACGGTCAATAACTCGCTGGCAATTCGCTTTTACGGAGAGGAACCCCGCAAATCGGTGAAGACGTGTGAGCCGCTTCACATTAGCGGCGATTTATCTGGACGGCGCTTCAAGAACTGGCGGATAATACTGATCGGAGGTGTTCAGCACGCCCTCCAGTTCGTAGATACCGCCGAGCCGCACCACGACCTCCTCACTGCCCAGCTGTTCAAAGCCTTTCGAAACTTGATTGCTGATAAGCAGTTCGTGAGCCCGCTTGCTGCTGCTGTGAGAATTGTAGATTGGACGCTTGCTGCTGAAGGGAGCGGCCTGAGTATAACACAGAGGAAAAAAGCACCAGCCGGCCGGCGCGAGCGGGCCGCGTCAGCCCGCCTCGACTTAGAATATGAGGGGCGCTCGTCCACCACCGTTACCGCGCCGCCTCTGCAAACAAAGTATGCAGCAACATCCCTCCGATCCCCCGACCGCGAATATATGCGGCTTTACACCGAACGTGATCTCAGGCGTACGCGCGTCGGTGTCCCGCTCATACGCCGCGATCGTCAGGAAATCCAAAGAATGGTCAAATCATCCTGCGTTGCCGGCCGGCTCCGGATCTCCGTCTCAGACGGCGACATCTATGACTTCCATCGACACGATCCGGTCGGGCTCGCCGGAATAGATGATGAGGCTGACCGTTTCGGTCGCGATCAGGGCGCTATGCGGCTGGCCCGTCGGGTTTAACGTGTAGCCGCCCGAGGCGCGCGCTGGTGCGCCCGATTTTGTTGCGCGGCCACCTTCGATATTGAAGACATGCTCGTCGGAAAGGGCGGTCGCGACGATCTTGATCAGCTTCCCCGGCGGCGGCGAGAACTTGGCGAGCCACGCGATGCCGCCTCCCTCCGCCCGGCGGTCGCTGAGCACCTTGAGCTGCACGATGTCTTTGCCGTCAAAGCGCGCTGCTGGTCCATAAAACGGGATGCCGGGCGTCCACTCGGCCTGCTCTATATCGACATGCGTCGAAACCATCCGTCCCTCCTTCCAAGCGTTGCTCAGGGAGGTTAACAGGGTGATACTGACAGGGTCCTGTCAGGAGCCGTCAATGCGCCGCGCCGACCGCCTGTTCGATATCATCCAGACATTGCGCTCGGCCCGGCACCCGCTCACGGCAGCGGCGATCGCCGAGAAGCTGGAAGTTACGATGCGCACGATCTATCGCGACATCGCCGCCCTGCAGGCGAGCC
The DNA here is from genome assembly GCA_963787425.1 of uncultured Alphaproteobacteria bacterium. Lineage (GTDB taxonomy): Bacteria > Pseudomonadota > Alphaproteobacteria > ATCC43930 > CGMCC-115725 > AP-15. Next base: position 200,584 of record CAWBCV010000010.1, read on the forward strand.
GCGTGCCGATCGAAGGGGCGCCCGGGCTCGGCTATGTGCTGCGCCGCGGTTTTGATCTGCCGCCCTTGATGTTCACGCTCGGGGAGACCGACGCGATTGCGATCGGCATGCGGCTATTGCGTCGCTTGCGCGATCCGAAGCTCCAGAAAGCAGCAGAAAGCGTGCTCGCCAAGCTGGCCGCTGTGGTTCCGCAGGAATTACAATCGCAGCTTGTCGCGGCGCCGCTTTTCGTATCCGAGGGCAGCGCCCCGGCCGTCAACTGGGTCGACCAGTCGCAACTGCGCAACGCGATCCGCGAGACGCGCAAGCTCGCCATCGCCTATGTCGACGAAGAAGGCCGCCGCACGCAGAGAACGATCTGGCCGATCGCGATGGCGTATTATGTCGACGTAACTCTTCTCGGTGCATGGTGCGAGTTGCGAGGAGACTTTCGCAATTTTCGGGTCGACCGCATCCTCGGCTCGCAGCTGCTCGACGAAAAATTCAAGGCCGACAGCCGCAAGCTGATGGCCCAGTGGCTGGCGCTTCCAAAGGACCATTCGCGCGCCGCCGCGTGATCCTCTTGGCTGGGTTGCAAGTGGCCGATCGCTCTTGAAAGTAAGGAGGATTCTCCTTACGTTGTGCTGCGGAGGCCATTCATGAGCACGCTTACCGTCACTGCCAAAGGGCAAGTTACGCTGCGCAAGGATCTCCTAAAGCATCTCGGGGTGCAGCCTGGCGAGAAAGTCATGGTGGATAAGCTTCCGGATGGAAGGATTGAGATAAAGGCTCCGCGGGCCAAGGGTACGATTGCAGATGTGTTTGATTTCTTGAAGCGGAAGAATGGCCCATCCTTCTCGATCGAGGAAATCAGCGAGGTCGCGAGACGGGGTTGGGCTGGCAGGCGATGAAGATTACGGCCGATACCAATGTCCTCGTTCGAGCCGTTACGGGTGACGACCAGCGGCAAAGCAAACTGGCGCAGGCGGAATTGGCAAAGGCGGATATGATTGCGCTGGCATTACCGATGCTTTGCGAGTTGGTTTGGGTACTGTCGCAGGCCTATAAAGTCCCCGCGGCCGAGATAACCGAAGCGGTCCGCCGCTTGATGAACAGCGCAAATGTCCTCGTCAACCGGCCGGCAGTGGAAGCGGGCTTGGCTATGCTCGATGCAGGCGGTGATTTCGCCGATGGCGTCATTTCCTATGAAGGACGCTGGCTGGGTGCAGAGACCTTTTTGTCGTTCGACAAAGAGGCCACAAAGCTACTGGCAGCTCAAGGCGGGTCCGTTCGTCTGCTGTCTTAGAGCCCGGCTTAAAATAAATCCCGTAGTCGGTACGCGTCACCGGCAACCCCGCGAAAGGGGGGCCAGGACGACCGCTTGACCGGGCAGGCAAATTTGGATAATTTGACGATCGTTGAACCTTGGAATTGGCGGTTATGGATGAGAAACGCGCGATTGCAGCTCTCGGCGCGCTTGCCCAGGAAACCCGGCTTTCACTGTTCCGGCTGCTGGTCACTTGCGGCCCTGCGGGGCTGCCGGCTGGTGTAATCGCCCAACGTTTGGGCGTCCAGCCTTCGTCACTTTCGTTCCATCTTGCACAGCTCGTGCATGCCGGCCTGATCACGCAGCGGCGCTCGAGCCGGCAACTCATCTACTCGGCCGAATACGGCACCATGAATGCTTTGCTGGCCTACCTGACCGAAAACTGCTGCGGGCGCGATACCGTGTGTGCGCCGCTGTGCGATCCCGGCAGCGGGGCGGCCACTTCGGCCAAGACCACAGCCGCATAAGGAGGCGAGTTGAATGAATGACGCTCAGATCAAGAAAATGGTGCGGGCGCGCTACGGCGGCATTGCGGCGGCGAGCGAGACGAGCAGTTGCGCACCGGCCGCCGCATCATGCTGCGGCCCGGAAGGCGCGGCCATTTCGCACGATAAAGCGCGCCGGATGGGCTATTCCGAGGCGGAGCTGGCGGCAGTTCCCGACGGCGCTAATCTCGGGCTCGGTTGCGGCAACCCGCAGGCGATTGCCGCCTTGCAGCCGGGCGAGACTGTCGTCGATCTCGGCAGCGGGGCGGGCTTTGACTGTTTTCTCGCGGCACAGCAAGTCGGTGGCGGGGGTCATGCCATCGGCATCGACATGACCCATGAGATGCTGAATAAGGCACGCGACAATGCCGCCCGGATCGGCGCGGGCAATGTCGAATTCCGGCATGGCGAACTCGAACACCTCCCGATCGCCGACAACACAGCCGATGTCGTCATCTCGAATTGCGTGATCAATCTGGTCCCCGATAAGGAGCAGGTGTTTCGCGAGGCCTTTCGTGTCCTCAAGCCCGGCGGGCGTCTTGCCGTGTCGGACATCATCAACACGGCTCCGCTGCCGGCCGAGCTGCAATCTGATCCCGCCCTGCTGTGCGGCTGCATTGCCGGCGCCGCCCCGGCCGAACGCGTCGAGAGCTGGCTGGCGACCGCAGGATTTGTCGATGTCCGCGTCGCGCCGAAACCCGAAAGCCGCGAGCTGATCAAGACATGGGCGCCGGGCCGGAACATTGAGGATCACATCGTCTCGGCAGTGGTCGAAGCCCGCAAGCCTTGAGCCGGTCATCGACCACATCGCGATTAAACGTGACATCGATGACATCGGTCGCCGCGGAGCGGCCTCAAAGCTGGAGTTATCATGACATTCGTCACTGAAATCAGTCGGCGCCGGGCGACGCCGGCACTCGGTACATTCGAGCGATATCTGACGGTCTGGGTCTTGCTCTGCATCATCGCCGGTATCGTGCTCGGCCGGCTGTTGCCCGCCCCCTTCCAGGCGCTCGGCCGCATGACGGTGGCCGAAGTCAACATTCCGGTGGCCGTGCTGATCTGGCTGATGATCGTGCCCATGCTGCTCAAGGTCGATTTCGGCGCGCTGCATCGGGTCGCCGAGCAGTGGCGCGGCATCGCCGTGACCGTCGGCATCAACTGGTTTGTCAAGCCGTTCAGTATGGCGTTGCTTGGCTGGCTCTTTATTGGCTGGCTCTTTCGCCCGCTGCTGCCGACAGGCCAGATCGACAGCTACATCGCCGGTCTCATCCTCCTGGCCGCCGCGCCCTGTACGGCCATGGTGTTCGTATGGTCCAATCTGACGAATGGCGAGCCGAATTTCACGCTCACCCAGGTCGCGCTCAATGACACGATTATGGTGTTCGCCTTCGCGCCGATTGTCGGACTGCTGCTTGGCCTGTCCTCGATTACGGTGCCATGGACGACATTGTTCCTGTCCGTCGTCCTCTACATCGTCGTACCGGTTATCGCAGCCCAGCTCTGGCGGCGTTGGCTGCTCGCGCGCGGCGGCCAGACGGCGCTCGCGCAGACCCTTCGGAAACTTCAGCCCATTTCTCTGATCGCGCTGCTCGCGACGCTGGTGCTGCTGTTCGGGTTCCAGGGCGAGCAGATCGTAAGGCAGCCGCTTATTATCGCGTTGCTCGCGGTCCCGATCGTGATTCAGGTCTATTTCAACGCCGGCATTGCCTACGGGCTCAATCGCGCCCTCGGCGTCCCGCACAATGTCGCCTGCCCGTCGGCTTTAATTGGCGCGTCGAATTTCTTCGAGCTCGCGGTCGCCGCGGCGATCGCGCTGTTTGGCTTTCAGTCGGGCGCCGCGCTCGCGACGGTCGTCGGCGTCCTCGTCGAAGTGCCGGTCATGCTCTCCGTGGTGCGGATCGTGATGCGCACGCGTGGATGGTATGAGCATCGGGATCAAGCTTTCTCTGCGTGATCTTGGCTAGAATGCATTTGCGGCTCTGCTCGTCTTACTCGGGCTCAAAGCGCGAGCCCTCTCCTGCGGCAGTTCCCTCAAGAGCGTAGGGTCGCGGTCTGAAGATTTGGCCATGGCCGATGCGCAACGCGATTCTCAGCCCTGCGCCCGGATGAACGCCTTGACCTTGGGGTAGGTCTCAGTCTGCCACCGACGGCCGTGGAACACCCCATAATGGCCGACTTTGAGCTGGAGGTGGTGCGTCTTTTTCGCCTGCGGGATGCCGGTGCAGAGATCGTGCGCGGCGACGGTCTGCCCGACCGCGCAGACGTCGTCATTCTCGCCCTCAACGGTCATCAAGGCGGTCTGCTCGATTGCCTGCGGCTCGACCGGGTCGCCATGCACCCGAAAGCGCCCGAGCGGCAGATCGTGATCGTGAAAGACGCGTTTGATGGTCTGCAGGTAGAAATCCGCCGGCAGATCCATGACCGAGCTGTACTCTTTGTAAAAAGCGCGAGTCGCCGCCGCGCTGTCGCCGTCCCCCTTGACGAGATTGTGGAACATCGACCAGTGCGCCGAGACGTGCCGGTCGAAATTCATGCTGAGAAACCCGGCAAGCTGCAGAAAGCCGGGATAGACCCGGCGGAAGGCGCCGGGATAACGCGCCGGCACCGTGGTTATGACGGTGCGGTCGAACCAATCCAGCGGATGAGCCATTGCGAAGCGGTTGACCTCGGTCGGGTTCGCCCGCGGATCGATCGGACCGCCCATCAGGACCATGGATGCCGGCTGGCAAGGGTCGCCAGCCGCCGCCAACAGCGAGACCGCGGCCAGCACCGGGACCGAAGGCTGGCACACCGCGATGACATGGATTTCCGGCCCCAAGAGACGAATAAACCGGCTCACCACATCGACAAAGTCGTCGAGATCGAACCGGCCATAAAGCAACGGGATGTTCCGCGCATTCACCCAGTCGGTGATGTACACATTGTGGTCGGGCAACAGGGTCGCGACAGTGCCGCGCAACAGCGTCGAGAAATGGCCCGAAAGCGGCGCCACGACGAGGACCGTCGGCTCGTCGCAGGTTTCCTCCTTGCGAAAATGCAGCAGCCGGCAGAACGGATGCGAGGCGACGACCTCTTCGGTCACGCCAACCTCCTCGCCGCCGACGGCCACCTTGCGGATGCCAAATTCCGGCCGGTCGTGCGACATCCCGGCATTGGAGAGCAGCTCCATTGCCGCCGCCGCGCTCCTCACCAGCGGAGCATTCTCGATCAGCGGCCATGGCTGGGTCAGCACGCCGCGGAAGAACTCGGCCATAAGGCGAATCGGGGCGAGTACGTCGCTGTGTACCTGGTAAGTGTCGTAGAGCATATTTCCTCGAATCTACCCGCCCCGTGCTCGGGAACCTCCAAACTGTCGAAACGGTTCCCATTTCGATCCATCCAAAGGCGAAATCATCCCATCGCAAAACTTTTGATATTTCAAGGGTATATTTGTATTGCCAGTCATTTAGGCAAGGGCGCGAGAGATCTGCTCCCCGCGCATTGCAACTATCGAGTGAAATGTTTTCAAATGTGGTTAACACTGCCGCCTTATAGGGCAGATCGATACACTTGGTTAATTTCTGGGCGCCTATGGCGGCGAAGACGCGCCACTCACGTCAAGGGCGTGGTGCTATTGGCGTTGCCCGACGCTTTTTTTCCCCGGGTGGCGGTTTGTCTTGATCTCCCAGTCGGAGATTCAGCGCGGCGGGGCGGCCAAGCCGCCGCGGACTTCGTGCACGACAATCCCGGAAAGGCGCGGCGGCGGCGCCAACCAGCGAGGATGCGCAAGGCTGGTCCCGATGTCGCTTTCCCCGGCTCGCCACCGCCGCGTAATCGCAGCCGAGGAGAAATCGGCCATCTTGACGGCAAACTCGGTGGCGCTGACTTCGTGAACCAGATGCAGAATAGTCATCGTCGCATTGCTCGCCTCTGACAGGCATCGCCTGATGTCGACATCGCTGCGCTGGGTCGCGGGAAGCCGCTCACCAAGCAAAGCAATTCTACGGCGCAGGTCGTGAGTGCGGCGCATCGCGGTGATCTCCCGCGCGGTCCGGCTGATGCCGCCGTGCGCTCCGGGGACCGGATCATAGCCATCGATCGCGAAACACAGAGTATCGGCGGGGCGTGCTTCGTCCAGCGCCGAAACCGCAATAGCGCTGCCGCCGAAGAGCTGCTCGTCAATCGGGGTCGGCGGCAATCCCGGAAGCGGGGTACCGGCCATTACGTGATCGGCGGTGAGCACGTGCCGGTCGTTGTCGAAGAATGTCTCGGCTCCGGTCGTGAGGTTCAAGGCACCCAAAACGACCCGGATTGTTCCCGAATTGATCCGCTCGAAGTCGACCGTCTCGGCGATCAGCGCCCGCAATTGGGCAGCGGAAACGGCAGGCTCGTCGCTGCCAACCTGCATCGGCGCCGGGCGCCGGGCCCCAGACAGAAAATTCGTCAGAGCCGATTTGGCCCACCGGGACGGGCCGCGGGGACGCCGAGTGGCGGTGCATTTGCTCAGCTCTCGCCAAAACTGACGCAGCCTTATCACGCGTTCATGCGGCAGATTACCGGCGATGATCGCGGCGTTGATGCCGCCAATGGCGGTGCCCGCGATCCAGTTTGGCCGCACTCCGCATTTCTCGAGCGCCGAATAGGCGCCAGCCTGATAGGCACCGAGCGCTCCCCCGCCCGACAGCACCAACGCGACCCGCTCGAAACGGGCCAAGCTCTTATCCGGTCGCCCTCGCGCCAAGACGCACTCCCTATCGTCAGTCGCCCACCTGCTCGATCAATAAACGCCTGAAGACTGCCCGCAGGATCCTGATCTGGCGCAGCCCGACATCATAGGAACTCCCACCGGCGCGTCCAGTGTCGAGAGCCGCGTTCAGCGACCCTTCTTTTGCGAATGAATCGGCGGAAGCGATTTCAGGTAAACCGCGATCGCCCGCCGGTCGGCATCGTCGAGACGAGAAGTGTTGCGCACGACCTCGCCCATCGCGCCGCCGACGAAGTCGAATTCCGGGGTCTGGCCGGTTTTCAGCAATGTCGTAATGTCCTCTTCGGTCCAGCTGCCGATGCCGGTCTGCGGGTCGGGAGTTATGTTCGGGACACTCTTGTCGTCCGGCCCGTGCGGGTTCCCGGCGAGAAAGCGGTCCGGCTCGGTCGCGCCGAACCAATTGCGCGGTGTGTGACATTCGCCACAATGGGCGAGCGCGTTAACCAGGTAGGCGCCGCGATTGTAAGCTTCGGATTGCTCCGGTGCCGGCCGGAATGGGCCCCGACTGAAAAACAACAGTTTCCATCCGTTTTGCAGGAACCGCCACGAGAACGGGAAGGAGACCTCGTGTGCCCGGTTGGCCTGCGGCACCGCCGGCACTGAAAAGAGAAAGGCTTTGATCGCCCGAGCATCTGCATCGGTGATCTTCGTAAAGCTGGGATAAGGAAATACCGGGAAATAATTGGCGCCGTCGGGGCGCACGCCGTCGCGCAATGCCCGCAAGAACTGTTCGTCGCTCCAGCGGCCGATACCGGTCTCCGGATCCGGGGTGATGTTCGGGCTGTAGAAGGTCCCGAACGGCGTTGCGAGCGCTCGTCCGCCGGCATAGGGCTGCCCGCCATGGTCGCGATCAGTGTGACAGTCCTCGCAGCCGGCGGCATTCGCGAGATAGGACCCTCGCGACACCGCGTCTGCTGCCGCCGAGAGGCTCAGAACCGGCAGCAACGCAACCGCCGTTGCCCTTAATATTCGGTGGAAAGTACCAGCTGGACCGGCCGCCGGTCTAACCCGATGCAAGGGAGGGGTGAGAGGCTCCTATTTCTCGATCTTTTCGCGGAACGTCGTATGGCAGGCGCCGCAGCCGTTCTTGCCGAGATCGGTGAAGGCGGCTTCGATCGCGGTCTTATCGCCGCTGTTCACCGCAACGAGGAGCGCGTCAGCCTTGGCGGCAGCGGCTTTTTGGGCGTCGAGGAACTTGTTCCAATCGGTCCAGATCACCGGTTTCGCGACATAGTCGCCGGTCGGGTTCGGCCCGCCGGTCCCGGGAGGAAACAACTCCGGAATCTTCTTTGTGGTCTGCGTAAGATCGGCGGCAGCCGTTTTGGCTTGCGCCAGATCCCCCTTACCGTCGAGGTAGGCCTTTACGGCCCCGGCGTCCTTACCTTGTTCCTTCATTGTCGCTTGACGATCCTTGAGGACGGCCTCCTTGTCTTGTGCAAGAGCCGCCCCGCTTGCCCCGGCCACGATGATTGCTAACGCCGCTGCCGATACCCGGAATTTCGTAATAGACGACATGCTCCCTCCCCTTCTTGGCCTGATAGATTCAACTCGGCGGGACCAGCGCAGACTAGCCCGCAGTCGCGGCAAGGCAAGAGCCGCCGCCATCGGCTCACTATTACGTGATCGGGATTTCGATATGCTTCTTGAAGGCGGGGCGCTCACGCAGTCGCTCGAACCAGGTCTTGAGGTTCTTCAACGGCGGCCGCTCGATCGGAAAAGCGTGCCAGCGATAGACCAAGGTTCCCAGCGTGATCTCGGCGAGGCTAAGCTCCGCACCGGCAAGGTAGGGACGGCCCTCGAGCGCGTCATCCGCAATCGTCCAGGCGGCAAGCGCCTTGCGGCGCGCCGCTTCAATCGCGGCAGGATCGCGCTGCTCCGGCCTTGTGCGGATCAGGCCGAACAGCAATGCCCCCATCGGCGGGCCGACACTGGAAAGTTGCCAATCCATCCATCGCTCGACATTTGTTCGCGCCACCGGGTCTTCCGGGTAGAGCCGATCCCCCTTGCGCGTCGAGCAGAGATAACGGCAGATTGTGTTCAATTCCCACATGACCAGATCGCCGTCTTTGACGGTCGGCACGAGGCCGTTGGGGTTCAGCGCGAGGTATTCCGGATCTTGATTGCCGCCAAAAGGCCCGCCCAGATCGACGCGTTCAAATTCGAGCCCGAGCTCTGCGCAACACCACAACACCTTCTGCACATTGGACGACGTCGTCCGCCCCCAGATCTTCAGCATTCGAGCCCCTCCGATTGGATTCGGCCTATGGAGCCTCAGTTTTTTCCGAAGCGCAACACCGCGGTGGGCGAGACGCTGTATGATCGCCCGCTGTGTGATTGGGGGAGGAGGTGCCGATGAACCGATTTGCTTTCTCGCTCGTCGCTGTGTCTCTCCTGTGGCCGCTCGGCGCAGGGGCGACCCAACAGGGTCAATCGGCGTTGAGAAGCTGGAAGACGGCGGACAACTGCGCGAAGCAGGCGCAGACCGCGTATCCCGATTTCAGCGCCGAGTCGAACGCCAAGCGCGACGCCAAGCTGAAAGAATGCCTGAACGCCAACGGCCTCCCCCCACGAGCGCCGCTCGGGCAGCCCCCGTCCCGATAATTGTGGGTCCCGATAATAAGATGCCGGTCGCCGGCGGCGTTCAGCCGGTGTGGCCCTCTTCCCAGCCTTCCGCCATCGGCGGCAACGCAGGCACCAGCCGAAAAGCACCTTCGTCCGATCTCCCGCGAGCTCTGTCGACGAGAGCGAGCTGAGTGTCGAGTTGGATATCTAGGCTGGAGGTAATCTCCAGTCGAGGGTCCTCGAACACGTGCGTGCGGCGGCGTCGCCGCCACGCCATGACAGTCTCGTCGCGGGCCTGCAACAGCGCCGCAATCTGCGGACGGAAGAGCTGGATCATCGCGCCGATCCAGCGGTTGAGCACCACGGACGGCTCCCGCTCGGCGATCGCGAAATGATCCAGCATTCGGGTCACATCCTCGGCCCGGTACCACGTCTCGCCGGTGACCCATCGATTGGTGGTGAACAAGCGAATCGGCTCGCCGCGAACATCGATGGCGATAGCGATCAGGTGGCTCACCTCGTCTCGCTCCCCGCGCTTGAGCGGCGCGGCTTGCGGCGGCGGCGCCGCGACATCGGCGACCGCCAGCTCGGGAAGCAGCAGCGGCACTACCCCACCCGGCATGCCCTCGGCTCGCAGAAAGGTGTGAAAGTGGCCGCGCTCCGAGGGTGGCCGGCTGTCCGGCGCATGCGCATGAAAAAAATATTGCGCATGGCTTGTGGCATCAAACACCTCCCCGTCAGGATAATGACGCCAAGCGCAAATCGTCGAACTCCGCATGACCTCGCCGACGAGGTCGGTGTTGCGGGCGGCAAGGTCGCGCCGGCAATCCCGGATGATCGCAGCGGCGGCTATCATCTGCTCGATTTCGGCTTGGCTAACGCGCAAGCCCTCGTCGCGGTCCGAATTTACCAATCGACCACCTCACGCGAACAAAACGCGTCCAGGATAGCTAAACGCGCTTCACCGACAAAGCGGGATTGGTAACCGTCCAAACGACGATTTCCTTCATTACACCACCGAGTGCCTCGTCGAATGCCCATACGATGCTCGGAACATCGTTGGCCGAAGCGCGCTCGCGCCGCTCGAACGAGGTTTGCGCGACGACATCGCGGCTGGAGGGATTGACCAACCTGACGTTGATCGCGACCCAGATTTCGGGCGGCCCATTAGCCGAATCGTACACCGCCTCGAAGTGACGAATCTCGGGATCGAGGATGAAGTCCGCCCGCAGCCCGACCAATTCCCGGTCGATCGCGGTGATCGCCTTGCTGTTCTCGAAAGATTGGAGAATCGCCGTCTGCACCAGCAAGGGAGCGCGATCCGTCCACTCCGAATCGGCAAAATAGTCGATCGAGACCGCCGACCGGGTCAATGCGATGCGCGATTTGTCGAGCCCTGCCAGGGCGAGAGGCTCGTTGATGAGGAGCTGCACGGAGCGGTGAGGCAAATTTGGCGGATAGGTGCTCTTCGGGGTGAGGCGATAGAGGTGAGCAGGCTCGCCCCCCCCCAACAAGCCCGAGCAGCCGGCCAGGGTGAGTATCAGAACACAAGGGACAGATCGGCGCGACAAGCGAGCCGTCGGCCGTGTCATTGCGGCTTGTATCCCTCCCGCCGCTCGCCGAACAGCAGCCGTGCCGGATCCCGCTCGACCGATGAAACGAACCGGCTCAGTCCGGCGATGAAATGCTGCATGTCGCTCACCAGGTTGCTGACCTGGGTCAAGGTCGATTGCGTGAATTCATGCAGACCCGGGCGGTTCTCCTGTAGCACTTGCTGCAGCTGCCGGTTGGTGTCGCCGAGGTTCTTGGCCAGCTTGTCGGCGTCATTAAGCGTTTGCGAAAGCTCATCCTTCAAGCCGCCTTTGCCGATATAGCTCTGATCGACATGCCCAAAAAACGATCTCAGTGCGAGTACGGCCGCGTTCGCATTCTCGACCACCTCGCTCACCTCTTTACTGGGCGCGACAAAATTTTCGGTTACCGTTCGGACGTTCTGAAGACTATCGGAAATGGCCTTTCGGTTTTGTTCGTCGAGCACGGCATTCAGGTTGTGGGCAACCTCTTTCAGATCCCCCAGCAATTCGGGGAGGTTGGCCCTCAATTGTTCGAGTTCCGATTGTCCCGCCGCGATTACGGGATAGCGATGTTTCGGCTCCGGCTCGAGTTCCTTGGCCTCCTGGGTTCCACCGCGGATCTGGATCGTGGCGACTCCGTTGAGGATGTTGGCGTCGAGGAATGCACGGGCATCGGTCTTGATGTCGACAATGCTGGTATCGATCTCGACCGTCACTTGTATTTTTTCCACATCATCCGGATCGACTCGGATATCGACGACCCGGCCGACGGGGATGCCGCTATATTGCACCTGTGAACCCTTGTTGAGCCCGGCCACCGACCCCCTGAAAAATATATAGTAACGCTTGGCTTGCTGTGAAAACTCGGCGCGTCCGAGCCACAAAACCGTCACAAACGCAAGCAAAATTGCTGCGAGAACAAAGGCGCCGACCGCGACATAGTGGGCTCGTGTTTCCATCTATTTTCTCCCCGTGCAGGAACAGCTCAAACAGAGGCTGCGGCCTGCATTTTTCCTTTTGCCGATTGTGCGGTTTCGGAGAGCAGCGCCGCTCGCCCGCGTGGGCCGTGAAAGTAGGAGTGGATCCAAGGATGATTGTCTTGCAGCATTTGCTGCAGGGTCCCGACACGAATCTTCTTGTCGACCAGCACGGCGACGCGATCGCAGATGGCAAACAAGCTGTCGAGATCATGGGTCACCATGAATACGGTAAGGCCCAGGCTGCTCCTCAAATCCCGAATCAAGACATCGAAGTCGGCGGCCGCTATGGGATCGAGTCCCGCGGTGGGCTCGTCGAGAAAAACTATTTCCGGGTCGAGCGCGAGGGCCCGCGCAAGCCCGGCGCGCTTGCGCATTCCTCCCGACAACTGAGAAGGATATTTTTCACCGGTACCGTCGGGAAGCCCGACAATGCCAACCTTGAACGCCGCGATCTCATCCATCAGCCGCAGCGGCATGTCGTAGTATTCTTTCAATGGCACCTCGACATTCTGTGCGACTGTCAGCGAGCTGAACAGCGCGCCATCCTGAAATAGCACGCCCCAGTGTTTTTCAATCTCCCTCTGATCGTTATCACTCATCGTCAGAATTCGGCTTCCGAAGACCTCGACATCGCCTGCGATCGGGCGGTTGAGCCCGACGATCGTGCGCAACAGGACCGATTTCCCCGACCCCGACCCGCCGACGACACCGAGAACTTCGCCGCGGAAGACGTCGAGGTCGAGACCGTCGTGGACTGTCTCGGCCCCAAACCGGTTGACAAGGCCACGTACGCGGATGATCGGCTCACCCGGCTGACCCGGCATACTCAAATCTGCAATGCGGAAAAGAAGATCGAGAAACCTGCGTCGGTCACGATTACGAGAAAAATTGCTTCGACCACCGAAAGCGTCGTGAGGCGGCCTACGCTCTCGGCGCTGCGCGCTACGTGAAAGCCTTCGTAGCAGCCGATCAAGGCAATGATAATGGCAAAGAACGGCGACTTGATCATTCCGATCCAGTAGGACCACGAGGCAATCGTGGACAAATGGTTGAGGAATTCCGGAATACCGATACCCAGCTTAGCCCACGCCATTAAGCCACCGCCCAAAATCCCCATGAAATTGGCGCAGAGGGTGAGCATCGGCAAGGTTAGCATCAGCCCAAAAAGACGCGGGAGCACCAGGACCTCGACCGGGTCGAGGCCGATGGTGCGCATCGCGTCGATCTCTTCGTTGACGCGCATCGTCCCGATCTGGGCGGTAAAGGCGCTGCCGGATCGGCCAGCAAGGATGATCGCGGTCAGCAGCACTCCAAGCTCCCGCAGGATACCCACCGCGGTCAATTGCACCGTGTAGCTTTCAAGCCCATAGAAGCGCAAATAATCGGCGCCCTGATAGGCGATCACGACCCCGATCAGGAAAGTGAGCAGACTGACAATGGGCAGCGCATTGACCCCGGTCTGCTCCATCTGCGCGACAATCGCGGTCATGTTCAGCCGACGGGGGTGGCGCACCAGCCGAAGTGCGGTTGCGGAGACGACGCCGAAGAAGCCGAGGATGCTGTACGCGCGGGCGATCAGCGCGAGCGAAATCTCCCCGATTCGGGCGACGAAACCGGCGATCGAATGGTGTGCGGGCCGCGGATGGCGGGCCGGCGCATTCAGTCCGGCCGCGCGCACCTGATCGATCAGCGGCTCGAAGCTCGGTTGCAAGTTCCGCATCTCGACGGCATTGCCGCGCTCGGTCAAATCGCGTTCGGTCCGCAACAGCAGCCAAGCGCCTGCGGTATCGAGCCGCTCGATCCCGGCGAGATCGAGCGTAACCCGCTTGCCGTCGGGCATCTGAAGAGCATGCAGCCGCCGGTCGAGCTCCGCGGCGGTTGCCACCAGCCATTCACCGGCCGCTGCTAAGACCAGCGCTCCAGGCTCTTCGGATTCGACTAGAGTAGCGGCGACGGACGCCATGAGGTTCAAGGGTTCAGAGTGCGCTTATCCGCCGCCGAGCGAGGCCTTTCCAACTACAAGAAAAGCGGCTATTCCGCAACGACTTCCGTTTCGATCGCCGCCACCGCATCGCCGAGGACGACGCGCATGGACCTCAAGCAGCATATTCGCTCGATACCTGATTTTCCGAAGCCTGGTATCCTCTTCTACGACATCTCCACCTTGCTCGCCCATCCCGAGGCTTGGCAGACAACCGTCCATCGCCTCGCCGAAGCGCTCCAGCCCCACGAGCCAGACCTGCTGGTCGGCATCGAATCCCGAGGCTTTCTCGTCGCCGCTCCTTTGGCGTATCAGCTCGGCCGCGGTTTTGCGATGGTCCGCAAACAAGGCAAGCTGCCTGGCCGGACCGCCCGCTTCACCTATGATCTCGAATATGGCACCGACACCATCGAGATCCAGGAGGACGCGATCACGCCGGGCCAGCGGGTTGCGGTGCTCGATGATCTGCTAGCAACCGGAGGAACGATGCAAGCTGCCATCAACCTCGTGCGTCAGCGTGGCGGGGAAGTCACCGCCGCGGTGTGCATCATCGAGCTGTCTTTCTTGAAGGGGCGCAGCCGCATCGATGTTCCGTTCACGTCGATGGTCGCGTACGAGAGCTAATCACCTGAGAGCTGGTCGGCGGCCATCGCCCGCGCAGAACCCAGGCTGCGCCCGATAACCGCGTACAGCGGATCGCCGCCGCCGGGCGGTGTCCGGTCGAGGCAGCGGATGTCGCCCCAATTCCCTGCTTGGACGAAATGCTGTGCAATCAGGCAGAGGTGTCCGGCATCGTCGAGCAGGCACCAGCACCCGATCGCGCGCGTCGGCACACAACGGTTCGAGAATGTCACGATCAGCGGCGCGCCCGGTTTCAACACTCGCCCGGCTTCGCGGATCACCTCACACGGCCGGGTCGAATGCTGGACCGCGACGCAGATCGCTGCACCGTCGAACTCGGCGGTGGCAAAAGGCAGACGCGGATCGCAGTTCAGATCCTGTAGGTGCCATTCGTCGAGAAACGGGTTTTCCGCGAGCTCCCTGGAATTGAGGCCGACTCCGACGACCCGCGAATAGGGGATTTCCGGCGGCAAATGGCTAACCCAACCCGACATCAGATCCAGAATGGCGCCGCCGGGTGGCAGCACCTCACGGTAGAGCTCGGTGACCGCGGCGATCGCGGCCGCATCGATTTGCCGGGCGCGCCCCAGTTCGGGACCTGCGAACGCGTCGGGTCGGAGTTCAAGGTGCGCTGGTGCAGTAGTCGGAAGGAGCGCCATATCCCCCCTCTCCAGCCTGGTTTGGCTTCAGATAGGGATGGCTTGAAGGTCAATCCATAGTGAGACAGCCGAAACTCCAGGCTTTATGTCTCAGCGAGTATTTGTTCGGGCGGCGTGAACGGGAGTTTCAGATCGCGGGCGACCGCGGGATGGGTGACCCGACCCCGGCAAATGTTCAGGCCGTTTCGCAGATGCTCGTCGTCGCGGAGAGCATGCTGCCAGCCGCGATCGGCGAGTGCCAGGACATACGGCAATGTTGCGTTATTGAGCGCGACCGTCGAGGTCCGGGCTACCGCCCCCGGCATATTCGTCACGCAATAATGGACGACGCCCTCCTCGACATAGGTGGGAGCGGCGTGGGTGGTGGGCCTGCTCGTCTCGAAGCAGCCGCCCTGGTCGATTGAAATGTCGACCACTACCGCGCCGGGTTTCATCGCCCGGACAAGGGCACGGTTGACGAGCTTGGGCGCCGCCGCGCCGGGAGTCAGCACCGCCCCGATGACGAGATCGGCCGCGGCCACCTCGCGCTCGATATTCTCCATCGTCGAGAACAGCGTGTGGAGCTGCGCCCCGAATTGCAGGTCGAGCTCGTAGAGCCGCGGCAACGAGCGGTCGATAACCGTGACATAGGCTTCCATACCCATCGCCATGCGCGCCGCATTGGTCCCCGATACGCCGCCGCCGAGGATCACCACCTTTGCAGCGGGGACGCCCGGAACCCCGCCAAGAAGCACGCCGATGCCGCCCTGCTCCTTCTCCAGGCAATGGGCCCCGACCTGCACGGCCATCCGGCCCGCAACCTCGCTCATCGGCGCGAGAAGCGGCAGCCCACCCCGCGCGTCGGTGACGGTTTCATAGGCGACCGCTATTACACCCGACCTGACAAGTGCCTCGGCCAGCGCTTTGTCCGCGGCGAGGTGCAGGTAGGTGAACAGCACTTGCCCTTCGCGCAGCGCGGCAGCCTCCTGAGGCTGAGGCTCTTTGACTTTGACGATCAGCTCGGCGGCCCCGAACACCTCCGTTTTGCTGGGCAGGATGCCGGCCCCAACGGCTTCGTAGGACGCGTCCTCGAAACCGATCCCGGTTCCGGCGCCGGTCTCGACCACCACTTCGTGGCCATGGTGCACGATTTCCCGAACGCTGCCGGGCGTGAGGCCGACGCGGTATTCGTGGGTCTTCACCTCCTTCGGGACACCGATCAGCATGGCTAACTCCACTTAGCCGGTATCGCTGCGAGCGTGGTAAACACCGGTTTCGGGTCTAGGTTGCTCCCGCGACACTCTGTCGCGTTCGGGTGATTTACCGTGTACCCCGTCCGAAAGTCGTCGACACTGTTCCGGCGAGTACCGGCCTTCTTGCACAGGTGATAACCATTGGAAACCGTCGTCGAGCTCGCCCTTATTTATCTCGCGGTGGGTGCCGTCCTGTTTGCGTTGATCCCGGGTCAGGCGATGCCCTGCGACTTCCATTGGCGCAATCAGGTGGACGTCTTCCGCGACAGCGTACCCGAGGTCCTCGCCTGGCCGCTCGTGCTCTGGCGCCTTTGCCGGCAGGGGCGCTTTTTCGATTAACTCTCGGCGGAGCAGAGTTTTCGCACTACCTCGTCGGCCAGCGGCAAGGACGCCGTGAGCCCCGGTGATTCTATGCCGAATAGATTTACCAAACCCGGCACACGGTGGTTATCGGGGCCCTGCACGACGAAGTCCGCGGCCGGCTCGGTCGGCCCGCTGATCTTCGGCCGGATGCCGGCATACCCCGACTGCAACGCGCCATTCGGCAAACCGGGCCAGTAGGTGCGGATTGCGGCATAGAACAGCTCGCCGCGAGCCGGCTCGACCGTGTAATCGACCGAGGAGATCCATTCCACATCGGGCCCGAACCGCGCCTGCCCTGCCAGATCCAGCGTGAGGTGCACCCCCAGCCCGCCGGCCATCGGCACGGGGTAGATGAGCCGGCGAAACGGTGCGGGCCCGCTCAGCGTGAAATAGACCCCGCGGCAGAAATAGGCCGTCGGGATCGTCTCCGGCGGTATCCCCTCGATCATTCGCGCGAGAGCTGGCGCGTGCAGCCCGGCGGCGTTGACCAGAGATCGGCAGCGGATCCCGGTCGGCTCATCTCCGCCGATCGAAAGCTCGAAACCGTCGTGGCGCACTCTCCCGGAGAGGACTGGGGTACGCAGCACAACGATCGCACCGGCGGCCTCTGCCTCGCCCTGATAGGCGAGCATCAGCGCATGGCTGTCGATAATGCCGGTCGAGGGCGACAGCAGGGCCCCCACGCAATTGAGCGCAGGCTCGAGCTGACCGGCCCGCGTCGGATCCAGCCATTCCAGATCGTCGACCCCATTGCCGCGCGCCGTGGAGGCGATCCTTTCGAGACCGGCGATCTCCGCCTCGCTCGTGGCGACGATCAGTTTGCCCAGCCGGGCATGTGGCACCCCGTGCTCGCGGCAATAAGTGTAGAGCCGATGGCGCCCTTCGACACAGCTGCGTGCCTTCAAGCTGCTGACCGGGTAGTAGAGCCCGCCATGGATGACTTCGCTGTTGCGCGACGAGGTCTCGAACCCGATCGTGTAGGCCTGCTCGAGGACGAGCACCTCGATGCCCGCCAGCGCCAGCGCCCGAGCCGCCGCCAGGCCGATGACGCCGGCTCCGACCACGACGCACTCAACTTCGTCCATCAGGTTTCCGTGGTCTCACGATCAGTACCATCGAAAAATAGGGAGCGAGGTCCGGAGTAGTGCGAGCGAAGGGGGCGACGCGCTGGGTCGGCAAGGTCGCGTGTTCGATATAGATCGCGCCGTCGAGAAGACCCAGCCGGTCGACCACCCGACGGACCTTTGCAATGTGGCGGCCGAGCTTTACGATCGCGACGCAGTCGGGCGCGGCGAGCGCGGCTGCGATTTGGTCCTCGTCGAGCGTCGCTGGGATCACCGCGAGCGTGTCATCTCGCGAGACCAGCGGGATTGCCGCGGCGGCGGCGCAGGCAGCCACGGACGAGATACCCGGAACGATCTCGATCCGATACCGGCCCGCTAGGCGGGTGAACACATTGATGAAACTTCCGAAGAAGAGCGGGTCGCCCTGGCACAACAACGCTACGTCACGGCCGGCATCGAGTTCGGCGGCTAGCACGGCTGCGGCGTCATCGTAGACCGCCCGGGGCGGCGGTCCCGGGCGCATTGGAAAGCGGATCGCGATCTCGCGCTGGTGCCCTCCGATCCAGGCGGCGACGATCGAGCGGGCGAAACTGTCGCCATGCTCAGGCGCCGGATAAGCGACCACCGGCACTGCGCGCAGCAACCGCAATGCCTTCAGCGTCAGCAGCTCCGGGTCGCCCGGCCCGACCCCGAGCCCGTAGAGCCGACCGGGGTCTCCCGGCATTCAGCTCGGCTCCAAACGGTAGAGGGTAAGAATGAGCTTGCCGCGGCCCGCCGAATAGTCGAGCCCCTCGACGCGTTCGAGTGCTCGGGCGGTCAGCCCGCGGCGGGCCAATGATCGCAGGAATTCCGCGTCGGAGCGGTCATCGACCAGCGCCATACCGGCACCGGCCAATTGGCCGTCTCCAGGCTCCGCAGTAACCAGCCGGGTTGCAGTGCCGAGCAAAAACACGAGGCTCGGCTCGCTGTAGCCGACCGACAAAACGGCCTCACCCGGACCCGGCGGGTGGCGGGCGAGCGCCGCTGCGGCCGATTGGCTGGGCCAAATGTAGCCGAGCTCAGGCGCCACTGCGAGCGCAGCCGGCAACACGAAGGTGGCGGAGATGGCGGCGACCAGACCGGCCGCGCGCATCGGCTGCGGATCGCGAAAGAAAAGCACCCACGCTAGGCCGAGCATCACTGGCACGACCACCATAGCCGTCGGCGAAACCGTGCCGCCAGACCACAACGGCAATATGAGCAGCGCAACTCCGAGCACGATCGTAATCGCTCCCCAAAGCACTCCAACGGCCCTGTCGACAAAACGCGCCGCGCCAGCGAGATGTTTTGCAAACCCTTCCGCCAACGCGCCGCCGGCGAGGAGCGCCACCGCCGGATAAAGTGGCAGGATATAATGCGGCAGCTTGGTCGGAACGAGCTCGAAGCAGACCCACGCGGGACCCAGCCAGGCGAGCAGAAAGCGGCAGGCCGCAGCGCGGCGCTGCCGCCAGCCCCAGATCAGCCCCGGAACGATGAAAAGCGAGCCCGGCCAGAAGCTCGCGATCACCACCGCCAGGTAATAGCCGGGCGGCCCGCCGTGCAATTCCTGAGCGCCGATCAGCTTCGGCAAAAGGTCGTGCGCCAGCGAGTCCGAAATGAAATGACCTGCGGTAGCGCTTTGCACCGCGATCAGCCACGGAACCACCAACGCCGTCACGATGAACCCACCGACAAACGGCCGTAACGTTTTGACCCAATGGATGTCGCGGTCGGCGATCGACAGGGAACCCGCTGTCAACAGCGCCAGCAGCGGGCCGGGCGGCCCCTTCAGCAGGATCGCGACGGCTTCGGCCAGCCAAAAGAGAAGCGGAACCGGCCAGGCAACTGGGTGGCCCGTGCGGGTCGCAATGTAGACGAGCCCGAGCGCGCCCTGCGCGACCACGACGGCGGCGAGAAGCGCTGCGTCCGTTTTGGCGAGGTGCGCCTCGACCACCACGCCCAACGCGCTCACAGTCAGCATAGCGGCGATAAAGCCGGCTGGGCGCGAATCGAAAAGCCGGGCGCCGAGGCCGAAGGTCAGCAGCACCGCGGCGGTCGCCGCTAAGGCCGAAGGCAAGCGATAGGGCCATATCGCAGCACTACCCGGAGAGCTGAATGCCGCGACGGCTGCCGCCTGCAGCCAATAAATCCCGGACGGCTTCTTGTTGCGCGCCTCATCCTGGAAGCGAATGCGGATGAAATCGCCGGTCTCGAGCATCTGCCGCGTCGCTTGCGCGAAACGCGCTTCGTCGCGGTCGAGGGGCGGTATCGCCGCAAGCCCGGGGAGGTAGAGGATCAGGCACAAAAGACATAGCAACGCATAGGGCCGGATACCGCTCAGACCTTCACCCCTGCCCTCTGCTGCGAACACGGGGGAGCGAGGGGTCCGCGTTAGCGGGGGAGTGGAGGCCGACACGAACCGGAAGATCCGCATTTCAGCTCGGCTTGACGGCGGCGAGCTGGGTCACCGTCGCCAGCGGCCGCCACAGGTGGTGCGGCCCGACCGGCTCGGCGCGGCTGACCGCGATGCGGGTCAGTATGCCGCCGTGTCGGGCATGCCAATCGAGAAGCCGTGCCTCGCCCTCGATGGTGACGACATTCGCGACGAGGCGCCCACCGGCCGGGAGGCTCTCCCACGCTCCTGAGAGCAAACCGGCCGCACCAATCC
This sequence comes from uncultured Alphaproteobacteria bacterium, assembly GCA_963787425.1. GTDB lineage: Bacteria > Pseudomonadota > Alphaproteobacteria > ATCC43930 > CGMCC-115725 > AP-15. The sequence goes on from CAWBCV010000010.1 coordinate 220,844, forward strand.
CGCCCCCGATAAAGACGGCGTCCGGTTGCGGCAGGCTCTCCAGTGCCTCGGGTGCGGAGCCCGGTACGATGCGCAATTCCGGGACCCCGAGCGCAGCGGCGTTGCGTGCGATCAGCGCGGCGCGCGTCGGATCCCGCTCGATGGCGATGGCCGAGCGCTCTTCGCCCAACCGCAGCCACTCGATGGCGATCGAGCCGCAACCAGCTCCGACATCCCATAGCGTTTCGTTGGGCAATGGCGCGAGCGCCGCGAGGGTAGCAGCGCGAACCTCCCGCTTGGTCAGCTGACCGTCGTGCTCGAAAGCTTCATCGGGAAGACCGGCGAGCCGCGGCAACGCTCGGGCGCCGTGGCGGGGATTGCAGGCGACCGCGATCGTGTTGAGGTCGGGGACGCGGCGGTCACCCCAGGAATGCGCCTCGCCGGCGATAATCGTCTCGCGGCTGCCGCCGAGATGCGCAAGCACGGTGAATTGGCTCGGTCCCCAGCCCAGCTCGGTCAGAAGCTCGGCGACCGCTCGCGGCGTGCCGCCGTCCTCCGACAGGATCAAAATGCGCCGATGAGGCGCGAGATGCAGCCGCAGATTATCGAGCGGTCGGCCGTGGACGGTGATCGCGGCGCAATCGGCGAGCGGCCACCCGAGCCGCGACGCCGCGAGGCTGAAGGCGCACAGCTGCGGCTGGATCGTCATTTCCTCGCGCGGAAAGCGGCGGCACAGGGCGACCCCGATGCCGTACCACATCGGGTCGCCGCTGGCCAACACAGCCACTCTCGCGCCCCGCCGGGCTTCGATCGCATCGATCGTCGCCGTGAGCGGGCGTCTCCAAAGGATCCGCTCGGCGCCGTAATCCGGCACCATGCCGAGATGGCGCGCGCCGCCGACCAATACCTCGGCGGTTTCGATCAGGTTCCGCGCCGCCGGCGCGAGGCCGGCGATGCCGTCCTCGCCGATGCCGATGACGGCCAGCCAAGCTCTCACCGGGCGCCCGCGAGCGCGTTGACCGCCGCAGCAGCAAGCGCGCTGCCACCGCGGCGGCCGTGGAGGGTGATGAATTCGAGCCCATGCCCAAAATCGGCGAGCGCCGACTTTGCCTCGGTCGCACCGACAAACCCAACCGGGAAGCCGAGAACGAGCGCAGGCTTCGGCGCGCCGCATGCCAGCAGCTCGAGTAATCGAAAAAGCGCGGTCGGCGCGTTGCCGATCGCGACCACGGCCCCCGGCAGATGCGGTCGCCATCGCTCGACGGCAGCAGCCGAACGTGTGGTCCGCTCTGCCGCGGCCAGCTGTGCCGTCTCGGGGTCGCGCAGAGTGCAGACGATCCGATTCGGGTCGATCATGATGCCCGCCGCGACCATGGCCGCATCGGCCAGGATGGGTGCGCCTGCGGTAAGCGCCTTGCGCCCCGCCGCGACCGCGCCCTTGGACCACTCGAGGTCGCCGAGGATCGCGCTGTCCCCGGCCGCATGCGCCAGGCGCAAAGCGAGCGGCTCCATGTGGCGCGGGAAGCGCGAGAGGTCCGCTTCCTCGCGGATCAGCGCAAACGAGCGGCGCGAAATCTCGGCCGGGTCGCGAATGTAGGTGTACCTGCGATCAACACGACCCTGCCCCTCATCCTCCCGCTGCGGGGGTCCCTCTCTCCCCCCGCGTAGCCCCCACCCTTCCCTACCCCGCTTGCGAGGGAAGATTAGGGTGGGGGCTGGTTGAGGGACACGAGGCGGAACCGAAATGCGGCGTTGGTTCGGCACGGTTACGCCGAGAGTCCAAGCCTCCTCGGTCTCGACCCGGAACCGTTGGTCCGGGGTCAGCGACGGATCGCCGGCGAATAGTGTGGCTAGTTTGCCGGCGCGGTCGCTGTCGGCAAAAAATCGCGCGACGGAACGCACCTGGGCCGCATCCTTGGGTTCGCCGTCGGCCGGCGATACCGCCCAGAGGGAAGGATAGACCTCGGCGATGACGACCGTCCCCTGCTCGGGGGCCTGAAGACCGGTTTCGAATGGCCAGATACGCACACGGTCGATCCAGCGCGGGTCGTCGCGCAACGCGCGCACGACCGGTATGCCGGTCAGCGCCTGGCCGCCCACCGAGCCGGCGCCGAGCAATTTCCAGCAAGGCTGGGCGCTCGGGATATGCAAATCTACGAGCCGCCGCTCGGCCAACCCGCCATTTTCGTGTGCCCGGTGGTGCTTGGGTCCGAGGAAAGGCGTCTCAAACCCGGGCGGACGACCCCAGAAAGGAAAGCAGCCGTTCGACACTCGCCGGTTGAATGCGGCGGCGATTTCGAAGCGGTTGTTCCCGTTCTCCTCGGAGTCGTGGAGGAGCCCAGCTATCTCATCCCAGACGGCACGCCAAGGCGGCCCGGAAAGACCAAGCCGGGCGGCGAAGCCTGCGGGATACCCGAACGGGAAGTCGAAGCCGAGAAGAACCCGCTCCCCGCGTTCCATCGCTGCCGCCAGCCAATCGGCGAGAATGGACTTTGCGTCGTGCCGGGTGGGAGGGTTCTCCAGGCTTTCCCGGTCTTTGGCATGCCAGCAGATCCAGATGCTGTCGCGGCCGGTGCGCGGCACAGTCGCTGCGCTCCAATCGACCATCACGAAGGTATCGAACATCATTCGTGGTGACGGTGATGACCGTCGGTGCCGATACCCCGCACGTGATGATGGTGGCCGGTCTGCGGCATACCCGCGTCTTGCTCGTAGCCGACGATCTGAGTGCGGTATTTGCAAAGCTGGCAGTTCATCGCGGGCTGGCCGTCCTCGAGCTCGAAAACGCGGTCCCGGAACGCGTCGAGCACACCCTCGTGGTCGCGCAGATATTGCGCCTTGACGAACTCGATCACCGGAAAGAGAGCGGCGACGGCGTCGGTTTGCGCATAGATCCGTTTGACCAATACCCCGGTAAACAGGAAATAGGGGAACACGATGATACGGCGGAAACCGATTGTGGCGGCCCGCATCAGCGCGGCGTCGACCCGCGGATGGGCGACACCGCTGAAGGCGACCTCGGCCCAGCCTAGACCCATGCCTTCCCACAGCATGCGGGCGAGTTTGGAGATGTTGGAATTGGCGTCCGGGTCGTTGGTGCCGCGCCCGACCACGACAAGCAAGGTCTCGCTGCGGGGTATTCGGCTGTCAGCCGCCGCAGCGATACGATCGGCCGCGGCCCGCAGTAGCTTCGGGTCGATCCCCAGATCGCGGCCCAGGCGCACATCGATGCCAGGATTTTCGGCGATGAAGCTGTTAATCTCCCAAGGCAGGTCGTTCTTGACATGACTTGCGGCAAACAGCATGCCCGGGATCGCCAAGATCCGCCGCGCGCCGTGCCCCGCCAAGAGGGCGAGGCCGTCGCGGATCGTCGGGCGGGCGAATTCGAGGTAACCTGTGGCGAAATCGAATTCCGGCAGGCGCGGACGCAATGCCCCGGCCGCCAGCTCGAATTCCGCGACCGCTTCGGGATCGCGGCTGCCGTGTCCGCACAGGAGCACCGCCGTCTCGCTCATCGGCCGTTCCGCCCACGGCCACAATGACACCAGTGACGGCCGACCCTGTGCTGCTGCTCGTCGCGGGCCTCGTCATCGACGCGCTGTTCGGCGATATGCCGGCGGTCTTTCGCTATATCCCGCATCCCGTCATCCTCGCCGGCCGCGCGATCGCATTCTTCGACCGCAAGCTCAACCGTGAAGACCGCAGCGAGGCCTCGCGGCGCGAGCGCGGCATTGTCACCGTCGTCGTGCTGGTCGGCGGCGCCGCGTTGCTCGGGCTGATGGTCGAACGGCTCTGCCGCGGCAGCCTGGTCGGCGCCGCCGTCGAAGCCGTCATGATCGCCGTGCTCGTTGCGCAGCGCAGCCTCTACGAACATGTCGCCGCGGTCGCGGCGGCGCTCGCCAGCGGCGGGTTGGCGGGCGGCCGCGAGGCAGTGCGGCATATCGTCGGGCGCGACCCGATGAGTCTGGACGCGCATGGCGTCGCGCGCGCCGCGATCGAGAGCCTGGCGGAAAATTTCAGCGACGGCGTCGTCGCTCCGGTCTTGTGGTATCTGCTGCTCGGCCTGCCCGGCCTCCTTGCGTACAAGATGGCAAATACGCTCGACAGCATGATCGGGCATCGAACGCCGCATTACCGCGCCTTCGGATGGGCGGCGGCGCGCCTTGACGATGTTCTCAACACCGTACCGGCGCCGCTCAGCGGCGTCCTTCTTGCCACAGCGGCGCTGTTCGCCACGAACGGGCGGCCGGGTCACGCGCTCGCGATCATGCTGCGCGACGGGCGCAAGCACCATTCGCCCAATGCAGGCTGGCCGGAGAGCGCGATGGCGGGGGCGCTCGGTTTGGCGCTGGCAGGGCCGCGGCGCTACCCCGAAGGTCTGGTCGCGGATCCCTGGCTCGGCGACGGCAGCGCGCGAGCCGGAGTCGCCGACATCTGGCGGGGGCTCCAGCTCTACCGCCTTGCGTGTTTGATCCAGAGCGGGCTTCTGCTGGGGGCCTGGCTCGCGTCGCATGCTACGCTGCTCGCCTGAGGCGGGGCGGTCGAGCCGCGGCCAAGAGCGCCGAAAGATCGAGACTGTCTTCGAGATGATCGGCGAGCGAGTCGAGGGTAGTCTCGACATGATGCTCGTACTCGATCCCGCCGGGCTGCGCGCCCAATGCCGCCAGAAACGCTCGGCGGAAGGCGTCGCTCGCAAACAGCCCGTGCAGGTAGCAGCCGGCGACTAGCCCATCGCCGCTGACGGAGCCGTCCGGATCGCCGGCCAGGCGCAGCATCGCGCGTTCGAGACCCGGCCCAGAGGTCTCGCCGAGATGCATTTCGTAGCCCCGAACCGGCATCCCGGTCGCAAGCTCCACACCGGAACACTCTGCGAGGCGCTTGGTGTCGGTCAGAACGGTCTCAATGTCGAGAAGAGCTAGCCCGGTCACCGTCTGTTGCCGCCCTTCCACACCGAGCGGATCGGCGATGCTCCTGCCCAGCATCTGATATCCGCCACAAAGGCCGAGGATTCGTCCTCCTTGGCGGCGATGCGCGAGGAGGTCGATGTCCCACCCTTCGTGCCGCAAGAATTCGAGATCGCTGATCGTCGCCTTCGAGCCGGGAAGAATGACTAGCGCGGCATCGCGCGGCAGCGGCTGCCCCGGTCGGACCATGACTAGCTCGACCGCTGGCTCCACGCGCAGTGGATCGAGGTCGTCGAAATTGGCGATGCGCGGCAGCAGCGGCACCGCGATCCGGACCGGTCCCCTGCCCTCACCCGCTGCCCCCCATTCCCTCCCCCGCGAGCGGGGGAGGGTTAGGGTGGGGGCTGGGCGGGTGCGGGTCGGCGTTAGCGCCAGCGAATCCTCTGCAGGAAGCGCTGCGGCAGCTGAAAAATACGGCACGACGCCAAAACAGCTCATCCCGGTTTGTGCAGTAACAGCGGTGATGCCGCCGTCGAACAGTCCGACATCGCCGCGGAATTTGTTGACGATGTACCCGGCGAGCAGCGCCCGCTCGGCCGTCGGCAGCAGCGCGTGTGTGCCGACCAGCTGGGCGATAACGCCGCCGCGCTCGATGTCGCCGATCAGCACGACGGGGACGCCGGCCGCCTCGGCGAAGCCCATGTTCGCGATGTCGCCGGCCCGCAAATTGACCTCGGCCGGACTTCCCGCGCCTTCGACGAGGACGAGATCCGCCGCATCCCCAAGCCGGGAGAAGGAGCTGAGAACAGCTGGCAACAAGCCCGGGGCCAGCCGGCGATACTCGCCCGCGCCGGCGACGCGCCAGACCCGGCCGTGCAGCACGATCTGCGCGCCGCTTTCCGATTGCGGCTTCAACAGCACGGGGTTCATGTCGGTGACCGGAGCCGTGCCGCAGGCGCGGGCCTGCAGCGCCTGGGCCCGGCCGATCTCGCCGCCATCGGCAGTGACCGCGGCGTTGTTCGACATGTTCTGCGGCTTGAACGGCCGCACCCGCAGCCCTCGGCGGGTGAAAGCGCGCGCCAATCCGGCCAGCAGCAGGGACTTGCCGACATCCGAACCGGTCCCCTGCAGCATCAGCGCCCGCGCCATCAGAACTCGATCCCCGGCTGCGCCTTGACCCCGGCGCGAAACGGGTGCTTGACGAGCATCATCTCGGTGACGAGGTCGGCGGCCTCGATTAGTTCGGGCCGGGCGTTCCGGCCGGTGACGACGACGTGCAGGTCGCGCCGCTTCCCCGTCAGCACCGTCACGACCTCATCGAGCGGCAGGTAATCGTAGCGCAATACGATGTTCAGCTCGTCGAGCAGCACCAGCGCGTAGGAGGGGTCCGACAGCATCGCCATGGCGGTCTCCCAGGCGGCTCGCGCCGCGGCGATATCACGGGCGCGGTCCTGTGTGTCCCAAGTGAAGCCCTCGCCCATTGCCCGGCAGGTCACCAGATCGCCAAACCTTTCGAGCGCAACCCGCTCCCCGGTCGACCACACCCCCTTGACGAACTGGACGATGCCGACCCGCATGCCGTGCCCCAGGCAGCGCAGCACCATGCCGAAAGCCGCCGTCGATTTCCCCTTGCCCTTGCCGGTGTGGACGATCAAGAGGCCGCGTTCCTCGATCTTGGTCGCCAGCATCCGCACGCGCGCCGCCTTGCGCCTCGCCATCTTTTCGTTGTGCCGGCGGTTGACCTCCTCGTCGGTTTCGACGAGCTCGCTCACGGCCCGCTCCATTTCGTCAGGGCCTCGCGGGCACTGTTGCGACGTGGGCGCCACAGGCCGCGGTCGATTGCTTCGAGGAAGCACCGGCTGGTCTCGGTGAGGGCGGCGGAGTTGTGCTCGGCCATGAAGCCGCGCACCTTGTCGTCGCCGAGGTAGGCGTCGTAGAGCGCATCGAAATGCGCATCGTCGACCGCTCGCGAGGTCGCCGCGAAGGCAAAGAGGTAGTCGACCGTGGCGGCGATCTCGGCCGCTCCCTTGTAGCCATGGCGCATGACGCCGGCGATCCACCGTGGGTTCGCGGCACGGCCGCGGACGATGCGTCCCAATTCCTCGCGCAGACTGCGGATGCGCGGCCTCTCGGGCCGCGAGTGGTCGTTGTGCCATACTGCCGGCGCGCGGCCCGACAGGCATCGGACGACGAGGGCGAGGCCACCCTCGAATTGGTAGTAATCGTCGCTGTCGAGCAGATCGTGCTCGCGATTGTCCTGGTTGTGCAGCACCGCATCGGTCTCTGCCAGTCGCGCTTCGAGCATTTCACGCTCGGAGCGGCCCTCGCAACCCGCCCCATACGCGTATCCGCTCCAGCCGAGATACGCTTCGACGAGATCGGTTTCGTCGTCCCAGACCCGCTCGTCGATCACGGTCTGCAGCCCGGCCCCGTATGCGCCAGGCTTCGAACCGAAGACCCGATAGCCGGCGCGCCGTTTGGCTTCTAGCGCCGGAATACCTTGAGTTTCGAGCGCGCGCCGGTCCTCAGCAACGCGTGCAGCGAGAGGGTTGACCGAGACCGGCTCATCGAGTTCTGCGACGGCCCGCGCGGCCGAATCGAAAAGGTCGATCAATCCTGGAAATGCGTCTCGGAAAAAGCCCGACACGCGCAGAGTAACATCGACGCGCGGCCGATCGAGCACCGACGCCGGCAGGACCTCGAACCCCGTCACCCGGCCGCTCGACCGCTCCCACACCGGACGTGCGCCGATCAGCGCCAATGCCTGGGCAACGTCGTCGCCGCCGGTCCGCATGTTGGCGGTGCCCCACGCCGACAATGCGACGCGCGCCGGGTAGTCACCGTATTCCTGGGCGTGGCGCTCGAGCAGCAGCGCCGCCGATTTCCAGCCGAGCTGCCAGGCCGCTTGCGTCGGCACGGCGCGGGTGTCGATCGAATAGAAGTTGCGCCCGGTCGGCAATACCTCAGGCCGGCCGCGGCTCGGCGCGCCGGAGGGCCCGGGCGAAACAAAACGCCCGTCGAGCCCGGCAAGCAGCCCGGCGATTTCGGCGGCGCCGCTTCCCGCGACCGCTGGGCCTAACCGCCATTCGATCCAGTCGAGAACCGCCGTGGTATGAGACCAGCTCGGGTCAGGCGCTGCGTCGCCCGCAACGAGACGCAAGGCCAACGCCTCCAGACGCTCGACCGTGTCGCCGCAGCTGCGCCACGGCCCGGGCCCGGCGAGCGCCGAAGGACGCGTTCCGGTCCAGGGCTCGGCAGGATCTTCGCCGAGCGCCTCCTCGCCGACGCCGAGATCGGCAGCAAGCGCCCGCAGCAGCGAAGCGTCCTGCGGCGCGGCGCCGCGGCCCGGGCGGGCGAAGGCGACGAGAAGCGAGTGCAGCCTCTCGCCCTCCGGGCTCCGGCCAAAGACGTGTAGCCCATCGCGTATCTGCAGCTCTTTCAACTCGCAAAGAAACCCGTCGAGCTTGCGCAGCGCGGCGGCAGTTTCATCGCCCGCGACAATGCCGCAATCGCGCTCGAGCCCAGCGGCGCGGGCCTGTTCGAGGATCGCCGTGGCAAGCACTCCGACGCGTCGCGTATCGCCGAGGGCGGCCTCGTAATATTCGTCGATCAGGCGTTCGAGCTCCGCAAGGAGACCGTAGCTGCCGGCGCGGGTCAGAGGCGGCGTCAAATGGTCGATAATCACCGCCTGAGCCCGCCTCTTGGCCTGCGTCCCCTCGCCGGGATCGTTGACGATAAACGGATAGAGGTGCGGCAATGGCGCGAGCACTGCCTCCGGGAAGCATTCGGCGGACAGAGCAAGCGCCTTTCCGGGCAGCCATTCGAGGGTGCCGTGCTTGCCGATATGGACGACGGCGTCGGCACGAAACTCCTCGGCGAGCCAGGCATAGGCGGCGAAGTAGCTGTGCGGCGGCACCAATGCCGGATCGTGATAGGTCGCTTTCGGGTCGATGTTGTAGCCGCGCGCGGGCTGGATCAGCATCGCGACGTTGCCGGCGCGGAAGCCCGGGATCGCAAAGCGGCCGCAATCGAGGCGGCCCGGGCGAAAGAACGGATCACGCTCGGGGGCGTCCCAACGGGCGGTTACCGCCTGCTGCACAGCTGGCGGCAGGGTCGCGAAAAAGGCAGAGTAATCGGCGAAGGACAGCGACTTTTCGGCCGAGGCGCCGGGGTTGCCGTTGGTTGGACCGTCGAGCAGCCGGTGGATCAATTGTTCGGGATCGTCCGGGGCGGCGGCGATCCGGTAGCCTGCCTCGGCCAGCGCGCGCAGGATCGTGATCGCCGAGGCCGGCGTGTCAAGGCCGACACCGTTGCCGATGCGGCCGTCGCGGTTCGGATAGTTGGCGAGGATCAAAGCGACGCGGCGCTCGGCCGGCGACCGCGATCGCAGCTGCGCCCAATTGCGCGCGAGATCGGCGACAAACGCGATGCGGTCGGCCACCGGCTTGTAGCCGACGAGATCGGCCTCGGTCTCGGGATCGCGGCCGAGCGGCGCCTTGAACGACACCGCCCGCGAGAGAATGCGGCCGTCGATTTCCGGAAGCGCCACATTCATCGCGAGATCCCGCGGGCCGAGGCCTCGGGTTCCGGCGCGCCAGCTCTCCTCGTCACTGCCGGCAAAGACCACCTGCAGGATCGGACAGTCCGCTTTTGCGAGCGGATCGTCGACCCCCCCGGCCCCCACAGAAAATCCGGTCGCGTTGAGGATCACGGAGGGCGGCACCGCCGCGAACATATCGGCGATCAGCGATGTACTTTCGCCATCCTTGAGGCTCTGCAGAAAAATCGGCAACGGACGAAGGCTTCGAGCCGACAATGCCTGGACCAGCGCATCGACCGGCGCGGTGTTCCCTGACTGAACGAGCGCTCGGTAGAACACGACCGGTGCGATACCGCCGGTTCCCCGCCAGAGCGTAGCGATCTCGTCGAGGCTCGGCAGCGGGTGATTGGGCCAGTACAGCCCAGCACGCAGCAGCGGCGCGGGTTCCGCCCATTGATCCTCACCGCCGACTAGAGATCCGGCATAGCGGAGCAGATTGTCGGCATTGGCCGGTCCGCCTTCGGCGAGATAGCGCCACAGCCGGCGGACCTGCTGAGGCTCGAGCGTGCAGAGCCGCGCCAGTTCCGGGTCGGGTTTGTCGTCGCCCGGCAACAGCGCGAGCGGGATGCCCTGTGCGCGACAAGTTTCGGCCAGCCGCTCGACCCCGTAGGGCCAATAAGCGCTGCCGCCGAGCAGTCGAGCCAAGACCAGCCGCGCCTGTGCGACAGTCTCCATGTAGAGGTCGACAGAGAAGTTGTGGCCGAGACGCAAGATCGGGGCGAGCCGCAGGCGCGGCGCTGCCGGATCCTGCTCCCGACGCCGCTGCTGAGCCGCCGCGAGCAGCGCGAGGTCGGTATCGGCGCTCGACAGCAGCACGATGTCGCCTGGAGTTTGGGCAAGATCGACCGCAGTGGAGCCGTCCGCGATCGTCCCCGGTATCGTCGCGAGCAGGTGCATTCAGCCGCTCTGAGCTCCAAGGGCAGACGTGATTGCGGCACGGTCGAGACCTTTGCGGCCGATCACGACGAGCCGCGTTTCGCGCTTCTCGTCGGCCCGCCAAGGCCGGTCGAAATGCTGCTGCAACCGGTCGCCGACCGCCTGCACGACCTGCCGGCGATCGCGGCTGGGCAGGTCGACAAAACCCTTGACCCTCAGTACGTCGTGCAGGCGGATGGTGGCACGCAGTCGACCGAGGAATGCGGTCCCGTCCTCTACTGCCCCTGCAGTGATCATAAAACTCTCGAAATCGTCGTGATCGTGCCCGTCTTCGAGTTCATGCACCGAGGGGCGGGAGGTAAGGTCGTTCTCGACGGCGGCGGCCAAACCGAGCGCTACCTGTGGCGAAACCCTGCCGTCCCGTGCTCTGACGAGCTTGACCCCCGGTCGCAGCTGCCCCTCGATGTCACGGCAAAGCGCGGAGAGGTGCTCTGGGCCGAGCAGGTCGGTTTTGTTCAGGATCACGAGATCGGCGCAAGCGAGCTGGTCGGCGAAGACCTCCTCGAGAGGGTTGTCGTGAGCCAGCGCGGGGTCCGCCGCGCGCTGCCGGGCAATGGCTTCGGGATCGGCTGCGAACAGTCCGGCAGCAACCGCCGCGCCGTCGATCACGGTCAGCACGCCGTCGACGGTGGTGCGGATGCGAATTTCCGGCCAGGCGAACGCTTGTACCAGTGGTTTGGGCAGAGCCAGACCCGACGTCTCGATCAGGATATGCTCGGGGGGCGCGTTGCGGTCGAGAAGCTGCGTCAGGGTCGGAACGAAATCATCGGCTACGGTGCAGCACAGACAGCCATTGGCCAGCTCGACGATGTCTTCGTCTGTGCAGGCCGCATCGCCGCAGCCGAGCAGCAGCTGGCGATCGATGCCGAGCTCGCCGAATTCATTGACGATGACGGCGAGCCGCCGCCCCTCGGCATGCGCCAGCAAATGCCGTACGAGGCTCGTCTTGCCGGCGCCGAGAAAGCCGGTGACCACCGTCGCCGGAACGCGCCGCATCGGGTCAGCGCTCCTTCAACACGAGGGGCAGCCCCGCAGCGACAAAGACCACACGGTCGGCCTGCGCTGCGACAGCCTGGTTTAGACAGCCGGCGGCGTCGCGGAAGTTACGGCCGAGCGGCGTCTCGGGGACGAGGCCCATCCCGACTTCGTTGCTGACGAGCACGACCGTGCCAGCGGCCCTCCGCAACGAGCTGTACAATGCGCCGGCCTCTTCGTCGGCTCGTTTGCCGGCAAGGATCAGGTTCGACAACCAAAGGGTCAAACAATCGACGAGAATGGGACACTCGGGTTCGGCATGCACAGCGATGGCCGAGGCCAGATCGAGCGGCGCCTCGACGGTGCGCCAGAACGGACCGCGGCGCGCCCGGTGCTCGGCGATGCGGTCGGCCATCTCGGCGTCGCCCGCTTCCGCGGTCGCGCAATAGGTGCCTCGGCTCGCGGCGACCTCGACGAGCCGCTCGGCATAGCGGCTCTTGCCCGAACGGGCGCCGCCCAGAATCAAGGTGACGGGGGGTAGGCAGGGTCGGCCCGCGACCGGCATCGGCATTGGTCCCTCCTCCTCCGCCCGAGGACTCGTCCCACTTCGCGCGATGCTGAGGTCTCCTGGCTCGGGGTCGTCGCCCGCGGCGCCTTCCCGGCCGGGCCTGACCCAGCCAGTGGCGGTTGCCGCGGACTCGCCGCTAACAGTTGCGGGGGCAGCGCCGGTCTCGCACCGGACTTCCCTGTCGCATCGCACGAATGACGGTAGCATGCCGGACCCGGCGCGTCACCCGTTCCATCATAAGTTCATTTGTTGCGTTGGCCTGCCCGGCGTATCCTATTCCGTCGAACAGAGGAGGATCCGATGAAGATCGAGGGTGGCTGCTTGTGCGGCAAAGTACGCTATTCGGCCGACGCCGAACCGGCTTTCGTAGGCGTGTGTCACTGCAAGAACTGCCAGAAGGGTACCGGGACAGCCTTTGCCATTGTCGTGGCGTTGCCAACGCCGGCACTGAACGTGCAAGGCACATTGCAGACGTTCACCGGTCGCGGTGACAGCGGCAAAGCAACCTACCGACGCTTCTGCCCCGAATGCGGATCGGCGCTAATCGATGAGGCCGAGGTTATGCCGAACGTCACGATGATCATGGCCGGTACGCTCGACGACGCGAGCTGGGTAAAGCCGGGGATGGAGATCTTCTGCGAGAGCGCCCAGCCATGGGTAGAGCTAGGCGGTGACAGACAGCGCTTTGCGAAAATGCCGGGCTGATCTCGACCCGGGTTCAAGAAAAACTGTGGGCTACCCGCGCCGGCAATATGGGCGACGCCGGTTCGAGCCCGAGGAGGAAACGTCATGTACGGGCTCAGGCCTCTCGTTGTCGCGACAGCAATCTACGTCGGCAGTTCCTTTCCTAGCGGCGCTCAGCAATCCGCTGCACCTTCGCCGCCTCCGACGATGCCTTACGGGTCGCCGATCAGTCTCGATGCGGCCAAAAAGGTGATGGCTGCGGCCGAGGCAGAGGCCATGAAAAACAACTGGCCGATGGCCATAGTCATTCTCGACAGCACCGGCCATCCGGTAATGCTGCACCGGCTCGACAACACACAATATGGTTCGATCCGCGTTGCCGAGGACAAGGCGCAGACGGCGCTCGATTTCCGCCGGCCGAGCAAAGTATTCGAGGATCTGGTGGCGCAGGGCGGCATCGGCATGCGCACGCTCGGCCTGCGTGGAGCGACCCCAATCGAGGGCGGCTTCCTGATTATTGTGGACGGCAAAATCATTGGGGCGATCGGAGCCTCCGGCGGGACTGCTCCTCAAGACGGGCAGGTCGCCAAGGCCGGTGCCGATGCCGCTACTGGCAAGTAACCACCGAGCAGGCGGCAATCGATCACTGTTGCCGTAGCACATCCCTGGCGGTTTGGTTGAACAGCACCCGCCGCTCCGCGTCGTTCGGTGGGGCCGAGCGGCGCAGATCCTTGCCCAAATCGACGCCGGCCTGGACGGCGGGGCGCTGTTTGATTGTTTCGCGCCAGCGGGCGACGTTTGGGAAATCGTCCAGCGGTTGGCCGAGCGGCTTCGAAATCAAAACCCAGGGCCAGCTCGCCATGTCGGCGATCGAATACTCGTCGAGGATGAACTCACGCCCATCGAGACGCCGCTCGAGAACCCCGAGACAGCGGTTGTATTCATCGGCGTAGCGCTTGTGTGAATACGGGTGCTCGCCCTTCGCGTAATTCACGAAATGGCTCAGCTGGCCGGCCATCGGGCCGAGATTGCCGACCTGCCAGAACAGCCACTCCAGGGTTTCTTTGCGGCCGCGCCGGGTCTGCGGCATGAAGCGGCCGGCGCGCTCGGCCAAGTGGATGAGGATCGCGCCGGATTCGAACAACGGCACCGGCCCGCCGCCAAAGTTCCCCGGGGCGTCGTGATCGACGATCGCCGGCATGCGGTTGTTGGGGCTGATCGCCAGGAACTCGGGCTTGAACTGGTCGCCGCGGCCGATATTGACCGGGATCACGCGATATTCGAGGCCGCACTCCTCGAGCATGATGGCGACCTTCCAGCCGTTTGGCGTCGGCCAATAATAAAAGTCGATCACCGGACCTTCTCCGGGCTGAGTTCGGCGAGAATCTCCTGCGTGTGCTCGCCGAGCGCCGGCGCGCCGCGGCGGATTTCCGGCGTAGTCCGCGAGAAACGCGCCGCCGGCCGCGTCTGGCGCAAGCGGCCGGCCCAAGGATGCTCGGTTTCGACAACAAGGCCGAGCGCCGCCACTTGCGGGTGCCGGATGACCTGGTTGCGGGTCAATACCGGGCCGCACGGCACGCCGGCCGCCGTCAAGGCTTCGAGCCATTCCACGGCCGGGCGGGCCATCAGTGCGTCCTGGGTCAGCTTCAGTCGCGCGTCGATGTTCTTCTGGCGCAATGCCGGCGTCTTGAACCGCTCGTCTTCGAGCCATTCCGGCCGGCCGACGACGCGCGCCAAACCGGCCCATTGGCGGTCGGTCAAGGCCGCCACCGTCATGTAGCCGTCGGCCGTCTCGTAGATCAGGTCGAAAGCGGGCGCCGGCTCCTGCCGCACCGGCTCGTCGCCGACAAAAGTCTGATCGCTCATATCGGAGGCCCACAGGAAAGCGAGCACGGCTTCGAGCATCGACAGACGGACATGCTGTCCCTCGCCGGTTCGCTCGCGCGCCAACAGCGCCGCGGTGATCGCTTGCGATGCGGTGATCGCGGTCAATTTGTCCGGCAGGATCGTCCGCAGCAGCCGCGGGCGCGCCTCGTCGGAGCCTGCCTGTACGGTCGCGAGCCCCGAAAAGCCCTGGATCACCGGATCGTAAGCCGGCTTTGTCGCGTACGGGCCTTTCTCGCCAAACCCGCTGATCGAGACATAGACGATCTTCGGCGAAACGGCGCGAACGGGTTCCTCGCCGACGCCGAGGCGTTCGGCGACGCCGGGACGGAAATTCTGCACGAACACATCGGCGCCGGCCGCGAGCCGCAGCAAGGCCTCACGGCCGCCCGCTGTCTTCAAGTCAAGGACGATCGAGCGCTTGCTGCGGTTGTTGTTCAGAAACGAGGCCGAAAATGCGCCCCGGCGGTCGGCGCCGCCACGCGTCGCGTCACCCCCATCCGGCGCCTCCACCTTGATCACGTCGGCGCCCTGGTCGCCGAGGATCATCGTCGCCAGCGGCCCCGCAACATTCGAGGTCAAATCGACGATGCGATAGCCGTGCAAGTGGACCTGGCATGCGTGCACCCTTTAAGGGTAATCGTCACCCCCGTGAAAGCGGGGGTCCAGGGCAACTTTAGGAGCGTTGCCGCTCTGAATTCCCGCTTGCGCGGGAATGACGGGATGAAACACGAAATCGCTCAATGAAACCGCGGCTTGACTTCCTGGCAGAGGAGCTGCAATGCGGTCATAACTTGGCGGTGCGGGATGAGGCCGCCGCAATTGAGTTCCGCCAGGATGCCGTCGATGCCGAGCTCGTCCTGCAAGGCGCGCAGACGCTGCGCGACCGCGTCGGGCGTGCCGACCAGAACCTGGCCGGTCAGCGCCTCGTCATAGGTCAGGTTTTCGATGCGCTTCAGCCGCTCGGCGCGCCCTTCGATGGCCCGGGTACCGGCGCGGCTCAATGAATCCCTGAGCCGTTGCGCCTGCTCGCGGTAGAAATGCATGAGGCTCTCCCGCGGCTCCGAATAGGCCCGCTCTTCGGTCTCGGCAAGATAGGCCGGGACCCGCAGGTAAACCTGTCCTCTGCCGGGGTGGCCGGCTGCGGCATAGGCCTCGCGATAGGCCCGGATCTCAGGGGCAAATTCCGCAAAGGAGCCGTAGCGGGCGTTGATGAAGATCGGCAGCCCGCGCTCGCCGACGGCGGGATAGGTGTCCGGGCTCGCGGCGGCTATGCGGATCGGCGGATGAGGCTGCTGCAGCGGGCGCGGCGCCACCGTGATGTTCTGGAATTTGTAGTACTTGCCGTCATACGAAAAACCCGGTTGCGACCACGCCAGCTCGACAATGTCCAGAACCTCTGTGAAACGGTCGCGGCTTTCGGCGTAGGACACGCCGTAATCCTCATAGGTGCGCGGCAGGCCGCTACGCCCGACCCCGAAGATCAGCCGGCCGCCGCTGACGTGATCCACGGTCGCCGCCTCTTCTGCGAGGCGTAGCGGATGGCACAATGGCAGGACTTGTACGGCGATGCCGATCTTGATGCGCTCGGTGCGCGCTCCGACGGCGGCGGCGATGCTGAGCGGCGCGGACAAGACCGAACGCTCCGGATCGAAGTGGAGTTCGGCGAGCCACATTGCGTCGAGGCCCCACCGCTCGGCCGCATCGATCTGCTCGAAGGCTTCCGCGAAGGCGTCTCGTTCGGTGCGGCCAGGGAGAGCCGGAAACTGGTGAAACATGCCGAATTCCATGCGCCGATCTCCTTCATGGGCGATTGGTTCAAGGATATCGCGTTCCGCCACCAACGCGCAAATCCCTTGCAGGCCAGCCGCCGCGAACACACAATACCCGCTATGAGCGAGGAAGCGCCCAATCTAGTTCTCGAGCACCTCCGTGCAATCCGGTCAGGAGCTGCACGAGATCCGCGAAGAGCAGCGCGAACAGCGGACCCGTCTCGGCTCGATCGAGCGCAGCATTTCGTACATGACGCGCGAAATAGCGGAGATGGGCTTGCGGCTCGATCGAATGCACGACCGCCTCGATCGGATCGAGCGGCGGCTCGACCTTGTGGAGGCATAAACTCCGCCCGGCTTCAGGGAGCCGGGAAATGCGTCCGGAGCTCCTGACCTCCGACTTTGGCCGGGTCGGCGTCGATCAGGATGAAGGCGAAGACGGCGGGTGTCGTGCCGTTGTTGACCCAGGCGTGCATCGTGCCGCGCTGCACGACAATGTCGCCGGGCTTCATATGCACGACTTCGCCGCTGTCGAGTTCGAGATCGCATTCGCCCGAGAGTAAGAGGGCATAATCGACTGTCTCGGTGCGGTGCATGAATTTGGGAGCGCCGGGCGCGAATTCGGTGATGCGGATCACGGTACCTTGACCGGTGCCGACGTAATTGTAGCGTTTGACAAAGCCTGCGCGCTGCGCCGCCTCGACCTCGTCCGAGGAATTGTCGACCGGCATCTTGTCGGTCGACCAGATCTCGCATCCGGCGATATGCGGGCGCCCGAGCCGGCTGACGGCCTGTAGCCGCTCGTCGGTTTTGACGACTGCCTTGCCGCTCGCATTGTGTCCGGTGACGATCCGTCTGACTTCCAGCGCCATGGTTTCCTCCGTCGGTCTTGCATTTGCTGCGCGGTCGCGCGACGCTAATGCATAACAGATCGACCTGACGAATGGAGGGGTGCGGTGAACGATATTGCGCCGACGCGGTTCAAATGGGTTGGAACTCGGCCGATCCGTCCGGACGGCGTGCCGAAGGTGACCGGGCGCGCGATGTACGGCGCGGATTTCGCGACGGCCGGCACGCTTTACGGCAAGATCATCCGCTCGCCGCATGCGCATGCGCACATCCGCTCGATCGATACCTCGAAGGCGGAGGCGTTGCCGGGCGTCAAGGCAGTGGTGACCGCCGCCGATTTCCCGGACCACAAATTCGAGTATCAGGGTCCGGAGCGGGTCGCGCAGAATTTCTGGCACATCACGCGCAACGTCATGGCACGCGAGAAGGCGCTCTACGAGGGCCACGCCGTCGCCGCCGTCGCCGCGATCAACAAGGGTGTCGCCGAGGAAGCCGCTGCGCTGATCGACATCGATTACGAAGTGCTGCCGCACGTCATCGATGTGGACGAGGCGATGCATCCGGACGCGCCATTGCTCTTCGAGAACCAGATCACCCGCGGCATCGAGCCGGCGCCGACCCGGCCCTCCAACATCTCCAAGCGGGTCGAGTTTAAGATCGGCGATATCGATGCCGGCTTTGCCGAGGCCGAGGAGATCGTCGAAAAGGAATTCAAGACAGCGGCGGTGCACCAGGCCTATATCGAGCCGCATGCCTGCGCCGCGCGCTTCGATCACGACGGCAAGGCCGAGATCTGGGCGTCGAGCCAAGGGCATTTCGTCGTCCGCGCCCTGACCGCCAAGCTGCTCGGCATGCCGGTCGGCGATGTGCATGTGACGCCGGCCGAGATCGGCGGCGGCTTTGGCGGCAAGACCGTCGTCTATCTCGAGCCTGTCGCCGCTTTGCTCGCCAAGAAATCGGGACGGCCGGTCAAGATTACGATGAGCCGCGACGAGGTGTTCAAGGCCTCAGGCCCGACATCGGGCTCGTCGATGCGGGTCAAGATCGGCGTCAAGCGCGACGGCACGATCACCGCCGCCGAGGGCGTCTTCAAATTCCAGGCCGGCGCCTTCCCGGGTTCCCCGGTAATGAACGCCTGCATGTGCGCCTTTGCGCCGTACAACATTCCGAACCAGCATACGATCGGTTACGACGTTGTGTGCAATCGACCCAAATCGGCGGCCTACCGGGCGCCCGGCTCGCCGATTTCGGCTTTTGCGGCCGAGAGCGTGCTCGACATCCTGGCAAAGAAAATCGGCATGGACCCGCTGCAATTGCGGCTGAAAAACGCTGCGCGGGCCGGCACGCCGATGATCTACGGGCCAAAGCTCGGCCATGGCGGCTATGCCGAAACCCTCGAGGCGTTGGTCAATCATCCGGCCTACAAGACGCCGCTCGGCCCCAATCAGGGGCGCGGCGTCGCCTCGGGCTATTGGTTCAACGGCGGCGGCGAATCGAGCGCCTCAGTGCAGGTCAACGAGGACGGCACCGTCATCATCGCGACCGGCAGCCCCGACATCGGCGGCTCGCGCGCTTCGATGGCGTTGATGGCGGCCGAGACCTTGGGCATCGACTACAGCCAGATCCGCTCGATCGTCGCCGACACCTCGTCGGTCGGCTACACGCATGTGACGGGCGGCTCGCGCGTCACCTTCGCGACCGGCATGGCGGTCGTCGACGCCAGTAAGAAGGTCGTCGACGAACTCCGGGCCAGGGCCGCGATGATCTGGGACGTCGATGTCGAGGGCGTCGTCTGGGAGGACGGCCACGCCAAGCCGGCGAGCAGCAATGTCGGCGATTTCCAGCCGATGTCGTTCAAGGAATTGGCGGCGAAGAAGGCGCTGACCGGCGGCCCAATCACCGCCGCCGCCTCGGTCAATGCCGGCGGCATGGCGCCGGGCTTTTCGACGCAGTTCTGCGATGTCGAGGTCGATCCCGAGACCGGCAAGGTGACGATCTTGCGCTTTGTTGCGGCGCAGGATGTCGGCAAGGCGATCCACCCCTCCTACGTCGAGGGGCAGATCCAGGGCGGCGTTGCGCAAGGCATCGGCTGGGCGCTCAACGAGGAGTACATCTATGACCGGGAGCGGCCGGCTCGACAACGCCGGGTTCCTCGATTATCGGGTGCCGGTCGCCTCCGACATGCCGATGATCGAGGCCGTCATGGTCGAGGTGCCGAACCCGGCCCACCCCTACGGCGCCAAGGGCGTCGGCGAGGTCAATATCGTGCCGCCGATGGCGGCGATCGCCAACGCGATCGACAGCGCGATCCACCGGCGCCTGACCGAACTGCCGATGTCGCCCCCCAAAGTCCGCGCCGCCCTCGATCAGGGCCAAGCGGACGATTAGAGTGGACCGGCAGGCGCTACCTTCCGCCAGGCCGGGCCGAGCCGGGCATCCACGGCTGCAGCGTGGACCGTGCCGCTGCCGGGATGCCGGGGAACAGGGCCGAGCCCCATGTCTGCGTGAGCACTGAGAAGGACTAAAGCGATGGCCGCGCGGGTTCAGTTCACGACTGGGTTCAGCCGCCGCTACACCGGCGGCGTGCGCGAATTCACGGTCGAGGCCAAAAACCTGCGCGGCGTCATCAAGGCGATGGACCACCTCTACCCCGGCCTCGGCGAGCATCTCGAAGAGGAGACCACCGTCGCGATCGACGGCGCCATCCACGAGACCGCCTATTTCCAACCGATCCGCGAAGGCTGCGAAATCTTCTTCATCCCCAAACTCGAAGGGGATAGCTCTGGCGCGTTCCTCGGTGCGAGTGATCCCGTGCGCTATAAATGGGGCGCACACCGACATGACCAATGGGAAATCCAGCGGAAGCCCACTGGGCCGTGCCAGACGACCGCGTGGCACTTGCGTCAAGAATGCGGCGGCCATTCGAGCTCCGCTGGATTACCGAGAGAGTTGATTAACGTTTTGGGACCAATCTCATTTGCCCGTTTGGTAAAGCTATCAACACATGCCAATCACTATACCTGAACTCGCACGGCTGATTGTTCCGGCTCGGTGCAACCTACTGCTGGGCGCGGGAGCCTCCATCCCAAGCGGAGGGATGTCGGGCGTCCAACTCGCAAAGCGCCTAACACTCGATCTATCCGGATCGGAGGGTACTTCAGGAAATCTCGACGAAATTACAAGTATTCTCTGTATGAAGCACGGGCGCGCCGCTGTCGTCGCTACACTGAGACAGCATCTTCAATCACTCGCTCCCACCGGAGGTCTCCTCGCGCTGCCCACCTTTCCGTGGGTGGGAATCTACACGACCAACTATGACCGACTGATTGAGCTCGCCTACCAGCGTAATCACAAGTCGCTGACGGTTGTACGGTCTAATTTCGATTGGGGTCACATAGAACTCTCGCAGGCGACAGTCCTATTTAAAATACATGGTTGCCTAAGTCAGGATGAAGTCGATGGCCATAAATCGAAGATGGTCCTCACGGAGGACGACTACGAAAGCGCAACCCAATACCGCGAAGCTTTATATAAGAGGTTGTCTCTGGATTTTATCACCAAGGATATCGTGGTTGTTGGGCACTCCCTCGCGGATCCTGATTTGAAAAAATTTATGAACGAGGCTCTTCGTATCCAGCGTGACGCCGGGGGGACTGGTCGCCTGTTTGCGCTTATCTACGAAACAGATGAGGACCGCGCCCAATTATTAGAAAACCGCGGCTTCCGGATTGCGTTCGGTGGAGTTGATGAGTTCGTTCATGCTTTGGCGGGCGCCACCCCAGCACCACTAGAACAGTTTGAGCTGGACCTTTCTGTCAGGCTGCCGCCAGCGCTTCTCGCAACAAGCATTTCGGTAGCGCACGCGCTGACTCTAAACGCGAATGCTACAAAGCTTTACAATGGCAGCCCAGCACAGTATGCCGACGTCCGTGCCGGCCTGACATTTGAAAGGACGCAAGAGAAAATCATCGAGACTTCCTTCGCTAACGAACGCAACTTGGTTTGTGTGATCGTAGGCGCAGCAGGTGTTGGAAAGACAACCTTGGCCCGCAGGATAATGAGGGAATTTGCTGAAGCGGGATCTGAGGCGTGGGAGCACAATTCGGATTTTGTGTTCAGCGCTGCATCCTGGTCACGGGTTGAAGCGAGCCTTTCCTCTGAGGGAAAAACGGTTATCTTCTTGTCGATAACTCGATAGATTTTCAACGTCAGACAGACATTCTCGTCGATACCCTTGCAAGAAAAGCGCAGCCTGCTTTGCGCCTAATATTTACCGCACCCAAATCCCAGTGGCAACTCCGCACAAAGACACCAAATATTTTCACGAAAGGATTTATAGTAGAGTTGAGCCAGCTAGATACATTCGAGATGACTGGCCTGCTTACGCTTCTGGACGCCAACGCTCAAATTAGTGCGTTAGTAGATCGAAAATTTTCTCAACTGAGTCGGACGGAGCGCCTCGACCATCTAAAGCGTCGTTGTAGCGCCGATATGTTCGTATGTCTCAAAAACATATTCGCGTTTGAACGGCTCGATACAATCATGCTCCGGGAATACGCTGACCTATCGGAACCGCAACAAGACGTCTATCGCCACGTCGCCGCCTTACAAGCGGCCGGAACTAAAGTCCATCGGCAGTTAGTTGTGCGGTTGCTTGGCATAAACCCCAACAAGATCCTCGCGTTCCTGTCGGAGCTTGATGGGATTTTAGACGAATATGACATCTCGCCGCGCGATGGACTCTATGGGTGGCAGACGAGACACCTGGTAATTGCAAGCATAATTGCACAATATAAATTCAGTGATCAGAATGAAATTGCTGATCTCTATCATCGGATCATCGATAACTTGAACCCCAGTATTCACATAGAACTCCGAGCCATACGGGACATCTGTCTTGCTGAGTTCGGTATTGACCGGGTCGGTGACTGGCATGAACGCGTCGCGCTTTATCGTAAGATCATTGCAATGGCTCCCGGCGAACGAGTGCCGCACCATCGGTTGATCTCGACATATTTGCGGAACGATATGGTCGAAGACGCGGATCAAGCGATCCGCGACGCAGAGATATCGGTCGGGCTGGACTCTCCGATCAACCGTTACAAAGTGCGGTCCGCGATACTCAGATCTGAGCTAACTGAAGGCGTTCGACCAGAAGACCGAATTGCCATGCTGCACCAAGCAGAAAGCCTCGCTTTGGTAGGTATCCGAAGGTTTACTCGAGACAAGTATGCGTATGTAGCCTATTGCCAAGTAGGTTCGAAGTTACTTGAAGCAACTGGGGATAATTCTGTCTTGGAGGCTGCGATTGCGACAGCGCGTTCGGCGACGGAACAGATTTTGGACCCGGATCTGGATCGAGCGATTAGGCAATATGGAACGAACTCCGTCGACCGAGTTGAACAAAGCGTGTGATCGGCGCCGCACCGGTTTCTATCGAACACCGCTGATTGTACGCGTCGCGGAGGGTCAAAGCGGCCAAGCCGACAAGGAGCATGCTGTGATTTCGCGCCGCTGTCTCCAAAGGAGCTCGCGGCAAAAAGGGCGCTGGCCAGTGAGCCGATCGCCGCTACCGCCGCGGTCAATGCCGCCGTTTTTCGACCCCGTTCTGCGATGTCGAGGTCGACCCCGAGACCGGCAAGGTCACGATCCTGCGCATTGTCGCCGCGCAGGATGTTGGCTGCGCGATCCACCCCTCCTATGTCGAAGGCCAGATCCAGGGCGGCGTCGCGCAAGGCATCGGCTGGGCCTTGAACGAGGAATACATCTATGACCGGAATGGCCGGCTCGACATTGCCGGCTTCCTCGACTACCGCGTGCCGGTCGCCTCCGACATGCCGATGATCGAGCCGATCCTGGCCGGGCATCAAATCCCCTCCCATCCCCGTGGCGCAGTGTTTATGGCACCGCTGGTACGACGACCACGCAATTGACGTAATCGCATTGTATTCTCACGGCATTGAGCGTCTGTGGGCAGGCGCCAAATCATCGAAGGGCGTTGGCGCCTGATCTCGACCTGATAAAACAGGCGAAACAGGGGTGCGGGCGCCACCGAGGAGGTGTTCAATGGCGAATTCGCCGCGGTTGCTGATCAAGAATGGGACCGTGATCGACGGGTCGGGCAGCGACCCGGTCCGGAACACGCTCGTTGTCGTCGAGGGCAACCGGATCACCCATGTCGGCGGCGGGGACGGCTCGTTCCGGCCGGAAACCCCGGACGATACGGTCATCGATGCCGGGGGCAAGTTCATCCTCCCCGGCCTTATCGACGCGCATTGCCACATCTCGCTGCATCAGGGCGCCTTGCCGGGCGTGAGGTACACATCGAGCGCCGAGTTTTGCACGTTGTGGGCGGCGCACGCGATCGGCCGGGTATTGCGCGCCGGCGTCACCAGCATCGCTGTCCCGGGCGGCAAATGGTTCACCGATGTGACGGTGCGCGAGGCCGTCGAGGGCGGACTGCTCGAAGGCCCGCGGATGGTCGTTGCCGGGCGGGCGCTCAGCAATTACGGCGGCATCTTCGATCCCGACCCATACCCCGCCTATGAAGGAACCCCGGCCGATGCGGCGGGCGTGTTGTGCAATACGCGGGACGAGTTCATCCGCGAGACGCGCAAGCAATGCAAACGCGGGGTCGATCTGATCAAGATCGCGGATTCCACCTGGGGCGATATCCAGACGGTCGCCGATGACGAGATTGCCGCCGTCGCCGATGAAGCCCACCGGCACAATGTCAAGGTCGCGATCCACTCGCGCGGCTCGACCTCGACCCGCGCCGCCGCCCAAGCCGGCGTCGATCTGATCTACCACGGCGATTGGGCGGGTGAGGCCGATCTCGACCTCATCGCCAAGGCCGGGATCCCAATCGCACCGGTCCTGACTTCGCCCTGGATCGGGGTCGAGCACGGTCCCGCCGGACGGGGTCTTGGCGACCGGGTGCGCGATCGGTTGCGGGCGCAGCTCGACACCTCTTTTCAGATGATTCGTAATGCGCGCCACCGCGGCATCCCGATCCTCAGCGGCAGCGACACCGGCAATGCCTCCGCTTTCAGCCATGGAAAATGGCACGGCAAGGAAGCTGAGCTGTTCGTCAAAGAAATCGGCATGACGCCGATGGAGGCGATCGTCGCTAGCACCAGCGGCAATGCCTGGCTCATGAACCTCGAAGGCGAGGTTGGCGTCATCGCCCGCGGCAAACTAGCCGATATTGTCTTGTGGAACAAAGACCCGCTCGCCGATATCACCGTTCTGCAGCGGCCGAGAGATATCTCGCTGGTCATCAAAGATGGCCAGATCGTCGATCGCGGGGCTGGCGGTTTCCTCCCGCTGAGCGAGGAGCCGTCGCGCGCCCGAATGCTGACGGCAGGTTAGCGCGATACGAGCCGCTGCGTCACTCACCAACCCAACCGCACGCGCCAGCCTACTGCAGCGGCGGGCACACCAGGTTGACTTGCATCTGCGCCACGACCGCCGAGTTGAACGGGCGATTGGCGCAGCGGGCGTTGTATTCGTTCACCCGTGCATTGTAGCGCGCCGTGGCGTCAGCGGCCTGCGCGTGAACGGGGCCGATCGACTGGCGATAAGCGGCATCGCGCCGTTCGAGCAGTGCCTTGTAACGAGCAACCGCATCGGGGTTGTTGACGTTCATCGCCGATCGCTCGCGCGCGAGCTGCGAATCGAGATCGCTCAGTTGCTGGGTAACCGCGTCCAACGCCTGCTTCCTCGCGTTCATATCCGCCGACAGCGTCGAGACCGCCCGCTGCAAGCACAAGCAGGCCGTGATCTCGGCCATTTCGGGCGGCAGCGGCACCTGCGCTGTCGCTGCTGCGGGCGCAAGCACAGCGAGCAGCCCCCAACCCAATGCCATGCCGCGCGTCCACCCGATCATGTAATTCATCGTCCCAGCCGGCGGCCGACTAATGCGTGGTCCGAGTCGCGGAATCAGCCAGTTCGCGGACCGCCTCGGCGGCCTCGTGGCCGAGCTCATTGGCCTTGTTCCACAATCCGTCGCGCGCCTCGCCGACGTACTCCTGCTCTATCCTGGTGGGTGGCAGTATCGCCGCAAACAGCGCGCCTGCGACCAAGCCGGCAACGCCGATCAGCCAAGGATCGGTCGATAACTTCTCTGTCACTTGAGTGCTGGCCCGGCCGGCCAGATCGGTCGCCGCGCCGGCCCGATCGAGGACGGCACTGCCCGCATCGCGGACCGAGGTCATGGCGCCGCGCGCCGCTCCCGCCGCCTGATGAACCCAACCATTGCCTCGCTCCGCATCGGTGCGGGTCAGCGGTTCACCGTCGGGCCCGAGGATCGGCCCGCCGGACCCTTCGCTCGAACTGCCGCCGATCCCAATATCGCCGGCAAACTCGCCGATCCGCCGTCGTGCTGCTTGGACGCGCGCGTCACTCACAACGCGATCCGCCAAACCCGTGTTGCTTGCCACCAGCCACGCGACGCCAACGCCAATCAACGCGAGCGGCACGCTGTTCGCCTGAATTACCTCACCGAGCCCGCTGCCTTTCAGCGAATCTTTGACCATTTCCAATCCCTTCCATTTCCATTCAGCCGATCCCATTGGGGGATCACGAGACCTGATCGCGGATCCAAGCCTCATCCTCACGAAGCGAGTTCAATGTCCGGCGCGGCACCAGGGCATCGGCGTTGAGACGGCTCTTCCCGAACAACGCGAGCCCGGCGCCCAGCGCGATGACGACGACCCCGATAATCAGCGCGGAGAGCCAAGGCGCCAGAACATGACTGAGCCCGAGGATCGCTGCCGCAAGCAGGGCGAGCCAGCCGCTGAAGGCGATCAGCCCGCCTGCGGCAACTGCCGCCGCGCCCACACCCATCCGGGTCAGTTTCTCACTGAGTTCGGCCTTAAACAGTGCGATCTCCTGGCGTACCAGTGTACTGGTCTCACCCGCGAGATCGGAGAGCAGAGCGGCGACCGGGCGGCCGAACCGCCCGCGCGGCTCATTGATGTCCGGCCCGAGGCGGCTGTTACCGGAAAGCATCAACGGGTCTCCACGGCTCCGGTGATTGGATGCGGGTTCCCGGTCAGCTCACCGGCGGCGGTGCCGCTTCCGCTCGATACCGCTGCCGTAACCGTGCGTGCCGGTTCGCTGCGTTGAGACGACCAGGCGGTACCGTGCCGCCGCCCGCCGGTCGAGGTCCATAAAAGGCGCCCGACGACAAAGCCGGTGGCAATAGCGCCGAGCACAAACCACGTCGGCTGGCGTCGTGCGAAATCCTCGGTGTCGGCGACCAACTCGCCCCAGTGCCGCTCACGCATCGTGCGCGAAAGACTATGGACCTGCGCGGCCGCCTCTTCGAGATAGCCGCCGATCACATGGCTTTGGGACTCGTGTAGCGGCTGGGCAGCGTTTTGTAGCGCCCTGGCTATTCCCGAAACCCTCTCGGCGATCTGGCGCTTCTGTTCTTCGAGCAGCAATTCGGCCGCCGATCGGGTGGCGTCCAAGAATTCTGTGACGACGGTCCCGCTTTCCGCCAAATCAACCCGCCCCGTCGTCCCGGTCGGGGTGATCATGTTCGAGGAGGCATTCTTCGTATCCGCCATGAGTCGCTCTCCGAGAAAACTCGTAATCGGCCATCCTGCTCCGACAACGGATTTATTCGACCTCAGGTTCCTGCGGCACAGCGGGAATTCCCCCCTAATTTCATTGTCGAACCGCTGCCATAGTTTGCCTGATAATTGAGAGCATGCCGTGTCGGATCAGCCGGCCGGGGGGAGCGGGGTGTTGGAAAGCAAGACGATAGCGGCGGGAGCCGATGGCTGAGCCGAGGCTGCGGCCCGACCCCGCCGACCGCATCCGGCCGCCGCCGCGCAGACGCGCGCCGCGGCAACGCAGGCGCGGCAAGGAGTTCCTGCGGCGGGCCTCCAAGCTCGGCGTTTTGCTGCTCCTGTGGATGGCGATCGTGGGCGGCGTCGTTCTCGGCTATTTCGCCCTCACCTTGCCGGACACCGGCGAGCTCACCCGCGCCGAGCGGCGACCGAGCGTCACGATTCTGGCGGCGGACGGCAGCCTGCTGACGACCTATGGCGACCTTTTCGGGCAGCCATTGACCCTGAAGGAAATGTCGCCCTACCTGCCCAAGGCCGTCGTCGCGACAGAGGATCGCCGCTTCTACAGCCATTTCGGGGTCGATCCGATCGGACTCGTCCGGGCCGCGTTCGCCAATATCGCCGCCGGACATATAGTCCAGGGCGGCAGCACGATCACGCAGCAGCTCGCCAAGAACCTCTTCCTGACGCAAGAGCGCAGCCTCCGACGCAAGGTTCAAGAGACGCTGCTCGCGCTATGGCTAGAGCACCGTTTCTCGAAGAACCAGATCCTCGAGATTTACCTCAACCGCGTCTATCTCGGAGCCGGCACCTACGGTGTGGATGCCGCGGCGCACCGGTACTTCAACAAATCGGCGCGGCAAACGAGCCTTTACGAAAGTGCTGCCATTGCCGGCCTGTTGAAAGCACCGACCCGGTTCAACCCGATTCGCGACGGCGACAAGGCTGCGGCGCGGACTGCGCAAGTCCTCGCCAAAATGGTCGATGCCGGGGTTGTCACCAGCAGTCAGGCAATGGCCGCCCTCAGCGGCGGAACCTCGCTTGCCGCGGTGCCCGTTACGCGGCCGGGCGCTCGATATTTCGGGGATTGGGTGGCCGAGCAATTGGGAGAGTTTGCCGATACCGGCAATCGTGACTTGACGGTAGTGACGACACTCGACCCCCGCATGCAGGCACAGGCCGAAGCGGCGATTGCGGAGGTAATCACCCGCGAAGGCGGGAAAATGGCAGTGAGCCAAGGCGCGCTCGTCGCGATGTCGCCGGACGGAGCGGTCCGCGCGATGGTCGGGGGCCGCGATTACAACGGGAGCCAATTCAATCGCGCCACCCAGGCGCAGCGGCAGCCGGGCTCCGCGTTCAAGCCATTCGTCTATCTCGCCGGGTTGGAGGCCGGATTACAACCCTCCGACCAGTTCGTCGACGAGCCGATGCGTATCGGCAATTGGCAACCCCGCGATTATACCGGGCATTACCAGGGCGAGATGACCTTGGCCGAAGGCTTGGCCCAGTCGGTCAACACGATCGCGGTCCAGGTCGCGCAGCGTGCCGGCCTACGCAATGTCGTGGCGGTCGCCCACCGGCTCGGGATTTCGTCGCCGCTCGCGCCGGAGGTGAGCCTCGCTCTCGGCACAGACGAGGTCAATTTGTTGGAGCTCGTTTCGGCCTACGCGCCGTTCGCCAATGGCGGTCTCGGAGTCTGGGCGCACGGCATTACCGAAATCCGCGACGGCGCGGGAAAAATCATGTTTCGCCGCACCGGCTCGGGGATCGGACAAGTCGTCACCCCGGAACTCACCGGGACAATGAACCAGATGCTGAGCGCCGTGATCGGACACGGCACCGGCAGGAGTGCCGTACTGCCCCGCCCAGCCGCAGGGAAGACCGGCACCACGCAGGATTATCGCGATGCCTGGTTCATCGGCTACACCGCCGACCTCGTCGCCGGGGTGTGGCTCGGCAACGACGACGATACGCCGATGAACAAGGTGACGGGCGGCTCGCTGCCCGCGCAGACTTGGCGGCGTTTCATGCTGGCCGCGACCCAGGCGACGCCGGTACGGCCGCTGCCCAGCGGACCGTTGCCGCCCGCCGGGGTAATGGCCGCAGCGCCGCCGCGCACCGGCGGGTTCTTCGATAATCTCATCGGTTTATTCGGTGCGAGGTGATGGAGCGCGACGAGGCGCGCTCACCCGCCTCGGGGCGCTCGCCACCCTCTCCCGCGGTGCTTGCCGGGGAGGGGAATGGGAGGGGGCAATCCGGGGAGAAGGTTAAAGGTGTGGCGAATCCTAGTTCGAGCCGCGGCTGCTCTCGTCAACTAATCGTTCGGCTGTTTCCTTGATTTTCTGACCGCCGGGCTGACGGGTGGCGCCGGATATGCGATGTTGGTGCCATGCCGCTCGCCAATTTTGTCCACCTGCGCGTTCATACCGCCTACTCGCTTTCGGCCGGTGCGGTCAGGGTCAAGGAGCTGGTCGGGCTCTGTAAGGCCGAGCGGATGCCGGCGGTGGCGATCACCGACAGCGGCAACCTGTTCGGAGTGCTCGAATTTGCCACGACCTGCAGCGCCGCGGGGGTGCAACCGATCATCGGCTGCGAGATCGCGGTCGAGCGCGGCAATCCGGAGGAAGGCAGTCAACTCGGCGGCGCGCTATCCGAGCCGGACCGGATCGTATTGCTGGTTCAGAACGAGGCGGGCTATCGCAACCTGCTGCAGCTGGTGAGCCAGTCCTATCTCGCCGGTGAATCGCCGGGCGAGCCGTCGATCAGCCTCCGCAACCTGGTCGGGGCCAGTGATGGGCTGCTTTGTCTGGCGGGCGGTTCGAGGGGCCCCGTCGGGCGGCTCCTCGCCGAGGGGCAGGCCGAAGCCGCTGAGGCAGTGCTGAGCGAGCTCGCGGCGGCATTCCCGAACCGGCTCTATGTCGAGCTGAACTCGTCATGGAACGGCCGACGAGGCCCGGTCAGAGCCGGGCCTGATCGAACTGGCGTATCGTCACGGGTTACCTCTGGTCGCAACCAACGACGTCTATTTTGCCGACCGCGACTTTTACGAGGCGCATGATGCGCTGCTGTGCATCGCGCAGGGCACGGTCGTAGCTGATGCCGATCGCAAGCGGCTGACGCGCTCTCATTATTTCCGGCCGGCGGCAGAGATGCGGGAGGCCTTCGCCGACCTGCCCGAGACCTGCGACAACACGCTCGTGATCGCCCGGCGGTGTGCCTTTATCCCGCAGCCGCGCCAGCCGATCCTGCCGGCCTTCACCAGCGATGAGGGTATCGACGAGGAGACCGCGCTGCGCCGCGCCGCTCAAGCCGGCCTCGAAGCCCGGCTCGTGGCGCTGGGTCCGCAACCGGAGGAGGTCATCAGACCCTACCGTGACCGGCTCGAATTCGAGCTCGGCACGATCATCGGAATGGGATTTGCCGGATACTTCCTGATCGTCGCCGACTTCATCCAATGGGCGAAGCGCGATGGGATCCCGGTCGGGCCGGGGCGCGGCTCGGGCGCCGGCTCGGTCGTCGCCTGGGCCTTGACGATCACCGATCTCGACCCCTTGCGTTTTGGACTCCTGTTCGAGCGGTTCTTAAACCCCGAGCGGGTGTCGATGCCGGATTTCGACATCGATTTCTGCCAGGACCGGCGCGACGAGGTGATCCGCTACGTTCAGCAGAAATACGGCCGCGACCGTGTCGCGCAGATCATCACCTTCGGCAAATTGCAGGCCCGCGCCGTGTTGCGCGACGTCGGCCGAGTGCTCGCGATGCCCTATGGCCAGGTAGACCGCCTGTGCAAGCTCGTGCCCAACAATCCGGCGCATCCGGTCACCCTCGAACAGGCGCTGGCCGCCGAGCCGGCATTGCAGCAGCAGCGCGACACCGACGAGAGCGTCGCGCGGCTGATCACGATCGCGTTGAAGCTCGAAGGGCTATACCGGCACGCCTCGACCCATGCCGCGGGAGTGGTGATCGGCGACCGGCCATTGACCGAACTCGTGCCCCTCTATCGCGACCCGCGCTCTGATATCCCGGTCACTCAGTTCAACATGAAATGGGTCGAGCTGGCGGGGCTTGTGAAATTCGACTTCCTCGGCCTCAAGACCCTGACGGTGTTGGCGCGGACCCTCGAGCTGCTCGCCGACCGCGGTGTTCAGCTAGATTTGTCGGCGCTGCCGCTCGACGACCCCGCAGCCTACGAACTCCTGGCGCGCGGCGACACGGTGGGGGTGTTCCAAGTCGAAGGCGCCGGTGTGCGCGACATGCTGAGAAAGCTACGCCCCGACCGGTTTGAGGACATCATCGCCGCCAACGCGCTGTACCGGCCGGGGCCGATGGAGAACATCCCGCGATACATAGCGGTCAAGCATGGCGAAGAGGCACCCGATTACCTGCACCCGGCGCTGGAGGGGATCCTAAAGGAAACCTACGGCGTCATGACCTACCAGGAGCAGGTCATGCAGATCGCCCAGGTCCTGGCTGGCTACAGCCTCGGCAGCGCCGATCTATTGCGCCGCGCGATGGGCAAGAAGATCCCGGCCGAGATGGAGGCGCAGCGCCAGCTGTTTTTCGAGGGGGCGGCGGCACGCGGGGTCGCGCGCGCCCGCGCCGAGTTGATCTTTGATCAGATGGCGAAGTTTGCCGGCTACGGCTTCAACAAGCCGCATGCCGCAGCCTACGCACTCTTGACTTACCAGACGGCCTATCTGAAGGCGAACCATCCGGTCGAATTCCTCGCCGCGCTGATGACGTTGGACCTCGGCAACACGGATAAGCTCAATGTTTTCCGGCAAGAATTGAACCGGCTCGGGATCCGGCTATTGCCGCCCGACATCAACCGGTCGGAAGTGACTTTTGCGGTGGAGCCTGACCCGAAAACTGGCAAGTCCTCGATCCGTTACGCGCTCGCCGCGGTCAAGGGGGTCGGCGCGCAGGCCATGGCCGAGCTCGTCTGCGAACGCAACGCGCGGGGGCGGTTCAAGGACCTCGCCGACTTCTCGCGGCGCCTCGACGCCAAGAGTTTCAACCGCCGCCAGTTCGAGAGCCTCGCCAAGGCCGGCGCGTTCGACAGCATCAACCCGAACCGGGCGCAAACCTTCGCCGCGGCGGAGCTTCTCCTGCGCCAGGCGAGCCTTGCCGCCGAGGAGCGCGAGAGCCGCCAGGAAAGCCTCTTCGCCGGCATCGACCCGAGCTTTGCGCCGCGGCCGTCATTGCCGCTGGTCGCCGACTGGCCGCCGGTCGAGCGGCTGCAGCACGAATTCGCGGCCATCGGCTTTTACCTGTCGAGCCACCCGCTCGACCCCTACGGCCGCAGCCTCGAACGCGCCGGCATCATCCGCTGGGCCGATCTGCCGGCCGGCCTGGCGGCCAGCCCGACGAGCCGCTTCAAGCTCGCCGGCATCGTGATCGGCCGCAAGGAGCGCACCTCGGGCCGCGGCAACCGTTTCGCGTTTGTCCAGATGTCCGACCCGAGCGGTACCTACGAGGTGACGCTGTTCTCGGAAATATTGCGGGAAGTGCGCGCCCTGCTCGATTCTGGCCAGCCCCTCGTCATCACCGTTGATGTGCGCAGCGAGGAAGAAAGCCTCAGGCTGACTGCCCAAAAGATCGAGCCGCTCGACACGGTCGTCGCGCTCGCCGCAGCCGGTTTGCGAGTATTCCTCGGGGAAGCCCGCGCCCTCACCAGCCTCAAGAGCGTCATCGCCCGCGAGGCGGGCGGCCGCGGCCGCGTGACCGTCGTCCTCGATCTCCCTGCCCGCGAAGTCGAAATCGCGATCCCCGGCGGCTTCAAGGTGGGTCCCCAAACCCGCGCCGCCGTCAAATCCCTCCCCGGGATAATCGACGTGCACGATATTTGATCCCGCAATTCGGACCCCTGACGCGCGAAGGTAATTATTGTCAGCGCAAGGTCGATTCCGAAAAACTCCTGGCGGTATACGTGACCTTGGCTGCCACGCCGCCTCGATCGTCCAGTCCGTCGGCACACAATTGACATGTCATAATATTGGAAATTATCTCCAATGGTTCTGCGCGCCGCGGCCCGCTCGGCGACGACCAAGAGGATCGGCTCGTTCTCATGATCGCTCGCATATTGACTTCTCTGCCGCTCGCAGGATGCGCCGTTTTCGCCGGATTACTATTCGCCGAGTTCGAGGCGGGCACTCGCCGCGAGCTCGCGGCGACCGGAGTTTCGGCCCATCCCCGGAGCCCCGTCGCGGCCCCTCGCGATGATGCTGCGGGGCTTGACGAGCAAGTTGCAATGGCACTTGCCCGGCCGCTTTTCAACCCAACTCGGCGACCGCCGGTACTGGCGGAAAGCAAATCGGCAACCGAACTCGGCCTCGAAAGCCTGCGGCTTGCCGGTATCATCACTACGCCCGGCCAGCGTTTTGCGATCTTCGCCGTTACCGACGGCAAGCCGCTGGCGCTTGCCGAGGGCCAGCCGCTGGCGCTTGCCGAGGGCCAAACCGTGAGCGGCTGGCAAATCGAGAGCATTACGCCACGGCAGGTGTCCCTGACTGCTTTCGGCGGAATGATAACGTTACAGCCCCAGCCGGGTTCGGCCGCCGCGGGCGCCCAGGTGCCGCAGAAGCTGACCTTTGATCGGGTGCTACCCGATCAGCAAACCCGAGACGACGAGTAGTACGGCGAGCTGGCCCGGCGAGCCGGCTTGCTGATGCTCAGACGAGCTCGATGCGGTGGGGTTGGCCAACCGGTCGCCGCGACTATCGGCTGCAACATCCGCAACTTTGGCTGCCACAACGACCCGGCCGTGCAAGTCGTACTCTACATGGAACTTATAGGTTCCGCCAGCGTCGTGGCCACGATATTCCTATACATCGCCGATATCATCATCGGCATCGTCGTTGACATTGGTGATCCGCCACGGCGTTCCGAGAAGAGCACGGACCTGTTGCTGCCTCATCCCAGGTTTGACTTGCGCGAACGTCGCGTCGGTTATGACTTGTCGGATGGTGGTGAGCCTCCCTTTCCAAAACACGAGCAAATAGCTCTCATAGGGTAAAGGCTTTCCCGCATATTCCCAAATTCGCTCTTTCCCCGGAGCGGAGCGGATAGCAGTGGGCGCGCCCATTTCGGCCCGAACCTCCGCGGCCGACGAGCCCGGCTTGGGGAATTCGGCAGCATCGACTCTGAGCGGGACAACGGCAAGCGCTGACGCCACACTCAGCGAGAAGAGGTTCAGAGCTGGAATCACTCGGATTTCCTTCGCCAATTAGCCTCGCCGCTTATCAATGTTGCTCATGCTCGTGGTCGTCGTCCTCGCTCACAACCTCTTTGGCCTTGCCCGTTAATTGCAGGATATGCATCCCTGTGCCCGCCCGGTCTGCGATGTATATCAAACCTCGATCATCGAGCTCGACGTTGTTGGTCTGGATAGCGTTCTTGCAGTCGACAGTGTTGCCGTTGACGACGAGGCAGTTGGCAATCGTATTCTCGTTCGGTGCCGGGATGAAATAGGCGACCGGCACAGGTTCACTCGGGTCACGAATATCCCAAACCCGCACGCCGGCATTGAACCAGCTGATAATCGCCAGCTTGCCGTAATACGGCCGGTAGAACGACTCGCTGGAGGCGTGAGCTCCGAACCGCCCGCCCTTGTCACAGAAATCACCCGGGTTGCGCGGGACTGTCAGGGTGGACAGTTGAGTGGGCTTTTTTTCATTCGTTATGTCATGAGCCAGCCGATGTGATCGGGGGAGTCCGCGCCCGTGGAATCCTTGCATTCGTTCACACCCTCCTCAGAGGTCACGAGGAGCAGGTCCTGGTGGTTTTTATAAATCGGGAACGATGTGTGCCCGCCCTGGTCGCCCGGACTATCGGGGACCAAGGTCCAGTAGGAGATCTGCGGCGAAAGGACGTCCTTCGGATTGCCGTACAGCAGCTTTCTCCGGTCGACGATCTGCACCACCCCGTTGCTTCCGACCCCGTACGGCATGTAGACGCGGTCTTTCACCGGATAGCCGGAGATCGGGCCGTGGATGCCGGAAGGCGGGTTGACGGGTCCTTCGAAAGTTGTGGCGCCAGGCTGCTGGCCTACCAACCCGAAATCCCGGACATAGACGGGGTTCGCCGGGTCGTGCAGATTGTAAATTTTCAGATGCTGCGTCGACCCGCTGTGCTGCCAACCCTCCGACGGGATGTTGGCCACGAGATAGGCGATGCCGGTGTCGCATTCCCACCAGTTTTTGTGAGTATTGCTGAGCCCGCCCACAATGGTCTTGAGGAACTGAGGGTTGGCCGGATCAGTGACATCGTAAATTTCCTGCAATTCCATCGGGGTGGTCAAGCCCGAGGAGTTCCCATGGGTCCGCAGCATGTACCAGTGGCCCTGCTTGCGCTTGGCTTCCTGTCGCGTGGCAGACGGCAGAACGTCACCACCGCACACGCGCACCATCTGCGAGCCTCCGGCATCTATCGAGCCGGCAGGTCCCGGGATATGGAAGAGATATTTGGGGTTCTTCGGGTCGGTTACGTCGATTATCGAGGTTCCGTTGGACTCCATCTGGCCATTGAGCGGATTGAGGCCCGTCCCGGCATGGTGGCCCATATAGGCGATTTCCCGGTCACCCTGACGAACGACGAGAGGCTGGTACGTCGACCGGCCCTGGAGGTCGTTATACCCCACCAGATTCATGTTCCAGGAGGATTGCTGATCCCAGGGGCCCGGTGCCGGTGGAGAAGCTGCGCCGTCCGCAACAGCCGGACCCGTCGCGAAGAGTATCGAAACCGCAATTGCCGCAAAGGACTGGAGCAATTCAGGCTTGAGATGGTCCATGGCGTTTCTCCCAAATGCAGCTTTTGAGCACCCCGAGCGATGCGCCCAACCTGTCGCTGAGACCGGAAAGAGCCGCTTTGCTCCGATAGCACTACAATTAAAAATACACGGCCTGAACTTCCGGTGTTATGAAATTTTAAGCTTCTCCCGGGTCACCGGGTTATACCGGCCCGGTGGTCTCAGCGGGATCGTTCCAAGCCCAAATCTCGCTCAACTCACACAAAGGTGAGCCGTTGGCCGCCGAGGACGGGCTAGCATCGGCATTCCTTGGCTGCGCTCCCCAACTCGATGCCTGACGACACCATCACGCAACGACTTATTTCCGCCCGCCGGCTCCTGCCCCTCGCCCTACTCGCCGCCGCGTGGATCATCTTCATGCTGGCGGGCGGCTATCGTTACCTGACCTTTTCGGCGCTCGCCCAGAACCGCGACTGGCTGTGCAGTTTCGTTCAGCAATGGGGCGTTGTCGCCGCGTTCGTCTACATCGCGGTCTACGCCACATTGGTCGCGCTGTCGGTTCCGGGCGCGGCGATATTGACGATCGCCGGCGGCTTTCTGTTTGGAATCTGGATCGGCGGGTTGTGCGCGGTAGTCGGTGCGACCCTCGGCGCCACCGCGATTTTCCTTGCCGCCCGCGCCGGCCTCGGCGGCCTCGCGCAACGCGCCGGACGGTTTGTCGGTAAGCTCGAGGAGGGGTTCCGCGCCGACGCGTTCAGTTATCTGCTGGTGCTGAGACTGGTGCCGATCTTCCCGTTCTGGCTCGTCAACCTGGTTCCGGCATTGGTCGGGGTCACGCTGCCGACATACGTGCTCGCCACCTTTCTCGGCATCGTCCCTGGCACCTTTGTGTACGCCAGTCTCGGCAACGGGCTGGGCAGCCTGGTCGAGGAGCCCGATCTGGCGATCATCTTCAAGCCGAGCTTGCTCCTCCCGATCGTCGGGCTCGCCCTCTTGGCGCTAGTCCCGGTCGGCTACAAGCATTGGCGCGGCAAAAAGCCGGCATGACTATGCCGCTCACGCCCGACCTTTGCATCATCGGCGCAGGTTCGGGGGGCTTGGCGGTCGCCGCCGGAGCGGCTCAGATGGGTGCCGAAATCGTGCTGGTCGAGCGCGGTTTGATGGGCGGCGACTGCCTGAACTTCGGCTGCGTCCCCTCGAAGGCACTACTCGCCGCCGCGCGCCTTGCCGACCTGGCGCGGCGCGGCGCGGCGCTCGGGATCACCTCTGCTCGACCCGATGTCGATTTCGCGGCCGCCGCCGACGGCGTCCAAGAGGTCATCGCGGCAATCGCGCCAAATGATTCCGTCGAGCGCTTCGAGGGGCTCGGGGTCAGAGTCCTGCGCCGCGAGGCGCGGTTCACGAGCCCCCGCACGCTCCGCGCCGGCGACATCGAGATCAGGCCGCGCCGCTTTGTCATTGCGACCGGGTCGTATCCTGCGGTCCCGGCGATCCCCGGGCTCGCGGACGTTCCCTACCTGACAAATGAAACGATTTTTGCGAACCGCGAACGGCCGAACCATCTGATCGTCATCGGCGGCGGTCCGATCGGGGTCGAAATGGCGCAGGCCCATCGTCGGCTGGGCGCGCAGGTCACGGTGCTCGACGTCGGGCCAGTCCTTCCGCGCGATGATCCCGAACTCGTCGCCAGTCTCGCCGGCCATCTGGCCGATGAAGGGATCGCGATCCGCCCGGGCGTCGAGATCGTCGGCATCGAGCGCGACGGAGAGGGGATTGTCGCGCGGCTTGCCGATGGCGAGCGGATTGCTGGATCGCATCTCTTCGTCGCTGCGGGGCGCCGCCCGAGTATCGAGGCACTTGACGTGCCCGCTGCCGGGATCGAGGCGACCGCCAAAGGGATCACCGTCGACGCGCGGCTGCGCACGACCAATCACCGCGCCTTTGCGATCGGCGATGTGGCGGGCGGCCCGCAATTCACCCACATCGCGCTCTATCACGCCGGGATCGTCGTTCGGAACGCGCTGTTCCGGCTGCCCGCCAAGGTCGATTACCGGGCGCTGCCATGGGTCACCTACACGGATCCTGAACTCGCCCAGGTCGGATTGACCCAGGCCGCCGCCGGAGCGGATGCGCGTGTCTTGCGATGGCCGTTCTCGAAGAACGACCGCGCCCAGACCGAACGGGATACCGAAGGGTTGGTCAAAATCGTGCTCGGCGGGAATGGCCGCGTCCTCGGAGCCTCGATCCTCGGCACCGGCGCCGGCGATCTGATCCTGCCCTGGGCGCTTGCGATTGCGCAAAGGCTTAAGATCGGCGCGCTCGCCAATTTGATCGTGCCTTACCCGACGCGCGGCGAAGCGAGCAAGCGGGCCGCGGGATGCTATTATACGCCGACCCTGTTCTCGCCGCGCACCCGCCGGCTCGTGCGGTTTCTCGCGCGCTTCGGCTGACTGGGCCAGTAGGTGGCGAGGACGCCATTGCGGAATGGATCGTGCCGCTGAAGAGCCTCTCTGCCCGTCTTCTGATCCTCACCGCATTTTTCGTGATGGTGGGCGAGGTGCTGATCTTTGTGCCCTCGGTCGCCCGCTATCGCATGACCTATTTCGAGAACCGCCTCGCCGCCGGGTACATCGCCACCTTGGCGCTCGACGCGAGCCCGACCGGCCATCTCGAGCAGAGGCTGACCGACAAGCTTCTCTCCCGTGTCGGGGCGCAGGGTGTTGGTCTCTATCGCGCTGACGGGGCGGTGCTGCGGCTCGACCGCGCCGATCCGCCGCGACCCGATTTCACGATCGACCTGACTCATCCGGAGATCCTGCTCGCGATCCGCGGCTCGTTCCGAACCTTGTTCGGCGACGGCAACCGTATTCTGCGAGTGCTCGGCCCCGCAGGAGCCAACAGCGCGGCCACCGCCGAAGTGCTGCTCGACGAGGCGCCGCTGCGCAATGAGTTGTGGGATTTCGGCATTCGCATCCTCGAACTCTCCCTGGTTCTGTCGTTGGTGACGGCGGCGCTGGTTTATCTCAGCCTGCATTGGCTCCTGGTGCGGCCGATGCGGCGCATCACCGCCAGCATGATGGAGTTCCGCGAGGGTCCCGAGGACGCCTCGCGGGTCATCGCGGCGAGCCGTCGGCGGGACGAGATCGGCGTCGCCGAGCGCGAGCTCGCAGTACTTCAGAGCACGGTGCGCCAAGCGCTCGGCCAGCGGGCGCGGCTGGCTGCGCTCGGCACCGCGGTGACTAAGATAAACCATGATTTGCGCAACATCCTGGCGACGGCCCGCTTGGTGACGGACGGCCTCACCGTCAGCGCGGCGCCGGAGGTGCGCCGGGTCGCGCCGCGCCTCCTCGAGGCGATCGACCGGGCCATTGCGTTGTGCACCCGCACTCTCGACTTTTCGCGCGAGGACACGCCCCCGCTGGCGCGCAGCCGCTTTTCGCTGGCGCCGCTGATCGACGAAATCAGCCCGGGCCTCGCTTTGTCCGAAGGCGATCTGGCGATTGAGGATGCGGTTCCGCCCGAGGTCATCGTCGAGGCCGACCGCGATCAGCTCTACCGCGTGTTCCTCAACCTGGCCCGCAATGCGGTCGAGGCAGGTGCGCATCGCTTGCGTTTTTCCGCGATGCGCGAGGCTGCAACGATCGCGATCGAGGTAACCGATGACGGCCCCGGCCTGCCGCCGAAGGCGAGGGAAAACCTGTTCCGGCCGTTCTTCGGCTCGGCCCGTCCCGGCGGGAGCGGTCTCGGCCTGGCGATCGCCCGCGAATTGGTGCGCGCCCACGGCGGTGAGCTGAGCCTCGCCTCGAGCACCGGCGCCGGCACCGTCTTTCGCCTGACCCTGCCCGCCCCCGCGATCCGCGAAGTGAGGCGAGTGCGAGCGTCAGTGCCATAAGATGCGGCACGGCGCGACGCGCTCGGGGGCGAGGTCAGCTGATCTCGCTGTTATTTGCACTGAAAAACAGCCAGCAGACAATTTTCGCCGCAGAAATCCAAGCATATTGGCCACCGCGGCAACGAAATAACAGCAAAAAATTTGCTGATGCCTGGCTGTTATTACCCCACCGGTGCCCGCCTCGGGCAAAATTCTAACCCGGAGAAGACTGGCGCCTGCCGTATCCGAGGTAACCACTTATCACGGGATTGCGGCAATTCTCGGGTTCACTTGGAAGACGCCATCCGCTCGATCGGCTCGAAGCGGCCCGCAATAACTGCATCGAGTGGGTGCTCAAGTCCGAGTTGATGAGAGACAGAATGGAAATTTGGCATCCGCCAAGCTGCCGGCACCGACCAGCCACTGCCGCAGAATGCTGATCGCGGGAGCCTCGGCATTCGTCTCCAGTGCATAGATAAAGTACCCGCGCGTCCTGACCGCCGGTTCGCTGATTGGCGCTACCAGCCGTCCATCGCGGAGCTCATCGCTGACGAGCGCCAGCGGGCCCATTACGACACCAAGCCCTTCGAGAGCCGCCTGGATCGCGAAGTAAAAATGCTCGAAGACCTGATCACGCGCCGGCTTTAGATCGGGGACGCCGGCAGCGGTCAGCCACCGCAGCCAGATTTGGCGTCGCGTCGCTGCATGGAGCAGCGTGTGCTGCGCGAGATCCGCCGGCGATCGCAACGGGCGCTCTTTCATGAGGCCAGGGCTCAACAGCGGCAAGTACGCTTCACCGAGAAACCGGCTGCCGACCCAACCGGGCTGGCGCGCCGGTCCCGAGACGACGACATCGACGTCCATACTGAACTGTTCGGCCGGCGTGCTCGCGGTGACGATCCGCGTTTCCAGTGCGGGATGTTCCCGCTGAAGTTCGGGCAGACGCGGAATCAGCCAGCGCATCGCGAAGGTCGGAAGTGCCGATATATGGAGCACCCCAAGGGCCTTACCGCTCCGGACACGCAGAGCGGCGCTCGCCAGCCGGTCGAGCGCCGGGCCGGCCTCGGTCAAGAGATCCGTCCCGGCCCGCGTCGGCACGGCGTTACGGCTGGTGCGCAAGAAAAGGCTGGTCCCCAGCCATTCCTCCAGCAAGCGAATCTGCCGACTTACCGCGCCGTGGGTAACGCTGAGCTCTTCGGCTGCGCGTGTGAAGCTTCCCAGCCGCGCGGCCGCTTCGAAGGCCTTTATTGCATTGAGCGGCGGCAAACGAGCGCGAGCCATGGCCGTGAGTTTTCCTCACATCTACCGGTCAGGACAAGTCGTTTGTCATCAAACCGTCATGATGGGAAAACCGCGTCATGACAACCACGGCTCTCTCGACCGCAGCCCGCCGTCCGGACACTCGCAATCGCGGCCGAAGGCGTGCGCTCTGGGTCGCTTGCGGCGCTCACGCCCTGCATGATGGCTTGACCGATACGCTCTATCTGCTGCTCCCGATCCTGCAGACGGAGTTTGCGTTGTCCTACGCCGCGATAGGCGTCCTGCGCGCGCTTTATGCCGGCGCGATGGCGGCTTTGCAGGTCCCGGCAGCCAAGCTGGCAGAGCGGATAGGCGGAGCTAGGATGCTCGCGGCCGGCACGGCTGTCGCCGGGGCTGCGTATATGGCTCTTGGCGCAAGCACAACTTTCGCCATACTGATCGTCGCGCTGATCCTCGGGGGCTTCGGATCGAGCGTGCAACATCCGATCGCGTCGAGCCTCGTTGCCGCCGCTTATCAGGGGCCGCGCTCGCGGGGTGCGCTTGGCACTTACAATTTTGCCGGAGATCTCGGCAAAATGGCGCTGCCAGCGCTCACGGCTGGTCTGATTGCGGTGATGTCCTGGCGTTTGGCGGCGGCAGTGGTGGGCATCATCGCGATGTTGGGCGCCGGTGCCATTCTGCTTGCGCCGTGGAACGTGCCTGCCGCCGGCGACAGGCGCACTGACGCCCCAGCCTCGAACAGCAAGGCTCACGAGGGCGCCAATCCGCCACGCAGCGGCTTCCCCCTGCTCCTGGCCATTGGCGTCATCGACAGCGCGACGCGGATGGGTTTTCTCACTTTTTTGCCGTTTCTGTTGCGCGCAAAGGGTGCGGGGCTTCCGGAAATCGGCGTCGCGCTGACACTGATCTTCGCCGGGGGCGCGGCGGGCAAGCTCGTCTGTGGTTTCGTCGGGGCGCGGCTCGGAGTATTGGCCACGGTACTGATCACCGAAGGGGCCACAGCGGCGGGCATCCTTGCCCTTCTTCCGGTGCCGCTCGGTGTCGCTTTGGCGCTGTTGCCGATCATCGGCGTGGCGCTCAATGGCACGTCATCGGTGCTCTACGGCACCGTGCCCGAGCTGGTAACAGCCGAGCGTCGGGAGAGCGCCTTTGGTGTTTTCTATACCGGGACAATCGGCGCCGGAGCGTTGTCGCCGGCGCTATATGGACTGATCGGCGACGCGATCAGCCTCCCTGCGGCGATGCTGCTCGTCGCCGCGGTGGTTCTATTGACGCTTCCGTTGGCCTGGCGGTTGCGCCGTGTTCTCGACGCACTGAAATGAGACGCTGCCGGTGCTAACGCAGTGAAGACCCACCGGGCGATCGTCGTCGCCGCGCTCGGTACAACGCAGACCATCGCTTGGGCGTCGAGCTATTACATGCCGGCGATACTCGGGGCGCCGATCGCCAATGCGCTCCAACTGCCGGACAGCCTGTTCTTTGGCCTGTTTTCGGGGGCGCTGCTCCTGTCCGCCGTGGTGGGCCCGTCGGTCGGGCGGCTGATCGACCGCCATGGCGGTCGCGTTCTTCTTACTATTTCGAACCTGGTGATCGCTGCCGGATTGGTGATCCTCGCTGCGGCGCACGGCATCGCCGGGCTCGTCATCGCCTGGACGGTGCTCGGCGTCGGCATCGGCATGGGTCTTTACGATCCGGCGTTTGCCGCCTTGACCTGGCTTTACGGCCGCGAGGCACGCAGCTCTATTACCGGGATTACCCTGATCGCCGGCTTTGCCAGCACGATCGGCTGGCCGATGAGCGCAGTGTTCCTGCACGAATTCGGTTGGCGCGCGGCCTGCCTGATCTGGGCGGGACTGAACATTCTGCTCGCCGCCCCGTTAAACTCGGTCTCGATCCCGCGCCATGGCGCCCCGGCCGGAATGCCCCACCAGACCGCGACGGAAGTGCCGCAGGCCGAGCCGCCGCGCGCGGCGATGCCAATCCTGGCTTTCTTCTTCGCCGCCACATGGTTCGTGCAGGGAGCAATGGCGGCACATTTGCCGGGATTGCTGCAGGCGGCGGGTGCCACACCGACCGCGGCAATCGCCGCAGCGGCGCTGGTGGGTCCCGCTCAGGTCGGCGCCCGAATCGTCGAGTTCGGGCTGTTGCGCTCGTTCCACCCGATTACTTCGGCCCGGATCGCTTCGGTGCTGCACCCGATCGGCGCCGCGTTCATTGCCCTGTTCGGGGTTCCCGGCATTGTCGCATTCGCGCTGTTGCACGGGGCCGGCAACGGCATGATCACGATCGTCAAGGGCACCTTGCCATTGGCGTTGTTCGGGCCGGACGGCTATGGCCGGCGCAGCGGCTTGCTGTCGGCGCCGGCCCGGACGCTGCAAGCAACTGCCCCATTTCTGTTCGGCTTGCTGCTCGATCGTGTCGGGGTCGCAGCGCTGGGATTGTCGGCCGGGCTCTGCCTCGCCGCCTTCGTCTCGCTGTTCCTGCTTCCCCCGCGTGCCTCCGTCGCTGCGCGCGAGAATTCTTGCTGACTGAGTGCCGGGATCAGGCCATCAGATTGCGGAGCGGGCCTGCAGCGACGGCGATTCTCGCCTTCTTCTTCTCTGCCACTTGGTTCGTAACAGGCGTCATGGCCGCCTGCCGGGGCTCTTGGAGACCACGGGTTTATCGGAGCCGCTTTAGTCACCGCGGCAGCTTTGGTCGGACCCGCGCAAGTCGCAACATGGGTCCTCAAATTCAGCCTCCTGCGTTCATTCCATCCGATCCTGTAGGCACGGCTCGCACCCGCCTCGCATCGGATCGGGGCGGCTGTCTGGTGCTTTTCGGCGGCTCCGGTGTTGCGCCTTTCGCGCTTTTGCACGGGGCCCGAAATGGGATGGATCACGATTGCCAACGGCACATTGCCCCTGGCCCTGTTCGGAGCCCGTCGGCTATGGGCTGCGCAACGGTGCACCTGATGTTACGATAGGCGAGCGGGACGCGGCCGTCACTGTTGATGCCGATACCGAGGCAAGCGAGACCGAATTGCGCGAGCGCCTGACCGCGATCCGGCGCGCGACCCCTCTGCTAATGCGGGTGCTAACGGTTTACCCCTCCGCTTGGGGTTCACACTCTGTTCTTTTCCTTCGGCAGGAGTTTAGGTGAATGGCAGAGGAATCCGTTTTGCGCGACCTGTTCGACCAATGGGAGCGCGTTTGGCATGAGGGCAAATACGATCTCGTCCCGGAATGCGTCGGGTCGCACTACATCCGGCACGACGAAGCCGATGACCGGACAGTGACACGCGAGGCCTACGCGGCGGAAATCGCGACGGTTCGAGACGAGCGGCCCAATATACGTGTCGTTGTCTATGACCACTCGTTCAAAGACAACCGCGCGTGGTTTCGCTTTGCGTTCAAATGGCCTGATCCCAAGACCGGCGAGCCGCGCAGTAGGGCGGGCATGCAGTCCTACCGGATCGAGGCTGGCAAGCTCGCTGAGACTTGGCTGACGTTGCTTCCACTAGGCTCGACATGGACAGATGCGGCGCAGGAGCATTGGACGAGCGCGCCGCATAGTTCTTGATTAA
This sequence comes from uncultured Alphaproteobacteria bacterium, assembly GCA_963787425.1. Classification (GTDB taxonomy): domain Bacteria; phylum Pseudomonadota; class Alphaproteobacteria; order ATCC43930; family CGMCC-115725; genus AP-15. Next base: position 265,018 of record CAWBCV010000010.1, read on the forward strand.
TGCGACGAGCGGGGGGTCATCTCGAGACTGACTTGTGCGACCGCTAAATCGGGAATGACCAGATAGCCAACCACTGCGGATTTCGCCTCTCGCCGGCGGAAGGTGCTGATAGAAGTCGGACCGCCCAGGAGCGATCGAGAGCGACCGCCCGTCTCCGGCATGGCCCGCCGCGTGCACACTACCCGGGACAGCCCGCCTTTCTGCGGTGCCCGCTGCCCGGCAATCGCGAAGGCGCCTCGCGCTGGACCGTGGTATCTTTCGTTGATGCGGCACTCGCATCGTACTCAGGTCGTGCGTCTCCCGCCACCATAGCGGGAATCTCGGTACCGTGTAGCCAGCTGCTGGGATAACGACATTTCCAACGTTACAAACCCGGGCTCGGCGGGGCGGGGCCGGGCCACTCGTCGAGCACGGCGGTGTGGGTAACTAGGCCGCTATCCTGCTGCCACAGATGGAGCTGGTAGCCTGGCGGCTCGAAAATGAAGCTGATCCGCGCATCGGCGACGAGGTTGAGCCGGATCTGGTGCGCCGTGCTCGGTGCAGTGCCGGCGACCGTGCCGGCAAAGCGCCGGTCGATTGCGCGGTGCAGGTGGCCGCACAGGATGCGTTCGACTTGGGGATGGCGTGCGACGATTTCGGCAAGTCCCGCGGCATTGTCGAGGCCGACATTGTCCATGTAGGCAATGCCCGTCGCGAATGGCGGGTGATGCATCAGGATCACGGTCGGCCGATCGCGCTGCGCCGCGAGTGCAGTGTCGAGCCAACCCAGTCGCTCGGCGCACAGCATCCCGCCATGCTTACCGGAGTCGAGCGTGTCGAGCGCGACAAGCCGTACTGGGTAATCTTCGAGCGCGAATTGCAGGTAGCCCTCGGCCGGCAGGTAGCCGGCGTCCCGAAAAGCCGCGCGCAGCGGCTCTCGGGCATCATGATTGCCGGGAATCACGAAGACCGGCATCGACAAGGGTGCCAGCAGATGGCGCAGCTGTTCGTATTCGTCAGGCTCGCCGTGATCGACGAGATCGCCGGTCACGACGGTGACATCGGGCCTTGGCACCAGCGCGTTTAGACTTGCGACTGCGCGCGCCAGATATGGCGCAGTGTCGAACTCGAGCGAGGCCCGCTCGGCAGCCGGCGCGGTGCCCTGCATCGGGCCACGGAACAGCTTACCCGCCGCGACGATATGGGGATCCGAGAGTTGGGCAAGGATCATGTTCTCTCCGTGATCAGGATCGCCTCTTGGTAAACCGACATTTCTCAGATGGACAGCCCAACCGCTCACGCTCGCCAGCGTCGTTCAGGAACCGGTCGGGGAGTGTGAGGTAGTTCACACTTGGAAAAGTTCATCTGCCTCAATTCTCCACCCTTGCTTCGTCCCCGCGCACCGCAAGCTATTGCGGGATGCGGCCGGCAAGGTGAGAGGCATCGAGATTGGGGGTTACTTCGACACGATAGACAGTTGGTGGTTCGAGACGCTGCCTCGGGAGCAACGCGAACGGGTCGCACCGTTCCGGACGCCTCGGCTCCATCGGACATTGAGCGGATGGGTAGAGATCATCTGCCGGGCGGGGCTGGCAATCGAGCAGTTCGGAGAACCCTGCGCGAATCCGGAACTGGCCGAGGCCGAGCCTGTCGTGGCGGACACTCGGGTCGCTCCTCTCTTCCTGCATGTTCGTGCGCGAAACTCCACGTTCTTGCCAGGAATTCGCGCTGACGGAGTTGATCGATGAGGCCTTCCGGCTCATTGTTATTCGTCCTCCTTTCCGTTCGTGGCATCCTGCATACTTGGCAAGTCTTGGAATTGGATCATGGATAGTCCGAAACGCCCCGGACCGACCGAGTGCTTCGCTCCCCTGGTGCCAGAGCTAGATGTGTTCGACTTGTGATCGGTGCCCCGGCACCGGCCGCGCAGGCAGGGTTGCTGCTTGATCGAATAGGGTCTCGCTATGGTAATTTCCGCTTGGCTTTGCCTCGCCGCCTTCGGCTCGCTGTTCCTGCTGCGTCCGCGCGACGCCGTCGCCGCCCGCCCTTCGCCGGCACGCGGCTAAGGCGCGAATCGCCTAACGACGCGCTATCGTAAAGATGGGACTATCCCTCCCACGGCAGGAAGGTTAGCCGTGGCCAAATTGAACGCCACCGATCGACCTTAGCCTCGTAGATGGCGCGCGTTATCTGCCGTTTATTCGGTCTGACAACGAGGCCGAACAGATCGTCGAGCCCGAAGGGGGCGCAGCACTCCAATTCACCGCGTATCCGGCGTACCCCTACGGCGGTTGCAGTAGTTGGAAACGTCGCGATCGCGTCGGCGCTGGAGAGGTAGGGCTTGATTGCATAGCCGAAGCGCTCTTCGTACCAAAGGTGAACTCTCGCTTCGTTCTTGACATCGAGTTTTATCGGGAGGCGTCGAAACAGTTCACGCAGGCGTTTCTCGTGATTGGCTTCGGCCTCGAACGATAGATCTTGGTCATCGAAATATATGAGGTCGACGTCTTTGAGGCCGAGCTCGGCAGGTTGTCCGCAACTCAAATTCCAGATTGTCTGTGCGATGCTGCCGGCGGCCAGCCAACTGTCGGGCAAGCCAATCTCCTCGAACTTTTCAAGGATCTCCCCGAACCGCTGACTTTGCCCAAGTGCGGATTCGAGATCGTCGAGCAAATCCTGTCCTATGATGGAGGTGCCAACTCGCTCGGGCTTACACGAGCTTCGATATGCCGGCCACCAGTTTATGCATGTCGTCAATGACCAGCGCCGCGCCGCGCGCTTGCAGGCGTGACCCGTGCTCCGGCCCGCAATGACTTCCGCCGCAAAAGCCGATTGCGGTCATCCCGGCGGCGCACGCGGCCTCGATACCTGCCGGGCTATCCTCGACCACGAGACACCGGCCCGGCGGCGCGCCGAGACGCTGGGCAGCATACAAGAACAGGTCGGGCGCCGGTTTGCCGCGGGCGACCATCGCCGCACTGAACAGGTTGTTTTGCCCAAACCGATCTAGGAGGCCGGTCAACTCCAGCTTGCGACGGATCTGCTCGGCGGCGCTGCTCGATGCTACGCAGATGGGCAATCGGAGCGCGTCGAGCGCCTCAGCGCCTCCCTCGATCGCCGCGAGCGATCGACAAAACCCGTTCTCGATCATAACGCCGACGCGCTCGGTGTAAGAAAGAGGCAGCGCACGCCCCAACTCGCGCTCGATAATGGCGAGCATTTCCGCATCGCTCATGCCGCAGAAGCGTTCGACGAGATCGCGCTCCGTGATCGGATAACCGCAGTTGGTCAGCACATCGGCATGAGCTCGATTGATGATCGGCTCGCTGTCGACCAGCACCCCGTCGCAGTCGAAAATTACCAGCTTGAAACGGCCGGCAATCATCCGAACCGCTCGGCGCATACTCTGACGGGTGGCGAATCTCGCCGCATTCGACCGCCCCCGTTGTTAGTGCTCCGCGGAGGACGTCGAGCCCAACCCGACTTCCTTCGGCAGCTTTTCCGCCATCCCAAAGAGCGCTTGTCGGCGATCCATCTCGGCCCAGATCTCGGAGGCTGTAATACCGAGTTCGCTCCACAACACGACGAGATTGTAGAGGAGGTCGACGCTCTCATGGATGACCGCCGAGCGCTCTCCTCGCACGGCTTCGATGACGACTTCCGTCGCTTCTTCAGCCACCTTTTGCGCCATTCTCGGGATGCCTCCCGCGAGGAGCCGCGATGTGCGTGGGCTGGTTTTTCGCCCGTCGCGCACGCCGGCAATCGCCGTTTCCAATTCCACAATTCGATCGGGAACGAGGCTTTTTCCCGCTCGTTTTTTCTTCGTACGCGCCACTCTAAACCCCGCAACTTAGTCTTGCTTCAGCCTGCTCGGCAGCAGTTCGCCGCGCCCCTCTAGGATCGGATAGGCAGCCGCTGCCAGATGAGCGTTGACCCTCTTCAGATCGCGCACGATGTCGAGGAGGAGCTTGCTCATTTCAATGGTCTCTGCCCGGCCGGCGCGCGCCCGTCCGAAATATTCCTCGGTTGTGCGTGCTTCGATCTCCCGGAAAACTTCCTTTTCGCCGAGGAGCTGGCGGGCCGCCCGCGGGTCTTCGGTGATAAACACGGCGGCAGCGGCGCGTGCGTTGCTCGTCAGCCGGTCCAGCATGTCGTGGATCTCCTGCCGGCCGGTTTCCGAGAAGCTGAGGCCGCGTTTGATGCGTTTGGCGGCAAGCGGCATCAGGCTCTTCTCGACGATATCGCCGGCATGCTCGAGGTTGGTCGTGAATGCCAGGATTTCCGACAGACGTCGGTGATCCGTGTCGTCGAGCGCGTCGGTATCGAGGGAGGTCAGATATTTCTTGATCGCGGTGTCGAGCCGGTCGAGCACGTTGTCCATGCGCGCGGTCTCGGCAGCGCGCTTGCGATCGCCACGATTGAGAGAATCGAGCGCACCCCGCAGCATGGCCTCGAACACGTCGGCCATCCGCAGTGCCTCGCGCGCGGCGCCGGCGAGCGCGATACTGGGTGTCTCGCGCGCCGCCCAGTCGAGATAGATTGGCTTTGACGGATCGGCCGGGTCGACGCGCGCCGGTAGAAAACGCACGAGCAGCCGAGCGAAAGGCTTCAGCACAGGGAAGAACAGCAGCGCCAGGACAATGTTGAAGCCGGTATGAAAATCGGCGACGGCTCGTCCCGCATCGGGCTCTATCGTGACCAGCGCCGGGCCGATCCAATTGAGAAGAGCGAGCGCGAGGGCGCAGCCGACGATCCGGTTGATAAGATTGCCGATCGGCAGGCGCTTTGCGGCCGCGTCGCCGCCTATGCCGCTCTCGAGCAGCGGGTTGAGAGCCGTACCGAGGTTGGCCCCGAGCACAAGCGCAAACGCGGCGTGCGGCGGCACGACCGCTTGGGCCGCAAAGGCCATGATCAACAACACGACGGCGACGCTCGAATGCGCTGCCCAGGTCAATCCTGCCGCGAGCAGAATGTCGATCAGCGGGTCGGTCGTGATCGCGCCGAGCAGCATCCGCAGGCTCGGCACATCCTCGTAAGGAGTGATCATCGTGAAGAGGTGCTGAAGCGCGATCAGCATCAGACCAAGGCCGATTCCCACCCGGCCGAGGTCGCGCGTGCGGGTAACCCCGCCGCGCCTGAACATGAAGACGCCGATCAGAACGAACAGGAATGAAACCCGAGACACATCAAAAGACAGCACCTGGACGATCAGCGTGGTCCCGACATTGGCGCCCAACATGACCGCCAGCGCCGGCACGAGATCCACAAGCCCCCCGGCCGCGAATGCCGTCACCATCAGCCCCGTGGCCGTGCTGCTCTGGAGGATTGAGGTTACGCCCAAGCCAGCCAGAAAGGCGTTGAACCGGTTGCCGAGCGCATAGCCCAGGATGCGCCGCAGCTGGGGGCCGAAGGCGCGCGTGATCCCGGTCTGGACCATGTGCACGCCCCAGATCAGGAGGGCAATCGCGCCTGCGAGATCGAAGAGGGTCAGCGTTGCGCCCATCCTGCACGCTCCCGTATCGAAATCAATTCGCGTTCGATCATACGCCCAAAAACCTCAAAGGTAGCCGCAGGCGAAGGCCGTGCGGCCCCTTTTAGTCGACAGCCAAAGTCAGGGTCTTGAGGTAGGCGGTCTCGGGCAATGCCAGGTGGATTGGGTGATCGGCATCAGCGCCGGCGACCCGCAGGATGCGGCCGGCGCGTCCGGCATCGGCGAGCCCGCGGCGCACCGCATCGGCGAAGTCGGCCGCACCGACATGGAACGAGCAGGAAGCGACGAAGAGAATGCCACCGCCCGCGGTCACCGAGGCAGCGAGCCGGGCCAGCTTGCGGTAGCCGCGCAATGCCGCCGGCACCTCCTTGCGCGATTTGGCGAACGCCGGGGGATCCGCAATGACGATGTCGAAGCGCTCATCTTTGGCGGCGAGCCCGCCGGCGTCGGCAAAGGCTTCGCCGCGGCGAAACGCGCAGATTCGGCCGACCCCGTTGCGCTCTGCCGCTTCGGTGGCGAGCGCCAGCGCCGGCTCGGAGCGGTCGATCCCGAGAACGGCAGCTGCGCCGTTCCGCGCCGCCTGGACCGCAAAACCGCCGGTATAGCAATAGAGGTCGAGAACACGCGCGCCTCGGGCCAACTTGGCGATGAAGCGCCGGCTGTCCCGCTGGTCGAAGAACCAGCCGGTCTTCTGCCCGGCGAGCAGGTCGGCGCGGAACACCGCACCGTTCTCGTGAACCGGCACGGGTCCCTCGAGGCCGCCTCTCGCCACCCGCGTCTCGGACGCAAGTCCTTCGAGCGCCCGCGCCTGGCTGTCGTTGCGCAGCACGATGGCCTCGGGGCTCAGCAATTCGCCGAGCGTGTCGAGGACGACCGGCTCGAGCCTTGCCATGCCGGCGGTATTCGACTGCACAGCGAGAAATGCCCCGAACCGGTCGACGACAAGGCCGGGCAGCCCGTCGGCTTCAGCATGAACGAGGCGGTAAAAGGCCGTATCGAACAGCCGCTCGCGCAATTTGAGAGCGCGCGCGATCCGGCGGGCGAGAAAGCGCTGGCCGATCGGCCGGGCCGTGTCGCGGTCGAGAAGTCGCGCGGCGAGCAGGGTGTGCGGGTTGAACATCGCGACGCCGAGCGGGCTGCCGTCGGCGCGCCGCAGGGTGGCGAGACTGCCGGGTACGAGCGCCTTGGCCGCAGCGTCCATGACCACTTCGTTCGAGTAGATCCAGGGGTGGCCGGCTTCGGCGCGCCGATGCCGTCCAGCGAGCAGCGTGACTGACGGGCGAGTTGCCGGATCGTCCGCGGCGGCCGCGTACGGCGCTATTGTATCGGGGCTCATCCGCCCTATGTGGTTGCGGCCATAGCCGGCGGCCACCGCAGGCGCGACGATGCGCCTTGCCTTTGCAGACCGCGGTGGAGTAGTTGTGGCCGCCGCACATCGCCGCCACGCACTCGGCAGGCGCCCGTAGCTCAATTGGATAGAGCACCAGACTACGGATCTGGGGGTTAGGGGTTCGACTCCTCTCGGGCGCGCCAATCTTTCCAAATACTTATAGGCCAAATGGAGCGACAATTCCGCACCGCAGGATTCCTGCGGACCTCATGCGGACCCAATCGGGATGATTTCGAGCCTGTCGCCGTCCATTACCGCGGCTGTTGCGATTTGCTATGGCGAGCTCCAGCAACATCTGCAAAAGCCCGAACCGCGGGCAGTCGACGTGTGAGTCCAATTGGGTCGGATTTCAGTCTGGAAAGGAGCGCCTGTTGCTCTACGGTATGTCGCACAAGCGAGCGGCAAGTTAGGCTATTCATCCGTCGACATTCTGCAGGTGATTGATCGCATCGCCCAAGCGAGCGGGGCGATTCCCCGAGCCCGTCTCTGAGCTAATCGGCCGAGAGGCCGAGCTTTCCGAGGTGGCGGATCTAATCAGGACTTACCGGCTCGTCACTCTGATCGGTGAGGGAGGGGTGGCAAAACGCGCCTCGGCATTGAGGTCGCTCGGCATTTGTTGCCGGAATTTGCTGACGGCATCCGGGTTGCCGAGCTGGCACCGCTGTCCGATCCCGGGCCTGCACCGGTCACCGTTGCCACAGCGCTCGGACTAAAATTCGCCGCCGGCGCGATTTCTGCCGAGCGTGTCGCGAATGCGCTCGGCACCAGTCAGCTGGTGCTCGTGCTCGATAATTGCGAGCATGTGATCGATGCCGCAGCAACGATCGCCGAGGCGCTGTTGCGAGCTCACTCGACAATACGCGTGCTGGCGACGAGCCGCGAGCCCTTGCGAACGGAGGGAGAGTACCTCTACCGGGTGCCACCGCTCGCCGTGCCGGCGGCGGATGTCGAGGATACGGAGGAGATGCTGCAAGCGGGCGCGGGCGGCGGATCCGCACTTTTCGCCGGACGGGCGCACTGCAGCTATCGCGGCGGCGATTTGCCGGCGGCTCGATGGTATCCCGCTGGCGATCGAGTTGGCGGCGTCGATCGCGCTCTGTGCCCCGACCGGTCGCGCCGCAAAGCGTCTGTCCGAGAGCACTGGCCTCGAAGCGAAAACCATCCATCGCCTACTTGAGACCGACCCCAGGACTGGCGGTTTCCGTCGCAACGAGAAAGAGCCTCTAAACTGTGATCTCCTGGTGGTTGACGAGACATCAATGGTCGATGTGCCGCTGATGCGGGCGGTCCTTTGGGCGTTGCCGGAGCGCTCGGCATTGCTGCTCGTCGGCGATGTCGATCAACTGCCCTCGGTCGGCCCCCGGCAGGTTCTGGCGGACATCATCGCATCGGGCGCAGTGCCTGTCGTGCGCTTAACCGAGGTCTTCCGGCAGGCTGCCGAGAGCTGTATGATCGTCAACGCACATCGGATTAACCACGGCCTGATGCCCGATCTCGCCCCTGCCGACAGCGGTGATTTCTACTTCATCGACGCGGCGGATGCGGAAGAGGGAGTGCGAAAGCTGCTGGCGATCGTGCAGGAGCCGAGGCGCTTTGGGCTCAACCCAATACGCGACATCCAGGTGCTCTGCCCAATGAACCGGGGCGGCCTCGGTGCCCGCTCGCTCAACATCGAGCCGCAGAACGCGCTGAACCCTCCGGGTGAAATCCGCATCGAACGGTTCGGCTGGAGCTTCTGTCCGGGCGACAAGGTCATGCAGGTCGAGAACGGTTACGACAGGGACGTCTACAACGGCGACCTCGGCGTCGTGTCGCGGATCGATATCGAGGAAGGCGAACTCCACGTCGACTTCGATGGCCACGAAATTACCTACGGCTTTGGCGAGCTCGATGAATTGGTGCTCGCCTACGCGACGACAATCCATAAGAGCCAAGGCTCGGAATACCCGGCCGTGGTCATCACGCTGACGACACAGCACTACCCGATGCTGAAACGGAACCTGGTCTACACGGGAAGTGACGCGTGGCAAGCGCCTCGTCGTGCTCGTCGGACAGCGAAAGGCGCTGGCGATCGCGGTTAAGGGGAGCCGAGCGAGACGGCGGTGGTCGAAGCTGCGGGAGTGGCTGATCGGCGTTGATACGCCAATTACTAAGCAGGCCGAGAGTTGACCGACATTTACGTCGATGGTGATGCCTGCCCAGTGCGCGAGGAGATCTATCGTGTGGCCGCTCGCCTGAGGCTCAATGTTTTTGTTGTGTCTAATGGCTCGCGCCCCATCCGGCCGCCGGGGATGCCGAACGTGAGCATGGTTCTCGTCGGCGACAGCGCAGACGCAGCCGACGACTGGATAGTGGAACATATCTCGGCCGCCGATGTTTGCGTCACCTCCGATATCCCGCTGGCATCACGCTGCCTCAAGAAAGGAGCGCGCGCTGTCTCCCCGACCGGAAAGCTTTGGGCGGAAGCGAATATCGGCAATGCGCTCGCCGGTCGTGAAATAGCCCGTCACCTGCGGGAACTAGGGACTAACACTCGCGGGCCAGCCCCATTGACCAAGAGGGACAGGTCGCGATTTCTCGGTGCGCTCGATACGGCTCTACAGGCTGCATTGCGAGAGGCGGCCCGTAGCTGAGCTGGCAACATCCCCCTGCTGAGGGCCCCAAAATCCATGATCCCGCATGTCCGGACCATCCAGAGTGTGCACACAGAGCACGCCGGCGAAATACCGGTGCGGAGTGCGCTTCGCAGCCAGCGCCCAAGCACCTTCCCAGCTGGATGGGGATGGTCGCGCGGCGCGGGAGGCTCTTCGACATTGAGGTCCTCTGACGGGCCGGGTCGGTGAGATGGCTGCTACGTCGAGATCGGTTCAATTAGTCTGGCACGGCGGCCAAGCGCTTCTCGATCCATTCAGACGTAATGCCCGGTAGGGTTTCGAGCTCGGCACGGGCTTCCGCTCTCCTCTGGGTGATGCAGGGTATCACCGCGGGCGTCTCGCCGTCTTCTGGCTGGCAAGCAAATTCGAGGCGGATGCCGTTAGGGTCATAAAAGTAGATGCCGAGCAATCCCGGAAGCTGTGGGATTGGCCCGATATAATCGATAGCGTGCGCTTTCAGCCGCGCTTCGACCTCTCGGAAGCGCTCGGCCGTGACGACGAAGGCGCAATGCTGCATGGCACCGATCGCGTTGCGGTTGCCCTTTGGTTCTTTGCCCTTCGGCATCTCGAAGAACGCGAGGAGGCTGTCATTCCCCATATCGAAGAAGTAATGCCGCACCCGCTCATAGGGCGGGTTTCCGCGATTACCGGGGCCGGTGCCCAGACCAGGCGGCACCTTCATGGCGTGGACGAGCGGCATACCGAGCACATCGACGTAGAAGTCGATCGTTGCCTTCATGTCGTCGGTGCAGAGCGCGAGGTGATGAACACCTCGCGGAGTTGGTGAGACGAGCGGACCCCGAGATTGCTCCTGCATGTCATTTCCTCAACGATGATGCCTACCAGTAGGGCGAGACCGTTTCCGGTAGCCCCGGCCGTCGGTGAAGTCCCAAAAGACTGAGGAACACGGAACCGGCCGCTTCGCAACAAGTATCTCTGGGTCCGCGCTCTCGCGGCGTCCCATTTGTCACTTGCGCGCGTGCATAGTGAACACAATGCGATTTTACCCTAACTATTGGCTGGTTACCCGCAGGTCAAAATCCGGCGCGGGCCTCGGGGGCGATCCCGGAGGGTGCAGTCAGTTCGGACGGGTTGATTTCGAGCAAATGAGCTCGGCCGGTGACCCAGCAGTCCAGAGCGAAGGCGGGGCTACTTCGCTGCGCCGAGTGACCGCAGACACTCAGCCATCTGCACCTTCGCTTTCCCTCCGCCATAAAGCGCCCAGCCGAGCGCTGTGCCCTGCCATATGGTGTCGCGGATATCCAGCCGCGCGCCCCGCTCGACCAGGAGCCGCACCACCGCCTCGTGACCCCCTAGGACGGCTTGATGCAGTGGCGTCGAGTGCGCATGGTGGCCTTCATGGTTGTAGCGATTGGGATCCTCGCCGGCGTCGAGCAACAGACCAACAATCTCCGCATGCCCGTGCTGCGCAGCCAAGGAGAGCGCGCGATGGCGCGCTTCGGCCTCAGTGGACGGGAGCAGGCGGGCGGCGTCATCCTCGAGCCCTAGTCCGGCGGCGGCGGGCAGATCGATACGCGCCCCGCAGTTAGCCAAAGTCTTGGCAGCGTCGATCATTCCGAAGGTCAGCGCTGTGACGAGCGGTCCCCCCATTTCCTGGTGCCGCGTCCTTCGACCGCGGCGCCGAAATCCAGCAGCAATTCAACGAGCGGCACCTGAAGTCCCGCCTCAGCCGGATGGCCGCTCGATACCAGCATCGTCATGGTGGTGCATTCGACGCCATACATGTCGGCCAGCGCGTCGGGCTCGGCGGCGGCCTGGAGCAGCGCGCGGGCGATTTCGACGGCGTTCGGGGGCGTCTTCTGGCGGTATGCTTCGACGCCGTTAGCGGCGACGTAGTGGAGCAGCGTGGCGCGATTCGATGGCCGCGGAGTTGGCGGCACGGTGCCCCGCGAGCAGCCATTCCGCGTGTTCCTCGTAAGCGGAAAGCGGCGACCGGAACGGGACGGCCTTAAGCTCCATGTGCTATCACCGCCGATGGCGGATCTCCACGGCGTCGACCGAGTGCCTCGGACCGGCCTTTCGGCCGATTTTTCAATGGTGGAAGAGGTTGAGCGCCGAGCCTTTGCGGAACCATTCGAGTTGCGAGGCGCTGAAGGTGTGGTTGAGCCATAGCGTCTCGGTCGTGCCGTCGGCATGCTTGATGCGGCATT
>CAWBCV010000011.1:0-150881 GCA_963787425.1 uncultured Alphaproteobacteria bacterium
GAAAAGAGCCCCATACAAGTCGCGTGCGAACCAGACTTGGATTGGGGAGAGGGTCTCTCGCAGGAGGGCATCCATCTTGTTTCCCGTGTGTCGGGGAACCTGTCGGCCATCACGCGTAGGAGGATCTCTTTTGCCTTATTGGCCGAAGCGGCGGACGAAGGCACAAATCGCGCGAGAAGCCGGCCTCGATCCGCTGGCGGAGGCGCTTCTCGCCAGGCCCATCAAAGCTCGGAGCAGCTGGCTCGCCGGTACGCCGGGAATTCCAAGCCCATTTTCGCCCAGAACGGGACAGACCTGTTTTAAGGAACCCGGGCTTCGGCTGGTGTTCGGGCGAAAAAGGCGTGTTCATCTCAAGCAGTCAAAACGGGAGCGAATATCGCGGCACAGGTCGAAGCGGTCGGCGACGTGGTTGGCGTAGCGTAGGATCTCCGGCTGCGGCGCATAGCGCTCGGACCAAACCCAGTCCTGCTGCAGCTCCTCCCCGGCGTCGTTGCAAACCTGCAATCTGCCGAACCGGCTGGCGTGACTACTTACCAAGCGCCGGAATTCGCAATTAGGGTTTGGCTGCGATGAGGGTCGCGACTGGGTTCACGCAATATCGAGCGGCGAACTCGCAGCAGACCGAATCATACACACGATCGGCAATTTCGCCGGCGTGGTCGGCTCGGTCATGCTGGTGAGCATCGCCGCGGGTGTCGCCGAGCGGCCGATTTTCTTGGCAAGCCTCGTCTATTCCGCTTGCCTTCTCACGATGCTCGGCTGCTCGGCAGCCTACGACCTCGCCTCCAATGCATCCCGACGAGGGTTTCTCCGCCAGCTTGATCATGCCGCGATCTTTCTGATGATCGCCGGTACCTACACCCCATTCACGACATGCCGATTGCACGGCGTTTGGGCGATCGGGATGACCGCCGCGGTTTGGACGGGAGCAATCACCGGAGCCGCCATAAACCGGAGTGAAGTCGGCTAAAGCTCGGTCAATTGTGGTGAAACACGCGCTACGCATGGTCGACCGAGCTCCCAAGCACCACATCCATGGGTCGGTCTGGGGAGGGGTTCGAATGAACAAGGGATCCGACCTGCTCGTCACGGCGCTGGAGAACGAGGGCGTCGAGCGAATCTTCGGCGTTCCCGGCGAGGAAAACCTCGACGTCGTGCAATCGCTGCACGGCTCCAAGATCGGGCTTGTCTTGACGCGGCATGAGCAGGCCGCGGCGTTTATGGCGGCAACCTACGGCCGGCTGACGGGCAAGCCCGGCGTGTGTCTCAGCACGCTGGGTCCCGGAGCCCTCAACCTCTGTACCGGTGCCGCGCATGCGCTCCTCGGCGCGATGCCGATGATCCTGATCACCGGCCAGAAGGGGATTTTGCACAGCAAACAGGGCCGGTTTCAGCTGGTCGATGTGGTCGCAAGCATGACGCCGCTGACCAAGATGGCGCGCCAAATCGTCAGCCCGGCGACGATCCCGACGATCGTGCGCGAGGCGTTCCGCGTTGCCCAACAGGAGCGGCCGGGGCCGGTGCACCTGGAACTGCCGGAGGACATCGCCGCAGAGAAGGCACCAGATCTTCCGCCCGTGCCGCCGCATCCAATCGAGCTTCCGGTCGCTGACCCGGGTGCGCTGGACAGAGCGGCGGTAATGATCCTCGAAACCGAGAGTCCGCTGATCATGCTGGGCGCCGCGGCGAACCGGCCGCGGCTGGGCGAGGCACTGTCGGACTTTGTCCGCCGGGTCGGCATTCCCTTTTTCACTACGCAGATGGGCAAGGGCGCGGTGACTGGGTGCTCGGACCTCTATATAGGAACGGCGGCGCTGTCCGAGCGCGACTATGTGCACGAGGCGATAAACGGGGCCGACCTGATCCTCTCGATCGGCCATGATACAGTCGAGAAGCCGCCCTTCATCATGGGCCCCAATGGGCCCAAAGTGATCCATGTGGGCTATGTGCCGGCGACGGTGGAGGAAGTCTTCTTTCCGCACGCCGAGGTGGTCGGCGATGTCGGGTCCGGCCTCGCGCTGCTCGCCGACCGGCTCGCGGGCAAGCTGAAGACGCCTTCCTCGTTATTGCCGCTGCGCGAGAAAATCCTCGCACATCTTAGCGAGCGAGCAACCGAGAGCCGCTACCCGCTGACGCCGCAGCGCATCGTGCACGACGTCCGACACGTGATGCCGGAGGACGGCATCGTTTGCCTCGACAATGGCATGTACAAGATCTGGTTCGCTCGCAACTACCGTACGCACGTGGCGAATACGCTGCTGCTCGACAATGCACTCGCGACGATGGGTGCAGGACTGCCGGCCGCGATGATGGCTTCGATCGTGTATCCCCGCCGGCGTGTGCTGGCGGTGTGCGGCGACGGCGGGTTCATGATGAACTCGCAGGAATTGGAAACGGCGACGCGGCTCGGGTTGAATTTAGTGGTGCTGATACTGCAGGATAACGCCTACGGCATGATCCGCTGGAAGCAAGAGGCAGAGGGTTTTGCCGATTGGGGGCTTACCTTTGGCAATCCTGACTTCGTCAGATATGCCGAAGCCTATGGCGCAAAGGGCTCGTGCGTCGGGACGGCAGACGGGCTCGTTCCCACGCTGGAAGCGGCATTCAAGGCGGGCGGCGTCCACCTGGTCGCGGTGCCAGTCGACTACTCTGAGAATATCCGGGTGCTGGTTGACGAGCTGCGCTCTGCGGGAGGGAACTGAATGCTTGCGCTAGCAGCGAGCGGCTCGATAAGGCAAGGCGGCCGAAATGTCTTTGGCCGACTGGCGGCGGCAAGTCCAGCCGCCTAAGGTCACCCCCCTGCGCGGAGGCAGCAGGCTAACTGCGGAGAGGGGGCGAGATGTCACTCCAACAGAATACCGACCGGATCCAGACGACGCATATCGGCAGCCTGCCACGTCCGCATGATGTGCTCGATCTGCTGAGGGCGAAATCCGCCGGCCAGCCCTATGATCAAAACGTACTCGATGCCGTAATCGCCAAGGCGGTCAAGGAGTCCGTGCGCAGACAGGTCGAATGCGGCATCGACATCGTGACCGACGGCGAATTCTCAAAGCCAGGCTTCTTCACCTACATCCAGTAGCGCCTTGAAGGGTTCGAGGCCCGGCCCAACCAGAAGCTCATGCTGTTCCAGCAGGAGGTCGCCGCCTTCCCGAATATTATGCACAATATTTCAAGGAAGCGATGCTGGGCGGCACCATTGTGCCGGTCGTACCGGTCATTTGCGTCGGCCCGGTCAAATACCGCGGCGAGCAGGCGCTTCAGAAGGATATCGACAACCTGAAGGCGGCAGCCACGGCAGCGGGCGTGCCGCGTGATCATGTGTTCATGTCGGCGACGGCTCCCTCAGGCGTCGGCATCAACGAATACTACAAGACTGAGGAAGAGTATTTCCACGCGCTCGCGGCCGAGCTGAACAAGGAATACAAGGGCGTTGTCGCGGCGGGCTTTCTCATTCAGGTCGATGACCCGTTCCTCCCGGATATTTTCTTCGAGCCGGGATTGACGGATGCCCAGAAAAGGCGCCGCGCCGAAATCTATGTCGAGGCTTCCAACGCGGCGCTCAACGGCATCCCCGCCGAGAGGGTGCGTTTTCACACCTGCTACGGCATCAACGAGAGGAAGAGCGGCGCCTTCTCTATGTGGCGATGACCCGCGCCAGGGACGATCTCCATCTTGTGGTCCCACAACGCTTCTTCACGCATGGCCAGAATGCCCAGGGCGACCGCCATGTTTATGCGTAGCGCAGCCGCTTCATTCCCGACGAGCTGCTCGGCCTCTTCGAACCGACGACCTGGCCGGAGTCTAAACCTGAATTGGCGGCGAGAGGCGCGAGCCAAGGCGCACGGGTCGATATCGCCGCTCGCATGCACGGGATGTGGCGCTGAGGGGCAAATTCCACCGTGGTGCAGCCAGCCCGAAAAACCGCCGCGACCAAGGTCCTGGCCGGCCTGGTAGAGCGCGTCACGTTCCTCAAGGCCATGCCGGACGCTAAACCCCGCCTTCGAGGCAGAACGGGAGCGGGCCGCTGCGGCAGCCGAGCGGTGGCTATTGACGGCGCTGCAGACTGTGATGAACCGTCGCGTCTTTGGCGAGTGCCTCGGGCGCGGCCGACAATGCAGGAACACAACAAGAGGCTGGCGAATGGCAATGTTAGACCGATCTCCCCGCTTGAGCCAGTGGCGCCCGCAATGGGTTCCCTCGCACCACGTCGAGGAACCATGGTGTAGGCAAGCTTAACCCTGGCCTTGCGCGCTGACGCCGCTAACCGGCGGCATGCGCCCACGGGGGGCGCAAATCGCACCCACGGAAGGCTGCGGCGGTTCGCTCGCATCGGGCTCTGGCTGATCAGCGGCTTTATTATCGAGTCGATTCTGCTGGTTGCGCTGTATCGTTACCTGCCGCCCCCCGGCACCCCACTGATGCTGCTGCGCCGCGTGGAGGGTTACGGGATCGACAAAAGCTGGACCTCCTTCGACCACATCTCCACGAACTGGTTCGTGCTGTAATCGCAAGCGAGGACATTCAATTCTGCAACCACCACGGTTTCGACTGGAACGCGATCGAGACGGCGTGGGATCATTACCGGAGTAGACGCGGCCGTTTGCTGGGCGCTAGCACCATCTCCATGCAGACCTCAAAGAGTGTCTTCCTATGGCCTGGGCGCGACTGGGTGCGTAAAGCCTTCGAAGCCTATTTTACCGTGCTGATCGAGATTGCATGGGGCAAGCAGCGGATCATGGAAGTGTATCTCAATGTGGTGGAATGGGGGCCAGGCATTTACGGAGCCGAAGCCGCAGCCCGGCACTATTTTCAAAAGCCGGCAGCCGCTCTGACCATCGGCGAGGCAGTCCGTCTCGCTGCAGTACTTCCAGACCCGCTCAACTGGTCACCGCTCCGCCCAACCCGACGCGTTCTCGCCCGCAACGCTGCGATTTATTCGAATATACCAGCTGTCTACGCGCGTTGTCCCCGCCCTGCCGGCTGAAAGAGCACGCGCCACGGTTGGACCCTATTCGCTCCGAACCCGGCCATTCGGTTCCACGACCGGAGCGAACATCTCAAAACCGGCTAGTTCGAGGCTGAAATCGAGGAGGATGAGCGAGAGGTCTTTGAGCTGCTGCGCGAGCAGGCGCTCGTTCCATTCGACATTTTCGGTGAGCTTATTGTCGCCGATCCTGAAGGCGCGGACCTGCGCTGGGTCCCGAGCGGCCTCGCCTTTCAGGGCCTCATTATTATTTGATCGCAGTTACAGTACACAACGACCTCTCGTAGTCATCAGCCTTCGTGACGGCGCGGCTCAATTGCAGTTCCATGCCTGAGAGTTGGCAGATGCCAGCTGTGTTTTTGGTAAGCCGGAGTTCACCACGAAACGGCTCTCCGTTGCTCCACCGAACCGTGAGCTTCGCCAATGGGGTTCCGCGTTTGGCATTATCGGGGATCTTGACCTCCGATGGGGTGATCTTCACCTCCAATTCCGGCGCTGGTCTGTGACGCCTTCGGGTTTCACAGATCGGGCCAGCTGCACCGTTATGCCCGACGATGACCTCCTCCTGTGCGGGCATGACAATGGGACCCGGCTGCCCGGCCGCGGTTGACGCTGCCAGGAGCACCCCGGCGAAGCCGACAAGCTGTTTCATCGTAGATCCTTTCCTCTCACCGGCCGATGCAGCACGAATATTGCGGGTTGCGCCGACAGGCAGGAGCGGCGTTTACTCCGGCAATGTAATCAGCCGCTCGCCTGCAGGATTGCCGAGAGCCGCTTGCGTGCAGATTCCGACGAAGTCGCCCGCCGGTTCCGAAATGATGTCGGCGAAACGAGATGATGTGGCATGGCTGGGCGGACACCCCCTTGAAGTAATTTTTGGCAAGTTGCCGGCCGGTGGTCAATCCTTTGCAGTTGATCTGGATCGTCTACGTCTCAGGCTGTCGCCGGCGAGATCGATGCGATCGGCGTTGTGAATGAGGTGGTCGAGGGACGACGAAGGATAAAGCCGAATGGATGGAGCGCGCCACAGTCGAGGCCGATCAAGTCTTGGCCGATTCGTTGCGCCAGCAGGAGACGGAGGTGGACCGCGAATAGGCAGGCGCGTGCCGCCGAGATGTTTGCGTTAATCGAGACCGCCCAGTTGAACAGCGCCGATCCTCAGTCCCGGCTCACCGACGCTCACAGCTCAAAAGGGGTCTTGACCGCAGCAATGCGATTTCCAGAAGCGATCGTTACCCATCGGGGCGAAGACATTCCTCTCAGTGGGGCGGCTCCGCGCCCCTCGCGGAAGTGGGAAGCGCAGAGCGCAGCCCTAGCGGAACGAGGCAGACGCCCAAAGGGTAGTGCAAAAGTGATAATCAATTTTTAAGCGGCATTCCAGATTGTCCGCCCATGCGATGGGACGACCAACACAGCTTGACGGCGTTCAATGGTATTGCTGCCCTCTTCATCGGCGGCGCGCAGCTCTCGTGCACCCCCTGCTACTCACCATCTTGTCGCCTATGGGCTGCGGATTCACAGATGGCGGGATCCGCAGCACCCAGGCCGCTCGATACGCAATCACCCTTTATGAGCACGTGCCAGTCCCACGACAAGCATTTAAGCCAAGCCGATGCCGAAGAAGCCCTATTGTTGTTCGCATCTTGTGACGTTCGTCTTCATCTGCCGCGCGACGACGGCACGGTGAGAGATGTTAGATCACCCTGACTACGACCACCATGAGACGCTGCTGTTCGCACAAGATGCGGCCTGCGGACTGCGGGCGCTGATCGCGATCCACGATACCACGCTCGGCCCGGCCTTCGGCGGCTGCCGCATATATCCGTATGCCCGCAAACAGCACGCGATGACCGACGTGCTGCGGCTCTCACGCGGTATGACCTATAAGGCGGCGATCTGCGAGCTGCCCTATGGCGGCGGCAAGTCGGTGATCATCGCCGACCCACGCCGCGACAAGACGCCGGCGCTGCTACACGCGATGGGCCGCATCATCGAGAGCTTCGGCGGCCGTTACATCACCGCCGATGACGTGGGCACAACGCTCGCGGACTTGCCAATCATGCGGGAAGTGACGTGCCATACCGCAGGGGCGACGGCGGCCGCGCAGCAAGCCTTGCCCGCGACCGCGTTCGGCGTGTTCGAGGCCCTGCGCGCCGCCGCGGAGGTCTGCCTCGGCCGCAGCGATCTGGCGGGGCTGCGAGTCGCCGTCCAAGGGCTAGGCAATGTCGGTATGCCATTGTGCGGCTACTTGTCGGTGGCGGGAGCGGTATTGGTGGTCAGTGACCTTGACGCGAACCGGTGCGCGCAGGCTGTTGCCGCCTATGGCGCGAGCGTGGCAACACCCGAGGAAATCTACGCCCAGCACGTCGACGTTTTCGCCCCGGCCGCGCTCGGCGCGGTGTTGAATGATACAACTATCCCCCGCCTGCGCTGCCGCGTCGTCTGCGGCGGTGCCAACAACCAGCTTGCGGAGGCGCGGCACGATGCAGCGTTGGCAGTGCGCGGCATCGCGTTCGTGCCGGACTATCTAGCGAATGCCGGCGGCGTCATCGACTTCCACCAGGAAGCCATCGACGACCAGCCAGACGCGGTGCTCGCTTCGGTCGCACGCATCGGTACCATCACCCGCGATGTCCTGCGCTGGGCCGCCTCGACCGGCGCCACCCCGTTGAGCGTCGCGGACGGGATCGTCCAGGCGCGGATCCGACGAGGTTGACTGACCTGAGCCCATTTTCTCATCCAGATGTAAGCAGAGTCGGTCGCTAATTTGAGCCCGGCTAACTCGGTGCTACAACGGGAGCGGTGCGTGGATGGAGCCCCCCAGGGTCCCGTCTCATCGTTACCCTCGGCCCGAGCTGCTCTGTTGTCTTCCACAGCTTGATGATAGGTATCTATTAAGGCGTCATCGCTGAGCGCGAGGCTGCCCCGCCAACGATGATTGAGGGGATCAAGAAATATCTCCACGCGCGCCGGGTTGCCTAACCTTCGCTTGCAAGGCATTTGCGGCGGCCCTTTGGGCCAATGGTCGAGGACAAAGCGCAGCGACGCGCGCAGCAACAATGTCAGCCACAGCAGGATTTTTTGACTCTAGCACGAATGGGGGAGGCTAACTAGACTAGACCTGCGAAGGAGGAACAGTCATGTATATCGATCACGTCGGCATCAACACGTATGATATGGAAGCCACGCTGCAGTTTTACTGCGGTATACTGGGCATGCGGTTAGTCCGCGCCACGCGCGCGCCGGCATTATAACGTCGAGATCGGTGGCGGCAATGCCTTCGCGGTGTTCGATGGTGCCGAGCTCCCGACGGCGGGCGAGCGCCAACATGTAAATCACCTGGCACTACCGGTGGACACGCTTGAGGCATTTGACGCCGCCTACCAACGGCTCAAGGACCATGGGGTCGCCGTGACCGAAATTATCGAACGGGGGGATGGCAAAACCTTCTACTTCCATGACCCGAACGGCATCCGGTTGCAAATTGAATTGAAGACCAAACAGGATGCGGACAGCTTGGAAGGCGATCCCGACCCTGTGCCGTACGTGCGCGCATTGCTGCAGCGGGCTTAGTGCTGCCCACGGCTCTGCCGACCAATGGCGCATTCTGGTCGGGCCAGACGCCCATAAGATCGATGAACTGGTCCGCCGCTCGCCCGAGCGCGCCTACGATGTCGATTTCTTCGAGCAGTTCGCGCGCGAGGTCGGCTGGCCTTGCCTACCCGACATTGCCCCCACACTGCTCTCCGCCACAGGCGCACCGGCCGAGAGGTAGGCGAGCGAGCCCTATTTGGATCGGCGCCAGAAAGCAAGGAGGTACACATGACCGAATTCGCTGGGAGGATCGCGGTAGTCAGCGGGGGCGGCAGCGGAATGGGCCGCGAGTTGGTCCGCCAGCTGGTGGCGGAAGCCTGCAATGTCGCAATGTGCGACGTCTCGCCGACCGGCCTGGTGGAAACGCAAAGGCTCTGCGAGGCGGCGGGATTGCCGCAAGGGCTGCGTGTCACGACGCACATCGCCGATGTCGCCGACCGGACGCAGGTCGAGCGGTTTCGCGACGAGGCTACCGACCGTCACAAGACCTACGAGATCCACTTGTTGTTCAACAACGCTGGTATCAGCGGCGGCGGCAGCCTGGTTACCAATAGCAGCGACGAATGGGAGCGCACGTTCAACATCTGCTGGGGCGGCGTCTATAACTGCACCCGCGCGTTTCTGCCGATACTGCAAAACGCCGAGGAGGGCCACATCGTCAACACCAGTAGCATCAACGGCTTTTGGGCCTCGGTCGGGCCACGCACCTCGCATACCGCCTATTCGGCCGCGAAATTCGCGGTCAAGGGGTTCACCGAGGCGCTGATCACTGATCTGCGGATCAACGCGCCGAACATCAAATGCTCGGTCGTCATGCCCGGCCAGATCGGGACCTCAATCCGCGCCAACATGCGCAAGATCCACAGCGGCGATCGCGAATCGGACGCGATCGATGCTGCCGGTCTCGCGCACGCGCGGGAGCGCTTTGCTCTGCTGGGCCGCGACGTCTCGCAGCTATCGGACGATCAGTTGCGTAACCTCGTGGCTGAGCTTGAGCGGCGTTTTCGCGACGAGGCGGTGACCAGCGCGGCACAGGCCGCGACGATCATCCTCGACGGCGTAAAGGCCGATCGCTGGCGCATTCTGGTCGGGCCAGACGCTCACAAGATCGACGAAATGGTGCGCCAGTCGCCGGAACGCGCCTACGACATCGCGTTCTTCGATGAATTCGCCCGCGCGGCGGGGTGGACCGACCGCCTCTCTCTCGAGAACCCCGAATTGCGCCCGCCGAGTTGATCACTGGCCTATTTCCGTCCACTGCGAGGCCGGCGATGTGGCGGCACCTTTCGCGAGCTGGCCTACGCGGGCGAGACTCCTGAGCCGCATACGCTTCTCATCCCAGGCGCGCGATGCACGGTGCCGATGCCGTCATGTGATCTCGGCCGCTGCCCCGACGGGTTTAGATAAAGCCGCGCCCTGCAAGCGCAGCGACGCGATGCCGGGAGATGCTGGCCGATCCCGGGATGACCATCAAAGAAGTTGCCGATGTCAACCGAGCGACAATCTATCGCTCGGCCTTGGTAGCTACGCCAAAGGAGCTTCGAGCCGGCGAGATGAGACCCGCGGTAGAGATCATCAATAGCAGGTTGGGGGCGCCTTTATTTAGAATGGGGCGCAATGGTTCTTTCGCAGCCGAAGGTCCCGCGGCTGTGCGCGGTAATTGGTGACACCGCCGATTGACCCGAAGATGTCATTCCACAGTCCCGCGTTTTGGGCCCTCAAGGGTGGCCAGCCTACGATCCTCCATTCCTGTCGAATGACGTGTTTGCGCCGAAGAACGAACCCGCTCGCGCGGGAGGGAGCAGCTGTGACGGTCAGCGCGTTTTGTCGGAGTGATGGGCGGTAGCGCGTGACGGTCGGGACATCCGATCCCGAGCATCGAAGGTCCAGCAACCTTCAGCTCGGGAGAAGAGCCCCGATGACCTCCGATAGTTCAGCTCGGCCCGTCAGCCCACTGCGGGCGCGCATGATCGAGGATATGACCGTGCGCGGCTTCAACGAGCACACGCGCAGCGGCTATGTGCGACACGTCCGGGCATTCGCGGCCTTCATTGGCCGGTCGCCCGACACGGCGACGGCGGAAGACCTACGTCTCTTCCAACTCCACCAGACGCAGATCGGCGTGCAGCCGCCGAGCATCAACAGCGTGGTCTCGGCGCTGCGTTTCTTCTTCACGGTGACACTGGACCGGCCGGATCTGGCGCGCCGGCTCACCGTCGTGCCGCAACCGCGGCGAATACCGGCGGTGCTCAGCGTCGAGGAGGTGACGCTGCTGCTGCGGGCGGCATCGGGGCCGAAGTACAAGGCGGCGTTCGCCACCGCCTACGGCGCCGGGCTGCGCGTCTCGGAGGTTGTCGCGCTCAAGGTCGGCGATGTCGATTCCGGGCGCATGCTGCTGCGCGTCGAGCGCGGCAAGGGGCGCAAGAGCCTGCCCCCGCGAAGGCGGGGGACCGTCACGCAATGCTGTCGCCGCAGCTGCTCGAACTGCTGCGCGTCTGGTGGCGGGAGGGGCGGCGGCGCAGCCTACTGCTGCCGGGAGGCTGGCTGTTTCCCGGCCGCAACCCGGTCGAGCCGCTGTCAGCCCGCCAACTGTGCCGCGCTGTCCGTGCCGCCGCCCAGGCCGCGGGGATCAAAAAGCGCGTGTCGCCACACACGCTGCGGCACAGCTTCGCCACGCACCTCCTCGAGCAAGATGTCGATATTCGCGTGATCCAGACGCTCCTGGGTCACGCCAAGCTCGATACTACAGCGCTTTACACCCGCGTCGCCAATACCACGATCCGGGCCGTCACCAGCCCACTCGACCGGCTCGCACTATTGATCGAGGGGAGGCCGCGACCCGAGGCGTAGCCGGGCGGCCGTGCGCCGCCCGAGGCTGGAGGTCGCAGACGTCTTTCATCGCCATGGGGCCGACTGGCGCCGGGCCAATGCCGGGCATGTGAGCCTGGGTCAGCTCCAGGTCATGTCGGCGATCGAGCAGTGCCGCTCGGCCGCGCTCGGCGGGCATGTCGAGCGCTGCGAGGATTGTGGCCACAGCCGCATCGCTTACAACTCGTGCCGCAATCGCCATTGCCCAAAGTGTCAGGGCGCGGCGGCGGTGGATTGGCTTACGGCGCGCGAGGCCGATCTGCTGCCGGTCGGCTATTTCCACGTGGTCTTCACGCTGCCGGCCGAGATCGCCCCGATCGCCTACCAGAACAAGGCGGTGGTCTACGACCTGCTGTTCCGCACGGCCGCCGAGACGCTGCTCACGATCGCCGCCGATCCCAAGCACCTCGGCGCTCGCATCGGCGCCACCGCCGTGCTCCACAGCTGGGGCTCGGCCATGACCCACCACCCGCACGTTCATATGATTGTGCCGGGCGGTGGCATATCGTTGGACGGGACACGCTGGGTGGGCTGCAAGCCCGGCTTTCTCCTGCCAGTGCGGGTGCTTGCCCGCCTGTTCCGGCGGCTCTTCCTGGCGGCGCTCGCCGCCGCTCACGCGGCCGGCCGACTGGCGTTCTTTGCCGAGATCGAGGGCCTGCGTCGTCGCGAGGCCTTCGCCGCGCATCTCGCACCGCTGCGGCGGAAGAACTGGTTCGTCTACGCCAAGCCGCCGTTCGCCGGGCCAGAAGCGGTGCTTGCCTATCTCGCCCGCTACACTCATCGCGTCGCCATCGCGAACAGCCGGCTCATTGCTCTCGACGAGCCCGGCGTGACCTTCCGGTACAAGGATTACCGCCGCAACGGGCAGGCGCGGTACCGCACAATGACGCTCGCCGCCGACGAGTTCATCAGGCGCTTCCTGCTCCACGTTCTACCGAAGGGGTTTCATCGCATCCGACATTACGGGCTGCTGGCCAGCGCCGGCTGCAAGGCCAATATCGTCCGCGCCAAGGAGTTGATCGCCGCCCCGATGCCGGCGGTTGATCCGCCGGCGGCGCACGACGCAGCCGATCCGGACCCCACCACCGATCATCGCCCGCCATGCCCTTGCTGTGGCGGCCACATGATCATTGTCGAGGTCTTTGCGCGCGGCGGCACACCGCGCGGCCCGCCCTCCGGCACCGGAAGCGGGATTTGAGGCGATGACAATCCTTGTCGTCTCGGGCCCATGGCATGGCCCGCGAGTCGAGCGCCCATCGTGCTTATCCATCAGCCTCGTCTCGCGCAGCCCGGCATCAAACCTTCACGGTCGAGGCCTGGTAAATTTCGTCAATGGATTTTGCCAGCGTTGCTTGAAACACCGCATCGCTCATCGAATGCCTGAGGTCTTCCGCCAGGGCTCGCGAAAAGCTCGCGATCATGCCGTGATTGGCGGAGAGGCGTTTGCAGGCGTCCGCTCGCGTGTAGCCGCCGGAAAGCGCGACCACCCGCGCCACGCGCTCATGGTTCACCAGCGGCGCGTAGAGATCAGGAACATCCGGTATCGTCAGCTTGAGCATCACCGGGCGGCCATCCGGCACGGCGTCAAGGTTCCTCTTCAGTTCCGCGAGAAGGATGGCTTCCGCACCGGCTTTGTCCTGGCTCTTGATCGAGACTTCCGGCTCGATGATCGGCATCAGCCCATGCTCGACGACCTGCGCGGCCACGTCGAACTGTTGCGCCACCACGGCAGCGATACCCTCTTTCGAGGGCAGGTTGATGACGGAGCGCATCTTGGTGCCGAAGACACCGAGGTTCACCGCCCGGGTAAGAAGGGCGTCGAGCCCCGGCAGCGGCCTCATCGGCTGGACACCGTCTTTCTCGGCCTCGAGCCCCTTGTCGACCTTTACAAAGGGGATGACGCCCCGCTCCTCCCACAGGAACGCCGGAGTAGGCGTGCCGCGCACCTCGCCGTCCATCGTGCCTTCGAAAAGGATGGCCGCGATGACCTTGGCTCCGGTGAAGGCTTGCGCGGTCATGATGCGCACCCGCATCTCGTGCATGAGCCTGAACATTTCGGCATCGCCGCTATAGGCGTTGTCCGGAATGCCGTAGAGGCGCAGGGCGCCCGGGGTCGATCCGCCGCTCTGGTCAAGCGCGGCGATGAAGCCGTCCTGCCCGGAGATTTGCGCCATCATCTTGTCATTGGCCATAATCGTCATCCTCGCGTGAAACCAGTACGCTCAGGGAAACGCGCCCAGCCTCGACCAATTGCCATCGAGCCAGTGAGTATTGGCATGGCATTCGAAATACGCAATCTTCACCTTCCTTCAGCCTGATGAAAGCCGCCCGCACCGTGTTACGCGTAGGTGGCAGCACCGGGCTTCATATGAGCCGCCGCTTCTCTTTGGGAATCGAACGGCATCGTTGGGTCGACTGCGGCGGTCTGTGGAGGCCCCGTGAAGGCTTTGTAGGGTTACCGGATAGCTCGGAAGCGAGGCCGAGGGTAGGCCGGCGCGATGGCCGAAATCTCCTATCGCCGCCACCGCTTTTCCCCGGTGATCATCCAGCATGCGGTCTGGCTCTATCTGCGCTTCACGCTGAGCTATCGCGACGTCGAGGAACTCCTCGCCGAGCGAGGGCTCGACATCTCTTACGAAACCGTCCGGTGTTGGGTGCTGAAATTCGGACCGGTGATCGCGCGACGGCTACGCCGGCGCCGTCCGCGGCCGAGCAATCGCTGGCACCTCGACGAGATGGTGGTGCGGATCGCCGGCGCGCGAATGTATCTGTAGCGTGCCGTCGATCAACGAGGGCGAGGTCCTCGACATGCTGGTTCAGCGTCGGCGCGACACTCGGGCGGCGTTGCAGCTGATGCGTAAGCTGCTCAAGAAGCAGGGCTTCGCACCCAAATTGCTGGTCACCGACAAGCTGCGCTCTGACGCCTCTGCATTCCGGCGTCTGCGGCTGAACTGCCCGCATGAGCACGGGCTGCGCAAAAACAATCGGGCCGAAAACTCGCATCAAGCGGTGCGACGACGAGAGCGCAAAATGCAGCGGTTCAAGTCGGCTCGCTCCGCCCAGCGGTTCCTCAGCATGCACGCCGCCGTCCACAACACCTTCGACCCCCAGCGCCATCTCGTCTCGCGCTCGACGCTGCGGATCTTCCGCGCCGAGGCGGCGAACCAATGGCGGGATGCGGTCGCGGCCGCGTGATCGCGCATCCAGCGTCGGGCTCGTTTTTGCTCACCACAGGTTAAGCTGACAGTGCCACACCGCACTAAGGAAGGGGCGCCGTTAGATAAGCTGCTGTTCGAAAATGCCAATACACGGGCTCGATGGCTCTCAGACCTCGCGGTCATGGCAGCGAAATAGAGCCCTGGTCGTGACGCCAGCCCTCGTTTTGACTTCTCGGTGTTGGATGGCCTCGCCTTCGCGGCGGAACGTGGTCGGCTGAATGGTCAAACCACGCCCGGGATGAGCGCCGCGAGTCTTGGTCCGGTGGTCGAGATGGACCATCTCGCCGGGGCCGGCGTCCTTCCCTCTCCGGATAAGGCAGATTGGCTCCGTCTCGATGGGCTGGCCGTACTCTACCGGGCGGTTTTCGGGGGACGGTCTCAATGGATTTGCCCGGATGGTCGTCGGATCGGGTTTCTGCGCACCCGGCGACAGCGTCCGGATGACGACAAAGAGTTGCGCGGGTTTAGCTTGGCGGCGCGGCAAGCCGCTGCTGTGGCCGGCTTTCCCGCACGCATCGCGCAGCAGCTTGTGGCTGCGATAGGTGAACTTCACAGCAATATCTACGAGCATTCGGGCGCGTCAGGG
This sequence comes from uncultured Alphaproteobacteria bacterium, assembly GCA_963787425.1. Lineage (GTDB taxonomy): Bacteria > Pseudomonadota > Alphaproteobacteria > ATCC43930 > CGMCC-115725 > AP-15. Next base: position 15,254 of record CAWBCV010000011.1, read on the forward strand.
ACCGGCCTCATCGCGTTTCGGGCCGGGGTGCCCAGTTTTGAGTTTGTCGTTTCTGATCGAGGCGTAGGTATCCTGAAACCCTTCGGACCTGCCCGACATATTCCCACCTCGCCGATCACTGTAAGGCCCGGATGTTGGCGCTCACAGATGGTGTCTCCCGATACGGCCCTAATACGGGTCACGGTTTTGGCTTCCGCCCACTCTTCAACGGTCTGGCCAATCTGAAAGGTCTTCTTCGGTTCCGTTCAGGTGACCACGCGCTCACGCTTGACGGAACAGGTCCGTCATTAACCACAGCAAAACCGGGCCAGAAGACGGCGATTTCCGGCTTCATCGTGACGGTGACATCCGAGACGGAGAGCCGCTAGTTTAATTAGCTAAATGCACTGAAGGTCGAATATGTGGATGGTGAAAAAGACGGGTCCATTGAAGACGAAAGCGGGGGAGTCATATTCTTCAGTGCCAAGCGCTCATGGACGACATCTGCTTGGGTGATTGCTGCTTTATTTGTGGTGCGAAGCCCGGATCAAAACCTTTTTAACAATGAACATATTCTGCCCGAATGGCTTCTTCGGCGTTACGATATATTTCCGCGCACGATCAAACTCCCTAACGAAGTTCTCGTTCGATATGATCGCTATACGATCCCGTGTTGTGTCGAATGTAATGACCTGATGGGGGTGAGATAGAAACCCCCATCAGCGCCGCGCTACGAGGAGGCCTCGAATTGTTTGCCCATTCATTCGGGAGGCAGGTTTGAATGTCTTTATCTGGCTGGGTCTGATTTTTCTGAAAACCCACCTGAAAGATCGCAAGTACCGGGTCCATCTCGACCAACGGATGGGTGACGACAAGATTGCCGATCAATACGAATGGGAGGACCTTCATCATCTTCATAGCATCGTCCGATGCTTTTACACTGGGTGCCAGGTGGACAAAGATTCCATTGGCTCCCTTTTGGCCATCTCCGTTCGAGGACAAGGCTCTCCCGAGAAGTTCGACTACGGTGATCTCTATCTGGCTCTAACCATGTTTGTCCGGCTCGACGAGATGGGGATGGTTGCGGTGTTCGATGACTCCGGTGCGGCGATGTCCTGGTTTGGCAACGGCTCCACAAAATCACCGGACCCATCTCGGAGCTACAGCTTCGTGAGATCATGGTCGATTTCGCGTATCTGAATCTACGGTTGAAGGATCGGCCGACCTACCTGGACTGCCGGGTCGGGCGGAAGGCGGCGACTTCGCCGGGCTTGCGCAACATCTTGTCCACTTCGCTCGCGTGAAGCTCCTCGGCATAGACCATCTGACGGGCGTATTCCTCGATGATGACCGACCGTCCTTCGGCGCATTTCAGCAGCTCGCGATAGAGGGCGAGCGCCTTGGCCTCGGTTTCGAGCGACTCGCGCATCACCGCGCCGACATCGGTTTGATGGCTGTCGAGGAGCGGCCCGATCGCCAGTGACGGGTATTCACCGAGGAGCGTGATCATCTCGCCGGCCTGCTGGGCGTGAGTAAGCGACTCGGCCGCCTGTTCCCGCAGCCAGGAAACGATCGGAATCCGGTTATGACCGAAAACGAGGAACGAATAATGGGTGTAACGCACCACCCCGGCCAACTCGGCCTCGAGAATGCGGTTCAACAGCTCCACCGCTCTACCCTTATCCAGCTCCGCCATCGTGCTACCTCCCCGAGTTGCCGTGTTCGCGCCGGTACCTGTCTGCTAAACTTCCGGGCTCCAGCCATCGTTCCGAGGCAGAAAGATGTTCGAGGATTTCGGCAAACCCAATCTGGCCACCATGCTGACACTTGGTCTCGTCTCGGTGGTGTTGCCGAAATTGCTTCCCCAGATGAGTTCCGGCGGTCGGCACGGCGGTCAAGATCGTGGTGGATCTACTGACCGAATCCGAGGCCGAAGCTGCGGAAGAGCTGATCGACACCCTGGTATCGAGCACGATGGCCGAAATAAACAAGGAAGTCGCGCGCCCAGGCGACCTGCAGCAATCCCGTCAGGCGGTCGAACGCACCGTCGAGCATTTCAAGCACCGGGCGGGGCGCCGTGCGCATCATTGGGGAGCGGACGAGCGCGACCGTCAGCGGCGCTACCGGCGGCATCTGGCGAAGTTGCGCGCGGTGGTGAACCGGGCAAAGGACCACCATACGGATTGGCGCCGCGACATTCTCGACGATGTCGGCGAGAGCCTCGACGAGGTCGCGTGACGATCGCCGGCTAGGTCGGGTTGGCTTGCGCTTTCCGCAATGCTTCGATCGCCAGCAGCGGGGCGGCGCCGGCGACCAGCGATATCCCGAAATCGGTGATGCTGATCGCCGGTCCGAACAGATTACGGAAGCCGGGGATGAACAATGCCGCCCCCTGCGCCGCGAAGGCGCAGCCGAGGGCGCCGAAAAAGAACGGGTTGGGCGGCCGCGCTCGACCGGACAGAATCGATCCACGCCTGGAGCGGCAGGCGAAGGCATAAAAGAGCTGCGCGGAGACGAGGCTGGTAAACCCGACGGTCTGACCGGATTGCGTGGAGCCGCCGAGCCGCGCCGCGCAGGCCTGAGCGGCAAAGGCACTGGCGGCGATCAGGCTGGCGTCCCGGGCCAGCGTGCCGAACTCCGACCCCGATATGACCGGTTCCTGGGGATCTCGAGGCGGCCGCGTCATCAAATCGGGGGCGGCCGGCTCCATAGCGAGCCCCAGCGCCGGCAGGACATCGGTCAGTAGGTTGATCCACAGCAGCTGGATCGGGCTCAGCGGATGCGCCCGGCCGGCTGCCGCAGCAACTAGCATGAAAATGATCTCGCTGAGGTTGGTCGCCACGAGATAGCGAATGGCTTTGCGAATATTGATTGCAACCGTGCGGCCGCGTTCGACGGCGTCGGTCAGAGAGGCGAGATCGTCTTCGAGCAACACGACGTCGGCGATGCCGCGCGCGGCATCCCCGCCGGAGCGTCCGAGAGCGATCCCGATGTCCGCCGCGCGCAGCGGCGGCGTATCGTTGACGCCATCGCCGATCATTGCGACAACTCGACCGCTGCGCTGAAGCTTTTTCACCACTTGCAGCTTTTGCCCCGGCGCGACCCGTGCGAATACCCGGGGCAGATCGCCATCGGCGGCCCCCGCCTGGAATTCCTCGAGCTGGGCGGCCTCGACGATCTCGGCCCGGCTGCCGTTCGAAAATCCCAGCTCGGCGGCGATGGCGGCTGCCGTGGCGCGCTGGTCGCCGGTCAGCATGATGCTGGTGATGCCGGCATGGCGAAATGCGTCGATCAGGTCTGGCGCGCCTTTACGGATCGGATCGGCCATGCCGACGAGACCGGCCCAGATGAAATTATGCTCGATGCTCGTACCATGATCTTCGACGCCGACCGAGCGGTAGGCAATCCCGAGCACCCGCAGCACATCCTCTGCCATTGCGAGGTTTTCTGCCTCGATGGTGCGCCGATCCTCTGCCTCCAGAGGCGCGACGATGCCGTTGTGCAGACGCCACCGGCAAAGCGCCAGGACCTCACAGGGATCGCCCTTTACGATCACCAGCTTCTGATCTGCCGCAGTATCATGCACTGTTACCATGTACCGACGGTCTTCGGCCCGTTCGAGCGTTGCGCCGCGCGGCTGGCGCGCGCGGGCGCCCTCCACGTCGAGACCTGCGCGGATTGCTGCCCGAACGAGGGCCATCTCGGTGGCCGATCCGTTGGCGTCGCTGGCCGCCGCATCGAGCAGCTCGACATCATTGCAGAGGATTGCGAGTTCGAGCAGACGGGCCAGTTCACGATCGGTCGTACAGTCAACTGCCGATCCGGTTGCCGTTCGGAACTGTTTGTCGACCAGGCGCGCGTTTGTCCCGTTCCAGTACAGGCGAACGACACTCATATCGTTGAGCGTCAATGTGCCGGTTTTGTCGAAGCAGGCAATTTCGACCGAGGCGAGCCCTTCGACTGCGCTCAACCGACGGATGATGATTCGACGCCGGCGCAAATCTTGGATTGCCAGCGCGAGCGTCGTCGTGGCGAGGGTCGGCAGACCCTCGGGGACCGCCGCGACCGCGAGCGATGTCACGGTCTTCAGCAGTGACAGCAGCTCAAACCCGCGGATCAGCCCGATTGCAGCGAAGAGCCCGCATGCCGCGACAGATCCGAACACCAACTGCCGGCCGAGCACATCGAGCTGGCGTTGCAAGGGTGTAGCCGGCTGATCCTCGCAACCCAAAAGCGAGTGGATCCGGCCGAGTTCGGTTTCGGGGCCGGTCGCGGTAACGACGGCACGCCCAGCTCCTCCGGTAACGACCGTGCCGCGGAACACCATGTTGTGACGATCGGCAATCGGCGCGGAGTTCGGTGCGACTACATTTGCGGCCTTCACTACTGGCACGCTCTCGCCGGTCAGCATCGCCTCGTTCACGGTGAGACGATTGGCCATAATGACCCGCGCATCGGCCGGGACCAGCTCATCCCGGCGCAATTCGATGAGGTCGCCCGGCACGAGCTCCTCGGCCGGAAGCTCGCATTCCTTTCCGTCGCGCAATACCCGAGAGACCGGAGCCCGGCTTTCGCGGAGGCTGCCGATCGTCTCCTCGGCGCGGGCCTCGGCGATAAAGCCTATGACGCCGTTGAGCGCGATCACGCCGAGGATGATCGCAGCATCGAGGAGCCCACCGGTGGCGATCGACAGTGCCGCCCCGGCCGTCAAAAGCGCGATCGGCAAGGTGTGAAACTGGGAAAGCAATATTTCGAGCTGCGTGCGGCCGGATATCGGCGCTATTGCGTTGGCCCCGGTTTCCGCAAGCCGTGTCTTTGCTTCTGCACCGGACAATCCCAATGGATGACTTTTGACCGCGCCGATGACGTTATCGGCATCCATTGCATGCCAGGATGGGCGGCCGGACACGTCGTCCGGCGCCTCTGGGTCGAGCGCGCGCTCTGCGGTTTCGCCCAACCGCCGGGTAATCTCGACGAGATCGTGCCCGGTCTCGAACAGCAGCAGCACCGTTCCCGTGGAGGTGCTGGCGCTGACCGAGCGGATGCCGCGGCCGGCAAGACCCGCCTCGAGCGCGCGCCTCACCCGGTCATTGCGTTTGAGGCCGAGTACACTGAAGCGGGCTCGGCCGGGGACCGCCGTATGGATCGGCAGGACGGCAGGTTGGCTCAAATCGGTTCACTCGGCCTGTCCGGGGACCGGTCCAGACGAAGCTGCGATCGCCGCGTTTGGTCCGCGATCAGTCCACAGCCCGATCAGATCCCCCGCGTACCACAGTAGAGTCGGAGCTGGAGCGTCGAGCCTGCGTCGCAATAGCTGGAATACGCCCCCGGCAAGCAGCAAGACGAACAGCATGCCGCGCATGTCTATCTGGTTCTGCGTCCAGCGGCGCAGCGCATGGTCGGCCGTCTCGACTAATCGCACCGCCGCTTCGGTGACCGCTGGCGCTGCCGAGTCCCCGAACGCGGAGTCGAAATCGATATCGAACAAGTCGTTTTTGACAGCCGCCTCGAGGAATAGTCTCTCCGGATCCGAGAAATGGATCAGAACACTGCCGGTGAGTGGGTTGGTTTCGACACGCTCCACGCTCTCCCATGTCGCCAGCCGTTCGGCGACGGTATCGAAGAAACCCCTGTCCCGCCGTTTCTCCGGAACCTTGATCCGCAATCGTCGAGGCGTGAAATGGCTGATGCGGGCCGCCGGCGGGCTAGGCATTCGGCGAGCCGGCCTCCCTGGCAGGCCGATCCCGCAACCTCACGACTTCATTGGCTTCGACCGGTTCGTCTTCGGCATCTGCGATGGTCTGTTCGGCGTCGTATTCGGCGCGAGCCTCGGCCATCATATCGCTGGCGAACTCGCCCATCTCGGCCGCTCGCTCGCGGCCCCGTTCGTAGAGTGCGATCCCGGTCTTGAACAGGTTCTTGGTCGCGGGCCGAAAATTGCGCTCCAGTCGCGGCAGGATCAGCGGCGCCACCAGGCCGCCCGCGACACCGGCGAGCACCGCAGTCACGATCGTCCCGAGGCGCCTTGAACGGCGCCGGCTTGGAGCCGGTTCCTCCTGCGCCATGCTCAATGCTTTTCGCGCGGGCTTTCGCGATTGGCGGCACCGGCTCTCGCCGTGGGCCCGTCGATACCGACGTGGCCATCGTGCTCGAGCTCGCTCTTCGCCTCGGCGACGAGGTCGGTCGTCAGCTCGCCAATCCCGGCCACGGTTTCGCGGTAGAGCACGATCCCGCCCTTGATCATGGTCTTGGCCACTGGACGGAGCGCCCTACCGATGGTCGGCAGAACCGTCGGGCCGAGGAACAGCGCCGCGGCGCCGACCGCAACGCCTGTGATCGCATTGCCTTTGAACATGTCTTCAATCAGAGCCATTCTCGTCTCCGTTCGTCCGTTGCCGGCAGCCCCCGCCGAGGCCGCCAACCCTGGTAAACACTTAGGATCGCGTGCGTCTCAGCCGCTGTCATATTTTTTTAACACAGAACCCTCTCGCTCAGCCACATCCCTCACGGGACGAGCATGATCTTACCGATATGTTGGCTCGATTCCATCAGGCGATGCGCCTCGGCCGCCTCGACGAGCGGGAACTTCTGGTACGTGAATACGCGCAGTTTGCCGGTCTCCCAGAGCGGCCAGACCTTCTCTTTCAATGAGGCGATGATCGCGGCCTTCTCTGCGACGGGCCGAGAGCGCAGCATCGAGCCCGTGACCGTCAGGTGCTTGCGCTGGATCAGGCCGAAATCGGCCTCGACCCGAGCGCCCTGCATCAGCGCGACAAAGCACAGCCGGCCCTCGCGCGCCAAGAGATCGAGCTGCGCCGGGATGTAGTTGCCGCCCACCATGTCGAGGATCGCATCGACGCCGCGGCCTCTGGTGAACTCCTTGCCGACCTGCACAAAATCCTGAGTGCGGTAATTGATCGCAACATCGGCGCCGTAATCGAGGCATGCCCGGCATTTCTCGTCGGTGCCGGCGGTCGCCAATACCTTGGCGCCGAACGCTTTGGCGAGCTGGATCGCAGTAATGCCGATGCCGCTCGTCCCGCCCTGCACAAGGAAGACCTCGCCTGCATGCAGATGCATCCGCTCGAAAACATTGGTCCAGACGGTGGAGAAGGTTTCGGGCAAACCGCCGGCATCGACGAGGTCAACCCCTGTGGGCACCGGCAGGCATTGCAGCGCCGGTGCGGCGGCGTATTCGCCGTACCCGTCTCCGATCATCAGCGCGCAGACCTGGTCGCCGACCTGCCACTCCGAGACGCCCTCGCCCGTCTTCACGACGGTGCCCGAGCATTCGAGGCCGGGGATGTCCGGCGCGCCGGGCGGCATCGGATACCGACCCATGCGTTGCAGGCAATCGGCGCGGTTGACCCCGGCACCGGCGATCCGGATCAACACCTCGCCGGCCTTCGGCTCGGGCACCGGCCGGGTCGTCGGCACCAGCATTTCGGGTCCGCCAGGCGCCTTGATCCCGATGACGGTCTGGGTCGTGGGGATATTGGCAAGCACGGCCGGTCCCTCTCGATGCTCGGGCGATTATGCCTAGCTTCGCCCGAGAGCGCTCAAGATCCTTTTCCTACTTATCGGGTTGGCATTGCTGGCGGCACTAAAGATCGTTGTACACCTGCAGCGCCAAGTCGATGTCGTCGAAGAGCTTACCCCGCCTGTGATGCAATGACCAGCGCGCGTGAACAATAGGATTTGATGACGTCACTCATATGACAAGCGAGGATAAGGGTGCGATCGGCCCGTTTTCGAACAGCTCTTGGTGGGAGCGGCGCCGAAAGCGTTGTCGCCCGCCGCAATGACCTCATCACATATCGGCCAGTGCAGGCACCGACTGATGTGGTGGTGTGTGCCCGTAGGCAAATTCGATACCTGCGGAACCGCTATTGAGAATGTTGCAACCATAAATCTGACTTCCGGTTATCGTTACATCCGTTACTTCTGAGTAGACACAGCTAACTCCGGCACATACATCTCGGTTACAGTTACGCCGTTTCCGGGCGCCACCCCGGCCTTGTGAATTCGTTCGTCGGCTGCGCTTGCAGGACGTGCTTGGTTCGGCGCCAGCCCCAGCCATATAATAGGAAACGCAGCGAAACTAGGTAAAGTCGGACAGATCTACCGGCTCAAGCGCCACGGCACCTGTTTCTGGACGAAATTTAGAGGCATCGCGTTCTCCATCGCGGCGCCCGGAGTTCCTGCCCAGCACCGTCCCAGGCCTGCAGCATAGGATGAGATTACGGCAAATCTCCCGTCGCTGGGACAAAGAGGGAAGCGGGTCCGACCGATCGTGGCGGTATCGGAATCGGGCCGGGGGTGAATGAAAGCGGTCGTCGATACCTCACCGCCTCGCGCGAGGCACTGCAAGCGGCGATCGAGGACGAGGCGTTTTGCCGCACCCTCGCCGAGCGCGGTCGCACGGGCGCTATCGGAGTGCGGCAGGCTGCTCCTCGGCGGCAGCGCCGCCGATGCCCAGCACATCGCCGGCGAACTGGTCGGCCGCCTCAACTACGATCGCGCGCCCGTCGCCGCGATCGCGTTGACGACCGACAGCTCGGGTGCTGACCGCGCTAGCCAATGATTACGGCTATGACCGCGTCTTCGAGCGGCAGATCCGTGCCCTCGGCCGCCCCCGCGACGGGTTTGTCGCGATCTCGACCTCCGGCCGCGCGCCAAACATCCTGCGCGCGATCGCCGCCGCCCGCGAAGCGGGGCTCGGCACCGCCGGCCTCACCGGCAAGAGCGGCGGCGAGATGGCCGCGCTCTGCGATCTGTGCCTCTATGCGCCGTCCGATTCGACGCCGCTAACTTAGCAGATCCACACCACCGCCGGCCGCATCATCTGCGGGCTTGTCGAAGAATGGTTGTTTCGGGCTTGTCGAAGAATGGTTGTTTCCACGCGCCAATAAACGCCCGCTCCCTTGACCAACTCCTTACGTGACATCGACTAATCGGGCCATCCGACTATTCCATTGGCGATGGCGGGGGTACCGCGCTTGACGCTTTAACCAATCTTCGATTTGATGCGTAACAGATCCGAAATTGACCGAGTTTGTCGATGTTGAGTGGTCAGTCTGATCCGGCTTGCGCGTTTTTCCTAACGAGGTCAATCTAATGAGCAATAAAGTCGCAGTTATTACCGGGATCACCGGGCAGGACGGCGCTTACCTCGCTGAGTTCTTGCTAAAACAGGACTATCGAGTTATTGGAATCGTCCGCAGGTCAAGCCATTCAGGCACCAGACACCGGCTGCGTTGCCTGAATATTGAGCAAGCGATCGAATGTATTGACGGAGACATCCTCGACGTTAGCAGCCTTTGCCGTATTTTCCGTGCGGTTCAACCCTCAGAGGTTTACAATTTTGCCGCCCAATCGTTCGTCAAGACATCGTGGCAGCAACCGCTGCTTACTGGTCAGGTGACCGGCATCGGTGCGGCTAACGTCCTCGAAGCGGTGCGTTTGGAGGTACCCACAGCACGCTTCTATCAGGCGTCCTCATCGGAGATGTACGGCTTGGCGCCTGCATCCCCGCAGAATGAGCAGACCCCATTCCATCCGAGATCGCCCTACGCTGCCGCCAAGCTCTTTGCGCATTGCATGACAGTGAACTACAGGGAAAGCTACAATATATTCGCGTGCGCCGGGATCCTGTTCAACCATGAGTCGCCACTACGAGGTCATGAATTCGTGACTCGAAAGGTCACCGACGGGGTCGCGAGAATAGCGCTGGGTATGGCTCCCGAATTGCGAATGGGTAATCTTGATGCACAGCGCGACTGGGGGCACGCCCGGGACTATGTCGAAGGTATTTGGGTGATGCTGCAGCAAGATGAACCCGATGATTATGTTCTCGCGACAGGCGAAGCGCATTCGGTCCGCGAGTTCGTGGAGCTTGCTTTCGCTCACACCGGTCGGCCCATCGAATGGCGCGGCGAGGGTGTTAACGAGTGTGGGATAGATTTGCGTACTGGCGATGTGCTGGTTCGCATTGATCCGCTATATCTTCGACCGGCCGAAGTGCACCGGCTGCTCGGTGATCCTTCAAAAGCACGTCTCCATTTTGGCTGGCGCCATCGGACCACATTTGAGAAATTGGTGTGCGAGATGGTCGACAATGATATCGCTATTCTCCAGGGTGAAGGGTCAAACTCACGCGGTCATGTATAACGATCCATGCCCCCGCACGTCGGGAGCGCGGACTGACTTAGTGCACTATGGGCGGCGGCCGGTATTAATTGGGCATTGAAAATATGAGCCGACCGGGTGTTGCACTTATTACTGGGATTTCGGGCCAAGATGGCGCTTATTTGGCGGAAATACTTCTGCGGTACGGATATTCGGTACACGGGACCTCACGGAGCGGAAATTTGTCCAGATTTGTGAATCTTCGGCGATTACGGATCCTGAACCAGCATCAAAATCCACTCGACGCGACTTAATGAGCTTGCAGAGGTCATGGCAGTCGTCCGATCCGTCGCTCCCACCGAGATCTACCTCCTCGCTGCGCAGTCCTCGGTGGGGCGGTCGTTCGAACAACCGGTCGAGACGATTGACGGGGTTGTGAAGGGCACTCTAAACGTCCTTGAGGCGGTACGTCTATTGAAACTCGATACCAGGATTTTTCATGCCTGCTCAGGAGATTGCTTTGGCAACACCCAATTACCCGCGACCGAGGACAGCCCTTTTCGGCCATGCAGCCCTTACGGCGTAGCAAAGGCCGCAGCGCACTGGCTGGTTGCCAATTACCGCGATGCCTATGCACTTTTTGCGTGCTCGGGAATTTTATTCAATCACGAGTCGCTGCTACGTCCTGCCCATTTCGTCACCCAAAAAATCGTCAACGCTGCGATCGGTATCGCGCAGCATCGCGCGGACAGGGTCGAGCTCGGCACCCTTGCCGTGGCCCGAGATTGGGGTTGGGCCCCCGAATACGTCGAAGCAATGGCATTGATGCTCCGACAGGAGCAGCCCGAGGATTACGTCATAGCGACGGGTGTGCCGTCAACCTTAGAAAGCTTTGTTGCCGCGGCTTTCTCCTATTTTGAGCTTGACTGGAAGAGGTACGTGACCACGACCTCCAGTAATTTCCGGCCCTTGGACATCGATACGAACGTCGGCAATGCCGCAAAAGCGCGGAGCGGCTGGGTTGGTCGGCGGGACTTACGATGCCGCAGCTGGTGAGAAAGCTGATCGATAATGAGCTGGCAAGCCGCAGCGGCAACAACGGGTCAGGTGAAAACCCCGATACGATTCGAGCTTCGCGGCCCTAACTTGTCTGCTTTCTATAGAGAAGTGTTGGGCCAGCGCTCGCTCGGGTCGACCGATCAAATCGCACTTCTGTCAGCGAAAGGGGGCTGCCTCCGAACACTCCGCTGCTGCTTGACGATTACGAACCCGAATGTTTACTACGCCACAGATGGGTGTTCGTAAACGCGTCGAGGAGGCTTTGGTTGGGTAAGACGGTGGCCGGATTGCGAAAGTGCGGCCCGCGAAGTGCCCAAGGTCTTGGTAATTTACTCTTGCCATTGCCGCCTACGATCTCGTTCGCTTGCCTTTGCTTCTGGCGTGCACCGCGCGATGGAGGCGGTTGATCACGTGACCAGACTGGAATCGCCGGGAAAGGAAGTATGGCATTGCTGAAGGGCTTGAAATCGAATCTCACCGACGCCGAAAAACAAGATATATCGGATCGGCAAGCGAGCGACCTCCGGTCGCAAGCCGATCGGGAGCGGGACGCGGAAAACTGGGACAAGGCCGCCGAACTCTATCGGAAGCACTTGGATTACAAATCGGATGATTTTCCGATTTGGGTGCAGTTCGGTAACTGCCTCAAGGAGGCAGGTAATTTAGCCGCCGCGGAGCAGGCCTATCGTAGCGCGATCACTCTCAGACCCGATGACCCTGACGTGCATCTCCAGCTTGGTCATCTGATGAAGCGCACGGGGCAGATAGCCACGGCCATAGAGTGCTACCAGCACTCCTTCGAACTCGACCCAACTCAACAATATGCCTATAGAGAACTGAAGGCCTTGCGTGTAAATGTTCGCGTGGGAGAAAGCCAGACGGTCGCAAGTGTCAGGCGTACGGATGCACCGATACACTACTTTGATATTTATGACATCATATCCTTTCTAACTGCACACACACGAGTTACCGGAATACAACGCGTTGTCATCGGAATTGTAAGCGCCCATTTGGAAAATGACAGGATGAACGATCGTATAGAATATTGTGCTGTTTCCAAAGATGGTGAGAATTTAAGTGTTTTTGAAAAACACCAACTGCGAAATCTTCTAGATTACCTTACAATTCCTGAGATAGCCCGCGATATCCTGGACGAACTACTGGCAGCACTTATAGACGGCGCTGCCCCAGCACAGCTTCGTGCGAATGACATCTTTGTAATTTTGGGTGCCTTTTGGATCGTTCAGGATTACGGAGTATGGCTCCTTCATCTGAAGGAAAAAGGTGTGCTAATCGGCACTTATATCTACGACCTCATCCCCCTGACGCATCCACAATTCGTCACGGAATCAAACCGCGACGCTGTCAACGAACGTTATGCTGACGTCTTACTGCTTTCCGATTTTTTCCTCACTATCTCGGAATATGTGGCTGGAGAAGTTCGGTCACTGCTCAAATCCGAGGCAAACCTCGAAGTCCCCATCCGTGCGGTGCCTCTCGCACATCAGCTGCCAAAGCCGGGTTTGAGGGCTCAGCCGACCATTTCCAATCGGGTCTCCGCTCTGGCAGCGCGGCCTTTCGTTCTGTGCGTGTGCACTCTGGAGGGGCGAAAGAACCATGTTCTACTTCATCGTGTATGGTCGGCGATGATACGTAAATATGGTGCGGAAAGAGTTCCACAGTTAGTCCTTCTTGGCAAATGGGGCTGGCGAATCGAGGAGTTCGTCGCCCTTTGCCAAAAAGACAACTTCCTGAATGGGAAAATCATTGTCGAATCAGATCTCGGTGACGATGACCTGCGGTATTTATATAAGCGGTGCATGTTCACGGTCTTTCCCAGCTTTGTGGAGGGTTGGGGACTCCCGGTTGGCGAAAGCCTCGCCTTCGGGAAGCCCTGCCTTGCCTCGAATGCCACATCAATTCCGGAGGTGGGGCGCGATCAGTCAGTTTACTTCGACCCGAACGATATATTCAGTGCGACTGAGGTAATAGAGAGAGCCATTTTCGACAAAAAGTTCCTGGCGCGCCTGACGCGGCGGATTGAAGGGGAGTTCGTGCCTCGGACCTGGGTGAACGTCGCCGACAACCTCCTACAAACGATCGACGAATGCGTCACGGCCTTGAGATCCCAAACGGCTGACTGTCCTGCAGTACAAAAAGTAAAAATACCTATCGACGCGGGCAAGCTGTATCCAATAAGTGGCGACGCCCTGGTCGGTCGCTCGGACTTGGTATGGTCGCAAAAGCTGACCAAGCTCGTTCGATATTCGGGATGGCATCCATTAGCCCCTTGGGGGTGCTGGGCATCCAAGCCTCGAGCACAATTGCGTCTGAATGTTGGCGACACCCACGCCGGTAAAGCCGTCACTGTATATCTCGAGCTAAAGCTTCCACCCCATAACTTGACGGGGTCAGTGATTATTTCCGATATCGGGTCCAATTCGATCACCATCAGCTCCCTAGGACCGATACCGCGGTGGGTCAAATTCACGACAGCTGTGGACAGCAATGGATTTCTACAAATATTCATTGAAACGAGAGAAAAGAGGAACACCTCAAGGATAATCAAGGTAATTTGTTTGTAGGATTTTCCGGAATAGGTTATTATTTAGAAGAAGATATTACTTCGCGAGTGAGTATCATAGAACATCTCTTGTTGCGAACGCTGGGATAACAAGACAAATGAATAACCGGCGTAGTGGCCAGTGGTTTTGCGAGGCCGGGCCTGGGCCACGTACGGTCGAGAACATTCCGATGAAGTGTGGTGGTGCATTGGCGCCAATTTCCAAACGCGTCGAGCGATACGGGCCCGCACTAACCGCCTCGGCCGGAACGACCGGAAACTTGAAGCAGCTTTGGCCGGGCCGGCGGCCAACCATCAATCGAGATCGTGCGAAAAGGTGTGCGTATGACGATGGAACATGATCAGATCGTCACGATGTACCAATGTCTCCTCGGGCGGCTACCGGAGAGTGAAGAGGTCATAACGTCCCAAATTCGTCAATGCCCCAATCCAATCGACCTAGTCCATGCCATTCTGAACTCCTTGGAGTGGAAAGAAAAATACTCTAACGGTGCTCTCACAGATTATTCAGGGATTACACGAACCGACATCGAGCTATTGCTGCGCTACGCGCGACCGTCGGAACCAGAGCCGCCATTTTTCAAAGATTTTTTGGGCTCGCGAACAGCAATCGGCTATGTCCATACGACCGCGAACATGAGTGGCGTCGTGGAAGGTCTGCCAATACCGAACAGCATCCACTCCGAGGCAATTGAGTGGGTCGGAGCGATCAGGGCTGTGGACGAGGCAATGGACAGGTTCGTTGCTGTCGAATTGGGCGCTGGCTGGGGACCGTGGCTTGTCAGCAGCGGGGTGGCAGTCCGGAATAAGGGTATTGAAGACATACGCCTCATCGCCGTCGAAGCCGATGCCGGCAAGGTTGAGTTCATTAAGAAGCATCTTGGGGACAACGGGTTCGACCCGGCCGATCACCGGATATTGCACGGCGTCGTCGGACCGCGCGATGGATTTGCTTATTTTCCTGAAATTAATTCTGAAATAGATTTTGGAGGAGAGGCTGTATTCGTTGAATCGATCGAGGAAGTTGAACAAAATTTGTATAGCCATAGATGGAGAAATACGAAACACAATAGATTAAGTTGCTATTCGTTAGAGCAAATTGTTGGGGATCTCCTGATCGACTTTTGCCACATTGACATTCAAGGGGCTGAATTCGTTGTGCTGTCGACGGCGAGAGATATCGCGAAAGAAAGAATTAAACGGCTCGTGATTGGCACTCATTCGCGAATGATCGAAGCACAGCTATTCGATATCCTTGCTTCCGACGGCTGGATATTAGAAAATGAGAAGCCGTGCAAGTTTGTGTTTGTCGACGGGCGTCTAGATACTATCCTAGACGGAACCCAAGTATGGCGCAATAATCGATCATTGCCTGCATAGATCGCGGGTTTCTCGCCACCCTGCGGGCCGGCATTCAGGATCAGCCCTGGCGGCAACCGCGAAACTTCGTTGGAGCGGAATATGTCGGGAATTAGCAAAGATAACGACGCCCACAACCCATCGCCGGCCAACAATAGTGCTCCGATTCCGGGCGAGGAGTACGTTCGCTGGGCCTACCGTCTTTTGCTGGGGCGAGAGCCAGAAAATTCGGACATAATGACACGTAATCCGTTGAAGAACGATCGGCAACGATTAGTAGAGACTATCTTAAATTCAGAGGAATTTCGCGTAAAATACTCTGGTAAAGCGAACCACGGCACGTCCGCGGTCCAAATAGACCCGTCGATCCTGGACTACGTCGCCCTTACGGGCAATCCGCCGGTGCCGATAGTAGCACCTACAGGAATCAGGCAAGGCTCCCGTATCTGCCGTCAGGCCGATCTTTCAACGGACGCGTTCCGCTATTGGATGTGCCGGATGCAGGTTCAACCGTTAATTCATCGAAAGCTATGGGAATGGTTCTTCATATCTGACGCGTTGTTTCACCGTAATCAGCTCAAGGTGGGACTTAACGGTATCGGTTTCGGTGTTGGAGCCGAGCCATTGACCGCCTTATTCGCGTCTCTCGGGTGCAATATCTTGGCGACCGATTTGCCGGCGGATGAGTTGGACACCGACGGATGGATTAGAACCGGCCAGCACGCGAGCGAGTTGGCTGCGCTAGAACGACCTGGTGTCTGCGACCACGACGCGTTTGCGGTGCGTGTACAATTTCGTGCGGTCGATATGAATGAGATCCCTGCGGACCTCGACAGCCAATTCGATTTTTGCTGGTCATCCTGCGCTCTTGAACACCTCGGATCTCTTGAGCATGGCATGAGGTTTATCGAGCGAGCGATGGCCCTCCTGAGGCCGGGCGGCATCGCCGTACACACGACCGAGTACAATATGACCTCGAATGCCGAAACGTTCGAAGCTCCGTATCTCTCTATTTATCGGCGCCAAGATTTCGACGCCGTGACAGCGCGACTGGAGACGGGCGGCCATTATGTGGAGCCAATAGACTGGGACCAAGGGCGTGGCTATGCGGATGGATACGTGGACCTGCCACCTTACCGCACGTCCCTGCACCTGCGACTCAAGATAGCCGCTTACGCGTGCACCTCCTTAGGGTTGATCGTTCATAAAGGGCCTTATACCTGCGGGTCATAGCGCATCAAATCTAGAGAGCGCAGGTAGGGCAACAGGGTATGGGAAGCGGCGGTGCTCGAAACACCAGCGCGGCTATCGGTGCGAGAACGACCATTTCATCGTCTCTGACCGCCGGATTCGAGGCCTGGTGCGGCGAAGACAACGGGCGGCCCGCCGCCTGGCACCAATTCAAGCAGGCGTCGGGCTGAAAAAGCGGCGCGCCCGGTCGAATTCTCATATCCGAGATCTTCGTAAAGAATATAGACGTGGTCCGCTCCGACAGCCCATCTGGGATACTGCACGCCGCAGTAGGATCGCGGTCCGGGCCAGGAAGTGAGCAACAGCGGATTGGCATGAAACCGCTGCCAAAGCGGGCTTGACCATGCCGGCCACAAATTCTTCGACGTTCGTAGCAAAGCAATCGGCCAGCGTTGGCCCGGCGTGCAAGCGAGGCTGACGCTGGGGGTTTCGACCATCATATATTGGTAATTGCCGGCAATCAGTGTCGATGCCTCTCCGGCGCCGATACATCCCGGATTCCAAGACTGGCACTCGGGCGGCGCCACTATCGGCGCATCCGGCAAGTCGGGACCAGAGACGATCCAGCGGTGAAAATCGGCCGTCTTGGCGACACCCCTGAACCCCTTAGGAGGACTGAAACCATGGAAAGTTACATAAAAATATCCATGCACCTTTTCGACGATATCGGGGGTTCCTTCGTCGGTAGTCTTGTGCGGATCGCACTCGCTTCTTGGGCGGTCGCAGATTTGCGACCATAGCTGTCCGCCGGTGACTGCGGGTCGGGGATCAGCCGTAAAGGGCCCCATGGGCGAGGGTCCCGGGCGGACATAGTGGCACATCGACCACCCGCCGGCATTGTGCGCGGCGAGGCATTGCGCCAGCATGTGCCAGGAGTTGGTCGCTCGATCGTAATAGCTACTGCCGTCTACTATTCCACAGGCATCCGGGCTCATTTGCGGACCCGGCGTCGCAACAACTACTGCCGGGTTCGACCACGTCTGACCCTCGTCGGAACTTGTCCGAACGATGACCTGCCAAGTCTGTGGTCCCGGGCAATAAGATGGCTTGTCTGACATCTCCTTCCGGCTGAATAGGTACCACTCGCCATTCGGAAAAGGGATTGGCTTGCCGAACCAGCCGTCACCTTCGTGATGGGCATCATAGGGCGGCTTACTCCAGTCGATATCGCGAACTTCCTGAAAATGAGCCTTTCCTCGCCAAAACGCTTCCATCTGGTGGCCGATCGACAGAGACTGGGGTGGTATCGATTGCGCGACGGATCGCGTGAGTTCCAACAAGGCGATGAAGAGGATCACGCCGATAGTAAAACATGTCCTCCACCGACGCACGAACTTGCTTCGTGGATTTCGCTCGAATAACTGGTCAGGCTGGCGGAAGGACATCAGCAACTCGTTTCGTGTGAGATTTGGTTGCTATAGCCGATCGACCGAGACGGAGGGAGTTCGCGCACGCACTGGAGCAGGATAGGGGGATGATTTCGGGGGGATCGTAGGGCACTCCGGTGAGAGTGGCGATCCCGGTCAGGCTCGCGATGCCGGTAATCGACGCATTGACCGAGACATGGACCATATTGCCGACAACTTTGCCACCGGCAAACCGGCGATTGCGTGTCTGCGATGACCGCGATGCGGTAGCACTGCGCCACCGCCGCAAAGATTGGGGCTGCCAGTTGGCCTGACACCACCACCGCTGTAGTACTCCAAGCTCAGGTTTGATGTCCTTGGTCGGCTGAACGTAATCCGCAATGCAGAGAGTGCTTACCTCACGCAAAAGACAGGCAATCAGAGCCCGCGATCTCGACCGGTTTCCAGCGGCCGGCGCGAACCTCGTCGCCACAGATCGCCTCGATGCCCGTGCGGAATTGCTGCAGATGGGACGCGTGCTCGGAAACCGTCGTCAGGAACAGTTTGTTCTGGAAGTACAAAAACGGCTTCAGCCGGCGGTTCTGTGAGTTCATGAAGCGGTAAAGCCCCTCGGTTACTCCGGGCCAGTGGACTGACATGTAGTCGTCGAGGGCGACGATGCCTCCCGGCACCAGCACTTCCTGGACGAGATGCAAATCGTTGCAGGCATGCTGGATGGTGTGGCCGGCGTCGATTGAGAAGAACTTTACACCGGTGTTGCCAAACAACTCGGTGAACTCGCGCGTCGAGAAGCTCATGGTGTCACGCTGCACAACGCGAACACAATCCCGCTCCGCCGCCAACAAAGTCTCGAGATGGGAAAGAAACACCGCCAGCGAGCCGCGGCCCGACTGGTCCACATTGAGGCGCTGCTCGTCGAACACGTCGATCGCAAAGCATTCCTCGCCCTCATTTCTCAAGGTATTCAACAAAAACAGGAATAGACCATGGTGCACCCCGAATTCCGCAACGTGCCCGCCCACGCCGTTGCTGTCGAAGATCGTCCCGATCACGTCGACGATTTGCCACATCCGGTCACCGAGCCATCCCTCGACGCGGCCGTAGACCTCCGTGTTGTAGTGCTCGAGACGTTGCTGGCGAGTTGGGGGCATACGGAACCTTCTCGACTTGCCTCGGCCACCCGCCCGATGCAGCCATCCGGCGCGCCAGAAGTCAAGGCGGGAGGGTTCTGCGAGGGGCGACGGCATGTCAGCCGGGCGCCGGCCAGGTTACCACCGGGATGTCGTCCCCCGAACTCCCGGGTTCGGTAATCATCTGACCACTGTAAACGACGCGTAGGCGGCGCTCCAGGGAATGAAGCTCCTGGGAAGCCAAAAGGTCTTCGATAATCCATTCCCTCGAAACGACGCCGTCTCGCAGCAGCTTCAGGTATTGGTTGCGCTCGGCGATCGCCGGTCCCCGCAACAAGATGGCCCTGTACGCCTCGTCAATGAGCGCCTCTTCGTTGAGGTCGGCCGGAAGCTCGATCTCGCACGGCCACTGCAGCAGGAATTCGTCAAACGACAGCTGTCCGCTGGGCCAGGCGCGGTCGGGATGCGGTTTGGGCGGCGCCGGAGGAGGCGCCGCCGCCCGCATACGCTCCGCCAACGTCAACAGCGCTTCTTTGGCTCCCGGCTGATGCCGGCCGGGGGCCGGGAGCTTCAGCCGGTATCGCGCCGAGTGCAGGAGCCGGACCAACGCACCGCTGTCGATCTCCAGCGGGTGATCACCGGCCAACAAGTCTCTCAACCACTCTCCAAACCCAGCCGTGCTCTCTTCATCGATAAAGGTTACGCGGTCCAGGACTGCCGAGATTATCGCTAGCATCGTATCTGCTCGGCCTTGTCGGCGCAAAACGCTGACGACCGGCTCGATCGCATCCCAGCGAAGCTCCCGAAACCGGCCTAAAAGACTGACCAGCGTCTCCTCGTCATTGCCACGAAACCCGTAATCGAGAGCCGGCGAGGCCGCAGCTATCATAGCTGGACCGCCGCTTTCGCGGGCGTGACAAGAAGGCCTCGCCGAGGAGCCATCCACTCGAATGATTTGATCCAGTAATAACATCACGAGAGACGCCAAGGACGAGCGAGGCCGCTCCAGCGCCAATTCGGGAAATTGCTGGTAAGCTCGGTCTACTCGATCGAGCGTATCGATCAACTCGCGCGCGCCGAGCGAACCGACCCGCTCTCGCACAGCATCAATATAGGCCCGAGCGAGCGACAGCGAGGCGAGTTCGCCGGTTGACGAAATCATCTGTTGCTGCCCCATTCGCGGCGCAACGCAAGTTGAATCCTGCCCCTTGTCCAGCCTAGAGCTTTGAGTTCGGCCGAGGCGTGGTCGAGCCCCGGGTCAAGAGCGAGCGCACGGAGATAGGCGGCGCTGGCTTCGATTTTCCGCCCCTGGATCTTGAGCGCATGACCGAGTTGCAGATGTGTGTCCGCGACATCGCCATCGAGTTCGAGCGATTTCCGGTAGGCGTCCTCGGCCTCGGAGAGGCTTCCGGATTCCTTCAAGGCGTGGCCGTATTGAACCCATATCGGCGGGTTGTCCGGCTTCTGATCGAGCGCCTTTCGATAATATCGGGCAGCCGTCACCCAGTCCCGTGCATCTCGCGCTCGGTCCGCGCGCGAAATGAGTGGTTTTTCCGCCGACGCGGGAGCGGCGCGCGGCGGGTGTGCCGCAAATCCCCGAAGCAGACCGGGTCTTTTTCTCATCGGCTCCGAGGGCGGCGGATCGAGGTTTTCGGTCAAGGTTTCGGCCCCTGGCGCGCCGTCGTCCGCGCTTGCGCTTCTTCGTTCGTGGCAATTGCCGGGCCGCCGCGAGGTCTTCCTCCCGCCACACACTCGCTCTTTCTGGCCCGGGCGCCAAAGCCGTGGGCACGCGCAGTTCGACGCCGCGAGCTTCCTCGAAGCAGCCCAGGATGATGTTGGACAGGCGCGCCGCCTGGGCAGCCCAGCTGTTGGCGCGAACCCAGCTTCGCTGCCGCTGCAGGATTTCGGCCCTGCGGCCGGCGTCTCCGAGCACGGAGAGGATCCCCTCGGTGATCGCTGTAGCGTCGGTCCCGGGGAGCTGTTGGGCGACCTCCGAGAGATCTGCAAAGACGGGCAGAGGCGTCGTCAGCACCGGGCGGCCTGCGGCAAGTCCGAGGCGCACCGCGCCGCTTGCCAACTCCTCCGATCGCTGATAGGGGAAGACGATGACGTCGCACGCATTCAGAAGAAACAGCATCTCCTCGACATCAAGGAACTCGTTTACCAGACGCACCTGGCCTTCGATCTCGAGCAGGCGAAGCAGTGCCAGACAGCGCTCGCGTTCATCCTGCAATTCCGCGGCCGGGTAGGCGGCGTTGAGCATCAACAAATACGCCGCTGGGTAGGCCCTCAATATCAGTGCAAAGCTGTAAATCAGCTCCGTCAGCCCCTTGTCGGGAAGCAGGAACCCGAACGTGCCGATGACCGGTCTGAAAGCCGATAAGCCGAGCAGGCTGCGAACGGCATCTGCGTTTGGTGCCGCTCGATCGATCACGCCGTGAGCCAGCAACACGACGTTTGCGCTGACCCCGCATTCACGCAGCCGATTGACGTCTTCGAGGCTGTGCACAAAGACCCGTGTGCATCTTCGCAACGCCTCCGTCATCTGGCGATGAGCAACCAAATCCTTCGTGCGATGAAAGGTTACAAACGTATTGATACCGGTCTCGGACAGCGCTAACAGTGTATCCGCAAAATCGTCGATGTCGAAAAAGCTGAAATTATGTTGGAAGAACGCGGCATCGAACCCATTTGTCATGAGATGGTCTCTGACGCGCGCGAGGCCACCGTCGGATTTGCTCCACAGCCGTAATATGTTGTCGGGGTCCGGCTGGATCGCTTTCTGATTGTCGGCGAGGATCGTGATCTCGAAAGCGTTCTTGTCAAAGAATTCGAGCAAATGTTCGGAGTAGGCGGCGATCCCACACCGCGCATTGTAGGTCGAAACCCAGCCGAGGCGAAGCTGTCTTTGCATTACCGGCCTGTTGCCGAGATAGTTGACAAATTCGTCTACTCTGGCGGCGACATCGCGCCATCGTAGCCGCAACGCGTCTCGTTGCCCTCGCGCGGATCGACAAGCGGTTGCGGCATCCGGCGGACGACCGGCTCGGTATACGGTTTTCATCGCCACGACGAGCTGGTCGATAGACGGACGCGCCCAAATGGAATCCGCTACCTTCAAATGGTTGGTCGAGAATTCGTGAGTGCAATCGATCAGCCACGAATTTTCGTCGTTGCAGAAATCCAAATGTCCGCTGTGGCGCGTGACGATCACGGACAGGCCTCGGGCCATACCCTCCGCGGCGGGTAGATTGAACCCCTCCCCTCGGCTCGGAAGGACGATGGCATCGCTGACGTGGTAGAGGAAGTCCATCTCGCGCTGGTCGAGCTCCACGGAGATAATCTGGATCGCCGGGGAATATTTTGCCGCGCCGGTCAGGCGCTCGACCCAGGCATCGATCGCATTGTCAGGATTGTCGAACGTCTTGATCACGAGCAATACCGGGTCGCGGCTCGAAAAAGCGAGGCAATAGGAGGTTATAAGCTCCTCGATCCCTTTGCGCGCGAGGCCGGAAGAGATGTGCAGGAAAGTGAACGGGAGGGCGTGTGTGACCGGCACGCGCTTCGCCCGCTCGCCGATCACGCGCGGCAGGACACCCGAATGATCGACGCCGTGCCCGATGACGGCGATCGGCACTCGCACCCCGCTATTCCGGATCACGCCTTTGCTATATTCCGAAGGTACGAGAACCCCGTCCAAGTGCAGGTTTATCAGGTCGGCAAGAGTATCGGGGATCGCGCTCTCTTCCCACGCCAAGTGAACGAACCGCATATCGCCGATCATCCCGTTCGGCCGTGGCGGATAGGTGTTGCGGATCGTGACGATACGCTCGGCGGTTACGGGGGCAGGTCCGACAAGCTTGCGAATTTCCAGGGGTAGCTTGGCTGCGGCGATCGCATCGACTGTATAAGCTTCGGTGCCGTCCGCAGGCTCGATATGGGATGCGCACCTTTCTCTCTCGCCGAGGACGAGTGCAAGGTTCCGGTTGACCACGGCGAGGCTATACGACGTTTCGAAAGGCCCTTCTATAAGGTAATGGGTTCGCCTTGCGGGTCCCGGGTCGTCGTCAAATCGGGACGCGCGACCGGACCCCTCGGTGTCGTCCTCGTACGCGCCCGCCCCGATTAACCAGTCCCGCAACTCGTCCTCGATCCGGCGCCGGCTAAGCCGCGAGAGGCGACGGCGCTGAGAACGGATGACCTCCGCTCTGAACCAGCGGTCTTCGTGCAGCCGGAGCAACGCCTCGAGAATGCTTGCCGGATTTTTCTCGAAGAGGGGTATCCCGGCCTCCCCCAGCGTGTCCGGGACCGCCGAGGATGCATAGGCGACGACCGGGAGGTCGAACGCCATCGCTTCGACGAGCGGCACGCCGAAGCCCTCGTGCTCGCTCAACGAAACATAGGCGCTGGCGGCTCTGTACCAGCCGAAAAGCTCCTCATCTGTCACTCGCCCGATAATGTTGATGTGCCGATCAAGTCCGGATCTTCGGGCCAATTCGTCGAGCCGCACTTTATAGGGATCCGCCTCGTCGAAATGACCGACCAGAATGAGTTCCAGCGGAATGCGCCCGATCGACCGGACGTGATCGACGAAGTCGATCAGTTCGTGCTGGCATTTGTGCGGCACAAGCCGACCGACGAATAGGAGCCGAAACACAGCCGCCTCGTCGTAATAAGGCGTCTTCGAATGCGGCGCATCTCTGATCGCGGCGAAATCTTTGAGCAGCGGGATGACCGTGACCTTGTCGAAGCCTCGGCGGCTCAGCTGCCGCGCATTGAATGACGACACGGCGATTGCCAATTCGACGATGTCGCGAAACAGAGAAAGCTGCGCATACCCTTTGATCGCATAGGAGTGAAACGGGTCATCTTCTGCGAAGAATTGAGGCGGCGTAATATTGTGATAGACGAGGACCTTGCGGCAGCGCAGGTCGGCGATCCGCGGGAACGCATCATGGCCCATCGAATGGTGGACGAGGAGGAGATCCTTTTCGGCGATCTCTAAATCCTCCAATCGCCTAACGCGCCCGGCCAGCGCCGGATCCATGTGTTCGACGAAAATATCGGATTCGAAGCCGAAGCTCCTTACCATCGACTGCACAAAAAGCATGCAGTTGGTGATCGCATCCGCAGCCGACGAGCCGGAATGAAACTGATGTACATTAATCGACAGGCGCGGCGCAGCAGCAGGCGGCGAACGTGAAGTGGTGGACGGCCCGCTTGCCATCAGCACGCCGGCTGTGCCTTCTAAGCGCAACGCATAGACCCGAACCGGCCGAGCGATGTTCTTGACGCTCTGCTCCCCAATATCCTCGAAGGCGTAAGGCAGCCGATCGCCGATATGGTCGCGGACGGTGCGCGAGACGCAGATGCCGCCCGGCGCGGCCAACCCCTCCAACCGTGCCGCGATGTTGACGCCGTCGCCGTAAATGTCGCCGCCGTCGGCGATCACGTCGCCGAGATTGACCCCGATGCGAAAGCGCAGGCGCCGCTCCTCGGCGAGGTCCAGATCGCGGTCGGCCATCGCGCGCTGAATTTCGCCGGCGCAGCGCACCGCGTCGACCACGCTGGCAAACTCCGCCAGCACGCCGTCGCCGGTGGTCTTGACGATGCGGCCGTGACGCTCGCGGATCTTCGGATCCAGCAGTTCGACGAGATGCGCCTTGAAGCGCTCGTGCGTGCCCTCCTCGTCGGCACCCATCAGGCGCGAATAGCCCACCACATCGGCGGCGAGGATCGCGGCGAGACGACGGGTGGTGGTCGCGGTGGCCATTGCTCGGGTGGCGATAAATTCCGCGCCGAATTTAACCTACTTCGAGCGGGAAAGCGCCCCATTTCGTGCGACCGGACGTTCGGGTTTCGGCCCACCGACGGCTCGGGGACCGATAGTCTTGTTGCTATGATGCCGATCGTAAAATTGCCCTTTTCATATCGCATACTCCGGACCGATCGCAGCGCCGGACGCGTTGCCGTTGGAGCTAAGAGAAAGGCCGATGTTTGAGGGGCCAGCACAACCTTTAGGCGAGCTCTTGCTGCAGATTTGCTGCAGATGCAGCAGCGAGCTGTCGGCGGTGCAATTCTTGATTGCGGTCGGGGGCAGCCACGGGCCCTGTCTCGGTGGCGTCGTCCAGCTTCTATGCCGAAAATTTCCGTTCTGATTGAGCAGCGACGGTTCGAAGATGTCGCGCTCAGGCGTGGGGAGGAACGAACATGCGGCGAAATCTGTGCAGTTTTGCAGCGGCGGCGGTGCTGCTTGCCCTAACGGGTCCGCAGGCGACCTGGGCGCAGAAGCCGGGCGGCATCCTCAGAATGCCGCATCTCGACAGCCCCGCCAGCATGTCGATCCACGAGGAAATCGACGATATCGACGCTCGGGCCGATGATGGGGGTATTCAACAACCTCGTCATGTTCGATCAGCATGTAAAGCAGAACAGCCCTCAATCGATCTTGCCTGACCTGGCCTCGAGCTGGTCGTGGAACGAGGAGGGGACCGCACTGACCTTCACGTTGCGTGAGGGCGTCAAGTGGCATGACGGCATGCCGTTCACCGCCCGCGACGTCCAGTGCACCTGGAACCTGCTCGCCGGCAAGGCGAACGAGAAGCTCAGGGTCGATCCACGCAAATCCTGGTACCGCAATCTCGACGAGGTCACGGTCGACGGCGATTACCAGGTCACCTTTTATTTGAAGCGGCCCCAGCGCGCCTTTATCGTATTGCTGGCATCCGGCTGGTCGCCTGTCTATCCCTGCCACGTCCCGCCGCGCGACATGCGCACGCATCCGATCGGCACCGGTCCCTTCAAATTTGTCGAATTCAAGCCGAACGAAGTGATCAGGGTCGCCAAGAACGCCGATTACTGGAAGCCCGGCCGGCCTTATCTCGACGGCATCGAGTATACGATCATCAAGAACCCCTCGACGGCGATCATGGCCTTCGCCGCCGGCAATTTCGACCGTTACGCAGTGGGCATCCTGTCGATCCCGCTGATGAAGCAGATCCAGAACCAGGCCCCTGACGCAATCTGCGAAGTGGTGCCGTGGAACATCCCTCGCATGCTGCTCGTCAATCGGGCGGCTCCGCCCTTCGACAACCCCGATCTGCGCCGCGCATTGGCGCTGACCCTCGACCGCCAGGCCTTTATCGACATTCTCGGCGACGGGCAGGGCTCGATCGGCGGAGCGATGATGCCGCCGCCGGCCGGGGCCTGGGGCATGCCGCCGGAGGTGCTGGCCACCCTGCCGACCTACGGTCCCGATGTCGCAAAAAACCGTGCGGAGGCCCGCGAAATCATGAAAACGCTGGGTTACGGGCCCAACAAGCGGCTTGCCGTGGCGGTGACCACGCGGAATGTCGGGGCCTACCGAGATCCGACGGTGCTGCTGATCGATCAGCTGAAGGAGATCTATATCGACGGCGTGCTCGATGCCGTCGACACGACGCAATGGTATCCCAAAGTCATGCGCAAGGACTATACGGTCGGAGTGACGGTCGGCGAGAATGGGCTCGACGATCCAGACCAGCAATTCTACGAGAATTACGCGTGCGGTTCCGAGCGGAACTACACCGGATACTGCAATGCCGATACCGACAAGCTAGTCGACCGGCAATCGATGGAGCCCGACCCCGGCAAGCGCAAGCAAATCGTCTGGGAGATCGAGAAGCGCCTGGCGGAGGACGGCGCCCGCCCGATCATCTTCTACCCAGTCTCGGGAGCATGCTGGCAACCCCAGTTCAGGGGGCACCAGATGATGGTCAACGGCAATTACAACGGCTGGCGCCTCGAAGACGCCTGGCTCGACAAATAAACGGTACCCGCACCCCCTCCCATTCCCTCCCCGGCAGCTCGGGAGGGTTAGGGTGGGGCTCGGTGGGTGAGGGTGCCCTTACGAGGCAAGCAAAAGTCTTAGCGATGCGCGGTGTGCTCGGCATTATCGTTCTGCTCCTTCTGGCCTGGTCCCTGGGGGAGCGGCGGCGCGGCGATCGCGAGCGGCGGATTCCATGGCGTACCGTCATTGTCGGCCTTGGGCTGCAGGCCGCGCTCGCGGTATTGCTGCTGCGCCTTCCGCCGGCCTCGCATGTTCTGCTGCTGCTTAACCGCGCGGCGCTGGCATTGCAGGCGGCGACCGATCGGGGGACGGCGTTTGTCTTCGGTTATCTCGGCGGCGGCGCGTTGCCGTTCGTCGAGACATCACAAGGCGCGAGCTTTATCCTCGCCTTCAAGGTGCTGCCGCTGGTGCTGACGATCAGCGCGCTGTCGGCACTGCTCTATTATTGGGGGATATTGCAAGTCGTCACCCGTGCTTTCGCTTGGGTGTTGCGGCGTAGCATGGGCATATCGGGCGCGCTCGCGCTCGGTGCGTCGGTCCACATCTATGTCGGCATGATCGAGGCGCCGCTGCTGATCCGGCCCTACCTCGCGCGCATGCAGCGCGGCGAGTTGTTCGCCGTCATGAGCTGCGGCATGGCGGGCGTCGCCGGAACGGTGATGGTCGTTTACGCCACAATGCTCGGCCCGATTATTCCGGACGCGCTCGGCAACATCCTGATTTGCTCGGTCATCAGCACACCGGCGGCGCTGGCGGTGGCCGCGCTGATGGTACCGTTCGTGCCCAGTGAGGACAGGGCGGAGATTACCGTCGGCGAGGAGCCGACCGGCGCCTTCGACGCGTTGGTCAAGGGCACGAGGGACGGAGTAGCGCCGCTGGTCGGTATTGTCACCGTGCTGATTGTCACGGTGGCACTGGTCGCGCTAGTCAATATGGCGCTCGGGCAGTTGCCGGGCGGCATTACACTCCAGGGGCTGTTCGCGCTCGCGTTTCGCCCGGTAATGTGGCTGATCGGCGTGCCCTGGGCCGAGAGCGCAGAGGCGGCGGCGCTGATGGGCACCAAGACCGTGCTGAACGAGTTCGTTGCCTATTTGGATCTCGCGAAATTGCCGGGCGAGGCGCTCGGCCCGCAAGCAAGGCTGATCGTAACTTACGCGCTCTGCGGCTTCGCGAATTTTGGCTCGCTCGGCATCCTGGTCGGCGGACTTGGCGCGATGGTGCCGGAGCGCCGCCGGGAGATCACCGAACTCGGCTTGCGGTCGATCGTTGCCGGCACGATCGCGACCTGCATGAGCGGGGCAATCGCCGGGCTGCTGCACCAATAGTAACAACATGGCGCTGCTGGCGAAATCTATTCCGCACTGACCCGATGCTCGGCGCAGGCGATCTCGTCGACGATGGTGTCGTTCACGCCTCTGCGGTACCCCATCCCGAACCCCACGATCCAACCTGCCGCCGCGGAGCCGAAGACGGCAAGGAAAATTCGTGCGACTTCAAGCGCCCAAACCATTGAGGCGTCCGCCGAGCGGAACCAGGTCATCTATTGGGCACGCACGGACCCCACCACCAATCGCCGCGCCAGTCGCGCCAGAGGGCCTGGTGCCAACCCATCCCGCAACCTTGGTCACCCAGCGCGAAGGACAGCGCGGCGCCGAGCGGGAGCCAGTTTTCCAGTTTAGGGTTCGGGGCCGCCTGTGCCGATACGGCAGCCAAAGTTGTCAAGGCAGCGAGGATTGGGGGGATCACGCGCATTGCAGCCTCCAAGGGGGAACGGGGGCAGTCTGCACGGAGAACAATTGACGCAACCTGAACAGGCTCAATGTAAATACTACGCCCGTAATGGGTCGCGGAGTTCGGCTCACCCTGCTATCTATCGCGCCTCTATCAACCGGGGGTCAACTGTTCCACACGACAAATGGGCCCGAGGTGGTGCGAGACGGTCATCACGTCATTCGAGGGGAGAGCTATTCCGATATAAAACAGCTTACCGCGTTCGTGACGTCGCGCGGGACTGCCTAAGCTGCCCGGCGGCTGGATCCGGCGGCAGCCGCGTCGGCGAACGAAAAAGAAGAGCCCGGCCTAGCCGTTCAGAGTCCTAAACTGAACTGAAACTGCTCTTTACTAAATTGAATGCCCCGCGCCGGCAGATAGGAAACCCGGCCGGCGATGGCCGGGCTTTACTTAAGGGCCGCAATTATCGCCAGGGCCGCAATTATCGCCGAGCGATGGCACCGAGGGCTGCCGCTACGGCCGCGCATGCCGCAATGTTAAGATATGGTGCTGCCGGAAAGGATTGAACTTTCGACCTCTCCCTTACCAAGGGAGTGCTCTACCACTGAGCTACGGCAGCGCCTGGGGCATCGCAGATACACGACGCCCCTGAAATTGGCAAGGCGAGCGGGTTTTACGCGGCGAGGGAGATGCCGAGCGCGGCGATGTCCGGCTCGATGCGGGGGGTGAGGACCCCGACCTTGCGCAGGTTGCGGACGAGGCCGGCGTGCAGGTCGCGACGAAAGTATTTGCGGAACGCAGTCTCGTCGCCGCCGGCGGCGCGTTCGCGCCGAAGGTGTTTGATCTCGTCGATGTCGGCCCGGTCGAACCCTATCTCCTCATAGGCGGCGAGTGGGAAAATGCCGCGCAAGGTGCGGTTCAATGCCCACACCGCGAAGTCTTCCATCTCGCGCCGTTCCGCCGATGACGCCTCGGCGACGACCGCCGGCAGTGACAGCATGCCAAACCCCATATGGCGCGCTTCGTCCTGCAGGATGCGCCGGCATACCTGGCGCAGGATCGCATCTTTCGACGAACTCGGCGAGCATGCGGAAGAGCGACACGGCAAAGGTCTCCGCGACGAGCTGCAGGCCGATCGTCTTCAGATACCAGGCCGAGGTGCCGAGCAGCGTGTCGAAGATTTCCCTGACATTGCCGGCGAGCGGATAGGTCTCGCCGTCGAGACGCAACTTCACGTAGCGATGCAGCACCTCATTGTGCCGCGCCTCGTCGACGACTTGCGTCGCCTGAAACAATTTGGCGTCCTGGCCCACGACGTTCTCGACGAGCTGGCTGCACACCAACATAGCGCCGTGCTCGCCGGCCATCAGGGTCGAGATGCGCCAGCGGCTGACGCATCGGTTGAGCTCGACTCGCTGCGTCTCGGACAGCCGATCCCAAAATTTCGTCCCGTGAATGTCGACCAGATCGTCGGCGATCAGGCCGCCGTCGCCGTCAAGCGGCTGCTCCCAGTCGATATCGGTCGCAGCGTTCCACTGATCGATCTTGGCCTGCTCGTAGAGCCGCCGCATATCCGGCTGTTCGCTGTCGTAGACATGGTGGAAATAGGCAACGTTGCGGATGTCGATGTGGTGCCCACGCTCCATGCCGTACCTCCCGAGCCGATCGAATGAATCATAGTGCATCCGCCCGCACTTGCAACAGCCGGCGCGAGCGTGTTGCTTCACGTCGCACTCCTGGTCCCTTCCTGGGTAGGGCTATCTCGGCCGGCGCGCTATCAGGGCCGCCAAAATGCTGAGCCCGGAGAGCACGGCGAAGCAATGCAGCGACAACGTATAATTCCCGGTCCAGTCATGCAGCGCGCCCGAGAGCAGCGGGCCTGCCGCTTGGGCCAGCACCTGCGCCGATAGCGCGACACTGCGGATCGCCGCATAATTGGCGCGGCCGAAATAATCGGCCCAGGCGATCGGCAGCAATGTCAAGAGCCCGCCGATGCCAAAGCCGAACATCGCGGCGGCAACATACCCCTGTCCGACCGAAGATATTCCGACCATCAGCAATGTCGCGAGAGTCAGGAGGACGCCGACGAGCGCCATCGGATAACGGATCGGCAAGGAGCGCGGCAGGAACCCGCAAGCAAGGCTTGCGACCGCCGAAGTCAGCGAGAAGGTGCTGACGACAGCCGCGGCGATTGTCGGCGCCACGCCGCGTTCGATCAGATGCGCCGCCTGATGCAGGCTGACGCCGGCCTGTACCGGATAGACCAGCACGGTGTAGAGCAGCAGAAGCCAGAACGCGGCGGTGCCGACGGCTTCTCTCCGCGAGAAACTCGGCTCGTCGAGCAGCGGCTGACGGCCGGCGACGTCCGCTGCGGGCTGCCGGTCGGGGAGCAACCCCAGATCCTCAGGCCGGCGCACCATGAAGAGCCAGACCGGCAGAAAGCCGACCACCAGGGTCAGCGACCCGATCGCCAGCCAGCCGAACCGCCAGCCGCTATATTGCATGGCCAGCTGCGCGATCAGCGGCATCGCGACAAGACCGGCCATCTGTGCCACCGTGGCGATCGAGGTGGCAAACGCGCGGCGGGCGACGAACCAATTGTTCAAAGCGCCATAGATCGCGAGCTCGAACGGGCCGGCCCAAACCATCCGGGCGATGCAGAACAGCAGGTAGAAGACGAGCAGCGACTGGGTCAGCGAGAGCAGCATCATCGCCGCTGCGGTCGCGAGCACTGCGAGGGACAATGCCGCGCGCGACCCGTACCGGTCGACCAGCGGACCGATCCACGGTGAGGTCAGCGCCGCCAGCACCCCGCCCAATGACACCGCCCCCGAGAGCGCGGCGCGCGACCAGCCGAATTCGCGGGTCAGCGGTTCGACAAAGATCGACAAGGTGGCGACCGCCGGGCCCTGCCGCGAGAACCCGGCGCAGCACAGGCAGCCGAGGATGACCCAGCCATAAAAGAACGGCAGCCGACCGCTCAACAGGCGCGGGAGCGCCGCGATCGCCAAACGCATCAGAGCATTTAAATTCGTCGTTCCCGCGAAAACGGGAACCCAGAGTGGCAGATCTCGACCGCTTCCCGTGGACCCCCGCTTCCGCGCAGGACTGCCGGGAGAAATGGAATCGCTTGTACGCAGCTCTCCTCGCACAACGCCCGATTCTCCTTGGCCGGGCTGCAACGGTCGTTCAGACGGCCCGAATGCATCCCCCAGCGTGCGACAAAAACTCTCCCGGACAGTCCTGCGCTTCCGCGGGGGTGACCACCGCTTCCGGGCACGACGTCAACTCGGCACCAACCCGCCATCGACGTTGTAGGCCTGCCCGGTGATGTTGCGGGCGGCGGGCGATGCGAGGAATACCGCCATCGCGGCGACGTCTTCCGGCTGATTGGCGCGGCCGATCGGAATGCTCCCCTCGGCTTCGGCGTTGAGCTCGGCGACCGTGATGCCGCGCTCGGCAGCCCGCTCCACGGCGTTGCGCGCGCCGAGCTCGGTGCGCGTCACGCCCGGGCAAATCGCGTTGACGTTGATGTTGTGCCGGCCGAGCTGCTGAGCCGCCATCCAGGTCAACGAGATGACCGCGCCCTTGCTGGCGGCGTAAGCGGCATTCGACGCACCGGGATAGCCGCGTCCGGAGATCGAGGCGATATTGATGATCCGGCCGCCGCCTCCCTGGGTTATCATCTCGCGGGCGGCGCGCTGCAGGCAGAAGAATACGCCCTTGGCGTTGACCCGGTGGATCCGGTCCCAATCCGCCTCGGTCAGGTCCATGATCTGCGCGTAGCGCGTGACCCCGGCATTGTTGACAATGACGTCCAGCCGGCCGAGTTCGGCGATGGTTCGCGCGATCATCGCATCGATGCTCGCGACGTCGCCGCAATCGGCCTCGATCGCGATCGCCCGCCGCGCATTGCCGGCCGCCTGGTCGGCGGTCCGCTGCGCCGCGGCAAGGTCGATGTCGGCGGCCGCGACAGTGGCGCCGACTTCCGCCATCGCGAGCGCCGTGGCACGGCCGATCCCCGCCCCCGCGCCCGTCACCAACACAATCTTATCCTGCAAAACCGACATGTCGTCCCTCCCGCGTTTCCTCAATGTGGCAGCAAACACAAGCTGCCGCACCACGTCGCGGCCCAGCTTAACTTACACTCGTGCCGGGCGGTACCGCTCGGACCGCAGATCTTCATCAGCGGGGATCAGAAATGGAGAAGGGTGGTGCCGAGGGCGGTTCTGGAAGAGACCAGTGGCTACGGGGCTTCGCTCTTTGTATCCTGGAAGCGAAACCTAAACGGGAAGAACTGAATGCTGAGATGGCTGGGACTGGGCCTCCTACTCGGCACGGGGCTGTGGAGCGTCGCATGGGCGCAGGGCTCGGCTAAATTCGATGGCCAGTACACGGGAGAACTTACGCTCACGAAAGAAATGAGTGGTGATTGCACCACGCCTCCTCTCGGATCGCTTTACCCTCTTACGATATCCAGGGGTGAAGTCCGGTTTAAGTACGTCCCGCGATTCGACACCACATTAAGCGGCAAGGTCGATCAAAATGGGATTTTCAAAGCCTCTGCCCGCTTGCGAAAGGGATTTGTGCAGATGACCGGGCGCATCCTAGGAAATCATCTTACGGCTGAAATCGTATCTCCAAGTTGCAATTATACGTTCAAGACAAAAAACTAGGCTGCGGGTAAGCCTTGGAGAGTGGTCTCTATAGGTGGCCGCTCGGGCGCATCAGATGACGCCCTCTTCGGCGAGCCGCTCGACTTCGCTCGGGGTGCGGCCGAGCAGCTCGGTCAAGACCCACATGTTGTCCTCGCCGTAGCACGG
This sequence comes from uncultured Alphaproteobacteria bacterium, assembly GCA_963787425.1. Lineage (GTDB taxonomy): Bacteria > Pseudomonadota > Alphaproteobacteria > ATCC43930 > CGMCC-115725 > AP-15. The sequence goes on from CAWBCV010000011.1 coordinate 48,493, forward strand.
CGCGCCGCGATTGGTCGGGCCGCCGATATAGGCCGGGGTCCTGCTCAATTTCATCGGCAATTCATAGATCGGCCAGGTGCCGATCTTGGTGCCGGTGACTTCGGTCAGCCAATTGAGGTGCTTGACCTGCGGGTCTGTGTCGACGCGGTCCTCGGCGTTCTGACACACCCCGGCCGGTACGCCCGCGTGCTGCAATTTCGCCATGCAATCCCAGCGGTCTTGCGTGAGGGTCCACGCCTCCATTGCAAGGTCGAGCGCATTCTGGAACTGCAACCGGTGCTCCAGAGTATCGAAACGCCGGTCGTCGAGCCACTCGCCATGCTCGGCGACCCGCGCCAATGCGCGCCATTCGTCATCCGTGAAACAAGCAATGGCGATCCACCGGTCCTTGCCCTCACAGCGATAAGCGCCGTGCGGCGCGGCCGGCTTGTAAGGCGAGCGGTTGCCGTAGCGGCGGAACTCGCGTTCATTGGCCGACCAGTCGAGGATTGTCGCGCCGGTAAGAAAAATGCCGGACTCGCATTGCGACGCATCGATCCATTGGCCCTCGCCGGTGCGCTCGCGGTGATAGATTGCGCCCAGCAATGCCAGCGCATAGCCGTAGGCGCCCATCCAATCGAGGTAGGAATAGCCCCAGCCGACCGGCATCGCCGGCTCCGGCAGACCCGACATCTCGCCCTGGCCGCCAAACGCCGCCGCCACCGGGCCGACCGTGCGCATCCGCCCGTAAGTGCCATGCGCCCCCATGCCCGATTGCTGGATGTAGATGATGTCGGGCCGGATCGACTTCAGCACATCATAGCCGAGTCCCAGGCGCTGCAATACGCCGGGCGAGAAACCCTCGGCGACGACATCGCAGATGCGGATCATGTCCTTGGCGATCTGGAGGCCTTTGGGATGTCGGATATTCAACGAGATGCCGCGCTTGCCGGCATTCTTGTTGTTGAATTGGCCCCCCATGTCGGAGTCGCGCACGCCGGGGAGCGGGCCGGTCGCCGCGGCGCGCGCGGCGCGGCCGCCGACCGGCGCCATCGCCGCCAGCCGCGTGTCGGGATTGTCCTTCCATTCGACCTTGAAGCTCTCCGCGCCCATCGCGGCGAGAAACCGAGTGCCGCCGGCCGAGGCGAGAAACCACGCGAAATCGAAGATTTTGATCCCCTGCAAAGGGAACGGCTTGTTGTGCAGTACCGACATTCGCGGGTTCTCGACCCAGCGGGGCTGCGCCGGCACACTCGGGCGGCGGACCGGCTCGCCGAGCATCGCCGCGGTGTCCTCGCCGAGCAGCGGCGCGCGGCGGCCGACCTGCCAGCTTGTCTTGGTGGCAAGCCATTTGCTGGTCGGATAGCGGAAGCTGCGGCCGAGCTCCGGGTGCTCGACATCGGCGAAGGTCTTGCGGGCGAGCCAATGCCCGTCGAGCGCGTTCTCGTGCGGCTTGCGCAATGGCGCCCAGAGAAGCCCCGCATCCTGCGCCTCGCGCCACGGCATGTCCTTGTAGGTCCAGGCGCGGACGAAGCGCTGCACAATGTCGAGCATATGCGCCCGTCTTTCGTCACTGCCGGCCGTGCCGGGGACTTGACGCGCGCGCAGATCGGCTTCCGGCGGCGGTGGCTCCAGATCGGCCTGAGCGCCGTATTTCGCCAGCAGCGGCACCAGATTCTTCAGGTCGCGCGCGCCCATGCCATGGGTGATGAACCAGCGCCCGTCTTTGGTATGACAAATGCCCGGCGAGTGATTGGGAAACTCGGCAGCATGGCGGTTGGTCAGCCGCCATAGCGGCACCCGCCGCATCACCCAGTACATGATGTCCTGCTCGGGGTTCTTCGACACCGCCTCGTGGATCGCCACCGAGACATCCTGGCCCTCGCCGCTGCGCTCGCGGTGGATCAGCGCGGCGATGATGCCCGTCGCCAATTGCTCGCCGGCGATGTGGTAGGCATGCCAGATCTGCGGCGCGATCGGCGGCGTGTCGTATTCGAGGTTCAGGTTGGGATCGTAGCCGCAATTCATCATCACGCCGCCGAGCGCGAGATGAACGAGGTCGGAGCCCTTGAAGTCGGCCCACGGACCGTCATCGCCGAACGGCGTCATCCGCGCGGTCACCAGCGCCGGAAACCGCGCATTGAATGCGGCGCGATCGAGGCCCAGGACCTCGTTCAGCGCGCCGCAGCTGGCATCGAGCAGGATGTCGGCGCCGCCGAGCAGGCACAACAGATCCTCGCACCCGCGACCCTCGCCTAAATCGAGCACAACCGATTTCTTGTTGCGGTTATAGTTCCAGAAGAACAGCGAGCGTTCGAGACCCGGCCGGTCCTCGAAGAAGGGGCCGATTTGCCTTGTCGCATTGCCTTCGGGCGGTTCGATCTTGATGACCTCGGCACCGAGCCCGGCCAGCAACAGCCCGGTATATTCGGCACGCTCGTCGGCGATCTCGATCGCCCTGAGGCCCGCCAGCATCCCCGGCCCGCCATTTCCCATCATTTCGCCCGGTCCGGCCGCGATCCCTGCTTGCGTCGCCAAGACGTTCTCCCTTCAAATGGCCGCGGGCTCCCCCGCGAAGAGAGGATAATCCCGCCGATGAGCGACTGGAGCAAGGTGACCCGGCCGATCCCGGTGCCGAACGAGTGGACGAAGCCGTTCTGGGATGCGGCGAGGCGCGGCGTTCTGGAATTGCAGCGCTGCCAGAGCTGCGGACATTTCCAGCACCCGCCCTATGCGACCTGTACGCATTGCGTCGCAACGGATTTGAAATTCGAACCCGTGCGCGGGCTCGGCACGATCTACGCCTACACGATCATGTATCACACCGGTGACAAGCGCTTTGCTTCCGCGGTGCCCTACGCCAGCATCATCGTCGAGCTCGACGACGCGCCCGGCGCATTGATGGCCGGCAATCTTTTGGACGCCGAATACGCCGAGGCGAAGGTCGGACGGCGCGTTGAAATCGTCTTCGAGAAACTGAACGACGACATCACCCTGCCGCAATTCCACCTCGCTCGCCAGTGAGACCTGCACGAAGATCTTGCGTCCTTCGAGACGGCGCTGCGCGCCTCCTCAGAGCCTGTGAATGTTTCGCGCATTTTTGCAGGATTGAGGGGTTGCAACAAGTTGTGGTGGTGCTATTGCGTGGCGGGGACGACTGGTCTGAGGGGGAGCCGGTCTGTGTCGGGCAATAGCGAACTGTTTGGGGATTTGCCGGAGCAGCTGGTGCCGGAGGTGCCGGGTCGGGGAATGCCGCGGTTGCGGCAGCCGGAACGGCACCAGCTGGGCTGGTATGCCGCGACAATCGACGACTTGGTGGCGCGCGATCACCCGGTGCGGGCGGTGTGGGCGTTTGTCCAGGGGCTCGATTTTGCGCGCCTTGCACGATGCGGTGAAGGCGCGCGAGGGGGTGCCGGGGCAGGCGCCGCCGGCGCCCGAGCTGATGATGGCGCTGTGGCTGTGGGCGACGGTGGAGGGGGTCGGCAGCGCGCGGCAGCTGGCGCGGCTGTGCGAGCAGCATCTCGCCTATCGCTGGCTGTGCGGCGGGGTGTCGATGAACTACCACACACTGTCGGATTTTCGCGTGGCGCATGCCGTGGTGCTCGACCGGTTGCTAGCCGGCGGGGTGGCGACGCTGGTGGCGCAAGGTCTTGTGGCGCTCGATGTGCTGGCGCAGGACGGGATCAGGGTACGCGCGGCGGCGGGGGCCGGCTCGTTCCGCCGGCGCGAGCGGTTGGGCAAGCTGGCGGCGGCGGCCGAGGCGCGGGTTGAGCGGTTGCGCGCCGAGCTGGAAGCCGATCCGGCGGCGGGCGATCGGCGCCAGCAGGCGGCGCAACAGCGCGCCGCGCGCGAGCGCGAGGAGCGGGTGCAGGCGGCGCTCGACCGGATGAGCGAGCTCGAGGCCGAGCGCACGCGTCGCGAGAAGACCAACAAGGCCGAGGTCAGCCGGCAGAAGGAGCCGCGCGCCTCGACCACCGATGCCGAGGCCCGGGCGATGAAACTGGCCGATGGCGGGTTTCGGCCGGCCTACAACATGCAGATTGTGTCGGCGCCAAGGGGGTCAGGTCATCGTCGCGGTCGACATCGACACCACCGGCTCGGATCGCGGCTTGGCGCGCCCGGCATTGGAGCAATTGAGCGCGGCGAGGGCGACGCCGTCCGATTACCTGGTCGATGGCGGCTTCGCCAAGAACGACGACATCGAATGGGCGCATGCGAGCGGCATCGCCTTGTGGTGCCCGCCGGTGCACAGCAAGCATGGCAGCGATCCTTACGCGCCGCGGGCCGACGACAAACCGCGGGTGGCGGATTGGCGCCAGCGCATGGCCAGCGAGCCGGGCAAGGCGCTCTACAAGCAACGCGCAAAGGCCGAGTGCCCCAACGCTTGGGCGCGCCGCATGGGGCTCAGCCGGCTGTCGGTGCGCGGCAAAGAGAAGGCCCGCGCCGTGCTGCTGTGGTTCGCGCTCGCCCACAACATGCTGCGTGCGTTCGTACTGCAGCAGGCCGCCAGGGCCTCTGCGACTTGAGATGGTTACCAAAGACATCAACTCAATGACCGATGGCACCTGCTTGCTCGCTCGCCGCTCGCTCTCTATCCACCAGTGGAAAGGCCAGACCGCTCGCGGGCCAACCCATCGTCAAGCGCCGCCCGCGAAATGCCGTCGCCGAACCCACTACACCAAGCAGACTAAACATTCACAGGCTCTCAGGATGAGGTACTTTTTCGACGGCATTAGGGAAAACCTCATCCTGAGGAAGCCGCGAAGCGGCTGTCTCGAAGGACGCACGGTGCTGGCCCCAGCTGAATAAGGAAAACCTGGATGTGGGAGAACCGGTGCAAGGTGGCGGTCAGCGGCGTGGGCTTTTCGAAGGTCACGCGCTCGGCCGAGATCCCGCTCGCCGCCCATGCGCTGACGGCCGTCAAGGAGGCTGTCGCGGATTCGGGGTTGCAGCTGTCCGACATCGACGGGCTGGCGACGTATCCGGAACTGCCGGCCACGGGCCACGCGGAGGTCGACGGCATTTCGATCGTGTCCGTCAACTGCATGATGGCGATGCTGAAATTGCCCAATCTCAGCTGGCACATCCAGGTCGGAACAGTAAACATCGGCGGCGCCGTGCAGCAGGCGGTCAACGCATTGCTCGCGGGGGTTTGCAAATACGCGGTTGTGTGGCGGGCAATGCACAACCCGCGCGGCACCTACCAGAACCTGCCCGGCGCCTATGCGCAGGGCGCTGCGCAGTTCACCGCGCCCTACGGCTTCGGCGGGCCGGGGCAGGGGATGGCGGTCGCCTATACCCGCTGGCTCGAGCGGCACAACCAGAACCGCGAGAAGATGGCGACCCTCGCGGTGACGCAGCGTCGCCACACGCAGCACAATCCGCATGCCTATTTCTGTGGCGTGCGGCTGACGCGCGAGGACTACCTGGCCTCGCGGATGGTCGCCTACCCATTCTGCCTCTTCGATTGCGATATCCCGGTGCAAGGGGCGGTCGCCATCGTATTGACGACGGCCGACCGGGCCCGCGACCTGAGGCCGAACGCGGCCTACCTCGCCGGCTACGGGCAGAGGCTGCATTTCGAGGTAGCAGGCCGCATCGGCAGCCTCGCCGATTACCTGGAGGGCGGCCGGAGCTCCGCGAAATTGACCTGGGAGCGCTCCGGCCTCGGCCCACAGGACGTCGATGTGGCACAAATCTATGACGGCTTCTCGGCGTCGGTGATCTACGGCCTCGAATCCTACGGCTTTTGCAAGGAGGGCGAGGCGCTCGATTTCATCCAGGACGGGCGCATCGAGCTCGACGGCGAATTGCCGCTCAACACCTTTGGCGGCAGCCTCGGGACGGGCCGCATCCACGGCCTGTGGCATATCATCGAAGGTGCCTTGCAAGCCTCGGGCCGGGCCGGTTCACGCCAAGTCGCGGGCGCCAACGTGTCGTTTGTCGGCGCCAGCGCCCCGATCGTGACCGGCACGACCTTTATCTTCGTCGGCGACCCGTACTGAGCGCCGTTCGGATCTAACGGGCAGGGACGCAGGCGCCGTTGTAATAGGTGTACCCGTAATTGCAGGTCACCGGCGGCGTAAGCATGTTGGCGGTGCCGGTGACAGCGCCGCCAGCGGCGCCGAGCGCTCCGCCGACGACCGCACCGACGGGACCGCCGGTTGCGTAGCCGCTCGCCGCCCCGTTCGCCTCCCCGGATACCGTGCCGGATACCGGGTTCCCATAACCCGGCGCCCGCACCGGCTGGCAGACGCCGTTGATGTAGGTGTAGCCCGGCGCACAGGCATATTGCGCTATGGCCGCACTCCACGTGCCCGCTGCCAGAGCGGCGGCTATCGCTAGAACCTTGAACCTAGTTGGCATCGCTACCTCCGCGAAGTATGCATAAAGAGCGGCAGAGCGCCGCCACCGAATGGTCAACGGTTTAGGATGGAATCGCGTTCCGCGCGTAGCGGAACCGCTTCTCTTACTTGCTAATTTCCGGGGAGAAAGACGGCATGGCACAGACAGGCAAAGGCGAATACACCTACGAGTTGATCCGCGACTTCTGCAAATTGCCCCAGGGACAATCCTTTGGGCTGGTCAGCCGGGTGGCGGCCGATGCGCAGGACCGCATTTACGTGTTTCAGCGCAAGGATCCCCCGGTCGTGGTTTTCGACCGCGAGGGCAAGTATCTCGGCGCCTGGGGCAGCGGCGAGGTGACTGACCCGCACGGCCTGAAAATCGTCGGCGACACGGTCTACACGACCGACCGCTCCAACTCGGTCGCGAAGTCGTTCACATTGGACGGCAAGCCGCTGTCGGAACTCGGCACGCGCGGCCAGCATTCGGATACCGGCAATGTTACCAACTGGCTGGCGGAGCGCGCGGCGGGGCCGTTCAATCACCCGACAGAGATGATCGCCCACCCCAACGGCGACATCTATGTCACCGACGGCTACCGCAACGCCCGCGTGCATCGATTTACGCGCGATGGCCGGCTCCTCAAATCGTGGGGCGCGCCGGGCCATGGCGAGGGTCAGTTTCATCTGCCGCACAGCATCGCCTTTGACGATGACGGCAAGCTCTACGTCGCCGATCGCTCGAACAAGCGCATCCAGATCTTTACGCCCGAGGGCGATTTTCTCGGCCAGTGGACCGGCATGGGCGGCCCCAACGACATCAGCCGCGGCAAGGACGGCAATTTCTATATCGCCGAGCAGGAAGACGACGGCAAGCCCGCCTATGTCTGTGTCCGCGATGGGCAAGGAAACGTGCTCGCCCGAATGGAGAGCCGCCATGTCCACGGCGTCGGCGTCGACTCGCACGGCGACATCTATGCCGGATTGACCCAGAACCGCAGCGTCGACAAATTCGTGCGCGCAGGCTGAGCGCTCCGGCGGCCAAAAATGTCGGGCGGAAACCCCGGAGCCCGCCAAGGGGGCATTCCGGGAGGTGTTCCGCCAATCGTCGGCCAGCGGCGGATTACCCCCGGTTTTCGCCGGGGTCATCCGCCCGACGCCGCCTCGCAGCCTAATGCCCCGCAAGCATATTGCCGGTGCCGGTAAGGGCGCCGCCGGCGGTCCCGAGCGCCCCGCCGACGACCGCGCCGACGGGACCGCCCGTCGCAGCCCCCCTCGCGGCCCCGGCCGCCTCCCCTGACACCGCGCCGGATACCGGGTTCCCATACCCCAGATGCCGCACCGGTTGGCAGACGCGATTATGATACCTGTAGCCTGGCGCACAGGGGTATTTCGCCATTGCCGCGCTCGACGTGCCCGCCGCCAGAACGGCGGCGACAACCGCTAAAACCTTGAACCTTGTTCGCATCGCTATCTCCGCGAAAGATGCAGAGGAGCGCTGAAGCGCCCCATCGCGAGCTGAACGCTGTACAATCGAGTCGCGTTCCGCGCGTGGCGGCGCCCGTTTCCTGCATGCGCAAGGGCGCATATCGACGGGTCATCCGAGAAATGTAGGGCGGAAAAGCGAAGCGCATTCCGCCAAATTGGCGGCCGGCACCGGCGGATTACGCTTCGCTCATCCGCCCTACTCTTGCTGCCTCAAGTGTTGCGCGCGGCTCGGCGGCGCTGCGCGGCGAGGAGCATGCCGAGTCCCAGCGGCAGAGCGACCAGTCCAACGCTGGAAGGTTCCGGCACCGCGGCGGTTACGATGTCGAGCGTGAAGCTGTCCGCGTGCGCCCCGCTTCCCCACGTCCATTCGTATTCGCCGGGCGTCACGCCGAGGCTGCTGAAGGTCTGGTTATCCCAGGTTGCGTTGCTCGACAGGGCACCGCCGGAGACGTAGCCCACTGGTAGCCAAACAAAGAAATTGGGGTCGACGCCGACGGGGTCTCCGCTGCCGCTGCCAGCAGTCGAACTGCCGCTCCCGAAACTTGTTGGTCCGCTAATGAGCCCTTCGTAAACTTCCTTTGACGTGCCAGGCCCGGTAACTATCACCCCGCGGCTCGGGAACAGGTCCGAGGGAAACAGAAGGCCGAAGATTCCACCGTCGGTTAGGTCGGTCAGGTCGATTGTTCCGCTTCCAGTCGCAACGACGCTGGTCCCCTCTTGCTCAAGCGTGACGGTATAGGCGGCCTGCGCCGGCGGGACGGACAGGCTGCAACTGGCCGACAACGCCACCGCGGTGATGCCCCAAAGGATCTTACGCTTCAAAGGAATGTTCTCCTGCGCCGGCGGGATCGTTGGCGCTCTTGCGAAGCCACAACGAACAGTTGACTAAAATCAAGAACAAAATTGCCAATCGCAAAAATTCTAGCAGTACTCTAGGCGGGGCAACCCGCCACCCTCGCGCCATCGTCGGCGGGTTCCGGTGCGCTGCACCCGCCCTACGGCTTATTCCAGGGTCGCGCGATATCGGCCCGGTGAACGGTCGGTGGTCAGATCGGCCGGCCGCTGGCGTGGAAGGAGTTGGCCGTGAACGCCAGCCCCAGCGACTTAATTTCCTTGATCAGGCGGACCGGCTCCCGAGGCGGCGAGCAAGACGCCGCGGACGATGCGCCGCAGTAACCGGCCGGTGCGCGCGGAGGAAGGTGCGGATGTGGCGCACGGCCAGCGGGATCTTGTCCGGAGTGTACTTCCACGGGTAGAGGCTCACCTGGGCGTTGGGCGCGAGATGCACGCTCTCCGATGCGGAGCTTCTCGCTTGGGGTGCGAGCGTCGGTCATTTTCCGAGCGAGCCGCCGCCAGCGAGCGCCGCCGAGGCCATTGTCGTCGGCACGCTCGACTGGAGCGAGACCTTGCCGGGATGGATTGGAGAATGGCGGATGCGCTGGCAAGGCGCCGATTACGGATGGGGCATCAGCGGCGTCAACTACGACACGGCATTTCGCAATATCGATCATTGGCGGCCGTCGCCCAATAGGTGCGCCGGGGCTCGGCTGCGCCAGCACGGCGGCGACGGTGCGCCCGGGCGCCCGCTTCAGCAGGTTCCAGATGAACGGGCCGCCGATGCGGAAGCCGAGCACCATGAACTCGCGGATGCCGAGGTGGCCCATCAGGCCGATATGGTCGTTGGTGTAGGCGTCCCAGGGCCGATCGATCTCGAGCGGCCCCGAGGACTGGCCGCCATTGGCTTTGCGCAGATCTGCCGAGATGACTCTGGTACTGCACGATAGGTCCGGCTCTATGCCGGGACGACCATCGTGCAATGCGGGAGCGCCGCCGTCAGTAATAGCCCGTGCCGCCGTTCACATGGATGGTCTGGCCGGTAATGAACCCGCCATCGTCGCTGACCAGAAAAAGGCAGGTGGCGGCGATTTCGTCTACGTGCCCTTGACGGCCGAGTGGAATGCCGGCGGCGCTCGGCACCCGCCCCTGATACCACTCCGGATTATCGCGCCTCGTGTCGATGCTGCCCGGGGAGACCACGTTGGCCCGGATATTCTGGGCGGCGAACTCGGAGGCCAAGGCCCGCGCCAGCCCGACCAAGCCCATTTTGGCCGCCGAGACGTGGGCGCGTCCGCTGCCGCCGGTGAAGGCGCCTTCCCCGGTGAAGAACAGGATGCGGCCATAACGGTTCGCGATCATCGACCCAATGGCCGCCTGGGTGCAGTAGAGCGCGCCGTCGAGGACGACCCCCCTGACGTGCTCCCAGTCTTGTATCGTCACCTCAGTAAAGGGTTTGTGGGGCCGGATCGCTGCATTGTTGATCAGGATGTCGATGCGGCCGAATTCGGAGATCGCCCGCGTCACCATCGCGTCGACCTGATCTTTCTTGGCGACGTCGGCAATGACGGCGAGCGCCTTGACCCCCCGCTCCCTGGCCTCGCGCGCGACGGCGTCGGCCTCGGCTTGGTTGGAGCGGGCATTGACGACGACGTGAGCCCCCTCCCCGGCCAGCTTCAACACCGTTGCGCGGCCGATATTGCGGCCCGAGCCGGTTATCAGCGCGACTTTCCCGTCGAGCTTACCCATCAGTGTATCTCCATGATGATGTTCGAGACGTGGCAGGGAAACGGTCGCCTAGGCGTGCTCCTGCGAGATGTCACGGTTGGTGAAATCCGGCATCAGCGCCGTCGCGATGATCGAGACGACTGCGCAGAAGAGGATATAGACGGCGATCACATAGCCCGAACCGGTGGCCGCGAGGAGCGCCGTCGCGATCAGCGGCGCGGGACCGCCGGCGATGACCGAGGCGAGCTGATAGCCGATCGAGCAGCCGCTGTAGCGCAGCCGCGGCGTGAAGCATTCCGCGATCAGGGCGGCCTGCGGACCGTACATCAGATCGTGCGGCACAAAGGACAGGATGATGCCGAGAAATATCCAGGCCGGCACCATCGTGTTCAGCATCGCGAAGTAGATGAAGCCGAATATTCCGGTCGCGACCGAGCCGATTATGTAGATGCGCTTGCGGCCGAACCGGTCCGACAGATGCCCGGCGAGCGGGATCGTGACAAACGACACCAGCCCCGCGGCAATCAGCGCCGTCAAAAGGAAATCGCGCGAAGTGTGCAGCACCTGCGTGCCGTAGGTGAAGACGAAGGCGAGATAGATGTAAGCGGGGGCCTGCTCGGCCATCCGGGCGAAGGCCGACAGGATGATCTGCCTTGGCTGACGCTTGATGACTTCGAGCACAGGGACCCGTTCGATCCGCTCTTCCGCGACCAGGCGCCGGAAGACCGGCGTCTCGAGGACGCCGAGGCGGATGTAGAGCCCGACCGCGACCATGACTATGCTCAGCATGAACGGGACGCGCCAGCCCCAGACGAGGAACTGGTCGCCTGAAATCGCGCTGAATACGAATACCGCCAAATTTGCCAACAGCAGCCCGGCCGGTCCGCCGAACTGCGGCCAAGAGGTGATAAAGCCGCGATGGCGGTTCGTGCGCGCCCATTCCATCGCCAGCAGCACCGAGCCGCCCCATTCGCCGCCGACCCCGATCCCCTGGATAAAGCGAATGACCGTCAGGATGACGGCGCCCCAGATGCCGATCGAGTCGTAAGTCGGCACAAAGCCCACCGCGAAGGTCGCCAATCCGGTCGTCAGTAGCGTAGCGATCAGCGTCCCCTTGCGCCCGATGCGGTCGCCGAAATGACCGAAGAACGCCGCCCCGATCGGCCGGGCGATAAAACCGACAGTATAGATCGCGAAGGCCTCCAGCACCCCGACCAGCGGGTCGGATTTCGGGAAGAACAGCTTCCCGAAGGCGAGGCCGGTGACGATGCTGTAGAGCAGGAAGTCATACCACTCGATCGTCGTGCCGACCGTGCTCGCGATCACCGCCCGCCGCAATTGCGCGCGGTGATCGGCCTCGGAGAGTAAGGTGGACGCATTGTCGACTGTTGTCATCGCGGCGCTTCCCCGATGGATCTGTGTTTTCCCAGATTACCCAAGGTCTTCACCGCACCATGATCAGCCGGTCGGGTCTGATAGGCAACAGGCTATTGCGCCGCCAGCGCCTTCAGCCGGTAGATGAGGTCGAGGGCTTCACGCGGGGTCAGCTCGTCGGGGCGGGTCTCGCGCAGGAGAGCCTCGGCGGCGGATTCCTGTGGCGGGGCGGGCTCGGCGCGGCGGCGGGCGGCGCTGAAGAGCGGCAGGTCGTCGGCGAGGCGCGCGAGGGCGCCGCCCTGCTCGCCTTTTTCGAGCACCGAGAGCACCTCCTCGGCGCGCGCAGTCACGCTCTTCGGCAGGCCGGCGAGCTTGGCGACATGGATGCCGTAGGAGCGGTCGGCGGTGCCTGGGCCGACCTCGTGCAGAAAGACGACGTCGCCCTTCCATTCCTTGACCCGCATCGTGTGGCAGGCAAGCGAAGGGAGCTTGGCGGCGAGCGCGGTCAATTCGTGGTAATGCGTCGCGAAGAGGGTGCGGCAGCGGTTGACCTCGTGCAGATGCTCGAGGCACGCCCAGGCGATCGACAATCCGTCGAAGGTCGCGGTGCCGCGGCCGATCTCGTCGAGAATGACAAAGGAACGCGGGCCCGCCTGGTTCAGGATCGCCGCGGTCTCGACCATCTCGACCATAAAGGTCGAGCGGCCGCGCGCCAGATCGTCGGCCGCGCCGACCCGGCTGAAGAGGCGATCGACGATGCCGATCCGGGCGGAGCGAGCCGGGACATAGGAGCCCATTTGCGCCAGAATGGCGATCAGCGCGTTCTGCCGCAGAAACGTGCTCTTGCCGGCCATGTTGGGGCCGGTGACGAGCCAGATGCGGTCGTCGCCCAAGACGCAGTCATTGGCGACGAACCCCCCTCCCCTGCCCTCCCCGGCCAGCGCCGCCTCGACCGTCGGGTGACGCCCGCCGCGGATCTCGAAACCGGTGCCCTCCTCGACGATCGGGCGCACCCACAAAGCTTCGGCTGCGAGCTCGCCAAGGGCAGCGGAAAGATCGAGTGTGGCGAGCGCGGCCGCGGCGGCGGCGATCTCGGCGCGGCGGGCCATCACTTCACCGACGAGATCCTCGTAGAGCCGCAATTCCAAGGCCAAAGCCCGCTCGGCGGCACTGGCGATCTTGGTTTCGAGATCGGCCAATTCGGCCGTCGTGTAGCGCTGCGCGCTCGCCATCGTCTGGCGGTGGATAAATTCCGGCCCGAGCTTGCCGGCATGGTTCGCCGACACCTCGATGTAATAGCCGATCACGTTGTTGTGGCGGATCTTCAGTGCGCCGATCGCGGTCTCGCCGGCGTAGCGCGCCTGCAATGCGGCGATCATGCGGCGGCTCTCATCGCGCAGGCCGCGCCATTCGTCGAGCTCGTCCGAGTATCCCGCGGCGATGAACCCGCCGTCGCGGGCGAAGAGCGGCAATTCGGCATCGAGGGCGCGCCCGAGGCGCTCTACGAGAACACCGTGCTCGCCGAGTCCTTGCTGCGCGGCAGCGAGCCGCTCGGGCAACGGCACGAGACCCGGCGCGGCCAGTATGTCGCGCAGCTTGGCGGTCTCTCCCAGCGACTGGCAGAGCGCCGCAAGGTCGCGCGGGCCGCCGCGGCCGAGGCTGAGGCGGGTCAAACCCCGCTCGATGTCCGGGCAGCGCTTCAGCCGCTCGCGCAAGGCCTCGCGCAGCTCCGGGCGGTCGGCAAAGAATTCGACCGCGTCGAGCCGCGCCGCGATCGCGCTAGGCTCAGTCAGCGGCGTCGCGAGATGATCGGCGAGAAGCCGCGCCCCCGCAGCCGTGACGGTCCGATCGATCGTCGCGACGAGGCTGCCCTTGCGCTCGCCCGCGAGGGTTGCCGCCAGTTCGAGATTGCGCCGGGTGGCCGCATCGATCTGCATGACCGATGCGGGCATGACTTGCCGCGGCGGCTGCAGGTGTGGTGCCCGGCCTTGCTGAGTAAGCCCGATGTAATCAACGAGGGCGCCGGCGGCGGCAAGCTCGGCGCGGCCAAAACCGCCGAACCCGTCGAGAGCGCCGACGCCGTAGAATTCCTGCAGGCGGCGGCGCGCCGCTTCGCTCTCGAAGCGGGGATTGGGCAGCGGCGTCAGCGCCGGCTTCCATTCGGCGAGCAGCTCGAAGAGCGCCGGGCGGTTCAGCAGCCGCTCGGGCAGCAGGATCTCGCCCGGCATCAGGCGGGCCAGATCGCCGCCGAGCCCGGGCTCACTGGTCGGCATCAGCTCGAAAGCGCCGGTCGACAAATCGAGCCAGGCGAGCCCGATCTCGCCTCCGGCCTCGGCGACGCCGGCGAGATAATTGTGGCGGCGCGCGTCGAGGAGGCCCTCCTCGGTCAGGGTGCCCGCGGTCACGACGCGGGTTACCGCCCGCCGGACCGGTCCCTTGCCGCCGCGCCGCCGCGCCTCGGCCGGATCCTCGATCTGGTCGCAGATCGCGACCTTGAACCCGGCGCGGATCAGCCGCGCGAGATAGGTTTCGGCAGTGTGGACCGGGACGCCGCACATCGGGATGTCGGCGCCGTCGTGCCGGCCACGCTTGGTCAGCGCAATATCGAGCGCCCGCGCGGCGGCGACCGCGTCGTCAAAGAACAGCTCGAAAAAATCCCCCATCCGGAAGAACAGCAGGCAGCCGGGGTTCGCCTCCTTGATCTCGAGGTATTGGGCCATCACCGGCGACGGCGCTGGATGGGGATATTCGTTCATCGGCGAGGGCGACGCTTGCGGGTGTTTGACGGTAGCATAAGAGAATGCGCGAGCACGAAAGAGAGGATCGGCATGCCCGAGAGTTCGCCGGCTTTCCCGATTATTCGCGAGGCGGTCGCCTCGTTTCCCGACCGCGAGCATTTCCACCGCGCCGTCGCGAACCTGCTCGGCGCCGGGTTCGACACGGCCGATCTTTCGGTATTGGCCTCGCACAATTCGCTGGCCGCCGCCGGCGAGCCTCCTGCCCGTGAGCCGAAACTGCTGCCGGCCGGCCTCGCCGACGAGATCAAATACATCGCGCCCCTAACCGTGGCCGGCATCATCCTGCTGTCGGGGGGGCCGATCGCTGCGACGGTCGCCGCGCTGGTCGGCGCCGGTCTCGGAGGCGCGGCGCTGAAGGAGTTGTTCGACGACTACACCGCGCCGCGGCACGCCGAGGATTTCGAAGCGGCGCTCCACGCCGGGGCGGCGCTCTTGTGGGTGCGCTGCGAGGATTCGGAGCGCGAACTAACGGCGACGCGCATTCTCGAAGAAGCGGGCGGCCGGAACGTGCATGTCCACGGCCGCCCGCCGCAGACAGACGAGCGCCGCGCCTGAGCGGGCGCCAGCCCGCGCCATCCGGAACCAGTCGCCGAGAGCTGGGACTATCGGACTATCGTGCAGCACATCCTCGCGCTTCGAGAGAATTTGAGATCGACCCGTCCCGCCAGGAGCTATTGCGTGTGAAAACCCAAGACAGCGAAGCTGCCAGCGCGACGGCGACGGCTGGAGTGGGCGACGGACGTTACAATCCCTCCTCGGGTGGCGCCGCCATTTCTCGGGTGCGCGGTCTTCCCGACTTTTACGGGAATTAACGCCTCTTCACTTGGTTCGGCTCGAGAGGCGTCGTTAACTCGATCGCGAACCCCAGATCGGCGATGGCCTGAAGGCCGCAAACAATGAGGGGAACGCCATGACTACGAACTCGGCACCCGTCAGCTCCTCATTGTGTGGTCCCGTCAATCTGAATGCTAGGCCGTCGGCGAGCCTGCTCAGCCGACGGTCGTTGCTCGCCTCAACCGCATTGCTGCTGATCACGCGCGCGGCAGGCGCACGAACCTTGGCGGGCGGGACCGGGATGCCCTGGCGGCCGTTTGCCGGCGATCCTCCCCAGGCGGTCAAGCCGGGGCCGTGGGTGTTCTTTACGCCCGAGGAAGGGGCCGCAGTCGAGGCTTTGGTCGATCGGTTGATCCCACCCGATCCTGAAACCCCCGGCGGCAAGGATTGCGGATGCGCCGTCTTCATCGACCGCCAGTTGGCCGGCGGTTACGGCAGCGCGCGCGGCCTCTATATGAGTCCGCCGTTCCTGCAGGCGACACCGGAGCAGGGTCTGCAAGCGCCGTCGACACCGGCGCAGCTTTATCGGCACATGCTCGCGGCCCTCGATGCATTCTGTCAAGCTACTTACGCCGGCAAGACCTATGCGCAGCTTCCGGACAGCGAGAAGGACCGGATCATCGCGGGGATGGAAAACGGCTCGCCGCAATTACAGGGAACCAGTGCCACGCCGTTCTTCGGGATATTGCTGCAGGATACGCGCTACGGCTTCCTCGCGGACCCGATCTATGGCGGCAACCGCGACATGGCGGCGTGGAAGATGATCGGCTTCCCCGGCGCGCGTTACGACTACCGCGACTGGGTCGAGCGGCACAACGAGCGTTATCCGCATCCACCGATCAGCATTGCCGGCCGCAATGCATCGGCCTCGCAGCAACCGTAACGACGGCACCCAAACTGGAGTGACGTAATGGCGACAAAGCTGCCGGCAACCGATATCGTCATTATCGGCCTGGGCTGGACCGGCTCGATCATCGCCGAATCCATGACCAAAGCGGGGTTCAATGTCGTCGCGATCGAGCGCGGGCCATGGCGCGACACCGCGACTGACTTTCCCCCCAATTATGCGCCGGACGAGCTGCGCTATGCCGTGCAACACGATTTGTTCGTGCGCCCGGCGCAGACCACGCTGACCTTTCGTAATAACCCCAGCCAGACGGCACTGCCGATCCGCACTTGGGGCTCGTTCCTGCTGCCCAATGGCGTCGGCGGCGCCGGCGTGCATTGGAATGCGCAGACCTGGCGCTTCCTGCCGACCGACTTCGTGCTGAAAACGCATCTGACCCAGCGCTACGGCGCCAAATTCCTGGCGGACGACATGACGATCCAGGATTGGGGCATCACTTACGACGAGCTCGAACCGCACTTCGACGCGTTCGAATATCTGTGCGGCACGTCGGGAACCGCCGGCAACCTCAAGGGACAGAAGCAGCCGTTCGGCAACCCCTTCGAGGGAGCGCGGTCGCGCCCATATCCGACGCCGGCGCAGAAGCAGCCCTATGGACCGGTGCTGTGGGCCGAAGCGGCGAAAGAAATGGGCTACAACGCGTTCCCGCAACCCTCCGGCAATCTGTCCCAGGCCTACACGAACCCGCTCGGTGTCACCCTCGGGCCGTGCACGTATTGCGGCTTCTGCGAGCGCTTCGGGTGCGGCAATTACTCGAAGGCCAGTCCTCAGACGACGATCCTGCCGGTGCTGATGCGGCGATCGAACTTCGAGGCGCGTACCGAATGCGAGGTCACGCGGATCAATCTCGACAATACCGGCAAGCGAGCGACCGGCGTCACTTATGTCGATACGCAAGGCCGCGAGTGGGAGCAGCCGGCAGAGATGGTGTTTCTCTGCGCCTTCCAGATGTTCAACGTACAGCTGCTGCTGCTCTCCGGCATTGGCCAGCCTTATGACATGACTACCGGCCAGGGCGTGATCGGCCGCAACTTCTCGTACCAGGTCACCTCCAGCGTCGAGGCGTTTTTCGACAACAAGATCTTCAATCCATTCATTGCCAGCGGCGCGATTGGCATGTGCATCGACGAGTTCAATGGCGATAATTTCGATCACGGGCCGTACGGTTTCGTCGGCGGCGGCTATATGGGAATGGTGCAGCCGAACGCGCGTCCGATCGAGGCAACGCCGACACCGCCGGGCACGCCGCAATGGGGTGCGGCGTGGAAGAAGGCGGTCAAGGACAATTATCTCAGCACGATACTGCCGGCCGCGCACGGCAGCTGCTACAGCTATCGCGACTGCTACCTCGATTTGGATCCTACCTACAAGGACCGGTTCGGCCGCCCGCTGATGCGGCTGACCTTCGATTTCCACGAAAACGAGCTCAAAATGTCGCAATTCCTGACCGACCGGCTCGCCGAGATCGTGCAAAGGATGGGGCCGCGCCAGATGGTCAAGCTTCCGCGCACCGGCCATTACTCCATCGTGCCGTATCAGACGACGCACACCTGCGGCGGCGCGATAATGGGCACCGACCCAAAGACCAGCGCGCTCAATCGCTATCTGCAGAGCTGGGACGTGCACAATCTGTTCGTGACCGGCGCCACGAACTTCCCGCAGAACGCCGGCTATAATCCGACCGGCACTATCGGAGCGCTGACTTACTGGTCCCTCGACTCGATCCATAAGCAATACCTGAAAAACCCGGGACCGCTGATACACGCATGAGCAGCCGCACCGTGCGATACCTCCTCGCTTGTGCGCTACTGCTGTTCGCCAACCCGGCGGCGCGCGCGCAATACCCGGACAAGCAGTCGTTCGAGGTGATCGAGCATGGCCGCTATATGGCATCGGCTGCCGATTGCACGGCCTGCCATACGGCGCCCGGCGGCAAGCCGCTCGCCGGCGGCGGCGCCCTCGAAACGCCGTTCGGCATCCTGCTTGCCCCGAACATTACACCCGACGTAGCGACGGGGATCGGCGGCTGGACCGACGACGAATTTATCAATGCAGTGCAAAACGGCATCGGGCACGGCGGCATCCATCTTTATCCGGCAATGCCCTATCCCTATTACACGAAGATGACGCGCGAGGACGTGATCGCGATCCGCGCCCATCTCGATACGGTAGAGCCCGTCCGCAACTCGGTGCAAGCGAACCAGCTGCCCTTCCCGCTTAATCAGCGCGAGGTGATGGCGGGCTGGAACGAGCTCTATTTTAGACCTGGTGAATTCAAGCCCGATTCCGGCAAGTCGCCGGAATGGAACCGAGGCGCCTATCTGGTCGAGGGCGTCGAACATTGCGGCTTGTGCCACACGCCGAAGAACGCGATGGGCGGTGACGAGAACAGCCAAGCGATGCAGGGATCCGTGCTGCAGAACTGGTATGCGCCGAACCTGACGGGCAGCCGCCGCCTCGGCATCGGCGACTGGACCGTCGGCAACATAGCGCTCTACCTCAAAACCGGGCGCAATCGCTATGATATTGCCTCCGGACCGATGGCGGACGCAGTCACGCACTCCACCTCGCATCTGACCGATGCCGACCTGCGTGCGATCGCCGTTTACCTGAAGGACTTGCCGCCTGGCGGCAGCGAACCAACGCAGCCAATCTCCGTACAGGATCCGGCGATGCAGCGGGGAGAGGCGATCTACAACGAGCGATGTGCCGCCTGCCACACGGTGGCAGGGGTAGGCATCGTAGGGCTTTTCCCGCGCCTCAATGGAACCCCGCTGGTGCAACAATCGCAGGCCACCAGCCTGATCCGTGTGGTGCTGGAAGGCTCGCGCGCAGTCGCCACCGAGGGGGCTCCGACAGGCCCGGCGATGCCGTCCTTCGCCTGGCAGTTGTCCGATGCCGATGTGGCCGCGGTGGTCACGTACATCCGCAACGCGTGGGGTAATGCCGCCCCTGCCGTTTCAGCCAGCACGGTTTCCAACATGCGACAAACGCTGCATCACCAGGCGCAGGCGCCTTAGCCGCTACCGGAGTCCAGTGCATGATCAAAGCCATCGCTATTGCGACTATGATTCTGGTAGCTGCAGCCGTACCCGCCCTCGCGCAAGGCGGCGCACCGCAGAGCGCGCAGCATCCGACGGTCATCGGACAGACCGGCACGATGTACAACGGCAATAACGCCGACCTGCAATTACCGCCAGAACCGAACGCGTACTGGGCGGGGCTCTGGGCCGAACCAGGCGCGACCGGCAATTCCGGCCCCGCCTCGGCGGTCGGTGCCGGGGCCACCGGTACCTCGCTCGGCGGTGCTCAGACTGGAGGTCAGCATTGATTACCTCCGAGCGCACGTCTATCCAGCGCGCCCGCCAACGCAGCCATGGCGTAGTTAGGGCCAAATCACCTGCCTGCGGCCGAGATTAATCGCCACTCAACCCGAGCGAACCCGCCGCCGCTCGCCGCGCCTTGACTTCGCCCGCCAGCTGGATCGCCCCGTCAAACAGCAGCAATTGCTTCGGCCGGCAATATCGTCGGTCAGGGTGCTCATCAATCGGCTTCAGCTGTCTGCGGTTCCGACGTTCCAACGATTACTATGTCAGCCGTGATGCGCGTTAGCGAGCGCCCCAGAGAATTGTTGACCAAGGGCCAAAACTGTTGCGGTCGTGGTCAGCACATTGGTGGCGGTAGGAAGTTGCTGTGCGGTTGTTCTCATTTGCGCTGCCAGCGCGTTCATTGCGGCGGCCGCCGCAATGACCTCGGGTAGAGCGAGAACCGCGTCGGTGGCGGCGGTCTCGATGGCGTCGCGCTGGTTCATCAGATCATCGAGCCGTTGGTTGAGGGCAGCTTCGTCTGGGCTGGTGGCCAGCTCAAGTTGCGTGGCGACCGCGTCGATGGAGGATTTCAGTGCGGCGAGCGCCGTGTCGCGGGCATCGCGAATTCGATCGATTATGGATGTTTGGTTCATGCTCTCGCTTTCCTGTCACGATTTCTTTTCGGTTGAGCTGGGGACGGCTGCGTTTGCGGCGGCGGCGGTGGCCAAGTCATGGGCGCGCTGGCTGAGGGTCTGCAGGCTGGAGACAAGCGCGGCGAACTCTCCGTTGTTGTTGCGCACCGCCACCACAAGATTGTCGTGGGCATCGCGTAGCGCCTGCGCCGTCGCGTGCGGATCGGTATCGCGGACCGTCTGAAACGCATCGGCTGCGGCCTCCGCATCGTCAATTGCAGCGCCATAAGCCTGATCCGTCACACGCGGTGCGGCCCTTGCTCTATTCAGCGCTTCGGTCTTTCGAACCAGCAGAACGAATAACCCCCTCAGTCGAGCATCGCGCTGCTCTTCCAGCACCACTCCCAGCGCGTCAGCCAGTAAGTGCATGGGCTGGCAGGCGACCCGAGTCGCGTTCTGAAGCTCGTGGAGGCGCCGATAATCGAGATCCTGTCCGACCAGCCACAAGGCTGCATTGGTCGATGCCTTGGCGACGGGAGCAGCGGCAGCGCCGTAAGGGCTCGGCACCGATTGCAATAGCGCGCCCACCGCGGCACTGACCTCGGCCGCTGCATTGTCGAAATCCGCCCGGTCCTGCGCCTTGGTGATTGCAGCGAGCGCAGCAGTATAGTGATCCAACGCCCTCAACAAATCAGCTCGCTGAAGAGGTGGAGGATGTTTGTCGGAGACAGTCGTTGGCGCAGAGGGAAGATCACTTATCGTCTCGCACACATTCCCAGACGGCGCAATTGGCTCGGGCTTGCCCGCAATATGGACGGCAGGCGCAGGTGTGCCTTCAGCCGTCAGATCGCAAGGAACAGAATTAGCCGCATCGAAGTCGCATCCAGGGCCAGTCAGCAGCACGGGTTTCTCGTGGACCCACAGGGTGCGGTTGCCGAGGTGCCGCTCGGCGACGATCTTTTGGGCGTTGTCCTGATACGATGCGTCGATCGACCCCATCTTGGTACTAAGGGTCTGTACGTTGTCCGAGAACACATACGGTGAGCACGCAGATTGCACACCACACGCAAGTGCTGCGGCGGCTACCGCTGCTTTCCACATGATTCAATCCCCCCGTCGTTTCGCTTTTTCATTTAAACGTTGCAGGATGCGCCGGCATAATTGCCGGCTAGTGTGAGGTAGCTCACACTAACTTATAAAGCTGGCAGCCCGTCTACGAATTGTCATCATCCGAGGCGCATGCCTGCACCCAGGGCACCTGCCGCGCCCGTCGAGACGGGTCCTCGCGGTTTGCGGAAGTATCGAGGCGGCGGCGCCGGTCGTGTTATCCTGCGAAGTCTGGGTCATTCCGCTTATGCGTTCAACGCACCGCAGACGAGGCATCGAGTGAGACGCGGAGAATTGATCCCGTTCCGCGGCGCGGTCATCGCCGTGTGCACGGCGCGGCCCGGTCGCGCCGCTGAGGTCATCGAATGAGGCGGCGCGATTTGCTGCTGCTCGCCGCCGGCACTGCGATAACCCGGAACCTTGCCTCGGCCGAGACCAACACGCCGCGCATCGGCTTTGTACAGGTGGGGTTGCGGCAGGAGAGCGGCAGCCCGCTCGACGCATTTCGCGAAGGTCTCGCCGCGCTCGGCTGGACCGACGGCATCAACATCGTGGTTCTCGACCGCTGGGCCGAGGAGCGCGCCGAGCGGTTGCCCGGCATCCTCAAGGAGCTGATCGACTCCGGCGTCGCGGTCCTGGTCACCGGCGGGACGCCGGCGACGCTCGCCGCGAAGCGCGCGAGCGCGACGATCCCAATCGTCCTGGTCGGCGTTGACGATCCGGTCGCCCTCGGCGTTGTCGCGAGCCTGGCGCACCCCCGCGGCAACGCCACGGGTCTGTGTCTGAGCTCATCCGACCTGATCGCGAAGCGGTTGCAGCTGCTGCAGGAGCTCGTTCCGGGGCTGCGCCGGGTTGCGGTCATCGTCAGGGGAGATCCCGGCATCGAGCAAAAGCTGCAGGACATCCGGGCCAATGCCGCGCAGATGCAGATCGAGCCATTGATGCTCCAGGCGACGACCGGGAGCGCCCTCGAACTGGCCTTCGCGCGGTTGCGCGGCGAGCGCTGCGAGGCCGTCTACGTAGCCTCCGGCCCGCTGGGTCCCGCCAAGCGCGCCCAGCTCATCGCTCTCGCCGCGGAATTTCGGCTGCCCGCGATCTATTCCTTCCGCGTCTTTTCGGTCGATGGGGGGTTGATGTCGTTCGGCGCCGACTACCGCGACCTGTGGGGCCGAGCCGCGGGCTTTGTCGACAAGATCCTCAAGGGGGCAAAACCGGCCGACCTGCCGGTCGAGCCGCCGCGCAAATTCGATCTGACCATCAATCTCAAAACCGCCAGCGCGCTCGGCCTGACGATCCCGCCCACCATGCTCGCCCGCGCCGACGAGGTCATCGAATGAGGCGGCGGGACCTCTTGGTCCTTCTCGGCGGCGTCGTAATCGCTTGGCCCGGTGCCGCTCGCGCGCAGCAGAGGGCGATGCCGGTAATCGGTTACCTGGCCAGCAGTTCACCCGGCCCGAGCACACCGAATGTGGATGCGTTCCGCCAGGGCCTTAGCGAGACCAGCTATGTCGAGGGCCATAACGTCGCGATCGAATACCGCTGGGCGGAGGGAAACTATGATCGGCTGCCCGCATTGGCCGCAGACCTCGCCGTCCGCAAGGTAGACGTGATTGTTGCAAGCGGCAGCCTCCCTTCGGCGCTCGCGGCGAAAAGCGCGACATCGACGATCCCGATCGTGTTCACCGGCGTCAGTGATCCGGTCGGGGCCGGCCTGGTCGCCAATCTCGCCCGGCCCGGCGGCAACGTCACGGGTTTCGGCGTCCTCTTCAACGAGCTTACGCCCAAGCGGCTCGAATTGCTTTGCGAGCTGGTTCCCCAGGCCAAGGTGATCGCCCTGTTGGTGAACCCGAACAGCCCGGAAGCCGCGTCCATGATACGAGACGTGCAGGAAGCGGCACGCACGAAACGTGCAGCTCCCAATCCTGAAGGCCGGCACGGATAGCGAGATCGACGCCGCCTTCGCCTCCCTCGTCGAAATGCATGCCGACGCGCTGGTCGTCGGGGACGATCGCTTTTTCGGCAGCCGGCCCGAACGGCTTGTCACGCTGGCATCGCGCCATCGCGTGCCGGCGATCTATTGGCGGCGTGGGTTCGCCGCGGATGGCGGCCTGATCAGCTATCGTCCGAGTCTCACGGCAAGCTATCGTCAGGCTGGCGTTTACGTTGGAAGTATTCTCAAGGGCGCCAAGCCCGCCGATCTGCCCGTCCAGCAACCGACCACATTCGAGCTGGTCGTCAATCTCAAGACCGCCAAGGCGCTCGGCCTGACCGTGCCACAATCGATCCTCGCCCGCGCCGACGAGGTGATTGAATGAGTCGAACGGCGGTTGCGTAGCGCAAGTCTATCGATCGCTCTGCAGGTGGAGTATTCTCGGACCAGATTTGGCCTAATTTTCACTCCGATGCTGTACGCCCCTGCCCTCGCAGTAATTCAATGAGCGATACCGTGCGCATTTCCTCGCTGGCGGCCCGGTTTCCACTTAAGCGGTTCCGGCGAACCGATCACAGCGATGAGACGGTGGCGATCCGCCCGCGCGGGCGGCTCTTCCGCAAATATGTGCTGCTGATCGTCGGGCTGGTCAGCCTCGTGCTGCTGCTCAACAGCGCGCTCGATTTCTGGTTCGGCTACGAAGAGAACAAGGCGGCGCTGTTCCGCATTCAGCAGGAGAAGGCCGGGTCGGCGGCGCGCCGCATCGAGCAGTTCGTCGACGAGATCGAGCGCCAGCTCGGCTGGACCACCGCCCCGCAATGGGCCGCCAGCCCGCTCGAGCAGCGCCGTTTCGATTATGTGCGCCTGTTGCGCCAGGTGCCGGCGATCACCGAGCTGATCCAGCTCGACGACGCCGGCAAGGAGCAGCTCAAGGTGTCGCGGCTGACGATGGATGTGGTCGGCAGCGAAAAGGACTATTCCGGGTCGCCGAGCTTTACCGAGGCGCGCCAGCACCGGGTCTGGTTCAGCCCGGTCTATTTCCGCAAGGAATCCGAGCCCTATATGACCGTGGCGCTGGCCCGCGCCGGACGCAATGCCGGCGTCACGGTCGCCGAGGTTAATCTGAAGCTCATCTGGGATGTGATCACCGGGCTTAAGATCGGCCAGGGCGGCTACGCCTATGTCGTCGACCGCGACGGCCGGCTGATCGCCCATCCCGACATCAGCCTTGTGCTGCGCAACACCGACCTCGCCAACCTGCCGCAAGTCGCGGCGGCGCATGCCGAAGCCTTCGGCGAGAAGGCTGCGTCCCCGGGCGCGATGGTCGCAAAGGGCATCAACGGCAACTCGGTGCTGACCGCGCACGCCGCAATCGCGCCGCTCGGCTGGACCGTCTTTGTCGAATTGCCGCTGAGCGAGGCCCTGGCGCCGCTCTACGGCTCGATGTTGCGCACCGCTGCGCTCTTCGCGCTCGCCCTTGTCCTGGCGACATTGGCCGCGCTGCTCCTCGCCCGCCGGATGACCGTGCCGATCCGGGAGCTGCAGACGGGCGCCGCGCGGATCGGCGCCGGCGAACTCGACCGCCGCATCGACATCCAAACCGGCGACGAACTCGAAGACCTCGCAGGCGATTTCAACCGCATGGCAGGCGATCTGCAAAAATCCTACGCCGACCTCGAAAGGAAGGTCGAAGAACGCACCGCCGAACTCCAAGAAGCGCTCGACCAGCAGACCGCGACTGCCGAGGTGCTGCAGGTCATCAATTCGTCCCCCGGCGACCTCGCCCCGGTATTCGACGCGATACTCGAGAAGGCGCACAGCCTCTGCGGTGCTGCACAGGGAGCCTTGGTGACCCATAACGGCGAGCATTTCCAGGCGGTGGCGACGCGGGGTCTATCGGACGCGTACGCGACATTACTGAGCGAGCCGCAAGGCAACGCGCCGAGTTCGGCCAATCTGCGGTTGTTGCGTGGAGAGAGCCTGGTCCATATCCCCGATGTCCGCACCGAGGAAAGCCCGCTAGCCCGCGCCGCCGCCGTTGAGGGTATCCGGACCATATTGTTCGTTCCGCTTCGAAAAGACAGCGCGGTGCTCGGTTATATCACTGCCTACAGGCAGGAAGTGCGGCCGTTTTCGGACAAACAGATCGCGCTGTTGCAGAACTTCGCCGCGCAGGCGGTGATCGCGATGGAGAATGCGCGGCTCTTGACCGAGACGCGCGAGGCCTTGGAGCAGCAGACCGCGACCGCCGAGGTATTGCAGGTCATCAATTCCTCGCCCGGCGACCTCGCGCCGGTTTTCGACGCGATACTCGAGAAGGCGCACAGCCTCTGCGGTTGCGGCGCCGCTCATGGGAGCCTGCAGCTCTACGACGGCGTGAATTTGCATGCGGTCGCGACGCACGCCGTGTCGGACAAATTCGCGGATATTCTGCGGCAGGGGTATCGTGCTGCCGAACTCACCGGCGAGCCAGGCCCTGATCGAGGGTGAGCCCTTCGCCCACATAGCCGATTGCGCTGAAATCGACCACCCGGTTTTTCGCAGCGCGGCCGAGCTTGCCGGCATCCGCACCGTGTTGTTTGTGCCGCTGCGCAGAGACGACGCATTCTTAGGCCTGATCTCCGCGGGCCGCCTAGAGGTGCGGCCGTTCAGCGAAAAACAGATCGCGCTGTTGCAGAACTTCGCCGCGCAGGCGGTCATCGCAATGGAGAATGCGCGGCTGATTACCGAGACGCGCGAGACGCTGGAGCAGCAGACCGCGACCGCCGAAGTACTGCAGGTCATCAACAGCTCGCCCGGCGACCTCGCGCCGGTGTTCGACGCGATGGTCGAGCGGGCCGCACGACTATGCGAGGCTGATGAAGCAGCGTTTCGCACCTTCGATGGCGAGTTGCTTCACGTCGTCGCCGTCCACGGTAGTGAACCCGATGTCGTCACGCGGCTACGGCAACTTGGCCCGACCCGGGCTTTTGGGCTCTACGAGCCGTTCGCGCGTGGCGAACGCGTTGTGCAGTTCACGGATGCGCGGAATACCGACGTCTTTCGCGATAATGCGGTGGTTCGAGAAAGACTCGAGCTTCGAGGAATCCGCACATGGCTTGCGGTGGCCCTGCACAAAGAAGGGGTCCTGCTGGGCGTTATCAATGTCCACCGGCACACCGTCCGCCCATTCTCGGACAAGCAGATCGCGCTGTTGCAGAATTTCGCGGCCCAGGCGGTGATCGCGATGGAGAACGCGCGGCTGATCACCGAGACGCGCGAGGCGCTTGAGCAGCAGACCGCCACGGCCGAGGTGTTGCAGGTCATCAATTCGTCGCCCGGCGACCTCGCGCCGGTCTTCGACGCAATGCTGGAAAAGGCGCATGCCCTGTGCGGCGCTCCCCTCGGTTCGTTGGTGCTTGTTGACGGCGCACAGTTGCGCGCCGTCGCCACGAGAGGATATCCGCAAGAATACGAGCGGATGGCGCGCCAGGGATTCTCGCCAACCTCCCCCTTCAGGAGGCTGCTAAGCGGAGAGCCGTTCGTTCACGCCCCCGACCCCGCCACGCCGGCGGCACCTAACGATGAAGACCCGATGCGGCGGGCTGCTGTCGAGATCGCCGGCATCCGCACTGCGTTGTTCGTGCCGTTGCGCAAAGATGCGACGGTGCTCGGCTATATCAGCGCCCAGCGGCAAGAGGTGCGGCCGTTCACCGACAAGCAGATCGCGCTATTGCAGAATTTCGCGGCGCAGGCGGTCATCGCGATGGAGAATGCGCGGCTCATCACCGAGACGCGCGAGGCCTTGGAGCAGCAGACCGCCACCGCCGAGGTGCTGCAGGTCATCAATTCCTCGCCCGGCGACCTCGCCCCGGTGTTCGACGCGATGCTGGATAAGGCGATGCGCCTGTGCGGTGTCGACCATGCCGCCCTTGAGCTGTATGACGGCGAGCGTATGCACGGGGTCGCGGTCCACGGGGCATCGGACAGGTTCGCGGAAACGCTTCGGGAAGGCTATCCGGCCACGGAGTCGCCGGCTGCTCGAGCCTTGCTTGAGGGCGGGCGTTTCGTGGAAATCACCGACGCGGCGCAGATCGATCACATTGCGTTCCGGACAGCCGCGGAGATTGATGGAATCCGTACCGTGCTGTTCGTGCCATTGCGGCGGGATGGCGCGCTGCTTGGGATGTTCGGATCGGCCCGTTTCGAGGTACGCCCGTTCTCCGAAAAAGAAATCGCGCTCGTCGAAAACTTCGCGGCGCAGGCGGTGATCGCGATGGAGAATGCGCGGCTGATCACCGAGACGCGCGAGGCTTTGGAGCAGCAGACCGCCACCGCCGAGGTGCTGCAGGTCATCAATTCGTCGCCCGGCGACCTCGCCCCGGTGTTCGACGCGATGCTGGAAAAGGCCACCCGCCTCTGCGGTGTTCCCTATGGCAGTCTCGAACTCTATGACGGCGAGCGTTTCCGTGCAGTCGCAGTGCACGGTTTGCCCAAGGCCTTCGCCGATACGCTACATCAGGGGTACCCGGCTTCCGACAACCCGGCGACCCGGCCACTGATCGAGGGAAGTCGGTTCACCCACATTACCGATGTGGCTGAGACCGACTACTCGATAACGCAGAGCGCGGCAGAGCTTGTGAGCGCTCGCACCTTGCTCTGTGTACCGCTGCGCAGAGACAATGCGCTTCTCGGCATGATCGCCTGTGCGCGCCAAGAGGTTCGCCCGTTCTCCGAGAAAGAGATCGCACTGTTGCAGAATTTCGCGGCCCAGGCCGTTATCGCAATGGAGAACGCGCGGCTGCTTGGCGAATTGCGGCAGCGCACCCGTGATCTGGAAGAATCACTCGAATACCAAACCGCGACCAGCGACGTGCTCAAAGTCATCAGCCGCTCGACCTTCGACCTGGAGCCGGTCTTGGAGTTTGTCCTCGAGACCGTGATGCGCCTTTGCGACAATGACAAAGGGGAAATCTTCCGGCTGGATAATGGCGTCTACCGGCTAGCGGTCAGCCGCGGGCTGGAGCCCGTTTATCTCGAAATGGAATCGCAAGTCGCGATCCCGCCAGGGACCGACACGCTCGTAGGGCGGACCGCGCTGCAACGCGGCCCGGTCCACATCCTCGATGCCTGGGCCGATCCGCTTTACGGTCCCAAGGACGAGGCGCGGACCGGCAAGCATCGAACGATGCTCGGGGTGCCTTTGCTCCGCGAAGGTGCCCCGATCGGCGTCATCTGCACGGCCCGGTCCATTGTCGAGCCATTTACCGAAAAGCAGATCGCGCTGGTCACGACCTTTGCCGACCAGGCGGTGATCGCGATCGAGAATGCCCGGCTGTTCAACGAATTGCGGCAGCGCACGCGGGATCTGCAGGAGTCGCTCGAATACCAGACCGCGAGCAGTGATGTGCTCAAGGTCATCAGCCGGTCGGGTGCCGAGCTCGGGCCGGTGCTCGACACCTTGGTCGAGACGGCGGCGCGTACTTGTCGGGCACACTCCGGGTTCATCTTCCGGCTGCAAGATGGCCTCTGTCGAATGGTTGCCTCGTTCGGGATCCCGGCGGAATACGGGGATTTCCAAACGCGCAATCCGATCGTGCCGGGCCGCGGCACATTGGCCGGCCGAACCCTGCTTGAGCGGCGCGCGGTGCACATCGAGGACGCGGCAACCGATCCGGAATATACCCGGGCCGAAGCGGTGCAGCTGGGCCGTCAGCGTACGATGCTCGGAGTGCCGCTGATCCGCGAGGATGCGCTGATCGGCGTCATTACTCTGGCCCGTTCTCACGTCGAGCCGTTCAACGAGAAGCAGATCGGGTTGGTCACCACCTTTGCCGACCAGGCGGTGATTGCAATCGAGAATGCCCGGCTCTTCGGCGAGTTGCGCACCCGTACCGAAGAGCTCGGGAGCTCGGTCGCAGAGCTGAAGTTGCTGAGCGAGGTCGGGCAGGCGGTAAGCTCGACGCTCGATCTCAGAGCGGTGCTGTCGACAATTCTAAACGCCTCGCTCGGCGTGACCTGGGCGAATGCCGGGGCGATCTTTCGCTATATCCGGGCAGAGCGTGCATTCCGGCTGGTCGAGGCGGTGGGATGGGACGAGCCGCTCCTGCGCTCGGTGCGTGATCTGCGGGTTGCGGAAACCGAGACCGCGATGGGTGAGGCGGCGGCACGGCGCACACCGATCCAACTCGCCGAACTCGCAGAGCGGCCGAGTGCTCCGTTGCGCGACGCGAGCCTCGCCGCCGGTTTCCACTCAGCGCTGATCGTGCCGCTGGTCGGCGCCGAACGCATACTCGGCGCTATCATTCTGATGCGGCAAGAGGCAGGCGAATTCCCGGCCGAGACAGTACGGCTGATGCAGACTCTCGCCAGCCAATCGGTGCTGGCGATCCAGAATGCGCGCCTATTCCGTGAGATTGCCGACAAGA
Organism: uncultured Alphaproteobacteria bacterium; assembly: GCA_963787425.1. GTDB lineage: Bacteria > Pseudomonadota > Alphaproteobacteria > ATCC43930 > CGMCC-115725 > AP-15. The sequence goes on from CAWBCV010000011.1 coordinate 78,163, forward strand.
GCGAGCAATTGGCGCTCGCCAGCCAGCACAAATCGCAGTTCCTCGCCAATATGAGCCACGAGCTCCGCACCCCATTGAACGCGATCCTCGGCTATGCAGAGTTGCTGGTCGACGGCATTTACGGGGTGTTGCCGGATCGGCCAAAGGGCGTGCTCGAGCGCATCCAGAACAATGGCAAGCATCTATTGGCGCTGATCAATGACGTGCTCGACCTGGCCAAGATCGAGGCCGGCCAGTTGACCTTGACCTTAGAGGATTACAGTGTGCCAGAGGTGGTGAAGTCGGTCGTGACCGCGACCGAGCCGCTCGCCGCGTCGAAGGGACTGAAATTCACCGCCGCATTGCAAGACGGCCTGCCGATGGCGCACGGCGACGCGCGCCGCGTTTCGCAGGTGCTCCTCAACCTCGTCGGCAATGCGATCAAATTCACCGATAAAGGCGAGGTCGAGATCCGCGCCATCGTGGACAAAGGCCAATTCATGCTGACCGTGCGCGACACCGGGCCTGGCATTGCCGACGCCGATCAGGAACGGATCTTCGGCGAGTTTCAGCAGATCGACAATTCCAATACCCGCAAGAAAGGCGGAACCGGCCTGGGTCTGGCGATCTCGAAGCGCATGGTCGAGATGCAGGGCGGGACGATTATGGTCGAATCGGTATTGGGCCAAGGCTCGACATTCCGGGTCGTGCTGCCGGTCCATGTCGATGAAATGATGGAGGCTGCATGAGCAAGCGCATCCTGGTCATCGAGGACACCGAGGACAACCGCCAGATCATCCGCGACCTGTTGACCAGCTTCGATTACGAGCTGATCGAGGCCGTAGACGGCGCCGAAGGGGTGGCGATGGCGCAAACCCACATTCCCGACCTGATCCTGATGGACATTCAGCTCCCGGTCATCGACGGCTACGAGGCGACGCGCCGCATCCGCGCGATCCCCGAATTGGCCCGGGTGCCGATCATCGCGGTGACCTCCTACGCCCTCTCCGGCGATGAGGCGAAGACCCGGGAAGCCGGTTGCGACGGCTATATCGCCAAGCCCTTCAGTCCGCGCCAGCTGCTGGCGAAAGTCCGCGAATTCTTGCCGGATTAAGACAGAGAACAAGGCTTCAACGCAAAGGACCGAAAGGAGGCGCTAAGGGACGCGAAATAGATATCCCGCAGGCACCGGGCTTGATGCGAACGTAGCATGAACTCATATGCGGCAGACGAGTTTCCTGCCGGAACCCGCTAATTAGGAAATCCATCGATGTTCCGCTTCTGCCGTCCTGATGTCGCCTGTTTTTGGGAACGTGAATCTCGGAATCTCAATAACTTGGTCCTGATCTCTCCGTATCGCGCTCGCGAACAGCAACCCGGATATCCGCGACGGCGTGGTCATGATGCTCAACGGCCTCAGAATTCCTCGCGACATTTTGCAAATCGGCGTCCTTTGCGTTGATGTGTCAGCTTTCCGAGGGGGAAATGATGCGGGAGCCGCCGCTGATCCTTGTCGTCGACGATGTCGCGGACAATGTCGAGATCCTGCAAATGCGGCTCGAAAGCCAGGGTTATGAGGTGGCGACCGCAGCAGACGGCATCGAAGCGCTTGAAAAGACCCGCAGGCTGCTGCCCGACCTTATCCTGCTCGACATCATGATGCCCAAGATGGACGGCATCGCCGCGGTCAAGGAATTGAAGGCCGACCCGTCACTGCCGTTCATTCCGGTGATCCTCGTCACCGCCAAGGCCGACGGCGCGGATGTGATCGCCGGGCTGGAGAGCGGCGGCGACGACTATCTGACAAAGCCGGTCGACCATGCCGCATTGTCGGCGCGGGTTCGCGCGATGCTGCGCATCAAGGCCTTGCATGACACTGTGCAGACCCAGGCGCAGCGGCTCGAACAGCAGGCGGCCGAACTTGCCGCGTGGAACAAGACGCTCGAGGAACAAGTTGCGGCGCAGGTCGGAGAAATCGACCGGATCGGCCGTCTGAAGCGGTTCCTCGCCCCGCAGATTGCGGAGACGATCGTCGCTTCGGGTGGCGAGGCGATCCTCGAAAGCCACCGCCGCGACATTGTTGTCCTCTTTTGCGATATGCGCGGCTTTACCGCGCTCGCCGAAACTGCCGAGCCGGAAGACGTGATGGCGGTTCTGAGCGAATATCACTGCACGCTCGGACCGCTGATCCATCGCTACGAGGGAATGATCGACAGCTTTACCGGCGACGGTCTGATCGTGATCTTCAACGATCCGATACCCTGCCCCGATCCGGCGCTGCGCGGCGTTCGGCTCGCCGTCGACATGCGGGAGACGTTCGCCTTACTCGCTCGGTCGTGGAAGGCCCGTGGACACGAGATCGGCTTTGGCGTCGGGATCGCCCAAGGCTATGCTACATTAGGGCGAATCGGGTTCGAGGGCCGCTTCGACTATACCGCGATCGGCACCGTCACCAATGTGGCGGCCCAACTCTGCGCGGAGGCCAAGGACGGCCAAATTCTGGTGTCCCAGCGGGTGGCAGCGGCGATCGACAAAATAGCCGAGCTGCAGCACCTCGGCGATATCGTGTTCAAGGGCCTCAGCCGCCCGATTTCTGTGCTGAACGTCAGCGGGCTCGTATCGAGCCAGTAAAATCTGCCGTCAGCTTTTGCGTTGCCGCTCGACCTGCATGTTGGCGAGGAATGCGACCAGCGGATGGACGCCCATTTTTACCAGCGCTTTCGTGTCGAGCCCGAGCAAAGCGGTGCGCTGTGGCGCCGTCAGCCGAAAACGGCCGGCATAGCCGACGGCGTCGGCGAGATATTCGGCGCGCCCGTGTTCATCGTGCGCCAATCCGTGCAGGGCGGTCGTCAGCTCGACGAGCTCCGGCCTGATCGCGGGATAATGTGGATCGGGACCTTCAGGTGGCGGCGTGAAAAATCCCAGCGAAGCGTAGTTGTGATGCCAGCTCGGTTCCAGCGCGGCAACATCGGGTTTGCGTTCGCCCAACGCACCGGCGGCCGCCGCCCAGCATCGCAACTCGACATTGCCGGCTCCATCGAGCGCGGCTTCATCCCAGCCGATCAGCGACTTCAGATTGCCCGCGCGGAGCTGAGCCATGACCGCCTCGTCCCAGGCGAGTTCCGGATGAGGATAACGCTCGGTGCCCGGGAAATGGGACATTCCGCCGCTCGCCACGACCGCTGTCCTCAGACCCATCGCGGAAACGATCCGCGCCACCGCCTGGCCAAAGGCGTAACAGCGCTCCATCGTCGGCTGCGGCGGCAAGTAGGCATTGACGTAGATCGGCAGGACTGGGTCCTCGATGCCCAGGTGGGTGAGCGGGATGCCCATCGCATAATCGATCTTGGCAACGCTGGTGAAGGCCGGGTCGAAGCCCTGCCGATAGAGCTGCCGGACGAGCTCCAAACCGATCTCGCTCGGAACCTTCCAGCGGAAATTCCGGCCCGCGAACAAGCCCTCGGCGACGTCCCCGACATGGATCGTGAAAGGCGGCGCCGCATGATGGAAAAACTGCTCGGCATGGTCGTTCGAAAAGATGATCCAAAGTTCGGGCGCCAAGGCCTTCAGCCTGGCGCCGATTTCGGCTGCCATCGCCCTGACCCGCTCGACCGTATCGCAATCCTCGGTTTCCGGCATCGTGAAGAATTGCGGGGCATGGGGCAACATAGCCCCGCCGATCACGCTCGAATTAAGGGCTCGGCCTTGCATCACCAGCTCCGATCTCGATCTTGCGCGGTTGACATCGCGACACTCCGCGGGTCGTGGTACCGTCACAGCAAATTATATCGCCGCCCGAGGAAACGCCCCGATGCCGCATTCTTCCGACAATCAGCCCAGCGCCCCCCCGCCAAGTGTAGAGAGCGATAGGCCGAGCGCAACCGTCGCCGACGCCCCGGACGGCGCCAATCCCCCCGCCCCCTCATCGACAGACGGCGAACCCTACCAGCCGCGCCGCCATCGTCGGAGACGCCCCCGCCGACCCTCGCAGATGGCAGCTTCGCAAGAAACATCGGTAGCGCATGAAACCGCACCGGAAGAGGCGGCACCGGCGGGCGATAAGGTTCAAGACACGCAGGTCGATGCCCAGGGAGATACCCCGGGAGATACCCAGGGAGACGCTCAGGCGCCAAAGCCTCCGCGTCATCGGCGCCGCCGCCGTCACGGGCCACCGCGCGAGATATCGCAACAATCGCCAGTGAGCGCCGATGTTCCGGTCGACGGGAGCGGTCGCCCGGACCCGACGACGGTGACCCCCGGCGAAGACTCGATGCAGGCTCAGCCTGCGCCCGGGGTGGCCGGTGAGCCACCCCGCCCCCGCCGTCGGCGCCGACGGCCGACGCGTAGACCAGGTCTGATGGAACAGACGAACTCCAATGGCCAAAGCCCGAGCGGGTCCGTCGCGATTACCGAGGGCACGTCTCAGTCTGAGCCTGGGACGGTCGGGAGGCCTTGGCCCGGTCGTCAGCGGAACCGGCGACCACGCGACCCAGCGGCACGAGTAGGAGAGCCGCGCGGCTTTGGTCCGCGCCAGCCGCGGGAGCGAGCTGCGAGGCCGGGTGATCCCGGCGCGCGAGGGCCGGATCGACGGGATCAGAGCTCGGATATTCGGGGGCGGCGGGACCGGCGACCGAGCGGACGACCGCCGGGACGAGGTCGCGAAGCGCCGCCGAGAAAGCTGGAGCAGAAGCTCTATGCACTCGAGTCGGTGGTCGACCGGGGTTTCGAGGATGTCACCGAAGATTCGGACGAAGCGGGCACCCGTCGCGTCCACTGGACGATTATCAAACGCACGGTCGCCGACCAGAAAAGCGGCAAAGCCATGTCTGCGTCATATGTCCTGCAGCGGGAAGGCGTCGAGGCCGAATTCCCCAATCTCGGCGCAGCGCGTGCGGCGGTGAACAAGACGATCGTTCACCCCGAGAAGCTGACCCTTTCAAAAGCCGAGCATGTCGCTGCGAAAGGCAGCCGCTGACCCGAGATCGGATTGCTCCGCATCACGGCTTACCCATCGAGCCTGGCTGCCGAGGGAACGGCGCCGCTCCATGGGCCCCGGGGAAGCCCGGCCCAAATTTGCGAACCTCGCGGGATTTTGGCAGGTTTCGAAACACCCAAAGAAATATAGCACCGACAAGTGTGCCGGCGACCAATGGGCCGAGCAGCCCCGAACCAAGGAATACTATCGCGGTCCAAGACACAACCGGCACACAAATTACCGCGATAGAAGTGGCAACCCAGAAAGCGTGAAGGCGCCGGCCAATACGCGCCCCGTTATACGACCAGTCGGCCCACGCAGTACTGACGGCGCCAAGGCCCGCAGCCAGCAGCTGTATCAGAAAAATCTCCAACATCTTGGTTTCTCTACGGTCAACAGGCCGGGCGGTTTTGCGCGCAATGGGAGATGAGGGGCAGATTTACCAGCCTTTCATTGCAAATTTGTTGACATGGAAAACAGCGGCGAACGGTCTGGTTGAGGACCTCTTTTACTCGGAAAAAGTTCCAGCTTGCCGTGTAAGGTAAACGGAAAATAGCGTTTTCAATCTGCTCGAGGGAATGGCATGATGTTTGCCAATGAATATCGAGCGCGGAATTTGCCGTGCGAGACTCAAGCGGAGGAGCCCGATGGAGCACGCGGCAATAACACGGTTGCAACAGCCATTGCCCCTCGGCACTGCGATGCTGTCAACCATCGCGCTGTCACTACTTCTGTGGAATATCGCCTTTCGCATTGCGGGTTTGCTGTTGGCAACCTGACACCCGATCACCTGCGCTGCGCCGCACGCTGCAAAGCCAACTGCAGCGCTTGGTCGAGTTTTCGGGAAAATCGAGTCGGTCCGCCTCCAAAACCGGATGCTCCGGCCCAAGCGTCGGGTCCGGAACATGCAGCGTAGACGAGCGAGTCCGGCGGCGCAGACGCTGGTTCGCTTGGTTGCCGGCGCCAGCTAGGCTCGGCGCCGTCGCACAGGCCGCTTTCATGGAGCACCCGCCGCAAATAGGCCGCGACGCCGACGAGAAATCGGTCGGGAGGTCGCCCGGCTTTGACCCAGGCGTCCATCTTGCCAACGCCCCAATTGTAAGCGGCGATCGCGTCGGGCCAATTTCCGTATCGACCATACAGCTGTAACAGATACGCTTTTCCTATTGCGCGGTTCTGCAATGAATTCGAATCTGTCGCCGTCGCCGACATCAGTCGCCGCGGCCTCGCTGACCTGCATCGGCCCTTGCGGTCCGGACGGATCCGGGTGCCACATCGCTATGTCGCTGCCGTGGCTCGACTCCGCTCCATCCACCGCGCTCGCCACGCGGTTGAGCGGTGCCGTCGGATCGGCGTTCCTGGCCGCCAGACGGCCCGAATGGCCGAGCTTGCCGGGCACTGCCGGAGCGTCACGCAAGCCCGCCCGCTCACCCGCTACTACGTCCGCAGCAAGCGCCTGCATCGCAATCAAGGCAGTGATCAGCCATTTAGTATAGCCCACAAGGGTAGCCCCCTCACAGCGGCTAAATGAAAATATCAGCTTTTGGATCGTATTAGACCTATATTCGTGGTTAAATTTTCATTTGTCTTGTCGTCGTCGGCGAACAGCAGTGTCCGCGCGGTAAAACGTTCTCACAAGATCTCGAATAGCCCGGCCGCGCCCATGCCGCCGCCGACGCACATCGTGACGACAACATGACGAACACCGCGGCGCTTACCCTCGATCAGCGCGTGACCGACCATGCGCGCGCCGGACATTCCGTAAGGGTGACCGATCGAAATGGCGCCACCATCGACATTGTACCGCTCGGGATCGATGCCGAGCCGGTTGCGGCAGTAAAGAGCCTGCACGGCGAAGGCCTCGTTGAGCTCCCAGAGCCCGATATCCTCGACCCTGAGCCCGTGCTGCCGCAACAGCTTTGGAACGGCGAAAACCGGGCCGATCCCCATCTCGTCCGGCGCGCAACCGGCAACGGCAATACCGCGATATGCGCCCAGCGGCTGCAGCCCGCGGCGTTCGGCCTCCTTCGCCTCCATCAATAGCGAGGCGGATGCGCCGTCGGACAGTTGAGAAGCGTTTCCCGCCGTAATGAAGCGGCCCTCTTTGACGGTCTGCCCATCGCGGAATACCGGTTTCAGCGCGGCCAACGCCGCAAGCGTCGTCGATGGCCGGTTGCCTTCATCCTTTTCAAGTGTCACCGGGACGTCGGAGATCTCGCCGGTCTCACGGTTTTCGACACGCATAATCGAAGGCAACGGAGCGATCTCCTGGTCGAAACGTCCCGTCGCCTGCGCCGCCGCGGTCCGTTGCTGGGACCGCAGTGCGTATTCGTCCTGCGCGTCCCGGGTAACCTGGTATCGCTCGGCGACGATCTCGGCCGTCTCGATCATCGTCATGTAAAGATCGGGGCGGTGCTCTAACAGCCAGGGATCTTGCGTGCGGTAATCGTTGCGCTTGTCGTTCTGGACGAGCGAGATCGAACTCGACCCCGCCGCCGACGGCGATTTCCATTCCGTCATGCACGATCTGTTTCGCGGCGGTCGCGATCGCCATCAGCCCCGAGGAACACTGTCGGTCAATCGTCATCCCCGGAACCGAGATCGCAAGCCCCGCGCGAACCGCGGCCTGCCGTGCCACATTATACCCACTTGACCCTTGCTGCAGCATACCCACTTGACCCTTGCTGCAGCGCGGCGCCCAGCACGACATCCTCGACTTCGGCCGGATCGACCCCGGCGCGCCGTACTGCCTCGGCAACCACGTGGCCGGCGAGAGCCTGCGCCTGCGTATCGTTGAAAGCACCGCGATAAGCCCTGCCGATCGGCGTGCGGGCGGTCGATACGATAACGGCTTCGCGCATTTCGTCCTCCCCGGGAAGCAGCTGCGGCGCGATCTTACGCCGAACCTATCCTCCCGCCTATCCGGGAGCATGGATGCCCCTCCCACAACCACGCGTGGTCATGTAGCATTGCAGCAGGCCCTTGTGAGGAGACCGCCATGCCTGATGCTAATCCGTTGCCGTCCGCCGACCCGGCGAGCCTCGGCTTTGCCGCGACGCCGCTGCAACAGCTTGATCGGCTGATCCGTCAGCATATCGAGGAAGGCCGTTACCCCGGTGCGCAGATAGCGCTGGCGCGTCGCGGCAAACTGGCGCTGTTCCGGACCTATGGCGATGCCAAGACCGAGGGCCGGAACCTGCCGGCAACGGACGACACGCTTTTCCTGCTGTTCAGCCAGACCAAGGTCCTGACCAGCTGCGCGGTCTGGACGTTGATCGAGGAAGGCAAGCTCTCCTTTATGGACCGGATTGCCGATCATCTGCCGGAGTTCGCCAAGCGCGGCAAGGGCGAGATCACCTTGCATCAGGTCATGACCCATCAGGGCGGCTTTCCGAGCGGCGACGTGACCCCGGCGACCTGGACCGATCATACGAGGATGCGCGCCGAGGTCTGCGACTTCTCGCTCGACTGGACGCCGGGAACGCGGCTGCAATACCATCCGCGTGCGGCGCATCTGACCCAGGCAATGGTTATTGAGGCGGTTACCGGAAAGGACTATCGCGACGTGATCCGGGAAAAGGTGCTGGCGCCGCTCGGGCTCGCAAACGACATCTTTGTCGGCGTCCCGCCGAACGAGCAGGGCCGTTGCGCCGACACCTATGCGCCGGAAGCCCGTGACAACTCGGCCGAGTTCAAGGCGGCCGGAATGCCGAGCGGCGGCGGCTATGCGACCGCCCGCGGGATGGCGGCGTTCTACCAGATGCTGCTGGGGCGTGGCCGGCTCGGGGATGTGCGGCTGCTGTCGCCGCGTCTCGTCAGCTACGTGACGCGCAGCCACACCGGCGACCGCGGCGACGATGCGATGGGCGGCATTCCGATGCACCGTGGTCTCGGCCCGCATGTCCGTGGTGACAGCGACCGCATCCGCGGCCTCGGCACAATCGCCGCGCCGGAGACCTTCGGACATGGCGGCGCCGGCACCTCTTATTCGTGGGCCGACCCGAGCGGCGTGTCTTTCACCTACATCACGAACTTCATGTCGCCCGATCCGTGGCACACCGCCCGCCTCGACCGCGTCGCCAACCTCGTGCACGCCGCGATCGATTGAGCATGTTCGGCCGCCGTCATTCCGGGGCGGGGGCGCAGTCCGCGAGCCCGGAACCCATGAACACAGGCCTCCGACCCGGTGGGCTCTGGCTGGTGTTCATGGATTCCGGGCCTGCCCCTTCGGGGCATCCCGGAAAGACAATCGCTGTTGAGGCCTAATAATCCCATGGCGCCAAAGGTCGATCCGGTTCGTTCCGACGAGGTAATGCCGGCGCGCGCCGATGTCGTGATCATCGGCGGCGGGATCATCGGCGCCAGCACGGCTCTGTTCCTGGCCCAGAAGGGGGTCCGCGCCGTCCTGTGCGAGAAGGGGCACATTGCCGGCGAGCAGTCGAGCCGCAATTGGGGCTGGTGCCGCAAAATGGGGCGTGATCCGCGCGAATTGCCGCTGATCATCGAGAGCCTGCGGCTCTGGCAGGGCATGAACGGGTTGGTCGAGGCGGAGACCGGTTTTCGCCAGGCGGGCATCATGTATCTGGCCGAGACCCAGGCCGAGCTCGGGCAGCTCGAATCCTGGCTCGAGCACGCCCGCCAATATCAGCTCGACACCCGCATACTCACCCGTGCCGAAGCGGCGGAGCTGATGCCCGGCTTGACTGGCAACTGGACCGGCGCACTCTACACCGCGAGCGACGGCAAAGCCGAGCCGCAGAGGGCGGCGCCCGCGATCGCGGAGGCGGCGCGGCGGCATGGCGCGGCGATTGTCACCCAATGCGCCGCACGCGGCATCGAAACAGAAGGCGGTCACGTCTCGGCGGTCGTGACCGAAAAGGGTCGGATCTCTTGCGACAAGGTCGTGCTCGCTGGCGGCGCATGGTGCCGGCTGTTCTGCGGCAATCTCGGTATCGCGCTGCCGCAGCTCAAAGTGCTGGCGACGGTGATGCGCACCCAGCCGCTCGAAGGCGGCCCGGAAATCTCCGCTTCGGGAGGGCTTTTCGGGTTTCGCAAACGGATGGACGGCGGATACACCGTCGCGACCCTCGGGGTCCGGACAATCGACCTCGTGCCCGATAATTTTCGATTGTTTTTCGATTATCTGCCCGCAGCGCGGCTGCACTGGAAGAAGTTGCGGTTCCGCGTCGGCCGCCGCTGGCTCGAGGAATGGCGCATCCCGCGGCATTGGGGCTTGGACCAGACCTCCCCGTTCGAGGCGGTGCGCGTCCTCGATCCGGAGCCCGACCAATTCGTCGTCGATCGGGCGCGCGCCGCTACCGCCGAAGCCTTCCCGGTGTTCCGTAACGCGGTGGTCGCCGAAAGCTGGGGCGGGATGATCGATGTCATGCCCGACGCGATACCGGTGATCTCACCGGTGGAGAGCCTGCCCGGCTTTTTCATAGCCACCGGGTTCTCCGGCCACGGCTTCGGCATCGGCCCTGGCGCCGGCAAGCTGACTGCCGACATGGTCGCGGGTGACCCGGCCCTGGTCGACCCGGTGCCGTTTCGCTTGTCCCGGTTCACCGACGGCTCGAACCCGCAGCCGCACCCGCTCGCCAGCTAAAGGTCAGTTAATCGAGGCGAGCTCCTCGACGCGCAAACCGTCGCGGACGCGCGCGACCAGCGCTTCCGGGTCATAAACGACCCCGACCGGGTTCTTGTCAGTGGCCGAGCGCCCCCGCATGTAGGCTTGCCCGTCGGCCGCCATTGCGAAATTGTCGACCAGCAGCTCGACCTGGTTGTGGTCGGGATCATGGTAGTACATCGACGTCGTCACGCCATGATTGACGCAGCGATGCGGGCGGATGCCGATCTCCTTGAGCCGCTGATAATTGTCGATCAAATCGTCGAGCCCGCCATAGGTGAACGCGACGTGATTGAGGCCCGCCGCGTCCGGCTGCCGCTCCGTCAGCGGCCCGGGATCGAGGAAGGCGACCCGGTGATGCTCGTCGTCATAACTGATAAACGAGATGCGCTCGGCCTCGTAAAGTATTTCGGCACCGAGCACCGTGCAGTACCAATCGATCATCTCGCGCCGGCGATTGGTCTGCAACACGATGTGCGACAGCTTTGTTGGTGACGCCATGCTCGCCTCACTTCCTCTGTTTGATCGTCGTAGTGTATGCGATCCAGCCGGTAACGGGCAAACTCAGATATAGACGCCCCGCATTCCACCTTCAGGGTAGCGGGTGCCCGCGGCGGCGCCGATCGGGATCGCTGTCGAGATGCGATCGATATCGGCCGCGGTCAAATGCACGCGCGTTGCGCCGAGATTTTCCTCCAGCCGCTCGATCCGCTTGGTGCCCGGGATCGGGATTACGTCGGGACCTTGCGCCAACAGCCAGGCGAGGCAGAGCTGCGCAGGGGTGCAGCCTTTTTCTTGGGCGATTGCTTCGATGCGTTGCACCAGCTCGCGGTTCTTGGCGAAGTTGTCGCCCATGAAGCGGGGGTGACGGCCGCGCGTGTCGCCCTCGGCCAAATTTCCGAGATCGGGGACGGCGCCCGTCAATAGGCTGCGGCCAAGCGGGGCGTAGGCGACGAAGGCGATGCCGAGGTCGCGGGTGAGCTCGCGCGTCTCGGTGGCTTCTTCCCGGTAGAGGAGTGAGAATTCACTTTGCACAGCGGCGATCGGGTGAGCGGCGTGGGCCCGCCGGATGCGCTCCGGCCGAGCTTCGCACAGCCCGAGGTAACGGACCTTGCCCTGCTCGACGAGCCGCGACATTGCGCCGACGGTTTCCTCGACCGGCACCCCTGGGTCGACACGGTGCTGATAATAGAGATCGATGACATCGACGCCGAGCCGCTTGAGGCTCGCGTCACACGCCTGAATAACATAGGCGGGGGTCCCGTCGACGCCGTTGGCGCCTCCGGGCCGGCGGGTCTGGCCAAATTTGGTCGCGATCACGACGCCGTTGCGCCGGCCCTTCAACGCCCGGCCGAGCAATTCCTCGTTCTGGCCCCAACCATACATGTCCGAGCTGTCGAAATGGTCGACCCCGAGCTCGATCGCGCGATGAATCAGCCGGACCCCGGCCTCGTCGTCGCTGGTGCCGTAGACGCCGGACAAAGACATGCAGCCGAGCCCGATCGCCGAGACCTCCGGTCCCGCCTTGCCGAGCCTTCTGCGCTGCGTAACATCCATGCCGCTCATCGCTCTCTCCGACCGCTAAAGCTTTGTGACAAGCTCTAATAGAGGGGTATGATCGCCGCGGCAATCCACGCGAGGGAGGAGAATGATGGCGAGCACTCATGTCTACGCCGGCACGGCGCGGTCGATGGGGGCGACGGCAGGCGGTATTTTCCGTCAGGCTGCCGGCGACAACCGGTGGGAGCATCTGACCAACGGTGTGCCGGAAGACGCCGATGTCCACGCGATCACGGTCCATCCGGAAAACCCCGATGTGATCTATGTCGGCAGCACCAAGGGGGCCTATCGCAGCACCAATCGCGGCAACACCTGGGAGCGGCTCCGCCTTACCGAGGATGTTGACATCTGGTCGGTCTGCATCCACCCGAAGAACCCGCGCATCATTTATGCCGGTGCGACGCCTCCGGGTGTCTATCGCAGCGAAGACGGCGGCGACACCTGGCGCAAGATGGCCGACCCTGACCTCCCTGACCGGGTGATCATGGGTTTCGCTTGCCGGGTCATGCGGCTCGACGTCGATCCCAATTCGCCTGACGACGTCTATGCGACATTGGAAGCCAACGGCGCGATGCGCAGCCGCAACGGCGGCGAGAGCTGGGAGGATTGCACAGCCGATCTGATCCGCTTCTGCGAAGAGCCGAAATACCGCAGCCGCATCGGCAGCCAGACCGAGATCGAGGGCATGCTGGACGGCCACGCGCTGACCTGCAGCGCAGCGGCCCCCGGCACGGTGTTCTTGGCCAACCGCATGGGCCTCTTCCGCAGCAACGACCGCGGCGAGCATTGGCAAGACATGGAAATCAACCGGTTCTCGCCGTTGACCTATGGCCGCGACATCCGTGTCTCGCCGCACGACCCCAAGGTCATGTACGCCTGTCTCAGCCCGGCGGCGCGCAGCACCGACGGCTCGATCTACCGCACCGACGATGTCGGCCAGACCTGGAAGCGTTTCGACCATGGCATCAAAGCCGAGGCGACAATGATGGGTGTCGCGGTGCATCCGCGCGACCCCAACCAAGTCTACGGCGTCTCCCGCTTCGGCCAGGTATTCGGCACACAAGACGGCGGCCGCACTTGGAACGAGACGCGGCTCCCCGATGGCGTCCGCGACGTCTACGCCGTCGCCTGCGGCTGAGCCCCCCGCGATCGGCACCCCAGTGATCCGCCAGATTGGGCCGATGCCGCTTTCCTCACTGCCGCCGAACGGGGGCGATCTCGCCAGCGGATTTGGCGAGATCATGCCTTCGTTGATGCCGACGATGCCGTATTCGAGGGCCTCGGCGACGCGCCAGATGCGGCCGATGTGGCGGCTGTAAAATAGACGGCACCCCCTCCCTTCCCTCCCCCGCGAGCGGAGGAGGGTTAGGGTGGGGGCTTCGTTGGCCATCTTGACCCGCAAAAACCGCCCTGCGCCCATCGCGCACCCCCTGTTCCGCCTGTTTTATCAGGGCGAGATCAGGCATCGCCAACTCCTTCAAAAACAAAAGGCCCCGCTCGCGGGGCGCCGATCTCGCAACGATACGATGCGATTATGGCGACTTTACAGTCGCTTACTTATGGCACCGGCGGTCCCGGCGAGGCGCCTGGTGAAGGCGTCGTAGACGCCGGCTTGCACCAGGATGCGGTGGGCGCAGACGCAGGTCTGGCTGGGCGTCGCGCGGGGCCCAACGCGACGAAAATTCCGCTAGTGCCCTATCAGGGCCACCAATTTCATGCGAACTTCGTGCAGAATTTCTGCGGGAACCCTAGCTCCGGCGTAGCTGATCGGGCGCGCCAGCGTATCGATGCTGCGCACGTGGCTGGTCAAGATCTCTCCGGAAACCGGCAGCCCCATCGGCAGCACAACGCTGGTGCCAAACGGCCGAACGCGCGAGGTAATCGGGCAGACGATCGCGAACTCCGTTACCCGGCAAAAGTCGGCTGGTGAGACGACCAACGCGGGGCGTCGACCGCCCTGCTCGCGACCGACGCCGGGATCAAAATCGGCCCAGATAAGATCGCCCGCCTCCGGCGCGTATGCCATTACCTCATTCGACGATCTCGCGACCCTTGTCAGGTCCCCAATCGAAGGCCTGGCGCATTGCCTCTGGAGTCATCCCCTGCAACAGGTCGGCGAGGACATAGCGCGGGCGAGCCGGAGAAATGATGATACGGTCGCCCTCAGCCTCTACATCGACCCGGGCTCCCTCGCGCAGGCCCGCTCGAAGCGCAATGTCCTTGGGAATGCGCAGGCCAAGGCTGTTGCCCCAGCGTGCGACCTGCACTTGCATTGAGCCTCCGCTCGATATCTTGGAATATACATAGAATATCCCATCCGCGCAGTCAAGTCAGCGGTCGATGCCGCCCATGCAGAGGTATTTGACTTCGAGGAATTCCTCGATGCCGTATTTCGAGCCCCAGTAACCCGCCCGATGGGCCCGATGCCGCTTTCCTTCATGCCGCCGAAGGGGGCGATCTCGCCAGCGGGATTTCGGCGAGATGATGCCCTCGTTGATGCCGACAATGCCGTATTCGAGCGCCTCGGCGACGCGCCAGATGCGGCCGAAATACGAGATTCGCTCAGTGGGCTCGCGACGGGTGGTAACGCGATGTCATGGCCCAACCGACGTCGCCGAAAGCGTGGTGACGCAATGCGGAGGACTGAATGCCTGCCTCACATCTTCAGACCCTGCGCGCGATGGCGTACAACAACGCCTGGGCGAACCATCGCTTGCTCGCGGCCTGTGCCGGATTGACGCAAGCGGAGTTCGAGGCGCCGCGAACGGCATTTTTCCCGTCGATCCAGGCGACCTTGAACCACATCCTGATCATCGACCGGTTCTACGTCGATGCGCTCGAGGGTGGCACGCTCGGTCCGGCCGCGTGGGCGGATCCAATTCCCTGTCCCACCGTCTCGGACCTGCGGTCGGCTCAGGTGGCGATCGATCGTCGATTGATCGCCTGGTGCGGGGCGCTGGACGAAGCCGGGCCAGATCGGATCATCCGTGTGCACCGCGGCACGCGCGTGCAGACGGAGCGGGCCGACCGCCTTCTGCTGCACCTCTTCCAGCACCAGATCCATCATCGCGGCCAGGCACACGCGATGCTCAGCGGCACTGCCGTAGCGCCGCCGCAGCTCGACGGGTTCTTCTCGGTCGCAGAGGCACCGTTGCGCGCCGCCGAGTTCGACGAGCTCGGATGGACCGAGGCGACAATTTGGCAGGAGTAGGACCGCCCAACGGCATTTCGAGGAACCGTCAAAACCCGACGGACCTAGCTGGCCCGCCCCGATCTCATTGACGTCGAGGAATTCCTCGATGCTGTACTCGAGCCCCAGTGACCCCCCAGATGGGGCCGATGCCGGTTTCCTTCATGCCGCCGAACGGTGCGATCTCGGTCGATATGACGCGCTCGTGATGCCGACGGTGCCGTATTCAAGCAGATGCGCCCCCTCCCTTCACTCCCCCGCGAGCGGGGAGGGTTAGGGTGGGGGCATCGTTGCTCGCCGCCGGTCTCGTTCGAGCCGTTGGTCGCTCTACGAGGTTCCTGCCTCCTGGATTGACTGGACCAGACACTGGTCCATATTAATGGAGTGTTAGGCCAGGAGAGGATCGGATGCGGGTTGCAGTAACCAACGCCAAGGGGCAGTTGACGGAATTGATCCGCCGCGCCGAAGCGGGAGAAGAGGTCGTGCTGACCAGGCACGGCCGGGCGGTGGTGCGTCTGGTGCCCGTCGAAGCCGCCGTGGCACCCGCAGCACGCAAGAAACTGCTCGAAGCGGTACGGTCATCCGGGGCCGCCAGGGCACGCACGGGAGAAAGCGCTGCCAGAAGCCAGGACTTCCTGTTTGGGCCGGATGGTCTGCCCCGATGATTGCCGTCGATACTTCGGCGCTGATGGCGATCGCGCTCGGCGAAACCGGAGCGGATGCCTGCATAAGGGTTCTGGAAACCGAGACCGAAATCGTCATTTCCGCGGCAACGGTGGCGGAAGCTCTGATCGTCGCCGACCGGCGCAACGTCGGCGAAGAAATGACCCGCCTGATCGACGGGCTAGGCTTTGAGATCGTCTCGGTAACGTCGGCCTCGGCACGCCGCATCGCTGCTGCTTATGCGCGATGGGGGAGGGGCGCGCACCCCGCGGGGCTGAATTTTGGCGACTGCTTTTCGTACGAAGTCGCCAAAGAACGCTCTTGCCCGTTGCTCTATGTCGGCGCCGATTTCTCGCAAACCGATCTCGAAAGTGCCCTTTCAAACTAAAGGGCCGAGCCGGCCGATGCCGCTTTTCTTGAAGCGGTAGAGCGGGGCGACCGGGCCAAAGGTTTCCTCCTTGGTGATGACCATGTCGGTCGTCACATCGGTCAGCACCGTCCGCTCGAAGAAGCCGCCGCCCTGCGCGGCGCGTTTGCCGCCGGTGACGAACTTGGCGCCCTTCTTGACCGCGTCGGCGATGTGCGCCTCGACCTTCTCGACCGCCTTCAAGAACGGAGGCGCGCCGATGCTTCCCCTCTACGCCGCGCGGATTGAGGATCCCGGCCTAAGCGAAGAGGCGGAGCGCTGTAAGCGTCGCCGTGCCGGAGCCGCTCTTGTTTGGAACGATCGTGAGACGGAGATGGGTGACCTGGCGGAGATTGAAGCGCTGTTCTTCGCGCTGGTAGGTGGCTCCCCCTGGGCTGAAATTGTATTCCTGAACCAGTATTTGGCGGTACGATTGGCCGCCATCCTCCGAGACCTCCACGCGCACTTCCTGGGTACGCTCGCGCATCGTCTCCTCGACCTCGTACACGAGGCGCGAGATCGTCTGCGGCTGGTCAAACTCAATGACGATGTGCTCGGTGGTGTCGGGACGCGCACTGATCCAGCGCGTGGCTCCGGGGCCGCTGTGTCCATCCAACAGGTACTCGACCGGGTGAGCCCGATCCTCGGATGAATAAGCGATCGTCGCGCTGGCGGTGATGTCGATTTCGCCGGCGGCGCGGGCGCTCATTACCGCCTCGGCTTCCAGCGGTCGCTTCCGAAGTCGCGCGAGGCGTGCATCGCTTGTTATCCCGTGCATAGAGCATTTATCCCATATTTGATCGGTAAACCCCGGCTCACGTCAAAAAGTGGGAAGGCCGCCCTTAAGAGGATCCCATTCCTTGCAAACCTGATCCTCGACTGGCAAGCCGGTAGACGTGGTCGGGCTGTGCTCAGCGTGCTTCTCGTCAGGCGCCGTCGGCTCGTAGACGTCCCGGACGAGATGATCGATGGTGGCTTTCTCGCGCACGTGTCGTCTCTCCGTGCGTCCGCGTGCTTCTGCCATTGCAATCCTCCCGTTGCTTGCGCCGATTGTAACGTGCCTCGCGCGGGTAAAGCTGATGAGCCGGCGTTATCGCGGGGACGAGAGCGGGCCCTCCGGATGTCGATGTGCCGCTCCTCGCGCGCAGACCATTTGAAATTTCAACGCCGGCAGGCCGAAACCCGTTCCGGCCTGGCTGACGGCGACACGGCTATTCGTGCGATGACCTCTTGAATGCGGGCTGCAATTCTTGCAGCGGTGGCTGAATGGCCGGACCGGGCGTAATAGGCGGCAATTTGTCGAAGATTGGCGATGGCGCGCTTCGAATATTCAACCCTCATGCCCGCCGGAACAACGCGAAGGCCGCCTTGACTTCCTCTTCACTGGCGGCTTCCCCGGCAAGACCTTCGTCAATTGCTGCCAATTCGTCCGGTGTCGCGTCGTATCCGGCGGCGGCGATTTCCGCCTCGATTTCCAGCGCAACCTCTGCCAACTCCCGCTGCCGGTCTTCCGGCCAGGTCGGGATTCGTTCCAATACTGCCTTAACTTGATCCTTGGTCATGAGGTCCTGCCCGATCCTAGCCGGCGCGAGATTGCTTCGTCGCCTGAAGGCTCCTCCCAATGACTCCCGCTGACGTCATTGCGAGCGAAGCGAAGCAATCTCGGCCCAGCCGTTTAGTGCGGTGCGTTAGCGGTCGATGCCGCCCATGCAGAGGTATTTGACTTCGAGGAATTCCTCGATGCCGTATTTCGAGCCTTCGCGGCCGATGCCGCTTTCCTTCATGCCGCCGAACGGAGCGATCTCGGTCGAGATGATGCCTTCGTTGATGCCGACGATGCCGTATTCGAGGGCCTCGGCGACGCGCCAGATGCGGCCGATGTCGCGGCTGTAGAAATAGGCGGCGAGGCCGAACTCGGTGTCGTTGGCCATCTTGATCGCGTCGGCTTCGCTCTTGAAGCGGTAGAGCGGTGCCACCGGCCTAAAGGTCTCCTCCTTTGTAATGACCATGTCGGTCGTCATATCGGTCAGCACGGTCGGCTCGAAGAAGCTGCCGCCCTGCGCGGCACGCTTGCCGCCGGTGACTACCTTGGCGCCCTTCTTGACGGCATCGGCGATGTGCGCCTCCACCTCTCAACCGCCTTCATGTCGATCAGCAGCCCGATCACGGTGCCTGGCGCAATCGTGGTATCGTGACCGCCTGTCATCTGTGCACGCTGTGGAGAGGACAATGGCCGATCCAGGGCACGGGCCCGGCTCTGAAAGTAGCGGTTCGAATGTGGCTGTTGCGGCGGATCCGAAGCCCAAAGAGAATGTTATAAATGTACCACCGATGTCCGCTGAGACATGGGAACTAGTTGAATTTCGGCTATGGTCTAAGTTTAGGACTAAGCTTTGGACCCTACTTGCTGGGTTCCTAACAGTAACAACTATTATAGGAATATTAGGGTTACCAGCATATATAAAGGCGCAATTTCAAGACAAGATCGAACTCTGAAATCAAAAAAGATAGATTTGCTTCGAGTAAGTATGACGAAAGAGTGGGCAGAGTTCTACGCTCACCAGAAGGTAGTCGCATGGTTTCTGCAAAAATACATGGAAGATCGGGACGCACTTTTAACTGTCGCTCGCGCCGCAAAATCCGAAATCGACAATTCCGACTACTACAAACTTCATCAGGATGAACAAGAAACGTTACTGAAGGGGCTAGAGGGGATCTCGTCGTTTGCCGTCAGTATAAATGAGTTTAAAAACTTAATTAGCAAACTTCCAAAAGAAACAGATACAAAAAGTCCAGGTACTGAATTATCCTCCCGCTCAGGAGACATTACACGCAGCTTTCCTAAAACAAAATGAACTATTTGATCTTTACGCGCACGTTTCCGCATTGCGCGAAACTCTAAGTTGGTCTCTACTTGAGTTAGTAAAAAAGGAAAAAATCGACGAGACTGCGAAACAACAACTAACCCGGGAGTACGAACTTGTGTTCTTTCCGAAATACCGAGAGTATTTTGAACAATATGGCCTTCACACGCTTTTGATCGCCACGTCGACCTGGTCGATGCCCTTTCCTAATGCAACAGCTGCATATAGGGGTATAGATACCAGCATCGATTTTTTTGATCAAAAACCGAAGCCATAAAAAAACTCGCAACGGCAGCCCTCGATCGTCGTCGTCCTGCGTGGGTTAGAGAGAGTAGAGGCCAATCCCATGAAGCGGTCCGGGGATTGAGCATCGCGTTACTCTTATCCCCGCGACCGCCGTTTCTGCTACCGGTCGATGCCGCCCATGCAGAGGTATTTGACTTCGAGGAATTCCTCGATGCCGTATTTCGAACCTTCGCGGCCGATGCCGCTTTCCTTCATGCCGCCGAAGGGGGCGATCTCGGTCGAGATGATGCCCTCGTTGATGCCGACGATGCCGTATTCGAGCGCCTCGGCGACGCGCCAGATGCGGCCGATGTCGCGGCTGTAGAAATAGGACGCGAGGCCGAATTCGGTGTCGTTGGCCATCTTGACCGCGTCCTCCTCGCTCTTGAAGCGGTAGAGCGGGGCGACGGGGCCGAAGGTCTCCTCCTTGGTGATAACCATGTCGGTCGTCACATCGGTCAGGACGGTCGGCTCGAAAAAGCTGCCGCCTTGGGCAGCGCGCTTGCCGCCGGTGACCACCTTGGCGCCCTTCTTCAGGGCATCGGCGATGTGCGCCTCGACCTTCTCGACCGCCTTCATGTCGATGAGCGGCCCGATCACCGCGCCCGGCTCGAACCCGTCCGCGACCTTCATCGCCCCGGCGGTCTCGGCGAGGCGCTTGGTGAAGGCGTCGTAGACCCCGTCCTGCACCAGGATGCGGTTGGCGCAGACGCAAGTCTGGCCGGCGTTCCTATATTTCGAGGCGATCGCGCCCTTGACCGCAGCCTCGATGTCGGCGTCGTCGAAGACGATGAACGGCGCGTTGCCGCCCAGTTCGAGCGACAGCTTTTTGACCGTGCCGGCGCATTGCTCCATCAGCAATTTTCCGACCTCGGTCGAGCCGGTGAAGGTCAATTTGCGGACGATCGGGTTCGAGGTCATCTCGCCGCCGATCTCCTTTGAGCCGCCGGTAACGCAGGAAAAGACGCCCTTGGGCACGCCGGCGCGCTCGGCCAGTTCGCACAGGGCCAACGCCGAATACGGCGTGGCGGTCGCCGGCTTCAGCACCATCGTGCAGCCGGCGGCGAGTGCGGGGCCCGCCTTGCGGGTGATCATCGCCGCCGGGAAGTTCCACGGCGTGATCGCGGCGGTGACGCCGATCGGCTCCTTGGTCACGACGATGCGCTTGTCGGAGGCGTGCGCCGGGATCGTGTCGCCATAGATGCGCTTGCCCTCCTCGCCGAACCACTCGATGAAGGCGGCGGCATAGGCGATCTCGCCCTTCAACTCGGCCAAGGGCTTGCCCTGCTCGGCGGTCATCAGGGCGGCGAGGTCCTCCTGGTTCGCCATCATCAGGTCGAACCATTTGCGCAATACCTGCGCGCGCTCCTTGGCGGTCTTGGCGCGCCAGCCGGGGAGCGCGCGGTCGGCGGCCTCGATCGCCTGGCGGGTCTCCTCGGCGCCCATCCGCGGCACGGTGCCCAAGGTCTCGCCGGTCGCCGGGTTGGTGACCGGGATCGTGCCGCGGTTCAACGCGTCGACCCACTCGCCATTGACGTAGCATTGCTGGCGGAACAGCTTCGGATCCTTGAGTTCCATCGCGCACCTCCCTCGGCTTGGTGATCAAGGATAGGTACGGCCCGCCGGAGGGTTTGACAAGGCGCGCCTGGTTCGTGCGAGATGCCCTCGCAGGCTGCTATAGTGGGCCTTACGGAACGAGGCGGAATACGCGTGACAGGACCGCTGCATGACCGGTGACGCAGCCGACCTCAAGGCGCTGCTGGCGCATGTGGCGCAGGGGCGCACCCTGAGCGAAAGCGAGGCGGAGGTGGCGTTCGACATTATCATGAGCGGCGACGCGACACCGTCGCAGATGGGCGCCTTTCTGATGGCGCTCAGGGTGCGCGGCGAGACCGTCGACGAGATCACCGGGGCGGCGCGGATCATGCGGGCCAAAGCCGCGGCGATCGACGCACCGCCCGGTACGATCGATACCTGCGGCACCGGCGGGGATGCCTCCGGCAGCTTCAACATCTCGACCGCCAGCGCGCTGGTGGTCGCCGGTTGCGGCGTGCCGGTCGCCAAGCACGGCAATCGCGCGCTCTCCTCGAAATCGGGATCGGCGGATGTGCTGACGGCGCTGGGCGTCAACATCGACGCCGACCTCGCGATTGTGCGGCAGTGTCTGTGGGAAGTCGGCCTCGGCTTTCTGATGGCGCCGCGTCACCACAGCGCGACGCGCCATGTCGCGCCGACCCGGGTCGAGCTCGGCACGCGGACGATCTTTAACCTGCTCGGGCCATTGTCGAGCCCGGCAATGGCGCGCCGGCAGCTCGTCGGCGTGTTTGCGCCCGAGTGGGTGCGGCCTATGGCCGAGGTGCTCGGGCGTCTCGGCGCCGAGCACGCCTGGGTCGTGCACGGCGAGGGCCTCGACGAGCTGACCACCGCAGGCGTGACGACGGTCGCCGCGTTCAAGGACGGCGAGGTCGAGATGTTCGAGGTCGCTCCGGAGGATTTCGGGTTGCCGAGGGCACGGCTCGAAGATATTCGAGGCGGCGAGCCGCAGCACAATGCCGGTCTGATGCGGGACCTGCTGGCCGGCGCCGGCGGACCGTTGCGGGATGTTGTGCTGTTGAACAGCGGCGCCGCTCTCCTTGTCGCAGGCCGCGCGGCGACGGTCGAAGCGGGTATTGAGCTCGCGGCCAGGTCGATCGACTCGGGTGCGGCGCAACGGGTGTTGGACGAACTCGTTGCCCGCACCAATCTGCCCGCAGTTGCGGAGGCGATTGCCCGATGAGGGATGTGCTCGCCGAGATCTGCGCCGAGAAACGCGCCCATGTCGCACGCGCGAAAGCCGTGCGGTCCGAGGCCGCGCTGCTTGCCGCGATTTCCGAGGCGCCGTCGGTGCGGCCGTTTGCGGCGGCGCTGGAGCGCCATCTCCCCGAAGGGCGCCACGGGCTGATTGCCGAAATCAAGAAAGCGTCGCCCAGCGCCGGTCTGATCCGGAAGGATTTCGATCCGCGAACACTCGCCGCCGCCTATGAGGCGGGCGGCGCCAGCTGTCTGTCGGTGCTGACTGACGCACCCTATTTCCAGGGCAGCGATGACGACCTCACCGCGGCGCGCGAGGCGGTCCGGCTGCCGGTGCTGCGCAAGGATTTCATCCTCGACCCGTATCAGGTCCTGGAAAGCCGGCGAATTGGGGCCGATTGCATCCTGCTGATCATGGCGGCGCTGTCCGATACGGAGGCCGGGGAGCTGGCGGCCGCCGCCGTGGAGCTCGGTCTCGACGTGCTCGCCGAAATCCATGACGGCGCCGAGCTCGACCGCGCCCTGCGCCTTCCGGTGCGGCTGATCGGCATCAACAACCGTAACCTGAAGACGCTCGAAACCGATCTGCGCACTGCCGAAACCCTGGCGCCGGAAGTGCCGGCGGACCGCATCGTCGTCGCCGAGAGCGGGATCCGCCGATCCGCGGATCTCGACCGCCTCGCCGCCGCCGGTGCGCGCTGCTTTCTGGTAGGTGAGACCTTGATGCGCGAGCCCGACGTGACCGCAGCGACCCGCCGGCTGCTGAGCCTTCCCGCCGATCCCGGTTTCACGCATCTCGACGCCGAGGGCAGGGCGCGGATGGTCGACATCTCCGAGAAGAACGAGACCGACCGGGTGGCGGTGGCGGGCGCCCGCGTCATGATGCGCCCTGAGACGCTGGAACGGATCCGCTCCGGCGATGTCGCCAAGGGCGATGTGCTCGCCGTTGCCCGATTGGCCGGCATCATGGCCGCGAAACGCACCGCGGAATTGATCCCGCTGTGCCACCCGCTCGCCTTGACCTCGGTCAAAGTCGACCTCGAATGCGTGCCCGAGCGCTCCGCGGTGGAGATCACCGCCACCTGTAGATTGCGCGGCCGCACCGGGGTCGAAATGGAAGCCCTGACGGCGGCGAGCGTCGCGGCATTGACCGTTTACGATATGTGCAAGGCCGTCGACCGCGGGATGGTCGTGACCGACCTTCGCCTGTTGCGCAAATCGGGCGGCAAATCCGGGAATTGGGAGGCAGAACGGTGATCTCCGTCGAAGAAGCGCTGTCGCGTCTGCTCGCGCCCCTCGAAAAGCTGCCGCTCGAGCAGATCTCGATCGCCGATGCCATCGGCCGCGTTTTGGCCGAGGACGTCGCCGCCCGCCGAACACAGCCGCCTTTTGCAGTATCGGCGATGGACGGCTACGCGGTCCGCGCCGAGGACCTGACGACGGTACCGGTCGAGTTGCGGATCGTCGCCGAAGTACCGGCGGGGGCCGGGTTTGGCGGACATGTCGGACCCGGCGAAGCCGCCCGCATCTTCACCGGCGCGCCGATGCCGGCGGGCACCGATACGATCGTCATCCAAGAGGACACGCAGCGCGACGGCGACCGTGTCCGGGTGCTCGAAGGCGCCGCTCGCGGCCGCTACGTGCGGCGCGAAGGGCTCGATTTTGGCGAAGGCGACGTGCTGCTGCAGGCCGGGCGGCGGCTAACGGCGCGCGACATCGGTCTGGCCGCAGCAATGAACCGGCCGTGGCTCTTCGTGCATCGCCGGCCACGGGTCGGCATCCTGTCGACCGGCGACGAGATCGTCATGCCGGGGGATCCGATCGGGCCGCATCAGATCGTCAGCTCGAACAGCCTGGCGCTCGCGGCCTTCGTCGCGGCCTGCGGCGGAATACCGGTCTCAGTCGGCAATGCTCCCGACGACCCGGCGGCTTTGCGCCAGGTCGCCGCCGCGACACGTGGTGTCGACCTGCTGGTCACGACCGGCGGAGCTTCGGTCGGCGAGCACGATTTGGTGCGCGACGTGCTCGGGGCCGACGGGCTGGAGCTCGATTTCTGGCAGATCGCGATGCGGCCCGGAAAGCCGCTGATGGTCGGCCGCTACCGCGGAACGCCGATGGTCGGCCTGCCGGGCAATCCGGTCTCGACCCTGGTCTGCGCGCTGCTCTTCCTGCAACCTGCGCTCGACCGGCTGAGCGGCGCGGTGTCCGCGGAAGAAGCGGCGCCTACAGCACGGCTTGGCACAGCTTTGCCAAAAAACGACCGGCGGCAGGATTATTTGCGGTCGAGGCTGGCCCGGGCCGCAGACGGCACCCTTGAGGCGTTCCCGTTCGAGGTGCAGGACAGTTCGATGATGCGCCTTCTCTCGGAGGCGGATTGCCTTGTCGTCCGACCCCCGCACGCCCCTGCAGTCGCAGCCGGCGCCACCGTGCCGATCGTGCCGTTCCCCGGCGGGGTGCTGCCGATTTGATCAGTAGGGAGGGACCGCAATGAGCTCATTTGAGGAATATGCCAACAAATACCAGACGGCGCGAATGGAGCGCCGGGACGGCATCCTGCTGGTCACGTTGCACACGGAGGGTCAGTCACTGCGTTGGGGTTTCCTGCCGCACGGCGAATTGCCGGAAGCCTTTCACGACATCGGCGCCGACCGCGAAAACAAAGTTGTGATCCTGACCGGTACAGGCGCCGAATTTTCCGGGCCACGTGCGACTCCGGGCACATCGTCCTTCCCGTCCCGGCCGTCGATCGAGCGGATCGACCGCATCCATTGGGAGGGCCGGCACCTGCTGATGAACCTCTTGAACATCGAAGTGCCGGTGATCAGCGCGATCAACGGCCCCGCGTGGCGCCATTCGGAGATTCCGCTGCTCTGCGACATCGTGCTCGCCGCCGATACAGCGCAGTTTCAGGATTCGGCACATTTCATGTCGGATGTCGTACCTGGCGACGGGATGCACATCGTCTACCCGCTATTATTGGGCATGAACCGCGGGCGCTATTTTCTAATGACCGGCCAGACATTGGAGGCCCCCGAAGCGCTGCGGCTGGGTCTGGTCGCAGAAGTACTGCCGCCCGACAAGCTGATGGCGCGCGCCTGGGAACTGGCCGAGGATCTGACCCGCAAACCGACACTGCTGCTGCGCTACACTCGGCTGCTCTTCACCGAATATCTGCGGCGCCAGATGCACGACCTGTTGGGCTACGGCCTGGCAATGGAGAGCCTGGCGTTGTTCGAGAAACAGGAGGCGCCCGCCCCAAAGAGTTGAATTATCAAATAGCGGGAGGAAACATGAACAGACGTGCTTTCTTGGCCGCCTCTGCGGCCACTGTAACCATGGCGGGAGCGAAAATCGCATCTGCCGACACCCTGCCGTTGGGTCCGCTGCCGGACATGCGTTACCCCGAGGCCCGCATCGAAAGCGCCGATAAGAAATTCTTCGGCACCCACTTTCCGGCATTCGCCGGAACTGCCGGCGTGGAGCGCGTCGCCACTGGGTTCCGCTGGGCCGAGGGTCCAGCCTTCTTCCGCGAGGGCAATTATCTGATCTTCAGCGACATTCCCAACAACCGGATGATGCGCCTCTTATGGGATGACAATCATCTCAGCGTCTTCCGCGAGCCGTCGAACAACTCCAATGGCAATACGCACGATCCGCAAGGGCGCCTCGTAACTTGCGAACACCGTAGCCGCCGAGTGACCCGCACCGAGCTCGACGGGACCATTACCGTTATTGCCGACAAGTACAACGGCAAGCGGCTCAACTCGCCCAACGACGTGGTGGTGGCCTCCAACGGCTCGATCTGGTTCACCGACCCGACCTACGGCATCGGCGGCAACTACGAAGGCCTCAAGCAAGCCCAAGAGCAAGATAAGCACTACGTCTTCCGGGTGGACGGCAAAACGGGCGAGGTCAAGCCGATTGTCGATGATTTCACGCAACCCAACGGCATCCTTCTCTCACCGGACGAAAAGAGGCTGTACGTCATCGACAGCGGCTTCACCGATGGCGGACCGTCGCACATCCGCGTTTTCGATGTCGACACCGAGACCGGCAAGTTGACCAATGGCAAGGTGTTCGCCGAGGGTTTTGCTCCCGGCATAACGGACGGAATGCGCTGCGACGTGGACGGCAACGTCTGGTGCAGCATGGGCTGGGCCGACCCGAAGGAGGACGGTGTGCGCTGCTACAGCCCTTCGGGGGATCTGCTCGGCAAGATCCATCTGCCGGAGACCTGCGCCAATTTATGCTTTGGCGGGCCGCTCAGGAATCGTCTCTTCGTCTGCGGCAGCACCTCGGTCTACGCGCTCTATGTGGGCACGCAGGGCGCACTGAAGCCGTAATCCGGTCAGCGCGGCGCTTTGGCCTCGGCCGTGGCGGGGCGAGGCTTTTCCGGGCAATCGGGGCGGGGCAGGGCGCCGCGGCGCTCGGGCGGCACATGGCAGTTGTCGACCCGCTGGGCGTCGGAGGCTTTGTCGGAGAGGCGCTCCTTGAGCGTCTTTGCCTCCTGGGCAATCGCCGGCAGCACCGACGCAATCAGGGCGCAGCTCAGAGCCAGTACTTTCCGCATTGATCAAAGTGCCTTTCGAAAGGTCAGATTGATGCGGCGATTGCCGGTCAGCGGATCTTCCCCTTCGGCAAGAGGCGCGACGCCGTGATAGACGAGGCGATCGGGACCGCCCCAGACGACAATGTCGCCGCTCTCCAGTAGAATGCGCCGAAGCCGGTCGCTGCGGCGGTTACCTCCGAACAGGAATATCGCCGGTAATCCGAGCGAGACCGATAAGATCGGCGCTGTCAGATCGCGCTCGTTCTCGTCGCGGTGCAGCGACAACCGGGTCCCGGGTTCGTAAAGATTGATCAGGCAGGCGTCGGGCTCGAAGCCTGGATACCCCGCAGCCGACGCGGCCCTCGTGGCAAGACGCCGAAAAGGCTCCGGTATCGCGGGCCAAGGAGTGCCGGTGATTGGGTCGGTGGGCTCGTAGCGATATCCTTTGCGGTCCGTCACCCAACCGGCGCGGCCGCAATTTGTCATCCCGACTGACATGCGGAAGCCGCCTGGGGTGATCATGTTGCGGAACGGAGCGCGGGTGGTAATGCTGTCCACCGCGGCAAGCAGGGTGGTGGCTATATCGCTGGCGAACCCGCGCAACACTACCGCTGCTTCGCTGAGCCGCTCGACAGCTCGCGCCGGCTCGAGGCTGCTCAGCAGATCGCCCAACGCTTGATTACCCGAGGGGGATTTCGCGCAATGCCGTCGTATCCTGGCGCGCGCCGGCGAGCACGTAATTGACATCAGTGCCGGCGATCACGAAGCGCGCGCCGAGGCGGATCAGCTCGCCCTGCAGTGCCACATTGTGGCGGATGCCGCCGACCCCCAGCACCTTGCTGTGGCTACGGCAGGCGTCAGCCACGCGTTCATACGCCTCGCGCAGACGCGGGTGATCGACCTGCCCTGGAATGCCGTAATCGGTCGTCAGATCGCCCGAGCCGATCAGCAGCACGTCGATTCCGGGCAGTGCGGCGATCGCCGCGGCATTGTCGAAGCCTTCGGCGGTTTCCAGCATGACGATCAGCGCAGTCTCCGCGTTGAGCCGCTCGTTGATCTCCCCGAGCGGCATCGCGCGGTACCCGAGCGCCGGTCCGAGCCCCATGACGGAGCGCTGGCCGAGAGGCGGGAACCGGCAATTGCGCACCACTGCCTCCGCCTCACCGCGGTTATTGACATGCGGGACAATAACGCCTTGGGCGCCACCGTCGAGCACCCGGCTCGACCAGTGCCCGTCATGGCTCGGCACGCGCACCAGCGGGGTGATGCCGACGCCGATCGCCGCCGCGCAGATCGTTGCGGCCGTATCTATCGAATAGGGGCTGTGCTCCATATCGACATAGAGCGCGTCATAACCGCCGGCCTTGGCGACCATCGCGATGTCGACGGTGCGGGCGAGCCGCAGATTCATGCACAACACCAGCTCGCCCGCGGCGAGCTTCTGCTTCATCGAATTGGTCATTCGTGCCTCCCTGCACAACCGGAACCATGACTGATGCTGTAGACCGGATACGATCGGGCGCTGAATGGCTGTGCATATGCGATGCTCGGCTTACTCTTTCGCGCTCTGTCGCGCCAACCGGCCCACCGGTGAAGCTGCATTCTACTTTCGATCATATCCGGTCGGCCTGTCAGACGCCGAGATACGCACGCTGGATGGCCTCGCCTCGGGACCTCGTGGCTACTTCGCGGGCATGACAGGTACCACTTGATCTTACGGTCGCCAATTTAAGTCGGTCACTCAACCTCCGCCGAGAAAGTCCTTGGTCCATTTCTGATAGTCATCGGCGCGAGTGACCTGCCGCATCAGCTCGGGGGAGGCGATGTTCTTCAGATCGCGCGGTGCTACACCGTCGCGCAACGCCTTCAGCGTGTCGTAAACCGCCTGCACCGCAGCCGAGAACGGGGCATGCGTCTGCAATGCGACCCGGACGCGATGCGCGCCGAGCCAGTCGAGATCGCCGAGCTGGCCGCTGCCGCCGCCGAGGATCAGCGGGATCCTGATCGCCGAGGACACCGCTTCTACCGCCTCGACGGTAACGCCGCCGGCGAGGAACACAGCGTCGACGCCGGCCGCCTCATAGGCCTTGGCGCGCTTCAGAGCCTCCTCGAGGTTGGCGATCGCCAGCGCACTGGTGCGTCCGGCGATGACGAGGTTTTTGTCTTGGCGCGCCGACAATGCCGCCTTCATCTTGCCGACGCCTTCTTCGACCGAGCTCAAGCTCGGCTTGCCGCCCGATCCATAGGGCCGCGGCAATACCGTGTCCTCGATCGACATCGCACAAATGCCGGCCGTTTCCAACTCCTCGACGGTGCGGCGCACGTTGAGTGCATTGCCGTAGCCGTGGTCGGCGTCGACCAGCAATGCCAAATTGCCGGCGCGGCAGATGCGGTAGGCCTGAGCGGCAAATTCAGTCAGGGTCAACACGACGAGGTCTGGGGCGCCGAGCACCGACATCGACCCGATCGAGCCGGAGAACATCGCGACCTCGAAGCCGAGATCCTCGGCGACGCGCGCCGAGATGGCATCGTACACCGATCCCGGATGCACGCAGCGGTTGCCTGAAAGGATCGCGCGAAAGCGCTCGCGCCGTTCGGTCCAGTTCATTTTGTCTCGTCCTCGATTGTCCTACCGATCGCCCCACTTCTTGTCTTCAACCGTCTGCTCTTCGACCTCATAGAACCGGTCGAGGCCGACCAGCGTCTCGATTTCGTGCCGGGCGGCGATACAGTCCTCCCGGCTCAGGCCGCCATACTCGCCGTTCTGCTTCAGCTCCATCAATGCCCGCTTGGCGTGATGGAAGCTGACCAGCAAGTACAGCAAGGCGTCGATGCAGGCCTTGTAGCCCATCTCGGCCAATTGCTTCGAGCTCGGGGTCGGACGGTTGTCGCGGTTGCCAAGGCTGCGGACATAGACCAGCGGAACCTTCGCGAGTTTCGTTGCCTGCTGCAGCTCCTCCGGCGTGCGCGGGAAAATCATCCCCATGTCGGCGCCGGCATCGGCCGCCATGTTGATCCGGGTCACCGCTTCGTCGAGCCCTTCGAAGCGGCAGGAATCGCTGCGCGCGATGATCACGAAGTCCTTGTCGGTCTCATCGCGCCGGCGGCACGCGAATTTGATCTTGTCGACGAAGTCCTTCCGCGGGATCACGTGCGCGACATATTTGTGGTAATGCGCCCGCTTGGGAAAGAGCTGGTCCTCGATATGGATGCCGCTGATCCCGGCACGGATGAATTCCTCGACCGTGCGCATCGTATGCAGAGGCTCGCCGAAGCCGGCGCCGGCATCGGCGACGACCGGGACGTTGACCGCCTTTGCGATATCGCCGGCGGTGCGTACCTGCTCGTCCATCGTCAGCAGCGGCTCGGAGGTGCAGCGCGATCCGCCGGTCACGAACCCGCCATTGTAGACGGTCTTGAACCCGAGGCTCTCGATCAGCCGGCCGCCGAGCGGGTCATAGGCGACGGGCATGTCGATGAACTGTTCCTCGGCGAGGAGCCGGCGCAGCGCAGCGGTCCGATTGATCATGGCTTTCTCCAGAAGAAGCCTGCCCGAACAGCTCCCGATTGTGCCGAGATCGCGACCCGGGTCAACCTTCAGCATTGGCGGCTGGCCGAGCGACCGCCTTGCGCAAAATCATGCCAGCGTCCCGCCGCTGTATTCGAGGAGTAGAGGCCGATGGTTCCGGACATCTTTCATCGGGATTTCACTCCGACCTCCTACTGGTGGGAAGCCTACAAGCCCTCGGCCGGCGAGCTCGCCGATGTCCCGCACGCGGCGCGCGTCGCGATTGTCGGCGGCGGCTATGCCGGGCTGTCGACGGCGCTCGAATTGGCCAAGCACGGCATCGATGCGGTCGTGCTCGAGGCGAACGAACTCGGCTCCGGGGCCAGCACGCGCAACGGCGGCGCGGTCAGCGGCGGCGTCAATATCGGCAAGAGCTTTACCGGCCGCACCGCCGATGTCGGGCCCGAGCGGGCCGAGCGGCTCCTGTCGGACGCGAGCAACGCCTTTGCGCTGATCGACCGTTTGATCGAGGAAGAGCGGATCGACTGCTTCTGGGAGAAGCCAGGCCGCTTTGTCGGCGCTTGGACAAAAAAGCACTTCGAAGGGCAGTCGCAGCGCCTGGCCTTGCTCAATGCCGCAGCGCAGTCGGGCGCCTATGTCGTCCCCCGCGACCGCCAGCGCGACGAGATCGCCAGCGACTATTATCACGGCGGCATGGTGGTCGAGCGATCCGGCAAATTGCATCCGGCGCTTTATTACGAAGGGCTGCTGGAAGCGTGCCGTAGGCGGGGTGTCGCCGTCTGCGCCAAGGCCGCCGCCGGGCGCATCACAAGGGCCGGCGATGGCTGGAGCGTCGAAACCACTCGCGGTGAGGTGATGGCCGGCGATGTCGTGATTGCGACGAACGGCTATACCGGGAGCCTGACACCGGCGCTCAGGCGTCGCGTGGTGCCGGTCGCCAGCCATATCATCGCGACCGAGGAATTGCCGCCGGATCTCGCCCGGTCCCTGATCCCGAAGGCACGAACCCTGTCCGACACGAAGCGCGTGCTGTGCTACTACCGGATGTCGCCGGACGGCCGCCGCATGGTGTTTGGCGGCCGCGCCCGTTTCACCCAGGTCGACGCGACGGTCAGCGCACCGATCCTCCACCGCTATATGACCGACCGTTTCCCGCAGTTGCGCGGTGCCAAGGTCACCCATGCCTGGACCGGGAATGTCGCCTTTACCCTCGACGCGTTGCCGCATATGGGGCAGCGGGACGACCTCCACTATTGCCTCGGCTGCAACGGCAGCGGGGTGGCGATGATGACCTATCTCGGCTGGCAGACGGCGCGCAAGATCGCCCGCGTCGCCAATTATGCCTGCAGCTACGACAGCGAGGAGTTTCCCGACCACCCGCTTTACACCGGCAAGCCCTGGTTCTTGCCGGCGGCCGGCGGTTATTATCGGCTGCGCGACAATCTCGACCGCCTGCTGGCGTGACCCGAAACGTTCCGAGAGGAGATCAGAGATGGATTTCGAAACCTACAAAACCTCGCTCGCGGAGGAGGCGCCGCCCGAGGGGCTGAGCATGGCCGCGCAGGCGCTGTGGTGGGAAGCGAAGGGCGACTGGCACCTGGCGCATCAATGCGCGCAGAAGCAGCCGGATGCGGAGGGCGCCTGGGCGCACGCCTACCTGCACCGCGTCGAAGGCGACCTGCGGAACGCCGGCGGCTGGTACAACCGCGCCGGCCGCCCGGCCTCGACCGCGCCGCTGAAGGAAGAATGGGAGACCATCGCCCGGGCGCTGCTCGGTTAGCCGCATATTGCCGCGACGCACCGGGCCGCCCCGTGCATGCTCCAGGGGCGCTGGGGTCGAAACGTTGGAAGTTTCCAAAACCCGGGCAAGGAGGCGGAAGGCGCTTTGCGCCCCACACGTGCTCGCCAGTCCCACCTCCCGAACCGCGTTCAGCCTAAATGCCGGATCAAGCCTTCGCTGCCGCGACCGCCTCGATTTCAATCAGCCACTCCGGCGCGACGAGCGCCTTGACGATGATTGTCGCCGAGCCGGGCCGTGCGTCGCCGAAGTGCGTTGCCCGCGCCGCGCCGGCCGCAGTCACGTCCTCCGGCCGCACCAGGTAGGTGGTGATCTTCGCCAGATCGCCGTTTAGTGCGGCGTTCGCCTTTGGCTTGGCGGCCACTCTCTACAAGATCGCGATGTTCTGGGCGAACCGAAGACGGCATTACCGCTGCCTCCGAGCCTTGCCGGAAGGGAGGCCGCCAAATCGGCAATCCAACACAGCCGGCCCTACCAGGCTTGCCGGGTGGCAGGAGGAAATAGCCTCGGGTGGCACAACGCCCCGCATCGCTGACCGAGCCCGCAAGCGCCGCAGATATTTTAGGAGCAAGTGGGGCTCAAGCGGCATCGGGCGAGCGTTATCCACAATCGGAGGAGAGGAGGTTGCAAAATGTGGATGCAGATCAAAGCGACAGTCGTAAGTGCGGCGCTCCTCGCCGGAGCGGCTGGGATCGCTTGTGCTCAAGGCAGCAGCACTCAGGATCCCGGGAGTCTGACACCGGGGAATTTGACCTTTCAAGACCTCGGCCCCGCCGGCCCCGTACCGGGCCCGACCGGACGCGGCCAGCCGCCTCGAGTGCCCGGCGCCTATGGGACGAGCGGCACGGCCGGCACAGTCGCCGGCCCAGGCACGAGCTCGACTGGTTTTGGCGCCGGCGACACTTCCAGGTTTGGAGGCAACGCCGCAGGAAGCGGACGATAGTCGGCAGACCCGTCCGCCTATCTCGGTCTGGTCCGCGATCGTCAATCAGCCGTACAGCGGGCCGCCTTGCGGCTGACGAGCCACGGCTGATACGTCTCGCGCGTCTTGGCCAGCATCGGCGACTTCGAGTGTACGTCTAGCGCGGCTTGGTCGCGCCAGGCTTCGACCAGCAGGACCCGGTTGTGATCCTCCTGCGGTAATAATACATCGAATTGCTGGCAGCCGTCCTCGGTGCGCGACCGTTGCGCGTGCCCTTTGATCAATTCGATGAATTGATTGCGGTGCTCGGGTTTCACCTCGAACTCTACGACGATCATGATGCGGCTCATCGGCATTTCCTCCGGCACGATTCCGCGGCATCATCGGCGATCGGCTGGTGCCTAGGCAAGCACCGGCCCCGGATTGGGGAGGTCTCGACCATGGCACACGACGCGTTGCGCACGATTTTGCCCGTCGCCGGCTGGCCCGAAGAGCGGGCGCGCACTGTCGAGATCACCGGCGGTGCCGACCCGGCATTGCCGACGCCATTCCGCATCGGGGCAGCAGGCGCCGCCGCCCTCGCCGCGACCGGCCTCGCCGCGGCCGATCTCTGGGAACTGCGCACCGGACGGCGGCAGGAGGTCGCGGTCGATCTGCGCCAAGCGGTCGCCTCGTTGCGCAGCGGGCACTACATGCAGATGAACGGCGCTTCCGTGTCGACCGAACGCAGCAAGGTAATGGGCGTTTATCCGGCGAAAAACGGACGCTGGAGCTATATCCACGCCAATTTCCCGAATCACCGCGAGGCCGCCCTCAAGGTCCTCAGCGTTCCGGAAGACCGCGACGCGGTGCGCCGCGCCGTGGCAAGCTGGGATGCGCTCGAGCTCGAAGAAGCGATCATCGCCGCAAAGGGCGCCGGCGGCATGGCGCGCAGCATGGCCGAATGGGCGCAGCATCCACAAGCCGCGGCGATCGCCTCTTTGCCCTTGATGGAGATCCTGAAGATCGGCGACAGCCCGCGGGAAAGGCTGCCCGAAAGCAACCGCCCGCTGTCGGGCATCCGCGTGCTCGATCTGACCCGGGTCCTCGCCGGACCGACCGCTGCCCGCACGCTCGCCGAGCACGGCGCCGATGTGCTGAAGATTACCGCGCCGCACCTGCCGAATATCGGCTACCAGGAATACGACACCGGCCACGGCAAACTGTCGGCCCATCTCGACCTTCGTTACCCGCGGGATCTCGAAATCTTGCGCGGGCTGGTCCGCGACGCCGATGTCTTCTCGCAAGGCTATCGGCCCGGGACGCTTGGCAATCGCGGGCTTTCGCCGGAGGAATTGATACAGCTCCGCCCCGGGCTCGTTTACATCTCGATGTGCGCCTTCAGCCATGTGGGCCCCTGGGCCTCGCGCCGCGGGTTCGACACCGTCGTGCAGACCGTCAGCGGGATCACGACCCGCCAGGGCGAGCTCTTCCCCGGCGCCGAGCCCGGCCCGCAATTCTATCCGGTCTCGGCAATCGATTACCTGACCGGCTATCTGATGGCGTTCGGGGCGATGGTGGCATTGGCCCGCCGCGCCCGCGAAGGCGGCAGCTGGCTCGTGCGCATCTCATTGGCGCAGACCGGCCGCTGGCTGGTCGACCGCGGCGAAGTGTCTGAGGCTGCTCTGAAGGATGTGCCGAAGGAGATCCCGCAAGCCGACATTGACCGCTGGTCGATCGAGAGCGACACGCCGGTCGGGCGGCTGCGCCATCTGGGGCCCACCGTGCGCCTCTCCGAGACTCCGCCCCGCTGGGCCCGCCCCTCTGTCCCGCTCGGCTATAACGAGCCCGTCTGGCCCACCCGCGCCGCTTGAGCCGCAATTGCCCTATGGGATTTGGTTGCCGCCGTCGGTGATCGGCCTGCTTCACGTCAGCGAGGTTCGCGGATGATGCGTGCGAAGGTGGCGAGAATCCGAAACCCGGCTTTGACGGTGCCTCGGAAGGTTCCCGCGACCTTGGATTTCCCGGCGAGGCGGCGGCCGTGCGGCACCGGGAGCTCGAGTATGCGCAGGCCGGCGCGTGCCGCCCGCATCTGCATCTCGAGGTTCCAGCCATAAGTCATCTCGCGCATGCCGAGCCGCCTCAGCGCATCGCCGCGGATCGCCCGGAAAGCGCACATATCGGTAAATCGCACCCCGTAAACGAGAGCGATAGCGGCGCCAATCGCGCAGCCAGCGAGCGCCTGATGGGCTCCCATGCTGCCTTTTTCGCGCTGACCCCGGGTACGCGAGCCGATCACGAAATCCTGTTTGTCATCGAGCAGCGGCTGCACCAGGTTCGGGATCGCCTCGGGCCGGTCCCCACCGTCCCCATCGAGAAATACGAGGATTTCCGCCCCATCCTCGATCGCTGCGGCAGCCCCTTTGGCACAGGCCCGGCCGTACCCACGCTTTCGCTCGACGAGCACCGTTGCTCCGGCGGCGTGCGCCTCTGCGACGGTGCGATCGCGGCTGCCGCCGTCGACGACGATGACTTGGTCGACCCAGCCGGACGGCATTGCCGCGAGCACTGGGCCGATCGCCCCTTCCTCGTCGAGCACCGGGATGATTACGGCGATGCGCGCGCCTTTTCTCTCACCCCGACCTCTCCCCGAGCACACTCCGTCACAGGCTCCAGCGGACGCCGCACGAGGCGCAGGCGGGCGGCGGTGTATCGCTCAACAATGCGCGCCGGAAATCCTGGTAGCGCGGCCCGTTCCAGATCTGCCGAAGACTCTCTTTGGTTGCATCTCCCAAGGTGAAGTTGTCATAGCCGCGCATCGAAAACGGCGCGATACAGCACGGGATCGCTCGGCCGTGGGCAGTGAAATACATCAGTGTCCAGGGCCGCCGGCACAGCGACCATGGCTGGTCCTCGGCTGCGCGCTTGAGGCTGGTGCCGGGCTCGGTCGCGCCGGAGGCGTTGAAGCGGACCCCGAGCGTCTCGGCAATGGCGGCAGCTTCCTCGAGCCGTCTCGGCTCGTCACCTTCGAGCTTTTCGAACAACGCGGATCGGGCGCGCGCCAAGCCCTCCCCTTCCGACGTAAAGACCAGGCGCTGAAGATGAATCTCCGAGACGCCGATACGGTGCGCCAGCCGCACAAATTCCGGCAGCTGGTCGATCGTCTCTTTGAGCCCGGTCAGCCACAGCGAGACCAGAGGGCGCTCGAGGCCTTCGGCGCGCTGCAACGCGGTGAAGGCGACCACGTTGCGGACGATCCGGTCAAACACGTTTTTGCCGCGCACTGCCAGAAAGGTTTCGGGTTCGGCGGCGTCGAGCGACACCCGCAATTCGTCCAACCCTGCGGCGATCAGCTCCCTGCCCTTGCGCTCCGTCAGCAACGTGCCGTTGGTGTTGAACAACACATAGGTGCCGCGCTCCTTCAGATAGCGCACCATGCGGGGCAGCGCTTTTACCATCATCGGCTCGCCGACCCCGTGCAATACGACGCGAGCTATGCGTGGAAACTGGTCGACGATATGGGTGAACAATTGCCAGCTCATATCGGCCGGGGGTTCGAGATCTTCGAAGGTCCGCGGACAGGTTTCGCACAACAGGTTGCACCGGTTGGTCGTCTCGATATAGAGGCAGACCGGCTCCTGGTCGGCAATCTCGCCGCGCGCGTCGCCGACGGCTTCGAAATAGCGCCGCGGGTCGGGTCTAGGTTGCGCAGTCAATGGCACGCCGTGCTCCCGACCTTTTGCTGGAAACAGTTCGCCAGACAATATCGACGGCACAGAGTATGACAAAGCCGCCGTACAGAGTGAACCCCACCCAAAACGGAATACTGCCGGTCTTGTCGTCTAAGTACAGCAGAACAGCCGCGAGAGTGAGCCACCAGGCCGGCCACCATGGTGCGATGGTCAACAGCGCGACGAGCCAGACGAAATACCAGGCATAATGGGGTGAGGCGAAGAACAGCGCCGCTGTGCCCAACGCCATCGCCCAGTTCAGGCCCGAGCGCGGCTCCGGCCGCCGGCGCAAAGCGCCGATCGCCAACCCCGCCATGACGCTCCCCGCCAAACCTAGATAGGCGGCGAGCGGCAGCGGAATGGTGCGCCGGATGACCCCGAGGAGCCAGAAACCGCCGCCCGAGCCAAAATTTTCTTCCGCGACATAGCCGGGTAGAAACCCCAGAGCCCGCGACCCGACGCCGATATAGGGGAGATAGGCGGCAACGATTACGGCGATGAAGGCGGCGGGCCATCGCCAATCGCCCGAATTTGACTTGTCCGGGCGCCACAGCGCCGGCGCCAGAACCAGCGGGAAAAACTTTACCAGCGTCCCGGCGGCGAGCGCCACAGCCGACCAGACGCGCCCTCCGCTGATGCCGGCGGCGAACGCCAGGGCGACCGATGTGACGACCGCCGCATCGACATGCCCGGAGCCGGCAATCTCCCAGACCGGCAGCGGGTGCCAGGCATAGAGCAGGATGTGCTCCGGCGGCCGCCCGGCGGCCCGCAAGGTAAAGAGCAAGGTCCCGATGCCGACGGCCTCGATCGTGACAAACAACAGCTTCATCGCGAACGCCGTGCCGCCGAACCGGTTTGCCACCAGAAACAGCATCTGGGCGACCGGCGGGTAGATCGTCGGCGCGTAATTGTTGCGATTGATGTTCGGAAAGATCAGCGCGTCGCGCAGCGGCGCGAGTACGGGATCGGTCGGAATGTAGCGGTAAGGATTGATTCCGGCGGCCTGGACCCGCCCGTCCCAGATGTAGCGGTTGATGTCGTCAGACAAAAAGACCGGTGCCGCGAGCGCGATCAGGCGCAGTAGGGCCGCTGTTCCCAGAATCAGGGCCAATACGGGCCGCTGATCGCGGCCGCGCAGGACGTGAGCTGCAGCAAACGCCCAGACCCCTCCTTGGACCAAGGCGACGATGACAAAGGCGGGCAGATCAGCGTCGAATTGGGCGGCCAGCCCGCCTGCCGCGCCCACCAGCAGCAGGCCGGCAAGCAGCAGCAGCTTCGACCGCGCGGTTCGCGCCCCCACCCTAGCCTTCCCGAGACGGCGGGAGAGGGAATGGAAGGGGGCCGGCACGGCCGAGCAGGCGTTCGATGCCGCCGTTCCTGGCCGCCAACTTCTCGAGAAAAGCCGTGGTACTGGGCGCTAGATAGCCGTTGAGATACGGGCTCCCTGCGCTGCGGCATGATCCGATCTCGCGGGCAAGCATCGCCAGTGTCGCGTCGTCGTCGACATCGTACCATTCGGGCAGCGGCGCGACGGCGACCCCGATCTCGCGGGCTCGGGCGAGCGTCTGCCGGAAGACCCGTTCGGTGCTCCAGTCGATCTCCTCGAACAGCCGCCGGTGAAACTGCTTCAACCCGATCAAGTAATAGCCGCCATCCGCGGCGGGCCCGAGGACGACGCGATCGCCCGATTCCCGCAGCCGGAGAACCGTCTCGACGAGGAATTCGGTCGGCAAGGTCGGGCTGTCGGCGTTGACGAGACAAGCCGAGCTGTACCCTGCGTCAAAAAGATCCCGCATCGCATGGAACAGACTGCGCCCGATTGTCGCCTCCCTCGGCGGCAGCAGTTTGAAGCCGTCGGGCAGCAGGTCATCGAAGAAGGGCTCGGAGCCCAGCGGATGATAAGCGGCAAAACCCTGTATCGGCACCTGCTTCGCCGCGGCTACGATGTTCGTCGCGACGTCCGTCAGACAGCAAGTGTTGAGCTCGGCGGCCTCCTCATAGGTCAGCGGCGGCACGAGGCGCGTCTTTACGGTCCCGGCAATCGACGCCTTGGCCATGATCGCAACCGCGCACCGTTCTTCAGCCAAGGCGGCCCCCTCTCCCTCAGTCGCAGAGCTCTCAGGAGCCGCTGAACCAATTGTATCCGTAATCTTCCCAAAAGCCGCCTGGATAGCTGTTCGTCACCGTCAACACCACGGAATTTCGGATTTTTGAAGCCGAACGTTGTCGGGATCCGGATCTTCATTGGGTAGCCAAACTTGCGCGGCAATACCTGGTCCGCGAAGGTAAAAGCCATGATCGTTTGCGGGTGCAGCGCGGTCGGCTTATCGATGCTGGTGTAATACCAACGTAACGCCGAACAGCAGCTCCTGGTTGTAGATGCCCCACCCGCTGCCGGTCATGCCCGGCGGGACGAGGGATGCTGCCGCTGCGGCGGGCAGCCGACGGTGGTCATCGATACCGGGCATGGCGGGATCGACCGCGGCGCGATCAGCCCCAACGGCGTCTACGAAAGGACATTGTTCTGCCGATTGCATGGGATTTTGCCCGCGAGCTGGCGGCGATTCGCCGCTTTCGCGTCGTGCTGACCCGCAGCGTCGCCGAATTCATCCCATTACATGACCGGGTCGCTCGCGCCTGGCATGCCGATCTGTTCTTGTCTATACACGCCGCTGCGCCCGATACGGAAATGCGAGGCTTATTGCTAGTTACCTTGTCGACGCAGGCGTCGAACCGAGGGGTCTCCGCGTTCGCCATAGCGAGAACAGAGTCGATCTCGTCGAGAGCATCAAGCTGTCGCGGCAGTCACGCGATATTGGCGACATCTTGATCGATCTGACCCGACGTCAGACCGGCAACTTCTCGGCTGCGCTCGCCCGCGCGATTGTCGACCGGCTCGCGCGCACGGTCGTTCTGCTCGGTCATCCGCAGCGCTCGACCGATTTTGCGGTTTGACGGCACCCGATATCTCTTCCGCCATCGTGGCACTCGGCTGTCTGTCGAACCCGCAGGAGGAACGCCTGCTGCCGCAGCGGGCGTACCAGCAGAAATTGGCGCGCGGTCTGGTGCGTGCGGTTGAGGCCTACTTCGCCGCGCATCCGGCGAGTTGAGGCGCCTGCTTGCCTCTGGAGTGATGCCGCGGTAACTCTGCCGCGACTTCTCGGCAGGAGATCGGCTATGACGGGCGCGTGTTGAGCGGCGGCGGCGACATTGAGCGATCGGCGTATTGCATCCACGCCCCGATCCACCGGCTAATCCCGAGCGCCGCTTGCGCGCTCACACCCACATGCCTTACGCCAGCGCCCTGACCCGCCTCGCAGACCCGCGGATCGAGGCAATCGGCCAAACCGAAATCGGCTTTCTCGATTGCGTCGCCTACGACGAAGGATATCTCGGGCTGGCTTTGACCCGGCCGAGGGGGAAAGGCTGGCCGCGGTGATCGGACCGCGCAACAAGGTTCTGTCATGGCCAATCACGGCGTGGTCGTGGTCGGCGAAACGGTCGCCGAAGCCCTATGATCGGCTTTAATTACCTCGAGCGCGCTTGCCAGGTGCAGCTCTATGCAATGTGGACGGGCCGTGCGCTGAAGCACGTGCCGGCGGCAATCGTCGAGCATACGCCGCACCAATACGCCCGCCTCGCCGGCCTACCAGGACAAGCCGGCCTGTGAACACCACTTCGCCACGCGGTGCTCTGCGGATCTCTGCATTTCGCTTACGTTTCGTAAGGTTGATGATTGTGCCCATAGGCCGCCAGCATCGCCGCTCCGGGCGGGAAGTTGACGTCACGGACGAGGCCCCGATATAAGTCTCGTTTTTCGGTCACGGCGAACTGCATGGCTAATCACAAATCAGCGGAAAAGCGCATCCGGCAGACGGCCAAGCGCACAGCGATCAATCGCGCTCGAGTAAGCCGGGTGCGCACCTTTGTCAAAAAGGTCGAGACTGCGATCTCAACCGGTGACAAGGCGACGGCACAGTCGGCCCTCCGGGTAGCGCAGCCCGAGCTGCACCGGGCAATAACCAAGGGAGTGCTCCACAAGAACACGGTCTCGCGCAAATTGTCGCGGCTGGCGGCGAGGATCAACGCGCTCTGACCACAGATTGCGCCGATCGTGTCCGCGGCGGAATGCCGCAGGCGAGGACCGGCCCGGATTTCTTAGGCGGACGAACCGGGGGCGCTGGCGGCCAAAAAATATCTGCGCGTTCCTTCTTCGGTCCCATTGCCACTAATCCGCCACATAGGTAAACTCCCAAATAACGGTGCCCAAAAGTACGGCTATGTCGCGTAAATGTTGGTGGACGTCAAGAAAACGTCAACCTATTGACATCTAATCGGCTGTAATTAGCCATGGGGAGAGCGTCTCTTCCGTATTGAGTAGTATCGCAGAGCCACGAGTGGTGCCTCTGCAGGGTGGCATATTGCCGGGAAGCGGCCGGAATCGCGTCTGTTCTATTGATGGGGGGGAGGGGTGACGCAAGCAATTCAAGAAGATGCGACCAACACGATGACAGCGCGCGAGGCGGAGTGGATTGGCGTTCTCGGTCAGCTCAGGGCGGAAGTTGGCGAGGACGCTTTCCGCAGCTGGCTGCAACCGATAAACCTGGAGCACGTCGACAGCGGACGGGCCGTCGTCGCGGCACCCACGCGCTTTTTGCGCGACTGGGTGGCGACCCATTATGCGGACCGGCTTCTCGCACTGTGGCGGGCGGAGAACGAGCAAGTAAAGCGCCTCTCCATCGTCGTCGCCGTGCCTTCAGGGCCGGCAAACGGCAATCATTTCCCCGGCCCGGATGATGACATGGAAGCCCCTGCGGCTTTGCTTGCTTCCGCCGGACCTGTCCAGCCGCTCGAAATCGGCGACGATAAGGCGCAGCTCTTGGCTCTCGATCATCGCTTCGTTTTCGAGAATTTCGTCGTCGGCAAGCCCAACGAGCTCGCCCATGCCGCGGCGCGGCGAGTCGCCGAGGCTTGCGCGTGCCCGGGTAACCCGGTGCCGTTCAATCCGCTGTTTCTTTATGGCGGCGTCGGGCTCGGCAAGACTCATCTCATGCACGCAGTGGCCTGGCACGTCCGCAAGCATGCCTGCGGTCGGA
This sequence comes from uncultured Alphaproteobacteria bacterium, assembly GCA_963787425.1. Taxonomy (GTDB): domain Bacteria; phylum Pseudomonadota; class Alphaproteobacteria; order ATCC43930; family CGMCC-115725; genus AP-15. The sequence goes on from CAWBCV010000011.1 coordinate 120,105, forward strand.
AGATAATCTATCTTTCGGCTGAAAAGTTCATGTATCAGTTCATCCGAGCATTGCGTTACAAATCGACTATGGACTTCAAGGAACAATTCCGCTCGGTTGATCTGTTGATGATCGATGACGTGCAATTTATCATCGGCAAGGAGTCGACCCAGGAAGAGTTCTTCCATACCTTTAATGCACTGGTCGACGAGAACCGCCAAATCGTGATCTCGGCCGACAAATCTCCCTCTGACCTCGAAGGCATGGAAGAGCGCATGCGCTCGCGGCTCGGCTGGGGTTTGGTCGCCGACCTGCACCCGACCACTTACGAATTGCGTCTCGGCATTTTGCAGTCCAAGGCCGAGCAGGGCGGCCTGAGGATTCCGCCTAAGGTAATGGAGTTTCTTGCCCACAAGATCGCCTCGAATGTTCGAGAACTTGAGGGCGCGTTGAACCGAATCGCCGCCCATGTGCAACTGGTCGGGCGCGAAATTACGCTCGAGAGCGTGCAGGAAGTGCTGCACGACCTGCTCCGCTCGAGCGAGCGGCGGATAACGATCGACGAGATCCAAAGGAAGGTCGCCGAACACTTCAATATAAAATTAGGCGAGATGACGTCCGACCGCCGGGCCCGCGCCGTCGCCCGCCCGCGTCAGGTCGCGATGTATCTGGCCAAGCAGCTGACGACGCGATCGCTGCCGCAAATCGGCCGCAAGTTCGGCGGCCGCGATCACACCACCGTCATGCACGCGGTGCGCAAGATCGAAGAGCTGATGCGCACCGACCCATCGCTCGCAGAGGACGTCGAGCTGTTGCGCCGAATGCTGCAGGGCTGAGCGCCCATTACGCGTCCGCGGCAAACGCGGGTGCTGAGGCGGGCGGCCGATCGTGCTATAGTGCTGTCCCGTCGAGCCGGAATGACGCGGCGGGGGCACTGACCGCCCTCTGGGGATGAGCCGAGGGCGGCGGAGGCCGGGGTCGGCAACTCTTGTGTAGTCAACATGAAACTGACCATTGAACGGGCGGCCTTCCTGAAGGCGCTGGGCCATGTACAAAGTGTAGTCGAACGACGGACGACGATCCCGATACTGTCGAACGTATTGCTGCGCGCCGAACCGGGAAGGCTGGCGCTGAGCGCGACCGATATGGATCTCGAGATCGTCGAGCGCGTTGCGGCCCAAATCGAACGCGAGGGCCGGACCACCGCACCGGCCCACACCCTCTATGACATCGTCCGCAAGCTGCGCGAGGGCGCGCAGATCGAACTCGAGACGAGCGGCGAGCGCAACGCCATCGTCCTGCGCTCCGGCCGCTCGACCTTTACCCTGGCTTGTCTCCCCCCTGAGGACTATCCGCTGATGGCGAGCGGCGATCTGCCGTACAACTTTTCGCTGTCGGCGACCGAGCTTCGGACCCTGATCGACCGCACCCGATTCGCGATCTCGACCGAGGAGACCCGGTATTATCTGAACGGCATCTATCTCCACGCGACCAAAGCCGACGAAGTGCCGGTCATTCGTGCCGTTGCCACGGACGGGCACCGGCTCGCCCGGATGGAGATGGTCTTGCCCGAGGGTGCCGCCGGCATGCCGGGCATCATCATCCCGCGCAAGACCGTGCTCGAACTGAGAAAGCTCGTCGAGGAGAGCGAGAACGAGGTGCAGATCGGGCTCGGCGAGACAAAGATCCGCCTAGCGATCGGCGAAGCAGCGCTGACCTCGAAATTGATCGACGGGACGTTCCCCGATTACGACCGCGTGATCCCGTCTAACAACGACAAGGTTCTCGAGGTCGAATGCAAATCCTTCGCCGAGGCGGTGGACCGCGTTTCGACGATTTCGACCGAGAAGAGTCGCGCCGTCAAGCTGACGATCGAAAGCGGAAGCCTGGTCGTCTCGGCGACGAGCCCCGAAAACGGCACCGCCGTCGAGGAGCTCGAGGTGCGCTACTCCGCAAGCCCGCTCGAGATCGGGTTCAATTCCCGATACCTGTTGGACATCACCGAGCAGATCGAAGGCGAGGGCGCGCAATTCGTCATGTCGGATGCCGGCTCGCCGACCCTCGTGCGCGACAGTGCCGACGCGAGCGCCCTTTACGTGCTGATGCCAATGCGGGTTTGAGTTGACCATCGGACGGGGGCAAGCGCCCCTCGCCCCGGCCCTCTTCCCACGAGCGAGAAGAGGGAGGGACCCGCGAACCGGGCGGGTGATGGGCGCCAGGCGGTATGACGCCAATGGCGCAGAATGCTCGCAAACTGGTACTTTCGACCCCATATATCCCCTATGTTTGCCGAGGCACAGCAAGCCCGGGACGATGCGGGTGCCGCGGCAGATCGCGTCGGCGTGACGCGGCTCGTGCTGACCGATTTCCGCAATTATCGCGAGGCGAGGCTTACCGTCGGCACTGCGCCGGTGGTGCTGACCGGACCTAACGGTGCCGGCAAGACCAACCTCCTGGAGGCCGTGTCGTTTCTCGCGCCCGGCCGCGGATTGCGCGGGGCCAAGCTGGCCGAAATCGATCGTCGGCCCCGGCCGGGGCAGGATGACCCGACCGGCGGCTGGGCTGTAGCCGCGGTCGTCGCGACCCGCCGCGGCAACGTGCGCATCGGCACCGGGCACGATGCGACGGCGGGAGAGCGGCGGGTCGTGCGGATCGACGGCGAGCCGGTGCGCGGTCAAGCGACACTCGGCGAGCGACTCGGCGTCTTATGGCTTACCCCGCCGATGGACCGGCTGTTTATCGAGGGTCCGGGCGGGCGGCGGCGTTTTCTCGATCGGCTCGTGCTCGGCCTCGACCCGGCGCACGGCTCGCGCGTTGCAGCCTATGAGCAGGCATTGCGCGAGCGCTCCCGGCTGCTGCGCGACGGCCCGAAAGACCCGGCGTGGCTGAGCGCCCTCGAAGGGGTCATGGCCGAACAGGGGGTGGCGGTCGCGGCGGGGCGCCGCGACGCGGTGCAGCGGCTCGACCGTGCCTGTGCTGAGGCCGAGGGTCCGTTTCCGCGCGCCCGGCTGGTTCTCGCCGGCACGGTCGACGATTGGCTCGAAGCAGCGCCGGCGCTGGCGGTCGAAGCGGAGTTCGCCTCGGCGCTCGCCGATAATCGGCAGAGCGATACGAAGGCCGGTGGCGCCCTGATCGGACCGCATCGCTCCGACCTGCATGTCAGTTTAGCCGAGCAGGGAATTGCCGCCGAGTTGGCCTCCACCGGCGAACAGAAGGCCTTGCTTATTGCCATCCTCCTCGCTCACGCGAGGCTGCAGCAGGCGGTGCGCGGTGAGCCGCCATTGCTGCTGCTGGACGAAATTGCCGCACATCTCGATGCGAGCCGGCGGGCGGCATTGTTCGATGCGCTGCTGCGGCTCGACAGCCAGGCCTGGCTGTCCGGCACCGACGAAGCGCTGTTCGCGCCATTGCGGCACGATGCCCAGTTTCTGTCGGTGCGCGATGGGCAGCTGGCCGCGAGCTTCTGAACCCTGAAACTTCGAATAAGAACGATATGGCAAACATCTCCGCGTCCGACCCCCTCGGCACTGCCGCAGCCAAGAGCCCGGCGAGCTCCGGTTTACCGCCCGTTGACGCTGCTGCCGCGCCACGTCGGAACGGCACCACCAATGGCGAGGATGCGGTCTATAACGAGCAATCAATCGAGGTGCTGCGCGGACTCGATGCGGTGCGCAAGCGGCCGGGCATGTATATCGGCGACACTGATGACGGCTCCGGCCTGCATCACATGGTCTACGAGGTCGTCGACAATGCGATCGACGAGGCGCTCGGCGGCTATTGCGACACCGTCACGGTAACGTTGAACGCCGACGGCTCGTGCACCGTGACCGACAACGGCCGCGGCATTCCGGTCGGCATTCACGACGAGGAGGGAGTCTCGGCCGCCGAGGTCATCATGACCCACTTGCACGCCGGCGGGAAATTCAATCAGAACGCGTACAAAGTGTCGGGCGGACTCCACGGTGTCGGCGTCTCGGTTGTCAACGGCCTCTCTGCGCGGCTCGATTTGCGCGTCTATCGTGGCGGGTCGGAGTGGTTCATTAGGTTCCACGACGGCGTGCCCGAGGCGCCGCTGGCCGAGGTGGGGCCGGCCCCAGCTTGGCCGGCGGGCTCGACCCGCGAGGGTCAGGTCACCGGCACCGAGATCACTTTTTTGCCGAGCACGGCGACCTTCACAAAAACCGAATTCGACTTTACGACCCTGGAGCACCGACTGCGCGAGCTCGCTTTTCTGAACAGCGGCGTGACACTGGTGCTGAGCGATTTGCGTGGCGTCGAGCCGAAGACCGTCACGTTGCATTTCGAGGGCGGACTCGAAGCCTTCGTCCGCTATCTCGACCGCTCGAAGCAGGCATTGCATTCGCCGCCGATCGTGATCCGCGGCGAGCGCGACGGCATCATGCTCGAAGTCGCGATGGAGTGGACCGACAGTTATCACGAGACGATGCTGTGTTTTACGAACAACATCCCGCAGAAGGATGGCGGCACCCACCTTGCCGGCTTCCGGGCGGCGTTGACCCGGACGGTCAATGCCTATGCCAACGACAGCGGCATCGCCAAGAAGGAGAAGGTCACGCTGTCGGGCGAGGACATGCGCGAGGGCCTGACCTGCATCCTGTCGGCCAAGGTGCCCGACCCGAAATTCTCGTCGCAGACCAAGGACAAGCTGGTCTCCTCCGAGGTGCGGCCGGTCATCGAAGGCATCGTCGCCGACAAATTGACGCAATGGTTCGAGGAGCACCCGGCCGACGCCAGGAAGGTCGTCGCCAAGGTCGTCGAGGCGGCGGCGGCGCGAGAAGCGGCGCGCAAGGCGCGCGACCTGACCCGGCGCAAGGGGGCGCTGGACATCGCCAATCTGCCGGGCAAGCTCGCCGATTGCCAGGAGCGTGACCCGGCGAAGAGCGAGCTCTTCATCGTCGAGGGCGACAGCGCCGGCGGCTCGGCAAAGCAGGGCCGCGACCGGCGCTTCCAGGCGATCCTGCCGTTGAAGGGCAAGATCCTCAATGTCGAGCGAGCGCGCTTCGACAAGATGCTGGGCTCGGCCGAGATCGGCACGTTGATCGCCGCGCTCGGCACCGGGATCGGCATCGAGGATTTCGACCCGGGAAAGGCACGCTATCACCGCATCATCATCATGACCGACGCCGATGTCGACGGCAGCCACATCCGCACCCTGTTGTTGACGTTCTTCTTCCGCCAGATGGCGAGCCTCATCGACAAAGGGTTTCTCTACATCGCCCAGCCGCCGCTCTATCGCCTGCAGCGCGGCAACGCCAAGGCGGTATATCTGAAGGACGATGCGGCGCTCGAAGCCTATTGCATCGACGCGGCGCTCAGGGATTCGGTCTTCACCCAGCATGACGGTGTGGAGCGCGCCGGCAACGATTTGCGCGACCTGTTGGAGCAGGCACGGGTCCACCGCCGCTGGCTGCAGCCATTGGCCGGCAAGGCCGGCAATATGGAGGTCGTCGAGCAGGCGGCGATCGCCGGGGCTTTATCGGCGGGGTTACTCGCCGACCCCAACCGCGCGATCGAAGCCGCCCATATGACGGCCGAGCGGCTCAACCGCCTCGCACCGGAGCACGAGCGCAATTGGCACGGCGAGGTCATTGCCGGCGAAGGCCTGGTCTTCCGCCGCACCCGCCAGGGCGTCGACGAGCGGCGCTTGATCGACGCGGCCTTGCTGCGCAGCGCCGAGGCGCGCCGGCTGGATGCCGACAATGCCCGGCTGCGCGAGGTCTACGACCGCTCCGGGACCCTCGCCGCGCGCGACAAGACCTGGCCGATCACCGGCCCCGTCGGCCTCGTCGAGGCGGTCATGGAGCTGGGCCGCCGCGGCATCGACGTGCAGCGCTACAAGGGCTTGGGCGAGATGAACCCGGAGCAATTGTGGGAAACCACGCTCGACCCCGAAATCCGCTCACTCCTGCAGGTCAAGATCAGCCACGCCGACTCGGCCGAGGAAACCTTCTCGACCCTGATGGGCGACCTCGTCGAGCCTCGCCGCGACTTCATCCAGAGCAATGCGCTAAACGTCGCAAATCTGGATGTGTGAGGGCCCGGCTCCCTCGATCCCTCCCGGCAATCCGTGGAACGACATATCCGTTTACAGCACGGCTGCACTGCGCGACCTAGAGCCGGGAATCAGATGCCAGCTGGTTCCCGACGAAAACCCTGATAGATAAGACCTCCAGGTTCAGCGCGGACCTGTATAGATCGAGAGGGCGCCCGAGTTAGGGGAACAGGACCGCTTTGTAATTCTTGTCGAATGTGAACTTGTTCACTCTCGCGGCAACGCGGGGCGATTATCTTCACCTGGCTAACTTCGAGCGGGGTGGCCATGTCGCAAGCGGCGGACTCTCGGTCCCCGGATCACGTTGAGGAAACCGAAGGTCGGGCACTCAGCGAAGAGCCCAACTTCCCCAGCGAGACTCCTGGCGTTGCGCAATTGTCTTCGCATCTCACAATCGCAAACATCACTTTCGACCAAGTGAGAGACGTCGACGTGATGCTTGACTACGCCGTAAGGCGAGGGCTCGAATTACCGCCGGATGTGCTGCAAGATATCGCTGTCGCTAAGACGCAACTAACGCACGGCCAAGCTAGCGCCGAGGTTAGCTCTCGCTTCATTGCCGCCAGCGCGAAACTGGCTCGCGCTATCTCTCCGGCCACTGTGAAGAGTATCAATTTCACTCGTGGCATCAATCTACAGCAGAAACATACACCAGCAACGGTAGCAAGAAAATATAATGTGATTGGGTTTTTGGTTTTCTTAGTTTTATTAAGCTTTCAGTTGGGATGGTTCGTGCTAAACGGCGTCGTAGAAGACATACGGCAAACACGCATGCTTATAAAACCGTATGTAAACCTGATGGAGATAGCTTGGCAAGAAATAGGCCATAATCCGACAGGACCCGACGTTGAGATGTGGATGTTTTCGAAAATCGGTCAATCCAAGAAAAATGTTACTTTCTTTTCAAATGGAACCGGTGCTGTTGTCTCCGTTCTGGCGAAAGATACAAATCCTAAAAACTTGAGTGATCTCTCCTCATTGTCAATCTCGGACTTCGTGAGACTAAAAAATTCTTTGAGTGTTGATTTCAATTTTTTAAACTTCTTGTTTTATGGTTTCGCCCCGGATGCCGATAAACGAATTGGGTATTTTGAATCGTTGGGTATTTCGCACGCAAATCTGCAGAATATCGTAAAAGCAGATGATGTTCTGCAAATAACCACCCATTTTATTCTGCCGGTGATGTATGGGTTTATGGGAGCTATTGTTTTTTTGGTGAGAAAGATTTCACAAGAAATCGATCACGAATCACTTTCTGAGAGCTCTGCGGTCGACTTTCGCCTGCGCTTCTTCCTGGGTGGTGTCGCCGGCCTTGCGATCTCTTGGTTTCTTGCTCCTTCGACAGAACCTCTCGCATCAGCTGCATCGACCAGCGCGAGAACCTTAGCAAACCTATCTCCGCTGGTTATGTCCTTTGTAGCGGGCTATGCCGTGGAACTTCTGTTTTCGTTAATCGACCGAGTGGTGTCATCCTTCACAAACAGCGGTGTGAAACAACCTTGATAGGCGACCTCGTCGAGCCACGCCGCGACTTCATCCAATCGAACGCCCTCAGCGTCGCCAATCTCGACGTATGACCTGGTTGGACTCAATAAGACGGGGTTGGAGGGCAATTCTCCAATAGCTGCAAGCGCCGTTCGAAGTCGCGCGTCTCGACGGATCTGAGGAAGACCTCGACGAGCCTCGCCAGACGGCCGCCCTCGTCCGGTGAGATCGCGCCTTCCCCGGCCGCGGCGATGATCGCGGTCATCGTGCCCGCGAGATCGGCGGCGTCGCGCACCGGCGGGAGCTTGATCGGCACGGCGCGCTCGCGGCGCGGCGGCCCGATCCGGTCGAGACACATCGCAATGCCATCGTATTGCCGTCGAGGGCGAGCTCGACGGCCTTGCGGGTCAAGGCTTGCGCTTCGCCGTCGAGCAGCAATTGCATAGCCTGGGTCGCGCGTTTCCCGATCCCGGGCGGCCGCCCGGCCGGGTTGCCCGACTGACCCTTCTCGAAGGGCCGCCCGCGGCCGGCGCGCCCGGTCGTGCCCCTTGGGGTGGTGTAGGAGCTGTGGGTAAGTGGCCCGCCGCAGCGACCGCCACGAGTTTGGCGGCGGCGGGCCACTTATCCACAGCGGTGGTCATCGCGGATCTCCGGTAGGGTTTGGCTGCCAAACCTGAACGCGAACCAAGGACCCGACGATGACCGATGAGATGAGGATCCTTCGCACGCTGCTGGAGAAGAGCTCCGACGCCGATTTGCTGCGCGAGATGGTGGGTTTTGCCGCACATCGCTTAATGGAACTGGAAGTCGAGAGCGTGACCGGCGCCGCCCATGGCGAGCGCAGCCCGGACCGAATCAATCACCGCAACGGCTATCGTGACCGGATCTGGGAGACGCGTGCCGGAGCGGTCGAACTGCGCATCCCCAAGCTGCGCAAGAGCAGCTACTTCCCGGCGTTCCTGGAACCGCGACGCATGGCTGAGAAGGCGCTCACGGCGGTGATCCAGGAGGCTTATGTCCATGGCGTGTCGACCCGCTCGGTCGATGATTTGGTCAAAGCGATGGGCATGACCGGGATCTCCAAAAGCCAAGTCAGCCGGTTGTGCACAGAGATCGACGATCAGATCGCCGCCTTCCTCAACCGGCCACTGGAAGGCGACTGGCCCTATCTCTGGCTGGATGCCACCTATGTTAAAGTCCGCGCCACCGGTCGGATTGTCTCGGTCGCGGTCATCGTCGCCGTCGCCGTCAACAGCGACGGCCGACGCGAGGTGCTGGGCATCGCGATCGGCGCCTCCGAGGCCGAGACCTTCTGGACCGAGTTCCTGCGCTCGCTGGCAAGGCGCGGCCTGCGCGGCGTCAAGCTCGTAATCTCGGATGCCCATGAAGGGCTCAAGGCGGCCGTTGCAAAGGTGTTGCATGCCTCCTGGCAGCGCTGCCGCGTGCATTTCATGCGCAATGTCCTGGCCCATGCCGGAAAGCAAGGCCGGCGTGTCGTCGCTGCCTTCATCGCCACCGCCTTCGCCCAAGAGGACGCCGAAATGGCCCGCCTCCAGTGGCGCCAGGTTGCTGATCAGCTCAGGCCCAAGGTCGCAAAGCTGGCGACATTGATGGATCAGGCGGAAGCCGATGTCCTCGCCTTTATGAGCTTCCCCAAGGACCACAGGCCCAAGATCCACAGCACCAACCCGCTGGAACGGCTCAACGGCGAAATCAAGCGCCGCACCGACGTTGTCGGCATCTTCCCCAATGAGGATGCCATCACTCGCCTGGTCGGCGCTATTCTGCTCGAGCAGAACGACGAATGGGCCGTGCAGCGCGCCCGCTACATGACCCTGGAAACAATCGCTCCACTGAGCGAAGATCCGATCTTCAAGCTGCCCGCCGTGGCAGCCTGACGACACCGGCCAAATCCGCTGGAGAGCGCGAACGACGCTGCTCTTACACCACCCCCTGGGACACGATCCCGCGCCCTCGCGGTTTTTGCTGTTTCTCCATCAAAATATCACCCATCGATCTCGACTGCTCCGCAGAAACCCTTGAGCCCAGCCGCATGGCGCCCGAAAAAACAACGGCCGTGGTCGCTGATCCCTGGCTGTTATCGGCTGTTTGGAAACGCACCTCCGATTTCGGGAACCACAATACATTCACGTCGATAATGATAGCACATTATATCTAAAATAGCAATAACCGCTTTGGTGAGAGGCAGGCTTACTTCTTCTTGGCTGCCGGTTGAGCGCGCGCAGCGGAGTTGGCCGCCGCCGCGGCGCGGATGAGTTGCTTGAACGCAGCTTCGTCGATCTTCTCCCCTTCGCGCAGGTCGATCGCACGCCGCGTGTTCCCTTCCAGGCTGGAATTGAAGAGCTTCTTCGGGTCTTCGAAGGAGGCTCCGCGAGCGAAGGTGAGCTTCACGACCTGCTTGTAGGATTCCCCCGTGCAGACGATGCCGTCATGGGACCAGACGGGGGTTCCGGGGGATTTTGGCTTCTCCCATTTCCACTCCTCCTGGATGTCGGGGTCGGCATCGTGGATGAGCTGACGGAGATGAGCGAGGGTCTCTCCTCTCCAATCCCCCAGCTCTTCAATCCGCTTGGTGATGTTCGCTGAAGCGGCCTCGCCATTCGGACGACTTGTCGGCTTCATGTTCTCTCCGGTCCTTCGTTTCGCCAGCCGGCCCTATGCCGGCAGGGGGGAGCATAGCCCGGAGGACCTAGGACGCGAGCGGGGCGCTTCGCGGTCGCCTTTCCGCCATTTCCCCGACATTGAGCGGCCGAACCAGACTTTCTGTTCCGCCGCTACCCAAACCCTTACTCCGCTTCTCGCTATGACCGCAGATTCGATGTCAGCCAACGGGAATCTAGACGGATAATTCTTCTGTGTGGCTGGTATAGACCGTTATGCCATTGCCATCAGGATCGACCAACTGGAAGTAGTCGTGACCAAAGAATTGGTCTTGAGCAATTGCATCTACCGACAATCCCTTTTCCATTAGAGTCGCCCTATACAGTTCCAGATCGCTCCTAGACTTGCCGTCAATCATCAAGTCGAGTTGTTCGTTAAAAGAAGCGCCGCCGCGCTGGCCAAGATGGCTAGAACTTAGTGAAGATGTCAATTCATCGTTTTTACTGACAAGCAAAATGTGTGTTCCACCTCGCAATTCGACGACAGCTAAATCGGGATATATTTCAAATGGGCGCAAGCCCAATTTTGTATAAACTTGATAACTAATATCAATATCACTAACCTTCATGACAAAATGTCCGAAGGCTACTGTTGGTAAACTGTTGTTCATAGTTCTGTTACTCCTATTCAACATATTGCGCTTTCGTTGATTGATTAGGTGTCCAGTTGTCACTATTGTTCAACGAACACGAACGAAGACGGACCGATATAGACAAACAGCCCTGCCAAACGGAGAGACCAGCTTCCACGGCGCGCACCGCCGTGGTAATCCGACCCATCAGTCGGAAATAGTTATGCGACTGATCAGTCGGAAATGCAAGGGGCTAAATTTGACGCGGAAAAAGGAAATTGATCGGGACCGGATATTGGATGCCGCCGAGAGCGTGATCCTCGATTCCGGCGGCCGAACTTTCACGCTCGATGCCGTCGCCGAGCGTGCGGGGATCAGCAAGGGTGGTCTCGTTTACAGCTTCGCGACCAAGGACGGGTTGGTTCGCGCGGCGTTGGAGCGAGAAGTGTCGCGCTTTCAAGACGCGGTGCGCCAACGGCTCGGCGACAAGCCGGTTGACCCTTTCGAGATGGTCCTAGCCCACATCGAGGAAGCGCTCGATGAGGACGACGCCACGACCCGCAAGGCGGCTTTTCTTGTGACCGCGCTGGTGCACGCCCCCGATATGATGGAGCCCGCGCGTCGCTATTACCGAACGCTGCTCGATCCGCTCCTGTCCAAATCAGGCGATGCCCATAACGTTCGTCACGCTTTGCTGGCCATTGAAGGACTTTTCCTGCTCCGGGGACTGGGCTTCGTCGAGTTCTCGGCAGAGGAGCACAGATCCGTCCTGCTGCACGCGCGCGATATCGTTATCGCGGTCTTGGCCAAGCATCGGGCATCCGCCCGCAACGCTCTTGGACCAAAATGACGCGCTCAATCCGACTTTCTGTTCCGCTGCTACTCAGACCCCGAGCACTAGCAACCATCGCTCGGATGTGCGATTGGCTAGAAATGGCCGGGCCGATCATCGAGATAGTCCCGTATCGCACGCAATGGCGATCTCAATATGCAGTGCTCGCCGCTTCGCTGTGCGACGCCTTGGGCGATGCCGTGATTGCTCTCCACCATATTGGGTCGACGGCGGTTCCCGATCTCGTCGCCAAAGACGTCATTGATATTCAGCTTACGGTCGCAAGCTTAGCCGACTACCCGTATCAAAGGATCGAAGCAGAAGGTTTTGAACTTGGCAAGCTGACGACAGATCACTGTCCTCCGGGGCTCACCCTGCCCCGTCAAGAACTTGCAAAGCGATTCTACAAGTACAGGCACAGTGCGGCGAATTTTCATGTCCGAGAACGCGGGCGTTTCAATCAGCGCTACCCACTGCTTTGTCGGGACTACTTGCGGACGCATAAAATGGCTGCCGCCGCATATGGTGAAATCAAACAGCAGCTTGCCAAATATTTTCCGAACGACCCGGATGCCTACTACGCGATCAAAGACCCGACGTTTGACATCCTCATGGCCGGGGCCACGGAATGGGCGACCGCCACGAATTGGCGAGAACCGGTCAGCGATTGGGCCCGCCTCTGATTCAGCCCTACTTGTGCAAGTATCAAGAGTTTCGGCAAAAGTTAACGCCCTTGTGAAATCAAGGGGTTGCAGTTAACATAAGATATGACCGAAACGCACCCCGAAAAACGGCTTATCGGCTATGCCCGCGTCTCCACTTACGGGCAGACCCTCGATAGCCAGCTTGAGCAGCTTCGCAAGGCTGGATGCAGCAGTCGGAACATCTACCGCGAGAAAGTGACCGGCGCACGGCCCGACCGGCGCGAACTTAATCGGATGCTCGGCAAGCTGGCCCCCGGCGACGTGGTGACGGTGACGCGGATTGACCGCCTAGCGCGCAGCACCTTCGATCTGTTCGGCATCGTCAAGCGCATCGTCGACGCCAAGGCGCAGTTTCGATCCTTGGCCGAACCGTGGGCCGACAGCACCAGCAGCACCGGGCGGTTGATGCTGGCGGTTCTTGGCGGACTGGCCGATGTTGAGCGCGATTTAATCCGCACCCGCACCGCCGAAGGCCGGAGCCGCGCCACGGCCCAAGGAAAGGCCATGGGCCGACCCCCTTCCCTTACACCGGCCCAACAGAAAGAAGCCACCAGACGCCGCGCGCAGGGCGCTACGTTGAAGGAATTGGCCGAGAGCTACGACCGCAGCATAACCACCATGCGCCGCGCCACCCGCGCCGCATAAGCATTCCAACCAGTATTCGGGGCCAGCTTGCGCAATACGCGAGCAGACACAAGATTAGACCATGCCAAGAAAGCCTAAACCGCCCCTACCCTCCGCTGTTGCCGCCGAGATCCCAAAGCGCCTGCACAACCTCGCTGAGGCATTTTACTTTGCCGGGATTTTTCGAGTGCAGGATTTTATGCTGGCGGTGCCGCGCCGAACCAACATAATAAAATCTCACGGGCGTTGGACGGCATAAGAAATAACACGCGTAATCAGGTTGATGCGCCTCCGCTGGTCAATTTCGCGTTCTCTATTGAACTCTATATAAAGCTGCTTCGCTTTCTTGTGGACGGTCAGTTGATGCAAGGTCACAATCTCCGCGACCTCTTTATTGAATTAGATAAGACTTCGCCGAAGGTTGGTACAACAGCCATTCGCCAGCACCGCTATGCGCGCGGCGACCGGGACAAGTTTATGGAGTACTTAAATGACACGAAATCGATTTTCGAGGACTGGCGCTACGCTTACGAAAACAAATTCTTGATAGCGGTGCCGGACAATGTGCATGCGCTCGCCGATGCATTCCGCGCGGCCATGAGGGAATTGCACCCTAACCAGCACAGCACCTTCGAAGACAAATCGCGTTAAGGGCGTAATGCGACATTTCAAAAAAGTTGCGCTAGGCTCTAACCTACTAAATGTAGTTCTGGCCTTAACCGCCTCTTTGCTGATCAGTTCAGCGGAAGCAGCGCAGCCGGGCAGCTATAATATGCTCGGTGTGGGAACCATTTCATGCGGGGCGTGGACAGCATCGCGGCGCGAGGGACGGGCATCGCTTTCCGAACAGTGGATTTTGGGCTTCCTCTCCGGGGTTGGTTACGAGGCCGGGGGAGGGGATGGAAACCCCCTGAACGGCGTCGACGCCGATGCCGTCTGGGCTTGGATGGATAACTACTGCCGAGCCAATCCTCTAGATCGCATCGCAAAGGCCGCTGCAGCATTCGACGCAGCACATCCTCGCTGACTTTCCATAAGCGCCATTTCACGACAGACAAAGGAACGGCACCACCCGTTAGACCTGTTGCAGGACAGCGGGCAATTCTCGACCCTGATGGGGTGGGAGCCACGGCTCATGGCGAATGCTATGCCAACAACACCGGAGGGGTTCGTATGGCAGATGAACAGGCCTTTTCCGCGTTCTTCGAGTGAGTTTGCTCGCGAGCAATTTTCCAGAACGTCGATTCCGCGCCAAACACCAGCCAGAAATCGCTAGCTGTATTGTGACGGATGCAGGGCCAGCCTTTCGACTGGCCCCGCATCGATCACAGTAGGATTTTCAGCAGCGCGGCCAGTGCGAAAACACAAGCCGCGAGATCGATCTTAACTGTGACCGAAATCCGGAGTGAGGGGCGCATTTTGCCCAACCCTTCCGGGTCTCAGCGCGCCGCAGACCCTTAAGGTTTGCGGGGTTGGCCCCCATCAAACGAATAAGCCGTCGTTTATGGGCGCATCGGCTCACTTCCCGCGTTCTAGAATCGCGTCGAGTGATCCGCGTTGGACTCCCCGGAAGATGTCAGCAGTACGCCAAACACCTCTGCCGGGTCGCGGTACCGCAGGTATCCCCTTGGCTGCCCGAACGTCCAATTCGGGGCCTTGAGGGCCGCAGCAAGTGTAAGATTGTTGGTACCCGGTTAATTTTCCATAGTCGCGCCATCAGAATGCAGTCTCGGCTGCGGCGAGAGCAGCCGCCGTGAATTTTTCCATAACGTCCAAATCATGCGACACGCCCTTGTGCCTGCGGCGCAAGCGGCGTGCTGCGTTTGACTCGTCGCCGGTCACTCCGCACGCCGCTTGCAAAAAAAGATGTCGGCAACGTGTGATTTTCCAGAAAGGGGATTATGCGACTTTACGACCGCACCCCGCCGCTCGGATCACCCGGCACCCGCAAAACGCGCGTCGCAACGGGCACCGCTGCGCCGCTATCATCGTCACACGAATGAGCTTACTCGCTCCGGCTGGCTCCCGGCCCGAGGACAAGCGTGCAGAAGCCGCCCGCTCATTCGTCCGAACACGGAGGCCGCATGCGCCGCTCGTGGAGGCCCGCGCTATCGCGCAGGCCGAGCTTGACGCCAAACGCGTTCGACGCCGTACCAGCGCGCTACTGAGGTATCGGGAAATTTGTAACGCTCACCCAAATCCACGGAGGTGCGTCGCTGAACGCTCGCTGTGCAACGACCTCCCCAAGGGCCGTGAGAATTGGCGGGCCGCCGGGTTCAGTCAGATCAATTGAAATGTACGTTTCGTATCTCTTTGAGCTTAATATACTGGCTGGCACTTCCATCACTTCGGAAAACGCGGCAGGATCACAAATCACGCCGCTGGCTCGTGGCTCTCCAGAAGCAATATAGGCCGTGTAATTAAAGTTTCCGAACCTTTGAAATCAGAATTTGGCTTCTGTCGCTGCGCGGGAAATATTTTTTTGTCAAAGCTCTTATGGTGACGCCTGCCGTCCTTGTGATGGCTCCCGTGTGGGTTCCATTTCTGCCAGTCCGGCCCTGACCTTCCGGTTGGGAACACATAGTAGATATCACTAAGTCTCGCGCGCCTGATGCGTATCCATAGAAACAAGTCGTGCCCGTCACGAATCGCCACGGCGAACATACGTTCCATCATCAAGTCTCCCACCGCGTGGCTCCAATTTGGCGATTTTCCAGAATCCACCTTTCGCGACGCCATTGTGTAAGCGCAATATAGAGATGACACCCCTCTGCAAGATAGAGGTGACACACCCCCGGGTTTTGGGGTCCCGGGAGGTGCGCCGTGGCGGTGTTGTCGATGAGCAAGCAGGAGTTCGGCCGTCTTGAGGCGCTGTTGCGGGTGCAGTCGGGTCGCCTGCGTGTCAGTGACGCCTGTGTGCTGATCGGCTTACAGCGGCGTCAGGTGTTTCGCCTGCTGCGCGGTCTCAAGCAGGACGGTGCCACGAGCTTGCTTTCCAAGCGGCGCGGCAAACCCAGTAACCATCGGTTGCCCGCTGAGGTTCGCACCCTGGCGCTATCGATTGTGCGGGAGCGGTATTCCGATTTTGGCCCGAGCTTGGCGGCGGAGAAGCTGGCAGAGCATCACGGCTGCTCGGTGTCGCGCGAGACCTTGCGCGGTTGGATGATAGCAGATGGGCTGTGGCAGGATCGTCGGCATCGCCTACCCTCGCCGCATCAGCCGCGCCGGCGGCGAGATTGCCTGGGCGAACTGGTACAGATCGACGGCTCGGAGCACGCCTGGTTCGAGGATCGCGGCCCGCCGTGCACGCTGCTGGCTTTCGTGGATGATGCGACGAGCCGGTTGATGCAGCTGCGGTTCG
Organism: uncultured Alphaproteobacteria bacterium; assembly: GCA_963787425.1. Taxonomy (GTDB): domain Bacteria; phylum Pseudomonadota; class Alphaproteobacteria; order ATCC43930; family CGMCC-115725; genus AP-15. The sequence goes on from CAWBCV010000011.1 coordinate 136,416, forward strand.
TCGCCTCGGAATCGGCGTTTGATTACTTCCGGACGACCCGCACCTATGTGGAGGAGCATGGCAAGCCGGTGGCGTTCTACAGCGACAAGCACGGTATTTTCCGGGTAAACAGCAAGGACGCGGCCGGCGGTGACGGCGTGACCCAGTTCGGTCGCGCACTGTTGGCGCTGAACATCGACATCATCTGTGCCAACAGTCCGCAGGCAAAGGGGCGCATCGAACGCGCGTTTGGCACGTTGCAGGACCGGATGGTCAAGGAACTGCGGCTAGCGGAAGTCTCCTCGATGGCCGCGGCGAACGCCTGGCTGCCTGGGTTCATCACCGCCTACAACACGCGTTTCGGCCGCGACCCGGCGAATGCCAAGAACCTGCATCGGCCGCTGGCGCAAACCGATGATCTGGACGAGATCCTGGCTTGGCGCGAAGAGCGTACAGTGACGCGCAACCTGACCCTGCACTACGACCGGATGATGCTTCTACTGGACCCGACGTCACTCGCCCGCGGGTTGGTACGCAAGAAGGTCGAGGTGGTGAACTACCCGGACGGACGGTTCGCGGTTCAGTTCAACGGAACAGCGCTCGGTTTCAAGGTGTTCGACAAGATCCAGACCGTACAGCCCGGCGCGATCGTCGACAACAAGCGGCTGTCGGCCGTGTTGGAGCAGGTCAAGGCGCAGCAGGCCGCCTACCCGGCGCGACAGCAGCGCGGGCACCTTGCGCGGCAGCGACCGCCGAACAACCTCGAGGCGCCGGGTCTGCCGTCAAAGGGGCGCGCACCACGCCACCGTGCTGCCGCGGCTGCGGCCTGAGGCAGCGATCCGCATCGAGGGGCTGATTGTCACCGCGCCTTCTGTTGTATTCCGTTTAGCGGAGATGCCGCTCGCCAAGCCGGCCACCATCGCGCGGTGGCCAGGTGGGTTTTTCAGGTATCAGGAGATCTACCCCGATGGCTCGCGGAAGTGGTGGCTCGGCAACCGCCGAGTGGCGGGAGCCGACCCGTTCCGATCAGCTCCCAATCCATCGGAGTGAGTCTCCAACCGGCTATTCCTCGGCGGGTTGCTCCCCAGCAGAGCCCGCTTCCGCTTCACCAGTCACCGACAATAGTAGCCCAAATCCAATCCAGCGAGCCAATCAAATTGCGCTGCTCAACTTCACTGCGCGATGCAGGCAAACTCGCGCTCCTCGTGCCCTTGCCAAGCGCGCGGAATGTCATCTCTACTTTGCACGCCGGGTGACATTTCTATCTTGCACTGACACATTGACAAGTGTACGGTGTAAGCGTACACTCCTCCATGCATGATCATTCGGAGCGTCCGGCACCGGGGCCTGTTGCGCCTCATCGAAGACGACGACAGCCGGGAACTCCGCAAGGACCTTGTGCGGCGGCTGCGCAACATCCTCGCGGTGCTGATCGCGGCGGCCGACATCAGCGGTGTTGTCGGGCCGCCCGGCTGGCGCGTTCACCAGTTGAGGGGCGACCGCGCCGGCACATGGAGCATTTCGGTCAGCGGCAATTGGCGGCTGACCTTCGACATCCGGCAGGGTGAAATCTGCAACCTCGATTTGGAGGACTATCACTGATGACCCGCGCACCCGCCAGAGTAGGAATGGCCCCGCCGCATCCAGGCGCGTTCATCCGTGAGGAAATTCTCGACGAGCTCGGGCTGACGGTCAGTGAGGCGGCGAAGGTGCTGGACGTGCGCCGCGCGACACTCTCCGACCTCATCAACGGCAGCGCCGCGTTGTCGGCGGAAATGGCGCTGCGGATCGAGAAGGCGTTCGGCGTGAAGATGGAAACGCTGTTGAACATGCAGGCATGGCACGACGCTTACGCGATGCGCAAACGTGCTGGCGAGATCACCGTCAAACCCTACCGACGGCCCCCCGCCCCCGAACCGGGCTGACCGGCGGGCTTGGCGTGGAGACGGCGGAAGGTTTCAGGTTAGCTCCACTCGGCAACAGAGAGCATAAGCCGCGGGGCGGGCCGAAAACCTAAGATGATGACTCCCGCGCCGATGAAGCCCCTATAAAGCCAGTTCCGCGACTTTTGACAGGAGCATGCCGGGAGCGCAGAAACATTCGATGAACGAAGCTTTAGCTCGCTATCTCGATCAATGGGAATTGTCCCATCCCGAACTCCTCGCAAAGACCTTTACAAGTGATCTCTACAAGGTGGAGGCGGACGGCCAAACGGCTGTCTTGAAGATATTATCAGCGGCAGGCGCAACGGACGAGCGCAGCGCTGCTGATGTTCTCAAATGGTATCGCGGCCACGGCGCCATTCAGCTTTTGCGACATGACCTTGGCGCGATGCTGCTCGAATATGTAGATGGCGGAGACCTGACAGAGCTAGTCAAAAACGGCAGAGACGACGAAGCGGCAAAGATCATTGCCGATGTGCTTAATACGCTCCACTTCGCCAGCCGGTCAGAGATTCCCGGCCACCTCACCCCGTTATCGCAGCGCTTCAATCTTTGTTCGAGAAGGCGAACCAAGACCGAGAGCAGGGCTCCATTTACAGACGCGGCGCAGCCCTGGCCCGCAATCTGCTGTGCGAGCAAGGCCCGGCGCATGTTCTCCATGGCGACATCCACCACGAAAATATCCGCCAGCACCCAGAGCGCGGCTGGCTGGCTATCGACCCCAAGGGCTTAATTGGCGAGCGCGCTTATGATGCGGCCAATGCACTCTGCAACCCCCATTCCCTGCCCAAAATTGTCCAGAACCCCGAAAGGCTGATCCGTCAGGCCGACATCATAGCGACCGCCCTAGACCTCGACCGCAAACGCCTTCTGTCCTATACCTTCGCCCATGCGTGTCTGTCGGCCTGTTGGTCACTGGAGGACGGTGACGACCCTAGCCACGCTCTCGCCATGGCCGAGATTACCGAATCCTGCATCAACCCTTACGCACGCTCCCGCCCCGCTCCGCACCGGAATAGTGTGAATTTGTCATAATCACTGCTTCCGCAACACAGGCGCAGTGATTTTCGATACGCGGTTATTGCTCAGTGTCAACCAGGAACCTCACGGGATCTCGTAGACCGCCACTTCGTCGGCGATGCCGCGCAATGCGCGATGCTGCGACACCGGTTTGAGCCCGCTGGTCTCGAGCAAGGCAGAGGCCTGCGGGTCTGTTACGACGGAGCGGGTCGCCAGGATCGTGCGCGAATCCGCGAGTGCCTGGACCCGCGCAGCGATATTCACGGTCGTCCCGAAATAGTCCTGGCGGTCGTTGAGCACGACTGCGAGGCAGGGTCCCTCGTGAATGCCGATCTTCAACAGCAAATCCTCGCGGTTGTGCCCGTCATTGAGATCGCTCATCGCCTCGCGCATCCGCAGCGCCGCGGAGACCGCCCGGTTGGGCGTCGGGAAGGTCGCCATCACCGCGTCGCCGATGGTCTTGACGACAGCGCCGGCCTCGGACGCGACGATCTCGTTGAGCACGCGGAAATGGGCTTTGACCAGGTCGAAGGCGACCAGGTCGCCGACCCGCTCGTAGAGCTCGGTCGAGCCTTTGAGGTCGGTGAACAGGAAGGTCAGGCTGGTGATCTTGAGCCGCTGCTCGACGTCGATCGTGTCGGTGCCATAGATGTCCCGGAATACTTGATTGGTCAGCAGCCGTTTTGCGGTCAGGAACGGCCGGCGCCTGCCGAGCAGCCCGTGGAGCTTGTCTCCGGCGATCCACAGTCCCGGCAGGAGCCGGGTGTCGGTGCGGTTTTCCAAGGTGAGCCGCAGCGGCCCCGGACGCAAGGTCACGGTGCCGGTCGGTGCGCGCAGTTTATCGAAGACGAGCGAGAGATTCTGCCGCTCGCGCGTCGGCTCGCCTTTGACGTCGAGGAACTGCGTCCCGTGCGTCACCGGGTCCATGATGATGACGAATTCCGCGGGCAGCTGTAATGACAGCAGCGCTTTCTCGCCGGGCGGCAGCTCGATCTGATCGAGAACGATCTCCTCGACCAATTGCTCGAAATCATCCGGAACATCGATGCCCGAGCCCCAGAAAATCTGACGAAAATACTCACCGAACGGAAGCTCGTGCGGATCGTGCGCGGCAATCCTGCGCACGCGCCGGCTGACCGTGAACGTGACCTCGACCATCTCGTCGAGCGTCGGCCGGTAGCCGGCCGCACATAGCGCGCAGTCGTACTCGTCCTTGTTGACGCTCTTCAAAGTCGTGCTGGTATCGAGGACGCCGCCGCAGCCGGGGCACAGCACGTTCCACGACAGCTCGAAGAGCCCGAGGCGCGCGGCGTGCAGGAAGGCGGTGACGGCATGCTCCTCATCGACCCCGGCTTGACGCGCGAAATCGATCACATTGACGCGGCAGAGGTCGCGATCGGGCGCGTCCCGCACCAGCTCCTCGATCGCCCCGGCAGCTTCGGGATCGGCCGACTGCCGCAAGAGCGTGAACAAATTGCCAGCTTCGCTCATCTCAGGCTCCTACACCAATTCGGGTGGATCGGTCAGGGGATCTCGTATACCGCCATTTCCTCGGCGACGCCGCGCAGCGCGCGCTGGTGCGGGACCGGCTCGAGCTTGCTGGTTTCGAGCAGCTTGCAAGATCCGGGGTGTTTGACGACCGACCCGGTCGCCAGGATCGAACGCGAGTCGGCTAGACCCTGCACGCGCGCCGCGATATTTACGGTACGGCCGAAATAGTCCTGGCGGTTGTCGAGCACGACGGCGAGACAAGGTCCCTCGTGGATGCCGATCTTGAGCAGCAGCCCATCGCCGGGGCCTGCGTCTTTGAAGTCGCGCATCGCTTCCCGCATGCGCAACGCCGCGGCGACCGCCCGATCGGGTGTCGAAAAGGTCGCCATCACCGCGTCGCCGCTGGTCTTGACCACAGCCCCCGCTTCGCCGGAGATGATGTCGTTGAGAAGCCGGAAATGCGCCCGGACGAGGTCGAAGGCGACGAGGTCGCCCACCCGCTCATAGAGCTCGGTGGAACCTCTGAGGTCGGTAAACAGGAACGTCAGACTGGTGATCTTCAGGCGCTGGTCGACATCGATCGTGTCGGCGCCGTAGAGATCGCGAAACACTTGGTTGGTGAGCAGCCGCTTTGCGCTGAGGAAAGGCTTGCGCCGGCTGAGGAGCTCATTGAGCCGGTCCGTCGCCACCCACAACCCGGGTAACACGCGCGTGTCGGTGCGGTTTTCGAGCGACAGGCGCAGCGGCCCCGGGCTCAGCTCGACCGTATCCGTTGCCGGAGTTACCTTATCGAAAAACAGCGAGAGGCTCTGGCGCTCGCGCGTCGGCTCGCCCTTGACCTGGAGAAATTGGGTCATATGGGTCACCGGGTCGAGAAGCATCACCAGTTTCGCCGGCAGTTGCAGCGATAGCAGGGCTTTCTCTCCGGGCGGAAGCTCGACCGTGTCCAGGGTCACTTCCTCGATCACTTGATCGAGATTCTCCGGCAGATCGATCGCCGAGCTCCAGAACACCTGGCGAAAGTACTCCGCGAACGGAAGCTCGTTCGGATCATGCGCCGCAATCCGGCGCACCCGCCGGTTGACCGTGAATGTCACCTCGACGATCTCGTCGAGGATCGGCTCGTAACCGGCCGCACACCAGGCGCAATGGTACTCCTCGCGGTTCATGCTCCTCAATGTGGAGTTAGCGTCGAGTACGCCGCCACAGCTCGGGCACAGCACATTCCACGAGAGCTCGAAGAGACCGAGGCGCGCGGCGTGCAGAAAGGCGGCGATCGCTTTCTCTTCGTCGAGCCCCCTCTTCGCCGCGAAATCCAATACGTTGACCCGGCAGAGGTCGCGATCCGGCGCATCCCGCACCAGCCTTTCGATCGCACCTACGATGCCGGGTTCGGCGGATTGCTCCAAAAGCGGAAACAGGTTTTTGGCTTCGCTCATTTTAAATCCTATCCCGCATCGCTGCGCGGGAAGACCCCGGCGAGCCTCGGAAATCGCATGGGTCTCTTGCCGATCCGACACCGTCGCCTTCGCCCCGTCACCGCCATGCCGTCGCCACTCGACAGGTAAATTTGGTTACGAATTGCGCGCGCGCCAGCTACCCTGCTGCCACCATGCTGTCAGCATTGTTGGACCACAACGGCTCATGAGACCCGCCGACCGGCTTTTTCAAATCATTCAGATTCTGCGGCGCACGTCTAAACCAATAACCGCCAACGCCCTCGCCGCCGAGCTCGAGACCTCCAAGCGGACCGTCTATCGCGACATCGCCGACCTTATCGGCCAGCGGGTGCCAATCAGGGGCGAGGCCGGCGTCGGCTATGTGCTGCAGCCGGGGTTGGACCTGCCGCCCCTAATGCTGACGCCCGACGAGATCGAAGCGGCCGTGCTGGGTGCCCAATGGGTGGCGCGCCATAGCGATGCGGAGCTGGCGCGGGCGGCTGCGGATCTGATCGCCAAGATCGGCGCCGTCGTGCCGGAACGGCTTCGGCCCTTTGTATTCGAGCCGGTGACCGAAACGCCGGCGGCGCGAAGCCTCGCGACCGACGGCCTCGACATGGCGCGGGTGCGCGCGCAGATTCATGCCGGCCGCAAAATCAAGCTGTGTTATCGCGACGAACAGGGCCGCGAGAGCGAGCGCATCATTTGGCCGGTGACGGTGGGCTACATGGAGACGGTCCGCCACCTGATCGCCTGGTGCGAACTGCGCCAAGACTTCCGAAGCTTTCGGACCGACCGGGTGATCGCGGCTGGGTTCCTCGACGACCGCTATCCCGAGCGGCCGAGCGCGCTGCGGGCGAAATGGCGGCGGACGCTCAACCGCGCCGAAGCGACGAACGCCTGACGTCGCTATCCGGTTCGGCAAAACTTGCCGTGGTCGGCGGACGCAAGGCTCTTACCTTGGTTACCGAGCCGGCGCGACCTCGACTTTCCGCGGCTTGAATGGTCATGCTGACCTCGCCCATGACTCTTGCCCGCTCCCTCGGTGTCGAACATGCCGTGATCCTTCATGTCGACGACGTCGGCATGTGCCACGGCGCGAACCAGGCGTATCTCGGTCTCGCCGAGCGCGGCTTTGTCACCTGCGGCTCGGTCATGGTGCCGTGCCCGTGGTTCCGCGAAATCGCCGAAGCTGCTGCCGCCGATCCGGCGCTCGATCTCGGCGTGCACCTGACCTTGACCAGCGAATGGGAGCAATATCGCTGGGCCCCGATCTCAACGGTCAGCCGGGCCTCGGGGCTGATCGACGACGACGGTTTCTTTTGGCACGATGTCGCGAGCCTGCGCCGGCATATGGTGCTGGAAGCCGCGGAAGCCGAGTTGCGCGCGCAGATCGAGCGCGCGCAGGCCGCCGGGATCAGACCGACGCATATCGACGCACACATGGCGGCGGCGATGCTGCCCGAGCTGCTCGACTGCCACGTCCGGCTCGGGCACGACTACGGGGTCGTTCCGGTCCTGCCCCGCAAGATCCGATTCGCGCCCGATCCCCAGAGCTACGACGCGACTGTCGCGGCGCTCGAATGCGCCGGGTTGCCGGTCGTAGACCACATTCGCGGCACTTTGCCGGTCGCCGCCGAAGCCGTCGAGCCCGGCTACCGCAAGCTGGTCGAAGAGCTTCCCGCGGGCGTCACCCATTTCGCCCTGCACTGCACCGCGCCGGGCGACGTCGCGGCGATAGCGCCGCAGCACGCGCCGTGGCGCACCAACGAATATACGCTCTTCGCATCGGGCGCCGTCACGGAGTGGTGCGCGGCTCTGGGAATTGTCCCGATCGGTTATCGCGACATCCAACGGCTGTGGCTTCGAGATCGATAGCTAAACCACGGTAGCACCAAAGATTCTGATTGCGTCGGCAAGCGAAACCGGATACTGATGCCGACTCAGTCGCATTCGCTACTTAGCAACCCCCGGAAAACTTGCATGCCTCGGCCCGCCCCCCTCTCGTTCGCCCTCATTCTGGCTATAGCAGCAACCGGCGCGGCCGCGCAGGAGCCCGCCTACACGCTGGTCATCAAGGACCACCAGTTTCAGCCGACTGAAATCGAGATCCCGGCCGGTCAAAAGATTGCCTTGACGGTGAAAAACAACGACACGACGCCAGAAGAATTCGAAAGCACCGAGCTCAGGCGCGAAAAGGTGGTCGCCGGCGGAGAGCAGATCATTGTGTACATCGGCCCGTTGAAACCCGGGAAGTACGAGTTTTTCGGCGATTTCAACCTGAAGATCGCGCGCGGTCATATTATTACGAAATAGGCGGGACGGTCGCGATGCTCGGAGCAGCCATCATTGTGTTTCGTGAGGTGCTGGAGGCGGCGCTGATCGTCGGCATCGTCCTGGCGGCCAGTACCGGTGCGCCGCGCCGCAGGTTTTGGATCTCGACCGGACTGGCGGGAGGCGTTGTGGGTGCCGGCGTCGTCGCTCTGTTTGCCGCGGAGATCGCTGCGGCCGCCGCCGGCATTGGCCAGGAATTGCTGAACGCTGTGATCCTGCTCCTCGCGGTCGGAATGCTCGGCTGGCACAACATCTGGATGTCGCGTCACGGCCGTGAGCTCGCTGCTACCGCCCGGGAAGTCGGCGACGCGGTGATCTCGGGCGTTCGGCCGCTCTATGTGCTGGCGGTGGTGGTGGGGCTCGCCGTGCTCCGGGAAGGCTCGGAGACGGTGCTGTTTCTTTACGGCATCGCTGCGGGCGGCGGTCTCAGCGCGGGCTCCCTGCTCGCCGGCGGCACGCTCGGCCTTGCCGGCGGCGTCGCCGTCGGGACCGCGCTCTATCTCGGGCTATTGCGGATCCCGACCCGGCGGCTGTTTACAGTCACCGGCTGGATGGTGTTGCTGCTTGCCGCCGGGATGGCGTCGCAAGCCGCCGGCTATCTGGTTCAGGCCGATCTGCTGCCGCCGCTCGGCAACGCCGTTTGGGACACTTCGGCCGTGCTTACCGAGGACAGCGTCCTCGGCAAAGCCCTGCATACGTTGATCGGCTATGTCTCACGCCCCGAGGGCATCCAGATCCTCGTCTATCTTGGCACCCTCTGCGCCATATGGCTGTTGACCCGAGTGATCGGCAGCCCCGTGAAACCCCGGCCTACTTCTTTGAGCCGAGGGGCCGCAATGCCGCTGATCGTCATTTTCCTGCTCGGCGCGCTCGGAGCGGGATAATCGGAATATCACGATGCGTTATATCGCCCGGTTTGCAGCATTGCTCGTTCTCGGGGTTGCGGCGTCAGCCTTGGCCGATGACCCCAGTTTCTCGATTTTGTTGAAAAACAACCAGTTTGTTCCGAGCGAGGTCCAGATTCCCGCGGGCGTCAAGGTCAAGCTCGTGGTGCGCAACGACAACCCGACCGCCTCCGAATTCGAGAGCACACAATTTCATCGTGAAAAGGTTGTGTCCCCCGGCCAGGAAATCACCGTTTTCGTCGGGCCCCTCGATCCGGGTAGCTACGAGTTCTTCGACGATTTCCACCCGCAGACCCGCGGCCACTTGGTCGTCAAATAGGCAAGAACTGAGATGCTGGCGACCGCAATTATCGTTTTCCGCGAGGTCCTCGAGGCCTCGCTGGTGATCGGCATCGTGCTGGCGGCCAGCCGCGGCGTGCCGCGCCGCGGCGTCTGGGTGACCAGCGGGATCGCCGCAGGCATTCTCGGCGCCGCCTTCGTCGCTGCTTGCGCCGGGGCGATCGCCGCCGCCGTCAACGGTATCGGGCAGGAGCTGTTCAATGCCGCGATCCTGTTTACCGCGGTGGCCATGCTGGGCTGGCACAATATCTGGATGAAGCGGCACGGGCGCGAGCTGGCTGCGGCGGCAGCTAGGCTCGGCAAGGCGGTGGTCGGCGGAAGCCGGCCGCTCTATGCGCTGGCTCTGGTCGTCGGGATCGCCGTGCTGCGCGAAGGCTCGGAAATCGTTCTCTTTCTCTATGGGGTCGCGATCGCTTCGGGAGCGGGCGGCCTCAGCATGTTGGCGGGCGGGGTTCTCGGGCTCGCCGGCGGCGCAGCGATCGGCGCCCTCATTTATCTCGGGCTTCTCGCGATCCCATTGCGCCGGCTGTTTACGGTGACGAGCTGGCTCATTCTGCTGCTCGCCGCCGGCATGGCCTCACAAGGCGCGGCCTTTCTGATGCAAGCGAACCTTTTACCGTCCCTCGGCAACGACCTCTGGGACACCTCCTCGATCCTGAGCGAGAACAGCATGCTCGGGCTATTGCTGCACGTACTGATCGGTTATTCGGCGCAGCCGGCCGGCATCCAAGTCGTGTTCTATCTCTGCACACTCCTCGGCATCGGCGCCTTGACGCGGGTGATGGGGCGTGGACCACCAAGCGCGCCAAGCCGGCCGGCCACGGCAGCATCCGTTTAAGCTCAGCACTTACCCTCCGCCTCTACCGAATTGCTCCTCGCTTCGCGTCGAGCAGACATGGAATGGATATTGCGAATGCGTGTCATTAGCATCAATCCTCATATCGCCGGTGCGGTTTTGACACTGGCCACCACGGTTCCGGCCGCGGCGGATTTCAAAGTCCAAATACCCGACGCCGAAACTGGAGAGATCGCTGTCGAGCCTCTCGGCGACTACGGACACGATCCGAAGCCCGCCCACAGTGGTGAGTTAAGCACGACTTAAGAATTCGAATACGGAGTCAACGGCTTCTGGCGCACCGAACTCGAGCTCGAGCAGGAGCGGGGCGCCGGTCCCGGACAATCGTTCAATTTCAGCCAGGTCACGTCCGAAAACATCTTTCAGTTCGCCGAGCGCGGCCAGTATTGGCTGGATGCCGGATTTTTTGCCGAATTCGGCAAGGCCACCCTCCGGAACACCCCCAACGAGTTCACCCTCGGGCCGATATTCCGCAAGGAAATCTTCGGCACGATCAATACCGTGAACCTGTTCCTGGAAAAGGAAGTCGGCAATTCCTCCGCCGGGCGACCGTTCTTTTTATACGCCTGGGAGACGCGGCTCGCCCTGGGCACGCCGATCGAGCCGGGCTTTCAGGCCTACGGCCAGCCGAGCGCATTCGAGGGGTTCAACTCACATTGGCCGCAGGATAACCGGATCGGCCCGCAACTGTTCGGCACCATTTCGAATATCGGGCCAGGCACCCTCAAGTGGAATGCCGGCATTCTGTTCGGACTCACTTCCGCCTCACCGCGCGAGACGATCCGCTGGCAGCTCGAATACGAAATTCACTTCTGACCGCGGCAGCGAGTATGAGATCCCGCTTTGGGCCTTAATCGGCTGCTTCGGCCTTCTCGGACGGCAGCGGCTCGGTACCGGTCCAGGGATGCTCGGCGATGTCGAAGAGCACGCCTTCGGGGCCGTACAGTTTGACTTCGAACCCGCCGATGCGGTCGCCAGCTTGGTCCATGTAATGCGCTCCACCCAACGCCTCGACCCTCTTCGCGAACTTCTCGACGTCGTCGACGAGGATGCCGAAGTGGTGCAGCCCGGTATAGTCCAGACCCTTGCCGATCTGGTCGGTCTTGAACCGCAGGATCGCCAGATCGATCGTCCCGTCACTCAGGTGATAGCCATAAGCGAGCGGCCCGTCGGTCTTGCGGATCTCCTTGAAATCGAACGCCCTCTTGTAGAACTCGGCCATCGTGTCGGGGTCCTTGGCGGCAATGGCGATGTGACGCAGCTTGGCCATATTGATTCCTTTGTGGACGTTGGTCTCATAGCTTTCGTCATCGTCACCCCCGCGAAAAGCGGGGGTCCAGTGGCTGTGCCGTCACGGTAGCCCTGGATTCTCGCTTTCGCGAGAATGACGACAAGAGGCGATTTACTCCGCGGCCTCTTTGATCTCGGCGGGAAGCGGCTCGGCACCGGCCCAGGCGTGTTCGGCGATGTCGAACAGGACGCGCTCCGGGCCATAGAATTTCTTCTCGAAATAGCCGGCCTGAGGGTCCACTTGGTTGCGGTCGAAGTAATGTTCGGCGCCAAGGCTCTCCAACCTCTTCGAGAATTCGTCGACGTCCTCGACCAGCACGCCAAAATGATGGATGCCGCGGTAGTCGAGACCTTTGCCGAGCTGATCGGTCTTGAATTTAAGGATCGCCATGTTGAGGGTGCCGTCACTGAGGAACACACCGTCCGCGAGCACCCCGTTCGGTCGCCCGACCTCCTTGAAGTCGAAAGCCTTCTTGTAGAAATCGGCCATTTTCTCCGGATCTTCCGCGGCAATGGCGATGTGACGCAGTTTGGGCATTGGAACCTCCTTCACCTGATCGCGTTAAAGTATCACGACATGCCGGACGGATGCCAATACCCGCCCGAGGTTCTTGCCGACCCGCGACAGCGCGTCTTCCCACGCGAACAGCCCAAAGCGGTCGAATTCCGGCAGCAACGTCCCGTTGGGGAGAGCAAAGCGCGAGGTGCAGGTCAGGCGTTGCGGATCGGGCAGTTGCGCCGGCTTCCACATGAACAGGGCCAGGTCTTTGCCGCGCAGATAGGGACGTACACCGAGATCGGTTAGCTCTTCGGCCGCAATCGCGAGGCCGGTTTCTTCGAGCAGTTCTCGCGCGGCGGCGACGGGAAGGGTTTCGCCCGGCTCTGCGACACCTTTAGGGATATCCCACCGCGGCGACCGCGTCGCATGACCGAGCAGGACCTGTTCCCCGTCTGTGACGATCACGCCGCAGCTCGTCTGGCGCGGTGTCACGGCCGCGTACCGCCCGCCGAGACCCCGCCGTAAAACACGCCACGCTTGTCATTATCGGAGACAGCGCCGGGATCTGCGCATCCCGCGGCCAATAGCGACAGCATGAGCGCCATCACAGAAAACCAGTATCTTTTCTTCATCCCCTCACTCACACCGTTATTCCGGGATGCCCGAAGGGCAGGCCCGAAAACCTCTGATAAGGTTTTTGTGCCAGCGCCTCATAAAGCACCGCTTGCTTTATCCGAGACCATGGTACCGAAGGGAGAATAATAGTGGCTGCAGAAATGCGTTCCTACCGGCCGGTGATCATCGGAGCTCGCGGGGCCGTCGCGGCCAATCATCCGCTCGCCTCCCAGGCCGGCCTCTTGGCGCTGCGGGCGGGCGGCAACGCGGTCGACGCTGCCGTCGCGGCGGCGATGACGCTCGCGGTTGTCGAGCCGATGATGTCGGGGCTCGGTGGCGACGGGTTTTATCATGTATACGACCAAGCGACCGGCTGCGCCGTCGTGTTCAACGGCACCGGCCCCGCCCCTGCCGCCGCGACACCGGAGCGTTATGCCGGCGGCATCCCGCGTATCGGCCCCCTGTCGGTCTCGGTTCCGGGCACAGTGGCCGGGCTCGGCGCAATGCACCGAAAATATGGGCGGTTGCCGTGGCGCGACTTGTTCGCCGAGGCGATCGCCTTTGCCCGCAACGGCTTTGGCGCCACCCGCGCCTACAGCCATTTCGCCAATGAATACCGGGCGACTCTGATGGCGGACCCCCGCGCCGCCGCGACTTTTCTCGCCGGCGGTAAGCCGCCGCCCCTCGGTGCTGCGATCGTGCAGCCCGAGCTCGCCCGCACGCTCGAAGAGATCGCCTCGGACGGCGCGGAAACGTTCTACCGCGGCCGCTTGGCGCGGCGGCTGGCGGCCGGTCTCGAAGGGACGAGATCCCTGGTTTCGGCCACTGATCTCGAAGCCTTCGAGGCAGAGCAGCAAGAGCCGATCGGCATCGACTATCGCGGTTTCACGGTACTCGAGGCGCCGCCCAATTCGACCGGCTTCGTCTTCCTCGAGGAATTGAAAATCCTCGAACATTTCGATCTTGCGGGCATGGGCCTCTTATCGGCCGATGCCGTCCACGTCATGGTGGAGGCGAAAAAGCTCGCCTTTACCGACCGCGAGCGCTGGGGCGCCGACCCGCGCTCGATCGAGGCACCGCTCGCGCAGCTGTTGTCCGCCGACTATGCCGCGCGGCTCGCGGCCCGCATCGACATGCGGCGCGCGGCACCGCCCCGCAGCCCGGCCGGCAGCGCCGGAGACACCACTTATTTCTGCACCGCCGATGGCGAGGGCAATGCCGTCTCGGGCGTGCAGAGCATCAACAGCGGCTTCGGCTCGGGGGTCATGGCGGGCGACACCGGCATCCTGCTCAACAACCGGATGAGCTATTGGCATCTTGACCCCGGCCATCCCAACCGGCTGCGGCCGGGCCGGCGGGTCAGGCACACAATGAACCCGCCATTGGTCCTCAAGGACGGCGCGCTGTGGTGCGTCTTTGGCACACCCGGCGCCGACAACCAGGTGCAGATCAATCTGCAGGTCCTGACCGCAATGATCGATTTCGGGCTCGACCCGCAGCAGGCCGCCGAAATGCCGCGCTGGACCTCGAACGTGCCCGGCCAATACGCCAACTGGCCGCATGACGGCGAGGACGCGCTGATCATCGAGCGCCGCGTTCCAGAAGCGGTGCGCAGCGAGCTCGCGCGCCGCGGTCATCCGGTCAAGACGGTCGGCGACCTCGATGGCCCGTGCAGCGTCGAGATCATCCGCCGCGACGAGGAGACCGGCATACTGCTCGCCGGCTCCGACCCGCGCCGCGACGGCTGGGCTCTAGC
>CAWBCV010000012.1:0-548096 GCA_963787425.1 uncultured Alphaproteobacteria bacterium
TTTGCCAACCGTCCGGCGTTCCTGCGCTTTCGGTTGCTTTAAATCGAAATACGATGCAACAGCGCAATAACCTTGAGGAAAATTTGCATCCCCGAGTGCTCCCCAAGTTCTGATCATAAGTCGATAAATTATGGAGGAAACATAGACTTGTATGTGGTGAAAATCGATTGATCTGTCAGCGGCTCACGCATGTTTTAGAACCCGAACTCGGACTTCCGTTTTTGCGTTCGGCATAGAGGCACTGCCCGCATTATTCGCGTTGATCGTGATGCCAGCCGATCGCGCGGCGCAGGAAATTGTAGCCGAGCGCAGTAAAAGAAGCGCGCTCCCTGTTGTCCTTGCCATAGCCGTGTCCGCCGGCAGCAGGCTCGTAGAAATAGGCCCCGTAGCCGATAGCTTGCAGCTTCGCGGCCATTTTACGGGCGTGGCCGGGATGGACGCGATCGTCGCGCCGGCTCGTCGCGATCAGGATCGGCGGGTAGGGCCGCCCGGGGACCGCGGCGTGGTAGGCGGAAATCTCGCGCAGAAACGCCCAATCCCCGGGATTTTCGGGGTCGCCGTATTCGGCAATCCAGCTCGCGCCGGCATGCAATTTCGAATAGCGCCGCATGTCGATCAGCGGGATCGTGCAGAAGAGGGCGCCGAACCGCTCCGGATAGCGGGTCAGCATATTCGTGATCAGTATTCCGCCATTGGACCCGCCTTCGGCGGCGATCCGCCTGGGGTTCGTTACCCCGCGGCGCACCAGGTCGGCCGCGACCGCCGCAAAGTCGTCGTGCGAGGCCCGCTTGCCCTCCCGCCGTCCGGCCTCATGCCAGGCGGTGCCGAATTCACGGCCGCCCCTGATATTGGCGACAACGCTCGTGCCGCCGCGTTCGAGCCACAGCTTTCCGACCGCGGAATTGTAGTAAGGCAATTGCGATATGCCAAAGCCGCCATAACCCGAAAGATGGACCGGCGCCTCGCCGGTCTCGCCAGGCGGGCCGACCTGCACATACGGTATGCGGGTACCGTCCGGCGAAGTCGCTTCATGGCGGGTGACGACGAGGCCGGCCGGATCGAAAGCTTCCGGCGCGCGCTTCAGGAGCTCAGGGGCAGCCGGGGGGCGCACCAGGAACAGCGACGGCGGCGTCAGCGGGTCCTGCGCGCTGGCGAGCAGGTCGCCATTCGACTCTTCCGTCCGCACGTCGAGCGGCCAGACATTCGCCACGCCAATATCGGGCAGGCCCGTAATGCGCTCACCCGACCAGCCGGTCTCAGAGGGGGTCAACGCCTCGAAAACCGGTTTCAAATCATCGAGGATCGACAGATGAAGCCGGCCGCCGGACCAGAAGAACCCTTGCAAGGCCCGGCGCTCGGCCGGCTCGAACAGTTTCGTAAAGCGGCGATCACCGGCAAGGAAGGAGGAGAAGGAAAGGCCGAGCACAGTGTCCGGCGAGTAGGTGTCGTCGCCGAGTCGTCCAGGCGGTGCGCCGCTTGACGGCGAGCCAGCGCGCGATGCCACGTGACGGCAAGCATCGGTCGGCAGGTCGATGCGGGTCTTGGGCCCGGTGCGGTCGCCGATCCAGACGATTGCGTCGAAAAAGCCGACCCTTTCGACAAATACCAGCAGCTCCTCCCCGGTCTCGCGATCGATATCCGCCCAAACCGCCATCTGGTCGGCGCTCGTCTCGAAGATGATGGGGGCGGCCAGCGGGTCTGCGCCGCGCCGCCACAGCCGAACCGTGCGCGCATAGCCCGAGCTGGTGGCCATGTCCTCGCCCAGCGCGGAGGACAGCAACAGCGTGTCGCGATTGAGCCAGGCGGCCCCGCCTTTCGCCTCAGGCAGCGCGAAACCGCCGGGTACGAAATCGCGAGCAGAAAGGTCGAATTCGCGCAACACTACGGCATCGGCGCCGCCGCGGGACAGCATCAGAATGGCACGGTCGTGGCTGCCCGGGATCGTCGCGGCCCCGCTCCATGTCCAATCTTCGTCTTCGGTCGCCGCGAGCGCGTCGAGGTCGAGGAGAATATCCCAGTCCGGCTGCTCGCCGCGGAAGCTGTCGAGCGAAGTGGCGCGCCACAGGCCGCGCGGGTGCTCGGCGTCCTTCCAAAAATTGAAGACCTTGGCACCGCGCCTGGCAATTAGCGGGATGTTGTCGGGCCGATCGTAGATCGCCGCGAGCGTGTCGCGATCGGCCTCGAAACGGCGATCGCCGAACCGCGCCAGGGTCGCGGCATTTTGTGCGTCTACCCAGGCGAGCGCACGCTCACCGTCGATATCTTCGAGCCAGAGATAGGGGTCGTCGTCGGGGGCTTCGATGGTTGGTCGCGGGTCGGTCATAGGGTCAGTTCTGCTCAGCAGCGAACATGGCTTTAAAATTAACACCACAAGAGAAAATAGGGATTTCGCGGGACGATTTGTCCGATTCCTGACGGATGGCTCATCTTGCGATGCAAAAAGTCGTGGACATTAGCCGGCAAGCTGACGAGATTAACCCAGATCACGGTAGAACCGCCTCAAAGCTCGCTGCGAGCGCGACGAGGTCTGGTTTGGGGAATCTGCTATCGGTGGGCGAAAGTTCCGTGAATGCGGCGGAGCGGCCAGGCGGGGCATTGGTCAATCCCGGCCGGGGCTTTCTTTTCCTGCAAGGGATGGCAACACGATTTTTCGAGCGTCTCGGACAGGCGCTCATCGGGCGCGGCCACGCGGTTTACCGGGTCAATTTCAACGGCGGGGATCGAGCATTCTGGCGGCTGCCGGGAGCCGTGGATTTTTGCGGCCGTCCGGAAGAATGGCCGGAGTTTCTCGATCGGCTGATCGTCGAGCGGGCGATCAGCGACATTATCCTGTTCGGCGATTGCCGGCCTTTGCACCGGGCGGCCATCCGCGTCGCCGAGGGACGCGCATTGCGAATTCATGTGGTCGAGGAGGGCTATCTGCGGCCCGATTGGATCACCTTCGAGGAAGGCGGGGTCAATGGTCATTCCGCGCTGCCGCGGGATCCGGGCTGGTATCGCGAGCGCGCAAATGCGTTGCCGGCCTGGCGTGACCCGCCACCCGTACCGGGCAGCTTTCGTCGCAGGGCGGTCGAGGACGTGCTCTACACAACGGCCTCGATGGGCGGAATGTGGCGGTTCCCGCATTACGCGACGCACCGTCCCTACTATCAGCTGATCGAGTATGCCGGTTGGCTGCGGCGCCTGGCTCTGATGCGCCGCGGCGAGCGGCGCGCGGCCGCGGCGATCGAAGGTGTCTGTAGCAGCCCCGGCCCTCTTTTTCTTTTTCCCCTGCAGCTGGATTGCGACTACCAGGTGCGCGTGCACTCGCCGTTTCGCGCGATGCATCTGGCGATCGAGCACGTCCTCGCTTCGTTTGCCCGTCATGCGCCCTCGGCGGCGCGGCTGATCGTCAAGCTTCATCCGCTCGACAGCGGTTTGGTCGACTGGGCTGCAATCACGGGGTACCTCGCCGTCGAGCTCGGGATCGCCGACCGGCTCGTCATTCTCGACGGCGGCGATTTGGGCGCGCTCTTGGCGCGCAAACCGGCCGTTGTCACCGTCAACAGCACGGTCGGCACTATGGCGCTTGCCTGCGGGCTGCCGGTGGTAGCGCTCGGCAAAGCGGTTTACGACATTGCCGGGCTGACCTTTCAGGGCGAGCTCGGCGATTTCTGGACGGCTCCGACACCGCCCGACGCGGTGTTGTTCGACGCCTTCCGGCGGGTGCTCGCGGCGCGCTGCTTGATCCCCGGCTCGTTCTTCAACGAAACCGGGCTGAGGCTCGCGGTCGATGCCGCAATCGAGCGGCTTGAAGCCACCTATGCGCGGGCCGCACGCGGGGTGGCGGCGCCGTCAGCCGGCATCGAGGCGCCGATCGCCGCAGCCGTCTCGATGCGGTAACGCCGTCCGCGCGATGCGCGCGGCGGGGCTCGGATGGACGACTTCGTTCCGCCCTTTCCCGAGAGGCCGAAGCAGGCGCTTTCGGCCTTTGCCACATTACGCTTGGCGCGGCACAACTTCCTCGCGATCTGGGAAGAGCGCTGCTTCGAATGGGAGGTATTTTCGACGCGCATGCTGTCGCGCACGCTGTTCGTCTGCAACAGCCCGGATACCGTCGCCTCGGCCTTTGTCGAACATCACGACAGCTTCGAGCGAAAGAGTCCGCAGATGCGCCACGGGCTGGCGCCGCTCCTCGGCGACGGGTTGTTCATCAGCGACGGCGATACGTGGCGGCGCCGGCGGCGCATCGTAGCGCCCATCGTCCATGTCTCGCATCTGCCGCTGTTCGCGCCGCTGATGGTTCAGGCGGCCGGCGAGGCCGCCGACCGCTTGGCCAGCCTGCCTCGGGACATGCCGATCAATGTGCTGACCGAAATGGCGACATTGACGGCGGAAATCATCTGCCGGACGGTTTTCGGCCGGCAGCTCGGGGCCGAGCACGCGGTAGAAATCGTGACCGCCTTCAGCGAATACCAGCGCCTGATCGGCCAATTGGATCTCGGCTATTTCTTCGGTTTGCCGGATTGGATCCCACGGTTTCATTCTCCGGCAATCCATCGCTCCGCCAAACGCATCCACAAGGTCCTGGAGCAGGTCATCGGCGATTGCCGTGAGCGGTTGTCCGGCGGCGAAGCCTCGATGATCCGCCTGTTGCTCGAGGCGCGCGATGCCGAAACCGGAGAGCCTCTCGACGATGTGGCGTTGCGCAATGAAGCGGCGGTGATCTTTATGGCGGGCCACGAGACAACAGCGAATTCGCTCGCCTGGGCGTGGTATCTGCTGTCGCAGTCGCCGCAGACCGAAGAACGCCTTCACGCGGAACTGGCAAAAACGCTCGCGGGCCGACTACCGACCCTGGACGACGTCCCCGAGCTGCCCTACACCCGAGCAATATTCGAGGAGACCGTGCGGCTCTACCCGCCGGTCCCGCTCCTTGCGCGGCAGGCGTTGCGCGACAAGACGATCCGTGGCCGGTCCGTACCGGCGGGATCCCTCGTCATCGTTGTCCCGTGGCTGCTCCACCGGCACCGTAAATTTTGGGGAAAGCCGGATCACTTCATCCCGGAGCGCTTTCTGGCGGAGAACGCGCAGTTTCGCGTGAGGCATGCTTATGTTCCGTTCAGTGTTGGCCCCCGTATTTGTGCCGGTGCCGCCTTTGGTCTGACCGAAGCTGTCCTGTGCCTCGCTACTTTGGCTCAGCGGGTCCGCCTACGCCTGGCCCCAGACGCCATCGTTGCGCCGGTTTGCCGACTGACCCTGCGGCCCGGCGACGATTTGCGCATGTACGTCGAGAACCGTGCCTAAACTGATTTGTCCGAATAGGGCCGGCGGGTGACGTCGATGACCTGCCCGGTCTTGTCGACGACGTAGCGGACATGCTGCCACACGACCGTCGATTTTATGGCACCGCCCCAGATAACCGAAGCATGAAACATCGGGGCCGGCAGAATGGTCCAGACCAGGAGATGCTGCGCCAGGCGCAAGCCGAGCCCGTCGGTTACGCCGAGTTTCCTGCCGATCGCCAGCCGAATCTCGGTCGCGATCGAGCCCAGACAGACGACAAGGAGGATGGCCGGCAACCCGGCGCTCCAGCCCGGCACATTCGAGAGCAGGGCGATCCGGGCCGCCAGGTCGGTGGTGACGACGAAGGCAGCGAAGCACCACAATCCCGAGCGGTAGAGGCGGATCAGCTGGTATTGCCGGCGGGCAAAGCGCCAAACTGCAAGAAAGTTGCCGGCGAGCGGTGTTGGCGGCCGGAGGGCCCGGCGAGTCAGCACCCTCAATCCGGTTTGCGCCGCGCGGTCGCCGATCGGCAAATCCTCGGTCAAGGCGTGCCCGATCGTGTTCGGCAGATCGAGCGCGGCGAGCGCGGCGCGAGTTAACGCGAGGGACCCGCCCCAAATCGGCCTGGTTCGGCGGAGCCGCGGCAATACGGCGATGGCACGGTCGATCGCGGCGACGAGGACGGTGCCGAGCGACATCCTCGTCGGCACGGGCCAGCGGTAACCATTGACGAGATCGGCGCGCCCCGCAGCCAACGGCGCCACCAACATCGCCAGCCACCACGGCTGCGGGCGGATATCGGCGTCGAGCAGCACGATATATGCATCGTCGGGCTCAAGCTGTGCCAGGGCGGCGAGAAGGTTGGTGCATTTCTGGCTGCGCAGCGGCGAAAGACCGGCGACGACAAGCTCAACATTCAGCTGAGGAAAATGCTCGGCGAGGGCTGCGATGCGCGGGTAAGCAGGGTCTTCGCGCGCCTCGACCGAGACGATCAATCGGCGCGGCCTGAGCGACTGCGCAGTTAGTGCGGCGAGCAGATCCTCGAGCCCGGGGAGCGCGCCTGTTGCCGGCAACACCAAGGCGACGCTCGCGGATAATCGGTCATCCAGGACCCGCAGCTGAGCGAAAAAGAGGAGAGCCAAGGCGACCGACGACAGCGAATAGAAAACTGCGGCTGCTGCGGCAAGCCATGCCATCACGACGGCTTGCGGGCGATGAGGAGCAACCCCGAAGGCCTTGCCGATGCCGGAACACGGAACAGCGCGTCGCAGGCGCGGCCGACCAGCCAGCTCCAGGCGAGCGCGCAATACCAGGTCCAATGGGCTCGGAAATATCGATCTCCGGTCAGTTTGGGAGCGCAGCGACCCATCCAGTAGATGAGGCTGTCGAAAGAAAAGGGCACCGTTTCGATCGCTTCCGTCTTCAGATCGAGCCGACCCACAACGGCCCGCAAGGCTCCTTCGTCCCACCAGCTGAGATGATTCGGCGGCGCATTGAGCACGAAATTCGGAATCTCGGTTAGCGGCGACATCCGGCTAGGCACGACAATGCAGAGCCGTCCACCAGGTCTGACGCATTTTACCAGATCGCGGGCAAAGTCCAGCGGATCTGCCACGTGCTCGATGGAATGAAAGGCGCAGACGGCGTCGTATTCTTCCGGATGTGATGCGGCATGCGCCGCAATCGTTTCGCTCCTGACGTCGAGCTCGGCAGCGTTCGCATAACAATGCGGGTCGAGCCCGACATACACAGCATGCGGCAAATGCCGCGCCAGGGCGCCTTCGCCGCAGCCGACGTCGAGAACTTTATCCCCCGGCCGAACCAGTTCGGCAATGCGTCTGAATTCGGCCCTGGCGATGCGGGAAATGCTCAAGGCCCGGTGAAAGTCTCCGCGCCGATAAAGGTCCAGGTAAAAGGCCTCGTCCCCAGGCAGCATCGGATCGAAGAAGGCGAGCCCGCACGGCGATTCCCACAAGCCGAAATGGTCGACGCCATCGAGCTGCCGATCCGTCGAAACCCCGAAAGCTCCGCGCCACAATCCACTGATCAGCCGGGCGCTGATGGACTGAATGCGGCGGTTTGCCGGAAGGCCGGTGATCGGGCACGAAGGAATGGGTTGCATCAGCTAACGGAAATTTCGGCTGGCGATGACGATGTCGCGGGGATCGTAACCGGGCGGCTTGGCGGGAGATCTGAAAGGCGGTTTCGACGCCGGCCGGGGCTCGGCATCGCCAGTGCGGTCGCGCAACGTGTTGAGGCGCGGGGTCATATCCTCGAGCCGGTCGGCGACGACATGGATGACGCTCTCCTCACGTTGCAATTTACCGGTGCAGCGCAAGAGAGTGGCGCCGAGCGCGGCGCGGCGGAAGCGTTCGAGGATGGCAGGCCAGACGATCAGATTGGCGACCCCGGTCTCGTCCTCGATCGTGATGAAGACCACACCATTGGCGCTTCCCGGACGCTGTCGGATCAGCACGACACCGGCGATCGAGAGCCGCCGGTCGACCGGCAGATGGGCGAGCTCGGCGGCGGTGACCAGGCCCTCACGGGCGAGTTCGCTGCGTAGAAAGGCGAGCGGGTGGCGCTTCAAGGTGAGGCTGAGGCTTGCATAATCCTCGACGACATGCTCCCCCAACGGCATTTCCGGTAAGAGCGCCATCGCAATTTTCTCCCTCTCTGCCCCTGGGGGCGGAGAGGGTTTCTCTTTGGAAGGGGCTTCTTCCGACGCGAAGAGCGGCAGCGGCGGCTCGCCGAGCGCTTTTAGTGCCCACAACGCACGGCGGCGATCGAGCCCAATCGAGCGGAAGGCGTCGGCCTCGGCGAGACGCTCCAGCGCGCCGCGGCCGAGCCCCGAGCGCCGCCATAATGTGCGCGGATCCGGATATCCATCTTCTCGGGCGCCGACGAGCCGTTCTGCATCGGCTTGGGCAAACCCTTTTATTTGACGCAACCCGAGACGCAACGCCCAGTGCCGGTAATCGTCATTCCCGCGAAAGCGGGAATCCAGGGATGCACGGTCAGTACGGTGATCCTGGACCCCCGCTTTCGCGGGGGCGACGGCTAATGGTTCGAGCGTGCAGTCCCAGAAACTGTGGTTGACGTCGACGGGGCGTACTTCGACGCCGTGCTCGCGCGCATCGCGGACGATCTGCGCCGGGGCGTAGAAACCCATCGGCTGGCTGTTGAGCAAGGCGCAGGCGAAGACCTCGGGATAGAAGCACTTGATCCAGGCCGACACGTAAACCAGCAGCGCAAAGCTCGCGGCATGGCTTTCCGGAAAGCCGTAGGTCCCGAACCCTTCGATCTGGCTGAAGCAGCGGGTCGCAAAGTCGCGGTCGTAGCCGTTCCCGACCATGCCGGCGATGAACTTGTCGCGGAACAGGTGGATGTCGCCATTGCGCTTGAAGGTCGCCATCGCGCGGCGCAGCCGGTCGGCCTCCTCCGGCGCGAAACCGGCGCCGACAATTGCGATCTTCATCGCCTGTTCCTGAAAGAGCGGCACACCCAGGGTCTTGCCCAGGACCTCTCGCAGTTCGCCGGACGGGTACACCACCACTTCGCGCTTGGAGCGGCGGCGCAGATAGGGATGCACCATGTCGCCCTGGATCGGGCCCGGCCGCACGATCGCAACCTCGATGACGAGATCGTAGAATTCGCGCGGTTTGAGCCGCGGCAGCATCGTCATTTGCGCCCGGCTTTCGACCTGAAAGACGCCAAGCGAATCGGCGCGGGAGAGCATCTCGTAAACTGCGGGGTCCTCGGCCGGGATCGTTGCGAGCTCGAACCGGCGGCCGTAATGCTCCTCGATCAGAGCAAAGGCCTTGCGGATGCAGGTCAGCATGCCGAGCGCCAATACGTCGATCTTCAGAATGCCGAGCCGGTCGAGATCGTCCTTGTCCCATTCGATGACGGTGCGGTCCTCCATCGCGGCGTTCTCGATCGGCACCAATTCGGATAACGGCCCGCGGGTGATCACAAAACCGCCTACATGCTGCGAGAGATGCCGCGGAAAACCGACCAATTGCGCGGCGAGGTCGAGCGCGAGACGCAAGGTGCGGTCGGTGGGGTCGAGCCCAGCCTCGCGCACCCGCTGATCGGCGATTGGGTCGTTGCTCCACCCCCAGACGATGCCGGCGAGGCTGGCGACGACATCGACGCTGAGACCCAAGACCTTGCCGACTTCGCGGATCGCCGAGCGCGAGCGGTAACAAATGACGGTTGCGGCGAGACCGGCGCGGTCGCGGCCGTATTTTTCGTAGACGTATTGGATCACCTCCTCGCGCCGCTCATGCTCGAAATCGACATCGATGTCGGGCGGCTCGTTGCGCGCGGCGCTGATGAACCGCTCGAACAAAACGTCGATGCGGGCCGGGTCGACCGCGGTGATGCCGAGGCAGTAACAGACGACGGAATTGGCGGCGGAGCCGCGCCCCTGGCACAGGATGCCGCGCTGCCGCGCAAACCGCACGATGTCGTGGACGGTCAGAAAATAACGGGCGTAGTCGAGCCGCTCGATCAGCTGCAGCTCGTGCTCGATCAGACCGCGGATTTTGTACGGAATTACACTTATGTCGTCATTCCCGCGAAAGCGGGGATCCAGGGGGCCAGGGTCCGAATGGTGACCCTGGACCCCCGCTTCCGCGGGGGTGACGGAGGAGTGAAACCGTTCGGCGGCGCCCTCCCAAGTGAGTTCTGCCAAACGCTGTTGCGGCGTCATCCCCTCTGGAACCGGCTCCTCGGGATATTCGTAGCGCAGCTCCTCGAGGCTGAAACGGCAACGTTCGGCGATTTCGAGGGTGCGCTCGACCGCATCCTCGCGGCCGCGAAAGAGGCGCGCCAACTCTTGCGGCAGCTTCAGATGGCGCTCGGCATTGGCGGCGAGACGATATCCGGCCTTGTCGATCGTGCAGCCTTCGCGGATGCAGGTCAGCACGTCCTGCAAGGGGCGCCGCTCGGGGATATGGTAGAGCACGTCGTTGGTCGCGATAAGAGGCAACCCGGTCGCCACACCGAGCGCGGCGACGCGGGCGATGCGCCGCGTGTCGTCGCCCCGATAGAGGTGATGAACGGCGAGATAGGCACGCCCCCGGAAATCCGCCGCGACCCGCGCCGCGAATTCCGCCGCGTCTTCTGTCTCGGAGGGCAGCACGATGATGATCTGACCCTCGCCGTGCCCGACCACATCGGCGTAGTCGAGATGGCATTCGCCTTTGGGGGCGCGGCGCTTTCCGAGCGTCAGAAGCCGCGTGAGCCGGCCATAAGCGGCGCGACCCTCGGGATAGGCGAGCAGGCTCGTGCCGTCGCGCAGATCGAGGCGACATCCGACGACGAGGCGGATCCCGACCTCCTTGGCCGCATGGTGCGCGCGCACAATGCCGGCAAAACTGTTGCGGTCGGTAATCGCGATCGCCCGATGACCGAGCGCGGCTGCGGTCAGCACCAGCTCGTCCGGATGCGAGGCGCCGCGCAGAAACGAGAAATTGGTGGTGACCTGCAATTCCGCATAATGCGGAGCCTGTTCAGGAAAAGACGCCATGGACAAACCAGCGCGGCTCGCGGTCGCCGCCATGGAGGCCCGCCCGGAACAGCCAGAAGCGCCGCCCTTCCTCATCCTCGACCCGGTAATAATCACGGATCGCATCCACGGCGTTGTAGCCTTCCGGCCGCCACCATTCGTCGGCGATCCGTTCCGGCCCGTCGGCGCGCATGACCCGATGGCGCCGCCGCCGCCACGTGAACCGGAACGGCGGATCATCGGGCAATAGCCAGAACGCCTCGACCGGCTCCGGGGGGTCGAACAGTTGTATCGGCCTAAGCCCCTCTCCGTCCTGCTGTTCCCTCACCCACCCAGCCCTGCAGGCTGGGTCCCCCCTCTCCCGCATTGCGGGAGAGGGTCCTGAGCGCAGCGAAGGGGGTGAGGGTAACCCCGCCGGCACACGAACCGAGGCGCGCTCAGGAATGTGGCTTTCGCGCGGCTCAAGCCGCGATATTGCTGCGAGACCGAGCCGGTTGCCGAGCCGGTCGAGGAGCGGGGCGATGCCCCCTCCCATTCCCTCCCCCGCAAGCGGGGGAGGGTTAGGGTGGGGGCCGGCAATGTGGCCGGGGAGGCCGAGCTGCTCGGCCGGCAGGGGCTCGACCGCGTAGGCGGCGAGGATCATGTCTTCGATGCCGAGGCCGGGATCGATAGTGTCGAGCCGCTCCCTGAAAAGCGCCGCGAGATGACGCGGATCGCGGCTCGGGCGCGCGGTGCCGATGCGGATCCGTTCGACCCGGCCATCGACGCGGTAAAAGCCGAGATCGAGCCGCCGCGCCCCAGTCCCTTCCCGCGCCAAGCGAAGGACGAGATCCGCGGTGAGCCGATCCGTTGCCAGCATCAGGTCGGCGGGCTCGGTAATCGGCTCGGCAAAGCTCAACCGTACCCGCCGGCTCGGCACCTCGCCGAGTGGCGACAACGGCTCCGGCATCTCGTCCAGCGCCTGATCGAGCAGCCTCGCCGCGGTCTCGCCGAACCGGCGGGCCAGCGCATCGCGCGGCATCGCATAGAGATCGCCGACCCGCTTCAATCCGACCCGCCGCAGCCCTTGGGCGGCGATCGGGTCGAGGCGGAGGGCTTCCAACGGCAACGAAGCGAGGGCGGCGCGAAGCTCTCCCTGAGTCAAAATGACGACGCTGTCGCTCGCTTCCGCAAAGCGGGCCATAGCCCACGCAGCGCCGAGCGTATCGGCAATGACGATGCGGCTGGCGACAGCCCGGCGGTCGAGCCGGGCCGCCAAATCGGCAGCGAGTGCTCTTTCCCCGCCCCACAGATGGGCCGAGCCGGTGATCTCGATCCTCACGCCATCCGTCCCGTCGGGAGAGGTCCACGGGCTGTAGCGGCCGCACCATTCCGCCAGCCGCCGCAGCGCAGCGGCGTCCTCCGCCGGCTTCGCCAGGGTAGTGGCGAGGTCGGGCAGAAAGGAGAGCGCATCTGCCAGCGGCATTCCCGGAGCCAAGCCGGCAGCGGTTGCGGCGGGGTTGACGGCTGAGAGAAGCCGCCGTCCGGCAGTATCGGCAACCGTCGCGAACGGGGCTTCTTCAGCCGGCTCGGCGGAATTTTTGCGATGCGACAGGCGCCGCCGGTCGATCGGCCAGCGCGGCAGCCAGAGATACATGATCCGTCGCATCCGGCACCTCCATTTCCCAGGCTGGCATTTCCCATGACGCCGGCTCGCCGCCGCGGCAGCGCAGCAGCTCGACGCGCCACCGCGGGCGCCCTACACCCGGCTCGTCCGGCATAGGACGCGACGGCAACGCGGCAATGCGCCATCGGGTTACGGCCGCGTTCGGCAGAGCGCGCTCGCGCGCCGCCTGCCCACCTTCGCGCCAGCGCCGCAGCAGAAAGGCGGTGATGCCGGAGTGTTCCGCGGCGAGCTGCAACCGGCGGCTTGCCACCATGGGGAGCGACCCGACTTCGCCGACAACTGCGGCAATGCCCGGGGCGCGCAGCCCCTCCTCCATCGCCCACAGGATCTCGGCATCACGCGATGCCCGGACCAGCACGACCCGCCCGGGATCGAGCCCATGCGCCGCGAGGCCCGGCCCGTAAAGGTCTGGGCGCGGCAGGCACCACAGCACCATCCCCACCTCACCCCGACCCTCTCCGCCCTTTAGGGGGGAGAGGGAGGGGCCCGGTCGCGTCAGCGACGGGGAGGGTGAGGTGGGTGGCCTCGTCAGGCGCCCTGCAATAACTGCAGCAAAGGCGGCGGGGAGTGTGCCGTCTTCCTCGTCGCCACCCGCCCCCAGGATCTCGTGCAAGGCGCCCCGCGCGAGCCCGCCGCCCGGCAATGCCCGGTCAATCGCAGCGACACCAAAGGGCAATACTCCATGTGCCATCGCCGGCGACCGCTCGATCCGTCGGACGCGCTCACGAAGTTCGGGAAGAAAGAGCCTTGCCGCATCGAGCATGTTCCATCTTTGTTCTCGGATTCATCTCTTGTCAAGACCGCCCTGGTGATTGCCGGCGGATTCACCTTCCTGCCCGGCCGCATCATGCATGCCGTGGTGTTCAGCCCATCCTAGGCAACCACTCCGTGAGTCGCTGGGCCGCCTCGGCGACGTCCTCGGTCGAGCCGGCGAACGAGAAACGGACCCAGCCACCGCCATCGATCGGGTCGAAATCGAGGCCCGGGGTGACCGCAACCCCGGTCTCGGCGAGGAGGCGCCGGCAAAAACCCTCGCTGTCGCGCGTCAGGCTCGAGATGTCGACATAGAGATAAAACGCTCCTTCGGCCGGTGCGAAGCGGGTGAGACCGGCAGCCGACAGAGTGCGGATCAACAGATCGCGATTGGCGCGGTAGCGCGCGACGTGGCCGTCGAGCTCGGCGCGGCAACCGAACACCGGAAGCGCGGCGAGCTGCGACAATGCCGGCGGCGAGATGTAGAAATTCTGCGCCAGGCATTCGACCGAGCGCGCCAAATCCGGCGGCACCAGCATCCAGCCGAGCCGCCATCCGGTCATGCTGTAGTATTTCGAAAACGAGTTGACGATTACCGCCTCCTGCCCGAAAGCACGCGCCGTCGCGGCAGCGCTCTCAAAGGTGATGCCGTGGTAGATCTCGTCCGAGATCAGGCGGATGCCGTGATCATAGCAATAGCGGGCCAGCCGGGCGAGGTCGGCGGCGCCGATCATCGTTCCGGTCGGATTGGCCGGGCTGGCGATGATCAGCCCGTCGAGAGCGCCCAGATCGGCGAGTAATTCGGGATTCGGCTGGTAATGGGCGTTCTCGCGGACTTCGATCAGCACCGGTTCGATGTCGAACGCCTTCAGGATATTGCGATAGGCCGGATATCCCGGCACAGCGAGCCCGACTCGATCGCCGGGCTCGAAGGCAGCCAGAAAGGCGAGCTGGAACGCGGCTGACGAGCCGGTCGTGACGACAACTTCGGCGGGGTCGACGGCGACGCCGTATTGCGTCTGGTAGTGGCCGGCAATGGCCTGCCGCAATGGCGCGATGCCGAGCGCATCGGTATAGCCGATCCGCTCGCCCACCAATGCGCGGCGTGCGGCTTCGAGCACCGCCCCGGGTGCCGAGGTCCCCGGCTGGCCGACTTCGAGATGGATAACGTCGGCGCCGGCGGCCTCTCGTTCGTTGGCGGCGCGCAGCACGTCCATCGCGATAAAGGGCGGCACCAAGCCCCGGCGGGATGCTCTTAAAGTCACGTCCGGCAGGCTCCTTAACCGAAGCGGCCGCGCATGCTGCGCGCGAAAGTTGGCATTGGCGAGCGGCTTTCGTTATGAGGGACCGCTCATCCCGCCAACAGAGAAACCCCCGTGATCCGACTCTATTGGAATGTCCGGCAGCTTGCGCAGCGGCTCTTATTCGAATGCGGTGCTGGAGACCCTGCGCGAGAAATTCTCGGACCGCGCCGAGATCGTGATTTGGGACCTCGCAACGATCCCGCTCTACAATCAGGATTTCGAAGGCGAAAAACGCCCGGAACCCGTAAAGGCGCTGATTTCGGCAATTGCCGAGAGCGACGGGCTCGTGCTTTGCGCGCCGGAGTTCAACCACAGCATTCCCGGCGTCCTAAAGAACGCGCTCGACTGGGCCTCACGCCCCGCGTTCACCTCGGTGATGGCATACAAGCCGGTGGCGATCATGGCAACGTCGCGCGGCGCGCTGGGGGGCGCGCGATGTATCGAGCATTTGCGTGTCGCCCTCGAACTCGATGCTGTCGCGGGTTGCATTGGCGCGCGAGGTCACTATCACTTCCTCGGCCGACAAGATCCGCGACGGGCGGCTGGTCGACGAGACATGCCTTGGTTTCGCTTGCGGCGCCGTCGAGGCGCTGCTGCACGAGATCAAGGTGTGGAGGGTGGCGGGCGGCTAGAGGGCGCGCGCTGCTTTGAGCACTTCGGCGACATGGCCCGGCACCCTGACCTTGCGCCAGGCGCCGCGCACGATGCCCTTCTGATCGATCAGGAATGTGCAGCGCTCAATGCCCATATACTTGCGTCCGTACATGCTTTTTTCGACCCAGACGCCATATTTTTCGCAGACGTCCGAGCCCGCGTCAGAAGCGAGGATGAACGGGAGCTCGTGCTTTTTCTTGAACTTGTCATGCGAGGCGACCGAATCCTTCGAGATCCCGATCACCACAGCTTCCGTCCCGCCGTAGTCCGGCAAGGCATCGCGAAAACCGCACGCCTCGGCGGTGCAGCCGGAAGTGTCGTCCTTGGGATAAAAGTAAAGGACGACCTTTTTGCCCTTCAGCGCGGACAATGTGACACTGCCGTTGCCGTCGGTGGGCAGCGTGAAATCCGGGGCTTTTTCGCCGATCTCGACACTCATCGCGCGTCGTCTCCTCTTGTTTGAGCCGCTTGGCGCGCCGGCTGCTCGATCAGGCGATCGTACCAGCTGCTGACGCGCGCTGCGGCGGCGGTGATATCTGCGTCGAGCCGGGCGAAGTCAACCGCGCCCACACAGGCGGCGAGCGCGGCGGCATCCGGTTCGGCCAGAACTGTGGTCGCCGGCAAACCGTTGGCGAGCAGGGTTAGGACTGTCTGGACGTTGCGGAACAGGGCGGCCGCCTCGCCGAGCTCGTGCCGCGCCTGCGGCGGCAACAGCCCCGCCTCTCCGAGCGCGGCGAGCGCCTCCGCGGTTCTGCGACGAAGTATCTCCGGCGACGAGGCGGCGTGCCGCAGCAGCAGATACTGGACGGTGAATTCGAGATCGATCAGCCCGCCGGGACGGTTCCGAAGATCCCAAGGGGAAGGCCGCGGGTTCTCCTCGGCAACCCGGCGGCGCATCGCCGCGACATCGATGAGGAGTTGCTCGGGATCGCGAGGCGAGCGCAGGACTGCAGCGATGGTTTCGGAGATCCGTCGGCAGAGGCCGGCATCGCCGGCGACCGGCCGCGCCCGGGTCAGCGCCATATGCTCCCAGGTCCAAGCGGATTCGCTCTGATAACGCGCGAACCCATCGAAATGCGAGGCGATCGGGCCCGCTTCGCCCGACGGCCGCAGCCGCATATCCACGTCATAGAGCCGGCCTTCGGCCGTAGGAGCCGTGATCGCGCTGATCAGCCTCTGGCTGAGCCGCGCGAAATAAGCCGTAACCGGCAGCGGCTGAGGGCCGTCGGAAGCCTCTCTGCCGGGCAGGGAATCATATATCAGGATCAGGTCCAGATCGGAGGCCACGGTCATCTCGCGGCTGCCAAGTCGGCCCATCCCGATCACCGCGAAAGTTGCGCCCGGCACCTGGCCGTGCCGGCGCGCGAATTCCGCTTCCACCCGCGGCAGCAGAGCGGCAAGCGCGGTTTCGGCGATATCGGCTAGCGCGGCCCCGGCCTGCGCACCGTCGAGGGCGCGGCGCAGCAGCTGAACGCCGACCTGGAACCGTCTCTCGCCGGCCCAGCGCCGCAGCCGATCGAGCGTATCCTCGAAATCCCGCACGCCGGTCATGACCTGGTCGAGCTCGGCGACAAGACCGGCACTGTCCGGCGGCGGGTCGAAGAAGCCTTGCGTCAGCACCCGGTCGAGGAGAGCGGGATTTTGCGCCAGACGCTCGGCCAGCCGCGGAGCCCCCGCCATTATCTCGGCGACGAGTGCCAGAAGGCCGGGATTGGCGTGAAACAGCGAGAACAGTTGCACCCCGGCAGGAAGGTGCGACAGGAATTGGTCGAACCGCCGCAGCGCCGCATCGGGGTGCGGGGTGGCGCCGAATATCCGCAGCAGCTCCGGTACGAGTTCTGTCAGGATTTCGCGCGCCCGCTGGCTGCGGGTGGCGCGCAGTCGGCCGTGATGCCAGCTTCGCACCAGCGCGGACACGGCGGTCGGCTCGGCGAAGCCGAGCTTCGTTAACGTACGCAGGGTTTCGGCATCGTCATCGGCGCCAGTGAAAACGAGATTGCCCGGTGCGGCGAGGGTCGGGGCCTGCTCGAAGAGCTCCGCATAATGCCGCTCGACCGAGGCGAGATGAGTGCATAGATCGGCGACGAAGGCCTCTGTCTGCGAATAACCCAGAAAGACCGCGATGCGCTCGATCCCGGCGCGGTCCGCAGGAAGCGCATGGGTTTGCGCGTCGTCGACCATCTGCAGCCGGTGCTCGAGGCGGCGCAGGAAACGATAATCGTCAATCAGCTGCGCCGCGGCCGCGGGATCGATCCGGCCGGCTTGTGCGAGCCGGCGGACCGCCTCGCAGGTCGGGCCGACGCGCAGCTCCTGTAGTCGCCCGCCCCAGATCAGCTGCTGCGTCTGGGCGAAGAATTCGATCTCCCGAATCCCCCCGCGGCCGGTCTTGATGTCGTGCCCTTCCACTGCGATTTTTCTGCCGCCCCGATGCGCGTTGATCTGGCGTTTGATGGAGTGGATGTCCTGGATGGCTGCGAAGTCGAGGTTTTTCCGCCAGATAAACGGTTGCAGCTCGCTCAGAAAGCGTCGAGCGGCGATGCGGTCGCCAGCAACCGGACGGGCCTTGATCAGCGCAGCACGTTCCCAATTCTGCCCAACGCTCTCATAGTAGGCGAGTGCTGCCGGAACCGACATGGCGAGGGGGGTCGATGCCGGATCCGGGCGAAGCCGAAGATCGGTGCGGAACGAATAGCCGTCGCCGGTGTAGGCTTCCAGCATTCGCACCAGGTCGCGCGTCAGGCGGACAAAAAAGGATTGTACCCCGTCGCGCGCACTGACGCGTGCCGACGCGGGGTCATAGAGGATGATCAGATCGATATCGCTCGAGTAATTGAGCTCGTACCCGCCGAGTTTGCCAATGCCGAGCACGATCAGCCCGCTATCCTGCTCCGGCTGGTCCGCAGCAGTGAGCACGATGAGCCCCTTGCGTGCCGCCTCGCGCAATAGGTGGCGCAGCGCCGCGCCCAGCGCCGCCTCGGCAAAGCGGCTGAGCGCCGCGGTCTGCTGCTCGAGGGACCAGACGCCTGCCAGCTCGGCGAGCGCGGCGACAAGTGCGACGCGCCGCTTGGCGATACGCAAGCGCCGCATCACCGCCGCCGTATCTTCGTCAAGATCTTCGGCTTTTTCGACGCTGGCGGCGATTTCGGCGAAGAGCGGGTCGGGACCCTGCTCGACAAGGCGTGTCAAAAAGGCCCATTCTTTAACGGCGACGCCGGTCAGAAAGGGGCTGTTGCCGAAAATCGACGCGAGCAGGCGTTTTCCAGCACCTGCGGCGCTCCATTGGCGGGCGAGATCAGAGGCAGCGTTCCCTTGTGCCAGGGCGAGCGCCTCGTTCCAGGCTTCGAACCCAAGTGAGAGCCTGCGCGCATCGGAAGGTTGCGGTAGCTCTTCACCGTCGGGGGAGAGGTGAGATAACAGTTTCATCCGGTCAGTCCAGCCGGGGCGGGGACACTGGCGGGTCGGGGGTCGTCGGTCAAGGCGGGGCCACCGAAAGGGATGATGCCAGGGTAGGCAGCGAACCTGCCGTCAGCGTCAAGCGGCTCGGGCATCCTTCACCGGCCCTGGCTTACCGCATTTTGGCGTGGCTCGGCACACCCGCGGCGGCGCTGATCCTTTTGTGCGGGTTCGGCCTATGGCGTCTAACGCAGGGGCCGATTGACCTCGGCGCGCTGACCCCCTTTGTCCAAAAACTCGTGGATCGGTCCACCGGCGGAGTGCAAGTCGCGATCTCCCGGGCACGTCTCGGCATCGATCGCCAAACCGGGCAACTCGATCTGCGGCTTGGAGGCGTCCGCGTTGCGGATGCGGAAGGGGAACCGTTCGCCGCCTTTCCGGAAATGGCCGCGAGTTTCAGCCTCGGCGCTCTCCTGCAAGGCAAATTGGCGCCAACACGGCTCGTCATCGAGCGACCCTTATTGCATCTCGTTCGCGACGAGGCGGGAGCGATCCGCTTGCGTTTTGGCGAACGGGATAGCCAGGCACCGGGATTTGGGCCCGACATTCTCGACCAGCTGGCGGGCCCGCCAAACCCGGATCAGCCCTTCGGGCTGATGCGCCGGATCGACGTCCGCAACGCCGTCGTGATCTACGACGACCGCCGGACGAACCGTCGTTGGGAGGCCGATCGGGTCGATGCCGGGATCGAACGGAACCGGCAGGGGCTTGCGGGCGATGTGTCGCTAGCCCTGCCATTTGGTAGCGACCAGCCCGAACTCCACGCCAGCTATCGCTATACCTCCGGGGAGCGCGCCGTCGATCTCTCCATTCAGGTCGGGGAGGTGGAACCCGCGGCCTTGGCTACGCTCTCTCCCGAGCTGGCTCCGCTTGTTCTCGCCGATTTTCCGGTTTCGGGAACGCTCACGACACGGCTGAATTTGGATGGTCTGACAAATGAGGGCGTGCGGCTCGATCTCTATCTCGGCAACGGCTCGATCAAGAGCGAGTTATTGCCGAAAGGTTCTGTCGCTCTGCACCAGGGAACGATCCGCGCCGTCTATGCGCCGGAGATCGGCGAGCTGCGGCTCGCCAAGCTCGATCTCGATCTCGGCGGCGGCTCGGCGCTTAGCGTTAACGGAACTATCGACGGAGTGACGCCGGCGATGATCGCCGGCACCGAGCCCCCGCCTTCGTCGATCCCCGGCAAGCTCAGGATCGCTCTCGCCGATGTGCCAGTGGCGAAATTCGAAAGCTTGTGGCCGCCGGCCTTGAGCCGCGGCGGGCGGCGCTGGGTGTTGGCCAATGTTCATGACGGGGTTCTCGACGAGGCGGCCGTCCAGCTCGATCTCGCGGTCGATCCGGCGGCGCGCTCGGCGGAGGTCGTGTCGGCGCACGGCTCGATGCGCTATCGCGACGCGACGATCAGCTATTTCCAGGGACTGATCCCGGCGCGGAAGGTCAGCGGGAACGCCACCCTCGACGACCGGCGGCTTGTGTTCACGCCGACCGGCGGATCGGTCAAATCGGTTCAGGCTACCGGAGGCTCGCTGCAGATCACCGACCTCGGCGCCCCGGTGGAATGGCTGACGGTCGACCTTTCCCTTGCCGGACCGATCAAGGATGTCCTCGAGACGATCGACGCAAAGCCGCTGCGCTACGCCCACGACATCGGGGTCGACCCGGCGCAGGTTGCCGGCCGGACCGAAGCGAACCTTCATTTTAAGCTTCCGCTGATGAAGGACCTGAAGCTCGACCAAGTCCAATACGCTGTGAAAGCGACCCTCTCCGGCGCCGCGATTGCCGATGTCGCGATGAACCGCAACCTCACTGACGGCAACTTCGCGTTGGAGATCACCCGCCCGGGCGCCCATCTGCGCGGAACTTCCCGTTTCGACGGGGTTCCGTTGAGCATCGACGCGAACCTGTTCTTCAAGCCGACCGACGGCGCCCGGGGGCGGTACCGCGTCGCTCTGACGGTGGACGAAGAGCAGCGCCGGCGCCTCGGCTTCGACTTCCTGCCCAACCGGGTGGCCGGACCCGTCGGGATCGATCTCACCTACTGGACCTTCGATGCGACGCATGCAAAGGCCGAAGCGGCTCTCGATCTGCGCTCGGCCAATCTGTCGGTCGCCGAGGCCGGATGGGAAAAGCCCTCCGGGGATCCCGCTGGCGCCAAGCTCGTCCTCGATCTCCAGAACGAGCAAGTCACTCGGCTGCGCGACATCGAGGTCAAGGCGGCGGGGCTCGACGGCAGCTTCGCCCTAGCGCTCGAACCCGATACCGGCCGGATCGACCGGGTAGACGTCCAGCGCCTCGTCATTGCCGATGACGATGTCAGCGGGTCGGTGATGCGTCGGCGAGAGGGCGGCTGGCAAATCGATCTGCGCGGCCCAACCCTCGATCTGTCAAATTGGATCAACGACCCCCACAAGAAATCCTCCGTCACAGATGGGCCGCTGCAGATCGATGCACGCCTTGGCCGCCTGGTCGTCGGGCCACAGCGCGAGGTGCGCGATGTCGCGGCAAGACTGTCGCGCGAGGGCGCCGATTGGCGGGCGGCGCAGATCGATGCGCGGTTTCCAAACGGCCATCGGCTGAGCCTGCGCTCCGCTACCGAGGCAGGGAGACGCACTCTTACCTTTCGCTCCGGCGATATGGGGTCGATGCTGAACCTCCTCGACATCACCGACAACATTGTCGGCGGGCAAGTAACCGTCACCGGCCAGGCCGTGGACAGAGACGGCAAGCAGGTGTTCGCCGGTCATATCGAGGGCGCCGACTATACATTGGTGCACGCGCCACTGTTTGCCCGCATCCTGTCGCTACCTTCGTTCAGCGGCGCCGCCAGCATGCTCGCCGGCTCGGGTATCCCGTTCAGCACCTTGCGCGGCGATTTTGCCTATGGCGAGGATCGTCTCGTGCTCGACAATCTGGTTGCCTATGGCGGGGCGATCGGCGTGACCGGCAACGGTGTCGCCGATCTCGGCCGCGACCGGCTCGACCTGCAAGGGACGATCGTTCCCGCCTACACTCTGAACTCGATTCTCGGCATAGTGCCGGTCATCGGTCCGCTGCTGCTCGGCGGCGAAGGGCAGGGCCTGTTCGCCGCCAATTACCGGATCACCGGATCGGAGGCCGACCCGCAGGTCTCGGTCAATCCGCTCAGCGCTCTTGCGCCCGGCTTCCTGCGCCGGTTGTTCCAGCCCAATTTCGGCCTGCCACCGCCGATCCAGCAATCGCTCGGCGTGCAGTAACAGGCCAACCGGGACGCGAGTCAGCCATGGCCATGCCGGTGGTGCAGGTCGGGATAATGCGGATGGGAGTGACGCAGCGGCGCGTGACGGTGCCAATGCGAATGCGGTTCGCTGACCGGCCCGTCATGGGTGTGCCGGTGATGCGCGTCGTGTCTATGGCTGTGCTCGTGTTCGAACGCCTCGTGCGGATGCTCGTGCTCGTGGCGTTCGGCGAGATGCATCCATAGCCCGAATCCCATCAAGAGGCCGGCGAGCCCGAGGTTCACGCTCACAGCCTCGTGCAGGAGGCCGATCGCCAACACCGCCCCGATGAACGGGGCGAGCGAAAAATAGGCGCTGGTGCGAGCCGTCCCGAGATGACGCAATGCCAGCACGAACAGCACCAGGCTGATCCCGATCCCGACGAAGCCGACCATGGCCGAGGCGCCCGCTATGGCCACGGCAGGGATCGCCGCGCCGCCCAGCACGGCAAGCCCGGCATTGACTGTGCCGGCGGCAAGGCCTTTGATCATCGCCGTCAGCACTGGATCGGCCGACGACAATTTCCGGATCAGGTTGTTGTCGATGCCCCAGGCGAGGCAGGCGGCGGCGATCAGCACGGCACCGGTGTTGGCCCCGACGCCGCGCTCCCCCCAGGAGAGGATTGCCGCCCCGCCGAGGATCGCCAAGGCGCCGAGCAGCAGCCGGCGGTCGACATTCTCACGGAAGACCAGCCAGGCGATGCCCATCGTGAAGAGACCTTCCAGGTTCAGCAGCAGCGAGCCGGAGGCGGCGTCGGTGCACGCCAGGCCGAGCATCAGCAAGAGCGGTCCCAAGACGCCGCCGGAAACAACGACCGCGGCGAGCCACGGCAGGTCTCCAGCGCGCAGCGGCGCTTCCGGCGCCGGGATGCCGAACGCGGCGCGGCCGAAATGCACGGCGGCGAGCCCGATCCCGGCACCCAGATAGAGCAGCCCGGCGAGCAACTGCGGCGCGACCGCGCCGAGCAGCAGCTTCGCAAACGGCGCCGCCGCCCCGAACAAAACCGCCGCCGCCAGCGCCATCGGCACCCCCGGCCACAGCGGGGAATGATCTGTTCGCGTCATCCCGAAACCCGAGACGTCGGTGCGTCGTTGCGGTAAAATACAAACAAAAAATTGAGACCCTGATTGAAAAATTGAGACCCTGATTGAGCGTCGCTGCCCCCGCGGTGCACGTCTTCGAAGCGCCCCTGGGCCCTCTGGACAGGAACCGGCCGCGACAGCCAAACTCGCGTAGCACAAGAGGAGCGTCCCCGATGACTATCATCAATTCTCAGGTCCATGCCTATGAGGCGAACACTCCGAAGCGGCCCTGGCACAGTGTGCCGAACTGGCCCGATCACGTCACGGGTGACGAGATGGTGGCGGCGATGGACAAGGTCGGCGTCGACGGCGCGATCTTCATCTCCGCCTTTTCCATGTACCAGTACGACGCCAGCTATGCGGTGGAGGTGCAGCAAGCCCATCCCGGCCGGTTC
This sequence comes from uncultured Alphaproteobacteria bacterium, assembly GCA_963787425.1. Lineage (GTDB taxonomy): Bacteria > Pseudomonadota > Alphaproteobacteria > ATCC43930 > CGMCC-115725 > AP-15. The sequence continues at coordinate 23,345 of CAWBCV010000012.1, forward strand.
GCCATCATCAAGCCGGTCGATCCGGACGATCCGGGGGTAGCCGACGTCATCGCCGATTGGAAGAAGACGCCGGGCGCGGTCGGCGTCCGCATCATGCTGACGAAGGAGGCGAACCGCGCGCCGGACGACCCGGGCCTCGACCGGATCGCACGCGCGGCCGCGCGCCATGATTTTCCGGTCAACGTCCTGTTTTGGGGCAATCTTGACGCGGGCGCCGCGCTTATCAATCGCCATCCCGACACGCGGTTCATCATCGACCATCTCGGCATCATGCAGCCGCGCGTGCCGCCCGCGCCACCGCAGCCCTGGGCCGATCTCCTGAAGGTGCTGGAACTCGCCAAGCGCCCGAACGCGGTGATCAAGGTCAGCGGGGCCTGCACGCTGTCCCGGGAGCCATATCCTTTCCAGGACATTTGGGACCCGCTTGCCCGCGTGTTCGATGCCTGGGGTTTCGATCGCTGCTTGTGGGGCACGGACTGGACGCGCGCGTTCGCCGTCGTCAATTACGAGCAGGCCGTCGAGCCCTTCCTGAAGACCGACCGCCTGAGCGACGCCGAGCGGGCAATGCTGATGGGCGGCGCCTGCGCCAAGGTTTATGGCTGGTCGCCGAAGAAAGGTTAGTATTTCTTTGTGGGTCTATCGGGGTGAGGGAGGCGGCGCATGGCAGCGGATTACAGTATTTGTCTTGGTACGGCTGGCTGGGGCGTATGGCACAGTCCGGATGCCGGAAAGTCGTGGATACGGCATCGCGCCCCGTTTCCGCTCAATAGCCGCATACAGGCGCTGGTCGCCCATCCCACACGGGCGCATACCGTACTCGCGGGTGGCGATACGGGCTTGTTCGTCAGTCACAATGGAGGGGCGCGGTGGGAGCGCATCAGCGCCAATGGGGCCAATGGGGCTCTGCCAACGATCTGGTCGCTGACCATCGACCCGGTCGATCCCGATATTCTCTTTGCCGGCACGCGCCCGGCTGCGGTCTATCGCTCGCGGGACGGGGGACTGCGGTGGGAGAAATTAGCCGTGGACATTGCCCGGGAGTGCTCCATTGGCACACCCTTCGTGACCAGCGTCATAGTGGACCCCGACGATCATCGTATGGTCTGGGCAGGGGTAGAAATCGATGGCGTCTTCCGCAGCCTCGACGGCGGGGACACTTGGACGCACCTCGAGACGGGTTTATATGATCCGGACATTCACGCCGTGACGATCGCGGCGACGCAGCCCAAGCGCCTATACGCCAGCACAGCACGCGAAGTGTTTACGAGCAGCAATCTGGGCGAGACCTGGCAGCCCCTTGGGCATCAAGGAGAAATGGCCGCTGCCCTATGCCCGTGGCATGGCGGTCAAGGCCGATGATCCTGGCGTGCTGTTCGCCGGGTGTGGAGAGACCACGACGGGTGAGAAGGGGCACGTGCTCCGCACCACAGATTTCGGGGAGACTTGGGAGATCCTGCCGCTCCCCACCCAGCCGAATGCGACTGTGTGGGGCCTTGCCACGCATCCCGCCGACGCCAACCGCATTGTGGCGTTCAGCCTGTTCGGTGAGGCGTACGTCACCGAGGATGCCGGCGCGTCCTGGCGCAAGATCGCGCGTGAATTCGGCGAGATCAGGACCGCAGTATGGCTGCCAAACTAATCTTTATGGCCGCGATCAAGAATGAAGACGTGATTATGGGCCAGCTAGCGGCGGTGTCAGAAGCAGCCAAGCTAATTGAAGCTGGGGCAGGGGCCGCGCAAATTCGGCACCGAATGTCCGAGGGGAATAGCTTCGGGGTCTTATCAGAAATAGAGGCCATGCCAATGTTTCAATTGAGCTCTGGTCAAGAGAGGACGTCCGTTCGGCGGCGCGATCTCCTCAGGGGTGGGTTTGCTGGGGCCGTCAGTTGTGCTTTTCCTTTGGTCTCTCATGCCGCTACAGCATTGGTCTTGCCGACCGCAGCAGCCGACCGGCGCTTCTCGGTCAAATATAAGGGCATTAGGATCGGCACTCATATAGTCTCATATTCGTCGGCAACCGGTGAGACGCGGGTCAAGACCCAGATCAATCTCGAGGTCAAGGTCGCTTTCATAACCGCCTACGCGTTTACTCATCGCTCCGAAGAAACTTGGCGCGCAGGGCGGCTGGTGTCATTGAATAGCGAAACCGTGGAGCACGGCGAGCCCCTCCGCGTCGAAGGCGCGGCGACGCCTCAAGGCTTTCGTGTGGTGAGCAAGGCCGGTCCCTTTATCGCTTCCGCTGCCACCCTGACGTCAAACAGTCTGTGGACACCGGCGATGCTGGAGCAGACGACAGTGGTCGATGCTCAGCGCGGCGGCGTTATTGGTGTCAGCGCACGCAAGCTTACCGACGAGCCAATCGCGATACCCGGAGGCCAGATTCAGGCGACGCGCTACACGTTCATCACGCCCTATTACGCCGGCAGCGTTTGGTATGACAACTCAAACATGTGGGTGCACGGCGAGTTCGAGCGGGACGGCTCGACGGTCCAATATCAGCTTGAAACGTGAACATCGCTCATCGGGGAAAAAGGGGGCATTCCGTCATGTCGTTTAGGCGGCTGATGCGTCTTGGTGTCGCTATGATCGCAAGCGCCGTCGCGGGCTGCACAGCGGCCTCCGATGCCCTTGCCCCGAACGCCGTAAGTCTCACCACCGGGATCCCCGGCGGTGTCTATCATCCCGTCGGAAACGCGATCTGCCGTATGTTTAATCTCGACGGCAAGCATCAGGAGACGCCATGTATCGCGGTGAGTTCCAACGGCTCGGTAGAGAACATCCGACGCGTCGAGAGCGGCGCTTCGGCGTTTGGCCTTTCGCAGACCGATGTCGCCGTAGCCGCCTTCAATGGTGAAGGGCCGTTCGCTGGCGCCGGCCCGGATCCGAAGCTCCGCGTGGTAATCGCTCTCTACCCTGAGGCATTTACCGTTGTCGCTCGCGCCGATAGCGGCATACGCGATTTCCAGGACTTGCGCGGCAAGCGGGTCGGCATTGGCACGAGCGGCGTTGGATATAACTTTACCCGGGATGTCATCCTGCGATTTTATAAATCGGCGAACTCGGGTCCTGAGCGTGTGCTGGAGCTTGCGCCGACCGAGCAGAACCAGGCGCTCTGCAATAATAAAGTCGACGCGGTCATATTTGAGGCGGGGCATCCCAATGGGCTGACGCAGGAGGCTACGACGGATTGCCGAGCGCGGCTGGTGCCGGTCGCCGGCCAGCCGATCGATCGCCTACTTGCAACACATCCCTATTACATTAGGTCTATCATCCCGGGCGGTATGTACGTTGGCAACCCTGGCGATGTCCCGACAATCGGCACGCGGGCCGTACTCGTCTCAACCAGCAATCAGTCGGATGAGCTGGTCTATGCCACGGTCAAAGCGGTCTTCGACAATTTCGCGACCTTCCGACAGTTGCACCCCGCGCTGTCGATCTTGGAGATCCAAGACATTGTGCCCAATGCGTCGGTGATGCCGATCCATCCAGGAGCTCTGAAATTTTACCGTGAGGCCGGCCTTATGCATCAGTAGCCGGTCGCAGTCCACGCGGTTTTCGTCGAGCGGATGTCCGCTTTCGGCGCTCTGCAGCTGCCACGCGGGTCCGGCTGCATGCGCGGCTGTGGCTCGGGTTTGCCGGGTGCGAGAGGCCGGCCGAGCCGGCGCTCACGCGTCGCGATCCATTCCGGCGCGCCACCGGTCGTCCGATGATGGGTGCGCGCGCGATCCGATTGGTCAGGGCTGCCTCAGCCCGCATGTCGAGAAGGGCGGCAAAGACCGGGATCAGCGCAACCAGCGGCGCCACCATTGCCAGCTCATCATCCTCGCCCGTGAGATGCGCGCGGGCCTCGCATGGCAGCGTCGCGCCCACAATCAAGTAAACTGTCACCGTAACTACAGTTCGCCTCAGCCGGAACTCACATCTGCATGGCTACCGGCACACTCTTACGGGACCTGTACGAGGGGGAGAGCCGACGTGCCGTCCGGTTCCGGTACGGGCTCCTGCTGTTCGACGTTCTGACGATCATTTTCCTGGTGGTAACTTCGTTTGTCGACGCGGGCACCGTTCTCGAGCTTATCGACGCTACGATCGGGCTCCTCATACTCGGCGAGTTCCTCGCCCGCCTCTCGGTAAGCCGCCAACGCTTGCACGACCTGCTTCACCCACTGGGCCTCGCCGACATAGCGGTCATAATCTCGTTCGCGGCTCCGATCAGCGGGCACGGGCTCGGCTTTCTTCGCGCGCTACGAGCGCTCCGCTTGTTTCGCTCATATCGCATCGCGAGCCGCATGCAGCGCGACTTCCCATTCGTCAGGCGCAATTACGATACGATCATCGCGGGTACCCACCTCTTCGTCTTTCTCTTTGTGATGACGGCAGTCGTTTACGAGACGCAACACCGGCAAAACCCGGCGATCGGTAACTATATCGATGCGCTTTATTTCACAGTCGCGACGCTGACCACGACCGGGTTTGGCGACATAACGCTTGCCGGGACGGCTGGGCGACTGCTCTCGATCGTCATGATGATCGTCGGAATCAGCTTGTTTTTGCGGATGGTACAGGTGCTGTTCCGGCCCAGGAAGCTACACCACCGGTGTTCCTCCTGCGGGCTTTCCGAACATGAGAGCGATGCGGTGCACTGCAAGCGTTGCGGGGCGCTGCTCCCTTGCGAACCGGACGGGTCCTCGTGATCCGCCTCCATGGGAGGACCCGCCAGCTCGTCGGGGCGTGCTACTTCGGTCCGCTTGGTGAGCGGTCATTCGGGGCCAACCGGGGCACCGACTACAATGCCGGGATTGCAGACAAGGCGGCGTACTACCGTGAGGCAAACGAACAGATGCTGGTGTGCGCTTTGCTCGAAGATGTTGCCGTGCTGGAGAACCTCGACGCCATTCTCTCGGTGCCGGGCATTGACCTCTACAGCATTGGCCCAAACGATTTTGCCCAAAGTCTCGGCTATCCCGGCCAGCCCGACCATCCGGAAGTCGTCAAGACAATGCAGGAAATCACGCGTCGCATCCGACAGGCCGGGCGCAGGATGCAAGCGGACGTGATGCAAGGGGCGTGGGTGAGCGATATGCTGCTCGATGCGGGTCGTCGTATTCTATCATCCTAGCGTGGGTGAACGCTGCAGTTCGATCCGAGGAGGCTTGCTGCGGCGCTTCCGACCCCTGACTGGGAAAGCCGATCAGGCGCCGCTTCGGCTGGTTCGCTGGATCGAGCCCGTCCGCGGATCAATTCAAACTCTTCCAATTTGGCCTCAACGACCGGTCGGAATAACATCCGATCGCGGCCGCCAAGCCCAATTCGCAACTGTTCGGAAGGACGCTAATCCTGGATGCTCGCAGAAATCGAAGGTTCTCAGTCGCCCAATCGCCAGGGAGCGGATCCACTCACCATCCAAGAGGTGATGGCCTACTATCAGGTGCCAGCCCTCAGCATCGCCGTAATCCAAGACTTTGCGATTGACGGGGCAAAAGTCTTGGGGGTGGCAGACGTCGAGACCGGAGCGCTTGCCACAAACGAAACGCTGTATCAGGCGGCATCGATCAGCAAGCCGGTCGCTGCCATGGCGTCGCTCAAAGCCGTCAAAGGCGGTCGAATTCAGCCTCGATCAGGACATCAACACCATTCTGACGTCCTGGAGATTGCCCGGCTCGCCGTTCAATGGTGGTCTGCCCGTAACGCCGCGAACGCTCTTGAGCCACACCTCTGGTACCGGCGACGGTTTCGGGTTCCCCGGCTACGCTCCTGGAACACCGTTGCCAACTGTGCCGCAGATACTCGACGGTCAGCCGCCTTCCAATGTCGGTCCAGTGCGATTGGTTCGACCGCCCCTAACCGCTTTCCATTATTCCGGCGGTGGCACCATGATCCAGCAACTGGCGCTCACCGATGCGGTCGGGATTCCGTTCACCGAAATCATACGCGACTGGGTACTTAATCCGATCGGCATGACTGGCAGCACTTTCGAATACCCCTTGCCACTGGACCTTGAGCGGCTGACTGCGCGTGGCCATGACGGCTCCGGCAAAGGCGCGGACCGCCCCGTTGGCACGTCTACCCTGAGCAGGCTGCGGCTGGGCTATGGACCCCACCCACCGCCCTCGCAAAGTTCATGATCGAGGTCCAAAAGACGCTTGCCGGACGATCGACGGCGGTGCTCACGCGGTCGACAATGCAGAAGATGGTGACACCAGTGGGTGTCGGTCCTTATGCCGTCGGGTTTTCGGTCGTGCGGAAGGGCGAAGGTTGGTACTTCGAGCATGGCGGCAGCAATTGGGGATTCCAGTGCTTGGCGACGGCACATCGCGCCAGGGGCTATGGTGTGGTCGCCATGACCAATAGCGACAATGGACTGCCACTGCTGCAGGTAGTCGTCGACCGGGTGGGTCGAGCATATGGCTGGGACATGCTCGACAAGCCGCTCTTGCGTTGATTTCGCCCGTCCCGACCGCGAGTTCGGTAAGGCCAACGCGGCGTTATCGGCGCATAAGAGACGCCCATCAGAATACGCGTTATCCCGCAAGATTGCGGAGCAGGCCCAAAAGGGGCAGAGCTTGGAGGAGCGTCCTCTGACGGGGAGTCTGCTAATCCCCGCACCTTCATGTCAGCTAGGCGGCATCACCGCCGAGCCTCCAGCAACAAGTCAGTACTTCGGCCGGTGAGAAACAGCCCACCTGCGCGCGTGCTCGATCGGTCCACGCGGCGGCTGCGCGGCACGAAACCGCTTCAAGGTCGGTAAGGCTTCCGTCCGCTCGCGCCAGGCACAGATCGACGGAAAGCGCGGGTAGATGGCCTGCGCCTCGGGCGCGAAGCCGAACGCGTGGATGATTGGCAGCAAATAAAAATCCGCGAGGCTAAGCTGCGGGCCCAGCATAAATTCCTTCCCGTCCGCCAGCTCGCGCTCCATGACCTGGAGACAGATCTCCACCTTCGGCAGCGCGAGCTCGACGACCTTCTCGTCGGGCTCGATGCCGAGCTGCGGGAACACGTTCCGCTCGTGCGACACGTGGTGGATCATGTACGGGTAATAGTAAGAGTTGACCGCGCCGATCCACTAGTTCATGCGCGCCCGCAGCTGCGAACCGTTGGGGCTTAGTTTCGATCCGTCAAACATATCGTCGACATAGCCGAAAATCGCGGCCGTCTCATAGAGCGTGAAATCGCCATGCCGAAGGATCGGCACCCGCTCGAACGGGGTGCAGCGCCAGGTGGGCCGGCGTGTTCATCTCCGTTTCGAGATCATGGAAGGTGTACTGAACCTCCTTATGAGTGAGGACGAGGCCCGCCATTTGGACGTAAACGCTGCGCGGAAAGCCGAATAAAGTGACGTCAGGCATTGGGTTCTCCAAGCCCTCGCCGGTTTCGGGTCGTGGAAACCGAGACATGTCACAAGCCCTCTGGCCGGCGATCGGGCGAAGTGCAGTGCTTGGGCAAATGCCTTGGGGTGGCCGGGCGACGGCGTCTGGAGCCCGACGGACGCGAGATGGGCCCGGAGGCTTTGCCCGTCAACCCTCGGTGCGAAAAATAATTGAGAACGGTTCCGCATTGGCATGGCGGCGCCATCCGCTAATTCCTATTGCACTCGCCCGGCGGAGTGGCTATATCGCCGCTGGGGTCGAGGCAGACACCCCCTCAGACGGTTGCTCGTCCAAGCTCTGCGCCACTCGCCAACGCGGGGAGCGCCAATATGGATGAGGCCCGTTTTTCTATTTCTCCAGTCGGTTTACGAAAGGCTCGGCTCGCCAGCCGCGCCGCTGATTGTTGATGTCCGGCCCGAGCCGGCTTTTGCAGAAGCCGGGCAAGTCGTCGTCGCCGCGATCCGCCGAGCACCCGAAACCGTCGAGGCCTGGGCAAGCGGCATTCCTGCTGGCCGAAGCGTCGCGGTCTATTGCGTACGCAGCCACGAGGTCAGCCAGAACACCGCCGTGGCTTTGCGGGACCTTGGCATCGACGCGCACTATCTCGAAGGGGGCATCGAAGCCTGGGCCGCGGCCGGTTTGCCGCTCCGCAACAAGGCGGTCAAGCCCTCGACACGGTGGGTGACGCGGGAGCGGCCGAAGATCGATCGCATCACGTGCCCATGGCTACTGCTTCAGCCAGCCTGGGTCATGGTGAAATAAGGAGATTAAATGACCACATCCTCGAACATTGCCGTCCGGCCGTTCCTGCTCAAGCCGCAACGGATGAACGGGCTTTCAGAGCGACTGCTCGTGAGCCATTACGAAAACAACTACGGCGGCGCGCTGCGGCGGCTGAACGCCATCCAAGCGCGCCTTGCAGGGGGGTTGTGTGGTGGTGGTGGGTGGTGGAGGTGAGTGGGGGGTGTTGTGATAAAGCAGGCTTTGGTGTTGGGGAGGCGTGCTCAGCAGTTGCTGAGCGTGGGAAGAAGCTCTCGTGTGGCATTGTCGTAGGTATCGCCGACCGATCCCATGAGGCCGGACGCCAGCCTCCTTGCAACGTTTGCGAGCCACGATGTGTATTGGCTGCCTGGTGCTATGATGGATGACGCCTCCGGCGCGCTGGCGATCGCCATCTCCAGCGCGTCAGCACCAGTTCGGTCGCAGATAGTGGCCATTGACCAGCCGGATCTTGCGGAGGCATCCAGAACCACTGCGAGATAGAGAAAACCGCTCGCGTCGGCACGAAGGTGATGTCGGCAACCCAGAGCTGGTTCGGCCGGAAGCAGTGAATCGCGGTCTACCGTGGGCGCCGGTCGGCTCCTGTCCGCCGTGTGGTAACGATCGTGCCGCGCCGGCGGCTGGCGCCTCACGGCGGCGCGCATCAGCCGGGCATGCGTTTGCGCCCATGCTCCCCTCCTGCCTGGAGCTAGGCATGCACCCGCGGCGCGCCATAGGTCTCGCGTGATCCACCATGGATCGTGCGGATCCGTTAGCAGCGCCGCGTCGGCGACGGCATGAGCAGACGCTGGTCGGCGCCGCAGCATGAAAGCCAGCCTCCGACACGCCGAGCAGCGTGCCATCACGGCAAGGAACACGCGGTGCGCGCTCATGACCGAAGACCCGGACGGGATCGTGCCGGTCCGCGTGCGAACCAGGCAGCAGCTCGGAGAGGATGTCGCGCTCCAGCCGCAGCTGCTTGTTCTCACGTCGCAACCGTGCCAGCTCGTCACGCTCTGCAGCGGTCAGCCCGCCACCCTTCTCTCCGGCGGCCCTCTTGCCGGTCGGCTTGCGCAACCCAGTGGCTGAAGATGGCGGTCGGCTCGAACTCGCGAGCAAGGTCGGCCGGATCACGTCCAGCGCGAACCAAATCGACCATCTGGCGACGAAACTCAGGTGAATAGGGCGGACGCGTCTTGGGCATCTGAACAGCCTCCATTAAAAGCCTGACGGGCTCCACGGAAGCGGGTCAACTTCAGACCCTCGACTGGGCTCACACGCCGCTGTTCGAGATCAACGGGCTCAAGCGCGAAGAGTTGATTGCTGCGGGCTCCGTGCTTCTGCACGAGATCTATTTCAATTCACTCGGCGGAGAAGGTGACAATCCACCAACGGGCTCGCCCAGCCGCCCGCCGGACTCGCTAAGGCGCTCGAGCGCGACTTTGGCAGCGTCATGGCTTGGCAAGCCGAGTTTACCACCATGGCAAAGGCTCTAGCCGGCGGCTCCGGCTGGACAATTCTCGCTTGGTCTGACCGCTTGGGCCGGCTGGTCAGCCAGTGGCCGGCAGACCACGCGCACGGCCTCCCAGGGGCGACGCCGATCCTCGCGCTCGATATGTACGAGCATGCCTATCATCTCGATTTTGGCGCGATGGCGGCTGCTTATGTCGATCAGGTGATGGTTAACTTAAATTGGGAGCGGATCGACGCGCGGTATCGCTTGGCGATCGGCAAGGGAGTGGGAGAAGACGGTCTCTTTCTGCCCTATGGCGCGCCGGCGAAAGAGGAGGCACGGATTTCGGCAGAGGAGCTGAAGGTCGCGCTCGAAGGTGATGAAGATCGCCGGCCGGTACTCCTGGACCTCTGTCTGCCAGTGGACCTGCCCCGACGCAAGGATATGCTGGCGGGTGCCACCATGCACGCTCCTGCCGCGCCGCCGCAATGGGTCGGAGAGCTGCCGCGCGACCGTCCTATCGCGGTTTATTGCATTTGCGGATTTCAGGTCAGTGGTGGGGTCGTGACCGAGCTGAGACAGCGGGGCTATAACGCCAGGGCTCTCGTCGGCGGGATCACTGCTTGGCATGCAATTGGCGGTACGACGGTACCGCTGGATACCTCGACCTACGAGGAAGCGCCGTAAAAATTGGCGGGCGGGCCACTCCGGTGGTCGCGCCAAGGTCCGTTATCGGGAAGGGTTTCGGATGCCGGCCCGGCGCGAGCGATCGACCCAGTATAGGGGCCGGCGTCGGAAAGCCTCCGATGAACGAACCCGCGGGAAGGCGGTGAACGCCTGGCGACTATGGGGATTTGGCGTCGGAGCGACTGTAGCCGTGGATGGTTTTGCGAAGATCGCTGAGAGCTGAAAGGCGCTGATGATTGCGGATTGGGCGTTGCTTCTGTACTCGATGGCTTGATTGAGGACTGGTCCGTGATCTCCCGCCGGCGCTTGCAGGCATCGGGATGAAACGGGCGCGGCGCCGGGAACGAGATGTTCCGGCGAACCGATGCTGCAACGGGACGACAAGGATAGTCACTCGCATCAAATCCTGATCCCGGCGCCGGCGGACGGTGGGCCGCGGGGTGCGCTGCCGCGCGCAAAGACCTCGACAATGATCATGCGGCCGCCGCAGCAAGGGCACGGCGGGCGATGATCGGTCATGGCGTCGGGATCGACTGTGTCGTCCGCTGCCGGCGGATTGACTGCCGGCATTGGGACGGCCATCAGCTCCTTGGCGCGCGCAATGTTCGCCTTGCAGCCGGCGCTGGCCAGCAGCCCGTAGTGGCGGATGCGATGAAACCCCTTCGGCAGAACGTGGAGCAAGAAGCGCCTGATGAACTCGTCGGCGCTGAGCGTCATTGTGCGGTAGTGTGCCTGCCCGTTGCGGCGATAATCCTTGTACTGGAAGGTCACGCCGCGCTCGTCGAGAGCAACAAGGCGACTGTTGGAGATGGCGACGCGGTGGGTGTAGCGGGCGAGGTAGGCGAGCACTGCTTCTGGCCCGGCGAAGGGCGGCTTGGCGTAGACAAACCACTTCTTCCGCATGAGTGGTGCGAGGTACGCGGCGAAGGCCTCGCGACGACAGAGGCCCTCGATCTCACCGAAGAACGCCAGCCGGCCCGCCGCATGGGCATCGGTGAGCGCAGCCCGGAAGAGCCGCCGGAACAGGCGGGAAAGCACCCGCACCGGCAGAAGGAAGCCGGGCTTGCAGCGCACCCAGCGCGTCCCGTCGAGCGATATCCCGCCGCCCGGCACAATCATATGGACGTGCGGGTGGTGGGTCATAGCCGAGCCCCAGCTGTGGAGCACCGCGGTGGCGCCGATGCGAGCGCCGAGGTGCTTGGGATCGGCGGCGATCGTGAGCAGGGTTTCGGCCGCCGTGCGGAGCAGCAGGTCGTAGAGCACCGCCTTGTTCTGGTAGGCGATTGGAGAGATCTCGGCGGGTAGCGTGAAGACCACGTGGAAATAGCCGACCGGCAGCAGATCGGCTTCGCGGGCCGCAAGCCAATCCTTCGCCGCCGCGCCCTGACACTTTGGGCAATGGCGATTGCGGCACGAGTTGTAGGCGATGCGGCTGTGGCCGCAATCCTCGCAGCGCTCGACATGCCCGCCGAGCGCGGCCGAGCGGCACTGCTCGATGGCTGACATCACCTGGAGCTGACCCAGGCTCACATGCCCGGCATTGGCCCGGCGCCAGTCCGCTCCATGGCGATGAAAGACGTCTGCGACTTCCAGCCTTGGGCGGCGCACGGCCGCCCGGCTAAGCCTTGGGTCGCGGCGTCCCCTCGGTCAATGGTGCCAGCCGGTCGAGCGGGCTGGTTACGGTGCGGATCGTGGTATTGGCGACGCGGGTGTAAAGCGCCGTAGTGTCGAGCTTGGCGTGACCCAGAAGCGTCTGGATCACGCGAATATCGACATCTTGCTCGAGAAGGTGGGTGGCGAAGCTGTGCCGCAGCGTGTGCGGCGACACGCGCTTCTTGATCCCCGCGGCCTGGGCGGCGGCACGGACGGCGCGGCAGAGCTGGCGGGCCGACAGCGGCTCGACCGGGTTGCGGCCGGGAAACAGCCAGCCTCCCGGCAGCAGCAGGCTGCGCCGCCGCCCCTCCCGCCACCAAGCGCGCAGCAGTTCGAGCAGCTGCGGCGAGAGCATCGCGTGACGATCCTTGCGCCCCTTGCCGCGTTCGACGCGCAGCAGCATGCGCTCGGAATCGATATCGCCGACCTTGAGCGCGACGACTTCCGAGACGCGCAGCCCGGCGCCGTAGGCGGTGGCGAACGCCGCTTTGTACTTCGGCGCTGTTGCCGCGCGCAGCAGCAGCGTCACTTCCTCGACGCTGAGCACCGCCGGTATCCGCCGCGGATACGGTACGACGGTGAGCCGGCGCGCCAGATCCGGCCGGTCGAGCGTCACCGTGAAGAAGAACCGTAGGGCCGAGACCGCGCTGTTGATGCTCGGCGGCTGCATGCCGCTCTGCGTCTGGTGCAGTTGGAAGAGGCGCAGGTCTTCCGTCGTCGCCGTGTCGGGCGACCGGCCAATAAAGGCCGTGAATGCGCGGACGTGTCGAACGTAGTGGCTGCGCGTCTGCTCGCTAAAGCCGCGCACGGTCATGTCTTCGATCATGCGCGTACGCAGCGGGCTGACGGGCCGAGGTGAGGTATCGGAGGTCATGGGGGGTCTTCTCCCGAGCTGAAGGTTGCTGGACCTTCAATGCTCGGGATCAGACGCCCCGACCGTCACCTGCTACCGCGCATCACCCCGTCGACAATGCGCGGACCGCGACGCGTGCTCCCTCCCGCGCGAGCGGGTTCGTTCTTCGGCGCATAGAGGCCGTTGCCCATTCGCGCTCTGCATCTCATCTTGGAGGACTGGCTTCTCCCGGTGCAGGGTTCGGCTTGATCCGTTCAATCCACGCCGGCCGAACGGCCGCTGCCGGCGCACAGCCGCTGTCGCGACCATCAGGAGGGCTTCCGGTCTACGTCGATGTGGGAGTGTTTGGTCTACGTGTCGGCGCCATGCAGACGTAGGACGGATGCATCAAGCCGGTGGGCTTGTAAAAAACATTTTCGATGAACTCGAATCCGAGCTTCTGAAGGATCTTCTCCGAAGCGCGATTGTCTGGGTGATGCCCGGCATAGACTTTCGACAGCCGCAATTTTTCCCACGCATATTCGAGCGCGCCTAGGGCAGCTTCCGTTCCGAACCCTTTGCCCCAGCAGCGCTTCACGAGATGGAACCCCACTTCGAAATCCGCCTCGCTGGGTGTACAGACCCAGGGCCGAAGCCCGCCGCAGCCGACGAAATCGCCATTGCGGTGATCGAACAGCGCCCAATACTGAACACCGCTGGATCTCTCTCGCTCGATCTCGGCGTAGAGTTTCTCATGGACTTGGGCGTCGGTGAGTTTGCCGCGAGAATCAATGAGCGCCGTGACGGCGGGATCGCCCCACAATTCCATCGCGAGGGGCAGATCCTCGATCTGCCATGACCGCGCTACAAGACGCCCGGTCCTGAATTTTTCCATTTCCGTCTTGACCGCCGCCGAGGATCGTCAAAAAAGCCGTTATCGTAGGTATTGTATAATCCAAACCTCAATGCGCGCCACGAAGGCTCTTCAGGCAGGGGAGATCAGCCTCGCCAAGTCGAAATTGTACACGTGGGCGGTGTTGCCGCCGGCAATCCCCGGATCGGGGTCCGGGGCAGGCTTGGCCTGGTCGTCCTCCGGCACCCCGGCCAGATCTCCGCCAGGATTTTCCTCGATTGGGGAAACGTCAACTCGCTGTGCGGATAGTCCGAGCCCCACATCACGTTCTCGACACCCCCCAACCTTCCCTCCCCCGCAACCGGGGGAGGGTTAGGGTGGGGGTAGGCGAATGCCGACGGCGTCCTACTGGAAGTTCAGCACGACGTTGCGGCGGAAGAAATCGCTCGGGAGCATGCCGTCCCCCGCCTTCGCGAGGGCAGGCCCCCCGCCTTCGCGAGGGCAGGCTCTTGAGCCGGTAAATCGCCTCGCCGTGGCGCTCGCGGTAGGTGTGGTCCATGGGGGAGAGCAGGTGGGGCGCCCACGCCAGCTCGAACTCCACGATGGCCAGGGTGAGGCGGGGATGACGCTCGAAGACGCCGGAGAAGATCAGATCGCACATCGACGGCGCCGGATAGAACGCCTTCGTCGCGCGGGTGCTGGCGGCCCAGGGCAGACGACTTCGGCAGCGCAACCATTTGGGCAGCTATCCGGGGTTCACCTGCCGTAGCAAAGACGCAGATTATCTCTGAGGCTCGCTATGAATTACCGACTGCACCGCGCCGCGCGCGAATCTCCGATGAGGAGATGTCAAAGCGGAAACGGTGCTCGGGGATTTCGGTGAAGAGATCGGCATAGCGCCGCGGCACGGGGATGTCGTTCAGCGCGCGTACGCGCCCCACCGCGTCGATGCGCACGGCCACCAGAAAGCTGCTCCCCGAATTGGCGATTTCCTCGAGCGCGACATGCATTCGGAGCTCGTCATCGCCATAATATTTCGGCGCAACCAGCCGCTCCGCCGTATCCGCGCCGATGACAAACGTCGTGCCCGGAAACAAGCGCGACTTTTCGAGAAAGGTGGGCGCTCGCGTGAGTTCGACTGGAGACCTCCACGCGAATTGCGCGAGCGGGCGTCTCACAGTCTCGCGCGCCAGCGGCGGCTTGTAGACGTTGGTGACAGAGATTTCGAACGCCAAGGGCTGCTGTCTGTGCTCTTCGGCGACCCGCGCCAGCGATACATGCCCCGCGTGCATCGGGTTGAACCTGGAACAGCACAAAGGGCTGCAGCGGCGGCAAAGCGCAGATGATGGTAGAAGACAGGTAGGGGCGGAGGCGGCGCTTGAGAGAACACCACAGCGCGAGACGCAACGCCTCGGATCTAACGCTCATAAGGTAACGAGGGCGTGACGCACATCAAGCGCGAGATGAAATAGGCGTACTGATCTCTGACTAGCTGCTAGACAATGTTCTTGAGACTAGAAGCCTTCATGCGGGCCTTATCAGCGAGATAAGTCAAGAGAGTGTAAGTAGTTAAGCAGGCGGCAATCAGATAGGCGCTAGCAGCGTAAACGCCTTCGCAGCTCTCTCAACTTGGAGTTTGCGTCATCGTACGCCCGTTTGGCTTAGCAGAGCTGCTCTTGGCAGCGGTCAGCGTCTCTCTTCAGCGCTGCCAGTGCCTGCTAGAGTTGCTGTTTTTCATTTTGCAGCACAATTTTGTTGGCATCTGCGAAGCTGAAATACTGCAAGCGCTGGGCAAGTTCGTAGAGTTTCGCCTGCTGGTCGGCGAGTTCTGACTGTTTGGCGTAGGCGTAGCGTAGAGAGAGCTGTGATGCGGTAAGGGCCTTTTGTGCAAGAGTCTCAGCTGCGGCTCGCTCAGCATCACGCGCGGACAGAGAGGCGGCAAGTTTGGGAAGCTGGGATCGCTAGGCGACCAGCTTATTGTAAATGAGGATGTTGGATGCTCTCTTGAAGCAGAATTCTCTCACTATCGCGATCTTGCCACCAACATAGGTACACAGAATAGAGGCATACACAAGGGCGAGGATAAAGTCAAAAGAGAGGCGGAGAGGATGCTGATGCGGATTGGATAAACGGAAACGAGCTCGGCGATAGTGCTGACACGCTCAGTGGTGAGGCGTAGAGCAGCCTCTTAGTACACGCAGGGGAGCTTGAAGACAAGATAGTAGCGCTCGGCGGCGCTGCAGCTTTGGTTACAGGTCACAGATTAGCAGCGGCGGTCAGGTATTTCATGATGCTGTACAAGGAGAACATGCTGATGACAAAGGCGAGGAACGCTACACAGGCGAGAGGAGCAACGCATTCAGTAGTGGTACCTTGTAGAAACTCAACATAGCAATGGCTTGGCAGAGAGGGAAAGCTATGATAAAGAGCAGAGAGTAAGAGGAGAGATAGGAGGGGTGGAAGGTGGATTGGTAATTAAGAGTTATAGAATAAGATGTAAAGAATGTATAGGAATAAAAATAGAGGAGAAGCTAAAAGGTAGAGATTAAAGAAGAAAAGAGGGATAGATATAGGATTAGGTAAGTAGCTCAATTTGAAGATGGTTTAGATGAGATATTTTGAGAGGGATAGGAAGAAGAGAAAAAAGAAGTATATGAATATAAGGGTAAAAGATGTAAGAAGCAATATTGGAAAATATAAATGAGAAAAAAGAAATAGGTAGTGAGAAGATGGTAGAACTGAATTTTAAACTAGTAGTATAGGTTATTGAGTATATTAGAGGTAAGCACAGATAGGTATTATAGAGGTAGATAAGATATATAAAGAAGTAGAGTATAGCGTAGAACTGATAGAAATAGAGAGAGATAATTTAGGGTGAGTAATAGATTTTTATAAATCAATAAGTTTATATGGTAGAATATCACATATATATAGATAGGAGAGAGAAGGAGGAAGATAGATAATAACAAGCAGATAAAAGTAAAAGATAATAGAGTATTTATTGGTAGATAATTTTGATAAGTTGGATTGAGATGTTTTCTGAGACTTAAATACCATGAATAAGAGCAAAATGAGTTTAAGAAGGGTAAATAAGATAATGAGAAATAAGAGAGTGTTGATAGTTGATGAGAGAAATAGGGTTATAAGGTAGTTGTAAGTTGATATAAGATATTGGGGTAGATGATATAGAGTTTATATAGTTTGAGGTTATAATTAAATAGTATAAGATAGAGGTTTATTGGGTTAGTATAGGTAATATAGAGAGATGTTTAGGTTGAGAAGATTGTTTGAGAAATTTAGATAGGGTATTATGGTTTAAGGGAAGGTGATGATTAGATTTAGAGGTAGAGTTAGGTAGAATTAGATGTGATTGGAGGAAATAGGTAAGAGATAGTATGAGATAGGGAGAGATGGGAGATGTAGGTGGAGATAAGAGTTTGTTAGTGAGAGATATGATGGTTGGGTTAGGTGGGAAAGTAGGGAGATAATGGGGTTATGATAATTATATGGGAGATAATTGGTAGTTTTTGGGTATAAAGGAGAAATGGTTGTTGATTTATATGAGAGGTATGGTAGTAAAGGTAGATGAATAAGAGTGTTGTTAGATGGTTGTGGTGAGATTATAATAGGAGAAAAGGGATAAGTGTTAAGTAATAATAATTTAGGTAGAGTTGGGAGATATTGATACTATTAAGTAGAATAAGGTTATTGTGTGAGTTTAGAAGAGTATATAGATGAAGATAATAGTATTGTAGAGTTTAGATTATTAGGTGAAGTGTATGTCACGGAGGATGCAGGAGTATGCTGGCGCAAGATAGAGAGAGAATTCGGAGAGATCAGGACTGGGTGAGAAACTAAAACGCTTACTGATTACGCACTATCCTCAGATAATTTGAGGAGGTGGTATGGCATAGGAGGGGTTCGGACTGAGACATAGCAGAGGAGTGGCATCATGGCGGAGAGATAGTATCGGCGGTTGAAGAGGTACTAGAATTCGGCGAGGTAGTGGGGTATATGTTTGTCGCGGATGGTGTGGTAAGTGTTAGTGATGGCGCTCTTGATGTTGCTGAGGGTGGTGTTGACTTACTTGAAAGCAGGGTTCAGGGTGGTTTTGTGATTGGATTTAGTGATGATTGGTTGGTGAACGTAGTTGGTGTTGTTGACTTTAGTGAAGTAGTGTAGGTTGTCACTGACAACGGTGTTGGTGGGATGGATATTGCGTTGCGTTAAGGTCGTGATTTCGGTACGGTGGAAACTTTTTACGTGGCGTAACTTCAAGTGGATTGGTTTGCTTTTTGGTGTGTTTTGATCGCTGCTACGATTGGTGTTTTGTTAGGTGAACTGTGGCTTTGTATGTTGTTGTTGCGCTCTTTGTTGAGATAGGTGTTGTTGATCTCGATTTGTTTTGTCAGGTGTTTTGTGGTGTCTCGCTCTATTATCGTTTGTATGAGTTTGTGTTTGATCTTTTAGGTGGTGGTTTGGGTGACGTTAAGTTGGTGGCTTAACTTAATGTTGGAGATGTTGCTTTTGCTCTGAGTGAGGTGGTACATGGCGTGAAACTAAATGCACAGTGGTATTTTGGTTGTTGCGAAAATCGTTCTGGTGATCACGGATGTCTGTTGTCGAGAGGCGGTACACCGGTAAAGCGCTCGGGTCTTCACGAGCTTGATGCTCCTTTGCGCAAACTGGGTAGACAAAGTTGGATGGTTAGCGTTAGCGCATCACTGCCTCTTGGTACTGATTCTCTGTTCTGTAAAGAACAGTAAATTGGGTTTC
This sequence comes from uncultured Alphaproteobacteria bacterium, assembly GCA_963787425.1. Classification (GTDB taxonomy): domain Bacteria; phylum Pseudomonadota; class Alphaproteobacteria; order ATCC43930; family CGMCC-115725; genus AP-15. The sequence continues at coordinate 41,725 of CAWBCV010000012.1, forward strand.
GCTGAGCTTTTTTTGATATTGTATCTTGTTGCGCGTTATCGTTCAAACTTGCAGAAACAGTTGTATGTTTTTGTTTTGTACTACAGTTTGATGGTTGAGGATAGTGTGTAATCAGGAAACGCTTTAACGCAGAGGTAGTTAAGGAGTGGTGAAGTGTGAAGGAGTTGGAGCACTTTCGCGTTTTCTGCGCACTTTTTGCGACTTTTGCGTTACAGCGTTCTTTTTCACCGATCGCCAACTGCACGTCCTCCGTGTGCACGTCCCCGGGCGCGAATCTCGGATGAGGAGATGTCGAAGCGGAAACGGTGCTCGGGGATTTCGGTGAAGAGATCGGCATAGCGCCGCGGCACGGGGATGTCGTTCAGCGCGCGTACGCGCCCCGCCGCGTCGATGCGCACGGCCACCAGAAAGCTGCTCCCCGAATTGGCGATTTCCTCGAGCGCCACGTGCATTCGAACCTCGTCATCGCCATAATATTTCGGCCCAAACAGCCGCTCTGCTGTATCCGCGCCGACCACAAACGTGGTCCCCGGAAACAAGCGCGACTTTTCGAGAAAGGTCGGCGCTCGCGTAAGTTCGACCGGCGACTTCCAGGCGAATTGCGCGAGCCGGTATCTCACCGTCTCGCCCGCCAGCGGCGGCTTGTCGACGTTTGTGACAGAGATTTCGAACGCCAAGGGCTGCTGCCTGAACTCTTCGGCGACCCGCGCCAGCAATACATGTCCCTCGTGCATCGGGTTGAAAGAGCCTGGGAACAGCACAAAGGGCTGCGGCGCCGACTACATTATTTGGCCATCGGGCTGGACGGTGACGCGATCGAGTTCGCCCGCCAGGAGCCGATCGATCATATCCACGGCCGCCCCGGGCGCCACCACCGTCTCCGCATAATGTTCGTCCGCATCGACGAGGCTGCGCGGCGACGGTGCGGCAATCCCGCATGCGCGGGCCAGCCACAGGACGATCGCGCGCGAAACGAGGTCTTCTTCAGCGGCGCGATCACGTCGGCCTTTGGCCATCACGCAGGTGCAGTGCGCGCCAGTGGAGTTGGGGCCGGCGGAGTTGGCGAATGCGATGTGAAATCGATGCTCGCCTTTACGCGGGCGGTCGCTCACCAGTGCCGCCGTCGCGCCGAGGCCGACCAGATCGGTGCCCACCAACGGGCCGGCACCAGCCTGGCTGCGCGTGCCCGTACGGTTCGTGCCATCGCGATTGCGGTGTCAGAGCTGCTCGCCTGTGCCGGCGCAAAGCCGAGAAACGCCGCAAGCGCCAGCGCGTCGTAGGGAACCTGCGCCTCGATCAGCAGCCGAGAGCCGCCGGGAACACGAAGCAACTCGCCGACCGCCCCACTGCCGCCCCCGGTGATCGCGAGCGCAGCCTTGCGGCCGGACGCGTGCAATGCGGAGATCAATTGTTGCCACGCGGCGTCCGACGGGCTCATGGTGCGTGTGGTCCGAAGCCGAAAAGTACCTCGCGAACGGTGAAAGACAGTTCGGACAGAGTCAACAGAGTTGCCTTGCGGAGGAAAACGATGAACGACCTGCCGCTGCGCCCCGCCGCCGATATCGGCGCCGTCGAGGACCGGTTCTTCACCTTGCGCAATTTCCCGCTCACCGACGGCACGGTCATGCCCGAGGCGACGATCGCCTACGAGACCTATGGCCGGCTGGCGCCGCCCAATGGACCAAATGGCGGCCGCAACGCCATCCTGTGCACGCATGGCTACACCGGCAGCCACCATTTCGCCGGCCGCAACCCGGCGAACGGCAACCAGCCGGGCTCGTGGGACGGCCTGATCGGGCCGGGCAAGGCGATCGACACCGACAAATTGTTCGTCGTCGCCTCGAACATGCTCGGCTCGTCCTTCGGCTCGACCAATGCCGGCAGCGTCAACCCGCAGACCGGCGAGGCCTATGGCCCCGATTTTCCGAACATCACGATCCGTGACATCGTCGCCGCGCAGAAAGCCTTGCTCGACCATCTCGGCGTCCGCCATCTGGTCGCGGTCGCCGGTCCCTCCTATGGCGGCTACCAGGCGTTCCAATGGGCGGTCGCCTACCCCGATTTCATGGACGCGATCGTGCCGGTCAACACCGCGCCCTGGGCCTCGGTCAATACCGACAAGCAATTGGCCGAGTTGCAGGCGCGGCTTGCCAGCGATCCCGAATGGCATGGCGGCCGCTATTACGGCAAGGCGGCGTGCAAGACGGTGTTGACCGACATCCGGGTCGAGACACTGAAGCGCTACGGCATCGAGACTGCCCTGGCGCCGCGTTTCCCCGACCCGGCGGCGCGCGAGGCGGCGATCCGGGAGCAGGCCGCGAATTGGGCCGCCAAATGGGACGCCAACTCGCTGATCATCCTGCGCCGCGCCCTGCTCGGCTTCGACACCAGGCCGGATTTCGCCAGGATCAGGGCCAAGGTGCTCTACATCCTGTGCCGCACCGACGCGCTGTTTCCACCAAAGATCGCGCCCGATGTCATCAAGGCCTTGACCGCGGCCGGGGTCGAGGCGCGCTATTTCGAGCTCGACAGCGATCTCGGCCATTCCTCCAGCGGCCCCGAGCACGCCAAATGGTCGCCGGTGTTGCGCGAGTTCCTGGCGCCGCTGGTCGCCCGGCTGAACTGAGGCGCTTCGGCGGCGCCGTCTCGCCGCAACCTCTAGAGCAAGGCAACAGCATGCCATCCTTGAACCGGTAAATCGCCTCGCCGTGGCGCTCGCGGTAGGGTGGGGCGCCCACGCCAAGCTCGAACTCGACGATCGCCAATGTGAGGCGGGGATGACGCTCGAAGATGCCGGAGAAGATCAGATCGCACATCGACAGCGCCGGATAGAATGCCTTCGTCGCGCGGCTGCTCGCGTCGCGCAGCGTCATGTCGCCGGCTCCGCAGATCCTGCCCTGCCGTCGCGTCGCCGTGTGCGGGCTCAATGGCAGGTCGAGCGCCGCGGCGGCGGCCCAGAACGGCTCGTACTCGGGTTGGCCGTAGCGCCGGTGCTCAAGCGGATACTCGGTGATCATCGCGCCGGCCAGGTCAAGGCGGGCCGCGCGCCGGAATCGGCACGATGCTGCCCTTCTGATGGTCGATATTTGACGGGATTTGCCCCTTTCCGGTCGCTCGCAGGCACCCACCACGATCGGCGCAAGAGGGTGGAAATCAGACCTTTGGCTGTGCCGGCTTCGATCAGCTGAGAACGTTTGGATTGTGTTCCGACCGCTTCAGCAATGTGTGCAGGTTCCCCCACCTGCGCCGATACTGAGCCGGCGTCATCCCTACCCGCCGCCGAAACAAGCGTCCGAAAAATCCGTTGTCCTGATAGCCGACCTCCAGTGCCACCGCCTCGACCGGCAGATCCTCGGTTTCCAGGATCTGTTTCGCCTCTTCCAGTCGTAACGCGTGAATGTAATCCAGCGGCGACATACCGGTCGCCTTGGCGAAGCGCCGGGTAAAGGTCCGTTCTGATAGACCGGAAAACCGCGCCATGGCAGTTACCGGCGTGGCCTCTGCGTAACGATCGGCGGCCCATTCCTGACAGCGCGCGATCAGCCCATCACTGGTCTGCTTGCCTGTCAGCAGTGAGGTGAAGGGGCGTTGGCCGGCATCGTGCCACGTAATCAGATAGGCTTTTGCCACTTCCAGCGCTTCGGTAAGGCCGACGAAGCGGGCGATCAGATAGAGGATCAGATCGAGATGGCTGGTGCCGCCGCCCGCCATGACGATCCGTTGCTCGAGGCCGGTGACGACCAGGGCTTTGTCCGGATCGACCCGCAAACGTGGGTAGTGCTTGGCCAGCGATGGCGCGTAGTTCCAGTGGATGGTGGCCTCCATCCCGTCCAGCAGTCCCGTCTGCGCCAGCAAGATCGCAGCGGTGCAGGTGCAAGCCAGCGTCGTACCCGCCGCGTGGCATTGGCGCAGCCATGCTACCTCGGGGTCGAAACGACCGATGCAGGGGTCGTCGGCGGGCAACGGAAAGTCGGGCACGCAGATGATGTCGGGCGGCGGGCAATCGCTGAAATCATAATCCGGTTTGATCCACACGCCGTTCCCTGTCTGGATTTCGCCCTTTTCGGCACAGACCACGTAAGGGACGATCCGTTGCCTGCCTGGGACCCCGGTGGTGATGAACGCCCAGTCGCGGCCGGCGGCGAAAAGAAGGTCATGCATCGTGTAGACGACGGAGGCAGTGACCTCCGGGTAGGCGAGGATCGCGACGCAAATCTTTCCTTCGGGGTCAGGCATGGCGGAAATGACCGATCGCTTGCTGATTTGACTTTAGTAGGGTGGCGCCAGACTCGGCAAGGTAGGCAGGCCGGTGCCTTCAACGGGCACGCCGAGGACGGAGGACGAGGAATGACTGAGGATTTCGGTCGGAGCGAAATGCCGGACGAGTCAGCGATCGTGAGCCTGCGACAGACTCTGCGAGGCAGGATGTTGCTGCCTGATGACCCTGAGTACGATGCGACCCGAGGCATCTGGAACGGCATGATCGACAGGCGGCCGAGCGTCATCGTGCGTTGCCACGGCGTCGCCGATGTGATTGCCGCAGTCAACTTCGCCCGCCACCACGGGCTTCTGGTCGCGGTGCGCGGCGGCGGGCACGGTGTCGCCGGCCATGCGGTTTGCGATGGCGGGATAATGATCGACTTGTCGAACATGCGCGCGGTCCGGGTGGATCCCGCTGCCTGCCGCGCGTGGGTGCAGGGCGGCGCCAACTGGGGCGATGTGGATTGCGAGACCACTGCATTCGGTCTCGCCACACCCGGTGGGCTGATCTCGACGACCGGTATCGGCGGTTTGACGTTGTCCGGCGGCGTAGGCTGGCTCCGCGGCACAGCGGGCTTATGCGTCGACAATGTGATATCCGCCGATGTAGTTACCGCCGATGGCCGGCTGGTGCACGCCAGCCAGACGGAAAATCCGGATCTCTATTGGGCTATTCGGGGCGGCGGCGGGAACTTCGGTATCGTCGTCTCCTTCGAGTTCCGCCTGCGCCCAATCGAGCCGACCCTGATGTTCTGCGCCGCCGTATATCCGGAGACCCGTGCCGAGGAGCTGCTGCCGCTGTGGCGCGATTATATGACGGCCGCGCCGAAGGAAGTGAGCAGCCTCGCCGAATTCTCCACTATACCGGACGACCCCGAATATCCCGAAGAAGCGCGAGGGAAGCGCGTCCTGGCTCTGGCGGCGGTGCATGACGGGCCCGCCGTCGAAGGAGAAGCGGCGACTGCGCCATTGCGGTCGTTCGGCACGCCATTGTTGGATTTCAGCGCCAAGATGCCTTACCGCGCCATACAGGCGCTGTATGATCCGCTGTATCCGAAGGGAAGGGATCGCAGCTATTTCCGCTCGCTGTATCTGCCCAGATTGGACGAACAGATAATCCGAGAAATCGTCGCTGGCCTCGCCGTCAGGCCGTCGGAGATGACGTATTCCTCGGTTTGGTATTTTGGCGACGTGGTGCGCAGTGTCGCAGCGGATGCAACGGCGTTCGGGGACCGGAGCCAGCCGTGGTTGTTCAGTATCGATGCGATCTGGTCAAAGCGCGAGGAGGACGCGGAGAACATCGCTTGGGTGCGCCAGCTCTGGTCGACAATACGGCCTTATTCGAATGGGCGGCTGTATCTCAATTTCTTGTCCGGTCATGATGGTGATGCCAAGGCCATCCGCGAGGGTGTCGGAGCCGAAACCTACGACAGGCTGGCCAGAATCAAGGCAAAATACGATCCGACTAATTTCTTCCGGTTAAACCAGAACATCGCTCCCTTGATTTGAGACGCTCGCCCGGCTTTCGGTAAGGTCCCCACCTGCCACATCTTTGAGTTCCGTACCGGGTGCCGAAGGTCCGGTAAAGGTCGAACCTCCCCGTTCTGGCGTGAGGACGGGAAGGCCCGGAATTGGCGCCTTAGGTCCGTTGCCCATTCGGCGCGTTGCATCTCATCTTGGAGGCCTCGCTTCTCCCGGTGCAGAGTTCGGCCGCCAGCAACGGGCCAACACCGACAGGATGGGACGATCAGATCGCAGTCGCCGCACACGTGAGGACATACGATGAAGCAACCCAACCGAATCAAAGCCGCCATGCGCGCCGGACGCAAGGCGTACGGCTACAACCTCTCCTTCCCATCCCCATGGGTGATCGACATTCTGGGGAAGCTCGACTTCGATTTCGTCTTTATCGACGGCGAGCATGGGCCGTTTGGCCTGGACCAGCTCGAGGACCTTTGCCGGACCGCCGAACGCCATAATTTGACAACGATCGCCAGGGTGCCGGACATCGGCGCATCAACCATCCTGCGCTATCTCGATCGCGGGATCATGGGCATATTGGGCCCGCACATCGCCACGGAGGCGGACGCCCGCCAGCTCGTGCGCGCGTGCTACTTCGGTCCGCTCGGTGAGCGGTCATTCGGGGCCAACCGGGGCACCGACTACAATGCCGGGATTGCCGACAAGGCGGCGTATTACCGTGAGGCAAACGAACAGATGCTGGTGTGCGCTTTGCTGGAAGATGTCGCCGTGGTGGACAACCTCGACGCCATTCTCTCGGTGCCGGGCATCGACCTGTACAGCATTGGCCCAAACGATTTCGCCCAAAGTCTTGGCTATCCCGGCCAGCCCGACCATCCGGAAGTCGTCAAGACAATGCGGGAAATCACAAATTGCATCCGACAGGCTGGGCGCAGAATGCAACTGGACGTGATGCAAGGGGCGTGGGTCAGCGACATGCTGCTCGACGCGGGTCGTCGTATTCTACCATCGCAGCATGGGTGAATGGCTGCAGTTCGATCCGATATCGCTTGCAAACGCGCCGGGACCGGTCCGTCTACGACCGGTTCCGCGAAGGGTTCGAGACGGCCGACCTGAAATTGGCAAAAACCCTTCTTGACGCCCTCGGCCATGCCCAATAAGTCAAAGCGGTCGGGGAGCGGCCGCTAGCGCGGATATGACTGACGATCTTAAAGACACGACCACTACGGAAGCCGTCGCGGAGGATTGGGCGAAAGTGAAGCTGCCGCCGCGCCTGACCGGCCTCGCCGATGGCGGTGTGGATTACCGAAAACGACGGTTATCCGCACGATGTGCGGGTCAAAGTCAGCACTCTTCACGGCGGCCGCGGCTCCTGGCGCACCGCTCCGTCGATAGCCGTGCGACCGCAGCCACATGAAATTGTGCCGGGCAGCTTGCCGGCCGCCGATGTCGCGCTCGTCAGTCGCTGGATTGACCTCAACCAGGACGTGATCATCGATTATTGGAACGGTGTGATCGATTTCGACGAAGTTAAGCCGCGGCTGCAACAGGTACAGCCATAAACGGACTCGATCTCAGGATTGCAATAGCCGTTGTAATTGCCTTCGGTGCTGCAGCTGCCACGCGCAGCTGGTGAGACGCGACAATGCGCAGACCGGCCGCAGAGAGGTTGGCTCTTCAAGCAGGGACGGTCAGCCTCGCCACGTCAAAATTGTACACGCGGGCGGTGTTGCCGCCGGCGATCCCTGGATCGGGGTCCGGGGCAGGCTTGGCTTGTTCGTCGTCCGGCACCCCGGCCAGGATCTCCGCCAGGATCTTGCGCGATTGGGGAAACGTCGACTTGCTGTGCGGGTAGTCCGAGCCCCACATCATGTTTCCCACATCATGTTGTCGGGGCCGATGACGTCGCGCAGGCGAATGCCGATGGCGTCCTCCTGGAAGCTTAAGACGACGTTGCGGCGGAAGAAGTCGCTCGGGAGCATGCCGTCCCCCGCCTTCGCGAGGGCAGGCCCCCGCCTTCGCGAGGGCAAGCGCTTGAACCGGTAAATCGCCTCGCCGTGGCGCTCGCGGTAGGTGTAGTCCATCGTGGAGAGCAGGTGGGGCGCCCACGCCAGCTCGAACTCGACGATGGCTAGCGTGAGGCGGGGATGACGCTCGAAGACGCCGGAGAAGATCAGATCGCACATCGACAGCGCCGGATAGAACGCCTTCGTCGCGCGGCTGCTGGCGTCGCGCAGCGTCTTGTCGCCGGCCCCGCGGATCCTGCCCTGCCGTCGCGTGGCCGTGTGCAGGCTCAACGGCAGGCTCGAGCGCCTCGGCGGCGGCCCAGAACGGCTCGTACTCGGGTTGGTCGTAGCGCCGGTCCTCGAGCGGATACTCGGTGATCATCGCGCCGGAGAGGCCCAGGCGGGCGGCGCGCTCCAGCTCCTTGATCCCGTCCTGGACATCGTCCAGATTGATCATCTCAGCAGCGGGTCCGCCACCTTGAAGCAAAAGAGCCCTGCGAAGGATAGAGGACTTCACCGGCCACCCCATCGATCGCCATGTCCTCGAGGTGTTGCTCGGGGTCGTACCCCCCGCGGTGCACGTCTTCGAAGCGCCCCCGCGCGGAGATCGTCTCGGGGGCCTCGAACCGCGCGCCGGCGTTGGAGATCAGGCCGATCCCGGAGAGGATCTGATCCTTCTCGACCACGATCTGGTCGGCGCCGTCGATCCGCTCAATCCGCGGCGCACGATCCCGGAACGCCCTATCGATGCGGGTCTGCCACAGATGGTCAGGCGGTTTGGCGCATTCGGGCGGCGCGGGCGAGGTCGACCGAGACGAGCTGGGAGATGCCGCGCTCCGCCATTGTGACGCCGAAGAGGCGGTCGACGCGCGCCATCGTGATGCGGTGGTGCGTCACCAACAGAAAGCGGGTGCCGGTGGTGTCGGCGATTTCGCCGACCAGGCTGCAGAACCGGTCGACATTGGCGTCGTCGAGCGGCGCGTCGACCTCGTCCAAGACGCAGACCGGCGCGGGATTGGTCAGGAAAGCCGCGAACAGTAGAGCGAGCGCGGTCAGCGCCTGCTCGCCGCCCGACAACAGCGACAAGGATTGCAGCCGCTTGCCCGGCGGGCTCGCCATGATTTCGAGCCCGGCGGCGAGCGGGTCGTCATTGTCGACCAGGCGCAATTGCGCCTTCCCGCCGCCGAACAGCTTCGTGAACAGCTCGGCGAAATGGCGGTCGAGCTGCTCGAAGGCCGCAGTCAGCCGCTGGCGTACTTCGCGGTCGAGCGCGGTGATGCCGTGACGCAGCCTGGCGATCGCTTCGGTCAGATCGGCGCGCTCGCGCTGCAGGTCGGCGATCCGCGTTTCGAGTTCGGCGGCCTCGGTTTCGGCCATCAGATTGACCGGACCCATGCCGTCGCGCTCGCGGATCAAGCGGTCCAGCCGGGCTGCGGTCTCGGCCGGATCGGCGGCGATTTTGTCCTCCCCAACTCCGGCGATTTCGGCGAGCGCCTCGGGTGCGACACCCATCCGCTCGCGGATATCGCGGGCCAGGCGCGCCACGGCTTCATTTGCGCCATCCCGCAATCCTTCGAGTCGCGCCAGGCGCTCGCGAGCCTCGCCCAATGCCTGATCAGCCAGGCGCGATGATTCCGTCGCTTCGCGCAGCTGCCGCTCGCCGATCGCCAGCGCGTCGGCCGACCGGCGGCGGCTCTCCGCGGCGCCCGCGATTGCGGCGCCGAGCGCCTCGCTTTCGGCGGCGATCATTGCCGGGCGCGCCGCCAAGCCACCGATCTCCGCCTCCAACGCACTGCGCCGTTCGTTCAGTGCAACCCGCTGCGCGGCGGCATCCGTGCTGCGCTTACGCCAGGCACGTTCCTCGAGGTCGATCGAAGACAGGCGCTCGCGGCGGCGCGCCGTTTCATGGGCGAGCCGCTCGATTGCCGCGCGAGCGTCGGCTTCGCGCCGGCGCGCCTCGGCCGCCGCGACGCGCGCCTGCTCGAGCGCAGCGCGGGCCGATTTTGCCTCGGGGAGGGCGGCTAGTTCACCCTCGACTTCGTCAATCTGCGCCTTGGTCTCGGCGAGATCGGCGCCGATCTTTTCGAGAAGGTCGACTGCGGCGGCGAGCCGGGTTTGCGTCGTCAATTCTCGCCGGCTGATCTCGGCCTCCTCGGCGCGCACCCGCGCCAGTCCCGCCTCGGCGTCGGACAGCGCCTGCCGCGCCGATCTGCCGGCCTCGGTTGCTTCCTGACGCTCGGCACGCGCTGCGGCGGCGGCGCTCTGGGCCGTTACAGCCGAGGTCTTCAAAGTGGCGGTCTCGCTCTCCAGCACGGCAAGCCGGTTGCGATGACGCAAATGCTCGGCGGCTGGGGATGGCCCGCAGCCGAGCGAGACGAAGCCGTCCCAACGCCACAGGCGACCCTCACGGTCGACGAGCCGCTGGCCCGGTGCCAGCCTCGGCTGGAGGCGCCACCCAGTTTCCTCATCGTCGACCCAGCCCGCCTGCGCCAGGCTGCGCGTGAGAGCAGATGGGGCGTTGACGGCTTCGCCCAACGGGCAAGCGCCCGCGGGCAAGGCAGCGCAGCCATGCTCGTCGCCACCGAGTGCGATCCAAAATCGGGCACCCCTGTCACCCTCGCTGGCGAGCGGCGCTTGAAGTTCATCCCCAAACGCGGCGCTGAGCGCGGCCTCAAAGCCTGGGGCGACCCGCAGCGCCGTCAGGATCGGCGGAGCTTCGCCTTTATCGGACGGCGGTGTAAGCAGCCTGCGCAATCCCTCGGCCTCTGCGGTGAGCCGAGCCAAGTGGGAATCGACCTGGCGCGCGGTATCGAGCGCCGTCTGTTCGCCGGCGAGCCGGTTTGCGATCTCGACTTCGGCCGTCTCGACCATATCGCGACATTGCTCGACCCGCGCTTCAGCCTCCGTCACAGCAGTGGTGGCGGCGGTCACGGCCTCGGGCGCAACCAGCGCGGCGGTGAGCCCTACGCGATGCCGCTCCGCTTCGGCGCGGCGCGCCTCCAACCGGGCGCGGCGTTCCTCGAGGTCCTTTCGGCGCCGGTCGAGCGCGACGCGGCGCGCCTCGGCGGCGGCGACGGCTTCGGTCTCCCGCTGCAGCACCGCCTCCGCTTCGGAGAGGCAAGCGCCGGCTTCGCGCAACCCAGCTTCGGCGAGCTGACGGCCCGGACCATCCGCCGCCTCGGCCCGGGTGAGCGAGTCCTGCTCTTCGGCCAGCCGGGTCAGCGACGCCTGCGCCTCGGCCGAGTGCGCTTCCTCGCGTTCGAGATCGGCGGCGAGTTGCGCGAGCCGCCGTTCCGTCTCGCGGCGCGCGGCGAGCACCCGCTGCAGCTCCTGCTCGAGCGCGTTTCGCGAATTGGTCAGCCCCTGTAATTCCGCCGCAGCCGCCGCTTCAGCCGTCCTGAGGGACGGCAACGCCGTCTCGGCAGCGTCGCGAGCCCGTAACCCGGCAACGGCGTGCTCGGTCGCCTCCGCAACGATGTGCTCTGTTGCACAATGCTCGGCGGAACTGCGCTCCGCCTCGGCCTCGGCTGCCAGCCAACGGGCGCGGAACAACAGCGCCTCGGTGCGCCGGATCTGTTCGGCGAGGCGGCGGTAGCGCTGCGCCTGGCGCGCCTGCTTTCTTAAATTTTCGAACTGAACCTCGATCGTCGCAATGACGTCGTCGAGCCGCTCGAGGTTCTCCTCGGCGGCGTCGAGTTTAAGCTCGGTCTCGCGGCGGCGCGCGTGAAGCCCGGCGGTGCCGGCGGCTTCTTCGAGCAGGAGCCGCCGTTCGACGGGTTTCGCGTCGATCAGAGCGGCGACGCGGCCCTGGCTCACCATCGCGCCGGAATGAGCGCCGCTCGCGGCATCGGAGAACAGCAGCTGGACGTCGCGCGCCCGCACCTCGCGCCCATTGATTCGATAATTGGAGCCGCCGCCGCGTTCGATGCGCCGGACGATTTCGATTTCCGCGCGGTCATTGAAGGCGAAAGGCGCGTCGCGGCTGCTGTTGTCGAGGGTCAGCGCAACTTCGGCGATGTTGCGCGCAGGCCTTGCCGCCGTCCCGGCGAAGATCACATCGTCCATCTCGCCGCCGCGCAGGCGTCTGGCCGAGGTTTCCCCCATCACCCAGCGCAGCGCCTCGACCAGGTTCGATTTGCCGCAACCGTTCGGCCCGACGACCCCGGTGAGACCCGGCTCGAGCGCCAGCTCCGTCGCGTCGACAAAGGATTTGAACCCGACCAGGCGGAGCCGGGAGACCTGCATCAACTCTCCTGCCGACCCGACGCAAAGCCCCCTCCCATTCCTTCCCCCGCAAGCGGGGGAGGGTTAGGGTGGGGGATGCGAGTACTCTTGAAATTACCTATCAAGATTTCGCCGCAAGCCCCGACAGCGTCTTATCGAACTCCTCGACTGTCGGTGCCCCAGTGAACTTGGTCCCGTTGATGAAGAATGTCGGGGTCGAGTTGACATCGAGCTCTTTCGACGCGATCAGGCGGCCTTCGACGATGTTGTTTTCGAGAGCGGTGTTTTTGAGGCAGTTGTCGAACTCTTCCCTGCTCATGCCGCCGAGCTTGACCAGCCGGGCGAGGGCGTCGCGATAGTCGCGCGCTGTCACCCATTTTTCCTGCGCCCCGAAAAACATGTCGATATAGGCATAATATCGGTCCGGCGGTGCACAGCGCGCAATCATCGCCGCCCGCAACGCCGGCTCATCCAGCGGGTAGTCGCGCAGAACCAATTTGGCTTTCCCGGTGTCGATCCATTTTTTCTTGAGCTCGGGAAGAACCTCGTTCGTGAAATGGGCGCAATGCGGGCAAGTCAGCGAGGCATATTCGACAATCGTGATAGGCGCGTTGGGATTGCCGAGGATTCGATCATCCTTGGTCAGCGCCAACACAGTCTTCGCATCGGCGAGCAGCTGATGCGGGGCGGCAGCCTGCGCCGGTCCTGGCGAAAACAGGATGGCGCTCAACACGCCGAACAGAGCAAACCAGATATTCCTCATGCTAAGGCTCCTTACTACCATATGTAGGCTCGCGCAACCAATGCCGATCGGCGGCTCAGTGCTGCCCGCCGCTCATGGCTCTGCCCAGCTGGGCGAGCGCCGCGCGCAGATCCGGGTCGGCGATGTTGGAGAGGCGTTGATCGAGCGCCATCGCTTCGCCCTCCGTCAGCGCAGGGATGACGGGCCTCCTCAACCTTGACGCGAGCGGCAACGGCCCTTGCACGAGCGCCAGGCGGGTGACCACGGCACGGCCGAAAAACAGGTTGATTCGTTCGATGATCAACGGCGCGCGGTGCTGCAGCTCGAGCGCGGCGCCGGGCGCGGCGCGCAACTTCAGGACACCGTCGCGCCCGAGGGTAGTCGGCCAGCTCACCTCGGCCCAATCCGCACCGACGATCGCGGCCCACTCCGCCTTGAGACGGACGAGGATGCCGCCGCCGCGGCGTGCGACGATCGGTAAGGTCAATTTCGAGACGGCGACGCCGACCGCGCGAAAGCCCCTATACTCGCGCTCGGCTGCCGGCACGGTTACCCTTGTTGCGCCGCGCCGTGGAGTGGTCTTGCCCATGCCGCCTTCCCGATCCGCAATCCCTTCCTCACCGGGCAGCCCAGATCCCGCAATGCTTCTCCTGTGGTATGACCGCCATCGCCGTACGCTGCCTTGGCGCGCCCCCACCGGCATCCGACCCGACCCCTACCGCGTCTGGCTCAGCGAAATCATGCTTCAGCAGACGACGGTAGCGACTGTGGCGCCATATTTCGACCAATTCGTGGCACGCTGGCCCGATGTTTCGGCGCTCGCCGCGGCATCGCTGGATGAAGTTCTGCGAATTTGGCAGGGGCTCGGTTATTACGCGCGTGCCCGCAATCTGCATGCCTGCGCGCGTACCATAGTCGAACGGCACGACGGCAGGTTTCCCGAGGACCCGGCAGCATTGCGTGCACTGCCCGGGATCGGGTCCTACAGCGCGGCGGCGATTGCCGCTATCGCCTTCGATCGTCGGACTGCCGCAATCGACGGCAATGTCGAACGGGTTGTCGCCCGGCTTTATGCCGTGAGCGAACCTCTTCCTGTGGCAAAACCACGCCTTAAAGCACTTGCCGGGGCGCTGGTGCCGGAGGAGCGGGCCGGCGATTTCGCGCAGGCCTTGATGGATCTTGGTGCCACGATCTGCACGCCGCGGCGGCCGCGCTGCGTCCTCTGCCCATGGCGTACCTGCTGCGCCGCAGCTGCAGCGGGCATGGCCGACGCAATCCCGGCGCGGATCGAGAAACCAGAAAAGCCTTCGCGCTACGGCATTGCGTTCTGGCTCACTCGCAGCGACGGGGCGGTGCTGCTGCGCCGCCGGCCGGAGAACGGCTTGCTCGGCGGCATGACCGAAATCCCGTCGACGCCGTGGCGCAGCGAGCCTTGGACACTCGACCAGGCGATCGAGATTGCCCCGGCAGCGACGGAGTGGGCGCCGCTTCCGGGCACGGTTCGCCACGGGTTCACGCATTTTCGCCTCGAGCTCGCGATCATCGCGGGGAATGGGGAGGCGGACGGGCTGTGGAGCCAAGTCGGTCGCCTCGGCGAGCACGCCCTGCCGACCCTGATGAAAAAGGTGGCGCGACACGCCGTCTCGGCGCTGGCCGCCTAGAGTGGGTGGGCCGCCGGCGAACCCGGCTCCGGCTCGGCGAACAGCGGCAGTTCCGCATCGCCGGTGATCGCCAGGCGGACCGGTGCGAAGGAGCGCCGGTGATGACAGGTTACGCCGAATTGGCGAATCGCCTCGCCGTGCTCCGGTGTCCCATAGCCGACATTGGTGCTCCATCCGTAGGCCGGATAGCGTGGTGCGAGGCCGCGCATGATGCGATCGCGGGTCACCTTGGCGATGACGGAAGCGGCGGCGATCGAGAAACTGAGAGCATCTCCATCGACGACCGTCTGCACGGCGCAATCGACCGGCGGGGCGATGTTGCCGTCGACGAGTGCGATATCGGGGCGCACGCCGAGGACCGCGACGGCGCGCGCCATCGCCAACAGGGCGGCGCGCAGAATGTTGATGCGGTCGATTTCAGCCACACTCGCCGCAGCGACCCCGATATGCGCAGTCCCGCGAGCGACGCATCGCCTCAATGCGCGGTAGCAGGCCTTGCGTTCCTCGATGCTCAGCACCTTCGAATCGTCGAGGCCGTCGCGCAAGGATTTCGGGAAGCGGCGCGGGTCGAGAACCACCGCCGCGGCGACCACCGGCCCGGCAAGCGGCCCGCGCCCGGCCTCGTCGATGCCACAGACCAGCCCCGTGCAGCGCCGTTCGATCTTGAAATCCGGCATCGCCCTCTCCCCCGACGCTTTGTGCCACAAAGGGCCTCGGCCGGGCAAGGCGGCTCGGCTTGCGCAAGTGTCTCAGTTTGAATTTGCGCAATGGGTGGAAACCACCCCTTCAATTCGAGCGGACCGAATGGCCAAGAAGCGCCGATAACCGTCATTCGTCGAGTAGCAAGCAATCGGCCAGGTTCAACCCATCGCGGACCATGCTGCGAACACTTGTCGCCTTTAAGCTGGCTGCGAGCATTTTCGGTCCGGGGACTGGATCAAACCTGCTTGGACGGGTACGATGGAGCTGTCGGGTAAGGCAGCGTCGCCGACCTGCGCTTTGTGTAACAAAAAATTGGCGCGATTCGCTTGTGTTTGATCTATTGCCCAGACGAGGGCGAGAGCCGGGGGAGCAGATGACTGTCAACGCGCCAGTCCGGAGGTCGCTCGCCAACACTGAGTTGCATCCCTCGTGCAACGTCCTACTGATTGCCCCGCGCTTCAATGGTCAATCGTTCTGGAATTTCAGTGCGGCTTGCGAAGTGCACGGCGCAAAATTCCCGGCCCCGCCGCTGGGCCTGATCACCGTGGCCGCCTTGCTTCCCCCCAGTTGGGAATGCCGGCTCGTCAACCGCAACACCGAAGAGCTGACCGAAGCCGAGCTCGAATGGGCCGATTTGGTGATGACCGGTGGAATGATGCCCCAGCGGTCCGATACGTTGACTGTCATCGCCTTGGCGCAGACCCGGGGGAAGCCAGTCGTGGTCGGCGGGCCGGATGCGACGTCTTCGCCCGAGATCTACGAGGTGGCCGATTTTCGCGTGTTGGGTGAGGCCGAGGGGATCATCGACGAGTTCATCGCGGCCTGGGATGCGGGTGCCCGCAAAGGCACCTTCACCGCCGAAAAATTCGCCATAGACATCACCAAGACGCCGATACCGCGTTTCGACCTGCTAAAGCGCGATCAATATATCTATTACGGCGTCCAGTTTGCCCGCGGCTGCCCGTTTACCTGCGAGTTCTGCGACATTATCGAGCTTTATGGCCGCGCGCCGCGGGTCAAGACGGCCGAGCAAATCCTCGCCGAGCTGGATACCCTCTATCGCACCGGCTATCGCGGCCATCTGGATTTCGTCGATGACAATTTCATCGGCAACAAAAAGGCGGTGAAGGCGGTGTTGCCACATTTGATCGCGTGGCAGAAGGCGCACGGCTACCCGTTCGAGTTTTCGACCGAGGCGTCGATCAACCTGGCTGATGACGCGGCGCTCCTGGCGCTGATGCGGGAGGCGAATTTCTTTGTCGTTTTTGTCGGCATCGAGAGCCCGGATACCGACACGCTGATTTTGACGCAGAAGAAACAGAACACCAGGCGCTCGCTAGCCGAGAGCGTGCACAAGATTTACGCCGCTGGAATGTATGTACTTGCTGGCTTTATCGTTGGCTTTGACAGCGAGAAAGCCAGCGTCGCCGATGCGATGATCGATTGCATCGAGGCCACATCAATACCGGTATGTATGATCGGCCTGCTTTATTCGCTGCCCAATACGCAGCTCAATCGCCGGCTTGAGCGCGAGGGTCGCGTGCTTCAACTCGCTCACACCGATGCGCTCAGCGCCCGCGGTGCCGGCGACCAATGCACGGTCGGCCTCAATTTTCGGACATTGCGACCGCGCCGCGAGATTTTCGCCGACTATCGCAAGGTGCTCGAACGGGTCTATGGAATCGATGCCTTCTATAGCCGTGTGCGGACGATGGTTTCGATGCTGCAACGACCGCCACGGCGCTCGCCCTATCCGGGGCCACAGCTCGCCGGCATCGCTGTGCGCGACTTGAAACTGCTTGGCCGTCTGTTGTGGCACATCGCCCGACGCGAACCGCAGGCCTTTCTCCACTTGGTGCGTGCTTTCTATGCGGCGCGACGCAATCCTGGGGCGTTTGGCGCGATCTTCACGATGGCGGCCATGTATCTCCATCTCGGGCCGTTTTCGCGCTATGTGATCGCGATGCTCGACCAACGGATCGACGCCGCTGATGAAGAGGAGGCGTTTCTCGCGCTGCCTGCCAGAGCCGACGTAGATGCGGAACCGATCCTCGCACTGACGGACGGCTGCTGACCTCGCCCTGCCGTGAACGGACGGTGTTAAGTTGCTCCATTCAAGCGGGGACTGCAGCAATCATCGACGGCACGAGTCTGTGTCAGTTCCGTCCCCGGGTTCATTATTAGCGGCTTAGGCGATAGCGCTCAGTGCTCCGGGAACGGCCGATTTCCGCCTATTCAGATTTCCTGCTGGGCGTCGGCCAATGGCCGAAATGGGGCAGGAAGAGCCGTTACCGCCGCGAGAGTTGAAGGGTCGAAAAGGGAATTCGAACTGAGGCATTACGGGGCTTGCCGCTGGCGCCAGGTCAGGAGAACGCTATTTTTATCGCATGCTCAGGTTCGCCTTCGTCGTCGTTTTCACTCTGACAACAGCACTTCTGCTCGCGCCGTCGTCTTCGGTCGCCTTCGACCTGTTTGCGACGCACGAGGTGACGGTGCAATTCGCGACCCAGGACGGGAAGCCGCTGGCGAACGCCGAAGTGCAGGTGTTCCCCCCTGGCGACGGTAAAACTCCCGCGATCACCGGGCGCACCGATGCTCAAGGCAAATTTGTTTTCGAGGCCGATCAGGACGGCTTCTGGAGCGCCGAGGCGAAGGGCGCGGATCAGGTCGCGCGGGTAATGATCCGTGTCGGCGGCGAATCACAGCAGCCGCAGAGCCGGATTTCGCCGTTTCTCGTGATCGGCGTGCTCGCCATTCTGCTGGCTCTCGCGATTTGGTACCGCTTGCTGCGCGCCCGAAACCGCCGGCCGCGGTCCTGAGAGACCGGCTCAAAATCCATTGAGGATTTGTAAAAGATTACCGTTAATCGCCTCCCCGGCGAAAGCCGGGGCCCATCGTTCCGCCGCACGAGCCTGTCATCATTGGTAAGCCTTGCAATTGCTTGAAAAGTTCGCGGCGGCGGGATCATGGGTCCCGGCTTTCGTCGGGATAGCGAGGGTATTGTGCGTAACCCGGGTTTCATCCGGGACAGGCGTGAGATTCATCTCGATATCCGCGTCCACGTGGCTCCTGACTACAGCAGCTCTGCTGGCCGCCTCGGTGCCGACGGCCGCCGCCGGTCTTGCGCTGGTGCTCGCCGTCGACGTGTCGGCCAGTGTAACGGCCGATTCCTATCTGCTGCAGCGCGACGGGATTGCGCGGGCGTTCGAGAACCCCCGCCTCGTCAGCACGATCTCGGCGGTTCCCGGGGGCATCGAAGCGCTCGTGCTCGAATGGTCCGATCCCGAACGCATCGCGGTCACGGTCGTGTGGACGCCGCTCAAGGACGCCAACGGAGCCGCCGCCTTTGCCGCCGCCGTCCGCGCGACGCAGCGCAGCTCTCAAGGGCTCACTGCGATCGGTCCGGCGCTGCTCGCCGCCGCCGCGACCTTCGAGCATATGCCCGAGCCGGCGGAACGTCGGATCATCGACATTTCAGGCGACGGCATGGCCAATTTCGGCCTGGCGCCGAGCGTGGCGCGCGACCGCATTCTGGCGGCGGGGATTTCGATAAACGGGCTGCCGATCCTTACCGAGGAGCCGTGGCTGGAGGCGTATTACCGCAGCAACGTAATCGGCGGCCCCGGCGCCTTTGTCGTCGCCGCTCGGGATTTTCGCAGCTTTGCCGACGCGATCCTGCACAAGCTGGTGCAAGAGATCGCCGAGGCGCCCAGCGCTCAGATGCAGTAAGTGCGGATCGGCGCGAAACCGTTGAACCCGACCGAGGCGTAGCTCGCCGTGTAGGCGCCGGCCGACAAGATCTCGACCTTGTCGCCGACCCGCAAGGCGAGCGGCATCCGGTATTCGGTCTTTTCGTAGAGGATGTCGGCGCTGTCGCAGGTCGGGCCGGCGAGCACGACGCGACCGGCCGACCCGCCGCGGCCGGGCGTCGCAATGCGGTATTTGATGGCCTCGTCCATAGTCTCGGCCAGCCCGTTGAACTTGCCGACGTCGAGATAGACCCAGCGCCGGTCGTCGCCGCCGCCTTTTTCGGCAATCAACACGACCTCGCTCTGAATGACCCCGGCATCGCCGACCAGCGAGCGCCCCGGCTCGATGATGATCTCGGGCAGGTCATTGCCGAAATGCCGCGTGATCGCTGCCATCACGGCCCGAGCGTAGCGCTCCACCCCCGGCACATCGCCGCTGTAATGCGCCGGGAAGCCGCCGCCGATATTGACCATCCGCAGGTTGATATCGGCCTCGGCAAGCGCCGAGAACATCCGCGCCGCGGTGCCGACCGCGCCGTCCCATTGCCCCAGGTCGGTCTGCTGCGAGCCGACATGGAACGAAATGCCATAGGGGTCGAGGCCCGCGTCACGGGCCTGGCGCAATAGCTCGATCGCCATCTCCGGGGCGCAGCCGAATTTGCGCGACAATGGCCACTCGGCCCCGTCGCAGGTGACGAGGATGCGGCAGAAGACTCTTGCGCCGGGGGCGGCGCGCGCCAGCTTTTCGAGTTCGTGGGCGCTGTCGAAGGCAAACAGCCGCACCCCGGCCTCGATAGGCCCAGGCGATATCCTTTTCTTTCTTGATCGTATTGCCGAAAGACAGCCGGTCGGGGGCGATCCCGTTGCCGAGGCAGAGCCCGATTTCGCCGCGGCTCGCGACGTCGAAACTGGCGTCCTTCCGGCTGAGCACGCCGACGATCTCGGCGGCCGGATTGGCCTTGACCGCATAATAAATCCGGGCAAGCGGCAAATAGTGCCGCAGCGCCTCATAGGCAGCGACGATCAGGTCGAGATCGACAACGAGGCAAGGGGTCTCGGGGGTTTGCTCGGCAAGAAAACGGGCGATCCTCTCGCTCATGAGCCGGGTCATCCTTATTGCGAGGCGGCTAAACGCAATCGGTGGCGCCGGACGACGACCAAGACCTCACCCCGGGCATCCCACAGGGCGCAGCCTCGGTTCAGCGAACGCGAAACCGAAACGAATACCGGCGCGGCCTCATCGAGGCCGCCCGGCCGGAATTTTGCGGATTAGCCTAAACTACTCGGGTCGATGACCCGGTTACCCCGCCCGCGCAGACGCGTGCCGCGAAGGTTGGCGTCAGGGCAGGGCACCACGCCGCCCCTTGATCGGAAAGCAACCATACCGTCCTCCCTCTCGGGACCGGCCCCGTAGCGATGCGTTAGGCCGGGCTGCCAAAAAGGACGCGTTACGTCGTTGCATAACCACCATGGGCCATAGGCACGTGCGAGTGCGTCGAGAGCCCGATAGATACGCTCATCCCCCGGCGACGCAAGGGGAAACTTGGAGGGAGGTGAAGGTTTGATGACAATTTTGCGGAGGCGCTCAGGCGACAGCAAGGCGATCGGGGGCCGCGGTTGTCTCAGTTCAGTTCGTAGACATCGACCCGACCGTCGAAAGTCGGAACCAGCAGCTTGCCGTCGGCCACCACCGGCGGGCAGAACTTACTGTATTTGAACCCGGCCTGCTGCCATAGGAGGCGCAGCTTCGCCGCCGCGCCGGGGTTTGCACCGGGGTCGAAGTCGGAGGCGTCGTATGCCCGGATGATGCCGTCGACCACGTGCTTGTTGGCGTCGCCGTTCAGCGGGGCCGTGCCCCACACGATCCCATTGTTCTGTCCATTGGCGGACAAGGTCAGCATGGCGCCCGGCATCCCGCCCATATTGCCGGGAGCCGTTGCCAGCGCGCCCGAGGCCAGCTCGGACCCGCGCGCGAGCAGCTTCACGCGGCCGGAAGGGTCGAGGGCGAAGGCGCGCAGCTCGGCATTTTCCCCCCAAGCGAACAGCATGGGGCCGTGTTTGGCGCTGGCCCAATAAACCGGCGAGCCGTGCAAGTGATGCGTCTTCCAGCCGGGTTGCGGCTTGAAGTCCATGTTCCCGACGGGCGAGGCGCCCCGATAGACTGGGGAGTTCGGATCGGGATCGAAAGTGAGGAAGGCTGGGGGCACCTTCAACTTGGAGAAATCGCCGATCGATTTGCCCATATTGTTCCGGTCGAGCACGTAGAGCACGCCGTCCTTGCCGGCGCTGAGCACCAGGTCGGTGCCTGGAGGCAGTACCGGGCCGCTAGTGCCCACGTCCTGGTCCTCATAGTTATAGCCGCCCATGAAGGGCGCGACCTCCTGGGGCGTCCAGATCTTGCGCGCCGAGTCGCGAAATGGCGAGAACCAGTCGGAGACCGTTAGCGACGGGCCCTGCGGCCCCGACTCGAGCGATAGTTTGACAAAGCTCTCGGCGAAGTCCGTTTGGCCGTTGAAGTCCTTTTTGCTGCCGTCCGGGTTGACGAGATAGCCGCCATTCGAGGTCACCACGTAGACATTGCCCTGTTCGTCGGCGGCGGGGCCTTGTGACGACTGCCAGATACCACCGCCAAAGCTGTTTGGCGTGGCCAGCCAATGGCCGATCGGCTTCCAGTCGTCGACGTCGAATACCACGACCCAGCCATGATTTTGCAAGGTCGCATCCGGCTTCTGCGGCGGGGTATCCGAGCCGGTGGTGGCCACGTACAGCATTTTGTGGGTCTGCGGCGAAGTCTTGGCTCCCAGAGGAACGAGCAGCAATGCCGCGCGCTGCTTCTGCACCTGGTTCAATGCAATCTTCTGGCCGCTCGCATTGATCACCGACGCCTCGATCGGGAGAGGCTGCTCTTTCCCCGCCGGCGGCTTGCCGTCCTTCAAGCTCAAGGCATTGACCCTGAGTTGCCGGTTGCCGTTGCCGTCGACAATCCAGTTCACGGCATATGTTCCGGTCTCGCGATCGATGACCGGGGTGCTGAGGATCCCAAAGGATTTGTTGATGTGGTAAATATCGACCGGATCGCTCGGGTCGGGCACAAACGGCTTGCCGAGCGAGACCGGGCGGGGCCACAGCTGTGCGCCGGTATTGGCGTCAAACGCCCGCACATTGTTGGACATTGAAAATAGATAGACGACGTCGTGCTTCGTGCCGTCGCTCATCTGAACATCGGGAACATAGAGCGGTTGTGCCTCGATGTTGGGGTCGTCTTCCTCGACTTTGAGGGAAAAGATCTTTCGAAGGCCCCGCGTCTTGACAGCTGAGGGCGTCAAGGACTGCTCGTTCGTATTGGCGCCAGTCCGGTTGTTGTCATACGAGCGCGTCAGAACGGCGTGCTTCGTGATGGCGCCGGCATCCGCGGCGGACCCGCATTCGTTTTTGGAGGTCGTGTCGATCAGCTTCAAATATTGCGCTTCGTAAGGAGCGGTGGCCCAGCCTTCTTCATCGGCCGGCACGCGGTTCATGCTGACGGAGATGCCGTTCTCCAGAACATCGCCGCCCGACCGTCCTCCGCCCCACAGGCAGCGGCCTCTGCGGTTTGGGTCGAGAGCGGCGATATTCTTGACGTTGTAGGTGTGATTGGGGCTGATGCCGAATACGTTCTGCTGACCCGTCTTGATGTCGACGTCGAACCCGATGCCGTTAGGAATTGCGCTGTTCGCGCCAACCGCCAGATTGACGAACGCAAAGACCGCATCGCTGGACACCGGATCGCCGCCGACTTTATCCACCTTGCCAACGCCAAAGATCTGATCCTGCGGCAGGTTGCGCTTCAGGCGGAGAAACCATCCCTCTTTGCTGCGCAGCGCCGGGCTGGCGCTGCGCGCGTCGGACACCGCCGAGTAGAGCGCGAGCAGGTGGATTGCGTCGCCGGTGTTGCGGTCGAGCTGCCGCCACAGCGGCATCATCGAGTTGTAGGTTTTGAATTGCGGGATCTGCTTGCCGAAATTCAACTCGAAGCGCTCATAGCCGAAGGGCTGGCTCCCGGTACTGTTGGGGGCGGCCGGAACGATCGTTCCCTTGAGGCCCAGCTCCTGACCGGGGAAGATCATCGTCACCCCATACATCGTGCTGTTGACGGCGAACCGCAGCGCCGCCTCATAGGGATCCTTGTAATTATCTTCATCCTGCGAGCTGGTATTCAATAAGACCAACAAGTCTCCATAGCTGGCTCGCCGGGTGTTGTATAACGACTGGAAATCACTGGCCTTGGTCGCGCCATGGAAAGCGTAGATCAGATTTTCGTTCAATACGTCGAAATGCCGGTTGGAACGGTAGGTGACGGCGCCGCCGTCGAGGCTCTCGGCCATAAACACAAAGTCCCATTCGCGCGACCGAGTGCGGTTGATGATGTATTCCCAGGCTTGCGGCGGCAGGCCCTGAGCAAAATCTGCCCGCATCCCGCCAATGCCGGCGCTGACATCGAGTGCCGCGTGTTGCGGGTTGTCGGGGTACCCCGTCTCGGTCAGCCAGAACTGCATGTAGTCGCCGAAGAACTGCCAAACGCGCTGTGTGATCTGGTCGAAATGGCCATTGCCCGTGCCGGTGCCGTCTTCGGACCCCACGCTGTAGTCGAACCAGTCACTCTCGTTTCGATAGTTGTCCTGCTGTGCCTGATTGGCCACGAGGGCGGCGTAGCGGCCGAAATAGAGGTCTGAAACATCCGCCCATTTGCCAAAATCGTACCGGTCCGGCGCGGCAGCGATGTTGTCGGCGCTGCTTGCGCGCTGGTCATATTCATTGGACCGCGAGAAGATTCGTGTCTCGACCGCCCGGATCTCGGTGGTTTCGGTAGTGCCGGCGTTCCCCCAATAATGTTGGCCCGGCGGGGCGAGCTCCGTGTCGTGGGCCGTGTGATTGAATGGCACGTCGAGGAAGACGGTGATGTGTTGCGCGTTCGCTGCCTGTAGAAAGTTCTGGAATTCGGTTAGGGCAGCGGCGCGTCCTTGCGGCGTGTCGTTCGCGGAGGGCGACGAACCCGGAGTGAAACCCGAGGCCATCAGCGGCATCACCGCGAAGTAATTCTTGACCGCATAGGGGCTGCCGAGCTCGAACGGCCTATTGGTGGTGGGATCGATCTGACGCCCCTCGATCCCGCGCGGATGAATGGGCTGCAGCCAAAGCGCATTGACACCGAGTTGCTTCAAATAGGCAAGGGCGAAGCGCGGTCCCCCGGCCACGGGGCTGGGGTTCGCCATTTTAGCAAAGGTCCCGCGTTGGTCCGGCGCCGTTCCAGTGGCGGCGATCGTCAGCGGATTGGCTTCGTATAGCTGGAGGTCTTTTGCTTTCTCCGGCGAAACGACAATTGCGTGATCCCGTTTTAGGATCCCTTGCCCGTTCTGCTCACTGTCGTACCAGCGGTATGAGCCCGGAGGGTCCGAGGTCAGCCGGTAGCGCGCTGTGAGGCGGTACGCGCCGGTTTTCGATATCGGCAAGGTGAGCAGGTACCCGCCGGCAACCGGGCTCATTGGATAAGCCTTGTAATAGTGGCGATCGTCTCCTGCAGCGAGCTATTGCCGGACGGCGGACTGATCCCTTCTTCGACGCCATTGCCATTGGGATCGGCCGTCACCCAGTCTCGGCGATCGAGGTTGGTGAACACTTCCGCCGCTTCTACCCCGGTCACCTGCGGATCGAAAAAGATCGTGATCGGGACGCTCTGGTGGGCCGTTTCGCTTATCAGCACATGCGAGGTCGTGTAATCCGCTTCGACCTCGTTTGGCGCCCGCTGGGCGGATCCGGCCGAGACCCGCAGGGTGGACGCGGCCGCCGGTACCGCGGCAGCCGACATTGCCAAGCTCGCTGCGGTGAGCATGATGCTCAGCAAGCGCTTCGCGCTCAGACCCGTCATCAGGGCCTCCTCTCTCTCGGACCCGCCTTCTGCGTTACTATATCTAAAGGGCGTCAGAGAGGTGTGAGCCGCTTCACATGTCGAAAAGTTTTGTGGAGCCGATGCCCGGGCGGTCGGACTTGACCGGACTACGCCACCTCAGCCGCGGCGGCCGGCTGTGCGCTGCGCCCGCCGCTCGGCAAGGGGAATGACGAGGCCCGGGTGTTGCGCGGCGACTCGTTCCTGGGCCGCTTCGATGATCAGCTTCAGAAGATCGGAATAGCGCAGCCCGGCCAGCTCGGCCATCAGATTGAGCTTGCCGTCCCAGCACCAGCCGGGGTTCGGGTTGACCTCGAGGAGGCGGATCTCGCCTTCGGCATCGCCGCGGAAATCGAAGCGGGCGTAGTCTCGGCAGCCAAGCCGCTCGAACAGGATGTTCGAGTAATCGACGATCTTGCGGCGCGCTTCTTCATCGAGCCGCGCCTCGCGATAGCCGATCTGTGTCCAATACGGCGAGTTGGGAACCCATTTCGACTCGTAGGGCAGCAGTTGCGGCAGCGCGGGATCGAGCCGTGAATAATCGACTTCGAGCGGCGGCAATACCCGGTAGCCTTGTCCCGGATTACCGATGATCCCGATCGAATATTCGGGACCGGTGAGAAACTCCTGGATCAGGATCGGGCAGCCCGGCATCTGCTCGCGCAACCGACCGAGGCGGGTGATCGCCTCTTCCCAGGTATGGACCACCGCGTCCTTCGTGATGCCGATCGACGAGTCGCCGTAGTTCGGCTTGATCAACGCCGGGAACACCGACGGGATGGTCGCCGCCAGATCGTCGGAGTTGAAATAGGTTTCCGCCGGCACCGGCACGTCAATCGCCTGGGCGATGCCGCGCACCAGTGACTTGTTGTAGCACAGCCCAAGGCAGCTCGGTCCGGCGCCGCTATACGGAATGTCCAGCATCTCCAGCAACGCCGGCACATGCATTTCCATAAAGGCGTCGTTGTTGAAGCCTTCGTCGCAGAAATTGAGCACGAAATGCGGGCGGCTCGCCCTGAGATCGGCAAACAGCGAGGCGTGATTGTCGACAAAACGAAAGCGATAGTCGGGAAGCTCGCGCAACGCCGTTTTCAAGCGATCGATCGTCTCGATGTCCTCCTCGCCAAAGCGCCCGTTGCGTTTGACCGAATCGGGCAGGCGCGGGTCGCCGAGGATGACGGTGACGTCGGAGAACAGCGCAGCGCGGTGCGGCAGCCGGCGCGCCCGGCGCGGCGCCTCGCAAGTCACAAAGAGCCGGTGGGCTACCATGCCCAGATCCTGGTTGCGGTGCGAATCCGGCGCCAGCAGCGAATGAAACCGCACATTGGTGAATGCCGCGCCGGTCAGCAGCGCTTCGAGGCGTTCCTTCGAATAGAGCCGCTCGGCATAAAACTGGTCGGCGATAACGCCGCGCTCGGCATGCACGACGACCTCGCGGCTGATCAGCCGGTCGCCGTCCCCAGCGAGGTCGCGCTCGCGGCAAACGAAATGGTTCTGATCGACCCACTCCCAGGAGCGCGGCTCGAAATGACGGCGCATCCAGTCGCCGTCCATCAAGTCCATGACAAGGGAACCGCCGGAGGCGAGGGCGCGGTTGACTGCTTCGAGCACGGCGAGATCGTCCTCCGGACGCTCGAAATACCCGAAGGAATTCCCCAAGACGCAGACGCAGTGAAAGTCACCGTCGCCGAGGCGAAACCGCCGCGCATCGCCTTCGTGAAACGAGACCTGCAGGTTGCGGTGCTTGGCGCGCTTGCGGGCCAGGCGGATCAGATAGCGCGAGCGATCGAGCCCGGTGACATTAGGAAAGCCTCGGCTGGCGAGTTCGAGTGAATGGCGCCCTTGACCGCAGCACAGGTCCAGAATGCGGTCGTTGCGCTCGAGCCCGACGCTGCGGATCAACAGATCGACTTCATCGGCCGTATTGCGATCGTTCTCGATTATATCGCCGTCTGTTTCGAGGTAGAGCGAGTTGAACAGAGTGCGCCACCAGTCGGAAGGCAAGTGACGTTCGAGATCCGAGACCGGACCCAATGTCCGCGCGCCGATGCGCCTGTCCGGCTCGGCATGGTCGAGATCCGGGCCGATCGAGCCGGTGTGGGCCAGATGGGCCTTGGCACCGGGCCTCGCACCGTTGGCTTTCTTCCCCATATCGATCTACCTCGGCTTTCCGGAAATCAAAAAGGCGGCTTCCCGTTGAGGGGAATCGCCGAGCAAGAATGTCTCGTCGGGTGGCATTAACAGCATCGGAGCCGGCCGCTGGCGCGATCTGGAGTGGGCATCAGCTGGTCGGAGGAGCGTGGAAAGGGCTTACGTGAACGGTCGTGCAGGCCAGCGGCGGCGAGGAGCGCATGGTCGCTCAAAAAATCGTTTTCCGGCTTGGCGAACAGTGCAAGTCGGCGAGAAGTTCGGAATAAATGCCTCAGCTTTCAAGCCGGCATTTTTTTCTGTCGCGGAATTAGCCGGCCAGTGGTGCAAGCGATCCGCTAGCGGGCCTCACGGCGGCCTCCGTCCCGGGCCGGAGACCGAATCGGGTGTCACGGCACGGGATGTAGTTCGATCGTGCCGAGGCGAATGCCCTTTGCCAGGTCGATGACAACGAGTTGTCTCCCGCCCTCGGGCAACTCCAGCGCGAGGATCAACCGATCCGGCCCGGCCGCCATCGCCTCGATGCGAGCGCCGCGCGGAATGTCGATTGGCGGCGCAGCGAACCCATGAGCAGCCGTGGTGGTGGATCCGCCGCGCGATACCCTACCGGCAATGACCGCGACCAGAGCAGCAAAGCCGACGACCAGCATGACGCCCATCACGACAACCATGATCTTTAGCGCTCGCATCGGGATCACCCCGCCATTCGTCACCCGTGCGAAAGCGCAGGGCTGTGACGTCGATTTGAGTGCAACCCGCATCCCCCGGTGGCCGGGCTTGGCCCGGCCACCCACGTCTTAGTTGGAACGGCACCGCTATTCGCTGAATCTGGTCTGATGGGCGGATGTGTCTACAATCCTAACAAGTCGCCATAGTGATACGCTCTACGTCGGTACTACAGTCGATCTCGCTCGGCGCGTGTGGGAACATCGGGAGGGTGTCACGGGATGGCTTCACAAAGCGCTATGGCTTATGTCGACTGGTCTATGCTGAGCACCACACAAACATTCTTTCGGCAAAACAACGTGAGATGAACATAAAGCACTGGCCGCGCGCCTGGAAAGTTCGCCTCATCCATCAAGATAATCCTGATTGGTACGACCTTTACGACCGGCTGTCTTGAAGACGTGGATGGCCGGGCCAAGCTCGGCCAAGCCCGGCAAAGGGGAGATGCTGGCTACCGATAAAGCGATTGTGATCCGGGCCGGCGAAACCGATACCGGACAGCGGCTCGATCGCGTGCTGGCGCAGCATTTGCCGCTGATGTCGCGGACAAGGCTGAAGCGCCTGATCGAGACCGGCCAGGTCACGCACGAGGGAGCTGTTTTGCGCGACCCGTCGCTGCGCGTGCGACACGAACAGAATTTCGTCGTAATTCTCCCTCAGATTGAGGATGCCGAGCCAATTGCGCAGCCGATCGCGCTCGAGATCCGCTTTGAGGATGCATACCTGATCGTCATCGACAAGCCCGCGGGCATGGTTGTCCATCCCGCCCCCGGAAACCCCGACGGCACTCTCGTCAACGCCCTGCTCGCCCATTGCGGCGCGAGCTTGTCCGGTATTGGCGGGGTCCGCCGCCCCGGCATCGTGCATCGGCTCGACAAGGACACCAGCGGCCTGATGGTCGTCGCCAAGACAGAGGAAGCACACCATGGATTGTCGCGCGATTTCGCCGCACGCCGCGTCGATCGCGCGTACACCGCCTTTGTCTGGGGTGTGCCGCCCGTGCCGGCCGGCGAGATCTCCGGCAACATCGGCCGCAGCGGGGTGAACCGCAAAAAGATGGCGGTCGTCGCGAATGAAAAGGGGAAACCCGCGATCACCCGGTATCGGGTCGAGCGCGCGTTCAACATCCATGCGGCGCAACTCGAATGCCGCCTCGCTACGGGCCGAACCCACCAGATCCGGGTTCATTTCGCCCATCTCGGTCACCCGCTGATTGGCGATCCGGTCTATGGCACGCGTGCCGGGCGATCGGTCGCGCGCACCGCGCCGAGGGGTGCGCAAATTGCCGCATTCCCGCGCCAAGCCCTGCACGCCCGATTGCTCGGCTTCACCCATCCCGTCGTGACGCGGCCCATGCAGTTCGACAGCCCGCTTCCAGCAGACCTTCGGGAACTCGTCCGCAGTTTAGAGCAACTTTAAACTGGACAAAATCCGACTATATTAGTAGGGTATGGGCGTCGGGGGATCGGGGCGCTTTCTTCGAGCGTTAGCCCATCACCGACTTGAAACGGAGCAACAATCGTCAATGGCCACTCTTTCGGTACCTTCCATTTCTTCGGAAGGAAACCTGACGCGGTACCTTCAGGAGATCCGCAAATTTCCAATGCTCGAGCCCGAGCAGGAATACATGCTCGCCAAGCGT
Organism: uncultured Alphaproteobacteria bacterium; assembly: GCA_963787425.1. Classification (GTDB taxonomy): domain Bacteria; phylum Pseudomonadota; class Alphaproteobacteria; order ATCC43930; family CGMCC-115725; genus AP-15. The sequence goes on from CAWBCV010000012.1 coordinate 70,990, forward strand.
TGGAAGGAGCATGAGGATCCCCAGGCCGCCCACAAGCTGGTCACGAGCCATCTGCGCTTGGTCGCCAAGATCGCCATGGGCTATCGCGGCTACGGGCTGCCGCTCTCCGAGCTGATCTCGGAGGGCAACGTCGGCATGATGCAGGCGGTCAAGCGCTTTGATCCGGATCGCGGCTTCCGGCTGGCGACCTATGCCATGTGGTGGATCCGCGCCGCAATCCAAGAGTACATTTTGCACTCCTGGTCGCTGGTTAAGATGGGGACTACGGCGGCGCAGAAAAAGCTGTTCTTCAATCTGCGCAAGCTGAAGGGTCAGCTGCAGGCGATGGAAGAAGGCGACCTCTCGCCGGAAAATTTGAAAAAGATCGCCACCGAACTCGACGTGCCCGAGGCCGATGTCGTCAGCATGAACCGCCGGTTGGCGAGCCCGGACCATTCACTGAATGCGCCGCTGCGGTCCGATAGCGAAGGCGAGTGGCAGGATTGGCTGGTGGACGAGAGCGAGAGCCAGGAGACCCGGCTCGGCGAGCGGCAAGAGCTCGGGCTGCGCCGCGACCTCCTGGAAAAGGCGATGACGCATCTGAACGACCGCGAACGCCACATCCTGACCGAGCGCCGGCTGCGCGAGAACCCGACCACCCTGGAGGACCTTTCGCAGCAATACGGCATCTCACGCGAGCGCGTCCGTCAGATCGAGGTGCGCGCCTTCGAAAAACTGCAAAAGGCGATCAAAGCCGCCGCGATCGAGCGCCGGCTCGTCACCCATTAAGCATCCATTACCGGAGCAAGAAAAGCCCCTCTCCCGCGGTGCCGGGGAGGGGCTTTGAACAGGCGACCGCCGCAGGTCGGCTCAGGGACGCCGGTCGTCGATGGCAGGCTCAATGGTAATCCCTCGAGCGAGCGGACCGCGAGATAGGCAAAGGCTTGCGCCTCGAGCGCATCGCCGTGCCAGCCGACGGCTTCAACCGGCTTCACGGTGACGTTCAGGCGGCGGCCCAGAGCCTCCATCAGCGCCGGGTTGTGCCGTCCGCCGCCGGTCACCAGCCACTGCTCTACCGGAGCAGGAAAATGCCGGGTCCCCGCCGCGGCTGCCGCCGCCGTCATCTCGGTCAAAGTGGCGGCGCCATCCTCGAGCGAAAGCCCCGTCGGCAAGGTCCCCCGGAAATCGTCGCGATCGAGTGATTTCGGTGGGAGCCGGTCGAAATATGGACTTGCCAGAAAATTCTCGACATGGGCTGCAGAAGCGGCACCGACGCGAGCGAACGCGCCATCGAGATCGGCCGCGGCACCGGTATGCCGGCGGACCCAATCATCGATCAGTGCGTTGCCAGGTCCAGTATCGAAGGCGAGAATTTCCTCCGGCCCTCCGATCCACGTCACATTCGCGACGCCGCCGATGTTGAGCACCGCGAGCGGCTTCGGGAGCGTCGCAGCGAGCGCGGCATGGAACAGCGGGGCGAGCGGCGCTCCCTGACCGCCGGCCGCTACATCGGCCGAGCGGAAATCGGCCACGACATCCAACCCGAGCCGGTACGCCAGCAGCGCGCCGTCGCCGATCTGCCACGTGCGCCGTTCGGCCGGGCAATGCAAAATCGTGTGGCCATGAAAGCCGACCACGTCGACCGCAGTTCTTGGATGTTCGCAGAGAAACCGATCGACGGCCTCGGCGTGCAACCGGGTCAATTCCTCTTTGACCGCGCCTACCGGGCCGACACCTCCGAGAATCGAGCGCAGCCTCTCCCTGAACTCCGGACGGTAGGGGACGGTCAGCGCCGGGCCGAGGCTGACCCGCTCGCGGCCGTCGGTCTCGATCATCGCGATGTCGATGCCATCGAGCGAGGTGCCGCTCATCAATCCGAGCGCGTGCCACATGCGCGGGGAGTGTTGTGGCCCGGAACGCGCGCCTATGTTAGATGACGCAGCCATGTCGACACCTCGTTCCCCCTTTCTCGCCACAGCGCTCGAACGCGGCTTTATCCATCAATGCACCGACATGGAAGCGCTCGATGAGCGGTTGCGCGCCGGCCGCCTTGTAGCCTATGTCGGCTATGACTGCACGGCGGACAGTCTGCATGTCGGCAGCCTGGTGTCGATCATGCTGCTGCGCCTCTTCCGGCGGTGCGGGCACAAGCCGATTGTTCTGATGGGCGGCGGCACGACCCGGATCGGCGACCCTTCGGGCAAAGACGAGGCGCGACAACTCCTGGACCACGCCGAAATCGCGCGCAATATGGCGGGAATCCGCACTGTCTTCGCGAAGTTCTTGAAGTTCGGCGACGGGCCGGACGAAGCTGTCATGGTCAACAATGCCGACTGGCTCGACGAATTGCGCTACATCCCGCTGCTGCGCGATGTCGGGCGCCATTTCTCGGTCAACCGGATGCTGACATTGGACAGCGTCCGGCTTCGGCTCGAGCGCGACCAGCCCTTGAGCTTTCTCGAATTCAACTACCCGATCCTGCAGGCCTACGATTTCGGAGAGCTGGCCCGGCGCTATCAATGCGAGCTGCAGATCGGCGGTTCCGACCAATGGGGCAACATCGTCGCCGGGGTCGAGCTCGCCCGGCGGGCGGAGGGATGCACCCTGTTCGGGCTGACGACCCCGCTGATCACGACAGCGTCCGGCATCAAGATGGGCAAGACGGCGCAAGGCGCGGTGTGGCTCAATGCCGAGCGGCTGTCAGCCTATGAATACTGGCAGTTTTGGCGAAATACCGAAGACGACGATGTCGGGCGCTTCCTGCGCCTGTTCACTGAGCTGGATCTCGCCGAAATCGAGCGGCTGGAGGGTGGCGACGTCAACGAAGCAAAGAAGGTCTTGGCGACCGAGGCCACGGCGCTCTGCCATGGACGGGAAGCCGCCGAGGCCGCCGCCGAGACCGCGCGCGCCGTCTTCGAGGACGGCGGCAGCGGCAGTGAGTTGCCGCAGACGGAAGTGCCCAGGAGCGAACTGACCCGCGGCATGCCTGCCTTCGAGCTCTTCAGCCTCACCGGCCTCGCCGCTTCCAATGGCGAAGCCCGGAGGCTGATCCGTGGTGGCGGCGCGCGCATCAACGATGCTGTCGTCGAGAATGAGACGAAACCCGTGTCCGTCGCGGATCTCGACGCGAATGGGATGCTGAAGCTCAGCGCCGGTCGTAAACGTCATGCCTTGGTTCGGCCGGTCTGAGTTGGAGCGGCCGCCGCGACCGGCCGCTGCGGCAAATCGGCCGACCTCGATGTGTGGCGCTTCGTTGACAGGATTCCGGAGCATCACTATGTTCCGCCGCGCTTCAGGCGCGGTGCGGCGCTTCGTTAGATGAGCGAGCGCGAACCGCCTGATCCACTGGCCCGGCTTGGCGCAAGGATCGACCGGGCGCGTGCGGAGCGGGTCCGCGGGCCGGTTCCGGCCGGTGATCGTTCGGCCATGCAGCAGGGGCTCGGGCTCGGGCTGCGCATCGGCATCGAACTGGTGGTCGCGATCGGCGTCGCGACGGCGCTGGGATGGGCAATCGATCGCTGGCTCGGCACGCGGCCATGGGGGATCATCCTGCTGTTCTTCCTCGGGGTTGCCGCCGGTATGCTGAACGTCTATCGCGCAGTCTCCGGCATCAGCACCCCCGTAGGGTATCGGCGGCCCGGCGCGGGCGGCGCCGCCACGCGGCCGGGGCAGGACCCGTGGGACGACGACGAGAACTGATGTGGCACTAGAACTTCATCCGCTCGAGCAATTCGCGATTGCCCGCATCATTCCGATCCATATCGGCGGGCTCGACCTGTCGTACACGAACGCGGCGTTGATGATGACCATCGCCGTTGTCTTGGTCACCGCGCTGATGGTGCTCGCTACCCGCCGCGCGGCGCTGGTTCCGGGCCGCTGGCAATCGGTTGCCGAAATGCTGTACGAGTTCGTCGCCGATATGGTGGACAGCAATATCGGACAGGGTGGACGGCAATTCTTCCCCTTCGTCTTTACGCTCTTCACCTTTATTCTATTTGCCAATCTGTTGGGAATGATCCCCTACAGTTATACTACAACCGGCCAAATCATCGTTACGTTCGCACTCGCCGCCGTCGTGTTCATTCTCGTCACCGCGATTGGCATCATCCGGCATGGGTTTCATTTTCTCAGCCTGTTTGCGCCGCAGGGGGTGCCGAAGGTGCTGCTGTTGCTTCTGGTGCCGATCGAACTGCTGTCCTACTTCATCCGCCCGTTCACCCTCTCGATCCGGCTCTTCGCGAATATGCTGGCCGGACACACGATGCTGGCGATTTTCGGCGGCTTTGCTGCGAGCATCGGAGTGCTCGCATTCTTTCCGGTAGGGATCAACGTCCTGCTCGTCGGCCTGGAGTTCCTCGTCGCGGTGCTGCAGGCTTATGTGTTCGCCATCCTGACCTGTATTTATCTGAATGAGGCGGTTCACCTGCACTGAACCGCTTCGCCTCCACCTTCAACCAACGGAAAAACCAATATGGATCTCGCTGCCGCCAAAATGATCGGGGCCGGCCTTGCCTGCATTGCGCTCGTCGGAGCCGGTGTCGGCATCGGCAATGTGTTCTCGGCGTTGATAAGCTCGGTCGCGCGCAACCCGGCCTCGCAAGGCCAGGTGCAGCCCTTTGCGTTTCTCGGCTTCGCGTTGGCCGAAGCAACCGGGCTTTTCGGTCTCGCCATCGCGTTCTTGATCCTCTTCGTGTTCTGACGGGAAGCGGGCGGTGCCGCAGCTCGAAGTATCGACCTTTGTTCCGCAACTGGTCTGGCTCGCCATCACTTTTGTGATCCTCTACCTGCTGATGGCGGGGATCGGGCTGCCGCGGGTCGGTGGCGCCATCGAGGCACGGCGCCGCCGGGTCGACGACGATCTGGCGCGTGCGGCGCAGCTGAAATCGGAGGCGGAGGCGGTGCTGGCCGCCTACCAAGCAACTCTCGCAAAAGCCCGCGCGGAGGCCCAGGCGGCAGTCAAGGAGACGACCGACCGCATGGCAGCCGAAGCGGCCGAACGCCAGCGCCACCTGAGCGAGTCCCTCGCCCGGCAGACCGCTGAGGCCGAGCGGCAAATCGCTGCGGCGAAACAGCGTGCGCTCTCCGAGATGCACGGCATCGCGACCGAGGTCGCCCGCTCGGTCACCGAGAAGGTGACGGGCTCGGCCGCCGATCCGGCCAATCTCGCCGCCGCGGTCGACCGAGCGCTCGCCGAGCGCGTGAGCTGATGGGTCATATCTTTAGCGATCCGGAGTTCTATGTCCTCCTGGCCGTCGCGATCTTTCTTGTCGTCGTCTGGAAACCGATGAGGCGAGCCGTTGTCGGCGCGCTCGATTCGCGCACCGAGCGCATCCGACAGGAGCTCGACGCGGCGCGCAACCTGCGCGATGAGGCGCAACAGGCGCTCGCCGCCTATCAGCGCCAACAGCAAGAAGGAGCGGCCGAGGCGCAGGCGATCATCACCCATGCCAAAGAGGAAGCCGAGCGGATCGCGGCGCAGTCGCTGTGCGACCTCGAAACCACCCTGAGCCGGCGGCAACAATTGGCGCAAGAACGGATCGCCCAGGAAGAAGCGAAGGCGATTGCCGAGATCCGCGCGATCGCCGTCGACGTCGCGATCGCCGCTTCGCGTCAGGTCATCGCCGCCTCGCTCGACGAGCGGCGCGGCGCGGCGCTGATCGACGATGCCATCGCCGCCTTGCCCCGCCAATTGCATTAGGTGCTGTCTGGCGCGGGCGCCTGGACGCGCCCTTTCCAGTACCCGCCGCGGCCGCGCCAGAACAGCACTGCCGAGGCGACGGTCGCTGCGACGTAGAAGAGCGCAATGAGCGGCAGCAGCACAGCAATGGGGCGCGGAGCATCGTAGGCTCGCAAAGTCGGCAGGAACGCTATGCTCATGCCGAGCCAGGCAACCCCGCCGCATAAGATTGCCGCGGGCTCCGACGACAGCACCAGCAACGGCGGCGCCAGATAGGTCAAGGTCAGCATCAATAGGGTGAGCGCCAGCATGACGGCCGAATAGTCGAGCTGGGCGAAGGCGCTGCGCACGACCATGTCCCAGATCGGGCGCCACGACCGATATTCTCGAATACTCGTCGTGTGCCGGGCCGGGCCGAGCCACACCTTGCCGACCGGCTTGACCCTCCGGGCGAGCGCGCAATCGTCGATGATTTCGCCGCGGATGCTGTCGATCCCGCCGATCCGCTCCAGCGTCGTGGCCCTGATCAGCATGCACCCACCTGCCGCCCCCGCGGTTCGCCGGGAGGGATCGGCCACCCAGCGCGGCGGATAGAGTTTGAAGAAGAAGAAGACGAAGGCCGGGATCAGCAGCCTCTCCCAGAAACTGCGGCACTGCAGCCTGACCATCAGCGAAACGAGGTCGTAGCCTTCGGCTTCGCACCGCGAGACGAGCTCAAGCAAATTCCCGGAGCCGTGGACAATGTCGGCGTCGGTCAGCAAAAGATAATGGGGCCGCATTGACCGAGCCGCTTCAATCCCTTGAGACATCGCCCAGAGCTTGCCGGTCCACCCCGGCGGGACGGGTCTTCCGCGACAGATCGTCAGCCGGTGCGGGGCGCCCGCCGCGACCGCTGCGGTGCGGGCCGCTTCGGCGGTGCCGTCGCTGCTCTGGTCGTCGACGACCACAATGCGGAAGCTGCCGGCATAATCTTGCGCCAGCAGTGAGGCAACGGCATCGCCAACCACCCCAGCCTCGTCGCGCGCCGGAATGACGGCGACGACGGATCGCCCGTTGACGCTCGCCGGGGTTGGCGCGGGCCGGTACGGCAACCACCAGAAACTCCCGCGAAAGAACAGCAGATAGACCCAGATCGCGACTGTCGCCGCGCCGATGATCACCGCTGTTGGGCTCGCCATGGTTCAAACCATGCACATCCGAAGGTATTGTTCCACCTCGATTTGGTCTCGGCCGTTTGGGAGAGGACGCATGGGCATGCAAATTCGCCAGCTCCATCCGCTATTTGTCGGCGAGGTCAGCGGCATCGATCTTTCGCGACCGCTCGATGCGTCGGCGGTCCAAGCCCTATGGGAGGCGATCGATCGTTACGTCGTGCTGGTGTTTCATGACCAGCGCCTCAGCGATGAGCGACTGCGCGATTTCGCCGGCAAATTCGGCAAGCTGGAGATCGGCCGGTCCGCCGCCGAGGGCGGCAAAAGGCGGCTGGCCCTGCCCGAAATCGGTGATATTTCTAACCTCGACGAGGAGGGCAAGCTGCGCGCCCGTAATGACCGCCGACGCCTCGACAGCCTCGGCAATCGCATCTGGCATACCGATGCGTCCTATATGCCGGTGCCGGTGGTGCTGGGGATGCTGCATGCGGTCGCCGTGCCGCCGGCGAGCGCATTGGGAGCCGGCGAAACCGAATTCGCTGATATGCGCGCCGCCTACGACGACTTGCCCGAGGCGATGAAGGGGGCCATCGACGGACTCGTCGCCGAGCACGACGTCTTCTCGTCGCGCAGCCAGATCGGCTTTGCCGAATTCCTGCCCGGTGAGCGCGAAAAGTATCCGCCCTCGCGACAACGGCTGGTGCGCCGTCACCCCGGCTCGCAACGCAAGACCCTGTATTTGTCGGCGCACGCCTTGCACATCGTCGGTTGGCCGGTGCCCGAGGGCCGCATCCTGCTCTACGATCTCAACCTGCACGCCACCCGACCCGAATTTGTCTACAGCCATGAATGGCGGATCGGGGATCTCGTGATCTGGGACAATCGCTGCACGATGCATCGCGGCCGTCCGCACGATGACTTATATCCGCGCGATCTGCGCCGCACGACCACGCTCGATGTGAGCTCGACGCTGAACGAGGCTGCTTAACCCTCCCCCGCGCGCGGCCGCGCGCGGGGGAGGGAATGGTCCGCGATGCGGGAGGGTAGAGGCTGGCTGGCGCAGCCTTAGTCCGCCATTGCCGGCTCGCGGACCTTGGCCTGCTCGAAGGCCGGCATCACCTCGGTAGCGAACCACTCTAGCTGTTCGAGGCAGACCGCCTTCGGCACGCCGACGGACAAGCTGACCGAGACCCGATCGAGGCCGGGGTAGCGTCTTTCGAGGCTCTTCAGATGCTCGACGAGCTGCTCCGGCGAGCCGCACAGGAAGCCGCCATTGGTGATGGCATCCTCGATCCGAGGCAGCTTCGCGTTCGGGGCGCGCTTTGGATCGCGCATGATCTCGATCTGCTCGTCGGTAAGGGCCCGAACCAGCCGCAGCTCGCCAAACATTTTCATGTTCTCTTCGTAGAATTTGGCGGCGTCTCGAATTCCCTGTTCGCGGTTCTTCGCCAGGTAGAAATGGAAGCCGAAACACAGCCGCTCGCCCAGTTCGAGATGTTGGCCGCGCCGCGCATGGGCTTCCTGCCATCCGAGGACCACTCGGTGCATCGCACCACCCTCGGCCGAGCCGCCGCCGATTAGCCCCCTGATCCCGTGCTTGGCCATAAAATTCATGGCACGCGCCGTGCCGCCCTGGATCGGCTGCCAGCACTCGACCGGCAGGCGCAGCGGACGGGGCACCACGGTCAGCTCCTTGAGCGTGTAGCCGCGATACGGCACCTCCGGCGGCAGTGTGTAATATTTGCCGCGATGTGAGAACGACTCCTCGTTGAACGCCCGGAAGATGATGTCGACCTGTTCTTCGAAGAGCTCGCGATTGGCCTGCTGGTCGAGCAGCGGCGAGCCGAAGGTTTCGACCTCTCTCGTGTGGTACCCGCGCCCGACGCCGAAAATGATGCGCCCGCCGGTCAAAATATCTGCTGTCGCATAATCCTCGGCCAGCCGCAGCGGGTGCCACATCGGGGTTATGTTGAAGCCGCAGCCGATCTTCAGACGCTTGGTGACGTGGGCGAGATGGAGCGCCGTCATCAAGACATTCGGGATGCACTCATAGCCTTCGTGCTGAAAATGGTGCTCGGCCATCCAGAAGGCATTGTAACCGACACGATCCATCAACTGGGCCATCGCCTGGGCTTTGTCGAACACGCCGGCCAAGTCTTCGTTGGGAAATCGACGATCGTTCACCGGAGTACCGGCATAGCCGGCATTTTCCATATCGATGTGTCCAGCGAACAGGCTGTCAAATTTCGTAATCATGCCAGGTCCTCCAGGTAGAGTGCCGATCGAGCTTCGACCGGGCATCTTAGACCACCCTTCACCCGTGGCAACCCGGAACCCCTGCGTTGCCCTGCCCGCCCGCCGGGGCTACTTTCGGGCGATCAACCGGGTAGTATTCATGCGTTCAATGGTGGCGGCCTATTGCATGTGCACCATCGCCGCCGTCGATGCTCAACCGGTGAGCAACACCATTACCGCCGATCAGAGGGACATCGGCAAAGTTCAAGCTCAAATCCAGAAGTACGATCAAGCGATAGGAGTGGTCACCCACCTCAACCGTTCTTCTTCAAGCGTGGAATGCAACGGTGTTTGTTACTTTCCAAGCAGCAGCAAGCCGATAGCTTGGAAATGTGATCCCGGAAGGAAGTGCGACTTGCTTTGTACGGTCATTCCGCCGGTCGGCGGGTGCAATTGATCCGTAAAAAACAACCGGCGCAAGGCGCCGTGCGAAAGTTGTGACTCTCGTGGCGGGCGCGCGGTCGCCACGACCGCGCGCTCATCCGGGCTCAGCCCGGCTGAAAAGTAAGGGTCATTGCTGCGATGCCGGCCGCAACATTGAGACCGGTGGTGCCTTGGATACTGACCGGCTGCAGTGCGATTGAATTGCCGGAACCGCCGACCAGCACATTGGCACCAAGCCCGACCCCGACTGTCGCGCTCGCGGTAGCCCCGGCAAAGGTCCCCGCGAGCGATCCCGGCGCGACGTTGGCGGTCGGCGCGACGACCGTCCAGATGATCACCCCGCCTTGCAGATAGCCGATATCGACACCGAATTTGTCGATCGATCCGACATAGTGTTGAGGCGGGCCGCCGGGGGGCCCAAAGGTGCAGTTGATCGCCCGCGAAGAGCCGAAGACGAAGCCAAAGCCGCTGGCTACATTGCAGGTTAGCGTACCAACCTGCACGCCCTGGGCCCGGGCCGGCGTTCCGGCCGCCGAAATGCCGACCGCCAAGCCGAGCGCGCAGATCGCAATCGCGAGTTTTCTGAGCATTACTATCAACCTCCTGCTTCCAAATCCCCTGGGCCGAAGCCAAACGGCGGGTCATATAGCGTGGTTCGGCCGCTGGACGCTATGGTTTAGTTTGCCAGGCCGGTTCACCGGCCGGCTCGTGATCGACTTTACGTTTCGCAGCTGTTTCGAGAACCCAGACAAAGTTGAACGGCGGCGAAGGTCGTGTATTTCAGCGGCAATCGCGCGCCCGGAAGTCCAGCGCAGCCAGACCTGTCGGGCGAGACTCGGGGTGGGAGGGCTAGGTGGACGACGCGCAAACCGGGCGAATTTTTTCTCTCGGTGGTCATTGTCACAATTAATCCGCTCGCGCCGGCGTCGATTTTTTGGAACAATCGTCTCCTGCGGTCCGAGCGGACCGTAAACCAACTCGACAGGAAGCTGACTTGATCAGAGACAGGAATTTTCGTCAAACCCGGCGCCGCGATTTTGACGACGACGGGTATGACCCGCATCTCCGCGAATTTGGCGCCGCGCCCCGCTTCAGCCAACCGCGCTTCGAAACACCGTCCGGCCCGCCGGTGCGCGCCGTCGTCAAATGGTTCAAACCCGAAAGAGGCTTCGGGTTTGTCGAGCTGACGGACGGCTCGGGGGACGCGTTCCTGCATGCCAGCGTGCTCGAACGCAACGGCATCACCGCGGTGCAGGCAGGTGAAACGCTCGAAATCCGCGTGGCGCCGGGACAGAAGGGACCGCAAGTCACCGAAGTCCTCAGCGTCGACAGCAGCACGGCATCGGCTCCCGCGCCGCGCCGGTCGGCGTATCCAGCGCCAGCTGGCCGTGCACCACTCTCGACCGAAGCGACCGTCGAGGAAGCCGGCACGGTGAAGTGGTTCAATGCCCAAAAGGGGTTCGGCTTCATCGTTCGCGACGATGGCGGCAAGGATGCTTTCATCCATGCCTCGGTGCTCGAGCGATCCGGGGTCGCCACCCTCAACGAAGGCCAGCGTGTGCTGATCGACATTGCCGAGGGCCGCAAAGGCCCCGAAGCCGTCCGGGTCCGTCTCGCCTAAATCTGGTTCAGGCGGCCCCGCCGCCCGCATCCGTGAGGGAGGGAGCGGCCGAAGCCGGTGCAGAAACGCGCGTCACTCCCCCGACCCTAACCCTCACCCGCTCGCGGGAAGCGAAGAGTGGGGCGAGCGGGGCGAAGAAGAAGATGTCAGGCGGCGTTTCTGTCTAGCAATTCGATGTGGACATTCTGTGGGCCGCGGAGAAAGGCGATCCGCACCCCAGGCCTGATCGTCTTGGGCTCCACGGTAAATTCGGCACCCTTTCGCTTGAGCTCGGCGACGACCTGGTCGATCCCCTCGACACGCAGACCGATATGCTCGAGCCCCAAATAAGGCGGCTCCGGTGGTGCAGCGACAGCTTGCTCGGGCGGAACTTGCGCGATGAAGACAGCCACTCCCCCGAGATTGAGGTCGAGGCGCGGCCTGCCGTCCGACTGCACCGAGCGAATGATCTCGGCGCCGAACATGTTCTCGTACCAACGGGCGGTTGCTTCCGCATCCGGACTGCGCAAATGGATGTGGTCGTAGGTGAAGGCGGTCATGCGTTTCTCCCTTTGATCGGACGGCTGGCAACTCTAGGCCCGAGCCGATGCCCAAGCCAGCCCGATGACGCGCTCAGGGATCGGCAGCCATACCATTGGCGGGCTATCGGCTGAGAAGCGAAATTCCTATAACTGCGCCTGGCCGGAAGGCGCGGTCAGGCGCCGTAAAAGGAGAGGGATGGATGCGCTGGTTTGTTTTTCTTGCGTTTGGAGTAATGGTCGCTGCCGGCACTTCGGCCGCAGCCGCAAGCCGGTGCGATCGGCTGCTCGGGTTGCTCGGCCACCAAATCGCAGACGCAAGCTGCGCCGATAGCACCGACCTCACCACCAACAACCTCGCAACGACGCCGGCCAACGACTCACTGCCGGGCCTCGCGCCCTTCGCCTTCACCCCGCAGACAGACCGCAATGTGATCTCACCGAACCCGCCAAACCGCACGCCAATTACTGAGGCCGTTCCGGGAATTCAGCTGGATGCGCGCATTTCTGACGACCCGACCGGCGAGGCGCGGATTCTCTTCCGGCTGCCAAACCAATGGAACGGCAAGCTCGTCGTAGCTGGCGCCTCAGGGACGCGCAGCGAATTCAACGGCGACTTCGCCTGGAGCGATTACGTGCTGCAGCAGGGCTACGCCTATGTTTCGCAGAACAAGGGTGTTCTCAACTTTTACGTGACGACGGCCGCCGATCCATTGGGGTGCCGGCTAAATCCGTCGTCCGCCGTCTACGTCCATTTCTACGACAACGACCCGGGACAGCCGTTCACGCGGTGGACCGACTTCATGATCGAGGCGACGCGCATCGGAAAGAATGCCGTCAGGGCCAATTATGGCCGGTATCCGAGCCGGACCTATGCGGTTGGAACCTCGAATGGCGGCTACCAGGTGCGGCGCGCGCTCGAAAGCGCGCCAGAGTTGTTCGACGGCGGCGTCGACTGGGAGGGCACTTACGTCGACCCGGTAGCGCCAAATATTTTGAGCGCGTTGCCTCCGGCCATTCTCAATTTTCCGGACTACGTGAACTCCGGCTATGACCAGAACAGCACTGCAGCCGAAAACATCGTCCTGGCGGGCTACCCGCCCGACATCGTGTCCGGACCACAGTCGCTTTGGGGTCTCTACTGGGCGCAATTCTGGGAAGTCACGCTATGCCAATGGCAAAAACGGCTCGATCCGACCTATGACACCTACGTCTTGGGCACCGGAACCTACAGCTATGTCGACCGCCTGTCGGCCTCGGACGTCGGCACTGATGTCGCCGCGATAGCGACGACCGGCAATATCGGCAAGCCGCTGATTACGGTGGCCGGGACGATGGATGCGCTGCTGCCGATCAATCTGAACGCCCGCGCCTATGCGCGTGCCGTGACCGCCGCTCTGTCGGGAGCAGACAACGAGGGGCGTGGACACGAGGGCGACGACAAAAAGCTGCGCCCGGCATACCGCCTCTACGAAGTGCAGAACGGCAACCACATCGAGACCTACAAGGACACCTTTCCGCAGATCGAGCTGATCCAGCCGCATGCACAGCACGCCTTTGACCTGCTGATAGAATCGGTCGAGCACGGCTCCCCTCTTCCCCCGGACCAGTGCATCCCGCGTGGCGGCTCGATCGCGGCTTCGCCCACTCAGCCCGGGCATTGCGCCCAGCTCTTCTCCGGACCGTGAGCCGGCCGGCGCTGACATTGCTCGCGAGACGCTTTCCCGGCAGCATCGAAGGCCGCTCCTCCTGGGTGGCGGCGTCGATTACGCTCGCCATCCTTTCATTTTCCTACGGCGCACCGCTGATCGTCGTCGTCGGGCTGAAGCCGATCGCTGCTTCCCTGGGCACCGACCGGTCGGTGGTGGCTTTGGCTGCCTCGCTCGTCTGGCTCGGCACCGGCCTCGGCGGCATCCTCATGGGGCGGATCGCAGATCGGATCGGGATGCGGCAGGTTGCCATCTTCGGCGCGTCGATGACGGCGCTGGGCCTGGCTGTCTCGGCGATCGGCCAAACCTGGGCGCTGATCGTCGGCAGCGCCGTCCTGATCGGCCTGTTGGGCAACAGCGCACATTTTCCACCCCTCGTCACCTATGTCAGCCGCTGGTTTGACCGGCGTCGCGGCACGGCGGTCGCCTTGATATCTTCCGGGCAATACATTGCGGGCGTGGTCTGGCCGATCGTCTTCGAGCGCGGCATGATCGCTTTCGGCTGGCAGGCGACAATGCTGGGCTATGCCGTCGTCGTCGCGGCTGCGATCGTGCCGTTGGCTCTGTTCTTGCGCCCGCCGCCGCAGCCGGTCCGGACGGAAGCCTCGACGGTCCATCTGCACCGCCGAGCCCAGGCCCTCCGATTGCAACCAAATCTGGTTCAGGCGCTGCTCTGCGCAGCCTCGTTCCTGTGCTGCGTGCCGATGGCAATGCCCGCGGGCCACCTCGTGGCGTTCTGCAGCGATCTCGGCATACCTGCGGCGCGCGGGGCGGCGATGCTGTCCGTGCTGCTCGGCTGCGCCTTCATCAGCCGGATGTTCTGGGGTTGGTTGACGGACCGGATCGGCGGGCTCGCCGCGGTATTCGCCGGCTCCGCCTGTCAAGCGCTGGCGATCGCGGCGTTTACCGTAACCCAGAGCGAGGCTGGCCTGTTTGCCGTCTCGGCCGCCTACGGCCTCGGGTTCAGCGGCATCATCCCGGCCTATGTCGTGGCGATCCGCGAACTCTTTCCGTCAACCGAGGCGTCCTGGCGGGTGCCGACTTTATTGTTCACCGGCATGTCGGGCATGGCGTTCGGTGGCTGGTTCGCCGGCGCGCTCTACGATCATTTCGGGTTCTACGCGCCGGCCTTCGGAGCGGGCGCTCTGTTCAACCTGGCAAACCTGGCCGTGATCGGGTTTCTCGCCTTACGGCAGGCGCGGCAATCGCGCGCAGCCGTGGTCCTGACAGCGTAGCGGCGGCGCCACTTGCTCCCTCTCCGCCCTTGGGGGCGGAGAGGGCCCGCTTTTCGGCTCAAGTGTCTAGATCTTGACGAGTTTGTGGATCACGCGAAGGCGCCTAGGCGCCGGCTCCTTCGAGAGGCGTCCCCATACCCGGGCCGAGAGCTCGCCGACGTAGATGTTGCCGTGCCCGTCGACGGCGATCCCGTGCGGTGAGGTGAACTGCCCGGGAGCGAGCCCGGTATGCATTTTGCCGAGCCGCGCGAGCACCTTGCCCTTCGACGTATGAATGCTGACGCGCGGCCCGATATTAGGCCAATCCTTGTTGATCTCGCCGGAGGGCCCGCCTTCGCCGATATAGAAGAGCGGGTCGGGACCGGTCGCCATGCACATGCCGTTCGGCCGGTGCAGATTGTTCCACTGGGTTTCGAACTTGCCATTGCCGTCGAACACCTGCACCCGGTGGTTCTCTCGGTCGGCGACATAGACCCACCCGTCGAGGTCGCAACAGATGTTGTGGGGGATATTGAACTGCCCGGGATCGGTGCCGGGCTCGCCCCATGACATCAGGAGCTTGCCGTCAGGAGTGTATTTGTGGATGCGGGCGTTGCCGTAGCCGTCCGAAACGTAGAGGTCGCCTTGTGGCGACAAGGCCGTGTGCGTGCAGCGGTGAAACGGCTCGCCGCTCATGAAGGGTTTGGGCTCGCCCGGGATGCCGAGGGTCATCAGCACTTTGCCGTCGAGGGTGCATTTTCGGACCGTGTGGTCGCCATCATCGGTCAGCCAGATCGTGTCGTCCCGACCCGTATGAACGCCATGGGGCCGGTGAAACACCCCTTCGCCCCAGCTGCGCAACAGATTGCCTTCGGCATCGAATACCGCGACCGGATGCTCGCCGCGATTGAAGGCGTAGACCCGATTTTGCCGGTCGACGCCCACTGCCGCACAGTCGCCCAGCGTGATTTCCTCCGGCACCTTCGCCCAATTCTCGATGACCTCAAAGGTGTACTCACCGCTTCCGAGCTGAGCCGCCATGCGTTCTCTCCCTCGCGCCTTACTGTTGGCCGGAAGACATCATAGCCACGGAAACGCAGATCAGGCGAGCGCCGCGCGCGGGCTTATTAAGGTAGCGCTGATAGTCAGTCAGGCTTACGATGAGGCTCGATATTCTGCGGAGAAGTACGAGGAAATCGACCATGCCAGAAAAGCTGATCTCCGGCGACAACCACATCGACCTGACCTACTTGCCGCCCGACTTGTGGTCGTCGGAGGCGCCCAACAAATGGAAGCTGCTCGCTCCCCGCGTTGAAGAGATGGATGACGGCCTCCACTGGTTTGTCGACGCGCAGGACAGAGGGATGTGGAACGGAATCGGGCCGGGCTTTCTCCCGTATCAGAAGGGAATGTTCGGCCACATCGACGAGATGAAGGATCTCGGCTTCGAATGGAATTCGCGCCCGGGTGCGAAGCCGCGGCCGACTACCCCGGAATTGCGCCTCGCCGATCTCGACCGCGACGGTCTTTCCGCCGAGGTCGTCTATGGCTGCTTGATGATCAACGATCTGATCTCCGAGGCTGGGCTGCGCGCCTGGGCGGACAAAACCTATAACGACTGGGTCGCCGATTTCGCCAAGCGCAGCGATCCCAACCGGGTGTTCCCGCTGGCGATCGTCCCGAACACCGACCCGGTCGAAGCCGCCGCCGAGGTCCGGCGTTGCGCCAAGATGGGATTGCGCGGCGGCGATCTCGCGTTCAAGCGGATGACCCCGCCGCTCTACACCCATGAGTGGTACCCGCTGTGGGAAGCCGCGGCGGAGTGCCGGTTCCCGATCTCGTTCCACTCGACCGGATTCAAGGCGCTGCGCGCGCCCGATACGCCGGAGATGGAGAAGAAGTACTTCACGCAGTGGCGGCTGGTGCGTTCTGCCCTCTTCCAGTTGGACACAATGGAGGTGCTGGTTTCGCTATTGGCTTCCGGCGCTTGCGAGAAATACCCCGACTTCAATTTTGTGCTCGGCGAGTCGGGGGTGACCTGGCTCCCCTATGTGTTCGACCGCCTCGACACCGAATATGCCGACCGCGCGAAGAGCCTCAACTTCAAGCTCAAGCCGAGCGACTATTTCCGCCGCCAAGGCTACGTCACCTATCAGCAGGACCAGTATCTCGACCCGATCATCCCGCTGATCGGCGAGGACAACATCATCTGGGGCGCCGACTACCCGCACCCCGATTGCATCTGGCCGGATTCACAGCGCGTGCTCGACAAGAACCTCGCCGCGATCTCACCGGGCGTGCGCCGCAAGATCACCAGCGAAAACGTGACCCGCCTCTACCACCTGAACTGAGGAGACCCGGCACTGCTCCCGTCATGCCCGCGAAAGCGGGGCCGCATAAGTGCAGGGTTGACCTCAAGGATCGATCAGACGGGCTGGACGGTTACCAATATCGCAACCCAAAAGAAATATTTCGACTGTCGAAGAACCCCGTGTGGGCGGGTGGCAAATCGCTGTACTTCGGAACATTTTTGGACCGCTCGCAAACTTCCGCAAACCAGTGTTTTTTCTCGGCCGTTTAGTAGCGGAGCGCGCAGCCGATCAACCAGCGTGTAGCCGGTCTTTGCTTACGGCCGGGGGAATGGAGGCAACAGGGAGGCACGAGGCCTCCCTGTTTCGCTTATGCGACGCTGTGGCTACGCGGCGTGCAGGAGTTCCAGATACTCCTCGTAGACCGCCATGTTCTTGCCGAAGGAAATGGCTGCGGCCTGGGCGCCGCAGACGAGGTGCATCCAGCGCCACGGCTCGCGGGTGGCGTTGTATTCTTCGACGATCGACTGGTGGTGCTTGAAGGCGTGCATCTCGGTGAAATTGTCGTGGCAGACGATCTCGGCGAGACGCGCGATGAAGGCCTGCGGGTCGTAGCCGGCCTTCATGTATTGCGTCGCCAGATTGACCGTCTCTTTGACCTCCGGCACCGCCCGCATCATGCCGAGATTGGTGACCGTCGACCAATCGGTCGGCGGCTGGTTGTAGATGCTGTGCCGGATGGCGTCGAGGAGCTCCTCTTGGCTGCGCTGGGGCAACGCAGCAACCGCTGCCATATCGGGCTGCGGGTAGGGCTCCATTCGACCCGCGGTCGAGCGGATCTCCGGGCCCGACTGCCACGTCAACAGCATCATCAGCTTGTTCTTGAGGCTGATCCCGTCGAGCCGCAGCAAATAGCGCCGCAGATTGACGCTGGTATGCAGGTGAACATCCATCGGATTGCCGCCGAGCGAGCGCATAAACAGGCCGGCCGCTCCGATCGACAGAGCCTCACCCGCACCCTCCAGCGAGATCCCGCCGGCCAAGGCCTTTGCCATCAGCACTGGAATTTCGGCAAAGGCGTCGACCGCCGCGATCGCCTCTCCGAGCTCGCCGATCACCGCGGTTTCATCCTCGCCGCTGCGTTGGCGATAGATGCGTTGCAACAACCCATGCTCTTCGATCAGCGCTTCGATCTGCGGCAGCGGCGAGGGCATCGGATTGTTCGGGGCGACCGGGGAACGGGTCACAAAGCGCACCGCCGGCCGCATCAGCACCGGCAGAAGCTCCTTGTCGAGAACGCCGGTCTCGAAAGCGCGCCACATCGTCCCCGGGAACATGAAGTAATGGTCGTCGTTGAAATTTTTCGGGATCGCCACGCTCAGCAGCAGATCGAAGGCCTCGATCCGCGGCGCGTGATCCCACAGCCAGAGGAAAACGTGGTCCGCCTTGTTCCACTCGCCGCGACCCACTGCAGCAAGGAACGCCGCTTTGGCCGCTTCGACCCCACGGGCATCCTCCGGCGCGAATTCGAGCAGGGCGTACGGCCCCATCGCCGGATGGTGGATGTGTTTGTTGGTAAGCGCCACGTGTTGCAGCACCGGGACAAAACGCTGCTCGCCCTCCAGACGCTCGACCGTCTTCGAGATCGCGTAGAGGCCGGCCAACGGGTGCAGCGGGCCGCCGTGATGACCGGGCGGCATTTCGGTGGAGCGGGTCACCGCGAGGGCAGAGGCTGTCAGCATGGTCTGCGTCGGCACCCCGGCACGCAGCTTGTCCAGCGCGCGATCCAGGATCTCGGACGGGGGCGTCTCCTCGATAAACTGGACCAACGGCTCGATGGCGTCAGGAAACTGGACACGTTGCGGCATGGGCATGGTGAGTTTCTCCTTGAATGCGGTTTTCGGCTTCGTTGGCTTTACTCTTTCAACTAACGCGGCACCTCTCGACCCGCGCCGCCCCTCCTCTTTTAACGGGAAAGGCAGAGCATGCGGCCTTTTCATTTTCCAGGTGATCGTCCTGCGCGATACGCACCTTTGTCAACACCGAACGATGCATCAGGGATATGCACCAAAAGCCCCCCTCGGCGGCGGAGATGCCGGCGCAACAGGTCTGCACGGCATCTTGCAACGCCCCGGCGTTCCCCGGCCGAGCGGGCGTCAGCTCGCTGGGCTCAGCAGCTCAGCCGATATGGCTGAGGCGGGCGTTACGTCATGATGCGACGCGTCGGCCACTCGGCTGGACACAACGCCGGGTGGCCTCAGCCGCCCCTGCCTTAATTCACGAACCGGTAGAGTTTGGCGGCGTTGTCGCAGACGATCTTTTTGCGGATGGCTGCGGGCAGGTGGCCGAGCTCGCGCTGGATGTATTCCTGGGAGTCAGGCCAAACGCCGTCGGGGTGCGGGAAGTCCGAGCCCCACATGATGTTGTCTTCGCCGAGTTCGTCGAGCAGTTTTACGCCGATCGGGTCGCTCTGGTAGGTGGCGTAGCACTGGCGCCGCCAGTATTCGCTGGGGCTCATCTTCAGATCGAGCTCCTTGAACTGGTCCTCCCACTCGGCGTCCATGCGCTGCAGGATGTACGGAATCCAGCCGGTGCCGGCTTCGCCGATGACGAGCTTGATGCCGGGATGACGTTCGAGCACGCCCGAGAAGATCACCGACAGCAATACCTCCGACATATACATCTGGAAGCTGGTGATGCCCGCGGCGCGGGCGGCGAGCGCCACCTTCGGAGGGAGCTTGGTAAAATCGCGCCGCACGCCGCTGCCGATCGTATGGAAATGCACCGCCAATCCGCTCGCCGCGACGGCGTCCCACATCGGGTTCCACCAGGGGTCCCACAATGGCGTCATGTCGCCCCGACGTGAGATTTCGAGGCCACGCACGCCGCCGCGCCGGGCAACGCGTTCGATCTCGCCGACTGCGGCGTCGATGTCGTGGTTCGGGATGCAGGCGAGCCCGGCAAAGCGATCGGGGTGGGTATTGCAGAAACCGGCGAGCCACTCGTTGTAGATGCTCAGCATCTCGCCGGCGGCTTCATCGTCGTTGATCCGGCTGGTGGCGCCGAGGATGCCGTACAGAACCTCGGCCTGGATACCGTCACGGTCCTGGTCCTTGATCCGTAATTCGGGGTCCGTCATGCGGCGGATGCCCTTCTTGCCGTCGTCGTAGATCCCCTCGGAGGCCATTCGGTCGGAGCGGTGGATCTTGCCCGGCTCGTAGAGGCGGCCGGCCGAGCCCATCCCGTTCATCAGCCCGAACGAGGCGCCTGATTTGGTCACCCATTCCTTGCCCCGAGGGCCCTCGGTCACGTAGGGCATGCGGTCCTTCATCGCCGCCGGGGCATTGGCGGTGAACAGATCGGGCGGCAACCAGATCAGATCGATGTGGCAGTCGGCCGAGATCACGTCGTATTTCATTGGCATGTCCTCCGTGCGTGCTTGCCATCAGCATGACTTCGCGCGGAGACGATGTGCGACTGAAATTTACGGTACAGCAGGAAGCGAGAAGCGCCGATGCAACAAGGACGGGCGAACAGGCCTCTTTCCGACGTGACGGTGATCGATTTCGGCCAGATCTTTCAGGGCCCCTATGCGAGCCTGCTGCTGGCGAAGGCGGGCGCCTTCGTGATCAAGATCGAGCCGCTGCACGGCGAGCCCGGGCGCCGCCGCGCCGAGCCGGGCAAGAGCGCGACCCTGCCGTTCGCTATGCTGAACCAGAATAAGCACGCGGTCACGTTGAACCTAAAGCACGAGCGCAGCCGCGAACTGCTGTTCCGAATGGTCGAGCGGGCCGATGTGTTGCTCGAAAATTTCTCGCCCGGCACGATGGACGGTCTCAGCGTTGGCTGGAGCCGGCTGCGCGAGATCAACCCGCGGCTGATCTATGCGACCGGCACCGGCTTCGGCATCAGCGGGCCCGACCGCGACAATCTGGCGATGGACATGACGATCCAGGCGGCCTCGGGGATCATGAGCGTGACCGGGTTTCCCGACGGGCCGCCGGTCAAGGCCGGGCCGACTTTGGTGGATTTCATGGGTGGGATTCATCTCTATGCCGGCATCGTGACCGCGCTTTACGACCGCGACCGCAGCGGCACCGGCCGGCTGGTCGAGGTGGCGATGCAGGAGACGGTCTGGCCGACCCTGGCGGCGAGCTACGACTACTACTACCGGACCGGCGAGATCCCGCCGCGTACCGGCAACCGCCAGTCGGGACTCAACAGCGCACCCTATAACGTCTTTGCGACCGCCGACGGGCATGTCGCGATCCACGTCGTAACCGAGGCGCATTGGCAGAATTTGCTGAAGGCGATGGGTCGTGAGGACCTCGAGGACGACCCGCGATTTGCAACCAACCCCGCCCGCGTCGCCCACATGGACGAGACCGACGCAGTCGTAGAAGCCTGGACTCTCACCCTCCCCAAAATGGACGTCTTCGCGCGCACCAAGGCCTACCGTATCCCTTGCGCGCCGGTGCGCACGGCGCCCGAGGTCATGAACGACCCGCACATGCACGAGCGCGGCATGCTCGAACGGATCGACCATCCCGAACTCGGCGAGATCGTCGTTCCGACGACGCCCTTGCGGCTCCACGGCACCGACAAGGTCGCGGCCGGCCCGAGCCCGACCATCGGTCAGCATAACGCCGAGATCTACGGTGGCTGGCTCGGGCTATCGGCGGCCGAAATTGCGGGGCTGAAAGACAGCGGCGTCATCTAGACCTACTTTGCCCAGGTTTTCTATCTGGCCGGCACCCCGATCCGCAGCACCGGAAAAAGCTGGAGAAAAATCGACGCCGAGTCGAAAAATCAACCGAATCGTCAGAAAACCGGGCACCAATCAATAATTATGAACCCGGCGCGCAAAGTAGAGATGCCAATCCCTTTGGCAACGGGCGCGACGATGTAGTGGCAGCCGATTTCGACAAGCGTTTCGCGTCGGTTTCGGTGCTTGACCGCTTTACACTTCTGCTGACGGTGAGCTTGCACCCTCGCTCATCTTCCTGCCACGCGAGACGCGCGGGCCATTCCGTCCCGCGTTCGGAACGCTCTGGCTACTCCGCAGATGACCCTGGTAGCGCCCCGACTGGTTAATCGGGCAGGCGACGATTATTACAGACGACACGAATGACCTCATAGAGTTGCTCTCCCTTTCGCTCAACGGGCTATGACTCGCTTTTTCGTTCTACTCGGGATCTCCTTCTAAATCTCTTTGTTAATCTTAACAAGACCCCCACCAATGTTGACATATTTTTTTGGAGGGAGCAACGTAACATCATCAAAGAAATCTTATTAACATTCATTAATGGGTTAATGAATAGGCCGTTCCGGCCGGAGGTAAAATTAAGCGTGTCAGAAGTCGCTATTGCAGTCGAAAATTTATCCAAACGCTATTTTATCAAGCGCACGCTGTGTGGCGAAGGCCGCAGCCGCTATACGGCCCTGCGCGATGTCATGGGACATGAGCTGCTCTACATCGTGCGCAAAGGGATCGCCATCGCCCGGCGCCGGAATGCGCTGCGAGACGGTGAATTCGAAGAATTCTGGGCGCTTAAGGATGTGAACTTCGAGGTCAGGCGAGGCGAGGTTCTGGGCATCATCGGTCGCAACGGGGCCGGCAAAAGCACGCTTCTCAAAATCCTCAGTCGCATCACCGAGCCGACCAAAGGGCGGATCCAGCTGCGCGGACGGGTCGGCAGCCTATTGGAGGTCGGAACCGGTTTTCACGCAGAGCTCACAGGGCGCGAAAACATCTTCCTGAATGGTGCGATCTTGGGGATGACCCGACGCGAGATCATTAAGAAATTCGACGAGATCGTCGAATTTGCCGGAGTGGAACAGTTTTTGGAGACGCCCGTCAAACACTACTCTTCTGGCATGTATGCCCGGCTTGCCTTCGCCGTGGCCGCTCATCTGGAGCCCGACATCTTGGTCGTGGATGAGGTTTTGGCGGTGGGCGACGCCCAATTTCAGCAGAAATGCCTTGGGAAGATGGACGAACTCTCCCGTCGTGAGGGCAGGACGGTGCTATTCGTCAGCCACAATATGGGTGTAATCCAAAAATTGTGTCCAACCTCTATTTGGCTGGACCGCGGTTCAATACGTCAGTACGGCAGCACAGACACCGTCATCAGAGGTTATTTGTCACAGGGAACTCTAAATCGTGACCGTATTGTCAGATTGGAGAAGCTTCCAAGACCGCATTTTGGTGGAAATGAGTTTCGTCTGATTGCCGTGGAATGGTTATGTGATTTACCGTTGCGCCACGGCGAAGAGGTTAAGGCACGAATTCTGTTTCAAACTCGAGCCCCAGTGGAAAATGTAGCCATTTGGCTCGGCGTTTGTGATCGAGGCGGTATACAGATTCTCACTTACGACAGCGACCTTTGTGACCTCTACCGTCCAAACCTGCCGCGATCAGGAATATACGCGGTAGACTTTGAGATCGATGCATTGCCGCTGCACCCTGACACCTATTCCCTCGACATCTTTTGCGGCGCTCGCGACGTTAGCGGCAGATTCGATTTTGTTCCTGCAAGTCTCCAATTTGAGGTGTTACCGGGGTCGACGACACCAGACTTCCTTTGTTCCGACCATTGGCCAAGCGTCCACCTCAAGAGCAGGTGGGAATGGAGTATATCGAACTCTGAGCCCGGTCGGCTCGTCCCGACCCGAGCGGTCGACGCAAAAGCGCCCACTCGGACAGAAGCAAGACACAGACAGGATCACGACTCGGAGGCATTGACCAACCGCTGATCGGCGAGGGCAAAGACACTGATGCGGCGTCCTCGTCTCCGAGCTCGCCGCCCGGTTTCGATATTTCGCTGCAGGCCCTCTCCCGGCACATTCATGAGTTGGTGCGGGCGGGCCTCTTTTTTGGTTGGACCGAGAGCCTGCCGCAATTTATCTCCCTGATGCAGAAGGCTTTACCGCCGGTCCGGATTTTGCTACCGGGCAGTCCAGGAACGCCAGGCTTTGAAGTGCCCGCCGTGCCCGGCGCATTCTGCTGGGTCGGTTGACCCTGAGTAGTGACGCCCTGTGCCCAAGCCGGTAAAGCGAGCACGACGATCACTGCCGTAGCGACGCCGCTGAGAAGTTTGTCCATCTATGCGTGGATGTTCGTCTCGGAGCTTTCTCGACGGAACGGTCAACAGTGGAGGCGGGTTCCACCATACTTGCCACGAACAGGCCATACGCATAGCCTCGACCGAGTGGCGCGCGGTTCGGGAGGCGGCATGAAGAGCATCACGGTCGATTACACGAAGCGCCTCGCCG
Source organism: uncultured Alphaproteobacteria bacterium (assembly GCA_963787425.1). Lineage (GTDB taxonomy): Bacteria > Pseudomonadota > Alphaproteobacteria > ATCC43930 > CGMCC-115725 > AP-15. The sequence goes on from CAWBCV010000012.1 coordinate 95,122, forward strand.
AAGAGCCGGGTAAGGGCCACAATCGCTGGCACGAGGCGATCGCGCCGGTCATCGATGCCGCGCCGGGCGAAGAAGTCGAGATCCAGACACGTGACGCCTTCGATGGCCAGATCAGCGAGGCCACCACGGCGGAGGATCTGCGCCAATGCGACCTCAACCGGGTCCATCCGCTGACCGGACCGGTCTATGTCGCGGGCGCGGCGGCGGGCGACCTCCTCGAGGTCGAGATCTGCGACATGAAGCCGGCCGCATTCGCGTACACGGTGCAGGTGCCGGGCTTTGGTTTTCTGCGCGACGCTTTCCCCGAGCCTTACATCGCCAAATGGAGGATCAAGGACGGGTTTGCCGAGTCGGCTGAGTTGCCGGGCGTGCGCATCCCGGATGGCTCATTTGTCGGGGTTATCGGCGTCGCGCCTTCGAAGGAGTTGCGCGAGACGATCCAACGCCGCGAAGCAAACCTCCTCGGCCGTGGCGGGATGGTGCTGCCGCCCGAGAAGGAAGGTGCGGTGCCAGCGGCGGAGCCGATCGCCTCGCAGGCGCTGCGCACGATCCCGCCACGCGAGAACGGTGGCAATCTCGACATCAAGCAGCTGAGCAAGGGCGCTCGGCTCATGTTGCCGGTCTTTGTCGACGGCGCGCTGTTCTCCGTCGGCGACGCGCATTTCGCGCAGGGCGACGGCGAGGCCTGCGGTACGGCGATCGAGATGGCCGGCGCGATCCTGGTGCGCTTCACGGTGCACAAGGGCGACGCAAGGCGACGCGGCATCCGCTTCCCGCGCTTTTCCCGCGACGACTATTATTTTCCGCCCGAGCTCGCCGCCCCCAAGCGCTTTCTCGCCACAACCGGATTATCGATCAGCGAGGACGGCACCAATGAGAGCGAAGACGCAACATTGAGCGCGCGCAATGCGCTGCTGGCGATGATCGACCTGTTGGTCGAGCGCGGCTGGACCCGTCAGCAGGCCTACGCGATCTGCAGTGTGGCGGTCGACCTCAAACTAAGCGAGCTGGTCGACGTGCCGAACTTCGTCGTCAGCGCCTTCCTGCCGCTCGACATCTTTGGTCAATAGAAGGACTTGGAATGGACTTCGCCGATAGCCCCGAGCACGCGGCATTTCGCTCCGAGTTCCGGCACTGGCTCGACGGAAACCTGCCACCAGAGATCTGCGTCGACGATGCCGCCGATCAGCGCGTGGCGCCGGACCGGGAGACCCTCGAAAAGCGAATTGCGTGGCAGAAGACGATGCACGCCGCCGGCTGGGTCGGGATTTCCTGGCCCAAAGATTATGGTGGGCGCGGGGCCGGCTTTATGCAGCAGGTCATCTTCGACGAGGAATATTTCCGCGCCCGTGCGCCTGTTCTGCCGACAGCGAGCGCGCTGAACCTATTGGGCCCGACGCTCATTTATTGGGGAACGGAAAAGCAAAAGAAGCAGCACCTGCCGCGCATCCTCAGCGCCGACGAACTGTGGTGCCAGGGCTATTCCGAGCCAGACGCCGGCGGCGATCTCGCCAGCCTGCGCACCCGCGCCGTCGACCAGGGCGACCATTTCGTCGTCAACGGGCAGAAGGTGTGGACCTCGGGCGCGCATTTCGCCGACTGGTGCTTTCTGCTTGTCCGCACCGACCCCGATGCGCCGAAGCATCACGGCATCAGCTATCTGCTGGTCGATATGAAGACGCCGGGGGTTACGGTGCGGCCGCTGGTTCTGCTCAATGGCCACCGTCACTTCAACGAAGTCTTCTTCGAGGATGTAGCCGTACCCAAGGAGAATCTCGTCGGGCCGCTGAACCAGGGCTGGAAAGTCGCAATCACGACGCTGATGTTCGAGCGCAGCGGGGCCGGCGGGCGCGACCATGCCGCGCAAATCACTCGCCTCGTCGAGCTGGCAAAGCAATTCCCGACGCGTCAGGAGCCGGCCTGGCGCGAGAGCCATATCCGCCAGCAACTCGCGCAGTTGGCAATCGACGTCAAGGCATTGCAGGTGACCCGGTTGCGCGGGCTGACCCGCCGGTTGCGCGGCGGGCCGCCGGGCCCCGAGGGCTCGATCCTCAAATTGTTCGGCTCCGAACTTGCGCTGCGCATCGCCGATTTCTCGTCGACCCTGCTCGGCCCCTATGCGACCGTCGAGGCACCGACCGAGGCGGTGCCCGATGCCGCGCGTTGGCACCACCGCGTGCTCGGCGCCCGCCAATACACGATCGCCGGCGGCACGAGCGAGATCCAGCGCAACATCATCGGCGAGCGCGTCCTCGGCCTGCCGAAGGGGTAGGCATGCGCAATGACCAAAAAGTCGTCATGCCCGGGCTCGACCCGGGCATCCACGCAACTGCACCGCCCCTGAGAGGTCGTGTGGACTACCCGGTCAAGCCCGGCAATCACGAGAAGCGGGCGATGTTCGAGCTGGACCTTAAGTAATGGACATTGGGTTCACCGACGAGCAGGAAATGCTGCGCGACAGCGCGCGGCGCTTCTTCGAGAGCGAATGCACGACGCAATTCGTGCGTCAACGAATGGCTGAGCCGGCCGCGGTCACCGACGAATTCTGGTGTAAACTCGCCGAGCAGGGCTGGCTCGGCATCGTGTATCCCGAGGAAGAGGGTGGCAGCGGGCTCGGGCTAGTCGATCTCGTGGTATTGATGGAAGAGATGGGCCGCGCGGTCATGCCGGGCCCGTTCTTGTCGACGGTATTGCTCGGCGGCGCTGCGGTCGCCGAGGCCGCTGCGCCGGCGCAGCGCCGGCAATGGCTGCCGCAGATCGTCGCCGGGAGCACCAAGGCAGCGCTTGCCTGGACCGAGCCCAATCTGCGGTGGGACGCGGCGGGCATCACCCTGAGAGCGCGTGAGTCGGTCGGCGGTTTTGCTCTTTCCGGCACCAAGCTTTTTGTCGGCGACGCGCATCAGGCCGACGTCATCACGGTGGCGGCGCGCACGCGCGACGGCAGCACAATGGAGGACGGCGTCAGCCTGTTCCTGGTGCCAAAGAACACGCCTGGGCTTACAGTCAGCGTACTGCCGACGATCGATGAGACGCGGAAATTATGCGAGGTCAGGCTCGACAATGTCATATTGCCGGCCGGCGCACTGCTTGGCGAAATACATCAGGGTTGGGTGCCGTTGTCGCGAGTGATCGCCCGCGCAACGGTGGCATTGGCCGCAGAGATGTGCGGTGGTGCGCAGCAGGTGCTCGACATGACCGTCGCCTACGCCAAGATCCGCATTGCCTTTGGTAAGCCGATTGGCAGCTATCAGGGAGTGAAGCACCAGGCGGCTGACATGCTGGTCGCGCTCGAGAACGCCAAGTCGCTGACCTATTACGCCGCCTGGGCGGTCGATCAAGGGCTGGACGAGGCGCCGCTGGCGGTCTCGATGGCAAAGGCCGCCGCCTCCGACATGGCCCGCAAGGTCGGCGGCGCCGGCATTCAGTTGCACGGCGGCATCGGCATGACTTGGGAGCACGATCTGCAGCTCTACTTCAAGCGCGCCAAAGCCTCCGAGGTCGCTTTTGGCGACGCCACCTGGCACCGCGAACGCGTCGCCCGGCTGATGAGACTTTGACCGCATTGCCGCCCAGACAGAACAATTTCGACGCTCTGCGCCTGATCGCTGCCATCTCAGTCATCTTCTCGCATTCCTTCCTGATCGCGGAGGGCACGCAGAACCGCGAGTGGCTGATTCTGCTGACCGGCAATCAGTGCATCCTCGGCCTCACGGGGGTGTTCATCTTCTTTGCAATCAGCGGCTTCTTGGTGACGCAGAGCTTCGAGCAGACCACCAATCCGCTGCACTACCTCGCGAAGCGCGCATTGCGCATCTTCCCAGGGCTGTTTTTGGCGACCATGGTGTCGGCGTTTGTGCTGGGACCGCTCGTCACGACGCTGCCGCTCGGCGCCTATCTGAGTCGGCCGGAACCTTACGAATATGTCGTCGGCAACACGCTGCTCGATCAGATCGTCCACCGACTGCCGGGTATCTCCTTCGCCGACAACCCCGTTGGGCTCGAGATCAACGGCTCGCTATGGACCTTGCGCCTCGAATTCACAATGTACCTGATGGTACTCGTGCTGGGCCTATTGCGGCTGCTGACCGTGCGAGTGGCATTCCTGCTGTTGGCCTTTGGTATGGCCTGCCTGCATTTCGAGATGCTCTATCCGCTCGAAAAATGGGGCTGGTTTTTCGAATTGCTCAGCGACTGGGGCTGGCTCGTCGGCTTCTTCGCCGCGGGAATGGCTCTCTACAAACTGCGCCGCACCCGCATTTTCGACGGCCGCATAGCGCTGCTGGCGCTCGCCGGTCTGGTGCTCAGCGTTCCGCTGCGCCAATTCATCACCCTCTTCCCCGTGTTCGGGTGCTATCTGGCATTATGGCTCGCCTTGAACCCGCGGCTGCCGGTCATCCCAGCAGCACGCTTCGGCGATTTGTCCTATGGCCTGTACATCTATGGCTGGCCTGTCGAGCAGGCGGTAATCTGGTTCTACGGGGGCCATGCCGCCTGGTGGCAGGTATTCTTGACTGCCTTGCCGATGGCGACGGCGCTCGCCTTCCTGTCGTGGCATCTCGTCGAGCGTCCGATGCTGCGCCTCAAACCGCGCGGGCGGCGCGCGGTGGCCGGTTACGCGCCGGCGCCGCAAGAGGCATAGCCGAGGGGGCTGGCGCCGGGCTCTGCTCCCCCGCTAGAATGCCACGCCGAAGCCAACTTCGAGGGAGACGCGCCGATGCGGATACACAACCTCTACACCGATTCGAGCGGCCAGTCCCATTTCCGGGACATCGAGGTCGAATGGGCCGAGGAAACGCGCGCGGGCAAGCTTTCGAAGCGCCTGCCGGCGACCGGGATCATCTTCCGCGAAGTCCCGCCGACTTACGATCTCGACTGGCACCCGGCGCCGCGGCGGCAATACATCATCAATCTCGACGCCGGTGTGCAGATCACTGCGAGCGACGGCGAAAGCCGTACGATCCCCGCCGGCGAGGTCATCCTCGTCGAGGACACGACCGGGAAAGGCCACCTCTCCAAGGCGGTCGAAAGCAAGATCCGCAACTGCATCTTCGTACCCATCGAGTAACGGAGCGCCAACATGAAGCTGCTTTACTTTGACGACTACAAGCTAGGCGTTTTGAAGGGTGACCGCGTCGTCGACGTGTCGTCGGTCGTGCGCGACATCCCGCATGTCGGCCCGGGCGACCTGATCAACGGGCTGATCGCGCGCTTCGACCAATACCGCGGCCGGATCGAGGATGCGGCGGCGAGCGGCCAGGGTGTCGCGCTGTCGTCGGTCAGGGTGCGCCCGCCATTGCCGAAGCCCACCAATATCGACGCGATGGCGGTCAACTACATGGAAGACGGCACGCGCAGCGCGGCGGCGCCGATCAACGCCTTCCACAAATCGCCGAGCGCGATCTGCGGCCCCGGCGACACGATGGTGTTGCCCGACGTTCCCGCCACGATCTTCGAGGGCGAGGCGGAGCTCGCCGTCGTGATCGGCAAACGCGCGAGCAACGTTAAAGCCGCCGATGCGATGGATTACGTCTTCGGCTACACCAACTTCATCGACGGCTCGGCGCGCGGTCTGCCGCCGGCCGGAAATGTCTTCTTTCAGATGAAGTCGCGCGACAGCTTTGCGCCGATCGGCCCCTATCTGGTGACCAAGGACGAAATCCCGGATCATAATAAATTGCAGATCCGGCTGTGGAACAACGGCACCTTGATGCAGAATTTCAACACCAGCGACATGGCGCACAAGATCCCGCGCTGCATCGAGTGGCTGACCTCGATCCACACCTTGGAGCCCGGCGACATCATCGCCACCGGCACTAACCACCGCGGCCTCAACTCCTTCCAGGACGGCGACAAGGTCGAGCTGGAGATCGACGGCCTCGGGCGGCTCGCCTTCAATGTCAAGGACGAGCTGAAGCGGACCTGGGGACGCGAGACGCGGCTGCAGATGCACGAGAAGGCGGCGCAAAAGACGCCCGGCAATTACCCGGACATCACGCCGCAATTGACCGGCAAACACGCCGCTCGCTGATCCGATCACTCGCGTCGCCCTCACGCCGGCCCTCCCCCGTTTACCGAGGAGGGAGCTTTCATTCCCTCTCCCGCTTGCGGGGGAGGGTTAGGGTGGGGGGGTGCAGATACCATCATTACAGGACAATCGACCATGACCGCCGGCTTTGCCTACAGCAACCGCTTCAACAAGAACCTTCCACCGGCGGCGCCGCCTTGGGCCGGCTTTCCGAAATACAACTTTATCGGCGGGCACAACGACCCTGAGCGGGTCCCGGCGGCGGCTCTAGCCGATGCCGCGACCACGGTTCTGCGACGCCGCGGGGCCGACTTGGCTCTCTACAATTTCGACGGGCCCCAGGGCTATCGCGGGCTTCGTGATTTCGTCGTCGACAAGGTCTCGCGCCGCCCCGCCATCAAATGCTCGGCGGATGATGTCTTGATCACCTCGGGCTCCGGGCAGGGCATCGATCTCATCAATCAGCTGCTGCTCGAGCGCGGCGACACCGTCATTCTCGAAGAATTCACCTATGGGGGCGCCTTAACTAAGCTAAAGCGGCTCGGTGTGAACATCATCGGCGCGCCGCTCGATGACGAGGGACTCCGGATCGATGCGCTCGCCCGGATCATCGAGGACCTCCGGCGAAAGGGCACCACTCCGAAATACATCTACACGATCCCAACGATCCAGAACCCGACTGGCTCGATCCTGCCGCGCGAGCGCCGCGAGCAATTGCTCGCACTGACCCGAAAACACGGAATCCCGGTTTTCGAGGACGAGTGCTATGCCGACCTGACCTGGGCCGGAGCCGGTCCGCCCTCACTGTATGCGATGGACCCGCAGCAGGTGATCCACATCGGCTCCTTCTCGAAAACGCTGGCGCCGTCGTTGCGCCTCGGCTACGTCGTTGCCGTCCCGGAGGTCATGAGCCGGGTCGTCGCGTGCAAACGAGAGGCCGACAGCGGCACCGGCGCGCTCGACCAGATGGTTGTCGCCGAATACTTCTCGCGCAGCTTCGGCGAACACGTCGATGGCTTGACCCAAACCCTGCACGAGAAGCTCGACACGATGGTCGAGGCCGTGGAGCGCGAGTTCGGCACCGCGGTCGAGAAGATGTGGAAGCCGAAGGGCGGCATCTTTCTGTGGCTCAAGCTGCCCGATCGGGTCGATGTCACCAAGCTGGTTGGGCCTGCCGCCAAAGCCGGAATCGCCTTCAACCCGGGACCCGAATGGTCTTGCAACCCGGCCGAAAGCAAGTCCCATCTGCGCCTTTGCTTCGCGCTCCCGTCAAAAGAGGTCATCCGCGACGGCGTCGCGGCCTTCGCCCGAGTCTGCTTCGAGGAGACCGGCGTCCCCGAGCGCAGCGCTAACATCCGCCATGTCGGCTCCTAAGGGCGGTTCGATGGCTGAAAATACCGGGGAAGGGCGGAGGCGGTACATCGCACGGCAAACGGCGCAGGCGCGGGCCTACTCGCAGGCGGTGATCACCGAAGGCGGGAGGATCGTCTGGCTCGCCGGGCAGGTTGGAGCGGCGGACGCTTCGGGAAACTCACTTGCTGGCGACTTCGACGGCCAGGTCCGAGAGGTGTTTTCCCGCTTGAACCAGACTTGCGAGGAGGCCGGCGGCAGCCTCGCCGATATGGTGACGATGACGGTGTTCGTCACCGACGCTCGTTACGGCGACCGGTTCACCGAATTGCGGAAGGAAATTTTCGGCGACAATTTCCCCGCGAGCGCGCTGATCACGGTCGCCGGTCTCGCCCGCCCGGAGATGCTCGTCGAGGTTCAAGGAATCGCCGTGATAGGGTAAGGCCTTCCCGCTTCCGTCGAGGCGACACGTGTGAAGCCTGAGCGTGCGTGATAAAGTGTCCTTGTAAAGGGCATAACCAAAGGGAGGATTCTCGTATGCACGCTATGGACGTGATGACAACCAATGTGATCACCGTCAGCCCGGACACATCGGTACAAGAGGTGGCCAAAATCCTGTCCGAGCGGAGCATTAGCGGGGTTCCGGTGGTCGATGCCCAGAATCGACTTGTCGGGATCGTCAGCGAGGGCGACCTGCTGCATCGCGTCGAAATGGGAACCGATCGCCGGCCCGATCGCAGAACCGGGCGCCGGCGCTCGTGGTGGCTCGACACGGTCGGGTCTGACGAGGAACTCGCACGCGCTTACGTCAAATCGCACGGCCGTACCGCCAGAGACGTCATGACGAGCGAGGTCACCTCTGTCAGTGAGACCACCGAACTCGCCGAAATAGCAAATCTGCTCGAGACCAAACGGATCAAGCGGGTGCCTGTTGTCAGAGACGGCAGGCTGGTCGGCATCGTCAGCCGGGCCAACCTCGTGCGAGCACTGGCGGCGGCGGGAAGCGTACTGAGCGCCGACACCGCCACCGACGACCGCACTATCCGCCAAAAGCTCTTGGCCGAGCTACAGGGGCAGAAGTGGGTTCACGCCTGGGCAGCCGATATCATCGTCAGGGATGGTGTCGTGCATATCTGGGTGTCCGACGACCTCCCCGAAGAAGAGCAGCAGGCCTTGCGCGTCGCGGCCGAGAACATCCCCGGCGTTCGCGGCGTCGAGGAGCACATCGTGCCGGCGCCGATGATCCCGCCGGCATTTTAGCGAGGGGCCGGAATCCGGGATTGACCGCGGGCTCCGAACGGTAAACCATTCTGCGACCGTTGCTTTCGCCGTCAGAGGGAGGATCAGCCCGCGATGAGCATCAAGAACAAGGCCTATATCGTCGGGATCTATGAGCACCCGACACGCAAGGCCGAGGACAAGTCGCTCGCCCAATTGCATGCCGAGTCGGCCAAGGGAGCGATCGAGGACGCCGGCCTCAGCAAGAGCGACATCGACGGCTATTTTTGCGCCGGCGATGCACCCGGACTGGGACCGCTGTCGATGGCCGATTACATGGGCCTCAAATTGAGGCACATGGATTCGACCGATACCGGTGGCTCGTCCTACCTCATCCATGTAGGCCACGCCGCCGAAGCGATTGCGCTCGGCAAATGCAAGATCGCATTGATTACCCTGGCCGGAAAACCGCGCAGCGAGGGCCAGGCGACCGGAACCGCAGCGCGTACCGTCCAGAACACGCCCGACGCGCCGTTCGAAAACCCCTATGGTCCGGCCACTGCGAACATGTACGCGATGTGCGCAATGCGCCACATGCACCAGTACGGCACCACGAGCGAGCAGCTCGCCTGGATCAAGGTCGCGGCCTCGCACCACGCGCAGCACAATCCGCATGCGATGCTGCGCGACGTCGTCACGGTCGAGGAGGTCGTCAATTCGCCGATGATCGCCGACCCGCTGCACCGGCTCGATTGCTGCGTCATCAGCGACGGCGGCGGCGCGATCATCGTCGCCAGCCCCGAAGTGGCGAAGAGTTTGAAGCGGCCCAAGATCAAGATCATTGGCGCTGGCGAAGCGCCCAAGCACCAGATGGGCGGCCAGATCGATTTGACCTATTCCGGCGCGGTGTGGTCGGGGCCGCCGGCTTTTGCCGAGGCCGGGGTCAAACCCGGCGACATCAAATACGCTTCGATCTACGACAGCTTTACGATCACTGTCCTGATGCAGATCGAGGATCTCGGCTTCTGCGAGAAAGGCCAGGGAGGCAGATTCGTGTCGGACGGCAATCTGATTTCCGGCACCGGCAAATTGCCGTTCAATACCGATGGCGGCGGGCTGTGCAACAACCACCCGGCAAACCGCGGCGGTCTGACCAAGGTCGTCGAGGCGGTGCGCCAATTGCGCGGCGAAGCGCATCCGGCGGTGCAGGTCGAGAATTGCGATCTGGCATTGGCGCACGGCACCGGCGGCTCGCTCGGCACAAGGCACGGCGCAGCGACCGTGATCATGGAAAGGGAGTGAGCAGATGCCGGCTCAGGAGCGCAAGATCCAGGCCCCGCAGCCTAATCCGGAGACCCAGGCGTTCTGGAAGGCGGCCGAGGAAGGCAAGCTGATGATCGGCAAATGCACCGCCTGCGGGGAGGTGCATTACTACCCGCGCGCGACCTGCCCGTTCTGCTTCAGCGACAAAACCGACTTGCAGCAGGCCTCGGGCAACGGGACGATCTACACCTACAGCGTGATGCGCCGCGCGCCCGTCCCCTACGCGATCGCCTATGTGATGTTGAGCGAAGGCCCGACGATGATGACCAACATCGTCGATTGCGACCTCGACAAGATCCGCATCGGACAGAGGGTGCGGCTTGTCTTCAAGCCGAGCGACGGCGGCCCGCCGGTGCCGATGTTCACGCCGGCCTGAGCGGGATGCCCCTCACCCCGACCCTCTCCCCGCAAGCGGGGCGAGGGAGAAGAAAAGCCCCTCGCCCCGCGTCAGCGGGGAGAGGGAGGGGCCCGCGCTAGCGGGAGGGTGAGGGGCTGCTGGCGATAAACCCAAGAGATAATTTACCAGAACTGGAGAAACACCAATGGACACGCTCGATGCACGGCTTTCCGCGAGGCCCCGCAACATCAGCCCGGAAGAGTGGGCACTGCGGGTCGATTTGGCCGCGTGCTATCGGCTGATCGCGCATTTCGGCTGGGACGATCTGGTCCTCACCCATAATTCTGCGCGTGTGCCGGGCGAGCCCAATCATTTCCTGATCAACCCGATGGGGTTGATGTTTGACGAGATCACAGCGTCCAACCTTTTGAAGATGGATCTCGACGGCAATCTCGTCGAGCCGTCCGAATACGAGGCCAACAGGGCTGGATACGTGATCCACAGCGCAATCTATCTGGGCCGCCCGGACGTCCAATGCGTCATCCACACCCACACCGAAGCCGACATTGCGGTCGGTGCGCTGGAGGAAGGGCTATTGCCGCTGAGCCAGTGGGCGATGCGGTTCTACAACCGGCTCGGTTACCACGATTACGAGGGGGTCTCGCTCGACCTCGACGAGCGCGAGCGGCTGCAGCAGAGCATCGATCAGCATCCGGTTCTGGTGCTGCGCAATCACGGCCTGCTGGCGACCGGCCGCAATGTCGCCGAGGCGTTCTCGCTCACTTATCATTTCGAACGCTCTGCCGAAGCGCAGTTGAAGATTATGGCTGCGGTCGCGGCGGGGGCCAAGATGGTGATGCCGTCGCGCGAGACCTGTGAGCGCCAAGCGGCCTTGTTCTCCGGCAACGAGCCGCGGCTGCAGGGTCAGCGGGAATGGCCGGCGTTGCTGCGGATGGCCGACAAGCTCGATCCCGGCTACCGAAACTGACTGAATGGCTTAGCGCGGGCACTGCTGCTCCCGCTCGGCGTGGACCCGGCCCAGGCGGGATTGCAGCCGCTCGCGCTCCTCACCGTAGGGGGTGTAGGCGAGCCTGTCGCGCAGCTCGTGCTCCTCATGCCGTAATCCCTCGCAGCGCTCGCGGTAGCCATGCTCCTCCCCGTAACGGGGCGGCGGCGCATAACCCGGCGTGGGATACCCAGGCGGGGGTGCATACCCCGGCACCGGATAGCCAGGCGCCTGGGCTTCTCGCGGTGGCGGCGTCGCTGGAGCGGCAGGCCGGCCGCCATTGCAGACCAACTGACCGTTATTGTTGCCGATATCCCCGACGCAATGCGTCACATTGAGGGCCGTCAGCTGATCGCCGCGTCCATTGGCTCTCCGGCAGACCGCGGTTAAAGTGCCGCCCTGCATTCTGAAATCCCTGCAGCTCTGCTGATAGGAGCCCGGCGGCAGCGCTTGTGCATTTGCCGTGAGGACCGACGCGGCCAGCGCCGCCGCCCCGCACAACCCGGATACTATTTTCACCTTCGACTCCCGCCCGTTGACGAACCGATAACGGGCGAGACCAGCCCGAAAGTTCCGGGCACGTCGCGCTTCTCAAGCGAGCCACCGCTTGCGGCGGCGGTAATGTTTCACGTCGCGGTAACTCTTCCGCCCGGTCGCCGGGAGCCCGAGGTAGAATTCCTTGACGTCCTCGTTGCTGCGCAGATCGGCAGCGGTCCCGTCCATCACGATCCCGCCCGTTTTCGAGAATGTAGCGGAATCGGGCGATATCGGTGTTCTGCTCGGCGACCAGAAACCCGACCTGCTCATTCTCGTGCGGATCTCTCACTCGGCTTAGTCGGTCAATCCATAACTGTCGAGCCATCCATAACTACAGCGCGGGAAATCCGCCAGGGAGTGAGGAGCATCGCGGAGGGCTTCAGGCATTCACGACGCGGCAGTTCGCGGACCCCGAAAATGATCCGGTCCTGCTGCGCGCGGGGAAGCCGGAGATACGTCCCAAATATCCGGTCCCAGATCGAAAGCACAGCGCCGAAATTGGCGTTCGCCTCGTCATAGGAGAGGGAGTGGTGGATCAGGTGCAAGTCGAGCGTGATCACCACTGGCTGCAAAAGGCGCTCAAGCCATTCCGGCAACCTGGTGTTGCCGTGCGTGACGGCGGCAGCGGCAAAAACGGCCAGCCCGTGGGTAATCACGATGAACACAGGGATGTCGAGCGCCAGCACGACCAGCCAGTAGAACCCCGCGGCGAGCAAATACTCGATTGGATGATGGCGCACCGAGGTCGTGACATCTACATCAGGATCGGAGTGATGCAGTGCGTGAAAGCGCCACAAGAACGGCACCGCATGCTGGCAGCGATGTACGGCGTAGATCAAAAAGTCGAGCAGAAGAAAGGCCGCCACAAAGCTCGACCATTGATTGGCGATTGGCCAGGAGGGCAAAGCCACGCCAAGCGCTGCCCCGAGCTGCCGCCGGAAGGTGTCCGGCGGCGAGAACGTAAAAGCGGCGAGGACGATATTGAGGATCCAAATGCCGATATTGCCGAGCCGCCGCCGCAGTGCCGGAAATTCCCGCCGCCGTCGCGGGCGGCAGAATTCCCATAGGGCGACCGCGAGCAAACTGCCAAAGATCACGATAGTGGTCAGAAGCGCCTCCAGCGGCTGCACCGCTCCGCACTGCCGGCCGCTGGTGTGGCCATCGGCTGGCCCGCGCAGGCGATTGATTCGATCGCGTCACCTTGAATTATAGAGGCGGGCATTGAGTGGTAGAAGCCGCCCCCGGGGCCGGCGTCGAGGCATATGTGGTGCCATCCGTGCCGATGGAGGTGAACGCCGCAATAACGGGTTTGCTCGAAATGGTGGCGCAGAATCCGAAGAACGTGGGCGGCGGAGTCGGCGGCGTCACGGATGGGCAGTTTGTAGTGGCGCCCGTAGTACATGTGGGCGCCGCATAAGGAGCGATGCCGACCGATTTCCCCGTCCCCAGAACACTGGTAGGGAAGCCGGGGACATCCTTGGTGAAGGCAACGCAAGAGTTGGAGAACGGATTGACGCCGGTGGGACATGGAGTTGGGGCAAAATACTCCGGGTCGTTTTGCATTGTCACGACAAGCGGTATCTGCACCTCGACGATGGGGTGAGGAACGGGGGAGTTCGGCGATGGGAGGAAGGCAAAGTTGAGGTTCAGCCCTAACGCACCCGCTGGTTTCGCCGTCTTGCCCATTCCCAGGAAGTCGCCGGAGACCGTGGCGTTTGCGCAGCTGAAACCAACGCAGACCGCATTCAGCGTGGCAGCGACCGGACGCTCGCTACCGTCCGGGTTCAGCACCACCAGCGGCAACGAAAGAGCCACCGGAACAACGAGCGTGTTCGTCCCGGGAAGGTCGTAGAAAAGATCGAGGGTCTGAGGCTGACCATTCGCTCCCGCAAGCACATGGGCGTAGAAAAAGCTCTTGGCGGCGGGATTGCCATATTGCGTCGCCACCGGCCCCGGTGTGAAGGCTAGCGGCGTGAGGTGCCACAACGCATCGATGGCTCCCAACGGCGATGATTTCGCCGGGCCGTTGACGGCGTTGACTGCGACTTCCGGGCATGGCAAGCCGGACGAAGAATTCGCTCCGCAGACAGAGTTGAGGAAGCGCACTAGGTTAGGGGATTCGGTTGTCAAGCCGCCAAATTCGATAACCTGCTGGGTGATGGTCGGGAGCTGCGGGCAGGTTGTACCAAAAAACATCGAGCAGGTCTCGTCCAGAACACCCTGAAGGCTCATCCCGCTCGAGCCCCCGTCGCCCGCCCATGCCGAACCAGTGCCGTACATCCAGATAACGGCGGCCGCACCTGCGAGCCGCGAGATCATCGAGAGCCTGAGCGGTACGCTCATAGCGTGTATCCCTTCCTCTAAATGGATCGAGCCATTCCCTTTGAAGGCCTCCAGCTGAATTCTACCAGCCTCCTTGCCCAATTCGTTACAATTTGTTTGGTTAACAACAAAAATGCCGGATTGTTGTTGATTTTTGTCACCGTTGTGAGAGAGTCAGTTACATTCCTGGCTGGCTTACCTGGCGCGCGAAGGAAATATCGCCTGCGATGGCGACCAAGTGTGAACGAGTTCACACGTCGCCGAAAAAAAGCGGAGCATTTTTCGGGACCCACACAATGGGAGGTGAACGATGAGGGATTTGAGTTGGTGCCGGAGCCGCACGGCGCGGCGTCTTCTGTTTTTGGCGGTCGCGTGCCTCGCATCGGGCGCCGCGCGCGCCCAGACGGTCCCGGCGCCTTATAACGTTTGGGTCCAACCGATCGACGTGTGCAACAGCGCCGGAACGAGTTGCGCTCCGATCAACAGTAAGGGCCAGACCGTTCTCAACGGCACAAATACGCCGGTCGGCTTTTTCGATCCGACCTCGGGAGCAAACATCACCCAGGCGATCATCCTAGATCAACTCGGGGTCAACGCAGTCTTCCTGCCGGTTGTTCGGTACAATTCACCCCCCAACGTGTCCCCCACCGGCGCTTACCCTCCCACGGACTATCGGACGTTGCACGTCGTAACAAACAATCCGGCCTGCGGTCTCGGTCTCACGGGAAAACCCGCGACCGGGTTTCAGAGCTGCGATTTCCTAGTCCTCACGCAGCAGCCTCAGATTTCGAATATCCCGCAGATGCCGTACGTGCCGACGCCGCCGCTGAGCTCGGACCCGGCGACGATCAACATGTTCTTCGTCAGTACCCTCGTGCCGCCGACACCGGGACAGCTCTATGGTTTCAGCTGGGTCGGCAACAACGGAGTCGCGATCAGCTCCAATACCCTGCTGGGGGTTCCGCTTTTGGGCTTGCCGGCGCGCCCGGACACGCTTGCGCACGAGATCGGCCATGATCTCAATCTCGATCACGACACTTTCGGAGCCGGACCACAGCCCACGCCAACCAGCCCGTGTTCCACGACCCCCTTTACCGGTTGTACCGTCAACCTGATGACCGCCGGCGGGACCTCCGGGATGAATCTTCGCACCCAGCCGACGATCGCGAATGCGCTCCCTGACCTTTCAAAAGGAACGGCCGACCAGCTGAACGTCGAGGCAGAGGAGAACGCAACGACCTTGCCAATATCGCAACAGCGGGAAGTGTTGGCGAGCGGTTTCATCAAAATGACCCTGCCCGCGATGCTGACGGCGACGAAGTGAGGATGGAAATGAGAACCGTAATTGGAATTTGCATCATTTGCAGTAGCATTTGCGCGGCCATGGCTACCCTTGCCACCCGATCGGCCGCCGTCACATTGGGTCCCGGCAGCTCCGTAAATTTCACTGTATCCGCGCCTGAGGCCCCTCTTAACGTCCTCGTCATCATGCTCCCGAGCGGGCTCAAATTCGACTCGAAGAATCAATTCAAGATCCTATCCCAATCGCCGGAAAACCTTATCCAGGACGTCGACTACTATCCGGACACGGACAATAGTCCGAGCAACCCCACTGGTCAGTATATCATTGGACCGGCCTACAGCGCGTGCAAGGTCGCGGGGGCGCAATGTCTGATTGTCGAGTTCAACGCGCCAGGGCTCGGGCCGAGCGATTCGCTCCAGTTCTCGCAAGGGATCCTGAATGGTAAGGTTCCCGCCACCCTCCAGCAGCTGGCAGGCGCCAAAGTCACCTTCGCGTTGAACCTTCCGAGCGCCGGAGGGAGCACGACAACGGGTCAGTACATAACGACGAGCGAGCTGGAGTTCGACAGCACCAAAAATCAGGATACGGCCAACACGCAAAACACGAGCACCACGGTGCCGCCGGTGGTCACCAACCCGGGCTCGGTCGCGAGTTCGGGCTCCCCGGGGTGCACGCCGATTGTCAACAATTTCGGCTTCTTAGTCTGCCAGAACAACCCCGTAAATACGGGGATTTCGGACGGCAATGTATGTCTCGAAGGAGGTCAGCCGCCGGGGATCACCTGCCCCTGATTCGTCGCCTCGGGTTTCGCGGACCGCCCGGGCCGCGGCGGTGCGGGCGGTCCAAGAGGCCGCGGGTGGATTACGGGCTCAGGGACTTCCTGCGATAGCCGATCAGAAGACCGAGGCCGGCGAGCCCCACAACCAGTATCGCCAGAGAAGCGGGCTCAGGAGCAGCCGCGGGCGATACCGTCGCGGTAAAGGTCGCCGGGCCGGTAACCGTGTTCAGAACAAAACGCCCGTCGGTAGTAGGGAAAGATTTACCCAGCGTGAAGATCCCCGTGCCCGTTATTGGTCCGATGGACGTCTTCAGATCGTAGGTCGAAAACGCAGGGTTCTTCGTAAAAAGTATTCCCTGAGCCGCCGTGTTGTCACCAAAGCCGGCATTAGGACTCACGATACCCGCGGTCTGATTGACCGCGGCTTGGATGGTGTCGGTGAAGGTCTCTGTCGGGAAGCCGGTCACGTTCAGCGTCAATGGATTCAATGGTTGTTGTACATTGAAGAAGGAAGGCGATGAGCCGGTCACGTTCGACGTATCGTTGACCATCGTGAGCGTCACTGCGGCATTAATGAACGGCGTCCCGCCAAGACTGCCAGAGGCCCCCGTAACTTGCTCGACATAGTCGATCGGTACGGCAAGCGAGGGGGCCGCCATCGACATCGTGCCTGCGACACCCAGAGCTAGCGCTGGTAGAAATTTCGTCGGCTTAGTCATCGATACCGCTCCCTCGTCCGAATTCTTCATTGACCGGCAAAATCAATGTCAGGCCAGTCAAATCCGTGATTTGGACTGAGTACATATAGTTAATAGATCAGATCTCTGATTATTGTGGCACAGCTTTTGGTCAAAGTCATTCGCTAATTTAGTTTCGGCTTCAAACAGCGCCGAGACTGAGAAGCGTCATTCGAACCCGGCTTTGCGCAGCCCGTCCAGAAGGTGATCGACGTCAGCCGGATCAGGCCAATTCCGCCGAAACACGCTTGCGGAAAATTCCAGGTTCGCGTCCATCAGCTTAAGGTCGGCAAGCGCTGTCCGCGCCTCCGCGCTCCTGCCGAGCTGGGCCAGCCCGGCGACGACATAGCGCAGGCCGTGCGGCCAGTTCCGGTTGAGCGACCACGAGCGTCGCCCGGCTTCGACGGCCTCCGCATAGTGCCGCATCTGGTAGTGCGCCCCGGCCAGCGCCACAAGCCAGATGAACAGGCGCGGATCGCTGGGGCTGAGGCGGATGCCTTTTTCTGCCCGCTCGATAGCCTCTTCCCGCCGACCGGCGTAGAGGTACATCTGTCCGAGCAGCACGTGGGCGGCGGCAAAGCTAGGGTTGAGCTTGATCGCTTCTTCGAACGCCGCGATCCCGCGGTCGGGACGGTGCGTCCACATGCAAGCCAGACCAAGGGCAAAATGCGCGTTGGGATAGCGAGGGTCGATTGTAACGGCCTGCCTCGCGAACTCATAAGCGTCCTCGAAGCAGGCATCGGCATCGCGCGCCCACCCGATCATCGCCGCGCTGGATAGCGCGATCGAGAGAGCCGCAGTGGCCTGCGGATATTGCGCATCGATCGCCAGCGCGCGGCGGAAATAGGCTTGTGCTTCGATGTTGTCCGCCTTGTTTTGCCGGTAATGGTGCCACACGCCGCGCTGGTAGAGTTGGTAAGCGTCTTCACTGCGCGGCGGCCGCTCGGCAATGCGCTCGCGCTCGAATTTGAGCAGTTCCGGCTCTATAGCGCCGGCGATCGTGTGGGCGATCTCGTCTTGCAGCTCGAACAAATCGGTGAGGTCGCGATCGTACCTCTCGGCCATGATGTGATGGTTCGTGTCGGCCCGGATCAACTGCATCGTGACGCGGACCCGCCGGCCTGATTTGCGCACGCTGCCTTCGAGGACATAGCGCACGCCCAATTCCTCGCCAACCTTCTTGATGTCGACGGCCTTGCCCTTGTAGGTGAAGGTCGAGTTGCGGGCGATCACCGGAAAGGCGCGCCAGCCGGCGAGCATCGAGATGATGTCCTCGGTGATACCGTCGGCGAAGAACTCCTGCTCGGGGTCGCCGCTGAAATTGGCGAACGGCAACACCGCAATGGCGCGCCGATCGTCGAAATCCGGCGCGCTCGCCGCGAGCGGGGCGGCGGCGACAAGGTCTTCCGACAGCTCGGCCATCTCGCCGGCCATCCGGAAGACCCTGATGGGTCTCTCGATGTTCTTGAGGCTCTGGGGGCCGAGATCCTCGAAATCGAAATCGACCTTGTCGGCGACCTGTTGGTGAACGATCTCCGATACGTAGACGCTACCGGGCTTGGCCAGCGCTTCGACCCGCGCCGCAATGTTGACCCCGCCGCCGAAGATGTCGCCTTCCTCGGCGATGATATCGCCGAAATTGATCCCGATCCGCATCGCGATGCGCTGTTCTTCACGCAGCGTCTGGTTTGTTTGAGCGACCGCATCGCGCAGAGCGGCCGCACAGCGCGCCGCCTCGACGACGTCGTCGAAATCAGCGAGGACTAATTCCGCGGTCTCCTTGAATATGTTTCCGCCGAATTCACCGATTTGGGGCTCGATGACCCCGGTCAGAAGCGCCCTCAGCTCGGCAAAGTTCTCTTTCTCGTCGCCAGGGAGCAAGCGGCTGTAGCCGGCTACCAGAATAGCCGCCGGCCGGCGCGTAACTCGGTCTCGCGCTTCGTCCAACACGACCCTGTGCTACCTTTTTTCTTAAGATGGCTAAAGTGTCCCGCGTTTCGTCGATTATATGTGAACCAGTTCACACTCGCGCGTTTTTTTAACGGGTCGGCTTTCGCCCGATCGCCCTTATTCGGGCAGGTGTTTTGCCTGTAACAGATCGAGGTCTGATTGGAGGCGCGCCGCGTCGGCCAAGCGGATTCTGCGAAGCGACTCGAGGCGAAATTGCGGTGCGACGCGGACCAGCTGGCGCACCGCCTCCGCCGCGTCGTCGGGACGGCCGAGCCTGGCGGAGGCCAATGCGAGGACACAATGGGAAAAGGCGAGGTTGCGGTTGGCTTCGATCGCCTCGCGGGCATGCGCGACAGCTTCTTCGGCGCGGCCAGACAGGAGACAAGCCAGCGCAAGCGCCAACGCGGCGTGATAAACGAGTGGCTCCAACGGGCTCAGCTGCAGCGCTTTCTCGGCATGCTCGATGGCGGCGTCATAGGAACCGCAAACACATCTCGTCAGGGCATCGAAGCCGAGAACCGCGGCGGCGTTGGCATTGATCATCACGGCGCGGTCGACAGCCGCGAGCGCAAAATCGTGATCGCGGGTCAAGCTTGCATGCACCGAGCCGCCCAGCGCGAGGGCGAGCGGTGCGTCGGCCCCTTCGTCGATCGCGACCCGCGCCATCCGTCTTGCAGTCTCCCGGTCATCGGGCTGCGCGCCCGGCCAATCCATCAGATGGCGCTGCTGGTAGCACCACGCGCCCAGGGCATTGGCCATCGCGAAGGCAGGATCCGCCTCCAAGGCCTCGCTCAACAACCGCAATGCCTCCGCGTTATCTTCCGCGGTTTCGGCGAAGGCCGGAGGAAAGGCCCGCAAGGTGAGATCGTAGGCGTCCTGGTTTGCCTCGGGCTTGTGCCGCGCCCGCTCAATCTCGGCCTCGCGTAGCACCGGCGCGACCGAACCGATCACGCTTTCGGTGATCCTGTCCTGCAGATCGAACGTGTCTTCGAGGGTGCCGTCGAACCGGTCGGCCCACAGGTGCTGGCCGCTTGCCGCCTCGACGAGTTGGCAGGAGATGCGCACGCGGTTGCCCGCTTTGCGGAGGCTGCCCTCGACCACATACCGCACGCCGAGCTCACGCGCCACCTGCTTCGAATTCCGCACCCTTTCCCTTGTAGCTGAAGCTGGTATTGCGGGCGATGATCGAGAACCACCGGGCCCGCGCCAGCTCGGTGATCAAATCCTCGGCCACGCTGTCGAGAAAGAACTCGGTCTCGGCATCGCCGCCGAGGTTTTGAAACGGCAACACGGCGAGCGCCGGCCGCTCGACCGGCGCGGCGGCTCTGCGGCGGCCGGCGCTCACTGGGCTCGCAGGTCTTTCTTCCAGCACGACGCGGAAGACGCGCACCGGGCGGCTGATGTTCTTGACCTCGTGCTCGCCACAATCCTCAAACATGATCGGCAGGCGATCGCGAACCTGGTCGCGCACCGCGCGGCTGACGTTGATCCCACCCGGTTCGGCCAACGCCTCCATCCGCGAGGCAATGGCGACACCGTCGCCATAGATCAGGTCGCCGTCCGAAACCACATCACCCATGTTGATCGCGAAGCGAAACTGGAGGCGCCGCTCGACCGGCGTATCGGCACTCCGCTCCGGCATCGCCCGTTGGATCGCGATCGCGCAGCGCACGGCATCGACGACGCTGTTGAATTCGACCAGCAGGCCGTCACCCATCGTGCGCACGATGCGGCCCCCGTGCTCCGCGATCTGCGGGTCGACGAGATCGCGGCGCACCGCCCTGAGCGCCGCCAGTGTGCCCTCCTCTTCTAGCCCCATCAGCCGGGAATAGCCGACGACATCGGCGCACAAAATGACGGCAAACCTATGCTCTACTCTGGAATTTGCCACAGCCTCCCGGCGTCCCCTCGGCTTTCAACGCATTATAAGCAGCGTAGTCCTGAGGACATCCGCGTCAAGCCGGTTCGCGCGGAGTTTCC
This sequence comes from uncultured Alphaproteobacteria bacterium, assembly GCA_963787425.1. Lineage (GTDB taxonomy): Bacteria > Pseudomonadota > Alphaproteobacteria > ATCC43930 > CGMCC-115725 > AP-15. Next base: position 115,988 of record CAWBCV010000012.1, read on the forward strand.
GTATTTGATTGAGACCGGCCCTGACGCCGCTGGCCGGTCGATTGGGGGACGTCAGACGATCATGTTTTCGCCATCGAAGGTGGTGATTTCGAACCCTTCGAAATTCTCTCCGGCGTAAATGTTGCTCTGGTCGCGGAGGACGCTAAGCGCCGCTGCCTCCCCGAGCTTCAAGCCCCATTCGTAATCCGATCGCCAGTGGATTCCCGCGAAGTCGCGCGCCTGACCGATGTTCGAGGCGAGTTTTTCGATTTCGCCGTTGACGGTGATTTGGCCCGCATCCAAGCCGGTGTAGTCCACCAGCGACAGCCCATCCGTGCTCGCCGTCACAATTCTTTTGTCGCCGAGGGTGTTGAACGCGACGCTTCCGTCAAAGGCGGCCTTGAGGATTGTGGCGCACGCCCCCGCCATTGTGGCATGACCTTGTGGGTAGGACGGATGCTGGGGGAATCCTTCAGGAAAGGCTTGGGGGAGGAAAAACGTACCGTAATTGGAAAACACGGTCGCCAACGCCCCAGAATTTAGGATATGACCAGGGAGTGCGTATTGCGCCTTCTTGGTCGCGGTCATATGCACCAAGCCGCCATACGCTTCGGGCCGCAACGCGCGGTGCACGAACCACTTTGAGTACCAGGCGGCCTTGCAGGCGCGTTGTTTGGCTTCGCCAAGCAAGCACAAGAAATGAGGCACCCCGAAGGTAGCGAAACCGGTTTGTTTCAGGTATTTAGTGTATGGGTTGCCAGGGTTCAGCAGCGTTTTGCTCAAAAAGCCACAATCCCCGCGTTGTAAAACGATATCAGCAAACCGGCACTCGGGTCGCTGTGAACATAGACACAGAGATCGCGACCGGTGCATGTGTAGCGCGTGGCACCGAACATGTTTTGCCGAATGGACCTTGCCCATTCTGAACGGCCAGCCATGAGGGTTGATCGGTCATATAGTCGAGACCGGGCGTATACATCGCCATCGTCCCGTTCATCGCATATGGGCCGTAGGCGAACGGCTTGAGGAGAAACTGCGATACATACGGCCCGACCGCGTCCCCATCGGTGAAGCCCCGGAACAAGGTCTGCGGCGTGACTGCGTGATTGACCCGCGGTCCCTTGAAACCCTTCAGCGAAGACAATTCGGCGGCTGCGGCTTTCGTCAGCCCTAGCTTATCGGATCCATAGTTTAAGAAATTCACGTCGCGGCAAAGGGCCATCCAATAGAGCTCGACAGCCTGATCAGCGAGGTCCTGGCTCCAACCGAGGGGATCGGGTCAATTGCCAACTTTATGCGAGTCAGTTCCTTCGAGATCGAAAGCCTGTCCTGCCAGAGAGTTGACGAGCTTAAAGCGCATCTGTCCCGCCACCTAGCGGGACTTGTTCGAAGGCATTCCATGTTGCGTGGTGCACCGCATTCAAAAATGCTTGATAGGCGGCTGGGGCGACCTCGCCGATCGCGTTATGCGGCAAACCTTTGTGATAGCTTCCAATAAAGTTCGGATATTTCTGCTCGTCGCCATTGGCGATTTGCGGGGGAGTGGGAACCTCGGCTTCCTCCTGCGCGGCATCGAAGCGGATTTGAAACGCATCGGTGGCCCGTTTATTCACGGCACCGGGAAAGCCCTTGGGCTCCGTTGCCTCCGCAGGTGAAATCACAGGAACGGCAGCTGATGCTAATGTTGCTGATGCTAATGTTACGGCGGCGACCTCCGGTACTCGGGTAAGAAATTCCCGCCTGTTCGTCGAATGCTTCTTATTAGAGACCCGATTACTCTCAGTCCTTACCCTAAGCTTTGTAATAGTTTGTGAATGCGTCCCGTCGTCCTCTAGCTTCCCGATATTTCCCTCCCAAAACAGTCAAATAAGTTAGAGCTCGCCAAATAAGTTAGTTACGTGAGCCGGATCCCCTCAATTCTGGCCGGACCCTCGGGGCTCGCCGTGGGGCCAATGATCTTTCGATCAGCCCATCTCCGCGGGGTTCTCCGTCTCTCCGGCCGCACCGTTATTTGGCCGCTGCATTCTAGGGAGACTGCCGACAGATATTGGCCGCGAAACCACGGTCGCGATAACCTGATCCAGACGCGCCAATTGCAGGTCCCAAGGGTAACTCGCTTCTGCTGCGGCCCGGGCTTTCCGCGACATCTCCGCACGCCGTGTGCCGTCCTGGAGCAAACCGGCGACATGCCGGGCAAATTCCCTCGGCTCGTCCGTCGCCAGCATGCCTTCACCGTCGGCGACTACCGTGCCTCTCCGGGCGGCCGTCGAGGCGACGCAAGGCAGACCCATTGCGAGCGCCTCGAGCAGCTTGTTTTGAACGCCGCGCGCCATCCGCAACGGCGCGACGAAGATTTCGGCTCGATCGAGATAGGGGCGTGCGTCCGGGACCCAGCCGGTCACCGTTACGCCGTGGCGCTTGGCCAAGCGGCGCACCTCCGGGGCAGGTCGGCTGCCGCAAATCGTGAAATTCGCGCCCGGGATTTCTGTCTGAACAATCGGCAGGATCTCGTTGCAGAACCAGACGACGGCATCGATGTTGGGGCGGTAATCCATGACCCCGGTAAACACCATCGACGCCGGCTGCTTGGCCTCGCCTGCCGACCGGAAGTAGTCGAGATCGACGCCGTTACCGACGACAGTCGCCGGAGCACCGGGGATCAGCTTCTCGAAATCATGTTTCTCGTTCTCGGTGTGAAGCAGCGCATGCGAGAAAATCTGCGCAATGTGCCGCTCATAGCCGAGCAGCCGCTGCGCCTCGATCGCGTAGATCCAGTTCAATGGTATGCTCGACCGTTCCGCGTATTGCCGCCATTTGAGCGAGTTGAGATCGCCGAAATGCATGATCCGCGGCACATCGGGGAAGTGCTCGGCAAACTGCGCCATGTTGCAGCTGTAGACGATGATCAGGTCGGGCCGCAGCTCAGCAAATCTTCTATGGATGGCGTCATGCAGCTCCGTCTCGTTCAACGCCGCCACCGAAAGCGGCTGTCCGGTGAAGAGCGCCTCGAGCGCGCGCAGCTTTATCGTGAATTCGCCGACCGGTGCGGCGGTAACGCTCTTTGCATAGGCTTGCAGCCCTGAGATATTCGCGAGGTCCTGCACGCCATCGCCGAGGCAGAACACGTGCACCTCGTGCAGCGCGGCAAGGTGCCGAATTTCGTTGAACGCGGCGATCTTGTCGCCGCGGTCCGGTGGAAACGGGACGCGCCGGCATATGTAAAAAATCCGCATAGATGGCTTGCCCCCTCGTCCGGCAGATCACGGATCGACCTGCAGCTCCGCCGTTGCGGTCCCGCCGCTCGGCAGATCTGCGGCCCGGAGCCTCCAGACCCCGGTTTTGTCATTGAGGGCGAGAGGCAAGACTTTCGTCGTGACCGCCCCGTCAACGAGCAAGTTTTCGGAATAATAGGCAATCGTGCCGCCCTCGGGGTCGGTGACATCGAGGTGAATGACACCATGTTCCGCCGGTGAGTTCGATCGAATCTGGAATTCAGCAATTTCGCCCAGATGTACCCGACGAGGCCCGGCAATAGCGGGGGGAGCGATCGGCTTCTCCGATAAACTCAGGAGAACCGGTTCAACCGGACCCAGCTCGAGCTCCAGCCGGTCGGTATTACCGAGCAGCTCACGTGCTCTAAGATCATAAACGCTGAACATCCGCGGCAAGGCCAGAACCACAGTTTCGCGGTTGTCCGGGTTCGACGGAGGCAGATAGTCGCGCTGGAGAGCCACGATCGTCAGCTCTCCATTGCGGAAAATACGGATCTCGACATCGTCGGCCGGTCGCCCGTCGATGCGCAGCACAGGGAAGGGCTGCTTCACGCCCGCGTCGTCGAGAATTCGCGACAGGCGTCGGGAGTTCTGCCGGTCACGGCCATTGGCCGAGGCGAGGTAAATCGCTTTCCCCTTGCCGAACGCAAAGCTCGCAGCAGAACGGTCAGCCGGACCAGCAACGACGTCCGACAGAGCGGGTTTCGTGAGCCGTCGGCCATGCTCGTCGAACTGACCCGGCTCGCTGTCGGCAATGACGACCCCGCCGCGCTCGATAAAACTACGGATCTCGGCGGCCTCGCTCGCCCCGAGCGCGATCGCATGCGGCAGAATCAGGACCCGATAATCGCCACGGAGCTCGCCTCGCCGGATCTCTTCGGATGACACAAACCGATGTAGCAGGCCCATGTGCTCTAGCGCATGGGCGAACTGCCGCGTGCTCGTTCTGATCGCGTCGTCCTGATATTCTGTGCTGGCTCCGCGGCGGCTCCAATCATCGGCCGACGCTCTTCGATCGAGCAGCCACTGGATGCGCCTGCTCGCCGGCGAGTAGAGGATGCCGATCGGGTCCGTGTGCCGCTGGCTGTTGATCAGCAAGGCGCCGAGGCCGTTTCGTATCTCGCCGAAATAGGGCGCAGCGGAGTGTCCCCTGTCGCCCAGACCGCCGTCGTCGCCGACAAACTCGCCCTTCTCGTCCCACAAGATGAGACCCCGTGTTCCACGGAGCAACTCGCGCCACACCCGATGCGCCTCCCGCGGGCCATTTCCGAACGACGTCGTCAGCAAAATTAGTTCCGGGTTGAAGGAGCGCGCGATCGGGATATTCTCGCCATAAGCATACAGCTCCATCGCGTCGACGCTGGTTGCAAGGCGAGAATAATCGTAGCCGCCCCAGCCGGGGATTTGGGCGCCCTCGATCGCCGACACCGCGCCGGGATCGGCGGCGTGAACCGCGTCGCTGCCGCTCTTGAGGGCGCGCGCGAAGGCGACGTCCATCCACTCCTTAAAATCCGCCCATGCCGAAAAATTCCGGTCGGTGTGACTCATCGCTTCGTCGGTCGTCATCGGCACAACCTCGCCCCACCGGCTGAACGCGGTACCCCATTGCTCATTGAGTGCGGCCAGGCTCTCATAACCGTCCTTCAGCCATTCGCGCATTGCAGCCAGAGAAGGATCGGAAAGATCGAAGTCCCAGAACGCCGCTAGGTCGCCAATGCCGGTTTCATCGCCGAGGCTGTAGTACAGCGGCCGATAGGGATGCAGCGCCCGCACGCTGCGGATCAGACGGTCGTGAATTTTATTCAGCCATTCCGGGTCGGAAAGGCTCGGCTCACGCACAAAAGCGCCACGGTCGCCGGGGTTCGCCCAATAGCGCTGTTTGGCTTCGAGAAATCGCCAGTCGACCGGACGGCCATCGTACCACTTATGATAGGGAGAATAGAAATCAGTCGAGATGTTCTCGAGATAGCAGCGCAGATCGGCGTCGACCAGACGGGCAAGGCTAGGCATGGAGGTGCTCGCTTCATCGCGGTGGTCGGCTTGCACCATTCCGGCAGTGGCCCCGAGCTTTTTTAAGGTGGCGTACCCGTCCGGCGTCTGTCTTTGCCACATGATGATTTGGTAGTCCGACCACGGATCGGCGGGAGGCGGCACAATGAACGAGATTGTTACTTGGTTCTCGCGGTGGCTTTTGCCGCCGTTTTGTTCGAAGCCGTCGAACCACAGATGCGCGACGAGTTGGTTCCCCGTTGTGGCGGCTCTTCTGAGGTCGAGGGAGAAGACCACCTCCGGGACATCGGCGAGATCGAGGGGGATGCGGCGCCGCTCGACCATTCGGCCAACGACATCACTCCACTCGATTTCGAGAGACCCAAATCCGGTTAAAGCCGCATCAAAGCGATAGGCGAAGTCAGCATGCTGATCTCGTTCCATTGACTTCGGCAATACGAACTCGTCGGCAGCTGCCGCACCGCTGGCCAAAACGGCGAGAGCCGAGAGCAGCATCCGGAGGTTCACGCAGCCAGACCGCTATTTGTAGACGGCGCAGCGGGGCGGGTTGGCCGGTGTCGCGACGCCTTGGAAGGTGTTGTTCGTCAACTGCACGGGTACGCATTTGGGGTCGTAAATACCGGTCGCGTTCGGGGCAGTGTTGATAAAGACGTTGTTCGACACTGATAAGCCGTTGTTGCCGAAGGGCAGACCCTCTTCGCCGTAGGCGACCATTTTGTTGTTTTGAGTCGCCGGGCCCTGGAATATGCGGTTTCCCGAGATTCCGGTGCCCCCTCCCTCGGGTATGTCGATCGCAAAACTGCTCGAACCGGCGCGGCAGCCGACTGCGGCGTAGCCTTCCCCATCGTAAATCTGGTTGTTCTCGATCCTGGTGACCAGCGCGCGGCTCTTGATGTCGTGCCCGATCAATTGCCCGCAGAACAAGCTGTCAGTCACGGTCAAGCGGCCCGCATGATTGACATATAGTGCGTGCTGAAAGTGATTGGGGTCGGGGTTCCCGTTGTTTTCGAATTTCGAGTTGGTGACGGCAATCGTCTCGCCGGTGTCGTCACCGGTCAGAATCCCCTCCTGATTGTTGGTAAAGACGCTGTTGCGCACGATCAGTGTAGCGCCCCCGGCGGTATTCTGGTCCCGGATGCCGGCGCCGTTCCCACCCAATGAATTATCGATCATCGCTCCGCTAAAAGTCAGGCCATCGACCGTTAGGCTCGCGGAGGTCAGGATGATCCCCTTTTGGTTCGGCAATGGCACGGTCGCCTCGAGCAGCACGGGATTTTCCGCCCTGCGGGGATCGACCTCGATCGTCATCGGCCGGGTCACCACTGAAAAATCATTGGTGTAAGTTCCGGGCGCGACCTCGATATCGTAATAGTTCTTCGCGCTGCTATCGGCGGCGGCAGCGGCCACAGCGGCACTAATTGTCCGGTACTGAAAATTGCCGAACGAGCCGACGGTCAGGATTTTGGTCTCGGCGCCGGCAGGCCCAGCGGCGGTGCCCAAAGCCGCTCCGCACACCAGCAATCCGGCTCTTATCCGCAAGCTAGTCAGCCGCGCTGTTACGGGGTTGAGGCGATCCGCCATTTCGCATGAAGCCCTCAGAGGCTCCAGTAATGGATACCCGACGGAACCTTGTCACGGGCGACGACCGACTTGACGTCGACAAAGACTCCGCCTGGGACGAGCGAGGCGAACAGCCAAGGCCAGCCGCCCTTACCGATCACGCCGTGGGGCACTGCCAGGATCAGCCCGTCCAGCTTGGTCAAAGCCCCGAGGGGCATCAGCTCGATGTCGTACTGGCGCTTCGCCTCGGCCGGGTCGGCGAGCGGATCGGCCACCAATGCCGCAATCCCGAATTCGCGCAATTCGGCGACGATGTCGGGGACCCGGCTGTTGCGCAGATCGGGCACATCCTCCTTGAAAGTGATGCCGAGGATCCCGATCCGGGCGCCCTTCACCGGCCGCTCCGCTGCGATCAGCAGCTTGACGAGCCGCTGCGCAATAAAGCCGCCCATGCCGTCGTTGATCCGGCGGCCGGAAAGGATGACCTGCGGGTAATAGCCGGCCGCCTCGGCGCGCGCGGTCAGGTAGTAGGGGTCGACCCCGATGCAGTGTCCGCCGACCAGCCCGGGCGTGAACGGCAAAAAATTCCACTTTGTGCCTGCCGCCTCCAATACCTCCTTGGTCGGAATGCCGAGCCGGTCGAAGATGATCGCCAGCTCGTTCATCAGCGCGATGTTGAGATCGCGCTGGGTGTTCTCGATGACCTTTGCCGCTTCGGCGACTTCGAGCGAGGATGCAAGGTACACCCCGGCATCCACGATGCGCGCATAGATCCCGGCGACGTGCTCCAAAGTCTCGGTGTCTTCGCCGGCAACGATCTTGACGATGGTTTCGAACCGGTGCTGCTTGTCGCCTGGGTTGATCCGCTCGGGCGAGTAGCCGAGCTTGAAATCGATCCCTTGCCTGAGACCCGAGGCCGCGGCGAGACGCGGCCCGCAGAATTCGCGGGTCAGGCCGGGATAGACGGTGGATTCGAAAACCACGACGGAGCCCGCCCTCAGATGCGGTCCGATCAGGGCGCAGGCCGCTTCGAGCGGTGACAGATCGGGGCGCCGTTCGGCATCGATCGGCGTCGGCACCGTGACGATAAAAAAGCTGGCCTCGTCCAGCGTGCGCGGGTCATCGGTAAACCGAAGCCTCGTTTTGCGCAGCGCGGCCTCGGTGACCTCACCGGTCGTATCCTCGGCGTTGCGCAGAGCGGAGATCCGCTGCTGCGAAATATCAAAACCGACGACCCGCTCGAACTTTTTCGCCAGGGCGAGGGCGACGGGCAGACCGACATAGCCGAGGCCGATGACCGCAAATCCGCGTTCCATGAAAGGGACCGATCAATTCAGCTGGTAGTACTGCTTGTACCATTGGACAAATCGCGCGAGCCCAACTTCGATCGTGGTCTTCGGCTCGAAGCCGAGATCGCGGCGGGAGGCTTCGATATCCGCGAAGCTTTCCGGGACGTCGCCGGGTTGGAGCGGCAAGAACAGTTTCTCTGCAGTGCGGCCGAGTTCTCGCTCGAGGACCGCGATAAAGTCGAGGAGGTTTTCGGGCCGATGGTTCCCGAGGTTATAAATCCGGTGAGGAACTCCCTCGGTAGCTGTCGGCGGGCGGTCATGCGCTGCGATCGTACCTGCGACGATGTCGTCGATATAGGTGAAATCGCGGGCCATCCTGCCTTCGTTGAACACCTTTATCGGTTCGCCTGCCAGAATCGCCCGGGTGAACAGAAATGCCGCCATGTCTGGGCGGCCCCATGGGCCATAAACCGTAAAGAACCGCAGCCCGGTCGCCGGCAGACCGTAGAGGTGGCCGTAAGTGTGGGCGATCAGTTCGCAGCTGCGCTTTGTCGCGGCATAGAGCGAGACCGGCTGATCGACCTGATCATCGATGCTGAAAGGCTGCTTGCGGTTGGCGCCGTAAACCGAGGAGGAGGAGGCATAGGTGATCGCGGTCAGATGTTCGATGCGCCGCGCCGCCTCCAATATCACCAGCGTGCCGGTGACATTGGCATCGACATAGGCGTAAGGGTTTTCCAGCGAATACCGCACGCCCGCCTGCGCCGCGAGATGAATGATGCTGCGCAGATCCTTGTGCCGCTCGACCATGGTGAACACCCCGTCGCGGTCGGCGACGTCCAGCTTGGCAAATTCGAAGCCGGTAAAGGCGCGCAACCGGCCGACCCTCGCCTCCTTGAGACGCACATCATAATATTCATTGAGATTGTCGACGCCCACTACCCGCTCACCCCGCTCTAGCAGCGCCTTGGCGACATGAAAACCGATGAACCCGGCAGCGCCGGTGACAAGGATCGACATCACGCTCCTCTTGCAGGACGCATCGTCAGGGCCTGCTTAAACTGCCGGGCGAAGTGTTCCAAACGAAACGTGAGGCGCGGCTGCTGGACGGTCTGCCACAGCATTGGCTCGCACCGGGTCGCAAAACTCTCCTTCAGACGGTTGCGGCCGGCCATGAAATCATACACCCGTGCGCCTGATTGGAAGGCGTGCCGGATTGCCAGGAAATGGGTGACGATCCCAGGCCGCTCGCGGCGGTCCGAATCGTCGAACCCGCTCTGGTAAGCATAGACACGATTGCCTAACCGAAAGTTATAGAGATAGCCGAGGACGCGGTCGCCGGCGCGGGCTTTGAGAAGCTGGGTTCCGCCCTCGGCAAAGCTACGCGCAATCAGCAGCCGATGGAACGGCTCGAAGAACCCGCCGGAGAAGGAATGCGCCCTGCCGCGCCGCTCCCAAGACGCGCAATGCAGCTCCTTCATCGCATCAAAGAAGGTCAATGCCTCCGCTAAGGTCGTCGCCTCGGCCAGTTGCAGCGCACCGAACCGTTCAAAATAACGCAGCGCGCGCCGAAGCTGTTGGCGCGCATTGGCGCTGAGCACCGGATACAGCTCGCCGTCGCTGTCCTCCAGCCGGCAGAGATCGACCGAATAGGAGGGAAGGGATGTTTCGTGACATCCGAGTCCCCACTTGCCGATCGCCGCTTCGGGCAGGCGCCGCTGCGAACCGCCGACATGGAGCTCGTCGGCATCGTCGCGAAGACTGGCGAACCAGCCGATCAGCTCGTTCCAGACAACGAATTCCCAATCCGCCGCGGCAAGGATGCCGTTGTGCTCGATCGTCAACGAGTTGAAGTGCGGGTCGCCGGTCTCGTTCAAATAGAGCCCGCGTGAGCGAACCAGCCCATGCCGGCGGCGGGTCTCATTGGCGCCGAGCAAGGCCAGCGAGACTGTTTTGCGGTCCGCGCTGCCGCGCAGCAGTTTGGGCCGGCTCGCTGGCGGTAACGCGCTTAACAGCGTGCCAATCCAGTGCCACGAAGTAAAAAATGACGGATTTCCTGCAGCTTCGAGCGAGCGCCATTCGCGTTCGAGCGCCGCCAATGGCGGGAGAACTTCGAGATCGAACACAATGCGGCGAGACGTACCCGTTAACGGTAGTTCAGGGCTTTTCACGGAAGCTCGTTCGACCAGCGACCCTGCTATATTGAACAGCTATTATTATTACAAGCCGCCCGGGTAATGCGCATTCTGCACATCCTCGACCATTCGCTGCCGCTGCAGAGCGGCTATGTCTATCGCACGCTTGGCATTGTCGACCAGCAACGGGCGCTGGGCTGGGAGCCGGTGCTGCTGACCAGCGGCAAGCATTACGCGCCGGGACCGGCGCGAGAGCGCATCGGTGAATGGGAGTTTCTGCGGACCCGGATGCCGACCGGGCTCTCCGCCCGGCTGCCGTGGGTTCGCGAGCTGACGATTGTCAGCGACCTCGACCGGCGGCTCAATGAGGTGATCGGGGAAGTTCGCCCGCAAATCCTGCACGCGCACTCGCCGGTCCTCAATGCGTTGTCGGCGATTCGCGCCGGCCGGCGGCATGCGATCCCGGTCGTTTACGAAATACGCGCCCTTTGGGAGGACGCGGCGGCAAGTCACGGCACTCATGGTCAGGCCAGCCTGCGGTATTTGGTGACCCGGGTCGTCGAGACCCGCGCGCTTCATCGCGCGGATGCGGTGACAACGATCTGCGAGGGCTTGCGGGCGGATACGATCGCCCGCGGTGTCCCCAGCGACAAGGTCACGGTCATTCCCAACGCCGTCGACCGCACTAAATTCGCCGGGCCGGGAATTCCTGACGGCATGCTCGCGAGCCGGCTCGGGCTCTCCGGGAAGATCGTTCTCGGCTTCTTCGGCTCGTTCTATGCCTATGAGGGTCTGGACCTGCTGCTGCGTGCACTCCCCGTCATGCGGCATCAGCGGGCGAATATCGCAATACTGCTGGTCGGGGGCGGGCCGGAAGAGAGCCCGCTGCGTGCTCTGGCCGGCGGGCTTGGTCTTGGCGAAAGCGTCGTTTTCGCCGGACGCGTCCCCAATGAGGAGATGCGGCGGTATTACGACTTGGTCGACCTGCTCGTATTCCCGCGGGTTTCGATGCGGTTGACCGAACTGGTGACGCCCCTCAAGCCGCTCGAGGCGATGGCGCAGGAGCGGATCGTCGTCGCTTCGAGCGTCGGCGGTCATCGCGAGCTGATCCGCGACCGAGAGACGGGCTACCTGTTTCCGCCGGGCGACCCACAGCGCCTTGCCGAGGGGGTGCTCGCGGCGTTGGCGGACCAGGATTCCTGGCCGCGTATCCGGGCGCAGGCGAGCGCGTTCATCGATAGCGAGCGCTCGTGGGCGCACAGCGTCACCCGTTATGGCGAAGTCTACCGGCGTATCTTGCGGCATTAGGCTGCGTGCAGGGGAGCGGGCCGAGCTTTCGAGCGCCGTTCCAAAATTTCTCGGAACAGTGCGATCTGTCCCTCGGTCGTGCTTTGCCAATCGAATTGCTCGGCATAAAGACGGGTTGCTGCGCGGGAAGGTGGCGCAGCGAGGAGTTCGCGGATCGCGGAAGCGAGCCCGCTCGGGGTGTCATCGGCCAAAATGCGTCCCGCCTCGGACGCGCCGACGATATCGGCGATGCCATCCATCGGGGAGACCACAACCGGGGTGCCGCAAGCCATGCTCTCCAACAGGACATTGGGCCAGCCTTCATGGGTCGAGACGAGCAGCAGGAGGTCGGCCGCGCTGTAAATCTCGGGAAGGCGATCCTGCGGCACCCTGCCGAGCAGACGCACACGGTCGGCGACTTTGCGCTCGCGCGCCAATTTTTCGATTTTGGTGCGTTCGGGCCCCTCGCCGACGATCACCAGTTCGACCTGCGGCAGCTGGGGAAGTGCCTCGACCATCAGCCAATGCCGCTTCAGCGCGACCAGGTTGCCGACCGCGAGAACGCTCGGTCGCGTGAAGCCGAGGGCACCCCGTGCCGCCTCGCGGTCGCGCGGGTGGAACAGCGCCAGGTCCACTCCGTTGCGCAGAAGGCGAACCCGGTCGGCGCCGATTCCGAGCTCGACCAACCGGCGCTTCAGCCCGCCGGACACCGCAACCAGACCATCGGCGTGCTGCGCTGCCCAACGGATCCATCTGCGGGGCACCGCGTGCTGTGCGATGACGTTGAGATCGCTGCCTCGGGCGGTGACAATGACAGGGCGATGGAGGGCGCGTCCGAGCAAAACGGCCGCGACGCCGTCCGGGTAAAAATAGTGGGCGTCGATCAGGTCGAAGTCGCGGCCATCCCGAATCTGCCGGCGCAGCAACGGCAGGACCGCGGCGCAAAGGGTGAGCGGCACCGCGCTCATTCCGATCTTGGGCAATACGGGGTAGCGCGGATGCTCGACATGCAGCCCGCAGCGGGTCTCCTCGCTCGGCATTCGTGCAAACACGGCATACCGCCCAAACCGAGCAGACGCGAACGGGAACCAGGGGCAAGGCGCGACGGCACGGGCGCTGACGACGCCGCTCGCAACGAGTTTCCTCAGACGCGTCTCGACAAAAATCCCGTGTTGGGGCTGCAACAGGTTTGGATATAACGTCGTGAAAGTAAGGACTTCGCACCCGGCAGCGCCCGAATAGACCCGACGAGGCTGGCCTCGCCTGATGTCACTTTACAGAAATCCGAATTTTCGGCGACTGCCAAGCGGTCTGGCTTGCGCTTTTGACAAAAGCCTTCCGGACAGCTTCTTCGCGATTCCGGCCTGGTATGATCTGATGGTGCGGCATGGTGTGCCGCAGGCGACCGAAATCCGCGTCTATACCGACGAGCGGCCGGCTTCGGCAGCCGCCCTCCTGGCTCAGACCACGACTGGGCATGACGGGCGGAACCTGGCGAGTTTGACGAACGCGCATAGCCTCGAGCACGGGATCCTCCGTGCGCCGGGCGCCGATCTCGAAACTGCCGTCGCCGCGATCCTCTCGCAGATACTCGCGGAACGGCCGCAATGGGATTGCCTCTGTCTATCCGAGCTCGATCCGCGCGAGCCGAGCTATGCCGTCTTGGTGGGCGCGCTTCGCCGCGCCGGGCTGCTGGTTGAATCCTGCTTCAGCTCCGGCAGCTGGTATGAAGAGACCGCGGGCCTGAGCTTTCCCGATTATGTTTCCGGCCGGCCTTCCGAGCTGCGCAATACGTGGCACCGCAAGCGCCGCAAGCTCGACCGCGGCAGCCGTCTGACAACTTCCTTCGTCGATGACGACAAGGGTATCGATCAGGCGGTCGCCGATTATGAAACAGTCTACGCTGCGAGCTGGAAACCGCCCGAGCTATTTCCCGAATTTGTACCCGCGCTGATCCGGCTCGCCGGCAAACTCCGCGCGCTGCGGCTCGGCATATATCACGTGGACGGGATTCCGGCGGCGGCACAGTTCTGGATCCTGTGGAAGGGTCGTGCCGTCATTTGCAAGCTGGCGCACGACAAGCGCTTTGACGACCTTTCGCTCGGCACGCTCCTCACGATGGAGATGTTCGAGCGCGTGCTGACCGACGATCGTCCGCACGAAATCAGTCTCGGCCGCGGCGACGATCAGTATAAGAAGCTATGGCTGCCACGGCGCCGTGAGAGATGGGGCGTCACCGCGGCCAACCCGCGGACGTGGCGCGGTTTGCGCTTTGGGCTGAAACGCCAGGCCGCCATGCTCTACCACCGGCTGCGTCGCGAGCGGCTCGCTCCGGTCGGCTGAGACCGCCCCCGGAACTGATCACCTTGTCTTGGCTTTCCTATTCTTCTCTGATCCCGCCAAACCTCTTCATCTTGCTGGCGATGATCGGCGTTTTGATTGCCTGGCGGCGCAAGCCGTTTGGGCTGGCGGTGGCGACCGCTGCGATCAGCCTTGTTTATCTGGCCGCGATGCCGGTCACCGCCGGTCTCCTGATCCGGTGGGCGGAGGCGATCGCATTTGACGAACCGACGCTCCCGTCGGATGGGCCGCCCGGCGCGATCGTCGTGCTATCCGCCGATGCGCAGCGCAGCGGCGTCCTCGGCGTGCCCGACACTGTCGGACAGCTGACCCTCCAGCGCCTCGCCGAGGCGGCGAGACAGTGGCGGCGTCGCGGCCTGCCGATCCTGGTCAGCGGCGGGGGACCGCGTGGCGCTTCCCTTGCCGTGCTGATGAGCAGAGTGCTCCAGGAGGATTTTCGCGTCCCGGTGCAATGGCTGGAGGAGCGCTCGCAAAACACCTTCGAGAACGCCTTATACTCGGCTGAAATCCTGCGCGGTGCCGGTATTCAAGCCGCGCTGGTGATAGCACACCCTTGGGACATGGCGCGAGCGCTGTGGTCATTCCGGGCGGTCGGCTATCCGGTGATCCCGTCACCGACCCCCGCGGGTGCGAGCTCGTCGCTCTCGATCGCGGCTTTCCTGCCGCAGGTCCCGGCATTGCTGGAGAGCTACGATGCTCTTCACGAACTGATCGGGCTCGCCTGGTATCGCGTGCGATACGGCCATTGATGACCAGCTCGTTAAAAACTTTTCCCTATGTGAGGTAGCTCACACCCCTTTCGATCCGCCCGCGTCATTTATCGGGCACCCGGCCGACGCCGAGGTGTGTTTGACGTGGAGGACGATCATGCCGAGAACCGATATATTGGATCAGAGCGCGACGAGGGTCGAACTCGACCAGCGGTCGCGCGATGCCCGTCTGCGGCTTGAATACGTCGAGCGGCTTTTGGTCGTGCGGCCTCTGCCGAAACAATCATTGCTGAGGCGCTTCCTGCGCTGTCTCGGTTCGCGAACGCGTTTCGGCGGACAAATTGCGGGCCGATCGATGATCGTGATCGCGTCCGCCGGGCGAGCCGGTCGGGAGCGCGACGCGGCCGAAAGCGGCGGCGGAGGGGATACCCTCTCCGCTGCGGTCTCCGGGGGGTGGCCGAACTGTCCGAGAGACACCCGAATTGGCCCGGGCCGGTCAGACCGAGCTGTGACGCCAGACGACCTGGTCCCCTTTACCTTCAAGGCCTGGCATCATTGGTGCGGGCGGGGAGCCTTGCACCCCCACGTCCTCTCGGACAACAGATTTTGAGTTTACTTAATATATGTCTAACATTTTGAATTTGCTGATGTATTTCCGCATTGAGAGAGAAGCGAGCCCTGGTCGCCGGGCTGATCGAAAAACTGGAACGCAAGCTAGAACAGCACCGCGCGGACCTCACGCACATAGACGGGGTGCTACGGCTGTTTCACCCTGAGCACGATCCCGCGAGCATCAAACCGAAGCGCACTTATGTGCGGCGCACCCGATACTTTGCCCGGAACGAGCTGTCGCGCCTCTGCATGGACGCGCTCAGGAGTGCCGCTGGCGAGGACCAGGGAGGCCATCGCCAGCCGGATCATCGACACGAAGGGCTTTGACGCCGGGGCGACGCGGCTTTGCGGAAGGCGATCGGCGAGCAATGCCTAGCGCTGCTACGCTCGTTCAGGAAGCAAGGTATGGTCGAACAGGTCGGACTTGGTCGTGCAGTAAGGTGGAGGCTGACGAATTAGAATCTCTTTGGCAACCCGGCCTGTTTCAATATCCCGTTCGCGGTATGTCGTGATTTAATCCCATTATCCACAGTTATGGGTCGCCGAGAATTCGGGCATAGCCATATTTCATGATCACCTTTACCTTGTCGGTCGAAGGTGCATCCTGCTTCTCTCAATATATTGCGGACGGCCGCGGCGTAATTTTCGGCCATTCAGGCCGTTGTAGGCTCTGCTGTGAAGTTGCGCTCAAGGACAAGGTGGATTTCTGGCCCCAAATTTTCTCTAAGGTCAGGGCTGTACGACAATAGTTCGGGAACCATAATCTGCAGCTTTTGCATCAGTAATTGATAGCTGTCTGCTTCCGTAACGAGACCTGGAAGATTCTCGCCCTCCGCAGACCACACGCCAGCTTCTTCATCCCAGACCGCCCGCACTTCGACCGGACGTTTTGCCTTGGATTCCGCCACCGGTTCACTCCCATCACCGACTTGACGCTCATCCTGCGTCATTTCAGAGAACTCCACAAGTACCGCGTCCATTAACCATCTATACGTAGGAAAGTCGGCTTTCTTGGGGCGATTTCATAAAATGTAATCCACCCGAACCAACTTATCCCGCTCGCCTTGGCGAACGCGCGGTCAAGGAATTCGTTTCATGTGGTTCAATGCCGTTAACGCTTACGCAGCCCAACTGCGCTGCCAATATCCGCAGAAATCGACGCTCAGCTTGTTCCGCGTCGCCGGCGCCACTACGCGATCCACATGGGAGCCGTTCGGGTCGCGCCGATGATCCTCGCGCCATGCCGCTTCCTGCGCAAACCGGATTAGGTAAGGGCCGGCAACGTGATGATGATGTCCAATTTCGCCGCGCCGCATTCGGCTAAAGAAGCTCTCGGCTGAATTTGTATTGATCTCATCGGGGCCGCCGAGGCTGTACGCCTCTTCGTGGTTCACGCGATGCAGCGTGTACCTAGCGTGCAGTGCATTCCACCCGCTGGCTTCATCGGTATATAGTTCGGTGCCGCGCGGAACCTGCCGCCGAATGAAGGTCAGCGCCTCGACCTCGCTACAATATACTCTCAAGGGTATACAACGTCAATATACGCTTTGTCGTATATTATTGAAATATACGCCGGAGAGTATAAGTAAAGTGTATACGCCTCAGCGTATTAACACGGCGAGAAGCTTGGTTCGCGGAGGGGGCAAGGGCCCCATTACAGCTTCAGCCGATCTTGCGTGCAACACCGGCTTTGATCCAGCGGCTGACATCGGTGGATGTGCCACGGGTCGAAAGGAAAACCTCCGGCAGAGTGCCGACTTTTTCGACAGGCGATTGTTTGCAGGAATTTAAATTTCCCTCTTGGTCCGAAGAAACTCCCGGGGAGCGTTGCTTTCGGCCGCGGGAACTTGGCGTATTGAAGACAACTGGTGCGGGCAGTCGGAATCGAACCGACACTCCCGAGGGAACAGGTTTTTGAGACCTGCGCGTCTACCAGTTCCGCCATGCCCGCACGCAGGATAGCTATAGCCTCGGCCTTGGCGTCCGCCAAGAGGCGTTAGTTGCGGGGATTTCTCGGGCGCGTTGCGTTGTACGCGCGGCCGGTCGCCGTGGCTCTTGACGTATCTCGGGTTGCGCTCGCCGAACGGGACTAGCGATCCCGGGCAGGGCTGGCTTTGCCGTCGGCCAGAATTAGGGCGTGTATACCAGACCGGAAGCCCAGAGGGCGCCAACGAATGCCAAAACCAGAGCAGCCGTTATGACGAGCTCAGTCATCCTGACTCACCCGGCCAGCCCATTGGCCGAGGCGACGGAGAAGCGCGGTGCGCCGCCGGTATCGGTCGCATCGAGAACGATCGTGAACGTCGAGGATCGCATCGACGCATATGCGGCGATGATCGCATCCAGCCGGCGAAGCTGGGTTTCGTTTCTTTCGTACCTACCCCGACCCGCAGAAACGAAGATCTGGACCGGCAGATCGGCGGGCATTTCGAGGGTGAGCAAGCGGTGCGATAGCTGCCGGATCTTGTCGAGCCGCTCCCGGCCGGACCGAAAGCCGGGATGTAACAGCCGCGCCACACTCCAGGCGTCGCGGACGAAACGAACGCAACGCTCGGTTCCTGCTTCGAACTGCCCGTCGCCTGAAGCTACCGGCTCCGCATACCCGCCGAGTGGCAAGAGACGGGCCACTGTCGGAGCAAGCACACGATCGTATATCACGACATTGGCGGCAGCGAGGGCTCGATATTCGAGGGGCGCAAATTCGGGCGCCGTCGCCGGGAGCTCGACGAGCCATAATTGGCTCGGCCGCATCACCGGGAGCTCTGCGGGCCCGAGCGTTGTTGCCGCATGCCATTCATCGCGAGCGCCTGCCGTCGCACCGAGCGGTGCAGGGATCCACCTCAAAGAGCCGAGCTCGTCTGCCATCGTCTCCGACATCGGCGAGTCCTCCTTGTAGATGTACAATGAGTCGTATTAACAGGACCGTTTGTCAATACGGATATTATTAGCGCTTGAAATATGTATAATATCCTGCCGATTCCCTTCAGGCGCGTGTCGAAGGCGTCGATCGTATCGAAGCTGAAGCAGGCCCGCGTCTACACTATGCGGGCGCGGCACTCGCCAAAGCCGATCGGCGTGCAACCAGTCTTGCGGGAGTGAGCGCGGAAAATGACCTCGTCGCCATTCTCCAGAAATGTGCGGGTTTCTCCGGAGGCGAGCGCTATCTGCCGCTGGCCGTCGGCGCTCAGCTCCATCAAGCTGCCATAACCCTCCGGCGTCGGCCCGGAGATCGTGCCGGTGCCGAATAGATCGCCGGCGACGAGATTGCAGCCGCCGCAAGTGTGGTGCGCGACCAGTTGGGCGAGGGTCCAGTAAAGGTCGGTCGTGTTGCTGGCCGACATCCGGTGCGGCGGCAGGCCTTTGACCCGCAGGCCTTTGGTCATCAACAGGGCTTCCAACGTAATGTCGAAGGCACCCGTCCGCTGGTCGGCCTCGTCCCAGAGATACGGCAGCGGCCGCGGGTCCCCGGCCGGCCGCGGCGGCTGTGCGACCCGGAACGGGGCGAGCGCCTCGTTTGTGATCACCCAAGGCGACAGTGTGGTGCCGAAATTCTTGGCGAGAAACGGCCCGAGCGGCTGCGATTCCCAACCCTGCACATCGCGCGCCGACCAGTCGTTGACGAGCCCCAGGCCGAACATATGATCTCCGGCCTCGGCGATTGGGATCGGCTCGCCGAGCTCGTTGCCGGGTCCGATCCACACCGCGAGTTCGAGCTCGTAGTCGAGCTTTTGAGCCGGCCCGAAGGTTGGGGTATCCTCGTTGATGGCTTTGCGTTGGCCGCTCGGCCGGCGGATCGGCACACCCGACGGCCGCACCGAGGACGCCCGGCTGTGATAGGCGACCGGGACGTATTTGTAATTGGGATTGAGCGGATTGTTCGGATCGCGCCGCATGCCGCCGTTTCTCGCGTGGTGGATGCCGGCGAAGAAGTCGGTGAAGCTGCCGATCGCCGCCGGGAGGTGCAAGGTGCAATCCGCCGCGTTGTGCAGCAGCCGTGCGGCGAGGGGCTCGATTTTTGACCGGTCGGGGCCGTCTGCCGACAGCAGCGCCGAGAGGCGCCGGCGCAGCGCGAGACGCGCATTCTTGCCGGAGGCCATCAGCGGGTTCAGGCTTGCTCCGGCCGCCGCTTCGGCCGTGCGCGCTGCCTCCTCGGAAAACAGCCCTGCCTCTAGTCCGGCCTGCAGGTCGAGGATCTGGTCCCCGATCGCAACCCCGCCGCGCGGCGAGCCCCCGGCCGGGCTGAAGACCCCAAACGGGAGGTTCTGGATAGGGAACTCCGCATGCCCCTGAGCCGAGGCGACCCAGCTGGCGCGCCGCGGGTCATGGGTTTCGTCGATCGAGCTCATCACCGGTATCTCCCTCGTTGCGCCCGCAGCCAACATTATGCATCCCACAGCCGTCAGCGATGGCCCGCAAAAATCCCGGAAGCGAGATAGCTCGGACCCTGGAGCGCGAAATTCCCGCCCGTCTCGGTCGCAGGATTTCCGGGAAGATTGCCGAAGAAACTCCCCTTGGCCGAACCGGTGAGACCGGAACCCGACAAAGAACCCGAATACGCCGCGCCGACGCCGTTGACCGTCCCGGAAACGGTCTTGCCGTCGAAATTGCTGATCGTGAACATCCCCGTGTGGTTGCCGAAATTGTAGGTGTTGGTGAACCCTCCCGAGGCGAGATAACTCGCTCCGTTGTTGACCACGGACCCGAGCGCGTTCCCGCTGAAGGTCCCGACGCCGGTTGCCGGCAAGGTGACGCTCGGGACACCTGCGATCCATGTATTGATGTGAGCCACGTCCTGGCGGACGGCTGCGGTTCCTGAAGCATTGGGAGTGTCCAGCGCGCCGGTCCAATAGCCCCATTGCAGGAACTGGCACGAGCTGCAGAGGCCGTTCGGCAGCAGGGTGTTGGACGGTACGACGCCCGAGGTCACCATCGCAACCCGTGAGGCTTGCGTCGGGTCACCATTGAGCTGGATGTTTACGCCGTTGACTTGCGAGGCCGTATCGGGGTTTTCCAGAGCAGCGTAGCGGGCGTCGTCGACGAAAGCGCTGCGAGACCGCGAGGTGCCGGTAAAGCCGCCGAACTGTACCGTCAGGGTGTTGGTGCCGAACGGATCGCTCCCGGTAAAGGTGGCGCCGACCCGGTTGTTCGTCGCATTGGTCTGGACTGACGTAGTGCCGGCCACTGCATAGGGCGAGCCGACGGAGTTCCCAACGACGGGATACATTACGCCGCCAAAATAGCCGGTGGTCGTTTGCGTCGTTCTGGTGCCGAAACCGGTGCTGGCGGTCGGGGTCGCGGGTTGGTTAAAAGCATAGGGGGAGGCGGTACCGCCCAACGGGATCTGATTTGCTACCTGGTTCGGCACGAAGTTCTGGTTGGTGTTGTATTGGTTTTGATCCAGGACGAAGCCGCTGATCGGGAGCGACCCGGTCCCCGTCCCGAAAATATTGTTGCCGTTGCCATCGGGCACGGTTGTGGCACCCGAGCCGATCCTAACCGGCGCTGTTGTTCCATTCGCCGCGAACGAGCCGCGCACGACGCCGTCGCCGGCTACGGTTCCCGTATCGGTCGAGGTAAAGAAACTCCCGGTCTGCACCACAAGCGCTGAAGTTTGGGCTGCGCCTGCTCCGTTGATCGCCAGGCTCGCCTGCAGAGAGCGAGTGCCGGTGGCGCTGGGATTTGTGGTGGGATTGAATGCGCCGAACGGCGATTGCGCCGGCGCCACGACATAATACGGAGAGATGCTGGGGTTGGGAATGTTGCCGCCGGTGCTTTGCGTGATGAACGGCACCGGCGACTGCAGCGCGGCGTCTTGCTGAAGCGTGTAGGTGTAAAGCTGGGGTGTCCCGGGTGCGGTCGTAAGGAAGCCGGCATTCGAAGGCACGGGCTGGCCGCCGAAGATGAAGCCGCGCTCCTGCTGAATAGCAGGAGCGGTCGGCGTGAGGTTGGCATAGAAAAAGGTTAAATCGGGCGCCATGTAGCTCGTTCCGGTGAACGGGCCAAATGGGCTCGCCGTGCCGGCGGGGCCGAAATTTACAAAGCCGGGGCTGGTGGAGCCCGGAGCGAGAGGGAACTGTATCGAGGCTGGGCCAAGTGGCGCGGCGAACACGCCATTGGCTGGCTGGCCCACCGGGTATGTGAGCGTACCACCGGTATATGCAATCCGGTTGTTGGGGCCCTGGTTGATGAACCCCTGAGTCGTCGCAGTGCCGTTGCCCGGCGTGTCCTTGAAGAGGCCGGCATAGCTGATGACGACCGGCGGGGTCGGTGGTGGTGGCACTGGCGGCGGTGGTGGCGTTGGGGGCGTTGGCGAGGTCGTCGTCGCAGCCGCGGCGGCCAATATGGTCCCCGCGACCACTTGGCTTTGAGCGGTCACCTGGAGTTGCGATTGGGCTTGCTGAACGGCGTTCGCCACTCTGGGCGGCTGTTGCGTTTGCACTTGGACGCGGGCGGGGGCCGTACTCGAAACCGCCGCAGCGATGCCGCTGTTCGCGACCGTGGTGTCGGTCGGGACTGTGCGGGCGCCGCCGTTTCCGCCGGGCCGGCCGTCGAGTTGCGCGAGCAGCGCCGCAGACGCCCCCGGCGGCGCCGGTGACGGCGTCGATGGTGCGGCGCCCCGTCCCGTCACGGTGACCTGAAATCCGGGCCGCGTAAGCGTTTGCGCGAGACCGTTCAACCCCGTCACGGTCACGCCGGCGCCATACCCGAAGATCACCTGTAGCCCGCCGTCAGGGGTCAAATTCACCAGGATCAAGCCGCCGCGGATCCCGATCGTCGCCGAGGGGGTCTGCATCGTGACTGCGTTGTCCTGTTTGCTGAGCTTGCCGCCGACAAAACGGAACACCCCGCGCGTCAAGCTGGCCGCCAGCTTGCCGGTCCCGGCATTAGGATCATAGACAAACTCGTCGATGACCATGTCCGAGCGCGGCCCGACCGTCATCGTCGATTGGTCGATAAACAAGATCTGCGTTTGCCCGTCTGGCCCGGTGGTGATGCGCTCGTTGAAGACAACCTCTTGTCCGAGCACCAGCCGTCTCGGCCCCGCGCCCGGGGGGATCCCCGTCGCATCTGGGTTGACGGCGCCGTTGACGCCGACACGCTGCTGGGCGACCGCCGGCGCGGCAAAGACCGTGCCGAACAGCAAGGCGGCCAACATGACGGCGCGAAGCGGATGGCGTGCGATGGGGGTCATCGAGCTCTCCTCAAAACCGGATCTGCGGGCCGATCAGAATCGAGGTATTGTTGTAAGAATAGAGCGGCAGGTTTGACGAGACGATATCGCGCTCCAGCAGCGCCACGACAGCGATCGTGGCCGTAACCGGCCAAGTCTGAGTCACGCCAAATCGCCAACGTTGAGTCAATTGGGTGCTTACCCCCGGTACGACCGGGTTTCCGCTGGTATTGCAGCACGGGTCGGGGGCCGCGTAATAGCTCCATGCGCGGCCGACAAACGGCGTGGTTTCCCATTGATCGGTGGTGATCCCCGTCGGATCCGGGTAGCGGATTCGGTAGGATCCGGATATCGCGTAAGTCGTGTTCGTATAAAACGCAAGCGCCGTCGACTGATCGAGATAGTCGAACTCTAGGTTCAACAGAGTATTCTCGGTGATCGGCTTAGCCGCTGAAAAGGTGACAAGTTTGTCAGAGCCGGTGAGGCCAGTCGATAAGGGGCGATCAGGGGCATTGGTATAACCCTTATGTCGAAGTTCGAAAGCCGCCTTCAACGCCAGGTCCTTCCACACGAGTTCCTGATATTCGATCCCGGGCCCCCCGGCGGCGAAGTATTGGTTCCACCCCAGTCCCACTTCGTCGCCGATCAGGTACGGTTTGAATGATGCCCCCTTGTCGCCGATCAGGCCGCCATTCGGGAAGTTGAAACGCGGGCCGGCTGTCACCTCCAATAGGGCCAGATCGAGCCGGTTAACCGCTGAATTTAAATAATGGTTCAAGTATCCGACACCGGTGACTTCCAAGGTGTCGCGGTTCTGTGTTTGCATATCGTAGCTGTAGAGCGCCGAGCCGCTGCCGAAAATGCTGCCGGAGGCTTGTTTGGTGAAGGGAGTGTTGAGAAGCACGGGGAACGGGAAGACCGGCGTCAGGATCTGCGAGGAGCCGGCGACGTTGGCGTCGGTTTGATACTGGCCGCCAAAGAAGACGTAACCTGAGAGATGATGGCGCGATTGGCCCCTTTCGATATCCGCCAAATATTGCTCGATTCGCGCGCGAACCTCGGGCGGGGGATTCGCCGCGGCGGCCTTGTCGAAATAATCCCGGGCAAGACCATAGGAGCCCAGGCGGTAATAAAGCGCTCCGAGCTCCAGCTGAACCCGCGGCAGATTTGGGTTGAACAGCAACATCCGATCGAGCGCCGAAACTGCGGCTTCATAATCTCCCAATCTCGCCGATACATCGGCATAGGCGAAGGTCACATCGAGGTTTGCCGGATCGCGAAACATCTGCTGAAACAGCGCTTCTTTTTGTGCTTCGAGATTGGCCTTGTCCTGCCCTGACAGCTCCTGCGCGGCCGCCCCCTCCAGCGGCGTGACGAGCAGCGCGAGCGCAAAAAAGCCACAGACTACTCGCCACAATCTTCCGGAAACGAAAGTCGCGCCGGTATTCCGTTTGACAGGGTTCACCGCCTCTCCCCCGATTTGCGGCACCGCACTTGCGGTTTGGTTAAGTCGGCAAAAATTTACCTTAACGCGATTTGTTCGTCAAGGTTTTCAACCGTATTCATGGTAAATTTCGCGGACCGAATCGGATCGAGAAGCCTTTGGTTAGCGCTGCGGCGAACGGCTTTGCGCGGCGGTATCTATGTGCTGCCGCTCGCGATCCTGTTCGCGGCGGTGGCCGCGCGGGTCGCCGCTCCCGACCTGCTCGACCGGATGTCGCTGATCGGCTTCGACCTCTATCAGCGCGCCACGCCGCGAAAACCTGAAGGCGACACGCCGATACGCATTGTCGATATCGACGACGACAGCCTCAAGAAGATCGGCCAATGGCCATGGCCGCGCACGCTCGTTGCACAAATGATCGATAAGCTGCGCGAGGCCGGCGCAACGATCGTTGTTTTTGATATCGACTTCGCGGAGCCGGACCGTACTTCACCCAAATTGCTTCTGCCTTTGATGGCTCGAAGCGGCGTCGGAGGAGAGGAGGCGAAAAAGCTCCTGGCCGCGCTACCGGATCCCGATCAACGGCTCGCCGAGGCTATGGGCACGATGCCTACCGTGACCGGGTTTATATTGACCAACCATGGCGAGACCCGGCCGCCTGCCCCGAAGGCGGGTTTTGCGTTCGCCGGCGACGATCCCCTCGGGCAGGTGGACAGCTTTCCGGCGGTCGTCGCCAACTTGCCGGCACTGGAAGCCGCCGCCGCCGGCAATGGCTTCCTCAATCAATATACCGACTGGGATCATGTGGTCCGCCGGATTCCGCTCATCCTGAAGTTCGGCGACCAGCCGTATCCCTCGCTCGCAGCCGAGGTGCTCCGGCTCGCCTTCGGCGCGCACGGCTATGTCGGTCGCGCCGCCGGTGCAAACGGTGAGAAGAACTTTGGCGAAAAGACCGGGCTGACCGCGATCCGCGTCGGCCGGCTGACGGTACCAACCGATGCCGCCGGGCGGGTCTGGTTGCATTACGCCCTCCCGCGGCCCGACCGGCTCGTCTCTGCAGCCGACGTTCTCGCGGGGAACTTCGATCCTGCGCTTTTTGCCGACCACATCGTGCTGGTCGGAACCTCGGCGGCCGGCGTGATCAACGATCGCCAGGCGACACCGATCGCGCGGGATGTCCCGGGAGTGGAGATCCATGCCCAACTGATCGAGCAGATCCTTCAGGGGTCGTTTCTCGTTCGGCCCGATTGGGCGCTCGGCGCCGAGGTAGTGTTCACCTTGCTGTGCGGGATCGGGCTGATCTTCGGCGTACCGCGCATCGGGGCATTGCCGAGCGCCCTCCTCGGCGGCGCCGCGATAGCCGCTGACATAGGGGTTTCCTGGTTCGCATTCCGGCGGGCGCAGCTGTTGATCGACCCCGTCTACCCCTGGGCGGTCATCACGCTTGTCTACCTCGTTGCATCGCTGCTCGGCTACCTGCGGACAGAAGCGCGGCAGCGCGAGATCCGCAACGCCTTCTCGCATTTTATGTCGCCGTACTACGTTCAAGAGCTCGCCGCTCACCCCGAAAAGCTTGTCCTCGGCGGCAAGTCCCGAACGATGACGATCATGTTCTGCGACATTCGCGGGTTCACCACCCTCGCGGAAGGGATGGACGCCAGAACGTTGACCAGATTCATGAACAGCTTTTTGGCGCCGATGACGGAGATCATCACCGAGCAGAAAGGAACGATCGACAAATACATCGGCGATTGCATCATGGCGTTCTGGAACGCCCCACTCGATGACCCCGAACACGCCCAAAACGCGGTTCGGGCGGCGCAGGGGATGCGGCGCGAGCTGGTCGAGCTGAACCGTGGCTGGGAAAGCGAGGCGCTGGCGGCCGGCAAACCGTTCAAGCCGGTCAGGATAGGTATCGGGATCAACACGGGTGAATGCGTCGTCGGTAACTTCGGCTCACAGGAACATTTCGACTATTCGCTGCTCGGAGACCCCGTGAACCTTGCGTCGCGGCTGGAAGGCCTGGGCAAGGTCTACGGCGTAGATCTGATCATCGGCGAGGACACGGCTGCGCGGCTCGACAATCCGGAATTGGTCGAGATCGACCTCGTCGCGGTCAAAGGCAAAACGCACGCCGGCCGGGTCTACACGCTGCCTCCGGAACGGATCGAAGAGGCGCAGTTCATCGACCAACATTCGGCGCTGCTGAGGGCTTACCGGCGACAGGACTGGGCGGCGGCACTACGCGTCCTCGATGACGGCCTGCTTGCCGCGGCGCGCCATCTCGCGCCCGTCTATGACCTCTACCGGCGGCGCATCGCGCAGTTCCAGATCGAGGCTCCGCCGCCGAACTGGGATGGTGTCTTTACGGCTGAGCAAAAGTGATGCCGGGTCACAGATGCGCGAGTGGAGGTTGTCAGGATCGCCTCGCGGCTCGGGACTGAGCCGCGCGGATCGAGTGGCGCGTGGCGCTGCCCGGGACCGACGCCTGCGGATCGGCGAAGACGTCGGCCATGTCCTCATAGTCGCGGAAATACAGCTTCACCGTGCGAAGCTCGGCGCTGCATTGCGGGCGCAATTTGGCGATCTGCCGGTCAAGCTGCGGCGCGGCGGCGGCTTCGTCCTCGTCCGGCCACCTCGTACCACTGATGATCCGAACGGGCGGCTTTGATCTCGCGGGCGATGCGGGCTAGCCCGCTCTGCCGCGCAAAGGGTTCGCTGTAAAAGCCAAGGCGGTTGATGCCGCTGGCGTGAAGGAAGCGAAAATCTCGCGCAGGTGGGCAAGGCGCTGTTCAATCGCGGCGGTTGCTTCGGCGGCGCTGGCGGCTTTGCTGGTGGGTTCGGCCATGCAGTCGATTTGCCACTGGCCGGGGCGCTGTCAAAAAGACCGATAAGGCGTCTTCTGGAAAATTGGGCGGGTCGCGCGGCTCGCGCATTTTTAATGTGCCGGTCGCCGGTCGAAATTGAACGTAGGACGATCTTGCCCACATACATGAAGAGTGATCGCAAGGGCTTTGCCTTGGGGCAGTATTTATTGAGCAAGACAATATCGATGGACTTCGGTTCTTTACCTATTGAATGGCAAGCAACGGAAAACACTGATATCCCCGCGGGGGCTGACATATTAGCTACAGCGATAGTCAAGGCAGATTTTGCAAAAGACTGGTTCGCTCACGCCCACAACGAGGTAACCAAAGAGACCTCCGATCTTATGGCCGCTGCCGGCGCGCGACGTAGAGAAATAATCTTTTCGGTTTGTGCGCTCGAAAGCTATATTCTTGAGTGGAACTCGCGAAATTCTTTTGGCTCGGTACGGCGAGCCCGCGCTTCTCAACAAATTAGAAAAGTATTTTCCTGCGGGACAAAAGACACCGATTACTGACAAGTGGAAGGACGTGCCCAATGAGCTTTGCCGGGACGAACTCATAAAGGACCCGCCAGACCTAAATGGGCAGACTTGGCAGATGTTTAGAGAACAGGTGTATGAATACTACCGAAATTCGCTAATCCACGCGAGCGTCAGCCGCCCATAGAAGAAAGTCACAGCCCCCCTACAGACTGGAAGGATGAGCTGGGCAGACTGTCTGCGGGCTGGGCAATTGGGATTGTTGCCGAACTAATACGGGGCCTAAACGACAAAGCTGGCACACGCACGCCGGACTGGTTGGACAACCCCTAACCTAATTTCTTCTTCTGAGGGCCGCGCGAACTCAGGATTCAATATCATGTGTTTCTGCGCCGTCCGCGCCGCTCTATCAAAGTCGAATAACCGGGTATATGGAAAATCGGGGAGCGGGCTTAGCCAAGCAAATTATCGATGTATGTTTTCGCCGCACGGATCATTTCGTCACGAGTGCTGCCTTTTATGACTTCAGCACCGGGGTGGCCCATCAAGGCATACAGACGACGGTCTTCAGAGGATACATTCGCAGTCCAATAAGCAGCGGTAGTCGGCGGTTCCTGCCACGATATTGTGAAGCCTTGGTAGATTTCGGTCTTATTTAGCACTCCGTCTCGTGTGATGTTCATCTTGACGGGATTCCCCCGAATGAATTTCCGAAAGGAAACATAGGAGGTGGTTTCCCCGGATTCAAGGAAACACTCTATTGGGCGGTGATAAGGTGGCCCCGTTCGATTAATAACTGCTTCGCCTCGGCCTTAAAGTGGGGCATCACCATGGCGTTAATGGCGGGATCGTACAAAGAATTCATCTGGTCTTCCTCCGTAGAGCAAGAGGCGAACGCCTGCTCGGCTGCGGCGTTCTTATCCGCCGTCTGCTTCTGCGTCACCCGATAGGAGGCATCGACACATCGCTCCCAATCTTTCTGAAATTGCTGGCTGATAGCCATTTTACGAGCGCTCATCGCGCTTGTGTCGTCGGCGGGTTCGTTGGGCGCGCAACCTGCTAGGCTGATCGCGCAGAGTAGAAGCGCCCGACGCAAGCTCTGGCGGAACATGACGGGAGCTCGACCACTTTGAGGGGCAGTCACCCGGCTGCCAGCTTGGCGAAATTCCGGTACAACGGCGAGGCTCAACGCCGAATTATTACAGACTGTGCAATAGGAATTTGCAGTCCCGCTTTGCTCATTAGCAGTGAGGTCTTCGCGCGGTGACTGTCACTCGTACCCGGAGCCGTGCGCACCTCATTTATGAGGATAGATAGATTTGCCTGCACGTAAATTCCTGGGCCATCAGATGCATCCATGAAGCCTCTGCGCTGCTTTTCACTTGGCGGCGAACCATTTGGATTTAACCAACCAAACGCAACGTAGTTCATCGTGGCCACACGTAATTCTTTTTCATGAGAGTATTTCAGCCCCTTCAAGAACGCCCGGAGGTGCGCTTGATGGCCTTCGTATACATTCATGCCGGTATGGGTCGAATGATCGACGTAGCTTACCTTTCCGATCCACCATTTTTCTTTGAGAGATTGCACAAGCGCACGCATCAGGGCTCCCGCTGTACTCTTGATGGCGACGCCGTCATCATCTTTGGCGTATTCGGCCCACATTTCTTTGAACTCATGATCGTCCATAAACCAGCAGCTTGCGACGATAAGGTCGCGGCCATACCGCTCGTTGTCCTCCTGGAACCGCCGGACTTGGCTCCTTCTCTCCTCGTCAGGGAACCAAGTCTCCATATCGCGATGCTGGCGCTTGATGTGTTGGCGCGTGAATTCAGGGGTCATGCCCTCCTCGGCGTCCTCAAAAATTCCCAGCTTCGCGAACCAGACCGCGCCCAGCTCGATGAGCAAGACAAACTTTTTAAGTGTCAGGTAGCGCCAGATCACGGTATCCGGATCAAGCTCCCCAATCTGGTTCACGGCGACAGCCTCGAAATCGTGCTCTGGCTGACATTGTAGCTGCGCGCCACGCTGCGTTGCGTCTCGCCAGCGTCGAGGCGCTTGCGGGCCTCTTTCTGCTGGCGAGAGGTGAGGGTCGGCTTGCGGCCGAATTTGACACCGTTTGCCTTCGCGTCGGCCCGGCCGCGCGCGGTGCGCTCCAGAATGCGACGGCGCTCCAGCTTCGCCGCCACGCCAAGGATCGCAAAGATGATCTCGGCAAAGTCGGACGTGGTATCGAGGAACGGTTCGGCCAGCGAGCGGATACCGGCCCCGGCGCGCTGCATGTCGCGGGCGATAACCAGAAGGTCGGTCGTGTCGCGCGAGAGACGGTCAACCGCCGGGGTTATCACCACGTCGCCGGGGGCAGGGCGTTGATCAGCTTGGTGAGCTGCGGTCGGTCGGCCGTGGTGCCGGTGATCTTCTCGCGGAACACCTTTTCGCATCCGGCCGCCTTGAGTTGGCGCACCTGTCCGGTTTCGTCTTGGGCGGCGGTCGAGACGCGCGCATAGCCGTAAATCATGCGTTTCATTGTGCATCAGAAATCTGCATCGA
Organism: uncultured Alphaproteobacteria bacterium; assembly: GCA_963787425.1. Lineage (GTDB taxonomy): Bacteria > Pseudomonadota > Alphaproteobacteria > ATCC43930 > CGMCC-115725 > AP-15. The sequence goes on from CAWBCV010000012.1 coordinate 145,714, forward strand.
AAAAGACCAATTCGATCAACGGGCGTCCGACGATGCAGATATCTTGACGGCTGCAGGTTAGGGGATTGTACGGCGACCATCATCCACGAGCGGCGCGTTTCGACCCATTGCCGGCCATCACTTCCCTCAACAGCGACGACGGCCCATGCCCCAAAGCGGACCGCCGGAGACGCCGCCCTAATTCATTATTCGGTATGGGGCCTACAAGTCCGCGTATTACTGAGCTTCAGCTCTGGCTAACGCCTCCGGATGCCGGGAGGGACGTAAGTGTTGTCCTTGACCGTTCCCTCCGGACCGTAGACGCGGAGCATTATGTTGAACGCCCGAGGCGGTATCGGCAGCCAATTGGCCATTGGCACGCCCGCCGGCAGCTCCCGAGCCATGTAAATCGACACCGAGCCGTTCTTCTTGTTAGGCTGCGGCGGCGTGTAGCTGGCGACCGCGTATTTGTCGGCAGGGTTATCGACTAATTCTATCGCCTCTGGGGTATATGCGGTGACGGACCAGAAGCGATCTGCCTCGGGGAGCTGCCCCGCCGGAAAGGTCAGGACATAGCCGCGCGGGTTGCTCCCGTCGAGCGGGTGGCCGTTGGCATCCTTGAATACATGGTAATAGGCCGCCGCGTTGATGCCGTTGGCGTACTGGATGAATTCGGTGATCGACGACCGCTCGATGACCTGGTTGCCCCAGTCCCCGATATTGGTGAAATGGATCCAGTTTGTCGGGGTAGAGGTCCAGTCCGTATGCGTAAGGTAGCGGTCCAAGATCAACTCATGGGCCGCCTGAGCGCCGTCACTGAACTCGGACCTGTTCACATTCCGGTTGGCAAACAAGCTGTTGAACCGGTTTCGTAGAGCCTGTTCGTACGGGGAGGGGGGCGGCGTCTTGTCAGACTCAACAGCTCGTTGGAGTTGCCGCAGGAATGCGATTGGGGCATGCGCGATGAGGTTGTCGGCCGTCGTCTTGAAGGGCGCGGCGAGGAAGATCTCTGGCACGATCTGAGTCATCGTTCCCCCGGAGGGGTTGTTGACATAATCGCTAAGGGTCTGAGTCTCGAGTGACGTGCGGAACGCCTGGGCCTCTTGAGTCTGGTCCTCGCCAGCTGGGGAGAATTTGTCTGCCCTGAAGATCAAACTCGAAAAATCGAGAGGCATTGCGATGGGAGTGACCTCTGGGGGAAGCGTGCCGGTAAATCCGGGTCCGGTGAGTGCAAAGGTTCCCGCGGTCTCCGGCGGAATGCCCGCGTCGAAAATATCGCCGTAGGGGTCCAGCATCAGTATCGAATACCTGATCGTTGTCGACGGGATCTTTAGGATCACCGGTTGAGCGGTGAGATCGAGGTAGCTGCTGGCGTAGAGCGTATCAACGTTGATGGCCACCACATAGTGGTAGATCGGAGAAATCCGGTTAGGTCCGGCTAGGCGGTTGGGGCTGGGGACCAGCGACTGATAGTACGTGAACCATAAGGGGTAGAATTGAACGACATAGGCGACCGTCGTATCAAATGCGCTCAGCTGAGAGACGATTGCTGCGTTCCCAGCGATTGCGTCAGGATCCACAACCGTTTGTGCCACGCCGGGAGAGCCGCCGGGGACCATTGCGAGACCGGCGGTAAGGGCAGATGCCAAGCAAAGTCGGCGCAGATAACCGTAAACTCGAAACTTTTGGCTCTTCATAGGACGTCTCCCTCGAACAACCTAGCTTACTGCGCAGTCAATGGTTCGCGGACTGCCCAGCTGAGCGGTGGTGCGCTGGCCGTGCCAACGCGACTAGGGTAGCGAAATCGGTCCGGAGACGGGGTGCATGGCGCAGGTCGCCGGATCGCCTTGACCGGCTTGCGTCAAAAATGCGGTGGCCGGTGGAACCGGAGTGCCGGCCAGCGACTCTCCGATCGGACAGTGACAGGTCACCACCGGGACATTATTGATATAAGTCTGCGAATCGCAGAGGAAGCTGAAGCAGTTGACCAACTGATTTCCGAGAGGGGGACGCTTCGGACAGAAGAGCGGCGGTGCCGCGGCCTCTGGCAGGGTCGGGACCCAGTTGGTGAGCGCCTGCGGAATGTTCGGTCTGGGCTGATAAGTCGACCAGATTTGGCCCGTTTTCGGCGGCTCGCAAGAGCCTTGCATGTTGCCCCCGGCCAGGTTGGCGATCGACGGACCGAGCAGGACCGGACACGTGCAATCCGCCTCCGGGAACGTCGCACTGCCGCCGGTTGCGGTTCTGACCGTGATCTGCCCCCCAGTCGGCGTGCAAGTCGAAGCCGCGCAAAGCGCGAAATACCCGCCGCAAATCTGGAAATCGTAAACCTCGGCGGCTGCGCCGCGTCGCGCCGCCGGCGGCGTAAATGCGAGGAGCACCGCAACTAAAAAGAATACAACCTTTACGAGCGATTTGCCGTGTCGAGCTCTTGATGATCCGCCCATTTTCTTCCTCCACTTTAAGGCACGCGTTGCGAATTTCCACTTCTTGTGAGGTAGAGTATCTCACCTTATTGGTTTTCGGAAGCGGCGGTGAGGATCGATAGTGCCCCTAATTTGGGTCTTGGTCTCCCGCGATGGCAGTCAAACCACTAGCCCTACTGATCATCTCGCCGTCGCTTGGTCCGCGATTGGCACATCACGTACGATCTGATCGCCGTGTCGAAGGTGCGCGATTGTCGAACCGTCCGCAGCACTCCGCCCTGGCGAGCGTCCGGAATCGGCGCAACCTTGTCGCCCGAGCGGGTCCCGGCGAAGGTCCGGAATCCACCCATTGCCGACGCTCAACGAGACCCCCGAGCCCTCCTGCGGCGTCCGGCTTGGGGCTCCGACGCTGCCATCGCCCGGGGAAGGCCGATCCACCATGTGGTTGCCACAATCGCATGGTAATTCGTCGTTGTCGGCGGCTGCGGTCTGCCAAGGTTATTTTGGAAGGTTTATTTTGATGGGAGTTGGCGATACCTGATCTCAACCTGATAAAACAGGTAAAACAGGCGGTGGCGAGGAGAGGGCTGCGCGGCTCGATGGTGCGGAATTGATCTGCCGGCCACAGGTGCGCGCATGGGGGTTGTCAGGAGCGCTTCGCGGCCTCGGGACTGAGCCGCGCGGACGGAGCTGCGCGCGGGGCTGCGCGAGGCCGACGCAAGGCGAGCAGACCGAAAACCAAGGCGAGCGCCAGCGATGCGGCGATGACTATAACCATCGATAGAGCGCTATGTTGCGGCAGCCGGCCGACCAGCAATGTGCCGAGCGCCGCAACCATCATCTGCAAGAACCCCAGCAGCCCGGAAGCAGCGCCGGCAATGCGCGGATGGACGCTGAGGCCAGCCGCAATCGCCGGAGGTTGGCTCAGGCCATTGCCGACGGAGCTGATCGCCATCGGCACGAACAACGCCCACGGCGTCAGCTCGACGAGACACCACACCGCGAGCATTGCACCCGAGGCGAGAGACAGCATCAGGCCGGCGATCATAAGGCGGGAGCTGCCGACCGCTACGGACAAGCGCGCGACGCCGGCATTGCCGAGGATATAGGCTGCCATTGGCAGCAGGATCATCAACCCGTAGGTGCTCGGCGGCTCGTGCAGCGCCTCCGACAAGAGGTAAGGCGCGCTCGCCAAGAACATAAACCACGACGCGCTGGTGAAGGCGGTCGTCAACGCAAAGCCGAGAAATGCCGGGGAACGCAGCAGCAGCACAAAGGACCGGGCCATGGCTGCCAAATTGGCCGGCGCGGGATTGCGGTGGGTTTCTTCGAGACGCGTTGCCGTCAGGACCAGCACCGCCGCACCGAGCGCGCCGAGCAGCGCGAAATCGGCGCGCCAGCCGACCCATTGGGCCAAGTATGCGCCGATCGCCGGCGATATCGACGGTGCCAGGCTCATCGCCATCGTGATCGTCGCAATGGCGCTCGCCGAGCGCTCGCGGTCGAACAGGTCGCGCACAATCGCCCGGCCCAGCACCATCCCGGCGCACCCGCCGCCGGCTTCGATCACGCGGCCGACGATCAGCATCGGCAGCGACCAAGCAAAGCCGCACACCACAGTCCCGGCGAGGAACAGGGCGAGCCCGGCGATCAGCACCGGGCGCCGCCCGAACCGATCGGAGGCCGGACCATAGACCAGCTGCCCGATGGCGATACCGGCGAGAAAGAGCGTCAATACCAGCTGGACCGTTCCAGCCGGGGCGGCGAAGACCTTGGCCAGCAGCGGCAGCGACGGCACCGGCATGTGCAGCGCCGCCGGCGCGATCGCGGCCACCGCGACCAGGAGGCCGAGGGGTGCCCGGGAGCTCATAAACGGGTCTGGCGAGCGTCAGCCGAAGGACTTATGCCGGCACCGTTCCGCGAACCACGCTGCGGTGTAGGACGCGCCGATGTCGGCCCATGTCATAATTGGCCACGGCGCGGTGAAGAAGGCAGCGATTGTCCCACATCACCAGATCGCCGACGCGCCAGCGGTGCGCATAAACGAATTGCGGCTTCGTCGTGTGTTCCATCAGTTCGTCGAGGAGCGCCCTTCCCTCCGCTTCAGGCATCCCGAGTATGTGCGAGGCATGATTGCCGAGATAGAGCGCCTTCCTGCCGGTCTCCGGATGGGTACGCACCAGTGGATGGTCGACCGGCGGGTGTTCCTCCCATTCCGCGGGCGAACGCGGGCTTACCTCCGATTTGCCGGCCTCCGGTTTGCGGGCGCCCGCTCCCCAATAGAACACCACCCGCAATCCCTCGATCCGCCGTTTTGTCGCCTCATCCAGCGCCGCATAGCCCATGGCGGTGTTGGCAAATTCCGTATCCCCGCCGCGCGGCGGCAGTTCGACCGCATAGAGCGCGGTCAACATCGGCGGCACAGGGTAGTAGGATTTGTCGGTGTGCCAGCGGTAGTTGCTGACCGGCGATGTGGACCGGTCCACGGGATTGCCGTCCTTGTCGAGATTCGAGATCACGTGAGCGGCCGCATAGCGCTTTGTCTGCGCGTTTCGCCCGCCGTGGCGCTCGATCTCCCCGAAATTGGCGATAAACTCGAATTGCTGTTCCCGGCTCAGCACCTGTTCGGGGAACACCACAACGTGATGGACGCGAAACGCTTCGCGGATCTCCTCCCGCCAGCTTGGCGGCAGCGGTGTCGACAGGTCGAGGCCGGTGATCGCGACGCCACCGGCTTCCGACATCGGCGCGCCGATGATGCAACTCATTTTCCTCCCCGTTGAGAAATTCATTTCGCCGAGTTAGCCGGAACGACCGAAGAAAAAGCAACAGCGCTCCTCAATAACACCTCATCCGAGCGCCTGAAACAAAAGCCGAGCGTGAGGCGCCGCGCATTCGAGGTTTGACTCCGAGCGCGGGAACAAAGGTTGAGACGAGGCGTTGGAGCGAGCAACATCCTCTGATCGGGTGTCTCCCGGTAAATGGCTTTATCAGAACTTTGATGTCCGAGGCGGTGACCGCGCGCCATGTTGCGCTCGACCTGATCGGTGCGGTGCTCCGCCGCAAGCGGCCGCTCGACGATGCGATCGAAGACAGCTCGGCGATGCATCAGCTGTCCGGCCGCGATCGCGCTTTTGCGCGTCTCCTGGTTGCGACGGTGCTGCGCCGGCTCGGCCAGATCGACGCCTTGATCGCCGATTGCCTCAATATACCGCTGGCACCGCGCGCGGCGGTCGTGCAGGACATCTTGCGCCTCGGTGTCGCGCAACTGCTGTTCTTGCGAACCCCGCCGCATGCTGCGGTGGCGACCAGCGTCGACATCGCGCAAAGCTGCGGGTTCGTGTCGCATAAGGGGCTGGTCAACGCGGTGTTGCGGCGATTGAGCGTTGAAGGCGCCGACCGGGTCGAGGAGCAGGATGCTCCGCGTCTCAACACGCCGGATTGGCTATGGTGGTCGTGGAGTAGGACCTATGGTGAATCGACCGCTCGGGCGATCGCCACCGCACATCTGAAGGAAGCACCCCTAGATCTGACGTTGCGCGACGACGCCGAGACCTGGCGCGCCACGCTCGACGGGGTCCTTCTGCCGACCGGGACCTTGCGTCGGGCTGCGGGCGGCGCCCTCGCGACCCTGCCCGGTTATGCCGAGGGCGCCTGGTGGGTCCAGGACGCCGCTGCGGCGCTGCCCGCGCGACTGTTCGGTGATATTGCCGGACGCGAGGTGATCGACCTGTGTGCCGCACCGGGCGGCAAGACCGCGCAGCTCGCGACCGCCGGTGCTCGCGTGACGGCCGTCGACCGCTCGACCCGCCGGCTCGATCGGCTGGTCACCAACTTGCGGCGGCTCGACCTGCCGGTCGAAGCGGTCGGGGCCGATGCGTTGATGTGGCGTCCGCCACATCCGGTCGACGCAGTGCTGCTCGACGCGCCTTGCAGTACGACCGGCGCGATCCGCCGCCACCCTGACGTGCCGCATCTTAAATTGCCCGAAGACGTCGCGCGGCTTGCGGCGGTCCAGGAGAATTTATTGCGGGCGGCCGTCGACATGCTCCAGCCCGGCGGCACTTTGGTCTACTGCACCTGTTCGCTGGAGCCGGAAGAAGGGCTGGAACGCATCGAATCTCTGCTCTACGCCGGTCTACCGGTCGAGCGGCATGAGATCCGACCCGACGAGATCGGCGAGAACCCCGAATGGATCACCCCGGAGGGAGATCTGCGGACCTTACCCTGCCACTTCGGCCAATATGACGGCATCGACGGCTTCTACTCCGCACGGCTGGTAAAGCTCAGCACCTAAACGAAGGCGCCGTCGCATCTGACGGGGGCCGAGGTGCATTGCATGCCCGCGGCTTGCGGTGCGAGGGTTTCCTTGTTACGAAACCACATGGGGTTTCCTCTCCGGCAAGCCTTTTGCGACCGTCCTCCGGCCCGGCCGGCCCAGGCTGCACAGCGAGGGGCGGCCGGATGACGGCGGCTGCCAGCGGAACCGGAAAGGGTAGACCACCGATTGCCGGCCGCGGATTTGGCTCCGATTCTCCCGGGCTGTTGACTCGGTTGCGTCGGGACGCCCTCCAGGCGCTCGCCGCCGGTCCGCTCTACCGGCATACCTTGATCGGGCGGGTTCCCGCCGACCTGCGGCTCAGAATCACGCAGCGCTGGCCAGGTGACGCCAAGCGCGGCGCAGCGATTGCCGCCGGTGAGATAGAACTCGCCGGCGAGCTCGTCCGCGCCCCGGCTCCGCGCTGGGCTCCGCCCTCGGCGGGGCAGGAATGGCTCGCCGCATGGCACGGGTTCGGATGGATTGACGATGTTGCCGCGGCGGGCGGCGGCGCGCGCGAAGCGGCGCGCGATCTCGTGCAAAGCTGGATCGATGAGAATGCCGGTTGGAACGGTATCGGATGGCGGTCCGACGTGCTGGCGACGCGGGTCTTTGCCTGGATTGCGCATTACGACGAGATCGTGAGGCGCGACCAGGACGATCCGCTGCGCCGGGCAATGTTGACGAGCCTCGTCGCCCAGCTCCGTCACTTGGCACGAATCGCGTCCTGGGAGGCCGCCGGCGCGGGTCGAGTGCGGGCGCTCAAAGGCCTGATCGCCGGCATGGCGGTGCTCGGCGGGTTGGAGCCGCGCTTGGCGAGAGTGCTCAAGAGCCTCGAGCGCGAGTTGTCAGTTCAGATCCTCCCGGATGGCGGGCACTTGTCGCGCAGCCCGTCGCTGCAACTGCAGGTGCTACAGGATTTGATCGACACGCGCGCGGTATTGCGGTCGGCGCAGATCGAGGTCCCGGCTGCGCTCAAAGACGCCATCGAGCGAATGGCGCCGATGCTGCGCTTTTTTCGGCATGGCGACCGCCGGCTGGCGCTGTTCAACGATTCGCTCGAGGAAGACGGGGTTCTTATCGACCTCGTTCTGACACGGTCCGAGACCAAGGGGCGCGCGCCGTCGCATGCGCCCGATACCGGCTTCGACCGGCTGCAGGCCTTCAAGAGCCTCGTTCTGATCGACACCGGAAAACCGCCGCCGCGCGGGTTCGACGACCACGCGCATGCCGGTCCCCTGTCTTTCGAATTGAGCCATGAGCGCGAGCGGATCATCGTCAACTGCGGCGCCTATCGCGGCCCGAAGCCGAATTGGTGGCGGGTCGCGCGGGCGAGCGCCGCGCATTCGGTCATGGTCGTCGCCGATACCAACTCGGTCGAGATCCGCGCGGACGGCACGCTCGGCCGCAGCCCGACTTCGGTTGCTCGCGAGCGTGCCGAGCACGAGGGTCAGCAATGGATCTCCGCGACGCATGACGGCTACCGCGAGCGGTTCGGGCTGATCTATGCACGCCAGCTCTTCCTCTCCGCCGACGGCGAGGATTTGCGTGGGGAGGACCGTCTGACCGGGCTTCCCGGGGCGGCCTTTGCGGTGCGCTTCCACCTGCATCCCTCGGTTCAGGCCGGGCTGGTCCGGGACGGCAGTGCCGCATTGCTGCGCATGCCCAGCGGTATCGTGTGGCGGCTGCGTGCCGCCGGCGGCGAGATGGGTCTCGGCGAAAGCATCTATCTCGGCTCCGGCGAGGCGAGAAGGACGCAGCAGCTGGTGCTGAGCGGGACCGTGCCGCCCGGCGGCGTTACGGTGCGCTGGGCGATTCGCCGAGAGCCGCGTAGGTCCATCGCGGATCAGGCCCAGGAGGATCAGTTTCCTGGGGATCAATCGCCCACGAATCCGACCGCGAAGGCTTCCTCTCCCGAGGATCTGCCGCGCGACAATGCGTGAGGCCGCCTGGCCCGCGTCGGTTGCCGTCGCGACCGGGTTGCTGACCTGCCTGACGACCAGGGTGCTCATCCCGATCCTTGCCCACCGGGAGATCCTCGACCGCCCGAACGAGCGATCGTCGCACCAGGTGGCAACACCCCGCGGCGGTGGTATCGCGGTGATCGGCTCGGTACTGCTCGCCTGGATCGTGCTCGCGCAAACCGAAACGGTGCCGTCAGGCATATTCGGGATCATCCTGGGCGCGGTCTTGTTAGCCGCAGTCTCATGGCTCGACGATCTGCGCAGCCTTTCTCCGGTCGTCCGGCTGCTGGCGCAGGCTGCCGCCGTGGCGGTCGGTATCTTTGTCATGCCCGGGCGGGACCTTTTCTACCTCGCCACGATCGGCCTCGTCTGGATCTGGTGGATCAATCTGTTCAACTTCATGGACGGGATCGACGGGCTGGCCGGTAGCGAGGCCGCGGCGATCGGCGCCGGTTTGCTGCTGTTCGCGAGTGTCGGAACCGGTTCGGATCCGGCGCTGCGGGCGCTCGCTGCGGCTGTGATCGGGGCGGGCATTGGTTTTCTCGTGTGGAACTGGGCGCCGGCGGGGATTTTTCTCGGCGATGTCGGCAGCGTGCCGCTCGGTTATGTCCTGGGTTTTCTGCTGCTCGATCTCGCGGCTCGTGGACATTGGAGGGTTGCGCTGATCCTGCCGCTCTACTTTCTTGCCGATGCGACGATCACCCTCGCGCGCCGGCTGCTGCGCGGCGAGCGCGTCTGGCAGGCGCACCGTGAGCATTTCTACCAGCAAGCCGCACGCCGTGGCCGTGGCCATGCGGCCGTGGTCCAGCGGGTGATCGCCGCCGACCTCGTGCTGATCGGCTGCGGCTGGGCGGCAGAGAACGGGTGGAGCGCGACCGCGCTCGCCGCGTCAGCCGCGACTGTCGCCATCCTGCTGAGGGCGCTGGCCCGCGGCTCTTGAAGGTTGCCGAACCCTCCGAGAGAGTCCTATATCCGTGGCAATGACGGCAAGTCCTCACCCGATCCGCCGAGCGTTGATTTCGGTCAGCGACAAGAGTTCGGATCGTTGCATTCGCCGAGGCGCTGGTCGCGCGAGGTGTGAGCATAATCTCGACCGGTGGCTCGTCGCAAACCCTCGCCGCCGCTGGGGTTCCGGTCACCGAGGTGGCGGAGATCACCGGAGTTGCGGAATTCCTCGATGGCCGGGTCAAGACCTTGCACCCGGCCATTCATGGGGGGCTCCTCGCCAGGCGCGATCGGCCGGATCACCTCGCGGCGCTGGCCGAGCGGCGAATTGCGCCGATCGACCTCCTCGTCTGCAATCTATATCCCTTCGCCGAGACGGTCGCGTCGGGCACGAAACACGAGGATTGCGTCGAGAAAATCGATATCGGCGGCGTGGCGCTGATCCGCGCCGCCGCCAAGAACCACGATGCCGTTACAGTTGTCACCGACCCCGCCGATTACGACGGTGTGCTGGCGGAACTGGCCGCCAGCGGTGGGACGGTCGGCGCAGAACTGCGCCGCGAACTTGCGCGCAAGGCCTTCGCGCTGACCGCGGCCTACGATGCTGCGATAGGCGAGTGGATGGGCCGTGATGAACAGACGTCCTTTCCCGAGACCTTTGTTGTCACCGGGCATTTGGCGGACCGGCTGCGCTATGGGGAAAACCCGCATCAATCGGCCGCGTTCTACCGCATCGGCCAAACCCGCCCCGGGGTTTCGACTGCCAGGCAGCTCCAGGGCAAAGAGCTGTCCTACAACAATTACGGCGATGCCGACGCCGCCTTCGAGCTGGTTGCCGAGTTTGCGTCGCCGGCCGTCGTGATCGTCAAACACGCCAACCCTTGCGGCGCGGCGATCGGCGCCAGCCTTCACGAACTCTGGGACAAGGCGCTCGCCTGCGATCCGGTAAGCGCTTTCGGCGGCATCGTCGCGCTCAATCGGTGCCTGGATGGACCGACCGCCGAGGCGATCGCCCGGCTGCTCATTGAAGTCGTGATCGTCCCGGACGCCGATGAAGCCGCCCGAGCGATTCTCGCCCGCCGAACGGGGTTGCGCCTTCTCCTCACCGGCGAAATGCCGGACCCCGCCGCCGCGGACCGCAGCTTTCGGGCGGTAGCCGGCGGCATCCTTGTCCAGGAGCGCGACCGGGTCTCGGTCCGGCAGGAGGGGCTGCGCACCGCGACCCGCCGAGCGCCGAGCGAGACCGAAATTGCCGATCTGCTCTTCGCCGACATCATCGCAAAGCACGTCAAATCCAATGCGATCGTCTTCGCCCGCGGGGGGGCGACGGTCGGCATTGGCGCCGGTCAGATGAGCCGTGTCGACAGCGTCAAGATCGCCGCCGCCAAGGCGGCCGAGATAGGCAAAGCAGCAGGACTGGAGCAATCGCCGACAGTGGGCTCGGTGCTCTCCTCGGATGCCTTCTTCCCCTTTGCCGATGGGCTCGAAGTAGCGATCGAGGCGGGGGTTACTGCCGTCATCCAGCCCGGCGGGTCGGTGCGAGACAAAGATATCATCGCCGCTGCAGACGCCGCCGGCATCGCGATGGTCTTCACCGGCATCCGCCATTTCCGGAACTAGACGCGCCGTTCAAATATCCAGGAACACGGTTTCCGTTTCGCCGTCTAGGCCGCGTTGCAGCCGGATGTCGAGCCTCCAATGGCTCTCGCCCTCGGGCCGGGCGAGGAGGGTCGCGCGGCGCTTGGCATCCTCGATCGAGGACAACAGCGGGTCGGTCTCGTTGAGCGGGTCACCGAGAAAATAGGCGCGCGTCATTAGGGCCTTAAGAAGGCCGCGGGCATGCAGGGTGATGGCGAAGTGGGGAGCCTGCTGCGCATTGCCGCGGCCGGGCACCGGCCCCAGTTTCACGGTCGTGAAGCGAAATTCGCCCCGCTGATCGGTGCGGCAGCGTCCGAACCCCGGAAAACTCTCGTCAGCCGGCGGATCGGCCTGCCATAGCTCCACAGCGGCATCGGTCACCGGATTGCCGTCGCCATCGATGACCGAGCCGGTCAAGGTGAGCCGCGCGCCGGCGGCGCCGAACCGCGTCAGATCGGCCCATTCCGGGTGTTCGATCAGGTGCCAGAACGGCCCGATCGTCTGGCTGCTGGTGGCGCTCGGCACGGCTCAAGCCTCCATCGGCGTTGCTTCGCGGCCGCGCAGCACGACGTCCCATCGGTAGCCCAGCGCCCATTCGGGCTCGGTCACCCTCATGTCGAGGGCGCAGACGAGGCGGTTGCGCGCCGCCGCATCAGGGATCGACAGGAAGATCGGATCGAGCTCGAGCAGCGGGTCGCCCGGGAAATACATCTGGGTGATCAGCCGGGCGGCAAAGCCCGACCCGAAGAACGAAAAATGGATATGGTTCGGCCGCCACGCATTGTTGTGATTGCGCCAGGGATAGGCGCCGGGCTTGATCGAAGTGAACCGGTACCAGCCCTCATCGTCGGTATAGACCCGGCCCTCGCCGCGGAAGTTCGGATCGACCGCCGCGTCATGCTGGTCCGCCGGGTGCTGATAGCGGCCGGAGGCGTTGGCCTGCCAGATCTCGACGATGGTGCGCGGGACCGGCCTGCCGTCCTCGTCGGTGATGCGGCCACGCACGATGATGCGTTCGCCGAGCGCCGTTTTCCCGTCAACTATCGACAAATCGGGGATCGGCGGGAAATGCGCGGTGCTGAAGCGCGGCCCGGCGGTCTCGGTAATCGTGTGCGGCAGCCGCACCAGATTTTCCTGCGGGTGGCGTTTGTGGGTGCTGCCGTAGGCGGGGGCGTCATAGGGCGGCTGCGTCCCCGGCGCATACGGCCGGAACGGTAGCGGATCACGCTCGCTCTGCATTTCCCTGTCCTCCGCTTAGCAAGCGGCCTCGACGACGGGTTTCTTCTTTTGTCTCAGCGCTTCGAGCGCCTCGGGCGTATCGATGTCGACGAGGATTGCGTCGTCGTCCATTTCGACTTCGGCGACGAGTTCGGCATGCTCGCCGATCAAGTGCTTGGCGCCGACATCGCCGGCGAGCTCGGCCATTTCGGGAAAGAACCGCTTTGACCACAGGACGGGGTTGCCGCGCTTGCCGCGCCGGGTCGGGACAATGATCGCGCGGCCCTCCAGCGGGTTGAACGCCGCGATCAGGCGGTCGATGTGCCGGCCGGAAATCAGCGGCATGTCGCCCAGGCAAATCAGTGCGCCCTCCAGATCGGGCGGCAATGCGGCAATGCCGCGCTTCAATGAGGTCGAGAGCCCGCCGGCGAATTCCGGATTGCGCACGCGTTCGACCGGCAGCTTGCCGAGCGCCGCGTCGACCGCGTCGGCCTGATTGCCGAGCACCGCAATGATCGGCCGCGCTCGGGAGGCGAGCAGTCTGCGGGCCACATACGCGACCATCGGCGCGCCGTCGACCTCAGCAAGCAATTTGTTGGGGCCGCCCATCCGCCGCGATTGCCCCGCGGCGAGCAGGAGAGCGCCGATCTGGGGGCCGGCAGGCTTTGCCGCGGGCCTGTGCTCGGCAGGCTTCGCTTCGGCGCGGGGGAGCGGCCGTGATGGAATTTCGGCGAGGAGGCCGCCGCTGCCCATGCGCATGATCTCTGCGGAACCGACGGGCAGCCCGGCGACCAGCCTCTCGAGCACCCAGTCGAACCCGTTGACCTTGGGCGAGCGGGCGCATCCCGGGAGCCCGAGCACGACCCGTTCCGCGACATGCCCAAGGAGCAGCAGATTGCCGGGATCGACCGGCATCCCGAAATGGTCGATCCTGCCGCCGGCAGCGACGATCGCCGCGGGGATGACGTCGCGCCGATCGAGGATCGCCGAGGCACCGTGAATCAGCAGGATGTCGATGCCGTGGCCGTGCGCATCGCGGATCATTGACGCCAGTTCATTCGTCGCGTGCGCGCACCGCTCCTCGAATACGAGCCGGCAGCCGAGTGCGGCGAGCCGGCCTTCGGTCACTTGCCGGGTCTTGTCGAGAATGCTCTCCTTGAGCCCGGGAAGGCGCGTCTGCACAAGCCCGACCGAGCGCGGCACAAAAGGAGCAACGTGCAGCAGAGGACCGTCCGCGGCCGCGGCTTCGATGCAGCGCGCGACCGCCGTCTCCGGCGCTGCGAACGGGATGATCTTGACCGTGGCGACCATCTGCTTGGGTTCGACCGTCGCGAATGGCGGCAGAGTGCCGAGTGTCACCGTCTCGTCGACCAGGTTGAGCCGGTCGACCCGTTCCGGATCGAACACCAGAAGTCCCCGCGTCTTGGCGAAGAGGTTGGCGCGACCCGTGAACGGGGCCGCCGCTTCGATCTGAGCTCCGGCTGCGGCTGCAGCAACCCGCCAAGCGGCCTCGTCTTCGCCGATGTCGCCGGGTTCGAGCCGGGCGACCACGATCCGCGACAAGCCCGAGGCAGCGATCAGCTCGACATCGGCACGCGACAGCACCCGCGCCTTTTTCAGCGCCGTTGTCCCGAGCTTCAAGCTGTGCGCGAGGATCGCCCCTTCGGCCTCGGCGACGGGAACTTCGCCGAAGTTCACGCTGCTTCCGCCGCCTCGCCGTGACGCAGGACCTGGGTCATCTCGGCGACGATCGAGATCGCCACTTCGGCCGGCGACACCGCGCCGATTGCGAGCCCGACCGGCCCGTGAATGCGGGCGAGATCATCGTCACTGAAGCCCAGTTCCTTAAGCCGCGCGCAGCGCCCTGCGTGGTTGCGGCGCGAGCCGAGCGCGCCGATGTAGAAGCAGTCCGAACGCAACGCCGCGGCCAGCGCCGGGTCGTCGAGCTTCGGGTCATGGGTCAAGGCCAAGACCGCCGAGCCACGATCCGGCTGCAACCGCTCGAGCGCTTCGTCGGGCCATTCCTGCGTCAGCTCGACATCCGGGAACCGCGCCTGCGTCGCGAACGCTCCGCGGGGGTCGATGACCGTCACGGCATAGTCGGCCATCGTCAGCATCCGCGCCAGCGGTTGCGCGATATGCACCGCGCCGATGATGAAGCAGCGATGCGGCGGCGTGAGCACTTCGACAAACAGGCGGCCGGCCGCCGTTTCGATGGTCCGGTTTCGGCCCGAACGCCAAGCCTCGCGCAACCGGTCGAGGGCTGCCTCGTCGAGCACCAGATCGCCCTCGGCAAGCTCGCCGTCGAGCAGCAATTGCCGGCCGGTAGCCAGATCGGTTGCGAGAGCAACGCTGCGGTGCTGACGCTCGGCGGCTACAACGCGGTCGAGAATGCGTCCTTTCATTCGACGCGCTCGACAAAGATCTGGATCTTGCCGCCGCAGGCGAGCCCGACTTCCCAAGCCTGGTCATTGGTGACGCCGAAATCGAGAAGCCGCGGCTTGCCGTCGCGGATCGCTTCTAGCGCCTCTTCGACGACGGCGCCCTCGACGCAACCGCCAGATACAGAACCAACCATGGCGCCCGTATCGTTGACCGCGAGCTTGGCACCGACCGGACGCGGTGAGGAGCCCCATGTCGTCACGACGGTGGCCAACGCAACGCCCGACCCCGCTTCGCGCCAACGCGCTGCCTGTTCCAGAATTTCTGCCGTATCGCTCATGCTGCCCGCTCCTGGTTTGCCCGCCATGGCATCGCCGCCATCCCGCGCCGCGTGGTCGGTGCGCTCAGCACCTCGATCAACGTCTCGAGGCTTTCGAGATTGTGCACCGGGCGGAACTCGTCGACATACGGCATCATCGCTTTCATGCCGAGAGATCTTGGCTCGAAACCCTCGTAGCGCAACAGCGGGTTCAGCCAAATCAACCAGCGGCACGACCGGTGCAGCCGATCCATTTCATGAGCGAGACCGGTGCCGGCATCGCGGTCGAGCCCGTCGGTGATCAACAGCACGATCGCTCCCTGGCCCAGCAGGCGCCGCGACCACAGCCGGTTGAACTCGCAGAGCGCATGGCCGATGCGGGTTCCGCCCGACCAGTCCGTCACCGCCTCGGCGACGCGGTCGAGCGCCAGATCGACATCCCGGTGGCGCAGATATCGCGTGATGTTAGTCAGCCGCGTCCCGAAGACGAAAGTATGCACCCGGTCGCGGTCGTTAGTCACCGAGTGCATGAAATGCAGGAAAATGCGGCTGTAGCGGCTCATCGAGCCGGAAATGTCGCACAGCACGACTAGCGGCGGCGGGCGCCGGCGCCGACTGCGCCGCTTCAGCTCTATGAGCCCGCCCGAGCGCAGCGCCGCGCGCAACGTTGCGCGCAAATCGGCGCGGGCGCCGTGGCGGTCCGGTGCGAAACGCCGGGTCGGGACGTCCTGCACCGGCAAGCGGAGCCTCGCGATCGCCGTCTTGGCGCGGGCCAGCTCTTCGAGTGACATCTTCTCGAAATCCATGCCGCGCAGCTGCTCGCGGTCGGAGAAGCTCATCGCGGCATCGATCTCGGTCTCGGTCTCCTCGGCTTCGCCCTCTTTGCCGACATCCGGGTGCAATGCCTCGGCGAGGCGCCGAACCATCGCCGTCCCCTCGTCCTCGTCCCCATCGATCCGCATCTGCGGCAGCACGAGCCCCATCATCTTTTTCAGAAGATCCGGATTGCGCCAGAACACATGAAACGCTTGATCGAAGATCAGCCGCTGGTCCGGCCGATTGACGAAGACGGCGTGAAGGGTCCAGTAGAAATCGCGCCGATCGGTGATGCCGACCGTCCTGACTGCAGCCACCGCATCGATGACCTTGCCCGGCCCGACCGGCAGCCCCGCCGCGCGCAACGTGCGCGCGAAATGCATCAGATTGGCGAGCAGCCGGCCATGCTCAGGAACTTGCGCTCTCCACCCGCTTGCGGGGGGAGAGGAAGGGGACCCATCGCGTCCGGCGATGGGGAGGGTGAGGTGGGCTGCATCGCCGTCTTCTGGAGCGGGGCGATCCCCCACCTCACGCCAACTCTCTCCGCCCTCGAGGGCGGAGAGGGGGAGATCAGGTTCGTCTGGCACCGGATCACGCCTCCGCCGCCGCGGCCTCGGCCTCGGCCTTTACTTGCTCAAGGATGTGGGCGGCTTCGCTGCCGTGCAGGCGGGCGATGTCGTCCTGGTACTTTAGCAACACGCCCAGCGTGTCGTTGATTGCGTGCGGCGTCAGCTCCAGCACGTCGAGCTGCATCAAGGCCTCGGTCCAGTCGATCGTCTCGGCGATGCCGGGGAGCTTGAAGAGATCCATCGTCCGCAGCCTCTGCACAAAGCCGACGACCTCGCGCGACAGATGCTCGCTCGCGCCCGGCGCCTTGCGCTTCAGTATTTCGAGCTCGCGCACCGCGGTCGGGTAGTCCACCCAGTAATAGAAGCACCGCCGCTTCAACGCGTCGTGGATCTCGCGGGTGCGGTTTGAGGTGATGATGACGATCGGCGGATGCTCGGCGTGGATCGTGCCGATCTCCGGGATCGTGACCTGAAAGTCGGAGAGGAGCTCGAGAAGGTAGGCCTCGAACGGCTCGTCGGTGCGGTCCAGCTCGTCGATCAGCAATACCGGCGCGCCGGCGATATCCGGCTCCAGCGCCTGCAACAACGGCCGTTTGATCAGAAATCGGTCGGAAAAAATCGTGCCCTCGATTTCTGAACGGTCCTCCTCGACGGCCTCGGCGAGCCGGATCTCGATCATCTGACGCGCATAGTCCCATTCGTAGACCGCCGAGGCGACGTCGAGACCTTCGTAGCACTGCAGCCGAATAAGACGGCGCCGCAACGCGCTCGCCAGCACCTTGGCAATCTCGGTTTTGCCGACGCCGGCCTCGCCTTCGAGAAACAGCGGCCGGCTCAGATGCAACGCCAAATGCACCGCCGTCGCGAGGCTTCGATCGGCGACATAATCGGCGCTGCCGAGCAGTGCCAGCGTGTCGTCGACAGAGGAGGGGAGGGCAGTCATCCGAAGATAATTCCGATCAACAAAACCCTCTCCCGACGGGAGAGGGCGGGGACGCTTATGATACCAACGAATTTAGTGCCGCAATTGCACCGGCACCACCCTTCGAGAAATTCAAGCGGTCGCCCCGGCAAGAGCAACCCAGAGTGCGGCGACCAGGAGAACCGCGCCGATTGGTGCCGCGAGCCCGGCGGCCGGCGGGCAGGTTCTTTTCGGCCGCCATGACCGCGCCCAATGCCAGCATCCAGCCGATATTGGCGGAGCCGACCACGAACATCAGCAGCATCAGGCACCAGCAGCAGCCGACGCAGAATGCGCCGTGTCTGATGCCCAAGAGAAGGGCCTGAGATTTCTCGCCGGCACCGCGCCAGTGCGCGATGACAAAGCCGAGCGGAGCCCGGCATTTGTCGAGACAGCGGTATTTGAGCTCGGTGAATTGGTAACCCCCCGCGATTGCCAGAATGGCTGCACCGATCATCCAGACATTCGCGACCAACCACTCCGACTGGCGCACCGCAACCGCGATGCCCCAGTCGGCGAGGTGAGCGGCGAGGCCGAAGGCGCCCCAGACCGTGAGGTACCCGATGACGACGAGCGCCGTCAGCAGCCGCCGGTCGGCGCGCCGGACGGTCAGACGCCGGAAAATGTCGAGCAGCGGGAATGTCGTCGGCAGCATCATCGCGAAGAGCATCAGCACCCAGCCCCCGACGACGAGCGATCCGGTCAGCGCGTCACGGCCGCCGGGCAAGGCCCGGCAGAGGCTGCCGGCAACCCCGATCTCGGCCCAGCTGCCGTGGTCGAGGTAGCGGCCATAGGGGCTCTGTCCCCACAGCCACAGCGCCAGCCACGCCGCAGCGGTCAGCGCCGCCATCAGCGGCAAAAAGCGGCTGCGATGCGAAGCCGCCTGCATTCGGGAGTGCCCAGCTACGCCTCGAAAGCGAATAGTCCTTGGATCGCGTTGTGGTCGCGCAGATCGACGTCGACCCCGACGGCCTGGTTCTTCATCCGGAAGGTCGAGGCCTTTGCGACATAGGCGGGCGAGCCGGGAATCGTAGAGAAGATGCTGTCGACCAGGGTAGTCGGCTTGCCGCTCGGTCCGCGATACGGTTCCATCGTGGCCTCAGTCGTGTCACCGATACGCAGGATGCCTTTTCCCTCATGCACGGCAAAGGCGATCGGCGCGCGCTCGATCTTGACGACCTCCCCGACCAGCGCGGCCAGATCGGCGACGGGCCCGCCCTGCTTCCCGGTGAACACGTCGAGGAGGGCCGCCTCCTGCTCCGGGCTCGCCCGCTCGTCGATATAGAGCTGAGCCCGCCAATTGCCCTCCAGCGGGTTTCCGGGAATAAATACGTTGACTGCAAATGTCAGCCCGGAAACGTCGAGCCCGTCGATCGTGCCGCGGTCGAAATGATAAGCCAGGGCGGATTGGCACGTTCCGTTGTCCGGCGTCTCGCCGACCCAGCAAGGGCAAAGCACATTGCAATCGCAAACCTCGAGGATGCTCCCTTCCAGCTTGTACGCCATGACCTGCTCCCCGTTCGAAGAAGGGCCTATTATGCCGCGCCAAGGTTCCTTCGACGGAACTAAATTCGCAGCGGGAGGCCGCGATGGTCTCACTCGTTCAGTTCATTGTTTGGATAGTCATCGGTCTGCTCGGCGGGAGCCTTGCCGGGCTGATAATCACGCGGGAACGCAAGGGCTTTGGCTTATTGCGGAATCTCGGGCTGGGCTTGGTCGGCGCTCTCGTGGGCGGTCTGCTGTTCCGAGTGCTGAGGCTGTTCCCCGAGCTCGACAAAGTGACGATCTCTTTGAGAGATGTAGTGGCGGCTGTCGTCGGTTCGCTGCTCGTCCTCGCCGCTCTCTGGCTCTTCCAGCGCTTTCATCGCTCGCCCTAAATCATGCGCAGCGGGCGTCACCCGCAGCCGGCGACCGCGCGGCGGGCCATGACGCCGATGAGATGGGCGCGGTACTCGGCGCTGGCATGAATGTCTGAGTTGAGGCCGGTGTCGGGGATCGTGACGTCCTTGATCGCGTCCGGGGTGAAGGATCGGGCGAGCGCTGCTTCCATCTCGGGGACGCGGAACACGCTGGCGCCGGCGCCGGTCACCGCGACGCGCACGCCGCCGGGGGTGCGAACGACGAACACTCCGACGATCGCGTAGCGCGAGGCGGGGTTGCGGAATTTCTGGTAGCAGGAGGCCTGTGGTTTCGGGAAGCGCACGGCGGTGACGATCTCGGCCGGTTCGAGCGCGGTCTCGAACATGCCGGTAAAGAAATCGTCGGCGGCAATCTCGCGTTTGGTGGTGTGCACGGTGGCGTTGAGCCCCACCACTGCCGCCGGATAGTCGGCGGCGGGATCGTTGTTGCTGATCGAACCGCCGAGCGTGCCACGGTTGCGCACCGCGGGGTCGCCGATCATCCCCGCCATCGCGGCGAGCCCGGGGATGCCCTGCTTGACGACCGGCGACCGGTTGACCTCGGCGTGCCGGGTCATCGCGCCGATGACGATCGCGTCGCCGGCGTCGGTGATGCCGCGCAGGGACGGGATCGCGGCGAGGTCGACCAGATCGGACGGGCGGGCGAGCCGCAGCTTCAGGGTCGGGATCAGGGTCATGCCGCCGGCGACGAGCTTCGCTTCCTCGTTGGCGCCGAGCAGGTTGGCGACCTCATCGAGGTTCGTCGGCTTGTGGTAATCGAATTCGTACATTGGGCTCTCCCTATTCCGCGGCCCCGATCCGGTTTTCCGTCGCCCTTCATGCCCGGACTTGTTCCGGGCATGCACGAGAGACCCTTCGGTCGGTGCCGGTGAGCGTGGATGGCCGGGTCGAGCCCGGCCATGACGAAGGACAAGGTCTCCTATTCCGCGGCAAGCGGCGAGCGGTGCTGTTGGATTAGGCGCCACAGCCTCTCAGGGGTCGCCGGCATATCGAGATGGCGGATACCGAGCGGCTTCAGCGCGTCGACGAGGGCGTTGGTGATCGCGGCCGGCGCGCCGATCGCCCCGGCTTCGCCGCAACCTTTCACACCCAGCGGATTGTGCGTGCACGGGGTCACATTGGTCGACAAAGTGAAGTACGGCAGATCGCCGGCGCGCGGCATCGTGTAATCGTTGTACGAACCGGTCAGCAGCTGGCCGGTTTCCTTGTCGTAGACGCAGGCTTCGAGCAAGGCCTGGCCGATGCCCTGGGCAAGGCCGCCATGGACCTGACCTTCGACGATCATCGGATTGAGGATGCGGCCGAAATCGTCGCTGGCAGTGAAATTGACGACCGCCACCTGCCCGGTTTCCGGGTCGATCTCGACCTCGGCGATATGGGCGCCGGACGGAAAGGTAAAATTCTTCGGGTCATAGAACGCGGTCTCGTCGAGCCCGGGCTCCAGTTCCTCGTGGGGGAAGTTGTGCGGCACATAGGCCGTCAATGCCACCTCAGCCATTGTCTTCGACCGGTCGGTGCCGGCGACGGTGAACTTGCCGTCCTTGAACTCGACATCGGCCTCGGCGGCTTCGAGCAGATGGGCGGCGATCTTGCGGCCTTTGGCGACGACTTTGTCCATCGCCTTGACGATCGCGGTGCCGCCGACGGCCAGTGAGCGCGAGCCGTAAGTGCCCATGCCATAAGGGATTTTGCCGGTGTCGCCGTGGACGATCTCGACGCTCTCGATCGGGATGCCGAGCCCGTCCGAGACCAGCTGGGCGAAAGTCGTCTCGTGCCCCTGACCGTGGCTGTGCGAACCGGTCAGCACCGTGACGCTGCCGGTCGGGTGGACGCGGACCGCCGCGCTTTCGAAGAGGCCCGCCCGCGCGCCGAGCGAGCCGACAACCGCCGACGGGGCGATACCGCAAGCTTCGATATACGTGGCGATGCCGAGGCCGCGCAATTTCCCCTGCGCCGCCGCATCCCGACGCCGCGTCTCGAAGCCCTGAACATCGGCATCCTTCAGCGCCAATTCGAGGGTCGCAAAGTAGTCGCCGCTGTCGTATTGCAGCGCCACCGGCGTCTGGTACGGGTAGGCGTCCTTTGCGATGAAGTTGCGTCGGCGCAATTCGGCCGGGTCCATGCCGAGCTCGTCGGCCGCGAGGTCGACGATGCGCTCGAGCAAAAACGTCGCCTCCGGGCGGCCAGCTCCGCGATAGGCATCGATCGGCACGGTGTGCGTGAACACGGCTTTGGTTTCGACATAAATCGCCGGTGTGGTGTAGGTGCCGGCGAGCAGCGTCCCGTAGAGATAGGTCGGGATGCTGGGCGCGAAGGTCGACAGATAGGCGCCCATATTGGCGATCGTCGAGACCTTGAGCCCAAGAAATTTAGCCTGGCCGTCGAGGGCCAGCTCGACATGGGTGACATGGTCGCGGCCATGCGCGTCGGACATGAAGCTCTCGGAGCGCTCCGCCGTCCATTTGATCGGCCGCCTCATTTTGCCGGCGGCCCAGGTGACGATCGCCTCTTCGGCGTAGTGATAGATCTTCGACCCAAAGCCACCGCCGACATCGGGGGCAACGACCCGCAGTCGCGCCTCGGGGATGTGCAATACAAAGGCGCCCATCAACAGGCGTATCACGTGCGGGTTCTGGCTTGTCGTGTAAAGCGTGTATTCGCCGGTCGCCCGGTTGAACTCGCCGATCGCGGCGCGCGGCTCCATCGCATTGGGGACGAGGCGGTTGTTTGTGAGGTCGAGCTTGACGACCCGCGCCGCTTTGGCGAACGCGGCCTCGACTGCGGCCAGATCGCCCAGATGCCAATCATAGCAGAGATTACCTGGCGCTTCGCCATGCACCTGCGGCGCCGACTGAAGCGCCGCCGCCGGGTCGATCGCCGCGGGCTCCTCGACATAGTCGACGTCGATCAGCTCGGCGGCATCGCGAGCCTGCGTGAGGGTTTCGGCGATGACGGCGGCGACCTGGTCGCCGACATGGCAGACCCGGTCGACGACGAGCGGCGGGTGCGGCGGCTCGACCATCGGCGAGCCGTCCTTCGAGTGGATCTGCCAGCCGCAAGGCAGCCCGCCAACCCCGTCCGCGGCCATCTCCTTCCCGGTATAGACGGCCACGACCCCCGGTGCCGAGGCAGCGGCGGAGGTGTCGATGCCGGTGATCCGCGCATTAGCGTGCGGGCTGCGCAGAATGTACGCATAGAGTTGTCCCGGCCGATTGATGTCGTCGGTGTAGGTGCCTTGGCCGGTCAGGAAGCGATAATCCTCACGCCGCCGCATCGGCGTTCCGATGACGCTCATCACCGCCTACTCCGCGGCTACCCCATGTACGCTGGGCGGCTTCTCACCCCGCATCACCGCCGCCCCCTCGATAATCGCCAGCACGATGTTGTGATAACCGGTGCAGCGGCAGAGATTGCCTTCAAGATACTCACGGACCTCGCGCTCGGTCGGGTTGGGGTTGTTTTTGACCAGATCGAGCGCGCTCATGATCATGCCGGGGGTGCAGAACCCACACTGCAAGGCATGATTGTTGCGGAACGCCTCCTGCATCGGGTGCAAGGTGTCGCCGTCCGCGACGGCCTCGATGGTCAGCACCGAGCGGCCTTCGGCCTGTACCGCCAACAGGGTGCAGGCCTTGACGGCTTCCCCATCGACATGGACGACGCAGGCGCCACATTGGCTGGTGTCGCAGCCGACATGAGTGCCGGTCAGACCGAGCTGCTCGCGCAGCAGCTGGACCAATAATGTCCGGCCTTCGACCGTCGCCGAAACCAGCTTGCCGTTTACGGTGAGGCTGACCGTCTTCTGCATCGACATCTCCCTGGATCGATCACCCGGCCGCCAAAGGACGGCGGAAACTCCGGGCGGAGTTTTATGCCGCCTCCGCTTTCGGCTCAAGGCTTGGCGACGCGACTTCTTATCGGGTTACGCGGCGGCCCGTAAAGAAATACAATATCGCGCCGATGACCGCGACTAGCCCGGTTACCCACACCGCGGGCGAGAGTCTGAGTTCCTTCTTTGCCTCTGGCGCGGCGGCGACATTTGGTTGAGCCTGGACCGAAGCTATCGGCGAGGTGCCCTGCACGGGGGGGGCGGCAGCAACCGGGCTCCCGGGCACGGCTTCAGTCTCTCCCGTCATCGCGGCCGATGCCGCCGCCGGCTTCTCAGGCGCAACTGCGGCGACAAACCGCGAGAAGAAGTTTTCGGCCATCCGGCGGGCGACCGAGTTCGATCAGGCGCGATCCGATCTGCGCCAGCTTGCCGCCGACATGCGCCTGGACGGCGTAGTGCAGCACTGTCGCGCCGTCGTCTTCGTCGAGGTTGACCTTGGCGCTGCCCTTCGCAAAACCGGCGACGCCGCCGGTGCCTTCACCGGCGATCGTATAGCTCTGCGGCGGGTTGAGATCCGCCAAGGTCACTTTGCCGGCGAAATTGGCCTTTACCGGTCCAACCTGCGCGAGGACCTTGGCGGTGAACTCGGTGTCGGACAGCTTTTCGATCGTTTGACAACCAGGGATGCTGCTCTTCAGGATCTCCGCATCGTTGAGCCCCTCCCAGACGCGCTGGCGGGGAGCGGGGATGCGAAACTCGCCCGTCATCTCCATCGGCATATTCCTTTCCTGCGGTTCGCGAGTGTGGGGCCGGCGCATGGCGATTGCAACCGCGCGGGCAGAATCGACGACACCGCGGAATAACTTGGCCGTTGCTGCGGTCTTGGTCGGTACGGGGTAGAAGAGCGCGCATGGCGTGGATCGCGGAGCGGCGTCGGCAGAGCCGGTTCGAGGCGGTGGTGCTGCCCCATCTCGACGCCGGCTACGCGCTCGCGCGCTGGCTGACGCGCAACGATGCCGATGCCGCCGATGTTGTGCAGGAGGCTTGTCTGCGGGCGTTTCGTTATTTCGACAGTTATCACGACGGAGACGCCAAGAGCTGGCTGCTGAAGATCGTTCGGCGGACTTCCTATGACTGGCTCGAGCGCAACCGGCCTTCGGAGCTGGTGCCGCTCGAACTCGAGGGCGACCTAGACGGCTTGGCCCACGACTTGCCCGTGGCGGCCGTCGATGCCGAAGCGCTGCTGCAGAGCCGCTCCGACCTGCGGCGCCTCGACGTGCTGATCGAAGGTCTGCCGCCGCCGCTGCGCGAGGCGATCGTGCTGCGCGAATTGCACGAGCTCGACTACCGTCAGATTGCCGAAGTTACGGGGGTGCCGATTGGAACGGTAATGTCGCGGTTGCACCGAGCGCGTACGGCGCTGCGCCGGGCCTGGGACGGAAAGGGATGTGGGTAATGCAATGCGATGAGGTGCGCCCCCGGCTCGATGCCTATCTCGATGGCGAACTCCCCGAGACCGAGCAGGCGCCGTTGCGCGGCCATCTGCAGGACTGTCCCGATTGCGGGCCCGAGGCGGCGGCGCTCGAGCGGTTGCGCGATGCCATCCGCCGTTCCGCCCCGGTCCATCGGGCGCCCGCGGCGTTGCGCTCGCAGATCCGCTTCGCGGTACGCCGAGAGGCGGCGGCCAGCACGCCGTCGGCGTCGTTGCGGGCGCCGGGCTGGCTCGCCTATGCCGCCTCGATCCTGCTCGCCGTAGCGGTCGGTTCGGGCGGCACATTCATGCTGTTGGGCGAGCGGCAAACCGACACGATGGCCAGCGAGATCATCGACAGCCATCTGCGCTCCCTGCTGGGCAGCCACCTGACCGATGTCGCGTCCTCGGATCAGCACACGGTCAAGCCGTGGTTCGCCGGACGGACCGATCTGTCGCCGCCGGCGGTTGACCTGCGCAGCGAAGGCTTCCCGCTGGTCGGCGGCCGGCTCGACCTGGTCGCGGGCAAACCGGTACCGGCCCTCGTCTACAAGCGCCGCGACCATGTGATCAATCTTTTTGTGCTGCCGGCCTCGCCGGCCGACCATGGCGAAACCCTGACCCGCCGCGGCTATAATCTGCGGCATTGGGACGAGGGCGATCTCGGCTTCTGGGCGGTAACCGACGCGGCCCCCAGCGAACTCGCCGAATTCGAGCGCCTCTTCCGCGCCGCAACGGGTGGCTAGGCGGGGCGTTTAAACACCCTCGCATCACAGCACTCGAATAAACACCGTGACGATTCCCAACCACAGAAGGCCAGAAAGCCCAATTATCACGGATAGGCTGATCAGTCGCCTCTGACGCAGGGAGAATGACCCCCACTCGCGTCTCACTTCATGCAGCGTTTGCTCGAACAACAACTCCATAGGCATTCTACAGCCCTCACTACGTACGCATCGGCATCCGCCAGACCATTCGTCATACCGGCCTCCGGGTCCGCGTGCAGCGCGGCCCGAGAACAAGCTCCGGCCGGTGCCCATTGCGGAAATGGGTCCCGGCCTTCGCCAGGAAAACGAGGAGATCGATAATGCAGATTTGACGATGTGGCGAGTGGGGCCAAGTGCTACGATCGCGGCATGACAGCATACGGATTTACGCTATTCGATACGGCGATCGGCTGGTGCGGCGTCGCCTGGAGTGATCGGGGCCTGGTCGGGGTGCAGCTTCCCGAAGCCAGCGAGGCGGAGACGCGAGAGCGCATGCTGCAGCGGTTTCCGGCCGCGGCCGAGATAGCGCCGCCGCACAAGGTGCAACTGGCTATCGACAACATTGTCGCGCTGCTCTGCGGCGAGCCGAGCGATCTCTCGGCAATCGAGCTCGACATGGAGGACGTGGCGGCGTTCCACCGCCGCGTTTACGAGGTGGCGCGCGCGATCCCGCCGGGAAAGACGCTTGCCTATGGCGACGTTGCAGCGCGGGCCGGCGCTGCGGGCGCGGCACGCGCCGTCGGCCAAGCGCTCGGGCGCAACCCGTTCCCGATCGTCGTGCCGTGCCACCGCGTGGTGGCGGCCGGCGGCAAGATCGGCGGCTTTTCCGCCCATGGCGGCACGGCGACGAAGCGCCGGATGCTGGCGATCGAACGCGGCGAATGAATGAGGATCTCGGTTTCGAACCGGCGATCGCGGTCGATCACCTTCGCACCCGCGACGAAACCTTGGCGGGCGTCATCGACGCGGTGGGCCCGTTTCGCATGCAGCTCATCGCCGCGTCCAGCATCTTTGGCGCGCTGGCGCAGGCGATCGTCTATCAGCAGCTGAACGGCAAGGCCGCGGCAACGATTTTCGCGCGGTTCTGCGCGCTTTTCCCGGGCTCAGGCCCGACCGCCGAACAGGTCCTCGCCGCATCCGAGGATGAACTGCGCGGCGCCGGCCTGTCGCGCTCAAAGCTCCTCTCGCTGCGCGACCTCGCCGGCAAGACCGTGAGCGGAGAAATCCCGACACTCGCCGAGATCCGGCGTATGGAAGACGACGCGATCATCGAGCGCCTGACTTCGGTTCGTGGTATCGGCCGCTGGACGGTCGAGATGCTGCTGATCTTCCGTCTCGGCCGGCCAGATGTGCTGCCTGCGGACGATTACGGCATCCGCAAGGGCTTTGCTCGCGCATACACGCAGGGTGACCTACCGGCGCGCAAGGACGTCGAAACCTACGGCGTCAGGTGGAAGCCGTACCGCACCGTGGCGAGCTGGTACCTATGGCGCCTGGCCGAGCAGGCGCCGCTGCAGAGATCACAATGAATACGATCACTATCAGTCGCGAAGTGCCCGAAAAAGTGGAAGACCGCCTGATCGTAGCGCTCGATGTGCCGAGCATAAGCGAGGCTCGAGCGGTGATCGCCAAGCTGGAGGGGGTGGTTTCTTTCTTTAAGGTCGGCCTGTGGCTGCAATTCGCCGCCGGGTTCGACGGCCTGCTCGATTACCTGCTCGCAAAGAACAAAAAAATCTTTCTCGATGCCAAGATGTTCGACATCGGGGAGACGGTAAGACAAGGAGTTCGCGCGGGCCGCGGAACGCGGGGTCACCTTCGTAACTGTCCATGGCGACGGGGAGATCATGAAGGCCGCGGTCGAGGGCAAGGGAAATTCTCGCCTGAAGATCTTCGCGATCACGGTCCTGACCTCGGTCGATCAGGACGGCCTGCGCGAACTCGGCTATCTGTGCAGTGTCGAGGACCTGATCCGACTGCGGGTCAAACGAGCCATCGAGTGCGGCTGCGACGGGATCATCGCGGCGCCGCACGATGACCCGAACCGGATCCGCGAACTCGCGGGGGAACAGCGGCTGCTGATCGCCACGCCGGGGGTTCGGCTCGCCGGCTCGTCTGCCGATGATCACAAGCGACCCGGCACCCCGGCGCAGGCGATCGCGAGGGGTGCGGATTATCTCGTCGTCGGCCGCCCGATCATCAGGAGCGACGACCCCGCCCGCGCCGCGGCGGCGATCATCGAGAGTATGCGAAGCGCGGCATAACCGGCCATCTGACTGGGCCCGGCCGCGTTGCTGGCCACGGCGCGACTGTGTTAGCTTTGATACCAACCAGGGGTTATCGGCTCGCGATCGGCGGGCAGGGAGTTTGGGATGACGATCAGGCGTTGGTTGGGCGTGCTCGCTGGGGTCGGCTTGGTGCTCGGTTTCGGGGCTGCGGCGCAGGCTGGGGCGACGCTCGATAAGGTCAAGCAAGCCGGGCAGATCAGCTGCGGGGTGGCGACCGGCGTAGCCGGTTTCGGCGCACCCGATAGCCAGGGCCACTGGGCTGGTTTCAACGTCGATATCTGCAGGGCGCTGTCGGCGGCGATTTTTGGTGCGCCCGACAAGGTCAAATATGTGCCGCTGACCGCGCAGCAGCGCTTCACCGCCTTGCAATCGGGCGAGGTCGATCTGCTCTCCAACAACACAACCGACACCTTGCAGCGCGATACCGCGCTCGGCCTCAATTTTGCGCCCGTAGTATTCTATGACGGCCAGGGTTTCATGGTGCCCAAGAAGCTCGGCGTCAAAAGCGCCAAGGATTTGAATGGCGCGACGATCTGCGTGCAACCGGGCACGACGACCGAGCTGAACCTTGCCGACTATTTCCGCGCCAACAAGATGGAGTTCAAGCCGGTCGTCATCGAGAAGCTTGACGAGGCTCTAAGCGCCTTCTTCTCCGGGCGCTGCGACGTCTACACCGGTGATTCTTCGGCGCTCAATGCGAACCGGCTGAGCCAGGCGCCCAACCCGGATGACTACGTGATCTTGCCGGAGCGGATCTCGAAAGAACCACTCGCCCCTGTCGTACGCCACGGCGACGAGGAGTGGAACGACATCGTCCGCTGGGTCGTCTATGCGCTGATCGAGGCTGAGGAGAAAGGCATCACCCAGAAGAACGTCGACGACATGGCGAAGAGCGACGATCCCAACATCAAGCGCATGCTCGGCGTCACCCCGGGGATGGGCAAGGCGCTCGGGCTCGACGAGAAATGGGCCTACAACGAGATCAAGCTCGTCGGCAATTACGGGGAGATCTTCGACCGTACTCTCGGCAAGGACACCGAGCTCAAATTCGATCGCGGGCTCAACAATCTGTGGACCCACGGCGGCTTGATGTACGCGATGCCGATCCGCTGATCTGAGGAAGGCGATCGAGAGAGCGGCGGGCCAATGGCGACGGAAATCATCCGGCGCCCGGCGCGCCCTTCTCCATGGCGCAATCCCGCTGTTCGCGGCATCGTCATTCAGGTGCTGTTCGTAGCTGCCGTCCTCGCCCTCGGCGCTTTTCTCGTCCACAATACCGTGGTCAATCTACGCCGCCAGAACATTGCCAGCGGGTTCGGCTTTCTCGACCGCGAAGCCGCCTTCGGGATCGGCGAGTCGCTGATCCCCTATTCGCCGGCCGATACCTATGGCCGCGCGTTTCTGGTCGGCCTGCTGAACACGCTTTATGTCGCCGCTCTCGGTATCGTTCTGGTGACGATCCTCGGCACCGTGATGGGGATCGCGCGGCTCTCCCGCAACTGGCTGATTAGCAAGTTGGCGCAGATCTATGTCGAGACCTTCCGCAACATCCCGCTGCTTTTGCAGCTGTTCTTTTGGTGGGGGCTGCTGCGAGAAAGCGCGCCAGCCCCGCGCCAGGCTTGGGAGCCGCTACCCGATGTCTTCGTCAGCAATCGCGGCATCGCCTTCCCGCTGCCAAATCTCGATCCGACCTATGGCTGGATGGCGCTGGCATTGGGTGTCGGGGTCGTCGCAACGATCGGGATTTTCCGCTGGGCTCGGCAGCGGCAGGCGCGGACCGGAGAGCAGTTCCCGACCGGTTGGGTCGGGCTCGGGCTGGTGCTCGGGCTGCCGCTGATCGTCTTTCTTGGGGGCGGCGCGCCGCTCGCTCTCGACCGTCCCGAGCTGAAGGGCTTTAACTTCGCTGGCGGTCACGGTGTATCGCCTGAATTCGCCGCTCTGTTGCTCGGTCTTGTCGTCTACATGGGGACGTTTATCGCCGAAATCGTTCGCGCCGGCATCCTCGCGGTCAGCTGGGGCCAGAGCGAGGCCGCTTTGGCGCTGGGCCTCAAACCGGGACAGCGGACGCGCCTGATCGTGTTGCCGCAAGCGTTGCGCGTAATTATTCCGCCAATGACCAGCACGTATTTGAACCTGACCAAGAACAGCTCGCTGGCAGTCGCGATCGGCTACCCGGACCTCGTATCGGTCGCCAACACGATGATTAACCAGACCGGGCAGGCGGTCGAAGGCATCACAATGATCATGGCGGTCTATCTGACGATCAGCCTGACGATCTCAGCGCTGATGAACATCTACAACCGCTCCGTCGCGCTGGTAGAGCGCTGACGGATGACCGATGTCGCTCAAGAGCTGCCGCTCGCCGCCGAACCGCCGCCGCCCGCAGCCGCCGGCCTTTTCGGCTGGCTGCGCGCCAATCTATTCAGCAGCGTCTCCAATACAATCCTGACCGTGCTCGCGGTCGCCCTACTGGCGGTGACAGTCCCCCCTGTCATTCGCTGGGCCCTGGTCGACGCGGTTTGGTCGGCCCCGAACAGCCGCGCCTGCCGTGGGGCCGGCGCCTGCTGGGCGTTCATCGCCGAGAAATGGCGCTTTATCCTCTTCGGCACCTACCCCTACGAGCAGCATTGGCGCCCGTTTTGCGTCGTGCTGATCTTCATCGCGATGATTTTGGCGAGCTGTGACCGACGGCTTTGGGGACGGCGGTTGACGCTCGTCTGGCTCGCAGGGCTCGTGGTGGTCGGCGTCCTGATGTGGGGCGGTATTTTCGGCTTGAGCTATGTGAGCAACGAATTGTGGGGCGGACTGCCACTGACCCTTATCCTTGCCATTGTGGGAATGGCTTTCGCCTTTCCTCTCGCAATACTTCTGGCGCTCGGGCGGCGCTCGCCGCTCCCGGCGGTGCGCACGATCTGCATCGCCTATATCGAGCTGATCCGCGGGGTGCCGCTGATCACGGTTTTATTCATGGTCTCGGTCATGCTGCCGCTGTTCCTGCCGGCCGGCATGACCATCGACAAGCTGTTGCGCGCGCAATTGGCGTTCATCCTGTTTGCCGCCGCCTATCTCGCCGAGGTCATCCGTGGCGGATTGCAGGCGATCCCGAAGGGCCAGATCGAAGCCGCCGATGCGCTGGGGCTCGGCTATTGGCGGCGCACGCGGCTCATCGTCCTGCCGCAGGCATTGACATTGGTTATCCCGCCTCTGGTCAATACCTTCATCGGCACATTCAAAGACACCACGCTCGTCATCATCATTGGCCTCATGGACCTGCTGGGTACAATAAATGCGGCGCTGAACGACGCCAATTGGCGCGGCACCTCGGCCGAAGCCTATGTGTTCGCTGCGGCAATCTATTTCTGCTTCTGCTTTTTCATGTCGCGCTACAGCCAGATGCTCGAGCGCGAATTCAACAAAGGGCGGCGACGATGACGGACGCGGCTGGAGCGCCGATCATCGAGCTGCGCGGCGTCGACAAATGGTATGGCGAGTTCCACGTCCTCAAGAACATCAACCTCGACGTCGGCAAGGGCGAGCGGGTCGTGGTCTGCGGGCCATCGGGCTCGGGTAAGTCGACGATGATCCGCTGCATCAATCGCCTGGAAGAGCATCAGCGCGGCCAAATCCTCGTCGCCGGGATCGAGCTGACCTCGGACGTGAAGCACATCGAGGCGATCCGCCGCGAGGTCGGCATGGTGTTCCAGCAGTTCAACCTGTTTCCGCACCTGACGGTTCTGGAAAACCTGACCTTGGCGCCGATCTGGGTGCGCAAATTGCCGAAAAGGGAAGCCGAGGAGACCGCCCGCCTCTATCTCGAACGGGTGCGCATCCCGGAGCAGGCGGACAAATATCCGGGGCAGCTCTCCGGCGGGCAGCAGCAACGTGTCGCGATTGCGCGCTCGCTGTGCATGAAGCCCGAGATCATGCTGTTCGACGAGCCGACCTCGGCGCTTGACCCGGAAATGATCAAGGAGGTGCTCGACGTAATGATCGAGCTCGCCGAGGAGGGGATGACGATGGTCTGCGTGACCCACGAAATGGGCTTCGCGCGCACCGTTGCCGACACGATGGTCTTCATGGACCGCGGCGAGATCGTCGAACGCGGCCCGCCCCAGGAATTCTTCGCCAACCCAAAGAGCGACCGCACGAAATTATTCCTGAGCCAGATCCTCGCGCATTAGCGGAAGATGTCGCCATCGGCCACCCATCAACGGAGGAAGAGCGGCTCGTGGCGCAAGTAACTGATATGTCGGCGACCGATCGGTTGATCGCGTTGATGGACCATCTGGCCCTCGGCTCGGCGTATTTCGGCACGGCGATCCCGCGGGACATCTCGGGGCTGGCGACGGCATATCCCGAACGTCTGGCCGGGATCGTGCTGTGCGTGCCGAGCCGCCTCGATCCGGCCCCGTTCTCCGGCATCGACGACCGGGTCCTAATGATCGCAGGCGAGCACGGGCCGGCGGCGGAAGCCACGGAGCGCGCAACTGCTCGCTTGCCCGGTGCGCAACGCTCGGTCCTCGCCGGCTACGAGGCTCCCGGCAGCTGGAGCGATGCCGTCGCGGACCGCACCGACGAGATCGCTGACCGGATGATCGCTTTTCTCGACCGTCCGGCCGCGAATGGGAAGCGGCCGGACGCGCCGAATTCAACCACGGCGGAAGGAAGGCATGCGGGCATTTCCTACCGCGTCGAGGGCTCCGGCCCGGCGCTGATGCTGCTGCCGTTTTTTCTGGCGCCCTCGCAATGGGCGCCGGCAATCCCGCGCCTGGCCCGGCACTTCACCGTCGTGACCCTCGGCGGCCCCCATTTGGGCGGCGTCGCCTCGCTTGAGGACCGGGCCCGGATGCCGACCTATCAGGCGATGTTCCGGACCTTGATCGACCAGATCGGGCCGCGGCCCGGCGAAGCGATCCTCGAAATCGGTTCCGGCGCCGGTTCATTGGTTCGCCTGCTGGCGCGACGGCTCGGCACTGCCAATCCCATCACCGCGGCCGATGTGAACCCATTTCTCCTGCGCGAGGCCGCTCAGTTGGCCGAGGCAGAGGGGCTCGGGGAGCTGATCCAATTCACCGAGGGCAATGCCGAGGCACTGCCCTTCGAGGACCATTCGTTCGATTGCGCCTATTCGGTCACCGTGTTCGAGGAATGCGACGCGGATCGGGCGATCGCCGAGGCGATGCGCGTCACCCGCCCGGCTGGGCGGGTTGGTCTCGTCGTGCGCGCAGTCGACATGCCGCAGTGGTGGAACCTCGCTTTGCCCGAGGCGATCTCGAGCAAAGTGACAATGCCCCCGCATTCGGTCGCTCCACGCGGAGTTGCCGACCGCAGCCTCTACCGGAGGATGCGTGATGCCGGTCTTTTCGACCTCGTCTGTTTTCCCACGATGGTGACGCTCGACCGCCCGGGTGGACCGATCTGGCGCAACCGCGAAGACCATGTCCTGTCACAATTGTCGCCGCAGGAATTGGCGGTCTGGCACGCCGAGCGCGACAAGGCGGAGAAAGATGGCCTCCTGTTCATGGCCCATACGCTGCATTGCGCCGTCGGCACGAAACCGCAATAAGAGAGAGCTCCCTAGCTCTGCTCAGGCTTCGGCAGTATCCCGAGGTCGCGCGGGTCGTCGAACGAAACCCGGCGCCGCGCATAGACGGCAAAGCCGGCCCGCTGGTAAGTGGCCAGCGCCTTTGGATGATCGAAAGTCGAGGTATGGAGCCAAAAGCGGTCGAGCGGTCTCGACCAGGCCTGATCGATTGCCGCCTGTAGCAGGTAGGGGCCGAGCCGACGCCCGATAAAGTCGGGGATGAGCCCGAAATAGCACAGCTTCGTCTCGCGCGGCGCGGCCGTGTCGAGTTCGAAGAAGCCGGCGGGGACCCCACGCACGTACAGCACGAATACCTCGATCGTCGGCTTGGCGATGAGTGCCGCTAGTGCCGCGTCGTCGACAAGCCGCCGCTCGAACCACAGCCACGGCCCGCCGACCGTATCGTACAAGTGGCGGTAAAACGAGACGGTGCAGTCCTCGGCGCGCATCAGCGCGAGCTTTTCGAGCGGCGCCGGGACCCGCTTCCCGGTGGGCCGGTCGAGCATTTCGAGATAGGTGATGACGTCTTCGAGTGCGGTCACGGCGTCTTGGCAGGCGCGGGGCCGGTCTCGACCGGCGTGTCGCCTGGCAGCCCCCATTCCGACCACGACCCGTCATAGACGGCCGCGCCCGGATGCCCGATCAGGTGCAGCGCAAAAGCGAGCGCACAGGCGGTGACGCCCGAACCGCAGCTCGTGACGATTGGGCGGTCGAGCGCAACGCCCGCGTCACGGAACAGGTTCGAGAGCGCCTCGGCATCGCGCAATCGGCGGGTCTCCGGATCGGTGACCCGGTCGTAAGGCAGGTTGCGGCTGTCCGGAATGTGGCCCCGGCGCAAGCCGGGCCGGGTTTCTTCCGCAACGCCGTCAAACCGGCCGGCGGCGCGAGCATCGACGACCTGCTCGCGCCGCGTCGACAGATTGTCGAGCAACGCTTGCTTGTCGCGGACCAGCACCGGGTCGAACCGCGCCGAAAAACGGCGATGCGGCGGGTTCGGCACGACGGTTTCGAGCGGCCGGTTTTCGGCCTTCCATTTCGGCAGACCGCCATCGAGGAGCGCGACATTGCGATGTCCAAACAGGCGCAGCATCCACCAGGCGCGACCGGCCGAGGACAGGCCGGCGCCGTCGTAGACGATAACCCGGTCGTCGTCGCCGATGCCGAGCCCCTCCATCTTGCGCGCGAACAGCGCGGGCGACGGGATCATATGCGGCAGGCTCGTGCCCGGCTCCGCGATGTCGTCGATATCGAAGAACACCGCACCCGGGATGTGGCCGCGGTCATAATCCTCCCGCGCCGTCGGCGTAATCCCGGGCAGCTTGAAAGACGCGTCGACGACCCGGACATGCGGGTCGTCGAGATGCGCGGCGAGCCACTCGGTACCGACGAGCGCTTCCGGATGGGCGTAGGGCATGGGCTCCTGTCCTCCCTCACTCCGCGAGTGCAAGGATCACGCGGCGGTTCTGCTTGCCCTTGTTCTCGATCTTGGTCACCGCAACCGGGCCGATCTCGCTGGTGTTGCGGATATGAGTGCCGCCGCAAGGCTGCAGATCGATACCCGAGATTTCGATGAGGCGCACTTGCCCCATCCCGGTGGGCGGCTTGACCGACATCGTGCGGACGAGCTCGGGCTGGGCGGCGAGCTCTTCGTCGGTGATCCACCGCGGCCCGACCGGGTGCGCCTCTGCGATCAGCGCATTGAGGCGGCCCGAGAGCGTCTCCTTGTCGAGACTCGAGCCGGGCACGTCGAAATCGAGCCGCCCCCTGCCGTCGGAAACCTGACCGCCGGTCACCGCCCCGGGGACGATGCTGCACAACAGATGCAGACAGGTGTGCGTGCGCATCAGCCGGTACCGCCGCTCCCAGTCGATCTCGGCAACGAGTTCCGTGCCTGGATCGGGGAGCGCCCAGCCGGGAGCCGGGATGTGAATCACCTCGTCTGGGCCGTCGCCCTTGACCGTGTCGACGATCGTGATCGGCGGGCCCGGCGAGAGGCGCAGCACGCCTGTGTCGCCCGGCTGACCGCCGCCTATCGGATAAAACACCGTGCGGTCGAGCCGAATGCCGCGCCCATCGGCGGCAATCACTCGCGCTGCGCAGGACTGCAGGTACCCGTCGTCGCGAAACAGCAGCTCGGTCATCGCTTCCCCCCTGAAGCACCATCCCGGCGAAGGCCGGGATCCATAGTGCGGTAGCCGTTACGCGCCGGACAAGTTGTCATAGAGATCGATCCAATACCGATTTTGTGTCTCGATCAAATTGATCTTCAAATTCCCTCTCCAGCCCTTGATCTGTTTTACTCGGCGTAGCGCCGCTTCCCTGTCGTCATGGTTCTCAAATCATACCAAGCGATCAACGCCGTATTTTGTCGTAAATCCGGGCACCACTTTGTGTTTGTGTTCCCAGACGCGCCGGGCGAGGTCCGTCGTCCACCCGAGGTACAGCGTGCCATATGGTCTGCTCGCGAGCAGATAGACAAAATACATAGTGCAGCTTCAGGAATGGATCCCAGCCTTCGCTGGGATGCGAAGGTAATGATTTCGGTTTATTCCAGCCACGGTGGGGTGGGGAGGTCGCGCGCTCTCAGGAATTCGGGGTTGAAGAGCTTGGATTGGTAGCGGGTGCCGGAGTCGGCGAGGATCGTCACGATCGTGTGGCCGGGGCCGAGCTCGCGCGCGAGACGAATGGCGCCGCACACATTGATGCCGGTGGAGCCGCCGAGAACCAGCCCTTCGTCCTGAACGAGGCTGAAAAGGATCGGCAGCATCTCCGCATCGGTGATCTGGTATTGCCCGTCGGGCGCGAACCCTTCGAGGTTCTTGGTTTCGCGGTTGTTGCCGATGCCTTCGGTGATCGAGTTGCCCTCGGGCTTGAACTCGCGGCGCGCATACCAGCTGTAAATGCCAGAGCCCATGCAGTCGGAGAGATAGATCTGGACTTTGGGGTTGCGTTCCTTGAGCGCGATCCCGACGCCGGAAAGCGTGCCGCCGGTGCCGACCGAGCAGGTGAAACCGTCGACCTTGCCGTCGGTCTCCTCCCAGATCTCCGGACCGGTCGTCTCGTAATGGCCGCGCCGGTTTGCCAGGTTGTCGAACTGGTTGGCCCAGATCGCGCCATTCGGCTCCTGAGCCGCAATTTCCTCGGCGAGGCGCTCGGAATAGCGGACATAGTTCATCGGGTTGGCATAGGGCACCGCCGGCACGAGCCGCAGATCGACGCCGCACAGCAGCAGCATGTCCTTCTTTTCCTGGCTCTGCGTCTCGGGCATGACAATGACGGTGCGGTAGCCGCGCGCATTGCCGACCAGCGCGAGGCCGATCCCGGTGTTGCCGGCGGTACCTTCTACGATCACGCCGCCGGGTCTCAGGAGCCCCCGTTCCTCGGCATCCTTGATGATGTAGAGAGCCGCGCGGTCCTTGACCGAGCCGCCGGGATTGAGGAACTCGGCCTTGCCGAGGATCGTGCACCCCGTCTCCTCGGAGGCTCGTCGCAATTTGATCAGCGGCGTCTTTCCGACGGTGCCGATAAAACCGTCGCGAACCTGCATGCCTCCCTCCTTGCCCAAGCTCCGCGCCGACAGTATCGGCGGTGAGGAAGCGTCTTACAACCAGGCCAGGGTATCGGGAGCGAGGCCGAGGAGATGTTGGCCGACGGTCTCGAAATGCTCCGACCGGCCCTGCACCTGCTGCGAGACGGTGTGGATGTCGCGGAAGCGGCGCTCGAACGGGTTCTCTTTGAAGATCGCGGTCGATCCGGCGGAATGATAGGCCATATCAACGACGCTCATCGATTGGTGGATCGCAAAGGTCGAGGCCAGCCTGATCACCATCCGCTGCTCTAGGGTGATATGGCCCGATCGCTCGACCTCGCCGGTGATCTCCTCAAGCGACCGGTACAACAAAGCGCGGGCGGAGCGCAGGCGGGCCTCGGCCTTGGCGACCTCCGACTGGACGACATTGTTGTCGCGCAGGGTTGCCTTGCCGCGGAACGGCACCTTGTCGAGCGCCAGTTCGATGAAGGCGTCGAGGGTGCTGCGGGCGATCCCCATCGCCACCCCGGCAAACCCCGAGGCATAGAGCTGCAGGCTGCTGAAGCGGTAGAGCACGCCGTCTTCGCGGCGCGTGCTGTCATCGTCACGGGCCGCGACATAGGTCGCCGGCACGAAGAGGGCGGTCACCGAATATTTGTCGCTGCCGGTGCCGCGCAGCCCGATGACATGCCAGATGTCGGTCATCTCGGCGCAGGATTTCGGGAAAATAGGGGTGCGGATGACCGGGCTGCCGTCCGGGCGCAAAAGCTGCCCGCCGTTCGCGTCGTAAATCGGCACATGACAACCCAGCCAAGTCGCGTTGTGGCTGCCGCTGGCAAAGCTCCAGGTCGCGGTCACCCGGTAACCCCCCTCGGCAATTCGCGCCTTGCCGGGCCCCGGCCCCCAGGCGAGGATGCCGCGCGGTCCGCCAAAGACCTCCTTGGCGGCGGCCGGATCGAGATAGACCGCGGTCATCGAGCAGCCGGCACCCTGGTTCAGGCACCACGCCGCACTCGCGTCGCCCTTGGCGATTTCCTCGACGACCCGGACGTAGGGACCCGGCAGAAGCTCGGCGCCGCCCAACGAACGCGGCAGCAGCATGCGGAAGAACCCGCGCTCGACCATTGCCGTGACGACCGGCTCAGGCAATTCGCGCCGTCGTTCGATCTCTGGCGCGGCGGCGGCGAGCTCGGGAACAAAAGCCCGCGCCCGCTCGAGATATTCGGCGCCCGGATCACCTGCTGCCGTCGACCGCATCCCTCGCTCCTACCTATGACCGCGCTCTCCGTTAGCATAAACTCGACAGATGGCGATCCGTCTTCTGCCTCCGGTCCTCGTCAACCGCATTGCTGCCGGCGAAGTCATCGAGCGGCCGGCTGCGGCGGTCAAGGAGTTGGTCGAGAACGCGATCGATGCCGGCGCCAGGCGCATCGACGTCACATTGAAGGACGGCGGCCAGGCCCTGATCGCGGTCGTCGACAATGGCGCCGGCATGACCGCGGAAGAGCTGGTCTTGGCGGTCGAGCGGCACTGCACCTCGAAACTGCCCGAGGATGACCTGCTGCGCATCGCCTCGCTCGGCTTCCGCGGCGAGGCGCTGCCGTCGATCGGCGCGGTCAGCCGGATGCGGATCACCTCGCGCCCGCCTTGCGCCGGCAGCGCGTGGGAGATCGCGGTCGAAGCCGGCGGCAAAGCGGCTCCGGTGCCGGCGGCCCATCCACCAGGTACGCGGGTCGAGGTGCGCGACCTGTTCTTCGCGACCCCGGCGCGGCTCAAATTCCTGAAGACGCCGCGCACCGAGCGCGATCTGGCGGTCGATTCAGTGCGCCGGCTCGCCATGGTCTACCCCGGAATTTCGTTCACGGTAATCGGCGACGAGGAGCGCGTGCTGTTGCGGCTCGCCGCGGCCGGCGACCCCGAAGCGGCGATCGCCCGCCGCACCCGGCTCGCGGCGCTGTTGGGGCGCGACTTCGCCGAGAATTCGGTCGAGATCGACGCCGAGCGGGGCGGGTTTCGGCTGACCGGGGTGATCGGGTTGCCGACCCTCAACCGCGCCGCGCCGCGCGACCAGTATCTCGTCGTCAACGGGCGGCCGGTGCGCGACAAGCTGCTGGTCGGTGCCGTCCGCGGCGCCTATCAGGATGTGCTCGCCCGCGACCGCCACCCGATGGTCGCGTTGTTCGTCGATGGGCCTGCGGAGGAGATCGACGTCAACGTTCATCCGGCCAAGGCCGAGGTACGGTTCCGCGACGCCGCATCGGTGCGCGGTCTGATCGTCGGGGCGCTGCGCAACGCGCTGGCCGCCGCCGGGCACCGCGCCTCGTCGACCGTCGCCGCCGGAGCGGTCGCGGCCTTCCGTCCCGGGTCCGGCATCCCAGGCTCAAATACGCCGCGCTTCGCCTTCCCGCTGCCGCCGCCTACCCCGTCATTGGCGCTTGCTGAGAGCGCCAATGATTTTCTGCGGCCGACCGAGGAAGCTCCGGTGTTAGAGGCGCCGCTCGGCACCCCGCGGGCGCAGCTCCACCGAACCTACATCCTGGCGGAGACTCCGACCGGGATCGTTCTCGTCGATCAGCATGCGGCGCATGAGCGGCTGGTTTACGAACGCATGAAGGAGGCGCTCGCCGCGCAGGGCGTCGCGCGCCAAGCCTTGTTGTTGCCTGAGGTCATCGAGCTCGACGAGACCGGCGCCGCACGGCTCGCCGCCCGCGCCGTGGAGCTCGCCGAATTCGGGCTCGTGCTCGAACCGTTCGGACCCGGCGCGGTCGTCGTCCGTGAGGTCCCGGCTTTATTGCCGGGGCTCGATGTCGGCGCCCTGGTGCGCGACCTCGCCGACGAGCTCGCCGAATGGGGCGATACTCTGGCATTGAAGGAGCGGATCGAGACGGTCTGCGGCACCCTCGCCTGCCACACCAGCGTGCGGGCCGGGCGGCACCTCTCGCCCCCCGAGATGGACGCGTTGCTGCGCCAGATGGAGGCGACCCCCAATAGCGGCCAGTGCAATCACGGCCGCCCGACCTACATCGCGCTCGACCTCGCCGACATCGAGAGGCTGTTCGGGCGCCGCTAGAGGTAGCCTGGAGCTAGTCGGTTTCACCGGGACGGGGCCTCAAGCGCCGGAAGCGCGCGCTGCTGCGCTCGCGGATGGTCTGGAAGGTGACGTAGAGCATCGGGATTACGAAAAGCCCGACGGCGCTCGCGGCGATCATGCCGGCAAAGACCGGCGTGCCGACGCTGTGGCGGCTGATTTCGGCGGCGCCCTGCGCGACGACCAACGGATAGACGCCCAGAATAAAGGCAAAGGAAGTCATCATCACCGCGCGAAACCGCATCCGCGCGCCGAGAACCGCGGCTTCCCGGATGTCCATGCCCTCCTCGCGCCGGTCCTTGGCGAATTCGACGATCAGGATGCCGTTCTTCGCTGCCATCGCGATCAGCACGACGAGACCGATTTGGGCATAGAGG
This sequence comes from uncultured Alphaproteobacteria bacterium, assembly GCA_963787425.1. GTDB lineage: Bacteria > Pseudomonadota > Alphaproteobacteria > ATCC43930 > CGMCC-115725 > AP-15. The sequence continues at coordinate 186,098 of CAWBCV010000012.1, forward strand.
TCGACCGCCAAATGAAAGATCAAAATCCCGACAAACGCACCCAACACCCCAACCGGAACCGACAGCAATACCGGGACCGGGATCATCCAGCTCTCGTAGAGCCCGACGAGGAAGAGAAAGGCGAACAGTACGGCGAGCCCGAGGATCGCACCGGTCTGCCCGGAGGCCGCCACCTCCTGGTACGCCGTCCCGGTCCATTCGTAGCCATAGCCTGGGGGCAGGGTCTTGGCCGAGACCTCCGCCATGGCCGCGAGCGCGGCTCCGGAGGATGTGCCCGGCGATGGGCTGCCTTGAATCGGGATCGCGCGATAGTTGTTGTACCGCGTGATGACCTGTGGCCCGACCACGACGCGGGCGTCGGCGATCGAGCGCAGCTGCACGTTCTCGCCAAACCTGTTGCGAATTTGGATCTGCCACAGCGAGGAGACGTCTCTGCGGTTCGCCGCCTCGCCTTGGATGTTGACCTGCCAGATTCGACCGAACAGGTTGAAGTTGTTGATAAAGATACCGCCCAATGTCGCCTGCAACGCACCGAACACATCGTTCATGCCGAGGCCCAGCGCCTGCGCCTTCTCGCGGTCGATGTCGAGAAAGATTGACGGGTTGCTCGCGGTAAAGGTCGAGAACACACGCGTCAGCCGCGGATCCTGGTTGGCGGTCGCGAGGAGGCCCTGCATGACGCTGTTCATTGCGGCGGGTTCCTGCCCTTCGAGCCCCTCGAGCCGGTATTCGAACCCGCCCGTCGTCGAAAGCCCGATGATTGGCGGCAAATTGAACGGGATGACCGTCGCGGTGCGGATCTCACGTCCTTCGGCGAACACCTTTGCGATCAGCGCCTGCGCCGAGTTGACCGCGCCGACACGATTGGCGAACGGCTTCAGTGTGGGGACCACAAAGGCAGTATTCGGCTCATTGACGCCGTCGATGATAGAAAACCCGACGATCGCAAAAATGTTCTGGATCTGCGGCATCTGCTTCAGCACGGCCTCGACGCGCTTTACCGCGTCGCGGGTGCGGATGACCGATGCGCCATCGGGCAATTGCACCGAGATAAAAAAAGCGCCCTGGTCTTCTTCCGGCAGAAACCCGGTCGGCGTTCGCAAGGACAGAAAATATACTCCCGCGGCGCTTGCCAATATCGCCACAACGCCGAATACGGAAACGCGCACCAGGCGGCGGACGATTGCGGCATACCCGTCGCGGATATTGTCGATGCGCCGCAACACCCAACCCATGGGTCCACGCCTCGGGCCGCCATGCCGCAGAAAGACCGCGCACAGAGCCGGCGACAGGGTCAGTGCATTCAAGGCAGAGATCAGCATCGCGACGCTGATCGTCACCGCGAATTGCCGGAACAATGTCCCCGAGATACCGGGGATGAACGCGATCGGCACGAACACGGAAAGAAGGACCAAAGTGATCGCGATGATCGGCGCGGTGATCTCGGCCATCGCCCTCTTGGTCGCGTCCGCGGGTGACAGTTTCGGTTCGTCCTCCATGACGCGTTCGACGTTCTCGACCACAACGATAGCGTCGTCGACCAGAATGCCAATCGCCAATACCATCGCGAGCAGCGATATCGTATTGGCCGAATAGCCCATCACGAGCAGCACGGCGAAGCTGCCGATCACGCTGACCGGCACTGCGATTGCGGGAATGAGGGTCGCGCGCAAGCTGCCGAGAAACACAAAGACGACGGTTACGACCAGCACAAAAGCGATCAGCAATGTGATCAGCACGTCGTGGATCGTGTCTTGGACGAAAGTGGTCGTGTCGTAATTGACAAGGTATTTGAGACCGGGGGGAAAGCGTTGGCTCAAGCGGTCCAAGTTGGCCCTGACTTGAGCGGCGGTCTGCACCGCATTGGCGCCGGGAGAGAGATAGATGCCGATCGCCACCGCCGGCTCGCTGTTGAGGCGGCCTTCGATGTCCTGGTTCTGGGCGCCGAGATAGACCCGGGCGACATCGCGTACGCGCAGCAAGGAGCCGTCCGGATTGGCGCGCAATACGATGTTGCCAAACTGCTCGGGGGTGGTCAGGCGACCAAGCGTCTGCACATTCAACTGGAATTGCTGATCCTTCCCGATCGGGCGGGCGCCGATCCGGCCGGCGGGCGCCTCGACGTTTTGCGCCTGGATCGCCGCGATCACATCGGCCGGGGTCAACTGCAGATTGTCGAGCCGCTGGGTGTCGAACCAGATGCGCATCGAGTAATTGAGCGCGCCGAACAAGCGCGCTTGGCCGACCCCGGGTGTGCGAGACAATACGTCGAGCACATTGATGATCACGTAATTGGTGATGAACAGTGGATCCTGCTTGCCGTTCTCGCTGTAGAACATCAGGAATTGCAGGACCGCCGATGACTTTTTCTGTATCGTCAGCCCCTCCAGCTGGACTTCCTGAGGGAGCTGGGCCAGCGCGGTCTGCACCCGATTATTGACGGCGTTGGTGTTGATGTCGGGATCACTGCCGAGCACAAAGCTCACGGTCAGGTTGTAGCTGCCGTCGTTACCGCTCGTCGAATTCATATAGAGCATCTTGTCGACGCCGACGACCTGAGCTTCGATCGGCTGCGCAATGCTCGATTCGACGACGGCGGCGGAGGCGCCGGGAAAGCTGGCCGAAACCACGGTCTGAGGCGGCACTATGTCCGGGAACTGCGCGACGGGGATGCGCGTCAACGCCAAGAGGCCGGCGATCGTGATGACGAGCGCGATGACGACCGCCAACCGCGGCCGATCGACAAAGATCGCCGAAATCATGGTTTCGTCTCCGACCCGTTCGAGGGGGGCTCGGCCACCTGGCTCGGCGCGCTTGCACCGCGCGGCGTGACCTCCGGCGTCGGGCTCGCCGGTCCCGGCGACACAACCTCGCCGGGACGCACCCGCTGCAGCCCCTCGCTGATGACCAGCTCTCCCTCCTTCAGTCCATTGCTTACGACGGCTGTGGATGGGGTCGACTGGCCCAGCTGGATGCGGCGCTGCTGCGCCTTGTTCTCTGTATCGACGACGTAGACGTAATCGCCTTGTTGGTCGGACAGCACCGCGGCGCGCGGAATGGCGAGAACCGTGATCGGCTGAACGCCCTCTTGCAGCACGGTAACGAACTCGCCGTCGAACAGCTCGCGCGGAGCAGGTGCATTGGCTTGCACGCCCGGAAGCAGCGGGTTTGGGAAAACGCCGCGTACTGTGACTGTATCAGTGTTGGTCGCGACCGTCGGAGACACGTAATCGAGCTTGCCGTCCTGTCCGTAGATCCGTCCGTCCGGCAGGCGCAGCTTGAGCACGACCGCGGTGAAACCGCCCTTATTCTGGTAGCGGTTGCGCAGATCCAACCCCGCGCGCACGGAGACCGGGAACAGCACATACATCGGATCCTGGCTGACCAGTGTCGCCAAGGTCCCGCTGGTCGGTGAGACGACATTGCCCTCGGTGACTTCGGTAGCGCTGATCTTGCCGTCGATCGGCGCGCGGATCTCGGTATAGCCGAGGTTGATTTGGGCGGTTTGCAGCTGTGCCTGGGCGCCCGCGATCTGCGCGGCCAAGGATCTCTCTTGAGCCAGCGCAGAATTGACATTCGACTGCTGGCCCGCAACGGTCTTTAACAGATATTGCGCCCGCTCGAGCGTCAGTTCGGCATTACGGTGCTGAGCTTCGAGCTGAGCGACGTTCGCTTTGTTGAAGTCCACCTGCGCCTGAAACGGCGGCTGCTCCAGTTGGTAGAGGAGATCGTCCTTCTTGACCTCGGCGCCTTCGACAAACAGCCGCTTTTCGAGAAACGCCGTGACCCGCGCAACGAGCGCCACCCGGCCGATGGCTTGGATGCGCCCGATGAACTCGTCGGTCTGCGTGATCTGCTGCCGCTCCGCGCGCACGACGCCGACTGCCGGCGGGCCACCCGGCGCTGGCTGCGCCCGGGCTGCGAGCGGAACGAGGGCGAGAACGAGAGCGAGCAGGAGGCGCAGCATCCGGGGTTTATAGCCCATCTTGCCGCCCGTCGCGCCTGCGGCCATTTTGTGCTATCCATCGTGCGGGATAACTCATGAGGGACACATGATCCATCATCTATCGATCGCTGCTCGCGACCCGAAGCATGTCGCTGTTGTCTTGGCCGAGCTCATGGGCGGCAAGGCGGTGCCGTTTCCCCCCAACCCGGGGAGCTTTTTCGCGCTTCAGCTCGACGAGCACGGGTCGGGTGTTGAGGTTTACCCAGCCGGAACCGAGCTGCAGCCGGGCGGCAGCGACGGCGGCGGCTTTGTGAAGAAGCCGGACGCGCGCGGCTTCGGCCCGACCCATTTTGCATTAAGCGTCGCCACCGATGCCGATAAGGTCGATGCGATCGCGGCTCGTGAGGGCTGGCAATGCTTCCGCTGCAACCGCGGCCCGTTCCACGTGATCGAGGTCTGGGTCGAGAACGAGACGATGGTCGAAATCCTGCCCCCCGAATACGCCGCCGAATACCTCGCCTTCACCCGCCCCGACAAGATCGCAGCGGCAATGGCCGCCGCGGCGCCGCAGGCGTCCCGCCACCGCCCGTAATTTCGCGGGCGGTTAGATTTCGATCAGACCGACATGGTGTCATTGCGAGGAGCGCTCGCGCGACGAAGCAATCGCGGTGGGACGGGTTTCCGCAGCGGAGATTGCTTCGCTCCGCTAGCAATTGGAATTTGAGTTCGCTCAGCAATACGTCTCGCGCGGTAGGTTGAGATGGCAAGGCGCTGTGAACGTGCGGTTGCATGACGCGGCGTGCCGCGCGGATGTAGGCAAGCAAGTTTGCCGAATCCTGCTTGCGTTGTGGTAACAACAAAATTGCCATATTCCGATCGTATTGTGGCCGTTTGCTGTCGATAGGAGAGGTGGATGCGTCCTGTAGATTCATTGCAAAAACAGGAGGGCGGGAGGCGCGCCGCATCGCGAGGGGCCACTCGGGCGACCCCGCCGGCCGGCTAATAAGTCTCATGCGGCAGGTTGAGATGGGGGAAGGCGCTGTGGACGTGCGGGGGCACGACTTGGCGGGCCGGGCGGATGTAGGATTTGTCGAGCTCGTGGTAGCCGGTGACGCCGAGCAGTGAGAGGCAGATGCGGATCTCGTCTTCGAGGATCTCGAAGAGCTGCACCATGCCCTCGGCGCCGGCGGCGGCGAGGCCGTAGACATAGAGCCGGCCGCAAGCGACCGCGTCGGCGCCGAGGGTCAGCGCCTTGACCACATCGGTCCCGCGGCTGATGCCGCCATCGACGATGATGCGCGCCCGTCCGTCGACCGCGTCGACGATTTCCGGCAGCACGTCGATCGAACCGACGCCCTGGTCGAGCTGCCGCCCTCCGTGGTTTGACACATAGACGCAGTCGACCCCGTGTTCGACTGCGATCTTGGCGTCCTCGGCGGTGGCGATGCCTTTGAGGATCAGCGGGATGTCGAAGCCCTTTTTGATCCGCTCGACATCGCGCCAGTTGAACTGGGCCTGGAAGATGCGGGCATCCGCGACGCGCACGCGGCGGCGCTGGTGGCGCTTGGCGATGTCGCGTTCACGCCGGCTGTAGCTGTCGGTGTCGACAGTCAGGCAAAACGCGTCGTAGCCCTTGTCGATGGCGCGGCGGACATGGTCGTCGACCCAGTCGGCGTCGCCGCGAACGTAAAGCTGGAAGATCTTGAAGCCGTCGCCCGACGCCTCGGCAGTCTTGTCGAGACCGGGATGCGACACCGAGCTCAGGATAATCCCGTTGCCAAAGGTCCGCGTCGCCTCGGCGACGGTGGCGCCGCCGCCCGGCTCGAACACCTCCAGCGACCCGACCGGCGCGCACAATACGGGGATGCGCAGCTTTTTGCCGAACAGCGAGGTGGTGCAATCAACGTTCGAGACATCGCGCAATACCCGCGGACGGAAGCCTATTGCATCGAGCGCCAACCGGTTGCGCGCCAGGGTCGTTTCGGTCTCGGAGCCGCCGATCAGGTAGTCCCAATTGTTGCGATCGAGGTTGGTGCGCGCCTGCGTTACGAACTCGTGCAGGTTCTGAAAGCGGCTATCGAGCGACTCGGCCATGGTACTGTTCTTCCGGGCTGATTTGACGACGATCGCAACCTATCGCTACGATGCGGCTCTTGCCAACCAGGCGCGACAATCCCCCCAAGAGGAGACGCTAAATGCCTCGTATTCTCACTCCCGGCACCCATTCCGACGAGACGATCGCCATCGCCCACGACTTGCTGCCGCCCGGGTGGCAGCTGGCCACCGCCCCGCATGGCAGGCCCGAATTTTTGGAATTGCTGAAAGACACCGAGTATTACATCGGCGCCGGTCAGTTCAAGCACGGGCCCGAATTCTACCAAGCCGCGCCGAAGCTGCGGATCGTGCAGACCTTGAGCGCCGGCTACAACACCTATGATCTCGAGGCAGCGCGCGCGGCTGGCGTGCCGATCTGCAACAATGGCGGCGCCAATGCGACGGCAGTCGCCGAGCACGCGATGCTGCTGATGCTGGCCGTGTGCCGCAAGCTGATTTGGCAGCACGAAGGCGTGGTGTCCGGCCGCTGGCGCGGCAACGACTTCAATTCCGCCAAGCTATACGAGTTGGAAGACAAGACATTGGGCATTGTCGGGCTCGGCAACATCGGAAAGAAGGTGGCGCGCCGGGCCAAGGCCTTCGACATGCATATCAAATATTACGACATCAACCGGCTGACGACCGATCAGGAGGATGCGCTCGGCATCCGCTTTGCCCTCTTCCCTGAGCTGTTGAAGACGTCCGATATCGTGACCCTGCACGTGCCGCTCGACAAATCGACGCACAATCTGATCGGCGAGCGCGAGTTGGCGATGATGAAGCCGACCGCGATCCTGATCAACACGTGCCGCGGCCCGGTGGTCGACGAGAAGGCGCTTTACATGGCGCTGCGCGACGAGAAGATCCTCGGCGCCGGCCTCGACGTCATGGTCGAGGAGCCGCCCAAGCCCGACCACGAATTGTTCACGATGAAAAACGCGATCTTCTCGCCGCACGGCGCCGGTCCGACTTGGGACAATCACTGGAAGCGCTGGCGCAACGCCTTCGACAATTTCGAGCGCGTCTCCCGCGGCCAAAAGCCGTTCTGGGTCGTCCCCGAACTTCGCGACTGAGCGGTTGTCCCTCCCTCTCCCCGCTAGCGCGGGGCGAGGGGTTTTCCTGCTCCCTCGCCCCCTCCCTAACCCTCCCCCGCACGCGCCGCACGCGGGGGAGGGAAGGGTGGGGGGAGAGGGTTGGGGTGAGGGGCTATTAGCCGAGAAACTCGCGCAGCGCGGCGGCGAGGTCTTTCGGGTTGTCGCCCTGCACCGTATGGCCGGCTTTGGGGATCGTGATGTAGCGGCCTTCCGGCAGTCGTGCTGCAAGCTGCTCGGCGTCCTCTTCATGGAAGACATCGCTTTCGGCGCCACGCACCACCAGGGTCGGGCAGGTCACCTTGGCGAGGCCTTCGGCGAGCCCGCGCCGCTCGGCACTGTGGGTCTCGCCCATCTGCTGAAACCGCCTGCGGTCGTATTTCCACGTCCAGTTTCCATCGGTCTGCTGACGCAGATTGTGCATCAGGCTGCGGCGCAAGACTTTTGGATCGCGGCGCGGGTTGAAGGCGAGGGCCCGCTCGATGATCGCGTCGAGCGGCTCGGGATGGGCGCCGCCATTGACGAAATCGCGAATTCGGCGTGACCCGGGACGCCTGACCTCGGGGCCGGCGTCGATCAACACCAGATGAGAAAGCCTCTCCGGGTAATGGATGGCGAAGGCGAGCGCATTGATCGCCCCCATCGACATCCCGGCTAGTATGAAATGGTTGAGGCCGAGCGTATCGACAAAGCCTTTGACGTCCTCGCGCTGCGCCGCAATCGAATAATCGGCGTCAGGCGCCCAGTCGGTATCGCCATGTCCTCGCTGGTCGAGCGCGATGCAGTGAAATTCGTCGCGCAATGCGAGACAGCAGAGATCCCAGGTATGTGCCGTCAAGGCGCCCCCATGCAGGAAAAGGAGCGGCCGCAACTCTTCGTTTCCCCAATCGAGGTAACGGAAACGAAGGTGACCGACGAGCACGGTCTTTTCGCTCGGCAATACGACATCGTCGAAGCTGAAGCCGGCGCGCACCGCAGTGGTCCTCAGATGATCGTGATATTCGTCGGCGGATAGTGTCATGGCTTGGCGGCTCCGTACGCAGCGTCGGCTACGCACAGCCTTAGCACGAACTGTTGTCCCGGCCACTACGGCCATCGCTTTACGATTACCACACACGCGTCTTCGTCATGGCTCAGAGCCCCCGCAGGGTGTGTGTCCGCCGCCGGAGAGGCTACACTTGCGGTCGAAACCACCCGCCTCAAGGAGAATACCGATGGCGTACGATCTGCTGATCAAGAATGGCCTTGTCGTCGACGGCTCGGGGATGCCGGCTTTTCGGGGCGATATCGGCGTCAAGGACGGCAAGATCGTCGAAATCGGCAAATTGAGCGGCGCCGCCAGCCGCACGATTGACGCTGGGGGCCGCGCCGTCGCGCCCGGCTTCATCGACAATCACTGCCATTACGACGCGCAGGTCACCTGGGACCCGCTGTGCACATTTTCCCCCGAGCACGGCGCGACGACCGTCATCTTCGGCAATTGCTCTCTGTCGCTAGCGCCGGTGCGCAAGGGCGCCGAAGAACGGCTCGCCGAGTTCCTCTCCTACGTCGAAGCGATCCCGATGGAGATATTGCGGACGGTCGAGTTCGACTGGGAAACGACCGGCCAATACATGGACCATCTCGACAAGCGCCTTGGCATCAATGTCGGCAATCTGATCGGCCATACGGCGGTGCGCCATTACGTGATGGGTGACGAGTGCCAGAAGCCAGGCGCCTCCGACAACCAGATCAAGGCGATGCGGGATGTCGTCCGCGACGGCATGAAGGCCGGCGCGCTCGGCCTCTCGGTGTCGCGCGAGAAAGGCCATTATGACCCGCAGGGCGTCCATATCCCGGCATTGTGGGCGGACGAAAAGGAGATTTTCGCGCTTGGCGACGTGCTGCGCGAAATGGGCACTGGGACAATCCAGGCCGGCGGCGGCCAGTATGTCGAATTGAAGGACGGCATGATCCGGCGTCTCGCCGAAGCGACCGGACGCACCGTCGTCTACAACAGCCTGTCGCAGACTATGCGCAAGCCGGACGAATGGAAGGTGCATATGGCGCGGGTCGAGGAGACCGCGGCGCTCGGCATCCGCGCCTACCCGATGTGCAGTCCCAACCGGATCACCCAGGACTTCACGATGAAGAATTGCCAGGTGTTCCGCGGCCTGCCGACCTGGCACCCGATCCTGTTGATGTCGGACGAAGAAAAGTTGCGGCTCTACGCCGATCCCGAAATCCGCGCCAAATTGCACGACGAGGCGGTCGTCAACAAGCCGGAGAGCGCCGTCGGCTTCTCGAAGACCTGGTGGAACTACATGTGGGTCAACCAGCCGGCGCTCGAAAAGAACAAGTGGATGCAGTTCAAGACGATCGGCCAGATCGCAGAGAAGGAAGGCAAGCGGGTCATCGACGCGTTCCTCGATTTGGCTGTCGCGGAGAAGCTCGAAACCCACTTCCTGCAGGCCGAGAACAATGTCGACGACGAGGCGCTGACCAGGATCCTGACCCATCCCAACGCCGTGATCGGGCTCGGGGACGGTGGCGCGCACGTGCAGTTCCACGGGGGCTACGGCTATATCACCAAGTTGTTGGGCGAGTGGGTCCGCGAGAAGCAGGTGATGAGCCTCGAGCAGGCGGTGCGGCGGCTGACTTTCGAACTCGGCCTCGACCTTCGGGCTCTACGACCGCGGCATGCTGCGGCCTGGCTTGGCGGCGGACATTGCCATCTTCGACCCCGCCACGGTGAAGTGCGGCCATGAAGAGGTCGTACACGACTTCCCGGCCGGCGGCTGGCGCATCAAGGAGCCCGCCGAAGGGGTCCACACGACGATCGTCAACGGCCAGGTGCTGCTGGAGGAGGGCAAGCACACCGGCGCATTGCCCGGCCGCGTGCTGCGCAATAGCTACTACCACGCCAACCACGGCTAGCGCCTCCCGTATCGCCCGAGATTGCTTCGCTGCGCTCGCAATGACACAATCCTCCGTCATTGCGAGCCGCGCGGCAGGGCGACGAAGCAAATCTCGAACGGGAGGGCGAGGATGGCAGAAATCTTGGGATTGGGGTGCACGCACCGCCCGGTGATGCTGCGCCGGGACGAAGACTGGACCGTGATGATGCGGGCCTCGCTCGACGACCCTGATATGCCGGCTGAGATGAAGGACCCGTCGCGCTGGCCGCCTCAGCTGTGTGAGGAGCTCGGCGATGATTTCGGCGCTACGTCAGCCGGCAAAGCGCGTCAGGTGTTCCGGCGGCATTTTGCCGAAGCGCGGCGGGCGCTCGATGACTTCAATCCCGACGTCATCGTTATGTTCGGCGACGACCAGTACGAGAATTTCAAGGAGGACATCGTCCCGCCCTTTGCGGTGCTGGCGTATGAGGACCGGGATATCCAGCCCTGGAAGCACCGCCGATCGAGCTACAATCCGTGGAACGAGCCGGCCGATAAGACCTTCCGCCTGCGCGGCCACCGCCAAGCCGGCAAATACCTGGCTTCGGGGCTGCTAGACACGGGGATCGACGCCGCCTATGCCTATAAGCCGCTGCACCACCCGCTCGGCCACGCTTTTGAGAATACGATCCTCTTGTTGGATGACGATCGGGTCGGGTTCGACTACCCGCTGGTGCCGTTTTCGGTGAACTGCTATGGCCGGCGCGTCAATGCCGCCCGCGGGTTGCGATTGCCATTGGCAATGCGCGGCAAAATCCGTGACCTCGACCCGTCTTCACCAAGCCCCGCCCGCTGCATGGAAGTCGGCGCCGCCACTGCGCGTGTCATGGCGAACAGTCCGTGGCGAACCGCGATAGTGGCCTCGTCGAGCTGGTCGCATTCCTTCTTGACCGAGAAGCATCATCAGCTCTGGCCTGATGTCGCCGCTGACCGGCGGCTCTATGCGGCATTGGAAACGGGCGATTACGCGACCTGGCACCGCTACACGACCGACGAGGTCGAGGACAGCGGCCAGCATGAGGTGCTCAACTGGTTCTGCCTACTGGGCGCGATGGAAGAGCTCGGCCGCAAACCCGACCGCTGCGAATTTATCGAGACCTGGGCCTTCGTCTCTCCAGTAGTTTTCGCTTACTACCTGCCCTAGCCGGGCGGGACCTCCGAAAGCAGGCGGCCAAAAGTCGGGAGGCGGTCTCCGGTGTTGAAGGCGCGCAGCATCGCCCAGAACGAAGCCTGATTGGTGGTCACGACAGGCTTGTCGAACTCCTGTTCCCAGGCGGCGATCGAACTCATGGTCGGGAAATTGCCCCCGGGGACGACAAAGGCCTCGATCTCGGGCCGGTTTATTCGGCCGAAAGCGTCGCGGGCGTTTTCCGGACCCAATTGCCCGATCGCATATGAATCGGTCGCGCCAAAGCCTTCGAGCGCGACGGTTTCGAGCCCGTGCCTAGCCTCGAAATAGCGAGCAGCGCGCTCGTTCACAGCCTCCGAATAGGGTGAGACGATCGCGATCCGCTGCGCCCTCAGCGCGCCCAGCGCACGGCCAACCGCTTGCGCCGAGGTAATTGCCGGAACACCAGCGCCGGCACTCATGCGTTGCGTCGTCACTTCATCGTAATCATCGGCAAACAAACTCGCCGAGGTCTGCGCCAGGATCACCAGCTCGACCCTGGCGGTGCCGAGCAGACGCGACTGGTAGTCGATATCGTCGTCCCGGCTCGGCGAAAAGGTCCGGCCGGGCGCGCTCGTCATCAGCCGCCCGATATGCGCCTGGTAGGCCGGAGGCAGCAATCGGCATTCCATCTCGACGGTCGTGTTCGTGGAGGGGATCAAAACGCCGAAATGGCGGATCATATGCGGGCCTTTCCGTGAGCCGGGCCGGTCTTCAGACTAGCAGCGAATACCCGCGATTTGCTACGGTTGCCGATCGCTTCAATCAATCAGAAAGGTCCCTCAAATGAACGACGCTATGACTTTGGCCGAGCGCGCCGACGCGCTCGAACACCGGATGATGCGCGAGCTCGATGCGATCATCGTCAAATCGCGTCTGTTCAATCTCGCCGACGGCGATATGAGCATCCCGAACGGCCCGGCATTGCTGGCGGCAAATCCCGGGAAGCACATGCTGATGGGCGACGACCCGCGCCTGCCCAAGATGCCCGAGAAACCGACCCTGATGGACTTTTTCAAGTATCGGTTCGGGCCCGCGAACCATCTCCTGCAGAGCGCCCGCCATGCGGTCAGAGCCGGTATGGACGAGAAGGTGGTGCTCGCCTGCCTGGTGCACGACATCGGGGTCATCGGGTTCATCCGCGCCGATCACGGCTATTGGGGCGCGCAGATGGTCGCGCCCTATGTCGACGAGGAGGTGTCCTGGGCGATCCGCGCCCACCAGGCATTGCGTTTCTATGCGGACGAGTCGGTCGGCTACTCCTATCCCGAATCCTACGTCAAGAATTTCGGCGCCGATTATCGGCCGGACCCCTACATCGAGGAAGAGTACAAGCGGGCCCGCGACCACAAATGGTACATGACCGCGCGGATGATCACGGTCCATGACATCTACTCCTTCGACCCCGACGTGGTCGTGGAGCTGGAGGAGTTCACCGATATCATCGGCCGCAACTTCAGGCAGCCGAAGGAAGGGCTCGGTTGGGACAGCAGCCCCTCGGCGCATATGTGGCGCACCCTGATCCGCCCGACCCGATACCTTTGAGGACGCGCAGGCGCAGATGGCCGACATTCCGATCGCCCTGACCTGCGCCGAATATGCGCGGGTGATGCCGCTCGCCACCGGCGATGTCAAACCCGACGGCATCGCGCTCACGTTGATCCGCGGCACCGGCGGATCCGGGGAGATGCGCGCGGAAATGCTGCGCCGCGCGCTCGCCGATCCGACGGTGCAGGGCGGCGAGGCGTCGATGGCGGGCCATCTACGCCGCCTTGACAAGGGCGACCGCAGCCATGTCGGGCTGCCGGTCTTCCCGCTGCGCAACTTCACCGCGCGCGATCTCTATGTGCGCAAGAGCGGCCCGGTGAAGACGCCGGCCGATCTGATCGGCAAGCGGATCGGCATGTACGATTGGGTGGCCAGCGGATCCATCTGGTACCGGCATTTTCTGCGTTTCACCGATGTGCCGCCGGCGAGCGTCGAATGGTGGATCGGCGACATCGATACGCCGCGGGCACCGACCCATGTCTACGCTTTGCCGGACGGCGTGCATCGGCCCCCGGCCGGGCGTTCGCTATCGGAGATGCTGATCGCCGGCGAAATCGAGGCGATTTACAGCCCGCCCCGGCCGCAACGTTACGATCCGGTCAACGGGCCGATCGTGCGCCTCTTCCCCGATTTCCGTGCAATCGAGCGCGACTATTTCCGGCGGACCGGCTGCTTCCCGCCGCAGCATCTGGTGATCCTGCGCCGCGACGTGTGGGAACGCGGCAAGTGGATCGCGCGCAGTCTGACCGACGCATTCATCCGCTGCAACGACCAGTTTACGGCCGCGCAGCGCAATTTCCCCTACGTCTCGCCCTGGCTCGATGCCGAGCTCGACGAGACCGCAGCCGTGATGGGCGAGGACTTCCACCCCTATGGGTTCGAAAAGAACCGCGAAGTGATCAATGTCTTCTGCCGGCAAGCGCATGAGCTCGGCATCGTCAGCCGGCTCTTCACGGCCGAGGAGTACTTCACCGAGTATCTCGCGTCGTAAGCAGCTATCCCCCTCACCCCGGCCCTCTCCCCGCAAGCGGGCGAGGGAGCAGGCCGGTGATCGCGCGATTCAATCCGGCAAATCAAAAAATTTGCACCAGCCATTAGGGCTGATGTCGCCTTTCACGACCTCGCAGCACCGGGGCCCGCGGAACAAGCTGCAAGCGTCGCAGGTCAGCCCGTTCTTCGGCCGGTCCTGATACTCCGCATCGGCTTGCGACATCTTCTGCTGGGCCTGCGTGGGCGGGATCGCCAGACTGAAGATCCCGCCGGAAAGCGCCGCCCGGATCAGGGTACGCCGTAACACGCCGCCTGGGTCAAACCGCGTTGCGAACCCAGCCGTAGCGCAGGTTGCTCCGCCCCGGGCCGTTCTTGACATAATCGGCCTTGAGCTGGGCAAAGCGGTCTGGCCGGACGAGCTGGGCGTGCTTGTCGAAATTGTAGAGCCGCACCGCGTTTTCGGCGAAGATCCCATTCTTGATCGGGCTGTCGGCCGACCCCAGCGGCTTGAAGCCGTACCTCTTCTGCATGTCTTCCGGGATCTCGAGGCGGCGCAGTCCCTCGATTTGCCATTGCGGAGCGCCTGTCCAGACCGCATCGGTGCCCCACAGCACATGGTCGGCACCCAGGCCTTTCACCAGCATGCCCATCAGCGCTGCGGCGAGGCGGGGCTCGGCAACCGCGGTCCAGGCGAAGAGCTGCCCCAAATCGCCGTAGACGTTGGTGACGCCGTATTTCTCGGGGATCTCGGCGAGGTCGCTGGTCCATGAGCTGCGGCCGGTCCGGTCGAACTCCGCCATGCCCTCGGCCGGGGTGGCGCCGATCCAGCGATAGCCCGAATGGTAGATCAGGAAATTGAGCTGCGGCCAGTCTTTGGCCGCTTTGCCGACGTCGCTGACATCGGCGTAGGGGCGCAGCCGCGGAAATTTTTCCTCGACGGCAGGCGCGAACAGCCCCTTGTGGATGCAGACGTTCTTGATACCCGATTTCACCGCCTTCTCGTAGAAGGGGTACATCAACTTCTCGTCGTCGAGGTGGTAGGGGTGATTAGCGAGTTCCTTGTGAGTGTTGTCGCCGACCGTGTAGCCCTTCCATGAATCGGGTTTGTAGACCTCGATCGCCTTGTCGACTTGGTCGAGCCAGCCTGGCCAGCCCGGAGTGATCGTGAAATGCGCCATCATCCGCCGCGAGCCGGCCTCCTTGTTGACCTGGTCGCGGGTCTTGAACACCTGCTCCTGCGGGATGAACCAGTCTTCGGGCACCTCCGAGGGAGAGTTCGACAACAGCGCCACCTTGGTGTCGCTGTCCATGTAGATTTCTTTGATATAGTTGGAGTATTTTAGATCGTCGATTGTCTGTTCCTTGTCGCCGATCTCCTTGTTCCAGCCAGCCTTGCCGACCGCTTCGCGCGCCTTGATAAAGCCCATCAGCCGCGTGTCGTCGCGCAGGAAATGCGTGTGGCCATCGATGATGAACTGCTTCGACAAGGCGTCGGCGCGCTCGGCTGCCACATCCGGCGTCGCCGCCTCCGCCTCGCTGACCTCGAAGAGCCCGCCGAAGACCTGGTTCATGACTAGGAACGAGGCCGCCATGCCTGATGCGGTTTGAAAGAACTGTCGCCGCGAAAGGCCTTGCCGCTGGGCGAGCCGGTCGCTCAGATCCTTGAGCCGCGCTTCGACCTCGCGCTGCCTTTCGGTCTGCGGCACCGGCATGTATTCGTCGCTCGACACGATCTGCGTCGGCACCGGCGACGCGAAAGACGATGTCTCGGCGGGCTGAAGCTTGTGCAGCTGCTCGTCAGTCAGAAATTTCACGCATCCCTCCGCTGCTTCAGGGCAATGGCCCATGTCCCCTCAACAATACACCAAGGATCGCAATCGTCGCTGCCGCGTTGATTCCAACTGCCCAGGTCAACATCGTGACCCGGGCATTAACATCTGCTCGAAATTGGATAAGCCCATTTTCCAGATTGCTGACTCGCGCCTCAACCCCGCTAGTCGTCCTTCAATCAGCGCCAACCGATCATCGATCGAGGTCGGCCGGTTTTCGTAATCGGCCAGTTCCTCGGCTGCAGCCACGGCGTCGCCCTCTGGCGCGCCGGCTGCCTTGAGGGCGGCATAGGTCTTAGCGAGCATGATCGCCATTGCGCGATATATTTAGCGCGTCGCCCCCGGGATTTCGAGGTTGAGCAGCCGCGCCGCGTTGCGCCCGAGGATGGCGCGCCGTTCAACGTCGTCGAGATCCGGCGTGCCTTCGATCACCCCGATCGGATCGACTTCTCCCATATCGGCCGGGTAGTCGGTGCCCATCAGGATGTGGTCGGCGCCGTACTGGTCGACGAGGTATTCCAACTGGTGATGGGTGTAGACGAGCGCGTCGAAATAGACCCGCTTCAGATAGGTGCTTGGCATCCGGTGGATGCGCTCGCAGCAATCCGAGCGCGCCGAGGCAGCGTGGTCGATGCGGCCTGGATAAGCCGGCAGAAACCCGCCGCCATGCGCGACAACGAGCTTTAGGTTGGGATTATCGGCGAGCACGCCGCCGAAGATCAGATGATGCAGAGCCACAGTCGAATCGAGCGGGTTACCGATCACGTTGTTGAAATAATGGTCGGCGAGGCGGCGTGCTTGGGTAAACCCGTCGGGGTGCATGAAGACGACGAAGCCCAGCTCCTCGCAGCGCGCGAAGATCTTGCGAAAGCGTTCCTCCGCCAAGTCGTCGCCGGCGATGTGGGTCATGATCTCGATGCCGCGGAAGCCCAACGATTTATGCAATCGGTCGAGCTCGGCGAGCGCCAGTTCAGGGGCCTGGAACGGGACCGTCCCGAGACCGACGAAGCGGTCAGGGTAGCGGCCGCAGATATCCGCAATGAAATCGTTTATGGCGCGCGATGCCTCGAGGCCTAGATCGGGGTCGGCGCCGTAATACGTCTGGCGCGGCGCCGGTGAGATCGCCTGGATTTCGATCCCCATCCGGTCCATGTCCTCGATCCGTTTCTCGGGCGAAGAGCCTTGGGCGCCGGTCCTCACGCCGTTTTGCCGATTGATCTCACGGCTGCGCGCGTTGGCCGAAGTTTCGAGGAACCACTGAGAGATATCGGAATTGCCTTCGACCATCGCCGCCGCCTTTTCGCAGCGCACATGGCAGTGGATGTCGATCGCGAACCACTTGCCGCGGGCATGGGTGGGACCCGGAAACCGGCCGGCGAGCGGCTCCGTCCCCGGCGGGAGGCATTTGAAGAGAATATCCCCTCCGGCGCGGCTCATTCCGGCCTCCTCGGGATCTCGATGTTCAACAGCCGCGCGGCATTGCCGCCGAGGATGGCTCTTCGCTCATTATCGTCGAGCCCGCGAGCGCCCTCGATAAATCCGATCGGGTCGACCTCGCCCATATCGGCGGGGTAATCGGTTCCCGCCAGCACATGATCGGCGCCGTATTGATCGACCAGGTATTCGAGCTGGTGGTGCGTGAAAACGATCGTGTCGAAATAGAGCCGCTTTAGATAAGTAGTCGGCATGCGGTTTATCTTCTCGCAGCAGTCGGGCCGCGCCGCCGCGGCGTGATCTATGCGGCCGGAATATGCCGGCAAATAGCCACCGCCATGCGCGATTACGAGTTTCAGATTGGGGTGGTCGTGAAGCACGCCGCCAAAGATCAGATGATGGAGGGCCACCGTTGTATCGAGCGGGTTGCCGATCACGTTGACCAGATAATGGTCGGCAAACCGACGCGCCTCGGGAAACCCGGTCGGGTGCATAAAGACGAGGAGACCGAGTTCCTCGATCCGCCCGAAGATCTTGCGAAACCGCTCGGCCGAGAAATCCTCGCCGGCGACATTGGTGGCAATCTCGATGCCGCGAAAGCCCAGCGATTTGTGGATGCGGTCGAGCTCCGCAATCGCCAGGTCGGGCGCCTGAAACGGCACCGTGCCGAGCGGCACAAACCGGTCGGGGTGGCGGCCCGCGATGTCGGCGAGATTGTCGTTGACGACGCGTGCTGTGGCGATGCCGAGATCGGGATCGGCGCCGTAATAGGTCTGGTTCGGGGAGGGAGAGATCGCCTGGATGTCGATTCCCATCCGGTCCATGTCCGCGAGCCGCTTTTCAACGGAGGTGAATTGGATGCGGGTGCGCTCGGCCTGCTCGCGGTTGACTTGCCGGGTACGCTCGTTGGCGTACTCCTCGCGCGGGTGCCGCGTCGCGGCGGTGTGGCCCGCCGCCATCTCTGCGGCTTTCGGGGTCAGCACATGGCAGTGAATGTCGACCGTGAACCATTTGCCGCGCGCATGAGCCGGCCCCGGGAAACGCCCCGGAATTTCCGCCCCGGGCGGCAGGCATTTGAACAGCATCTCGCCCTCTCCCTAGGTGTTAGCCCATCCTAGTCCCAGAGCCCGCCCGTTTTTACAGCGATTTAGTGCTCAGACCCCCAAATCAGGAGCGGCTTTGGGTCGGCATCGATCGCGAAGAGCAGGATTGCCCCTGCTAAATTGTCGATGCGAGCGGCAGCTGAGCGAATATCGGGGTCCAGATTGCTTCGTCGCGCAAGGGCGCGCCTCGCAATGACACCAACAGGGTGGGGCGGAAAAGCGCAAGCGCGTTCCGCCATTCTACGATGGCTCGCTGCCTCTCGCGGCGGAATGCGCTGCGCTTTTCCGCCCTACGCGGCTTCGGCTTCGGTCTCGCCTTCGGTGCCGGTCGGGCCGGAATCCTTGCCTTTGGCTTCGGGGTCGCGGTCGACAAGCTCGATGACCGCCATCGCGGCGTTGTCGCCATAGCGGTAGCCGGCCTTAATGATGCGTGTATAGCCGCCGGGCCGCTCAGCGTAGCGCTCCGCCAAGGTTGTCAGCAGCTTGTCGGCCAGGCCCGAATCCTGGAGCGCGGCAATAGCCCGGCGGCGGTTGGCCAAGCCGCCATGCTTGCCGAGAGTGATCAGCCGCTCGACGATCGGGCGCAGATCCTTGGCCTTGGGCAGAGTCGTCTTGATCTGCTCATGCTTGATCAGGGCCGCCGCGAGGTTTTCAAACATCGCCTTGCGATGGGCGGATTTGCGGCTGAAGCCGCGGCCGCGAAGGCGATGGCGCATCGGATGTGGTCCTCAATAGGGTTCGTCGAGGCGCTTGGCCAATTCCTCGATGTTCTCCGGCGGCCAGTTCGGGATCTCCATGCCGAGATGGAGCCCCATCTGGGCCAGCACCTCCTTGATCTCGTTGAGAGATTTGCGCCCGAAATTCGGGGTTCGCAACATTTCGGCTTCGGACTTCTGAACCAGGTCGCCAATATAGACGATATTGTCGTTCTTCAAGCAGTTTGCCGAGCGCACCGAAAGCTCCAGCTCGTCTACCTTGCGCAGTAGGTTCTTGTTGAACGGCAGCTCGCTCGGACGGACATCCTCCGAAGGATGGCGGGGCTCTTCGAAATTGATGAAGAGCTGCAGCTGGTCCTGCAGGATGCGGGCAGCTAGAGCAACCGCGTCCTCGGGGGTTACCGCGCCGTTCGTCTCCACCCGGAGCGCCAGTCGGTCGTAATCGGTGACCTGGCCCACGCGGGTGTTTTCCACCCGGTACGACACCTTGCGCACCGGGCTGAACAGCGCATCGACCGGAATGAGGCCGATCGGCGCATCCTCGGGCCGGTTTTGCGTCGCCGGGACATAGCCCTTGCCATTCTCGACCACCAATTCCACCGCAATCCTGATGCCGCTGTCGAGCGTGCAGATCACGAGCTCGGGGTTCATGATGTCGATGTCATGGCCAGTCTCGATCGCACCGGCGCGGACTTCGCCGGGTCCGCTGGCACGCAGCCGCATGCGTTTGGGACCCTCGCCATACATCCGCAAATCGATGCTCTTGACGTTGAGGACGATGTCGGTCACGTCTTCGAGCACGCCGGGGAGCGAGGAAAATTCGTGCAATACGCCCTCGATCTGCATCGAGGTGATCGCCGCACCCTGCAGTGAGGACATCAACACCCGCCGCAGCGCATTTCCCAATGTCAGACCAAAGCCGCGTTCCAGCGGTTCCGCGACGACCGTAGCGACGCGCTTGGGGTCGTCGCCCGGCTCAACCGACAGCTGTTTCGGTTTGATCAGTGTTTGCCAATTTCTCTGAAGCACTAGCCGACCTCGGTCGTTTAATGCGGATTCTCATCCGCAACATCAGCCGCCGGCCGTTAAAGAGCGTCCGGCGTTTTTTGGATAGTCCCGCGCCAACCAGCAGGCTGGGCTTCTCGCGTCAAACTCGACGCCGCTTGGGCGGACGGCACCCATTGTGGGGGATCGGCGTCACATCGCGAATCGAGGTGACGGCAAAGCCGACCGCCTGTAGCGCACGCAATGCAGATTCACGCCCCGAACCGGGTCCCTTGACCTCGATGTCGAGGGTGCGCATGCCGTGCTCCATGGCCTTGCGTCCGGCGTCCTCGGCGGCGACCTGCGCAGCGTAAGGCGTCGATTTTCGCGACCCTTTGAAACCCTGGCTGCCCGACGAGGACCACGCGATCGTATTGCCCTGGGCATCCGTGATCGTGATCATCGTGTTGTTGAAGGTGGCATTCACATGGGCCGTGCCCGAGGTGATGTTCTTCCGTTCGCGCCGACGCAGCCGCGGCGCCGCTGCCGCCGTTCTCGCCATGTATTCCTTTCCGCCGTTCGGTTCGAGCCGTGGATGTTACTTCTTCTTGCCGGCAATCGGCCGAGCCGGTCCCTTGCGCGTCCGCGCGTTCGTATGGGTGCGCTGGCCCCGCACCGGCAGCCCCTTACGGTGACGCAGCCCGCGATAGCAGCCAAGATCCATCAAACGCTTGATGTTCATCGCAACCTGCCGCCGGAGATCGCCCTCGACCGTGTATTCGCGGTCGATCAGTTCGCGGACGCGCAAAACCTCGTCATCGGTCATCTCGTGCACGCGCCGCTCGATCGGAATGCCGACCCGGCTGCAGATCTGTATCGCTTTCGTCCGCCCGATGCCGTGAATGTAGGTCAACCCGATCGGGACCCGCTTTTGGTTGGGAATATTGACGCCGGCAATGCGCGCCACTAGCGCTCTCCTCAAAAGAACAAAGATGTGGGCTGTTTCGCACTTTTCGCAAGGGCAGTCAGTATAGGCATCGAATCAGTCACGTCAACCCTCACTTGGCCGAAGCTGCCTCCGGACCTCCTAAGATCCTCTACTCGGCAGCCAGCCGCGGCAGATTGGCGAATGCGGCGTCGAGCTGGGCCTCGTCGTAGGGACGGTCCTCCAGCTTGCCCGCCTGGAAGTCGATATAGGCCTGCATGTCGAAGTGACCGTGACCGCACAGATTGAACAGGATCGTGCGGGTGACGCCTTCCGACTTGCAGCGCAGCGCCTCCTCGATCGCCCCGCGCACCGCATGGTTGGCTTCCGGGGCGGGCAGGATGCCCTCGGCGCGGGCAAACTGGATCCCGGCTTCGAAGCAACTCGATTGCGTGTAAGCGCGGGATTGGATGAGCCCTAGTTCCTGTAGGAGGCTCACCAGCGGGGCCATCCCGTGGTACCGCAGCCCGCCGGCGTGAAAGCCCGGCGGCACAAAAGTCGAACCGAGCGTGTGCATCTTTACCAGCGGCGTCAGATGCCCCGTGTCGCCGAAATCATACGCGTACTTGCCGCGCGTCAGGCTCGGGCAGGCAGAGGGCTCGCAGGCGATGACGCGAGTCTTCGGCCCGCCGCGCAGGCCCGCGCCGATAAACGGGAAGGCAATGCCGGCGAAATTGCTGCCGCCGCCGGTGCAGCCGACGATGATGTCGGGATAGTCGCCGGCCATCTCGAGCTGCGCCATCGCTTCCTGGCCGATGACGGTCTGGTGCAGCAATACGTGGTTGAGGACGCTGCCGAGGGCGTATTTGGTGTCGGCGCGCTGCGCGGCGACTTCGACGGCCTCGCTGATCGCGATCCCCAAGCTGCCTGGCGAATTCGGATGTTCCGCCAAGTTCTGCCGCCCAGCATTTGTCTCATCGCTGGGGCTCGCAACGCATTGCGCGCCCCACGCCTCCATCAGTGCCTTGCGGTAGGGTTTCTGCTCGAAACTGACGCGGACCATGTAGACGCGCACCTCGAGCCCGAACAACGCGCCGGCAAAGGCCAGCGCCGAACCCCATTGCCCTGCGCCGGTCTCGGTCGTCAGCCGCCTGACGCCGGCTTCCTTGTTGTAGAAGGCCTGCGCCACCGCGGTGTTCGGCTTATGGCTGCCGGCGGGGCTGACACCTTCGTATTTGTAGTAAATCCTGGCGGGGGTATCGAGCGCCCTTTCCAGCCGGTGGGCTCGATACAGCGGCGACGGGCGCCACAGCCGGTAGATCTCGCGGACCGGCTCGGGAATTTCGATCGTCCGCTCCGTTGCCACTTCCTGTGCGATCAGCGCCATTGGAAACAGCGGCTCCAGATCCGCGGGCCCGACCGGCTGCAAGGTGCCGGGGTGCAGCACCGGGTCTGGCGCACGCGGCAGATCTGCAACGATGTTGTACCAGTCCTTCGGCAGCCGGCCTTCTTCGAGCAGATACTTCACGGTGTCAGACATCGCTGTCCCCAATTCTCGATACGCGTTTGAAATCGTCACCCCCGCGAAAGCGGGTTCCATGGTCCGCGCCGCTGTGGCCTCTGGATTCCCGCTTTCGCGGGAATGACGAAACCGATGCGACGCCCTTTATCCGCTTGCCGGCGGCTTCCAGATGCCGCGTTCCTGCATCAGCCGGACCTGCTGGTCGACGACGTCCCGCTTGTACTCGGAATGCCGGCCGGGGATTTTGTCGAGATAGAGGTTCTTCGGATAGATCGGCTCCTCGTAAATAATCTGCGCCAGCTCAGCGCGGATGTCTTTGGGCCAGTTTGTCACCTGCGCCGATTGCCGATGATGCCGCAGCGCCTCGATGTTGATCACGCCGGCGACGAAGGTGGAGCCATTCGTGTCGCGCTGCTTGCCGACGATTGCGCCGCGGTAGTCGACGATCATCGACTGGCCGCCGCCGGCGTCGATGGGCGCTTCGCTGTCGGGATAGAGGTGATAGCCGCCGATATTGGGGGCGACGATATACATGTTGTTCTCGAGCGCCCGCGCCCGGTTCGAAATCTCGAAGAAGTCATTCTCCGTAAAAGGCACGGGGAGCGAGGCGCGATAGACCACCTCGGCGCCGTTGAGGGCGAGACCGCGGCCGTTCTCGGGGTAGCTGCCCTCCATCGCCATCATGATCCCGAGCCGCCCGATCGCGGTGTCGGCGACCGGCCAGAACGCCTGCAGGGTGCGGCCGTATTTCTCGACCCACCAGTCGAATAGATCGTGCGGCGAGATCGAGCGCTCGCACGGCAAGAGCGCCGAGATCTTGTAATGCTTCAAGATGACCGCGCCATCCGGATCGATAACAAAGCCGATGTTGAAGAAGCGATCGGGCCAGTCTTCGTGACGCGCCTTGGCCTGCGCCATGATGAACACGCCCGAATTGCGCGCCAGCCGCCCGAGGCGGTCGGTCTCCGGGCCGGGTATGTCGATCGCGCAGTTGCGCGCGAATTCGGCATGATCGACATCAAGGACCTCGTCATTGAACCCCTGCAGCGCGCCCTCGGGAATGGCGATCAGGCGCACCGGAATGTCCAAGTTGGACAACCAAAACGCTGCCTTTGTCAGGCTTTCCAGGTGCTCCAGATTCTTCTCGATGTCCTCCCGGCGGCGAATGCCCCAAAAGCTCGGGATCAACCCGACCGCGGTATAAGGTTCGATCATTCCGATCCCCATCAAGATCGTTGGCGGGTCACCCGAGAAGCTTGTCGATCTCTCGCGTCACGGCGTCGATCTCGGCCATGCCGTCAACCCGGCGCAGAATGCCGCGATCACTATAATAGGGCAGGATCGGCGCGGTCTGACGATGATAGACCTCGAAGCGCGCCTTGACCGCCTCGGGCCGGTCGTCGGCGCGGCAGACGAATTCGCTGCCGCCGCAAACGTCGCAAATCCCCTCGCGGCTCGGCCGGTTATACCGCTCGTGATAGCTCGCGCCGCACTGGGTGCAGGTGAACCGACCCGACAGCCGATCGACTAGCGCGGCCTCGTCGACGTCGAGCAAGATCACATGGTCGAGCTTCAGATGATGCTCGGCGAGCAGCGCGTCTAGCGCCTTCGCCTGCGGCACGTTGCGCGGAAACCCGTCGAGGATGAAGCCCCGGCCGCAATCAGGCTGCCGGATGCGCTGGTCGATCATCTCGACGATGATATCGTCGGGCACGAGCTGGCCGGAATCCATGATGGCCTTGACGCGGCGTCCGAACTCGGTGTCCGAGTCGGTCGTCGCGCGCAGCATGTCGCCGGTGGACAGCTGGATGATGCCGTGGGTCTGCTCGATCCGCTTGGCCTGGGTGCCCTTCCCGGAGCCCGGCGGCCCGAGCAGGATGATGTTCATCCGCGGCGTCCCCGCAGCTTCGCCTTCCGGATCAGCCCTTCATATTGATGGGCTAGCAGATGCGAATGAATTTGGGCAACGGTATCCATCGTGACGCTGACCACGATCAGGAGACTGGTCCCGCCGAAATAGAACGGGACAGAATATTCCGAGATCAGGATTTCGGGGAGGATGCACACCGCCGAGAGATAGGCGGCGCCGACGACGGTCAACCTGGTCAGGATGTAGTCCAGATAATCGGCGGTATTTTTCCCGGGCCGGATCCCGGGGATGAACCCGCCGTATTTCCGCAGATTGTCTGCGGTCTCCGTCGGGTTGAAGACAATTGCCGTGTAGAAGAAACAGAAGAAGACGATGAGGCCGACATAGAGCGCCATATAGAGCGGCCGGCCATGTGCGAGGTAGGCCGTGATCTCCCCAATCCAACCGCCGACCTGCCCGTTGGCTTCGAAATTCGCCACCGTCGCCGGCAGCAGCAGCAGCGAGGAGGCGAAGATCGGCGGGATGACGCCCGACGTGTTGATTTTCAGCGGCAGGTGGGACGCGTCGCCGCCGAACATCTTGTTGCCCATCTGGCGCTTTGGGTACTGCACGAGAATGCGGCGCTGCGCGCGCTCCATGAAGACGATGAATGCTACGACCGCAACCGACATCACGAGAAAAATGATGATGAAAACAGTCGAGATCGCGCCGGTTCGCCCGAGCTCGAGGGTGGAAGCGAGCGCGTGCGGCAGGTTCGCCACGATACCGGCCATGATGATCAGTGAGATGCCGTTGCCGACCCCGCGCGCCGTGATCTGCTCGCCGAGCCACATCAGAAAGACCGTGCCGCAGACGAGCGTCACCACGGTCACCAGCCGGAAGAACAGCCCGGGATCGAGCACCGCGGACTGCGCCCCGGCATGCATCCCCTCCAGCCCGACGGCGATCCCATACGACTGGACCGCCGCCAGCAGGACGGTGCCGAGGCGGGTGTACTGGTTCAGCTTCTTGCGCCCGCTCTCGCCCTCCTTCTTTAGGGCTTCGAGGGTCGGCGACACCGCAGTCAAGAGCTGGATGATGATCGATGCCGAAATGTACGGCATGATGTTCAGCGCAAAGATCGTCATCCGCCCGAGCGCGCCGCCCGAGAACATGTCAAACATGCCGAGGATGCCGCCGGCGTTGCGAGAGAACACGTCCTGCAGGATCGCCGGGTCGATCCCGGGGATCGGGATGTAGGTGCCGAGCCGGTAGATCACCAAGGCGCCGAGCGTGAACCAGATTCGGCTCTTGAGCTCGGTCGCCTTGGAGAAGGCCGAGAAATTTATGCTGGAAGCGAGTTGTTCGGCGGCTGACGCCATTTACTATTCCTCACCAAATAGCCCGGTCCTCACCAAATAGCCCCGAGCGGCGCCGCCGTGTTTAGGCCGAGGCGGTGTCCTCCGGCTTTTGTTCCTTCGAACGCCCGGCGGGAAGGATGACCTTGCCTCCGGCCTTCTCGACGGCGGCAATCGCTGCCTCCGAGGCCCCGGCGACCTCGATCGTAATAGCCGTGCGCAGCTCGCCCTTGGCCAACAGCCTGACGCCATCGCCGAGCCGCCGCAGCACCCCCGACGAGACGAGCGCGTCGCCGTCGAGTGCTTCATCGGCGCTCAGTTTACCACTGTCGAGCGCAGCCTGCAGGCGACCGAGATTCACCACCTTGAAATCCTTGCGGAAAATCTTGTTGTTGAACCCGCGCTTCGGCAGCCGGCGATGCAACGGCGTCTGGCCGCCCTCAAAGCCGTTCAATGCCACGCCGGTCCGCGCAGTCTGGCCCTTGCCGCCGCGTGCCGAGGTCTTGCCCTTGCCCGAGCCGATACCGCGCCCGACCCGCTTAGCGCGGTAATGCGCTCCGGGATTGTCCCTAATATCATTGAGCTTCATCGCCTCAATTCCTGACCTGTCGGGCACGTTGCCTTCGCCCACCCCTTAGGGCCGGTAAGTGAGGAAAACCCTCACTCCTCTTCCACCACCCGAACGAGGTGTTTCACCTTGTTGATCATACCCCGAACCGCGGGCGTGTCTTCGAGAGCGCGCCGGCGATGCCGCTTGTTCAACCCTAGACCCTTGAGTGTTGCTTCCTGGTCCGGCTTGCGCCCAATCGGACTTCCGAGCTGCTCGACCGTGACGGTCCTCTTGCCCTCCATCACGCGTTCTCGCGTGGTTCGGTATCGCGTCGGCCGAGGATTTCGCCGACCTTTTTGCCGCGTCGCGCCGCGACCGCGCGCGGGCTGGTTGCCCGGCCCAAAGCGACGAAGGTCGCCTTGATCATGTTGTGCGGGTTTGGACTGCCGATCGATTTGGCCACCACGTCGTGCACGCCGAGCGCCTCGAAGATCGCGCGCATCGGGCCGCCGGCGATGATCCCGGTCCCCGGCTTGGCAGCGCGGACGACCACATGGCCGGCGCCATAACTGCTGACGATGTCATGATGCAATGTGCGACCCTCGCGCAACGGCACGCGGATCATGCCGCGCCGCGCCTGCTCGGTGGCCTTGCGAATGGCTTCGGGCACTTCTCTGGCTTTGCCCGAACCATAGCCGACCCTACCCTTGCGGTCGCCAACCACGACGAGGGCTGCGAAGCCAAAGCGGCGGCCGCCCTTCACCACCTTGGCGACGCGATTGATGTTGACCAGCTTCTCGGTGAACTCGCTGTCCTCGCGCTCGCGCCCCTGCCGGTCGCCGTCCCGTCCGCGCCGTTCGCCCTGCGTACGAGCCATTGTGCGTGCCATGCTGATCCCTTCAGAAATCCAGACCGCCCTCGCGGGCGGCATCGGCCAAGGCTTTGACCCGGCCGTGAAACAAATAAGCGCCGCGATCGAAGACGACCTGCTCGACCCCGGCCGCTTTGGCTCTCTCGGCCACCAGCTTGCCGACTGCACTCGCGGCTGCGATGTCGGCGCCGGTCTTGAGATTGGTCTTCAGCCCGCCGTCGAGGGTCGAGGCCGCCGCCAGGGTGCGTCCTGTCGTGTCGTCTATGATTTGCGCGTAGATGTGCCTGGAGGAACGAAATACCGAAAGGCGCGGCCGGTTGTTGGGGGCGCGGCGCAAATTGCGCCGAACCCGCAGCCGCCGGCGCAAAAAGAGGGCTTTGGCTTTCTCGGACATCGGTCTATTTCTTCTTGCCTTCCTTGCGGCGGACGGTCTCGGTCGAGTATTTGATCCCCTTGCCCTTATAGGGCTCCGGCGGGCGGTAGGCGCGGATCTCGGCCGCGATCTGGCCCACCCGTTGGCGGTCGGCGCCGCTGACTCTGATAAGGGTCGGCCTTTCGCAGGCGATATTGACGTCAGGGGGAATTGGATACGCTATCTCGTGACTGTAGCCGAGCTGCAGATTGAGCGCGTTGCCCTGCACCGCGGCGCGGTAGCCCACGCCATTGATTTCCAAGGTGACCGAAAAGCCTTTCGCTACTCCGGTGACCATGTTGTTCACCAACGCCCGGGTCGTACCCCACATCGCTCGGGCATGTTTCGTGTCGTTCTTCGGCGCGATCGTGACCGCGCCGTCGGCGATCGCAGCGGTAACCTCGTTGCTGACGACGAGGCGCAACGTGCCGAGGCTGCCCTTGGCGCTCAGGGTCTGCCCCGACATCTGCACCTCGACCCCGCTCGGTATCGCGACAGGATGCTTCCCAACACGTGACATAGCGAACCTCAGAACACGCGGCAGAGGACCTCGCCGCCGACTTTTGCGGCGCGGGCCTCATTGTCCGACATGACCCCTCGCGGGGTCGAAAGAATGGATATGCCGAGCCCGTTATAGCTGCGCGGCAAGTCGATGATACGCGAATAAATGCGCCGGCCCGGCTTCGACACGCGCGAAATCTCCCGAATTACGGGCTCGCCATCGACGTATTTGAGCTCGATACGCAGCTCCGAGACGCCAGGACGAATATGTTCGCGGGTAAAGCCGCGGATGTATCCCTCGCGCTTCAGAACCTCAAGCACATTGGCACGGATCTTCGAGGCGGGAGACGCGACAATGGCCTGCCGCGCCCTCTGCCCGTTGCGGATCCGCGTCAGCATGTCTCCGAGGGGATCGCTCATCGTCATCGACCGCGCTCCCGCTACCAGCTCGACTTGACCATGCCCGGAATCAGCCCGGCAGAGGCGAGCTCCCGTAGAGCAATTCGCGACAGCTTGAATTTCCGGTAGTACCCGCGCGGTCGGCCGGTCAAGGAGCAGCGGTTGCGAACCCGTGTTTCGGAAGCGTTGCGCGGCAATTCGGCTAGCTTCAGCTGTGCCGCAAACCTGTCCTCGGGAGGCGCTGTGCGGTCGATCGCGACCGCTTTCAACCTTGCCCGACGAACGGCAACGCTTTTGGCGAGCTTGACCCGCCTGGCGTTTTTCTCGATTGAGCTCTTTTTTGCCACGTAGCTAGACCTCCGAGTTTTCAATTGGCAAAGGGCATATCGAAGGCCTTGAGGAGCGCCTTGGCCTCTACGTCGGTCTTTGCGGTCGTCACGATGACGACATCCATGCCGCGCGTCGCATCGACCCGGTCGTAGTCGATTTCGGGAAAGACGAGCTGCTCCTTGAGGCCGAGCGCAAAATTGCCTCGCCCGTCGAAGCTCCTGCCCGATATGCCGCGAAAATCGCGAACCCGCGGCAGCGCCACGGTGATCAGCCGATCGAGGAACTCGTACATCCGCTCGCGGCGCAACGTCACCTTACACCCGATCGGCATGCCCTGGCGCAGCTTGAAGGTTGCGATCGACCGCTTCGCCTTGGTTATGACCGGATGCTGGCCGGCGATTGCAGTCAAGTCGGCGGCGGCCGCCTCCGCTTTCTTGCTGTCCTGCACCGCCTCGCCGACACCCACATTGACTACGATCTTTTCCAGGCGTGGCACTTGCATAGGGTTCTTGTACCCGAACTCCTGCATCAGCGCCGGGCGGACGGTCGTCTCATACTGTTCGTGCAGGCGCGCCCTAGCCATTCCTTCACCTGTCGATGATTTCGCCCGAGCGGCGGGCGAACCGGACCTTGCGGCCATCCTCGAGAATCTTGTACCCGACCCGGGTGGGTTTGCGTGACTGCGGGTCGACATGCGCAACGTTCGAGATATGGATCGTCAACTCCTTCTCGACGATACCGCCGGGCTCGCCCATGCGTGGCCGGGTATGCCGCTTGGCGACGTGCACCCCCTGGACGATGAGCCGCCCCTCGCCGGGGAAAACACGCAAGACGTCGCCGGTCCTGCCCTTGTCGCGGCCGCTGATGACGACGACGCTGTCGCCCTTCTTGATCTTCAGCTTCGGCATTTTCCCGCTCCGCGCCGCGCTCCTCAGAGGACCTCGGGCGCCAACGACACGATTTTCATGAATCGGCGCGCCCGCAATTCACGTGTTACAGGACCAAAGATGCGGGTCCCGATGGGCTCGTTTTGATTGGTGATCAGCACGGCGGCGTTGCGGTCGAAGCGGATGGCGCTGCCGTCGGTGCGGCGGATCTCCTTTGCCGTGCGTACGATGACCGCGCGGTGCACGTCGCCCTTTTTAACCCGGCCGCGCGGGATCGCCTCCTTGACCGAGACGATGATCACGTCGCCGATCGTTGCGGTCTTGCGTTTCGAGCCGCCCAGCACTTTGATGCATTGTACCCGGCGCGCGCCGGAATTATCGGCGACGTCGAGATTTGTCTGCATCTGGATCATGCTGCACCTTCCGCGGGCTCGGCGGTTTCGACGCCGGCATCCGACGGTTCGGGTTCTGTAATATCGGCCGCGGCCGCAACCGGCTCGGGTGTTCTACGCATGGAGCGGCTGCCCGGCGCCGCATCTGTCGGGCCGCCGATCACAACCCAGCATTTGCGCTTGGAGATCGGACGGCTCTCCTCGATCCGCACGACGTCGCCGGAGCGGTAGCTGTTGTTCTCGTCATGAGCCGCGTATTTCTTCGAATGCGTGACGAATTTCTTGTAGACGGGGTGCATCACGCGACGCTCCACCCGAACGATCACCGTCTTGTCGCAAACGTCGCTGACGACCACACCCTGAAGGACGCGTTTCGACATTACATCTTTCCTTCGAGCGTGGCGCGGCGCCGCTCACCCAGCAGAAGTCTTGATGCGGGCGATGTCGCGGCGAACCTGCCGAACTCGGGCGGTATTCTCGAGCTGGCCGTTGGCTCGCTGGAAACGCAGATTGAAGATCTCCTTGCCGAGAACGTCGAGTTCACCCGTCAACTCGTCTTCTGTTTTGGCCCTGGCGTCGGTGGCCTTCATCAGGCGACCTCCTCGCCTTGGCGGGCGACGAAACGCGTTGCGATCGGCAATTTGGCGGCCGCCAGTTCGAACGCCTCACGGGCGATATCGCCCGGCACGCCGTCGAGCTCGAACATGATGCGGCCGGGTTTTACTCGGCAGATCCAGAATTCCGGCGAACCCTTGCCGCTCCCCATCCGAACTTCCGCCGGCTTCTGCGATACCGGCACATCTGGGAAGATGCGGATCCAGAACTCGGCCGGCGCGGCGAATGTGGCGCGTTATCGCACGCCGCGCCGCCTCGATCTGGCGGGCCGTGATCCGCCCGGGGTCCGAGGCCTTCAGCCCGTAGGCGCCAAAATTCAATTCCGTCCCGCCTTTCGCGAGACCGTGGACGCGCCCCTTGTGGGCCTTACGGTATTTGCTTCTTTTCGGAGCGAGCATGATCCGTTACCCCAGCGCTTCGCGCCGGCCACGCTCATGGCTCGCGGGCTGTCCTTCGTTCAGCCGCTTGTCTTGAGCCATCGGGTCATGAGCGAGGATCTCGCCCTTGAAGACCCAAACTTTGACGCCGCACACGCCATAGGTGGTTTTGGCGGTGCCATAGCCGAAATCGACGTCGGCCCGCAACGTGTGAAGCGGCACCCTCCCTTCCCGATACCATTCCATCCGGGCGATCTCGGCTCCACCCAGCCGGCCCGAGCAGTTGATCCGGATGCCTTGCGCGCCGAGCCGCATAGCCGACTGCACCGCCCGCTTCATCGCCCGGCGAAAGGCGACGCGGCGCTCCAGCTGCTGTGCGATGCCGTCGGCAATCAGCTTCGCGTCGATTTCCGGCTTGCGGATCTCGACGATGTTGAGGCTGACTTCGCTGTTGGTTACCTTGGCGAGATCGGTGCGCAGCTTTTCGATGTCGACCCCCTTTTTCCCGATGACTACGCCGGGCCGGGCCGAATGCAGCGTGATCCTCGTGCGCCGCGCGGCGCGCTCGATGACGACGCGGGAGAGGCCGGCCTGGGTCAGGCGCCGTTGCAGGAACTTGCGCAGGCCGAGGTCGTCGAGCAGCAAATTGCCGTATTCCTTGCGCGCGAACCAGCGCGAGTCCCAGGTCCGGTTGATGCCGAGCCGCAGCCCGATCGGATTGACCTTCTGTCCCATTACTCAGCCCTCCTCGGCGCTCTCCCGGACGATCACGGTTAGATGCGCAAACATCTTCTCGACGCGTGCCGAGCGCCCGCGGCCTCTCGTGTGAAACCGTTTCAGTACAAAAGCGCGGCCGACCGTGGCCTCCTTCACGAAAAGGCGGTCAACATCGAGCTGGTGATTGTTTTCGGCATTGGCGATCGCCGCTTGCAGAACCTTTCTGACGTCGCGCGCGATGCGGCGCCGTGAGAAGGTCAGTTCCGCGAGCGCGACCGAGGCAGTCTTGCCACGGATCGTCTGGGCCACAAGGTTAAGCTTGCGTGGGCTCGTGCGCAGGCCCCGCATGGATGCGGCGGCTTCGCTGTCGTCGAGCCGCCGTTCGGCGGCTGGCTTACCCATGTCAGCTCCTTCTCGCCTTCTTGTCGCCGGCGTGCCCGTAGAAGGTCCGGGTCGGCGCGAACTCGCCGAGCTTGTGCCCGATCATGTTCTCGGTGACCAGCACCGGGATGAATTTGTGGCCGTTATAGACACCGAAGGTAAGCCCGACAAATTGCGGAAAAATCGTCGACCGGCGCGACCAGGTGCGGATCACCTGGTTGCGCCCCGACCCACGTGCCGCCTCCGCCTTTTTGAGGAGATAGCCGTCGACAAACGGCCCCTTCCATACCGAGCGTGCCAAGCTTTTCCTCCCCGTCGGCTAGCGCTTGTGGCGGCGGCGCACGATCAGCCGGTCCGCCGCCTTGTTGTGCCGGGTCTTCTTGCCCTTGGTCGGCTTGCCCCACGGCGTGACGGGATGGCGGCCACCCGAGCTGCGGCCCTCGCCGCCGCCATGCGGGTGATCGATCGGGTTCATCGCGACACCGCGCACCGAAGGCCGGCGGCCGAGCCAGCGGTTGCGACCGGCCTTGCCGATTACGATGTTCTGCTGATCGGGGTTTGACACCGCGCCGATCGTCGCCCGGCATTCGGAGCGCACCATGCGCAGCTCTCCGGAAGAGAGGCGCAATAGCGCGTAACCCTGGTCGCGGCCGACCAGCTGGGCGTACGTCCCAGCCGACCGGGCGATCTGACCGCCCTTGCCGGGTTTCATCTCGACATTGTGGATGATCGTGCCGACCGGCATGCTGCGCATCGGCATCGTGTTGCCGGGCTTGACGTCCACCCTCTCGCCGGAGACGACCGTGTCGCCCGCTTTGAGCCGCTGGGGCGCCAGTATGTAGGCGAGCTCGCCGTCCTGGTAACGGATCAGTGCAATGAATGCGGTGCGGTTCGGGTCATATTCGAGCCGCTCGACAGTAGCCGGCATATCGACCTTCGAGCGCTTGAAATCCACGATCCGGTAGCGCCGCTTGTTGCCGCCGCCGCGCCAACGCATCGTTATGCGGCCGGTGTTGTTGCGGCCGCCCTTGCCGCGCAGCCCCTCGGTCAGGGCCTTGACGGGCTTCCCCTTCCACAATTCGCTGCGGTCGACGATCACGAGCTGGCGGCGCGATGGCGTCGTCGGATTAAATGTCTTCAGTGCCATCGCCCGTGCTCCTTCCCCCCGAGCGTATCAGAAGCATCAGCCCCTCTCCGCGCTTCAGGGGGGAGAGGGAGGGGCCCGTGCCGGAGGCGTGGGAGGGTGAGGTGGGTGGCGCCGCGGTCCGGACCCTCGGCCCCCCGCACCCTACCCTCTCCCCCCGGCCAGCAAGGGGAGAGGGTTATATCGGCGGAATTGCAATCCATCTTCGGGTAGGCTTTCAAATGCCCGTAGTCACGTCGATCCGCTGGCCCTCGCGCAGGGTCACGACCGCTTTTTTATAATCGGAACGCCGGCCGGGCCGGCCACGAACCCGCTTGAGCTTGCCCATGACCCGGATCGTGTTCACCGCGGTCACGTTGACGCTGAACAAACCTTCGACAGCCGCCTTTACTTCGCGCTTGGTGGCGGTCAACGGCACGCGAAAGATCACCTGGCGGTGCTCGGACAGGTTCGTCGCCTTCTCGGTGATCACCGGGCCGCGGATGATGTCGTACATTTGCTGCCGCGTGAGCCGCGTGACGGCGGGCGGGATGACGCGAAACCGGCTCATTTGAGGCGCGCCTCGAGGTGCTGCACCGCCTCGCGCGTCAGAACGAGCGTGTCGCGGCGCAGGATGTCGTAAACGTTGGCGCCTTGCTGCGGCAGCACATCGACGCGGGGCAGGTTGCGGGCGGCGCGCATGAAGCCCTCGTCGATAGCGGGCCCGTCGATGATCAGCACCGAGTCCCAGCCCAGCGTTTCGAAACGCACCCGCAACGTCTTGGTCTTGGCCTCTTCGATGCGGGCCGCGTCGATCACGATCAGCTTGCCCTCGCGCTGCTTTGAGGACAGCGCCGTCCTGAGGCCCAGCTTGCGAACCTTCTTCTGCAGCGAGAATTCATGGCTGCGTACGACCGGGCCGAAGATCACCGCACCGCCGCGAAACTGCGGCGAGCGCAAGCTGCCCTGACGGGCGCGCCCGGTACCCTTCTGCTTATAAGGTTTCTTGGTCGTCCCCTGTATCTCGCTGATCCCCTTGGTCTTATGGGTTCCGGCGCGACGTTTTGCCAATTGCCAGTTGACGACCCGAGCGAGGATGTCGCGACGGATCGGCAGACCGAATACCTCGTCGGCGAGGTCGATATCGCCGACTTCCTGATTATCGAGATTGCGCACGGTGAGCTTCATCAGGAGGCTCCGCCTCACGAGCTCTCGGCCGTGGCCGGCATCTGCCGCAACGCTGCCGGGAACGGCAGCTCTGCTGGAGCTTTGCGCTTGACCGCATCCTTGATCAGCACATAGCCGCCCGGGCTTCCCGGCACCGACCCCTTGATCATCAAAATGCCGCGCTCGGCATCGGCTGCAACCACCTCGAGGCTCTGCGTCGTTACCCGCTCGGCCCCGAGATGCCCCGCCATCTTCTTGTTTTTGAAAGTCTTGCCGGGCGACTGCCGCTGGCCAGTCGACCCGTGGCTGCGATGGGAGACCGAAACACCGTGGCTGGCGCGCAACCCGCTAAAATTATGCCGTTTCATCGCGCCGGCGAACCCCTTCCCGATGCTGGTACCGACGGCGTCGACAAACTGACCCGGAAGAAAATGTGCCGCGGTAATTTCCGCGCCGACCTCCAGCAGGGCATCCTTCGAGACACGGAATTCGGCGAGGCGCGCCTTCGGCTCGACTTTGGCCTTGGCGAAATGACCGCGTTGCGGCTTCGTTACGTTCTTAGTCTTGGCGCTGCCAACGCCGAGCTGCACCGCCGTATAGCCGTCCCTGTCCTCGGTCCGCACGGCGACGACCTGGCAGTTGTCGACCTTCAGCACCGTCACCGGGATGTGGTTACCCTCGTCGGTAAAGACGCGCGTCATGCCGAGCTTGCGGGCGATCAGACCGGTGCGCATCGCCCCATCCTCAGAGCTTAATCTCGACGTCGACGCCGGCGGCGAGATCGAGTTTCATCAGCGCGTCGACGGTCTGCGGAGTCGGGTCGACAATATCGAGCATGCGTTTGTGGGTGCGGATCTCGAACTGCTCGCGCGATTTCTTATCGACATGCGGCGAGCGCAAGACGGTGAATTTCTCGATTTTGGTCGGGAGCGGGATCGGACCCCGCACCCGCGCCCCCGTTCGCTTCGCAGTGTTGACGATTTCGCTGGTGGATTGATCGAGCACGCGGTGATCGTAAGCCCGCAGCCGAATGCGAATGTTCTGGTTGTCGGTCGCCATTTGTTATTCCAATCCTACTGCGCGCGCTCGGCCTTCAGTTCGCCGGCTATTTTATGATCTTGGCGACGACGCCGGCGCCGACGGTGCGGCCGCCCTCGCGGATCGCAAAGCGCAGCCCCTCGTCCATCGCGATCGGCGCGATCAATTCGATCTCCATCGAGATGTTGTCGCCCGGCATCACCATCTCGGTGCCCTCCGGCAGGTGCACCGTGCCGGTCACGTCGGTCGTGCGGAAATAGAATTGCGGCCGGTAGTTGCCGAAAAACGGCGTGTGCCGCCCGCCCTCCTCCTTGGTCAGGATGTAGGCCTCGCACTGAAAGCGGGTGTGCGGCGTGATCGACCCCGGCGCCGCCAGCACCTGGCCGCGCTCGACCTCCTCGCGCTTGGTGCCGCGCAGCAGCGCCCCGATGTTGTCGCCCGCCTCACCCTGGTCGAGGAGCTTGCGGAACATCTCGACCCCGGTCACCACCGTCTTGGCGGTCGGCCGCAGCCCCACGATCTCGACCTCGTCGCCGACCTTCACGACGCCGCGCTCGACCCGCCCCGTCACCACCGTGCCGCGCCCCGAGATCGTGAACACGTCCTCGATCGGCATCAGGAACGGCCGGTCCTTCGCCCGCTCCGGCTGCGGAATGTACGAATCCACCGCCTCCATCAGTGCCAGGATCGAGTCGTGCCCCTGCTCCGGGTCTCTGCCCTCCAGCGCAAACAACGCCGCGCCACGCACCACCGGGATGTCGTCGCCGGGAAACTGGTAGCTCGATAAGAGCTCGCGAACCTCCAATTCGACCAGATCGAGCAACTCCGGGTCGTCCACCATGTCGACCTTGTTCATGAACACCACCAAGGCCGGCACCCCGACCTGGCGCGCCAAGAGCACATGCTCGCGGGTCTGCGGCATCGGGCCGTCCGCCGCGGAGACCACCAGGATCGCGCCGTCCATCTGCGCCGCTCCGGTGATCATGTTCTTGATGTAATCCGCGTGCCCCGGGCAGTCGACATGCGCGTAATGGCGCTTGCCGGTCTCGTACTCGACATGCGCGGTCGCGATCGTGATCCCGCGCGCGCGTTCTTCGGGCGCCTTGTCGATCTGGTCGAACGGCACAAACGTCGCCCCGCCCTTCTCCGCCAAGACTTTGGTGATCGCCGCCGTCAACGTCGTCTTGCCATGGTCGATGTGACCGATCGTCCCGATGTTGCAGTGCGGCTTCGTCCGCTGAAACTTCGCCTTCGACATTGCCTTCTTCTCCGTTCGATCCAGCCCGGCTGGATTCCCAAGCCTGGATTATCTGGATTCTTAAGCCATTTTGGCGCGGACTTCGTCCGCCACCGCCTGCGGTACCTGTTCGTAATGGTCGAAATGCATCGTGTATTGGGCCCGGCCCTGGCTCATCGACCGCAAGGTATTGACGTATCCGAACATGTTGGCGAGCGGAACCATCGCATCGATGACCCGCGCATTGCCGCGCGTGTCCATCCCGGTGACTTGGCCGCGCCGGCTGTTCAGGTCGCCGATCACGTCGCCCATATACTCCTCGGGCGTGACGACTTCGACCCGCATGATCGGTTCGAGGAGCTTCGGCGCGGCTTTCATGACGCCCTCCTTGAACGCCGCGCGGGCTGCGATTTCGAAGGCGAGGACGCTTGAATCGACATCGTGGTAGGCGCCGTCGATCAACGTCGCCTGTAGATCGATGACCGGGAAGCCGGCGAGCACACCGGTTTCCGTCGAGGCCTTCAGCCCCTTCTCGACGCCGGGCACATACTCCTTCGGCACCGCGCCGCCGACCACCGCGTTTTCGAAGGCGAAACCCGACCCCGGCGGCAACGGCTCGAAACGCAGTTTGACGCGGGCGAACTGTCCGGCTCCGCCCGTCTGCTTTTTGTGGGTATAATCAACCTCTGCGGCGCGAGTAATCGTCTCGCGGTAGGCGACCTGCGGCGCGCCGACATTGGCGTCGACTTTGAACTCGCGCTTCATGCGGTCGACGATGATCTCGAGGTGCAATTCGCCCATCCCCTTGATCACGGTCTGGCCGCTCTCGTGGTCGACGGTCACCCGGAATGACGGGTCCTCGGTCGCCAGCCGGGCGAGCGCCTGGCCCATCTTCTCCTGATCCCCCTTGGTCTTGGGCTCGACTGCGATCTCGATGACCGGCTCTGGAAACTCCATCCGCTCGAGCACGACCGGATCGCTGGGGTCGGAAAGGGTGTCTCCGGTCGTGGTGTTCTTCAGCCCGGCCAACGCGACAATGTCTCCGGCGCGGGCTTCCTTGATGTCCTCGCGGTGGTTCGCGTGCATCTGCAGCATGCGGCCGATCCGCTCGCGCGTGCCCTTGACGCTGTTCACCACCTGGCTGCCGGTCGTAACGACACCGGAATAAATGCGGACGAAGGTCAGTGAGCCGACAAACGGGTCGCTCATGATCTTGAAGGCGAGTCCGGCAAACGGCTCGTCATCCGAGCAGCGGCGAACGACCGGCTCCTTCGAGCCGACCCTGATGCCGTTGATCGCCGCGACATCGGTCGGGGCCGGCAAATAGTCGATCACTGCGTCGAGCAGCGGCTGCACACCCTTGTTCTTGAAAGCCGAACCGCACAGCACCGGAACAAAAACCCCGCCGACCGTGCCCTTCCGGATGCACCGCTTCAGCACGTGTTCGCTCGGCTCCTCGCCACCGAGATAAGCCTCGAGCGCCGCGTCATCCTGCTCGACCGCGGCTTCGACCAAACTTGTCCGGAAGGTTTTAGCCTCCTCAGCCATATCGGGCGGCACGTCCACGATGTCGAATTCCGCACCTAAAGTTTCATCGCGCCATTTGATCGCGCGAAAGCCGACGAGATCGATGATCCCGACAAAGTCACTCTCGACCCCAATCGGCAATTGCAGCACCAGCGGCTTGGCGCCGAGTTCGGTCGTCGATCATCGCGACGCAGCGCGGAAAATCCGCGCCGATCCGGTCCATCTTGTTGACAAAGCAGATCCGCGGGACGCCGTATTTGTCGGCTTGCCGCCAGACGGTCTCCGATTGGGGCTCGACGCCGGCGACCGAGTCGAATACCGCGACCGCCCCGTCGAGCACACGCAGGCTGCGCTCGACCTCGATCGTGAAGTCGACGTGGCCGGGCGTGTCGATGATGTTGATGCGGTGATCTTGCCAAAAGCAGGTGGTCGCGGCCGAGGTGATCGTAATGCCGCGCTCCTGCTCCTGGGCCATCCAATCCATCGTCGCGGTGCCTTCGTGCACCTCGCCCATCTTATAGGCGCGGCCGGTGTAATAGAGGATGCGCTCGGTGGTGGTCGTTTTACCGGCGTCGATATGGGCCATGATGCCGATGTTTCGGTACCGCTCGAGAGGTGTCGTGCGTGCCATGAAAGCGACTCCGCGGGCGCCACGCCGGGCGGCACCCCTAAAAGAAAATATGTTTCGGTTGTGGCGTGCTTCGCCGGTTACCAGCGGTAGTGCGAGAAGGCTTTGTTCGCATCGGCCATGCGATGCGTATCCTCCCGCCGCTTCACCGCGGCACCGCGATTGTTGGAGGCGTCGAGCAGCTCCCCCGAAAGCCGCTCCTCCATCGTGTTTTCTGAGCGCCCGCGCGAACTTGAAATCAGCCAGCGAATGGCCAGCGCCTGGCTGCGATCGGTCCGCACTTCGATCGGCACCTGATAGGTGGCGCCGCCGACGCGACGCGAGCGGACCTCCACGGCAGGCCGCACATTACCGAGCGCGTCGTGGAACACCCGCAAGGGGTCTTGCCCGCTGCGCTTGGCGATGCGATCGAACGCCCCGTAGACGATGCGCTCGGCCACCGATTTCTTGCCCTCGTACATCAGGCAATTCATAAACTTGGTTAATACGCTGTCGCCGAATTTTGCGTCCGGCAAGACCTCGCGTTTGACCGCAGCGCGACGGCGCGACATGACGGCCTCCTATTTGGGGCGCTTGGCGCCGTACTTCGAACGGCGCTGGCGGCGGTCTTTGACGCCCTGGGTATCGAGCGTGCCGCGGATGATATGGTACCGCACCCCGGGAAGGTCCTTGACCCGGCCGCCCCGGATCAAGACGACCGAATGCTCCTGCAGGTTGTGACCCTCGCCCGGAATGTAGCTCGTGACCTCGAACCCGTTCGTCAGGCGCACGCGCGCCACCTTGCGCAAAGCGGAATTCGGCTTTTTCGGCGTGGTCGTGTATACGCGCGTGCACACCCCGCGCTTCTGCGGGCAGGCTTCCATTGCTGGAACCTTATTGCGTGCCACCTCCGGCCTCCGCGGATTGCGGATCAGCTGGTTTATCGTCGGCATCGTCACAACCTCGTCAAACACGACAATCGCCCGAGGCGATGACGCCGCCGGGTCGATGAGTTCTCGCACCTAATTTCTTGCGCGCCTCCTCACAGAAGCGCCGAGCCAGGGACCAATATAGGGCTGCGTCTAGGTGGCTTCCTACGGCCAGCCCCGAGTGAGGCCAATATTACTAATGATCCAAACCAACCCGGTCAAGTCCCCCCTGCCATGGAACGCAACGCGCTCCATGGACAGAGGGGACGTCTTAGGCCGTTTGTTTTTCGGCTTCGACGAGTTGAGCGGGCTCTTCGTTCGCAGCTATCGCAGCGAGCTCGCGGTCGCGCTCGGCCGCCACCTCGCGCAACCGAGCGATGACACTGCCGGTCCCCGCCGGGATCAGCCGCCCGACAATCACGTTTTCCTTGAGACCCATCAGCGAGTCGATCCGGCCGGACACCGCAGCCTCGGTCAACACGCGTGTCGTCTCCTGGAACGAGGCGGCCGAGATGAACGAGTTCGTCTGGAGGCTCGCCTTGGTGATGCCCTGCAGCACCGGGCGCGCTTCCGCCGGCCGCAGACCCTCGCTCTCAATTTTGGCGTTTTCCAGCTCGAACTCCGATCGGTCGACCTGCTCGCCGGCGAGGAAGGTCGTCTCACCGGGATCGGCGATTTCCACCTTCTGCAGCATCTGCCGGACGATCACCTCGATGTGCTTGTCGTTGATCCGCACACCTTGCAGCCGATAAACCTCCTGGATCTCGTTGATCAGGTAGCTCGCCAGCTCCTCGACCCCGAGGATCCGCAGGATGTCGTGCGGCACCCGGTTGCCGTCCATCAAGAGGTCACCCTTCTCGATGTAATCGCCTTCCTGCACGCTGATGTGTTTGCCCTTCGGGATCAGGTATTCGACCGGCTCCTTATCGTCCTCGGTCGGGGCAACGATGATGCGCCGCTTGGCCTTGTAGTCCTTGCCGAATTCGACGCGGCCGTCGCTTTCGCTAATGATCGCGAAATCCTTCGGCTTGCGCGCCTCGAACAGCTCGGCGACACGCGGCAGACCACCCGTGATGTCCCGCGTCTTCGAGGATTCGCGCGGAATGCGCGCAAGCACGTCGCCAGCCTTGACGTGCGCCCCGTTGTCGACCGAAAGGATTGCGTCGACCGACATGAAGTAGCGCGCCTCGAGCCCGTTGGCTAAGGTGAGCACCTCGCCCTCCTCGTCGCGCAACGTGATCCGCGGTCGCAAATCGCTGCCGCGTGGCTGCTGTTTCCAGTCGACGACCACCTTCGACGAGATGCCGGTCGCTTCGTCCACCGTCTCGCGCATCGACAGGCCTTCGATCAGATCGACGTAATGCGCAATACCGTCCTTCTCGGTGATGATTGGGATCGTGTAGGGGTCCCACTCGACCAGGCGGTCACCCCGTTTAACCTCGGCCCCATCATCGACGAGCAGCCTTGCGCCGTACGGAACTCGGTGCCGGGCTTTTTCCCGTCCGGCTTCGTCCAACAGCACGATTTCGGTGTTGCGGCCCATCACTACCGGGACGCCCCCCGAGTTGATCACAACGTTTCGGTTCTTGACCTCCGCTCTGGCGTCGAAAGCGGCCTCGACAGAAGATTGTTCGGCGCCGCGTTGCGCGGCACCGCCGATGTGGAAGGTGCGCATCGTCAGCTGCGTGCCGGGTTCGCCGATCGATTGCGCGGCAATGACGCCGACCGCTTCCCCGATATTGACGACCGTACCGCGCGCCAAGTCGCGCCCATAGCACTTGCCGCAGACGCCGATACGGGATTCGCAGGTCAGCACCGAGCGGATCGGTACAGTATCGACACCAGCCCGCTCGATCTGGTCGACGGCATCCTCGTCGATCAGTGCGCCCGCCGAGAGCACGACCTCGCCGCTCAGCGGATCGAGGATATCGACCGCGGCCGAACGGCCGAGAATGCGGTCTGCGAGTGGAGCGATAACTTCGCCGCCGTCGACGACGGCGCTCGTCATGAGCCCGCGCGTGGTACCACAATCTTCCTCGGTGATGATCGCGTCTTGCGCGACATCGACGAGCCGCCGGGTCAGATAACCCGAATTGGCCGTCTTCAGCGCCGTGTCGGCGAGACCCTTGCGGGCGCCGTGCGTCGAGTTGAAGTATTCGAGGACGGTCAGCCCCTCCTTGAAGTTGGAGATGATCGGCGTCTCGATGATCTCGCCCGACGGCTTGGCCATCAGGCCTCGCATGCCGGCCAGCTGTTTGATCTGCGCCGCCGAACCGCGCGCCCCAGAATCCGACATCATCCATACCGAGTTGACCGGCTCGCCGGGCTGCGGCTCGCGGATCTTCTTCAGCATCTCTTCGGCGACACGGTCCGTGCAGCGCGACCATACATCGACGACCTTGTTGTACTTCTCGCCTTGGGTGATCAGGCCGTCCTGGTATTGCTGCTCATACTGCTTGACCTGCTCCTGCGCCTCACCGACCAGGCGGCGCTTCTCCTCGGGCACGATCAGATCGTCCTTACCGAACGAAATGCCGGCTTTGCAGGCCTGTTGGAAGCCGAGCGACATCAGACGGTCGCAGAAGATAACCGTCTCCTTCTGCCCGCAGTGGCGGTAGACCTGATCGATGACGTTGCTGATCTCCTTTTTGGTCAGCAATGTGTTGATCAGATCGAAGCCGATCGCCGGGTTGCGCGGCACAATCTCCGAGAGGAGCATGCGTCCGGGCGTGGTCTCGACCCTTTGCACAACTGGCTTGCCGTCGGCATCGACAGTGTGGAAGCGCGCCTTGACGCGGGCGTGCAGCGAGACCGCCTTGGATTCGAGCGCCTGCTCGATCTCGCCGATGCTGCTGAACAGCATGCCTTCGCCCTTTTCGCCCGGGCGCTCCATCGTAATGTGATAGAGGCCCAGCACGATGTCCTGCGACGGCACGATGATCGGCTTGCCGTTCGCCGGGCTGAGGATGTTGTTGGTCGACATCATCAGGACGCGCGCCTCGAGCTGCGCCTCCAGTGACAGCGGCACGTGGACGGCCATCTGGTCGCCGTCGAAATCGGCGTTGAAGGCGGTGCAGACGAGCGGATGTAGCTGGATCGCCTTGCCCTCGATCAGCACCGGCTCGAACGCTTGAATCCCGAGGCGGTGAAGCGTCGGCGCCCGGTTCAGGAGAACCGGATGCTCGCGGATAACCTCCTCGAGGATATCCCATACCTCCGGCCGCTCCTTCTCGACCATGCGCTTGGCGGCCTTGATCGTGCTGGCAAGGCCGTAGAGTTCGAGCTTCGAGTAAATGAACGGCTTGAACAGCTCGAGCGCCATCTTCTTCGGCAGACCGCACTGGTGCAGCTTGAGCTCGGGACCGACGACGATGACCGAGCGGCCCGAATAATCGACCCGCTTGCCGAGCAGGTTCTGACGGAACCGTCCCTGCTTGCCCTTCAACATGTCGGACAAGGACTTCAGCGGCCGCTTGTTGGCGCCGGTGATGATCCGCCCGCGCCTGCCATTGTCGAACAGCGCGTCGACCGCCTCCTGCAGCATGCGCTTCTCGTTGCGCACGATGATGTCGGGCGCGCGCAGCTCGATGAGGCGCTTCAGCCGGTTGTTGCGGTTGATCACACGGCGGTAGAGGTCGTTCAGATCGGAGGTCGCAAAGCGCCCGCCGTCGAGCGGCACGAGCGGCCGCAATTCCGGCGGAATGACCGGGACGACCTCGAGGATCATCCACTCCGGCCGGCTGTTCGATTCGATAAAGGCTTCAACGAGCTTCAAACGCTTGACGAGCTTCTTGCGGCGCGCCTCTGAATTGGTGTCGCGCAGCTCGTCGCGCAGCCTTTCCTTCTCCTCGGCCAGATCGATGGCGGACAGCATTGTGCGCAGCGCCTCGGCCCCTATAGACGCCGTGAACTGGTCGTCGCCGTAATCGTCTTGGGCCTTTAGATACTCATCTTCATTCAGCAGTTGACGCTGCTTCAGCGGGGTCAGACCCGGCTCGATGACGACGTAGTTCTCGAAATAGAGTACCCGTTCGAGGTCCTTCAGCGTCATGTCGAGCAATAATCCGACGCGGCTTGGCAGCGACTTCAAGAACCAGATATGCGCGACCGGCGAGGCGAGCTCGACGTGGCCCATACGGTCTCGCCGAACTTTCGACAGGGTCACCTCGACGCCGCATTTCTCGCAGATGATGCCGCGATACTTCATGCGCTTGTACTTGCCGCACAAGCATTCATAATCCTTGATCGGACCGAAGATCCGAGCGCAGAACAGCCCATCGCGCTCCGGCTTGAACGTCCGGTAATTGATCGTCTCAGGCTTCTTGATCTCGCCGTAGGACCATGAGCGGATGCGCTCTGGGCTGGCGATCGAGATGCGGATCTGATCGAAGCTCTGCGGC
Source organism: uncultured Alphaproteobacteria bacterium (assembly GCA_963787425.1). Classification (GTDB taxonomy): domain Bacteria; phylum Pseudomonadota; class Alphaproteobacteria; order ATCC43930; family CGMCC-115725; genus AP-15. Next base: position 230,051 of record CAWBCV010000012.1, read on the forward strand.
CCGCTAACTTGGCCAAAGATATTCATCAACTCATTCATACACGACCCCTTTGCGCTCGATCGTTATACCCGCGAAATGGGGCATCCAGGGCGGCCGGCGCGCCGCTTGCAGGCCTGGACCCCCGCTTGCGCGGGGGTGACGGAAGAGGAACTTTCACCTGACCTCTCGGGACGGTCCCGTTTAATAACCGCGCTGCTCCAGCTCGACATTGAGGCCAAGCGACCGTAATTCCTTAACCAGCACGTTGAAGGATTCGGGAATGCCCGCCTCGAAGTTGTCGTCACCTCGTACGATGGCCTCATACACCTTGGTCCGGCCGGAAACGTCGTCCGACTTGACCGTCAGCATCTCTTGCAAGGTGTATGCCGCACCGTAGGCTTCCAATGCCCAAACCTCCATTTCGCCGAACCGCTGGCCACCGAACTGTGCCTTACCGCCGAGCGGCTGCTGGGTGACGAGGCTGTACGGGCCAATCGATCGCGCATGGATCTTGTCGTCGACCAGGTGGTGCAGTTTCATCATATAGATGTACCCCACCGTCACCGGGCGATCGAACGCCTCGCCGGTGCGCCCGTCGACCAAGGTGACTTGGCCGGAGGATGAGAGGCCTGCCGCCGCCAGCATCGCGACGATGTCCTCCTCTCGCGCCCCGTCGAACACCGGGCTCGCAACCGGCACGCCATGGGCCAGATTGCCGGCCAGCTCGACCAAATCCTCGTCCGGCAGACGATCGATCTCCGACTTCTGCTCGCCCTCGTACATTTCGCCGACGACACCGCGAAGCTCGCCGTTGGCGGTGCCGCGCCGTACATTGGCGAGCACCTCGCCGATGCGCCGTCCCAGCCCCGCCGCCGCCCACCCGAGATGCGTCTCGAGGATCTGGCCGACATTCATGCGGCTCGGCACGCCGAGCGGGTTCAACACGATGTCGACCGGTGTCCCGTCCTCGAGATAGGGCATGTCCTCGGAGGGCATGATGCGCGAGATGACGCCCTTGTTGCCGTGTCGGCCCGCCATTTTGTCGCCCGGCTGCAGCTTGCGTTTCACCGCGACAAAGACCTTGACCATCTTCATGACGCCGGGCGGCAGCTCGTCACCGCGCTGCAGTTTTTCGACCTTGCTCTCAAAGCGCGCGGTGAGCGCTGCGACGGCATCCTCCATTTGCTTCTTCAAACCCTCGATATCCGCCATCCTTGCGTCGTCTCGGATCGAGATTTGTCGCCACAGCGCCGGGGGATTTTCGGCGAGCACCTCCTCGGTGATCTCGGTCCCCGACTTCATTCCCCGGGGGCCGCCGACCGCGGTCTGACCGAGCAACAACTCCTTCAACCGTGCGGCGAAGCTGCGCTCGAGGATTGCGCGCTCGTCGTCGCGGTCCTTGGCCAACCGCTCGATCTCGGCCCGTTCGATCGCCAGTGCGCGCTCGTCTTTGTCGATGCCACGCCGCGAGAACACCCGCACCTCGACGATCGTGCCCGACACGCCCGGTGGAAGTCGCAGCGAGGTGTCGCGCACATCGGACGCTTTTTCTCCAAAAATCGCGCGCAGAAGCTTCTCTTCCGGGGTCATCGGCGACTCTCCCTTCGGAGTGACCTTGCCGACGAGGATGTCGCCCGGTTTGACCTCGGCGCCGATATAGACGATCCCGGCCTCGTCGAGATTTTTCAGCGCCTCCTCGCCGACGTTCGGAATGTCGCGCGTGATCTCTTCCTGCCCGAGCTTGGTGTCGCGCGCCATGACCTCGAATTCTTCGATATGGATCGAGGTAAACACGTCATCGGACACGATCCGCTCTGAAATCAGGATCGAATCCTCGAAATTGTACCCGTTCCAGGGCATGAACGCGCACAGCACATTGCGCCCGAGCGCCAGCTCGCCGAGCTGCGTCGATGGACCGTCGGCGATGATATCGCCTGCCATCACCTGATCTGCGACTTTGACCAGCGGGCGCTGGGTGATGCAGGTGTTCTGGTTCGAGCGCTGGAATTTGAGGAGATTGTAGATGTCGACGCCTGAGGCGGCCGTCGAGGTCTCCTCTGTCGCGCGAACGACGATGCGGGTCGCATCGACCTGGTCGACGATCCCCGAGCGCCGAGCGATGATAGTGACGCCGGAATCGCGGGCGACGGTCTCCTCCATGCCGGTGCCGACGAGCGGCGCCTCGGCCTGAATCAGCGGCACCGCCTGGCGCTGCATGTTCGATCCCATCAGGGCGCGGTTTGCGTCGTCGTTCTCCAGGAACGGGATCAGCGCCGCCGCGACCGAAACCAGCTGCTTGGGCGAGACATCGATCAGGTCGATATCTTCCGGCCGGGTCATGACGAAATCTCCGCCCTTGCGGCAATTCGTCAGATCGGCGGTAACCCGCCCTTCTGTATCGGTCTCGACGTTGGCCTGCGCTATGGCGTAGCGGCCCTCGTCCATCGCAGACAAGTAGACGACCTCGGCGGTTACCCGGCCGCCCGCGACCCGGCGGTAAGGACTTTCAATGAACCCGTACTGATTGACGCGCGCATAAGTCGCCAGGCTGTTGATCAGGCCAATGTTTGGGCCTTCGGGGGTTTCGATCGGGCAGATCCGGCCGTAATGAGTCGGGTGCACGTCGCGTACCTCGAAGCCGGCGCGCTCGCGGGTCAGCCCGCCGGGGCCGAGGGCCGACAAACGCCGCTTGTGGGTAATCTCCGAGAGCGGGTTCGTCTGGTCCATGAACTGCGACAGCTGGGACGAGCCGAAGAACTCGCGCACCGCAGCAGCCGCCGGTTTCGCATTGATCAGGTCGTGCGGCATAACGGTGTCGATCTCAACCGAGCTCATGCGCTCGCGGATTGCCCGCTCCATGCGCAACAGTCCGACGCGGTATTGGTTTTCCATCAGCTCGCCGACCGACCGGACCCGGCGGTTGCCGAGATGATCGATGTCGTCGATCTCGCCGCGGCCGTCCTTCAGGTCGACCAGGACCTTAAGGATCGACAGGATGTCCGCTTTGCGCAGGGTGCGCACCGAATTGTCCGTCGAGAGGCCGAGCCGCGAGTTCATTTTGACACGGCCGACCGCCGATAGGTCATAGCGCTCCGGGTCGAAGAACAGGTTGTTGAATAGTGTCTCGGCGGTTTCCAGGGTCGGCGGCTCGCCCGGGCGCATCACGCGGTAGATGTCGATCAGCGAGTCCTCGCGGGTCGCATTCTTGTCGATCGCAAGCGTGTTGCGGATGTAGGGACCGACGCTGACGTGATCGATGTCGAGCGCCGGCAACTCCTCGATGCCGCCAGCGGCCAATTGTGCAAGCGTCGCGCCGGTAATCTCGTCGCCGGCCTCGAAATAAACCTCGCCAGTCTCTTCATTGATCAGATCCGAGGCGAAATACCGGCCGATCAGCTCCTCATCCGGGACGAGCACATCGGTCAGTCCGCCCTCGCGCAGTCGCCTCGCGACACGCGGCGTCATCCGCTCGCCCGCCGCCAACGCGATCTCGCCTGTGCGGGCATCGAGCAGATCGCTCGCCAGCTTGCCTTTGAAACTCTCTTCCCTGAATGCCGTCATCCATCCCTGATCGCCGCACCGGAAGGTTATCGTCCCGTAGAAGTTCGAGAGGATCTCCTCCTTGGACATGCCGATGGCTTCGCCCGGCTGTAGCACCCTGGTCTCGGAGCTGCGGGCCGCCCGCAGCCGCTCGGTCGCGGCATCGTCGAGGGCGAGCAGCAAGGTTGTCGCCGGAAGCTTGCGGCGCCGGTCGATCCGCACATAGACATGATCTTTCGCGTCGAACTCGAAATCGAGCCAGGAGCCCCGATAAGGGATTACCCGCGCCGCAAACAGATATTTTCCCGAGGAATGCGTTTTGCCCTTGTCGTGGTCGAAGAAGACCCCCGGGCTGCGGTGCATTTGGGAGACGATCACACGCTCGGTGCCGTTGATGACGAAAGTGCCGTTCTTCGTCATCAAGGGCATGTCGCCCATGTAGACGTCCTGCTCCTTGATGTCACGGATCGACCGCGAGCCGGTGTCCTCGTCGACATCCCACACGACCAGGCGCAACGTCACCTTCAGCGGCGCGGCGAAGGTGATGCCGCGCTGTTGGCACTCATCGACCTCGTATTTCGGGGCTTCGAGCTCGTACCGCACGAACTCGAGCTGGGCACGCTCCGAGAAATCGCGGATCGGGAAGACCGACTTGAAAACCTCCTGGAGCCCGACGTTGCCGCGCTGCTCCGGCACAACCCCCATCTGCAAGAAGTGATCGTAGGAGCTCTTTTGAACCTCGATCAGGTTTGGCATCGGCGCAACTTCGGCGACGCGCCCGAAGGTTCTGCGGATCCGCTTCTTGCCGGTGAAGGATATAGCCATGCGTGCTCCTCGGTGTAGGCTGCTGTCGCGCAGCCCGATTGCGTAAGAATGTTACCGAACCGCGAGCGGTGGCTCGGCGCCGCTGTCACCGCCCTGATTTTTCATCAGATCCTGATTTTCATCAGATAATAGGGCAATCAGCCAACCCGGCGGCCAAGCTTTCTTACCTAAAGACGCCAAAACCCGGCGTACGCGATGAATTCGCGTCCCGGTTCGTGAACCTGAACGGCAGGCGTCCGCGCGAGAACGAACGCCGCCGGAGGAAATTCAATATCGTGACAGGCCTACTTTATTTCAACCGTCGCACCCGCATCTTCAAGCTGCTTTTTGATTTTTGCCGCCTCTTCCTTGTTGACACCTTCCTTGATGGGCTTAGGCGCGGCCTCCACGAGATCCTTGGCTTCCTTTAGGCCGAGACTGGTGATGGCTCTGACCTCTTTGATCACATTGATCTTCTTCTCGCCGATGGCAGCCAGGATTACGTCGAACTCCGTCTTTTCTACCGCCGCTTCGGGGGCAGCCGCGGCCGCGCCACCGGTGGCCGCCACCGCAACCGGTGCCGCCGCCGAGACGCCCCATTTTTCTTCGAGCATCTTCGAGAGCTGCGCCGCCTCGATGACGCTCAAGGCCGACAAATCATCGACCAGTCTTGCCAAATCCGCCATATTCTACTCCCGATTTCCTAATGGCAATAAACGCCTATGAAAGAAGAATGGCTAGCCACTCTCGCCCTGGTTTTCCGCATGGGCGGCCAACACCCGCGCGACCTGCCCAGCAGGCGCCTGCAGCACTCGTGCGAGTCGCGCCGCCGGAGCCTGCAGCAACCCGATCAGCCTGCCCCTCAACGCATCGAGCGAGGGCAGGCTCGCCAATTCCCGGACCTCAGCAACATCGATCTGCCGGCCCGCCAGCCCGCCGCCGACGATCGTCAGCTTGTCGTTGCGGTTGGCGTATCCGACCACCACCTTTGCCGCCGCGACCGGATCGTCGGAAAAGGCGATCGCCGTCGGGCCGGTAAACAGCGACAACAGCGGCTCGAACGGCGTCCCGGCGAGGGCGCGCTTGACGAGCCGGTTCTTCGTGACCCGGTAGGTCGCCCCGCCGTCGCGGACCTGGCGCCGCAGCACCGTGACCTCCGCGACGCTCAGCCCGGACTGGTGCGTGACGACGACGCAAGCCGTGCCCGCAAGGTCCTGCTGCAGCGCCTCGACCACCCTTTGTTTTTGTGCTCGGTCCACTGCGATCTCCTACCAGTCGGCAAGCCTCGCCCGGCGGCTAAGCCCGTGGTTCCTCGGCCAGCCCCGACAATTCGACCCTGACGCCCGGACCCATCGTCGAGCTGACGCTGACCTTCTTGATGTAGGTGCCTTTGACGCCGCTCGGCTTGCCGCGGGTGATCGCTCCGACAAACGCGCGCACATTATCCGCCAACGCGTTGTCGGTAAAGCTCGCTTTGCCGACCCCTGCATGGACGATGCCGGCTTTTTCGGCGCGGAACTCGACTTGCCCGCCCTTGGCGGCTTGCACGGCCTCGGTCACATTCTGGGTCACCGTGCCGAGCCGCGGGTTCGGCATCAAACCGCGCGGGCCGAGGATCTTGCCGAGCCGCCCCACCAGCGACATCATGTCGGGCGTGGCGATCGCCCGATCGAAATCGATCTGACCGGCCTGGATCTTCTCCGCGAGATCCTCGGCCCCGACGATGTCCGCCCCGGCAGTCTCGGCTTCCTTTGCCCGATCGCCGCGCGCGAACACCGCGACCCGCACGATCTTCCCGGTGCCGTGCGGCAGCATTACCGCGCCTCTCAGGTTCTGATCGGGCTTGCGCGGGTCGAGATTGAGGTTCATCGCGACTTCGACGGTTTCGTCGAACTTCGCCGAGGCGCGTTCCTTGATCAGTTTGAGCGCATCCTCCAGCGGACGCGCCACGGTCGGATCGATACCTTCGTAAGCTTTCTTCAACCGCTTTCCGGTGTTCGCCATCAGCCCTGCTCCACTATTTCGAGACCCATCGAGCGCGCTGAGCCGATCAGCATGCGACAGGCGCCATCGAGATCATTCGCGTTGAGGTCCTGCATCTTCTGCTCGGCGATCTCGCGGATTTGCGCCATAGTGACTCGGCCCACCGGCCGGCCCTTGCCGGTAGTTTGCGCTCCCTTCTCGACGCCGGCAGCCTTTTTCAAGAAATAGCTGTTGGGCGGGCTCTTCGTCACGAAAGCGAAGGAGCGGTCGGCATAGGCCGTGATCACCACCGGGATCGGCATGCCGGGTTCGAGGTTCTGCGTCGCGGCGTTGAATGCCTTGCAGAACTCCATAATGTTGAGCCCGCGCTGACCGAGCGCCGGTCCGATCGGCGGCGAAGGGTTCGCCTTGCCCGCCGGCACCTGCAATTTGATCATCCCGATGATCTTCTTCGCCATCTATTCCAACCTCTCGCGACGCTCGTAGCCCCAAAAAAGCGGGGTCCAGGGCCCACTAATGCCGACCGGCCGCCCCGGCTACCCGTTTCGCGGGGAGGACGAGGGAGGCATACCTCGGGGCCAGATCGAGCACTACACCTTTTCGACCTGTGAATACTCCAGCTCCACTGGGGTCGCGCGTCCGAAGATCGACACCGCGACCTTGAGGCGCGCCTTCTCCTCGTCGACGTCTTCGACGAGACCGTTGAAGGAAGTGAACGGGCCGTCGCATACGCGGACCTGCTCGCCGACTTCGAACGTGACCGAAGGCTTCGGCCGCTCGATGCCCTCCTGCACCTGATGCATGATGCGCGCCGCCTCGTGGTCGCTGATCGGCGACGGCTTGACGCCGCGACCGCCAAGAAACCCGGTGACCTTGGCGGTGTTCTTGACGAGGTGCCACGTCTCGTCGTTCATATCCATCTTTATCAGCACATAGCCAGGGAAAAACTTGCGCTCGGAGCTCACCTTGGCGCCGCGCTTGACCTCGACAACCTCCTCCGTCGGTACGAGAATTTCCTCGAACTCGTCGGCAAGTCCCTTTTGCTCGGCCTGCTCGCGGATCGAGGCCGCGACCTTCTTCTCAAAACCCGAATAAACGTGGATCACGTACCAGCGGCTTGCCATCTCCAGCGTCCCGAACCCTAGTGCCCCAACCCGAAGATTAGCCGCACGCCCGCCGAGAACACCTGGTCCACGACAAAAAAGAAGACGGCCGCGATGAACACCATCACGAACACCATCGCCGTGGTAACCATGGTCTCCTTGCGGGTCGGCCACGTGACCCTGGAGACTTCCTGCCGGACCTGCTGAAAAAATTCGATTGGGCTCGTCTTCGCCATGAACCTGTTCACCCCGGGCGGTCATGCCCATCGCGGCCATATGGGCCCTTGCTTGCTTCTGTTCCAGGAACTCCGGTTAAGTAGTGGCAGGAGTGGAGGGGCTCGAACCCCCAACCCCCGGTTTTGGAGACCGGTGCTCTACCAGTTGAGCTACACTCCTACTTTATGATCTTGGCGACGACGCCGGCGCCGACGGTGCGGCCGCCTTCGCGGATCGCAAAGCGCAGCCCCTCGTCCATCGCGATCGGCGCGATCAGCTCGATCTCCATCGAGATGTTGTCGCCCGGCATCACCATCTCGGTGCCCTCCGGCAGATGCACCGTGCCGGTCACGTCGGTCGTGCGGAAATAGAATTGCGGCCGGTAGTTGCCGAAAAACGGCGTATGCCGCCCGCCCTCCTCCTTGGTCAGGATGTAGGCCTCGCACTGAAAGCGGGTGTGCGGCGTGATCGACCCCGGCGCCGCCAACACCTGGCCGCGCTCGACCTCCTCGCGCTTGGTGCCGCGCAACAACGCCCCGATATTGTCGCCCGCCTCGCCCTGGTCGAGCAATTTACGGAACATCTCGACCCCGGTCACCACTGTTTTGGCGGTCGGCCGCAGCCCCACGATCTCGACCTCGTCGCCGACCTTCACGACGCCGCGCTCGACCCGCCCCGTCACCACCGTGCCGCGCCCCGAGATCGTGAACACGTCCTCGATCGGCATCAGGAACGGCCGGTCCTTCGCCCGCTCCGGCTGCGGAATGTACGAATCCACCGCCTCCATCAGTGCCAGGATCGAGTCGTGCCCCTGCTCCGGGTCTCTGCCCTCCAGCGCAAACAACGCCGCGCCACGCACCACCGGGATGTCGTCGCCGGGAAACTGGTAGCTCGATAAGAGCTCGCGAACCTCCAATTCGACCAGATCGAGCAACTCCGGGTCGTCCACCATGTCGACCTTGTTCATGAACACCACCAAGGCCGGCACCCCGACCTGGCGCGCCAAGAGCACATGCTCGCGGGTCTGCGGCATCGGGCCGTCCGCCGCGGAGACCACCAGGATCGCGCCGTCCATCTGCGCCGCTCCGGTGATCATGTTCTTGATGTAATCCGCGTGCCCCGGGCAGTCGACATGCGCGTAATGGCGCTTGCCGGTCTCGTACTCGACATGCGCGGTCGCGATCGTGATCCCGCGCGCGCGTTCTTCGGGCGCCTTGTCGATCTGGTCGAACGGCACAAACGTCGCCCCGCCCTTCTCCGCCAAGACTTTGGTGATCGCCGCCGTCAACGTCGTCTTGCCATGGTCGATGTGACCGATCGTCCCGATGTTGCAGTGCGGCTTCGTCCGCTGAAACTTCGCCTTCGACATTCGGTGCGGCTTTCCGTCAGAGTGAGAAGGAAACTATTCCTAAGCTAGGGGCGGCCTGGAGCGGGTGGTGGGAATCGAACCCACGTAGCCAGCTTGGAAGGCTGGAACTCTACCATTGAGCTACACCCGCTTGAATGGCCCTTCGTAGACCTTGCACCAAGCCTTCGATCCTGCCGCGATCCCGGAGGACTGGTGGAGGGGGTAGGATTCGAACCTACGAAGACATACGTCGGCAGATTTACAGTCTGCTGCCTTTAACCGCTCGGCAACCCCTCCGGATCGCGTGCCGCCCGGCGCAGCGGAACGCGGGGTGATAAGATGTCGGCTTGACTTTGTCAATCCGGGCCTGTCGATAGGCAGCCGGTCCGAAACCGGCGCGTGCTGTCTGCCGCCGTTCGGCAGCGATTGGGAAGGTGTGCATGGCCAAATCCGGCCGCAAGCCCTCCGGCGCCGGCGTTTGGCTCTACGGCCGGCATGCCGTGGCGGCGGCCCTCGCCAACCCTGAGCGGCGCTGGCGCCGTCTCGTAGTCCTTGCCGGGCACGAGAATGAGGCGACCGCTCTGGTCGCTGATGCGCGGGCGGCGCGGCGCGACAGCGGAGCGGCGATATCTGTGCTCGATCAAGGCGGCTTTGCGGCGATCCTGCCGCGCCACGCCGTTCACCAGGGGCTCGCGCTCGAAGTCGAACCACTCCCCGAACCCGAGTTAGAGGATGTGTTGCGCACTGGCCCAGCATCGGGACCGTGGATCATCGTCGTCCTCGATCAGCTGAGCGACCCCCAAAACATCGGCGCGGTGTTGCGTTCGGCAGCCGCATTCGGCGCACTCGCGGTCGTCATCCCGGCGCACGGGGCACCATCGACAACCGGCGCGCTCGCCAAAGCTGCTTCGGGCGCTCTAGAGAATGTGCCCCTGGTGCGCGTCGTCAATCTTGCGCGCTCGCTCGATCGCTTGAAGCGAGCGGGGTTCTGGATTTGCGGTCTCGACGAGACCGCGCCGCGGTCGTTGGCCCAAACCGATGCCGGGGAGCGCCTGGCGATCGTGCTCGGCTCAGAAGGCGGCGGCATACGGCGTCTGGTGCGCGAGCGCTGCGATTTTCGCGCGCGGCTGCCGACCCGTCCGGCGCAGCCGACCCTAAACGTCTCGAACGCCGCGGCGGTCGCCCTTTACGAGCTCACCCGCGGTCGGGACAATTGAGGACGGTAAGAGAGCCCCGCACCGACGGGGCTCCCTGCCCAATTTGGTTGTGGGATATCAGCAGGCGCCTATCAAAGAGAAGGCGAGGCACACTGCGGCGCCAGGTAGAGCGGTGATTGGCGCCGGAGCATATGCTGCCGGAACATAACCCGGCCCATAATACGGGCCGTAATAATAGGGGCTCGGCACGGGTTCGTAGGCGTAGACGTGGTGCACGACCGTGCGGTGGTGGGGGTTGCCGTTGACGTTAGCAGTTGCCCGCGTTGCCTGCGACCACTGAAGACGTAACGGTTGCGAGAGCGAAGGCGGCGGCGATCAGCGAGTGGCGGAGCATGTGGTTCCTCCTATGGTGCTCCCCGGATTTCTCGTTCCGGAAAGATTTCATGTTCGAGGCTGAAGACGTAATTAGCCGCGGTTGAGCGCGCCATCTCGCATATTCATCAAGTATTGCGCGGACAGTAGAGGACGGGAGCGGGTGCGAAGTGAAGTGATGCAGAGGTCTGCATTTTCCTGTTTTGTGCCTTCAACCGGTGCGACACCGTCCGCAACGCCTTTCTCAGCCGCAGGACATACGATAAACTCACGCTCGGAATTCCCGCGATGGACCCGGTGGCTCTCGGCGCAGCTTGCGATTTTGCTATGCGGTACACGGCGGAGCCTTCGCGAAGGGGCCGTCGTGAGGTCGACCGTCTCACTCGCTTCGGCAGTACCTCATAGCAATGCCCGCGGGCATATCCAGCTCCCCCGACGGGGCTGCTGCGGTCGAAGCGGCTTCCGGGTATCTTGCAAGCGAGCCGCACTACTTGTCTGTTGCCCGCCGCATCCTCGCAGCCTTGGGCGACAAGGGTAACCTTGTCCTCGTCACCGGTGATCCTCCGGCAGACCCGCAGCCTCTCGCACGGGCTCTCCGTCAGCTGGCAGGGCCGCGTCACAGGATGATCGCCATCCCTTGCGGGCCGGAGCTCACGGGCGAGGAGGTGTCCCGGGCCGGCTCCGTCTTGACGATGTTGTCCGCCGGTGGCGGGATAATAACCATATCGGACACACCTGGTATGGATGCCCCGCTCTTCGTCTTCGATGAAGCCGAGCGGCTCTCCGATCAACAGCTCGGTGAGATCTGCGCCACGATACAGCACGGCGCAAGACAGAAGGCGGCGGGGGTGCTACTCGCGCGCCGAGGATTTCTCGCTCGGCTGGAGGAGCCGCCGCTAAAGTCTCTCAGAGAGCCGCTCGCGTTGCAGTTGCGCTTTGATGAGATTGGCGACGACGAAGGCATTGATTTCCTTCGCCATCAGCTCGCGATCCGGCACAGTCAAGAGGAGACACGCCGTGGTCGGCCAATCTTATTTCGGAGTTTAGCCGTGCTGGGTGTGCTCGCGGCGCTCGGCGTCGGGGCCTCCTTGGCCGTGCACTATGTCAGAATGCCGGGTGTGAAGACACCGGATGAGCGATCGCTCCCGCCGGGTGGTAATCCCTCGCCGAGCGTCGCGCCGCCACAGTCGGCGCCCCAGGCTGCGCCGTCTGCTGCCGCCCTTCCGCCGACGCCGGAGCCGCAAGCAGCACCGGCTCTACCGACACCTGTTCCGGTGCGGCCCGAGCAAATGCCGCAACCCAACGCATCCGTCGCAAACCCGGCTGTGCCGCGCTCCTCAGCGACACCACAAGCGTCTCCTCCACCGGCGCAGCCTCCGGCGGGCCAGCACCTTTCTCCGACGGAGATCACCGCCCTCGTAACTCGTGGCGACGCGTTCCTCAGCTCCGGGGACATTGCGTCGGCGCGATTATTCTATGAACGCGCCGCCGATGCGGGCGACAGCGCTGCGGCGCTTCGGCTGGGCGCAACATTCGATCCCAATTTTCTGGGGCGTGTCGGTATCCGCGGCAATCCCGGCGACCCCGCTCAGGCCGCGTCCTGGTACCGTCGAGCCCGCGACCTCGGCGATGCAGCTGCCGCGGAACACCTCAAAAACCTAGAACGACAGCCGCGCTGAGCTGCCTCTTTCAGGATGTCGCGGGCTGACGCAAGAGGAGAGGTTCGATTTCCCGACGCACCGGATAGGTGTAGGGGCCGAGAAGGTTGACAAGAACCACGGCCATGACAAGCGCGCCGGCGGCGCCGATCAGCGCCGGGTTATAGGATCCGGCAACATCGTATACGAAGCCGCCGAGAAACCTCCCGAGGCTGGAGCCGAGGCCGAAGATCATGAAACAGTAGCCATAGATCTCGCCGAAGGCCCGCTGTCCCATATAGCGCGACACCAGGAACGCGATCAGGTCGATCTCGGTGCCGAGCCCCAATCCCAGCAGAATTACCCCGACGCCCGGCAACATGCCGGAAGCGCTGCTCAGAAGAATGAAGCCGGCGATCGGGGCCAGGAAAAATACCGTGGCGACGAAGGGCGCGAAGATGCGGTCGACCAAATAACCGGCGAGCAGCCGGCCGGCCATCGTCGCCAGCCCGAAGATCCCCATGATTGCCGCCGCTGCTGCTGCGGAAACGCCGTGGTCGGTCAGCAGCGGCACGACATGCGCGACCGTGCCGTTAACCGCGATCGCGACCAAAAAGAAGGCCGCGCCCATCAGCCAAAAGGGGCGCTTGCCGAGGGCGCCGCGCACGGTCAGACCCGTCACTTCGGCTGCCGTTACGGCCCGGCGTTCACCCTCGCCCGGCCGCGGCTCCCGTATCCACAGTGCAACGAGCGGAAACGCAATTGCAAGCGTCAACAGACCGAGGGTCGGATAGGCGCCACGCCAGCCCACCCGCTCGATCAGAAGCTGAGCGAGTTGCGGCATGATGAAGCCGCCCAGCCCGACCCCCGACATCGCGATGCCGAGCGCCAGCCCGCGTCGGCGGTCGAACCAAGCCGAGATCGCCTTGGCATAGCCGATCGGGGTTTGAACCGCACTTGCCGCTTCGGCGAGAGCGAACATCAGCGTGAAAATCACCAAAGATTTCGGACTGAGTCCCAACAGGCACATAGCGAACGCATAGATGACGAGGCCGGGCAACGCCACGCGGCGAATGCTCCAGCGGTCCATCATCCGGCCGAGCACCGGCACCATCAGCGCGGAGCAGATTCCGCCAAACGACAATGCGAACGATGCGGTGCTCCGCTGCCATCCCATATCGGCCATGATCGGCTTCAGGAAAATGCCGAAGGTGAACCCCAGCACCGGACCGTTGCACACGATGAGGCCCCCGACGGCCCCGACGACAACCCACCACGGGTTAGTGAAGCTGAGCCGCATGCTTTCCCTTCCTCGTCGCCATCGCAGCCGAATCGCGACTTCCCGCCGTCATCCCGGCACAGCGAGGGTTGTTGGACCGGGGACCCTCCCGCCCTTCGGTAGCCTGGCTAGCGCGCCCCGCTGCCTGCAGTCTTTTCCCGCAACATCGTGATCAAACCCTGCACTTGTCCGCCATTATGCTGGATGACGGAAGCAAACTCGGAGCGCTGGGTGACCGCCATGCTGATACCGTCGACCGAGACGTCGCTGATCTTGTAGACGCCGTTTCGCCCGGTCAGGCGCCAGTCCACCTTGACCGGCGCGGCGCCGCCGGGGCGGACGATCTGGCTCGATACGATGGCGCCGTCGCCATCGGGCCGGCTGCCGGTCACCTTGAACGTCTCACCGGTGTACTCGGCCAGGCGGGTGCTGTAGGCGATAGCGATGTAGTCCTCGAACAGCTTGACGTACTCCGCCCGCTGTTCCTCGGTCGCGGCATTCCAGTAGCGGCCGAGGACAAAGCGGGCGATCCCCGGTACGTCGAAATCCTCGCGCAGCAATTCACGAAACCGCGCCACCCTCTGCGGCTGGGTGGCGTCCTTGCCGAGCACCTCGAGGGCCCGGCTGCCGAGATTATTGATGAGGGCGGCAGGGTCGGCAGCTGCGGCCGCAGGGATGGCGGGAGCAAATGCTCCCGCGACGAGAACAAGGGCGGCGGTCAGGAAGCAACGTCGCACCATTATTTTGCTACCTCGGATATGTTGGACGCTTCGGAGATCACAGCCGTTCGGCCTGCCGCGTTGGCGAACGCCCCCGGCGACCCCTGGTCGTCGCGCTGGCTGAAGCCGGCGGGCGGCGGCAGGTTCTCCCGCTCGTGGCGGATTAACGCTGCCCGCCGCTGCCGATAAAGCGAGCGAATTGTCGCATAATAATCGAGCGAGGTGCGCTCGATGTCGGCGAGCGTCTCGATGTACCGGGACCGCTGATCGATGCCGGCAACGCCACCCCGAACGAACGGGATCCAATAGAGGTTCCACGGACTGCCGGTGACGAGTTTGTTCCACGGATCACCGAACCCCTCGGCGACTTGGCCGCCGAGATCGCGCGGGGTCGATGGTCCGAGGACCGGCACTACGAGATATGGTCCTTCGGGTATCCCCCATGTGCCGAGCGTCAGGCCGAGATCCTCCTCGTGAAAGGGGACGCCCCAGCGTCCGGCGACATCGACCACTCCGCCCATGCCGATCGTCGAATTGATGACAAAGCGGCCCATCGTCTCTCCGGCGTGCTGGAATTGGCCCTGCAGGGCGTCGTTCACAAAAACCAGCGGCGCGCGCAAATTATTGAGAAAATCGCGTAATGAATCACGCACCGGATCGGGCACGGCATCCCGGTAGGCCTTGGCTACGGGCACAATCGCATTGCGATCAACGAATTGGTTGAATTCGAAAATCTTGCGATTGGTGTCCTCCAAGGGATCGTTGAAATCCTCTTCGTAGGTGGCGGCCTGTTGCGCAGTGTCGGGGTGTGAGGCGCAACCGGAAAGGATCAGGACAGAGAAGGCAAACAGTTCCGATAAGCCGAGGCGAAGGGGGCGAACATTCATCGGTCGGTCTCGCATCAATCGCGTCTTCCGAAGGGCGGATAAATTGCGGGAAATTCGCGGGATCGGCAAGTGGCACTGGAAAGTTGATGCCTCAACCCTTAATCCGCTTGCACATATAAAGATATCTGTATATCTTGCTGTCGGCTAAAAGATGAGACTTGGCTGATGGAGCACCTGCTGGCTGCACTGCGCGCGGTCGCCGAACCGACCCGGCTTCGGCTCGTCGTCTTATGCGCACGCGGGGAACTCACGGTCAGCGAGCTGACCCAGATCCTCGGGCAGAGCCAGCCCCGGGTTTCGCGCCATCTGAAGCTGTTATGCGAAGCCGGGCTCCTCGACCGCTTCCGCGAGGGCAGCTGGGTGTTCTACCGCCTCAGCCAATCGGGCCCGGCAAGCGCCCTGGCTCGCCAGCTGGTCGCCGCCTGCGACGATGCCGACCCGACGATTGCCCTCGATCTGCAGCGGCTCGCCGCGATCAAGCGCCAGCGCGCCGAACTCGCACGTGCCTACTTCCGCGACAATGCCGACCAATGGCATCGCATTCGATCGCTCTATATCGATGAGCGCGAGGTCGAGGCGGCCTTGGTCGAGGTCATCGCCGTTGCCGATCCGCGCGATCTTCTCGACATCGGCACCGGAACGGGCCGCATGCTGGAGGTTCTGGCGCCGCGCGTCGAGCACGCGCTCGGCATCGACCAGTCGCGCGAGATGCTGTCGGCGGCGCGCGTCAACCTCGCGCGGGCCGGCCTCGAAAACGGGTCGGTCCGGCTCGGCGACATGTACCAGCTGGCAGTGCCTGACGCCTCCTTCGACGCGGTGGTGATCCACCAAGTCCTGCACTACGCCGACCGGCCCGCTGCGGTGATCGCCGAGGCCGCGCGCGTGCTGCGGCCGAGCGGCGTCCTCGTGCTCGTCGATTTCGCGCCCCATGGGCTGGAATTCCTGCGCGACGAGCACGCTCACCGGCGGCTCGGCTTTTCCGATGCCGAGGTGGCGGAATGGTGCCGCGCCGCCGGTCTCGATCCAGCCTTGCCGCGGCAGTTGCCCGGCGACCCGTTGACCGTCGTGATCTGGACCGCACACCGCCAGGCTCCAGCAAATCCGCGTTTTGCCCAGGCCCTGCAGCCGGAAGCGCCGGCACTCGTCGAAGGGGAGCTTCATTGATGCAGAATTCTGCCCGCGGGCTGCTTGGTGCTGACCCGATCAGCGATTTCGACGCCGGCCCGCCGCGCATCTCGTTTGAGTTCTTCCCGCCGAAGACGCAAGAGATGGAAGAGCGCCTGTGGGCCGCGGTCAAGCGGCTCGAACCGTTGCGGCCGCGCTTCGTCTCCGTGACCTACGGCGCGGGCGGCTCGACGCGCGAGCGCACCCACTCGACGGTGCGCCGCATCCGCCAGGAAACCGCGCTCGAACCGGCCGCGCATCTGACCTGCGTCGCGGCGGCGCGCGAGGAGATCGACGCGGTGGCGCGCGATTACTGGGAGGCCGGCATCCGCCATATCGTCGCATTGCGCGGCGACCCGCCCGGCGGCATCGGGACGGGATATGCACCGCACCCGGGCGGCTATAGCTACGCGGCCGATCTCGTCGCAGGCTTGAAGAAGGTGGCGGATTTCGAGATCAGCGTCGCCGCGTATCCGGAAACGCATCCCTCGGCGCGCAGCCCGGGCCACGACCTCGACAATCTGAAGACCAAGCTCGACGCCGGCGCCAGCCGGGCGATCACGCAGTTCTTTTTCGATGCCGACGTGTTCCTGCGCTTCCGCGACCGCGCCCGCGCGGCCGGCATCGAGGTGCCGATCGTTCCAGGCATCCTGCCCGTTACCAACTTCGCGCAGCTGAAGCGCATGGCGGCGGGCTGCGGCGCCTCGATCCCGGCCTGGATGGGCGCCCACTTCGACGGCCTCGACGACGACCCCGACACCCGCCGGCTGGTTGCTGCGTCGCTGACCGCCGAGCAATGCCGCCGACTGCAAGCCAACGGGGTTCACGAATTCCATTTCTACACGTTGAACCGCGCCGACCTGCTCGTCGCGATCTGCCACCTGCTCGGCGTGCGCGCCCCGAAGCCCGCCGCCGCGGTGGCGTAGTCATGGACAGAGTTCTACCAAATTTTTCCTCTTCCCCCGCTTGCGGGGGGAGAGGGCAGGGTGAGGGGGGCTCGTGCCGCAGTCTCGGCTCCGCCGACAAGCCACCTCACTCTCCCATCGCTTCGCGACCGGCCCCTCTTTCTCCCCCGCGCAGCGGCGGTGAGGGGCTTTTCGGCGAAGCATCCTCAACCATGACCCATTTTCTCGATTACCTCGCCGACCGGGTCGTGTTGTGCGATGGCGCGATGGGGACGCAGGTGCAGGCGCGCAATCTCGACATCGAGCGCGACTTTCTCGGGCTCGAAAACTGCACCGAGATTCTGTGCGACAGCCGCCCGGACCTGATCCGCGAGATCCACCGCGGTTATCTCGAAGCGGGTTGCGATGCGCTGCAGACCAACAGTTTCGGGGGCTCGCCCGTCACCCTCGGCGAGTTCGGCATAGCCGACCGCACGTTCGAATTGAACCGGCGCGCCGCCGAATTGGCGCGCGAGGCGATCGCCGAATTCGCCCATGACGGCCGCACCCGGTTTGTGCTCGGCTCGCTCGGGCCGGGGACCCGGTTGCCCTCGCTCGGCCATATCTCCTACCAGGAGCTCGAGGACGGGCTCGCGCTGCAATGCGCCGGGCTCATCGCCGGCGGCAGCGACGCCATCGCGATCGAGACCTGCCAGGACCCATTGCAGGTCAAGGCCGCGGTCAACGGCGCCAAGCGCGCCCGCGACCAGGCCGGCAAGGATATTCCGATCCTCGTCAGCGTGACGGTCGAAACGACCGGAACCTTGCTCGTCGGCGCCGACATCGCCGCCGCGGCGACGGTCGTGCACGCGCTCGCCGTGCCGGTTATTGGCCTCAATTGCGCGACCGGCCCGCGCGAAATGGCCGAGCACGTCAAATGGCTCGGCGAGAACTGGCCCGATCATATCTCTGTTCAACCCAATGCCGGGCTCCCCGAGCTCGTCGACGGGCATACCCATTACCCGCTTGGCCCGACCGAGCTGGCGCAATGGCTCGAGCGCTTCGTGCTCGAAGACGGGGTCGGCATGATCGGCGGCTGTTGCGGCACCGAGGCAAAGCACATCGCCGCGCTCGACGCGATGCTGCGGCGTATTGGCCGGGACCGGTCGCGGCCGGCGCCGCGCCTGCGCAACGCTGTGTGGACCCCTTCAGCCGCTTCGCTCTACGGCCAGGTGAGCCTGCGCCAGGAGAACGCGTACCTGTCGATCGGCGAGCGCTGCAACGCTAATGGCTCGCGCCAATTTCGCCGTCTTCAGGAGCAGGGCGACTGGGACGGCTGCGTCGACATGGGGCGCGAGCAGGTCAAGGAGGGCTCGCATACGCTCGACCTATGCACCGCCTTTGTCGGCCGAGACGAGATCGCCGACATGACCGAAGCGGTGACGCGCATGCGCGGGTCGGTCAACGCGCCCTTGGTCATCAACTCGACCGAATACCCGGTGCTCGAAGCCGCCCTCAAGCTCTACGGCGGCAAGCCGATCATCAACTCGATCAATTTCGAGGATGGCGAAGAGGCGGCCGACAAGCGCCTGGGCCTCGCGCGCCGCTTCGGCACGGCGGTGATCGCGCTGACCATCGACGAGACCGGTATGGCGAAGGAGGTCGAGCACAAATTGCAGGTGGCGCGGCGGCTCTACGACTTCGCCTGCGGCAAGCACGGCTTGCCGCCTTCGGATTTGTTGTTCGACCCGCTGACTTTCACGATCTGCACCGGCAATGCGGACGACCGCAAGCTCGGCCTGTGGACATTGGAAGCCATCGAGCGGATCTCGCGCGACATGCCCGAGTGCCAGATCATTCTCGGCTTGTCGAACATCTCATTTGGCCTGAACCCGCCCGCGCGCCACGTTCTCAACTCGGTTTTTCTCGACCATGCGCTGCGCCGGGGCCTGACCGGCGCAATCGTGCATTTCTCGCGGATCGTGCCGTTGCACAAGATCCCGGAAGAAGAGGTGCGGGTCGCGGAAGATCTGATCTTCGACAGGCAGCGCGAGGGTTACGATCCGCTGCAGGCCTATATCGCGCTGTTCGAAGATCGCACGGCCGAGAAGAGCGAGAAAAAAGGCCGTCCGGAAAAACTCGAGGACCGCCTCGCGCAGCGCATCGTCGACGGCGACCGGCTCGATCTCGAAGCCGATCTCGACCTGGCGATGCAGAGTTACAAGCCGCTCGACATTATCAACAATATCCTGCTCGGCGGCATGAAGACGGTCGGCGAGCTGTTCGGCGCCGGCAAGATGCAGCTTCCCTTCGTGCTGCAATCTGCCGAGACGATGAAGGCGGCCGTCCGCTATCTCGAACCGCACATGGAGCGGGTCGAGGGCCAGGAGAAGGGCACGGTAGTGCTGGCGACGGTGCGCGGCGATGTCCACGACATCGGCAAGAACCTGGTCGACATCATCCTGACCAATAACGGCTACCGGGTCGTCAATCTCGGAATCAAGCAGCCGATCTCCTCGATCCTCGAAGCCGCGCTCACGCATAAGGCCGATGCCGTCGGCATGTCGGGACTTCTCGTCAAATCGACCGTCGTGATGCGCGAGAACCTCGAGGAGATGAGCCGGCAGGGCCTCTCCGTGCCGGTCATGCTGGGCGGCGCTGCGCTGACCCGGCGCTATGTCGAGGAGGATTGCGTCAAATGCTATGAGGCCGGACGCGTCGCCTATGCGCGCGATGCATTCGACGGCCTCGATCTGATGGACAAGATCGTCACCGGCCGGTTCGATACGCATCTCGCGGAGGTCAGGCGCAAGAACGAGGGCCGTCCGGTCAACCAGAGCCGCAAGCTCGGGCGCGCCGCCGATGCCAAGCCGATGCGGCCGGTCGATGCCGAAGAGATCCGCCTGCGCCGCGCCGAGTTGACCCGCAATGTGCCGGTCCCCGAGCCGCCCTTCTGGGGCCCGCGGACGATCGCGCGGGTGCCGGCGAACGCCGTTGTGCCCTACCTCAACGAGCGCATGCTCTACCAATTCCAGTGGGGCTACCGGAAGGACGGCCGCAGCCTCGCCGAATACCGGGAATGGGCGAAAGACGAATTGCGCCCGGTATTGCGCCGCATTCTCGACATCGCGATCCGCGAGGACATCCTCGTGCCGCAGGCCGCCTACGGCTACTGGCCCTGTGCTGCCGAGGGCAACGACGTCATTGTCTTCGACACCGAGGGCGAGCGCGAGCTGACCCGCTTCTCGTTCCCGCGCCAGAACAAGGATGGCGGCCTCTGCATTGCCGATTTCTTCCGCGACGTGGCCGAGAATGCGCGCGACGTGATCGGCCTACAGGTCGTGACGATGGGCCGGCGCGCGTCCGAGGCGGCGCGCGAGTGGTTCGCCGATAACCGCTACCGGGATTACCTCTACCTACACGGCCTCTCGGTCGAGATGGCCGAGGCGCTCGCCGAATACGTCCACAAGCGGATCCGCGGCGAATTGGGCTTCGCCGCCGAGGAAGCCCGCGACCCCGAGGCGATGCTCGCCCAAGGCTACCGCGGCAGCCGCTATTCCTTCGGTTACCCCGCCTGTCCCAACCTCGCCGACCAGAAGCAGCTTTTGGCCCTACTGCGCGCCGAGGAAATCGGCATCACCCTCAGCGAAGAAGACCAGCTCGACCCCGAGCAATCCACCTCGGCCATCATCCTCCACCACCCCCAGGCGAAGTATTTCTCGGTGTGATTTCTCGTCCGCTTCAGCGATGGCGTAAAGACGATCCATTTCGCGTTGAAAGCTGACCCGCAACGTCTTTGCCTCCTCGTCAGGCAGCCAGTCCGAGATCGAGTTAAAGCGCAACTCGGCCAGAGTCGCCGCCGTCAGATTCTTCCAAGGCAACGTGGCCGCCGCGCGCACCCGGGCGAGCGTTTCAGTGAGTTCGCCGCGGATGCGCGCGATGAAATCCGAGGGGAGCGCCTCCGCCAGCGCGACACCGCCAAGATCGGCGAAAAGGTCGGGTTGATCATTTGTTCGAAAGCGCGGCATACCAGATATTGTAGATAGCCGGCATCACCGAGGAAACCTCTTGATGCGAGCTGCCGAAACAAGCCATGCTCGCGACTATGCTCGGCACCTGGCGAGAGCAGCACCTTCCTCAGATTGTCGCGAAATCTGGCAAATCGGCCTGGGCACGAGTCCGTACGCACCCTGCTGATGCAGCGTGTGCTGGACCCGGCCTGCGGCTCGGGTACGTTCCTGTTTCACGCGATCCGCCGCAAGCTGGCTGCGGCGGAGGCCGCCGGTTTAACACGCGGCTCGGCTGTGGCGGCATGCGTCCAGCAGGTACGCGGCCTCGACGTGCACCCCGTTGCGGTCATCATCGCCCGTGTGACTTGGCTGCTGGCGCTGGGCCCCGCTATCGAGGAACGGATCGGTGAACTGCATGTTCCCGTGTACCTCGGCGACGCAATGCAATGGAATTTGCGTCAGGTCGGGGACGCGCGCGATGTTATCGTCCCAGTGCCGGACGATACGCCGCTCTACGTACCCGCCGGTTTTGCCGAGGACCAAGCGCGCTTCGACTACGGATTGCAAACACTGACCCACGGCCTGCACGACGCCGCCTCGCCGGCGCAGGTGGAACGCTCTCTGCTACGAATGGAAGGCATCGCCGCGCCCGACGCTGCCGCGATGGCCGATACCTATAAGCGGCTGCGCGAATTGTACGACACGGGGCGCAATGGCATCTGGCCATTTGTGCTGCGCAATCTGATGCGGCCGCTGTGGCTCTCACGACCTGAGCAGCAGGCCGATGTTCTGCTTGGCAATCCGCCCTGGATCGCATACCGGCATCTGAGCGCCGAAATGAAGCCGCGTCTCCGTTCGGCCTGTCGGCAGATGAATTTATGGGTCGGCGGAGTACTGGCGACGCAGCAGGATATGTCCGCATTGTTCTGGGCGCGCGGCGCGGAACGCTATCTGAGGCCGAACGGAACAATCGCTTTCGTGCTGCCCTTTGCGGCGATTAACCGCCCGGCTTTCGCCGGTTTGCGCCGCGGCGATTTCGGCACTGCCCAAACATGCATTGTCGAGGCGTGGGACTTGGCCCGTGTCCGGCCGATATTTGGGGGAGCGATCGGCACGACATCGACTTGCGTGCTATTCGGTCGGCGGGAGCCGGCAGCTGCGCTTCCGGCGCAAATCGAGCAATTCTCCGGCACCCTGCCGCGACGGGATGCTGTCGAAACGGAGGCGGATGCCTCCTTGCGGCGCGTGCGCGAACCCTGGCCGCCCGTGACCACCCTCGGCGCGGGTTCGCCCCATTACCGAGCGCGTTTCAAGCAGGGCGCGACGATCGTGCCGCGCCGTTTCTTTTTCGTTGAACGGGAGCCGACAACCCGCCTTGGCGATAATCCTGCCGCCCCGCGCGTGCGCGGCAGGATCGGCGCTCTCGACCGGATGCCGTGGAGGGAAGTGGAGCCGCCACGCGGGGCGGTTGAGGCGCAGTTTTTACGCACGGTCCTGCTGGGCGAGGGTATTGCACCCTACCGCTTGTTGAGCACGGCGTTGGCCGTCATTCCGGCTGAGGGCGAGGTGCTATTGGATTCCACGGCGGCGGCAATGGCCGGTCATCGCCATCTTGCTACCTGGCTGCGTGATATCGACGCCAAATGGAGAGCGCATTGCGGGAAGCGGGCGGACGGCACTCCGCGAATGACACTCAGCCAGCAGCTAGACCATATGCGAAAGCTGTCGATGCAGCTGGCAACAAGCGGGCTAAAGGTGGTCTACACTGGCTCCGGCACACTGCTCAACGCGGTCGCGTTGGATGACCCGCGGCTCCTTGTGGAACACGGCGCTTATTGGGCCACTGCCCGTAACCTCGAAGAAGCGCGTTATCTCACCGCCGTTCTGAACAGCGCGACAGTTCTAGCGCGCGTGATACCAATGCAGCCCCGGGGCTGGCGCGATCCGCGCCATTTCGACAATCTGGTCTGGGAGCTCGCCGTTCCCGAATTTGACCGCCGACAGGCGCTGCACCTGGAGCTGGCCGGTGCCGCCGCAGAAGCGGAGCGCGTTGCTGCAATCGTCCCGCTTCGCGAGGGCGCGCATTTCATGCGTCAGCGGCGCGCCATCCGCGACGTATTGGCCGAGAATGGTATCGCGGCAACGATAGACGCCCTGGTCGCCCACCTGCTCGACCGATAACAGCTTCCCAATCGATGTCGAGGAGATCCGCCCGCGTTGCGCCGAATTGATCGTAATGTGCCGGTCCGTGAACCGCCCTTCCGGGCGCCCGTAGACGATCCCGCGGGTTCCGGAACGGCTACGCAACGCTCGAGCGGCGCGCGCCACCCTGCGGCCTAATGTATTATATAACCGCTCTTCAGCGGTGAATTCTCGCGAGACACCTTTAACAAACGGCGCGCCAAGGACCGGAATTTTCCAAATTTGGGTTGCGCGGGGCGAATCGAAGCTGCCGAGCGCGTTGGCCTCGCTCTTCTCGCGGCGGCTTCAGGTGGGCGCTGCCGACAGGTTCTGCCGCTGGCGACCGGCTGCATCAAAATTGGCTGGGTCGAGCCAGCATTCGAATTCTGGCCTTCAATGCTGGCCATTCGCTGTCGAGGATCGAGAGCCAGCTGGTGTCGCGGTTGCGGGCCTTGTAGACCGTTGCTTGGCGGAACATGCCTTCGTATTGGAAGCCCAGGCGCTGCGCCGCGGCGAGCGACGGAGCGTTGAGTGAGTCGCATTTCCACTCGTAGCGGCGATAGCCCAACTCGTCGAAGACGCGGCGCATCATCAGGTACATCGCTTCGGTCGCGGCCGGGGTCCGCTGCAACGGCGGCGCGTAATTGATGCCGCCGACCTCGATGACGCCCGCTGCAGGGTCGATCCGCATATAGCTGGCGACGCCGACGGCTCGGCCGCTCTGGTGCTCGATGATGGCATGAAACAGCGGGTCGTCGCAGGCAGACACGCGGTCGAGCCAGAGGCGGTAATCCTCGAGCCGGTCGAAGGGCCCGTAGGGCAGATAGGTCCAGTTGCGCCTCTCTCGGTCCAGCGAATTGGCGGCGTGAAGGTCGGCGGCGTGACGCGCCGGCTCGAGCGGCTCGACAATGCAGAAGCGGCCTTCCATTGCACTGCGCGGCGGTCGCGGGCATGCCCTCCAATAGGGTAAGGGAAACCCGATCGGCTGCCTCAATTCATTGAAATATTCGGCCATGGCCGGTCCCTCTCCCGCCGCTATAAGGTGATCGCGCCTTCGAGGTAGAGCACCGCATGGCCGGCGATCGTGACGCGGTCGCCGCGTAAGGTGCAGGTGAGCTCGCCGCCGCGCGCCGAGATTTGCCGCGCCGTCATTTGCTCCTTGCCGAGCCGCGCCGCCCAATAGGGCGTCAGCACGCAATGGGCGGATCCGGTGACCGGGTCCTCGTCGACGCCGTAGTTAGGCGCGAAATACCGCGAAACAAAGTCGACGCCATCGCGGCCGGGTGCCGTCGCGATCGCATCGGCGCCCTCGACCCGGCGCATTGCGGCAAAGTCGGGCCGCAGCGCCGCCACGTCTTCGGCGCGGTCGTAGACCACCAGAGTGCGGCCGCGCGCGACAAAGCTCTCGGCCGGCCGGGCGCTGAGCGCGGCAAGCACTCGCGGATCGGCTGATTTCTTCTCAGGTGGCCAGGCCGGGAAATCCATGCCGAGTAGATCGCCGTCACGGGTTACCTCGAGCGGCCCGGCCTTCAAGGTGTCGAAAGTCACCAACCGCCGCTCGGGCGCGAGAATACGGGTCACCACATATCCCGAAGCGAGTGTCGCGTGACCGCACAGTTCGACCTCGACCGTAGGCGTAAACCAGCGCAGCAGGTAGCCATCTCCCTGCGGCACGAAGAACGCGGTCTCGGCGAGGTTGTTCTCGGCGGCAATCGCCTGCATCGTCGCTTCCGGGAGCCATTCGGAAAGCGGGCACACTGCCGCCGGATTGCCGCCGAACAGCCGGCTGGTGAAAGCATCGACCTGGTAGAGCGGGATGCGCATGGGGGCCTCAGGGTTGCCAGAAATGCTTGGCGCACTCGCGATCGACGTCCGAGCGGCTCAATCCAAGATCGCGCAACATGCGGTCGTCGAGTTGCAGGAGCAAGTGTCGGCCCCGCGCCCGCTCCCGCCAACCCAGAAACCGGCTCAGCAGGTTCCGGAGCGACCGACGCGGAGCAGCGAGTCCGGGGACATCGCGCAGCTGGAAGTGGCCTTTTACATCGATACAATCTCTATGTACCATAGATTTAATCTCGTGATTCCAGGCATGCTGAAATCAAATTGACTAATAATGATTCGTCAATCATAAATTTGTCACCATGACAAATTGGATGCCCGATCTATCGGGCCGCAATGGACCGCGCTATCGCGCCATAGCCGAGGCCCTGGCAGAGGATGTGCGAGGCGGCCGGCTTGCCGCCGGCACGCAGCTGCCGACACAGCGCGATCTCGCCTGGAAACTGCACGTCACGATCGGCACGGTCAGCCGCGCCTATGCCGAAGCCGAGCGGCGCGGCCTGATTGCGGGTGAGGTGGGTCGCGGGACCTATGTGCGGCATTCGGCTAGTGCGGCTCCGGTGATGCCCGGCGACATTCTCGGCGAGACGCCGGATCCCGATTTTATCGACCTGACGATCAATCGGCCGAGCGCCCCCGGGGAGGGGGAGGCGATCGCGGCGGCGCTGCAGGGACTGGCCGCCGAGCCCGATCTCGCCGCTCTCCTCGACTATCAGGCTCCGGCCGGCCGCCGCGAGGATCGCATCGCCGGGACCGCTTTCCTCGCTGGTTGCGGGCTGGTCACGACGCCCGAGCAGGTGGTGGTGACGGCCGGAGGTCAGCACGCCATGACTTGCGTCATCGCTGCCCTGACCCAGCCCGGCGACACGGTGGCGGCCGAGGCGTTGACCTACCCAGGCCTGCGCGCGCTGGCGAGGCTGTTGCAGTTGCGGGTGGTCCCGATAGCCATGGACGAGCAGGGGCTGGTCCCCGACGCACTTGAGGCGGCCTGCCGCGCCGCGCCGGTGCGCGCCCTCTATACGATGCCGACATTGCACAACCCGACCACCGCCACGATGCCGGTGGCGCGGCGACAAGCCTTGGCGGAAATAGCGCAACGCCACGGGGTGTCATTGATCGAAGATGACGTTTACGGCTTTTTGCTGGACGAGCCGTTGCCGCCGCTCGCGCATTACGCGCCGCAACACGGCATTTACATCACCTCGACCTCGAAGAGCCTGATGCCGGCTTTGCGCATCGGCTATGTGCATGCCCCGCAGGCGGAAATCGAGCCGATTGCCGCCGCGGTGCGCGCCACTATTTATTCGGCGCCGCCCTTGATGGCACGCATTGTCGCGCGCTGGGTCGCCGACGGCACCGCGGAGCGGCTCGCCGCGCAGAAACGCAGCGAGACGCGGACCCGTAATCGCAGGGCGCGAGAAATCCTCGCCGGTGCCGAGGTCACCGCCGATCCTGCTGCCGCTCATCTCTGGCTGACGCTCCCGGAGCCGTGGCGCGCCGACGATTTTGCCGCGGCGGCGCGGCGGTGCGGGGTCGGGATCGTCCCCGCCGCCGCCTTCGCCGTGACCCGCCAGCCGCCCAACGCGGTGCGCATCTGTCTCGGCGCCCAGACCACAGCCGAGCGGGTAGAGCGCGGCATAGCTCGGCTCACGGCGCTGCTCGCCACTCCGCCCGAGCGCTACTTGTCGGTCGTATGATCGGCTCAGCCTGTGTAGCGCCGCGAGGCTGTTCTGCCGTGCCGGCTCGACCGGCGGCGCCGGCGTTGGGGTGGACGTCGCCAACTCGTCTCGCTTGGCACCAATCCTTTAGCCCGCATGCTGCGCAGCCACCGCCACAGACGCCAATTGCGGTGAAAATGGTGCAGTGCAGCGATCGCGCAGATCACCACTACCCAAGCCGAGAGCGCCAGAAACGGCAAGGTTAGAATTCCCGATTCATCGGCGCCGGGCTTCAGGAGGCCGCAATCATCCCGGCCTCCGGCGAGACTGCGCAAAAAGACGTCGGGGTAAACACAGGCGGCGAGATCGACGAACATGTCGGACTTGTTGTCGCCGGCGGCGCTCAGCTTCAGCTCTCGCTCGTCGAACCAGCCGGCGGTCGGGTCGGCTCCCGGCGCTGCATCGATCGCGGGAACTGCGAGCGCGGAGTCGATCGAGTAAGGATGCGCCGTCTTTGTTTCCGCTCCGACGGAAGGCGGCGGCGCGACCAGGAACTCCGCAGGCTGCGCCTCGACCAGCGGGGCAGCGGCCGGACCCGCAGTCTGCATCGGCAGCACTGCAGGCAAGGCGGCGGCCAGAACCGCGATTATGACAAGGCGTCGCAGGTCGACCCCCAAAGTCCGGTGGTCGGGCGAACCCAACTTTCGGGCGAACCCAACTTCCGAGGCCGCAGAATGGCGATTAGTACAAAAAATACAATAAAAGTTACGCCTATCGGCTGCCGCCGTTTTCTCGGAGCTGCCGATTTCGCGAAAGACGGCAGATCAGGTTTGTTGGATGGCGGAGAGCAGCCATTGGCCGCCGCGGCGGCGGACAAAGGTCCACATCTCCTCGGCCTCTACCGGGTTGCGCGGGTCGCCGCTGACCAGCCAGTCCGGGTCGCCCGGCGAACGCCCGAGCCGGACGAGATAGTCGATCGCCCGCCATTTGAGATAGGCGGTGGCGTATTGCAGGTCGCCTTCTTCCCAGCTCTCGGCCAAATCGCCTTTGAGGAGCTCGATCTTGGAGACGATGTTGCGCACCCCCTGGCTGGCGTTGCGCGTCAGCTCTTCGGAGAAATAGCTGAGCATTTCCGGCGTCATGAGGGGCCGCAACCGCCCCAGCTCGCCCGTGCTCCACGCCTCCTGCACCGCGGCGTGGATCGCCTGGAACGCCTGCAGGTCGGCATCGGAGAGGTTGATATCGCGCCCGCGGTCGCGCCCCGCCGAAGGAGCCGCCGCCGCACCGGCCGAACGCGGCGGCCATCCGCCGCCGCCAGGCCCGCGATTAGCAAACCTCCGCCGGAACAGCCGCACCGCGAAATAAATGAGCAGCCCAATGATCAGCAGCTGCAACAGCATGCCAAACATGGAGGCCGAAGACGCGCCGTCCCCGCCTGCCGCCCAGCCGCTGTGCCCGAACAGCCAGGAACCAATCACTCCGCCGGCTAAACCGGTCAAGAACGGATGGCGCTGAAAAAAGCTGCCGCCGCCAAAGGCAGGGGCGGGCGCGGCAGGGGCAAAGCCGGGCGGCCGCGACGGCTGGGGCAGCGGGTTGACGCTGCGGCTCAGCGGCTGCGCGCCATTGTCCTCGAAGGTGCGCGATCCGCGGCTTCCCATGCTCGACGAGCGCCCGCCCGCGGAACTGCCGGCGCGCGCCTCGGCGATTGCGGGGGCCAATGCGAGGGTCGCTGCGATAAAGACCGCCAGCAGGATGCGCCAGTTCAGCGCCCGATTCGACATGGTATGCTCGTCCAAAAGCTCGCGAGGACAACTAAGATACACGCGATATGGGCACGCGCCCATATTGGCGGAAGCATCGCTCGCCGCGACGGAAAGATTTTCGGGCGAAGGCGGCCCTCGCGGCTGCCAGGAAGGCGGGTGAGCGGGCCGGCTTGCTTGATTGTCGGGCCCGCTGGTCCCAAATATTCTGCCAGGTGCATGGTGAGTGACGGGTGCCGAATGGGCCAGCCACCACTCTCGCTCGGTGCAGAGGAGAAAATGCATGTCGCGGCTGTCGCTGTTCAATTCGCCGCTGCTTTTAGGGTTCGACCACTTCGAGCGGGCGCTCGACCGGGTCAGCAAGGTATCGGCAGACGGGTATCCGCCTTACAATGTCGAGCAGCTGGGGGAGAACGCACTGCGGATCACCCTGGCTGTCGCCGGCTTCCAGATGAGTGACCTCAGCATCACAGTCGAGGACAACCAGCTCGTGGTGCGCGGCAGGCAAACCGACGATACGCAGCGCGTCTATTTGCACCGCGGCATCGCGGCGCGCCAGTTCCAGCGGTCTTTTGTTCTCGCTGAAGGCATCGAAGTTAGTGGCGCGTTGCTGGACAATGGATTGCTGCACATCGATCTGGTCCGTCCCGAGGCCGAGAACCGAGTGCGAAGCGTCGAAATAAAGATGGGCTCGACCGCGGCTAAGCACGCGCCGCTCGGTTCCGGCTCGTGAGACGGGCCGGCGCTGCCGCGATCCGAGAAAGGGTTTAGGATGAAGGAAATCGAACGCATCCGGCACATGTCGTCGCGCGAACTCGCACTATTCGGGATGCAGGACCTCGCCTATGTGAAGCCAGTGGTCGTCGACGGCGTCAGCGCCTTTGCGGTGCACGCTGCAGACGGCACGCAAGTCACCGTGCTGCCCGACCGCGACATCGCCCTGGCGACGGTCCGCCAGCACGACCTCGAGCCGTTGAGCGTTCATTGAGCCAGTGGCTCCCTCGCTAGGCGGGGTGAGTGGCGGCGTCGGTGAGCAGCGCAAAAAGTGCATCGGCATTGTCGGTGCCGCGCAGCTTTTCGCAGATGGTACGGTCTCGCAATAATCGAGATACCAGCGCCAGCGCCTTTAGGTGATCGGCGACGGCGCCTTCCGGGGCGAGCAGCAGAAAAATCAGGTCGACCGGCTGGTCGTCGATTGCTTCGAAAGGGATCGGCCGCTCGAGCCGGGCAAAGATCCCATAGAGCCTGGTGAGCCCGGGCAGCTTGCCGTGCGGAATTCCGACCCCCATTCCGATTCCGGTGCTGCCGAGCCGTTCGCGTTCAATGAGCACATCATAGATTGCTCGCTCATTTAAGCCGCTCGTTGCCGCAGCACGCTTCGCAAGCTCTTGGAGCGCATGCCTTTTGTTTGCCGCGCGCAGTTGGGCGACGACGCTGCGCGGCGTTATCAGATCGGCGATATCCATCTCTCTCGACCCCCGAGCGTTTGCTCAGGTTTCGCGCTCGGGCGCGCAACGGGCCAACTCGCGCCCCTGCCGGGCATGGAGTTTCACCCTGCCGGCAGACCGCTCGACGGCGCTGATCATTCGCGGCGTATGGCTCAGGTGGCGGTTCGACGCGTCGAGCGCGCCGCGTCCAACTCGGGGTCGATCCAACCAATATTACCGTCGCTACGACGGTACACGAGGTTGAGCTCGCCGTGCGAGCGGTTGCGAAACAGCAGGACCGATGCCTCGGCCAGATCCATGCGCATAGCCGCCTCGCCGACGGTGAGGCTCGGCAACTCGGTACTCATCTCGGCAATCACGGCAGGTGCGCCATTGGCTCCGCCCGTCTCGGCTTCTTCCCCCCCAGTTTCTTCCCCCCCGACTTCTTCCCGCTCGGCCTCGTCCTCTTCGACCGGCGCCAGTACATAGTCCATTGCCCGCTCGCTGGCGGCGGCAGGCTCGCGCCCCTTTGCATGATGGTCGCGCAGGCGGCGCTTGTAGCGGCGAAGCTGCTTTGCCAAACGCTCGGCAGCCGCGTCGAAGGCCAGATGGGGCTCTGACGCGGCAGCACGGGCGTTGACCACAATGCCGCGGCCGATGTGGATCGAAATTTCAGCCCGGCTCAGATGCGCTTCCTTCGAGACGATGGCGTGGGCCTCGATCGCTGTTTTGAAATATTTGTCGAGAATTGAACCCAGACTGCCTTCGATGTGGCGCCGCAGCGCCTCCCCGATTTCGGTCTGCTTGCCCGTTACACTGAGCTGCATGGCTCCTATTACCCTTTGCGGGCCGGGTTCGGCTGCCCGATCAAAGACGTGGGAACGCGGCCCTGCCCGATCAAGCATTTCGCCATCCTCCTCGACCTACCGTCGAAGCGACAGCTAAAGACTGCCGCGCCTTTACATTTCGAGCAGCTTTTCCCGGCGGCGTTGAACCGAAGAAGGAATCCGCATCGCTTCGCGGTATTTGGCAACAGTCCGGCGGGCGATGTCCACCCCGTGCTCCCGCAGCAATTCGACGATACGCTCGTCCGAGAGTGTGTTGTCGGGCGGTTCCGCGCCGATCAAGCCGCGGATACGATGGCGCACGGCTTCCGCCGAATGCGACCCGTCGCCGCTGGAAGCCGGGATCGATGACGTGAAGAAATATTTGAGTTCATAGAGACCCCGCGGTGTCGCCATGTATTTGTTGCTGGTGACCCGGCTCACTGTACTCTCGTGCATGCCGATGGCATCAGCGATGTCGCGGAGAATGAGCGGTCGCAGCGACTGGACGCCGCGCCGGAAAAAGGCGTCCTGTTGACGGACGATTTCAGCTGCGACTTTGAGAATTGTGGTCGCTCGCTGGTGCAACGATTTGACCAGCCAATTCGCCGCATGCAGCCGCTCGGTCAGGTAATCCTTTTCCTCCTTTTTGCGCGTCACCCGGCGGATCTCCGCGCAATATCTACTGTTGACCAGGACACGCGGCAAGGTCTCGGAATTGAGCTCGAGGATCCACCCCCCCTCAGGTTGAGCTCGCATCAAGATGTCGGGTACGACCGGCTGGGCGAACGGCGGATCGAAAGCCAACCCCGGCCGGGGATCGAGGGATTTGACCTCGGCGATCATGTCGGCCACGTCGTCGGCATCGACAGCGCACAGCCGGACCAGCGCCGCGATGTTGCGGGCGGCGAGCAGCGGCAGGTTGTCGAGCAAAGTCTGCATCGCCGGATCGAGCCGGTCACGGTCGCGCAATTGGAGGGCGAGACATTCCGCCAGGTCGCGGGCGAAAACGCCCGGAGGGTCGAACTGTTGCAGCCGACCAAAAACGGCTTGGACCCGCCCGATCTCGCATCCGAGGAGTTGCGCCGCGCCGTCGAGCCCGGCGCGCAGGTAACCCGCCTCGTCGATCAGATCGAGGAGGTGGAGAGCGATGACCCTGTCGCCAGGGTCGTTGAGATCGGTCCCGATCTGCTCCAGCAGGTGCTCGCGCAAGGTGCGCGGGCGGGTTGCCGACTGTTCGATGTCCGGCCGGCCCCCGGCACCAGTCCCGTTGCGGCCGTGCCACGAATAAGGCCCGCCGCCAAAATCGGCCGATCCATCCCCCTCCGCACCCGCCGCGGCATGCCAATGTTCGGCCGCCTCGGGGGTAAAATTACCTGCTATCGCCTCCGGCAGGGGCGGCGTCCGGCCCTCTGCGTCTGCCGGGCTGTCAGCCGGTGCAGGCTGTTCGAGCCGTGGCTCGCGGCGTTCGAGCAATGGGTTCTGCTGGATCTCCGCATCGATGTACTGTGTCAGCTCGAGGTTCGAAAGCTGCAGCATCTTGATCGCCTGCTGCAGTTGGGGCGTCATGACCAGCGTCTGGGTCTGGCGAAGCTCGAGCCGTTGCGAAAAACCCGTCCTATTCACATCCCGCTCCGTTCAGGAGCGGCTTATAGGCTAAACCTGTCTCCCAGGTAAACGCGTCTCACATCTGCGTCGGCAACGATCTCGGCGGGCGCGCCCTCCATCAGCACCCGACCTTCGTGCAGGATATAAGCGCGGTCGACGATTTCGAGTGTTTCGCGCACGTTGTGATCGGTGATCAGGACGCCGATCCCGCGGTCCTTCAGATGAGCGACGAGTTCGCGGATGTCGGCCACGGCGATCGGATCGATCCCGGCCAGCGGCTCGTCGAGGAGAATGAAATGCGGCTGGGTCGCAAGCGCCCGGGCGATTTCGCATCGCCGCCGCTCGCCGCCAGACAGCGCCATCGCCGGCGCCCGCCGCAGATGGGTGATCGAGAACTCGGCGAGCAATCCGTCGAGCATGGACTCGCGCAAATCGGCCGCCGGCTCGGCAATTTCGAGGATCGCGCGGATGTTCTGTTCGACAGTGAGGCCGCGAAATATCGAGGCTTCCTGCGGCAGATAACCGATGCCGAGCCGGGCGCGCCGGTACATCGGAAGATCGGTGATGTCACGGCCGTCGAGGCTGACTGCCCCGGTGTCGGCGGCGATCAGACCGGTGATGATGTAGAAGCAGGTAGTCTTTCCCGCGCCGTTGGGGCCGAGCAGGCCGACGACTTCGCCGCGCTGCACGGAGATGTTGACGTCGCGCAATACCGGCCGCCGCTTGAAGCTTTTTCCCAGCCCCTTTCCGAGCAGACCACGGTTGTCGGCGACCAGACGCGGCCCGCGCCCAGGTGCGCGAAAATCGGCGGTTACCTGCTCGGCCCGTGGCCGGTACCGTTCGCCGCTGCGGCTCACGGTTTTGGCGCACTGCCGCGGGGTGCTCCGGCCGGGGCCCCCGCTTGATCCTGCCGGACGAACAAGCCTTCGACCCGGGTCGCCGCTGCGCCCGGTGTCGTGGGAGCGGCCATCATGCGGCTGATGTTGTTGTTCAGATCCATGACGGCGTATTCACCTCTGATGGTGTTGGGGCCGCGCGTGACGGTGACGTTGCCGAGGAGCGTCGCGATCCCGCTGTCTGCGTTGTAGACGCCGTAATCGCCGCGGCCGACATCGGTCTCGGTCGAGACGAGAACGTGGCCCTGGGCATCGACGCGGCTGATCTTAGAACTTTCGTTGGTGTCGCCGAGCGGCATCGCCGCGTTCCGCGGCTTTGCCTGCGTCGGCGCAGCTTTCTCGGGTTTGCCGGCGGCCGGCTGTGGTTTGTCTGTTGGCTGTGGTTTGTCTTTTGTCATGTGAGCGGTCAGCACATCGGCGCGGATGACCTTTACATCCCGTACCGCAACCGCGTCGCCACGGGCGATGGCGATCTGTTTCTGATCGTACCATTCGAGGCTGTCGCGCGCCGTAACGACGTCGGTTGCAGTCGTCATCTTCAGCGCCTTGCCGGTGACGATGCCGATCTGCTGGTCGACGTCGTAGACGGCTTGATCGCCGACCACGGTCTGCCGCTCGCCCTTGATCGTGACGTGGCCGTCGGCATCGAGGCGGTAGATCTCGGTCTCGCCTTCCGTCGCGTTCTCCCCCGTCCCCTTGTCTCTCGTTCCCTTGTCTCCCGTCCCCTTGCTCGGGCGGTAGTGCGCAATCAAAGTGTCGGCGTGCACCTCGGTTGTCCCGCGTTTCGCCATAGCGTTTCCGCGGGCGATGTAAACCTGCGCGTCCTGCTGCCACTCTATGCCGTGATCAGCCGAGACTTCGATCGGCCGATCCTCCGAGACATTTCCGAGGCTTAGTCCTTGTGCGGCCGCGCGCGGCGAGCCGGTTAGCCCGCCGAGGCAAACCAGGCCGGTCAAAGCAATCGCTTGGACGAAACGGTCAGCCTGCATCGGGCTTCGCCCTAACCGCTAGGGGGGCTTTTGCCGAGGGCGGCTTAGTGTCGCGCTTGGCCAGGCTGGGGGACTGGCGGGCGGGATCGGGCTTTGCCGCTGCCGTCCTGTGTGCCGGGGCGGCAACCGGATTGGCGGTAACGGGCGTTTCGGGCGCAGTAGCCCCTGGCGCAATAGGCCCGGGCGCCACGGCGGCCGCTTCGAGCGCCGCCGCTGTCTCGGCTATGTCGGCGGGAAGGGTTGGGGGAGTGGCAGCCGGGTGGGCGACCGGCTTCGTCCCTTTCAGCAAGAGGTTCGATTTCCCCGTAAAGACGATCGTGTCGCCTTTATCGAGGACACGAAAACCCTGCGCGGTGATGTCTCCAGAGGGACCATGCCCGGTGACCGGGTCGGTACCCACAGCGCTGTCGGCGGCGACATCGACGTGGGCGGTGTTCGTCACGAAGCGCGTGCCGTTCTCGTGCACCAGGTTGACGTCACCGAACAGATCGAGCAGTTGCGCCTGAGATTGATACATCGCTGTTGCGGCGGTCACTACGACCAAGGCGCCGTTGTGCATGGTCATTTCCGCCCGTGGGCGTTCCAGCGACATCAGATCGTCTCGGTTGGAAGCTTGCCGGCCGATTGCCGACGTCACGACATAGGGACGGTTGTAGCGGTCCACCCCAGCATAGCGGGGATTGAGCATTCGCAGTTCGTGCGCTTCGCGCAAGTCGATAACCGGAATCCCGAACCGCACGCTCTCCAGTAGCGGAACGAGCCGCGGCCAAATCGCGACCAGCACCAACAGCGCCACACCGATGACAGGCAACACGCGCTTCAACAGTGTGACACGACGGCTGTAGCGGTCGATATGGCGCGGGCGCCAGCCCGACGCGGGTCGGGCCGGCGTCAGCGAAGCGGCCGGCAGGGTGTGCGCGGTGTGGCTGTTCAGCGCGCTCACGATTACGCCTGCCGCCGGGTCATACGATACCAGCCCGCAGGCAATCGTGCATATGCAGAAAGCCGACGGGTCGCCCCCCTTCGTCTACGACGAACAGCGAGGTGATGGCGAACCGGTTCATCACGCCCAACGCGTCAGCCGCCAATGCCGACGCCGCAATGGTTTTCGGGTTCTGATGCATGACTGCTCCCACCGTCTGGCGAAGGAGCGAATCGCCCATGTGCCGGCGCAGATCACCGTCGGTGATCACGCCAATGAGGCGCCCGTCCGTCCCGCACACGCCGACGCAGCCGAAACTCCTTGCCGTCATCACCAGGATCGCGTCGGACATCGGTGCGTTTGGTGGCGCTAAGGGCACCTCGTCTTCCCGATGCATGATGTCGCGCACCCGCAACAGCCGCCGCCCGAGCCGGCCCCCCGGGTGATAAAGACGGAAATCGGCGGAGGAAAAGCCCTTGCGCTCGAGGAGCGCGAGCGCCAGCGCATCGCCGAGCGCCGCCATCATCGTCGTCGAGGTCGTCGGAGCCAGACCCATCGGACAGGCCTCGGCGGCAGCCGGGAGCAACAACACGACATCGGCCGCCGCGGCGAGGGTCGATCGCGCGCCGCCGGTAATCACGATCAGCGGAATGTTGCACCGGCGCGAATAGGCGACGATGTCCTCGAACTCGGTTGTTTCACCGGAATTCGACAAGGCGAGAACGGCGTCTTCGGAGCCGATCATGCCGAGGTCGCCGTGGCTCGCCTCGACGGGGTGGACGAATTGCGCCGGGGTGCCGGTCGATGCAAGGGTCGCGGCAATCTTCCGGGCAATGTGGCCGCTTTTGCCCAGGCCGGTGACGACGATGCGCCCGCGGACGGCGGCGCAAGTGTCGACGGCGGCTTCGAACGCACCGTCGAGCGCTTCGGCCAGGCTTTCGAGCCCGGAGATCTCGGCGCGGATGACGCGTCTGGCAACGGCGAGGTCGGCGCTTCCCGTCGCCTCAAGTACGCGCCTCTCGGCCACCAGGAAATTGCTCATGGCGTCCGGATGACCCGTTCGGTTCGCAAAATCGATACCCCCCTTCCCCGGCACGCACTGTTAATGCGCGAAGATGTCTTGCTCCGACCAGCCTCCGAGATCAAGCAGAACGCGATGAGGCAGAAAATCAAAGCAGGCGCCGGCCAGCTGCTCGCGCCCCTCGCGCGCCAGCATCGCGTCGAGTCGGCTGCGCAGGGCGTGCAGGTGAAGCACGTCCGAAGCGGCGTAGCGAAGCTGCTCTTCGGTCAGGGTCTCCGCTCCCCAGTCGGAGCTCTGCTGCTGTTTCGACAAGTCGACGTTCAAAAGGTCCTTGCACAGATCGCGCAACCCGTGCCGGTCGGTGAATGTCCGCGCCAGCCGCGAGGCGATTTTGGTGCAGTAGATCGGCGTCGCCATGACGCCGAGGTAATGATAAATCATCCCCAGGTCGAAGCGCGCGAAATGGAACAGCTTGGTGACGCCGCGATCGGCCAGCAGATCCCTCAGCCGCGGCGCCGCGTAGGCACCGGGCGCGAACTGCACGAGATGCGCGTCCCCATCGCCGGAAGAGAGCTGGACGAGGCACAGCCTGTCGCGGTGCGGGTTGAGCCCCATTGCTTCGGTATCGATCGCAACAATCGGTCCGAAGTCGAGCCCGTCGGGCAGATCACCGCAATAAAGTCGGTTGGTCATCCCGGGCAGCGGCCCGCCGCGCCCCGAGGTGGTGCCCAGGAGAAGACTCGAACTTCCACGAGCTTTCGCCCACTAGAACCTGAATCTAGCGCGTCTACCAATTCCGCCACCTGGGCGTCTCGGGACAGCCGAAATAAGCCCCGCACCCCCCGATGTCAATCTACGAGGCTGCCTGGTAGCGTCTCAGCTTGAGCATGAGATCGGTGGTGGGTCGGGCCCTTGATAGGGCAACCCTTCGTCCTGAAGCTGCTCCTGTAGCGTGCATGGGAGAAGGGCGATCTATACTTCTCTGATATGGAAGATTATCTCGCTGGCTTGCCTTCGTGATCCTCGATCCCTCGGGCGCGTTTCCAAATGCAAAGCTAACGCGCTGATCGTGAAGCTGATCATCTGATACGCCAGCGCTAATTGATGCTGCCAAGCGTAGCGGCCTGCGTCTAGTTCATTCCGGGGCGGTAGCCTTGCTCGAGCCCTTCAGGGGCCGCGCCGAAAGATAGACTTACTGGCCTATTTCGTTTCAGGTAGAAGCTCCCGTCCGTGTGCACGATCGCTACACTCTCAGCGATTCAGCCAAAGCGGCTCCGAAGGGCCCTCCTTCCGATAATCACGATCTAGAAATTGCCTGATTTGTGTTGTAATTCCTGAGTGAGCACCGCTCCGTTGCGGATGAGGTTGAAGGAGACCTGGCCGGAATACTTCAACCTGAAGGAGAGTGCACGCTGCAGATTTGCTGCTGGTGCAGCAGCGGTTAACCTTTGGGTCAACTTGAGTTTGCAAACGCTGGGAACCGAGCGCATCGGCTGACGGGGTGTGATCCGCGGCGCCAACCAAAACTTCGCCGGTTGGGGACGTTGCGCTATAGGAGACGGCTTACGGGCCGGCGTGTGGGAGAGAACATGAGAAGTCGTCGAACGGCGGTGCTTGGCGGATCCGGGTTTATCGGCCGCTATGTGGTCAAGCGGCTGGCCGCTCGCGGCGATGTGGTCCCGGCCGGCTGCCGCAACGCCGAAGTGGCGAAGTTCCTGCGGCCCATGGGGGATGTCGGGCAGGTCGAGCCGGTGAGCGTCGGGATCGGCGACGAGGTCGTGCTCCCCGCCTTTTTGGCGGGCAGCAGCGCGCTGGTCAATTGCGTCGGCATCTTGCGGGAGAGCGGATCGCAAACCTTCGAGAGGGTCCACCATACCGGTCCGGCGGTGGTCGCCAGGATCGCGCGGGACGCGGGGGTGGAGCGATTCGTCCATATCTCGGCGATCGGGGCGGAGCCGCGTTCCGCTTCCGCCTATGCCCGCACGAAGGCGGCCGGCGAGGCGGCGGTGCGTGATGCCTTCCCGACCGTGACGATCCTGCGGCCTTCAGTGGTGTTCGGCCCGGAAGACCAGTTCTTCAACCGTTTTGCCGCGATGGCGACGATCATGCCGGCGTTGCCGCTGATCGGCGGCGGGGAAACCCGGTTCCAGCCGGTCTATGTCGGCGATGTCGCCGATGCGGTGATCAAATGTCTCGAGGATCCGGCGACCGCCGGCCGGACCTACGAGCTCGGAGGCCCCAAGATCTATACTTTTCGCGAGTTGCTCGAACTGCTTCTGCGAGAGATCCGGCGCAAGCGCTGGTTCATCGACCTCCCTTTCGGCATCGCCGGGCTGCAGGCGCGATTGATGTCGATTCTCCCGAACCCGCCGCTGACGCCTGATCAGGTCGAGCTGTTGAAGCGCGACAACGTCGTCTCGCCCGGCGCCTTGACGCTGTCGAGCCTGGGTATCGCGCCCACCCCGGTCGAGGTCATCCTGCCGAACTATCTCGACCGCTTTCGGCAAGGCGGCTGGTACGAGCGGCGGCAGTCGGCGTGACCCGGCTTTGACAATCGGACCCGTTTCGTTAATGTCGCGCCGATTTTTGTGATGGGGGCGACGTCATGGCAGCGCTGGGCAAGGTTCTGTGGCTCATCGCCGCGCTCGTTTTGGGAGGCAGTGCAATGGCGGCGGATCTGGAGAACACCCTCTACATGGATGTGCCCGCCGGGCGCGTCGTCATCGAAATGCGGCCCGATCTCGCGCCGGAGACGGTTGCGCAGATCAAAAAGCTGGTCCGCCAGGGCTTCTACGATGGCATCGTTTTCCATCGTGTGATCGACGGTTTTATGGCGCAGACCGGCGATCCTAAGGGCGACGGCACCGGCGGCTCGGGTCACAAGCTCAAGGCCGAGTTCTCCGATGAGAAGCATGTGCGGGGCGTCGTTTCGATGGCGCGCGCCTCCGACCCGAACAGCGCCGACAGCCAGTTCTTCATTATGTTCGCGCCAGCGCCCTCGCTCGACGGTAAGTACACGATCTGGGGCAAGGTCACCTCGGGCATGGAATACATCGACCAGATCAAGAAGGGCGATCCGGCGCGCAACGGCACGGTCACGAACCCCGACAAGATCATCAAGATGCAGGTCGCCGCCGACGCGGAGAAAAAATCGTAAAAGGCGGCATGCCCTGGATCGCTTCGCATTTCGCCCTCTCCGCCCGCTTGCGGGGGGAGAGGGAGGGGGACCCGTCGCTTCAGCGACGGGGAGGGTGAGGTGGGTGGCACCTGAGGCGGGGGCCGCGGCTTCCCCCACCTCACCCCGACCCTCTCCGCCCCCGAGGGCGGAGAGGGGGAAGACGGCGGATCTCCTCCTCAACGGTGGCAGAGGCGGTGCGGGGTGGATCTCCTCGCTTGCCGTTTACCGCGAACCGCGGCTGATCGCGGTGCTGCTGATGGGGTTCGCGAGTGGTCTGCCGCTCGCGCTGACCTTCGGGACATTGTCCTTTTGGCTGTCCGAGGTCGGCATTTCGCGGACCTCGATCGGGCTCTTCGCGCTGGTAGGAATTTCCTACAGCCTCAAATTCCTGTGGTCGCCGGCAATCGACCGATTGCCGATCCCGATCCTGACCGCCCGCCTTGGGCGTCGGCGCGGCTGGGCATTGGCGATCCAACCGGCTCTGGCGCTCGCTATTCTGGCGCTCGGCTTCACCGATCCGAGATCCGCCCCCGGCGTGACCGCGCTCGCCGCCGTCGTCGTCGCTTTCCTGTCGGCGAGCCAGGATATCGTCATCGATGCCTACCGGATCGAGCTGTTGCGGCCCGAAGAGCAGGGAGCCGGCGCCGCCGCGACGCAATGGGGCTACCGCTTCGGCATGCTCGCCGCCTCGGCCGGAGCGCTCTATGCCGCAAGTTTTGGGGGCTGGAGCTTCGCCTACGCGCTGATGGCCGGGCTGATGTTCGTCGGTATGGCCGCGGTCTGGTTCACCCCCGAGCCCGTTGGCATTCGCCGGCTCGATCGATTGCCCGGTGATTCGCCGTTCACTCGGGTCGCAGCCTGGCTCGAGCGCGCCGTCGTCGCGCCTTTTGCCGATATGCTCGGCCGCCGCGGCGCGCTCGCGATACTTTCCTTTGTGATCCTCTACAAATTCGGCGACGCGCTCGCCGGAACGATGTCGAACCCGCTCTACGTGTCACTCGGCTTCACCAAAGTCGAGGTCGCCAATATCGGGAAGGCCTATGGTTTCGTCGCCAATCTCGCCGGTCTCGCCGCCGGGGGCGTCGTCGTGCTGCGGCTCGGCATTCTCCGCGCGCTGCTTGTCTGCGGCGTGCTGCAGATGCTGTCGAACCTGATGTATGTGCTGCAAGCCTGGGTCGGGCACGACGTGCCGACCTTGGCGCTGACCATCGGCGTAGAAAACCTGACCGGCGGCATGGGGTCGGCGGCGTTCGTTGCCTATCTCTCAGGCCTCTGCAACATCGCCTTCACGGCAACCCAATATGCTCTGCTGACCTCGCTTGCCGCGATCGGCCGCACGACGTTGTCGGCCTCGGGCGGCGCGCTCGCCGACATGCTCGGGTGGAGCCCGTTTTTCGTTCTTGCAACTCTCGCCTGCGTGCCCGGCCTTTTGCTGCTCGCCTGGATCATGCGGTCGGAACCGGCCGCGGGACCGCCGATCAGCCGTAGGAGAACAGCCGGCTGCGATGCCGTTTGAGCCAGGCCCGTGCTGCCGTGCTGTCTGGTGACAGACTCTCCACCAAGCGCCAAAAGCGCGGCCCGTGGTTCATCTCGGCGAGATGCGCCACCTCGTGCGCGACGACATAGTCGAGGACCGGTTCGGGCGCCAAGATAAGCCGCCAGCTGAACGAGAGATTCCCTCGGCCGGAGCAGCTTCCCCATCGGCTCTTAGTATCACGTACGCCGACCCGCGCCAGTTTACGTCCGATCCGCGCCGCGAGGGGACGCGCCCGATCAGCGAACTCGGCGCGCGCCATCGCCACGAGGTGATCACGGACGCGCCGCTCGAGATGCGCAGGATCGCCGCGGACTCGGATCTCGCCGTCACCGATCGCCACCGGCGGAGCTGCTGGGTCGTCCTCGCGCCGGATGCGATGGGGGATGCCGAGCACCGGCACGACGACCCCCTCAGCGAACCGCACCGGTGGCGGCAGGGCTGCGAGGCGGGCGGCGATCCATCCCTGCTTGGCGGCGAGAAAGCGCAAACCGTGACTCGCCGGCACGCCGGGAGGCAGGACCAACTCGACCTTGCGTTCGGCCGCATCGATCCGCAGAGCGATCCGCCGCGCCCGCGGACTGACCCGGATCGAAACGCGAGTGTCGGAATCGTCTGCCGCCACAGACTGCCCTGGTGGATCTTGCAGCACCAATCCTCTACCAACCCGCAGTGAATTACGACCCTAGCGCGGCTGCGGGAAGTCGAGAAGCGCGCGCGAACGGCGGTCTAGAAGCGCGGGGGTTGGTCTTTACAATCTCCACTCGGGAGGATTTAGGTGCCGAATTGGTTTCATCACGGGGTCTCACGATCGATGAGGTGGAGAAACGAGCCAAAGACGGATCCTTGCCGCAAACCATAGGCGCCGAGATGTTCGTCGACTGCGCCGAACACCGAAAAGAGCGGGGTGGCGGCCCCTTGCCAGGTGATTGTGGCGTAGTGAAATTCGTGTCCCCGAAAGACGGCGCCGGTGGGCCCGAGCGGAGTGCCGGTGCGCAAGATTGCCCTTCGGTAACCAAGATGCAGGCGCCGTTCGGCAAAGTTCGTTACAACCGGCAGCAGTCCCGACATCCGCCGATTGTGCCCTTCTCGATCGATCAGAGCGTCGCCCAGAACCATATAGCCGCCGCATTCGCCATAGATCGCCGCCCCGTCAGCCGCGGCCCGGCGGAGCCCGGTCATGAAGGTCACGGCCGATGCGAGTTGATCCGCCCAAAGCTCGGGGTAGCCGCCCGGCAGGTAGACGGCATCGGCATCGGCGTCGGGCGGCTCGTCCGCGAGCGGCGAGAAGAGGGCGAGTTCTGCGCCCTGGCTCCGCCAAGCCTCGAGCACGGTGTGATAGGCGAAGCAGAACGCCTCGTCGCGGGCTACCGCGATCCGTCTACCTAGAGGCGGCATCGGGACCACTCTCGCCGGAGCAGTGAGAAGCGAACCGAGGGCCAAGCTCAATAGGCGCCCGACATCGATGAAGGCGACGATATGGGCGGCACAGTGCTCGATGACAGCGTTGACATCGCCGTTCTCGGCCGCTGGCACGAGACCGAGATGACGCGACGGGAGAGCCAATTCCGGATTGGCGGGCAAGGCGCCGAGATAGGCGAGACGCGGGAGATGCCGAGCCACTGCGGCCGCGAGCAGTGTGCCGTGGCGTTCGCTCGAAACTCGGTTGAAAATCACCCCGGAAAGCGGCACCGAGGGCTGATGATTGGCGAACCCGCGTAACAAGGCGGCGACTGAGGCGCCTTGCCCTCGCGCATCGACAACCAGCACCACCGGCCAGCCGGTCACCCGGGCGAGTTCGGC
This sequence comes from uncultured Alphaproteobacteria bacterium, assembly GCA_963787425.1. Taxonomy (GTDB): domain Bacteria; phylum Pseudomonadota; class Alphaproteobacteria; order ATCC43930; family CGMCC-115725; genus AP-15. The sequence goes on from CAWBCV010000012.1 coordinate 272,773, forward strand.
GGTCGAGCCGGCCTCACCGTCGCGGCCCGTCCCGTCGAACAGTCCCATAACGCCTTCGCAGAGGACGATATCGGCGCCGGCTTCGAGGTCCGCGACGAGCCCCGCGAGAGTAGCCGGCCGCATCCCCCAGACGTCGAGGTTCACGCAAGGCTTGTCCGAAGCCGCAGCGTGGAAAGTCGGATCTATAAAATCGGGTCCCGCCTTCGCTGTCGCGACGCCCAGCCTGCGCTCGCGCAAATGTCGCGCCAGACCTGCGGTAACCAAGGTTTTGCCGCTTCCAGACGCGGGGGCGGCGAGGATCAGCCCGCGCCCGGTCACGACGACTTGCCGGGCGCTCGCCGCTCGAGCGCGCCAACCCAATCGAGCGCCGGGTGCAAGCCCACGACTCGGCCGATGACGACGATCGCGGGAACCTGAATATCGACCGTCGAGTTCGCGATCTGCCCGAGTGTCGACACCAGAACCGATTGCGCGGGTGTGGTTGCCTTGCTGACAATGGCAATCGGTTCGTCGGATCGCCGCCCGGCCTCCAGCAGCCGCCTGATGATTTTCATCAGATGCCGTGAAGCCATGTAGAGCACGAGAACCGGGGCGCCTCGGGCGATGGCATCCCAATCGAGCCCCCCGGGGACGTCGCCGTCGCTGTCATGGCCGGTCAGGAAGGTGACTGCGGAATTGGTATCGCGATGGGTGACAGGGATCCCGGCATAAGCCGGCCCGCCGATCCCGGCGGTAATTCCAGGCACGATGCGGAACGGGATGCCGGCGCGAGCGAGCGCCAGCGCCTCCTCTCCGCCGCGCCCGAACACGCAGGGATCGCCGCCCTTTAGGCGCAATACCCGGTTGCCGTCCTGCGCCAGTCGGATCAGCCGCGCCGAAATGTCCGGCTGGCTCGGCGAGGGTCGACCGCCGCGCTTGCCCGCATAGTCGAGCGACGCGCCGGGCCGGGCCAAGCGCAGGATCCGCGGATCGACCAGCGCATCATAGGCGACGACGTCGGCGCGCGCCAACGCGTGCAGCGCCAGAGCGGAGAGAAGCCCCGGGTCACCGGGACCGGCCCCGACGAGCCATACGCTGCCAGATTCAAACTCCGGCAGACCGAGAAGGGCGCTGTCAATCACTCTAAGACCGCTTCCGGAAAGAGATTCCGATCCCCGTCCCCGCACGCGAGTAGAGGTGGCGGTGGGGCTGTCGGCAGGCCAGAAGGTAGTCATCCTCTCCGGATTTGCTAAGATCGGTTATGGCACGAGCAGAGAGCCCAGCGCTGCGCCGAGGTTGGACTACGGGCGCTTGTGCTGCCGCGGCCTCGCGGGCAGCCTTTGCCGCGATGCTCACCGGCCGCTTCCCCAATCCTGTCGCGATCCGGTTGCCGCGCGGCGGCTCGGCGACCTTTCCGCTGGCCCTCGCGGAACTGACCGGCACCGGCGCCCGCGGCGGTGTCGTCAAGGACGCCGGCGACGACCCCGACATCACGCATGGCGCGCTGATTATCGCCGAAGCCGCGTGGGCCGCGCCCGGCTCGGGCATCGGATTCGCTGCGGGGGAAGGTGTGGGCACGGTGACCCGGGCCGGTCTTTCGCTCGCGGTCGGCGAGCCGGCGATCAATCCCGCACCGCGCGCGCTGATCCGCGACATGCTTATCGATGCGGCTGCGGAAATCGGTGCACCCTCGCCGGACATAACCGTGACGATTTCCATTCCCGGCGGCGTCAGCCTCGCCGAGAGGACAATGAACGCGCGGCTCGGGATTATCGGCGGGCTCTCGATCCTCGGCACGACCGGCATCGTCGTCCCCTATTCATGCGCATCGTGGATCCACTCCATCCACCGCGGGATCGATGTCGCTCGCGCCGCTGGCCTCGGCCACATTGCGGCGGCGACCGGAGCGACCTCGGAGCGCGCCGTTCAGCGCCTTTACGACCTGCCCGATCATGCCTTGATCGACATGGGCGATTTTGTCGGCGGCACATTGAAGTATTTGCGTCGTCACCCCGTGGAGCGGCTGACGATAGCCGGCGGCTTTGCCAAGCTCGTCAAGCTCGCCGCCGGACATCTCGATCTGCATTCAGCGAGAAGCCGAGTAGATATCGCCTGGCTTGCCGGGATGCTTGGCGAACTCGGCGCCGAGCCTGCGACTCTGGCGACCGCACACACTGCCAACGGAGCGGCAGAAATCCTTGGCATCGCCGGCAAATTGACGGAACGACTGGCCCGCGCCATAGCGGGGCGGGCGCGCGAGGTGGCGCTGGCGACGATATGCGGGAAGACCGCCGTCGAGGTTGCTGTCGTGGACCGCCAAGGCGGCTTCCTTGCGCGGGTCGGCACGTGACAATAAAGCGGCTTTTGATCCTGGGAGGTACCTCCGAGGCGGCCGAACTCGCCCGCGCCGCCGCGGCGCGTTTTGGCGATGCGCTGGAGGTCACGACATCGCTGGCCGGGCGGACCAAACGCCCGCACCCTCTTGCGGGCCGCGTCCGCATTGGTGGCTTTGGCGGCCCGGCCGGTCTTGCCGCTTATCTGACCGAGCACGGCATCGGGCGGCTGATCGACGCCACCCACCCCTTCGCCAACCGGATCTCGGCCGCGGCTCATCTGGCTTGCGAGCAGGCGAATGTCCCCCGGCTGATGGTGCGGCGCCCCCCTTGGCGCCGCCACCCGCTCGACCGCTGGATCGAAGTCGATGATGTCGTGGCCGCCGCCGCGATCGTCGATCGCACGGGGCGGCGCGCTTGGCTCACCCTCGGTGCCAGCGAGATTACTTCCTTTAGTGGTGCGACCGCGGTCCATTTCCTGGTTCGGCTCGTCGACCCGCCCTGCCAGCCGTTGCCGTTACATTCTTACGAAGTGATCGTGGGCCGTGGACCGTTCTCATTGGCGGAAGAGCGCAGCCATATCGAGCGCCACTCGATTGATGTGCTCGTCTGCAAAGCGAGCGGCGGCGCGGCGACCGAGGCGAAAATCATCGCCGCCCGGGAGCGCGGTCTGCCCGTCATCATGGTGCGGCGGCCGCCGCTCGAGCCCGGCGAAGCGGTCGACAGCGTGCAGGCGGCGCTAGACTGGCTCGGCCAGGTTCCGTTGCCTTGTCGAGGTAAGGAGGGTGTCATGAAAACTCGCCTGACCGCCGTACTCTTGGCGGCCGCGCTCGGTACTCTTGTGCTCGGCTCGGCGGCGCGTGCCGACGTTAATATTTTCGGGGGGTATTGGGAGAACCTGGCGCGCGCAGCCAGCCAGAACGATGCGGCCAAGGTCAGGTCGCTGTTAGCCAATGACGGGAACCCGAACCAGACCGACGAGGAGGCGCGTACCGGGCTGCATTATGCCGCGATGAACGGCAATCTCACGATTATCGCAATCCTGATCAAGGCCAGCGCCAAACTCGATGCCAAGGACAAGCTCGGCAACACTGCGCTCCACCTAGCGGCCGATCGCAATCAAGTCGAGGCGGCGCGCCTCCTCCTCGACGTCGGCGCCCCGGTCGATGCGGAGAACAAGAACGGTATGACACCGCTAATGATGGCCGCCAATCGCGGGAATATCGACATCGTATTGGCTCTGCTCGCCAGGGGCGCCAGTATCACAAAGACTGATTTTACCGGCCGTGACGCCGCAGGATGGGCGGTGGAGAGCCACCGCCCGGCAGTGGTGCAGGCGATAAAGCGGGCGCAGACCGCCAAGCGGTCATAAGGTACGTGCCATATTTTATCGTTTTTCGAATACGGCGCAGGTGATCCGGTATTCGGCGGCCAACCAGTAGAGCCGCGCCATCGAGCGCTTCCATCTTTCGAAGGACAGGAACGGCACGGGGAAGCGGCAGAAATGCCGAAATAGAATCCATGGCCGCTCACGAACCGCATCGCGATACGACACCCCGGCGCCGAGGATTTTGGCTTCGAGCAGGCGGGCATCGGCAAAGAGCTCGCCAAGTTCCGCGGGGCTCGGCCGGTACATCGTATCTATCGGGTCACGATGATAAGGATAGCTGAACGGCACCGTGACGAAGACGAGCCCGCCTGCCGGCAACAGATCGAGACAATGTTGCGCCAGGCATCTGGGATCGAGGACGTGCTCGAGCAGGTTGCAGCACAGCAGCGCCTTTGGCCGAAGATCGCCCAACCGGCGAATATCGGCAGCAACGGTCAGATCCGCCCGGATGTCGACGCCCGGTAACTCGCGCATGTCGACATGGAAGGTCTCGATGCCGCGGCTGCGCAGCGGGCAAAACACCTCGGCATCGATCCAGGGCTGCACCCCTGCGCGAACTACGCCCGAACTGCTGCCGAGATTTAACACCGGTGACAGCCGCTCGGGCGGGAACGCGTCGAGCGCGCGGCGGAGCCAGCGGGCTTCGGCTTCGAACATCGCGATCTCGATCGCCCCCGGAAAGCATCACGATGCCTCAATCCGTAATCGATGCGAAAGAGCGATCTGCGTCATCCCGCTTGCTTGAACGGCACACCCGGTCGCAGGCATTCTTCTGCGAATTTGGTGGCCATCATCGTTTCCGTGCCTCAGTCGACCGCACCGCTGCCGCCTCGCCTCGACGCGAGCGCCTTTCCAGCGGACACGCCGCTCAACGCGTTCTTCGCTTGGAACGAGGCGCGGTCTTTGCGCGACCGCCGATATGTCATCGCCCGCGATATCCATAGGCTGCTCAAGAGCTTCGAGGGTGAAACCGAGGTCTGTCTCGCCCACCTGGCGTGCCGGCCGATTATTCGCTGGCGTTTCGGCCAACGAATTGGACTGTCCCTGACCAGCCTTCGCGCCGTTCGGGAGCTGGTCGAGCAATGCCGGCGTTCGCCAGCCGTGGCGGCCGCGAGCCGCCTGGTCTATTCCCTGATGGCCAGCATCGGCGCGGCCGATCCAGCCTTGCACGCGGCGGTATTCCAGGCGTTCGAAGATCTGGCGAGGTATGTCGATCTGGACAGGGTAGCCCGCTTTCGGTCCTCCCGGAAGGTGGCCGCCCGGCCACCACAAGAGATTCTGATCATCAAGCTCGGCGCGCTCGGCGATTTCATCCAGGCACTCGGCCCAATGCCGGACATCCGGCGCCATCACCCGGGCGATCGGATCACCTTGCTGACGACGCCTCGCTATGCAGAGCTCGCCGCGCAAACGAGGTTGTTCGACGACATTTTGATCGACCATCGCCCAAAGGCGCTCGATCTCGGAGGCTGGCTCGCGCTCCGCCGTTCGCTTCGCCGCGGCCGCTTCGACCGGATCTACGATCTACAGACCTCGGACCGGTCCGGCATCTATGCTTGGCTGTTCCGGCCGGGGCGAATGCCGGAATGGTCAGGGATTGTATGGCGATGTTCTCACCCGCACGCCAATCCGCAGCGAGACCGGCAGCACACGATGGACCGCCAGGCCGAGCAATTGCTGATGGCGGGAATTTACCCCGTCTCGCTCATGCCCTGGCTGCCCGCTGTCGGATCTTTGCCCGCGGCGCTTGCCGACAAACGGTTTGTGCTACTGATTCCGGGCTCGTCGCCCCGGCACCCGGCGAAGCGTTGGCCGGCAAATCGTTACGGTGAGTTGGCAATCAGATTGAGACGCGCCGGGTATTTGCCTGTTCTAGTGGGCGTCCACGGCGAGGCCGATCTCGGCCGTGCGGTTTGCGCGCTCTGCCCCGAGGCGGTTGACCTCGTCGGCCGTACCGACGTTGCGCCCCTCGCCGCTCTCGTGGGGTCGGCCGCCCTGACTGTGGGAAACGACACCGGCGCCACTCATGTCGCCGCGGCGGGAGCAAACCCGGTGGTTGTCCTGTTCTCGCGCGCCTCCGATCCAGGCCTGTGCGCGCCGCGCGGTAAACTCGTCCACGTTCTGATGGAACGCGATCTCGCCGATCTCTCGGTCGATAGGGTATTTGAGGCTTGCATGGCGATCACAGCTACCCCAGGCAAGTGATCTGACCAGTGGTATTGTGGGTCCTTACCTTCCACATTGGACCGATATCCTCGCGCTCTGTGTAACCTGGGCGGTCTGCGGATCGCTTCTTTTGGCCGGAGCCGGTCTGACCGGAAATCGCGGTGCGCCCGAATTTCAGATCGCTGCAGGGTGGGGCACCTTATGCCTATTGCTGACGAGCTGGGGCGTTTTCGTGCCGTTGAGCGTGCAGTTCCCTGCGGTCGCTTTCGGCATCGGAGCCCTGACCATCATGCTGCTGCCGAAACGGCGGCCGAGCGCGGGCGCGTGGCTCGGGCTAGGTAGGATGCTCGCCGTCTCTCTGCCGCTCTGGCTGGTTATGGCGCCGATCCGGCCGTCGCAGCCAGACACCTTTCTGAACCTCTTGCCCAATGCTTTTTATCTGGTCGACCACGGCTTGCTGCCAACCGCGGCCCGACCGCCTAGTTTTTCGCTGCTGCCGGCTGCCCCCTACAACACACAGTTTTTGAGCTTTCTCGGCTCGTTGCTCGACGCCGACTATCCCGCCCAGGGCATGTCACTGGTCAATGTTATGCTCCAACTCGTGGCCGGGCTTGCGATTGCTCGCGCACTCGGCCCCGCGGCGATCTCGTCGGCCCAGCCGCCGGGCTGGGCACTCGCAGCGCTCGGCTTTTTGCTGGTGACGTTATTCAACCCGGGTTTCGTGCCTCGCATTCATTTTTCTGCCTATGGTGAGCCGGCGCTCGCCGCAATGGCCGTCCTCACTGCCTGGCTCTTCGTGTTGGCGCAAGGCGAACTCGCCGAGCGCAAGCGGCCTTCGCAGCTGCTGTCTATCGCCTTGGCCATGGCCGCAATCGTCAATACCAAACAGACCGGAATCGCGCTTGTCGCGTCGCTCGCCGGGGCTGCCCTGATCAGTGCTTGGGCGGAACGGGCGGTGCAGCTTGCGGCGGTGGCGAGGTGCGCCGTGCTAGCGGTGCTGCCCGCCGTGTTCCTCTTTGCGGTTTGGCGATACCACGTTGTTCATGCGGGGGTGGACGAGTTGAGACTGCTGCCTTTTGGCGATTGGAACTGGACCCATCTGTCCGACACGGCGGGGAGCGTTCTCAGCGTAGTGTCGGGAAAACCGCTCTACTTCGGCTGCGTCGCCGCCGCGATCCTGGCCCTGCCGTTGGTGCGGTGGCGGCAGGGTTGGACCGCCACCTCTCGACTTCTGACGTTCAACGCGGCGCTATTCGGCCTATACAATATATTTATTTTCATGACCTATATCGCCGCGTTTCCGACCGAGATGAGCAGCACGGCGCATTCCTTTTTCCGCTACAACACTCAGCTGTCGCTGGTGCTTGTTTTGTCCCTGGCCTTGGCCGTCCGTGATCTCGCCGCAGCGTCCCGGATCTGGGAGAGGCCCTTGCGGGCCGCCAATGCAGCTATACTGGGCCTTGCCCTTGTGGCGCCCGTCGCCCTTGCAAAACGGCTGCGCTTTGACCTCGACATGCCGCAACCCTTGGTGTGGGACCTTGCAAAGAAGCTATCGCCCTATCTGGGCGATGGCGGCCGCCTGGCGCTGCTGCTGCCGGGCGACAACGACAGCGTCGCCACGATGATCTCCGGAGTACTGGCTGACACGCCGCCGCGCCGCCGCATGCTGGACCTGCTGCACCGCAATACCGCCGATGCGGCAACCCTCGACGAAGCGGCCCGCCTCGGCTATGCCCTCGCCTTGATTTCATGCACCCCGAATGGATTGGGGGATCTGCCCGCCGCCCAGGCGGTTCTTCTCCACCATGATCCGCACGGATGGCATCTGCTCGCGGCTTGGCCCTACCCTCCGCACGCCGCCCAGCGTCGATGGCAACACATCCTGTCCTGGCCTCCGCTCTGCCGCAGCCAGTAGTTCTTCGCGCCTCATCCTTCTGGGCTCGCGCAGGCGGCGTCGTGGAGGACCGTGAATATCTCGAAAGTCGGCTGTTTAAAGAAAGGCTGCAGACACCGGGTGGGCGGGACCTCCGATGGCTCGCCTCCGGTCACGGCGACAAAGTCGTAATTCTCGATCGCCCTTGATAGCCTTGTCGTTTTTGCCGCGTCACGGCCTGCTTCGACAATAGCCCACAAATCCTGCGGCGTCGCTGCGTCCGCGAGCATCTCGTACGACGGTTCCAGCGCAATCGGTTGCTGTCCTTCATGGGCAAACAGGGTCGGGACAAAGGCCTCGCGCCGTGCCACCGCCAGCACCGCCAGATGCACTTTCGGAACCGGCGCAAAATTGACCGCACTGGCCGGAAAGGCGACGGCCAGCTTGGCGCCGCGCGGCAGCATGTCGATGCCGGCCAAATCAGCCGAGTAGACGTGGTCGGCCCGCAGCCAGACGTATTCGATGACGGCCATGCGGGCGATCAGCAGTACTGCCGCCACAAGGCCGATCGAGGCCGCCGTACGCCTGTTGGGGAATTCTGACGTGCTCGCGGCGATCAGCAGCAGGAATATTGCGACCGGCAGCCGGTGGTCGGTGCCCGAGCCGCCGTAGACCTGGCTCGGCACTAACAGATAGGCTGCGAAAACAAGGCCGACGGCTCCGGCCAGTCGAGGCGCCAGCCGGAGCCGTCGCGTTGCGGCGAGGCACCCGATGAGCCCGAGGAACAGCGCAAAACAGACGATATCGAAGGCACGATTATAGTTGTCGAAGACGCTGAACACGAGATCCGCCTTGCGTGGGAACGCTCCATAGCTGATTCCGCCGGCGTCCGCCGGGTGCCAATAGGTAAAAAACAGCACCGTTGGGATGGCGAACTGCGCTCCTACGATTGCCATTCTGCGGGCTACTGCCGCCCAGCGCCGGGCACGCAGTTCACCCCAGACCGGCGACAGCTCGATCCCGATGATAACCAGCGCGTAGAAGCCGAACGCGGCGATATGGCTGAGGTAACAGGCGAGCGCGACGACCGACGCGGACAGGATCCTGAGCCACCAGCGCTCGCCTTCGAGCGCCAGCCACAGCGCGGTACCGGCAAGAGCGACGCCGATCCCAAAGAGGTAATTGAGAAAACCCCATAAGAACATTCGATTGTAGAGCAGCAGGAACGCGAGCAAGGGCCACATCCTCCAAGCCCCCGTCGCCACGCGGTTCAACCAAATCGTTGCACCCGCAATCAGTCCGAAGATCGCGACCAAAAATAGCTTTGAGGCCACCTCCAGCGGCATCAGCTGAGCGAGCGGCGGCACGATCAGATCTTGCGCGAGGTTGGGCAACGGTGTCCAATGCACGGCATAGAATTGATTGCCCCCCTCAGCGAGCAGATGCATGCGCGCCAGGTGATTGGGGTAATCGAAGAGCGGCGGCAGCACCGTCGAGAACAACGGCACTGACACCAGTATCATCAGCAGCGCAAAGGCACCCCAGACCTGGAGCGCCGTGCGACGTTGCGTCAGAACCGCTCGACCCAGGGCCGCAGCTCGACTTCCCATGCCCAGGCCGAGCGCGGCTGCCGCAATAGGTGCAGATAGGATGCGGCGATCGCGTCGGGATCGAGCATGCTGTCGGGACGGTCCGGCGGTTCGCTGCGGCCAGGATTGCGTATCGCCCCGTCGATCACGAAATGGCCGATATGGATGCCCTGCGGCGCCAGCTCGCGCGCCATGCTCTGCGCCAGACCGCGCAATGCGAATTTGCCCATCGCAAAGGCGGCCGAGAGCGGATAGCCCTTGACGCTCGCCGAGGCGCCGGTGAAGAGGATCGCGCCGCGCTTTTTTGGAAGCATTCGGGCCGCCGCCTCCCGAGCCACGAGGAAACCGCCATAGGCGCTGACCATGAGGGCTCGCTCGACCTCGGCCGGCACCAGCTCGGCCACGGGGCCGCGGGCGCGGGCGCTCGCATTGTAGACGACGACATCCGGCGCGCCGGTCGCGGCCTCCACCGCCGCGAACATCTGCGCCACCTGGCCCGCGTTGGTTGCGTCGCAAGTGAAAGCCTTGGCGCCGGTCTCGGCGCAGAGAGCACTTAGCTTTTCCGAGTTGCGCGCCGCGAGCGCCACCCGCATGCCCTCGCGCGAGAACAGGCGCGCCAATGACGCGCTCAAGCCCGATCCGGCCCCGACGATCAACGCGGTCTCATAAGTCAGGTTCGGCATGTTCGATTCCTTCCCGTAGTGGTTCTTTGCGCTGCCGCGGGCCGGCGAAGGCGGTGACAACCCCGTGCAAGGTGCGCAATTCCTGCTCGGTGCATTGGGCGCGCTGAAAAAGGCTGCGCAGGTTGCGGACCATGCTCGGACGGCTCTCGCGATTGCGCAGAAAGCCGTTGCGGATCAGCTCCTCCTCGAGATGCTCGAAAAAGTTGAGGAGTTCCGCCTTGGTCGCCGGCCGGCTGCCGCCGCGGCGCAGAATCTCGGGCGGCGCGGCCACGCCTGACGTGAACCACTCATAGCCGACGATCAGAACGGCCTGTGCGAGGTTCAGCGACGAGAAGCCGGGGTTGAGCGGCACGGTCAATACCGTGTCGGCGAGCGCTACGTCGTCGTTGCGGAGGCCGGTCCGCTCCGGCCCGAACAGGACCCCGCACGCCTCGCCCGCCGCGAGCCGGGCCCGCATCTCGGGTGCCGCATGGCGCGGCGTCACCTCGCGCCGCACCATGCCGCGATCGCGGACCGTCGCCGCATAGACGTGGACAAGATCGGCGATCGCCGCGGGAATGTCCGGGTAGAGCCGCGCCTTCGCGAGGAGCGCATCGGCGCCGCTCGCCGCCGCGATTGCCTTGTCCGAAGGCCAGCCGTCGCGCGGACGCACCAGCCGCAGATCGTCGAGGCCGCAATTCATCATCGCCCGCGCGGCGGTGCCAATATTCTCGCCCAGCTGCGGCTCTACCAGGATGATGGCGGGACCATCGGTCACCGCCTGCCGGCGATGATCGGTGCCGGCCATGCTCAGTCCTTCCGCCACCAGGTCGTCGTGCCGTCCGGCCGGTCTTCGAGCAGGATGCCCTCGGCGGCGAATTCGGTGCGGATACGGTCGGCCTCGCCGAAACGGCGCTGGCGCCGCGCCGCCGTGCGCGCGGCGATACGCTGCTCGATGCGTTCGGCGTCGGCTTTCGCGCTGCCTTGCAGCCAGTCGAGCGGCGGCTGGCCGAGCAGCCCCATCAATTGGCCGCCGGCTTCGAGCGCCCGCTGCAATGCGGAGCGCTCGGCGTCGGAGCTCGTCCGGTTGATCGCCCCCGCCAGCTCGTGCAGATGGGTCAAAGCGAGCGGCGTGTTGAGGTCGTCCTCGAGCGCCTCGCGGACCGGCCGCATCGCCTCGGCGGCCTCGCCGAACCGCTCGAAGACCGCGTCACGCGGCAGGGTCAGCGCCCGGTAGAAGCGGTCGAGGGTCTGCCGCGCCTGGCGCAATCTGTCGCTCGTCCAATCGAGCGGGTCACGATAATGCGCGGTCAGCAATGCGAGGCGGATCGCCTCGCCCGGCGCCTCGTCGAGCAATTCCCGCACGGTGCGGATATTGCCGAGCGACTTCGACATCTTGGCGCCGGCGTCGGTGAGCATCCCGTTGTGTATCCAATACCGGACGAACGGGCGGCCATCATGCGCGCAGGTGCTTTGCGCAATCTCGTTCTCGTGGTGCGGGAAGACGAGATCGAGACCGCCACCGTGGATATCGAAGGTCTCGCCCAAATGCGTCTCGCTCATCGCCGAGCACTCGATGTGCCATCCCGGCCGGCCGCGCCCCCAGGGACTGTCCCATCCCGGCAAATCCGCGTCGGACGGCTTCCACAGCACAAAATCCGCAGGGTCGCGCTTGTAGGGCGCAACCTCGACCCGGGCGCCGGCGATCATGTCGTCGCGGCTACGACCCGACAACTTGCCGTAATCAGGGTCGGAGGTGACCGAGAACAGCACATGGCCTTCGGCCACATAGGCGTGCCCGCCGGCGATCAGCCGTTGGATCATCGCAATCATTTGCGGGATATACTCGGTCGCCCGCGGCTCGATATCAGGCGGCAGAGCGCCGAGCGCCGCCATATCCTCGTGAAAAGCCGCCGTCGTCCGCGCCGTCAAGGCCGCGATCGGCTCATTATTCTTGCGGGCAGCGGCGTTGATCTTGTCTTCGACGTCCGTGATGTTGCGAACATAGATCACGTGATCGCGCCCGTAGAGGTCGCGCAACAACCGATAGAGCACGTCGAAGACGACAATCGCCCGGCCGTTGCCGATATGCGCGCGGTCATAGACCGTCGGCCCGCAGACATAGAGGCGCACCCGCTCGGGATCGAGCGGCTCGAAGGGCTCCTTACGGCGTGTCAGCGTGTTGTAAAGGGTCAGCGTCATGGGTTACGGCCTAGCAGATTGCGCCCCGCCGGTCCACGCGATCGAACACCCCGAGCCGCTGCCCGACCCATTGCTCGGTACAATCAAACCTTGCATCGATTGTTGCCCTCTGCTGCATCTGCAGCCAATCTGCAGCAAAACCTCGCCCCTTGGTTGTATCATCGATCTGCTTGTTTCGAACGAATGCGGCTCGCCCATCGGGCCCTCCTTGATCCAACTGGGGACTTGTTCGGGAACCGGCAGGAGCCAAGTGACTGCCATACTAGAGAGGCGAATTTAGGACGATCATCAAATCGCAAGCCGCCCCGCAGCGAGCCGCGTGGCCTCTCCCCGATTGCCAAAGCGTTGGGCTCTCACAACTCGCCTTCACCGGGTCTGGACTGGACGTCGCGACGGCTCACATAAACTTTCTGCGCTTGAACGCTCTCACGTCAGCGGCGGCTAATCCGAACCATTCTCCGTTTTTGCGTTTATCTGCAAATCTTCTGTGCCAACAGTCCTCAATCCCTGGCGGATCATCTGTGCGGCTGGTATGCACAGTGATGAGCTTTTCCGGCATTTGGATCGCGAGTTCGTATTCGCGGCGGCCCGCCGCATTGCTCCGACCGATCTTGTAGTGACGCCCGGATTTCATAAGGTAGACGAAGCCGATGACCGCTTTCGGCTCGATCACGTTGTTGTCGCTCTCGTCACCTAGCGCCGTAGCAATTGGAGTGCACAAGGCTATGATGTTGCCGTATCCAGCGCGGCCCTTGCAGTAATTTAATATTCTTGTTGCAAATTGTTGTTTAGAACCAAAACGCGCGAATGTGTTGTGCGATGGAAAGGTACCGTCGCTCCGCGCTTTCATTCTCAGTTCCGTAGTAACCGAGAAACGACAGAGTTCACGCGCAAGACCAATGAATTTCTCGATTAGCACGTCTCCGCCATAAGCCGTCTGCAATTGGTTGGGTTCTAATCCGGCCTCCCGAACGGCGTCCCCCACCTTGGCCAAATCTTGCCTATCCAGTCTGATTCCTTGATATTGGTCTCTTGGGAAAACCTCGCTTTGCCAAGGGGCACACCGCCGTTGGCTGCGGCCGTGCGCTTGATCTCACTGAGAATGTGCTGTTTGTTCATGACACTTGGATTTGCGCCGCTGCCGTGTCGGCGTCAACGGCCCCGAAGCCCGTTTTGATCTCACTTTTCTCATTTTCAGCCCTAGAAGGCTGTTGAAAAGATAAGCAGAAGATCTGGGGGTGAAATGCACCGCCTCGATCGAAGCTACCCTGTCGAGGTCAGGCGATGTGGCAGTGCTCGGCCGTCCGTTCCAGTGGCGGGCAGACCGAGGTGGCGGAGCACGGTCGGGGCGATGTCGATCAGCGAGGAGCGGGCGTGGCGGGGGCCGGGGGCGAAGCTGCCGCCGGAGACGAAGAGGAACGGGCTCTGCTCGTTTTTGCCGAGGCCGCCGTGCTGGCCGAAGCCGGTGGCGTCCTTGGGCTCGAGCGCATCGCGCACGACGAGGCTGTGGCCGGGCACGCCGTGGGGATTGGTGCGGTCGTCGGGCTTGAGCGTCACTGCAATCTGCATCGAGGAAGCCGTCGGCAGGCCGGCCGCGGCCAGGTTAGGGCCGACGAAGGTGCGGCCGACCCAGTCCCGGGTTTCGAGAAACCGGGCCACTTCGCCGACGAGAGCCCCGGTGGGATCGGCGAAATAAAGCAAGGCCGCCGTGCCGTTGGGTGCGACGACGACCTCCGACGATGTAACGGCACCCTTCAGCCCGGCCTCGATCAACAGCCCATCGAAATCGATCGTCTCCGCGACCGTTTCCATTCCGTGATCCGAGCCGACCACGAAGAGGATGTCCTCGCCCCTTGGATCGAGCGACGCCACGGTCTCGGCGACGCGGCGGACATTCTCGTCGGCGCTCGTGATCGCGCGGCGATGCGCCGGCGAGCCGAGCGGGGTGTGGTGGCCCGTATAGTCCGGCTCCGAGAGCCACAGCAGCGCGATTGCAGGAGCACGCCCGCGGAGCACTTCCTCGCAGAAGCGCTCGGTCGCGACGCTGTCGCCTTGGGCGCCCTTCGAGACGGCGAGCCCTTCCTCGGCGGGCAGCGGGCGGCGGCCGGGGCCGAAGCTGCCGGCCGGGTTGTAGACCCAGCCGAAGCCGTCGGGGTCGAGGAAATAAGCCGCGCCTGGCGACACGTTCGAGATTGCGATCGCTGTCCCGCCTTCGCGGCTGACCCGCTCGGCGAGGGTCGGCCGGTGCAGGGTGCGGCCGGTCGCGCGGTGCAGGCGGTCGCGAAAATCGGGCTTGCCGACCGACAGGCAGACGAGCCCCTCGCCCTCGTCAATCGCCATTGTGTTGCCGAGCAGGCCGTGCTGCGCCGGAAGGCACCCAGTGGCGATCGATGCGGCGCTCGTTCGCGTCGTCGACGGGAAGACGCTCGCGTGGTTTGCAAACCACGCGGATCGATGCCCGAATGCGCTCAGGAACGGCGCATCGGGCGGCGTGATCAAATCCGCTCTGAGGCTGTCGCAGATGACGATGACGGCGCGTTTCATTTCGATCTCCCGATCATAGGTTCCGGGCTCGTGGGCTGCGCCCACGCTCCGGAGTGACGGCCTCGCCGGCATCCGGGTCGCGGGCGAGGATGCGTTCGCGCAGTTCGAGCGGCAATGGCGTCTTTTCGCCCGTGGCGTTGACCACCAGGATCAGCACCGCGCGTCCGAGCGCGCAGAGCCCGTCGCGCCACACCGCGTATTCCATCTCGAAGCTGGTGTTTCCGAGGCGAACCGTGCGCGCGGTAATGAGGATCTCGTCGGCATAAACGAGCGGGCGATGATATCGGATGCCGGTCTCGGCGATGACCGGACCCGGCGCATCCGGCGACAGCGGCGCGAGGCCGACGGCTTCGAGATAGCGGTTGCGCGCTTCCTCGAACCACTCGAAATAGGCGCGGTGGTTGGCGTGCCCGAACGGGTCGCACTCGCTCCAGCGCACCCGGTGCGGGATCGCAAACGACCATCCCGGCTCGACCCAGAACCGCGCCCAATCCGATGTCATGACGCTCCTCGCGGGGCGCCGAGCCCGACAAGAGGACGAACGTCGTCGAGGGTTTCGAGCGCGAACACCGCATCCCACAATGCGTCGCCTTGTTCCGACGGTAGATCCTGCACGGATTGCCAACAATCTTTGAATTTAGCTCGCGCGCCTTCGGACGACAGCGGACGCTCGGGGCTGCCTAGCGCCGAAGTTATCGCGACGGCGACGGTTCGGCCTTCGGCGAGATCGATTTCGACCCGCTGCGGCAACAGCGCGTTGGGGTCTGGGTTGCCGTCCTCGATGACGGTCAGCCGGCGGGCCAACCTCAACGTGTCCCGATCGGCGAGCGCTGCCGCGGTGAAATCGCCGAGCCCGACATTGCCGCGTCGCAGGCAGACGGCCCCGACATATTGCAGACACAGCCGGGCGTAGCCGGCCGTCATGTCCTCGACGGCCGGGCGGCCGACCAGCCGCGCCGTCAGAGGCGGCACGCGAAAACGGCAGGCGACGACGCGATCGCCGGTCACTCCGTCTTCTTTCATCAGGCCCTGCAGCCCGTCGATGCCGCCATGCGTCGCCCGCCCGCTGGGGAACGGTTTGTGGCTGAGCTCGGTGATCCGCCAGGCTTCGCCGAGCCCGTCGAACGGCGCGGGATCCGCCTTTCCGTCGAACAGGGCAAAATAGCCGAATTCTCCGGAAATCGGCGCATGCGGCCCCGGCATGCCGCGCCGCGCCAGCTCGACCGCGGTCACCGCGCTGCGTGCGGCAAAACCCATCTGCATCGCCAATTGCGGCGTTCCTTCGCTGTGCGCCTGCATCGTGCCGGCGCACTGCCCGTAATAGATTCCGATCGCGGCGCGCAGCTGTTCGCCGTCGAGGCCGGCCAGCATCGCGAGACCCGCAGTGGCGCCGAAACCACCGGCATTGGCCGGCCGGAAGAAGCGCATCGGCGCGCGCGAGCACAAGCCCAATGTCGCCGCGACATCGACCGCGACGACAGCCGCGCGGATCAGGCGGGCGCCGGAGACGCCGCCTTCCCGCTCCGCCCATCCGAGGAGCACCGGCAAGCTCGCTGCCATCGGATGGACGACCGCCGCCTCGTGCACGCAGTCGAATTCCTGGCCATGGATCTGGTACGCGTTGAGCGTCGCCGCGTGCATCAGCGGCAACCGTTCGCCGCCGCCGAGCACAGTCGCCTCCGGCGCCCCGCCGATGCCGGCGAGCAGTTCGAGAACCTCAGCGCGCCACGGGGTCTGCGAGCCGGCTATTCCGACGGCCATCGTATCAGCGATGAAGGTCTTGGCCGAGGATCGAACGGCCTCGGGCACCCCGTGTTCGCCCACCCTATCGATATGCGCGACGATTTTGTCGACGACGGTGTCCTGCATGGTGCTGCCCCTCACCCCAGCCCTCTCCCCGCAAGCCCCCTCCCTAACCCTCCCCCGCTCGCGGGGGAGGGAAGGGTGGGGGCGGGTGGGTGAGGGCTAACGAGCCGCGAGCTTCGCGAGGTCGGCGACATCGGCGAGATGGTCGAGCCCGGCAATCGTTTCGCGCAGTTCGCGCGTCCGCGGGGCGCCGAGCACCGGCTCGACGAGCGCGTCGAATTTCGCCGCTAGCCGATCGCCTTGATCCGCGATGTCGGCGGCGGGAATGCCGGCGTCGTGACGCGTCGTGACGTGCCGGCCGTCGCTCAGCTCGATTTCGAGCTCGCTCAGCGTCTGCGGCCAGCCGTCCTGCCACTCGATCTGTATCTGCTCGCGCATGCCTGACCAAATCCGGGTCGCGCGCATTCCCGGAGCTGTAGGCGCCGAGGCTGGCGGTATCGACTCCGGCCAATGCCATCGCCACGGTCTGGCGCAGGCTGAACTTGCTCTGCAGCCCGTCGACCGGAGCCGGGATGTTGCAGACCCGCTCGCAGCTCGCGTCGACCCGCAGTGTGATCCCGGCGATCGCCGCGGGCGTCAGCCGGTGCTGCTCGCGCAGCCGGCGGGCGCATTCGATCGGCGCGTGCGTCAGATAGCACGCGGCATGGTATTTGAAGAGGTTGGCGAAGAGGTGCAGCCCGGCTTCGGGGGTGGCCAGCGCGGCCTCGGGCGAGAAATCCGGGCCATGCGTCAACGCGAAGCCCTGCACGCATTCGATAATGTCGGCGCGGCTGGAAAATCCGCGCGCGGCAAGGCGCGCCGCAAGGAGCCCGTTCTGTGCCGCCTTGCCGGCATGAAACGGCTTGCACATCGTCCCGAACTGCGATTTGAGCCCGGCCGCTTGCGTTCCGGCGATGCCGAGCGCCGTGGCGGTCGCCTCGGCATCGAGACCGAGCAGCCGCGCGCAGGCCGCCGCGGCGCCAAAGGACGCCGACCGTGCCGGTCGAGTGAAAACCGAGATTGTAGTGCCCCGGCTGCAGCGCCGCGCCGATCCGGCAGGCGGTCTCATAGCCCGCGACAAAGGCGGTGATCACCTCGCGCCCCGAGCTGCGCTTCCATTCGGCCAGGGCGAGCAGGCCAGGGCAGGATCGCCACCGAGGGATGGCCCGGCATCGCCATGTTGACGTCGTCGTAATCGAGCGCGTGTCCCGCAGCCCCATTGACCAGCGCCGCCGACAGCGCCGGCAATCGGGTCTGATGGCCGATGACGCTGGCCTGTGCGGCGCCGCCGGCCTCGGTCAGCTCGTCGAGCAGGAGCCGCACCAGCTCGTCGTCGGCGCCGGCGACCGCCACGCCGAGATAGTCGAGAATGCATTGCCGGGCGAGCTCACGCGCATCCCGGGCAAATCCTCGTAGTCGAGGGCTCGCCGATTTGCGCGCCAGCACTTCGGTGAGGTTTGTTCCGTCCATTTTCTCCTCCGTCAGTTTCGCCGCGCGCCTCAGCGGCCCTTGAAGCGGGGTTTGCGCTTCTCGTTGAACGCAAGCACGCCCTCGCGCCGGTCTTCGGTCGGGACCATCCGGTTGTAGGCCTCGATCTCCAGCATCATGCCGCTCGCGAGATCCATCTGCATGCCGAAATGGATCGCGTGCTTGGCCTGCCGCACCGAGATCGGGGCGTTGTCGGCGATGCGGCGAGCGGTTTCGATCGCCTCTTCGACAACCCGGCCCGGCGCGCAGAGGCGGTTGACCATGCCCCATTCGTAGGCCTCGGCGGCGGTGAACGGGCGGCCGGTCAGGATGATCTCCTTGGCGCGCCGCTCGCCGACGGCGCGCGGCAGGTTCTGCGTCCCGCCGGCGCCGGGCATGATGCCGAGCGTGACCTCGGTCAGCGCAAAGCGGGCGGTCTGGGCGGCGTAAATGAAGTCGCAGCACAGCGCCAATTCGCAGCCGCCGGCATAGGCGGCGCCGTTGACCGCCCCGATGACCGGCACCGGGCAGCCGATAAAGGCGCGGATCATGCGCTCGAACAGCAGATGCTGGTCCTGCCAGGCCTCGTCGGTCATGCCGTTGCGCTCCTTGAGGTCGCCGCCGGCGCAAAACGCCCGGTCCCCGGCGCCGGTCATCACGATGCGCGCTGATTTCGCCGGCGCCGCGTTGATCGCGTCGAAAAAGGCGAGGAGATCGCGGCCCATCTGCGTGTTCATCGCATTGGCGACCTCGGGGCGATCGAGGGTCAGCAGCAGCAACCCCTCGCCGCGGTCCTCGACCCGCACCGTCTCGTACTCGCGATCCATTTGACTGCCTCCGCCCTGCGGTGCTCTCGCGTGACTATAGTCTTGCATGACGGCCTTGCCGAGATCAGCTTCCTCTTCGATGAGCGACCAACCTGCGATCGGCCCGCTGTCCGGCCGCCGCATTGCCGTCCCTGAAACCCGCGAGCTCGACCGGCTCGCGCGCATGTTCGAGGAGCAGGGCGCGGAAACATTGCGCTGCCCGCTGGTGGCGATCCGGGATGCTCCGGATCCCGTGCCGGTGCGGGATTGGCTGATGCGCCTGCCATTCGATGATTTGGTGTTGTTCACCGGCGAAGGGCTGCGCCGGTTGCACGGGTTTGCGCAACGGTTCGAACTCGAACTGGTCGTTTCTCGACGGGTTGCGGGCGGCGCGCAAGGTCACGCGCGGTCCGAAGCCCGAGCGGGCGCTGCGCGAGCTCGGGCTCAAATCCGATCTGCGCGCCGAGGAGCCGACGACCGACGGCCTGATCGCGACTTTGTCGAGCATCGATCTGCGGGGGCGGCGGGTCGGCGTGCAGCTGTACCCGGGCAATCCCAACACCAGGTTCACCGACTTCCTGCGGCAGGCGGGGGCGGAGCCCGACCCCGTCCTGCCGTACATCTACGCTTCCGCGGCCGATGACGAGAAGGTTGTCGAGCTGATCGATCGGATGGCCGGATGGGGCCGTCGATGCCATTGCCTTCACCAGCTCGCCGCAGGTGCAACGGCTCTTTGAGGTCGCCGCGGCAACCCGGGGTGAAGAGGCGCTGCGGACCGCGCTGCAGGGTATCCAAATCGGCGCCGTCGGTCCGGTCGTTGCCGAGGAGTTGCGGCGGCGGGGGGTCGAGGTGACGATCACTCCCGATCACGGCTATTTCATGAAACCGCTGGTTTCCGCATTTCTCGCCGCATTCTCGCGATAGATCTACAATTCGTCGCCCAGTGGCATCACCTGTCGAAGGGAGAGCGCTGATCGACCACGCATGGCGGCTGCCGCTTGACAGCAACGGGCCGCGGTCGAGACTGGCACAGCCCATTGGCGGCCCCTACCTTGAAGCGGACAACCTTGTTGCAGGATCTCGCATTCAATTCAGTCGCCTTCGATGAAGGCGATATCCGCCGTTGCCTCCCCGGGAGTTTCGAAAAGGGTCGTTCCTATCATCGCGAGGGTGCCGTTCGCGACCTGCGCGCCGATAAAGGCGGGCAACGCCTGATCGCCTCCGTTCAGGGAACGCGGCCGCGCCCCTATCATGTCTTTGTCGAGATCGATGATTCCGATCCGGTCGTGCTCTCCGGCCGGTGCAGCTGTCCGGTCGGATGGAACTGCAAGCATGCGGCAGCGGTCCTCATCGAAGCCTTGCGGAAACCACCTTCGGTCGAGCGGGCCGAGGAGAATCTGCTGGATGGCGCGGTCGGGGGCTGGCTGCACCAGCTGCGGCAGGCGGTGCATCCGGCGGCCTCGCCGGAAGCGGTCGCTGTACCGGCTCGACTGGCCGATGGCGCCGGGCTCGCCTTTTGTCATCGACCTGCGGGTCGTGCGCATCCTGAAATCGGGCGAGTGGGGCGCCGATCGCGCTCTGCCCTCCCAACAACTACAGAACGCGACGGCGAATTACCTGACCCCGACCGATCGCGGCATTATCAGGTTGCTGAACGGCGGGTCCTGGAGCTCGCAGCTCCAGCTTCCCGAAGACCCCGAGATCGCCGACCTGGCAATGCGCCGGATCCTCGCCACCGGCCGATGCCGCTGGCAGAACGTTGCCTCGCCGCCACTGGCGTTGGGGTCCGACCGTCCCGGGCGGCTGTCCTGGCAAGTCGGTGCGGACGGCCGCCAGACCGTCGGCATCGCGCTCGACGATCCGTCCGCGGTGGTGCTGCCCTCGGCCTCGCCCTGGTATGTGCTTCCGGCCGAGCACTTGGCCGGCCCGGTCGAGCTGGATTTGGCCCGGCCGCTCGTCAGGATCGCCTTGTCTGCGCCGCCGGTGACCAAGGCGCAGGCCGAGGCGGTCGGTGCCGCACTCGAGCGCGAATTGCCGGGCCTCGCATTGCCGCGGCCGCGCGCCGACATCGTCGAAGAGATCCGCAAAGATCCGCCCGTTCCGGTCTTGACGCTCGTTCAGCGCAAGCGAGGCTGGAACTATTGGGGCGTGCGCACGAAGGAGTGGGACGACAATGTCGATCTGGCGCTCCTCGGTTTTTCTTATGGCGGCATCGTAGATCGATCCGGACGACCGGCGGAACGAGTTGCGCGCCTTCGAGGACGGGCGGATCGTCGTGCGGCGCCGCAATCGTGGCGCGGAGCGTACTGCGCTGAAGCGGTTGCGGGAACTCGGGTTGCAAGCCGTCGAGACTTTCGAAGCGCAAAATCGCGACGAGGACCGAATTGCCTTCGGGTTTGCCGAGGGGCAACGGGACTGGCCGAATTTTGTGTACGACGCCGTGCCGCAACTCGAGCGCGAGGGCTGGCGGATCGAATTCGAGGACGGTTTCCGACATCGGGTGGTCGATGGCGCGGGGGACTGGACCGCCGAGCTGCAGGAGGGCAGCGGATGGTGGTTTTCGCTCGATCTCGGTATTGTGATCGAGGGCGAGCGGGTGGCTCTGCTGCCCGTACTGAGCTCGCTGCTCGCGCGGTTGCGCGATCGCGGCATGCCGAGCGAACTCGACGCTCTGGCGCATAACGGCACCGTCTTCGGTAGGCTCGAAGACGGCCGTCATGTGGCGCTCCCGCTCGAGCGCATGAAGGCCATCATGGCCACCCTCGTCGAGCTGTATGACCCGAAGAACCTGTCCACTGCGGGCAAGCTCGGGGTTTCGGCCGGTGAAATGACGGGCCTCGCAGGCCTCGAAGCGGCGACCCGATTGCGCTGGCTCGGCGGCGAGCGGCTGCGGGAATTGGCGGAGCGGCTGTCGAGCTTTTCGGGGATTACAGAGATCGAGCCGCCGGCCGGGCTGCTGACCGAGTTGCGTCCCTATCAGCGCGACGGGCTCAACTGGCTGCAATTTCTGCGCCGATACGAGCTCGGTGGCATCCTTGCCGACGACATGGGATTGGGCAAGACGGTGCAGGCGTTGGCTCATTTCCTCGTCGAAAAGCGCGAAGGACGCCTCGACCGGCCCTGCCTCGTCGTCTGCCCGACGAGCGTCGTGCCGAACTGGGTAGCCGAAGCGGCGCGGCTGGCGCCCGAATTGCGGGTCTTGTCACTGCATGGCCCCGATCGCGCGGACCGCTTTCCCGAGATCGATAATGCCGATCTGGTTGTGACGACCTACGCGCTGCTGTCGCGCGACGCCGACCATCTGCTGCCGATAAAATGGCACATGGCAGTGCTTGACGAAGCGCAAGCGATCAAGAATTCCACCGCGAAAACGACGCAGCTGGTCTGCCGGCTCGATGCACGCCATCGGCTGTGTCTCACCGGTACGCCGATGGAGAACCACCTGGGCGAGCTGTGGTCGCAGTTCGCGTTTTTGATGCCGGGACTGCTCGGCGACGCCAAACGCTTTGCCCGCGTGTTCCGCACCCCAATCGAGAAGAAACAGGACGGCGAACGGCGCGCCGTGCTGTCGGGCCGACTGAAACCGTTCCTGTTGCGGCGGACCAAGAGCCTCGTGGCGGCGGACCTGCCGCCGAAAACCGAAATTCTGCGCCCGCTCGAACTTGCCGGCCCGCAGCTCGATCTTTACGAGACCGTGCGGCTGGCAATGCACGAGAAGGTGCGTCGCGAGGTCGCCGAGAAGGGGCTCGCCCGCAGCCACATCGTCGTCCTCGACGCGCTCTTGAAATTGCGCCAGGTGTGCTGCGACCCGCGCCTCGTCAAGCTCTCCGCGGCGCGTCAGGTGAGTGCCAGCGCCAAGCTAGAGCATCTTATGGAGATGCTCCCGCCCTTGATCGAGGAAGGCCGGCAGATCCTGTTGTTTTCTCAATTCACCAGCATGCTCGACTTGATCAAGCCGGCGGTGGCCGAAGCCGGCATCGATTTTGTCGAATTGCGCGGCGACACGAAAGATCGCGCGGGCCCGGTCGCACAGTTTCAGAAGGGCAAGGCGCCGCTGTTCCTGATCAGCCTCAAAGCGGGCGGCACCGGCCTCAATCTGACTGCGGCCGACACGGTCATCCACTACGACCCGTGGTGGAACCCAGCCGTTGAGGACCAAGCGACCGACCGCGCCCACCGCATCGGCCAGGACAAGCCTGTCTTCGTCTACAAGCTAGTCGCGCAAGGGACGGTTGAAGAACGCATGCTCGAACTGCAGCAGCGCAAGAAGGCGCTCGCCGCCGGAATTTACGATGCCGCGGGCGGCACCGGCGCCGGCCTCGAAGCCGGCGACATCGAGCGCCTCTTTGAGCCGCTCGGGTAAGCTGTAAAACAAAGGGGTGTCCTGTTTATGCGCGCCCGTCCTGTCCGAGGATCTCGCGCAACGCTGTCCAGTGCTCAAGCTTAGCGGGAAAATCGATCGTGGCATGCGCCGGGCTCGTCGAGGGCAATGCGAGGTACGTAAGAGCCGCGCGGCGCGAGAAATGGCGGTCGTATAGGCGCCGCGCGGTCGTGCCGTTGAAGGCGACGGCGCGGATCAGCGGATGGTGGTCGAGCAGCCGATCGATCGCGTTAGGCCGTTCCAGACGGATTGTTGTATCGGCGCTTCTTTCGCGTTCGCCAAGCTTGCAAACGTCCCAAACCGCAATGCGATGTGTCGTCAGAAAGGCCAGCCGTTCTGGGTAACTCAAAGCCGGCGGCTCACCGAACAAAGCGAACATGATCGGCCAGAACAGGTTGCGCGGATGGGCGTAATACTCGCCTCGGCGCAATGATTCCTCACCCGGAAGGGTGCCTAGGACGAGGACACGCGCCTGCGCGTCGACGACC
The DNA here is from genome assembly GCA_963787425.1 of uncultured Alphaproteobacteria bacterium. Classification (GTDB taxonomy): domain Bacteria; phylum Pseudomonadota; class Alphaproteobacteria; order ATCC43930; family CGMCC-115725; genus AP-15. The sequence goes on from CAWBCV010000012.1 coordinate 296,498, forward strand.
GGCGGAAAACTCCGTTTGGCGGGGGCAGTGGATGCGCTGCGGCCGGGGCCGCCTTTCACTCGACGTAACGGCCGAGGCGGACCGCCGTCTGGCCCTTGGCGAGGCGGCGGGACGGCATGATCAGCACGCAATCGTCATATGGGGTGCGAACTTCGCGCCCGTTTTCGCGGCCGATCAGGGTGCCCTTGGGTGACAGCACCTCGAGCCCGCGGAAATCCTGAACGAACTCGAATTTCTCGCCGGTGATCGTGACGGCTTCGGTGACTTGAATGACGCGCTGCTGCGGGTGCGCGTCGAAATCCGGGCCGGCCAGCACCGCGGCGTCGTCGCGTGTCAAAGTGCCGAGGGCCATCAGAAAGCGCAGCGTCACATCGGTCGCGACCTCGGCGGCCCAGCGCTCCCAATGCTGGCCGCTCTCGATCAGCAGCGCGGTCTTGGCCGGGCTCGGGTCACCGAACCCGGCATAGTCGCGCATCCGGGGGCCCGCTGCGTGACCCGCATCGCACATGATCAGCTCCGGGATCCCGACTCGCCGCGCCAGTGCCAGCGATTTGTCCAGCGTCCCCGACAGCATCAGCGGTGCCGTCGCATACTGCATCGAGTGTATGTCGAGCAGAAAATCGGCGGCATCGACGATCGGACGCAAGGCCCGCGCGCGCGTCAATTCCACCGATTGGCGCGGGCCGTCGAGTGTCGCGGGGGACCAGAGACGATTGAAGTCTTCGTCCACGTAGCGAGACGCGGTCGGGATCCTCGAATCAAAGCTGCGATAGGCCGCGATGTTGTCGAATGCCAGGGTCAGCTTGCCCTGTCGCGGCTGCAGCCCGGCGCGGAACAATCGATCGAGAGCGATCGCACCGCAAATCTCGTTGCCGTGAGTCAACGCGGTGACCAGAACGTGCGGTCCGACGACCCCGCTATCGAAGGTCGTGACGTAATCGATCCCGGTATTGCCGGCTCGGTAGGGCTCGATGTCGGGCGGGGTCAGTTCGACTTTGTAGGTTGGCTCGGGCACACGGCGCTCCCGGTCTCGAAGTGTGATCGGTGTCATCTTGCATCGGATCGCTGTTGTCGTCACGCCGACAACAGGCCGCAGGAGGCTGATGCGAGGTCGTGCCGGAAATGAAGCCGCCCCGTCAAATTGCGGGCGGTGACCTTCGTTGCTTGCTCGCAGATAGCAGCATGCGTAGATTTGCGCGATGAATACGCGGTTCGGAATTCGGCGCGCACCGCTCACCCGAGGCGGACCCCATATGCGTTTCGTGCGCATCAGGGCTGAAGTCGATTTGCCGGTGCTCGAGCGCAAGGGCTTGGGGCGTCACCGCAACCAACGAGCTTGACAAGATGAGCCTGGAAATCCCCGGAGTGTTGTGGCGCCGCGACCCACGAGCCGCTGAAGTGCCGTTGGTCTTCAACTCGCCGCATAGCGGGTCCGAATATCCTGAGGATTTTCGCTTTTGCTGCTCACTCGACGTCTTGCGAACGGCCGAGGACGCCTATGTCGACGAGCTTTACGCGGCCGCACCAGAATTGGGCGCGACCCTGATCGGCGCAATGTTTCCGCGCAGCTACCTCGACCCCAACCGGGCGGCAGACGATCTCGACACTATCCACATCGACGGCATGTGGCCGACGCCTCTCTCGCCCTCCCACAGGACGCGGGCCGGCCTCGGCCTGGTGCGGCGCGTTGCCAGGCCGGGTATCCCGATTTATGACCGTAAGCTGACCGCCGCCGAAGTCATGGCGCGCGTCGAGCGCTGCCATATCCCTTATCATCGCGTGCTGGAAGAGGCTTGTGACCGAGCGCATCGTCGGTTCGGCGTGGTGTGGCATGTGAATTGCCATTCGATGCCGTCTCAGCGCAGCGGCAAGAAGGGCGGGCGCTGTGCGGATTTTGTTTTGGGTGATCGCGACGGAACAACCTGCGCCCCGGAATTCACCGACTTCGTCGCGGGAGTGTTGCGGGGGCGCGGCTACACGGTGCGCATCAACGAGGTCTATAAGGGGGTCGAAATCGTCAAGCGGCAAGGCCGTCCGGCGGCCAAACGGCACAGCCTCCAGATCGAGGTCGACCGCGCACTCTATATGGACCAGAAAACGCTGGAAAAGGCTAGCAGCTTCGGCCAGTTGCAGGCCGACATCACCTCTATGATCGAGGCGCTCAAGGGCTTTGCGAACGCCAGGATCGAGGAGCGCGCCTGCGCGGCGGATGACTGACGTGCCGGTTGCGTTCCGCCAGGTGCACCCGCTCTTTGTCGGGGAAGTTTCTGGTGTTGATGCCGCCGCCCCACTCGCCCCTGCAACCGTCCGCGCGGTCTGTGACGCGCTCGATCTCTGTGCGGTGCTGGTTCTACGGGACCAGCACCTCGACGACGAGCGGCAACTCGCCTTTGCCCGGCATTTCGGCGAGATAGAGGCGCCGCGCAGTGCTCGATCTGGCGCCAAGCGGCGACTGCGCCCCGAGATCTCCGACATATCGAACCTCGACGAGAACGACAGGCTGCGCGCAGTTGACGACCCTCGCCGGTTCGATCAACTCGGCAACCGGCTCTGGCATACCGACGGCTCCTTTCGCCGGATTCCGGCGGCCTTGTCGATGCTTTACGCCCACCACGTGCCACGGAGCGGCGGCGAAACAGAATTCGCCGATTTGCGCGCCGCCTGGGAATCGCTGCCCGACAAGACCCGGGCCGGGCTCGAGGGGCTCGTCGCAATCCACGACATTGCCTATTCGCGCAGCCAGATCGGCTTTACGGAATTGCTGTTCGGCGAGCGCGAAGTATTGCCGCCGGTGCCGCAGCGCCTCGTGCGCATCCATCCGGGCTCACGGCGCGAGACGCTCTACCTTGCCTCGCATGCATCGCATGTGGTTGGGCTGCCGATCCCGGAAGGCCGGCTGCTGCTGCGTGACCTGATAGAGTTCGCGACGCAGCCCCAGTTCGTGTATCGCCACGTCTGGCGAGAGGGTGATCTTGTAATCTGGGACAATCGCTGCACGATGCACCGCGGACGACCCTTCGATGAGCGCGAAACCCGCGACCTGCGCCGGGTCACCACCCGAGACGTGGCATCGACGCTCGATGAAGCCGCATGAGTGAATCAGAACCAGTGGGGGCGTGATGGCAAAAATTCCGGAGATCCTGCAGCCTCACATCAACACCGCCTTTCCGGCCAATGTCTGTCTGGTCGGCAGCGTGCTGCCCAACGGGTTTGCGCAGATCAGCCCGCGGGGCAGCACGATGGTGTTCGACGATACGCACATCGCGCTGTGGGAGCGCGGCAAGGGTTCGACTAACGAGAACCTCGCGGACGGCACTCCGTTGACCGTGTATTTCCGCAAGCCGCAGTTGCGAGAGGAGGGCGTGCTTCCGAAAGGCGGGATTGCGCGGTTCTACGGGCACGCCCGGATATACCGCTCGGGCCCGATCTACGAAGAAGTATGGCGCCGCCTCGTCCCGCCGGAGAAGGACCGCGATCCGCAAAAGAGCGGGTCTGCCGTCTTGATCGAAATCGACAGGGTAGAGGATCTCGACGGACAACCGCTGGGGCTAGGCTAACCCAGAAATGGCGTAGAACGGGACAGGTCATCGTGGCCGCCCGATGACCGACGAACTTTCGCTCTATCTCGACGCGCTGCGCTTCGGCGCGGCGATGGCGGTTTTCGTGTCGCATTACTCCACAGGGCGGATCAGCGGGGGTTTGTTCTGGCAGTTCGATGGTGGGCGAACCGCCGTTCTCGTGTTCTTTGTGCTGTCGGGTTTCGTCATCGCCTGGGTGAGCGACACGCGGGAACGCACCCTCGAAGAGTACGGTCTCAGCCGTCTTGCCCGGCTCTATTCGGTGATCATCCCCGCCTTCGTTCTGACGGCGGCGCTCGATAGCATCGGCAAAGTAATCGACCCGAGATTGTACGGTCGGGAATGGGGCCACAGTAATGGCCCATCCGGTGATCGATTATGCGCTCTCGGCGCTGTTTCTCGGCGAGAGCTGGACGCTACGAGTACTCCCCGGCTTTAAGGTCCCTTATTGGTCGCTCAATTACGAGGCTGGGTATTATGTCCTATTCGCAGGCGCCATGTTTCTCCGGGGGCGGCCACGGATAGCGGTCGTCATCGGGGCTGCGCTGCTGGCCGGACCAAGAATTCTGTTCCTCCTTCCCGTGTGGCTGATGGGGGTTGCGGCGTGGCGATGGCGGGCCGAGCTTCCGTGTCAGTTGGGGCGGCCGCTGGTGGCCGTGTGCCTGGCCGGCTTTATCGCGCTCGAGGCATTCGGCGGTGAGTGGCTGTTTTGGCACCCGAGCAGCGGATGGCTGCCGCCCGACTTCTCGGCCTATGATTTCGTCCTCGGCACCCTCGTCGCGCTTTTTATTATTGGTCTCGCCAATGTGCGGCTCCCGATACCGGGACGTCGGCTCGAATGGCTGGTTCGCGGGCTTGCCGGAACATCCTTTGGGCTCTATTTGCTGCACTACCCGCTGCTGAATTTCTTCGCCACCGTGGTGCCGGGCAGCCCTACCAAGCCGTGCACCGGGTCCTTGTTTTCTGTCTCGCACTCGGCGGAGCACTCGGATTGGCGAGCCTTATCGAGCCTTGCAAGGCGACGCTGAAGGGCCAGCTGCGTTCAGCATTCCACCTCCTAGTCGGAAAACCCCCGTCACCGGCTGTCGCTCGGCAGCGGCTTTCCTGATCGGTCGATCGAGTGAGGGAGATTTCGTAGTGATCGAACCCGAATGGCACCGCGCCAATCGTGCCAGCTGGGACGAGCGGGTCGGCGTCCATATCGGCCCAGGCGGCTACGATCTTTCCGCCCTGCGGGCCGGACGCGGTAAGTTGAACGCTATCGAGGAGGCGGAGCTGCCTCCGGTCGAAGGCAAGCGCGTCGTCCACCTGCAATGCCATTTCGGGGCGGATGGCCTAACACTGGCGCAGCGTGGCGCGGAGGTAGTCGGCCTCGATTTCTCGGCGCCCGCAATCGAGGTGGCGCGCAAGCTGGCCGGTGAGCTCGGTCTCTCCAACAGCGCACGCTTTGTTCATGCGGACCTTTATGACGCGTTGGCGGCAATCCCGCCGCCCTATGGGTTCGACATGGTCTTCGTCACCTGGGGCGCCATCTGCTGGCTGCCCGACATCGCTCGATGGGCGCAGATCGTCGCGGCGCTGCTGCGTCCGGGTGGATTGCTCTATCTCGCCGACGGCCATCCTGCCGCCTACGTGTTAGACGACGGCGCCGTCTCTCCCGACGGCATGCCGAGCTGGTTCGCGCCGTATTTCTCCCGCGACCCGATCGTCGACACGGACCCGGGCGATTATGTAGACCCCGCAGCGCGGCTCACCAATGCAACTACATACAACTGGATCCATCCCCTCGGTGACGTCATCACCAGCCTGATTGCGTCGGGCATGGCTCTCAGCTGGCTGCACGAGCACGACGGAGTGCCGTGGCGCATGTTCCGCGTGCTCGTCAAAGACGCCTCGGGCCTATATCGCTGGCCCGACAAGCCCTGGCTGCCGCTGGCCTTCTCACTTTCCGCAACCCGCGGTTAGCGGTGATTCAGGAAGCGAATTGTTCCTTGATCACCCGCTCTTCGAGGTTGAACTCGCGGTCGTAGAGCAGCGTCGTCTTGGTGTGCCGGTTCTCGTGGATCTCGACGGCAACGACGTCGCGTGCCTCGGTGAAGTCGGCAACGGCGCTGACCGGCCGCTTGTCGGTTTCGAGCGCGTCGATGCGGACTTTCGCGTGGTGACGCAACAGCGCGCCGCGCCAGCGCCGCGGGCGGAACGCCGTGATCGGGGTCAAGGCCAGGATGCCGGCACCGAGCGGGATGATCGGCCCGTGCGCCGACAGATTGTAGGCGGTGCTGCCGACCGGCGTCGCTACCAGAATGCCGTCTGCCATCAGCTCTTCGATGCGCACGACGCCGTCGACAGTGACGCGAAGCTTCGCCGCCTGCCGGCTCTCGCGCAGCAAGGAGACTTCGTTGAAGGCGATCGCCCGGCATCTCTGGCCGCGCTCGCAGGTCGCGATCATTTCGAGCGGATGCAGGACGACCGGCTGCGCCGCGGCGAGCCGCTCGATCAGCCCGTCGGGCCGGTAGGCGTTCATCAGAAACCCGACGCTGCCGAGATGCATGCCGTAAATCGGAAGGCCGGTGGATAAAAAGCGGTGGAGTGTCTCCAGCATGAAGCCGTCACCGCCGAGCGACACGATGATTTCGGCATCCTCCGAAGCAACGCAAGAATAACGGCTGCACAGTTCTCTGAGCGCCTGCTGCGCGGCCTCGGTATCCGCCGCGACGGCGGCGATCCGGGGTGGCGGCCCAGTCACCCGCCGGTCACGCTCATATGGCGTGCGACGGCCGGCCGGTTATGGCGGCGGTCGATAATGAAGTCGTGACCCCTCGGCTTTCGGTCGATCGCCTCGAGGATCGTTGCTTCGAGCACCTCGTCGCCTTCGGATTGGCGCAACGGGGTGCGCAGTTCCGCTGCATCCTCCTGGCCGAGACACATGAAGAGGGTGCCTGTGCAGGTCAACCGCACACGGTTGCAGCTTTCGCAGAAGTTGTGGGTCAATGGGGTGATGAAGCCGAGCCGCCGGCCGGTTTCCCGCACCGTGACGTAGCGCGCGGGACCGCCAGTGCGGTAATCAGACTCATCGAGCGTCCATCGCCGCTGCAAACGGGCGCGCACCGTGGAGAGTGGCAGGTACTGGTCGAGCCGGTTTTCCCCGCCGATATCGCCCATCGGCATGACTTCGATGAATACAAGATCGAAGCCCTGCGCGCCGGTCCATGCCACGAGGTCGTCGAGCTCGTCCTCGTTGACCCCGCGCAACGCCACAGCATTGATCTTGACTGCGAGCCCGGCAGCCTTCGCCGCCGCGAGCCCTTCGAGAACTACCTCCAGCCGGCCGCGGCGCGTGATCTCGGTGAACTTCGCTGGGTCGAGCGTGTCGACCGATACGTTGACCCGGCGCACGCCGCAGTCGCGCAATTCGCCGGCGTACCGGGCGAGCTGGCTGCCATTGGTCGTGAGGGTAAGCTCGTCGAGCGCGCCGCTGCGAATGTGCCTGCCGAGCGAGCGGAAGAGGCTCATGATGTTGCGGCGGACGAGCGGCTCCCCGCCGGTCAGACGGAGCTTTTTGACGCCGAGCCGGATGAAGGCGCTGCACACCCGGTCGAGTTCCTCGAGAGTCAAGAGTTCGGATTTCGGCAAAAACGTCATCTCTTCCGCCATGCAGTAGACACAGCGGAAGTCGCAGCGGTCGGTCACCGACACGCGCAGATAGGTTATTGTTCGTCCAAAAGGATCGATCATGCTTGGCTCGCTCGCACCGCGGCTCGTCTTGTTAAGATAGGAGCGCGACCAGCGAATGTCGCCCCCGATCTCGTCGTGGTTATTCCCGAGCTAACTCCGGGGGGTCCTCAGCGAACCAGTCTCCCAGAACCTGCTCTTCGCTGAAGGATACCCGTCGTAGGGACGGCATGTTCAATCGGTCGATCTCGTCGTATTCTTCAAGATCCCTGATGGCGAGTTCGACAGCACGTTGCGTTTCGTCCTCGATGAGATGCGGAACCTCCCGTCTTAGGCTCGGGTTTTTCTGCAGAATGCGATCGATCTCCGCTCTAGCCTGACGGATCGTACGCCGCCAACCCTTGCGCGGATCGACAACGGGCGAATGCGCGAGCTTCACATGATGCTGGATGATCCTGGAGATCTGGCTTTCCACGGCGAGCCGAAGCGAATTGCCCAAATCCTCGATCTCCTCGGCGAGGTGGTCCCAATCGAGCTGCTGGTTGGACCCGCTATGCGCCGCGGCACGCAACGCTTCGACCTGCTGCTTCGACCAGAGGACGAAATCCTCATCGTAGAGCCGTTTCGTATCCATCATGCATGCTCTCGGCGACTGGCCCCGCTACACAACATCCTACATAATCCTTGCCATGGAAGAATTCACTGTCCGACCCCAGCCCGACGATCCGCGGCTGACGCGCACCGTCGCCGGCATCGATCACGAAGGACGGCGGGTCGATACCGCCGTCGTCATGGAGCGGCCGCTGACCCTGTTCCTCAACGGCCGCGAGATCGTCACGATGATGACGATCGGCGATCATCCGGATTATCTCGCCGTCGGCTATCTGTTGAACCAGAACATGCTGCGCGCCGATGACCGGGTCACCGGCATCGATTACGACGAGGAGCTCGAGACGGTCGTGGTTCGCACCGACCGCGAGACCGATTTCGAGGACAAGCTGAAAAAGAAGACGCTGACCTCGGGCTGCGCCCAGGGCACCGTGTTCGGCGATCTGATGGAGAAATTCGACGAGGTCCGGCTCGACCCGAACGCGGTGCTTCGGACCTCGTGGCTTTACGCGCTGACGCGCAAGATCAACACCGTGCCGAGCCTCTATCTGACCGCCGGGGCGATCCATGGCTGCGTGCTGTGCGAGGAGGACCGGCCGCTGATCTATATGGAGGATGTCGGCCGACACAACGCGATCGACAAAATCGCCGGCTACATGCACCGGCATCACATCCCCGCGGCCGGGAAGATCTTCTACACCACCGGTCGGCTGACCTCGGAGATGGTGATCAAGACCGTGCAGATGGGCATCCCGATCCTGATCTCGCGCTCGGGCTTCACCGCCTGGGGTGTCGATCTCGCGCGGCAGGCCGGGTTGACCCTGATCGGCCGGGCCAAGGGGAAACGGTTCGTCGCGCTCGCTGGGAGCGAGCGCATCGTCTTCGATGGCGATATCAGGTCCGTTGATGACGAGCATCCCCGCCTCGCGCGCAAAGCAAGCGTCGAGGAGGACGCGGCGTGAAAATTGTCGGCCTGTTGCTCGCCGGCGGGCAGTCTCGCCGCATGGGCGGCGGCGACAAGGCATTGCGCGTTATCGGCGGAGTACCGCTGCTCGAACGGGTGATCGAGCGGATGCGGCCGCAGGTCGAAACGCTCGTGCTCAATGCCAACGGTGACCCGGCCCGATTTGCGAGCTTCGGCCTCCCGGTAGTGCCCGACAGTGTTCCCGACTATGCCGGACCGCTGGCCGGGGTGCTGGCGGGACTAGACTGGACGGCTGAGCAACGCCCGGATTGTACTTACGTTGTAAGCGTCCCAACCGATGCACCGTTCTTGCCGAGAGATCTCGTGTCGCGGCTCGTCCGCGGCATGGAAAAATCCGGCGGGGACCTCGCTTGCGCAGCGTCCGGCGGTCAGCCGCATCCGGTGATCGGCCTCTGGCCTGTGCGGCTGCGCGAAGACCTGCGCCGCGCGGTCGTGGACGAAACCGTCCGCAAGGTCGATGTGTGGACGGCGAGCCACCGCCTCGCGACCGTGCCCTTCCCAAGCGAGCCGATCGACCCGTTCTTCAATGCCAACCGGCCGGAAGACCTCGCCACCGCCGCGGCGCTCCTCGCGGCCGAAAGCGGCAGGGGGCCTGCTGGTCGAAAGCCATCGCAATCGGGTTGAGTAAGTCGGGGGAATCGTTCGTCGGGCGAAACGTGCATCAGGTCTGGACGGCAGACTGACGCTCCGGTGATACCAAGACGGCTTTGCAGCCCGAGCGGATGATCGCAGATGGCCCGGCACGGTTTAGACCGTTTCAAACCGCAAACGGCTGTCGTCGATGCTGTCGAGCCCTCATCCTTTTCAGCCGAGTATCGGTGTGCCCCTTCGACCGGCACGATCGATCTGCGGGTCTTGGCATTGCTGTCGGCGCGCCTCTGTCATGAGTTGAGCGGGCCCATCGCCGCGATCAATAATGGTGTCGAATTGCTCGCCGAGGAGGACCCTGGTCTCGGGTCGTCACCGAACCCTGCCTTCCTGCACGATGCCGTCGCACTGGTCAGCGAGAGTGCGCGCCGCGCCCGCTTCCGGCTGCAATTCTACCGGTTTGCGTACGGGTTCAGCTCGGGCTCCGTAATCGCAGGCCCGGCGCCGCACGAGATCGCCATGAGCTTTTTGGCTGCGACCAATATCATCGGCGATTATGCCGAGGGTATCCGGACGCTGACGCCCGACTGGCAGAAGCTGGCTTGTAATCTGCTTTCTGTCGGGGTGGATGCATTGCCGCGCGGCGGTCGCTTGATTTTAACCGACGGCCCACTCAGCCTCGAAGCGGTCGGGGAGCCTGCCACTCTGTCCGCTGAAGCGCGCGAGGCGCTGATGCTCGTAACGCCTATTGCCGATCTCACCGCTCGGACGGTGCAGCCCTATTTCACAGGGCTGCTCGCCAAAGCGCTCGAGCGCTCTTTGATCGCAACCGCGGAGCCCGGACGGGTCCGGCTCGGGGTGGTCGTTCCCCGGTAAGGACCCGGCTCAGCTCATCCGGGCCGCTAGGCTGCTGCCGTGTTGCGGCGCGCGGCCGAAATGTCGGCGCTGACACTGGCTGTCGGAGTGCCGGGCAGCGGCATCGGATCCCTCAGAACATAGCCGCGGCCCCATACCGTCTCGATGTAATGGCTGCCGCCGGTGGCCTGGGCGAGCTTTTTGCGCAGCTTGCACACAAAAACGTCGATGATCTTTAGCTCCGGCTCGTCCATGCCGCCGTACAAGTGATTGAGAAACATCTCCTTCGTCAAGGTCGTGCCCTTGCGTAGGCTGAGCAACTCGAGAATGCCGTATTCTTTACCGGTCAGGTGCACGGGCTGGTCGTCGACCGAGACGACCCGGGTGTCGAGATTGACGACCAGCTTCCCCGTCCGGATTGTCGATTTAGAGTGGCCCTTCGACCGGCGCACGATCGCCTGGATGCGCGCGATCAGCTCCCGCCGGTCAAAGGGCTTGGTCAGGAAGTCGTCGGCACCGAACCCCAGCCCCTTGATCTTGTGGTCGAGCTCGGCCAACCCCGAGAGGATCAGGATGGGCGTGCGAACCCTCGCGGCGCGCAGGCGTCGGAGCACCTCGTAGCCGTCGATGTCCGGCAACATCAAATCGAGGAGAATAATATCGTAATCGTAGAGTTTGCCGATCTCTAGGCCATCCTCGCCGAGATCGGTCGTATCACAAATAAAATTTTCATTAATCAGCAGCATTTTGATGCTGGCTGCGGTTTGCGCATCGTCCTCGACTAAAAGCACGCGCATTAGAACCTCCGGGTTTCGGCCGGTTTTTATGCCGGCGGGCCTTGGTTAATCAGAATTACCAGAATTAGTTAACAAGTCGTTTACCGGTAATTCCGAAGTGGTGGCTCGCGATCAGGGGATCGCGAAACCGACTGGGGCGGATTGCCTCGGGGAACTGGTGGGTCGGGCGGCCCCATGGCTTTTCCGATTGGGCCGCGCAGTCGTTCCACCGCTGCAGTCAGTTGCACCAGTAGGCTGGGCTAGTGTTGGAAAACACCGATTTATTCCAATTCCGGCTGACCTCGCTTCCGGGTTTTGCGGTGTCCGAAACTCGAGCACGACAGACATCAACCCCCTCCTTTTCCAGACTCACTTCTGCAAGCCTAACGAACATTCGGACACTTGGTGATCCAGAAGTGTGACTTGCGTCACACTGCCGACAAAACTTTGTTTGATCGAACCTCAGCATCAAAGCCAAGTCAGTACGAGAGACGACCATTGCCTATCGACCCGGTCTGCAATTAGCGCCCTGAGATCGCGACTTTTATTACTCTACCGGCGTCAGTCAGCCGTCCCGCGGATAACGGGGCCCATCAGCTTTTCTAAACCACCGTCAAGCGACCTGGGGACAAAGGTCTCCTTAATCCTCTAGTCCATTGGACTGGGCCTTTCTTTCGCATCAGTTCTTCCGATTCCTATACGAATTAATCGTGTTGGACGGCATGCGTCTCAGAAAATTTTTCACGAGATGCATTTAAGGCGTTTACGTCGGTTGAGCTGGAACAATGGGTGCCGGTTTGGTTGATAGCCGGTGCAGCTCCCACAGGCCAGTCGTCGGCCCGGACGCGGAAGAAGGAGGTTGCTGCTAGCAAGCATCCTCAGCCAGGGCTCGCGCACGGCCGACCGCACCAGCGCTCGGGGAGCAGCCCGTCCTTCGCCAGAAGAGTTGTGGCGGTTACTGAACGTCTCGGAAGCTACCAACGGATCTGCCGGCGCCTTATTCCGAGAACTTGTGCATCACGCCAGCGGCCGCCAGCAGAGCACAGCGCTCCGGCAAATTAACAAGCCGAAGGGGTCGGCCTCGGCCCCGACGTGGTCGACGTCTTCGTCACCTGGGTTGCCGGAATGCAATCCGCTACCGCATGACACGCGGCCATGCGGCCAAGTGCGGGAAAGCGGGGTTGGGGCGCGATGATGCGACAGTCGGCCATGCGCCGGGGACATCGTGGCGCGAAGCTGCAGCCCTGCGATAGGCGGCGGAGGTCGGGTGGGCTGCCTGGAATTGCGTCGATGTCGCGGTCGCGCGGCTGGCCGTGTACGGTCGAGGCGAGAAGGCCTGCTGTATAGGGGTGAGCCGGAGCGCTCAAGATTTGCGCCACCGGCCCGCTCTCGACGATGCGGCCGGCGTACATGACCGCGATCGTGTCTGCGATCTCGGCGGCGACTCCGAGATCATGCGTGACGAAGATCATCCCCATGCCCAGCTCGCGCTGCAGCCGGCGCAGCAGGATCAACACCTGCACCTGCACTGTGGCGTCGAGGGCAGTGGTCGGCTCGTCCGCCAAGAGCAGGCGCGGGTTACACGACAAGGCCATCGCGATCATTGCGCGCTGACGCAGGCCGCCCGACAATTCGTGGGGGTAGGCGTCGAGTCGCCGCGCGGGCGACGGGATCCGCACCAGCTCGAGCAGCTCCAGAGTGCGCTCGCGCGCCACATTTGGGCCGCAGCCGGTATGGCGGCGCAGCGCCTCGCCGATTTGCCTGCCGATGGTGTAGACCGGGTCGAGCGCCGTCATCGGCTCCTGGAAAATCATCCCCACAAGGCCGCCGCGCAAGTCGCGCAGCGCGCGCGCTGACATGGCCAGGACATCCCGCCCGTCGATGCGCACCTCGCCCTCGATCCGCGTGCGCCGGGGCGGCAGCAAGCGCATCAATGCGCGCAGAGTCACGCTCTTACCCGAGCCCGATTCCCCGAGGATGCACAGAACCTGGCCCGGCTCGACCGTGAAGCTGACGCCATTCACGGCGTGCACGGTGGCCTCTCGGGTCACAAAGCGCACCTTGAGGTCACGCACCTCGGCCAATGCCATCTCAGAGAGGCCCATATCCGCTATGGCCGGAGAGCGGATCGCACATATGGCATGCTGCCAGATGCGATTGCGGGGCCTGGAAGGAACCGAGCGCCGGATCGGTCGTCTCGCACACCCTCTCGGCGAACGGGCAGCGGGTGTGAAAGCGGCAGCCCGAAGGAGGGTCGATCGGGTTGGGCGGATCGCCGGTGATCGGCGGCTGCTCGATGCGCTGCGCCGGGTTCATCGATGGCCGCGAGGCGAGCAGCGCACGCGTATAGGGGTGCAACGGCCGCTCGAAGATAGCCTCGATCGCGCCGATCTCGACGACCCGGCCGAGATACATCACGAGTACCCGATCGCTAATGTACTGGACGACGTTCAGATCGTGGCTGATGAAGACATAAGTCAGGTTGAACTGGCGCTTGAGGGCGCGCAGCAAGTTCAGCACCTGCGCCTCGACCGATTTATCGAGTGCGGAGACCGGCTCGTCGAGGATCACCATCCGCGGCCCGGTTGCCAAGGCGCGGGCAATGTTGACCCGCTGCTTCTGGCCGCCCGACAGCTCGTGGGGATAGCGGGGCCCGAAGAGGCCCGGATCGAGCCCGACCTTGCCGAGCATGTCGCGAGCGATACCGCGCGCCTCGTCTTTTTTCTTGCCCTGCACAAAGGGGCCGAAAGCCACGGAATCTCGAACCGGCATGCGCGGGTTCAGCGAGGAGTACGAATCCTGGAACACCATCTGCACCTGACGGCGCAGCGCGTCGACGGCAATGCCGGTAGCGACGCCGACGGGATCGCCATCGAATACCAGCTCACCGGCGTCGGGTTTGACAAGATGCAACATCAGGCGGGCGAGCGTGGATTTGCCGCAGCCCGACTCTCCGACCACACCTAGGGTCTCGCCTTTGCCGACAGTAAACGAAACGCCGTCCACCGCCTGGACCGACTTTCCGCCGCTGCCCTTCACCGGGAAATGCTTGCGCAAATCGCGGGCGATCAGCATCGGCTGGTGCAGGCCGCCGCGGTCGCGCGGATCGGGGATGTGTGAGGTCACCCCGCTACATCCGTACGTCCATCGCCGCCCGCAATCCATCGCTGACGAGATTGCAGCAGATCGAGGTGAGAAAGATCGCGAAGCCCGGTAGCGCGCAAACGAAAGGAACAACGTAAATCGATTGGCGCAAGGTGCTGAGCATAAGTCCCCAGTCCGGCACCGGCGGCCTCACGCCAAGACCAAGAAAGGACAGGCCCGAGGCCAACAGGATGCTGACGCTGATCAGCGACGAAGCGTAGATGAACACCGGTCCCAATACATTGCCGAGCACGTGGTAGCGGATGATCGTCGTCGTGCGGGCGCCGCTGGCACGCGCCGCCTCAATAAAGTCGAGCGCGCGGATTTGCGTCGTCGCGGTCTCGGCGACACGGCACATCGGCGGGACGAAAACGAGTGTCAGCGCCAGCATTCCATTGGCGATGCCGCCACCCATCGCCCCGGCGATCGCCACTGCCAGCAATACGGACGGAAACGCATAGAACACATCCATCGTGCGCATGATCGCAGTGTTCGTGCGCTCCCCGACGAAGCCGCCGACGACGCCCAATATGCCGCCCGTCAATGAGGCGATCAGCACCGGCACGACGCCCATCATCAACGACACTCGGCCGCCATAAATCAGCCGGGACAGCATGTCACGGCCCAACTCGTCGGTGCCGAGCGGATGCCCGCGCCAGCCGAACGGCTTCAGTCGGCCGACGATGCTTTCCTTGAATGGATCGAACGGCGCGATCAGTGGCGCGCAGATCGCCGCCAACACGATCAGCAGCACGATGGCGGCAAAAAACAACGTAACCGGATCGTGCCGCAGCCGATAGAACACCGACTGCCAATAACCGCGGACGCGTGTCGCAGGTAGCGCCTGCTCTTCGAACCCGTCTCGCGGCTGATCGAGAACAACCGTGTCGGTCATCCGACATTTCCGATGTCGGCGCGGTGCGTCCTTCGAGACGGCCGCTTCGCGGCCCCCTCAGGATGAGGGTTTATCTTAACGACATCAGGGGCACACCTCATGCTGAGGAGCGCCCAATGGGCGCGTCTCGAAGCACGCACCGCATTCATGCGGCTCTTTCTCACGCCCGCCTGATCCTGGGGTCGATAAGGGACTGGAGCAGGTCGACGACGAGGTTGGTAGCGACGAATACGAGCGACAATACCAGGATCGTGCCTTGCAGTACCGGCACGTCGCGGTTGATGATCGCCTTGCTCAGCAGAAAGCCGCTGCCCGGCCAGGTGAACACGGTCTCGACAAGGATCGAGCCGCCGAGCAGATAGCCGAACTGCAGGCCCATTACCGCCATAACTTGCGGCATCGCGTTTTTCAGTACGTGGCGGGTCACCGCCCATTCCGACAGACCCTTGGCGCGCAATGTCTGGACGAAATCCTGGTTGCGTACCTCCGCCACCGCGGCCCGGGTCGTGCGTGCGAGTATGCCGATCGGAATCATCGCCAAGGTGATGACCGGCAATATCAGGAACTGGACGTTGCTCCACTGCAATAGACTGAAACCGGTCGAACCGTTTGGCCCCATCCCGGTCGCCGGCAGCAGCATATATTCGACGGCAAACACAATGACGAGTACAATGCCGAGCCAGTAATTCGGCAGGCTGACGCCTATTACAGCCGCCCCGGTCACCACGCGGTCGACCCAGCGGCCGGCAAAAGAGCCGGCGACCGCGCCCATCACATAACCGGTGAAAAAGGCGAGCGGTACCGCAAACATCGCGAGAAGCGCAGTGTTGGCCAGCGCCTCCGAAACTTCGAGAAACACCGGCCGCCGAGTCGCGATCGAAACGCCGAAGTCACCGGTCAACACGCGACCGAGCCAAATCAGAAACTGGACCGGCAGCGGCTTGTCGAAGCCGTAGGCGTGCTTGACGATGGCGATTGTTTCCGCTGTCGCGTCAGGCGGCATAACGGTCTGCAGCGGGTCACCGGGTGCGATATAGACTAGCGAAAAACAAACGACGCTGACCCCGAACGCGATCGGGATCGCATATAGGACGCGGCGGAGGATGTAGCGGATCACGGCCAGCGGATCATGGGTCGACGGAAACCGGCGTCAGATCCTGAAACCAGCTCTGCGCCTGCACGAACCCGTGGACCTTCGGCGAGAGGCCCCGCGGATTTAGATCGTGCGCGACAAAGATCAGAGCCGCCTCCTCGTTCATCGTCTCGTTGAGCTTTGTCAGCAATGCGAGCCGCTTTGCCTGGTCGAACTCGCCAAAGATTTGTTCGACCAACTTATCGACGTCCGGGTTGCTGTAGTGGCCCCAGTTGCTGCCCTTGGGCGCCCATTGCGCGGTCCAGACGTGGCGGATCAAGGCGTTGAACGGATCCTGGGTCTGGCGGCTGACATTGATGGCATTGATCTGGGGATAATCGTCTACACCGGCCCGTGTCAATTGCAGCAGGGCATTCCAGTCCATCGTTTCGAGCTTCACGTCGAAGCCGACGGCATCGAGCTGCGACTTCACCAGCTCGTTCATCGGCAAGGGCTGCATCTGGCCCGAGCCCGAGGTGGAAATTGCAAAGGTCACCTTGCACGGCAGACAGCCCGCCTCTTTGAGCAGCGCCTTGGCCTTGTCCGGATCGTATTTGTAGAGGAGCGGATGGCCGTAATAAGGCGTCGACGGCGGCACGGTGGAGTAGCCCTCGAGCATCAGCCCATTCAGCAACTCCTTCATGTCCTCGCGGTTAAGCGCGTAATTCGCCGCCTGGCGCACCCGCTTGTCGGCAAACGCGCCCTTGACGAAATTGAGCTGGTAGGTCCAGTTGTGCGGATAGACCTTCGTCACGATCTGCATACCGGCAGCTTTCAACCGGTCGATCGCGTCCGGTGATGGCGCCTCGATCCAGTTCACCTGGCCGGACAATAAGGCCGCCGTGCGCGTCGAGGCCTCTGGCATCGGGATAAGCACCAGCCGGTCCTGCTTCGGCACGCGGCTCTTGTCCCAATACTCCGTATTCGGCACGAATTCGAGGCGCTGGTGCGGCACCGCCCGGTCGTAGCGGTAGGGGCCGGTCCCAGAGGGCTTCAGCGCAAATTCGGCCCAGTTGTAATTCACCGCCTTGGCGCGGCATGGGCTGATTAGCAGCACATAGCTAATCTCGTAGGGAAACAGCGAATCCGGCCCTTTGGTGTCGAACGCCACTGTGTAGTCGTCGATCTTTTGCACCCCGGCGAAATTGCCGAGATAGGAGCGCGCCTGAGCAAATTGCGACGGGTCAAACTCCGGCGCCTTGTCGTTGGTCGAACGGCTCAAATTCCAGACCACGTCGTCGGCTTTGAAGTCGCAGCCGTCATGCCATTTGACGCCCTGGCGCAACTTGAAGATCCAGCGTTTGGGGTTGGCCTCGTCGATTTGCCATTCGGTTGCTAGTCCAGGTTTGATATCGGCGGCTTTGTCCGATTTCGACAAATCCCACAACACCAGCAAATCATAGAGGTTGTAGCCGACAAACCGATAGCCCTCGAACCCCTGGTCCGGGTTGCCGGTGGTGATCGGCAGGTCGCCAGCCGTCATGCCGACGACCAGCGTGCCGCCCGCATGCGCTGTACTGTCAGCAAATGAAATACCTGCGCCCAGGGCCAGGACGAGAGCGATGCGCTGGATCAGCGCAGTGCGTCCTTCGAGATGGCCGCCTAGCGGCCTCCTCAGGATGAGAAAATTTTTTAAAGCCATGAAATAACCACTCATGCTGAGGAGCGACCGAAGGGAGTATCTCGAAGCACGCACCAAGCCAATGCGGCCGGCTGTCAGGGTGGGACCGAAACCGGCGTCAGATCCTGGAACCAGCTTTGCGCCTGCACAAAGCCTTGTACCTTGGGCGACAGCGCGCGGGGGTTGAGGTCGTGCACGACAAAGATCATGACTGCATCGCGGCCTTCCAATTCGTGCAGGTGGGTCAACAGGGAGAGCCGCTTCTCCTCGTCGAACTCGTTGAAGATCTCGCTGATCAACCGCTCGGCTTCGGAATTTTCGTAATGGCCCCAATTGGAGCCCGCCGGCGCCCAATACGCTTTGCCGACGAGCTTGATGATCGCATTGACCGGATCGAGCAGGCCGCGCGAAAAATTGAGCCCGTCGTAATTCGGGTTCTTGTCGACCCCGCCGCGATAGACGTCCAGCAACGTGTTCCAGTCCATTGCCTGAAGGCTGACCTCAAAGCCGGCTTCTTCGAGTTGCGCCTTGACTAGTTCGTTCATCGGCAACGGCTGCATCTGACCGGAACCCGAGGTCGAGATGCCGAACGTCACCTTGCAAGGCAAACAGCCGGCCTCCTTCAGCAATGACCGTGCCTTGGCTGGATCGTAATCATAGGTCGGTGGGTGGCCGTAATAGGCGAGGCTAGGGGGAACGACATCGTGTTCCGGGATTGCCGTGCCGCCGAGCAGGTCGACGACGTCCTGCCGATTGATCGCGTAGTTGGCAGCCTGGCGCACCCGCAAATCCTTGAATGGTCCGCCTGCGAAATTGAGCATATAGGGCCAATCGTGCGGATAGACATTCGTGACGATGCGCATCCCTTCGGACTTCAATCGCGGGATCGCGTCGGGCGACGGCGCCTCAATCCAATTCACCTGACCCGACAAGAGCGCGGCGGTGCGGGTCGATGCCTCCGGCATCGGGATCAGCACCAGCCGGTCCTGCTTCGGGATGCGCCCCTGATCCCAATATTCTGTGTTGGGCACCATCTCGAGCCGTTGATGCGCTACGAAGCGGTCGAATTTATAGGGACCGGTGCCGGAGGGATGCAGCGCGTATTGCGCCCAGTCATAATTGAGCTCCTTGGCGCGGCACTGACTGATCATCATCACGTAGCTGAGGCTGTACGGAAACAGCGACTCGACGAAGTTATTTTCGAACGCGACGGTGTAATCATCGATCTTGTCGACCGATTTGATGTTAGTCAGCCAGGTTCGGCTGTAGGCGAATTGCTGCGCCAGGAAGTAGGGCGCCTTTTGATCCATGCGGTACCGGTAGTTCCACACTACGTCGTCGGCTGTGAAATCGCAGCCGTCATGCCATTTGACACCGTGGCGGAGATGAACAATCCAGCGCTTGTGGTCGCTCGGGTCGATTTCGTAGGAGGTGGCGAGGCCTGGCTTTATCTCCGAAGCTTTATCCGCTTTGGATAAATCCCACAGCAGCAGCGAATCATAAAGGTTGTAGCCGACGAAGCGGTATCCCTCGAAACCCTGGTCGGGATTGCCTGTCGTGACGGGGATGTCGCCGGCGGTCATGCCGACGATCAGAGTGCCGCCCGCCCAAGCAATCGATCCTGTAAACAGAGTAAAACAGAGGGGAATTGCAGCCAGCATACATGTGAAAAAACCGGTGGGCGGCACTTCGACCAGCGTGTCGCAATGCACAGCCATCGAATGTCCTTCTGCGGCGGGTTACCGTGACGTCCCGCACTGACGAGCAAAGGACGTGCCAAGATGCGCCGTTGTGAACCCCTGGACCTTGTCTCGTCGGCAATTCTGGACATTCATTGCCCAATTGCTCAATTGCTGAGCAACTATGCTTGCCATATCGCCGTCAGGGGGTGATGGCAACTTGCAGAAAGATTTGAGTTGAGCTCTAGAGGGCTTGTTCGTGTTGGCGCCTCTACGGGCAGCCCAGCCCCGAGCCGGCGGAACCAACTCGGCGAAGAGCCTTCGTCGTGCGGCCGGACCAGACGCCCGTGCATGAGCCGGCCCCGCAATCCTCGGCGTTTCGCTATATCCGCGGTCAATCGGCGCTTGCGTCGATGCAGATCAACTGCGGCCAATTGGTCTCGGCGGCCCCTCTTGATCTAGATCAAAGCCGGCGCGGCCACTTTGCTCTTTGCTCGCGCATTATCGCCATGTCTCCGCTGTTGTCATCTCCAAAGGGGAAAGAGAAATGTCATCGTCGATCAAAGTGCTTCTCTTGCTCGTCGCCGGCCTCTTAATAACCGGGGTAGCCCAAGCTCAGTTGCTGCCTACCTGGGAAACGCACATCACACTCACCCAGCAGGATCTCGATATGATCCGTGGTGCCGCTACCACCGAAGTACACGGCAAACCGGTGGGAACACAGGCCCACTGGACAAATCCCGCCTCGGGTAATTCGGGGACCATCAAGCTGGTCAAGAAGCTAACGCGGCAAAACCAGCAATGCGAAAACATCGCCTATACGGTGCGCTCAGGCGGTACGCCGGTTTACACCGAGCACCATCATTTCACCAGCTGCCTGCAGCCCGACGGGACCTGGAAAATCGCGTGAGCTTTGGTTGGGGGGCGCACCATATGAACCCGGCTCTGGCAGAGGAAATTATCTCTATCCTCAACAGCGCGAACGACATGACGAACGCGACTGTCTGTGAGGACGGCTATCCGCAGGCGACGACAATCAGCTCTGTCAATGACGGACTTACCATCTATTTCGGTTGCGCCGCTGCATCTCGGAAGGCCAAGCGCGCGATCTGGGGAAATTTCCGGAACATCAGCAGACGTCCCACCGAATTTTCAGCGGGACGTCCTCAGCGGGCATCGACCCGGTTATCCAGCTCGATGTCGATGCAACCGCGATGGTGCAGGCGGGCCTCGGAGCCGATTATGCCCAACAAATTATGAGCACCGAGATCAACAACTTTCTATCACGGGCAGAAAGGACCCACGTATCACCGGTTAATCTCGTTTCTGCGCATCGCCTTCAACCCAAATGTCAACACGGCGTGGTTCGCCAGCGTCATGGGGATCATCAACAGCATCACGATGCTTGCCATCATTCTGGCAGGAGCCGCCGTCGTGCGGGAACCGGAGCATGGAACGATGGACCATCTCCTGGTCATGCCGCTGACCCCGTTCGAAATTGCGATGTCCAAGATCTGGGCCACTGCGATCGGGATTTACTTGGGCACCATTGCGCGCTCCATGCCGCAGTTGGGCCTCTTATGTATGCTCGTCTTTCTGCCGATGAACATGCTCTCCGGCAGCAATACACCACTGGAAAGCATGCCAAGTTGGCTGGCAACCCTTATGGTCTCGTTCAGGGTGCAACGAAGCTCGGCCTCAATGTGTATCGCGGCTGGGTCGGGGAAAATGCGATACGGGATTTGCGCCGGCACGTTCTCGCGTATTTGAGGATCGCACGGGTCGCCGCACCGGGCCCGGAGGCACGCGGTGTCGCAGCGGCGATGATCGTCGAGGAGGTCGAACCGATCGGCGGCTTTGTCGGCAGCAGCGTCTCCGAGCCTCTCCTTCAGGCCGGAATATTGCTTTCGGTACTCGGATATATCGTCCACATCGACAGATGGATGGCAGCGGCGGCATTTGCCCTCTTTGTGCCGCAGCTGATATTCGTGCCGCTGATGCGGGGTGCGATAAACCGGCGCGCCGGCGCGCGTGTATGGATTTTGCGGTACCTCGGCATAAGCGCAGTCGATACACGTGCAGCATCGGCCGAGCGAGACGGGTCCGACGGTAAACGGATCTACAGGGTGCTGCAGCTCAACATGGGAATTTACAAGTTCAAATTTTCGATGAACTTTCTGGTGAACCTTTGCAGTCATCTGCAAATCGTAGCAGCACTGCTGATCGGCGGTTGGATGGTGCATACCGACCAGCTCGAAGTAGGTGGGGTCGTCGCGTTCATCTCCGGCGCCGGCCGGCTGAACGATCCATGGGGCGATCTGGTCCACTACTTTAGGGACTTCAGTCTGACACAGGTGAAGTACGATCTGGTCGCCGACAGGGTCAACCAGCTCTCCGACCGGTGGACCACCGTTCCGACGGATCAGAGAACGGCACTTCGCATCGGGGCTTAAAAATTCGCTGGCACAGATGTCTGTTCGCAATCTCGACAAGCTGTTCAAGCCGCGATCCGTGACGCTGATCGGCGCAACCCCACGGCCCGACTCGGTCGGTGGGGGGTCGTCGCGCGCAACCTGCGCCGCGCCGGATTTGCCGGCGAGCTGATGTTCGTCAACCCGCATCACCAGACGATCGACGGGCTGAGCGTTTATCCGGACGTCGCGAGTCTGCCCCACGCCCCTGACCTCGCGGTCATTATCACGCCCCCCGAGACAGTACCGCGCCTAATTGGCGAGCTGGGCGAGCTCGGCACGCGCGCCGCCGTCGTCATTACCGCCGGTTTTGGCGAGCTCGGCGAGGAGGGCCGTAGCTTGCAACAGGCGGCACTCGCGGCGGCAAAGCCTCATCTCCTGCGGATTGTCGGGCCGAACTGCGTCGGCATCATGGTGCCGCGCCTCGGGCTCGACGCCACCTTCTCCCACTTGGCGGCCCCGGCGGGCGATATCGCTTTCCTCAGTCAATCCGGCGCGATGATCACAGCGATGCTCGATTGGGCAGTGCCGCGCCGGATCGGCTTTTCGCACGTGGTGTCGCTGGGGGATATGGTCGATGTCGATTTTGGCGACATGCTCGACTATCTCGCCACCGATCCCGACACCCGCGCCATCCTCCTTTATCTCGAAGGCATCACCCATGGCCGAAAATTCATGTCGGGGGCGCGGGCGGCCTCCCGAACCAAGCCCGTCCCGGTCCTGAAGGCGGGCCGATCGACGGCAGGCGCTCGGGCAGCCACCTCGCACACGGGGGTGCTTGCCGGCGCCGATGCCGTCTACGATGGCGCGTTTCGCCGCGCCGGCATGCTGCGGGTCGGGACGATGGCCGAGCTGTTCGATGCCGCAGAGACCTTGGCATTGACGCAGGAGCAGGTTGGCGACCGTCTGGCAATCCTGACGAATGGCGGCGGAGCGGGCGTGCTGGCCACGGACGCATTGCTGGGTGCCGGCGGCAACATGGCCGATTTGGCGGACAACACCATCCAAGAGTTGAATCGGGTCCTGCCCAAGACCTGGAGCCGAGTCAACCCGGTTGACATCATCGGGGACGCGCCGGGGAGACGTTATGCCGATGCGCTCGCAGCGTTGATCCAGGACCCGGGAGTCGATGCCATATTGGTGCTCAACTGCCCTACCGCATTGGGGCAGCCGCAAGAGACCGCCCATTCGGTCATCCAACCGCCCTAGCGGCCGGAAAATGTCTTTGCGGCCTACGGCCTCCGCTAGTCGCCGATTACCTGGCCGAGGATCCGGATCAAGCTGCCTCGATCGCAACTGCGATCGGCTTTCCGGTTGCCCTCAAGATCCGCGCCCCCGAAATCACGCACAAAAGCGATGTCGGCGGGGTTGCGCTCAATCTCGGCGATGCCGACCGCGTCAGGCAGGAAGCCGGCGCGATGATCGAGCGCGTAAAGGCGGCGCGCCCCGGCGC
The DNA here is from genome assembly GCA_963787425.1 of uncultured Alphaproteobacteria bacterium. Lineage (GTDB taxonomy): Bacteria > Pseudomonadota > Alphaproteobacteria > ATCC43930 > CGMCC-115725 > AP-15. The sequence goes on from CAWBCV010000012.1 coordinate 319,956, forward strand.
CCGCCTCGAGGGCTTTCTTCTCCAGCCCATGGTCTTGCGCCCCGGGGCCATAGAGCTTTTTGCCGGGATTGTCGGAGACGCGGTGTTCGGACCGATCGTGGCGTTTGGCCAGGGAGGTACTGCCGTCGAGATCGTGCATGATACTTCGCTCGAGCTGCCGCCGCTCAATGCGTTGCTGGCGCGCCGGTTGATGGCGCGCACCCGGGTATGGCAACTCCTGCAAAGGTACCGCGGCAAGCCACCGGCGAAAATCGAGGCTGTCGTCGAAGTCTTGATCCGGCTTGGCCAACTTGCTGCCGATCACCCCGAGATCCGCGAGCTCGACATAAACCCGCTGCTCGCCGACGCGGCTGGTGTGATCGCCCTTGATGCCCGGCTGCGCGTCGCGCCCATTCAAAGTCCGGGTGCGGCAAGGCTGGCGATCGCGCCCTATCCGCAAGATCTGGAAACCATCGGACGGTTGCGCGACGGGACGGCGCTTCGGATGTGTCCCTTGCGCCCGGAGGACGAGCCGGCGCTGCAGGACCTCGCCGCGCACATGAACTCACGAGGATCTGCGCCTTCGCTTCTTTGCCTCGGTGCGAGGCCTAACTCACGTCGTTGCCGCACGCTTGTCGCAGCTCGACTACGACCGCGAAATGGCGCTCCTCGCCGAACACGACGGAACGCCGCTGGGCGTAGCGCGGTTTTTTGCCGATCCCGACAAATTGCGTGCCGAGTACGCCATCGCCGTCCGCAGTGACTGGAAAGGGCGCGGGCTCGGCTATCTGCTGATGACGAGGCTCATCGACGTCGCCCGGCAGCGCGGAATCGGTGAACAGGTCGGCCAAGTCCTCCGTGAGAACGAGCCGATGTTGCAGATGTGCCGAGAACTCGGTTTCGCGATTGCCCCAGAGCCGGCCGATCCCGCCGTAATGCTGGTCAGAAAGCCGCTCGCCCAGACCTGAAATCGACCCGAGCTGCGGCCTGAGCGCATGGAGATTGATGTAGATCAGTGTTGCACCGGCCGAGGTGTGTCCGTATCAGGGCGTGGGGGTGGCATGTGCACTACCAACGCGATGGACGACAGTTCCACGCTGCAGTAGCGGACAGAACCGCCGCAATTGCTGTCGCCTCCATCCTCCTGCGTGATGGCCACGATGTGGTCAAACTCGAATCCTCGGCAGGCGAGACGATCGAGAAGGCTGACATCAGACGCCTCTGCGGGGATTGACGCTCCCGCTCGAGGGTTCCGCTTCGCAGCTCACATGTGCTATCCTGAGAGGGGTCGGATTGAAGATCCGGCGGGCGAATTTCGAGGATTCGGGAAACTGAGTTCGGCAACATCGGCTGGCAGGGCGACGGCCGAAACGGCCTGGCCGATTCCCTCTATCGCGCGATCGTCGACGCGGCCGTCGATGCCATCGTAATCATCGACCGAAACCGCGCGATCCGTTCGGTCAACCATGCGACCGAGCGGCTCTTCGGGTATAGAGCCGCAGAATTGATCGGGCGCAACGTCAGCATTCTGATGCCCGAACCGTATGCGGGCGAGCACGATGGCTATATCGCGAACTACCTGCGCACCGGGCGGAAAAAGATCATTGGCATCGGCCGCGAGGTCGCCGGCCGGCGCGAGGACGGCTCCGTATTTCCGATGGATCTCTCCGTTGGCAACGCGCGTCACGGAGACGAGCCGATCTTTGTCGGGATCCGCGACATCACCGATCGCAAGGCGGCCCAGCTTGCTCAGCGCGAAAGCGAGCCGCGGCTCCGCTCGATCCTGGATACCGTCCCCGATGCAATTGTTGTCATCGACACCAAAGGGGTGATCCAATCCTTCAGCCCGGCGGCGGAACGGCTGTTCGGGTATCGCAGCGGCGAGGTCATCGGCCAAAACGTCAAACTGCTGATGCCGACACCCTACCGCGAAGCTCACGATGGTTACCTGGAGCGTTATCTTCGCACCGGCGACCGCCGCATCATTGGCATCGGGCGGATCGTCGTCGGTCTGCGCAAGAATGGCGAGACTTTCCCGATGGAGCTGCAATGGCGCATGGGCTCAACCAACCCTTGACGGCAGTGGTGAATTATCTGGCGGCCGGTCACCAGCTGCTCCAGCGGCGCAGGTGAACGCGTCGGCGAGCTGATCGATCCATCTGCTGGGTTTAGCGAGGAGGATCGTGATCGTGAGGAAGATGTCGGATATCGTCAGGAACCAGGACCCCGTTGCCCTGCCGGCCGATGCAACGGTCAGAGACGCCTGCCGGCATATGCGCGACCACCGTGCCGGGGCAGTGCTGGTGACCGAGGGCGATCGCCAGCTGGTCGGCATCTTCACCGGGCGCGAGGCCGTCCATCGCGTGTTGGCCGAAGGAAGAAGCATCGACACGACATTGGCCGAGGTCATGACGCATGATCCCGACGGCATCACGCCCGGCAAAAAAGCGATCGATGCGCTGCGCCTGATGGAAGACGGCCGCTACCGGCACTTGCCCATCGTTGAAGACGCAAAAGGTCGTCGGGATTGTTTCGCGTTTCGACTTCAGCGGCCCCGAACTGGATCGCCTCGACGAGGAGACCGGTCTCTGGGAACGGATCTGAACAGAATCGTCGACCGCTACAGTAATGCCCCTTGCTGAGGGGGATAGGTGATCCGCGCTCCTTCCACCTGCGCGAAAGGTGTGAGCGTGTGGATCCGGTAACTGCTCTCCGATAAAATCTCGACCACCGGCACGCCGCGCACACTGAGCGCGTCGGCGACCAGTGAACGGTGGCATCGCCACGGCACCGCTTCGGCGCACATAATCGAAATGCGTTGTTGAAGGCTCATGCGAATCAGCGCTTCGAGCGCGTCCTGGAACGCCGCGGTTTGCATGTAATCGGCGTAGCCGCGAAAGCCGCCGTTGCGCCAGCCGGTATTGGGGGAATCTTTGCGTGCGTGCCGCAGGCCGCCCAGCGCTTGAATATGCACATATCCGAGATGCTGCGCCGTCAAGCTATTGGCCAGGGCGGTGTCGTTGAATTGCGGATTGTGACGCGAACGCGGCATCGTACGGATGTCAACGAGCCGTTCGATGCCATAGGTTTGCAGCAGGGCGATGAAGCGCTCGATCGGCAGCGTCGAATGCCCGACTGTGAAGATAGCGCATTCCGGCCAATGCGCTGCTTGCGGCGGAGGATGCTCGCTCGTGGCTACGCGCCCCGTGGCGTCGGCCGAGCCCGGTGGACGCGCTGTCAGTAGCTCGGCTTTGCCGCAAATGGCGTGAGCTGCAGTTCGTGTGTCCAGCACGACTGGTCTTGGGTGTGCAGATACCAGTACGCCTCGGCGATCTTGACCGGGTTGATGATCAGATCGCGGCGGTTCTGGTTGCGCGGCAGGGCCCGGCTGCCGGGCGAGTCGATCGATCCGTCGATGACGATGTTGGCGACGTGCACGCCGTGCTCGGAATACTCCTCGGTCAGCACCTGCGCCAACGTGCGCATCATGACCCGCGGGTAATAGAGCGACTGCCCGGTCATCCGCTTCTTGCCGCGCAGCGAACTGGAATTGTTGGAGAAGAAGAACGAGCCCGCGCCTTTTTTGCGCATCGCCGGCAGCACTTCCTTGGCGACGAGAAACGGCCCGCGGGCGGCGATGTGCAGCCCGGTGTCGAGGATCTCCACCGGCACGTATTCGAGCAGTTCCTTGTCGGGCGGCAGGTCGCGGCCTTCCAGATAGCCGGCGTTGTAGATCAGCACGTCGGGGTCGCCGGCCTCGCGGCGGATCGCGGCGAAGGCCGACGAGATCAACTCCTGCGAGACAAGATCCAGTTCGACGACCATGCAGTCGCTACCCTGCTCTCGGATCGCCGCCGCCAGCCGCGCAGCGTTGGCTTCCCGGCGGGTCGTCAATACCGTGAAGAAACCTTCCTGCGCGAATTTCTGCGCGATGGCGCCTCCGACCCCCCAGCGCACGCCGACCTCGACATCGCTGTCGCCGACCGGGTGGCCGTGCGCCAAGAGCGTGTTGCGGCCCTCGGCCTGCCATTTCGAGGTGGCGCCCACCACCACACAGACTTGCTTGCCCTTTGTGTTCGTTCTCATTGGATGATCCTTCCTTGCGTCGTACGCCCGTAGGGGCGGATGAGCAAAGCGTAATCCGCCATCGGCATTGGCGGAAGGCGCTGCGCTTTTCCGCCCTACACCCAATTTCGGTTCAGGCGGCCCGGTCCCAGCCCCACCAGGTGCACAGCGCCTCCCCCATGATCAGCCGCTTGTCCTCCTCGCTGAGCCACGGCAGTTGCTCGGTGAACATCGTCACGCACTGGCGCCAGGAGCAGGGCATCTTCGTGATGTCCGTACCCCAGAACATTCGGTTCGGACCAAAGGCGTCATAGACCTGCCGCAGATAGGTGTGCAGCGCCGGAAACGGATAGGGCTCGCTGGAATATTGCGGTACGCCGGTCGCCTTGACCGCGACATTGGGAAACTTCGCCAGTGCCAAAAGCTCCGGCATATGGGACATCGCGGCGGCGTCTTTTAATGTCGATGTGCCGCCTCTGCCGCCCAGGTGGTCGATCGTCAGGCGAAGTCCGGGGTGGCGTTCCGCTATTCGCCCGAGCTCCGTCAGCGAATCGGTCGCGAGCATGGCGACCGGGACGCTGGCCGCCTCGGCTTCCGCCCACAGCCAGCCGATTGTGCCGTCGTGCAGCCACCGCCGCGCGGGATCGGAGAGGAACCCATACCGCAGACCGAGCATTCCCGGCTGTTCTCGCCAGCTCGCGATGCGGGCGCGCGATTCCGGCCGGTCGAGCGGCACCGCGCCCATGACCGCGAAGCGGCCGGGGTATTTCCGAACCGCCGCAAACGCCATCTCGGTCGAACCCGGGTCCCAACCCGGCGGATGGATGACCGCGGCATCGACACCTCCTTCGTCCATCAGGACCATGGCCTCCTCGGGGGTAAAGGCCGTCACCTGTCGATGCGAGCGGTTGCTCGGCAAGCCGGTTCCCCAGAGGTGGATCTGTGCGTCGACGATCTGCATCACATGTTCCCCCTCACGCCGCCGCGGCAGGCCTCCCTCCCTGGAGCACCTCGCGGACCGCGGTGATGATCCGCTTGCGGTCCGGGAAGACGTGATTTTCGAGGACCGGGCTATAGGGGATCGGCACCTGCAAGGCGCAGACCCGCCTCACTGGGGCCTGGAGCCGCGCGAAGGTCGCCGCGTCCTCGCTGGCAACCGCGGCGACCTCCGCCGAGAAGCCGGCGGTCGGCCCCGCTTCGTCGGCGATGACGAGTCGCCCCGTTTTCTGCACCGAGCGGCGGATCGTTTCCGTATCCAGCGGCACGAGCGTGCGCGGATCGACGACTTCGACCGAGATCCCCTCGCGGGCCAGCTCTTCGGCCGCGGCCAGCGCCTCGTGGACGAGCCAGGCGAGCGCGACGACCGTCACGTCATTACCCTGCCGCTTGATGTCGGCCTGGCCGAAGGGGATCGTGTAGTCCTCCTCCGGCACCGGCCCCTTGCGGGCCATCAGCCGGCTCGACTCGAACGAGATGACGGGGTTGTTGTCGCGGATCGCCGTCTTTAACAGCCCCTTGATGTCGTGGGACGTCGACGGCAGGAACATCTTCAGGCCGGCCACATTCATGAACATCGAATAGGGCGACTGCGAGTGCTGCGCCGCGACCTGGCCGCCGCCCCCGACGGCCGCCCGGTAGAGGATCGGGAAGGTCACCTGGCCGCCGAACATGTAGTGGATCTTGGCGGCCTGATTGACGATCTGGTCCATCGCGACAAAGCAGAACGTCACCTGCCGCCAGTCGACGATCGGGCGGAAGCCGCAGCCCGCGGCGCCGATCGCCATGCCGGTCAGCGCCGCCTCGGTGATCGGCGTCGCCCTGATCCGCTCGGGGCCGAACTCCTTGAGCAGCGGCGGCAGGGCGTCGGTCGACATGTAGAAGATCTTGGGATCGCGCCGCATCTCCTCGGCGACGGCTTCGACCGCGGCCTCGTTATACGTCAGCTCTCGCATCGTCTCCTCCTCGCATCAGGCCGCAAAGGCGTCTTCGGTCGCCTGCTCGGGCGTCGGGAAGGGGCTGGCTTCGGCGAAGGCGGCAGCGGCCTCGAGTGCGGCCGTGACCTCGCGGTCCATGGCTTCCATCCCGGTGTCGTCGAGGTAAGCCTGCTCCCTCAGTTGCCGCTCCAGCCGCGCGATCGGATCTTTGCCCTTCCACGCTTCGACCTCGGCAGGGTCGCGCGGATCGGGCTGCCCCCGGCGCTCGGTATGGCCGCGCTGGCGGTAAGTCTTGCACTCGATCAAAGTCGGGCCGCCGCCCGACCGCGCCCGATCGACCGCGCGGTTTGCCGCCTGATAAACCGCGAAGATATCGTTGCCGTCGACCACGACACCGGGAATGCCGTAGCCGGCCGCGCGCGCCGCCACATCGCTCAGCGCGTGCGTCGCGGCGGCCGCTGTTTGCGCTGCATACATGTTGTTCTCGCACACATAGAGCATCGGCAACTTCCAAGTCGCCGCGATATTGAGGCACTCGTGGAAGGGGCCCGCGTTCGAGGCGCCGTCCCCGAAAAACGACACGGCAACACCGCCCTTGCCTTCCATCTGCGCGGCAAGACCGGCGCCGGTCACGATGGCGATCCCGCCCGCGACGATCCCGTTCGCGCCGAGCATGCCGATGCCGAAATCGGCGATGTGCATCGAGCCGCCCTTGCCCTTGCAGTAGCCCGTTTGCCGTCCATAGAGCTCGGCCATCATTCGGTTGAGGTCGGCGCCCTTGGCGATGCAGTGGCCGTGGCCGCGATGCGTCGAGATGATCCGGTCGCCGCGGTCAAGCGCCGTACAGACGCCGACCGCGACCGCCTCCTCGCCGATGTAGCAGTGCACGACGCCGTAGATCTTGCCGGCAAGATAGTCGGCCGAGGCGCGCTCCTCGAAGCGGCGGATCGTCAGCATCCGGCGCAGCATCTCGCGCTGCGTATCGGGCGGCAGGTTCGGCGAGAGGCTTTGCATAGGCGTGATCCCTCCGGGCCGGTCGGGGCGCCCATGATGGGCCAGCGCCGGAAGGCTGGCAACCGGAACCTCGGCCTTACGCTTCGGCGCGGCCTTTAGAAGGTTTCGCCCGGGACGCGATGCGGAGATAGTCCGGCATGTGCTTCTCCGCTCTACGCTTGGCGGACCCGCAGCGTCCTTCACGCGGACGTAAACATGCCGTGGTCACGGCGATCCAGCCGCGCTCTGGGGCGCGCCAAGCTTCGTACCCCCGGTGTTTCGTAGAGCCTGAGCGCCCGCATTTTGAATCAGGACATCACCCGCCTCGCAAAGCGACGTGCCATAGACGAGCGCCTCACCACCATAGAGTACGACGATATGGTTGGGGCCAGCAAAGAACGCGGTTTCGGGAGGCGCACCAAATTGCCATTCTCGCAGTTGCGCACCGGTTTGAGAATCCCAAAGCCGAACCAAATAACCCCCCGGCGGCGGGCCACTATCCGCCCGCATCACGCCGCTCGTCGTTACCACGCAGTCCCCATTCGGGCTGAATGCCGCGAAGGTGACATCGTCGTTGTGTGCGAGCCGTAGCGTTCTCCCAGTGGTGGCATCCAAGAGATCGGCCTGGTGGCCGGCCATGCGGACGGACCGATCACCCATTTTGGATAGGGCTATCTGGACAAACGGGACGGCGTTGTTGGCCTTCTCAGCTACCGCAGAGCCGGATGCGACATTCCAGCCGCGCCACTGGCCGACACTCTGGATACCGATCACCGAACCGTCTGCCGCAGCGCTAAGGTCATTATGGCCTCCGGAGTGCCCGGCATCAGATAGCGGACGATAGTGGAGTGGAAGACGGCGTTCCGGCAGCCATCGTTCCGTGTTCCAGATTGCCAGCTTCCCGCCAGTATACCGAATAATGAGCCGTTTACCGCTCGGTGAAAACCTTGCTGCGACGACTTCTCCCCAGATGCTGTCGATCGTCGCCAATGGGTCCGTCACCAATCCTTCAACAACGATATTGCCTATCGAGAATAAGGCGGCCTGCCCATTGCCGTAGACAACGCTGACGAGCCCACCCTCTGGAGAGAACGTTGGCACGAGGGCCCAGGTGTCCGGGCCTTGCAACGCCCCGATGCTCTTTCGCTGTTTGATGTCCCAGAGCGTTGTCAACCCATTCCTGTTGGTCGTAGCCAGCAGCTTCTCGTCCGCGCTGAACGCCGCATCCTGCACGGAGATTTCGTTTCCGGTATCCTTGATGAAGGGGTTCCCGGGAGAATGGGTGTCGAACACCGCGAACCCCATCAACCACTTCGATACGAGATAACCGCCCCTTGGACTCCAGACGATATCGGTTGCGGTGAAATCATCCCCTTCGGCATTGACTGTCTGTCCAGACGTCAGATCGGTGATGGAGAGGCGCGCTCGATCGCTGTAGGAGAGGCGCGCTTTCCCGCCTGCATCCGCTACAATGGCAAATCTGTGGCCGTCGGGACTGACTGCCTGTTCCGAGCTCGTTCGCGAATAGCCCCGTGGAGTAATTTCTTTGATGACATATGCAGGTCCAGACGACGGCAGATCGACGAGCTGCAGGCTACTGTCTCGCAGCATCAAAGCCGTGGGGCCGCTGCTCGTAGCGGGGCTAAGCCAACGCAGCTCACCGCGGATGGCGGTGATGCGTTGGCCGCTTGCGCTATCATAGACGGCGGTGTTTTTGTCGCCGTCCAGGACCGCCAGCATCCCGCCATCCAGCGAGAACGCAGCGCTGACCAGCGGCTTGCCGTCATTGGCCAATTCCAGCACTTTTTGCCCGCTTTCCAGGTCGAGAACGCGCGCTCTCGCCTGCTTGTCGACGATGACCACGCGCCGCTCGTCAGGCGCGAAGGCAACCCCGACCGGATCGTAGATCCCCGCTCGTGGCGACACCGATACAAGTAGATCGGGCAGATTGGACAGGGCGACCCGAAGCGAACTCAAGGCGAGCGGCGATTTGCTTTCACTGATCGCCTGGAGCGCGAGTGAGGTGCTTCGCTCTGGATCGCTGTCGGCGATGCGCAGAGCCTGATCCGCAAGATCGTTCGACCGTGCCGAACGGGACTCCCTTTCAGCTACGAATCCCGCAATGGCCAGCAATGTGGAGATTACGGCAACGGCTCCGCTCCATTGTATTCTCCGTCGGAACTTCCGCCGACCCTCGCGCCTCTCGATTTCTGAGCGACTGCAGTTGCAGATATCAGCGAGCAGTTTGTACCAGGACGTCCGATACCGCGCTGAATGAAGGTTGGAAGACTTCGGATCAAAGCTCCGATAGTCGCTGGCCAGCGGCAATTCTAGGCGTTCGCACAGTGCAGCGGGGAACGCCATATCCGCGTCATTGGCCGCATTGGTCGTCTCGGGGCTCCCGGCGATAAGAACGGGGATCAGATCTTCCGCGGAGTGTACTTGTGTAAAGCGCTGTATCTCGTCGTTGACGAACGAGCTCGCCCGCGCATTCGGCGAGCAAATGATGATCAGCTTACGCGATCCCTGAAGGTGGCGCCCTACGGCTTGATAGTATTCCGTACCAGTAAAGTCTTCTTCATCCCGGAATATGTTGAGCCGACGCTTCGGCACTGGGAGGCCGCTCGGCGGCGTATAGCGCCGCAGCGTGCGTTCGAGCAGCACTGCAAACGGCTTATCCTTGCGAGAGTAGCTGATGAAAGCATCATGTAAATACAGGTCCATGATTCCCTCGACCAATTACGGCAACGTACTCCCTTGAACCCCATGAAAATCAAATCTACATTTTTTGCTGGAAAGTCAGTGTGAACTGGCTCACACGAAGATCATGATGGCGAGGTCCTCGATATGCCGAGACTGCGCCCCCACGACAATCCGGGCGGCGCTCGGGAAGTGCAAGGCGGTGGCTCTCGGGTAAAGTCGATCTCGGCGATCCCCGGCGCCAATACGTCCGTCGCCGCGACCGTCCTGCCGTCGTGGTTGAGGCGCATGAAGGCTTTGATGGCCTTCGGGTAGTTCATCACGATGACCGGCTTTTTCGCGTATTTCTCGGTCAGATAGCGCTCGTGCTCCGACTGCAGGTCGATCCCCATTTCACCGGGAACGCGAATTTCTCATTCGCGCACTCAAGCAATTTGATCGCCTCGCCGTAATCCATATGCACGAATTCCGAGGCGACGATCCCCTCGAGTTTCGCCAACAGCTCCTTCTCGATGCGCTGGTCGAAAAAAGCGAGGTCTTCCTGTCTTTCGTTCAGTAACGCCGTGAAGATGTGTTTCACCAATGCTTCCGCCAACGCCGCATTGTCCGAGAGGTCGGCGAAGGCGATCTCCGGCTCGATCATCCAGAACTCGGCGAAGTGGCGGCTGGTGTTCGAGTTCTCGGCGCGGAAGGTCGGCCCGAAGGTGTAGACCTGGTCAGCGCAGGTAATAGGCTTCGACGTCGAGCTGCCCCGGGACAAAGAAGCCGACTGACCGCTCGCGACCTTTGGCGGCCATTCGCGCCTGAGATCAGGTGGGCACGCCGAGATCGTTCAATCCTTCGGCGACCCTATCGAGAAAATGTTGCGTGAAGGGGATGGAGGCGACGATCTTCTCGATCGTCAAATCGGGAGAATACCGGCGGAGTGCTTCTAGCGAGTCGAGCGCGGCCAGCCGTTCCCCGAGGCGAGCATAAGAAACCGATAAGGTCCGATTGATCCACGCGGTTTCGGGATGTTCCCACAGCGCCCGTCGCTTCCACAACCCCGCTAGCTCGTAACGACCAGCATCAAAGTGAGCACAACCGATACCAATTAAACGGCTCGCGTTTGGCGGTCGTGAGTCGAGGCGCGTCGCCTCGTTGAAATGCCGAATGGCGGTGTCGGGCTCACCTAGATATGCATTTACCCAGCCGCTGCGTTCCCAGCCCCAGACGAAGGTCGGATCGAGCGCAAGAACCCGGGCGATGAGAGCGCCCGCATGATCCAATTGCCCGGCCATCGTGTGCACGGCACATCGAGCGGTCAGCACCAGGGGATCGTCTTGGTCGAGAATGCCCGCGCGGTCGCTGAGCATTAGTGCCAGCGCCCGCTCTTCGTTCGGTGAAGGTGTGCCATTGTAGAGAACCAATTGCGCATGGCAGTAGGCGGCGAATGCAGTTGCAGGAGCGTAGTCTGGGTCGATTTCCATTGCGCGGTTCAACAGATCGAGCGCCTGCTTCGCAGCATCGGGATACGTCGCGAATACGTAAGGAAAAGCTCGCATCGTAAGGCCGTAAGCGTCGAGGTCCTGCGGTCGTTTGCGTCGCGCGCGCTCGATCTCGGAGCCCCGGATCTGAGGCAGGATTGCGCTCATTACACCTACAGTGATTCGATCTTGCAATGCGAACAGATCGCTCATCTCGCCATCGTAAGTGTCTCCCCACACATGAAAGTCCGTGGCGGCATCGAGTAGATGAATAATGGCGCGCACGCGCTTACCGCTCTGTGCGATCCTGCCGGTCACAAAATAGCGTGCACCTAGTTCCTGAGAGAGCCGCTTGGGATCCAGCGACCCGAAGTTTCGCGACGACTTCGGAACCACTACCGAAAGGGAACGCGCGCGACACAATGCAGTGGCCATCCCTTCAGTCACATAGTCCGCGAAGAATCGACAATCCGGCTGGGCGGCAGAAACCTGACACGGCAGGACGGCAATCGAGGGTCTCTCTCGCGACCTGCGCACGCCAATAGCTATACCGCCGGCACCATCCAGGCCTTCCTTGCGGATGCGCACGTTCGGTCGGTTTTGGGCGAGACGGCTTCGCTGCAATGTCGCAGACGGCGTTTCGCCAAAGCAGCGGCGGTATTGCTGCGAAAATCTTCCGAAATGGGTGAAGCCAAAACGTGCCGCGGCGTCCGTGACGGAGGTGCGGTTGGCGCCCTTGAGCAAGTCTACCCTTACCGCAGCCAAGCGACACCGTCGCCAGAACGCGAGCGGAGAAACGCCCATGAACGTGCGAAAATGCTTGCGCAATGTTCGCTCAGGGACGCCGCAATGGGCGACGAGGTCGGCTACCGAGATCTTCCGGTCGAGGTCCCCCCGGATGAGGTCAACCGCCTTCTTGAGATCGTGAGGGATCGGTTGGCTTCGCGCTATCCGACGGCGATTGGGATCATCCGATGACCTCATGCGTCCTAACTCCTGGCGACCTCGTACCGCTCGTCAGCCCGGTTCATACGCAAGACACGGCGATTGGCACGAGGGCTGTCCGGCGCCACCAATTTAGCGGAAATCTGACCCGCTCGGAAGAATTGGGCCGTTCACGGATATTCGAGCCGAAAGCGGATATCAGGTGGCGCTTTGCCTCACGCACTATTCGGTCACGGCCGGGCGCAAACTGCCCGCGTGCCGGTGAGCGACCTGGAGAAAAGCAGGAGGCGACCGTGAAACAAACCTTGATCTTCCCTCTTTCGGGCTCGATCGCCGCTATAGCCCTGTGCCTGATTGGCATTCAGATCAGCGACGCCCAGCAGCCGGCGTTGAAGCGCACCGATCTTCTTGTGACAACTCTGGCTGATCTCGGCGACAAAGAAATGCATGTTTGGGTTGGCGATTTGGCGCCGGGTGCGGCGACCGGCCGTCACTCTCATCCGACGCCGAGGTTCGTTTATGTGCTCGAAGGTGCGGTTGTCCTCGAAATCGATGGCAAGCCGCTGCAAACGTTCAAGACGGGCGAAGCCTTTGTGGAAATGCCCAACGTAGTCCACAACTTCAGGAATGCGAGCACAACCGAGCCCGCCAAGGGTCTGGGTTTCCAGTACGCCGGGAAAGGGCAGCCGCTGCAGGTCAACGCCCCCTGAAGGCGCCCAGCGAAGCGAGGATGCGAGCTGCCGCAATTGGAACGCCGTGGCTCGGGAATGCCAGGACGCCTTGGGTCAGACTCGCTGGCCAGAAATGCGGATCGGCAAGGTGGTATGCGCTTCAATACTTTGGGTTGCCCGGCGTTCGCGGGAAGGGGATCGCGTCGCGGACGTTGGCGAGGCCGGTGACGTAGGCGAGCGTGCGCTCAAAGCCGAGGCCGAAGCCGGCATTGCGGTACTGTGCCGTAGCGGCGCAGGTCGCGGTACCAGGCGTAGTGCTCCTTGTCGATGCTGCGCTCGGCCATACTGCGGTCCAATACCTCGAGCCGCTCCTCGCGCTGGCTGCCGCCGATGATCTCGCCGATCCCCGGCGCCAATACATCCACCGCCGCGACCGTCCGGCCGTCGTCGTTGACCCGCATGTAGAAGGCCTTGATGTCCTGCGGGTAGTTCATCACGATGACCGGTTTCTTCGCGTATTTCTCGGTCAGATAGCGCTCGTGCTCCGACTGCAGGTCGACGCCCCAATTGACCGGGAACTCGAACTTCTCATTCGACCGCTCGAGTACTTCGATCGCCTCGCCGTAATCCATATGCACGAATTGCGAGCCGACGATGCCTTCGAGCTTCGCGACCAGCCCCTTCTCGATGCGCTGGTCGAAAAAGGCGAGGTCTTCCTCTCTTTCGTTCAGCAACGCCGCAAAGGTGTATTTTAAGAGCGCTTCCGCCAATGCCGCATTGTCCGAGAGATCGGCGAAGGCGATCTCCGGCTCGATCTCCAGAACTCGGCGAGGTGGCGGCTGGTGTTCGAGTTCTCGGCGCGGAACGTCGGCCCGAAGGTGTAAACCTTGGTCAGCGCCAGGCAGTAGATGCCCCCGCCCTCTCCGGGTCGGAGGCGGTGATAACAGGCGTATTGACCCAGAAAAATCCGTGCTCGTCGAAGAACCGGTGGATCGCCTTTTGCCAAGGTGTGCCGCACGCGCGTCGCCGCGCCGATCACGTTGGTGTGCGGCCGCAGATGCGCGACCTCGCGCAGGTATTCCAAGGTGTGCGGCTTCGGCTGGATCGGGTAGGTGTCCGGGTCGTCGACCCAGCCGATGACGCGCAGCGCGCTCGCCTGCATCTCGAAGGGCTGCCCCTTGGCCGGGGGTGGCACGATCATCCCTGTCGCCTCCACGGCGAGCCGGCCAAGGGCTTCAAGGGTTCACCCTCGAAATTGGGCAATGCCGGTCGTCGCGCGTACCTGCATCGGTGAGAAAGACAAGCAGTCCGAGAGGTATACGAACGCGAGCGGCGCCGTTTGGCGAACGGAACGGATTGTAGTTCCAAGGGGTCCAACCCTCACTGCCAGTCCCACGGGTGTCCCGTGTTTTAGCCGGCCTTCCGATTAGGTCTGCCGGCCCGTTTCGCTGCCCGTCCAACTGGTCCATCCGAAGAGATTGCTGATCTGCGCCAGATCGAGCGGGTATGCGTCTCTGTCCAACCGGATCTCGACCAATGTGGTCGTGAACGGGGCAAACAGGCGTTGATTGTCGAACGGGATCGCGCCGGAGCGAATGTCCTTCAGCAATTGCCTGTCGCGCTCCAGCACCGGGGTCAGGTCGAAGATTGCATCCCAGCGCTCGTTTGCGGTGGGTGAGGGAAGCGGAGTGCCTTCCTTTTCCCAGCCGAAGCCCTGAAAATCGATCCATGTCGAGCCCGACAGCGCCATCACCTTCACGCTAAGCGACGATCCCGCCAGCAGCTTTTCGACATCGAAATGAAAGCAGCGATAACTGTGATCGCGGCTATATACGGCGACGTGCTCGTCATCGAAACCCGGGATCGGGTCGTCGCGGTCGAAGAGCTGAATATGAAAATCGCGAATGGGGTCGCCGCGCTGGTCGACGCACCGCACGATGGCCTGTTGCCAGGCGCCCTTTTCGGCCGCGACCGCCGCCCCTCTGCCATGCGCGTCGGCTGCGGTCAGCCACGCGCGAAACTCGTCTGCGGTGTTGACGAGCAGCGCCTTCTTGGCGAGGGAGACCAATTCGTCGGTCGGCTCGGCAATAATGGTCCCGTGGTTCATCCCGGCCATAAGGTGCACCGGCACATTCGTTCCCATCCATTTCTCGATCGACACGTGTTCGGGAGCGGCCCGAGTGAGGTCCAGGACTATCTTGCGGGTATTCAAGCCCGCCCCGGCCCAGCGCACGGTGCCGTCCATCCCCGGCGAGTTGGCCAGTTCGCGGATCCCGTCATAGGCTTCGGTACCGCAGAATACGAACACATAGGGGGTATCGGGGCTGTCATCGAAAAACGGCTGTTCGTTGAAGACGTCCCGGTAAGCCAAATCCCACGTGTAGGGGCTCGCCAGCTCCAACCCGTCGAGGATCGCATCTCCTGCGGCGAGGAAATCCGGCCCGAGATGCTTACTTCCTTTAAATACGGCCCCGAGCCAGCTGCGGCCCTGACGCGCAAGGGGTGAACCAAATGTGGCCGGGGCGATTGCCACGAGATGTTTCAAGCGGCCGAGGCGGCGGCGATCGCGCACGAACCATTCACGGATGACCAGCATTCCAGTGGAATGCACGATGGCGTCGAATTCCTGCACGTCATTGCCGAAATATGCGTGCAATGCGCGGTCGAGCCCGTCGGCCAAATCTTTTATCGTAACCTCGTCGGTCAATGACTGGTAGTTGCCGACGTTGATCGTATCGATTTCCCAAGCTGGGTCCCCGCTCGCCAGCTTCTCACGCCAGGTCCTGAACGACTCTCCCTTATCCGAGTAACCGTGGATAAGAACGATCGGCCGGTTCATATTTTCCTCCCTCGAAGGCGCGCCCCTGGTAATACAAGACTAGCCAAGTTTGACCAGGACGGAAACGCCCTCGACAGCTTGGTTTGGAGGCCGCGAAAGACTGCCGCTGCGGGTTGGTTCCTCCGAGAGTAGCTGACGCAGCTCGCGGCAGCCTAATTGGCGGTGCGACCGACGAGGCGGTCACTCTGTCGCTGTCGGGCGTCGTGAGCCGATGTCCGGGCGTCAGGCGCAAGCGCCAAGGCGGGATGCCTCAATACCGCGCGTTTCCGGGGGTGCGCGGGAAGGGGATGGCGTCGCGGACGTTGGCGAGGCCGGTGACGTAGGCGAGGGTGCGCTCGAAGCCGAGGCCGGCGTGCGCCACCGTGCCGTAGCGGCGCAAGTCGCGGTACCAGGCGTAGTGCTCGCGGTCGATGCCGCGCTCGGCCATATTGCGGTCCAATACGTCGAGCCGCTCCTCGCGCTGGCTGCCGCCGATGATCTCGCCGATCCCCGGCGCCAATACGTCCATTGCTGCGACGGTGCAGCCGTCGTCGTTCAATCGCACATAGAAGGTAGTTCATCACGATGACCGGCTTTTTCGCATATTTCTCGGTGAGATAGCGCTCGTGCTCCGACTGCAGGTCGATGCCCCACTTGACCCCGAACTCGAATTTCTCGTTCGCCCGATCGAGCACATGGATCGCCTCGCCGTAATCCATATGCACGAATTCCGAGCCGACGATGCCCTCGAGCTTGGCGACCAGCCCCTTCTCGATGCGCTGGTCGAAGAAGGCGAGATCTTCCTGTCTTTCGTCTAGTAACGCCGCGAGGGTGTACTTCAGTAATGCTTCCGACAATGCTGCATTGTCCGAGAGGGCGGCGAAGGCGATCTCCGGCTCGATCATCCAGAACTCGGCGAGGTGGCGGCTGGTGTTCGAGTTCTTGGCGCGGAAGGTCGGCCCGAAGGTGTAGACCTTGGTCAGCGCCAGGCAATAGGCCTCGATATTAAGTTGCCCCGAGACCGTCAGGAACGCCTCGCGGCCAAAGATCCTGCGCGAAATCAACCTTGCCCCTCGGGAGGGCGCGGCAGTCGAGTCCACTCGGGTCCGATTCGCCCATACTCTCTCGCCCAGCAGTGCCGAGCATCCTGCGAGATCAGGCAAGTCGGTGCGATCCATCGCGCAACTTGCCTCCGGCCGCACGCTAATGTATGAACAGAACATGAATCTGGAAGAGAGCAATGAGCCTCGATGGCAGAGCTGTCGCCAACTTCGTTCTCGACTTCTGCGAAGCGAGGGGCCGCAGAATCACTAACCTATCCTTACAGAAAATCGTATTTTTCTGCCATGTCTGGAGTTTGATTCGGTTCGGCAAACCTTTAGTTAGGCACCAGTTTGAGGCTTGGCAATTCGGGCCGGTTCTTCAGTATCTCTATAGAGAATTTAGAGAGTTTGATAACCAGCCCATCGTAGGGCGCGCGAAGAAGACCGATCCGAGAACTGGTAACAGTACGATCGTCAATTACGTGCTCGACAATGAGACGGAAGAACTTTTGAGCCGAGTAGTCGACTTTTACAGCCTTTTGACCCCCGCTGATCTGGTGCAAATGAGTCACGCAACGGGAGGTCCTTGGGACAAGGTATGGAACCATCAAGGCCGCGTGAACCCGGGAATGAAAATCGACAACGCAGCGATTGTTAAGTTTTATTCCAGAGTGAATTTCCCCTTCATAGTACAATAAAGAGGCTTTCATGTCAAAAATCAAGGTTCCTTCATTACAGCACCTTGCGCGCAACTGGCGCGATGATCCTCAGCAGATCAAGCGATTACTGGTGAGTTTGGTCGAGAACGGGCCAACTTTTAATTATAACCCGCTGTTCGCCGCTGTTCGCGATATGTTGATCTTTCGCCAACCATATACCGAAATCGCAGAGGGAATACGCCGCACGGTTAAGCGGGCGGGTGTTAGAGACAATCTGCTCGGTGTTCTGCCGCTGATCCGAGATTATTTCGATTGCGTTAATCCAGCTTTTGTTCAAGCCGTGGAGCGCCGCTACTACCCAGTAGGGCGCGGCCTGATGGTACCCTTCGATCCTCCGCTGATTTATGGCGAAGGAGGCCGGCTCCATTTTCCATGGTTTAGCTTTTGGCGCAGCAATCCGCTCGCAGGAGCGAGGCTTTCGCTCTTTGTTTCAGTGGTCGAGGACGTCTTGCTCCAGGATCCAGAATTGGAAGACGCTGATTTGGTTATACTCGACTTCAGCGCTCCCAAATCAAATCAGCCGCGCGATCTGAGAGTGATCGACGCCCGTGACATTCCGCGCCTTTCAGACGAAACAAAAGTCGAAATGCTTTCGATATTTGCTGAAGGTTATTTTCTTGCCCAAGCAGAGCTTTCAAGTACTGAAGCAACTCAAGGCGCAGAGAAGCCTGCCCGTAAGCCCGGACCGCTCGATCAGCCTGACCTCTTCGATGGCGATCATTAGGGTCGAACGCCAGGGAGGGGTTCCTGACAAGTCGCTGGCGCACACACCCACGCGCGATAATGAGCTGTTGTGTTGCCGTCTTGACCGCTCGGAGCTCTCCATGCGGTCTGTGGAGACACCATCGCCAAATCAGTGCACGTTAATACCGCGCGTTGCCGGGGTGCGCGGTATCGCGTCCCGCACGTTCGAAGGCCGGTGACGTAGGCAAGGGTGCACTCGAAACCGAGGCCGAAGCTGGCGGCACCATGCCGTGGCGGGGCAGATCGCGGTCCCAGGCGGGTTTGGCGGAATGCGCTGCACTGTTCCGTTCCACGCTTGCTGTATAACGCTCCGAGCGATTAGGCGGATTTGGCTTAGACGTTAACCTCCTCGATTGAGGAAAGAACTAGAGCTTACGGGAAGGTAGGCCTCTCCGGTCTCGCTGGCGTGGCGCCACAGAACCTCTAGCGTCTTTCTGAAGTCGCGACCCGGTTCGAGCGATCGCAACAGATGCGTGCCGTCAATGCAGGCAAACCGCAGTTCGCCCTTCCTATTCAGACCCAGGATGGCTTGCAGCGAGTAGCCGTTAATCGAGATGTATAGCCCGCGGGTGTCGGCAGTCTTGCCGGCGATCTTATACATGAAGGCACCAAACTCCGCGCCAGCAACCGGTTCCTTCACCCATTTAGCTTCGACGAGGTGGGTGCGGTTGGCCCAGGCGAAAGAACCGTCGATTTGCTCCCCTATGATCTTGAACGAGCCTCGCGGGCTCAATCCCTCGAATTCGAAGAATTCGTTAAGAAAACGCTCAAACGCGTATCCACGCTGCTGGTGATCCTGATGCTCGTTCAGCACCAAGAAGGATTGCCGCAATCGCTCCCGTTCGGCGGCCTCAGCCGCGCCCACCTTCTCCCGTTGTTGCTCGGCAGCCCGCTGCTGACGCTCTTGTTCGGCTCGGCGCTCCGCAGCTTCTTTTCGCTCCACCGCCTGTGAGGTCTGGAGATCCTGAATGGCGGCTAGCCCTGACTGGCCGGCGCGTGGAAAGCTACCTTTGCAGAGCGCAGTAATAAGCGCGGCCACGAGCCGATCATCGGCGGGCGTCCCGCTGCTGAGATCACGGAGTAGCTCCTGCGCGACGAAGCGCTTCGGCGCCTTCGAAAACCGACCGGACGCCTTATTGCGCTCCTCGGCGCGTTGTCGGACAGCAGCAACTCTAGATGCTGCGATGCCGCACCGCTGTAGAAACGTATCCAAATTGCTGTGATACTGGAAGGACTCGGCTAGCGCGGTTTCGAGGAGATCGAAGATGTGAGCGCCGAATGGCATGCTCGCATTTTACAGCCGAAAGGGCTGGACCGGGTAGCTTTCTGGTAGAGTGCACGCGGTCATCGCACCAATATGGTCTCGACCTCATCGAGGCTGCCTCGTCGTGCCGGCGCGGAGATCGGGGCGAGTTGGTTCACGCCTTTCCCCATGCATCGAGGCGAGCCAGCAATAAATGAGCGGTCACCAAGACAACGTGCAAGCGAAACGTGCTGTCATCGTCATCGGACAAACCGGGGTGCGAGCCCCTCGGATGAAGGCGCTTCATCAGGCCATTTATGAAACCGAGACCTTTGTCGTCCCACTCGTTCAACTCTCGGCTTAGAAATCCCTGCGCCGCGAGGCTCGTCCGGCGCGGCTGACCACTTGCGAGGGACGCCGCTGCAAAGTCGAGCTTGACTGCAATTTCATCGAGCAGGGCATCCAGGAAGGTGCGGATTTGACTGTTCGCTGCAGCCCAACTACCACGCGTGTGAGCATCGAGAGCTTCCCTCAAATGACCCTTCGGCGTCGTGAGCCCGTGCTTGTTGAGCACACGCTCTACCTCGTTTTCCGCCGCAGGCAATTCGATATCGATGGGCAGTGCCCGCCGCAGGACGCCACCCGATACGGCAAATCCGTCTAGCTCAAGAGCGCGCAGTAACGCGGCCTCGTTGGGACGCAATGATGGAGGTTCTTGCCAATCATATTCCGGCTCAGTCGGGAGAAAACCCACAGCCGTTTCGACCAGCACGTCGCGGAGCAGCTCGCCGCCGTCAAGTGGCCGGTCCGGCCACTGATCGACTATGCCAATGAGGTTGTTCAGGCAATTCGCGATGCTCGCAGTGCCCGCCCAGCGTGGGAAGTCGGGCCCGAGCTTGAGCAAGAAGCGGGTCAGCCCTGCGTGCGTGAACCGATCTAACATTTCGACGGCAGCGATTACAGTCCTGCGGAAAGCCGAAATTCAGACATTTTGATCAGACTCTAGAAATGGGCAGGCCCAAGGAACCTCGCGGTTCTCGGCAGGCGGTTATGCCCGGGGGGAGAAAGAACGCCGGGGCCGGCTCAGCTAACTCCCTGCCTTGGCGGTCCATGGAGCCGTGAGTGCCTAGGTAGCGTCAATACCGCGCGTTGCCGGGGGTTCGCGGGAAGGGGATGGCGTCGCGGACGTTGGCGAGGCCGGTGACGTAGGCGAGGGTGCGCTCGAAGCCGAGGCCGAAGCCGGCGTGCGGCACCGTGCCGTAGCGGCGCAGGTCGCGGTACCAGGCGTAGTGCTCGCGGTCGATGCCGCGCTCGGTCATGCTCCGGTCCAATACTTCGAGCCGCTCCTCGCGCTGGCTGCCGCCGATGATCTCGCCGATCCCCGGCGCCAGCACGTCCATCGCCGCGACCGTCCGGCCGTCGTCATTCACCCGCATGTAGAAGGCTTTGATGTCCTTCGGGTAGTTCATCACGATGACCGGCTTTTTCGCGTATTTCTCGGTCAGGTAGCGCTCGTGCTCCGACTGCAGGTCGATGCCCCAGTGGACCGGGAACTCGAACTTTTCGTTCGACCGCTCGAGCACTTCGATCGCCTCGCCGTAATCCATATGCTCGAATTCCGAGCCGACGATCCCCTCGAGTTTCGCGACCAGCCCCTTCTCGATGCGCTGGTCGAAGAAGGCGAGATCTTCCTCTCTTTCGTTCAGCAACCCCGCGAAGGTGTACTTCAGCAGCGCTTCCGCCAATGCCGAATTGCCCGAGAGGTCGGCGAAGGCGATCTCCGGCTCGATCATCCAGAACTCGGCGAGGTGGCGGCTGGTGTTCGAGTTCTCGGCGCGGAAGGTCGGCCCGAAGGTGTAGACCTTGGTCAGCGCGAGACAATACGCCTCGACATTGAGCTGCCCCGAAACCGTCAGGAACGCCTCGCGGCCGAAGAAATCCTGTCCGAAATCGACCTTGCCCTCAGGGGTGCGCGGCAGGTTGGCGAGATCCAAGGTCGACACCCGGAACAATGCCCCCGCCCCCTCCGCGTCGGCGGCGGTGATAACAGGCGTATTGACCCAGAAAAACCCGTTCTCGTCGAAGAACCGGTGGATCGCCTTCGCCAGGCTGTGCCGCACGCGCGTCGCCGCGCCGATCACATTCGTGCGCGGCCGCAGATGCGCGACCTCGCGCAGGTATTCGAGGGTGTGCGGCTTCGGCTGGATCGGATAGGTGTCCGGGTCCTCGACCCAGCCGATCACGCGCAGCGCATTCGCCTGCATCTCGAAGGGTTGCCCCTTGGCCGGCGACGGCACGATCATGCCCGTCGCCTCGACCGCGCAGCCGGCCGAGAGCTTCAGGACCTCACTCCCGTAATTGGGCAAGGTGTTCGGCGCGACGACCTGCACCGGATGGAAAGACGAGCCGTCCGAGACGTGCACGAACGAAATGCCCGCCTTCGAGTCCCGCCGCGTACGCACCCATCCTTTGATCGTGACCGCCGCGTCCTGCGGCGCCTTGCCGGCCAGGATCTCGCGCCCGCTGAACTCTCGCTTGTCCATCGATCCCACCGAATGGATGGCGTCCCCGGCAGGACTCGAACCTGCGACCCACAGTTTAGGAAACTGTTGCTCTATCCGCCTGAGCTACGGGGACATCAGGGGTTTTCAATGTGTTACAGGCTGTGCATCAGTTCCAACTGCGATCTGGCTACCAGATGACCGCCGTGAACTCGCCGCAAGCGGCGCGCCACCCCTTCGCCGACCCCCTCTCAATACCATGCTGCTCGACAACGTGCCAAGCCTGCCAGCCCGCGCTTCGGGATCGCGGGGGCTGAGCCGAATGGCTCGCTCTACGAGCGGGATCGCCTCACATCCCGCGTCCGCAAGCCACAGCCTCGCGCGCGTGAGCCCAGAAGTCGAGACGGTCGAGTTTTCGCCGGTCGGCGGAAATGGAACCTTTGCTACGCCGGTGTGTTTGCGTTGGCTGCCTCCCGTAGGCAAGCTCAAGTCAGGCAGGGGCGGATCGCGTTTTGGCGCTTGGGATCCGCCCCTGGCCCTCGGAGAAATGGTGGCCCCGTGCTCTATTCCCTTGGAAACAGAGCATACGCGTCTTTGGCGTTCGCAGCGCCACCACCCCCCGGCTCCGTGACAACCTTTAAGCTAGGCCGTTATTTGCGATGGTCAACAAAGAAGCGTTCTCATTCACAGGATTTAATTAACAGGATTTAATTAACAGGATTTAACCATGTCAGGAATTCCCTCGACTTAGGCACGACCGCGCGACTTGCGAAAGCAGGTGTCTTGCATCTGACATTCTAATTCCCCCAGGTTCAAATCACGCACTGGATCGCCAAACGAGCCGGCACTGGCCCTCTCAGCGAGGCTTGCCTAGTCCGGCAAAGCCAGGAAGCAGTGATCGACGCTCCTGATTAAGGGAGCCTTACCCGTGCGGCGAAAACCCCCGTGGCATTCTCACGGCTCAGGGAATTGGCCGGGGACGGAATGAAAGGGCGCTGGTCGGCCGTTATGAAGCCGGCGTGGTAACGCGGCAAGGGCGACCGACGACGCGCCGCCACAACCTCTGCCAAGTCACAGAGGCTCACCCAAATAACGATTGCGTAAGGTTTTGCGGGCATTCTTCGCGAATGCCATACATGCCAGAAACCCTGCTCACCTTATATCAAGTCGATCAGATCCGCTGCGAACTCGCCGCGATCCGGAGCGATCTTCGGTTCAAAATAGGCCAACTCGCACGCTTGCCGACCCGCGCCTACGTCAGCGGGCTGGTTCGATGGCTGCGACTACCGTGTGGGCTCTGATCGCGGCCGTCGCGCTGCCGATAGCGCTGTAGGAATCGCGATCGGATTTCGCACACTTAAAAGCCCGTCAAGGCGCTCGCGATTTTGCTGAACGCCGCGCTGACCTCGGTTTATTGCAAGGACCAACATCGTCCACCTTGCCTGTGACGGACCTGATACCGTGTCGAACCTGCAATGGCAGACCGTCGCCGCGGCGAGCGCCAAGGACCGCTGGGAACTCAGCGCGTGCGGCCGTCGGGTTCGGAGGCTGCCCACTATCTGGCGGCATGGCCCTGACGGTTCCGATGTAGCCGCCGCGGTAATTCTGACCAAGGTCGCCGACTGAACTCTGACCCGGTCCATCCGTCATTTGGGCACTAATCCGACGCGTTGAAACAACCCAGCATGTTCCCCGGTTGCCAGCGGACCAGCCGCCGCCGCGGATCGGGGGAGGGTTGTCACGGTCGGGGGCGTTGCCGCTCCGCACGGCCCACGCCACATGTGGGGAGGAGTGCGACGGACGATGTTCCTCTGCCATAGACGACTGCCGCTCACAATACGGCGATGATCCGGCCGACGCGGACGATTTGACCAACTGCGTCCAGCAAGCGAAAGATGACTATCGAAGCTGCCTAGACGATTGCGCCAGCACAGCCATTTCCGCACCGCTCTGGCCTGGATGGGTAGTGAGCCAATTCATCATGCCGCCACGATCAGCCTGCCGCGGCCCAGTGCGCGAGTGAACTTCAAATCGAAGCTACGGCCGGCAGCGGCCCAATGCGCCTAGCACAACGCGCGCGGCTCGCTTGATCGGCAAAGTCGCTCAGGGGGATGGCGCGGCCTACGTCGGTGTTCTCGCGGGCTCGGGGCCATCCGAGCTAGCTGCCCCGCCAGTATAGGGCACGGGAGCTCGCTCGGCGCGCTTGCCACCGCCTGCTCACAGACGGTGCCCATCCCCGGCTCAATATAGCCCGGGTCCCGCGAGAGGGGACGTGAGCGCGATGGACGGCCTGCGGTGGGCGCTGACGTGGCTGGTGGTGTTGGCCGTTGGGCTCGCGCCAATGCTCGTCTATTGGGCGGCCGGGGTGATCGGACGGGCCTTCCGGCGCAAGCGAGGGGGTTCGCCGACGGGTAGCGCGCCCGTCCACCCTCCGCGAGGCTGAAGGGGGCTTTGCCGGCGTAATTCTGAGCCAGTGGCCGGGCCGGGGCGAGGCCCGGTTCGGGCGCTGGGGGGCCGGCACATCGGGGCGACCAGCTCGGCAAAGCGGCAAAGGGTAAGGTCGGTCCCGGTAGACATTGCTGGTGCTGAAGGGAGGCTTATTGGAGCAGAGCGTCAGGACGGAGCGTTGACCGCCACCTGCTATAGTGCCGGCGATCCAAAGGACATACGCATGAACAGTTTGCCGACCGAGGCCACGCCGTCATTCTTCTTTGTCTTGGCTGCTGCGCTTAGCCCTGTCGTTTTGCTTCTCGTCGGCGACATCGTTGGGCGGGTCCGCGAGCGGAGAGCCGGGGCTCGCCCGGTGGGTCAGGACCGCTTCCGTCAATAACTTGTTAACCAGTCTGAACACAAGGTATCCCTGCCAGCACGACGGGGGAACATGAGCGATGGAAAATCTGCCCGGTTGGGCCTTGTGGATTGTTTCGGCTGCCGTTGGGCTCAGTCCGGGGCTCGCCTTTTTCATGGTCGGTGCGATCAGCCGTTCCCCACGGCCCGCTCTCAAAGGGGGCCATCAGTTGGGACCGGAGCAGGTACGCGACGAAGCGGCCATTGCAGTTCCGTTAGGGTGAGGCGGCGGGCGGGCAATGGGGGGCGCGAACTTCGGCGGGGTAACGGGGAAAAGCCGAGGGTCGGCCAACGGCTCATCAACGGTTGAACGAACCCGCTTGCGCGAGAGGGGAGTGAACTTGGCGTGAGGCGGCTCCTGTCTGAGGGGATTGTGGTTGTCTCGACCCAATCATCAGACAGGAGATCCTGTGATGGCTCAGATGACCGCGCTGCGTCGACGGATGATCGACGACATGACGGTTCGCAACCTCTCGCCAGCAACCCAACAATCCTACGTCTATGCGGTTGCCAAGTTCAGCCGTTTTTTCGGCTGTTCGCCGGATCGCCTGGGGATCGAGGAGGTTCGCGCCTACCAGCTTCACTTGGCCGGGCTTGGCTGGTCGTGGTCGCACATCAACCAGGTGTCGTGCGCGTTGCGCTTTTTCTTCGGCGTGACGCTGGGCCGGCCAGAGGCGTTCGACCGCATCATCAGCGCCAAGGAGCCGAAGAAGCTGCCGGTAGTGCTCAGCGGCGAGGAGATTGTCCGCTTCTGCAGGCGGTGCTGGCTGCGCAACCGGGCGGCTCTGACCACAGCTTATGGGGCGGGGCTGCGGGTGTGCGAGGTAGCCGCCCTCAAGGTTGGCGACATCGACAGCAGCCGCATGGTCATCCGGGTCGAGCACGGCAAGGGCGGCAAAGACCGCTACGTCATGCTGTCGCCCCAACTCCTGCGCATCCTTCGGGCCTATTGGCGATTGGTCAAACCGGCCACGTGGCTGTTCCCCGGCCGTCAGGGGGATCGTCAGGGGGATCGGCCGGTCGGCACTGGCGACGACGGCGATCTATACCCGCGTTGCGACCAATGTTATCGCCGGCACCTCCAGCCCTCTCGATCGCTTGGATCTCTCGGTGACACTGCCCGCCTGAGAGCCTTTGCATGCGCCGTGCGCTGGAGGTGGCGGATGTCTTCCGCCGCCACGGTGCCGCTTACCGTGAGGCCCATGCCGGCCATCTGAGCCGCAGCCAGCGCCGTGTCATGGGCGCCATCGAAACCTGCCGCTCGGCAGCGCTGGGCAGTCATGTCGAACAGTGCAACGGCTGCGGCCAGCTTCGCATCGCCTATAATTCCTGCCGCAACCGGCACTGCCCGAAGTGCCAAGGGTTGGCGGGTGCCGAATGGCTGGCCGACCGACACTCCGAGCTGTTGCCGGTGCCATACTTCCACGTCGTCTTCAGGTGCCGGCGCCGATCGCCGAGATTGCTCTCCACAATAAGGTCGTCGTCTATAGCGTCCTGTTCACGGCCGCCGCCGAGACGCTGCGCGTCATCGCCGCCGATCCCCGGCATCTCGGCGCCGCGATTGGGTTGGTCGCCGTCCTGCACACCTGGGGACAGAACCTGCATCATCATCCCCATCTCCACTGCCTCGTGCCGGGTGGCGGTCCATCGATCGACAGGACCCGCTGGATCGGCTGCCGCCCGGGCTTCTTTCTGCCGGTAAAGGTGTTGTCGCTCTCTACCGCCGGCTTTTCCTGACCCGCCTCCAGACGGCGTTCGAGGCGGGCCACCTCCGCTTCTTTGGCGATCTGGCGAGTTTGGCCGCGCCAGCCGCCTTCGCTGCCTGGCTGAGGCCGTTGCGCGCCATTCGCTGGGTCGTCTACGCCAAGCGCCCGTTCGGCGGACCCGAGCAGGTGCTCGAGTATCTCGGCCGCTATACCCATCGCGTCGCCATCGCCAACAGCCGCCTGGTCGGTCTTACCGAAGGCCGGGTCAGCTTCCGCTGGAAGGATTATCGCCCCCACGACAAGCAAAAGGTGATGACCCTTGGCGCCGACGAGTTCATCCGCCGCTTCCTGCTCCACGTTCTGCCTGACGGCTTCCATCGCATCCGCCACTACGGCTATCTCGCCAACGGCGGGCGCGCCGCCAAGCTGGCCCATTGCCGCCGTCTGCTGGCTGTCCCCGAGCCGGCGCCGCCTGCCCCTGCTGCCGATTACCGCGAACGCTACCAGCAGCTCACCGGCCGCTCACTCGACCTCTGTCCGTGCTGCGGCGGCCGCATGATCCAAATCGTCGTCATCCCCCGTGCGAGCACTTTCGCCGCTGCCGCTCCCTGGAACACCTCATGATCTCAATGCGAGACCCCATCAGAGCCCAGTGTCCTGGATCGGCGCCAGCTGTCGACGCAGTCACTCCGCTGGCGCTTCCAGCGACTGGCAACAGATCGTATCCAGGCAATCAACCCCGCAAGCCGCGGCGATCTCCGGCGCCATCGATCAGTCCACCTCCCGTGGCCGCCACCAGCATCCCGATCGCGGCTCACCGGAGCGTTCCTTCGAACCGGCATCGCCACTCCGCCCAGACCACCGGCAGGGCTTAATCCCCATAGGCCGCGACCCTCGATCCGCGGCTTCGTTCAACCAGGCTTCTGTGCAATCCCGCGCTCCTGCAGCGCTCCGTCGACTGTGCTCTGACGCGGGATCGCGCAGAACCCTCAATCATTTTTTTCCGGTCGAAGGTGATCACTGATTCCGCTGATCGTGATCACGTCCTGACGAGGCCGACAGGGTCGGCGTGAAGGTCGCAGCGAGCTGCGCCGTCGACACGAATACAGGTTGCATAAAAGGGGTGGTGCCGGTCAAGGCGGCAGAGGATCGTCCACGGAGTCCACGGCGGGGAGGCGCTGTAGGCCCCCTGGGCGATCGGCGCACGGGCGTTCATGCAGCGGAGCTTTCGCTGGCGATGACGCGGCGACGCAGCGGTGGGCCTTTGAGATCGATACGATGGGCGCGGTGGATGATGCGGTCGAGAATGGCGTCGGCCAGGGTGGGATCGCCAATCACCTCGTGCCAGCGATTGACCGGGAGCTGGCTGGTGATCAGCAGAGATCCCCGATCGTAGCGATCGTCGACGATCTCAAGCAGGTCGCGGCGCTGCTCGGCCTTCAGCGGTTCCGGCCCCCAATCGTCGATAATCAAGAGGCGGGTGCGCTCGAGCGCGCTCATCAGCCGGGGCAGCCGGCCTTCGCCGCGCCGCCTGGGCGAGATCGGTAAACAGGCGCGAGGCGCGCTTGTAGAGCACCGAGAAGCCCTCGCGGCAGGCCTTGTGGCCGAGAGCGCAAGCCAACCACGACTTGCCGATGCCAGTCGGGCCCACCAACGTCAGATGATGATGGTCGCGGATCCACTGGCAGGTCGCAAGCTTGAGAAAGAGGGCACGGTCGAGGCCGCGGTGGGCGCGGAGATCGACCTCCTCGACGATGGCAGACTGGCGCAGCCGGGCCTCACGCAGGCGGCAGGCGAGCCGCTTTTTCTCGCGGCTGGTCGCCTCGCGATCGACGAGCAGCCCGAGCCAATCCTCGCGACTGAGGTCGCCGGCATCGGGGGCGTTGTGCAGCTCAAGAAAGGCATCGGCCATGGCGGTGAGGCCGAGCGCGCGCAGGCGCTCGACGGTGGGATGGATCAGCATCGGATCTCCTCGGGTCAGTGGTAGTAGCCGGGGCCGCGAATGTTCTCGTGGATCAGCGGCGGCGGTTCGACGGCGCCGGCGGGAGCGCGCGCGCGGCGAAGCTCTATCCGCTGCCCAAGGAGCGGCGGCACGCCAACCTCAACACGGCGAGTTTAGATCGCCAGGGCGTGCTGTGGTTCACCGGGCAGAATGGCATCTATGGCCGGCTCGATCCCAAAACCGGCGGGATGGCGGTGTTCGATGCACCGCGCGGCACCGGCCCCTACGGCATCACCACGACGCCGCATGGCCAAGTGTTCTTCGCCTCGCTCGCCGGTAATTATCTCGGCCAGATCGATCCCGAGGCCGACACCGTCACGGTCTTGGAGCCGCCAGTGCCGCGTCAAGGCGCCCGGCCAAGCCGCTCCGCCCCAGCATCTTGCAGCACGGAAACCGGCCCGTCGCCGTTCGTCCAGAACATGATCGCCACTATCAGCGAAAGGAGCACCTGTACCAGGCTGTCGGCCAGACCTCGCGCCGCCCCGATCATCAGCTGCTCCAGAGTTGCGGTATAGGACTCCAGCAGCGCGCGCAGGTTGCCCTTAACCTCGACTATGCGGTCCCAGGCGGCGCCGAGACGCCGGCCGAAGAGCGGCGCGCCTTTGATCCAGGTTGGCTGTCCGGGGTCGCCGCGAAATATGCCGCCTCGCGTTGCGCTCCGCGGGCCAGTTGATCGGCCAAATGCGCCGCGAAAGCGAGCAGCGGCAGGACGACGACCACGAGCGAAAGCATCAGCAGGAGTGCGGCCGCCGAACCACGTCCGAGCCCACGCCGGACTAAAGCTTGACGCTTCGGCCGTACCGCGGTTGCCAGAGCTGCGTCGAACAAAATCGCGGTCGTGAAGAGCTTCATGACCGCAACCACGCCGATCAGGAGGCCGACGAGGAGCAGCGCGAGGATACTGCGCTCGATCATTGCCAGCCTCGCGCCACCGTCATGCGTTTGCTTCGTCGGTTGGTTGCCGGAGTTAAGCTGCCATGGTCGCGGAAGCAAGGTTTTCTGGCATCTCTCCTAACCCCGGTTAGGCGTGGGCCTGGGCACGAATGGGCCGTCTATCCGCTAGGCGCGATGATCCAGATCAAGGCATTATACCACGAAGAGTTTCAATTAGCTTTTTGTGGCTCAGTCGGGAGACGTCCTCCAGATGTACGAAAATGCCGCAATGCTGGCCGCGTTTCTCCTCATCTACAGCGCGGTCGCCGGCCGGGTCGAGCGGTCCTGGATCAGTGGACCGATCGTGTTCACCGGAGTTGGCTTTATCCTCGGCTTGGATGGCTTGGGCGTGCTGCGCATCAACATAAGCGGCGAGGGCTTGCGGCTCTTGGCGGAACTGACGCTCGCGATGGTTCTGTTCACGGATGCCGCCAATGCGGATATCAGCATCGTTGAGCGGAACCTCGGGCTCCCGGAGCGGCTGTTGCCAATCGGTCTGCCGCTGACCATCTTGCTCGGTTTCCTGTTCGCCGCGATAGTGTTCCCCGCGCTTGAGACGCTGGAGCTGGCATTGCTGGCGGCAATGCTGGCACCAACGGACGCGGCGCGTGGCAAGCCAGTCGTAACGAAGCGCACACTGCCGCCGGTCGTGCGAGAGGCGCTCAATTTGGAGAGCGGTCTCAACGACGTCATCTGTGTGCCGATCGTAGTGCTGTTACTGGGGCTGGCGGTGGGCGCGCAGATCGAGGGCGGGACGATCGCTCACGTAACTCGCGTAGTCATCGAAGCAATCGGTCTCGGGGCGGTGATCGGACTCGCTCTGACTTGGTTCACTACGTTCATGCTGCGATTTGCCGAGAAGCGCGGCTGGATTAGCGAGCACTGGGTGGAAATCCCGATTGTCGCGCTGGCGGCGGCGTGCTTTACGGCGGCACAGGCGGCGGGCGGCAGCAATTCATCGCGTGCTTTGTCGGAGGACTCTTACTGAGCGGGCTTCGCGAGCGCCACAAGGAGAAGCTGCTGCGCGGTGCCGAGCACACCGGCGAAGCGCTGGCGCTGCTGACATGGGTGGTGTTCGGCGGCATTGTGGTCGCCCGCCTGATCGACCGAGTCACCTGGCCGGCGCTGCTCTATGCCGCGCTCAGCCTGACCGTGATCCGGATTCTTCCAGTCTTTCTGTGCCTGATCGGTACGCGGACGAGCACGGCCGACAAGCTCTTCGTCGGCTGGTTCGGCCCGCGCGGGCTAGCTAGCCACGATCGCTTTCGCGGTTTTCGTCCTCGACGAAAAGCTGCCCGGTTACGATACGATAATGCTCGCGGCCGGCTGGACAGTGCTGCTCAGTGTCATCGCACATGGCGTAACCGCGAACCCGCTGGTGAAGAGGATGGCGCGGCGTTCGCTGGCCGAAGCAGAGGAAGGTGCTCGGGCTACCAAGTTAGGATGAAGCCAATATCTCCGGGCATTCCTCCCGGATATTCGAGGACTTCAGCCCTGAGCCCAAAGCCCAGCGGCCTCAGGTGATCGCGCCAGAATTCGTAGCCGAGCTTGGGTCGGCCCTCTAAGGTCTTCTCCCATTCGGGCAGCGAGTTGTTGATCCTTCGGCCACCATCGCTGCACATGGTATTTGGAAAGCGATAGATCTGGACCTCGCTCTGTTCGCGCTCGGCGGCCCGGTCCACCAGCTGCATCAACATCTGCATCAGCTGGTCGGGCGTCCTGTCCGGAGGCTTGTGAAACTCCTCCATTACCGCCTTCTGCTTTTCCTCCTGCTCCTTCATATGGCGCATTTCCTCGGCAGCCTTGGCCGCTTCGCGCTCGGCCATCCGACGCCTGAGGTCGGCGGCGGAAAAATTGCCGCTCGTGGTACTGCGAATTTCGGACATAGCTCCCTCTCTTCCTAAGCCGGCGAAGCCGGAACCAAACAGGTTAAAATAGACGCAGGAGACGCGGGGAGCAGGAGGGGAGGTTGAGGCAGCCGCTGACGGAGCGTTACCGCGAGCGCCTCGCCGGGGTGCTCTCCTGCTATGACCGGATCATCGTCACCGGCACGCTGCCGGGAGCCTGTTACGCGAAGGGAATGACGGGATTTCTTTCTGCGCGGCAGATCCGGATCTTCGACTATCCGCGATTTGCCGAACCACTTCGCGATCGAGTACGCGAGCGCGCCGCCGAGTTGGCGAGTGCCGCTGGCATTACCATCGAACACATTGCCAAGAACCACATCCGCAAGGAGGACGTCGTCGCCAGGGTGCTTGTCGTCCGCGGCGACCGTCCCGGCCTGGTGCATATCATCTCGGCGATGGAAGCCTGCCACACCTACAAGCCCTGGCATGACAAGCACACGCATCGCACCTTCTTGCGGCCGGATACTGGCAAATGCCTGCATTACTACTTCTACTTCATCGACGCCGAGTTGGGCCTGATCTATCTGCGCGTGCCGACCTGGTGCCCGTTCCGTCTGCAGTTCTATTGCAATGGGCATAGCTGGCTGGCCCGCCAACTCACCGCCGCCGGCGTCGGTTTCACCCTTGCCGACAACGCCTTTCTGCGCATTGACGACTGGGAGCGCGCGCAGGCCCTCGCCGACACCCTCTCGCCCGACCACCTGCATCGCATCCTCGATCACTATGCCCAGCAGTGCTGTCCGGTGCTCGACGTCTTCGCCCAGTCCTACCACTGGAGTTTCATGCAGGTCGAATACGCCACTGATCTGGTGTTCCGCACGCCGGCCATCCTCAAACCCCTCTATGAACAGCTTTCCCGGCAAGCCATCCTGACCGTCAAAGCCGAACACGTCGCCACCTTTCTCGGCCACAAGATCACTGCCCAACTCGCCCAAGAGATCGGCAGCCAATTCACCACGCGTATCGAGGGCACCTGCGTCAAGCATCGTTTCAGTAAGTCCTCGATCAAGATCTACGACAAATTCGGCCTCGTCCTATGTATCGAGACGACCACCAACGACGTCTCCGCTTTCAAGCACTACCGCAAGGTGGAACATCGCCAAGGCCCGGCAACTCGCGCCCTGGCCCCCGTCAGAAAGACCATCTACAGCCTCAAGGACTTGCGTGAGATCTTGCTAAGCTGCAATCGCCGTTACCTTGAATACCTCTCCAGTCTGGACGACTTCTCGGCTGGCATCCGGACGCTCGACCGTCTCACCCAACCCCGTCCGCTCAAAGGCCGAAACCTCAAGGGCCTCAACTTTTTCAGCCGCGCCGAACAGACCCTGCTCGCCGCCCTCCAGCGTCCTGGCTTCAATATCGCCGGTCTCCGCCGCGCCGACCTACTGCCGCTCCTCGGCCAATCCTCTCCCGCCACCCTATCCCGACAACTCGCCCGTGTGCGCCATCTCGGCGTCATCAAACGCGTCCTCGGTACCTATCGCTACTATCTCACCCGCGCTGGCCGCGCCGCCATCGCTGCCGGCCGCCGTCTCACCGAACACACCATCATTCCTGCTCTGGCCTGACAAATCTGCTCACAAAATGCAAACACTCAGGTCGTAAGCGACTAAGCTTTCAGCTTCCGACCAACGCGCGGGCATGGCGCGCGATCATCAGATTCTCGTCGGTCTTGATCACATAGGCAGCGATACGGCTACCAGGCGCGCTGATGCGTTCTTTGTGCGCCTGGTTGGCCGCCTCGTCCAATTCCAACCCCAGCCATGCGCACGCATGGCAGATGGCGCTCCGCACCGGCGCCGCATTCTCGCCGACGCCGGCCGTAAAGACAATTCCGTCGAGGCCACCAAGCGCGGCCGCAAGCGAGGCGATATGACCGGCAGTGCGATAGCAGAATACCTCGATCGCAAAACGCGCACGAGCATCATCACTGGCCAAGAGCTGGCGGAAATCCGACGAAATACCAGACAGCCCCAGCATACCGGAGCGCTTATAAAGGAGGTCAACCAGCTCTTCAGGCGACATCCGTTTCTGCTGGATGAGGTGCAGCACGACGCCGGCATCGAGTTCGCCGCAGCGGGTGCCCATCGGCAACCCATCGAGCGCGGTGAACCCCATTGTCGTTGCGAGGGAAACCCGGTTGCGCAGTGCGCAAGCCGAGCAGCCATTGCCGAGATGCGCGACGACAACGCGGCCATTGGCAATTTCGGGCGCCCGTTGCGGCAATACCGAAGCAATGTATTCGTAGGAGAGCCCGTGAAAGCCGTAGCGCCGGATGCCTTCTTCATAGAACGAATAGGGCAGGGCGAAGGCCTGTTCGACCTCCGGCGCCGTGCGGTGAAAGGCGGTATCGAAGCATGCCACCTGCGGCAACTCGGGATTGAGGTGCATCGCCATATTGATGGGCGCGAGGTTGTGCGGCTCGTGCAATGGCGCCAGCGGCACCAGCGCCTCCAATTCGGCGATCAAGCCGGGTGTGACGCGGGCCGGCCGCGAGTAATGCAGGCCGCCATGGACGACGCGATGCCCTAGCGCCGCGAGCCGCCGGTCGCCAAGCCACTCTCTGGCCCACGGCAATATCGCGGGAAGAACCTCGCTGGGCACAGTGGGCGGTTTGGCGCCGAGATCCGGGGGCGCAACTTTTTCGCTATCGGGGCCGACGGCGCTCGCCGAAGGACTCGCGCCGATGCCATCAACTTGCCCGCTCAGAATTCTCCGTTCGCCCTCGTAGAAGCTGAATTTGAGCGAGGAGGAACCGGCGTTGATCACGCCAATCAGAGGCTCTGTAGGTGCTGCGTTCATATTGGGGTGCGTCCCTCAGCCGAGGATGTGATAGCCGCCGTCGATGTAGATCGTGTCACCCGTCATCGCGCCAGCGTATTGGCTTGCCAGAAAGACGCACGCGGCACCTACCTCCTCAATCGTCACAAGACGCCGGGCTGGCGCGCGCTCCGCCACCCGCTCCATCAGCGCGTCGAAATCGGGAATTCCGGTGGCGGCGCGGGTGGCCAAGGGGCCCGGGCTGATGGCATGCACGCGAATACCCTTGGGCCCGAGCTCGGCCGCAAGGTAGCGCACCGCCAATTCGAGAGCGGCCTTTACCGGGCCCATGATCCCGTAATTCTCGATGACCTCGTTGGCGCCATGATAGGTCATTGCGAAGATCGTGCCGCCTTCGGCCATCAGCTTTTCCGCGCGACGCGTCAGATCCAAGAGCGACCAGCACGACACATCCATCGCGGTCAGAAAGCCGTCGCGGGGACAGTCGGTGACCCGCCCCTCTAGCGCCTGGCGCGGCGCGAAGGCGATCGAGTGAACGAGGATGTCGAGACGCCCCCACTTCGACTCGATCGCTTCGAACAGCCCAGCAGCCTGGGCCGTGTCGCGGACCTCCAATGGCAGCAACAGCGAAGCCTCGACTGCCGCTGCCAGCGGCTCGACATAAGGCCGCGCCTTATCGTTGAGATAGGTCATCGCGATTTCGGCGCCGGAGCGATGCATCGCCTCGGCGCATCCCCAGGCGATCGAACGGTCATTGGCGACGCCGACGATCAGCGCCTTTTGCCCTTTCAGGATAGAAGACCGGGCCAGTTCGGTCGGCATGCTGTTTGCCCTCGTCATCGGATCGCCGCCGCAGCGCTCTTGCGCCGAGCGTCTGCCACGAGGCTCGCGACGGCACAGGAAGCGAGCCGGGTAATAACACTGTCGGCGCGGCTGGTCAGGATGATCGGCACCCGCGCGCCGAGGACGACGCCAGCGGCGGCCGCACCGGCGAGAAACGAGAGGCTCTTGGCCAGCATGTTTCCGGATTCCAAGTCCGGTACGACCAGCACATTCGCTCGCCCGGCCACTGGGGAGACGATGTGCTTGATCGCCGCGGCCTCCTCGTTGATCGCATTGTCGAGAGCCAACGGGCCATCAAGGATCCCACCGATGATTTGGCCGCGTTCCGCCATCTTGCACAGCGCGGCAGCTTCGATCGTCGACGGGACGGCGGGATTGACCGTTTCCATCGCCGACATGATCGCCACCCGTACTTCCGGAAATCGCAGTGCATGACAGAGATCGATCGCGTTCTGGACAATATCGACCTTGTCAGCTAGGCTTGGTGTGATATTGACCGCGGCGTCGGTGATAATCAGCGGGTCCTTGTGGCCGGGGACATCCATCACAAAGCAATGGCTGATCCGCCGTGCCGTACGAATCCCGGTCTCGCGCGCGACTACGGCTCCCATCAGCTCATCGGTATGCAGGCTGCCCTTCATCAGGGCTTCGGCTTTTCCCTCCCGAACGAGCTCGACCGCTTTGGCGGCAAAGTCATGGCTGTGCGCAGACTCCTCGAGCTGAAAATCGGAAATTTCGGCTTCGGCCTGCTTCGCCGCGTCGCAAATGCGAGCGGGCGGTCCGACCAGGATCGGCGCTATCAACCCGAGCCTAGCCGCCTCGACCACGCCCTCGATCGAGATCCGATCGCAGGGATGAGCAACCGCCGTCGCCACCGGCGGCAGTTGCTGCGCCGCGCGCACGAGCCGGTCGTATCGCTCACGCGGCCCGTCAGCTTTGGTTTTCATCGCTTGCCCCATTCCCTTGCCGGCCTACGCCGCCTTATCCTGGCCGACCTCGGGAGGCGGACCGGCGAACATCGCCTCGATGCGCTCGAGCCTGCGGCGGCTCTCCTCGGGCAGAGCGCCGCGCGCGGCGAGAACGCGACGCACCAGTGCCAGCGCCTCGTCGCACTGCCGACGGTTGTTGGGCAGCAGCTTGGGAAGCGCTGCAATCGCCCGCTCCGCGTCCATCAGCAGGATCAGGTATTGCTCCTTTACGATCTCCTTGAACCGGGCAAGACCGACCCGCTTGGCCGCCGGCAGCTCTGCGCTGATCTGCTTCAGCGCGGCAAATCCGCGTTCGTCGACCTTGCCTTCTGGCAGGCGCACATAGATCAGGGCGCGCACTGCGGCCTCGATCAGTCCGCCCTGGTCGATTTGCTGCTCGAGATGGGCGGCCGCCTGTTGGGCAGCGGCCTCTCGCGCCACATCACGTCCCACCCGGCGGCTCACCGAGGTGTTGTCAGCGCGCAGGCCGAACATCGCCTGCACGGCCGGAGAGCCGTAGGTGTTGAAGAAGAACGCCTCCGTCGCCGCATCTCGCGCCTTGCCCCACATTTCGAGCCCGCTGGTGATCATGTCCGATGCCATGTGCTCGAAGGCGAGGAACGGATTGTCCGGGCTCACAGGGCGGCGATCTCTGCGCACCATCTCCGCCCAATCCGCAATCGGCCGCATAAACGGGTTCTGATCCGCGAATGCCTCGAAGCGCAGGCGATTCGGATGACTGCGCCGCATCAGCTCCGCGCTCCTTTCCGTCACCATGGCGCGCACTGCCGGCCGCATCAGAGCGCTGTACACGCCCTGGGTAACTTCCGAAACGCGGGCGGCCGTAGCGAAGGCAAGGTCGTCCTCGGGGCTATTGCCGCCGATCTTACGAATGTCGTCGAGCTTGCGGGTCTCCAGACTGAACAGGTAGTTGCCCTGCACCAGCTCGGGATTTTCGACCGTTTCGTCGACACCCGTGATCACCGCCTCGTAAAGCCCGGGCGGCATCAAGTCGATCATGTCCATGGCATTGGCAAATTCCTCGTGCTCCTTCGTCGCCACCTTTCCGGAGACGAAGATGCCGAGGTGCCCAATGCTCTGATGCAGGCAATAGACGATCGTCTGGCCGGCTTTGACGATCTCGTCCTCGTGGTCGTAGAGGTCGAGAATCCAGTCGAGTGCCTGCTGCGGCGGCGTGATGTCGTCGCCCCAGGAGCAAAACACAATGATCGGCGATTTGATATTGCGCAGGTCGATGCGCAATCCATTGGAGCTGTGCAGCTCGCCCGAGACGAGTTTGTTGCCGACGAACAGCTTGTCGGCGATCGACTGCATCTCCTCGGCATTGAGCAGTACCGGGCTGCCCCACCACTTCTCGAATTCGAGAAACCGCGGCGGTTCGGTGTCGACCTTCGAATAGACGTTGTAGATTTTCTTCCAGTAGGTGTTGTCGGGGTGCAGCGACTCGAAATTCGCGACCAAGTTGGCGCCGTCGAAGATGCCGTTGCCGAGGTCGCCCGCCAGTGAGGTCAGCCAAGTTCCGCCCAATAACCCGCCAAGATAGCGCATCGGGTTCTTGCCATGGACGCCGGCCCAGTAGGAGAGCGGCGATCCGGCGAGCATAAGCGGGCCGACCCGTTCCGGGTGGATCGCGGCCATCATCATGATCTGCCAGCCGGCCTGGCAGTTGCCGATCAGACAAGGCTTGCCCTCGGCGTTCGGGTGACGCTTGACGACCTCCTCGACAAAGCGGGCCTCCGCCTCGCACACGTCCTCGATCGTCTGACCGGGCACCGGGTCAGGCAGAAAGCCGACGAAATAGCAGGGATGCCCGGCGGCGAGCGCGACGCCGATCTCGCTGTCGTGCTTCATGCCGCCGATGCCTGGGCCGTGGCCGGCTCTGGGGTCGAAGACGATGAACGGTCGCTTGTTCGGGTCGACCGAGGTGCCCTGCAGCGGGATGATCCGGACCAACCCGTAATTCACCGGCCGCGGCAGCGAGCGGCCATCGAGGACCAGCTCGGCATCAAAGCTCAGCACATTAGGCGCCGTACGGGCATTGTGCTCGCGACTGTTGTTGCCGCGCTGCCGGAGCACGTCGAGCAACAGAATGGAGCGCTGCCAAGCGTCGACCCAGTAGTCGAGCAGGTCGTTCGCGCCGGGCATTGGCCAATGCGACGGCGGGTTTGCGACTTTGTCCGTCACTTGAGATCCAGGATTACTTTTCATGTCAGCCTCTCAGCTCAGGAGCAGTAGTCGATAGCATTTCAGTTTTATTTTACAGTTTTGTGAACTCGCCACCCGCGCTACGGGGAACGACGGGCTTGCCGCGGCGGGTCCTTGATGTAGATCAAAGGACGGACAACTCTTCTGCGAGCTTGTGCGACGCACAAAAGAGGCTTGCTGTTGCCGAGTCAACTGGATTCCGCAACGCCTTCCGGCCCATACAAAATTTTG
The DNA here is from genome assembly GCA_963787425.1 of uncultured Alphaproteobacteria bacterium. Classification (GTDB taxonomy): domain Bacteria; phylum Pseudomonadota; class Alphaproteobacteria; order ATCC43930; family CGMCC-115725; genus AP-15. The sequence goes on from CAWBCV010000012.1 coordinate 358,221, forward strand.
GCGCAATGCAACCGCGCGGCTGTAAATAACCAATGGTCGATCAGGCGGCCGACGACGCGGCATGGGATGGCTTTGCCGCCTGCATGGCCCGGACGAATTCACCCGCGCCGGTGCCCCATTTCGAGAACACCTTGAGCGCGACGGTGAACGGCACGTCGACCGGATGCACCCGTTCGGGCGGCAGGATGTAGATCGCTCCGGCCATCGGCGTCGGCACGGACGGCACCAGCACAGTATAGAAACCGTCCTCCAGTTTCTCGACGATCAGAGCGGGAACCAGTGCCTCTTCGATCTCGGCGAGCACCGGCGCAGGCGGAGCATAGAGTGGGCTGGCTCATACGGTGCCCCCAAGGATGATTGAGCCATAGCCTAGCAAATGCCGTGTTGGCTCAACGACTGGCCAAAGCACGAGAAAGCGGCATGAGGATGATCAATCCGACGATCGCGACAACAATTACCATGACGACCACTTTTGGGTCGCTGAAGCTTTGGCTTGCGACCACGAGCGCAGCGGCAATGTTGCGCTGGCTAGTACCGAGCGCCATGACCCGTCTCGTGTCGGTGCCCGGACCGCCGAGCAACCAACCAATTCCGAAGCCCAATGCGATATAGAGAAGCCCTGCGAGAATTCCTCGTGTGCCGAAGACTTGTAGAACCTTGTCGATGTTCGCTACGGTGATCAACAATACCAGTAGGATGAGGCTGATGTTGGAAATCGAGTCGAGCTTGGGCTTCACTCGACTGGCCAATTCTTCGTATCGCGCCTTCAGGGCAAGTCCGGTGGCGAGCGGGAGTAGCATGAGGAGGACGAGGGAGCGAGCAATATTCCACGGATCAACGGTGACCCCCGGGAGTAGCAGGGGCATGACGACAGGCAGGTAACCGACCGTGACGACCATCAGAAGTACCATCGCGCCAACGGAAAATGCGAGGTTGCCCTTGGCAAGTTCGGCGAGCTTCGGCAAGAACGGCGCGCCGGCTGCGCACCCGAGCACCAGCAGTCCAACTGCAAAGGGGTTATCGAGCCAGAGCACCTTCGCCAGGGCGAGCGCGCCAAGGGGCATCAAGACGAAATTGGCCAACAGCGCAAGCAAGACCAGGCGGGCATTGCGCAGCGGTGCAATGATCTGCCGGATCGTGAGCCCCGAACCCATCGCCAGCATGCTCGAAACCACAAAACCAAGCATGGCCACGGTGACCGCTTTGTTCAACAGGTGCATCAGCACGGCTGTCTCTCCGATATGGAGACGTGTACGCGGTCAATGCGGTTGGCCATGACCCGGCGGCGCTTATTTCATCAGTGCCAGATTCCGCCAGAAGTTCGTCAGACTGTCCGTGCCGCCGAACAGGGTGGTGAAATTCGTCGAGTCCACGAGCACGATGTCGCCGGCGCGCTGCTGATCTGGCGGCATCCAGAGCAGGCAATTGAACTCCGTGTTGCCGGCAGCGGTGAAGGGATGCGGACGGTCGGGATCAATGGGCTGGCGCGCCAGCAAATGCACCGACTTGGTGTCCTTGGTGGTCAGCTCATAGTGCGGCAGGTGTGGATGGAAATTGAGTGTAGGGACGTTTTTGAGCAGACCCAGCTTGTCAATGTCCGGAAAGGCCGTAAGCGGCGCGATCTCGTTCGTGCCTTTGATAAGCGCTGGCCGGAGACCCCACAGGTTATGCACTGGGACGTCGAGAGCCTTCATCAGCGAACGGCTGTACTGCCCGAAGCGTTGCTGGCGCGGCACGAGTGGGTCGCCATGGTGGAGGTATTCCATCTGGCGCTGCTTGAGGTCGTCGGCGAAACCGACATCGTGGTGCGGCGCGACCAGCAGGCAGGTGTCTTCGCGCTTGAGCCAGTCGCGGATGGCCGCGACTTCCTCTGGCGCGGCTTCTTGCTCGGAAGGGAGGTGGTCGAGTCCGAACACCATCAGCGTGTCGGTATCAGCGAGGATCCTTTCGTCAATCGGCAGCTTGAAACCCGCCTGGTCAATGCGCTGGAAAACGGCGACCGGATGCCCGGTGGACTCGCCGGCAATTTGCTGGAAGCTGATCGTTGAACGGTGGAAAAGCTCCAGCGTACCCGCAATCCCTTGTAGAAATTGTGCTGCGCTCCACTCCGGCGTCTCGTAATTCGGCCACAGGGCGGTGCGGACTTCGGTCATCGTTGAGAAGCGGTTTTCCATCGCCGCAGGGTCGCGCTGGGATTCCCACGGGTAACTCCACGTCCAATAGATGCTCATGCGCCGTTTGCCCGGCGTGTACTTGCGCGCAACGTGCTCTTGGTTGTAGGTGCGTGCTGCTGGCAATGTGCTCATGGTCGTCCCTCCTCGCATTTCAAAGCTATGCTGGGCCGGCATCGCCGAGCGCCGTGAGATATCGAAGCGCCTTGATGCCAGGAAGGAAGAAGTAGGCGCCGCCCCTCACGGTGGTGAATGCTGGAAGGCCGGTGATCTTTTTGCGGATTGGGCGTTTAGGGATTTTGAATTCGAGCGTGCCGTCCTGGTTGCCGATGATTGGGTCGCGCTCATTGCCGAGTTCATGGAAGGTTTTGTCGTTCACCCATACGTTTTGTGCGAACTCGAACTGGCGGATGAGGCTCGCGCAGATCACGAACGCAGCGATGCCGCGCTCGGCCCCGTCTTCCGCAGCGCTCTCTGGCAGGTGGGGGCCATAGGTGGCGCCGCGGCGGATCATGCGGCGGCGGTTCATATTGTGCGCCATGTCGCGGGGATTCATGCGCCGGATGTGGGAGCCGAGCGGCACCGCATAGCCATGCGGGTCCATCTGCTTATAGTTGAAGTCGTTGTTGCGCTGCGCATCGGCACCGAGCGCCGCATCGTCCTTGTCGGGAGCCAGCACCAACGGTGCGCCGCTGCGCCAGCGGCCCATCAACTTTGCTGCAATCAGTTCCTGTTCTTCGAGCGTCTTTCCGTGCTCGCGCAGGAAGTCGCGGAACTTGCCGACATGCTCTTGCAGGCGGCGATAAGCCATGTAGCTGCCGTTACGGGACAGAATTTCAGGTTGTGGCAAATTGGCGGGCGGTCCGTTTTCGTCCGGGTAGCCGAGGATGAATTCGCCGGGTTTGAGCGGCCCCCCGGAGCCGGGAGTCGGAACCTCTCCGGTGCCTTCCATGATCGGCTGGGAGAGCCGGTCGCGGTAGCCGAAGTGGTCATGTGCATAGTCGAACGGCGGCGTCGCCTCCAGATCCAGCGTCGATAGTACCTCCACGCCCTCGCACCGGGCCACGAGGTTGGCGTGTTCGACCTGACAGCGACTGCGCTCGGTGGCGTCGCGGGCAAACAGGATGGCGATGGCGTGGAGGTCTGAGCGGGCAAGACAGCCCACCCAGTTATCAGGATGGTTCCGTCCGGTGTCGCCGAGCATCTCCGCGCGCGCGACCATGCCTTGCCTGAACTCCTCCGGGAACGTGGCAAGTGAATCTTCGTCCAAACCGAGCGCGCGCAGTCCGTTCCAGGTGAAGGCTACGCTCACCCAGCGATTGTCCATCTCCGTCGAAGCGCGGACCTCTGCGGCCGACTGCACCTTTGGAAGGAGCGCCGACAGCCAGGCGCGTCCGTCCGCGGCGTTACGAAACGAAAGGAATTCGTATCGCCCCGTGAGCGCGGGCACGCGCGCCAGCAGGATGTGTTGGATGTCGTCGAATTCAAGCATGGCGCGACCGATGGCGAATCACTGCATCTGGTCGAGCATGTTCGAGAAGGCTGCCTTGAGTTGCAGGGCCTTCTTGATCTCGTCCGCACTCACGAACGGATATTCACCATATTCAAGGAAGCTCGGGCGATGATGGTCACGGACGAACTTGATGAATGCCTGGGGGTTCGTTTTCCAATCTTTCGGAAAGCCGTCCAGATTTTCGAAAACGGTGTTGAGACCGGTCGCCGCAAAGATGCTAACCGCATCCTCGGTATATTTGTCAAAGTCGGTGTCGAAAATGCCCATGTACTGGAAGTAGGTTTCCCCATTGATGTCGAAAAGGTTCCATCGGAGGTAATGCAGCTTGAGCACGGCGAGGATGTCAGGCTGACCAGCCACGGACTTCTCGATGTTCTTGGCGTACTCATAGAAGACCGGCTCTCGTCCGGGGATGATCTTCGCGATGATGGAGAAGCCGTAGCAAGCCGGAGTCTTGGGAAAGATTGGGCCGTATCTGCCTTGCTCAACTTCATCCTCGAAGAAGCCCCCTTTGGGGATCGCCATGGCCGCGGGCTTCGTCCAGTCGCCTTGCCTCGATGTGTCGGACATGACGTCCTCCTCTCCATTTTAGCGCTAGCTAGGATTGTGATGGCCGAGTTGCTTTATTGGCTGCGACAGTGACGGTGTTCAGGCCGGCGACGACGCGGCCTGGGATGGCTTACCCGCTTCCAGGGCCTGGACGAACTCACCGGACCCGGCACCCCATTTCGTAAAAACCCGGAGTGCTGCGGTAAATGGCACGTCAACCGGATGCACCCGCTCTGGCGGTAGGATGTATACCGCTCCAGCCATTGGCGTCGGCACCGAAGGCACCAGCACGGTAAAGGAACCGTTTTTCAATTCCTCGACAATCAGTGCGGGAACCAGTGCCTCCTCAATCTCGGCGAGACAGGGCGCGAATGCCGGGTCATCCGCCTGACCCATGACGCGTCCCGTGAGGCCCTGCAACAGCGTGTAGCCGGGGAGCCTTTGTAGTACCCTCCGTTCAATGACATTCTTCGCTCGTAAACCCGCCCTGGTGCGGACGATCAAACCGGCGATGAAGCAAATGGCGGCGAGTATTAGAATCGCCAGGATCTCCTCAAACTTCACGGAACCGGGGATTGCAGCCGTGATCGGCTTCACCGCGGTCACAAGACCTTGTAGCGCCTTCAAGATCAAAAGCACCGCGATATAGACTGGCAGAACAATGAGCAATCCGCCGATCAGCGTGGTTTTGATGAATTCAGCAATCGTTCTCATCTGGGTCTTGCTCCGAACAGGCTATTGGCGAACTCGTGGTATAGCCTCACGTATGGTCGCACGAAACCTTCGCGATTATCGGAGGATACGGTTGCTCACATTTTTTTCGCGCAAGGCGACCAGCAAGGACGGCAACTGCCCGTTGTGACGCTGGATGACTGAGACCAAGCCGGAATGCTGCGTGCTGGCCGTGCTGATGCCGTTGACGATAACGTCGGTGACCTTGTCGCCATGATTGGTCGGGTTGAGCCGCCAATCGATCCTGATCGGTGCGCCGCCATCGATCTGGACGCGGCTCGATACAATGACCCCTTCCCTATCGGACTGGCTCCCTAGCACCCCGAAGCTGGCGCCGCCGAGGGCGCGGAGGGTGGTGGAATAGCTGACGGCGACGTAATCCTCGTAAAGTTCGACGAACTCCTGCCGCTGTAGCGTGGTCGCGGTACGCCAATATGTCCCCAGAGCAAACCGGGCGCAGGCTTCCACGTCGAAATACTGACGGAACAGCTGGCGGAACTGCACCTGCTTGGCCGCTGCCGTATCCCCGTTTTGCAGGACCGAGATGGCGCGACCCCCAAGATCGCCGACAACGCTCGCCGGGTCATTCGTGGCGGCCAAGCTTCTCGGGGTATCCACGATGATGCTGGAAAATACGACGAAAGCCGCCAGCAGCAAAAAACGTCGTATCATTTTGAACCTCCAAAGGCACTGTTACGCCTTGGCATTCCGCCTGCGGCTAACCTGCGCGTCTGAAGAGGGCTCCAGAAGGATTATCGCGCTGAGAATTCGCATCAGGCAGTGCGACGACGAAAGCGCAAGACGCAGCAGCGGTCAAATCGGCCCGACGCCCAAGCTTTGCCTAATACGAGATTAAACCGCCAATCGTGCGTCGGCTATGCAGAAATAACGGATTTTACGGATTAACCGATCACCGTTGGAGCTGAGCCCAACTCGATGGGTTGTTGCGTGGATTGCGCCAAATACGCATTAGCGCTGCGTGACGCGAACCCGGGGGCCGCAAAGGATTGTCAACAATACAAAGCGGAAGAGGCCGCCTTCAAGGCAAATACGCGCTCTGCCACCGCAAATTTGTGGAAAATGCATAGGCGGGGCGGTGAGCCGATGGTCTTCTGCGGCGGCTCCGGATTTCGGACAGCGGAATAAGCTCGAGGCTGACCGGTCAAAAGGAGGGCGCCCTGGCGCTGTCCCTCAAATAATGAATCGAATGAAAGTCGGAGACTAATGCGACCGAGTCAAATCAGGCGCATCTTCTTCATAGAGCTCTTTCGGCTTATTCGAGTGGTCTGGCCGATCATCTCCTGGGTTCTTTTAGCAATGGCCGGACCCGGACTTCTCATCGGGCAAATAGAGGGGTGGCGCATCGATGAGGCGCTTTATTTCACCTTTGTGACCGGTCTCACCATCGGTTACGGCGATCTGTCGCCCCGACATGTTGTGTCGCGGTTGCTCGCGGTAGTGATTGGCTTTGCTGGTATCCTGCTGACCGGCCTCGTCGTGGCGCTTAGCGTGGAGGCCCTCCGGGTGACGGCCCGCGTCTACAGGAGTGAAACAGGCCGCACGGCGAGCCTCGGCTCGACAACATGCACAACGCGTCAGGGGCCAAAGGAAGAACACCCACGAGAATGACTACCCAGATCCTACCCCATGAACCACTTGCTTAAAGAAATCCGCCGCAACCCGATGCTTTGGCTGCTGGCCTTTGTGCCTGTGGTGTTTGCCGCCGCGAAGCTCGAGCCCGAAGCGCAGACGGTGCTCTTTGTCTTGTCCGTGCTGGCGATCGTCCCGCTCGCTGCATTGCTTAGTCACGCCACCGAATCCGTTGCCGCCAAGACGGGCGACGCGGCCGGTGGGCTGCTCAATGCCACGCTGGGAAATCTAACCGAACTGGTCATCGCGTTGGCCGCCTTGCGCGCCGGGGAGTATATGTTGGTGAAGGCGTCCATCGTCGGCGCGATCGTCACCAATACGTTGTTCATGCTGGGGGCGTCTTTTCTGCTCGGCGGACTCAAGTACCACGTGCAGGAATTCAACCGGGCCGGCGCGCGTCTGCAGGCAGGCCTGCTGTTCCTGGCCACAATCGCCCTGCTGATACCTTCGGCAGTCGCCGAAGCGGACTCGGGATCGGCTGCGGGAATTACCCAAAAGCTCAGCCTTGGCTTGGCCGTGCTGCTCATCGTCGGATACGGGTTGGGGTTGTTGTTCACGCTCAAAACGCACCGCGAGGTCTTCTCCGGCGCCGAGCACGCGGAGGCGGACGAAGCACCTTGGCCGATCGGACTGGCCTTGGCCACGCTGACCGGGGTGACGGTGCTCGTGGCGCTGGTAAGCGAGATCTTCGTTGAGTCCGTGCAGAAGGCGGCGGAGGCATTCGGGATGACCCCTGCCTTCGTCGGCTTTATCGTCGTGGCGCTGGTCGGCGGCGCCGCCGAGATGGCCTCGGCGTTTTCCGGGGCGCGCAAGAACCGGCTGGACCTAAGTGTGGGCATCGCGCTCGGGAGCGCTTCTCAGATCGCGCTATTCGTGGCACCCGTACTGGTGCTGCTGAGTTACCTGATCGGCCCGGCACCGATTGACCTGCACTTCTGGCCGGGCGCGGTGGTGATGGTGATCGTTGCCACCCTCACCGCGACGCTCGTCACGAACGGCGGCCGATCGGCGTGGTTCGTCGGCGTGTTGGCGTTGATGGTGTATATGATCTTCGCCATGACGCTTTACCTGTTGCCGCCCCGAATTCAGTGAAAGCTACGCTGACCGCCGCAACTGTTGGGGGGACAGTGCGGATGAGTCGATGTGCAACGGCCCTCCGCCCGGTGAAAACGACACTGACAGCGTGGAAATTGTTGCGGCCATTATAGTCGTTCAGGTAGATTAACATCCGGAACGATCGCCCGAATGGTAAATCGGCTCCGCAGTCAACGGGAGGAATTCATGAACCGGTTATCCTTGTTGGGGATTTCACTTCTCGCGATCGCGGCTTGCGCCCCTCAACCATCGCCGCCACCGACCGTGGCGGCGGTTCCTGCGCCGGGATCGCCTCCGAGCACGACGACTTTCTTCGATGGGACGTATGCTGGTAGTTTCGTTCAGAGCATCACTCCCGGGAGCCCCACTGCGCAATGCCCAAATATCAGGGTCGCGCCGGTTTTAACCATCCGCAATGGTGCCGCGCGGTTCGATGCGCTCAATCTGAGCTTTCAGGGGTACGTGACGGCGCAGGGCGAGCTGGTGATGCAGAGCCAGGGCGGCCAAACGTTTGAGGGACATATCGATCCCTATTATGTGCTGAGAGGTCGAGTGACCGGGAATTGCATATACGACGCAACTTGGACAAAGAACCAAAGCCCGCGGGTATAAGGCCTAGATGCGGGATAAGGATCCTGCTCCTGATAGGTTGGCCGAGGCCGCAACGTCATAGTTCTGATTTGATGATCGTGGCTTCGGTCGGGGCGTGCTTCCCATCGGCCTTCATAAGGTTGAGCCAGACGGGCTCGATTTAGGGCGGCGCGCGGTAACGATGCGCCGAAAATCGCGTGCCAAGTTAGCGCTGCTGCGAATGCGGGTTATGGTCCAGATCAAGATTCACGTACCGCTATGCCGCGGGCTTCATGAACTCTGCGGTGGGATGATCCGAGACCGCGGCTCGCCACGCCTGAAAAAGGGTAAACACGATGGCGATCAGCGTCGGCCCGATGAACAGGCCCAAGAAGCCAAAAGCGACGAACCCTCCAAAGACACCCAGGATGGTCAGCGACAGCGGCATCTCGACGCCAAATCCGATGAGCCAGGGTTTGATGAAATTGTCGACCGCGTTGACGAAGACGCCCCAGACGATCATGAACACGCCCCAGATCTGCTGATCCTGCGCGAAGAGCCACCAGGCCGCTCCACCCCAGATCAAAATCAGAAGCGGGCCGCCGATTTGGCTGATCGCGAGCAGCAAGGCGACGAAGCCGAGCGTTCCCGCGCCCGGGACTCCGGCGACGGCGAGGCCGATGGCGAGCAGGATGGCCTGGATAGCTGCCGTGCCGATTACGCCGTAAGCGACCCCGCGTATCGCGCCGGCCGCGACGTCGAGCGCCTGCTCGGCGATCGGACCACCCAGGCGCCTCAGGGCATCGTGCAGCACCGCAACGAGCCCGTCGCCATTGGTCCAGAACATCGTCGCGACGATCAGCGAAAGAAGTACCTGCACAATGCTGTCGGCCAGGGCTCGAGCCGCGCCGATGATCAACTGCTCCAGATTTGCAGTATAGGGCTCCAGCAGCGCGCGTAGGTTGCCCTTAACTTCGACTACGTGGTCCCAGGCGGCGCCCAGACGCCGGCCGAACAGCGGTACGCCTTTGATCCAGGCGGGTTGATTTGGGGTGGCCGCGAAATACGACTGCACACGTTGCGTTCCGCTGACCAGTTGATCGGCCAGATGCGGCGCGAAAGCGACCAGCGGCAGGACGACGAGCACGAGCGAAAGCAACAGCAGGAGTGCGGCCGCCGAACCACGTCCGAGCCCATGCCGCACCAGAGCCTGACGGACCGGCCATGCCGCGGTTGCCAGCGCCGCGCCGAACAGGATCGCGGTCGTGAAGGGCTTCACGACCGCGATCACGCCGATCAGAAGGCCGACAACGAGCAGTACGAGGATGCTGCGCTCGATCATTGCCACCCCCGCGGCATCGTCACGCCTTCGTTCGTCGGTCGGTTGTCGGAGTTCAGCTGACATGGTCACGGGAGGCCTAATTTCAGCAAATCCACCAAGAATTCGGGACGGTGCAAGTTCCGCGAAATTTTCGCGGCTGAAATCCGTCTGTTGGAACGCAGCGCTCGCCTAACAGTAAGCCCCTGCCGCACAGCGACGCGAGGTCCGTCGCGCGACGCCGGCGGCACTCATCGGCGTCAGGGGGCGGCCGACGACGGCCTCTGCGGGGGAGACGAAGCCCGGCAAGCCCGGTATCGCGAATTGTTCGCCGAACTCCAGGCAAAGGGACCAGATGATCACAGCCAGAAACACAACACTGATGCGCCTGAACATGGTCATTTTGCTCCTTTTGCCTTGAAAATGCCGGGAATGTCGTCGAGATCGGGGATTTGCCCCGGCGTCAATTTCCGAGCGCCTGGCGGAATCTCCGGTTTGAAAGCATCCGAGGCGACCTCTCCGCCTGCTTTCCATGCCCTGATATCGAGGGTGTATTCTGGCGACCCTCTGACCTTCTTGCTCGTGATCACATAGCGGCAGGGATAGGGTTGGGCTCCTTGCGCGATCCAGATCTGCCAATCGACCTCTTTGGTCCTGAAGGCAAGGTGATCGCATTCGACGCCGCGGATCACACCGCTTCCAAGGTCCTTCACGTCGGTGACCTGCGGCATCAGCTCTTTATAAGGATCCGACATCAACAGATCCGCCGCCGGAACGGGCCTATGGTATTTGTCCCGCAACTCATCGACCAAATGATCGATCGTGCCGGGCGCTTCGACCTGAGCATAGAGGTTTGCGTTCTTCCCGAGTAGGCTCAAGGTCTTCCCATCGAAGACCATCTCGACATTCGCAAATCCGCCTGTGCGCGTTGCGTGAAGCTTGTCGGGGCGCTCGAGGGTCAGGGTGCCGGAACTCGCCAACCCAATCTTCTGCTGTTGTGTGTTGACGATGTCGAGATTGGTATCGTACTCGAAGGATATTGTCTTCTGCGCTGCAAGATAGTCGGACATGGCCTTAAGCAAGCTTCTAGCTTGCGCTTCATCGGCGCGAGCGACCGATAGGCTCGCCATTCCAGCCGCCGCGACTGCAAGAGCGATTGCCGATATCTTTGTGCTTTTCATAGGTGGCTCCCGATTTGTAGCGGCGGTCTAACGGCTCGGCACGCGCCAACAGTGGCTGGACGACGCATCCGAAAGTAGAGCGTCTCGGAGCCGTGTTGCCTATGCATTTTTCACGAAAATGCGGCGGCGCGAGCCAGACGAATACGCGACTTGCGATCACGCCTACCGCAGGCCGAAGAGCCGGCTATGTATTTTTAGTGTGGCGCTTGCGCTGCGTTCCCGTGCCCGTATAGTCTGCGGATCCTTAAGTGACGATTGATCCAGATCAACCGTCCGCCGCGTGGTATTCTGCGCCTCTGGACCCCGATCACCCGAGGGGGTGGGGATGCCTTCCAGTGCCACTCGCACATTTACCGATCCCGATATGTATTTTGCAGGGATCCGAAATCTGCAAATCGATGGGGTGATTACGAAGCGCGGCGAGTTCCGTGCGGAGTTGACGCGCATCGACCTGCATCGCCTGTGGATGCATCGCATCGACGAGAGCCTGCCTCGGATCATGAGAATAACGCCGAGCGGGAAGCGGTCGCTGATCCTCTTCGCGACCGATCCTTATCAGCAGACGATGCAGGTCAGCGGGATAGAAATATCGCAAGCTCAAATCGCAATGATCGGGTTGGATTGGCCGTATTACCTTCGATCCTCTGCGGTCTGCGGATGGGGTACCATGTCGCTGATACCCGAGGACCTCGCCGCCGCCAGCGAGGCCATCATTGGGCGCCTCCTGACGCCGCCCTCATTCCCTCGATGGACCAGCCCCCCTGAACCTGTCGCGTGCCGGCTGTTGCAATTGCACGAAGCGGCGGGCCATCTTGCGAAGACCGCTCCCGATATTCTCGCGAAGCCAGAAGTGGCGCGAGCGATCGAGGAGGCTTTACTCGAAGCAATGATCTTGTGCCTGACCGAGGGCCATTCAGACGGTGTGCGCAATGTCCATCGCCATCGCGCAAGGGTCATGCGGCGTCTAGAGGAGGTCCTGACGTCCACCCCCGATAGGCCTCTCTATATGCCCCAGCTCTGCACGACAGTTGGCGCTTCCTATACAATGCTGCGTGACTGCTGCCAGGATTATCTCGGCATGAGCCCGAAGCGCTATTTGTGGCTGCGACGCATGCAGCTGGTGCGCCGGGCTTTGCGGATCGCGGATGCGGAGAAGACAACCGTGACCGAGATCGCCACCGATTATGGCTTTTGGGAATTGGGCCGCTTTGCGGTCGCCTACCGGTCAGTATTCGGGGAAGCGCCCTCGGCGGCACTGCGTCGATCCCCCGAAGATATAAAGCCTGCCGAAATCATCGAGCCGGCATGGAAATTTGTTAAATCTGCATAGGCACCACGATCGGGCGACCTATCCTTATTTTTTGCCAAAATGCTCGGCCTGCATTGTGGCTCTTCGGTTTCACAGAGAGATGAATGCCGGGAAGCGGCACGCGCACGTTCCTCGAACCCGATCACTACGAGGCGAGCCTTCGTCAGGCACAAATCGAAATCCTTATTGCGCTAACCTCCCAGTTCAAGGCCCGCCTGACTTGGGCGGAGCTGCACGATTTGGAGGTGTTGCGGTGTGAGGAAGACCTTCCGCGGGTCGCCTATGTTCGTCTGAGCCCGCAGCTCTCTTTCGTGACGTTTCCGGCAAATTCCGGGCCAGTGCCGGTATGGGGCGGGACCGAGTTGCGCCCGGACGAGATCGTGTTCCACGGCCGCGGCGAGCGGCTGCACCAGTCGACGCCTGGCTCCTTCGTGTGGAACGTCCTAGCACTGGACCCAGTGCAGCTCGAACAATATGGCCGGGCTCTTTCCGGAAAGCCTTTCGCTTTGCCATCGGTGGGAAGAATTTTGCGTCCCTCTCCGCGCAATATGGCACGCCTGCGGCGCCTGCATGCGCAAGTCTGCCGCCTCGCCGAGACAAAGCCCAAATTATTGGCGCATATGGAGGTCGCGCGCGCCATCGAGCAAGGTCTGATCCAGACGCTGGTCGCCTGCCTGAGCGCCGCCAGCGTGCGAACTGACGGCCCGACCAAACGCCGTCACGCCAGGATCATGATTAGGTTCGAGGAGGTATTGGCGGAGCATCTCGGCGAACCTCTGCACACGGCCGAGTTGTGCGAGCTGATTGGGGTCACCGAGCGGACCCTGCGCTCGTGTTGTGCCGAATTCCTTGGCATGAGCCCCGTCCGGTACGTACTGTTGCGCCGGTTGAGCCGGGCACGTGCCGCATTGCGCGACGCCGCTCCCGACGGGGCGAACCTCTTAGAGCTTGTCCGCGGCTTAGGTTTCGCGGAGCTAGGGCTTTTCGAAGCAGCCTATGGGGCAGCCTTTGGCGAGACCCCGCTGACCACCCTTCAACGTGCTCCAGGAGCGCGGTTCATCAACCCGTAGAATCCGTTATTTCTGCATAGCCGCCTGCGAACTCCGCCGTTTAGGCTTTATGTGCGGGCGAGCTTTGCCCTTAAACACCCCAGATTATGAACCCAAAAGGAGAGAGGTACATGAAGGGAGTAAACGCAATCCTGAGCGCGACCGGCTTGGTCTTAGCTCTTTCCCTGTCCGGCTGGGCGCAGGAGGTCAAACAGCTCCCGACTCAGACCGTCACCCTTTCAGGCACCGTGGCGACCATCGATCATGAGAAGCGCACCGTGAACATCAAAAAAGCCGATGGCAGCTTCGAGACGGTCGACGTGCCCCCAAGCGCGAAGCGGTTCGATGAGCTCAAGGTAGGGGACAAGGTATCGGTGACGTATAACAACAACGTCTCAGCGAGACTGAAGCCGCCGGGCGAGGCAGCCGTGAATACTCAGACCGGAACCACCACTGCGGGGCAGGGGGAACGGCCTGGGGGCACGGCATCCGTGCAGAGAACGATGACCGCGACCGTCGACGCCATCGACAAGAACGCATCCTCGATCACCTTCACTGGTCCGAACGGATGGAAATACAGCCGACATATCGTCGATCCGACCGTGCTCGATAAGGTTAAGGTTGGCGACAAGGTTGACATCACCTGGAACACGGACGTCACGGTTGCGGTGCAGTAACTCTATGGTCAAGACAGTGCTGGAGCGGGATGATCATCCACAATTCCGTTGAGGCTGAGGAACCCGCCCCCGCTGTCGCGCTGGTCTGGTTCGAATCGGCGTTTTAAGCAAGTGGCAAAGGGAGAATGCAGATGTCTTCAGAAGTCGAATCAAGAACGGTCTCGCGTCGAAGTATGGTTTCGCTTCTGGGATTAGCGGCAGCGTTGGGTTTCGCCATGTCACCCACAGGCGCGGAGGCCCAGACCACCGGTACGACCGGTACCACCAGCACCACCGGCACCGCCGGCATGCAGCGGCGTCAAGAGCGGCGTGGAGGGCGCGTCGAACGGCGTTATGAGCGGCGCGGAGGCACGCCTGCATCGAAACAGCCGACGCAAGGCCAGCCTGCGCAAGCCCAGCCTGCACAAGGCCAGCCTGCGCAAGCCCAGCCGGCACAAAAACAGTAGTTAACCTGGAAGGGAGGGAGCGATGAAAATCCCATTTCTATCATGCATATCGTTGCTCGCCATGGTAGCGTGCACGACGCAACAGTCGTCGACAGATCCTCTGAGCGCGACGTGGACAGGAGCAGGACAGAACGCTGGCGCAGCTCACGTGGGTGGCTCAGCCGCCGACACCACAACTGCTTTCGACGGGACATATCGGGGCATATCCAACAGTAGTGCCAGTGCCGCTTCCCACCTTACTGCCACTGGTACAGGAGCGAAGACCGTCGACGTAACAACTACGCCTTGCCATCAGTTTGACGAGCTACCGACACTTACGGTCAAGAATGGCCTCGCGCAGTTCCAGGCGCTCGGGGCCACCTTTGCAGGATACGTGACGCCGCAGGGTCAGTTGACGATGCACAGCGGCTACGGTGTAACCGTAACCGGACAGGCGAAACCCGTGGATGTCGACGAAAATTTGGACGGCATCATCGATTATCAGACCCATGTGCTGCGCGCAAAGGTATCGAGTGTCAATTGCACCTATAACGTCGCCTGGCAAAGGATCACATAGGGACGGTTTAAGCCGACATTCCCCACGTTCCAGGTGCCTGTGAGCCCATGGTCGCTCTTTTTGAGCGGTTTTGGAAAACGCTAATCGAGGAACGGGCGGTTGCGTATGCCCTCTCCGCCCTCGAAGGCGGAGAGTGTCAATTGGTATAACCCGATGAGCCAGATCAATGTGCTTGCGGGCGCCGCGCTAAACTTTAACGAGTTTAGAGAAGGAAGGGCAAACAGATGCGATCGTATCAACTTCGGGCCGCGATATTGGCGCTGGGTTGCCTGACATCGGCCGGCCCAGCGCTGGCCCAGAACCCCTCGACCACCCCTCCCGCAGCCGCACAGGAGGTGCCGACGCCGCCCGCTGATAACCCAACCTTCCTGGATGGGTTGCGTAGGGTCGGCGTAATGGCGGGCCAAGTGGTCGAATGCTCGGTCGACGCGGATAAGCAGGATCAAATCTCGCGAGCAATGGAATTGGCCAACCTGATCGCGATCCATTTTGGTCTTAAGGCCGCCTTCACCTTTACGGGTGCCCTCGGCTATGGCTCCGGGCGTCCGTTCGACAAGGCCGGCTGCGGCCAAGCGATCGACGGCTGGAAACAGATCCAAGCCAAATACCTCAACAAGTGAGGTCTCTGGTCATGAAGAGGCTATTGATCTACGTCGTGCCCGTCGCGTTGGTGGCCGCGCACGCATCGGCTGCCCCGTCATCCGGATGGGGCGGGATAGGGGCTTTCGATCTTGGTGCTGGGATCGGTGCCGGAAAGAACGGGCCTTTGGTGCTGGTGCAGCGTCGTGGCGGTGGCGGTGGCGGCGGCGCCAACCGGGGCAATGTCAACCGGGGCAACGTCAACAGCGCCAACGTCAACCGGGGCAATTTCAACAGCGGCAACTTTCAACGCGACGTATCGGCCAACCGTAACGTCTCGGCGAACCGCAACGTCAGCGGTAACGTTAATGTGAACCGCAACGTCGCGGTCAGCGGCGGCGGCGGCTATAATAATGGGCCCAACTGGGGCGGTGTCGCCGCCGGCGTCGCGGTCGGCGCTGGTGTGGCGGCGATGGCGAGCAGCGCCGCCGCCGCACCCCCCGCCTCTTATGCGCCGCCGCCGCCCTATCAGTATTACCCATCCGGTTACTGATGGTTGGCACCCCGGCTAATGCGTCTGGACGTCAAGCCTCAAAGGTCCATGTCGAGATTTCGCGCGGCATCTCCTATGCTACACTCGTCCGTGAGCCAAACCAGATCGAGTGTTTTTTCTATGATGTGTGGAACAAGTCTTGCCGGGGAGCGCTCAACTCGTTTGCTGACCCTTACGCTGGGAGCGGCTGGTACTCTCATTTTGCTGTCGGCTTTGGTGGCCTGCCACAAAGAGGAGAAGGCTGCGTCGCAGGCCGTCCGACCCGTGCGCACGGTGACGGTCGAGTTGCAGGAAGGGGGGGAGAAGGTATCGCTGACCGGCGAGATCCAGCCGCGCTATCAGGCGGATCTCGGCTTTCGGGTCAACGGCAAGATCCTCGAGCGGCCCGTCGATGTCGGGACGCAGGTCAAAAAGGGCGATCTCCTCGCCCGGCTCGATCCGCAGCAGTATCGTCAAGACTTCGAGGTCGCGAAAGCCGAGGTCGCAGCAGCCGAAGCCGAAGTGACCCGCAGCCAAGCCCAAGAATACCGGCAGCGCGAACTCCTGAAGAACGGCAATACAACTCGGGTCCAGTACGATCAAGCGCTCAAGACCTTCAAGACCGCGCAAGCGCAGCTCGATTCGGCGCAGGCCAAGCAGATCCAGGCCAGCGAAAATCTCGGCTATGCCGACCTGAAGGCGGATAACGACGGAGTCATTACCGCCATCGGGGCCGATGCAGGGCAGGTCGTCAGCGCGGGACAGATGGTCGTTCGCCTGGCGCAGCCTGGCGAACGCGAGGGCGTGTTCAACATCGGCGAGGGCGCCTTCAAGACCCGGCCGAAGGACCCGACCGTAACAGTGCACCTTGTCAGCAATCCAGAAATCGAAACGGCGGGCAAGGTCCGCTACGTCTCACCGCAGGCGGATCCCGCTACTCGCACCTATACCGTACGTGTCTCGCTGCCCGATGCGCCGCCGCAGATGCGGCTCGGGGCCAACGTGGTCGGCACCGTGACGTTGGATCAGGGTCAGGCCGTCTCGATACCGGGGAGTGCGCTCTTCCAGAAGGACGGAAAGCCGGCCGTCTGGCTCGTCGAGAAGGACAAGACGGTGCAGCTGAAGCCGATCACCGTGCAGCGCTACCAGGGCGACTCGGTGGTCGTCGGCGACGGGCTCGCGGAAGGAGACGTCGTGGTGACCGCCGGAGTGCAGAAATTGCTCCCCGGTCAGAAAGTCGCGCTCATGGACGCGGGCACCGTGCAATGAAGGGCTTCAATCTCTCCGAATGGGCGATCAACCATCGCCCCTTCGTGTGGTTTCTGATGATCCTCTTTGTCGCCGCGGGCGTCCTTTCCTATAAGCAGCTCGGGCGCGAGGAGGATCCGTCTTTTTCGATCAAGACGATGATCGTGCGGACCTATTGGCCGGGCGCCACGATCGACGACACGATGCTGCAGATAACCGATCGGATCGAGAAGAAACTGCAGGAAACGCCATCGCTCTACTACCTGAAGAGCGAAACCAAGCCCGGCGTCTCCACGATCTACGTCAACGTTCTGGATAGTACTTCGAAAGAGGCGATCCCGGACATTTGGTATCAGGTTCGCAAGAAGGTCGCCGACATAAAGTCGACGCTGCCGCAAGGCGTCTTAGGGCCGAGTTTCAATGACGAGTTCGGCGACGTCTTCGGCATTATCTACGCGTTCACGGCCGACGGGTTCACGCACCGCGAGCTGCGCGACTACGTCGAACGAATTCGCACACAGATCTTGACGATCAAGAATGCCGTGAAGGCGCAACTGATCGGAGCCCAGGACCAGAAATTCTATCTCGAATTCGACACCCATCAGCTGGCCGGGCTTGGTGTCAGTCGTGACGACGTCATTTCGAGTTTGCAGGAGCAAAACGCGGTCACGCCGTCCGGCGTCGTTCAGACCGGTCTCGAGAAATACGCGATCCGCGTCTCCGGTGCATTCAACTCTGTCGACGATCTGAAGCGCATCAATCTCTATGCCAACGGCAAATTCTTCCGTCTCGCCGATGTCGCCTCGATAAGCAAAGGCTATTCGGATCCGCCGGAGCCGATGTTCCAATTCAATGGCGAGCCGGCGATCGGGCTCGCCATCTCGATGGCGCAGGGCGGCAACAACCTCGTCTTCGGCGAGGCCGTGGCGCACAAGATGGACCAGATCATCGCCAAATTGCCGATCGGCATCGAGGCGCATCTCGTCGCCGACCAGCCAGTGGTCGTCGAGGAGGCCGTTGGCGGCTTCACGAAGGCGCTGTGGGAAGCGATCGCAATCGTGCTTGCGGTCAGCTTTGTGAGCCTCGGCATGCGCGCCGGAGTGGTCGTCGCCTGCTCGATCCCGCTCGTGCTCGGAATGGTCTTTGCCTACATGGAATATTCCGGCATCAGCCTGCAGCGCATCTCGCTCGGGGCGCTGATCATCGCGCTGGGCCTCCTCGTCGATGACGCGATGATCACGATCGAGATGATGGTCAGTCAGCTCGAATCAGGGGTCGACCGAGAGCATGCCGCCACGCATGCCTGGGTCACGACGGCGTTTCCGATGCTGACCGGAACGCTCGTCACCGTCGCGGGATTTGTGCCGATCGGCTTCGCGAAGAGCGGTGCCGGCGAATACTGCTACTCGCTGTTCGCGGTCATTGCCGTAGCGCTCTTAGCTTCATGGATCGTCGCGGTAATGTTTGCTCCGGTAATCGGCGTTACGATCCTGCCGAAGACGATGAAGGCCCATGGCGGCGGCCATGGGGAACCTGGCCGTTTGATGCGGCTGTTCCGCGCTGCTCTTGTATTCTGCATGCGGGCCCGGTGGCTCGTTATCGCGGTCACCGTCGGGCTGTTTGCCGCTTCATTGTACGGCTACGGGTTCATCCAGCAGCAATTCTTCCCGGCCTCGGACCGGCCGGAGCTGGTTGTGGATCTAAGCCTGTCTCAGGATTCGTCGATATACGCGACCGAGCGCGAAGTCGAGCGATTCGAGGCGCTGCTGAAGCACGACCCGAACGTCGAGCACTACAGTCTCTATGTCGGGCAAGGGGCGGTCCGTTTCTACCTGCCGTTGAACGTGCAGCTGTCAAATGACTATTTCGCGCAGGCGGTGATCGTGACCAAAGGCATTGCGGAGCGCGAAATCGTCCGGGCGCGTCTGCAAAAGGCGCTCGACACGGAATTCGCCAGTCTCAATACCAGAATTTACCCGTTGGAGCTGGGACCGCCGGTCGGCTGGCCGTTGCAATACCGCGTCAGCGGACAGACCCCGGGAGGCACCCGGGACGCGGCTTTCCTGGTTGCCCAAACGATCGGGCAGAACCCGAATACACGGCTCATCAATTTCGATTGGAACGAGCCGATGAAGAGCCTCCACCTGCAGGTCGATCAGGACCAAGTCCGCCAGCTCGGCGTCAGTTCGAAGTCGCTCGCCGAGGCTCTCAACGCCGTCACGAGCGGAATGGTCGTCACTCAGGTCCGCAACTCGATCTATCTGACCGACCTTACCGCTCGCGCGACGGAGCAGCAACGCGCCTCGGTGCAGACTTTAAAAAATCTGCAAGTCGCGCTGGACAACGGGCAAACGATCCCGCTGAGCCAAGTTGCAACCGTCCAATATGAGCTGGAACCGCCCGTGATCTGGCGGCGCAACCTCCTGCCGACGATCACCGTTCAGGCGGATGTCGTGCCCGGCATTGAGGCGAAGACCGTCAACACGCAGCTAGCGCCGGCGATCGCCCAGTTGTCGGAGAAATTGCCGGCGGGCTACACGATCGAAGCCGGCGGCACGATCGAGGAGAGCGCCAAAGGGCTCAACTCCATTGTCGCGGTCTTTCCTCTCATGATCATGCTGATGTTGATCATCCTGATGGTGCAGCTGCAGAGCTTCCAAAAGATGTTCCTGGTGATCAGCGTCGCACCCCTGGGTCTGATTGGCGTCGTTGCCGCTTTGTTGCCGACCGGCACGCCGATGGGCTTTGTCGCGATCCTCGGAATTATCGCCCTGAGCGGGATGATCATTCGCAATTCGGTGATCCTGATCGACCAGATCGACATGGACATGGCCAAGGGCTTGCACCCTTGGGACGCCGTGATCGATGCGACGACGAACCGCTTCCGGCCGATCGTGCTGACCGCGGCGGCAGCCTCGCTCGGCATGATACCGATCGCCTCGGAGGTGTTCTGGGGACCGATGGCCTACGCGATCATCGGCGGCCTGTTCGTCGCGACCCTTCTGACCCTGCTGTTCTTACCTGCGCTTTACGTCGCCTGGTTCCGGATTAAGGAGCCGGCAAAGGAGCGGGAGGTGGGAATAAAGGAACCGGCACATGCTGTCGCCCTGTGATGCGACCTCCGCGATGGGAGTCCAGACGGGAAGCTGCGACTAACTGGTTGAATTTCAGCGGAACTATGGGAGGCGGCAATGGCGAACGCGCTATCTGACAATGAGCTGAGGTTGATGGATGCGTACTGGCGAGCAGCGAATTACCTGTCCGTCGGCCAGATCTATCTTTACGACAACCCGCTGCTCAAGCAAACCCTGACAAAGGAACACATCAAGCCGCGGCTGCTCGGTCATTGGGGAACGACCCCAGGTTTGAATTTCATTTACGTCCACCTGAACCGCCTGATCAAGAAACACGACCTCAACATGATCTACATCACCGGTCCCGGGCATGGCGGGCCTGGCCTGGTGGCAAACGCCTACCTCGAGGGGACATACAGCGAGGTATATCCGAACATTTCTTCCGACGAAGAGGGCATGAAGCGCCTCTTCACCCAGTTCTCGTTCCCCGGTGGCATTCCGAGCCACGTTGCACCGGAGACGCCCGGGTCGATCCACGAAGGTGGTGAACTCGGCTATGCCGTCTCGCACGCCTACGGAGCGGCCTTCGACAACCCCGATCTGATCGTCGCCTGTGTCGTCGGTGACGGCGAGGCAGAGACCGGAGCACTGGCGACGAGCTGGCACTCCAACAAGTTCCTGAACCCGGCGACGGATGGAGTGGTTTTGCCGATCCTCCACCTCAACGGCTACAAGATCGCCAACCCTTGCGTCCTGGCCCGGATCAGCCACGAGGAACTGGATCATCTTTTCCGCGGCTATGGGTACACGCCGTATTTCGTCGAGGGTGATGATCCGGAAAAGATGCACGAGCTTATGGCCGCGACATTCGACACGGTCATGGGTGAAATCCAGCGCATCAAATCCGACGCGCGCGAGAATGGTTTCACCGAGCGCCCGATCTGGCCGATGATCGTGCTTCGCACACCAAAGGGCTGGACCTGTCCGAAAGAGATCGACGGCCGGCGAACCGAGGGCTACTGGCGCGCGCATCAGGTGCCAATGGGAGAGATGCACGAGAACCCCGCTCATGTGCGTATCCTCGAAGATTGGATGAAGAGCTACCAGCCCACGGAACTGTTCGACGGCAACGGCCGCCTCCGGCCCGAACTAGCTGAACTCGCCCCTCGTGGGGATCGCCGTATGAGTGCCAATCGGCACACCAACGGCGGCTTGCTGCTGCGCGAACTGCGGCTCCCGAACTTCCGTGATTACGCTGTCGACGTGACCGCACCGGGCGCCGTCACGGCCGAATCCACCCGTGTGATGGGGATGTTCCTGCGCGATGTCATGAAGCTGAACATGGAGTCGCGGAATTTCCGGCTGTTCAGTCCCGACGAGAGCAATTCAAATCGCTGGCAGGATGTACTCGAGGTCACCAACCGTGCCTGGGTCGCGGAGACCGAGCCATGGGACGACCATTTGGCGCCCGACGGGCGGGTCATGGAGATGCTGAGCGAGCACCAGTGCCAGGGTTGGCTGGAAGGGTATCTCCTAACCGGCCGGCACGGCTTCTTCTCCTGCTACGAGGCCTTCATCCACATCATCAATTCGATGTTCAACCAGCACGCCAAATGGCTGAAGGTCTGCAACGACATTCCTTGGCGGCGGCCCATTGGCTCACTGAATTATCTGTTGTCCAGTCACGTCTGGCGCCAGGACCACAACGGCTTCAGCCATCAGGACCCCGGATTTATCGACCACGTCATGAATAAAAAGGCCGAGGTCGTCCGGATCTATTTGCCACCTGACGCCAACTGCCTGCTGTCCGTTACCGATCACTGCCTACGCAGCCGGAACTACGTCAATGTCGTCGTCGCCGGCAAGCAGCCGGCCCCCCAATGGCTGACGATGGATGAGGCGCTCAAGCACTGCGAGGCCGGGCTCGGGATCTGGGAGTGGGCCAGCAATGACCGCGGCAGCGAGCCTGATGTGGTGATGGCCTGCTGCGGCGACGTGCCGACTTTGGAGACTCTGGCCGCAGTTGACCTGCTGCGCAAGCATGCGCCGGATTTGAAGATCCGGGTCATCAATGTCGTCAATCTGATGAAGCTGCAACCATCGAGCGAGCACCCGCACGGGCTGACGGACCACGAATTCGACGCGCTGTTCACCGCGGACAAACCGATTATCTTCGCCTTCCACGGATACCCGTGGCTCATCCACCGGCTGACCTACCGGCGTACAGGCCACGACAACATCCACGTCCGCGGCTACAAAGAAGAGGGCACAACCACTACGCCGTTCGACATGTGCGTGCTGAACGACCTCGATCGCTTCCACCTTGTCGACGACGTGATAGACCGCGTGCCAAAGCTCGGAGCCCGGGCCGCTTACGCCAAGCAGGCGATCCGAGACAAGCTCATCGACCACAAGCAATTCATCTCCCGCTACGGCGACGACATGCCCGAGATAACCGGCTGGAGGTGGGGACAAGAAGCGGCTTCCGCGGGCGTGCGTTCGACTGAGGCCGACAACGTCTGATCGCCGAGAAGACGAACGTGAACGTCTTTGCGATCAGGCATGGGGAAACCGTGTGGAGCCTCAGCGGGCAGCACACCGGCACGACAGACATTCCCTTGACCGACAACGGGCGGCGGCTTGCCGAACAAATACGGCAGGTGCTCGCCAAGGAGGCGTTCACGCTCGTACTCGTCAGCCCGATGCAGAGGGCGCGCGAGACCTGCGCATTGGCGGGGCTCGGCGATGTGGCTGTCATCGATTACGACCTCGCCGAGTGGAATTACGGCAAATATGAGGGACTGACCCCGAAGCAAATCCATGAGATGGCGCCTGGCTGGCTGATCTTCCGAGATGGATGCCCGGGCGGTGAGGTGCCAGAGCAAGTGGGTGCGCGGGTGGATCGGGTGATTGCGCGAGCGCGGCGCGCCGATGGCGACGTTGCGCTATTTGCCCACGGACACGTGCTGCGCGCGCTGGTAGCGCGGTGGATCGGACTGCCCGCCGGCGCTGGCCAACATTTCCTCCTCGATACCGGCACCCTGTGCGTCCTTGGCTACTACCGCGACATACCTGCTGTGAGGGTCTGGAACGGGCCCCTCACTGATTAGCGGGCATCGATCGACAAGCAATAGAGATGGGAGGACGATAATATGAGCGAAGCAAATGGAGAACGATCGACGCGGCAGTCTGAGAACGAGCGCGCGCTCAGCAGGGATCGGTACGACGCCGTCCTGCTCGACCTCGACGGTGTGATCACCGACACCGCCAGCGTGCACGCGGCGTGTTGGAAACAAATGTTTGACGAGTACCTTCGAAAACGCGCGGCACAGAAAGGCGAAGTATTTCACTCTTTCGATTCCGCCGCAGATTACCGGCTATATGTCGATGGGAAGCCTCGCTTCGACGGTGTTCGCGACTTTCTCACATCTCGCGGCATCGAGCTCCCCGAGGGGACCCCGGACGATCCGCCAGACGCTGAAACGGTGGGCGGACTGGGGAACCGCAAGAACGAGCTGGTCAATAAGGTCATTGAAGAGAGAGGGGTCGAGTCTTACGAGGGAAGCGTCAAACTCATTCATCAGCTCCGCCGTCGCGGGTTCAAAATCGCCGTCGTCACCTCCAGCCAGAACTGCACGGCGGTTCTAAAGGCCGTCAAGTTGGATGGCTTCTTCGATGTACAGGTCGACGGCGACGTAATCCATGCCCGGCAGCTGCGCGGGAAACCTGCCGCCGACACGTTTTTGATGGCAGCAAAGCTACTCGGGGTTGAACCGACACGCGCGGTCGTCATCGAGGATGCTCTCTCGGGAGTGGAGGCCGGGTCTGCCGGGGGCTTTGGCCTTGTGATCGGCGTCGCACGCAAGGGGAATGCCGAGGAGCTTCGGCGCCATGGCGCGCATCTGGCGGTGAACGATCTGGGCGAACTGGCCGCCTGACTAGCTCCTGATGCCGGCGTAGGGAGGAAAAGCCCAATGATCCATCATGAACGCCTCAGGCCACCATCCCATGATTACCCGGCCGACGAGTGGAACGTCATCGAAAGGGCGTTTCACCCGGAATTCCTGGCCCAGCTGGAAACAATGCTGGCGCTCGGCAACGGGTATCTCGGCATGCGCGGGTGCCCGGAGGAGGGCGGCCCCAATGCCGAAAACACCACGCTTATTAACGGGTTCTATGAAACCAGGCCGATCGTGTACCCAGAAGACGCTTATGGCTTCGCGAAAACCGGCCAGACCATCTTAAGTGTGACCGACAGCAAGATCATCAAGCTCTTCGTCGACGACGAGCCCTTCTGGCTGCCCAATGCGAACCTCTTGAGCTACGACCGGCGGCTCAACATGAAGTCCGGGACGCTCGACCGGGAGATCCTCTGGGAGACGCCGGCCGGCAAACAAGTGTTGATCACATCCCGGCGTTTGGTCTCCTTCGCCAATAGGCACGTGGCCGCCATCTCCTACAAGGTGACTCTTCTTAACGCGGCGGCATCCGTCGTGATCTCTTCGGAGATGGCAGTAGATGAACCGACCACTGCCAATGCCGCCAACGATCCGCGACAGACGAGGTTCTTTGCAGAGCGAGTGCTCCATCCCCGCACCAGCTACGTCAAAGACCATCGGGTCGTTCTGTGCCACGCGACTGAAAAGAGCCGCTTGACTCTGGCGTGTGCCATTGACCATTCATTAGAGACCGCCTGCCCGCATGCCCACAAAGTTGCTAACACCGAGGATTTCGGCCAAGTCGCCTACACAATTGAAGCTCTGCCCGACACTCCGATCCGCCTCACCAAATACATGGTCTACCACACATCGCAGACGGCTTCGGTTGAAGAACTTTGCGGCCGTGCCGAGTGGACCATGGACCGTATGATGACCCAGGGGTTCCAGGAACTGCTTGTCTCCCAAGAGCAGGACATGGACGATTTCTGGCGCCGCAGCGATGTCCGGGTGAGGGATGTCAGAGAAGAACGCACAAAGCGCAGCACCGTGGAGATCCAGCAAGCGGTCCGCTTCAACCTTTTTCACATCCTGCAGGCCTCAGCGCGCGCCGAAGACGCGGGTGTGCCAGCGAAAGGTCTGACCGGACAAGCGTATGAGGGGCATTATTTTTGGGACAGCGAAATCTATGTACTGCCGTTCCTGATCTATACCTCCCCGCGGATTGCAAAGAATCTGCTGACTTTCCGCTACAAGATGCTGCCGCAGGCACGAGCCCGCGCTAGGCTATTGGGCCATCGAGGCGCCATGTTCCCGTGGCGCACTATCAGCGGGGAAGAAGCATCCGCATACTACGCTGCCGGCACCGCACAATACCACATCAACGCGGACATCATGTACGCGCTGCGCAAATACGTGCAGGCGACGAACGACGAGCCGTTCCTGCGGGACTGCGGCGCCGAGATGCTCGTGGAGACGGCACGCCTATGGCTGAGCCTAGGCTTTTACTCGGAGGCAAAAGAAGGGAAATTCTGCATCAACTCCGTCACCGGGCCGGACGAGTACAACACCGTCGTGAACAACAACGCCTACACTAACTTGATGGCCCGCGAAAACCTGCGCTACGCTGCCGAAACTGTCCAGTGTCTGCAGACGACATACCCAAATTCATATAACGCGCTGGTACAAAAAACGGCGCTCGAACCCTCTGAGCTGGAGGCGTGGGTAAAGGCGGTGAAGAGCATGTATGTGCCATATGATGAGAAGCTTCAGATAATCCCACAAGATGACAGTTTTCTGGATCGAGAGCCCTGGGATTTCCGGAACACGCCGCCCGACCGCTATCCGCTGCTGCTGTTTTACCATCCACTCAATATATACCGAAAGCAGGTGATCAAACAGGCAGACGTGGTACTGGCCATGTTCCTGCTGGGGAATGCGTTCTCCGCCGAAGCAAAGAAACGGAACTTTGAGTTTTACGACCCTTTGACCACCGGCAACTCGTCGCTGTCGTCTTGTGTTGAGGCAATCATTGCAGCGGAGGTCGGCGATGTTGACAAGGCAATTCGGTACGGGATGGCGGCTCTACTGATGGACCTGGCCGACGTAGGCGGCAACGTGAAGGATGGCTGCCATATCGCTTCAATGGGCGGTACTTGGATGATGCTCACTTACGGACTCGGCGGCATGCGGGACGATGACGGGACTTTGTCGTTTTGGCCACGTCGCGCA
Organism: uncultured Alphaproteobacteria bacterium; assembly: GCA_963787425.1. Classification (GTDB taxonomy): domain Bacteria; phylum Pseudomonadota; class Alphaproteobacteria; order ATCC43930; family CGMCC-115725; genus AP-15. The sequence goes on from CAWBCV010000012.1 coordinate 384,637, forward strand.
CCAGAGGATAACGCCATACTTCGGTTTCCCGTCACCTACCGCGGCCAAATGCTCGAAGTCGAAATCGGTCTGGAGAAGGTGGAATACGCGCTGCGTGAGGGCGAATGCCTTGTGATCCGCCATGAAACGGAAGAAATTCAGCTGACGCGAGAACAGCCGATGGCCGTTCGGCCGGTCAGCAGGTGGTAAAATGAAGTAATTGTGGTTTGATCTGAACTATAATTACCGGGCTGGCGTTTGCGGCGGCACTTGGCGCATAGGCGTATTGGCGGGGCGCGTTGGCGCCGAAGACGTGAAGGAGAGATGCATGCGACCCTGGTCACCACACCGCTTTTCGGCGGCGCTCGCGATATCCGTTCTTCTGCCCGCGGCGGCACAGGCCCAAGTCATCCCGTTCTCGGGAAACTTTGGCCAGGGGCTCGCGCCTTCTGATAACCAAATGATATTTGAGAGCGTGGCGCGGCTAAATGCGGTCGAGCCGAGCAAGGTCGGCCAGTCTGAACTCGTGGAGTAATCCGGAAACGAAGAGCTCGGGCACCTCAACGATACTTCGGGTGTTCCACTCGGGTGGCATGGCTTGCCACCTTGTGCGCCATCAGATTGTCGCCGGAAGGCCACCACCTCGCGACTACCGCCTCACTTGGTGCCGCACGTCGACCGGAGAATGGAAGATCAAGGGCTAATTCGGGGCACTTGGCGCCGCCGCTTTTTTTCGGGAGGCGATGGCTCGGGAGTTGCGCGGTGATCAGATGGCCAGCAGAAGCGGGAGGAGGCTATTACGAAAGAACCCTGGAAACCGGCGCTCGCTAGTCGACGAGCAGAGAACCCGGACCGGATCTGCTCGAACCGTACAGCTGCGGCCCGATCCGGTTGCTCTGGTACCGGTGATGGGCCTTACATGGCTTGCCTAAGAGGGAAGAGCTTCCCGCTGGGCGCGACGCTCGTCCCCGGCGGCGCCAATTTCAGCGTCTTCGCCAAGTACAGCGCGGGAGCGCAGCTGCTGCTGTTCGATCGCGTGGACGCCCCGGCGCCGTCTCGGGTCATCGATCTCGACCCGAGGGCCAACAGAACCTACCATTACTGGCACGTCTTTGTGCCCGGCGTCACCGCGGGTCAGATTTATGGGTACCGGATCGCGGGGCCTTTCGACCCCGAGCGGGGGCTGCGTTTCGACCTCGACAAGGTGCTCCTCGATCCTTACGGGAAATGCATTGCCCGGCCGGAAGGACGCAGCCGGGAGGCCGCACGGCGTCCGGGGGACAATGCCGCTACGGCCCTGAAGAGCGTGGTCGTCGACATGAGCAGATATGACTGGGAGGGGGATGCGCTCCTCGGCCGACCCTTTGCGAAGACGATCATTTACGAAATGCATGTCGGCGGGTTCACCCGCCATCCGAGCTCGGGCATCACGCCGTCGAAGCGTGGCACTTACGCTGGGCTCATCCAGAAGATTCCCTACCTGCAGGATCTCGGCGTCAGCGCCGTCGAGCTTCTCCCGGTTTATGCCTTCGACGAGGAGGATGGTCCGCCGGGCCTCAGCAACTATTGGGGATATCAGCCCCTCTCGTTTTTCGCGCCGCATGGTGGGTACAGCTCGCGATCGGACCCGATTGGCGCGCTCGACGAGTTTCGCGACATGGTCAAGGCCCTGCATCGCGCCGGAATCGAGGTCATCCTCGATGTCGTCTACAACCACACTACAGAAGGCAAAGAGGACGGCCCCACCATTTGCTTTCGAGGATTGGCGAATGATACCTATTACATCCTGGCGGAGGACAAATCCCGCTACGCCGATTTCACCGGTTGCGGCAACACACTGAACGCTAATGAGCCGATCGTCCGGCGTTTGATTATCGACAGCCTGCGATATTGGGTCAGCGAGATGCACGTCGACGGCTTCCGTTTCGATCTCGCCTCGGTCCTGTCGCGCGACCAGCAGGGCCGCCCGATGGCATCGCCGCCGATCCTTTGGGACATCGAATCAGATCCAGTCCTTGCCAATGTCAAGCTGATTGCAGAAGCCTGGGACGCGGCCGAGCTCTATCAGGTTGGGAGCTTTGTCGGCGATAGCTGGAAGGACTGGAACGGGCGGTATCGCGATGATGTGCGGGCATTTCTCAAAGGCGCCAATGGAATGGCCTCTGCAATGGCGTTCCGGCTGACAGGCAGCCCGGACGTTTACCGGCGAGAAGAGCGAGAAGCGGAGCAGAGCATCAATTTCGTGACCTGCCACGATGGCTTCACGCTCAACGATCTGGTTTCCTTCAACAGCAAGCACAACGAGGTGAACGGAGAAGGAAACCGCGACGGAGCGGATCACAATGCCAGCTGGAATTGCGGCGCCGAGGGTCCAACCACTGATCCTGAGGTGGAACGGTTGCGCAATCGTCAGGTCAAGAACTTCCTGACGTTGACCTTGCTGGCAACGGGGACGCCGATGCTGCTGATGGGAGACGAGGTACGGCGCACCCAGGGCGGAAACAACAACGCGTTCTGCCAGAACAACGAAATCTCCTGGTTCGATTGGACACTGGTCGAGAAGCACGCGGATCTCCACCGCTTTGTCAGAGAGCTCATCGCGCTTCGCATGAATCGGAGCCTGCCGGTTGAACGGCTGGATATGACCCTGACCGAGCTTTTGCGCCAACAGCCGGTCCAATGGCACGGGGTCAAATTGAATGCGCCGGATTGGGGTCACGAATCGCACACCCTGGCGGGCACCGTCCGACTATTAGGCTACGCGCTTCTACTGCACTTTATCATCAACGCCTATTGGGAGGCGCTCGAATTCGAAATCCCGCCGCTCGAAAAGGCCCAGGAGTCCTGGCGACGGAGCGTAGATACTTCTCTCAATCCTCCGGATGACATCTGCGGCTGGGCCGATGCGCAAAGGCAGCAGGGCGCGACCTGCCTGGTTCAACCTCGCTCCGTGGTCCTTCTCCTCGCCAACGCCTGAAAATTGACATGGATCTAAGTCAATGCATGCGGATGATCGTGAGTTCGTAGTGGTCACGGAATTAATGCGCCACCTACCGCAGCACCGGCCGCGACCTCGTCGGACCCCGCAGAATCGGTTGTCGTGATGGGTCAATCAAATATAATAGCACTTGTTGTTCTTTTCCTGAGCCTGATCACGCTCTATGGTTGCCAGGACCTGGTTCCACGCGACACGCAGAGTCTATTCTTCCCCGGGCTTCAACGGTCAGAGATCTTCGGCTTTCTGGCGGGCATGGGAACAACCTTTGCTGCCGTGCCGGATTTGGTCAGCATGCTCAAACGTCGGTCGCGCGCGGGTATGTACCCAATGATGGCGGCAATCATGGGCACTTTTCAGATCCTCTGGGTCTACTACGGGATTTTGATTGCCTCGCGACCAGTGATCGTATGGAACGTGGTTGCAGTTCTGACCAATTTTCTAACAGTAGGGGCCTACCGTTATTTTGGCTATAAAGAAAAGTTGAAATGAGTGGAGGTTGACAGACGTGATTTGCGCTTGCTGAAGGCGTGAGCGGAGAGAGAATTTAGCGCATTGCTTCAGGCCTCTCTTGGAGCTTGAGTAACATTCGTCAAAGAACGGCTGATTACAGGGGAGAAGACTGTTGCCTAACCAGATGAGCCCAGAACGCGGGAAGACCGCGGAGGAGTTGCGATTGGGTGAGGCGCGTGAGAAGGGGGTGCCGTGGAAGCAATGGGGCCCCTACCTCAGCGAACGCCAATGGGGTACGGTCCGCGAGGATTACAGCGACAACGGCGATGCGTGGAACTATTTCACGCACGACCAGGCCCGGTCCCGCGCCTATCACTGGGGCGAAGACGGTCTTGCGGGGTTTAGCGACGACCATCAGCGGCTGTGCTTTGCCGTGGCGCTGTGGAACGGCAAGGACCCGATCCTCAAGGAGCGGCTGTTCGGCCTGACCAACAGCGAGGGCAATCACGGCGAGGACGTCAAGGAATACTACTTCTACCTCGACAGCACGCCGACCCACTCGTACATGAAGTACTTGTATAAGTATCCGCAAAACGCATATCCCTACGGCGACCTGATCGAGACGAACCGGCGGCGCGGCCGTAACGATTGGGAATACGAATTACTTGATACCGGGATCTTCAACGACGATCGTTATTTTGACGTGTTCGTGGAATACGCGAAGGCGACGCCGACCGATGTCCTGATCCAGATCAGCCTGCACAATCGCGGGCCGGAAGCCGCCAGCTTGCATGTCCTGCCGACCTTGTGGTTCCGAAACACTTGGACTTGGTGGCCGGACCAGCCGAAACCTTCCTTGCGACAGATGCCGGGACAAAACACCGTCACGATCGAAACGTCGCATGCCGAGCTCGGTAGCTTCATGCTGCATTGCGACGGAAATCCGCAGCTGTTGTTCACCGAAAACGACACGAACAACGAGCGGATCTTCAGCACGCCCAACGCCGCACCCTATGTCAAGGATGGGATCAATAATTGTGTGGTGGCAGGCAGGGAGGGAGCCGTCAACCCAGGCCAGATCGGAACCAAGGCCGCCGCGCATTATCAGCTCAACGTCGGCGCCGGCGAAACCACCATCATTCGGCTGCGGCTCAGCGATGCTGCCTTACGCGACCCTTTCGGCGGTCAATTCGACCAGATCAGCGAAGAGCGCCGGCGCGAGGCCGACGAATTCTATCGGGCGATTACCCCTACCCGTGTCAGCGAGGGTGCGGCGAATGTGATGCGGCAGGCGTTGGCCGGGATGCTTTGGAGCAAACAGTATTTCTTTTACGACACCGACAAGTGGCTCGAGGAACACGGCTACGATGCGATGCGGCCGACGCCCCATCAGGTGCGCAACCGCGAGTGGTTCCACATGATCGGCGAGCATGTCATCTCGATGCCGGACAAGTGGGAATATCCCTGGTTTGCCGCCTGGGACCTGGCTTTTCACACGATCGCCCTGTCGACCGTCGACATCGATTTCGCCAAACAGCAGCTCGACCTGCTGCTCCGCCAAGTTTACCTGCATCCGACTGGGCAAATCCCAGCCTATGAATGGAATTTCAGCGACGTAAATCCGCCAGTACAGGCCTGGGGGGCGATCTTCCTCTACCGAATGGAGCAGGCGCTGCGCGGCCAAACCGATCTCGATTTCCTGAAGCGGGTGTTCGGCAGGCTGACGGCGAATTTTGGTTGGTGGGTAAACCGCAAGGACCGCTTCGGCCGAAGCCTCTTCGAGGGCGGGTTTCTCGGCCTCGACAATATTGGAGTCTTCGACCGCAGCGCGCCGCTACCAACTGGCGGTCATCTGGAGCAGGCCGATGGCACGGCTTGGGTCGCTCTGTTCTGCCAGAATATGGTTGAGATTGCTTTCGAGCTCGCCGCGCACGACCCAACCTATGAGGAGCTGGCGTCGAACTACATGATGGAGTTCTTGTTAATCGCCCGCGCAATGAACGGGATCGGTCCGGGCGGCATGTGGGACGAGGAGGACGGTTTCTATTACGACGTCCTTCGATTGCCGGACGGGACCGCGACGCGGCTGAAGGTCCGCTCGATGGTCGGTCTCCTCCCGTTGTGTGCCGCCACGGCCGTGGAGAAGTGGCAGCGCGATCGGGTGCCCAGATTGACGGCGGAATTCCTAGATCGCCTGCGGCGCATGCCGGCGCTTCGCGAGTTGATTCATGCAACCGGGCCAGGGCAATTGGGCGTGGCGGAGACTGGTATCATTGCCCTTGTCAACCAGGACCGGCTGCGCCGGATCCTCACCCGCATGCTCGACGAAAACGAATTCTTGAGCCCGTACGGCCTTCGATCGCTGTCGCGCTACCATGCCGAGCATCCCTATGTCTTTTCGGTGCAAGGCCAGGAATACCGGGTGAGCTACCTGCCGGCGGAATCCGACAGCGGCATGTTTGGCGGAAACTCTAACTGGCGCGGGCCGATTTGGATGCCGGTCAACGCGCTGATCATCCGCGCGCTGCTGCACTACTACGCGTATTACGGCAACAATTTCAAAATCGAATGCCCGACCGGCTCGGGTAACTTGATGAACTTGTTCGAGGTTGCCCGGGAAATCGCCAATCGGTTGACCCGCATCTTTATGCGCGACGAAACCGGACGGCGGCCGGTCTTCGGCGGGGCCGAAAAATTTCAACATGACCCCCACTGGCGGGACAATTTGCTGTTTTACGAGTACTTCCACGGCGACAACGGCGCCGGCATCGGCGCCAGTCATCAGACCGGGTGGACCGGTGCCGTCGCCACCCTTATCGATTTTTTTGGCAAGGTCGATCCCGAGCATTGGGTTGGCGGCCGGCCGCCCCCGATCGCTCTCCAGAAAGAGAGAGCGTAGGGAGCAAGCCCGATGGCGGGATCGGTCCGGTATCCAACACTCTTTCAGATCAATACTCGGGTGTGGCTTCAGCGGCTGTCTCGCGAAACTGGCAAACGGGTCACCCTCGGCGACATTGACGGCGCCACGCTCGACGGCTTCGCGGAGCAGGGTTTCGACTGGATCTGGCTGCTCAGTGTCTGGCAGATCGGCGCGGCCGGGCGAGCCGTTTCGCGCAGTAATCCGCAATGGCGCATCGAATTTCAAACTGTTCTGCCCGACCTGACCGAGGAGGATATTGGCGGCTCCGGCTTCGCGATCACGGCGTACGCCGTCGGCGAGGCGCTGGGTGGCGACGCGGCGCTCGAGCAGTTCCGCGAGAAGCTGGCGCGGCGCGACATCAAGTTGCTGCTCGATTTTGTGCCGAACCACACCGCCCCCGACCATCATTGGGTGAAGACCCATCCCGACTATTATGTCGAAGGCAGCGAGGAGGCGCTCGCGGGCGCCCCGGAGAATTACTTGCGGGTCGACACCAACCGAGGACCGAAGATTCTGGCCTATGGCCGCGACCCCAATTTTCCAGGTTGGCCAGACACTTTGCAGCTCAACTACGCCAATCCCGAATTGCAGCGGGCGCGCATCGACGAGCTGATCGCGATTGCCGGCAAGTGCGACGGCGTGCGTTGCGACATGGCGATGCTGCTGCTGCCCGAGATTTTCCAGCGCACCTGGGGGATTACCCCGGAGCCGTTCTGGCCAAAGGCGACGGCGGCGGTACACGCTCGGTATCCCGCTTTCACCTTTATGGCCGAGGTCTACTGGGACCTCGAATGGACGTTGCAGCAACAGGGCTTTGACTATTGCTACGACAAGCGGCTCTACGACCGTTTGAGGGAGGGCAACGTCAGGCCGATCAGCGATCACCTGCTCGCCGGCCTCGACTACCAGGACAAACTCACCCGTTTTCTCGAAAACCATGACGAGCCGCGGGCAGCGTCCGAGTTCCCTTGGCCGCAGCACCGGGCGGCGGCGGTCATTACCTATCTCGATCCAGGCCTCCGCTTCTTCCATCAGGGCCAATTCGAGGGCGCGCAAGTGCGGGTACCGGCTCATCTCGGCCGCGGCCCGATCGAGCCGGCAAATCCTGAGATTACCTGCTTTTACGCCAAGCTGTTAGAGGTCCTAAAGACCAGGGCCTTCCGCGACGGCACCTGGTCACAGATCCAACCGCTGCCGGCCTGGTCCGGCAACTGGACTTCGGGCGGCTTTGTCGCCTACGCCTGGGCTGGCGAGGACGGCAGCCGCCATGTAGTCGTGGTTAATTACGCCGGAAACCAGGCGCAATGCCAATTGCCGGTGCCTTTCCCAGAATTCCGTGGCAAGCAAGTGCGATTGACCGATCTGATGGGGACCGAGGTATACGATCGCGATGGCACCGACGTCCTTGATAACGGCCTCTACATTGATCACGCCCCTTGGCACTTCAACGTGTTCGAGCTGCGAGCAATGTAGAATAGCTATGCCCCGAAGACTTGCCGCCGCTATTTTGACATCCTTGGTCGCGGCGTGCACCAGCATCGGGCCGGGAACAGTGCCGCACGACAGGATCGACTATGCAAGCGCGATCGGTAATTCCTGGAAGGAGCAGACCCTCCTCAACATAGTCAAGCTGCGTTATGCGGATATGCCGATCTTTCTGGAGGTCGCTCAGGTGATTGCCGGCTACCAACTCCAAAGCGCGATTGGCGGGAGCTTCACGGCAGGGAACTTCAATGCGGCCCTCGTCGGTCCTTTCACGGCAAGTGGCAGCGCGAACGCAGCAGGTACCTATACTGACCGACCTACGGTGATTTATTCACCGCTCACCGGGGTCGATTTCTTGAAGAGGCTGATGACGCCAGTGCCGCCGAGTTCGGTCCTGTTCATGCTCCAATCGGGTTACTCTGCAGACCGCATCATGCCGATAATGTTGGATTCGATCAATGGTCTCAACAACGAGTTCGAACCGGCTCCGGCGCCCGGCCGACCCAAAATTTACCCGTCTCGTCGAGCTCATGCGCGAGGGTCAGCTCGCCGGCGCCATCCAGATCCGCATCGAACGTCCCAAGGATAGCGCCGAGGGTTCCGTGCTCATCTTCGGACCGAGCAAGGATCCGCAGCTCGCAGAGAGGGGGAGGGAATTAAAGAGTATCCTTGGGATAAAGCCCGACCTACGGGAACTCAAAGTCAATTTTGGCGGCTACTCGGGGAGAGACGATGAGATCGACATGATGACGCGTTCGATGCTGCAGATCATGCTCGAATTCGCCGCAATCGTGCGGGTGCCGGAGTCAGATGTCGTGCAGGGGAAGGCTACGCCAGGGCTGGTCGACGCTCAGCCGGCGGGAGCGCTGAGCGGCCCGCCTTTGCGGGTCCTGGTCACGGATACGCCGCCGCAAGATGCCTACGTTGCCGTGCAATACGACAGAAGATGGTTCTGGATCGCTGACACCGACATCCAATCCAAGAACACATTCGCGATCATTATGCTGCTGTTTTCGATCGCTGATACGGGAGTGAAGGGGTCGGCTCCCGTCGTCACGATACCCGCCCAGTGAGCGTCATACAGGACCAATCACATGAGGACAAAGCCCATCACATATAATGACAGCCGTCTGGCCGAGCCGACCGGGATTTCTGACGGGATTGCACGTCGGATCGGCGCCCGGCTTCTGCACGAGGTGCGGGAAGCGTTGCCGCCGACGATCTTCTTCTTTGTCGGCTTCAATTTTATCGTACTGACAACAAATCTGCTTGTCGCCCAATATCTCGTCGCCGTCAGCAACTTCATGCTCGCCACGGTGGCTGCGCTCGTTGTCGGCAAAGCGGTGCTTGTCGCCAACAAGATCCCGTTATTGAGACGCTACGATCGGGCGCCGCTGATCCAACCCATCCTGTTCAAGACCGCGTTTTACTGGGTTGTCGTGTTTTTGGCGCGCCTGCTCGAGCGGTTCGTGCACTTCGCGCTCGAGGGCAATCCGCCGGGCGACTTCATCGCTTATTTGATCACGACCTTCTCATGGCACCGTTTTTCCGCCATCTCCCTATGGATCCTCGTTCTCTTCTTGATCTATGTGACAGCATCGGAATTCAGCCATCTTTTCGGCCCGGGCGAAATGCGACGGCTCCTGTTCACCCGCCGGCCGTCGGATCTGCAACTCAATCGGCGACAACGCCTGCGCGAGCTGTTGCGCCTGAGCCGGCTTACAGACGAGCACTCGGGAGCCGAATTGCGCGATCCGACCAGCGCCGCACACCGCGAGTTGATCGACATAGTGCAGCACCTCGCGCGATAGCGAGGAAGGTAGCATCCAAGTGCGAAAATTGCGTGCAAAAGAGGTGTTGCCGCCTCGCTTGGACTGAGGAGAAGAAACTCGTCACCGACACCAACCGGCCGGTCAAGCGTTGGCTTGGCGCCCTTTCGGCTGCGCCAAGATGAGGGCCGCCGAGGCGAGCATGATGCGCGCCCGCTCGACCTGCTTGCGCGGGCGTTGCGGCGGCAGCGAGGCCGCCGATGCCCGCAGCGGCCCAAGCGGCGCGGAGGACAACGCGACCGGCGCGCTGCGCTTTGGCGGTCTCCTCCCTGGAGGGAAGCCGCCGAGACCTGGTCCCCCGAGGTCCGCACCGCGCGCTGTAGTTCGGTCCGGGCCTCATCGAGCAAGATTCGGTTTATGGTCGCGGCCGCGACGACCGGATCCGCCCGATCGAGGCTGATACCCGTTTCTCTCGCGATCTCGGCGATGAGGCGGTCACGTTCCATCAGGCTGCTTCGATCACCCGATCGGGGCCATCTGCTCGAAGATAGGGCGCTTGATCTGCCGCAACCGCTGCTTGGCCATGGCGAAGAAGTCGCTGCTACAGTCGGCTTCGCCGAAGGTCATGTTCTGCGCAAGCATCGCGGTCAAGTTTGCTCCGAAGGTCTGCGGGTTGAGCCGGGGCAGGCGGACCGTGCCGATCAGACGGTGCCGCGCCTCCTGACAAAGTGGCGTGTCCTCGAATCCTTTGCCGTCGGCGCCGCGCACTTCGCCGTGATGCTCGTTGAGCCACGGCACGATCTCGACTTCCGGCGGGAATTGCCGGACGACGGCGTGAAAGCCGCGTCCGGTATGCACGAGCTCCGGCCCGCCGGCGACGATCGTGTGTACGACCACCTGCTTGCCGGCGCCGCGGATCGCCTCGACGACCCCGTCCTGAACCAGATACCGGCTCATCGGCACAAACGACGTCGCACCGTTGTCGACCACGAAATGGCTGTCCTCGGCCAGGATGCGCTCGACCATCCCATCCATCTCGCCGATGTCGATCTCCTCGCTGTCCTCCTTGAGGATCTTTACCGGGCGAGCGCCAAGCGCGGTGATATCCTGAAACGAGCCGTTCACCTGATCGGTGTCGAGGCAGGCGACGGGTTCGCCGCGCTCGGTCAGGTATTGCGCGATGAGGCTGGCGACGAAGGTCTTGCCGACCCCTCCCTTTCCCTGCAGCACGAAATGCGCCTTGCGCATCGGCTTATTTTTTTCCGGCGAAGAAGCCGGATCCGAAGAGTTGGTCGATCTCTCCTTCCTTGGCGACCGGGCTGTATCGGAAAGTGGCTCGAGGCTGCTCGTCTGCGGCATGAGTTGGTGGCGCGCAGTCCCCAAGCTCGGAACCGGCCCCGATCAGATCGTGTTCGGGATTTAAGAGGGCGGGCCGACCCAACGAGCGGCTCGCCGGCAGGGCACGGGGCGCTGGTCCGTGCGCTCTGCGGCTCCGGCCCATGGCGCACTATTCGGCCCATGCAGACAGGTTCGGTTTAGTCCCCGGTCAACCAGCCGTTCGCATTCGATTGGTGATGTGAACCGGGGCAGCGGATACGGGAGGGCGCAATGAGCAGTGTTCGGAATTGGGCCTCTGGATTTGTCATGGCGGCTCTCATTATCCTCGCCCCCATAGTCGCGTTCATTGTGGTGATAACGGCGGAGATGCTGACCGATTTGGTGACCGGGGTGGGCGCGACCGCCGTTTGGCCCGTCGCCGCTGGTGCCGTGGCATTGGTCCTGTTGCGCAAGTACGTGGGGCAGCCTCATACATCTCAATTGCGGTCGGAAGGCGCCTGATCGGAGCCGGAGCAGGTCCGCCGCGGGTGGGGTAGTTCCGCACCCCTTCCGATTTCGCACACCCAGCCGGCAGAGTGAGTTTGCTTGCCGGCAGACCAAAGGGGATTGGCTATTCCAGATGCGCCGCCATCAGTTCCCTGGTGAAATCAATAACCGGGTTCACGTCGCTGAGCTGGATCTCTCCCACGGGGACCACAAGAGAAAAATACCCCGGCGGGGCGGTTTGCGCCAGCCGGACGGCCTCAGGCCATCGTGTGGGCGGGCTCCGGCGCCGGTTCGGCGGTGCGGCTGGCGCCTTCCACCTGCCGCAGAAACGACTCCATCATCGACAATGTCCACAGAGCGGCGCTGTGGTCGCGCTCGCCCGACTGGTGCTGGTCGAGCAGGCTGGCGATCATGCCGGTGTCGAACAAGCCCGATTCCCGCAGCACCGGTCCGAGCAATGTGTCGCGCAGACGCCGGCGCAGCGGGCCGCGGAACCATGCGGCGAGCGGCACGGCGAAGCCCTGCTTCGGGCGGTGGAGGATTTCCTTCGCGACGTACGGTTCGAGCGCCGTCTTGAAGATTTGCTTTCCCTCGCGGCCATGCAGCTTCAAATGCGAGGGCAGCCCAGCGGCCCACTCGACTAGGGTGTGGTCGAGCAGCGGAACCCGCGTTTCGAGCGAACTCGCCATGCTGGCGCGATCGACCTTGGTCAGAATGTCGCCAGGGAGGTAGGTCTTGAAATCGGCGTATTGCGCTTGCGACAGCGGGTCCTCGCTGCCGCACCGCCGCATATGCGAGCGCAGCACCTCGACGGCGTCATAGCCCTGCAGCTCGCGTACGAGCCTCCCACTGAAGAGCCGCCGGCGGAGCTCGGTGCCGCAGATCGAGACGGACGAGAAATAGGCCTCGGTCGTATTGCGCGCCAGCTCCTGCAGGGTGGCCTTGGCGCGAAGCGGGCGCGGCGCCCAGTCCAGTTTCGGGTAGAGCGCGCCGGCCATACCAAAGAACGGACGGCGCAAACTCGCCGGCACCACGCGGCGTATCCGCTCCTCGAAGCAGTGCCAGCGATAACGCCGATACCCCGCGAATACCTCGTCGCCGCCGTCCCCGGACAAAGCCACGGTGACGTTCTCACGCGCCATGGCGCAGACCCGGAAGGTCGGGATCGCCGAACTGTCGCCGAACGGTTCGTCATAGATCGCCGCCAATCGGTCGAGCAGGTCGAAGGAATTGGGATCGACCTCTTTGACGTGATGATCGGTCCGATAGCGTTGGGCGATTTCGGCGGCGTAGGCGGATTCGTCCCAGCCCTTGGCTCCGAACGCGATCGAAAAAGTACTGACCGGCTCGGCTTTGAGCCCCGCCATCATCGCCACGACACCGCTCGAATCGACGCCGCCCGAAAGAAAGGCGCCGAGCGGCACATCGGCGATCATCCGCATGCGGACGGATTCGCGCAGCCGCGCGATCAGCTCCTCCTCGGCTTCTTCGCGGCGGATCGAGCCGCCGTCGACAAAGCGCACATCCCAATAGCAGCGCGGCTCCGGCGGCGGTTCGCCGCGTCTGACGAGCAGGGAATGCGCCGGCGCGAGCTTTTTCACGCCGCGATAGATCGAGCGCGGATCCGGTATGTAGCCATAAGCGAAAAACTCTTCGATCGCCTGCGGGTCGAGCCGCCGGTCGATGTCCGGGCTCAATGCCAGCGACTTCAATTCCGACGCGAAGAGCAGCCGGCCGTCGGCCAGTATACTATAATAGAGCGGCTTCTCGCCGAGCCGGTCGCGCGCGAGAAACAGCGCCTCGCGCCTCGCGTCCCACAGCGCAAAGGCGAACATCCCGTTGAAGCGATCGAGACAGGCCTCGCCCCACTCCTCCCACGCGTGGACAATGACCTCGGTGTCGGAGCGCGTCCGAAAGGCGTGGCCGAGCGCCGTCAGCTCCGCCATCAACGGCTGAAAATTGTAGATCTCGCCGTTGAAGATGACGCAAACCGTACCGTCCTCGTTGAACTGCGGCTGGTCGCCGGTCACGAGATCGACGATCGCTAGCCGCCGGTGCCCCAACCCGATCCCCGGCGCAAAGTGGAAACCGTCGCCGTCCGGTCCACGATGGTTGATGATCTCGGTCATTCGCCGGAGCAGGACACGGTCGATATCGCCCGGCCCGCGGAAATCGAAAATTCCGGCTATGCCGCACATTTTTTGCATCCCGCCAAAGCTGAACGATGGAAATCAACCCGGATGCGTCCGTCGAACTGCCTGATCAGATATTCGAGAGTGAGAATCCGGGCAGTTTGCGCCGGATCGGCGACCCGGTCGAGCTGGAACAACTCGGTCATTACCTGGACACCGCCGGGCAATGCGGCGTCGCGATATTCCTGTTGCAGATAGTCCGGCCATTCCGCGGGGCGCCGCACCCGGTTTTTGACGCGGTAGGAAAAGCGCCGCAGCCAAGGGGGACGAAGATAGGTCGCATAGTCGGTCAGCCGGCGCACCAGCGGCGGCGGTCCGCTGAAGTCATGGCCGTAACCCGACTGATACGACGCTAGCCGCGGGTCGGCCCGGCGGATCAGCTCTGCTTCATACGCGCCATGGTTTTTCCAGGCGATCGGAATGACGCTCGCGTGCTCTGTCACCGCCGGCTCGAGAAACGGCAGCGCCACATAGCCGTAAGAATTGTTGATGTTGTTGATCCGCCCATCCCAGGCCCGGCACCGGAAATAATGATAAAGCCACTCGACCAAGGAGCGCGGCAGCGAAGGCTGCGGGCAGCCGATCAGAGTTTCGAGCTTGCCTTCGAGCTCGCGGAAATAGTCCTCCTGGTCAAACGCGGCGGTACAGGTTTCCGGATCGAACTGACTGTAAAAGGACCAGAGGATCTCCCGCGGGGTAAAAGTCCGGTCGAGCAGATAAAAAAAATTGCGCCAGATCTCGCCCCCACCGCCATTGAGCGCCACGGCATTGCCGTTCACTCGGCTGGCGCGCTGTGTGCGTTCGGCTCCGTTTGTAAAAATGCCACTCCAGGTGTATCCGTCGGACGCAAGAAAATTGTCGTAGGCGACTGCCCCGAACTCGCCCGGGGCAAAGGCCAGCTGCTTGTCCTTGTCGACAACTTCCAGAGCAAAACCTTCGCCCTCGGCAATGGCGCGCGCCAGTTCGACGTCCTTGTCGCCCGGCGGGCCGTAAACGTAGACTCGCGGGCTGATGCCGTGACGGCGGAGCCATGCCAAGATGAGGCGCGAATCGTAGCCGCCCGAAAGAGCGCAAGTCACGCGGTCAGCGAAACTAGCCGCGACCGCCGCGAAATAGCGGTCGAGCAGGCGCATGCTTTGGTCGATCGTCGCCTCGAACGGCTCGGCGGAGACTGTCGCCGGCGTAGGGAGCCGGTGCGCGAGAATTTCTAGGCGATCTTTGCCCACCGCAATCGTTGCGTTTACCGGTGCGAGCAGTACCTCGTCAAATACGGTGGCATTGCCGGACACCACGCCGTTGAAGACGTACTCGCAAGCGCCTTGAGTGCCCAATGTCAGCCGGTCTAGCACCGAAGCTATTGCCAGAAAGGAGGACGACGCGACGCGTCGAGCCTCGTCATAAAAAACGAGAAAACCGCCGAAGCCGTCCGGCAGGATTTCGGTCTCGCCGTCCTTGTGCAAGATCACTGCATAATGGCCCAGCGCCTTGTCGCGCGGGGTGGCTCGTCCACGGCAGTCGCGATAAAAGGCGGCCGCCGCCGCCTCGCCAACCATGCCTTCGTAGATCAGCGTGCCGCACGCGCAGACAAAATCACCATTGGGAAATTGCCGGAGCGTCGGCTCACTGGCTTGCCGTTTGGGATAAATGGCCAGCAGAAAATTTGCGCCCTGCAGCAGACGAGGGGCAGGCATCCCCATTCGGGCAAGCGCCGCAAGCGCGGCGGCCTGTGCCAGCGAGCGGTCCTCGCCGGGAGCTGTATGTAACAGAACAAAGCCGCCCATGCGCCGGCGTGTTCCCCCTCAGGGTGCTTGGCCGGGGAGAAAAATCTGCGAATAAGCAGAAAACATCCTTTCCTGTGAGAATTCTGTAACCACTCGCCGACGATTGGCGCATCCGACGGCTCGGCGCCTTTCGGGATCACCTAACAGACGGGTGAGCGCCCCGGCAAAGGCCGTGGCATCATCGCGGTCAACGATGAACTCTCGGTTATCGTCGCACACGATTTTCTTCACATCTCCGACATTGACCGCTGCAATGGCGCGGCTCGCTGCCATTGCTTCCAGCAATGCATTCGGCATCTGTTCTGTATCGGACGACAGGGCAAAGATGTCAAACGTGCCAAGAACCGTCTCGGGGGCAACCTGCCCGGGGAAGATGACGCGGTTGGCGATGCCGAGCTCCGCCGCCAGCCCCTCGAGCGAAGCCCGCTGGGCCCCGTCGCCCGCAATGATCAGACGCAAGGGATGCGGGAATTTGAGCATGGCGAAGACGCGCAGCAGACGCCCGATATTCTTTTCCAGACGCAACGGGGCGACTGTGCCGATGACCATTTCGCCCGGCCGGCGGGCGAAGCCCGGCACGCCATCAGAAACCGGGTTGGCGAAACGCGCGGTATCGACACCGTTTGGGACATAGGCTACGCGCGAAACAGGCAATCGCCAAACGCGGTGTGCCAGATCCTCGAGTTGGCGCGAGGGGACGACGACGAGTTCGCAGCGCGCGAGCGCCCATCGCCGAAACAGCACCCGGCGCGGAATCTGCAAATCCGCCTCGCCTTGGCTGAAGCCGGCTTCCAGATGCAGATGCCTGGAACCCGGCGAGAACCGGCTGGCCGCCGCCCATTCGATCGCGCCCCAATTGTAGGTGAGCAGGAGATCCGGTCGCAGGCGACGCAGCGTAAGAGCGCTGTGGGCCAGGTTGCGCAGCATGCCGCGTTTGACACCTCGGACCGGCAAGACTGCGACATCGAGATCATCGGCAACTCCTTCCGCGGCTTCGAAATTGTTGTCCAAGGCGATGATCGTGTGCCGGAATTGCTTGCCAAGATGGTTGATTATGCGAACCATACGCAACGGTACGCCGCCGACCCCAAAACTCGGGAATACGTGCAAGACGTGCTCGCTACGCAGGGAGGAACCGGCGGTGCTGACCGCTTCGGCGATGACGTTTACGGCGGACATTCGGGTTTGGCCGCGACGCGGCTCACAAAACGTCTGATAATTCGCCGCTGTGGTGGAATGTTTAAACTCCTCTAAGCATCATGCAGCAAGGTTGCGACGCGAGGTAGGGCTCGGCATGTGGCATGGTTGAGGCGATAGTGTTATCGCCCGGTTACCATCGTGGGTATTTTCCAAACCCTCGGCGCGCCCGCCGATCGCCTGCGTTGCCCGGGCTTGGAACTATCGCAGTCGGAGCAGCCGCCAGCTGTCGAACCATACTGTTGAGGCATGCTCGACCCTAATACCTGGAGAACGATCCACTGGCCGGCCGAGCAGGCGCCGATGCTGGTCGTCGTGGTCGACACCGAAGCCGAGTTCGACTGGGAGGCGGCTCGGCCGCGCCGGGCAAGGGGGGTTACTTCGGTCAAATGCCAGGGTCGTGCGCAACGGATCTTCGAAAGATATGGCGTGCGGCCGACTTTCGTCCTCGACTTTCCGGTCAGCAGCACGCCCGAAGGCTTTGAGTTCATCCGCGATTTGCATCGCTCCGGCGCCTGCGAGATCGGCGCTCACCTGCAGCCCTGGGACAATCCGCCGCTGGTCGAGCAGATTACTGATGAGAACTCCTATCCTGGCAACCTGCCATTGGAGCTCGAACGGGAAAAGCTCATCCAACTGACGCACAGCATCCAAACCAATCTCGGAGTGCGCCCACGCATTTACAAAGCGGGCCGATACGGCGTTGGGCGGGCGACTGCCGGTATCCTCGCCGAGCTGGGCTACGAAATCGACGTAAGCGTTGTACCGGGCACCAATCTTACCTGCAAATTGGGCCCCGACTTCACGCATTGCAGCACCAGCCCCTACTGGTTCGGAAAGAACCCGGAGCTGCTCGAAATCCCGCTTTCGATCGGCTACACCGGCCTGCTGGCCGACACAGGAAACGTTGCCTATACGTTAACGATGAACGAGCGCCTGAAGGCGCTGCACGTACCGGGCATCCTGGCGCGACTTGGCCTAGTCGAGCGCATCACGTTGACCCCGGAAGGGATTTCCTTCGAGGAGCAGCGCCGGCTCACGCGCGCCTTGCTGCGCAAGGGGCACCGCGTGTTTAGCTTCGCCTATCACAGTCCCTCGCTCGCGCCGGGCAATACGCCTTATGTGCGCACCGAGGCAGATCTTGGTGCTTTCCTAAAGCGGATCGAGCAGTATTTAGCTTTTTTCTTCGAAGAGGTCGGCGGTCGGGCGGCCACGCCGTTCGAGGTCAAGACACTCGCCGAACAATGCAGCGAGCCGGTGGTCGTCAGCCCGGAACGCGTTCGCAGAGTCGGCAGGGCGAGGTAGGTCGGCCGGGGTACCCACGTGTGCGACAGCCGATATCGAAGGGGGTGACCCGGGTCGCGAGTTCGACCGCTTCGAGCGAGGTGTTGGAGAAGCAATATTCACCAACACAAAATTCGCCGCCGATGAACGGCGCCCATCGGGCCTAAATAGACCACCGGGACAGAGTCAGCTGCGGGTCCGCTCCGAACTGGCCTCCTTCAACGCCTCCAGGGGAGAGGTCGCCATGCGGCTCGCCGAACTCGGCAATTCTGACGCTCTGATCGAGAAACGCCTGCATGTTGTCGCGCAACAGCTTGGCCTGCACCTCCAGCATCTCGTTGAAGGTTCGGGCCCGCATGAGGGCTTGACTCGCCTCGGAGGTATGCCGCATCACCTCCTCGGCGTAACGCGCCCATGCTGCCGTGATCTCTTGTGTGTGCCGAGCCCGACCGCTGGGCAGCGCTCGCGGCAGCTGTCGAAGCATCGGCCGCTTGCCGCGCCCGTTGCCGGCCGAGCTCGGCGACGCGTTCGGCTTGCCGTTGGGCCGCTTGGCTGCCGCCTTCCCGGTTTGGGTCGTCGCTTGGCCGCTCGGCATCCTTTGTAGCCTGCGGTCCCGATTGTCTCGACTCTGCCATGCCAACCTCCGTGCTGGTCAGTGCCATTAACGTCGGCGGCAGCCGCGCGCTCCGCTCGGTTAAGGTTTTCTTGTGCAAGAGGAGGCAGCATTTGCGGCGTTGCAAAAACGGTGTATGTCGGCAGCACTTTTGCGAAGGTCGAGTACCTCCCTTCCCTTGGGCCACGAGGAAGTTACATGATTCATCCCGTCATTCTGTCCGGCGGTTCGGGTACACGGCTTTGGCCGATGTCGCGCACGCTCTACCCGAAACAGCTGCTGAGCCTCCTCGGCCAGGACAGCCTCTTGCAGCAGACGGTTCGCCGGATCGCCGACAGGCAGGGCTTTGCGGCGCCCTTGGTGGTCGCCAACGAAGAGCATCGGTTCATTATCGCCGAGCAATTGCGCGAGATCGCGGCCGTTCCGCGCGCACTCCTGCTCGAGCCGGTCGGCCGCAACACGGCACCCGCCGCCTGCATCGCCGCATTGGCGCTAACCGAGACGGAACCCGATCCGCTGATGCTGGTCATGCCCTCCGACCACACGATTGGCGATCTCGCGGCCTTTGCCGACGCCGTCGAACGCGCGGCGACCGCGGCGCGCGCCGGTGCGCTGGTCAGCTTTGGCATCGCGCCGCAGCGCGCCGAGACCGGCTATGGCTACATCCGGCGGGCCGGCGAACTGGACGGCGCCGAGGGTGTCTTTGCGGTCGCCGAATTTGTCGAGAAGCCCGGCCCGCAACAGGCGGAAGCCTATGTCGCCTCAGGCGAGCATTCGTGGAACAGCGGGATCTTCTTATTTCCCGCGAGGGTCTACCTCGACGAGGTGGAGCGGTTGCGGCCCGACATGGTTGCCGCCTGCCGTAACGCACTGGCAACAGCGCAACGCGACAGCGACTTTGTCCGGCTGGGCCGTGACGCCTTCGCCGCTTGCGACAGTGATTCGATCGACTACGCGGTGATGGAGCATACCCGGCGCGCGGCGGTCGTCCCGGTCAGCATGGGGTGGAGCGATGTCGGCTCCTGGGATGCGCTGTGGGAAATGGGCGCCAAGGACCAGCACGGCAATGCGATCGAGGGCAATGTCGTCGCCGAAGAGACCCGCAATTGCTATCTGCGGTCGGAAGCCGGTCTCGTGGCGGCGATCGGGATCGAGGATCTGGTCGTCGTCGCGACCGACGACGCGGTCATGGTAGCGCCGCGCAATCGAACTCAGGACGTCAAGAAGCTCGTCGCCCGGCTGGTCAAAGACCGCCGCGAGGAAGCCGATGCGCTGCCGACCGTGCACCGCCCCTGGGGTACCTTCACCTCGCTGCACAACGGCCATCGCGTGCAGGTCAAGCACATCATGGTCAAGCCGGGCGGCAAGCTGTCATTGCAGATGCACCATCATCGCGCCGAGCATTGGGTTGTCGTTCAGGGCACCGCCATGATCCGCCGCGGCGATCAGGAGATGATGCTGTCCGAGGACCAATCGACCTACATCCCGATCGGCACCGCGCATCGGCTCGAAAACCCGGGCAAGATCCCGCTGCACCTGATCGAGGTGCAGTCGGGAAGCTATCTCGGCGAAGACGACATCATCCGGCTGGAGGACAGCTACGGCAGAAGCTGACGCGGCTTTCCTGCTCTCTTGATCAGGCGATTCTTTGATGAAATGTGAAGCAGCTCACACGTGCTGAGCTGGGCCGCCACCAATATACGGCGAACGGTTCTGGGGACATCGCGTCGCTATCCAATGTTCCAGGGCCGGTTGCAATGGCGAAAGAGAGCATCATGTCGCTGAGAATCAATTCGGAAGCTCCGAACTTTACCGCGGAGACGACCCAGGGCACGATCAATTTCCATGACTGGATCGGCGGCGGGTGGGCGATCCTGTTCTCTCATCCGAAAGATTTCACGCCGGTCTGCACGACCGAGCTCGGCTATATGGCCGGGCTGATGCCGGATTTCCAAAAACGCAATTGCAAGATCATCGGGCTCAGCGTCGACCCGGTCGGAAACCACTCGCGCTGGGCAAAAGATATCGAGGAAACCCAGGGTCACGCCGTCAACTATCCAATGATCGGCGACCCCGAACTCAATATCGCCAAGCTCTATGACATGCTGCCGGAGGGCGCCGGCGACACGTCCGAGGGCCGCACCCCGGCCGACAACGCCACCGTGCGCTCGGTCTTCCTGATCGGACCCGACAGGAAGATCAAGGCGATGCTGACCTACCCGATGAGCAGCGGGCGGAATTTCGACGAGGTGCTCCGCCTCCTCAACTCGTGCCAGCTCACCGCGAAGCATAGGGTCGCCACCCCGGTAAACTGGCTGCCGGGCGACGATGTGATCATTGCGCCCTCGGTCTCCGACGAGCAGGCCCGCCAGCAATACCCCGGTGGTTGGAAAGCGCCGCGCCCCTATCTGCGCATCATCCCGCAGCCGCACTAAAACGCAATCCGTTCCGCCCCGAAAATTTCAGCGCGCTTGTCGAATCCGGCCGCGCCCGCACGTCGAGAGGCTGTTGAGACCGCATTCCGCGGTCTATTCAGGCCCGAGGGGAGGCGAGAGCGATGCAATACGTGCTGCTGATTTACGAGGACGAGCGGATCTATGGCGGACCGGAGAAGACCGGCCCTGCGCTGCAGGAAATGATGGCGAAGCACATGGCGTTCGCTCCCACCCTGGGCTCTGCGAGGAAAGGCGGCGCCGGGCTCAAGGGCACCGCCTCCGCGACCACGGTTCGGTCCGGGAGTGGCAAGCGGACGGTCCATGACGGCCCCTTTGCCGAAACCAAGGAGCAGCTCGGCGGCTATTACCTGGTCGAGGTGCCCGACCTCGATGCTGCAATCGAGATCGCGAAGAAGCTGCCGCTTTCGCCCGGTGGCGCGGTCGAGATCCGGCCGCTCCTCAGGGGCGAATAAGCGGCTACCGTGCGAGCGGCAGGGCAGGGCGCCCGCCGCTCTTTCCTTCCCGTCATCGCACCGCGAGCGCCTCGGCTGCCTGGGTCACCGGTGACGCGAGCAGATGGAGCCGCACGGTCAGCAGGATGGCGACGACCGCGAGCCCCAGCGCCAAGCCCCACCATAGGCCGACGGCCCCCCAGCCGAGGGGAAAGGCAAGCAGCCAGCCTCCTCCGAAGCCGGCGGCCCAGTAGCCGAAGCCGGCGAGCAACATGGGGATCATGGTGTCCTTGTAACCGCGCAACGCGCCGGCGGCGATCGTCTGCATCCCGTCGAACACCTGGAACAGCGCGGTGATCACGAGCAGATGCCGCGCGATCTCGACGGTCGCGCGATTGGCCGTGTCGGCGATGTCGATATAGACCGCGATGATGGCATCCGGAACGGTCCACAACACGACGGCCGTCCCGCTCATGAACCCGATCCCGAGGGCGAGCGCCACGAAGCCGGCCCTGCGCGCTGCGAGTGCCCGGCCGGCGCCGAGTTCGCAGGCGACGCGCACCGTGGCGGCTTGGCTGAGACCCAGCGGCACCATAAAGCTGATGCCCGCGCAATTGAGAACGAGCTGGTGCGCCCCGAGCGCAGCCGTGCCCAAAAGGCCTATCAGAATGCCGGCGGCAAGAAATACGCCGACCTCGACGCCCATGATCCCGCCGATCGGCAGGCCGAGGCGAAGGATGCTCGCCATCGGCGTCCAGCTCGGGGCGAAGGCGCCGCGGAGCACGCGCAAACTTGCGAGGCCAGGCATTATCCGGGCGCACAGCGCCAGACCCGCCAAGATCAGCCACTGATTGGTGGCGCTCGCATAGCCGGAGCCCGCGACGCCAAGGGCAGGGGCGCCGAGATGGCCGTAGATCAGCACCCAGTTCAGCCCCGCATTGCCGGCGACACAGAGGAGGAGCACCGCCATCACCGCGCGCGTGTGGGACAGGGCGGCGAGCAGACTGCGCAGCACCGCAAACCCGAGAAAGGCCGGCCCGCCCCAGGCGATCGCCCGCAAAAAGCGACCGATCTCAACGGCGAGCGCGGCGTTGTAGCCGAGCCATTGGAGCAAGCGGTCCAAACTCGTCAGCGCAGCGACGAAGGGCAGCGCCAACAGCAGGGCGAGGGCCAGCCCTGCGCCGCCGATGCGACCGGCTGCGGCGCGATCGCCAGCGCCGAGCGCATGCGCGGCGAGCGGCGCCACGGCGGAAAGGATTCCCTGCAGCACGACGCCGCCGGTGAAATAGAGCATCGCGCCCAGTCCCGCGGCAGCGAGCGGCAGGGCGCCGAGACGCCCGACCATCACCATGTCGGTGACGCCCATCGCCATCTGCGCAAGATTGGCCGCAGCGAGCGGCGCCGCGAGGGCCAAGGTCGCCCGCAGCTCCGCGCCAATGCCGGACCCTGCTGCACCGCGAAGCCGCTGATCGGCTCGATCGACCGGTTGCATCTGGCTCTCTCATCTCCGTCACGGCGCCGCTGCCGATGGTCCGAGAGAGACCCAAAAAAGGAAGGGCCCCGACCGGTACCGGCGGGGCCCCGTATGGTCGCGTGTTGATCGTATTCAGGACACGCGCATACCCTCGGGCCCCACGGCAAAGCCGCGCGAGTCGGTAGTCGCCATCAGGCGGAGGCATGCGCAAATCATGGGTGGTTTGTAGATGAAGGACGGGGCCGCGTCAACCGTGAGAGCGATGGTCGGGCCGTGGAGACATATGCAAAACAGGACATCCAGGAACCGGCCGAGCCGCCAAAGTTATAACGGGAACGCATGAAAGGTTCATCCTGGCAGGAGCCCCCAGGGGCAGGAAAGACGGCGATCATTCCGCAATTGGAGCTTGATGGTTTCAGTGTCGTCGAGGAGGCCGCAACCGACATTATTGCTCTGGAGCAAGCGCGCGGGCTCGCCGAACCGTGGAAACATCCTCGTTCAAGACTTGTGCAACAGCCGCGCGCCCACGCAGCGGCACCCAAAAACATGACAGGTTCACTTACTGCCGCCGCTGGCGGTTGACCGGCCAAAAAGAAAGGCGACGCCGCCGGAAACCAAGGCAGTCAGTGCCGTCTGCGCCCATTTTTGGGTCTCTGCCGAAGCGGTTTTGTCGAAGAAGACAAGGTGCCCGCAGAGGATCGCTAGCGCGATCACGGCGACGAGAACGACGAAGAAAAGGACCATGCTTCGGATATCAGCCCATAGCGCGGCCCTTTTCTCGTTAGCCAGCCGAGCCGCCCGTTCGTCGTCCCGTTCACTAGGTTCAATAGTGACGTCACTTGCGGCGAGGATCGATCCGAGATCGAGCTTTGGCGCGTCATCCCGATCCGCCCTCATTATCGCCGCGGGGCTAGGTTCAGAGCAAACCGACGATTTCTGTATCTAGTTTGTCTGCGTCACTCACAAGGCCTAGATGCTTACCCTTACGTTTTGCCTCGTGAGCGACTTTCATCAGTGCGAGGGCCTGCCGAATCACGTCAGTGCGATTGCTGCCGGTGCTTTCTGTGATCTCGTCGAGAGTGTTGTTCAGCTCCTGAGAGAGCTGCAGGTTTAGTCTCACTTTGTCGGCCATGCGGTCTCTCCTTCGATGGATTCAACAGTGGCGTGATGCGATGTGTCACGTTCTATGTGTGTGGATGTGTGATGCGTGGGGTGTGTCATATTATGCGTCTATAACGCGTTAAGAACGCGTTATAGCATGGGAATCTTTTAGTTATAAAAGGCACGCTATTTGCGCATACCTGTATCGCGAAGAAAGCGGGTTGCGCGCCTCGACGGACGGACAGCTGCTTCATATCTGTGCTAAAACAGCGTGAAAGTCGACGCGCTTATCGATCAAAAAACGACATGCTGCCGATGATATTTTCTATGGCGACATAAATGGTTGGGAGGGGAAACATTGAAAACGGCGAGGATTGGAGGGTTGGATGCATCTAGAAGTAGAGCATTGCCCGATGACTTCCTTCGCAGCACGAAAATGGGGATGCCTCGGGGAAGGCGAAAGAGCCGCCTTGAATATGCATTAAACGACGCGATTTTTCGCACTCGATTAGTCGCAGAATATCGGTATCAATCTTTACAACTCCGCAGGGGGGTTGCCCATATTCATTGGTTCAGGATCGGACACGCGATCTTCGAGATCGCCATTTTTCGAAACTTCCCGGCGATCATTACGGACATCGGATGGGTGACATAGCCGCGGGGCCCACCCTGTAGTTGAGGACGGTCGTTGATGGGAAATGCTTTTCAGACACGCCAACCGCATGTTGCGGGAAACCCTTTTATTCGTACACCGCAGCGCGAAGCCTACAACGCTTTGAGCGAGTACGCAGTGACTGCCAGCGATGATAACCGGGAGGTTGGTGTTGTGCTTCCCGTCGGCTGCGGCAAATCAGGCTGTATTACCCTTGCGCCCTTTGCCTTCCGAGCCAACCGCGCCTTAGTGGTCGCCCCCGGAGTTTCGATCGCCAGACAGCTGGTCGCGGACTTTGATCCCTCCAACGACGGCATGTTCTATCAAAGATGCCACGTCCTCGCCGGCGGCCCCTACCCCGAGCCGGTCGAAATACGAGGCACGACTACGAAATCGCGCCGACCTAGAAGACGCGCATGTCGTCATCACAAACATCGGCCAGCTGCAAGGCGGTGATGAGAACCGCTGGCTGCGAGCGCTACCCCCTGATTTCTTTGACTTGATCCTCTTCGACGAAGGTCACCACAGCGTGGCCGACAGCTACGCCATGTTAAAGGCACAGTTCCCAGCAGCCCGCATCGTGAATTTCAGCGCGACGCCGGAGCGGGCTGACGGTCAGGTTATGGCGGGTCGCGTTGTTTACTCCTACCCGATCTTCCGCGCCATCCAAGAAGGCTATGTCAAGCGTTTGAAGACGGTTCAGCTCAACCCTCGTACCTTGCGCTATGTCCGGCGCGAGGACGACCAGGAAATTGAAGTAAGCCTTGATGAAGTGCGGCGGCTTGGCGAGGACGATGCGGATTTCCGCCGCAGTATCGTTACGTCGCAGGAGACCCTCAACACCATAGTTGATGCTTCCATACGCGAGCTCGACCGCCTCCGCACGGCACCAGCGACAATCGCCTCAAGATCATCGCATCAGCCCTGAATTATCGCCATTGTCAGCAAATCGTCGAAGCTTATCGTGGACGTGGCCGCCGTGCCGACTATGTGCATTCGCGTGAGGGCAGCGTCGCCAACCAACGCGTGATGCAACGGCTGGAAAACCACCAGATCGATGTCATCGTTCAGGTTCGTAAGCTGGGCGAAGGGTTCGACCACCCGCACTTATCGGTTGCCGCCGTCTTCAGCATTTTCAGCAATCTGTCGCCCTTCGTGCAGTTCGTCGGCCGGATCATGCGGGTGATCCAGCAAAATGCCCCTGGTCACGTTCTCAATCAGGGGGTCGTCGTGTTCCATGCCGGCGGAAATATCGCTCGGCAATGGTCTGACTTCCAAACCTACAGCGAAGCTGACCGAGATTTTTTTGATCAGCTGTTGCCGTTGGAAGGCATTGACCCCAGCGACCTTCGGCCCGAACGCGAAATCGAACCACTACCGCGCGAGTTTGAAAACGGAATGGAGTCCGCGGGCAGTCGGACGTGCGACTTGAAGAAATTCCGCTACTACAGGATGAGGCTGCTCTAGCGGCCCTTCGCTTACTGCAGGAGCGCGGCTACACACCAGACGACATCAGCGCCGCCTATGAAACCTTAGACCCTGTACCAACCACCATGGCCCGTCAGCGCCAAGCTAAGCGCCGAGGCCTTGACATGCGCGTGCGCACCGAAGCTGCCCGAATTTTGGGAGAGCGCGGCGTTAATCCCGAAGGCTACGAGTTCGATCGACAGCGGCTAGGGAGAAGCAATCTCATTGTGATGAAGGCGGCTATCGATCGCCATGTGAACGCCACAGTCGGCCGGCCTACACGTCAGCGGCACGACTTTTCCCGCGCTGAGCTTGACCAGATCGATGAAGCGTTCGAGACAATTCTCGCTCGCGCGATTGCAGAGGTATTCAATGGCTCGAATTAAATCCCTGATCATTCAAGTTCGGATCGACGCCGCCGGGAAAACGCACGACTGCCAGGCTAATGCACTACATCGGGTCAAAAAGGGTGATCTGCGGCTCAAGGTCAGGAACGGTCGGAGCTGGGATCATTATTGCCGTGCTTGCGCCGAAACGATTATCGACCGCGATATTGAGAAGCTCATCGATCTGCGAGCATTTCGGATACAGGAGTGAAGCGACAGCGAGAAAGTCCTTCTGC
Source organism: uncultured Alphaproteobacteria bacterium (assembly GCA_963787425.1). Classification (GTDB taxonomy): domain Bacteria; phylum Pseudomonadota; class Alphaproteobacteria; order ATCC43930; family CGMCC-115725; genus AP-15. The sequence goes on from CAWBCV010000012.1 coordinate 411,332, forward strand.
GTGGGCGTTTGCTGCCGCTTCAGCGAGAGCGCTTATCTCCTTCAGCTCGCACTCCTACACGATGAAACAAGCCATGATTTACAGCACTTTTGGACTCAACGGCAACACCAACAGCACCATTCACGGCGACTATGCCGTCGATGAGCGGTCATTGAAAAAGGCCCGCTCGCATCCGCCGCTGCGATCCGCGTTCATCGGGACGCACCGTTCAATCCGGTCAGCGAGAATGTTGCCGAACTCCAGGCCGTTGCCGCTTGGTCAGGAGAACATGAGAACTCCCCGCGGCCCCTCCCGGTGATTGGCGAAAAGACAATCGTGTAAATGCCGCAATCGCATCATACACTCGGTCGTTCCGGCCCCGTGAGCGGGTGCGACATTGTGATCGAAGGAGTTGCCGATGCCTGATCTCGACCAGATAAAACAGGCGGAACAGGGAGCGGGGGACGGGAGCGGGCGGTTTCCCGGGCGGTTTCCCAAGGGCCGGTTGGGCAATCCCGCCGGCCGGCCCGCGCGGCAGTACCTCGCGCTGTTAAATCAAAAATTAGCAGCGCGGCGATATCCCTCAATTCGTGGTCGCCCCTTCCGGTTTTGAAAGGCGACTATTGTTCGTGGGCGGAATGGCCCGATGGCAGAGAGCGCACGATGTTTAATACACCAGCGCCTAAGATCGGCGGACAGGCACGATGATGGTTAGAGATTGCAAAGCGGTTCGGCTGTTGGTGTCGGTCATCACCGCCTTCGCGGCATTCGGCGCTCTGCCGGGGAATGCTGCAGCGAACACAGTGATCGATCTCACCTATGATTCGGTGATGGATATGGTGCGGCCGGAAGTTCACCCCGGCATCGCCGTGCACCACAACCTGCAGGTCACGGTGTCAGGGGCCGGCAATCTCTCCGAGGGCCGCAACCGCAGCGCCGGTCCCTACCAGGATCGAAATGCGATGATGCAGGTACTGAGCAGCTCCGGTGACGACGCGGCATATGCGTCTTGGCGGGCCGCGTCCGACGGCAGGCTCGTGCGCGTCCAAAATGATCCTCAAAGCATACGCACGATGACTGTGATGTTGTTGCCGGGCAATACGTGCCGCCTCGAGGTGGTCGACCAGCTGAAGCCCGGTTTCAGCGAATATGCGTTCCTGCGTATCTCAACCCACACGATCGGGTATTTCTCGACTTACCGCGTCACCCGCACTTCCTGCACGATCCATTGACTCGGGCGCCGGCGAGATACGGAACAAAGGTGCGCGCCGTGCGCCATTGCGTGTCGGCCGGAGCAGTTCGATTTCGCCGACTTGCTCGAGGCCACAGCGCAATAAAACCTTTTGCGAGGCCAGGTTACTCGGGTCGGTATAGGCGCGGATGGTTGCCATACCGAGGTTGCGCAGCCCGTAATCCACCATGGCGGCGACGGCTTCTCGCGCATACCCGTTGCCCCAATGCGGCTGGCCCACCCAATAGCCGAGCGCCGGCTCCTCGCTTTCATCGCCGGTGCTGCCGTCCAATCCGACACCACCAATCAGGCGGTCGGTCTCCTTCAATGCAACGGCAAAGCGCCGCGGAAGACCGGTTGCGTGGTCCTGCTGCACGCGCGCGATCCACTCCCGCCCGTCCGCTTCGGTGTAGGGATGGGGCATCGTGGCGAGCCAGCGCGCGATCTGCCAATTACCGGCCAACGTGACCAGGTCAATGAGATCATCGTCACGGAGCGAGCGCATCCGGAGCCGAGTGGTTTCGATCACGGCACCGGGTGCCTCGGCGAGAGGTCAGGCGGCGGCTTTTCGGTTGGCGGCCAGCCGGGCGTCGACGAGAGCGACCGTTTGGTCCACGACCGCATTGCGCATGCCGTATTGCGCGCCGGTCAGCTGCACGAGCCGGTCCGTTCGCTCGATGTTGGGGGCGCCGTTGTTGAGGGCCCGGGCGGCCGAAGACGGCCGCACCAGATCGTTTGCGGCGGCCGCGTATTTCTCGAATGGCACCAGGTCGTCAGGCGATGCGCCGAGCCGCTCGCATACGCCTGACACCCAGTTATAGACCGACCTCGACGTGCTGAAGTCGTTGTGCACGGCGTCCTTGATGTCGATCGCGCTATCCTTTGTGACGCAGCGGTAGTTGCCGGTCAGCAGCATCGCCCATTTGGCGAGCGGCACAAAGATCGAGTCGTGGACCTTCAACTTGACCGGCAGCTGGATGGGTCCATCGCCCGGGTCGTACCGCGCCGCCTCGATGTCCGCCTCCATCTCGCGCAGCATCGCGGTGGATTTGTCGGAGTCGAACCGGGCCACCTTGAAATTGGTCGGCAACGTGACCTGCAGGACGTTGATCTTCTCGCCGGGGGGCCGGATGGCCTGCGGGTCCGGGCTGCACAAGGTCAGGTGACCCGGCTCGAAATTGTCCCAGACGCTCGCATCGGTATAGGCGGGTGTGAGCGTGTCGGTTTGCAGCCCGGCGATGCGCTTCAGATAAGGCAAGGGCGGCATGTTCATGATCGACATGCACGGCACCCGCGACCGCGCCACCGCGTCGAGCAATTCGCGAACACCGGGGGAGCGGTATTGCGGCTCCTGCATCGCCAAGGCGACGAGATCGTAGTCCTTCGGGTCGACGTCGCCGGGGCCGGCTGCGGCAAGCTTGCCCGGTAATTTCCGCGAGTCGAGCTCGATCGGCTGATTTCTGCCTCTGATCGGCAGGCGCACTCGCGCGCCATCGTTGTTGAAAGCCTCCACTTCGGCTGGGAGACACACCATCGTGATCTGGTGGCCGCCGAACAGCAGCTTCGTTGCCAAGAGCGAGCCGTAGGAAGCGCCCATGATCAGGACGTTGTAAGTCGTCATACCGCCGTCTCCTCCCAAAGCCGGATGGATCTAGTCGGACGATGCCGGATGCCGAGTCTTTGGGCAAGCCTCCTCGCCGAGGATCGCGGCCAAACCGGCACGAAAGTCCGCATACCTCAACGTCACGCCGAGCTCGCTCTTGATCAGCCGGTTCGACACCCGCTTATTGTCGTCGTAGAAGCTGCGCGCCATCGGCGAGAGCCCGGCGGCTTCGAATGGCACGAGCGGCGGCGCCGGCATGCCGAGCAACGAAGCGGCGTAAGCGACGACGGCCTCGGGTGCCGCAGGGTCGTCGTCGCAGACGTTATAGACGGCCCCGGGCCGCGGCCGGCTGATCGAGGCAGCGAGCACATGCGCCAGATCCTCGACATGGATGCGGGAGAATACCTGGCCCGGCTTGTCGATGCGTTTCGCGGTGCCGGCGCGCAATGCATCGAACGGGCTGCGGCCGGGGCCGTAAATGGCGGCGAGGCGGAAGATGTGTGCGGGCGCACCGCGGCGGCGCCAGAGATCGAGCCAGCCCGCTTCGGCGGCGACCCGGCGGCGGCCGCGCTCCCCGCTCGGCGACAACTCGGTGGTCTCGTCCACCCAGCCGCCGCCGCGGTCGCCGTAAACGCCCGTCGTCGAAAGATAGCCCAGCCAGCAGAGGCTTTCGATCTTCGGGATGTCCTCACCATGCATCGCCAGCACGGGGTCGCCGGCGGCATCGGGCGGAACCGACACCAGAAGTTGCGTCACTCCGTCCAACGCTTTCCCCGGCAACGGGTGGTCGCGGTCGAAGACCTCGACGGGAAACCCCGCTGCACGCAGCGCTGTGGCCCTTTCGACGGTTCGGCAGGTTCCGCCGACAATCCAGCCCTCGGCGGCGAGCCGGCGCGCAAGCACCCGCGCGGTGTAGCCGAAGCCGAAGCAGAACAGGTATGGGATCGTCATGTCGGGGTCCCGGCCGCCGCCGGCACGGTGCCGGCCGATAACGCGACGGGGTCGGCTTCGAGCGTCTCGGCGATGCGCGTCTGCTTGAACCGCGCCCATAGCCAAAAGCCGCAGGAAACGAGCGCGCCGACCGCGAGCGGCAGCCGCAGGCCGAAATGCCCGCTGAGCGAGCCCATCAGCACGGCCCCGACCGCCGGGCCGGCGCGGAAGATCATTCCGTAGAGCGCCATGATCCGGCCGCGCATCCGAATATCGACCGCCGCCTGGATCAGGGTCTGCGCGCCGACCCCGGTGATCGTCATCGCAGCGCCGGCGACGAAGACGCAGGGAAGGGCAAGGTAGAACTGGTTCGTCAGAGTGAAGGCGAGGATCGCCAGCGATATGATCAGGGTGTTGCCGAGCACGAGGCGGGTCAGCCCGGTGATGGCCGGGCGCAGCAACATCCACCCGGCCCCGAAGATCGCGCCGAGCCCGACCGTCGAGGTCAGGGTCGCCAGTCCTTCCGGCCCACGCCCGAAGACGCTGTCGGCAAACCCGGGAAACAGCTCGACAAAGCCGCGCGTCCCGACCGTCGTGATCGTGAACAGCAGCAGCATCGGCGCGATCCCGGGATGATGGCTGGCATAGCCATAGGCCTCGGCCGAGGCCTTGAGGACGCTCTGTGTCGCGGCGACCGGCAATGCCGGGATGCCGCGCAAATTGGCCATCGCGATGAGAAACACGATGTAGGTTCCGGCATTGACCGCAAAGGCGGCGCCGACGCTGACCTTGGCGATGACGATCCCGGCGACCGCCGGCCCGAGAAAGCGGGCGGAATTGAAGATGATGGCATTGATGGCCAGCGCCGAAGGCAGCGCCGCGCGATCGACCAGGGTCGGGATCAATGCCAAGCGCGACGGCTGCGCCACCGCGTTGAAGACGCCGAGAAGCAATGTCAATGCGAACAACAGCTCGATCGAGATGGCGCCGGTGTAGACGAGAACCGCAAGCAGGGTTGCCTCGATGCTGCCGGCGATCTGCGTCACCCGGATGATGCCGACTCGGTCGCGGCGGTCGGCGAGAGCACCGGCGAGCGGGCTCAAAAACACCACCGGAAAGAATTCGGCCATCGAGATGATGCCGAGCCAGGCGCCGGAATGGGTCAAAGTCCAGGCGAGCCAGCCGACCGCGACGCGCTGCATCCACACACCGATCAGGGAAACGGCGTTGCCACTCGCGTAAATGCGGTAATTCCTATGGGCAAAAGCCTGGGCGACATTGCCCAGCCCGCCGGGAAACAGGCGCTCGCGGAGCAGGGACGGGACTGCCAGATCGAGTTCTCAGCGCTGCGGCAGGTGAGGGGCGAGACGGCCGCCGATGCGGATCGGCGCGACCGACAGGGCCAGACCGGTTTTGCCGTCGGTCTCGAGCAGGATGCCGCACAACGTCGCTTCGCCGTCGGCGACTTGCGGGCGCTCGCCTGGCATCTTGGTGACGAACTTGAGGACCGCCGGGCCTTTTTGCATGCCGATCACGGAATCGTAATCGCCGCACATCCCGGCATCGGTCTGGTAGGCGGTGCCGCCCGGAAAGATCTGCTGATCGGCGGTCGGCACGTGGCAATGCGACCCGAAAACAGCCGAGACGCGGCCATCCGCGAAATGACCGAGCGCCATCTTCTCGCTCGACGCTTCGGCGTGAAAATCGACCAGGATCGCCGCAGCGTCGACGCCGAGCCGGAATTCGCCGAGGACCTCTTCGAGCCGGGCGAAGGGATCGTCGAGCGCATCCATGAAGAGCCGGCCCATCAGATTGACGACGAGGACGCTCTGCCCTCCGACCGGATGGAGCCGCCACCCGGCGCCGGGGGTTCCCTTCGGGAAGTTCGCCGGGCGCAGGACCCGCGGATCGCGGTCGAGATACGGGATGATCTCCCGCTGGTCCCAGACGTGATTGCCGGTGGTCAAGACATCGACTTCGGCATCGTAAAATTCGCCGCACAGACGTTCGGTCAGGCCGCGTCCCGCGGCCGCGTTCTCCGCATTGACGACAACCAGGTCGATCGCAAATTGACGGCGCAGGGCCGGCACATGCTTTTTGACAGCCTCACGGCCCGGCCGTCCAACGACGTCTCCACAAAACAGGATGTTCACGCGGCGCCCCAGGCGGGAAATGGCTTGCGGGGTGGAGCCGGCTCGGCCGTCGGCGTGCAACTCCTCCGTGGCCCGCCGTAGCAGGTGGGCGACCATGTGCCGAAGCCACGACTTCGACAGAGACGGCCCCCAAGAGGTAGGTATCGGCCCCGGGGCAACATGCGGCCTAACGCACCGCCCAGCCCCACTCCGCATCGGGGAAGCTAGGGTGTCTGCAGCCCCGCCGCAATAGGCGCGACCGGCCTCGCCGTTTCGTCTCTTCCATTTGACGCGTTTTCGGCGTGGTTGCGCTCCCGCTCGAGCGCGTCGTTGGCGTCCGAGAGTTCGTCGGCGATGACCAGCGCGGCGAGGAGCAACAGTCGGGCTTCTCCGCATTGACCGACGCTTCCGACAAATTGGGCAACCTTTGCGTCGACATATTGCGCAAGACGCCTGATGCGGGTCTCCTGCCCGTCGTCGCAGCTGATGGCATACGAGCGGCCGTTTACCGGCACACTGACTTGGCCCATGTCCATTCCCCGCAGCGCCGGTTAGAGACGGCCGGCTATCAGTGGACTTTCTCGAATTTGCGGAAGCAGCGCAAATTTTCCGGCCTCGGTTCGCCCGGGAAGGCCCCCGGCCACAAGGTCCAGGAGACCTCGCCGACATAGAGGTCGCCGCGGGAATCGGCGCACATGCCGTGCGGGCCGATGAACCCGGTCGGCGCCAGGCTCGCATGCGGGTCGCCAAACCGGCTCAATAGCTTGCCCTGGTGGTCGACGATGCTGACCCTGGGACCCAAATTCGGGCTCTTCAGGTTGACCGCCATCGACGGGCCGAGCTCGCCGATATAGCAGACCGGGTGGCGGGTATAATCCATATAGAGGCCGCATGGGCGGTGCAGATTGTTCCACTGCGTCTCGTATTTGCCGTTGCCGTCGAACACCTGGACGCGGTGGTTCTCACGGTCGGCGACATAGACCCAACCCTCGGCGTCGGTGCAGATATTATGCACGATGTTGAACTCGCCCGGACCGGTGCCGGGCTCGCCCCACGACATCAGCAATTTGCCGTCCGGCGAGTATTTATGAACTTTGGCGTTGCCATAGCCGTCGGAGACATAAATCTCGCCTTTCGGCGAGAGGGCGGTGTGGGTGCAACGGTGAAACGGCTCGCCGCTCATATAGGGGGCCGGCTTGCCGGAGACGCCGATCTCCAGCAACACCTTGCCGTCGAGCGAGCATTTGCGCACGAAATGGCCGCCATCGTCGGTCAGATAGATTGTATCGTCTGGCCCCATATGGACGCCATGCGCCCGCGGATACTGGCCCTCACCCCACGACCGCAAAAAATTGCCCTGGCGGTCGAACACCATGACCGGGTGCTCGCCGCGATTGAAGGTATAGACATTGTCCTTGCCGTCGATGCCGACCGCGGCGACCTCCTTGAAGGACCAGCCGTCGGGGAGCTTCGCCCAGTTCTCGACGATGCGGTATTTGAAGTCGCCGGTGCCTACGATCTCCGCCATTGCCTCCTCCCTCAGTGCACCCGCTCGTATTTCTGCAATGAGCGGATGTAGGCCGGCCGCGGCGTGTCGGGGTAGAATTGCGGCCATTGCGTCCACGAGACTTCGCCGACATAGAGGTCGCCGCGCGAGTCGACCGTAAGGCCGTGCGGGCCGAGGAATGCGGTCGGCCCCGTGCCGGCGTGCATGTCGCCAAAGCGCGACAGCAGCTTGCCCTGGTTGTCGACGATGCTGACCCGCGGGCCGAGGTTCGGGCTGTTGCGGTTGACCGGCTGCACCGGGCCGAGCTCGCCGATATAGCAAACCGGATGACGGGTATAATCCATGTATAGCCCGCAGGGCCGGTGCAGATTATTCCATTGCGTCTCGTATTTGCCGTTGCCGTCGAAGACTTGGACGCGGTGGTTCTCACGGTCGGCGACATAGACCCAGCCATCGGCGTCGGTGCAGATATTGTGCACGATGTTGAACTCGCCGGGATTGGTGCCGGGCTCGCCCCACGACATCAGCAATTTGCCGTCAGGCGAATATTTGTGCACCTTGGCATTGCCATAGCCGTCGGAGACGTAAATTTCGCCCTTTGGCGAGAGGGCGGTGTGAGTGCAGCGATGGAACGGCTCGCCGCTCATGTAAGGCGCCGGCTTGCCGGGGACGCCCAGCTCGAGCAATACCTTGCCGGCGAGTGAGCATTTCCGGACGAAATGGCCGCCATCGTCGGTCAGATAGATCGAAGCGTCCGGCCCCACATGGACGCCGTGCGCCCGCGGATACTGGCCCTCGCCCCAGGAGCGCAGAAAATTACCCTCTCGGTCGAACACCATGACCGGGTGGTCTCCGCGGTTGAAGACATAAACATTGTCCTTGGCGTCGACCCCAACCGCCCCGACCTCTTTGAACGACCACCCGTCCGGCAGCTTTGCCCAATCCTCGACGATGCCGTACTTGAAGTCGCCAGTGCCAACAATGATCGCCATGCCGGGCTCTCCCCTGATATGCCGAGCCGCAGGTTACCGAAGCCACCAGCTTGAAACAATCCTCCTCCAAGCTGCAGCTCGCTACGATCCAAATCGCGCAGTAACGGGGTCGTCGCTTGGGATGAACCAAAAGTCGCCGTCGAGCGGGGCATCGACCGGAAGGAGTTCTCCGTTCGGCGTCAGCTCGCACGCGGCGTAGCCGCGCGCGGCGAGAAAGGCGAAGGCGGCCTCGATCCGGTCACCCGCCCGCGCCAGATGCTCCTGCGAAAGCTCGATCAGCATCGCCGGCCGGAAGCGCCGCAAGGTTTTCTCGGCGCCGCGCAGCAAGGCGAGTTCCCAGCCCTCGATGTCGGCCTTGATGAAGTCGACGCGGTCGATGCAGAGCGCGGCAACGACCGCATCGAGCGTCGTCACCGCCACCAGCTCCTGCTCGACCGCCGCCCAGCGGTCTTGCGGCCGGCCCAGATGTGACAGGCCGAACCCGTAGCTGCCATGTGCCTTGACCGGCACGTTCAGCGTGTCGAGCCCATCGACTACGCCAAGCGCCATCGGCAGCACCGACACATTGCCGAGCCGATGCAGCCACACCACCGTCCGCAGGATCGAGCGCGCATAGCTGGCGGGTTCTACGGCATAAACCCGCCCGGCCGATGCGGCGCGCGCGAACAGTTTGGTGTATTGACCCGCATGCGCTCCGACATCGAAGACCACCGCCTCGGCCGGCACGAACCGCGCGATCGTCGCCGCCAATGCCCGATGGTGCTGCTGCGCCGTCGCCTTGAACAGATGAGCAAGGAAGCTGCCCGTCAGCCGCCAGCGATAGGGGACTGCATGCATCTATCATCCCCGACATCAGTACGTGGCAAAGAACAAGACTGCCTTCTGCGGATTGTACCACAACGGAAAAACACGATACCTATAGGTATCGGGTGGGGTGAAGGCGGCTCGGAGGCGAGCGCCATTAATGGCTAAGTCGGCGTATCGTAGTCACCTACAACAACCGTTGGGGCGCGACGCCCAATGATCGAGCGGTACAGCGACCACGCGGCGAATGAGCGGACGTTTCTTGCCTGGGTGCGCACGGCGATCGCCATCATGGCGTTCGGTTTCTTGGTCCAGAAGTTTGACCTGTTCCTCCGGATCGCGGCCTCGTCCCTCGCTGCGCGGCCTTTGAGGGCGGGCAGTCAGATCGTCGGAGACATCGCCGGCCTGCTGCTGATCGTGCTGGGCGGCGTGATGATGGCTCTCGCCGCGGTCCGCTTCCGCAAGACCACGCTCGAAATCGATGCCAAAGAGGTACGGCCGGGTCCAGGTGCGCTGCTGGACATTACACTCGTGGCGCTACTTCTTCTGCTGGGAACGATCTTATTCGTCTATCTGATGTACACCGTAACCAGTCGGCTCTGAGCAAGGCCGGCCCTTTTTGTGCGCGAGAGAGACCGCCCTCAATACTTTGCATAATCACTTTGCTAGAATGCGCGCAAGCTCGACCAGTTCTGTATCTACCGGCTTGGTGCGTCCGACGATGTCGGCGAGCGGCGTTCGCGTGACCTCGTTTTTCTGATAGCCGACCAATACGCCGGTTTCGCCATTGCTCAGCGACTTGACGGCATTGACGCCCAACCGCGTGGCCAACAGGCGATCGAAGGCGCTGGGCGGAGCGCCGCGGACGACGTGCCCCAGTGTGGTGGCTCGCAGTTCAAAACCTGCCCTCTGCTTATCAGCGTCGAAATAAGCGAGGATTTTCGCGGCATTTTCTTTGACGCCTTCGGCAATCACCACGATTGCATGCGTCTTGCCGCGCTCGAATGCGGCCCGCAGCCGCTGCGCAATCTCGCTCGCCGGTACCTCGGACTCAGGAATTGAGATGACTTCTGCGCCGCCTGCGAGACCCGCCATTATCGCCAGATAGCCGCAGTCTCTTCCCATGGTTTCAACCAAAAAAGCGCGATTGTGCGAGGAACCGGTCGTCCGCAAGTGGTCGATCGCGCCAAGCGTGACGTTGATGGCGGTGTCGCAGCCGATGGTGATATCAGTTCCGAACAGGTCGTTGTCGATGGTGGAGGCGATGCCGACCACGTGAACCCCGAGCTGGCTGAGCATGTGCGAGCCGGCCTGAGATCCGTTGCCGCCAATAACCACCACACCATCGACGCCCCATTGGGCAAGGTTGCGAAGCGCCTTGGACCGGCCGCTCTCCTCGCGGAATTCCGCTGATCGAGCACTGCCGAGAAATGTGCCGCCGACCTGAATGATGCCGCCTACGTCGCGCGCACTGAGTTGCCGGAACTGACCCTCGACTAGGCCTTGCCAGCCTTGGCGCACTCCATAGACGGTCATGCCCAGATCGAGCGCGCTGCGCGTGACGGCGCGTATCGCCGCATTCATGCCGGGGGCATCACCACCACTCGTAAGGACCGCGATGTGCTTCATAAACCCGATATTTTGAGCGTCTGCCGGGGCGGATCCCTGCGGCCGCCAATGTGCAAGAAAAGTCGACTGCTCATTTCCTTCGCCCCGACAGATCCCCCCGCTCCCTCACACAAAGCATGCAGTCAGCACGCCAACCCAGGCAAAGCTGGGTCAGGGCCCAATGGGCGGCCTCGGCTATCTACGACACGGCCCGCTATCGTCATTCGAGGGTTCGCGGATCGTCGATGGCGAATGTGAGATGCTGGGTCGGCTGAGGGGTGGCGGTCATCAGGCTCACCCCGTGGGGAGCCTCGAAGCGGTGCCACGCCCCCTGCGGAACGATCACCACCATCCCTGCTTTGAGCGGATGGGATTGAGGCCCATCCTCAGTCATGATGTGGAAGATCACGGCGCCGTCGACGATCTGCACGATCTCGTCGCCGTTCGGGTGGCGCTCCCACGGGCCTTCCCCGGAGAATTTGGCGACATTGATGGCGCTGTCGCGGTACGGCGCCAAGCGCGCAAAAGCGCCCTCGCGATCGGCTTCTGGTGTTTCCGGCGTGCGTCCGCGTAACATTTTCAGTTTGGCGAACTCGGCGTTGAGATCCAGGATTGTCAGCATTCTTCCTCCAATTGCTGGACAGGCACAACGTGACGGCGCCCGAAGAATAGCCGTAATCGGGTGGTAAACCCATCATCGCGGTTACCGGCGAGGCCCCCTGTCTGACATCCTTCTACCTGTTCTCTGGAAATCTTTCCTGCTGCCACGTTCAAACCCCGGGCGTTTCCCCGCCTAAGGGGGGCGGCCCTGCTGTTGTTTTTCAGTTTTATCAAGCAGGCATAGCGCGTGCAGGGTGCCGCCAGCTTGCTCTCGCGCCGCCGGTAACTATCTTGCCGTGATGAGCACCGCCACTACCTCCGCCGCTACGGCCCCTCCGCTCCCCGCGCCGCGGGACCCGAAACTCCGCCGCATGGCAAATGGGATCCGAGCGCTCGCCATGGATGCGGTCGAGCAGGCGAAGTCGGGACACCCCGGCATGCCGATGGGCATGGCCGATGTCGCGACGGTCCTGTTTACTCAGTTTCTGCGGTTCGACCCGCAGGCGCCGGATTGGCCGGACCGCGACCGCTTCGTGCTGTCCGCCGGTCACGGCTCTATGCTGCTCTATGCGCTCTTGCACTTGACCGGCTACGCCGACATGACGCTCGACGAGCTCGAGCGCTTTCGGCAGCTCGGCAGCCGCACCGCCGGGCATCCGGAGCGGGGGCACGCGGCCGGGATCGAGACCACCACCGGGCCACTGGGGCAGGGGACCGGCAATTCGGTCGGCATGGCGCTCGCCGAGCGGATGCTGGCAGCAGAGTTCGGCGACGAGATCGTCGATCACCACACCTATGTCATCGCCAGCGATGGCGACCTGATGGAAGGGGTCAGCCACGAGGCTGCCTCGCTCGCTGGTCATCTCGGCCTCAACAAGCTGATCGTGTTTTACGACGACAATTCGATTTCGATCGACGGCCCGACCGAGCTGTCGTTCTCCGACGATCCGCTGCTACGGTTCCGGGGGTATGGCTGGGCGGCCGAACGGATCGACGGCCACGATCATGCTGCGATCGCCGAGGCTATTCGGCAGGCACAGGACAGCGATCGTCCGAACCTCATTGCCTGCCGCACGACGATCGCGTTTGGGGCGCCCACCAAAGCGGGAACCGCCGCGGCGCATGGCTCGCCGCTCGGCGCCGACGAAATCGCCGGCGCGCGCCAGCGGCTCGGGTGGAGCGAGCCGCCTTTTGTGATTCCCGAAGACATCCGCGCGGAATGGCGCGCGGCCGGCGACCGCGGCGAACCCGTGCGCCGCGCCTGGGAAGCGCGCCTCAACGCCCTTGGCGAGGAGCGCCGCGCCAAATTCCTGCGTCGCCAGCGCCGAGAATTGCCGCCCGGCCTCGATCAAGCGATCGCCAAGGTCTGCCACGACTTCCGGCAGACAAATGCGAAAATCGCGACGCGCCAGGCCTCGGGGATGGTGCTCGACACCCTGACCCGGGTCGTTCCGGAGCTGGTCGGCGGCTCGGCCGACCTCACACCCTCGAACAACACCAAGGCCAAGGACCAGAAGGACGTCCGCCGCGGCGACTATTCCGGCCGCTATATCCGTTACGGGGTGCGGGAGCACGGGATGGCGGCGGCGATGAACGGCATTGCCGTGCATGGCGGGTTAATCCCTTATAGCGGGACCTTCCTCACATTTTCCGATTACGCCCGGCCCTCTATCCGGCTGGCCGCCTTCATGGGGGTCCGCGTCATCTATGTGATGACGCACGACTCGATCGGGCTCGGCGAGGACGGCCCGACCCATCAGCCGGTAGAGCATCTGGCCGCGTTGCGCGCGATGCCGGGCCTTTATGTCTACCGCCCGGCCGACCCGGTCGAGACCGCCGAGTGTTGGGCCTTGGCGCTGCAGCGGCTCGATGCACCCTCGCTTCTCGCTCTGACCCGCCAATCGCTCCCGCTGCTGCGGCGCGAGCCAGATGCGGAAAACCGCTCTGCGCGCGGCGCCTATGTGCTGGCCGAGGCTGATGGGGAGCGCCAAGTCACGCTTCTCGCGACAGGCTCCGAGGTCTCCGTCGCGATGGCTGCTCGCGAGGCGCTGGCAAAGGATGGCGTCGGAGCTGCGGTGGTCTCGATGCCCTGTTGGCATCTGTTCGAGAAGGCGCCACAGGAATACCAGAAAACGGTGCTCGGCTCGGCGCCGCGCGTCGCGGTCGAGGCCGCCGTAGAGTTTGGCTGGGACCGCTGGCTGGGCCCGCGCGGCGCCTTCATCGGCATGGAAGGTTTCGGCGCCTCGGCTCCCGGCGAGGCGTTGTTCCCGCATTTCGGCATTACACCCGAAAGGGTTGCACAGGCCGCACGCTCGCTTCTATAGATCGGCGAGAGCTTTGGGAGGAAGAGATGGCGGTACGGGTCGCGATCAACGGTTTTGGCCGCATCGGCCGGCTGGTCTTGCGGGCGGCATACGAGCACAAGCATACCGAAATTGAGGTTGTCGGGATCAATGATCTGGGCCCGGTCGAGACCAACGCGCATCTGCTGCGCTACGATAGTGTGCACGGCCGTTTCCCGGGCGAAGTCACGACCGGCGACAATTGGATGGATATCGGGCGCGGCAAGATCCGGGTGACTGCCGAGCGCGATCCCGCCAAGCTGCCGTGGCGCGAGCTCGGGGTCGACGTCGCGCTCGAATGCACCGGCATCTTTACCAAGCGCGAGGCTGCGGCGAAGCACCTCGAGGCCGGCGCCAAGCGCGTCGTCATCTCGGCGCCGGCCGATGGCGCGGACATGACGATCGTGCTGGGGGTCAATCAGGAGGATCTGAAGCCCGAGCACAAGGTCATCTCGAACGCGTCCTGCACGACCAACTGTTTCGCGCCGGTGGCCTATGTCCTGCATCAGGGGATCGGCATCGAGCGGGGCTACATGACGACGATCCACTCCTATACGAGCGATCAGTCCCTGGTCGACGGCTTGCATAGTGACCTGCGCCGCGCCCGCACGGCGGCCCAGTCGATGATCCCGACCTCGACCGGGGCGGCAAGGGCTGTCGGCCTCGTTTTGCCGGCGCTCAAAGGCAAGCTCGACGGAACAGCGATCCGTGTGCCGACCGCAAACGTGTCGCTGATCGATTTCACATTCGACGCAGCCCGCGAAACCTCGGGCGACGAGGTCAACTCCTTGATGGAAGAGGCATCCCGTTCCAACCGGCTGCGGGGCATTCTCGGCATCAACAAGGCACCGACGGTCTCGGTCGACTTCAACCACGACCCGCACAGCTCGACCTTCGATGTGACGCAGACACAGGTGCTCGATAAGCGGTTCGTCCGCGTACTGTCGTGGTACGACAACGAATGGGGCTTCTCAAACCGAATGGTCGAGGTCGCCGCCCATTTCGGCGGACTCGCCTGAAATGGGCTGCAATGCCCGAAACCGTCACTCTCGAATTCCTCGCCGCCCAGCAGCGGCGGATTCTCGATGAGATCGCGTTCTTGCGCGACGACATCAAGGTGCTAACCGCGATCCTGCTGCGCCACGAGGAGACGCTGATCAGGGTGCTCAAGCAGATGACGGCAATGTCGCTCAGAACGCCCGCATCGTTGATCGCTTGCGCGCGCTTGACGAACGGGTGACCCAATTGGAGGAACGCTGATACTATCGCCACCATCATCGTTCACACGCTCGCCCAAGCAGTCGCCGCGCTGAGCGCTGCGGAGCGTGCCGGTCGTCTGGTGGCGCTCGTCAGCGCGCCGGATGCCGGCGGCTATGTGGGTCCGGGCTGGTTCAAGGCGCTGGTGGCCGCGGCACGTGGGGCCGTCCCCGACATTCGCTGTTCCACCATTCTCGACTGCGGCGACAATGTCGGCGCTGCGCTGGCGGCGATCCGAGCGGAAGTGGAAGGTGTCATCTTCACCGGCCGCGCCGATGTGGCTCGCCGTCTTGCCGATATCGCGCGGCAACACGGCGTTCGTTTCGAGACGAAACGGCCGGCGGAAGCCCTCGACCTCGCCGAGGATTTCTTCGCTTCGCAGGAAGATCTCGTGAGGCGATGCGCCGAGTTTCTCTGGTGAAGTCCTCAGACCTGCTCGGAGGATCGCTGGCGTGCCACTTCAGCCCGCACGCCGCTGCCGGCCATCATCATTTCCGTGGTGAAAGCCGCAATCGCGCTGATCGTGCAAACGATCGCGAGCCCGAAGGTGGTGAACAACACCGAGGCTACCGTCGAATTGCGCAGCGCCCCGACAAACAGGGTGAAGACCGACGCACAAGTGGCAGCTGCCGCGATTGCGCCGAGCACTATCGCGGCGTCGAGCGCAATCGAGCGGCGGCGCAGAGCCAAGAGTTGTCGAGCGAGATCCGCGCTCTCCTCGGGATCGGCCTGTTCCATCGATTTGGTGATCTGCGCTACGAGATCGGCGACCCGCGCCAGGCGTGTCGCGAACACGTTGAGCAGGGTTGCTATGCCCGAGAGCAGGAAGATCGGCGTCAGCGCTACCTGGATGACATGGGCGACCAGGTCGAGTGACGCCTCCTGACTGAGCGAGCCGGGCATCTTACTCCCGCTCGAGCGGGGCGCCGTGGGCGAGCTCGGCATAAAAATGGAACGAGTTTTTGAGCCGTCGCTCGAGCGTGGCGAAATCGACGTGCACCAGACCGAACCTCCGGCTGTAGCCGAACGCCCACTCGAAATTGTCGAGTAGCGACCAGACGAAATAACCGCGGACCGGCACACCCGCCTCGATCGCATCGAGCACCGCTCCGAGATAACCGCGCAAATAGGCAATCCGCTGCTCGTCGCGGATCCGGCCGTCCGCGTCGATCCGGTCGGGAAAGGCAGCCCCGTTTTCGAGGATGTAAATCGGCAGATCGCCGGCGTAGCGTTCCTTCGCTTCGATGATCACCTGGCGGAACGCATCGGGCGCGATCTCCCAGCCCATTTCGGTGACCGGGGTTCCCGGTTCGGGGGGGACGGTCCCGACCTCGAACGGGTGGTCCGGGTCACGATGCACCCGCGATCGCGTGTAATGGTTGAACGCGAAGTAATCGAGCTTTTGCTTGATGATATCGAGATCGCCGGGCTGCACCAGCCATTCCATTTCGCCGGCGAGCCGCTCGGGATAGGCGCCGTGAATCTGCGGGTCGGGGAAGGAGCGGTTCCACAGCGCGTCGAGCATGGCCGCCGCGATCTCGTCTTCCTCGCGCTCGCCGGCCGGCTCACGCGGGTGGAAGTTGTAGATGTTGCCGATCAGCAGGTCGGCCCGTTCCGATCGCATCGCCTCCGTGCCCAACCCATGGGCGAGGTTCATGACGTGAATGGCTCTGAGCGCGCTCTCCCGGCCGCGGATGCCCGGGGCGTGCTTGCCTTCGCAATAGCCCAAGACGCTCGCGGCATTCGGTTCATTGAAGGTCGCCCAGTGCTTGACGCGGTCGCCGAGCCGCCGCACCGCGACGGCGGCATATTCGGCGAACCAGGAAGCGGTGTCGCGGTTCTGCCAGCCGCCGCGATATTCGAGGGCCTGCGGCAAATCCCAGTGGTAGAGGCAGACCCAGGGCTCGATGCTTTCAGCCATCACCGCATCGATCAGCCGGTCATAGAATTCGAGGCCATTGGGGTTCGGTCTGCCGCGCCCCTCCGGCAGAATGCGCGGCCAGGCGGTCGACAGCCGGTAGGCCGCGATGCCGAGCTCGCGCATCAGCGCGATGTCCTCGGGCCAGTGGTGATAATGATCGCAGGCGATATCGCCAGTTTCCTCGCCGAGGACGTTGCCGGGCTGGTGGCAGAAAGTGTCCCAAATCGATGGCTCGCGTCCATCCACCCGGACCGCGCCCTCGATCTGGTAAGCCGAGGTCGAGGCGCCCCATAGGAACCCGTCGGGGAAGCGTTCCGTCATGATGTCCCTCTCGTTTCCCGCCAGGTCAATTGGCGCCTAGGCGGTTGGAACCCGCTGCTCTCGCCGCTAACAACTCACCAACCATTATCTGCGACACAACTCTTCCACCCGTTCGTTTCGAGATTTGCGGGATATTGAGGAGCCTCAGCAGAAATGGACCGTGTTCCGAACTGGGCTTGGTGGACGATCGTAGGCGGAATTTTGCTGAGCCCGGTATTCGCATTCCTGCTCGCCGTCGGGGTCGAGATCTTGATTGGCGTTCTAACGCAGGGGGGCGTGCCTGCGCTCCTCCTCTTCGCCGCCGTGGCGGTCATGTCGGGCCGGTTGCTGTTGCGCAAACACCGGACACGCCCCCGGGCCGGCAATCCGCTGAGCGATCAGGCATAGAGCTCCGGCGGCAGGCGCGGTGCAACGCGTCCACGTGCGTGCAGATAGGACTGCCAGAAAAGGCAGGCCGCGACCGACCGCCATGGTCGCCACATTTCGCCGCGGAGCCGCAACTCGGCCTCGGCAGACCGCGACCCGAGACCCAGCTGTTCGGCCATCGCAAGCTGCAGACCGAGATCGGCGGCGGGCCAGATATCCGGCCTACCCAAAGCAAAGAGCAGATAGATTTCGGCGCTCCACCGGCCGATGCCTCTGATCGCCAGCAAGGCCGACAGCGCGGCTTCATCCTCGGCCGCCGCGAGCTGGGCAAAATCGAAACTGCCCTGTTCAACCGCCGCGGCGAGATCGCGCGCATACCCCATCTTCTGACGACTGAAGCCGCAGGACCGCAACGTTGCGTCGTTGAGCTCCAGGAAGGTGGCGGGTGCGAGCGGACGGCTCAGCCCGGCCAGTCTGTGGTACATCTTCGCCGCGGCGTCGATAGAGACCTGCTGCTCCAGGATAATGTGCAATAGGGTGCCAAACCCGTTGCGGCGGCGGCGGAATCGCGGCGGGCCGGCGGTTCCCAGTATGGCGGCAAAGATCGGCTCGGCTGCGAGCCACGAAATACCCTCGGCGAGACCCTGCGGCGCGTACACAGCATCGGGCTCGCATTCGCTCAGCGGTGCTTCCGGAGCATGCCGCGCTGATTGCTGTTCCATTCCGATCCACCCCTTTGCCGAGAGGCTGGTTATGGCATAGTGAGGATTGGGCCTCTAGCGGCGGCGGGAGAAAAGGTGCGTAGAGTCCATTGGATGTTGACCCCGCTCGGCGTGGCTTTGCTGGGGGTGGCGGCGCTCGGGCTCGCTGTGCGGATCTATATGGGCCGCGAAGCCGAAAATCGCCTCACTCCAAGCGAGGCGGTTAGCCTCGCCGAGCTGCACTCGCCGCTCCCTAAACCTGGCTTTCTCTTCTGTCCGCCAGGATATTGCCCGGCGGCCGAAGCGGTCGCCAGCCCGGTCTTCCCTCTGCCCTGGGAGCGATTGCGCGAATATTGGACAGAGGTGATCTCGGGCGAAAAGCGTGTCGAGACGATCGTCTCCGATCCCGACAACCGACGGTTCGTCTATATTCAACATTCGCCGACATTCCGCTTTCCCGATATCATCACCGTCGAGTTCTTTCAACTCGGACCGAATTGTTCGAGCATTGCGATCTACAGCCGGTCCCGATACGGCCGTTATGATTTCGGAAAGAACCGCAAGCGGGTCGGGAAATGGCTGGCCTTGTTGGCTAAAATGGCAGAACCGGCGATGGCGCCCCGAGCACGCGCTGAATGACCCGATTTTGCGCGCAATGAGAAATCAAATATCGGATAGATCCGGCGGCGGTCGCGTGGCGCTCTCGGTACCGTCGGCGAGCTTGTCGTATTCGAGAGCCAATTCGAGCAACCGCAGCTTGATCGCCCGCGTTGTGACCCCCTCGGCGACTTGGCGGGCGCGCGCGGCCTTGCGCCGGTAGTATTCCGCCGGCTGCGGCGGCAATTCTGAGGGCTGGTTCATGGCGCGCAGCATAGCATACCTGCCTCGGAAGTGGCAGATTTGCTGTGCGGCGTCGCGGCCGACCCACCGGCGCTATCTGGCGACCGAAGGCACGAGCTCAACGTTCCAGAACTGTTGCGCGTGGGCGGCCACTCTCGCACGCCGACGCTCGGTGCGGCGCGCCGCGTATTCGCCGAGCGCCTCCCGATCGGAGGCGGCAACCGAAGCCTGGGTCGGCAGGACGCATGCGGTCGGGCACCTTGTTACCCCCTTGGTCCGGATGAACTCGGCCACTTCGGTTTCGGAATCCTTATCGGAAATTAGATCTCGCGAGCCCACATTAGTCATTGAACCCTCCGTTACCGGCCGCCTCGCGACATGATCGGCGCCCGCGGAACGGTAGCTAATTAACCAAGCGGGATCCCGCCACGACGGAGTTACCGTTGGTCGGGAGCAACAAAAACGTTCTGTGCCTTTAGGGAATGCGGTCCCGGTGTTTCCCAGCTATCTGGCCGGGGAACCTCCCTGGAAAACCCCTTTTGGGTTTTCCGGCATGTTGCCAGCATGTTCGCCGCGGCAGATCGTGACCTCGTCGATCGGTTCAATTAATCGGCCCGACGTTTATTCGCGGCGATTGTTGGGTCCCGATGAAGAGTTCGACGGTCTCGGTGTCCGGGATAGCCCCATTCGGCGTGACCCGGCTCTGGTAGGGAATATTGAATTTCGCGAACCCATCCAACAGGATCATGGCCGTGTCGGAATGGCTGTCTCCATTCACGTAGAAATTTATCCCCGGCGACCGGACGTCACCGAATATTTTGGTTACTTGAGGACCTTGCACCTCCCAACTGGCGGCCCTCAGGATGTTTGCCAGCTGGTTGGCATACTGATAGGCCTCGATGTCGTCCGGAATGCAGGAAACGATCACCCGGCGGCTGCCGAACTGCTTCAGATATGATGCCAGATTATCGGCGGCCGTTTGCAGGATCGAGCGGGCCCGTCTGCCCGCTTCGAGCTCTTTGATATGGTCCTCCAGCGCCTTGATCCGTCTGGTCAGATCGACGGTGCTCGGCCCATTCAACATGGTGGGCGGGACTTGCGGCAACGCGCTGGTTCCCGCGAGCGCCCAGGTTTCCTCTGCCTCGCGTCGCCCGAGCCAAACCGTGGCGGCAATGGCGAGACACCCCAAGGCGAGTATGCTGGCCATCCACAATCGCCGGGCGCTCAGAGCAGTCGGCGGCGATGCTGCGGCGGTCAGCGCCAGCGCAGTCACTACAATCACCAACAGCGTCGGCAGCCAAAAAGGCATTTCGCGTCAGGCAGCCGGCACGGCGTCGTGCGCAGGTTCGGCGCGCCGGCCGCCGGCCCCGATCGATAGCGCCATTGCTGCCGCCCCGAAGCACAGCAGCCCGGCAAACAGGAACGCCTCGAGATACGTGCCGAACGAGATGCGCAGCACCCCGCCCAGATAGGCAGCCGAAGCCCCGCCGACCTGATGGATCACCGTAATCCACGCGACCATGATCCCGGTTCTCTCGGTTCCGACGACCCGGCTCAACAGCCGAACGGTCGGCGGGACCCCAGCGATCCAGTCGAGCCCGTAGAACACCGAGAACAGCGACAGCCCGTAAAACGACATGTCGAAGGCGAAGGGCAGATAGAGCAGGGAGAGGCCACGCAGTCCGTAGTACCACGCGAGGAGCAGCCGGTTGTCCACCCGGTCGCTGAGCCAGCCGGAAAGCGTTCCGCCGAGAAAGCTGAACACACCGGTCGCCGCGAGAAGACCCGCCCCGGTGACCTCGGCCAGACCATGGTCGACGCAGGCGGGGATCAGATGCGTGCCGATCAGACCATTGGTCGAAGCGCCGCAGACAAAATAGCTGCCGGCGATCAGCCAGAAATCGCGCGAGCGGGCGTTTTCGCCAAGCGCGCGAAAGGCGAGGGTCAACGGATTGCCGTCGAGCGCCGGCGCGGGTCGGAAGGCGTGACTGGCGCCATAGGGCGCCAAGCCGAGATCTTCGGGGCGATCGCGCATCAAGAGCGCAATCAGCGGGACAAAGGCCGCGACCGAAGCCGCGAGCAGCAGCGACATCACGCGCCAGCCGGCGCTGGTCGCCAGGCCCGCCATCGTCGGAAGAAAGATCAGCTGACCCGCAGCGTTGGCCGCCGTCAATACACCCACGACGAGCCCCTGGCGGACCGGAACCAGCGGGCGGCAATAAACGCGGCGAGGAAGTTGCCGATGACCCCGCAACTCGCGCCGACGACGACGCCCCACAGCAGGATAAGCTGCCAGGATTGCCGCATCGCCGGCGTCAGAGCGACACCGGCCGCGGTCACCGCGAGCGCGACCGCCATTGTGCGCCTGACGCCAAAGCGATCGATCAGCGCCGCGGCGAAGGGGCCGATCAGCCCGTAGAGCAGAAGGTTGACCCCGACCGCAAAGGAGATTGTCGAACGCGCCCAATGAAACTCGTTTTCGAGCGGCACGATCAGAATGCCCGGCGCGGCACGCACGCCCGCGGTCAGCAGCAGCACGACGAAAGTGACCGCCGCGACAACCCAGGCGTAGTGCAGCTTGGTTGGCAAATGCATCGGCACCACTCGGTTAGGTCGACAGACTGGCAGCGTCGTCCAAAAAGGCAACATCCTTGGTCCCTTCGGCCACCGGTGCTGACCAGACCGTGAATAGACGCTTGGATAAAACGCGGCGATGCCGATCTCTGTGACGGCGGCTGGGGCGAGGTGCGGATGCGAGCGGTGAGCGAAGGGCGAGCGATCTTCCCGCCGGCGCCTCGTGCGCCGCAGGAGGGGGCTTCTGCTCGCGGCATCGCGCGGGCGCTGGGCGAGAATGCGCTGTTGGCTTTCCCGCCGGAGGCCTTCGAGGAAGAGGTATTGATCCGCAATTTCTTGGGCCGGCGGCAAGTAATTCTCAGCCGGCCCGCGAGCATCCACCACATCCTCGTCGACAACCCGGCAAATTACCGCCGCACTGCGGCCACGATCCGCATGCTGCGCCCCCTGCTCGGCAAGGGTCTCTTGCTCAGCGAAGGCGAGGATTGGCGGCATCAAAGGCAGACCGTTGCCTCGGCATTCACGCCGCGGACAATCCCGATGCTGGCTCGTCACATCGCGCAGGCGACCAACACGCTCATCGGCCGGCTCGCGGATCGCGGCGGGCGCCCCCTCGACCTGCTCGCCGAGATGCAATTCCTCGCCCTCGAGATCGCTGGCCGGTCGATGTTTTCGCTGGCCATGGATCGGCACGGGGCGGAACTGCGCGAGCTTGTCACCGGCTATGCCGAGCGTCTCGGCCGGCCGAGCCTCCTCGATTTTCTGCTGCCGTTAGCGATCCCCAGCCCGCGCGAATTGGCGCGGCGGCGCTTTCGCCGCCGCTGGATGGCGCTGATCGGACGGCTGATCGCCGAACGCCGCGCGAGGGGGCCTGGGGGCGCACCGGGCGATCTGTTCGACCTGCTGTCGACGGAGGAACGGGATCCGGACCGGCTGGCCGACCAGTTCGCGACCTTGATCACTGCGGGGCATGAAACAACGGCGGTTGCATTGTTTTGGGCGCTCCACCTCGTTGCGGCGACCCCCGAGGTGGAGGAGCGCATCGCCGCGGAAGCCGCGCTGCTCGATCTCGACCCGCAGCGGGCAGACGAGGCGTTGCCAACACTCGTCTACACGCGCGCGGTCGTGCAGGAGGCGTTGCGGCTCTATCCGCCCGCCTTCACCCTGGCGCGCCAGGCGCGCCGTGCCGATACGGCCGGCGGCATCGCGATCCCGGCGCGCGCCGTCGTGTTGATAGCCCCGTGGGTTTTGCACCGACATCGGCGCCTCTGGGACGAGCCGGAGAAGTTCGACCCGGCGCGGTTTCTGCCGGGCGCGCCGCCGCCCGAACGCTGCGCGTACCTGCCCTTCGGCATGGGCCCGCGCGTCTGCATCGGTGCCCAGTTCGCGCTGACCGAAGCGACTTTGGTACTCGCGGCCATGGTCCGGGCTTTCCATATCGAACGCGCCTATTCGGAACCCGTGGTCCCGGTCGCGATTGTCACCACCCAGCCCGACCACCCTGCGCTGTTCCGCCTCCGTCCACGCCGGTAGGACCGCCCAGGGCGAGAGCAGGATAGCTTCTGCAGCGTGTACAGTGTGAATATGCTTGCATCAGCGGTGGTGTGCGGAGCTCTTTTTGTAGAGTCGTATGCGCTGCACGTGTAGCTAAATGCGTTTAATCGCTCAAGCAGGCGTCTCGGGCTGCTTGGTGAGGTGAGCACGCGCAGCAAATAAGCTGGGACAAACATCGGTCTTTCTTACGCTTTTCTCAGCCAACGATTGCGTATCGTAATTTTGCATGACGAAGAGGCTCGCCGATGACCCAGTAAAACGTGCCGGCGTATGGATGCGGGGGCTGAGGGCTATTGCTTTCAGCACGAGCGGGGAGCCTCCTTCGGCCGTCCGACCATCACCAGCTGATTGGCTTTTTGGCGTAGGTACGCGCGGAATTGGGATCGAGCTGGACGCCCGCTCGAAGGCGTCGAGCGCCTCTTGATGGTCCCCTTTGCGCGGCGGATGAAGCCATCGCAAGATGCGCCGCGGCGACGGTCGGATGATCTTTATTTAGGGCTTCCGCCAACGCCTTTTCCGCCCGCCGGAGCAGATCCTCCCGGCCTCCGCCACTCTGCTTGGCCTCTTCGAGTTGTTCAGATAATCGTTCACCAAAAGCCGGCCAACTGGCTCCAACTCTCGGCGGACTGAGGATAGCGCTGCAGCGACTCCTCGAGGAATTGGCGGCGGAGAGGTGGTGTTCGGGACTAGGTCCAGCGAGGATAAGAGCCAGGCATGCAACCGTAAATCGACTGCATCGGGATCTGCGGCCGCTCGGCGATCGCCGCGATGCTCGCCTAGCAGATTATATAGCGACCATGATAGCCGGTGATAGCTCCTGAAGCTCGGAAAGATCGGCAAGCTCGGTGTCGAAGCGGTCGGCCCAGATTGGCCGCGACGGGTCGACGAGCTGTGCATTGGTTTGACCTGCATCCCGTCTTTCTGATGCTGCCTTCCAACAGATAGCGAACCCGAATTCTCGACCTATCTGCCGCGGGTGACCGCCTTTCCTTGTAGGTGAAGGCCGTACCGGTGAGATCACCACGGTGTCGGAGAGACGAGATAAATCGGTGGTCACATCATCGGTCACTGCGTCGGCGAAGTAATCCTGCTCGGGATTACTGCTCACGTTACGAAACGGCAGCACCATGATAGATGCCGTGGCGACAGTAGCGCGTAGTCGCGCCGGAGCGGCAGCGCTGCTACGGTTATGCTCGTTGCCACGGCCAGCAATATCGATGTCCAGATGGCGGAGCGTAGGTGCGCGAAATATAGTCCGGAGAAAGCGCCGAGTCGTCGACGAGATCAGCCGGGAAAGCGCGCCTCTGTTGGGGTTGACACGCCGCGCGCGATAGATGCGGATCGGCTGCTGAATTCTTACCTTTTGTTGTCCTTTGTCTCAAACACCAGGTCGGGATGACCTGCAGCTGGTCACGGACGCTCTGGCTGACATAGATCTCCCCGGGCTGGCAAGCCTTCCAGCCGGCAGCAATATTGACGCTGTTGCCGTAGATATCGCGATTATCGGCAATAACATCGCGGGCATTTATGCCAATGCGAAGCCTCAGGCGGCGATCGGCAGCGATCCCGGCGTCGGCTCGGTGATCATGTTGGATTCGAGCAGCGCAATAACCGCGTCGGCTGCGCTGTCGAACTCGACCAGGAGCCCGTCTCCAGCGCTGCGGATCAGACGGCCGCCATGCTCGGCGATTTGGGCTCGATCGATTTCTTTATGTAATCGGAGCGCCGAAGGTGCGTGCTCTCCTCGTCGACACTCATCAGTCGACTGTAGCCGACGACGTCCGCGACCATCACGGCGCTAGCCGTCGTTTCAGGTGTGGTCGTTCCATCCCGTCACCTGACGCGAAAGAGGATTAAGGCTACTTAATTTTAGTGTGTGTCACCGGCGCCGATGGCGATATCAGGCGATCGCTTTGGCAATCGCCTTCTTGGCGGGGCGGGACGCGAAGAGGCTGGATGCGTCGCGGTCGGTTGGCATCAAAGCGGGGTCGGTGTAGGGGCCCGGATCGCGTTCGACGCGGCGACGGATGCGGTGCAGGTAGAGGTAGAAGGCGGCGAGCTTTATGTGGGTTTCAAGGACTTCCCGGACCCGCCTCGAATGGAAGACGACGGGGTTCTCGCGGGGTAGGCTGGCCCGGCGCTCTCGGCGCAATTTGCGGCGGAAATAGCCGCCCTGCAGGGGATGCACGTTTTCCTGAATGAAGGTGAAGTAGAATTGGAGGATATGGTTCAATAGACGAATCGGCTTGATGCCCGAGGCCTTGGCGCGGCGGAAGATCGTCTCGATGTGCTGGGCCGAGTAGTAGAGGTCCCAGGCATCCCGATAGACCTTCTGCCACTCGGCCGCGGTCATCACGGAATGGCCCGTCGTGACGTGCTCGAGGTCGTATTTGTTCATGTCGGGGTCCATCCACACCCCATTCTTGTACAGCTGCTGGTGGTCGGCCGAGCCGGGCAATGGCGTCAAGATAAAGAATTCAAGCAGGTCGACCGGCAGTTGCTGCTGCACGGTGCGGATGTCATTTGCGATCCGTTCCGGCGTGTCTCCCGGGAATCCCAGAATGTAGCCGGCATAAGTAATGACCCGCTGAGCCCGCCAGTGGAGAAACATCTGGCGGTATTCGTGCACCCGGTTCTGCTTTTTCTTGGCCTGCAGCAGATTGTCGGGGTTGATGTTTTCGAGCCCGATAAAGACCCGCTTACAGCCGGCGCGCGCCGCCTTTTCCACGAAGTTCGGGATGCGGTGGCAGAGCGTGTCGACCTGGATGATGAACTGCAGGCCGAGCCCCTCGCGCTCGCGCATCTCGATCAGACGGTCGAAAATCGCCTCCCAGTTCCGGTTGCGCGCAAAATTGTCGTCGGTGATGAAGAAGCGGAAGACGCCTTGCGCCAAATTGGCGCGCACCAGCCGCTCGACATCGTCGGCGTCGCGCCAGCGCGACTTCCGACCTTGCACATTGATGATCGTGCAAAAGCTGCACTGGAACGGGCAGCCGCGCCCGGCATCGAACGCGCCGATCGTCTCGCCATAGCGGCGCACGATGTCGAGCGGCAGAAACGGGGTTACTTGCTGCTGCAGCCCGGGCAGATCGTCCATGTGGTTGTAGATCGGCTCGAGCCGCCCCGCGAATGCGTCGGCGAAGACCTGGGCGAGCCGTCCTTCCGCCTCGCCGGCGAAGAGGCTCACCCCGAGCCGGCAGGCCGCCTCGAGGTCGGGCGGCAGGCCGGGCAGCATCGCCAGGCAGCCCGACACGTGAAACCCGCCGACCGCGACCTGGATGCCTGCTTCGCGAAACCGCGCCGCCAGGTCCATTGCGCGCGGGAACTGGTTCGACTGAACGCCGACGAGGCAGACGAGCCCGGCATCGGCGCTCTTGATCCGCCGGATAATCCGCTGCACAGGGATGACGGTGTGGCACTCGTCGTAAGCCCGGATCTCGATCGCAATGTCGGAGCTGAGCGCCCGCCGCTCGGCCAGGTCCATGGCAATTCCGTAGAGGCAGGCGAGCGAATTCGACGGGATCCACGATTTCCACCACTGGATCACATAGCCGTCGTCGTCGTAATGCGACGGCTTGACTAGCTCGACGACGAACCGGCGGTCCCCCAAAACGCGACCTTTCCCCTCGGGGTCGCCGCGAGTTTACCTTGCGGAATGCTTGCGAGAAAGGACAAGTTGCTTGCGGCACAGGAGTGGAGGAGGCGGCAGATGTTCGAGGGGTTCACCCGGACGGAAATTTCGACGAGCGGCGCGCAAATCCACTTGCGGCACGGCGGCGACGGCCCTCCATTGCTGCTGCTGCACGGCAACCCGCTGACCCATGTCTCCTGGCACAAGGTCGCCGGGCGTCTCGCCGAGCGGTTCCATGTCGTTGCCGCCGATCTGCGCGGGTACGGCGACAGCATCGGGCCCGATGACGGCGGCGAGAACCACATCAACTATTCGTTCCGCGCAATGGCGCAGGACCAGGTCGAGGTGATGGAGCGGCTCGGATATCGCGAGTTCTTCGCCGCCGGTCATGACCGCGGCGCCCGCACGGTGCACCGCATGTGCCTCGATCATCCCAACCGGGTCAAGCGGGCGGCGGTCATCGACATCCTGCCCAACTACCATGTCTGGACCCACGCCTCGAAGAACTGGGCATTGAAATCCTGGCATTGGCTGTTCATGGCCCAGCCCTATGACATGCCCGAGCGGATGATGGCCGGTGTGCCGGCGCAATGGTTCATGGAGAAGAAACTGTGGAAGCCCGGCATCGGCCTCGGCTTTTTCGATCCCGAAGCCTTCGCCGAATATGTCCGCTGCTTCAATTGGAAGACGATCCGCGGCTCCTGCGAGGATTATCGCGCCTGTCCGACCTGCGATTTCGAGATGGACGAAGCCGACCGCAAGGCCGGCCATAAGGTCGGCTGCCCGCTGCTCGTGCTATGGGGCGCAAAGAGCCATACCGGCACGGTCTACGGCGATGTGCTCGGGGTCTGGCGGGATTACGCGACCGAAGTCACTGGCGGGCCGATCGACTGCGGCCATTACGTCCCGGAGGAAGCGCCGGACGAGACGCTGCGCTGGCTGCTGCGGCAATTTGGCGAAGGCTAGGCTGTACCCTCACCCACCAAGCCATGGCGGGCTTGGTCCCCCCTCTCCCGTGCGGGCGAGGAGTTTGGTCCGAAACCACGTTTATCCCCTCGCCCGCACCGTGGGAGAGGGTGCCGAGCGCTGCGAGGCGGGTGAGGGTCTCGCGGCGCCGTTCAGGACGCTAAGATAGCGGTCTTGCTCATCCGGAGTTCGCGCGCCGCGATGGCGGTTTCGCGTTCGAGCAGGAGGCGGGCGCGCTCGACGATCGGCACGTCGATCATCTTGCCGTCGACGGTGACGGCGCCGACACCCTCGGCGAGCGCCTTGTCATAGGCGGCGACGACGCGGCGGGCGTGGTCGACTTCCTCGGCGCTGGGGCGGAATTCCTCGTTGAGGATCGGGATCTGGCTCGGATGGATCACCGAGGCGCCGATGAAGCCGAGGCGGCGCGAGCGACGGATCGTCTGCCGAAAACCGTCGAGGTCGTGAAACTCGGCGACGGTGCCGATAAAGCCCAATGGCATGATGCCGGCGGCGCGGGCGGCGAAGACCGCCATCTGCTTTGGCATGAACAGACCCTCGGCATCGGGCAAGATCCCGGCCGACAGTGCGAAATCCTCGGCGCCGAGGTTGAGGGCGCAGAGCCGCGGGTGGGCGCGGGCGATCTCGGCGATGCGGAAGAACGCCGCGGCGGTCTCGACCATCGCGATGAGGCGGGTCGTGCCTGGCGCCATGCCGCGCTCGGCTTCGACCTCGTCGACGATCTCGGCAAGCAGCCGCACATGCTCGGGGCTATCCACTTTGGGCAGAGCCAATGCCAGCACCCCGGGGCCGACCGCCGCCTCGATATCGCCCACCGCAAGCCGCAATGGCCGGTTGATGCGGACCACGACATCGGCGCCGCCGCGCGAGACGATCTCGGCTGCCTCCGGCACCAGGGTGCGCGCCCGCTCCTTCTCGGAGGCCGCGACGCTGTCTTCGAGATCGAGAATGATCGCGTCGGCGCCGCGCCGTGCCGCCCGTCGACAAAGCGCTTGGCGGTCACCGGCACGAACAACAGCGAGCGCCATACCGGCAAGGAACCCGCGGTCATGATGCGCCTCCTTCGAGGCGGATGATGCCCTCGTGCGCGAGCGCCTCGATTTCCGTGTGATCGAGGCCGAGCGAACCCAGGATCTCGGCGGTGTGCTCGCCGAGCGCCGGCGCCGGGCGTCGCAGCCGGCCTGGTGTCGCAGACAGGCGTGGGATGACGTTGTGCATCGGCAATCGCCCGATCTCGGCGTCGGGCAGGTCAACGAGGATCTCGCGGGCGATCACATGCGGGTCGGCCATGAACTGGTCGATGTCGTAGACTGGCGCGGCGGTGACCTCGGCGCGCTCGAACACCTCCATGTTTTCAGCCAAGCTGCGCGCGCCGATGAACGCGACGATCGGCGCCTCGCAGGCTTCGGCGTTCCTGACCCGGTCGCTGTTGGTGCGGAACCGCGGGTCGGTGATCATGTCCTCGCGGCCGATCGTGCGGAAGAGCCGCTCGGCCATCGCCTGGATCGAGGCGGAGATGCCGATGTAGCGGCCGTCCTTGGTGCGGAACACGTTACGCGGCGAGGTCGTCTCGGAGCGGCTGCCGGTGCGCTCCCGAACCGTCCCGGTCAGCCGGTAGATCGCCGCTTCGGTTGCGATGAACGAAAACAGCGGGTCGAGCAATGGCAGGTCGATGACCTGGCCGACGCCGCCCTTCGCCTCGACCTGGCGCAGCGCGACCATCACCGCAAAGGCGCCGTAGAGCCCGGCGACCATGTCGGCGAGCGCAGTCGGCGGCAAGGCCGGCTCACGGTCGGGAAAGCCGGTGCGCGAGGCATACCCGGACATGCTCTCGACCAGGGTACCGAAGCCGGGCCGGTCGCGGTAAGGACCGTCCTGACCCCAGCCGGAAACCCGCAGAATGATCAGGCCGGGTTATGCCGGTGCAGAACCTCCGGCGCGAACCCCATCGCCTCGAGGGTTCCCGGACGGAAATTCTCGATCAGCACCTGGGCGGTGGCCAACAGTTCGAGGAACAGTTCGCGCCCGCGCGCCTCGCGCAGGCTCATCGCCAAGCTCTTCTTGTTGCGCGAATAGACCTTCCAATGCACGCTGACGCCGTCGGTCTGCCAGGCGCGCAGCGGATCGCCGCGCTTCGGGTCCTCGATCTTCAAGACTTCGGCGCCGAAATCGGCGAGCTGCAGGCTCACCATGTTGCCGGAAACGAGGCGCGACAGGTCGATCACCCGCACCCCGTCGAGCGGACAGGCCGCTTCCGGCGCGAATGACTTTTCTGGCACGCTCATCGGCCAACCCCTATTTTGCAGCGATTTGGAGCCGCATTATGGTGGATCGCGTTCTGATCACCAATGACAACGGCATCGAGGTGCCGGGCCCTCACGGTGCTCGAACGACCGCAGCCGAACTCGCGCGCGAGGTCTGGGTGGTGGCCTGAGTACGACCAGAGCGGTGTCTCGCACGCCGTCCGCCTGCATGGCCCGGTCCGCGTCAGCGAGCGTGGGCTGCGCCGTTATGCCGGTGGATGGCTTCCGGTGGCAAACGCCCGCGCGCGTCGCGCGCGTGAGGCACAAAGAGATCAGGACCAAGTTGTTGAAATCGCTGGATTCGATGTCCGAGAAACAGGTGATAACAGGGGGCAATGGCGGATCAGCAAAGATTTCCGGCATCAGTAGGGCTCCGCGGCATGGGAGGCCGGATATGGGTTCATGCTACGTTCTAATCAAGAAAGCCATGGCTGAAGCACCGCGTGGGTCACAAGGGTGGATCCCTGGCATACAGCGAGGCGCGCTCGCTAGCATCAATAGAGATACAATATATTAACCCGCCGCCTCCAAACTCCCCGTTGGGCAGCGCCTGCAAAACTCTACTTGCCGATTGACCGAAAGGGCCGTTTGGCCAAATTGCGAGCCGACAGGGCTTGGCCAAGGAATGAACTCGCTTTCCCCACGAGAGGCGAAATACCAAATTCAGACGGTCGGTTCACACCGTCCATGCCGTGGGATTGCGATTGAAAAGTACCGCAAGCCGGCGGTAATCCATCTATTTATAGGATATTACGAACTATTTATAGGATATTACGAAGGTCTGAAGGCCATCGACAGCAAGAAAGAAGCTGCCTGATGGATGTGCGGCCAATCGAATCAAAGGCCATTCGCCTCGCTCGGTATCTGAAAGAATTCGTTGGGCTGGGAAGCACGACGGTTTACGACGTACATAAGTACGATTTGGTTCTCTGGTTTTCCGCCATTCCGCAGGAGCCTCAATGCCAGAGTCCGGCCTGGAGTGATGGCTTTGAGCCAGGAGAACCGTGGCTCGTCGTTCACAAGCAGCAATTTCCGAGACCGCCCTCTCCGCCCGACGAAATTCTACCCTGGACCGACGAGCAGGCGCTGAAGACGGGCGAGCGTCGAAATGCCCGCGCTCTGGCCAACACGGCTGGAACCGGACCCCACAGCAAAAGTGGATGATGGAGAAGAGCCACCGCGAATCGAAGTCAAGCTGGAACACTATCCCGACGTTATCGCTGCATTCGAACGGTTTCGCCGAAGCTGGGAGGCTTGGTCGTCAGAATATTTACTTCGCGAGCGTATTCAATCGATCTATGCTGAACTCTTCCAGTTTCATACGCAGCTCCGCAAGCAAGGCGAAATCCTCGAACTTGTCCTCGGGTTAGGGCTGCTGGATTGGCGCGACAACAGTAAGGGAGCATCCCCACTGATCCTGCGTCATATGGTTACCGCCCGCGTAGATCTCTTTTTTGATCCGACTACGGGAATTATCGAGCTTAACGGTGCGGCCGATGGCGTTCAGTTACGGATCGAAGATGACATGCTCGACGCCGAACTGCGCCCCGAGCGCGGGCAATATGCCACCGTCAGCGAACAACTAAGTGCCATTGACGATGACGTGTGGGATCGCCAACGGACGTTTACAACGCTGAAAGCCTGGGCCACCGCGCTCCACCCGGACTGCGAGTGGTCTCCGGAGCTGAAGCCAGCGATAGGCGAGATCAGTAAGCCTCGGGTCACCTTCGCGCCCGCCCTGATCCTTCGCAAGCGCACCCAAGTCGGTATGGTGCGGATTTACGATGCCATTATAAGCCGTCTCTCTTCCGGAGATGAGGATATCCCGATGGACCGGTCTGGTTGACGATGCAGACGACGAAGACCACGAGCACCATCCGGGAGAGTTTCGCGCACCCGGTGAAGGGTCGACGGACCCGCGGCTCGACAGGACCCGCGAACGGTAAGTCTTGGCGCCGTGGCAGAGGGCATATGCCGCGTCATCGAGGCCGAAGGGCCTATGCTCGCAAAGCGGGCTTACGACATTTATCTGCGGAGTTGTGGTATCAAGCGGCTAGGGCCCGAGCTGAAGAGCACGATGAACAAGGCCCTTTCCAGCGCGATCCGTCAGGGAAACGTAATTTCCGAAAATGAGCCGGGGGTGAGCGGCCTGCTCTTCTCCACGGTGAGAAGCAAAGGAAGTCCGGCAATCCGGCTCCGCTGCCGCGGGCCTCGGACATTCGAGGAAATACCCCCTGCGGAATTGCGAGCAGCCAGCAAACTCGTCTTCGAGAAGCTGCATCTGGAGTCGGGGACGGATGAGCACTTGCGGGCTATTTTGGAATATTTCGACTTGAAGCGGCTAACCGCTGAGGTTGGCACAACTCTCCTGGAGATCCTCGACAGACCGGAAGCGAGCGTTACCCCGCTCTTTGATAAATTGGCGGGCAACTGAAATCGAGGCCGTGCCGCTGAGGCGGCTTGCGGCAGTGCAAAAGCTCGGGCGCGAGGCCCATCGGCGCAAGCGTCCCAGGGCGGAAATTCTCGATCAGCACCTGCGCCGTGTCCAGAAGGTCTAGGAACAGCTCGCGCCCCCGCGGCTCGCGCAGGCTCATCGCCAGGCTCTTCTTGTTGCGCGAATAGACCTTCCAATGGATGCTGAGGCCGTCGGTCTGCCAGGCGCGCAGCGGGTCGCCGTGCTTCGGGTCCTCGATCTTGATGACCTCGGCGTCGAAATCGGCGATTTGCAAGGCTGACCATGTTGCCGGACACGGGGTGCGGCATGTCGACGACGCACACCCCGTCGAGCGGACCAGCCGCCCCCCGGTTCGAACGATTTTTCCGACACATCCATCGGCCAAACCCTATTCTGCGGCGCTTTGGAGCCCATTATGCTGGACCGCATTCTGATCACCAATGACGACGGCATCGAGGCGCCGGGCCTCACTGTGCTCGAGCGCATCGCCGCGGAACTGGCGCGCGAGGTTTGGGTTGTCGCGCCCGAGCACGACCAGAGCGGCGTCTCGCACGCCATCAGCCTGCACCATCCGATCCGGATCAGCGAGCGAGGGCTGCGGCGTTACGGGATCACCGGAACGCCCGGCGACTGCGCCGTCATGGGCGCGTGCCATCTGATGCCCGAGGCGCCGCAGCTTCTTCTCTCGGGCGTCAACCGCGGCGCCAATCTCGGTCTGGAGACGGTCTTTTCGGGTACGGTCGGCGGCGCGATGACCGGCATGCTGCTCGGTATTCCCTCGATCGCGCTGAGTCAGGCATGGACCGACCGCGCGCAGGTCCGCTGGGACACAGCCGCAGCACTCGGCGCCGGCGTCGTACGCCGATTGCTGACGATCGGGTGGAGCGCCGGGACCTGCCTTAATGTCAACTTTCCCGATTTTCCGGCACAGGATGTCGGCCCCATGACCCTGGCGCGCCAAGGCCCCGGGCTGATCCAGGGAATGCAGGTCGAGACCCGCACAGATCCGCGCACCTTGACCTACCATTGGATCAGCTTTCGGCGCGGGCCCCGCGACCAGGGGGCGGAGAGCGATGTCGAGGGGTTGCACGCCGGGAAGATCGTCGTGACGCCGCTGCGCTACGACCGGACCGACGAGGAAGCCTACACGGCGCTCGCGAAGGTCTTACCGCGGTAATTCAGGCGTGCGGCCAATCACGACGGATCGGGTCGCGGCCGTCCCAGTCGACCGCCGCGTCGCGCACCGCGTCGAAGATGCGGCGCCGGGCCGGGGTCAGCTCGGCCATCTCGATGACGGTGCCGGGTGGCCCTCATTGAGGAAATACACGAACGGGCCGCGCGGACTCTCGCCGCGCTGGCCGATCGTCCAGCCGTTCTTCACCGCCCGGTCGCGGAGCTCACAGTAATTCTCGGGCCAGCTCGACCAATGCTGCAGCCCCTCATGGCCGGCGGCGAGAAAATCCCGGTACATGCTTGGCGTATCGTCGCGCTGCTGGATCAGCTCGAGCTGCACGTCACCGGAGTTGGCCAGCGCAATCGTCAGATGAATGTCGTCGTAGCGCTGCTCTTTGTACCAGAACCCGTGCAAGGGCAGTTTTTCGGCGATATACCAGGGGCCGATCCCACAGACCTCTATCCAGTGGCGCATCGCCTTGTCGATGTCGCGCACCACAAACCCCATCTGCCGCAGCGGCCCGAACAACCGGCTCATCAGTGTTCCTCCCTCACTCGGTTCATCACCTGCTGCCCCTCACCCCAGCCCTCTCCCCGCAAGCGGGGCGAGGGAGCAAAAAAGCCGGCACCTGTGGGATGCCGGCCCGATTTTTGCGAGAGTTGTGGCTTAGAAGTCGTCCATGCCGCCCATGCCGTGGTCGTGCGGCATTGCGGGCGCTGCCTTCTTTTCGGGCTTTTCGGCGACCATCGCCTCGGTCGTGACGAGCAGGCCCGCAACGGAAGCGGCATTCTGCAAGGCGAGCCGCACGACCTTCGTCGGGTCGATGATGCCGGCCTGGACCATGTCGACATATTCGCCGCTCTGCGCATCGAAGCCGCGGTTCGGGTCGTGCGCATCCAACAGCTTGCCAACGACGATCGAACCGTCGGTGCCGGCGTTTTCCGCGACTTGGCGGACCGGCGATTGCAGCGCGCGTTTGACGATGTTGATCCCGACCCGCTGGTCGCTGTTCTCGGGTGTCAGGCCGTCGAGCGCCTTGGCGGCATAGAGCAGAGCGACACCGCCGCCCGGCACGATGCCTTCCTCGACCGCCGCCCGTGTCGCGTGCGTGGCGTCGTCGACCCGGTCTTTGCGCTCCTTGACTTCGACTTCGGTCGCGCCGCCGACGCGGATGACCGCGACACCCCCGGCGAGCTTCGCCAGCCGCTCCTGCAGCTTTTCGCGATCGTAGTCGGAGGTCGTCTCCTCGATCTGTGCCTTGATCTGCGCGATGCGACCCTGGATGTCGTCCTTCTTGCCAGCGCCGTCGATGATCGTCGTGTTTTCCTTCTCGACCCTGACCCGCTTGGCTCTGCCCAGCATGTCGAGGGTGACGTTTTCGAGCTTGATGCCGAGATCTTCGCTGATCACCTGGCCGCCGGCCAGGATCGCCATGTCCTCCAGCATCGCTTTGCGGCGGTCGCCAAAGCCGGGCGCCTTGACGGCAGCAACCTTGAGGCCGCCGCGTAGCTTGTTGACGACGAGCGTAGCCAACGCCTCGCCTTCGACGTCTTCGGCGACGATCAGCAATGGCTTGCCGGACTGAACGACGGCTTCGAGCAGCGGCAGCAGCGCCTGCAGGCTCGACAGCTTCTTCTCGTTGAGCAGAATGTACGGGTCGTCGAGCTCGGCGACCATTTTTTCGGCGTTGGTCACGAAATAGGGGCTGACATAACCGCGGTCGAACTGCATGCCTTCGACCACGTCGAGCTCGGTCTCGAGAGATTTCGCCTCTTCGACTGTGATGACGCCCTCGTTGCCGACTTTATGCATCGCTTCGGCGATCATTCGGCCGATTTCACGATCATTGTTCGCGGATACCGTTCCGACCTGCTGGATTTCGTCGTTTGTCGAAACCTTCTTCGAACGTTTTCCGATATCCGCGACCACCGCCTCCACCGCCCGGTCGATGCCGCGCTTCAGATCCATCGGGTTCATGCCGGCAGCGACCGCCTTGGCGCCTTCGCGCACGATCGTCTGGGCGAGGACGGTCGCGGTCGTCGTGCCGTCGCCGGCCAGGTCGCTCGTCTTGGAGGCGACTTCGCGCACCATCTGGGCGCCCATGTTCTCAAACTTGTCGGCGAGCTCGATCTCCTTGGCGACCGTGACGCCGTCCTTGCTGATGCGTGGCGCGCCAAACGATTTGTCGAGAACGACGTTACGGCCCTTGGGACCCAGCGTTACCCTTACGGCATTGGCGAGAATATCGACGCCGCGCAGCATCTTGTCGCGCGCGTCGGTATGAAACCGTACTTCCTTCGCAGCCATGATCTACCTCCACTTACGCGACGATACCCATGATGTCGGACTCCTTCATGACGACGAGGTCCTCGCCATCAATCTTGATTTCGGTGCCCGACCATTTTCCAAAGAGCACCCGGTCGCCGACCTTCACGTCGAGCGGATTGAGCTTGCCGTCATCCCCTCGGGCGCCGGGTCCAGCGGCGATCACTTCGCCCTCCATCGGCTTTTCCTTTGCGGTATCGGGGATGATGATGCCGCCTTGCGACTTCTCTTCCTGGTCGATACGGCGGACCAGGACGCGATCCTGCAACGGTCGAAAATTCACGGGATTCCTCCGTCAGAGCCTCAAATTTCACAACGCGATTAGCACTCTCGATGAGAGAGTGCCAGCAAAATAAACTACGAGGCCGCCGGTTTCAAGCGCCCGCAGAGTCGGATCCCGCTTCGGGTGGAAACGGTCAAATTTGGCACTTGACGGCGCCCTTGAGCGGTACTTAAGATCACGTTTGTCGACAACCAGCCGGGAGGGTGTGCCACAGACATGACGCCACCTGGAGAGAAGCAGTTGCCGACCGCTTGGCATCGGCAACCAAGTTGAAAGTCCAAGACAAAGCTCGGCCCATAGCGCCGAGCGCGAAGCACAGCTTCGCTGCAGCGACCCCCGCCTGACGCCATCGAGCGCACGGGGGTCTTTGCTTTATACTGCCCCGGCATTAGCTTCGCGTCCCGCCTGATGGCGAAGACGGGACATCCTGAATGAACCTCGACAGCTCCGGCCCAACCTCGCGGATTTATTTCTCGCAGCGACTCCGGTTGCATTACGTCGATTGGGGCAATCCAGCAAAGCCGCCGCTGCTCCTCGTCCATGGCGGGCGCGACCACTGCCGGAACTGGGACTGGGTTGCCGACGCGCTGCGCCAGGACTGGCATGTTTTGGCGCCTGACCTGCGCGGTCACGGCGATAGCCAATGGTCGCCCGACGGCAATTATTCGATCGCCGGTTACATCTATGACCTGGCCCAATTGATCCACCAGCAGGAACTCGCGCCGGTCAGCATCATCGCGCACTCACTCGGCGGAATGATCACGCTGCGCTATGCCGGCATCTATCCCGATCACGTCAGACGGTTGATCTCGATCGAGGGGTTGGGCGCATCTCCGAGGCGGCGCGAGGAGCGTTCGAGACGCCCAATGGCGGAACGTATGCAACATTGGATCACCGAACAGCGCGCCCTCTCCGGCCGCCTGCCGCGTCGCTATTCCTCGATCGAGGACGCCTTCAAGCGCATGCAGGAAGCGAACCGGCATCTGTCGCCGGAACAGGCGCGGCATCTCACCCAGCATGGGGTCAACCAGAACGAGGACGGCACCTACAGCTGGAAATTCGACAACTACGTCCGGGCCGACCGGCCTTATGAGATGACGGCTGCCGAAACCCAGGAGCTATGGCAGCGCATCGATTGCCCGACCCTCCTCGTCTATGGCACAGAGAGCTGGGCCTCCAACCCGGCGAACGACGGGCGGGCTAGCCATTTCCGCAATGCCCAGATCGTTTCGATCGAAAACGCCGGCCATTGGGTTCACCATGACCGGCTCGACACCTTTCTCGATCTCGTCCGCGAATTTCTCTAGTCGGCAGCCGCTTTTGGGCGAAAATCGTTATCGTTTCAAGTGAAAGATCGTCCTTCCGGGACGGCCCCCACGGCTGTCCCGTTCCGATTCGCTGCAATCCAAGCGGGTCGATGCGACAACGCCTCCACTCGTCATGGCCGGACTTGATCCGGCCATCCACGCCTCTGCCCCCTACTGGATCGGCGCCAAGTAAGGCGTGGATCACCGGGTCAAGCCCGGTGATGACGACGTTCAATAGAGACGATCAGAAATTCCGCAGCCTGTGTTCATGGGTTCGGGGCTCGGGGGCTGAGCCCGCGCCCGGGAGACCCGACGAAGTCGTAGGTCGTTTTCATCCCTGATGGCGCACGCGGAGGAGGGCCGCTGGCGCCGCTTTTAGGAAGCTCTCTTTCGCCGCTTCGGCGCTTGGGCGGCCTGCGCCTCGGGCTGGTCTGCGAGGCCGCCGCGGACCGGCAGAAGCAGACTTGGCTGCGCTTTCGAGGATTTCGCCGAGCGGGGGCGTGCGTTGCCGCCGGTCTTTTCCGTGCCCTCCTCCGCCAGACTACGCTTCAGCGCATCCATCAAGTTGATCACCTGCGCGGGCTTGCGCTCGGGCGGATGCTCCGGCAATTGGCCGGCGAGCTTTTCGTCGATCAGCTCTTTCAATGCCGCTTGATAATGGTCGACGAATTTCCCGGGCTCGAACTTCCGGGTTCGTCTCGTGATGATCTGCTCCATGATCGCGAGCTCATCCCCGGCGGCGGGCTCGTCGGGGATCGCCGCGAAGAACTCGTCGGCGGCGCGGACCTCCTCCGGAAAATGCAACGCGTTCACGAGCAGACCCTTGCCGTATGGGCGGATCGCGACGATCCGCTCGCGCGTGTTGATTACGACTTGGCCGATTGCGGTCTTGCCGGCGTCGCGCAGCGCATCCCGGATCACCCGGTACCCGTCTTCGGCAAGACTGCCGTCCGGGAGGAGGTAATAGGGGCTGTCGACGTATACCGGGTCGACGGCGTCGGCATCGACGAATTCGGCGATATCGATCGTATCGGTCGTTTCGAGGCGGAGTTTCTCCAGATCGGTCGGCTCGACCGTTACGTAGCGGCCCTTCTGGTACTCGTAGCCCTTGACGATCTCGCTACTGTCGACCGGACCGAGCCCCGGCACGACATTCTGATAGCGAACCAGCTCGCCCGAGGGTTCGTGCATCCGGTGGAAGTGGATGCGCTCCTTTTCGGTGGTCGCCGAGTAGAGACGGACCGCGATCGTCACCAGCGAAAGCTTGAGGAATCCGGTCCAGTAGGGTCGAGCCGCAGCGGCCATCGTCGATCTCCTCGATTATCAAATCAACGATCTGGCCGGCGGCCTGTTCCGGCGCTGCGGTGAGGGTTAGGACGCGTTCCCGAAGATCGGGTAGATCACGCGGTCGCCCGGCTCGATGCCCAGCCGCGACGCGGTCCCGCCGTTCAACTCGATCACGGCGCGGACCGGCGCCGTCGCAGCGATCACGTCGAGCGACTGAGGCACGGCTCGCTCATGGATGTTGACGATGCGGCCCTTCGCATCGACAAACAGCATATCGAGCGGGATCAATGTGTTGCGCATCCACATTGTCGCCGCGGTCGGCTGCTTGTAGTCGAACAGCATGCCGGCGTCCGGCGCCAGGCTCTTCCGGAACATCAGACCCTGCGTCATCTGCGCCGGTGTTTCGGCGAGCTCCACCTTGAACCGGTGTGGCCCGGTCGCGCTGACTATCGTCAGTTCCGAGGTCGGAAATTGTTGGAGCTCGGCGCCGACAGAGAACCGGGATAAACCGGCCAGAATCGGAACCAGCATCGGCAACAGCGCACGGCGTGAAATCATCGGCGAGGTCACCTAAGGGGCTCTCGAACACAATTCATTCCGGGCCGGTCCGGGCAGGTTCGGACCGGAATTACCGTTACCGGGAATTCGCGGCGCTGGTCAACCTGCCCCGAAGACGCGCGGGGAAGTTCGCCTTGTCGCGAAATGCGGCTGCCGGTAGGTTCTCCCCGGCCGGCCGTCATGACCGATACCATCCAGACCGTTTTTGTCGTTACCGCCCTGCTCGGGCTGGTCAGCCTGTTGCTGCCGCTAGCCGATCGGCTGTCAATCCCTTACACGGTCCTGCTTGCCGTAGTGGGGATCGCGATCGGGGGTATCGCCAACCTCCCCTTCGCTTCCCATCCCGGGAATATCATCAGCGATGTCGTAAGCTGGCTCCATGATTTCGGGCTCAGCGCCGAGTTGCTCCTCTATGTTTTTCTCCCGGCGCTGCTGTTCGAGGCAGCGCTGAACGTCGATGTGCGCCAGCTGAGCGACGAGGTCGGGCCGGTTCTTCTTCTCGCCGTCATCGGCGTGATCGTCTGCACCTTCGTCGTCGGGCTCGCCTTGTGGCCCATTTCCTCGGTCGGGATCCTGGCCTGCGTCATTCTGGGCGCGATCATCGCGACCACCGATCCGGTTGCGGTGGTCGGGATCTTCCACGACATAGGGGCGCCGCGTCGTTTGTCGACCTTGGTGCAGGGAGAGAGCCTGTTCAACGACGCAGCGGCAATCGCGATCTACTCGCTGGCTGTCGCGATGCTGGCCGGAGATCGGCCCGCGAACCCGGTGGACGGGCTCGTCACCTTTGCGCGCCAATTCGGCGGTGGTCTCGCCGTCGGTTATGTTGCCGGCTGGGCCGTCACCCTTTTCATCCCGACCTTGCGCGCGAGCCGGTTGGCCGAGGCGACACTGACCATCGCCTTCGCTTATGTGATCTTCGTCGTTTGCGATCACTATATCGGGGTGTCCGGGGTCGTCGCGGTCGCCGCCGCGGCGCTGGCCGTCAGCGCCGGCGGCCGGCGCCGGTTAGCGCCCTCGAATTGGGAAAACCTCGTCCTCACATGGGAGCAGCTGGCCTTCTGGGCCAGTTCGCTGATTTTCTTGTTTGCGGCGATGCAGATCCCCGAGCTTCTCGAAAAAGCGAGCTGGGCCGATCTGGGCTTGTTGGTCGCGCTGGTCGTCGCGGCTCTCGCCGCTCGGGCAATGACGCTCTACGGGCTTATTCCGATCCTCAGTTTCGCCGGCATCGCAAAGCCGATCGACCGCGACCACAAGCTCGTCATGTTATGGGGAGGCATGCGCGGAGCGGTGTCCCTCGCCTTGGCGCTCGCCGCAGCCGAGAACCCCGCGCTCCCCCCGGAGGTTCGTCAGTTCGTCGGCATTCTCGCCACCGGTTTTGTGCTGTTCACGCTGCTGGTGACGGCACCGACCATGCGGCCGCTAATGCGGCTGCTAAAAATCAGCAGCCTTGCTCCAGCGGAAGTTGCAGTCAGCCAGCGGGTGATCGGGCTGACTCTTTCTTCGATCCCTCAGGAAATTGAGACGGTGGGGCGTCAGCATCAGATTTCCCCCGAAATCGTAGCCGAGGTCGCAAAAGCCTATGACGGCAATGGCCGGGAACCGGCTGGAGCCGCGCTCGAGAATACTGAACTTCCCGCCGAGCTGAGAGAGCGGGTAGCGCTCTATGTTCTGGCTGATCGCGAGCAGGAATTCTGTCTCGATTATTTCGAGAGCCGGACTGTGTCGCGGCGGGTGGCTGCCAACCTCCTTGCTCACGCCGCGAGGCTCCGAGACGGAGCGCACAGCGACGGTGTCGCCGGTTACCAGAAGGCGGCGGCCCGGATTCTTGCTTTCAACAGGGCCTTGCGTATATCGCGCGCGATCCATCATCGGATCGGCATTGCGCGGCCTCTGGCGCGGCTCCTCGGGGACCGGTTCGAGGTCCAGCTGGCCGCTCGTTTCGTTCTGCAGAACGTGATCGCGTTCAATCGCGACCAGATCGAGGAGGTCTTCGGTGCCGACGCGATGGCGGCGATGGCGCAACAACTCGACCAGCGCTTTGGCGCGATCGATCGCGCGATTGCGGCGCTGAAACTGCAATATCCGACCTATGCCCGTCAGCTCGAAGTACAGTATCTCGCCCGGCTGGCGGCGCGCCTGGAAGACGAGCGATATCGGCGATTGCGCGCCGAATCAATGATCAATCAAGACATGTACGAGGATTTGCAACGTAAATTGCGGCCGCGGCGCCGTGCCGTCGAGGTGCATCCGACGCTCGATCTCGGCTTGAAGCGCGAGGATCTCGTCGGCAGGGTCGCGATGTTCGCGGCGCTCGACGCGAAGACCCGGCGTTCTGTCGCTCGCATGCTGCGACCGCGCCTTGCGGTTCCGGACGAAGTCATCGTCCACAAGGGGGAACGTGGAGATGCGATGTATTTTATCTCTTCGGGCGCGGTAGAAGTGCGGATCGCGCCTACCGCCGTTCACCTCGGCACCGGCGATTTTTTCGGTGAGCTCGCCCTGCTGGTCGCCGAACGCCGCACCGCCGACGTCGTGGCGCTCGGATATTGTCAGCTGCTGAGCCTGGCGGCGCGCGACCTTCATCGTCTGTTCGGGACCGAGCCGGCCCTGCGCGACCAGATCCACGCCGTCGCCCAGGCGCGCACCGCAGCAGCGGAAACATGATGAGCCGTAAACCGCTGCATCCCGCCACGCTTGCCGCGCAGGCGCTGGGCTCGACCGATGCGTCGACCGGCGCTGTGGTCCTGCCGATCCACACGGCGACGACCTTCTTACGCGATCCCGACAACCAATACCGGCGAGGCCGCGGTTACGGACGCGCCGACAACCCTACCTACGACCAGCCGCAGGCGTTGCTGACCGCACTCGAAGGCGGTGCCGGGACCTTGCTGTTCTCCTCCGGCATGGCGGCCGCAGCCGCCGTTTTCCAGTGCCTTCCGCGAGACGCCCGCGTCGTCGCACCGCGGGTCATGTACTGGGGAATGCGGAGCTGGTTGACGAATTTCGCCGAGGGTTGGGGGATCGCGGTCGATTTCGTCGATGCCACTTCGCTCGACGCACTGCGGGGCGCGGTCCGCCCGGACCGGACGCGCCTCATATGGATCGAGAACTCCGGCGAACCCGCTGTGGTCGGTCACCGACATCGCGGGTGCGGCCGATATCGCCCACAGCGCCGGCGCGCTGCTCGCAGTCGACAGCACCGCCGCAACCCCGGTATTAACCCGGCCGTTGGCGCTCGGGGCCGACCTCGTCATGCATTCGGCGACGAAATATCTGAACGGCCACAGCGATGTGATGGCCGGGACCTTGACGACGGCACGCGAGGACGCGTTTTGGGCGCGGTTATGCGCGGCACGCAGCAGCGGCGGCGCGATCCTCGGGAGCTTCGAAGCCTATCTTCTGCTGCGCGGCATGCGAACCTTGTTCCCGCGAGTCGAGCGCGCCTGCCGCTCCGCCCAGCAAATAGCCGAGGCGCTGTCGCAAAACCCGCTGGTGTTGGACGTGCTGTACCCTGGGCTGCCGAGACATACCGGTCACGCAGCGGCTGCGCGCCAGATGACCGGCGGGTTCGGCGGTATGCTCAGCGTGCGCGTTCACGGCGGCGCCGAAGCCGCGATCGCCACAGCGGCGCGGGTCGAAATCTGGAAGCGGGCGACCTCGCTCGGCGGTGTCGAGAGCTTGATCGAGCACCGCGCCTCGATCGAAGGCGCCGACAGCCCGGCCCCGCCCGACCTGCTGCGCCTCTCGGTCGGGATCGAGGACTCCGGCGATTTGATTGCCGACCTCGAATCGGCGCTCGGCGGGTAGGACGGGCCACACCAGGCCAAACGCGCTTCGATTCACCATATTTCGGCTGTTAACTCCTGCAGAAAAGCTTGCTAACGGTTGCAGCTCGTTTGCTTGTGCAGTCGGACCGCGTAATATTAACGAATGTCTGCAACTGGCGCCGATCCTCAGTCGGAGAGCACGCGGCTGCGCCGAGAAAGCCGAGCCTGGGGGCTGATCCGGAGGACGCTCCCTCTCGGTAGATCGATAGGCTCTCTGCTTTATCTGATATCGATCGGGCTGATAGCCGGCTGGATCATCGCAGTATTCTTTGGCCTCAGCTTTTTCATTCTAATGCCTCGGTCGGCGAAACTGGAGCCCGATGTGAGCCCGAGCAGCCCCAACCTTAATGCTTCATCAGCGCAAGTGCCCTCGCTGATCGAAGCAACGAGCAGGCTGGACCGGGTTTCCACCCCGCCACCCCCCGAGCCGCCTCAACCGATGGGCGATACGGCCGCGGACAAGGATCGACCCGCCGTCGTAACTGGGAGCCAAAATGCCGCCAATGTAGATCCGCTACCGATTCCGGCCGAGGCGACGATCGCCCACGTGGTTGAAGAGCCTCCAGGGCAAGCGCTTACGGTGGAGCCCGGCACTGCTTCTCCAGCCACCGGCGAAGCGGCCCCGATGCTCGCGCCTCACAGTCAGCCTTCCACTGCGCCCGAACCGCGCCGGGCGTCGCTATCCTCCCGCTCTCCATCATCTCGC
The DNA here is from genome assembly GCA_963787425.1 of uncultured Alphaproteobacteria bacterium. GTDB lineage: Bacteria > Pseudomonadota > Alphaproteobacteria > ATCC43930 > CGMCC-115725 > AP-15. Next base: position 455,440 of record CAWBCV010000012.1, read on the forward strand.
AAGCCGCTCGAGCGGCGACCCGCAAACGCCAAAAAGGCACAGTCGCATGCCCCAGTAAGCGCCATTCAAGACGTTTTGCAGAAGCACTCCGGTCTCCTCAAGTGAGACTCGATCGTCCCGACCGGGAACTCGTGGAAAAGGCGCAAGAGGCCTCCGCCCGAGCCTACGCCCCCTATTCGCTGTTTGCGGTTGGTGCGGCCGTACGCAGCAAATCGGGAACCATTTATGCCGCCGCGAACCTCGAGAACGCCTCCTCAGGCCTGACGATCTGCGCCGAGGCAGCCGCGTTGAGCCTGGCCAATTCCGCGGGCGACCCCGAGATTGATGCGATCGCCGTAGTGGGCTTCAATTTCACAGACACGGCCGGTGCCTCTCGCTTGGTTGCGCCTTGCGGGTCGTGCCGCCAGCTCATCGCCGAGGCCGCGAAGCGAGCGAACGGCAACGTACACGTAATCTGTTGTAATGGCGAACTCAGCAATATCGCCGTCTGGACGATTGCCGAATTATTGCCGAACGCCTTTGGACCTGAGAATTTGGCGGCGAGCCGACAATGGCCGGCGTTGCGGGAAGAGTTGCGCGCGTGCGTCGAACGGCTGATCGCGATCCGCGAAAAGGAATAGCCAGCGCGCCCATGTCTTTGCCAGGCTGTCTTTGGCGGGCAATCGACGCCGCGGTCGTCGGGGATGGCTGCTTGCCTGAGGACCTCCAGCGGCTATAGTCGATTGCGTTACTGATTCCCTGTCGAGGGGCGCGAATGCCGCTGCGATCGCCAATTGCCTGGATGACGGTCCTATTCCTGGTGCTCCTCGCCGGGTCTGGCCGAGCGGCTGCGTTTGTCGACGCGGCCGAACGTTACGTGGTGGTTCCCGATCGCGTCGGACGCGTGATGACCGCGAACCCGGCGGCAGATGTCCTCGTCTTTGTGCTGGCTCCGGAAAAGCTCATGGGCTGGAGTGCTCCGTTGTCCCGCGGCCAACGGGCCTATCTTCCGGCGAATTTTGCCCGGTTGCCGGTCGTCGGCGGACTGGGGCGGCCGAACCCGGCGGAGGCCGTCCAAGTGGTCGCGCGGACGCGCCCCGACCTGATCATCGAAGCGGGCCCCGTCACGCCGGAAGCTGCGGCGCGCGCCGAACAAATCCAGCAACAGACCGGGGTCCCCTACCTCGTCCTCGACAACAGCATCGAGGCGACCCCCCACACTTTGCGGATCATCGGTGCGCTGCTCGGCGCCGCCGAGCGCGGCGGCGACCTGGCCAAATATGCCGATTACGCTATCGATGCCTTGCGGGGCAGATTGCTGATCGCACCGGCCGACGAGCGTCCGATCGTCTATTATGGCCTAGGACCGGACGGGCTCGAAACCGGTCTCGGCGGCTCGCAAGCGATGGCGGCCATCGACCAGGCGGGGGTTATCAATGTTGCCGCCCGGCTCGGCCGCGGCGAGCTGACGAGGGTCACGCGCGACCAGATCATCGACTGGAATCCGGCAATCATCATCGCCCAGCAACGAAGCTTTTATGATGCCCTTTTGCGCAGCACGGGGTGGCGAGGCCTGATCGCGGTCGCCAACAAAAGGGTCTATTTGGCTCCGGCCGATCCCTTCGGGTGGATCGACGACCCGCCCGGGGTGAACCGCATCATAGGATTGTATTGGCTCACTGCCCTGTTCTATCCCGATCAATATCAGGAGGATTTGCGGACCAACGTCCGCGAGTTCTACGATAAATTTTACCGGATAAAGCTGACCGATCGGCAGGTCGAAGCGCTGGTTCGCCCGGCCGAATTGCGCGCCGGCGAAGCCCAGCCCCAGATCGGCGTGCCGCTGCTTGGTGCCGAGCCCGTGCCGTTCCCCAATGCCGCGCCGAATGCGCCGATGCCGAGCGGCAGGCCTCCCGGGCGACGCGGCCTTAGCGCGCCCGGCCTGCCCAGCCCATTGGGTGTCCCCGCCAATCCACAATAAGGCTCTGCGGGCGGCCTACGATTCGGTAGCCCGCACAAAGCAGACGATCCCGCGCTGTGGTGTCCAGCACACGACGGCGCGACCGGTCGGATTGTCGGTGCGCTGGAGAACCTTGTCGGGCGGCACCGCGAACCAGGCTTCGCCAATCAATGCCTCGTAATGGTCGCCTTCGATACGGTAGTCGGTGGCGCGGCAATCCGATACCGAGCAGCAGGAGATGCTGGTACCAGGCTGGACGAGGCTGCGGAACCACGGTGCGAGCGCGGGATCTGCATTTGGCGGAGGGTCAGCCATGGCCGTGGCGGCGAGCAGCAGCATCGCGCCGAAAAATAGCGGCCTCATTGCGCGTGCCGCCGGCTTTCCGGAGCAATCGACGCCATTTGATGACCCCCGACCCGGGTGACAGGACGCCAGCTTAGCGGACCGCCGTGGTGATGCCCAAAGCCCTTGGTCCTGACCATGCAAGAACGCGGCCGGTCAAACGTCGGTAGGGTTAGGCGGTTCCCTTGCGGGAGCCGTCGGTTGGGATTTTTATGACTGCGAGAATCGCTCCGATCAGCAGAGCCATCAGGGCATCGGTGATCTCCGCCGAACGGCCGGGGAGGTAGGTTTCCGCCCAGCTGGCGGCAAACAACATGATCGCAACCAGAATTGTGGATACCCCGGCCCGCAACCCGCTCTGTTCGAGCAACCATATCAGGGCGCCGTAGAGAAAGGTTTTTTCGAGAAAGGACATTATGTTTACTTCGAAGGAGCCGTAAAGAAAGCTGCGAAATGGTGTCCAGCCGAACGCCCGGCCGTAGGCGCTGAACCGGAACGGCTCCAGCCGCTCGGCTAGGATATAGGCGGACAACAGCAGGGCAGTGACACTCGCCCGGAGTCGCGCACTGATGCGGATGGCGGACAGAAGCCACACGGCAAGGGCGATAACCGCCCCGCCGATCTCCGCGGCGCTCAATGTCTTACCGACGATCAGCACCCTGGCGGCCAGCACCGCGGCGGTAAACAGCGGAAACAGTAGCCACCCGCGCCGTGGCTCGCCAAACAACTCGATCAGGCTGCCGATCGTCAGCCAGATCGAGGTGTAGCGAAAGAGATCATAGCCGGTCGGGCGCGGGTGGAAAACGACTGGCTTCAGTGCATCCCAATATTTGTGCAGGTCGATCGTCGGTACATAAGGATAGAGCCGATAGCCGAGCCATAACACTAGCAACAGGGAAGGAACTCGGTTGGCGGCTATTTCGCGAAATGGGAGCCAGAAAAAATCTCCGCCGGCGAAATTTCCGACGACTGCGCCAAGCAGCGTACCGATCAGGTTTGCATAGACGTCATCCGCCGCGGATACCCGCTCTGCGATATAATATTGTGCGAGTTCCATCGCCGTGCTGAGAAGCCCGCCGGCGAGGGTGACGAGCAGGATCCGCGGCAACCTGCGGCCCCTTCCGGCGAGAGCGAGGCTCCAGAAAAAGCCGAGCGGCAGGTAGAGAAATATGTTTGCAATGAAGTCACCGCGGCCTGGCGTCTCCGCCCAACTCTGCACGAGATGTCGCAGCGGACCGACGCCGCCCGCGGGCTGGTGGAATCTGAACGGGTAGAGAGAACCGTAGAGAATGACGGCGACGATGATCGCCGCCGCAATCAAAGGGCCTCTATTGAATCTGTGTCCGCCGCGGGAAGCCAAGGCCGAATTGCGCGGCGTGCTCACTCCATCGGCAGCCCCGGATGCACCGCCCTTCCATCGCCGAGCGGCGTGAATTGCGGAGCGAGTGCCGGGATCGCAACCTCGGCAAGTGTCTCCGGCGTCCAGCCGCCCTGGCGGTGCACCATGCGGACCGGCCGCATATGACCGTAGAGCGACAGTTCGCCGGCGCGCTGATGAAATACTTGGCCGTTGACTTGGCTCGCCTGCTCGGAGGCGAGAAAGACGCAGAGCGGCGCGATTGCGTCGGCTCGACTGCGGCGCAGCCGCTCCTCGCGCACGGCCGCCGCTTGCGGATCCTTTGGCTTCGGGACCGAGCGGGTCATCCGGGTGTCGGCCGATGGGCAGATCACATTGACGGTGATCCCTCTGGAGGCGTTTTCCATCGCGACGATACGCGCCAGTGCGACAATCCCGAGCTTAGCTGCGCCGTAATTGCACTGGCCGACATTGCCGAGCAGTCCCGACGTCGACGAAACCATGATGATCCGCCCGTAATTCTGCTCGCGAAACAGGTTTATCGCCGCCCGGTTGAGGTTGAAGTGGCCGGTCAGGTGCACATCGATGACGGCCTGCCAATCCTCGGGGAACATGTTATGGAACATCTTGTCGCGCAGGATGCCGGCGGCGTTGAAGACGATGTGCAGCCCGCCGAAAGTGTCGCGCGCCTGCTGCACCATCGCCAGGCAGTCGTCAAATTTGGCGACCGAGCCGTAATTGGCGGCCGCCTCGCCGCCCGCGGCCTTGATCTGATCGACGATTTCTTGCGCCGGCGTCTGGTCCGAACCCTCGCCGCTGCCGGTGGTGCCGGGATCATTGATGACGACCTTGGCGCCGTGCGCTGCCATCAGCTTGGCAACTTCGGCGCCCACCCCGCGGCCTGCTCCCGCACAAATCGCGACCCGCCCTTCGAGCATGCCCATCCCTCAATTTCCTCGCTTGGCATCCTCGCGCGGTTGTCGCGGGCCGCACGGTTTTTGTCAATCAAACCGGCGGCAATTACAGCATAATCGTCGCCGGGAATCGCTGTAGGGCGAAGCGTGGGGAGCCGACGCCAGACGTGACGGTGTATTTTCTACCAACCCGGTTGCGCAGGGCCCGACGACCGACTGGCACAGCTATGGGGCCGAGATCATACCGCCAACGGATCCGAGCCAGAGCATCTACGCCGAAGCTTTTGTTCAGGGGGTCGACCTCCCTGCCAAGGACAGCGGCACGATCGCCGCGATTATAGAATCCCCAGCGGGTGGGTTCCAAGCCGGGGTCGCTCAGATCGTCGGCTCGGGAAAGAACATCCTCGTTTTCATCCAAGGTTTTGCCAATTCCTTCCTGAATTCGATTGCCCGTGCGGCGTAACAATCGGGAGTGGTTCGCCTCCTCGGGCGCGAACGCCGCCGACGCGACCGTCATCGCCTTCAGCTGGCCCTCTTTGGGTCAGTTTATCGCGGCGCCGCCGCACTTGCTCCCCGACGACTATCTGCGGGACCAGAGCCAGGCCGGCCGCTCAGCTTTCCACATCGCGAGCTTTTTTCGCGAACCTCCAGCGATGCTGACGCAGGTGCGCAACCGGGGAAGGCGGTGTTTCTGCTCGCCCACGGCATGGAGAATTTCGCACCGGCGGCAGCGGTCGAAAGCTGCTTCAGCCACGGTAACCCCGGAGCCACTGTTTGACGAGGCGTTCCTGCCGGCGGCCGACGAGCGTTGGGATAGTTTCACTCTGCCGATGGGAGCGGGACTGACCCGGCTGCCCGCCCTCACCCCGAGCCGCGCACCAGGACCGTGTATCCGGCACAAATATGCGCAAATCCGCGACGCGATGATGCGGCGCCCTCAGCATGGTTTGCTCGCAGTGAGTATTCCATAGAACCACAGCCCGCATTCAGCGCCTGGTACTGCCGTAGCGCGGCGACGACATTACCGTGCTGCCGCCCGGAACGCAGACCTAACAGGTAAAGCGTCCAGGCTTCAACGACGAAACAACACGCTGGGCTGGAGCGGTACAACAAAGTAATCATCCAAGTGGCCTTTTATGGTATGCCACTACTAACCTGCGTTCGCCCCGGCTCGATAAGATTTTACTGCTCTCGGCAAGATGGCTTTACATTAGCGATCGCAGCGCTGAGGGACGTTTATGCCAGTTGGTCGAGCTAGGCCTGAACGGTGCAGGAAAGTACCGATCTTGTCCTGAATCTGAAGATCGTCCAGCAGATGCAAAAGCATCTGCTTGAAAATCCTGCGCTGCTCTGCCGTCTCGATCTCGTCATCGAGTTTAGTCCTAGTATCGGACAAATAATACCTAAGCTTCATAATACATCAGCCGCTCGCCCATTTGCAGCTTGATCTCTCGTAACGCAAGCCTGTGGAACATCGCCGATATTGGAATCGAGCAGTCCAGGTAGCAGTTTTGATCTGCGAATGATCAATGGATTGGTATCGAGATGGTGAAAACATTCGGTGGGTTCCTTTCCACAATTCGGCGGGCTGAGAAAACAAGTCGGAAACACTCGCGTGGACCGTGGAACCGAGCAGAACGGATCAGGAAACCTTCGAAAGTACCCTGGCCGAAGTTTGCTCGGCCTCGATCACGTCCGCCAAGGTCCGGTGGTCCGGGAAGATCCAGTTCTCGCCGGGCAGCACGTCCCTAGCCCGAGTTGGGAAGTCTGGGAACAATTCCGGGCGGGCCTTCTTCCACTTGGCTAAGGCGACACTTTTTGCGATCAGCCGGTCCTTGACGTAATCGACGAGTTTCTGTGAAGCGGTGTTCGGTAATCTGCGCCGCACAGGCGCTAGAAGTTCGATCAGTAGCCAAAGCTCCCAAGCGATGTCTTCAAGTGATTCGAGCGGGACTGGTAAAGATTTCGGCTCTTGTGGTTCCGGATGCTGTGGTTGTAGCTTGCGTCTTACTGAAGTTTTCATAATCGCCATTAATATTTGCTAATGAACTGAACGGACTATACCATCAGCTGCGTCCTGCAAACGTGCCGGATCACGTCCATTACGCGTCAGGGTGGATAATATTTGTCTGAAATGCCCCGAAAACAAAACCTCTGCGCAGCGCTTCGGGGGTTCATCTTCGCTGACGAAACAGTCACGGTGCAAGTCGGTCGAGCCGCGAAGCCGGTGCACAGTGGGGGTTTGCCCACCGCAGGCGGTAATCCGCATTTCGATTTTAGACGGGCCAGGAAGCAAACTCCGGTATTCAGTGATGAACCCCATACCGAGCAGTAACGCAACGCAAGAAGGAAACCACCATGGGCAAGCTTGACGGGAAGGTTGCGGTTGTGACGGGCGCAACGCGTGGTCTCGGACGCGCTTACGCGAAGCGGCTCGCCGGGTTGGGTGCCAAGGTCGCGCTCGCTGACCTGAACCTATGCTCGTATGAAGAATCGACGCCGAGGCGAAGGATAAACCGCCGACAGCACGGTCGCCGAGATCGAGGCGTCCGGCGGCAGCGCTTTGGGGATCGAGGTCGATATTGGCGATCACGAGGCGGTCGAGGCGATGGTGGCGCGCGTCGTCCAGGAACAGGTTCGTGTGGGTGTCTTAGTCGCGAATGCTGGCGGCGGTCGCGGTAGACCCATCGATACCAAGGCCAGCAGTCTCGATCCGGCGCTCTTACAACTCGTGACGGAAATGAGGCTGCTCGAGACCGTCTACTCGTGTAACGCCGTCGCCCCGATCATGAAGCAGCAGCGCTCGGGTAAGATCAGCACGGTAAGCTCGGTCGCAGCCGACGCCAGAGGCCGAAACCGCCCTATATTGAGGCGGAGGTGATCCCGACCGGAGCCGATTGGTCACGCTGGTCGCGAACCTGGATATCCACCGGTCCGCACCATACTACTCGCATTCAGATTGCGCGCCTGGGAACTGGCGCTGACTGAAATCTGGCATGGCCAGTCGGCTTTCGGGCCGGTGGGAAGACGACGGAAGCGTTCCGTATTGCGAAAAGAGGGCGCTTAGGCGTCCGGCTGGCAGCTAAGCCGATCCCAATGTTGCCCACTTCTCGACCTCCTCCTTTTTGCGGAGAAGATCGTCGATTTCGAACTCCAATCTTTTAACCCGTTCCTCTTCCCCCTCTGCCGTCGCCTCCCTGTGCTCGACAAAGCGATCGATCAGCAAGTCTTCAAGTTCGGTGATCCTCGCGCGTTCCTCTGGGGTCAGAAGCCCTCTGTGTTCGCCCATTCTGTTCCTCCTGCCGAGGGGCACTTTCTGTCGGAATGAGCGACGGACGGGAGAAATCATGGTTCCTGTCCTCGCTTTTGGTTACCAACTCGCTTTTCCGCACCGCGGCTCGCGCAACGGCAACTCGCGCGAGCCGGTCGAAAGTATCCGCAAGCTGCAAGACCGCTTTGCTTGCGCCGGGATCGGTCAACTGCCCAGCCACCTCCCTCGCTTGCTCGGCACGATCCAACCATTCCAGGGCTTCATTCGAGATCGCCACCATCGGGTCCTCCCGTCTTTACTGGAAAGTGGGCCTCTTGTGCTAGGCCCTCACTCGCGACTGGGTTGCCTTACTGTAACCACGCTGCAGCCAGTGACGAGCCGGCCTGCCAGATCGCCGCCCAGAGCCCAAGCGAGAAAAGCAAGGCCACAAGCAGCCCCGCCCCGGTCGGTTTTGTGGCCGCAGCTGTGGGTTCTGATCGAGATTGACGGGTATGACGGCTGCGCGGTTCGGCGAGGTCGTGGAGTTTTGAGGATGTGTAACTGGTCACTGGCGTCTCCTACTCGGCTCTTGTTTCAAATTGAGATCGAGTTTGACGTATGATTAACACTTACCGTCAATCGATCGTCCCAGATAGTGCCCGCTGTGGGGCGAGCCCCCACTAACGGAGCTTCCGTCTTTGCGAACACGCAAGCCTCTGATTTAGCGTAAGAATTATACGCTATTGAGGATGTCTACTGGGTGCGGGAGAGGCCGAGGAGGTCGCGGGCCTTGTTGAATGGGGGTTGGCCGCGCGATCAAGGTGAAGGGTTGCTCGGGGGCGATGGCGGTCACCAGGGTGTTTCGGCTGAGGGTGGCGAGATTGTCGAGAAGGGTTCGGAAGCTGTGGACCGGCAGGCCGTCCTCGGTTCGGCCGGTGGTTTGCTTGGTGACGGCGGGGCAGCGCTCGGCCTTGGCGACGATGCTGGAGCGTTGCGCTTCGGCGGCGTCCTTGTCGTTGTCGTCGTAGAGCATGGGCGCCAGGCGCTGGCGCATATGCCATTCCAGATAGTAGGCGAGCATGCAGACAAACACGTGAGCACGCACGCGATCGGCCAGCCAGTGATAGCGCATCGAGAACGTCAACGACGAGGCCGATTTAGAGGAGGTCTATAACACCGAGCGGCATCTGCTCTACGTTGCCTGCACCAGGGCACGCGACCACCTGCTGGTAACCGGCGCAGAGCCAGCTTCTGAATTCCTCCAAGATCTCAAAGGCTGATCCCTGAGTCACGCGCCTGTCGGGATCGCGTCGGCACCTTCGATGCGGGAGGCGAGGGCGGCGGCGAGGAAGCGGTCGAGGTCGCCGTCGAGGACCGCACCGGTGTTCGAGGTTTCGACGCCGGTGCGCAGATCCTTGACCATCTGATAGGGCTGCAGCACGTAGGAGCGGATCTGGTGGCCCCAGCCGATGTCGGTCTTGGTCGCGTTCATTGCGTCGGTCGCCGCCTCGCGCCGCTGCAATTCGGCCTCGTAGAGCCGGGCGCGCAACATCGAGAAGGCGTGGGCGCGGTTCTGGTGCTGGGAGCGCTCGCTCTGGCATTGCACGACGATGCCGCTCGGCATATGGGTGATGCGCACCGCGCTGTCCGTCTTGTTGACGTGCTGCCCGCCGGCGCCCGATGAGCGATAGGTGTCGATGCGCAGATCCTTGTCGTTGATCTCGACCTCGATCTTGTCGTCGACGACCGGGTAGACCCAGACCGAGGCGAAGCTGGTGTGGCGGCGCGCGTTCGAATCGAAAGGCGAAATGCGCACCAGCCGGTGCACTCCGCTTTCCGTCTTCAGCCAGCCATAGGCGTCGGGGCCGTTGATCCTGACGGTCGCCGATTTGAGCCCCGCTTCCTCGCCGCCGCTCTCTTCGAGCCATTCGGTCTTGTAGCCGTGGGCTTCCGCCCAGCGCACATACATCCGCAGCAGCATCTCGGTCCAGTCTTGCGCCTCGGTGCCGCCGGCCCCGGCATGCACTTCGAGATAGCAGTCGTTGGCGTCGGCCTCGCCGGAGAGCAGGCTCTCGAGCTCGCGCCGGGCCGCTTCGGCGCGCAGTCTTTCGAGCGCCGCTTCGGCGTCGGCGACGACACTCGCCTCGCCCTCGGCCTCACCCATCTCGATCAGCTCGAGGGTGTCGGCGACCTCCCGCTCGATTCGGCGGTAACTGCCGATCGCCTGGTCGAGCTTGGTGCGCTCGCGCAGCAGCTTTTGTGCCGCCGCGGGGTCATCCCACAGCCGCGGATCCTCGGCCCGGGCATTCAGCTCCGCGAGGCGGCGGGTTGCGGTCTCCCAGTCAAAGATGCCTCCTCAGCAGCGCCAACGACTTGCTGATGTCGTCGGCGGCCGCCTGAATTTCGGCGCGCATGGCTTGCTCCGAGTTCTGGACGTCGATGTGCTTAGCCGTGCTTAATATAGGCCGCCCGTGCCGCTGGCCGGAGTACCGCGCACCGGCGCCGGCATTGTTTCCCCGGCCTCTGCCCCGCCGGTCGAGGCAATCGGGGTCTCATCCTCGTCAGGTACGTGCTGCAGCCCCAAATTTCGGTTGTGACCGGGCTCGGTCCCGGGCTTGTAAGCCTCGTAGATGGCTGCCTCGCCGGCCCCGGCGGGCAGGCCGGTCGCCGCACTCACCCGGTAGAGCCGCATGCCGGGTGGTGTGCGAAAGGCGGTCGCCGGGGCATCCTTGAGCGCTGCAATCATAAAGTCGCGAAAGACCGGGGCTGCGATATGGCCACCAGTCTCGTCGTCGCCCAGGCTGTCCGGGTCGTCGAAGCCGATATAGACGCCCGCGACGAGGTCGGGAGTGAAGCCGACGAACCACGCATCGCGCCAATCGTTGCTGGTCCCGGTCTTGCCCGCGATCGGCTTGCCGACGGCCTGCACGACTTTGGCGGTACCCCTCTCCACCACGCCTTGCAGCATCGTCACGATCTGGTAGGCCGAGCCCGGATCGGCGACCTGCTCGCGCGTATCCGGGATGACCGGTACCGGCTGATGGTCCCACTCGACTTCGTCGCAAGCGTCGCACGGGCGCTGATCGGCGCGAAAGATCGTCGCGCCGTTGCGATCCTGCACCCGATCGATAAACGTCGGGGTGATTTGTTTGCCGCCATTGACCAGCATTGCGTAAGCGGCAGTATGGCGCAGCAAGGTTGTCTCGCCGGCGCCCAACGCCATCGAGTATTCGCGCGGCATGTGATCCATGATACCGAAACGCTCGACGGTCTCGGCGATCGACTCCATTCCGATTATCGAGGCGACCCGCGCGGTCACCGCATTGAGCGATTGTTCGAGCGCGACACGCAGCGGCGTCGGGCCGCGGAACCTCACCTCCTGACCGCGCTTCGTATAATTCGTCGGCGACCACATCGGCAGCCCAGGACCTTGAGGGAGCGATATCGGGCCGTCGACGACCAGTGTCGACGGCGTGAAGCCGTGGTCGAGCGCGGTCAGATATACGAACGGCTTGATCGACGACCCAGGTTGACGTTTTGCTTGGGTGGCGCGGTCGAATTGGCTCGTCGCGAAGCTGAACCCGCCGCTGATTGCGAGGACGCGCCCCGTGTGCGGGTCCAGGGCTACAAGGGCGCCCGAGACCTCCGGCACCTGGCACAAGGTGTAGAGGCCGGCAGCCTTGCCGCCGTTCGCCTCGGCCTTCGCGGCGTTGATCGGGTCGACCATCACGACATCGCCCGGCTTGACGACATCGGCTGCGCCGCGAGGAGAAGGACCAAAGGTGCCATTATCGTAGCGCGGCCGCGCCCAGCGCATTTCTGAGAACGGAATGCGCCCACTGGCGCCGTTGGCAAACCCGATAGCCGCGCCGTCCGGCTCGCTGCGGACCACCATCGCGAGGCGCCATCCGACATCGGTCGCGACGCCGGGCACCGGCACGGCGACGAGATGCGCCGCCCAGTCGCCCTTGGGATCGATGCGGGCAATCGCGCCGCGCCACCCGCCATGACTATGCTCGTAGGCGATCAGCCCGGTGCGCAACGCTTTATCCGAAGCCGCCTGCAGGCGCTCGTCGAGGCTGGTGCGCACCGACAGCCCAGCCCCGTACAGAACTTTTTCGCCATAGCGGGCCAGCAAGTCGCGCCTGACCTCCTCGGCGAAATAGGGGGCTCTGACCTCTTCCGCCTCCTGCCGATGGCGAAGCTCGAGGGGCTGAGTTTCGGCTTGCACTGCCTCGGCCTGGGCGGCTGCTCCGTCTTCGACCATCCTCTCCAGAACCCAATCGCGGCGAGCTTTTGCCGTCTGCGGGAAGCGCGCCGGGCTGTATCGGTTCGGCGCCTTCGGGAGCCCGGCGAGGAAAGCGGCCTCGCCGAGGGTCAGTTCGTCGAGAGATTTGTCGAAATAGGTGAGCGCCGCAGCGGCGACCCCGTAAGCGCCAGAGCCGAGATAGATTTCGTTCAGGTAGAGCTCGAGGATGCGCTCCTTCGGCAGCGCCGCCTCGATGCGGGTGGCCAGCAGGATCTCCTTGATCTTGCGTTCGATCGAAACCTCGTTCGACAGCAGCATGTTTTTGGCGACTTGCTGGGTGATTGTCGAGGCACCGACCGGCCGGCGATTGGCGCGAAACCGGCTCACATCGGTGATCGCCGCGCGCAGGATCGAGACGGGGTCGACCCCGTGATGGTTGTAGAAGTTTTTGTCTTCGGCAGACAAAAAGGCGTTGATGACCGGCTTCGGGATCGCCTGTATCGGCACGAAAATCCGCCGCTCGGTTGCGTATTCGGCGAGAAGCCGCCCGTCCCCGCCTGCACTCGGGTCATGATCGGCGGCTGATAATGCGCAAGCTGCTGGTAATCCGGCAAGTCACGACCGAAATACCAGAGTGTGATCCCGACGAATCCACAGCCTGCGATGGCCAGCATGACTGCGCATACAAAAAGAAACCGGAAGATCTTAACCATGTTGCTGGGGTCTGTGACCATCTCCATCAGGCGGCCGCCAGACCACCGTCATGCCATGAGCCCGCGCGGCCGGGCTTTCATATGCGCTATTGGCGATACCATTCCAAGCATGTTTTAACGGGCGCGTTACGACCGGATGGGCGTGGTCGACCGCGCGAGAGGATCGCCCATCGGACGAAAGGATTGTGGCAGGCTGCTTTACTCTATACAGTAAGGATCGCGAAAAACCGCCGTTCGTCGACCGGGCGCCGCGCCCGGTGGGGCAATGCGACGCAAGCCCGCGGGATCGGCAGCTGCTCGGCTGTCGCCGCGCCGGCTCGCAGCGCCGGGCGATACGGACCGTAGGAACCCGAAGCCGCTAAAAGGCTCCCCTGACAAGACCATGGCCGATTTCTCCTCATCGCATAGTGGAATAGCTTCAGGCGCCGGTGGCTTCCTTGCAGACAGGAGCGCGCCGCCAGCCGATTTTCGCGCGGCTGCGGCAGCGTGCCCCGGAGTTATGCCAGAATGGCAAAACGCATGCTCATCGATGCCACGCATCCGGAAGAAACCCGAGTGGTGGTGCTCAACGGCAATCGACTCGAAGAGTTCGATTTCGAATCATCCACCAAAAAGCAGGTAAAGGGTAACATCTATCTAGCCAAAGTTACCCGCGTTGAACCCTCGCTACAGGCGGCATTTGTCGATTACGGCAATCATCGGCATGGCTTCTTAGCTTTTAGCGAAATTCATCCCGATTACTACAAGATCCCGGTTGGCGACCGAGAGCCGAACGACCTCAATCCGGTACAAGAGGAAGGCGAGACGCGGGAAGCCGAACCCGAAGCCGCGAGTGAGGAGGGAGTTTCACTAGCAGCGGCCTTGCCCGAGCCGGTTCCTGTCCCGGCCACACCCGAAGGCAGCGATGACGAAGGACCGGAGGCCGCAGAATCGGAAGTGCGCGAACCTTCGGACCCGCCGCGGCATGACACCGAGGCTGCCGGCGGCGGAGAGGCGCACGCGGCAGGAACGGTTTCCGAAGCGCCTCCCCCCGGAGAGGGCCCGGCCCAAGCGCCCTGGGGACCTGTGCTTCGGGAACCAGGGGGCGCCGCGATGGACGCGACGAACCCGGAACCGGCAACAGCCACAACGATCCCGACCGCGGCGGCGCCGTACGGCTGGGAGGAGCCGGCCGCAGCGGCTGACCTGCCCCGCGAGCCCGAGGCCGGCGCAACGGACGCGACGACCCCGGAGCCCGCCGCAGCAAACACGGTCACCATCGCAGCGGCTTTGACCGGGCCGGACGACGTGGTCGTTTCGGCTCTCGAATTTCCGCCTGAGGGGGCGCAGCCGGACATGCTCGCCGCCGCCGAGGAGGGCACGGCCGCCGCTCTCGCCGAGAGCGAGGTTGATCCCGAAGCGGTCGAGACGCTCGGCGGGGATGAGTTCGAGGAAGCCGAGCACCAGCGCTCGCGCACGATACGGCGCTACAAGATCCAGGAGGTGATCAAGCGCCGGCAGATCATGCTCGTCCAAGTCACCAAGGAGGAGCGTGGCACCAAGGGCGCCGCCCTGACGACCTACCTTTCGCTTGCCGGCCGCTATTGCGTGCTGATGCCGAACACGGCGCGCGGTGGCGGGGTATCGCGCAAGATCACCAGCATCGCCGACCGCCGCCGCCTAAAGGACATCCTCGAGGAGCTGGATATTCCGGAAGGCATGGGGGTTATCGTACGCACCGCCGGGGCCGAACGCTCGAAGGCCGAGATCAAGCGGGATTATGAATACCTGCTGCGCCTGTGGAACGAGATCCGCGAGCTGACATTGCGCTCGACCGCTCCCGCCTTGATCTATGAAGAGGGCAACCTGATCAAGCGGTCCATCCGCGATCTTTATACGCGCGACATCGACGAGGTCTTGGTCGAAGGCGAAGAAGGCTACCGCACGGCGAAGGCGTTCATGAAGATGCTGATGCCGAGCCATGCCAAGCGGGTTCAGCCTTATCGCGATCCTCAGATCGGCTTGCTTCACCGCTTCCAAGTCGAGAGCCAGATCGACGCGATTCATTCGCCGATCGTGCAGTTGCGCTCCGGCGGCTATGTCGTGATCAATCAGACCGAGGCGTTGGTCGCAATCGACGTAAATTCCGGCCGCTCGACGCGCGAACGCAACATCGAGGAGACGGCGGTCCGAACCAACCTCGAAGCGGCTGAGGAGATCGCCCGACAGCTCAGATTGCGCGACCTTGCGGGCTTGATCGTGATCGATTTCATCGACATGGAGGAGCATCGCAATCAGTCGGCGGTCGAGCGGCGGCTGAAGGAGGCGCTGAAGAACGACCGCGCGCGCATCCAGGTCGGCCGGATCAGCGCGTTCGGCCTATTGGAGATGTCGCGCCAGCGGCTGCGCCCATCGCTCGTCGAGACATCCACGCAGCCTTGTCCCCATTGCGGCGGCACCGGCTTCATTCGTTCGACCGAGTCGACGGCACTCTACGTGCTGCGCTCGATCGAGGAGGAAGGGATGCGGCGGCGCTCCGCGGAGATCTGCGTTTATGTTCCAACCACGGTCGCGCTCTACATCCTGAACCAGAAACGCGACTCGCTGGTGCAGCTGGAGGCGCGTTACGCAATTCGAGTTTTGGTGGCGCAAGACGATGCGTTGATTCCGCCCGCCTTTAGGCTGGAGCGGCTGCGTGCGTATACCGCAGCCGAGCCCCCGGCTTTGCCTGCTGCACCTCTTACCCAAACCCCGATCTCGGACGAGGAAGAGGAAGAAATCGACGAGGCCGCAGAAGCTTCTGACGCGGAGCAGGAGAGCGCTGATGGGCAGGGCCGCAGCCGCCGCCGTCGACGGCGTCGGCGCCGTCACGAAGAAGAACCCACTTCGCAGGCTACGGCGACCGCAGCGCAGACCGGGGAGGAGTTAGCGGGGGACGAGGCTGATCTCGTTGGCGAGAGTCAAAGCGAAAACGAGGAGATAGAGGGCGACGAGGAGAGTGAGGCCGAGCGGCGGCGTCGGCGGCGTGGTCGGCGAGGCGGCAGACGGCGGGTGAGGCGGGAAGGCGGCGTGGTATCCGGTTTCGAAGAACCACGCCCGGCCGTCGATACTGTCGAGATTTTGCCGACCCCCGAGGTCGAAGAAAGCGAGCAGACGTTGGTGGAGGCGCGCACGAGCTGGGCCGACGAGAGCGGCGTTGTCGCAATCGAAACGGCGAGCCTGCCGGCTCTCGCCGGCGATGGCCAGGTGAGCAGCGGTGACATTTCTGCGGTCGACGAAGGTGAATCGAGCGGGGTGAGACCCGTTGAGATGGCGGTGTATGAGGCGCCGCATCATCAACCGCATCATCAGCGGTCGAGGGAAACGCCAGAGGGAGAGCAGGAAAGTCGGCGAGGATCGCTCCCCACCGCCGAGGGCGAGCAAGGGGTTCCCTACACCAACGACATGGAACGGGAGCTCGAACCGGCATCCGCCGAACTGGAGCAACAGCATGAGCCGGAGCACCCGGTGGAAACCGTGACCGAGAAGCCGGCAAATCCGCGCCGCGGCTGGTGGCAGCGGCTGATCCAGTCCTAGCGCCAGCGGGTCTGCGCGCAATCGATGGTCGGCTTGCCCCGCCCTCGCTGCATTTCTATCATGACGAGACATGCGTCGCGGGCGACGGGTCCGTGGCCTGGAGGGCGCCTCCGGTGACTTCTCGCATCCTGCGTTCAAGCGCGGCCATTGGCCTTGCGGCGTCCCTTGTCGTTGCTCAAACCGCTGCCGCGGCCGAGAGCATCATTCGCGATACCGAGATCGAGGCCGACATACGGACTATGGTGACCCCGATCTGGAAGGCGGCGGGGCTCGAGCCGAGCTCACTGCACGTCTATCTCGTCGAAGACAAACAGATCAATTCCTTCGTCGCCGGGGGCCAGAACGAATTCATCAACAGCGGATTGATCATGCGCTCCGAAACTCCAAACCAGCTGATCGGGGTTCTCGCGCATGAGACCGGCCATATTGCCGGGGGACACCTGACGCGCTTTCAAGAGGCGGCGCGGAACGCCAGTATCGAAGGAATCATTGCGATGGTGCTCGCCGCCGCGGCCACGGTCGCCGGCAGGGGCAGCGGAGGCGGCGGGGCCTTGCTCGGGGCCCAAGGTGTCGCGGAACGCGCCTTCATGCAATATTCGATTACCCAGGAAGCCTCCGCCGATCACGCAGCCATGACTTTTTTGGATGCGAGCGGCCAGTCGGCGCGCGGGCTCCTTCAGTTCTTTCAGGTCCTTCAGGGCGAGGAGATGCTCGCCGGGATCCGAGAGGATCCGTATCTGCGCACGCACCCGTTGACCGCGCAGCGCATCGACTACGTCCGCAACCATGTCGAGCATTCGCGCTTCTCAAACGTTCCGGATTCTCAGACCAACATCGACCTGTTGAAACGGATAAAGGTAAAGCTCGACGCCTTTGTCTCGCCGCCATCGTCCACACTTGCCGCCTATCCGGAGAAGGACCAGTCCGTTCTCGCGCGCTATGCACGGGCGATCGCGTATTACCGGATTCCAAAGCTGGACAAGGCTCTGCCGACTATCGACGGGCTGATCCGGGATTATCCGAACGACCCCTACTATCGCGAGCTGAAGGGGCAGATGCTGTTCGAGAATGGCCGCATCGCCGAAGCAGTCCAGCCTTACGAGGAAGCCGTTCGGCTCGCGCCCACCGCGCCGTTGCTGCGCATTTCGCTCGCGCAAGTCTACATCGAATCGAGCGATCCGAAGGTGAACAAGCGCGCGATCGCTTATCTCAACGATGCCATGCGCACCGAGGACAAGGAAGCCCAGGGCTGGCACCTGCTGGCGACCGCCTACGGGCGCGACAACCAGATCGGCATGGCCGCCTTGTCACTGGCCGAGGAAGGTCTCGCTGCGGGAAAGAAAAAGGACGCCCAACAGCAGGCCCTTCGGGCCAAGGCGCTATTGCCAAAAAACTCCGCCGGCTACAGCCGCGCCGAAAACATCCATAGCGAGGCGGAGCACATGGAGGAGTCGGGGGGCGGCGTCGCGAACTCGCGTTGATCGCAGCTAATTCCCTCTCTAGCCCCTTTCCTGCAGGAGTATTCGACGTGATGCCGTATCGCACGCCACTTGTGGCCTTCGCTCTGGTCTGTGGTTTTATTGTCACTCTAAATTGTGGACTAGTAAGAGCTGCCGAAATTCCAACTGAGCAGCGACAAGCGATAGAGGGAATTATCCACGACTACCTTCTCCACAATCCCGACGTTTTGATCGAGGCGCTGCACGGGGCCGAAGATAAGCTGAACCGCGAGGCAGATGCCAAGGCGGAAAAAGCTCTGAGCGACCAGCGGCGCGAGATTTTCGACGACCCGGCAACGCCGGTAGGAGGTAATCCGCGGGGCGATGTGACAATTGTCGAGTTCTTCGACTACCGCTGCCCATACTGCAAGCAAGTGCTGCCCTCGCTGCAGGCTTTGCTGAACGAGGACCACAAGCTGCGCTTTCTGTACAAGGAAATGCCGGTCCTCGGGCCGCAGTCAGTCACCGCCGCACATGCTGCTCTCGCGGCTCAGCGACAGGGCAAATACGAGGCCTTTCACAACGCAATGATGGCAACCAAAGGTCAGATCACCGACGAAACCGTCTACAAAGTAGCCGGTTCGGTAGGACTTGATGTCGACCGGCTGAAGCAGGACATGAGCGCGCCGGAAATCGGGCAGGCTCTCAAGACCAATCTGGCGCTCGCCAACGCGCTCAACATCCGCGGAACCCCGGGCTTCATCGTCGGCAACCACATCGTCCCCGGTGCGATCGACCTGGAGGCCCTGCGGAACATGGTCGCCGACGCGCGAAAGGAGTAGCTGCCTACGGCTCGTAATCCGGCTGTTTGCTCGGATGTGCGGCGATAAATGGCCCGAGCTTCATGCAGTTCTCGTAAATCCGCATGAGCGTCGGATACGGCCCGAGATCGAGCTGGTAACGCTCGGCATTGACTACCTGCGGAACAAGGGCGATGTCCGCCAACCCGGGTGAGTCTCCGTGGCAGAACGGGCCGGTCCGGGCATCCTGCGCGAGCAGCGGCTCGAGCGCCTGAAATCCCGCGGCGATCCAATGATTGTACCACTTGGCGATCGCGGCTTCGTCATGGCCGAGTTCTCGCATCAGGTAACGCAGCACCCGCAGATTGTTGATCGGGTGGATGTCGCAGGCGACGATCTCGGCGAGCGCACGAACCCGCGCTCGGTCGGTCGGCTGCTTCGGCAAAAACGGCGGTTCGGGGTGGAGTTCGTCGAGATATTCGAGGATCGCCATGGATTGGATCAGGATCTGCCCGCCGTCTTCGAGCGCGGGGACCAGACCCTGAGGGTTGACGCCGCGATATTCGGGCGTGCTCTGATCGTTGCGCCGCAGGTGGATCGCCGCGGTGTCGTAAGGGAGCCGCTTCAGATTGAGGGCGATGCGGACCCTGAACGCGGCAGAGGACCGGAAATAGCTGTAGAGCTTCATCGCACCATCCTTAACTACCTGGTTGAGCCCTGCTCGGCAGTATCGGCACGGAAGACTCCCGCCTTCAAGGTGCTCCGAGCAGGCGGAGAGACAAACCCCGCTTCCGGTCTGAATCGGGACGGCTTGACCCCAAGTAAGTAAGCGCTTACTAGTGCGCCCGATGGCTATGATCAGATTGGATAGCGACGAGCGGCGCAAGGCCATCGTTGCGGCGGCCGTGCCGCTTTTTGCCCGAAAGGGGTTTGCCGGCACGACCACCAAGGAGCTGGCCGAGGCGGCCGGCATTTCCGAGGCGCTGCTGTTCAGGCATTTTCCGAGCAAAAAGAATCTTTACGGCGAGATCTTGCGGCTCGGTTGCGAAGGAGATCCGGCGCTCGAGCAGCTCGCCGCGCTCGAGCCATCGACGGCCACCCTAGTCCATATGATCACGTTCATGGTCCGTTATTTTCTGCTGGGCGGCGCCGACCGGGCCGAACTCGACATACGCCTCCGCTTGGTGCTGCACAGCTTTCTCGAGGACGGGGAATATGCCCGGGAGCTGTTCGACACGATCTTAGAGCGGGTCAATCCACTCTTTGTCGCTTCCATCGAGGCAGCGGCAGCCTCCGGCGATCTGAAGCCTGAACCGATCGTCTCGGCAAATCGGTTCTGGCTCGGCCATCATGTCGTTGCGATGGTGGCCTTTGTCTTCCTGCCGGGCCGAGCCTCGGTCCCTTATCAAGGGGCCGTCTCGGACCTGGTCGACGAGGCGAGCTGGTTCATCCTGCGCGGCATCGGCATGAGGGACGCGGCCATTGCGTCGGCGCTCGCCGCCGCGGCGCAGCACCCATTCCAGCTCGCACCTGCCTCATAGTGGAGTACGCCTATGGACGGCGAACATATGGTACCGGCAGAAGGATTGCTGCGCGACCGGGGCAATATCGGACGCGCCACCACACGCAGACCGAGGACAGTCCGCTGGCTGGTAATCGTCGGGCTGCTATTGGCGATCGTGCTTGGTGGACTTTACGGTTTTAACCGATTCCGCGAGCAGGCGATCGCTACTTATTTCGCGAGCAACAAGCCGCCTCCCGCGCAAATCAGCGCAGCCGAAGTCAAGACCGAGGCGGTGCCGCGCTTCGCCACCGGGATCGGTTCGGTGACTGCCGTCCATCAGGTCACCATAAATCCCGAGGTCGGCGGACGCGTCACCAAGATCTTCTTCGAGGCGGGAGCCACGGTTAAAGCCGGCGACCCGCTCGTCCAGATCAACGATGCCCCGGAACGGGGCGACCTCGCCAGTTACGAGGCGCAGGCGCGCTGGGCCGAAACCACATTGCAGCGCTCCAGCCAGCTCGCCCAGCGCCAGTTCGAGGCGCGGGAAACCGTCGATCAGAAGCAGAGCCAGCTCGACCAGGCCCGGGCGATGATCATCAAGACCGAGGCGCTAATCGCGCAAAAGCTGATCCGCGCACCGTTCTCAGGCCAACTCGGCACGCGGCAAATCGAGGTCGGGCAATACCTCAACCCGGGCGCCCGGATCATCACCCTGACCGATCTGTCGACGCTCTACGTGAACTTCACCTTGCCGTCGCAGATGCGCCCGCAGATCTCGGTCGGGCAGCGCGTCAACGTCACTGCCGACGCGTTCCCCGGCCGCACCTTCAGCGCTGAGATCACGACCCTCGAGCCGCAGATCAGCGCCGACACGCGGACGATGACGATCCAGGCGACGATGGCGAATCCCGACAACGCCCTGCTGCCCGGCATGTTCGTCAATGCCGCGGTGGTGTTGCCGCCGCAGCCCGACATGATGGTGCTTCCCGAGACCGCCATAGACTATACCCTCTACGGCGACAGCGTTTACGTGATCCGCGAGGACGGCAAGGACGCCAAGGGCAATTCGATCCTCAAGGCGGTGCGTGCTCCGATAAAGACCGGAGCGCGGTGGGGCAACAACGTCGCGATCCTCGACGGGCTCAAGCCCGGCGACCGCGTCGTCGCCGCTGGCCAGGTCAAGGTGCAGAACGGCGCGCAGGTCGCGATCAGCAACTCGCCCGCACCGCAACCGCCGCCGGCGCTGACGCGAAACTGAAATATGTCCTTTACCGACATCTTCATTCGCCGGCCGGTGCTCGCGCTGGTGGTAAGTCTGCTGATCCTGCTGATCGGTCTGAAAGCTATGACCGGGCTGCAGATCCGCCAGTATCCCAAGCTGTCGAACACGACGATTACGGTCACGACGATCTATCCCGGCGCTTCGCCCGATTTGATGCAGGGCTTCATCACAACGCCGATCTCGCAAGCAGTGTCGACCGCCGAAGGCATCGATTACCTGACGGCCTCCTCAATTCAAGGGACAAGTACGGTCACCGCCTACATTCGGCTCAATTACGATCCGAGCCAGGCATTGACCGACATCATGTCGAAGGTTCAGCAGGTCAAGTTTCAGCTTCCTAAAGAGTCGCAGGACCCAGTCATTATCAAGTCGACCGGGCAGACCACGGCAGTCATGTATATCGGCTTCGCCAGTCCGGAATTGTCGAGCGCGGCGATTTCGGATTATTTGACGCGCGTGGTGCAGCCGCTGCTTGCCACCGTCGATGGCGTCGCCTCAGCAGACATCCTCGGCGGGCAGACCTTTGCAATGCGGCTCTGGCTCGACCCGGCGCGGATGGCGGCACGTGGGATATCGGCAAGCGATGTTGCTGCGGCAATTCGCGCCAATAACTTCCAATCGGCGGCGGGCCAGGCCAAAGGCTACTTCACGATCACCAACGTCAACGCCGATACCGGGCTCGACAGTGTCCAGCAGTTCACCAAGATGGTGGTTAAGGCGAAGGACGGCGCGGTGGTGCGGATGGAAGACATCGCCACGGTCGACCTCAATGCCCAGAGCTGGACTTCGAGCATCGAGATGAACGGGCAGCATGCCGTGTTCATCGGCGTACAGGCGACCCCGACCGGCAACCCGCTGTCGCTGGTGGCGGGAATTCGAGCACTGCTGCCCGAAATTGAGCGGAACCTGCCGGCCTCGGTCAAAATGCAGGTTGCTTACAACTCGACCAAGTTCATTCAGGCATCTATCGACGAGGTCAAATCAACGCTCGCCGCCGCGGTCGTCATTGTGATCGGGGTGATTTTCCTGTTCCTCGGCAGCTTGCGCGCGGTGCTGATCCCGGTCGTGACAATCCCGCTGTCGCTAGTCGGCGCCGGGATCATTATGGCGGCGCTGGGGTTCAGCCTGAACTTATTGACCTTGCTCGCGATGGTGCTGGCGATCGGGCTGGTCGTTGACGATGCGATCGTCGTCCTCGAGAACGTCTATCGCCATATCGAGGAGGGCCGCACGCCGGCACAAGCCGCCCTCATCGGCGCTCGCGAAATCGCCGGGCCGGTCATCTCGATGACACTGACTTTGGCCGCAGTCTACGCCCCGATTGGCTTTCTCGGCGGCGTGACCGGCGCGCTGTTTCGCGAATTCGCTTTTACTCTGGCCGGCGCAGTCATCATTTCCGGCGTGGTCGCGGTGACTTTATCGCCGATGATGTGCTCGCTGCTCTTGTCCCGCGAGATGCTGCGCGGCCGTTTTGTTCATCTGATCGACCGCGTCTTTTCCCGCCTGGCTGAGTGGTATGGGCGCAAGCTGGAGCGATCGCTGGATTACCGCCCGGTGACCGCGCTGTTCGCTGCGGCGGTTTTTGCCAGCCTTGTGTTCATGTACATGAACACGAAGTCCGAGCTCGCCCCCGAAGAGGACCAGGGGGTTCTCTTCGCACTGACCAAGGCGCCGCAATATTCCAATCTCGATTATCAGGAAGCCTATACCGACAAGCTCGACCAAGCCTTCGGCTCGTTCCCCGAGACCGATCTGCGCTTCATCGTCAACGGCAGATTCGGACCTAATCAGGGCATTGCCGGCGCGATCCTCAAACCCTGGAGCGAGCGCTCGCGTTCGGCGCAGCAGCTGAAGCCTTTGATGCAGCGTAAGGCGGCGACCGTCGAAGGGATGAACGCCTTTGTCTTCTCGTTGCCGCCATTGCCGGGGTCGATCGGCGGCCTCCCGGTGCAGATGGTGATTTATTCGACCGGCGGCTACAAGGACATCTACCTGGCGATGGACAAGATCAAGGCGGCGGCTCGCAAGAGCGGCCTGTTCATCGTCACCGATAGCGATCTCGACTTCAATCAGCCGACAATCCAGGTCAAGGTGGACCGGTCGAAAGTCAACGAGCTCGGGCTGACCATGCAGTCGATCGGCGATACATTGGCACTGCTGGTTGGCGAGAATTACGTCAATCGGTTCAATCTCGGTGGCCGATCTTACGAAGTGATACCGCAAGCGCCGAGGGCGGACCGCCTGACGCCGGAGACATTGACGCACTATTACGTTACTACGCCGACGGGGCAACCGGTGCCGCTGTCCAATCTCGTGAATGTCGAGATGGATACCCAACCCAATTCGCTGACCCAGTACAATCAGCTGAATTCGGCGACTTTTCAGGCCGTGCCTATGCCCGGGGTGACGATGGGTCAGGCCGTCGATTTTCTCCAAGGCCAGACGAAGGACTTGCCGGCTGGCTTCAGCCACGACTACCTCTCCGACACGCGCCAATACGTGCGGGAAGGCAATCAGCTCACGATCACCTTCGTGTTCGCGCTGATCATGATATTTCTCGTGCTGGCAGCGCAATTCGAGAGCCTGCGAGATCCCCTGGTGATCCTCATCAGCGTGCCGATGTCAATGTGCGGGGCGTTAATGCCACTGTTTTTCGGCTTAGCGACAATGAACATTTACACCCAGGTCGGGCTCGTCACTCTGATCGGCCTGATCAGCAAGCACGGCATTCTGATGGTAGAATTCGCCAATACGCTGCAGGTACGCGAGCACCTCGCCCGCCGTCGTGCAATCGAGCAAGCCGCGCGCGTCAGATTGCGGCCGATCCTGATGACGACGGCGGCGATGGTCGTGGGGCTCGTGCCGTTGCTGATCGCGACGGGGGCCGGGGCTGCCAGCCGCTTCTCGATCGGCGTCGTGGTCGTTGCAGGGATGTCGGTTGGCACCCTGTTCACGCTGTTTGTCCTGCCGGCTGTTTACACCGTGCTGGCGAAGGATCATCTGGCCGCCACACAGTCGAGCCGGGTGCGCGAGATCGCCCAGGTCTCCTGACCCTGGTCGCGCCGGCGCGATCCGGTCGGGACCGGAACCGGACTGGTGCGTCGGCGTTTTATCGGTAGGCACACTAAGCAACAATTGTTGACCCGAGCGAAACTCCGCGATTTGAAGGAATGCGGAATGGATCAGACGATAGATCGTACAGCGGCAACTCGGCCCGGTGCGCATGACGCAAGCAAGCCGCCACACGCGATAGAGGAAGACATTGCGCGTACCCGCGTTCGGCTGAGTGCCACGATTGAGGCCCTGGAGCGCGAGCTGGCCCCCCAACGGGTGCTCGAAAGAAGCACGGAGCTGCTGCGCACCTCTCTTGAACCGGCGCCAGGTTCCTTCCGCACCCAGACCTGGGCTTATGCGATCCCGTTGGCCTTGATTGCAAGCGGTCTCGGCTGGCTCTTTCTGCTTCGCCGACGCAGCTACCAACCGGAGACACCCGCCAGCTTTGGCGAGATGCCTGGAGAGGCGGTAGAGGAGGGTGAGACGCCCACTCCTGCCCTTTCCTCTGCCGATTTAGCCGGACCGGTGGAACCGGCACCGGTATCATTGGTCGACGAAACCGCAACGCTCTAATGACCGCGAGGACTAGAAACAAAGGATTGCTGCAGGCGAATTGGTAGGCCCGGCAGGATTCGAACCTGCGACTCCACCGTTATGAGCGGCGTGTTCTAACCAGCTGAACTACGGGCCCTTTGGCGCAACCAGGCGCGAGATTATTGCTTCGTCGCTGCGTTCCTCGCAATGACAATTGAGTCGCACCGTCATTGCGAACGAAGCGAAGCAATCTCGTGCCCGAAAAGCTGCGCTCAGGTGTCGAGGAAGCTCCGCAATTTGCGCGAGCGGCTCGGGTGCTTGAGCTTGCGTAACGCTTTTGCCTCGATCTGGCGGATCCGCTCGCGGGTGACCGAGAATTGCTGGCCGACTTCCTCGAGCGTGTGGTCGGTATTCATACCGATCCCGAAGCGCATCCGCAAAACCCGCTCCTCACGCGCTGTCAGCGAGGCCAGAACGCGCGTCGTAGTCTCGCGCAGATTGGCCTGGATGGCGGCGTCGAGCGGCAGCACCGCGTTCTTGTCCTCGATGAAATCGCCGAGATGTGAGTCCTCCTCGTCACCGATCGGCGTTTCCAGGCTGATCGGCTCCTTGGCGATCTTCAGCACCTTGCGCACCTTTTCCAGCGGCATGGCGAGCTTTTCGGCGAGCTCTTCGGGTGTCGGCTCGCGGCCTATCTCATGCAACATCTGCCGCGAAGTGCGCACCAGCTTGTTGATCGTCTCGATCATGTGAACGGGGATGCGGATCGTGCGTGCTTGGTCGGCAATCGAGCGGGTGATCGCCTGGCGGATCCACCACGTCGCGTAGGTCGAAAATTTGTAGCCGCGGCGATATTCGAATTTGTCGACCGCCTTCATCAGCCCGATGTTGCCCTCCTGGATCAGGTCGAGGAACTGCAACCCTCGGTTAGTGTATTTCTTGGCGATCGATATAACGAGGCGCAGATTGGCCTCGACCATTTCCTTTTTAGCCCGGCTCGCCTCGCGCTCGCCGCGCTGGACGGTTTGCACGATGCGCCGGAATTCGCTGATCGGCAGCTTGGCTTCGGCGGCAACCCTCGCAATATTGGCGCGCAGTCTAACCGCATCCGGCGCATGCCTCTCGATAAGTCGCGGCCAGCCACGGCCGGGCAAGGTTTCGACGCGCTCCAGCCAATCGCCGGCGAGCTCGTTTCCGAAATACTGCTGCAAGAATTCCGAGCGCCTGATGCCGGCACTCTCAGCGAGCCGCAGTAGTCTGCCTTCATCGGCCACGAGCCTGCGGTTGACCTCGTAAAGCTGGTCGACGAGATACTCGATGCGCGTGTTGTTGAGGCGCACGCGTTTGACGTTGTCGATGATCTCCGCCTTGAGCTTCTCGTAGCGCCGCTCGGTTACACGCGGCAGCGGCTCGCCCTTTTGCAGGGCATTGATCCGTTGATCCTGAAGCCGGTGCAGTCTTTTGTAGGTTTCGGCGATGGTGTCAAAGGTCGCAAGCGCGCTGGGCTTCAGTTGCGCCTCCATCGCGGCCAGCGAGATCGAGCTTTCCTCGCCTTCGGCTTCCTCGACAGTGAGCTCGCTCTCGATCTCCGCGAGTTCCTTCGTAACATCTTCGCCGTTAACGGCATCTGCGGGTTCACTCGGCTCCGCGCCGTTCGGGGCACCATCACCCGCTTCGGCAACCGCTTCGCCCTCGATCCTGCCGGCTTCCGGGACAACGACCACTATCTCGGCCGGTACCGGCCCGAACACGCCGCTGCCGTAGGTGGCGTCGAGATCGATTATGTCGCGCAGCAGCATCTTTCCTTCGTTCAGGGCATCGCGCCAGGCGACAATGGCGCGGATCGTCATCGGATTCTCGCAGATGCCGCCGATCATCATTTCGCGGCCGGCCTCGATCCGCTTGGCGATGGCGATTTCGCCTTCGCGCGACAGCAGCTCGACCGATCCCATTTCGCGCAGGTACATGCGGACCGGATCATCGGTGCGGCCGATATCGTCATCGTCCAGATTGCCGCGGACTTCGCCGTCTCCCTCGTCAGTATCGGGAGCCGCAGGCTCCTCGCTCTCCTCGTTCTCGATCACGTTGACACCGAGCTCGGAGAGCATCGTCATCGTGTCCTCGATCTGCTCCGAGGACACCTGGTCGGGCGGCAATGCAGCATTCAATTCGTCATAGGTCACATAACCCCGCTCCTTGCCGCGCGCCAGCATCCTCTTGATTGCCGCTGCCACGCTGTCCAGGAGCGGCGCCTCCGCCGCTTCTTCGCGGGTTTCTGCGACTTCCGCCGTATTTGCCGCTTTGCTCGCCATTCCACCATCCCTAAAGAGATTCCACTGTCGCCCTGCAAGTCAGGGCACGAATACGAGAGCAGCCCCATCTAGGGCAGCCGACAATCTTCGGCGAGGCGCCGCCGGGTCAGATCTCGTCGTCACCCCGGGACCCCTCGTGCAAGGCTCTTTCTCTGGCAGTCAGAAACCGTTCCCAGCTCTCCGGGCAGATGTCGCTGATCAGATCGTCCGTGGCTTCGGCCAAAGCGCAGCGATCGCCTCCCGTGAGCATCCTGGTCACGCGTACCCACTCCTTGCGCGCGGAGATCGGGTCGGAACACCGGACCAGGAAGGTTGTGTCGACCGAAGGCAAAAGCAATTTTTCCACGGTCGCCGCAAGCCCGTTCTCGACAAGGTGTTGTTGGATTGCGCGGGCGTCAAGCCCCGATCCGGCCGCATCCAGCTCTAAAATTTGTCGTCTCAGGCTGTCGAGGTCCAATTCGGGAATTTCGAGTGCCGCTAGTTCCTCGGCCCCTTGATCGATCAGGTAAGGGAAATGCAAGATCATGCGGAATAGATTTTCCCGCTGTATTCGTCCTCCGGAGCGCGGTGGAGGCTCCGGCCCGTCGCGCACGAAGCTCGGCCGGAGCCGAGGCAAATGCCGAGCGCCCGGGCGGGTCGGTCGTCCCAGATCGAAGAGCCGGTCGCGGACAAATCGTCGATACTCGGCCTGGACCGTCCGGTCGGCGATGAGGCCGATTTGGTCCATCAGGCGGCTCTCAAGAGCGGCGCGCCGCTCCGGCGTGTCGACCCCGCTCACGCCAAGCTCGCTCTCCCAAAGCACGGCTGAGAGCGGCCGCGCCGCGGCGAGGATCTGGTTGAAAGTATCCTGCCCCGCCTGGCGAACCACCGAATCGGGATCCTCTCCCGCGGGAAGGCTGACAAAGCGCAGGCTCTGACCTGGGCGCAACAGTGGCAAGGCCCGCCGCATCGCCCGCGCTGCGGCACGCTGTCCCGCCGTGTCCCCATCGAAACAGAGTAGGGGCTCAGGCGTTAGGCGCCAAAGCTCGTGCAGCTGGAATTCGGTTAGCGCGGTTCCGAGCGGCGCCACTGCCGTGGCGAAGCCTGCCTGGTGGAGCGCGATCACGTCCATGTACCCTTCGGTGACGATCGCGCCCGGGCCGCTCTCATCCTCTCGGATGACAGCCGCCCGAGCCGCCGACCAGCCGTACAATACACGTCCTTTTTCGAAGAGCGGGCTGTCCGGCGAGTTCAGATATTTGGGCTGGCCATCGTCGAGAACCCGGCCGCCAAAGGCGATGACCCGGCCGGCGCGGTCGCTGATCGGAAACATCAGGCGGTTGCGGAAATAATCCGAGGGTTCCCCCTCAGCCGGTCGGCGCCGCAGCCCGGCCTCGATCAGCAGCGAATCGGAAAATTCGGCCGCGAGGGCGCGCCGCAGCGCCTGGCGATCGTCCGGAGCCCAGCCAAGACGAAAGCGCCGGATTGTCTCCGGATCGAGCCCGCGTCCTTGCAGATATTCGCGTGCGCGGGCCCCGGCAGGCGCCAACAGCCGCTCCTCGTAGAAAGCTGCGGCGGCCTCTGTCGCTTCGAGCAAGGTTTTTTGCCGCTGCGCCCGTTCCCGCTCTTGCGGCGTCGCCTGCGGGACAGCCAGCCCCGCCTCTCCCGCCAATTTCTCGACGGCCTCGATGAAATCGAGGTTGTCGGCCCGCATGGCAAACCCGATCGCATCTCCATGGGCGCCGCAGCCGAAGCAATGGAAGAAGGATTTGTCCTCGACGACGTAGAAAGACGGCGTCTTCTCGTGATGAAACGGACACAATCCGGCAAACTCGCGCCCGCGGCGGACCAGCTTGACCCGCCTACCGATCAGTCCGGAAAGGGAAATTCGACTGCGCAGCTCGTCGAGAAAGCCCGGCGGAAGCGCCACTATCGTCTCCCCTCCTCGCATCGGGGAGAGAGGAAGGGTGAAGTGGGTCCGCCCCGCACCTCGGATCTATTCCCCCTCACCTCGACCATCTTCCCCCAGATGGCGTCCGATTTGCGTCATCCCAGCAGGCGCCTGACGATTGCACCAGCGCGGCCGAGGTCGATGACGCCGACGTGGCGCTCGCGCAAGGCCGCCATCACCTTCCCCAAATCCTTTACCGTCGCTGCCCCGGTCTCGTCGATGGCGGCTTTCGCCGCCGCCTCGATCTCCCCCTCGTCGAGCTGACGCGGCAGAAAGCTCTCGATGACGGCTATCTCCTCGCTCTCCTGCTGCGCAAGATCGGGCCGGTTGCCCTGCTGAAAAAGGGCGATCGATTCGCGGCGCTGCTTGATCATCCCTTGCAGCATGCGCTGGATTTCAGCTTCGGATAAGCGGTCGGGATTGCCTTGTCCGCGGGCGGCGACGTCCCGGTTCTTGAGTTCCGCAAGGATAAGCCGAACGGTCGAAACCGTGCGCGAATCCCTGGCCTTCATCGCTTCCTTCAACCGGTCCCTGAAGGCCTCACGCAGCATCGTTGCCGCCCCCTATGCCACCAATTTTAAACCTAACCCGTTTTGGGCGCCGCGGCAATTCCGCACGTCTACGCGTAAGTAGTTGAATTAACGAGAGTTCTAGTGGGCGCTGGGTTGACCCCATCGGTCCGATCAATTATTTCTCAATGGCCCTGCTGTTCGCCCCTGGCCGCCTCGTGCGGTCCGGCAGATTGCGGTTGCCCACAGGATCCACCCGCATGCGCGAGCCGATGCCGCGACCGCCCGACTGCAACGCTGCGCTCGTTCTTGCGGATGGGACAGTATTTTGGGGCAGCGGTGTCGGCGCAAGCGGGTCGGCTGTCGGGGAAGTTTGCTTCAATACTGCGATCACCGGCTACCAAGAAGTCCTTACCGACCCTTCTTACGCCGGCCAGATCATTACCTTCACCTTCCCCCACATCGGGAATGTCGGAGTCAATCGGGAAGATGTTGAAGCCACGACGCCCGCCGCCCGCGGTCTCGTGCTGCGCACCTCCATTACCGCGCCGGCTAACCACCGCGCGACCCAATCGCTGGATACCTGGCTCAAACATAATGGGCTGATCGGTCTTTCGGGGGTGGACACGCGACGGTTGACCCGGCACATCCGCGATCACGGACCGCCGCACGGTGCCATCGCCTACCATCCGCAAGGGCGGCTCGATCTCGCAGAGCTCCAGGCGCAGGCCTGCGATTGGCCCGGTCTGGAGGGCATGGACCTCGCCAAGGAAGTCACCTGCCGGCAAACCTACGAGTGGGCCGAGACGGTGTGGGAGCGCGAGCGCGGCTACAGTTTGCAACGCAGTCCTCGCCATCACGTCGTTGCCGTCGATTATGGTGCCAAGCGCAATATTTTCCGAATGCTCGCGGCCCATGGCTGCCGGGTGACCGTGGTTCCCGCCACCGCCTCGACCGAGGATGTTCTGCGCCATCAGCCTGACGGCATCTTCTTGTCGAACGGCCCCGGCGACCCGGCGGCGACTGGAGCTTATGCGGTGCCGGTGCTGCGCGAGCTGATCGCTTCGGGCAAGCCGATCTTCGGCATCTGCCTCGGCCATCAGCTGCTGGCGCTGGCGCTCGGCGGAACTACCCGCAAGATGCCGCGCGGCCATCGCGGCGCCAATCACCCGGTCAAGGATCTGTTGACCGGCAAGGTCGAGATCACGAGCCAAAATCACGGGTTTGTCGTCGACCCGGAGAGCCTGCCGCCCGGGGTCGAGCCGACGCACCTCTCGCTGTTCGACAATACCAACGAAGGATTGCGCATTGTCGGCAAGCCGGTGTTTTCGGTCCAGCATCACCCCGAAGCCAGCCCGGGGCCCCAGGACAGCCATTACTTGTTCGGGCAGTTCGTCGCGTTGATGGACGAGAATGCCTAGGCGAACCGATCTCGACAGTATTTTGATCATCGGCGCCGGGCCCATAGTTATCGGGCAGGCCTGCGAGTTCGATTACTCCGGCGCGCAAGCGTGCAAGGCGCTGAAAAGCGAGGGGTATCGGATCGTCCTGGCGAATTCGAACCCGGCGACGATCATGACCGACCCGGAATTGGCCGACGCCACTTACATCGAGCCGATTACGCCGGAGATGGTCGAAAAGATCATCGCTCGCGAGCGGCCGCAGGCGCTGCTGCCGACAATGGGTGGCCAGACGGCGCTCAACATCGCGATGGCGCTCGCCCGCTCGGGTGTCCTCAAGCGCTACGGCGTCGAACTGATCGGCGCCAGCGAAGCGGCAATCGCCAAGGCCGAAGATCGTCGGCTGTTCCGGCAGGCGATGGACAAAATCGGGCTGGCTTCGCCCAGGAGCCTTCTTGCCGGATCTATTGCCGAAGCTATCGAGGCGCTCGAGGCAATAGGGCTTCCGGCCATAATCAGGCCATCTTTTACGTTGGGCGGCACTGGCGGTGGGATCGCCTACAATGCCCAGGAATTCGAAGAAATTGTGCGTGGCGGGCTCAGAGCTTCGCCGGCGCAAGAAGTTCTGATCGAGGAGTCGGTCCTCGGCTGGAAGGAATACGAAATGGAAGTGGTCCGCGACCGTGCGGACAATTGCATCATCGTCTGCTCGATCGAGAACATCGATCCGATGGGAATTCACACCGGCGATTCTGTCTGCGTCGCGCCGGCTTTGACCTTGACCGACAAGGAATACCAGCTGATGCGCAATGCCGCGATCGCGGTCTTGCGCGAAATCGGCGTCGACACCGGCGGCTCGAACGTGCAGTTCGCGGTCAACCCAGCCGACGGCCGGCTCGTCGTCATCGAAATGAACCCCCGGGTATCGCGGTCGTCGGCACTCGCCTCCAAGGCGACTGGTTTTCCGATCGCCAAGGTCGCCGCCAAGCTGGCGGTCGGCTACACGCTGGATGAGCTCTCCAACGAGATCACGCGCATCACGCCAGCGTCGTTCGAGCCGACGATCGACTACATCGTCACCAAGATGCCGCGGTTCACCTTCGAAAAGTTTCCGGGCACCGAGCCGCTGCTGACGACGTCGATGAAATCGGTCGGCGAGGCGATGTCGATCGGCCGTAGTTTTGCCGAATCGGTGCAGAAGGCATTGCGCTCGATGGAGACCGGCTTGACCGGCTTTGACGAGGTCCCGATCGAGGGGGTCGAGAGCGCCGGCAAGGAGGCGGTCAAGGCGGCGCTGTCGAAACCTGTCCCCGAGCGCCTGCTGCTGGTTGCGCAGGCTTATCGGCATGGCCTCGACACCGCCGAAATCCACGCTGCCTGCCGTTTGGAGCCATGGTTCCTCGAACAGATCCGTGAGATCGTGGATGTTGAGGAACGAGTGCGCCGGGAAGGACTTCCGCGGGACCGCACGGCTTTCCTGCGCCTCAAGCAGATGGGCTTTTCCGATGCCCGGCTCGGTAAGCTCGCGGAATCTCGATGAGGAGGCCGTGTCGGCGCGGCGACGGCGGCTGGAACTACAACCGGTCTACAAGCGTATCGACACCTGCGCCGCCGAGTTCCCATCGCTGACCTCATACATGTACTCCTGCTACGAAGGGGACGGTTTCGCGCCGCCGGAGTGTGAAGCCGATCCGAGCGACCGACGCAAGGTGATCATTCTCGGCGGCGGACCGAACCGGATCGGGCAAGGGATCGAGTTCGATTACTGCTGCGTGCACGCCGCCTACAGCCTGCGCGATGCCGGGATTGAAACGATCATGGTCAACTGCAATCCCGAGACGGTGTCGACCGATTACGACACCTCCGACCGGCTCTATTTCGAGCCGCTGACGACTGAGGATGTGGTCGAAATCGCGCGGGTCGAAAAACGCTGCGGCACGCTTCTCGGCGTGATCGTCCAATTCGGCGGTCAGACCCCGCTGAAGCTGGCCGCGGGGCTGGAGCGCGCCGAAATACCGATTCTCGGCACCTCGCCCGATGCGATTGATCTGGCGGAGGACAGACAGCGGTTTCAGGGTCTTCTGACCCGTCTCGGCTTGCGTCAGCCGGACAACGGAACGGCGCATTCTGCGAGCGAAGCCGAAGCTATCGCGCTCGATATAGGATATCCCGTCGTGATCCGCCCGTCTTATGTCCTTGGCGGCCGTGCGATGGAGATCGTGCACGATGCGGCCGGGCTGCAACGCTACATTGCCCATGCCGTCTCGGTATCCGGGACCAGTCCGGTATTGATCGACCGCTATCTGCGCAACGCGATCGAGGTCGACGTCGATGCCGTCGCGGACGGCCGACAGGTCCAGATCGCCGGCATCATGGAACACATCGAGGAAGCGGGGATCCATTCGGGGGACAGCGCCTGCTCCCTGCCGCCTTACAGCCTGAGTCCCGCGACGATCGCCGAAATCGAACGGCAGACGGTGGCGTTGGCCCGCGCTCTCGGCGTCGTCGGGCTGATGAATGTTCAATTCGCGGTGCAAGACGGTGTGATTTTCGTCCTGGAGGTCAATCCGCGCGCGTCGCGCACCGTGCCGTTCGTCGCCAAGGCCACCGGGGTGCCGATCGCAAAGATTGCCGCCCGAAATCATGGCCGGCGAGTCCTATCGTAACTGGAGCGAGGACATCGCCAGCAAGCGTCTGCGGGCCGGCGGGCATGTTGCGGTAAAGGAGGCGGTATTCCCGTTCGCGCGGTTTCCCGGGGTCGATCCGATCCTCAGCCCGGAGATGAAATCGACTGGAGAAGTAATGGGACTCGACGGCGATTTCGGCCGCGCCTTCGCAAAGTCCCAGCTCGGGAGCGGGACCAACCTGCCGCTTGAAGGCTGTGTCTTCGTGTCGGTGCGAGATCAGGACAAGGGGACGCTCGTCGAGCCTTGCCGCCGGTTGATCGAGATGGGGTTCTCGCTGGTAGCAACGAGCGGCACCGCCGAAACTCTGAGCGCCGCGGGGTTACCCGTCACGCCGGTCAACAAGGTGCGCGAAGGCCGCCCGCATATTGTTGATCATATGCTGAGCGGCGCGGTCCAGCTGGTATTCAACACGACCGAGGGGGTGCAGGCGATCGCCGACAGCTTCAGCCTGCGGCGCACGGCCCTGACCAACGTGATCCCGTATTATACGACAGTTGCTGGGGCTCGCGCGGCAGTCCAGGCGATTGCGGCGTTGCGGTCCGGGAACCTTGAAGTTGCCCCCTTGCAATCATATTTTTGATGGCTCCGCGGCGGTCACCCGCCGCGGTAGTTGAAATTCGACAGCAGGATCCGAACGCGTTCACGATGAACAAGATCCCGATGACGGCCGAGGGCTTCAATCGGCTCCGGGAGGAGTTGAAGCGGCTGAAAACTGTTGATCGGCCAGCCATTATCCGCGCCATCGCCGAGGCGCGCGACCACGGGGACTTGGCCGAAAACGCCGAGTACCACGCTGCTCGTGACCGGCAAAGCTTCATCGAAGGCAGGGTCATGGAGCTTGAGGATAAAGTGGCGCGGGCGGAGGTGATCGACGTCTCCAAGCTATCCGGTTCGAGCATCAAGTTTGGCGCGAAGGTCACCCTTGCGGACGAGGAAACCGACGAGGAGCAAACCTTTCAAATTGTCGGCGAGGACGAAGCCGACATCCAATCCGGCCGCTTGTCAGTAACTTCGCCCTTGGCGCGTGCGTTGATCGGCAAAGGCCAGGGCGACAGCGTCGAAGTTGCAACCCCGCGCGGCGCGAAATCTTACGAGGTCGTCACCGTCGCATTCGGTTAAGGCGCGGTTATGCCTACCCGCCCGGTGGGCTAGTTCAAGCCAGCGCCGTTTCCTCAGCTTCTTGCTGCGTGCTGGTCTGCTCGGAAATGGGGACGCCCGGCTCGTTCTTCGACATGCGGAGCATCAGTGCCGACTTGACATGGCTCACATTTGGCGCCGAGGTGAGCTTCGCGCTGAGGAATCGCTGATAGCTGTCCCAGTCGGGCGCAACGATCTTCAACAGAAAATCCGTTTCTCCTGCCAGCATATAGGCTTCGCGCACCTCGGGCCAACTGCCGACGAGGTGTTCGAAGGCTTTGAGGTCGGCCTCGGCTTGGCTCGAAAGCCCCACCTGGGCAAAAACCGTCACAGCGTACCCGAGAGCCTCTGGGGCGAGATCGGCATGATAGCCGCGGATCATCCCGGCCTCTTCGAGAGCGCGTACCCGACGCAGGCACGGCGGCGCCGAGATGCCGACGCGCCGCGCCAGTTCGACATTGGTCATCCGCCCATCGGTCAGCAGATTCCGCAATATGCGGCGGTCGATACGGTCGAGTTTGATTCGCCGCATCCGGTCCCCTTTTTCTCGATCAGCAGATCATAGGCACCGTCCAGCGTGCGCGCAATTTTGTTGCGCCGCGGTCTCATCAGCTTGCTGTTCCCGAGTGGTTTTCGTAAACGAGCACATGGTCTTGCCGTCTGTTGTTGCCCTGCCGTCTATTGCTGCGATCGACGCAGTACCGCCCGTTACCTGGGTTTTGCATGATGGCAAGGCCGGGATGGCCAGCCAAGCGCTCGGCCTCGCGGAGGCTACCGGCTTCTCTTTTATCGAAAGACCACTCCAAATTCGTTTCCCCTGGACATGCCTGCCGCCCAGGCTCTGGTTCCTGCCCTTGGCCGCGACCCAACCGACGCTCTCGCCGCCCTGGCCAGACCTCGTCATCGGTTGCGGCCGCAACACGGCGATGCCGGCCTTGGCGATCCGGCGGGCGAGCGGTGGACGAACCCTGGCGGCACAGATCCAGAACCCGGGGGTCGGATGTGGCGAGTTCGACCTCCTCGTGGTCCCCGAGCACGATCGTTTGCGCGGCCCGCGGGTAATCGTGACACGCGGCGCCGTTCACCGGGTTACAAGAGCCCGGCTGGCGGTCGAGCGCGGTCGGTTCCCGTCTCTCACGGCGCTGCCGCCGCCGATCCTGTCGGTGCTGATCGGCGGCGCGAACAAGGCGTACCGGCTGACGCTTCGACGGCTCGGCGAAATTGCCGATGCGGTTGCCGGCGTTCTTCGTGCCCAGGGTGGCTCGGCGCTGGTGACGCCGTCGCGTCGCACTGGGGCAGCCGGCACCGGGCTTTTGCGCGACCGGCTCAGGAACCTGCCGGTGGCAATTTGGGACGGTCGCGGGGCGAACCCCTATTTAGCTTATCTCGCTCTAGCTGACGCCTTTATGGTAACTGCCAACTCGGTCTCGATGATCAGCGAGGCGGCGGCGACTGGGAACCCGGTGCATATCCTGGATCTGGACGGCGGCAATGCCAAATTCGCCCGATTTCACACCGCAATGCAGGCGGCCGGCATTACCCGACCTTTCTGCGGCCGGATCGAATCGTGGCGCTATCCGATCCCGGACGATACGGCTCGCGCCGGCGCGGCTCTGCGCGCACTCGTCCTGAAGAGGCTCGGCGTTGCTGAAGCGTGAGCGTCGGCAGGGTGCCGCGGAGAACTCAATTCGGCGGCGAAGGTAGGCCGCACCACAGAGGATCTGCGGAAAGGCGGTGCCGCTTGGCTGTGCCGACCGCCGGGAATGTAATATCTCGACGAGGGCGGATTGCGGCTCCGGGAATAGGCTGATCATCATGGCCCTTCGCATCGAAACGTTCGATAATGCCCGTGGCGGGAACACTCTCTACAAGGCGCTGACTCACCCGGCCGCCGCTCGGTCCGGGCGGGCTCTTATAGACAAGCTCGCTCGCCACGCCCCGATCGCCATTTACGATGCGGGCGACGCGCTTGAAGCTTTCGGTGCGATCTACGATTTGAATCAGATCGAAATTGCCGGTGCCTATGTCCACCAGGTCGCGCGGGTCGATCGCGCTGTTCTAGGCCGCGCGGCGCGGCCCCTTACCGAACTCACCCGCTGTCGCGCGCGCGCTGTGTTTGCCGCCGCATTCGATGCCGAGCGAATCCTTATGCAGATGCGGCCCTATGTACCCGATGGCGCCGTGATATTCAGCCTGGATGCAATGCGGATACCGGCGGATCGCCTGACGAATACCCGCTCTTATCTCGATCCGCTGAATTTCGCCACGAACTTTGCCTTTTTCCGCGATGCTGGCGGCTTGCACACGCGGCTGGTTACCGCGAATTACTGGTCAGGGTACGGAGCCGGCCGGGTCAGCTGCTGGATGACGCTGTTCGCTGATGACGGCAGGATTTTGGCCGAATGGTGCGAGAACGGTAAGCCTCCCGCGGGCACCATCATTCTCGACAGTCGGGAAATACGCGAGCGGTTTCGACTGCCGGAGTTTTGTGGGCAGCTCTTTCTACACATTAGAGGCGCAGCCGGGCACGACGTCGTCAAATATGCCCTCGACATTTTCGACGAGGACAGCCCCGCTAAAGGGGGGCGCGCCGGCACCTTGTCCTGCACGCATGACGCCAACGCGTGGCCCGCCGACCGGTATGCCGGCCTTCCCGCTCCGGCTCCCGGCGAACAGGTATTGCTGTGGGTCCAGAACAGCCATCCGGTCACGATCCCGCCGGGTGCCATCGGCCTCACTCCAATGGGCGAGGAGCGCGTCGCGTCTGTCGGCGACCCCATAGGGCCTTTTGCCACGCGTGCTGTTGCGGTTTCTGAATTGTTGCCCGACACCGCGTGGCCGAAACAGATCGAGCTGCGGGCCGGCAAGCATGTGGTGCGCCCACGCTACGAAGTTCTCGAGCGGGGCCGTCGCCGCATTGCGCACGTCAATGTCGAACGCGGCGATCTGCGACCCGACCCGGAGCTTTCTAAGCTCGAAGCCATGCTCGGCAAGGGCTATCTGTTGCCCGCCCCCCTGATGCCACGCGAGTTGTGGCAGAGCTTTGTGCTACCGACGCCGATGGCGGTCCTCCAGACCGAACTCCCGATCGCCGCTCTGGTTTACGACCCGGACGGCCGGGAGGTGCTGAGGCACCCCTTTGGGCGGCTTCCGCGCGCCCATGCGACCGTGCTCGATCTGGACGAGATCGATGATCTCGGGCTGCTCGACGGTGGGTATGGCCATATCGAGCTGGTTTACGACTTCTCTGGCGGCGGCGAGGGAGACGGGTGGCTGCATGCCCTGTTTCGTTATCGTCA
Source organism: uncultured Alphaproteobacteria bacterium (assembly GCA_963787425.1). Classification (GTDB taxonomy): domain Bacteria; phylum Pseudomonadota; class Alphaproteobacteria; order ATCC43930; family CGMCC-115725; genus AP-15. Next base: position 493,646 of record CAWBCV010000012.1, read on the forward strand.
CCGGCAGAGCGGTCATGCCGCCGAGACTAGTTTTGGAGCACACGTTTTCAATACGGTTCTTACCTATCGTGACGAGCCGCAATCCTACACCGGGCGTCCGCCGGGATTGTCGACCCGACTGTTCCTGAGGCTCGGCGAGCCCGCTTACGACACGTTCTGCCATTTGATCTATCCCGCCTCCCGGCCTTGGCTCCCGGCGAGCGACACGGACTTCATCCTCTACGACGCCGCCGGCTGCGAGGTCGCGCGTTCGCACCTGGCCATTCCCTGCTCGGGCTCTCGGCTATGGTATTATCGAAGCCTGTTCGACGAAGCGACCCGCGCGCGGGCCGGAACAGGAGCCTACATTATCGTACGCGATACGACCTGCCGGCTCTTCGGCTATCACGGGCTGCTGGGCGGCTACGGCTCCTTCAGCCTCGATCACATGTTCGGGTTCTAACGCGGGCGCGCATCCCCTCCGCGGATATCTCGAAAAATGATATATATAATGTGTGAAATCCTAAGGATGCCGCTATGTCCGAGCGTCACCACAGCAAGGTCCTCATCATTGGGGCGGGACCGGCCGGCTATACGGCGGCGATTTACGCGGCGCGGGCTAACCTGCAGCCGATCCTCGTGACCGGCCTTCAGCCGGGCGGCCAACTGACAATCACCACCGATGTCGAGAACTACCCCGGCTTCGCCGAGGTGATCCAAGGTCCGTGGTTGATGGAGCAGATGCAACAGCAAGCGGAGCATGTGGGCACCAAAGTCATTCTCGACATGATCACCGAGATCGACTTGGCACGCCGGCCATTCGTCGCCAAGGGCGATTCGGGGGATTTATATATCGGCGAAACTGTGATCATCGCCACCGGCGCGCAGGCACGCTGGCTTGGTATCCCGAGTGAGGAGATCTTCCGCGGTTTCGGCGTTTCAGCCTGCGCGACTTGTGACGGGTTCTTTTTCCGCGGCAAGGACGTCGTGGTGGTCGGCGGCGGCAATACCGCGGTCGAGGAGGCGATCTATCTGACGAACCACGCGCAACAAGTCACTCTTATCCATCGCCGCGACGCCCTGAGAGCGGAAAAGATCCTGCAGGAGAGGCTGTTCCGCAATCCGAAGATCGGGATCATCTGGGACAGCGTCGTTGAGGAAATCCTCGGGGTGCGCGAACCACCGACGGTGACTGGGGTGCGCCTGCGCAACACGCGCAACGGCAATCTCTCCGACCTCCCTTGCGACGGGGTGTTTGTGGCGATCGGCCATACACCGGTAACCGAGTTCGTGGCGGGCCAGCTCCCGCTCGACGCTGAGGGCTACGCCATCACGCGTCCCGATTCGACCCAAACGGCAATCCCCGGGGTGTATGCCGCGGGCGACATTAAGGACAAGATCTACCGTCAGGCGGTGACCGCAGCCGGATTGGGTTGCATGGCGGCACTCGAGGCAGAGAAGTTTCTCGCAGCTCAGGAGGAAGCTGCGACCATGCGCGCGGCCGATTAGCAGGCAGGCAATCGACTCTGGAAAGTCGTTGCCAGGGGGAACGTGATGGATTGGGACAAGCTAAGGGTATTTCACGCCGTCGCCGAGGCAGGCAGCTTCACCCATGCGGGCGAATCGCTGAACCTCAGCCAATCCGCCGTGAGCCGGCAGATCAGCGCGCTCGAAGAAAGTCTCAGCGTCCCATTGTTTCACCGTCACGCCCGCGGCCTGATCCTGACCGAGCAGGGTGAATTACTGTTCCGCACGGCGCGCGAGGTTTTTGCCAAGCTGTCGATGGCCGAGGGCATGATCTCCGAATCGAAGGATCGGCCGAAGGGGCCACTCAAAATCACCTCGTCCGTTGCGTTCGGTTCGACTTGGTTGACCCCGCGCATCCGGGAGTTTCTCGATCTTTACCCCGAAATCCAGGTCACTCTCGTGGTCGACGATTCGGAGCTCGACCTGTCGATGCGCGAAGCCGATGTGGCGATTCGCATGTCGCCGCCTCGCCAGCCGGATTTGATCCAGCGTCACCTCGTCAGCGTCCCGACCCACGTCTATGCCGCGCCGGAATACATAAAAAAACACGGTATGCCGCAGAAACCGGAGGATCTCGACAAACACCGGGTCATCGTCTTCGGAGAAGATACCCGCCCGCCGGTACAAAATGTCAATTGGCTGCTCGAGGCCGGCACCAAGCCGGGGCAAGAACGCAAGCCGATCCTCGCGGTCAACAATTTCTACGCCATTCTGCGCGGGGTGCTCAGCGGGCTGGGGATTGCGGCGCTGGCGGATTTCATAGGGAATGAGCACCCTGAGCTGGTACGGGTCCTCCCTGAGCTGATCGGTCCGCCGGTCGAGGCTTATTTTGTCTATCCCGAAGAGCTGCGAACCTCCAAACGCATCAGTGTGTTCCGTGATTTCTTATTGCGGAAAGTTGCCGAAACGCGGCTCAGCTAAGGCGTCGCGGCAGAGTTTTTTCAGAGAGTTGCGGTTTTTGCAGACGAGCCAGAAGAATTTCCGTCTGGTGGGACTGCGCTTAAAAGTGCATGTTTAACGGGACGCGATCGAGTTGATCGCGACAGGTTTCCGGGACTTGTGCCCGGGAAGAGGGTCTGCGGACCCTTACGTCTCCCAGACGTGAAGCCTCCCTGTTCAAACTTGGCCGGAACTTTGGTTCCGGCCATTTTCTTTTAACGCAGACTAGCTTCATGATCCCCCGGGTCCCAGCTTGCACTTATTTCGGTCGGGTCACAGGCTCGCGGGCCTGCGCCGTGACGCGGCCCACAGCTGCCATTGCAAGCACGCATTAAAACGCCGAAGAAAGGAACACGCTCAGCTGTTCTACCGGTAGGCCGATGGCTCACACGCGGCATCCGCCCGGGCGCGACACCGAGCCCGCCAAGGCACCGAGAATGGATTTTACCAGTCTCCAATACTCCCCCCTTGCCCTGCCAAACCTTTCTCTTTTGGCTGGGATCTTTCTCGTACTGGTGGCGTGGATCGAGGTGCGGGCGTTGTGCGTGGCGCACATGCGCATCGGTCTGGGCTCCCGCGCCGCGATTTTATTGCTGTTGACCTCGCTGGCGGGCAGCTCCTGAACATTCGGATAGCACGGCTGCCCGAACAGCAGATCATGTCGGGGCAAGAAGTTCCTTTCTTCGGTATGCACTATGTGATCCCGGTGGTGATCGATTGCCCGGCACGGTTGTCGCCGTGAATGTCGGCGGTGCGGTGATCCCGGGATTGCTCTCGTTCTACCTGCTGGTCATAAATCGATTGTGGGCACGGGGTCTCCTGGCCACTGCCGGCGTGGCAGCGGTGTGCCACTTGCTCGCCCCGTTCCCGGCCTTGGAATTGCGCTTCCCGTATTCGTGCCGCCTGTATCGGCGGCGATCGTCGCGCTGCTGCTGTCGCGCCGGGCAGGCGGCGCCGCTTGCTTACATCAGCGGAAGTCTCGGCAAGCTGATCGGGGCCAACCCCTTCAATCTAGACAAGATCCAAGGATTGCGCGCACCGGTCGCCTCCATTGGCGGAGCCGGAACCTTCGACGGAATTCTTCTCACCGGCATCCTGGCAGTGTGTTGTTGGCAAGACTTTTCAATCCGTCGGACACCCCGCAAGATCGATCCGACATTCCACGAACACATGCCCGGATTTGACAAAACGAGGAGGCTCTGCTTTCGCAGGCAGCAGAGGTGATCGCCGAGTGCGACACTGTGTTCGACGGCGCGGTAGTGACGACCGCCCTCCTCGACTGCCCGCTCCATGACCTCCGGCCTGTCGTCTCCGCAACCTCGCAACCGGGCTGAGAGTGCAAATCATGCAACGGCCGGGAGCCAGCGAAAATACGTGAATGTTAGGGTGAAGGTAGCTGCTGCGTGAACCGCCCGCAGGCGCGAGACGGCCTGCCGCAGCCCGAACGGCTGCGGGCGATGCTCGTGGTCTTGACCGGCCTTTCGATGTCGGTTCTCGATGGTGCCATCGCCAACATCGCGTTGCCGACCATCGCCGCCGAGCTTCGCACGGACCCGGCGAATGCAGTCTGGGTGGTCAACGCCTACCAGCTCGCCGTGACGATCTCACTGTTGCCGTTCGCCGCGCTCGGCGAGGTGCGCGGCTACCGGCGCGTCTTCGTCGGGGGGCTGGCCGTGTTCACCCTCGGCTCGCTCGGCTGCGCGCTCTCCGGATCGCTGACCATGCTTGTCGCCGCGCGTATCCTTCAGGGTTTTGGCGGCGCCGGGCTGATGAGCGTAAACACCGCCCTGCTCCGCTTCATTTATCCCGCCGACCAGCTCGGCCGGGGCGTCGGGATCAACGCGCTCGTCGGATCGACCTCGGCAGCGATCGGGCCGACCGTGGCGGCCGGAATTCTATCGATCGCATCGTGGCAATGGCTGTTCGCGGTTAATGTGCCCCTCGGCGTTGTCGCCCTGGCGTTCGCGAGCCGCACGCTGCCGCGGACCCCGCTCGCCGGTCATCGTTTCGATTGGCTCAGCGCCGTATTGAGCGCGGCGACCTTTGGCGCCCTGATCGTCGGCATCGACAATCTTCGCCGATTGTCCGTGGCCGTCGCGTTCGAGCTTGCGGGCGCCGCGGCCGCGGGTGCGGCCTTCGTCTGGCGGCAGCGGCTGCTGGCCTACCCGATGCTAGCGCTCGAACTCTTTGCGCAGCCGGTCTTCGCGCTCTCCGTTACGGGCTCGATCTGTTCGTTCACCGCGCAGAACCTGACCTTCGTCTCGCTGCCCTTTTTCCTTCAGGAGGTGCTCGGCCGATCGGCGGTCGAGACTGGTCTGCTGATGACTCCTTGGCCGATGGCAGTCGCTTTCACCGCGCCGATCGCGGGTTGGCTGGTCGACAAGCGTTATCCGGCCGGCATTCTCGGCGGGATTGGTTTAGCCATATTGAGCCTGGGTCTCGTTCTGGTGGCCTCCCAGGAATCACACGCGGCGGTGTCGCGGATAGCCTGGTGGATGGTGATCTGCGGAGTCGGGTTCGGGTTCTTCCAATCCCCCAACAACCGCACCATCCTCGCCAGTGCGCCGCGGGAACGCGCCGGCAGCGCCAGCGGCGTTCTCGCCACCGCCCGCCTCGTAGGGCAAACCCTGGGTGCGGCCCTGGTCGGCCTGATATTCGCGCTGACGAGCGCGAGCTCGGGTGGCATCGGCCACGGCGCGACCTTGTCCCTGCTCGTCGGTGCCGGCTTTGCCGCGGCCGGCGCGGTGGCGAGCAGCCTGCGCCTTTTCGGCTCTCACCAGGCCGAGCCGCCGTCAACACGCTGACCAGACAGCGATTTCGCGCTGTCCGAGGGGCGCTCGGGCGCAAATCGTTTTGTGCGAGGACGGGTCCTACAAGCTTGGTCAATGTCGGTATTCGTCACCGCAATCGCCGATTACCTCAGTCAGGTCGCGCGATTTCGCGAGGACCGCCTCGATCATGGCAAGATCGCCGGGGTCGAGCGCGAAGCCAAAGACCCGAGTATTCTCGGCGATATGCTGCGCGACGCCAAGCCGCGCGCCGACGATGACGCCGGCCACCGCCGGACGATCCAGAATGTAGCGGATACCGACATTGGCGATACTCACCCGATGCTTGTCGGCAGTTTGTTTCAGCACCCCGAGCAGTTCCTGGAACAGGGTCCATCCGCCCCATGCGTCGATCATGTTCTTGTACTTTTGTAACGAGGCGGTGTTGAGCTCGGGCCGCCGTGGCTCGGGCCGGCCCAGGTATTTCTCCGAGAGCAGCCCGCCCAGGAGGGTGCCGTAGGCAAGAAGCGTGATTGCGTGTTCGCGGCAGAACGGAGCCATCCGGACCTCGGGCCGGCGATCGATGAGCGAATACTGAACCTGGTTCGAGACGATGCGAACATGGTCGGTTATCACGTCCAGACGCTCGGTATCGAAATTGGTCAGCGCGAGGTGACGGATTTTGCCTTCGTGCTGCAGGTCTGCGAGATGTTTGATCGCGTCGAGGTAGTTTGCGTCCTTGTAATCCCACCAATGGAATTGGAGCAGGTCGAGGCATTCCACGCCCATTCGCGACAGCGAGATGCCGATCGCTTCGTCGACGACGCGTCTGGTCATCCGGCCCGGAGCCGGAACCCACTTGGTGAACGACTGGATCTCGGAAAGCCGCTCGACGCCGTGACGGGCGGCGAACTGGCGCCGGAAGCTTCCGACGAAATCTTCAGCCGGGCCGTAATGATCGGCGAGGTCCCAAGTCGTAAGCCCGGCGTCGTGATACGCGAACATCTCTGCGATTGCGCTGGCGGGGTCGATATACCCGTGGGCGCCGGAGACCTGCCACATCCCGTTCAGAAGGCGGCAGATCGTGAGATCGGGGGTGAACTGGAAGCGGGTCGAGTCGGCTGGCGTCACTTTTCGTCTCCCGGAGACTGCTGACGTGATCGGCGTCGGGTTTGTTCGCGTATTCTAGCACCGAAATCTCGTTCCCGTCGGGGCGGGCGCCGCGGAGAAGGATTCCATTCCCTTGCGCGCGCGAACGAAGCGCGGGATGCTCGGCAGCCGAGAAACCGCATTGGGAGGAACACGATGCCAACACAGATCGGCGAGAACCGCGCCAAGAAGATGCTGAAAGCCGACGAACTGGTGCTGTGCATGGGGGTCAACCAGTTGCGCACTCCGAACATCGCGATGATCGCGGCGGCGTGCGGCTTCGACGCGGTCTATATCGACCTCGAGCACAATCCGACTTCGCTCGAAACTGCGGCCGGGGTATGCGTCGCGGCATTGGGCATGGGGATCACGCCGATCGCCCGGGTCACCTCGCACGACCCGCACGACGCGACCCGCATCCTCGATTGCGGCGCCCAGGGGGTCATGGTTCCGCATGTCCAGAACGCCGCCGAGGCCAGAGCCATCGTCGAAGCCTGCCTCTATGCGCCAAAGGGCCACCGCTCGGCCTTCGGCAGCGGTCCTCAGCTCGGCTATGCCGCCATCCCGCAGGCCGAGGTGTGCAAGGTCCTCAACGAGCAGACCATCTTGATGGCGATGATCGAGACACCCGAGGCGGTCGAGAACGCCGATGCGATCGGCGCAGTCGACGGCATCGATGTGCTGCACATCGGCGCCTCGGACCTGTCGACCGAGATGGGCATTCCCGGGCAATACACTCACGAGCGGATGCGCGCCGCCTTCGAGACCGTCGCCCGAGCCGCAAAGGGCCACGGCAAGGCGATGGGGGTCGGCGGCGTGCGCCAGGATTTCGAGTTCCAGAGCTGGCTGCTGCGGCTCGGCGTGCGTTACCTGACTGGCGGCTCAGATGTCGGCTACATCCTCAGCGCTGGCCGCGCTGACGTGAAGCAGTTGCGCGAGCTGAAGTTGTAGAAGGCCGGGAAACTGGCCCGACATCGAAGCCTCCCAAGCGATGTCGGTCAATCCAACCCAGCTCTGCGGCCACCGCCCTCAGCGGCCCTTAAAGGGGCCGGGCTGGCGCTTTTCGGCGAAGGCGCGGGCGGCTTCCTGGAAGTCCTCCGACAGGTACAGCTTCAAAGGCGCGGTCTGCATCATCACTTCGCGCTCGAGCTGGTCCATGTACCAGCGGCGGGTGCGGACCGTCGCGCGAACCGAGAGCGGCGGGTTCTTTGCGACTTCGGCGGCGAGCTCGTAGGCGGTTTCGAGATGGCGCCCTTCCGGCGCGATGCGGTTGATGATGCCGGCGGCGAGCGCCTCCTCGGCGGTGAAGAAGCGGCCGGTCAAGGTCACCTCGGTCGCGAAGGCGGCGGCGCCGCGGAAATTCAATAAGGCCCAGTATTTGGCACCGCCGAGGCCGCGCGAGGTTTCGGTCACCTGGAATTTGGTGCCCGCCGCGGCGACGATCAGGTCGCATTCGAGCACGATGCCGAGCGCGAGGCCCATCGCATAGCCGTGGGGCGCGGCGATGACCGGCTTCCAGTTGACCGACCGGGTCAACAGGTCGCCGGAATTGGCGCCCCAGCCCTGTGGCCCGCCATGCTCGAGGAACTCCTCGCGCTTGCGCAATTGACGCTGGTGCACATCGGCGCCGCTGGAGAAGGCGCGGCCATTGCCGCAGATGACCGCGACCTGCGCCTCCGGGTCGAGGTCGAAGCGGCGCAACGCATCCGCCAGATGCCGCACCAGCTCGTCGCTGAAGGCGTTGAGCCGTTGCGGCCGGTTGAGGGTTAGGGTCGCGACCTGGTCCTTGCAGGCGTATTCGACCAGGCTCGCCGCGCTCTCCTTAGCCATCCTCGTTTCCTCCGGGCTCATTTGTCCAGCCATACGTCTTCGAAGCGCCAGCCATTGTACTGGCTGTTGGTCATCATCGTCAGCCCCTTGACCTCGGGCTGCCAGCAGGTCGCGGCACGCAGGTGATAGATGATCGGGCGCGCCAGATCCTGCTGCAGCTTATAATCGGCGTCCCAGGCCAGCTTCTTGCGCTTGCCGGGATCGGCTTCCATCGATTGCTGTTCGACCATCTTGTCGAATTCCTTGTCGCAATAGCCCATGTAATTGCGCGCCGAACTGCACACGTAATTCTGATTGAAATAGACGTCCGGGTCGTCCACCGCGGTGCCCAATACATTGAGCCCGACTTTGTAATCCTTGCGCATCAGCTTGGGGACCCAATTCGCGGTCTCGACGGTTTCGAGCTCGCCGTCGATATAGATCTCCTTCAGCTGATCGATCAGGATCGCCGCCGGGTCGCGATAGACCGCGAGGTTGCGCGCCGAGATTTTGACCGGGAGCCGCTTGTCGGGCCCATAACCGAGCTTCTGCATGATCGCCTGGGCTTCTGCGCGGTTCTTCTGCGTATCGCCGCTGTAGCCCGGCAACGTCTGCAGCCGTTCCGTCGGCATTCCCCAGACACCCTCCGGCGGCGGCAGCAAGGCGCCGCCGATTTCGCCTTCGCCCTGGCCGAGAATGTCGATAAAGGATTTCCGGTCGAGGGTCAGCGCCATCGCCCGCCGCAATTCGGCGTTGTCGAACGGCGCCACTGTCCGGTTGACCAGCATGCCGATCGATTCGCTGGCCATGCCGACTTCGCAGGTCGCCTGCGGCGCCTGCGTCTTGATGTCCTTCAGCAGCGGGATCGTGACCTCATAGGGAAAGGTCATGTCGAACTTGCCGGCGATGAAGGCAAGGATCGCCGTCGAGCGGTTCGGGATGATCGTATATTCGATGCCGTCGAGATACGGCCGCCCCGGCTTCCAGTAATCCGGGTTCCGCGCAACTTTGATGTACTGGTTCGGCTTGTATTCGACGAATTTGAATGGGCCGGTGCCGATCGGGTGCTGGCGCATGTCGCGCGGCGAGACATGGCAGGGATAGATCGGCGTGTCGCCCGAGGCGAGCAGCGCCAGCAACGCCGGCTGCGGCCGCTTCAGATGAAGAGTCGCCTCGTGCTCGCCGTCGGTCGTGGTCTTCGCGACATTGACCCACCAGGTCTCGCGATAGTTGAGGCGGAACTTCTCCTTGCCCTGGTTGGTCAAGAGATCGAAGGTGCATTTGACGTCTTCGGCAGTGAACGGCTTGCCGTCGTGCCATTTGACGCCGTCGCGCAATTTGAAGGTCAGCTCCGTGCCGTCCTCGCTCCATGCCCAACTCGTGGCGAGCTCGGGGACGATCGACTGCATGCTGTTTTGCGGCACGTGCTGATCGAAGATCACGAGGTTGTTGAAGACCCCCATCATCGGCATGATGACGCCGACCGTCCCCTCCTCGTGGATCGACATGCTGGCCGGGCTGTCGCGATGGTAGACCCGCAGTATCCCGCCCTGCTTTTGGGCCAGCGCCGTATCGGCGCCGGCCAACCCCGCGAGCAGCACGATCGAGGCCGCCAATGCGCGAAATGCACCTTTCATCTGCAGAACCTCGTCGCGGAAGCTGCGGCTCGTCCGACCGTTTCGCAGCCTGCACGGTGTGGAGTCGAGGGTAAAGAGGCTTGCCTGCGTGCTTTTCGCTGATCGGGGTTGCACGATCGCACGATTCAGGTTACGAGGGCTCTACCGCCCAAATGTAGCGCCCCGCTCGTTCAGTTGAGGATGAACCGCAACGCAACGCGATTTGCCCCGCCCTGCCGGGGGTGGGTCGAAACGCTTCGGTGCCGGTAGTGTTTACGCGTTTGCCTTATTGTAGAATTAGGGAAGTGAGCGCTCTGACGCAGGCTGGCGGAAACATCGGCTAGCCTCCGCTCTGGCGGTCCCTGTTGGTGAGGACGGGCTTTTTTCCATTGAGGTGCAACATGTCCGGTACACAGCGATTGCCAGGCGGCGAGCCGCGCAAGGCAAGTCAAAGGCGCACTCGGCGCGCGGCAGCTTTATCACCCCTAACAACCCGCCTTAGTCCTGGGGACAGGGTGCGCTGGCGGGGCCGCGTTGGTGTTTTCCAGCGCGATCTTGGTGACGGTGAACATGCCCAGGTTGTAATCGAAGATCGAACCTACCGGGTGCGTCTTGAGGACCTTGCCTGAGGACTTGGCGTAGATAGCCGGAGGGCAGCTCTCGGTTCATGCCAAACCCGAAGTGTCGTGCGCGGAATTGTCCACCACCGGATTGGCGGACACTAAGCGCCAGCGTGCGAGGTGATTTTCGAGGCCGACATCGCTTCAGACACCCAGGCGCACGCCCGACCGAGGAGTGACAAATTAACCTCGAATGTTTTTGACTTAACTATCAATTCCCGAACGAGATTAACTTTTCAAAACTACACTGAGTATTCGACAGGGGAGGTCGGACTACCAGAGAATGTAAATGCGTGTCGTGTGAGCCAGCTCACAAACTCGCTGGGCGATATGGCAGATGATTGAGCAGAGCGCATCGCCCAGCTGAGAACCGTGGGCAAGTCGGTGGGCATCCGACACGTCCGAAAGGAACTGCTATGCATATCGTTGTTGGACCTATTTTAACGAGAAAGGGTGGCTATGCCTTCGACTGCTGGAGGCCCCAACAAGGAGTTGAGCCTCGGGTACGTCTACGGCCGGGTCGAAGACGCCCATTACGCGCGCAACGTCGAGATCAGATCCTCCAAAAAAGGCGCTTCGGACGAGACGATTGCCTGCAGCACGGTCGATGAGTTTGTGCGGTTGACGATCTGACCTCACAGTGCCGGGCCTCGCGGCGCATGGGGATCATCCTCGATCGAGAGTTCGAAATTCAGGCGAGTACCCGGTGCACCAGTTGGCGGCGCACCGATTTTGAACCGCTGCATCTCGCAATGATCTTGCTGCCCTCCCGAATATGGTGGGGAATGGCGATCTGCGAACGAGTGTACGGAGTCGAGTAATGGGCGAGTACGGAATCGGGCAACCGGTGCGGCGTTTCGAAGACAAGCGCCTTTTGAGCGGCAACGGCCGATTCCAGAACGACAACAACCTGCTCGGTCAGGCTTACGCTTATGTGCAGCGCTCGCCGCACGCCCATGCCCGCATTCGCGCGCTCGACCTTACGACGGCGAAGGCCGCGCCCGGGGCGGTGCTGATCCTGACCGGCGACGACCTCGTCGAGGCAAAGCTCGGCGTCATGGGCGTGCCGTTCCAGCGCAAGCGGCCGGACGGGTCGCCGATGTTCGCTCGCGCTCATCTCGGTCTTGCGCAGGGCACGGTGCGCTATGTCGGCGAACCCGTCGCCTTCGTGGTGGCCGAGACCTTGGCGCAGGCAAAAGACGCCGCCGAGCTGATCGACATCGATTACGAGGCGTTGCCCTCGGTCACCAACACCGCCGAGGCGGCGGAGGGCAAGATTGCGGTATGGGACGAGTGCCCGGACAACATCTCGAACCTGTTCGAGGTCGGCAACAAGGCCGCGACCGAGGCGGCTTTTGCCAAGGCCGCGCACATCGTCAAGCGCCGCTACGTCATCAGTCGGGTGTACGCGCACTTCATGGAGCCGCGCGGCGCGATCGGCGTCTGGGACCCGGGCGAGGAACGTTTCACCCTCTACGCCGACGTGCAGTACCCGCACCGGGTGCGTCAGGCGCTCGCCACTCGTATTTTCAAAATCCCGGAAAGCCGGATCCGGGTCATCGCCGGCGATGTCGGCGGCGGGTTTGGCACCAAGGGCTGGCAATATCCCGAGCATCGGCTGGTGCTGCTCGCCGCGAAGAGATTGCGCCGGCCAGTCAAATGGACCTGCGAGCGCAGCGAGGCGATCCAGGCCGATGAGCACGCCCGCGACAATGTCAGCGACGCCAAGCTGGCGCTCGACAACGACGGAAGGTTCCTGGGCCTCAGGGTCAGGACCTTGGCCAATGTCGGCGCCTACATCTCGTCCGAACGCAACCTGCTTGCGACCTTCGGCAATGTCGGCACCTTGACCGGCACCTATGACATCCCGGCGGCCCACGTCGCGGTGCTGGCGGTAATGGCCAATACCAACGGCACTGCGCCCTATCGCGGCGCCGGACGGCCCGAGGCGACCTATGTCATCGAGCGCCTGATCGACGACGCCGCGCGCGAACTGGGCTTGGACCCGGTCGAGTTGCGGACCCGGAACCTGATCCCGGCCTCGGCGATGCCGTACAAGACCGCGCTCAACCTCAATTACGATTGCGGTGATTTCCCGGCCAATCAGCAGAAGGCACTGGCGCAAGCCGATTGGGCCGGCTTTCCGGCGCGCCGCGACGAGGCGAAGGCGCGTGGCAAGCGGCGCGGCATCGGCATTGCCAACCCGATCGAGAAGGCGGCGGGGCCTGGCCAGGAATTCGCCGAGATCCGCTTTCACCCGAGCGGCAACGCGACCTTGCTGATGGGCAGCAAGAACCAGGGCCAAGGCCACGAGACCACCTTCAAGCAGGTGCTGAACGAAAAGCTCGGGCTCGATCCGGCGGTCGTGCAATACATCGACGGCGATACCGACCGTGTCGCCTTTGGGATCGGCACCAACGGCTCACGTTCGACGGTGATCGGCGGCTCGGCCCTGTGGATGGCGGCCGATAAGGTCATCGCCAAAGGCAGACGCATTGCCGCGCATCTGCTCGAGGCCGCCGACCCAGATGTCGAATTCGCCGTCAACTCCGATGGGGGCAATTTCTCGGTCGCCGGCACCGACCGGCGGGTCAGCATCATCGATGTCGCCAAAACGTCGTTCCAGGCCGGACGCCTGCCGCCAGGCCTCGAAGGCGGCCTCTACGAGACCGGCACCTTCGCCCCCGACGACAACACCTATCCCAATGGCTGCCACGTCTGTGAGGTCGAGATCGACCCCGATACCGGCGCGCTGGAGATCGTGCGCTACGTCGTCGTCGACGATGTCGGCACGGTGGTGAACCCGATCGGCCTCAAAGGTCAGATCCATGGCGGCGTCGCGCAGGGGCTGGGCCAGGCGCTGATGGAGCAGGTCGTCTACGATCGCGAATCAGGGCAGAACCTGACCGGCAGCTTCATGGACTACTGCATGCCGCGCGCCGACACGATGCCCCTCATGGAGATCACGTCGAACCCGGTTCCGACCAAGCGCAATCCACTAGGCGCCAAGGGCGCGGGCGAGGCCGGCACGGTCGGCGCGCTGCCGGCGATAGTCAACGCGGTCATCGATGCGCTCGCACCGCTCGGGGTCAAAGACCTCGACATGCCTGCGACCAGCGAGCGCATATGGCAGGCGATGCGGGCCGCGCGCGCCTGACCCCGGCAAGACATGCCCGCGCCACGCTAAAAAATCCCCCGCAGGCGGAAATCTCGATGCTCGCCAGGGAGGATCTACGGGGCTCGATGGTGAGCACTAGTGGTGCAGGAAGCGGGACGCGGTCAACCTGCGCTCCCGCAAAAAAACGCGTCCAGCATTTCCGTAGCAAGCGTTCGATACGTGCTTCGAGGAAATCGCTGGCGCGGATTGATCAGACGAGCACCACCATTTTGCCGCCGGCCTGGTTCAATTCCATCACCCGGTGCGCTTCCCGAATATCCTCAAAGCGGAACACTCGGGCCGGTTGCGCTTTGTAGCGACCAGCAGCCACTTTGATCGGCGATCGTTTGGAGCGGAACGTCCGACAAAGGAAAGCCCGGTTTGCCGAACACCAAACCGCCGAAGAAGAACACCACCCGAAGGCGGCATGGCCACACCCGACCCCATGGGTTCGGGTGTGGCCGACCTATCAGGTGATCACCCTCTCAGCACATCCTGACATCGCGCCCCTGCATGGCCCCCGTCATCCCAACACCCCCATCCAGCTGGCGATAGTCCGCCCGATATCGTCCGGCAAATCTTCCTGGACGAAATGGATCCCCGCGACCGTCTTCTCGGTCAGCGCTGGCCACCCGCGGACGAGGTTGACCAGCGTATCATTGGCAAGGATCGCACCTGGCTCAGCCTTCAGGAACAGCTTGGGCACAGCGCTCGTCCCCAGCCAGTCCGCGTATTCGGTCGCGATCGCATGCACATCGGCGGGTTCGCCCGCGATGGGGATCTGCCGGGGCCACGTCAGCGTCGGCCGTCGCCCCTCGCCAGGCTCGGCGAAGGGCCGTCGATATTCCGCCATCTCCTGGTCGGAGAGCTTACGCAGGATGGCGTTCGGCAGGATCTCCTCAATGAAATAGTTGTTCTGCAGGACCATCGCCTCGCCGGCCTCCGAACGCAGCGCCTCCAAGGCTGGACGCATTCCTATCTTGTCCCAATGGTCCCGGCCCTGCGGCGCCACGATCGCCTCCATGAACGCGATTCCCTTCACGGCCTCGCGGTGGCGGTTGGCCCAGTCGAAGCCAAGGGCCGAGCCCCAGTCATGGACGACGAAGGTGATCCGCTCGCGCACATCCAGGGCCTCGAGCAGGGCGTCGAGGTAGCGGCGGTGCTCGACGAAGCGATACGAGCCGGGGCCACTATCAGGCAGCTTGTCGGAGTCGCCCATGCCGATCAGGTCGGGGGCGATGCAGCGGCCTAGCGGCTGCAGGTGCGGCAGCACGTTGCGCCAGAGGTACGACGAGGTGGGATTGCCGTGCAACAGCACGATGGGGTCGCCCCGTCCCACCTCTACGAACGCCATCTCGCGGCCGAGGACTCGCCGCCGCTGTTTTTGGTACGGAAATGCCGCGGAGTTCATGTTTGTCATCTTCGCCTCTCCTGTACTAGTCGATTAAGCTGCAAGCGATCCTGGTTTCGGGCTGTCGCAATGAACTATGCGCCGGCCTTCACTGCCAATCCAGAGCTGGCTGCCCAAACGATGACATTCCCCCTGGATGACCAAAGTTTGGCCCTCAGGCCAGTTCCAGGTTGCGGAGCAGGCAAGTCCAGGCCGTAGCGTAGGACTTCGAGATCTCCTTGATTATCAAATTTTCAGGGCCGCCGAACTTCTGTACGACGATTGCACGCATAAAAAAACCTCCGACTTACATTGAAATCGCGAACGCGAACTACGGGCTAACTGCGCTTTGTTGGGCAAGACCGCGGAGCGCCTACCCGCGGCGCGTGTTTCTTTGTTCGCGTATCGTGCGGCTCCTGGCGCCTGCATAACGAAGGCGATCATCCGCTGATCGCTTCCCCAATGGCCTCGCGTATGATGTCGACGACCAGGCCGGGCGCGGTAGCGATTGGCATGTGGTCTACCAGACGCGAACGCACCCGGGCGTGCATCCGCTCCGCCATAAACCATTGTGTGTCAGGGACGATCATGCGGTCCTGCTCCGCCATGAGAAACCAGGCGGGGCGGTCTTTCCAGAGCGGACAATTCACCGGCGCCGTGATGCATGCAGGGGAGATCGGCCGCTGAACCGCGGCGAGCAGCGCCAATTCATCAGCCGAGGCATTCTGCGCGAACGCCGCGGAGAATGCCTCGTCCGGCAGATAGATCAGCCCATGGCCGTCCGGTGCCAACTTTGGAGCCAGCGGATGAGGCTCGGTACGATAAAATACATCGGCCACAGTCTCGCCTTCATCAGGAGCGAGGCCAGCGATGCAAACAAGTGCCTTCACCTTCTCATTCCGCGTAGCCGCGATCACGGCTCCGGCGTAGGCGTGCCCGACAAGAACGGCGGGTCCCGGAACTCGCTCCAGCGTGCGCTCAACGGCCGCTGTATCCTCGGCAAACGAGGTCAGGGGCAGCGGAGCCGCGAGCACCCGGGCGACTTGCGCGGCCAGCGGCCCGATGACCTTGGCCCAGCTCGATCCGTCAGCCCAAGCTCCGTGCACCAGGACAACGCTCACACTCTCATGCGGCATTGGTTCTTCCCTTGTGCTGCGCGATCAACTGATCGGCGACGTCATTCAGGTCATCGCCGACAATTTGCGGCTGCGGGCCCACCCCCAGAAGATCGTTGCCTACCCGCTTGATCAAGGCAGCCTTCCAGCCCGCAGCGACGGCGCCAAGGGTGTCCCATGTATGGCAAGCGATAAGACAGAGCCGAGATGGGCCAACCCCGAGTTCCCTCTCGACATAGGCATAGGCCTGTCGCGAGGGCTGGTGATGCTTGACGCCGTCTGCACTAAAACGACGCTCGAAAAAATCGACAATCCCGCCCCTTTCGAGCTGACGCGTCTGCACCTCCGGCAAATTGTCGGTCAGCGTGATTAGCCGGAATCCTGCCGCGCGCAGCTTTTGAAGGGCTCCAGGCACCTCCGGGTGGGGAGGCATCGTCGAGAATTTTTCAAACAGTTCTTTCTTATCGGCGTCCTCGATCCTTATCCCGCGGGTATCCACCAGCATCTTCATCACCGCCGAACCGATATCCGTGAAAGGCACATAGTGTCCGGCTACCGTCAGCGCTGCGGAATACATGATGAGGTTGGCGAACCAAAAGCGCATGGCGCCTTTGTCGCGGAAGACGCGTTCAAACGTAGGCTCCACGGTCGTGAGATCGAGCAGCGTCTCATTGACGTCGAACACAATTAGAGGAAGAGCGGCCATCTGCTTAAACTCCGAACTGTCTCGCTGCTTGCGATTACTGCTGCCCCTTCGCCAGACATTTGGCTCAGGATGACCCGGTGCGCCGAGCAGAAAAGTCCCGAATAGCCGCAGCGATTTCGGCGGCGTGTGTCTCCAGCGCGAAGTGACCCGTGTCGAAGAAGCGGACCTCAGCCTGGGGGATGTCGCGTTTGTACGCTTCGGCTCCCGCGGGGAGGAAGAACGGGTCGCTTTTGCCCCAGACCGCTAGCAACGGCGGCTGATGCTTCCGGAAATAGGCTTGGAAGGCCGGGTAGAGCGCGACGTTACTGGCGTAGTCGAGAAAGAGATCGAGCTGCACCTCGTGCGCTCCCGGGCGCGCCAGATAGTGATCATCCAGCGAGCTGCCGTCGGGTGAAACCAGCGACGGGTCAGCGACGCCGTGCGTGTATTGGAACCGCGTCGTCTCTGGCGTCAGAAAATCGCGGAGTGCGTCACGGTTCGCCTGAGTGGGCTCACGCCAGTAGGCCTGGATCGGCTTCCAGCCCTCGCTCAATCCCTTTTCGTAAGCATTGCCGTTCTGCGAAATGATCGCGGTGATGCGCTCTGGATGATTCACTGCAATCCGCAGGCCCACTGGCGCGCCGTAATCGAAGATGTAGATCGCGAACCGCCGTAAACCGATGATCTCGGTAAAGCGGTCGATTCTCGTTGCCAGATTGTCGAAAGTGTATGTGAAATCCTCGCGAAGCGGCATGTCCGACTGGCCAAATCCGGGCAAGTCGGGCGCTACGAGATGAAAGCGATCGACCAGACGCGGGATCAGATTGCGGAACATGTGGCTGGCACTGGGAAAGCCGTGTAGCAAAAGCAGCGCCGGAGCGTCAGGCGCACCCGCCTCGCGGCAGAAGATTTTGACGTCGTCAACCTCGACTGTGCGGTAGGTGATCGGGGGCATGCGCCGCTCCTTTGTGCGTCCAATATTGATGTGAACGCCGAAAAACGCGCATTAGAGGCCGAAATTCTCTGTTTCAGTTGGCGCAACAATATGCAGGACCGCCTCGATGCCTTGACGATCTTCGTCGCCGTAGCGGAGCAGGAGAGCTTCGCCGAAGCCGCGCGGCAATTGCACCGCTCGCCGGCTTCCGTCACACGCGCGGTCGCAGCCCTCGAGGAGCGGCTGCAAGCTCGTCTCTTCAATCGGACGACGCGTTCGGTCGCGTTGACGGACGCCGGCGCGCGTTATCTCTCAAGCTGCCGGCGCCTTTTAGCTGCCTATGACGAGCTCGAGGCAGAGAATATCGGTGAACGGGCCGAGCCCCGCGGCTGGATCAATGTCACGGCGCCCGTGATGTTCGGCAGGCTTCACGTATTGCCCGTTGTACGCAGCTTTCTCGGGGAGCACCCGCGGGTCGATATCCGTCTGCTGCTGCTCGATCGGGTCGTCTCGTTGGTGGACGAGGGGCTCGATCTCGGGGTCAGGATCGGACAACTGCCCAACTCCTCGCTGCGCGCCATCCGAGTTGGGCAGATGCGACGCATCGTTTGCGCGAGCCCGCAATACATTGCCCGCCAGGGCGTGCCGGCGACGCCGCGCGACCTTGGTGATCACAGCATAGTAGCCTGCACAGCAGTCACACCCATTCCTGATCGCTGGACGTTTCACGATCCGAGCGGCCTCATTTCCGTCGCGGTCAAGCCGCGACTGGTCGTGAACACCACTGCTGCTGCGGTCGACGCGGCGCTCGACGGCTTAGGGCTTACCTGCGTGCGGTCCTACCAGGCTGAGCCGCATGCGACGGCCGGCCAATTGCGGACCGTGCTCGCGGAATACGAGCCGCCACCGGCCCCCATCCACATCGTGCACCCGGCGGGCCATTACCTTTCCGCTAAGGTTCGGCTCTTTCTCGACCACGCCGCCGACCGATTGCGCTGCAAATTCGGCCCCTAGGTCGAGATCCGCATTGGCTCACGGTCAACCAGAGATGGCGTGCGGATAAGCTTCCGCCGTTTTGATCGGTGAGGTTGCGGTTCGCGTCCCGTGCGACGCGTGACCTTGCAGAGCAATACTGTGCCTTCCCAAGAAATTGATCGCCACTTACTGGGAGGCGGCGCACCCTCATCCACCAAGCCCGGAGCCTGTCCTCGGGCCGCGCGTTGAGGTCGGGCAAGAAATCCGCAAGGCTGGAAGAATGTCGTGCGTCCTTCGAGGCCTCGCTTCGCGAGGCACCTCAGGATGAGGCATTTTTCTTAATGCCATGAAAAACATACCCTCATGAGGAGCGACCGGGCGCAGCCGGGGCGCGTCTCGAAGCACGCACCGCACCCGTGCAGCGCTTTCCTGCCCAGCCTCGCTGCGCGGACCCGTGGTCCCCCACTCCCGCACTGCGGGAGAGCGTGGCGAGCGCAACGAGGCGGGTGAGGGTCTTGCCGCGGTCACCCATAAAATTGACCAATTTTCATTGCATACTGCGTTTGGCAAGGTTGGCATGGCGGGCACCGGATGAAGACTGTGGTTCAACTATCGAGCGAGATTTTGCTGTAGATTCGCTGCAGGTGCAGCAAACGGCGATTCGCCAATTCAATTGGTGATTGCGGATCCAGGGAATTTACTGGACAGCCGAGGATTGCTGCGCGTTTTAATTAGCAGTCCCGCCCTGGTACGCAGGAGCAAAGACCATGACCCTCGCTACCACCGCTTCCGGCGCCGGCCGATCGCCGTTGCGGCACCTGCCGGTCTTGGCCGCGGCGCTCGCCGCGGTCGCGGTGGTGCTGCTCGCCCTCGGCCCGATCGGCTGGCGCGCCGGATGGTGGCCTTTCCGGTTCGCGTTTCAGACATTGATGCCTTGGGCGGGCTATTGCGGGATCGCTGCCCTGGCCGTTGCGGCGTTGGCTTTGCTCGTCGCCCGCTCGCGGATCGAATGGCGGGGGGTCGCTCTCGCGATCGTGGCGTTTGCCGCAGGTCTCCTGATCGCTTACGTCCCATGGCATTACGACCGGCTGCGGACGACCGTGCCGCCGATCCACGACATCACCACCGATCCCGACAATCCTCCCGCCTTCGCCGCTGTCGTGGCGGCGCGAACCGCCGAGGGCGGAAACCCCGTCGCCTATGAAGGCGCCAAGATTGCCGAGCAGCAACGGCAGGCCTATCCGGGCATCGCACCCTTGAGCCTGGCGCTCCCCCCGGATGGCGCGTTCAATCGGGCGCTCGACGCGGCGCAACGGATGGGATGGACGATCGTCGCCGCCGACGACACGGCGGGCCGCATCGAGGCGAGCGACAGGAGCCGCTGGTTCGGCTTCACCGACGACATTGTCATTCGCATCACCCCATCGGGCTCCGGCAGCCGCGTCGATGTCCGTTCGTCATCCCGTCTCGGGCGCAGCGATTTTGGGGTCAATGCCGCGCGGATCCGCGCCTATCTCGGGGCCTTGCGCACGGCTGCCGAAACACAGGGATAGCGATGTCAAGCATCCGTCCGCTCTCCGGCATTACCGTCATCGAGATCGGCCACAGTGTGGCGGCGCCTTATGCCGGCATGATCCTCGGCGAGCTCGGCGCCGAGGTGATCAAGGTCGAGAACCCGAAGGCGGGCGATGCCTGCCGTGGCTGGGGCCCGCCCTTCACCGAAGGGACGGCGACCGCCTTCCACGCCTTCAACCGCGCCAAGCGGGGCATCACGATCGACCTCGGCCGTCCGGCGCAGGTCGAAAAGCTGTACCGGCTGATCCGTGAGCGCGCCGACGTTCTAATCCACAATTTGAAATACGGCACGCTCGACCGCTATGGCCTCTCCGCCGCCGCGCTGTCCGCCGAAAAACCGAACCTCGTCTATTGTAACATCGGAGCGTTCGGGTCGACCGGGCCGCTGCGCGACCGCCCCGGCTACGACCCGATGATGCAGGCCTATGGCGGCCTGATGAGCTTGTTGGGCGAGGACGGCAGGCCGCCGGTGCGCGTCACCGTGTCGATCATCGACATGGCGACCGCGATGTGGGCGGTGATCGGCATTCTCGCCGCGCTGCACGAACGCGGGCGCACCGGGCGCGGCGGAGTCGTCGACACTTCGCTCTACGAGACGACGCTCGCCTGGATGACGTTGCCGATCTCGGCCCATCTCGCCAATGGCGAGATCCCGACGCGGCACGGCTCCGGAGTCGAACAGATCGTTCCCTATCAGGCCTTCGCGTCCGCCGATGGGCATATCATGGTTGCGGCCGGCAACGACAATTTGTTCCGCCGGTTGTGCGACGCGATCCGTCGGCCCGGCCTCGACGAGGACGCACGCTTCCGCACCAACAGTGACCGGGTCGTCAACCGCGCAGCGCTGATAGCGATCCTTTCCGATCTGTTCGCGACCGAGCCGATCGCGGTATGGGCGGCGCGGCTCGATGCGGCGGGGATCCCGAACGGGCCGATCCAGACAGTCGACCAGGTCGTCGCCGACGCGCAGACCGCAGCGCTCGGCATCATTCAGCAGCTGGGGGCGGTTTCGCTCGTCGGACTTCCGCTTTCGTTCAACGGTGCTCGCCCACCCTTGGTCAAGCTGGCGCCACGGCTCGGAGAGGACAACCCCGAGATCATCGATCCGGCCGCATGAGGGCTCGTGGTCGCGGCATCCTCGGCGCCTCGCTCGGATTGGCGCTCGCTGCCTGCGCCCAGGTCCCGCCGCCGCCGGAAGCTCCCGCTCAGCCGAGCGCCGCGGCCGTCGCCCAGGCGCGCGGAGATATCCCGTCCCGCTTTGTTGGCTTGATCGGCACCAGGGCACAGCACGCGCCGCCCTACCTCGGTGTGCCCGAAACGAATTTCTATTGTCTGCGCAGCTTCCTCGACCGGCAGACCGGCGAGACTCGCCACCAGCTTTATGTGTCCGACAGTTATTCGGGCCTCGAGCGGCACTGGGACGCTGCGCGCGACGGCGGGGGACGCACCCTACGCGTCCTCGAGATCACCCGACACGAGATCACCTGCGATGGCGGCTGCGCCTATACGGAGGAATTCGCCGCCGACATTCCGGAGAGTGAACTGCGCGCGAATCCTAACGGGCTAAAGGTTACCTTCGGTGCACAATCGGGTGCGGATAAGACAATCACCATTAGCGGCAGCCAGATTACCGCACAGCTCGCTGCGGTGGACGCCGTGCACAACCCGGCGGTACCGATCGCCGCGCCGCCCCCTCGCCCTCACCAGTAAGTGCCGGCGCTGGTCCAGTTCTGGCCGAGCGGGATGGTCTTGCACCCGTCGACGCCCTCCGCGGACGGAACGCCGGGTCCGACGCATGGATGGTGCTGCGGAATAACGGCTGAGGCGAGATGCCGCTGCGGATGCGTGTCGGCGCGCGGGCACGCCACGGCGCTGACCCCGGCGAGCAGCAGCAGGAACAATAAAACCACCGCCCAGGCCGCGGCCACGACGCGCCATCCTCCGATTTGGCGGTCGTCGGTCGGTTGCGTAGGCTCGCGTTCAATGGCATCGATCATGATCTGCCTCTGCCTCACGATGTTGCACCGCATCAAATTAGGTAGGCGGCGTCTCCCGTGCAGATCCCTGCGACCATATCGGCCATGCCATGCCATCACATTGCAGTGATTGACGTTGCCGCCGCCATCATCGACCCGGCTCGGATCGCGCCATATATTCGGTTTACGACATCAGAGGAGGGAGAGGCATGAAGTTCGGGCTTTTCGGCGGGGCACGCGCCCGCGGCGGCCCGGCGGGCGACAGCTCCGCCTATCACGACTTCATCAATTACGTCGTCGAGGCCGAGAAGCTCGGTTTTTCGAGCGTCTTTCTGGTCGAGCACCATTTCACCGGCTTTGGCCAGGTCTCGGCGTCGATGAGCCTGCTCGCCTATCTGGCCGCGAGCACCGAGCGCATCCGGCTCGGCACCGCCGTCGTCGTGCTGCCCTGGCACAACCCGATCCTGGTCGCCGAGCAGGCTGCGACCCTCGATTTGCTGTCGAATGGCCGCCTCGATTTCGGGGTCGGCAAGGGCTATCGGACCTACGAATTCTCGGGGTTCTGCATCCCGCCCGAGGAGGCGACGGAGCGGTTCGACGAGGCGATGGACGTGATCCGCACGGCATGGACGAGCCAGGGCCGGTTTTCGCACCATGGCAAGCGCTGGCATTTCGACAACGTCGTCGTCGAGCCGTACCCGATCCAGCAGCCGCACCCGCCCTTCTGGCTCGGCGCCGGCAGCTCCGAATCGATCCGCCGCGCCGCACGCGAGGGCTACAATCTGCTGCTCGACCAGATCGCCCCGACCGATCTGATCATCGAGCGCGTCGCCACCTTCCGTCATGAATGCGAGCGCGTCGGGCGGCGTTACGACCCGATGATGGTTGGCGTGACCCGCGGGCTGCAGATCGTCCATAACGAAGAGGAGCGCAAGCGCGCCATCGTCACGCGCCGGCAGGTGCTGAAGAATATCGGCGACCTGGCCCGCGGTCCCGGCGCGGAGCGTTATGCGCACATCAAGGAAGATGAGGATTCGTTCGTGCTCGACGATGCACCGCTGCTCGGCACGCCGGAGGAGATCATCGCGCAGTTGAAGCGGCTCGAGGCCGGGGGCGTCGAGAATGTGCTGTTCGCCGCCCCCGGCGCCTCGGTCGCCGGCCTGCGCACCTTCGCCGAGGAAATCATGCCCGCCTTCGACCGGGAGCCGATGGCCCTCGCGCAAGTCTAGCGTTTCATTCGAAGCCCGTAATGACGCCGCTGATCAAGTTCTCGCCGTAGAGGGACCCGATATCGACCCCACTGTCATTCGGTGCCGGCTCGAGAGCGCCGATGAGCTTTGCGAACTCGCGTTCTGCCTCCCGGCACATCTCCTCTGCTTCTGCAGGCTGGACCTGAACGAAACGCAGTGGATCGCTGGGGCGGCGCCTGCCGAGGACCGGCAAATCGGCGGAGATCACCGTCGCAATTTTCGGGTATCCACCGGTCGTCTGGTGATCGGCGAGAAGGATGATCGGTTGTCCGGAGCCGGGAACCTGGATCGAGCCGGTGGCGATCGCGTCGGAGACGATGTCCCAACCGCGCCGATGCCGCAGCGGCGGGCCATCCAACCGCATACCCATGCGGTCGGCATCTTTCGATACTCGGAACTCGGCGTCGAGCAGGGTCGTGAACGCTTCCTCTCTAAAATACTTCTGCTGCGGCCCGAGGACGACGCGGATAGGTCGGTCATCGGGGGTGGGTCGCGCCGCGGGCGCGCGAAGCTCGGTCCCCTCGGAGGCGCACATCCTGGCGAGCGGCACGAGGTCGTCGCGTTGCAGAGCGCGCCCGTTCAGCCCGCCGATGGCCGCCCGTACGTAGGTCGAAGCGCTGCCGAGAACCTTCGGCAGTGCGATCCCGCCCTCGACAGCGAGATAGCAGCACGCGGATCGCCGGCCGAGCGCGATTTGCACGATGTCGCCGCGCCGCACCGTCACGCTTTGCACCGCGGCCACGACCCTTGCGTTCTCACCGCGGATGCCGAGACTAGCCCCCGTCCCGACGAGCGCGATACGAGCGGTGTCGGCGGCAATCTCGAGGGTCGGCCCGCTGACCAGGATCTCGAGTGCCGCCATTCCCTGCGGATTGCCGACCAGCGCATTGGCGAAGCGCAAAGCAAAGCCGTCGAGCGCGCCCGAGACCGGCACTCCAATATTCTGGTAACCGATCCTTCCGAGGTCCTGCACGGTCGTGTGCAGACCGGGGGCCAGTACTTTGAGACCGGGTGTCATTCGGCAGCCGGTGCACTCTCGACCTCGTAGCTGCGGCTCTGGACCGCCCGGCGGATCGAAACATAAACGGCCGCATCGATCGGCTGGAAGCTGACGGCGTCGCCAGGCGCGAAGAGTGCAGGTTTGGGGCGCTCGGGGTCGAACAGCCGGATCGGGGTCGCGCCGATCAGATGCCACCCGCCGGGGCTCTCATAGGGATAGATCGCGGTCAGCGAAGTGGCGATCGAGATCGACCCGGCCGGCACGCGCAGCCGCGGGTCGGCGCGCCGCGGCAATGCGAGCTGCGGCGGCAGATCGCCCATATAGGGAAAGCCCGGCAGGAAACCGAGCATATAGACGTGGAACCGGGTGCCGCTGTGCAACGCGACGACGTCGTCCGGCCTCAGCCCGGTCAGGCGTGCCACTTCCGCCAGATCGGGAGCGAATTCACCTTCATAGCAGACCGGCACCTGCCACAGTCTCGTGCCGGCGCGCGGGTTGCCCCCGAGATCGAGCAAGGGCGCGATCGCGCGCTGCAGTTCGCCCCGGCTCGTCAACAAAGGATCGTAATAGATCGCCAGCGAGCGGAAGGTCGGGACCGTCTCGACGATCCCGCCAAGCGGGTTCGAACGGATGATCGCGTCGAGCCGGAGCACGCGCTCGCTCAGCCCCCGGTCGATCCGATCGCCAAACTCGACGACGAGAGCGCGGTCTCCGGCTGACAGGAAACGCACTTTCATCGCTTTCCCTGGTAAACTGGCAGCGCGAGCGGCGGTGGCCGATCGAAGCGAGGAGGCGGCATGGCCAAGCAGATCAATCTCAACGCCGATATGGGCGAGGGTTTTGGGGCGTACGACATCGGCGACGATGCCGGGCTGCTCAAGATCATCCGATCGGCGAGCATCGCCTGCGGGTTCCACGCCGGTGATCCGGTAACGATGCTGCGGCTCGTGACCGACGCCGCCGACCAGGGCGTCAGCATCGGCGCGCATCCCGGGTTCAACGACCTTTGGGGTTTCGGACGGCGGCGCATCGACATGAACCCTCGCGAGCTCGAATACATGATCGCCTACCAGATCGGCGCCCTCCAAGCGATGGCCTGCTATGCCGGCGCCAAGGTGACCCATTTGAAGCCGCACGGCGCCCTCAACAACATGGCCGCGGAGGATATCGAGCTGGCCCTGGCGATCGGACGGGCGATCAAGACGGTCGACCGCGACATCATCTATGTCGCGCTCGCCGGCTCCGAAATGGAGAAGGCGGGGCGAGAGCTGGGACTACCAGTGGCCCGCGAAGGCTTTTGCGACCGGCTCTACGACGACGATGGCAACCTGACCTCGCGCCAGATACCGGGCGCGGTCCTCCACGACCCCGAATTGGTCAAGGAGCGCGTCGTAAACATGGTGCTGAACGAGGAGATCGTCTCGCGCACCGGCAAGCTGCTGAAGGTGCGGCTCGACACGTTGTGTGTGCACGGCGACGAGCCAAGCGGCGTCATCGTCGCGTGCGCCGCGCGGCAAGGTCTCGAGGCCGCGGGGGTGCGGGTCGTCCCGTTACCCGACATGAACCTCGGCTGAAACCCTAGCGCCGGGAACGGCTGTCGAGGATCGTTGGCAGGGTCACCGGTCGAAAACCCCAGACATCGACCCCGACGTCGAACTGCCGCGGCTGAGGCTTTAACCTTCCATGGCTATGGCCGTGAAGGTTCACCCAGCCCCTTTCCATGCCTCGCCACGACCGAAACGGGTAATGGCACAGCACCAGTGAGACGCCGTCCATCGTGATCTCCGCGTAGGGCTGCACGCTTTCCCAGCCGCCGAGCTCCGTTGTCCCCGGCGGATCGTTGTTGCCGGTCAAGAGGTGCTTGCGGCCGCGCAGCCGGGCGAGAATTTCCGCTACTCCTTCCGGCCTCTGCCGGATGGCAAAATCCCCCAGGTGCCAAACCACATCGTCCGGTCCGACCGTCTCGTTCCAGCGCTCGACCATTCCCTCGTTCATTGCAGCGACCGAGGAAAACGGGCGCCGGTAAAGCCCCAGGGCGCCGCCATGACCGAAATGCGTGTCGCTGCTGAAGAAGACAGTCATTCACTGGCGCAAAGAGGTGGGGTTAAAGCGGCTGCCATACCGCAACAATGCTCTTGCCGAATTTATGACCCGAGACTTTGTCCAGTACGCGAGAAACAGGTATGAAGGCCTTGTCCCAAAAGGCGATCTGCCGAGGTGACGGCATCGTCTCGGCGAGCATGAAACGGTTGGCGAGCGATGCGAAAAAACCAACGGAATCGAGCATAAAGCAGGTTCGCAGCCGGCAGCGGGGCGGAGTGACCGCGGTCAGGCTTACAGCATTATAGCGGCGATGGTGCCCGATCGCGGCATCGAACTCGCTGTACAGATATTGGTGGGCGGGTGCCAGTACGACAAGATTTCCGTTAGGTGCGAGATGACTGGCGGCACAGTTCAATTCCGCAGCATCGTCCGCGATATGCTCGAGCACGTCGATGTAGAAGATGGTATTGAACCGCAACGTTGCCTCGATGCTCTCGATCATGCCGACCAGTACTCGGCAGGTCTCGGGTAATTCGCCGAGTGCGATCCGTTCGGTGATACGGCGTGCCAGGTCGGGATCGGGCTCGACGCTCGTCCATTGAAGGACGGCGGGAGTATGCAAAAAGGGTATGTTGCTGCCGATGCCTGCCCCGATCTCGAGCACCCGTGCGCCGATGAACGGAGCCAGCGCGCTCGCGAAGTAAGCCTTCCAGTTTGTCGCCGCCGCGAACAGCTCCAGCTCCGAACCGATGTAGGAATGGGTCATCGTGCTGGCCGGACAAAATCACCGACGATTTTTTCCTGCCGGATCCGGCTCCGGCGCCCGGCGCACGACGTCGCGCCGCACAATATAGGGCACGCAATCGATGATCGGGATGATCGGCCGGTTGCTGCGGCCGGCGAGCATTGTCAGGCTTGCCGCGGTGATTATCACCACTGTCTGCAACAACATGATCAAGAGATCGCCGACCGCTGTCGTCGCCCACCCGGGAATGGCGAGATCGGTTGCAAAGCGAGTGATCGTTACTGCGGCGATGCCGGCAACCGATACCGAGGCAACGAAGGCGGCGACTAATAGCGCGCGGACAAAGATCACGTCGCTGTGGACAGACATGACGCTGAGGCCATGCACCACGAGCGACACGAGATTCATCGTCGATCGTCCAGCGTAGCGGGTACCCCGCACGGTCGGTGCCGTCGTGTAAGGGAGGCGCGAACGCAATATGCAAGCCGCCAGGTTGTTCCAAAGCTCCGGCATGTGCACCAGCCGCTGGACCGCCGACATGGGGATGAGTGAGTAGTTCCCGAAGCTGATGGCCTGCCCGCTCAGTAAGTGAAAAAGCAGCTTGTAGACGAAGTACCAAAACCTGAACGCAGGCGATTCGGAGCGCTTCGCGCGACAAGCGAGCACGACATGCGCCGGATGCTTCAGGCTGGCCGCCAGTAGGACGGCGATGTCGATCGGTCGATCTTCCCCATCGCTGTCCATTACCAGCACGGCATCAAAGTGGGCACGATCGGCGATGGCACACAACCCGACTGCAATCGCGCGCTGGTGGCCGAGATTGAGAGCGAGGCGGAGTATCTCGATGGCGGCGACGCACAGAATCCGGCGGCAGAGCGATGCTCTGTGCGTCCAATGATTCTGTCGAGCCGTCATCGGCGCCGTAGATGTAGAATATCAGGTCGGTACCGGCATACCGGCTGGATATTTCAGTGACCAGCGCTACGAAGCATGCCCAGTCATCGAGCACCGGGGTGACCACTGCAATATGTCTGCTCATCGCCGTGCGGCCGGAAGATGTCGAGGATGAAAAAATGCTCCGGCGACAGATAGATCCAATTTTGCCAAGTTTTTAAGAGAGCTTTATAATTCCAGCACACAAACTAAATAACAAAACGCGGATATATTGGCAAGGAGGATTGAAACATCACGCCTCGGATGCGCTAGACTTGCTGTCGGACGGCACGCCACACACGCTCGGGTGTGACGGGCATCTCCAGATGGGTGACGCCGAGATCGGCCAGCGCGTCGACGATGGCATTGACGATGACGCCGAGCGCCGGGGTAATGCCGCCTTCGCCGCCGCCGCGAAACCCCAACGGGTGGGTCGCGGACGGGACTTCGCTGATCGCGGTCGCAAAGCATGGCAAGTCGGCGGCTCGCGGCATTGCATAATCCATGAACGACCCCGAGAGGAGCTGGCCGCTCTCGGCGTCGTAGAGGCATTGCTCGAACAGCGCTTGGCCGGCGCCCTGGGCGATCCCGCCATGGGTCTGACCATGCAGGATGAGCGGGTTGACGGCGCGGCCGACATCGTCGATGGCGGTGTAGCGGACGATCTCGACGGCCCCGGTCTCTGGGTCGATCTCGATTTCGCAGACATGAAACCCGTGCGGGAAGGAAGCAACCTGGCTCGTGACCTCGCCGACACCGGCGAGCGGCCCGCGCAGCTCCTCGGGGAGACTTCGGGTCGTCCTGCGCCACCGCCGCGACAGCGAACAGGTCGAGCGAGCGGTCGGTACCGGCGACGGTGAAATGCCCGTCGACGAAATCAATGTCGGCCTCGGCTGCCTCGAGCCGGTGTGATGCTATGCGCCGGCCCCTCTCGACGATTTCGCCCGCGGCTCGATGCGCGGTTATGCTGGCAAGGCGGAGCGAGCGTCCGGAATGCGAGCCGGCGCCGATCGCGACGCGTTCGGTGTCGCCAGTGACGAGCCGCACGCAATCGGGCCGCACCGAGAGCCATTCGCCGAGCAGCTGCGCAAAGCTCGTCTCGTGGCCCTGGCCGCTCGACAAGGTGCCGACGACCATCTCGACAATGCCTTCCGGGCGCACCGTAACCTCGGCGAGTTCTTGCGGCGCGCCGCTCTGCGACTCGACATAGGCGCCCAGCCCGATGCCGCGCCGCCGGCCGCGCGCCCCGGCCTCGGCGCGGCGCCCCGCGAACCCGTCCCAATCGGCCAGCGCCAATGCCCGGTCGAGAACCGCATGGTACTCGCCGCTGTCATAGGTCATGCCGAACGGGTTGGCATAGGGCAGCGAGGCGGCCGGGATCAGGTTCTTGCGCCGCAACGCGACCCGGTCGAAGCCATTCGCGCGAGCCGCACGATCAATCAGCCGCTCGATGACGAACATGACCTCGGGCCGCCCAGCGCTGCGGTAAGGGCTAGTCGGCGGCGTGTTGCTCAGCACGGCCCGCGCCTGCACCCGCGCCGCCGGGATTCGGTAGAGGCTCGACATCAGTTCGGTGCCCTTGGTCAATGGCACCAAGGATGCGGCATAAGCGCCGAGATTGCTGAGATTCGCGGCCCGCAATGCAATGAAGTTGCCCTCCGCATCGAGCGCGAGCTCGGCTTCGACATTGAGATCGCGGGCCTGGTGGTCGCTGAGAAACGCCTCCTGCCGCTCGCCGGTCCATTTGACTGGACGGCCGAGCCGGCGCGCCGCCCAGGCGACGAGGGTGAATTCCGGGTAGGAGGAGTTCCGCGTGCCGAAATTGCCGCCGACGTCGCGGGCGACGACCCGCACCTTGTCCTTCGGCAGACCGAGCATCGCCGCCACATCCTGCCGCGGCCGCCCGATGCTGCCGCCTCCGGCGTAGAGTGTGATCCGGCCGTTCGCCGGGTCGAACTCGGCGAGCGCTGCGCGCGGCTCCATCGGCACGCCGGTGACGCGCTGCACCCAGGTCGAGAGCCGGGTGATATGGGTGGCTGCTGCGAAAGCTCTTTCGGTGGCCTCATGATCGCCGACGCCGGCGTCGAGCACGAGGTTTGGTCTACTCTCGTCGAGCAATGACGGCGCATCCTCAAAGGCCGCTGCCGCCGAACTCGTTACAGAGGCGAGCGGTGCATAAAGGACGCGCACGGCCTCGGCCGCATCCTTCGCCGAGGCGATTGTCTCGGCAACGACGAAGGTTGCGGCCTCGCCGACAAAACGCGTCCGTTCCAACGCCAGGGGGTATTGGCGGCTGGCCGAGGCCGGGACGCGATCGAGGTTTTCGAGACGAATGTCGGGCGGGTGGCGAGCCGCCGGCGAATAGATCATTGGACCGAGCCCGTCCGCGACATAGTCGGCGCCCGTCAGAACGGCGAGCACGCCCGGCATTGCCCGGGCGTGCTCAGTTTCGATCGCAGTTATCCGCGCATGCGCATGAGGTGACCGCACCACCACTGCGTAGACTTGGCCCGCGAGGTTGAAATCGTCGCTGTAGCAGCCCCGGCCGGTCAGCAGCCGCGCGTCTTCCAGACGCCGCAAAGGCTCGCCGATGCCGGCGCGAGGCGGATGCGGGTGAGGCGAAGATACGGCGGTCATGTCGTCGGGATTGTCCCATTATCCGCGCTTGACAGCGAGCGGAAAGGCCTTATGTGAATGTGACATACATTTACATGAGGGTGCCGCCATGCATGCACTCGTGGCGCAACTGGATGACATCGGGAAGCCGGCCTGGATCGCGCTGACGGCCGTCAGCTTTATCCTGTTCTGGCCGTTGGGCCTCTTGGTTCTCGGGTTCTTGATAGGGAGTGGGCGGATGGCATGCTGGAAACACGGCGGCACGGACCGTTGGCAGCGTCGCATGGAAAGAATGCAGAACCGCATGGAGCGGATGCAGGGGGCCGCGGAGCGATGGGGCTGCGGCAATTATCGGGCGTCCAGCGGCAACCGCCTTTGACGAATATCGCGCCGATACCTTGCGCCGTCTCGAAGAAGAGCAGCGCGAATTCATGGCGTTCCTCGACTGCCTGCGTCACGCCAAGGATAAGGCGGAATTCGACCAGTTCATGGCGGAGCACCGCCGACCCTCCAACGGCCCGCAACCGCAGACGGTTTGAACAGGGCTGACCCTCACCCGCCTCGCAGCGAAGCGGGTGAGGGTCGTCTCGCGTGATTTCTAGACCACGCCTCGATGGCGCAGCCCGGCGATCGCTTCCGCATCATAGCCGAGCTCGCGCAATACCGCTTCGGTGTGCTCGCCCTGATCGGGGGTCGGGCGCAGCTCGTCGGGCTGCGGGTAGCCGCTCATATGGATCGGCTGGCCGACCACCTTTTGCGGGCCGAGCTTCGGGTGGGTGACCGACGTGGCAATCCCGAGATGCTGGACCTGCGGGTCGGCGAAGGTCTGATCGATCGTGTTGATCGGCCCGCACGGCACGCTGGCCTTGTTGAGCCGGTCGACCCAATAAGCGTTCGGGTGCTGCCGAATGATCTCGGCGAGATGCGCATTGAGCGCCGGCCGGTTTCTCGCGCGCGCCACGACCGTCGCAAAATCGGGATTGTCGGCCAGGTCCTTTGATCCCGCCACCTCGCAAAAGCGCCGCCACAGATTGTCGCCCGAGGCGGCGATGTTGATGTAGCCGTCGGCAGTCTGGAACATGCCCGTGCCCGGGGAAGTCGGGTGGAAATTGCCTTCCTGCCCAGCGACCTCGCCCTTCATCAGGTACCGCGCCGCCTGGAAGTCGAGCATGAAGATCTGCGCTTCCAGCAGTGACGTATGCACCCACTGGCCCTCGCCGGTGCGCTCGCGGTTCAGCAGTGCCAGCACGATCCCATAGGACAGCAAGAGGCCGGCCGAGGTGTCATTGATCGCGATACCGACCCGCACCGGGCCTTGCCCGGGATGGCCGGTGATCGACATCAGGCCTCCCATGCCCTGCGCGATCTGGTCGACGCCGGCGCGGCCAGCATAGGGTCCGTCCTGGCCAAAGCCGGAAATGCTGCCA
Organism: uncultured Alphaproteobacteria bacterium; assembly: GCA_963787425.1. Classification (GTDB taxonomy): domain Bacteria; phylum Pseudomonadota; class Alphaproteobacteria; order ATCC43930; family CGMCC-115725; genus AP-15. The sequence goes on from CAWBCV010000012.1 coordinate 525,874, forward strand.
TAAACGATACGCGGGTTGATCTTGCGCACTGCCTCGTAATCGATGCCGAGCCTGTGCTTCACGTCCGATTTGTAGTTCTCGACGATGACATCGGCGCGCTCGGCGAGCTCCATAAAGATTGCGCGGCCTTCGTCGCTTTTAAGGTTCAGGGTCATCGCCCGCTTGTTGCGGTGCAGGTTCTGAAAGTCGGGGCCGTCGCGGCGGCTGCCGGTCGCGTCGACCAGCTCGCCGGAGGGCTCGATCTTGATCACCTGCGCGCCCCAATCGGCGAGCTGGCGCACCGCCGTCGGCCCGGCGCGGTGCGCGGTCAGGTCGATGACGAGAAAGTCGTTCAAGGGGAGTGGGGTCATTGAATTCTCTCCAAAGAAAGCCCCTCACCCCGACCCTCTCCCCGCCTGGGGAGAGGGTCGGGGTGAGGGGTGGCTAGACGGAACTCACACCGCAGGGCGGGAGCGGATTTCGTCGGGGATCTTGCGCGGCAGGAACTGGCCGTCAGCGAGGCCGGCGTGGAATTGCCCGTTCTCGACGACGATTTTGCCGCGCAGGATGGTCATGCTCGGCCAGGCGGCGACCTCGTGGCCCTCCCACGGCGTGTAGTCGGTCTCGTGCAGATCCTCCTTGCGGATCAGGCGCCGGGAGCGCGGGTCGAGCAGGACGATGTCGGCGTCCGAGCCGACCGCCAGCGCGCCCTTGCGCGGGTAGAGGCCCATGATGCGCGCCGCGTTCGTGGAGGTCAGGCCGACAAAATCGGCGAGACTGTAGCCCCGCTTTTCGACCATGTGCGTGTACATCAGCGATAGGCGCGGCTCGACGCCGGAATTGCCGCCGGTCGTATCGTCGATCCGCCGTCCCTGCAGTTTGACCTTCAGGGGGCAGCAGACCTCGTCGGTTGCGACCGCTTGAATGGCGCCGTGGTTGGTCGCCGCCCACAAGGCCTCCTGGTCTTTGGCGAATTTGAGCGACGGGTAGGTGTGAAACATCTGTCCGCCCGGACGTTTATAGTCCTCGGCGGTGTAGAGCAGGTATTGGTGCAAAGTCTCGCCGTACATCGGATATCCCTGCGCCCGTGACGCGGCGATTGCCGCCACCCCGGTCGCCGCCGAAACATGCATCATGTAGAGGGCGGCACCCTCGACATTCTCGGCCAGCCGGATCACCCGGTTGAACGACAGATCCTCCGACAAAGTGTTGTGCACTTCGGCCATGTTCTCAAAGCCGACGCGGTCTTCGCGGATCAGCTTTTCATACATGTGCATGACGATGTCGTTGTCTTCGGCGTGGATCGCGGCGAGGCCGCCTGCGGCGCCGAGGGTCTTTAAGACCTCCCAAATATCGCCGAACTGCACCATCCGGCCTTGCCGGTTTGGCCTGATGTCGGTCGTGAACATCTTGACCGAGGCGTGACCGTCCTGGATCGCCTCCGGCAGCGGGTCGAGCACGCCTTGTGACAATTTGCCGTGTAGCAGCAGGTGAAAACCGTAATCGCAGTAGCAGGCTCCAGCCCATTCGCGCTTGCGCAGCTCGATCGATTGCTGCAGCGGCTGATCCGACGGGCACGGTGCAAAGTCGAGCAGTGTGGTCGTGCCGCCATGGAGAGCGGCGCGGCTGACCTGCTCCGGCGGCGCGCTCAGGAGGTCCTCGTTGCGGCCGGGAAACGGCATCGGCGAGCTGCAATGGATGTGCGGATCGACCCCGCCGGGCATCACGATCTGCCCGGCCGCGTCGACAATCCGTGCGGCGCCAGTGCCCGCGAGGCTCCCCGGGCCGCCAATCGCGACGATCTTGCCGCCGCTGACGCCGATATCGGCCGGGTGCGCGCTGCCGCTCGGCATCACCGCTTTGCCGCCAGTGACAATCAGGTCAAACATGCCGCCCATACCCCTTGCCCTTCGGATCGCCGCCATAGTGCACGGGACGGCGCGGTCTGGCTATGCCCGAGCGTTCTAGGTCATCCCCCGGGACCCTGGCGAAAGATCGCGTCGGCGGTTTGCCTTTGCTGCGGCGACAGCGTCGCGTACAGCGCTTCCAGCGCCGGCAGAAATCTTTTCATTCCGGCGAGCTCCACCTCGTCGTACTGGATCTCGGCGCGCAGATGGTCGACCGCGCTGGCGTTGGCGGGCGGCGCCTGCGGCGCGCTCGCCTCCGCCCGGGTATTCTGCCGCATCACATTGGCGACGGCGTCGAACTGGGCTTCCTGCGCCGGCGTGATCTGCAGTCTCTGATGGAGGCTCGCAATGTTGGCCTCGACATTTTGTGGCTGCGCAGGAGGCTGGGCTTGCACCGGCAAAACCTCCGGCGGCATCCCGGCCGCGGCGATTTGAGAACCCGCTGCAATCGTCGCAAAACCCAATAACCCGGCGGCTGTAAAGCGCAACAGCATGTGAGATTCCCTTCGTGGTCGGCCCCGGCATGCAGGGAGACGATGGCGGTTTCAAGGCTCGCATCACCCGGGAGCGGCACCTTGAGTCGCGACCTGGAGCATGTAGAGCGACTGGCTCGCGGCCATGAACAGGCGGTCGCGCTTGGGCCCCCCAAAGCAGAGATTGGCGCACACTTCGGGCAGCCGAACGCGACCGATCAGCTTGCCTGCAGGGTTGAACACCAGCACACCGGCATAACCGAGCGGCGCGTTCGAGCTGCACCACAGATTGCCGGTGACGTCGGCGCGCATGCCGTCCGGCCCGCATTTGACGCCGTCCACCATCATGTCGGTAAACAGGCGCATGTTGGCGATTTTGGCGCCCGGCGCGTCGAAAGCATAGATCGAGCGGGTGCCGCCCAGCCCGACGTCGCCCGGACCCTTGCCGGTGCTGATCACGTAGAGCGTCTTGTAATCCGGTGAAAAGCAGATGCCGTTCGGGTCGGCCAGCTGGTCTTCGGTGATCACGACCTCGAGCCTGCCGCTCGGGTCCCAGCGGTATACGTTGGTGGACAATTCCCGTTTGCGCCCGCCGATTATCCCGGCGTTTTCGGCGCCGATGCGCGGGTTGAAGATTCCTTGCGGGTTGCCCGCACCGCCGGGGTCGTCCGGGTGACCTTCGGCGAGCGAGCCGCCATAGGGCGGATCGGTGAACCAGATGCTGCCGTCCGGATGCGGCACGATATCGTTCGGGGAGTTCAGCGGCTTCCCGTCATAGGAGTCCGCGATTACCGTCATCGAACCGTCATGCTCCCAGCGAACGACGCGGCGGTTGAAATGTTCGCAGGAGAGCTGGCGCCCTAAAAAATCGAACGAATTGCCGTTGCTGTTATAGGAGGGACGGCGGAATACCGTGACCCGACCGTCATCCCAGATGTAGCGGTACTGCACATTCCCCGAGACGTCGCTGAAGACGACGCAATGCCCTTGGTTGGACCACGCCGGCCCCTCGGCCCACAGCGCGCCGGTCCACACCCGGTAAATCGCGCCTTGGTTACGCCGCAACGGGAGAAAGGACGGATCGACGACGATCACGTCGGGGTCCGGATAGATCGAGGGATGTCCAGACGCGAAGTCACGCGGCGGGCTTGAAATGACTGTCTCCAGAGTACCCAAATTTGCGTTTTGCTGCGCCCGTGCGATGCCGGGCCCCAGCGCCGCTGCACCGGCCGTCCCGGCCAAGAGCGCGCGGCGCGACAGCGATAGTCGACGGACAATCGTTTGCGTCATCGGTTCTCCTCCCTCGCCTTAATTCAAGCAATTGTGGCTCGGCAGATCGCAGGAGGCAACTGCTTGCCCCACCGCAATCCAGCTATGCGGGTGGGGAAGACCATGCCATCGATTTCGCGGGGCGGTTTCGGGCGGTACCGCGTGTTACACTCATTTCGAACGATCAAAGAAAGGGATAGCGATGGCGTACGATCTGCTGATCAAGAACGGCCGCATCGTCGATGGGTCGGGGATGCCGGGTTTCCGCGGCGATGTCGGGGTCAAGGACGGCAAGATCGCCGAGATCGGCAAATTGAGCGGTCCCGCCAACCGGACGATCGACGCCGAGGGCCGGGTCGTCGCGCCGGGGTTCATCGACAACCACTGCCATTATGATGCGCAGGTCACCTGGGATCCGCTGTGTTCCTTTTCCTGTGACCACGGCGCCACCTCGGTGATCTTCGGCAATTGCTCGCTGTCATTGGCGCCGGTGCGCAAGGGATCGGAGCGGCGCCTCTCGGAATTCCTCTCCTATGTCGAGGCCATCCCAATGGAGGTGCTCGACACCCTCGAATTCACCTGGGAGACCTTCCCCGAATATATCGACCAGATGGATCACCATCTCGGCGTTAACATCGGCAACCTGATCGGCCACACCGCGGTGCGCTATTACGTGATGGGCGACGACTGCCAGAAGCGCACCGCCGACGACGACGAAATCCGCCAGATGCAAGACCTCGTTCGCGACGGCATGAAGGCCGGTGCGCTCGGGCTGTCGGTGTCGCGCAACCAGGGGCATTTCGATCCGCAGGGCGTGCACATCCCGGCGATCTGGGCGGACGAGAAGGAGATCTTTGCTCTCGGCGACGTGCTGCGTGACCTCGGTACCGGCCTTATCCAATCCGGCGGCGGCAACGGCGCCGAAATGAAGGACGCGCTGATGAGCCGCCTCAGCGAGGCGACCGGCCGCGCCGTCGTCTACAACAATCTCGGGCAAACGATGCGCCGGCCCGGCCAATGGCAGAAGCAGATGGCCCAGGTCGACGCGACGACCGCGAAAGGCATCCGCGCCTTTCCGATGTGCACACCGAACCGCATCACCGACTATTTCACGATGCGCAACACGCAGACCTTCCGTGGCCTGCCGGTGTGGCACCCGATCTGCCTGTCCTCGCCCGAGGAGATGCTGAAGGCCTATGCCGATCCGGAAGTCCGCAGAAAGCTTCACGAGGAGGCGATCGAGTTTAAGAACGGGCCGGCGATCGGCATCTGCAGCGCGTGGTGGGACTACATGGTCCTGCAGAACGCGGTGCTGCCGAAGAATAAGCAGTTCGAGGGCAAGACCCTCGGGCAGATCGCCCAGATGCAGGGCAAGAGCATCATCGACTGCTTCCTCGACTTGGCGATCGAAGAAAACCTCGACACCGAATGGCTGCATGGCGAAAACAATGTCGACGACAAGGCTGTCGCGCAGATTCTGAACTACCCGAATGCGATCATTGGTTTGTCGGACGGCGGCGCGCATGTGCAGTTCCAGAGCGGCTTCGGCTTTTCGACGCGGCTCCTCTCGGAGTGGGTGCGCGAAAAGCAGATCATGTCGCTGGAACAGGCGGTGCGGCGGCTGACCTTCGAATCGGCCTCGATTTTCGGCCTTTACGACCGCGGCCTGCTGCGCCCCGGCATGGTCGCCGACATCGTGATCTTCGATCCCGACACCGTGAAGCCGCTGCCGCTCGAGGTACTGCACGACTTCCCGACCGGCGCAAAACGCATCAAGGAGCCGGCCCAGGGCATCATGGCGACCGTAGTAAACGGCGAAGTCCTGATGGAAGACGGCAAGCACACGGGCGCACTTCCGGGCCGGGTGCTGCGCAACACCTATTACCACGCCCACCGCGCCTAATACCGGCGGCACCCCTCACCCGCCTTGCTGCGCTCGTCACCCTCTCCCGCATCGCGGGAAAGGGGGGACCAAGCCCGAGGGGCTCGGTGGGATGAGGGTTGGCGCTGGGGGTGTGCTGCTCTATCCTCCCGACCGAAGATGGGAGGATGTGAGATGACGCGCTCTTGGATCCACTTTACGCGCGGCCGTTTTGTGCGTCAGGCACGGGTCGGGCTCGGCGATCTGCGTGAGGAGCATCTGAGCCGGCAGGGTTTCGCGGGGCCGGTCGCGATGCTCTACCGCACCGACGGGCCGAACGAAGTGGTGCGGTTCGAGGGCGATTACCGGCCGCGGCAGGTCGACAGCGCCGATGTCGTCGCCTCCGATGCGAGCGACCCGCGCGGCGGTTGGCAGAATTTGCTCGCGAACGACGATGTCGCCATCGCGATCAGCCGCCGGCGGCAGGCGATGCCTTATTGCTACCGCGATATGGAGGGTGATCTTCTTTATTTTGTGCATCGCGGCCGCGGTGTCTTCGCCACCGAATTCGGGCCGATCCCGTACGAACCCGGCGACTGGGTGCTATTGCCGAAGGCGACGACTTTCCGGCAATTGCCGGAGGCGAGCGATAGCCTATTGCTCGTCGTCGAATCGCCGCAGCCGATCCGCCTCTGCGAGCACGAGCAGGTCGGCCGTCACACGCCGATCGACCCCACGATGCTGGAGGTCCCCGACATCGCCGACTACCGCTGGCCGATACAGGACGAATACGAGGTGCGGCTGAAGCACGCCGGCGGGCACAGCTCGATTTTCTACCGCAACGACCCGATGAAGGTGGTGGGCTGGAAGGGCGATCTGTTCCCGTTCAAGCTCAATGTGCGAAACATCCTGCCGATCATGTCGGACCGGATACATGCGCCGCCGTCGTCCTGGGTCACTTTCGAGGCGCCCGGCTTTGTCGTGTTGAGCATCGTCCCGCAGATTGCCGTGGCTGATCTCGAAGCGGAGGAATTGCCCAGCTATCACCGCAACATCGACATGGACGAGGTCATGCTGTCGCACGCCGACGAAGACCCGAGCGGCCGCCGGCCGGGCAATTTCCGGCACACGCCGCAAGGGATCTTGCATGGCGCCAACGAGGCGTACCGCGCGGAATTCCAGGCCCGCCGCAAGCCCGGCATGCGCCGGACGAGCACCATGGTCGGCGTCGATACCTACGGGCCGCTGACACCCGCTCCGGAGTTCTTGCGTATCGCGGGATGACCGCCGCAGCCGGTATCCGCGCTAGCCCGCAGCTCCCGCGGCGCGCGACCCGCTTGCCGTTTTGCGGTTCGCGCCAGGTGCTGTCTCGGCCGTCACCTCAACCTCTACGGTCATCCCGAGCGAATCCGACGGAAAGCCGGTCCAGGTGCCGGAGACCGGCACCGCCTGCCGCGGATCACGGGCCACGGCCACGCGGATCAGATCGTGGTTGCCGACGATGCCGTTCGTCGGGTCGAACTCGACCCAGCCGGCTCCCGGCAGATAAACGCGCAGCCAAGCATGAGTGGCGCCGCCGCCAACCCGCCCACCTTCGTGAACCCGGCCTTCGTGAACATAGAGATAGCCGGATACGAAATGCGCGGCGAGTCCGAGGGAGCGCACAGCTTCCATCATAAGCACGGTGAAATCGCGGCAGCTGCCGCTGCCCAGCCGCAAGGTCCTGACCGGGTCCTGGACACCGCTTTCCTCACGCCTGACATATGTCAGGTTCTGTCTGATCGCGTGGGTCATGGCCGCAAGCAGTTCCGTCGTTTCGGTGCGGCCGTCATGGCGCAAAAACTGCCGCGCCCACTGGTCGACTTCGTGCTCGGGATCGAGATATTGCCGCTCCATGGCCCGCAACAAATCGGGCATTTCGTCGGCACCGTAGGTGAAAGGGTATCGTCTTGCATATTCCTCGATCTGAAAATCGAGGACTTCGGTCGGGGACTGCTCGAGACGAATCACACTCTCGAAGCGCAGCTCCTGAGCTCGCCCGCTAAACCGTGCAACGGCGACGCTGTTGCCGAACACGTCGTGGACCCATCGGATATCCGTGGGTTCCGGCGTGATCACCAGCTTAGCCTCAAGCAATTTCTGGTCGTAATAGTCGCGCGGCCGCAGCATCATGCGGTGCTCGCCGAATGCGACGGGTTGCTTGTAGCGATAAGTGGTGAGGTGCTTAACGGTAAGGACGGGCATGGGTCTGCCTATTGCGAGCTCGCCGTCTGCGCTTGAGACGCCTCGGGCGTGTAGCCGAAGAACGCGATCGAGAGTTCGCGCGTCACCGCCATCAGCTGCTGCTGGATCGAGTCGAGAAACTCGTGAAGTCCGCTGCGCAAGATCGTCGATATCTCGAAGGTGCCCAGCACTGCCTGCAGCCGGTCGAGCTCCTCGGCCGCGTCATTGCCGTTGCGAAGTCCATGGTGCGATTTGACCTCGCCAAGCAGCTGCCCAACCTCGCGCACGCAGTGATGGACGGAGCGCGGGAACGCTGTATTCAGCAGCATAAAGCCCGCCACCCGCGCCGGCGTTGTGCTGGCGGCGTGCAGTCTCCGGTACGCATGATAGCCGGCTGCCGAGCGCAGCAGCGCATTCCACTGGCTGACATCGACCGGCGAGCCGACGTCGTATAGGCTCGGCAGCAGAAGATGATATTTGATGTCGAGAAGGCGCGTCGTTTGGTCGGCCCGCTCGATATACCGGCCGATTTGGTAGAAGTACCAGCCTTGGTCGCGGAAGAACGTCCCTTCGGTGATGCCGGTATGGGTCTGGCAGGCTTCCTTGATCATTGCAAACAATGCCGCCAGATTGCCGGGTGTAAGATCTTCGGTGCTCAATTCCGCCAAGCGATTATAGAACACGTTGAGCTGAACCCACATTTCGGTGGAGATCAACGGCCGCAATGTGCGAGCGTTCTCGCGCGCATAGCGGATTGTGCTGACGATCGAGGTCGGATTGTCGCCGTCGATGACATAAAAATTCACGACGCTGTGCGCAGCGGGCGCGTCGTGACTGGCGAAAAAACGCTCTTCATCCGAATTCAGCTGGACGATCGAGCGCCAGTTCTGACCGCCGCGGCTGTCGCGCGAGAAGGTCTCGTTGACGTCGAGAATCCGCGCGAGGTTCTCGGCGCGCTCGACATAACGCGCCAGCCAAAAGATGCAATCCGCGTAGCGGGCGAGCAGGACGTCAGGCAACGACCCAGGTATCCTTCGAGCCGCCGCCTTGGGACGAGTTTACCACCAGAGAGCCGCGGCGCAGCGCCACCCGGGTCAACCCGCCGGGCAAGACCCAAGTGCTCGATCCGGTGACCGCAAACGGCCGCAGATCGACGTGCCGAGGCTCGACATGGCCGTCGACCAGGGTCGGCGCGACAGACAGCTTGATGCAGGGCTGGCTGATGTAATTCGCCGGGTCTGCAATGAGCTTCGCGCGGCATTCGTCGAGCTCTTCCCGGCTCGCCTTGGGTCCCACCGTGATACCGTAGCCGCCGGCCTCGCCGACCGGCTTCACGACCAGTTCGGTCAAATTATCGAGCGTGTAGTGTAGCGCCGATGGTTCGCGGCAGATGTGGGTTTCGACATTCTGCAGTATCGGTTGCTGCGCGAGGTAATAGCGGATAACGCGCGGCATATAAGCGTAAACCGCCTTGTCGTCGGCGACCCCGGTGCCGACGGCATTGGCAAGAGCCAGATTTCCTGCCCGATAGGCCCGCATCAGCCCGGGGACACCAAGCATGCTCCCGGGCAGGAAGGCCTCGGGATCGAGATAATCGTCATCGATCCGCCGGTAGATCACGTCGACCCGCGACAGACCGCGGGTGGTTCGCATGAAGACACGGTCGTCCTCGACCAGGAGATCCCGCCCCTCGACCAGTGGCACGCCCATCTCGCGCGCCAGGAAGACGTGTTCGAAATAGGCCGAATTGTAGGTGCCGGGGGACAACAGCACGACACGCGGATCGCCGCTCCCCGCGGGCGCCACCTCATTCAGCGCGGAGATCAGTCTCGAACCGTAGTTTTCGATCGGACGCAAGCCGATCTCGTCCAGCAGATCAGGAAAGGCGCGCAGCATCATATGCCTGTTTTCGACGACATAGCTTACCCCGGAGGGCGTCCGCGCATTGTCCTCGAGGACGAGGAACGTGCCCCGCTCGTCTCGCACGATATCGGTTCCGCAAATATTGACGTAGGTCTTGTGCGGCAGATCGATGCCGCGCATTGCCGGGCGATAGTTCCGGTTGCCGAGGATCAACTCAGCCGGAACGATACCGTCCCGCAGGACGTGCTGCTTATGGTAGATGTCGTCGAGCAGCAGGTTGATCGCGGTGATCCGCTGCGTGATCCCGCTCTCGAGGTGCTGCCATTCCTCGCCCGACAGGATTCGCGGGATTACGTCGAAGGGCAGGATCCGGTCGATCGTCTTGGCTTCCGAATAAACGGTAAAGGTGATTCCGAGATTGTAGAGCTCGGCATTGGCATTGCCCGCGCGCTGCTTTAGCGCTGCGATCGACAGGCCGCAAAGGCGCTCCCTGACCACCCGGCTCGCCGCACTCTGCAGCATCTCGCAATAAAAGCCTTGCGGATCGTAACCATCGAGGACCGAGGGGTTCATCTGCCTGCTCGAAAGACCGGCCAGCAGCTCAAGCAAGCATTTTTCGCGCCAGCGCATTTTTCTGACCGCGACCGCGCCGATCGCACTAGCTCGGTGCTCATTTTTTTGGCGATCGTCGCAGCCGTGCTGATTTGATGCAAGGCACTCACGCAGCCAACTCAAGGATCTCCCGCAGTTGCGCGGGCGCGGCAATGGGTCGAGGGTTGCGCGGGACCCACGGGGTCGCCATCGCGCCCTCGGCGAGGCGCGCGAAGCTTTCCGGCCCGATCCGCACCGCCCCGAGGCTGCGCGGCATGCCGAGGCCGTCTATGAACACGTCGAGCACATCACCGGCGTCCTCGCCGGGATGCCCCATTGCGGCAGCGACCAGCGCCTGGCGCTCGGCGTTGACCGGCTTGTTCCAGCGCATCACCGCTGGCAGCATGATGCACGAGGTGTGCCCGTGCGGGATGTCGAAGAGGGCGCCGAGCACATAGCCGATCCCATGGCTCGCCCCCATCGGCACGCCACTGGCGAGCGGCCCCATCGACAGCCAAGAGCCCATCTGGCAATCGAGGCGGGCCGGCAGATCGGTGGGGTCGGCCTTGACCCGCGGCAGACCGCGGGTGAGCAGCGCCAAGCCGTGCAGGGCCTGAGCGTCGGCGAACGGGTTGGCCTCGCCGGAGCAGATGCCCTCGACGCAATGGTCGACCGCGCGAATCCCGGTCGACAGCCACAGCCATTCGGGCGTGTGCACGGTGACGGCTGGATCGAGCATCACGATGCGCGGCATGATTTGTGGATGCCGGAACAGCTCCTTGACCCGTCGCCGCTCGTCGGTGACGCCGGAAATTGCGCTGAACTCGCCGGCCGACAATGTCGTCGGCACCGTAATCTGCCGCACTGCCGGCCCGTTGCAGGGCGGCGGCCCGAGGGCGCCGTCCGGTCCCTTGACCGGACGCAGGCTGTCGAGCGCCTCCGCGGTGCCGATGTCGTTCGCCAGGCACAGCTGCACCGCCTTGGCGCCGTCGGTCACCGAGCCGCCACCGATCGTGGCGATCAAATCGGCGCTGGCCACGCGCGCCGCCGTGGCGGCCTCGATCACGGCGCCGCGCGGCGTATGCGGCGGCATCCGATCGAAAATCCCGGCGAACCGGTTGCCGAGCGTGCGGCGCACCTCGGCGATCGCGTCCGTCGTGCGGTTGATCGTGCCGCTCACCATCAGAAACACGCGCTCAGCGTCGAGCCGCCGCGCCTCCTCGGCGATCGCCTCGGCCGCGGGCTTGCCGAACACCACCGCCTCCATGGCGCCAAAGGCGACTCGTCCCGAAAGCGCCATGGTCAGCCGGCCCCGCCTTGCGCGAGAAAGCGGTGGGCGATCGAGGCGTGCATGGCGATGCCGACCGCCATGCAGTCCTCGTTCAACATCATTCGGTTGGAGTGGCACGGCGCAACATGATCGTGTTCGTCATCACGCTGCGGCATGACGCCGAGGAACATCAGGCAGCCGGGAATGCGCTGGAGGACATAGGAGAAATCCTCAGCCCCCATGATCGGCGCCGGCCGGTCGATGTAATTATCAGGACCGAGAAGGTCAGTTGCCACGGCCTGCGCGAAATCGACGAACCCCGCATCGTTGACCGTCACCGGATAGCCCCGCCGGATCGTGACCTCGGCCTCGCACAGATGCGCCGCGGCAATATTGGTCGCGACTCGCCGGAGCCCATCGTGCGCCCTCTCGCGTGCTCTCTCCGAGGTCGCGCGCAACGTGCCGACCATCTCGGCCTTCTCGGGTATGACGTTGTTCGTCGTGCCTGCAGTCACTTTGGCGCAAGTCAGCACGACCGGGTCGAACGCGTCGATCCGGCGAGTCACCATCGTCTGCAGCGCCAGGCCGATTTCGAAGGCGACCGGGATCGGATCGACCGCGTCTTGGGGCATCGAGGCGTGACCGCCGCGACCCCTAACCGTAATTGTCCAGTAGTCGGCCGAAGCCATCATCGGACCGGGCTTGCCCAGAATGGCGCCGGCCGGGACGCCGGGCCAAATGTGCAACGCGAACGCCGCGTCCGGCTTGGGATCGGCATCGAGCAGACCGTCTGCGATCATCAGGCGGGCGCCGCCATGGCCCTCCTCGCCCGGCTGGAACATGAACTTGACCGTACCGGCCAGCTCGTCGCGATGCCGGTGCAGCAGATGGACGGTCTGAACCAGCATTGCCGTATGCGCGTCGTGCCCGCAGGCGTGCATGCGGCCGGGTATTTTGCTGGCAAAGTCGAGCCCAGTTTCTTCTGGCATCGGCAGTGCGTCCATGTCGCCGCGCAACAGGATCGTGCGGCCGGTCTGCGTCCCAGGCTTTCTGCCGGCCAGCGAGACCACGAGACCCGAGGTCGACGGCCCGCGGGCAATTTCCACATCGAGACCGTGCAGACCCTCGAGCACCGCCGCCGTCGTCAGCGGCAAGTCGAGCCCCAGTTCGGGCTCGGCGTGAATGCGCCGGCGCAGCGCCACGGCGGCGGGCAACAACCCGCGCGCCTCATCGAGGAAACGGTGCAATTCGAACATAGTCGCACTTCTCCGCATCGGTACTGCCAAGTCTAAAGGACCAGCTTACGGCAGAATGCTCGGTATTGCGACAACCGCGGCTTGTGACGTCGAGCCCGAAACGGTAACGGGAGGGGTTTCCGGCATTGCGATCTCGCCTGGCCGCCCGTAAGCCTGCGATTGAAGCGCCTGATCCCCGGCCGAACAACAGGAGCAAGCCGATGTCGGGCGAAAAGCCCTTCTCTCTCCAAGAGGCGACGATCGACCAGTTGCACGAGGCTATCAAAGCCGGCCGGACGACCTGCGTCGCGGTTGTTCAGCAGTATATCGACCGGGCGCGGGCCTATAATGGGGTGTGCAGCGCCCTCGTAACCGAGGACGGCTCTCCGGTCCCCGAGGCGGTCGGCACGGTTCGAGCCGAGACGCCGCTGCGCTTCCCGACCGAGACCGTCGAGGCCTCGACGATCTTCCCCGATCTCGACAAATACAAGGGTCCGCCGTTCGAATTCGGCCGCATGGAGCCAACTGCGTCCGATCCGTCGGTGCAGCAGCAATACGGAATGATCGCGGGCATTGCGAATGCCGGCCAGCTCAACGCGCTCTCGACCCTGAACATCAGGGGCGAGCGGTCGGTGACCTGCCGCGGCGAGTTCGACCGGCACCCCTTCGAGGGACCGTTGCCGCCCGGCGCGCCGCCGATCTGCGAATACTTCCGCCAATTGCCCGACGCTCTCGAACGCGCCGCCGAGCTCGATGCCGCCTACGGGCGCAACCCCGATCTCGACAAGATGCCGATGTACGGCGTCGTCTTCTCGTTCAAGGACCCGTTCGACACCAAGGACATGCGCACGACGGCCGGCGGCGATGCCGCCTATGACATAGACTTCCCGGCGCGCGACCATGTGCTGGTCGAGCAATTGCGCAACAAGGGCGCGATCATCTTCGCGAAGGCGGTCTGCACCGAATACAATGGCCGCGCCGGTGATCCGGGCGGGCGCCACAAGCCCGAAAAGGTATTGCCGGCGGTTCTGGGGTACCAGCGCAGCAGCTGGGGCGGCAACCCTGCGAACCCGTACGACACGACGCGCGCCGCCTCATTGGGGTCGAGCTCGGGCTCGGGCGTCTCGGTCAGCGCCAATCTGGTGATGGTGAGCCTCGGCGAGGAGACCCGAGCCTCGACCCGCGGCCCGGCCAATCACAATGCCGTCGCGTTGATCCTGCCGCACAAGGCAATGCTCAGCTTCAATGGCGGCGCGATCGGCGCCGACATCTATTGCGACCGCGCCGGCATCCTCGCCCGAACGATCGGTGACGCCGCCAAAGTGCTCGACGCGTTGAAGGACCCCGCGAGGGGCTATTACGATCCGCGCGACCCTTATACGACGGTCCCGCGCTCTTCGGTCCTGACGACTCCCTATGCGAGCCACACCAAGCCGTCGGGCTCACTCCGAGGCATGCGCATCGGGATCATCCGCGAGTCGATGCTGGTCCGTCCCGGCGACAAGGCCGCCGAGCCGATTGCGACGGCTGCGGCGGCCGAGATCAAGGCCATCCTCGGCGAGAAGCTCGGCGCGACATTGGTCGAATCCTCCGATCCGTCATGGGAACGCGATCGAGACCTCGAGCAGATGAGCCTCGATTTCCGGCAGGGCCTGGCGAGGCTCGTGTCGGTGTTCATGCCCGACCTGCTCTTCCGGCTAGCGCCCGATGGCCAACCGCTCTTCCAGGAATTCGCCGCCGCCATCCGTCCCACCGAGTTCGCCCCCGACAAAATTTTTGGCACCGGCACGATGACGCCGATCGACTATTGCGTCGAGCTGGCTGAAGGCCGCATCGCGCCGCCCGCCAATCTCGACATCGCCACGATCCAGGAACAGGAGCTAGCGATGTCTTTCCGCTTCCATGTCAACCAATACCTGTCGCGCCGCGCCGCCGACTGGCGCGAACACGGCTTCACCGAGAGCCTCGCCGACTTCGCCGCGCTCAACGCGCGCTCGAAATTCTGGGGCGACGACGGCCGCGCCGGGTTCAAGAACTGGGAGGAGGTCACCGACCCGCGCAATCCGTTGGGCGGGCGTCAGGGTGTCGACGAGCGCATCATGCTGCGCGAACTCCTGCGCCGGCTCGACATGATGGTGCTGCTCGAAAACCGCCTCGACGCGCTCGTCCGCCTCCACACGCCGTTGCCGCCGGCCAAGATCGGCGGTTACGGCTTACGCTGTGCCGGGAGTAGAGCGATGATCAAGGAATTGGAGCCGGTTGTTCTCACGCAGAGCCTGCCGGAACAGGGATTACAGGCGGGCGACGTCGGTTGGGTTGTGATGATCCATGCCGAAGGCGCCGGTTACGAGATCGAATTTGTGACCTTGCCGGGCGAAACAGTCTCTGTCGTGACCGTGCCGGCTGAGGCGGTGCGTCCCGTGCGAGCGAAGGAAATCGCGCAAGCGCGGAGGGTGGCATGAAGCAGCACGCCTTCGGCCCTCTGTCAAATTGCCGTTAGCGATATTCACCCCCGCAATCGCCGATCACCTGCATCAGGTCTCGCGATTGCGTAAGCACCGGCTCGATCTTCGCGAGATCGTTGCCGTCTAGCCCCAAGCCGAACACGCGGGCGTTGTCGGCAATGTGTTGCGCGACGCTGAGCCGCGCGCCGACGATGACGCCCGCGACAGCCTGACGGTCGAGTATGTAGCGCAGGCCGACATTGGCGATGCTGGCCCGATGTTTGTCGGCTATCTGTTTCAGAACTGCGAGAAGTTCCTGGAACAAAGTCCACACGCCCCGGGCATCGATCATATTTTGGTATTTCCGCAACGAGGCGGTATCGAGCTCCGATCGCGGCGGCTCGGGGCGGCCAAGGTATTTCTCTGAGAGCAGTCCGCGAGCAGCGTGCCGTAGGTCAGCAGCGTTATTCGGTGATCGCGGCAGAACTCGGTCATCCGGATTTCAGGACGCCGATCGACCAGAGAGTATTGCACCTGGTTCGCGACGATCCGAGGTCTTTGCAGGTTTTTGTCATCTTTGTGCCCGGCGATATCGAATTTTGTAGCACCATTGCCTATTCTAGAAAATCACGCGCGGGCCTCTGGCTGCCCGGCGGGTTTTACGCGTATAGGTTTACTTTTGCGTGTCTCAAGAGATAGGCCTGCTTTCAAATCCCATCTAGCTATAAATCCAATATCGTAGGGCTTCATCGAATAACTTTTTGTATGAGACTCAACCGTAGGCTCACAATATATCCCGCCCAATCTGAATTAGTTGTCTTTCGTCATCAGTTATGTTGATATCTCCAATGGGATCAACTCTGAACCATACACTTCCAGTCGGGGGAACATTTAAACTCCAGTCCTTACAATGATTTGAATTGTAAGATGGCTCATCTGGCGGGGTCGGCGAACCAACCCATTCCATGCAGACGCGTGTAAAGCGAGCTGGTGTACGGCCGAGATTGAAAATCGCGGGCAACACTCAGCAGAATTTCGGAAGTGGGCCGGGGAGAACGCGGTCGGCAATGGCTGCTTCACTCGATGAATTGGAGTGCTCTACCAATTTGATTTCGCCGATGATTCGGACAGGACCCTTGACGGCAGTGAGGTGGGAAATCGTGCTTTTGCCGACATGGTAGCTGCGCGCGAGTTCGGCAAGCGTCGCGCCTTCGGCCGTCGGCGGCGGGCCTCGGCCTTCTGGTCATCGGTTAATTTCGGCGGTCGGCCCATATGCTGCCCGCGCTTCTGCGCCCGGCTCCGGCCTTCGGCGGTACGGGTACGGATGAGATCGCGCGCCACATCGGCGAGCCACCAAGCACGGCGATCATCAATCGCCCGGTGCTGGTGGCGGTGTCGGCCCATCGCTCCGCGACAGAACGGAATTGGGCGTCGGCGTCCACGATCTGCTTGACGATGGCGAACAGATCGAAGGTGCTGCGCGCAGGCGGTCGATCCGCGTCACCGTCACTACGTCGCCGGGGGGCGAGGCTCTTGAGCATTTTTGAGAAGCTCGCGCCGGTCGCTGCCCGCGCCCGTCACTTTCTCGCGGTAAATCTTGGTCCAGCCTGCGCCGCGAAGCTGCTCAAGCTGGGCGTCCAGCGTCTGCCCGTAGGTGCTGACGCGGGCATAGCCGAGGTGGCGGGTTGCGGGTGATTTCGGGTAATATCTTACAGGAAGCGTAACCCGTTGATAGGGCAAGCAAGGAATTTTCCCAAAAGTCTTGAATTCGCAACACGCGGGCTCGGGGGCAACGGCTGCGGAGTTACGTTGCAAAAGGCCGGGCTGCCACCAATTTAAATAAATCGCCTCGACGACCTTCCGGGCAAGTGGCGACAGAGAGAGGCATGCGCTCCCGCTCCTACGAGGAGAGGATTCACATGCCTCCGCAAAACTGGATCACTAGTAAAAATAGTCTTCTTGCGGCCTTGCCGCAAGAAGACTTGCAATGTTATTTTTCGGAGCTTCGCCTCGTTTCCTTGTCGCTGAGGCAGGTGCTCTATGAGGCGGGCGCTCCGCTCGAACATGTTTACTTTATCGAACAGGGCGTGGCTTCCGTCCTCACGAATATGGCGGACGGATCGACGATCGAAGTCGGGATGATCGGAAGGGAGGGCATGGTCGGAGTGACCGCTCTTCTCGGCGGCCGTGTCTCCGCCCAACAGGTCATCGTCCAGGTTCCCGGCACCGCGCTGCGCATAAATGCCGCGCTGTGCAAGGCTGCATTTGATCAGAGCGAGGCTGTTCGCAAAGGGGCGCTGCGCTTCATTGAAGCCATCCTGAACCTCAGCGCGCAAACCGCGGCCTGCAATCGGCTCCACTCGATCGAGCAGCGGTGCGCCCGATGGCTGCTCATGGCGATCGACCGTATTCAATCGGATAGGATACCTCTCACGCACGAGTTCCTCGCCTCGATGCTTGGGGTGCGGCGCGCCGGGGTCACCACCACCGCCGGAGAGCTCCAGCGCTCCGGCTTGATCCGCTACCATCACGGCCAGCTCACAATCGTCGATCGCGAAGGCCTCGAAGCGACCGCCTGCGAGTGTCACCGCATCGATCACGATCGGCTCATCCAGCTGCTCTGACGAGCGCCTGCCCGTTCGGGGCGGGTTAAAAAATTCGGCGCTTCGTCTGCCATCGTACAGACAAGTAACAGGTTTAGGTCATTCCATCGCTCAAATGAGATGTTGAGTGCTGAGATGATCGCCTTTGATTATGGACAGGCAGCCGAGCGAGGAAGAAGGGCAATGTCCAGTTGGTATGTGTCTTACCGGGGTGGATGCGCCACAGTTATGAGCATAGCCAGAAGCAGGGACGAGGCCGTCAGCATTGCGTGCGGTATGTTGGGCCGCGGCATCAATGTTGAGGAAATCGGGCCACTCCAGGGAATGCGGGATGGCAATGTCATCGATGCAGTAGAAATCCGTAAATTACATACGATGCGTGTTCACGAGCGGGTTAGTTCGCCCTGAGCCGTCTTGCCGAGTGCTGATCGATCGGAGTCCTTGTTGGGGTCTTTGCTCTGGTACGTCAGCATCTCTTCGAGATCATCCGCCCAAAGCTCTAATTGGCGGCCCACCTCGTTCAGCTTTTCGGCTTCCGCGGTGGTTGCCGAGGCCGCGGCGCCTTCGAAAAATGTGCCGCCTTCCGACGCAGTGTGCTGGGATTGTCCATCATCCCCTGTTAACGGCGCGCAAATGGTACGGTTCCGCACAAAGTTGGTTCGGACTCGCGACGCCGATGAACGATGCCGGCGTTGTGTGATCCCAGTCTATGGAAAAATCACCGCTCGGGTTTTGGAGCCTTCACGCCGTGGGGTCGGGATTACGGTGACAGTTTGCTGGATTCCTCGGACCGCGATAATGATCAGTGGGCCGGGCGCGTCAGGTAAACTGTCACCAAAATCGTTGTCACCAAAATCGTTGTCACCAAAATCGTTGAGATGCTACCCTCCTCATACGCTGCGGCGGAATCCGCTCAATGCGACTTTTCACACGATCTGCTTGACTTCTGCACAACTGGAAGTAAGGCCACACTCGTCGAGAGGGAATAGGTAACCGGCTGTCTCAGGTTCGGGGTCCACCTCATGTACCTACGCGCCTCAACTTAGAGCGACTGCAAATCCACGCTGTACACCGGGGCGAGCCATCAAGGTCTCATACCAGCGCTTGACATTGGGGAAGTTTGCCAAATCGATCTGATGGCGCTCATGCCGCCAAGCCCAGCCGACAATCGCGAAGTCGGCAATCGAAAGGTCGCCGCCGGCGAATTGAACTTCGCCGAGCCGTTTGTCGAGCACGCCATAGAGCCGGCGGGTTTCTTTCGAGTAGCGCTCGATGCCGTAGCGGCGGTCGGCCGCGTTCTCGACCGTCAGGAAGTGGCTCAACTGGTGGGGCATCGGACCAAAACCGCCCATCTGCCACATCAGCCATTCCAGCACCGGTGCCTGTGCGGCGAGATCGCCCTTGGGCCAAAATTTGCCGGTTTTCTCGCCGAGGTAGATGAGGATTGCGCCGGATTCAAATAAGCTGATCGGCCCCCCGCCGGGGCCATCGGGATCGACGACCGCGGGGATGCGATGGTTTGGGTTGATCTTCGCAAAGGCCGGGTCTAACTGCTCGCCTTTGAAAATATTCACTGGGTGTACCGAGTAGGGCAGGCCCATTTCTTCAAGAGCGACACTGATTTTCCGACCATTCGGGGTCTCCCAGGTGTAGAGTTGGATGCTCATTGGAACCAGCCTTTCGATAATCAAGCCGGCGCATCATATGGGCGAATACAGGTGAACGATTCTACGGATGAAAACCGGCCTCTTACGGCGCAGAATTGTTGAATTTTGCACGCTCGGCGACAATCAGGGCGGCTTGACGCCGTTCTAACCACTGAACACTATATCGTTCCCGCTTCAGTCTACCGCCAGACCGCCTCAAATCGGGACTGAACATCTAGCGCGGGACATCACCGGGTGCGCCGTCAAAGCGGACACGCGCGGCATGGATGTCAGAATAACGACGGTCGGCCCAATCGATGAGGCTCGCCATCGGGTCCAGCAGGGATTGGCCGAGCGGGGCCAGACGATATTCAACGCTTGGCGGCTTGGTCGGAAAGACATGGCGGGTGATCAGTCCGTCGCGCTCCAGATCGCGCAGGGTCTGGGTGAGCATGCGCTTGGAGATGTCGCGGATGGCTCGGTGAAGCTCGCTGAAGCGCTGCGATCGCGTCGCGAGGGCCATGATCATGAGCATGCTCCATTTGTCGCCGATGCGGTCGAGCACGTCGCGCACCGGGCAGTGTACGGACTGGGACTCGCCCAATGGATATCGGCTGAATCTCTCGATCGCCCTCGATGTGCCGCTCATGCGGGTTCCCCTGATCTCTCCTGGTTACAAAAAACTGCCTCCTTACGGCGCACGGCGGAGGTCTCTATAATAGACCTACCCTAAAAGATAGACCCCCTCAAGCAGCTCAGGAGAAAACGCATGTTTTTAGTAACGGGAATTACGGGAAGAGTAGGCGGCGCAACGGCAAAACATCTGTTGGCGCAAGGCAAGAAAGTACGCGCGCTGGTCCGCAATCGCGAGAAGGCGGCGAACTGGGCGGACCAAGGTGTGGAACTGGTAGACGGCGATTGGAATGATTCGGCAGCCATTGAGCGGGCACTCAAAGGCGTTGAAGGCGCGTTTGTTATGTTGCCGACTGTATGGGCACCCTCGCCGGATTACAAAGAAGCAAAGGACGTGATTGCGAACTATGTCGAGGCTCTTACTAAGGCAGCGCCGCAGCGGGTGGTAGCGCTCTCGTCGATGGGTGCGAATAAAACAAGCGGGCTGGGGATGATCACGGCCTTATCGCTTTTGGAGCAAGGTTTACGCAACCTGACATCTCCGGTCGCATTTGTGCGCGCAGGCGGATTTTACGAAAACTTTCTTTACGGCTTACAGGTCGCCCAGGGCGGAACACTACCGGTCTTTTACAACCCTACAAACCGGAAATCGACAATGGTCGCGACAAAAGACATCGGCTCACAGGTAGCAAAACTTCTGACCGGGCCAGCGTGGTCAGGGCATCGCGTAATTGAGCTAGGTTCAATGGTAAGCGCGGATGAAGTAGCGGTGCAATTGGGCGAAGTCCTAAAACTCGAAGTAAAAGCCTTTGCAATCCCGCGTGCAGGGTGGGCGGCAGCATTCGAGCAGTCCGGCATGCCGAAGGGCCAAACTGGAGCTGCCGAAGAAATGTTTGAGAGCGTAAACGCGGGATGGATGGACCTCGGCGTCAAGGGTACGGAGCACGTAGCGGGGACGACGTCCGCACGCGAT
Source organism: uncultured Alphaproteobacteria bacterium (assembly GCA_963787425.1). Classification (GTDB taxonomy): domain Bacteria; phylum Pseudomonadota; class Alphaproteobacteria; order ATCC43930; family CGMCC-115725; genus AP-15. The sequence goes on from CAWBCV010000012.1 coordinate 546,844, forward strand.
GTATTTGCGGCTGCACAGAAGGCCGTCAAGGCGTAAGTCCGGGGCGGATCAGGGATGAGATGCGACTTTCCAGTACCTACTTCGGACAAATGTCTAAAATCTCCTGGCGCCAAGTCTTAGCCTTGGCTCTTGCCGCCTTCTTCGTCGTGGGATCACTCAGCAACATCTTTGCCCCGCGATCTATCATTGAGGAATACCAGAGGTGGGGATATCCGCACTGGTTCCATTTCGTGACCGGATTGCTGGAACTCACTACCGCCGTTCTGCTAGCCCGGGCGCCGAGCCGCCTGTTGGGCTCGGCGCTCGGCTGCACTGTCATGTTGGCGGCGCTCGGGACCGTCATAATCCACGGCGAATACGGGCACGCGGGGGCGCCACTTGTCGTGGCGGGACTGTCGATTGTCGTCGGCTGGATCACCTGGCGCAATCGGCTCTCCGGCTCAGCATGACTGACACCACCCCGCCGTCCAACGCCGCCGTGGCATCCGACGGCACCGACCATAGGGTGCTGATGGACATCCTTGCCCGCACTGGGGGCAAATGGGCCGTGTTAGTCGTGCGAGCGCTCTCAGGCGGCCCGTACCGCTTCAATCAGCTTCGCCGCCTGATGATCGCAAATTCGCGAGCAGCAGCATAAGCCCATTACGGCAAGTCGGCTGCTGCGAATTTCTTGACTTTTTGCACACCAGGCGCCGGGGCAACCCCTCGGCGCGCCAAGCTTCCGGGTTGATCGCTCTGCTGAAAAAAGCGGGTCTAGCGCTCGGCCTCAACCAGCCCAGGGCACAATAGGATGCTCACACCGAGGTGGGAAAAATCCGAATGAGTTCAACCGATGGGAGCTGAGTTGGTCAAATCTCGTCCTAAATTTGCCTCCTTCATGTCGCATAGTCGCATCTGCGCACGGAACGGGCTGCCGGGCAGATGAAGGGGGCAGATGACTGATGGGACTTTCCCAAAACTACTGGCGCGAAGAGAGACGCTGGCCCGCAATAGGTTGGAACTCGTGATCGTCGGCGCGCGGTCCGGCGCCACTGTCGCGAACGCATCCGATCGCGAACGTGCCGCTTCAGAGGGATATTCAATCTTCAGGCGAAATCCCGCTGCTGATTTGCTGCAGGTGCAGCGAGAGGAGATCACCCGTTCAATTTTTGGTTGGAGGGACCGAATTCGCAGCCGCTTCGAGGGGCAATCTGATGGTCGAAAGCGGGCCCTGATGAGCGGATCGGACGGGCGAATTCTATCCCGTCGACCGC
>CAWBCV010000013.1:0-418927 GCA_963787425.1 uncultured Alphaproteobacteria bacterium
GCGTCAAACCGCCTAACCTCCGTCTAGCCCGCCGGTTTGTCCTGCGGCACGCAGTGGTGGCGTCGCTGATCAAGGAACAACCCACATGAGCTGCTAGCGTTGGACGAACCTTCTTCTGGGCATTCTGGCTTCACTGTCGCCTATGGCACACGTTCTCGAGCTTCCAAATAAGCTTGCCCTAGACGGCGCCTGACTTCGGTCAAGCCCACTACGATTCCCGCAGTGTCGAACAGCAAGCCTTCAAAAGGTGAATTGGAGTGCCGCGTAGTATGAAAATACATTCATTGTGCTCCGATTCTGCAAGCCCTGGCCAGCCAAAAACATCAAATGGTAGTGCTCGCTCAGATCGTAGGTGAGCCCTACATCAAACCCGGTCTGATCTTTGCCGACTATCGCGTTGGGCGTCTGGTGGAAGATTTCGCCGCCGATTGACAGGTTCTTCGCGATCTCGCGCTGCACTGCCCAGCCAAGATACCAGAAGTCGCGGTTGCCGGGGCCGGGATTGAGCCAGTAGCCTACGCCCGCAAAACTCGTCCAGTCGCCGATGCTCTTTTGTAGCCATAACGGCAAAAACGCGTGCGTTCGCCCGGTACCGAGAGTGTGGGCGGCATTACCGGTCGGAAAATCGACGGCCGGATAAATGGCGGCTTGCGGCCGCCAGCCGTGCTCGTCCTCAGCCAGAAAACGGTATTTGAATCCGAACTCGGTGTCGCCGTATCCCAGCACCATGCCGTTGCCGTTGGGCTTGTCGAATGCAATCGGAAAGGCTGCGTGCACCTGAAGCTCCGACGCCGCCCCATAATTGGCATCGATGCCGGAGAGGATACCTGCCGTATCCCCGTGACATGTGTCGCTGCCGAGAACTCGTAAATCTCCCAATGCCCGACTTCGACGGGCTCGGGATCGTCGGTTCGAAAGGGAGGGCCCGCAGTGGCGGGCCCGCAAGTCGCCGCGAGTAATAGCGCGAGGTGAAGGAGCCACTGCGCGCAAAGCAACCCCCGTCTCATCAGGTGTAAACGTCGTGGTGTGGCAGCTGAAGGACTTGAGCAGCAACGGCGCGAGCGAGGAGGCCCGGAGCCTCAGCACGGCGACCAGAGGCGGTATTCGGGACAAATCGATCCGGATGAGGCTCACCGCTTACAGGATCCGGCTCGGCACTTCGGCCGGCCCAAGGCGAAGCAATATTGGGCCGGTATCGCGAGGGTCTCGACAAGCGATAATGCCTCGCCTGTTAATCAGGGTTTGGCCCTTCGACCTTTCTTTCTGGCACAGCGCCGGTGTGGGCATCGACGCCCACCTCGAACGTCTTCGCCCCGGCCTTGATGTCGAAGGAGTAGCGCAGCCCACTCCCGCCAGGCTCCTTTTCAAGTTCTTGGTCGGTAACTCTGCCGGGAACCGCTTTGAGGGCGACGGTGCGGGCCTGCTGTAGAGACACCTTTGCCTGCGGGGCAAGCTGTTGTCCAGTGTAGGGGTAGCCGATGGTTGGAAAGCTTATGGTCAGCGATACGACCGCCGCAAAACCGAGCGCATCAAACGGTTTCGGCATTGGCAAATCTCCTCTAACGGCGAATGTTTCTGAGGCGAGCTGGGTAGTTTCCCTAACCTGGCGGTTGGATCAACGCGCGACAGCGGCTTTCACGTTGGTCGGATGCGGCCAGAACAGAACAATAATGTCGCGCGTGGAGGCTGTAAGCGTCGTGCTCAGCGGCAACCCGAGATCAAGCCCGTGCCGGCTCGCGAGCAAATCTCCCAATGTCGTGCCGGCCGTGCGCGCCGCGACGATGCTTGCCCAATACCAGGGTATCGAGATGCCGCCGAAACGCCAGGAGATGATCAGCACAACCGCGAACAATGCGGTCAGCACGGCGGAGCCGTAAAAGAGCCCCAGCCCAACGACATCGGCGGTGAAGTCGCCGCTCGCCGTGCCGAGGGTGCCAGCCGTAAGCATCGCCAGCCAGTAGTTCCCATTCGTCGTCGGCAGCCTGGGGCGATCTTGCTGTGCAATGGCGCTCATAGAAGGGCCACGGCTGCGATCAGTAACCAGAAACGCAATCAGAAGAGGCGTCAGACCGATTTCGGTCGCTCCATAGCCCAACTTCAGGTCATGGGTGCACAAATCGGCGAGATTAGTGGCTGCAGTGCGAAGGACGATAATGGCGAGCCAGTAATAGGCTTCCGTCGGGATCCTTGCGCGCCGCTCGGCCCACAGGATGAATAGGAACAAGATGGCCAGCGGCAGCAGCCCGCGAGTGTGCCCAAGATGCAGATTATGCGACAGGAAATCACCCGTGTTGGCGCCGCACATGCTCGCAACAAGGATGGCGGCCCAGTAACGACGCGTAATAGCCGGAACGTTGCTGACCCGCATCAAAACACTCAGGGCGTGGAATAATGGATGGGCATCGGTGGGCCCTTCGAGACGCCGCCTGCGGCGGCTCCTCAGGATGAGGGCATTCTCTTAATATCATCGAAGACTTACCTCAGGCTGAGGAGCGCCCGAAGGGCGCGTCTCGAAGCACGCAAGACGCACTGCAAGCAATTCCTTCACAAACCTCAGACCGGGAGCCGTTAGGCGGGCTTAGCTGTGTCCGGCGTTCAAGCGGCGCTCGCTGCTGTCGGATGCCGGCCGGCCCGTTGCGGGAGCAAAAACAAGCACAGGATGATGAAGGCGGCGATGACTGCCGAGGCGAGCGGCCGGCTCAGCGCAAGCCCGCCAAGGTTTTTCGGCTTGTCGAGGAAGTCTCCGACCGTAGCACCAAGCGGACGCGTCAAGATGAAGGCGGCCCAGAACAACAGCACTCGCGACACGCTGCTCCAGAAGTACAGGCCTGTGATCACTGCAAGGGCCGCCGCGAAGACTAGCGCGCCGCCCTCATAGCCCAGGCCACCGGTATCGGCCATCCAGTCGCCCAGCGCCGTGCCAAGCGTTTGGGAAAAGGTGATCGCCGCCCAGTAAAAGGCTTCGACCTTTGGGGTGCTCACGGTGTCGACGGAGATCGTGCCTTCAGACCAGTACCACAGGCCCAGCACGACCATCAGACAGCAAAAAAGCAGCGTCGAGCCGCCTGTATAGCCGATGCCCAACGATCGATCGGCAAAATCCGCCATCGTCGTGCCGAAGGTCGTCGAGGCGACGATCGTCGCCCAGTAGAGGAATGGATGGAACCTCTTAGCGAGAATTTGCGCCGCGACCAGGGCAATAAGAAGGCCAACGAAAATCGCGGTACCGACGAGATAGCCCCAATTGAGCGTCATCGTCACCGAGTCGCCGCCGGTCTCCCCCAACGTGGTTGCGGCGATCTTGATGATCCAAAATGCAAGGGTGACCTCCGGCACTTTGCTGAGGGCTTCTCGCTTGAGAGCATCATCCATTGCACTGCCTCACTTTTGGTTTGCGGATTGCCGTCTCGACCAGGATCGTGAGACAGCCGAGAACGCCTGCGGCAACGTGCGGACGGATCCACAGGGGGCTAGCGATGCAGCTTCTATTCCTGTAGCATATACGACGATTTCACCCTCAAAAAAGTTGTGAACACGACATGCGTCAAAACGCGGCAGCAGCGGTCCCGACCTTCGACGAGAGAGTTGCGCTGCGGGCCGCAGACATGAGCCCGGCCGAGCGGCGCGTCGTGCGGTATTTTCAGGGCAATCGCGAGGAAGTGCTGATCAGCTCTGCTGCCGCGCTCGCGGCCAAGGCGGAGACCAGTGACGCGACGGTAGTACGTGCAACGCGCGCGCTCGGCTTTTCCGGTCTTGATGAACTCCGGCGGGCGTTGGCCAACGAGTTCCGACGTTCGCTATCACCGGCAGAGCGATTGAGCCGGACGCTGGACGAAGTCGGCGATGATCTCTTTGCGGCATTTAGGATGACGCTGGAGATCCACGCGGGGTCTCTGGAGAGCCTGCGCCGGAGCATTACTCCGGAATTGTTCGAGAAGGCTGTGGACGCTGTTGTCGGCGCCGCGCGCGTCCTCGTTTTTGGTCTCGGGCCATCGAGCGCCATCGCCGATTACCTGGTTATCCAGCTCGGCAGATTTGGGCGGATCGCAGAGGCTCTCTCGAACACCGGCCTTCTGTTCGCGGACGACTTGCGGCGGCTGCGCGAGGGCGATCTGGTCGTCATCCTGGCCTATGGCCGGGTCTATGCCGAGCTCGCCGCGCTCCTGGACGAAATCGCTCGGCTTCATCTGCGATCGTTTCTCATAACGGATTCCCTCGCCGATACGTTACGACGTCGGGTGGATTTCGTTTTACCGGTGCCGCGCGGGCGGGCGGAGATGCTCAGCATGCATACGGCCACGCTCGGCTTTATCGAGGCGTTGCTTGTTGGTGTGGCGACGAGACGACCGGCAGAGACACTCGCCAGTCTCCAAGCGCTCAACGAAGCGCGCGAGAAACTGGGCGGAGGAGTAGCGAAATTATTTATAACCCAACCGCCTCGGTAGCGACTGTCATCAGCACCCGGTGGAATTTAAAGTTGGCTTTGGGTGGTGAGCCGACCTTCGCCGAAGCCAAGTGAACGGAGAGGTTGCGCCGAAAGCCGCCCTTACCGGTGGTGCTACGCCATCGTCAGCACCATCCGGAAGCGTGCGTCTCCCCGCATCATCCGCGCGTAGGCCTCCGGTGCGCGCGCGAGCGGCATTGTCTCGATCATCGGGCGTACGCCCGAGAGCGCGCTGAAGGCGAGCGTGTCCTCCGAATCGATCGCCGCGCCGGCGGCGTGACCCACGACGCTGCGGCTCGCGCCAATCAGCTGCAGCGGCGAGACCTGGATCGGCTCAGCGTCGACGCCTATCACGACGAGCCGGCCGCGCACCGCGAGCCCATCAATCACCGGCGTCATCGCTTTGGCGCTGGTGACGGTCGCCAGCACGGCCCGTGCGCCGCCAAGCCGGTTGAGTGCTGCCGCCACGTCTTCGGTTGCGCTATCGATGAAGTGGTGCGCGCCGAGCTTGCGGGAGAGCGCCTCCTTGTCGGCGCCGCGTGCGATCGCGACGGTGCGGAAGCCGAGCTTGTTTGCGAACTGCACCCCGAGATGGCCGAGGCCGCCGATACCCAGGATCGCGACCACGTCGCCCGGCATCGCCCCGCTGTGGCGGAGCGCATTGAAGGTCGTGACCCCGGCGCAGAGCAGCGGTGCGGCTTCGGCGGCGCCAAACTCGTCGGGGATCGCAGCGAGCGCGTTGGCGGGGGCCACTATCGCCTCGGCATAGCCGCCATCATACGAGATGCCGGGTATGCGCAGGTTGCGGCAGTCGATCAGCCAGCCACGCCGGCACGGCTCGCAATGCCCGCAATTCCCTCCAAACCAGCCGACGCCTACGCGCTGCCTGGCGCGCCAGCCCACCACGCCGGCGCCGACTGCGTCGATCACGCCGGCGATCTCGTGCCCAGGGATGCGCGGAAAGGAGAGGTCGGGCCACTGTCCTTCGATCGTGAGACTGTCGCTGTGGCACACACCGCAGGCCTCGACGCGGACGCGGACCTCGCCCCGCGCTGGCTCGGGTACGTCGCGCTCGACGAGTTCAAGGGGGCCGCCAGCCCGCGCCACCTGCACCGCCCGCATCTTTGCCATCGCCGCCTCCCAGTCGGCGCAGGATGCCGCGCCCGGTGCCGGTCAACCGAGGATGGGGTCACTGGATGGGGCATCTCCACCCCAGGGGCCCGATTGAGGTGAAAGGATAGACCTGGGTTAATCGGGCTGCAACGGGCCGGTCCAGGCGCGATTACGATCAACGGTCAATCGGCCGAGCGGCAGGCATCCATTCTGCGCCACCTACAGAGTGGACCGCGACGCGGTCCGCGTGGGGGCATGGCCGCCGTCGCCGTCAACAAAAGCGAACGGCCGCAGTGGGTCGAAAGCCGAAATTCAAAATACGGCTCGACGGCGGTCTTCCGATTACAGATGGTCATCCGCTGGGCGCACACCTGTCTCGGGGTGTGTCGGGGCGCCGACGCCAAGAGCTTGGCCGGACCGCAGCGAGAGACGCGCCCAGAGTCGGTTTGCTGCATTGCCGATTATCCTTAATGCATCCGCAATTTTCCTGCCACCCAATGGGACCGGCGCACAACGCCAATACCGGGTCGGCACACCCGAAAACGAATAACCCGATCCTGCGTCGGTCTGCATGGCGAGTGAGGTCGCTGCGCGCGATAAACGACAGCCCGGCGGACCCGAATGTCGCCGTAATCGCGTGGTGGCTACCGATCTGAAACCGTAGCTGTGCAGGCTTGCGCGTGATGGCAAACGCTCACCTCATGCTGATTGGCCGCGAAGCGCACCAATATCGGGTTAGGCGAGAGCTACAACTAACAGGAGAGATCTCGCTGCAGATTAGCTGCAGGTGCAACGGCGAGCAATCGCCAACTCAATTTTTGATTGCGGTCTGCAGCGGCCACGGGCCGGCGCCTCGGGTTGCGGCATGATGAGAACAGATAGATCCACGCTTTGGCCGGGCGTGCCGATGGCGCTGGTGGCAGCTCTGCTGTTTGGGGCGGCGGCGCCGTTTGCGAAGTTGCTGCTCGGCGAGGTCGAGCCGCAGCTGCTTGCCGGATTGCTCTACCTCGGCGCCGGGATCGGGCTCGCCGCCGTGCACTTCGGACGCGCCGCCCTCGGCATCCCGGCTCCGGAAGCGCCGCTGCGCGCTGGCGATCTGCCGTGGCTGGCCGCGGTCGTCCTGTTCGGCGGTGTCTCGGGGCCGCTCCTGCTGATGCTCGGTCTGGCGCGCACGGATGCCGCTTCCGGCTCGCTGCTGCTCAATCTGGAAGGTCTCTTCACGATGGGCATCGCCTGGCTGGTCTTCCGCGAGAATGTCGACCGTCGGCTGCTGCTCGGAGCCCTGACGATCCTCGGCGGGGCGGCAATCCTCTCCTCGGGCGGGCGCGGCGTCGAGGTTGACACCGGTGCGGTGCTGATCGCCGCGGCCTGCCTCGCCTGGGGCATCGACAACAATCTGACCCGGAAATTGTCGTCGGCCGATCCGGTGCTGACGGCGATGATCAAAGGCCTTGCAGCCGGCACGGTGAATGCCGGGTTTGCCGCGCTGAGCGGCGCGGCCATCCCGGCGGCGGTCATAGTGGGCGCCTCGGCCCTGGTCGGCTTCGTCGGAATCGGAATCAGCCTCGTGCTGTTCGTGCTGGCATTGCGCCATCTCGGGACGGCCCGCACCAGCGCCTATTTTTCGCTCGCCCCGTTCATCGGGGCGGTGCTGGCGATCGGCCTCCTGCACGAGGCTGTGAGCGTGAACCTCGCGCTCGCCGGTCTCTTGATGGGGTTCGGGCTATGGATGCATGTCGCCGAACGTCACGAGCACGAGCATCCGCACGAGGCGCTCGAACACGAGCACAGCCACAGACACGACGCGCACCACCGGCACCCGCATGATGGACCGGTCAGCGAACCGCATTCGCATTGGCACCGCCACGCGCCGCTGCGTCACTCCCATCCGCACTACCCCGATCTGCACCACCGGCATGGCCATGGCTAAATCGTTACTGCACGCCGAGCAATTCCTGGACCGGCGGCGGCACACCGAAATTGGGCTGGAACAACCGGCGCAGGAAGCCGGGCGCGAGAGCGCTCAGCGGATTGACCGAGACCTGCGGGTCGGCTGCCGATCCTGTGACCTGGTAATTGGCTGCAAACAGGCCTTGCCCTTCGCCGCCGAGCAGCAGCGGACCAATGACAGGAACGATGCCGAGAATGGAGTTCAGAGCATAGGCAGGGACGATCGTTCCTTGCAGGTCGAGTCGATCGCGGCCGAGATCGGCAACGCCGTTGCTGGTCACGCCGATCGCCCCGCCATAGGCAACCAGATTGTCGAGCACGAGGCGATCCTCGCCATAGGCAAAATCGCCGCGCAAGGTGCTGAACGGGATGCCCGAGCCGGCGAGCATGCTGCCGGCGCCGCTGAACGAAGGCAGCGACAGAATGCGGGCAAAGACCGGCGCGTGCACCAGGGTGTAGTCGGCGCCCTCGATATGGCCAACGACAACCTGCTTGGCGGCTTTGTCCACGGCCTGCCCGGTGACGGTTATTTGCCCGCCCACAACGTTCTCGGTGATGTCTAGTAGGCTCAGTGCCGACCCCATGTCGTCGGAGCGAAAAGTAAGATCGCGCCTGCCTGCATCGGTGGCGGAGCGCAGGCTCAACTGGTGGCCGTTGGGAAACCGGGCATCGATATGCGTCGCCCGCCAATCGGCGCCCTCGCGCGACAGTCTTGCCGCAACATCGCGCACCTCGCGCTCCGGCCCGACCACCAGTCGGCCAAGGCGGGCATCGATCTGCAGCGGGCCCGAGAACTGCGGTGTGCTGCTCTGCCGGAAACCCTTGATCCAGTGCGACAGATCGAGGATCGGGCCGTGCAGATCGATTTGCCAGCCGCCCTCTCGCCGGCGTATCACCGACCCGCTGACATCGTCGTCGGCGATGACGAGGCGATCGATGTCGACCCGGTCGATCCGACCGGTATCGGGTTGGAGCGCCACGGCGAACCTGCCGTCGAGCCCCGCCGCCTTGACCTCGATGTCGCGCAGCCGAGTGACTTGCTCGTTCTGGAGATCGAGGACGAGCTTGGCGCCGGCGGGAGCGCCGGGGGGCTTTTTCCATCCGGTCTCGGCGACCGACAGGTCGGCCGAGCGCAGGTCGAGGGCCGCTTCGGCCTCGGCATGCGTCGCATCGAGGGTCCAGTAGGTGAGATCGACCCCGACGGGTCCGGCGACCCGGTTGGGCAGGAAGTCGAAGCCGAGCCGCCGACGCTGCTCTTCGTCCATCGTCAGCGCGACGCGGTACCGTGCCCGGGCACCGTCGGCCGGCTTGAAGAACAGGTTCGCGTCGATGCTCAACGGAACCCCGTCGAAACGGGAAGTTCCCCGCAGGTGGGCGCCCGGACGGGTGATCTCCAGCGCGAAATTGCCGTCGGTGAGATTGCGGTTCATCGCGACGCCGGCAATCGCGGCGCCGGAGAGGCTCGCCTTAGCGGCGTATTGGACTTGGTCCAGCTTGAGATCCGTCAGCAGCGGAAGCTTGAAGTGCAGGTTCGCTTCGGTTCGGCCGGCGACCTGCGCGGGGTCGACCCCGATGTCGTGGGCGTAGCGCAGCGGCTTTGCGTCGATGGTCTCCAGGAAGTCCTGGAGCGGTCCGGCAAGAGAAAGATCGACCGTCAGCCATTCCACCGGCGCGCCGAGGTCGGTGATCTGCAGCGAGCCGCCCGTGGCTTGAACGGATTTGACCGACCCGCCAGAGGGCGTGAATACGAGCCGTCTGTCGTCGAGAGTGGCGGTCCCGCTGACCTTCCGCGCCGGGATCAGCCCCTGGAAATAGCTGATCGTCGCATCGTGATAGCGCATCGTTCCGTTCGCCGACACGACCTCCGCCGAGCGCGCCGCCGGATCGACCGCGAGATCGAGCCGGACGGCGGCCTCGTCGAGAACCCCTTCATGGACGTTGGCCAATACCCAGCGCCGCCCGCCGCGGCTCAGAGCCGGGGGCCACAAGCTTTCGAATTTCGCCACCGGCACATCGGAGAGAACGATCCCGAGCTTGCCGGGGATCGACGAAGGCGGCGGCTCCGTGCCGGCGATCATCGCCGGCGTCAGTCCGTCGATAGTTCCGTCTACGGTAAGCGCCGAGCCGCCGCCGAGATCGAGATCGAGCTTGGCGAGCCGCAGTTCGCCGGTTTCAGGTGCGTAGACGGCGCGGATGGTTCCCTGCTGCAGAGCGACATAACCTTCCGGCAACAGCTCGCTCTTGATCGAGCCTTTGCCGAGATAAAGATCGAGCCGCACCCCCTCATTCGTCAGGCCGCCCAAGTTCAGCCGTGTCGTGAGCGTTCCCGAGACCGGAAAATCAGCCTGGGCGAGGGGGGCTAGCTCGGGGGAGAGCGAAGCCAATGTCGCGGGTTCCACCCCACCGATCTGAACGGAGAGATCGACGGCACGCTCATCGGAGGTATAGCGATAGCTGGCGTGGAGTTCGGGCTGGCTGCTGCCGAGCGGCAGGGCCAACGACAGATCGCCTATAAGCCCCTGGGTGTTCCGCTCGATCGAGGCGTCGACCCGATCGGCCTCCCAACGACGGCTCGTCCGGCGGTCGTCGTAGATGACGGCGGCGTTGCGGACCACGATCCGACGCATCAGCCCGAAAGGCCGGTCCGGATTTGGCGGGCCCGCCAGCTGGTCGAGAATGTCGGGCCCAAAGCTCGGGGCCCGGCTGTCCGGTTCGCCAAAGCGCAACTGGATCGCTCCCGCCGCGTCGCGAACGAGATGCAATAGAGGACGCTCGATTAGGAGACCTGTCGGCGCCAATTTGCCTTGCAAGAGAGAGCCGAGGCTGAAACTTGCGGAAATCTGAGGAAAGGCCGCGAACGGTTCCCCGTCCGCGTCTGCGACGCGGACACCTTCGAGCCGCAGATCGAGTTGCCCGGTCTGGCGATCGATGCCCAGGCGTGCCGAGGAGATCGCGATTTGCATCCCGCTGCCCGGCCGGTCCACGAGTTGTTGGACGAAGGGGGTCAGCCCGCCGAGGTCGATCGGCCCCTGCGTCAGACGCCACAGGCCGAACCCACACAGGAGGATCAGTGCCGCCGCGGGTGTGCCGAGCCACGCCAAAATGCGGAGGGCCCGAGTAGGTGAATCACGTCCGAGCCGCTTGACGCTGGCGGCAGCTTCGCTGCATGCCCTGGCATCATCCCGTTCGGCGGCCCCACCTTGACCGGAAACCTTCGACCGGCCAGTGTCCCGGCCACGGCTTGGCTTACCGGATGAAACTGTTATCTCACCTCTCCCCCGATGGTGACAGGCTGCCGGAACCAGCCGACGCGCGCAGGCTCGCCCTTGGGTTTGAAGCCTGGAACGAAGCGCTCGCTCTCGCACGGGATGACCCCGAGGGCGATCTCGCGCGGGAGTGGAGCGAAGCGCCTTTAGGCAAACGCCTGCTCGCGGCGATTTTCGGCAACAGCCCCTTTCTGAGCGGCCTCGCGGCCAAGGAATGGGCCTTCCTGACCCGCTTCGTCACGAAAGGTCCGGACCCACTCTTCGCCGAAATCGCCTCCGAGATCGAGAAAACCGAAGATCTTGGCGAGGATACGGCGGCAGTAATGCGGCGGTTGCGTGTCGCCAAGCGGCGCGTTGCACTTATCGCCGCGCTCGCCGAGCTGGAGGGCGCCTGGTCCCTCGAGCAGCAGACTGCTGCGCTCAGCCGCTTTGCCGAGGCGGCGCTGGGCGCGGCGCTGCGCCACCTGCTGCGCGAGGCGGCGCGCAAGGGGCTCGTCGCGCTAACGGCTGCGGACCAGCCGGAGCAGGACAGCGGGCTCATCGTGCTCGGCATTGGCAAACTCGGCGGGTACGAGCTCAACTACTCGAGCGATATCGATCTGATCATTCTCTATGACCCGGCGTCGGCACGGGTGCATGCGCGCGACGGGGTACAATCCTTTTTTGTCCGCCTGACGCGCGACCTGGTGCGAATTCTTGAAGCCTACACCGGCGACGGGTATTCGTTCCGCACCGATCTTCGGCTTCGCCCGGATCCCGCATCGACCCCGCTCGCCATGTCCGTTCCGGCAGCGCTCGCCTACTATGAGAGCGTCGGGCAGAATTGGGAACGCGCTGCGCTGATCAAGGCCCGTCCGGTCGCCGGCGACCGCGCCGCCGCGCGACGCTTTCTGCGCGAGCTGCAACCGTTCATTTGGCGGAAAAATCTCGATTTCGCGGCCATCCAGGATATCCACTCGATCAAGCGCCAGATCAACGCGCATCGGGGCGGCGGAAAAATTGCGGTGGAAGGGCATGACATCAAGACCGGCCGCGGCGGGATACGTGAGATCGAGTTCTTCGCCCAGACGCAGCAGCTGATCTGGGGCGGGCGACTGCAGGAGTTGCGGGTTGGCCCGACCTGCGAGGCACTGCGACGGCTCGCGGGAGCCGGCCGAATCGATCCCGCGGCCGCAGCGCAGCTGATTGACGACTACCGTTTCCTGCGCCGCCTCGAGCACCGGCTGCAGATGGTCGACGACGCGCAAACTCATGCGCTTCCTTCGGACCGCGCCGGGATCGAGCGTATCGCGGTTTTTCTGGGCTATTCGAAGACCGAGGCCTTCGTCGCCGATCTTTGTGCTCATCTTGCCTCGGTCGAGCGGCACTATGCGGAGCTTTTTGAGCATGCTCCAAATCTTGCTGGCCCCGGCAACCTCGTCTTCACCGGTGCCGACGATGATCCCGAAACCCTGCGTACGCTCTCACAGCTCGGCTTTGCCGAGCCGGCCGCCGTGTCCGCGCTGGTGCGAAGCTGGCATCACGGCCGATTGCGGTCCACCCGCAGCCAGCGGGCGCGCGAAATCCTGACCGAGCTGGTACCCGAGCTGCTGCGGATATTCGGCGCGACCCCGCACCCCGATGCGGCGCTGCGGCGGTTCGACCAGTTCCTGTCGCACCTTCCTGCCGGGGTGCAACTGTTCTCGCTGTTTCACGCCAATCCCGGCCTTCTGGCGCTCGTCGCCGAGATCATGGCGGGGGCTCCGCGATTGGCCGAGCACCTGGCGCAACATCCCGCTCTCCTCGACGCGGTATTGACGCAAGGCTTTTTTGCTCCGTTACCGGACCTCACCGCTCTCGCCGCCGAGCTAGATCAAGTTATGACGGGCGTGCGAGATTTCGAAGATACGCTCGATCGGCTGCGGCGCTGGGCAGCCGAAAGACGGTTTCAGGTCGGCGTTCAGCTGCTGCGCCGCGCCCTCCACGGCGCACAGGCCGGAGCAGTGCTCGCTGATATCGCGCAAACCGCGCTCGCCGCGCTGCTGCCGCGGGTGGAAGCCGATTTCGCGCGCCGGCACGGCCGGGTGCCGGGAGGCAGTTTCGCGGTGATCGGGATGGGCCGGCTTGGCAGCCGCGAGATGACCCTCGCCTCCGATCTGGATCTGATCCTGATCTATGATGCCCCGCCCGGCAGCGAGACTTCCGATGGCCCTCAGCCACTGTCGGTCACAGCTTATTTCGCGCGGCTCAGCCAGAGGCTGATCAGTGCGATCACCGCTCCCACGGCCGAAGGCCGGCTCTATGACGTGGATACGCGGCTGCGGCCGTCGGGCGAAGCGGGCCCGATCGCCTCGCATTTCGCCGGGTTCGCGCGTTATCAGAGAGAATCTGCCTGGACCTGGGAGCACATGGCGCTGACCCGGGCGCGGCCGGTCGCCGGCGATTTCGGCTTGTGCCGGCGGATCTCCGAGACCCTCGCTGCCGTTCTGCGCTCGCCCCGCGATCCCGGGAAGCTCGTCTTCGATGTCGCCGCTATGCGCCACCGGATCGCCGACGATAACCCGCGCCCTTCGCCATGGGATCTCAGGAACCGCCGAGGCGGGCTGATCGACCTCGAATTCATCGTGCAATATTTGGTGCTGAGGCACGCCGCCTCGTCGCCTCAAATACTTTGTCGCAGAACCGCGGAGGCGATCGCCGCCCTCGGCGAGGCGGGGCTGCTGCCGCCGCGGGCGCAGCTCGAGCTCGGCGAGGCGGTGGCGCTCTTCCGCAACGTCCGGACAGTCCTCACCCTGCTCGCCGACGGTTTGCCGTCAACCGCAGTTTTGGCCGAACCGGATGGCGCCGCGCTCGCCGCCTGCGTGGGCGCGGTTGACTTCGCCCGGCTCGACGCAGATATCACCGCCGCCGCAGCACGCGTCAGCAGCTGGTTCGATCGATTAATAGAGCAGCCGGCGCGGCAGGCGGCTCAAGCAAGAGGAGACGACGCGCGATGACTGTCGAGATCGGCGAAAAAGCCCCAGACTTCACGCTGCCCACCGACGGCAACGGCAGTGTCACATTGTCCGCACTCAAGGGCAAAAAGGTCGTCCTTTACTTTTATCCCAAGGACGACACGTCCGGCTGCACCGCCGAG
Source organism: uncultured Alphaproteobacteria bacterium (assembly GCA_963787425.1). Lineage (GTDB taxonomy): Bacteria > Pseudomonadota > Alphaproteobacteria > ATCC43930 > CGMCC-115725 > AP-15. The sequence goes on from CAWBCV010000013.1 coordinate 13,889, forward strand.
GCGTGCGGATTTCGCGATGCCTTACCGGACTACAGCGGGACCGGATCTGTGGTGATCGGCATCTCCAAGGATTCGGTCGCCTCGCACGACAAGTTCAAGAAGAAGCACGAACTCCCTTTCATTCTCGCTTCCGATGCGGGCTCCGACGTGTGCGAGAAATACGGCGTCTGGGTCGAAAAAAGCATGTACGGACGCAAGTATATGGGCATCGAACGCTGCACGTTCCTGATCGATCAGGAAGGCGTCGTGCGCGGCGTCTGGCACAAGGTCAGGGTGCCGGGCCACGTCGCCGAAATTCTCAAAGCAGCGCGCACCCTCCGACTTTAGGCTCTCCGCCACACCCCGATCTCGTGCAGCAGCGCCTCGACGGCGCCGCAAGCGAAACCGAGTGATGTCTCGTCGACCAGCCGCCCGTCCCGGATCTTGTCGGCCGAGGAGGTGATGATGACCTCGCGGGCCAGCGCGACCCGGGACAGCATCGAGTTCGAGGGCGACGCGCAAATGCTCGAGGCATCGTGCGCCGCCGAGCGCACCGCGTGACGTCGCCATGATCGCGACCGGCTTATACGCCATCACCGAGGTGAAGGCAGGGCGCGAGGCCCAGTCGAGCGCGTTCTTCAAGACGCCGGGAATGCTGTGGTTGAACTCCGGTGCGCAAAGCACGAGCCCGGCGCTTTCGGTGATCGCCGAGAGCAGCTCCTTGACAGGCGCGGGCCGTTTCTCGCCCTCGAAATCCTGATTGTAGAGCGGAATCGGCCGGAGATCGTAAATATTTAGGTCGGCGCGGCCGAAGAATTTCTCGCGCAGGGTCTCCAGCACCGCATTCGAATAAGAGCCGCTGCGCAGGCTGCCGGACATTCCAATCAGACGGATCAAGGGGGTTCTCTATTCGTCGGGATGAGGCGTCCCTCATAGCGAAAGCCGCTCGCCAATGCCAACCTTCTCGCGCACGATAAACAGGCGCTGGCACCATCGGGATTGCATGACGATGCTGGAATTGAGGCCCAATTGCGAATGCTGCGACCGGGATTTGCCGCCCCATTCGCTCGACGCCCGGATCTGCTCCTATGAGTGCACGTTTTGCCGCGAGTGCGCCGAAAGAGTGCTCGGCGACCATTGTCCCAATTGCACCGGCGAACTGGTGCGCCGGCCGATCCGGCCGAGCGACCGGCTGCTGCGCCACCCGGCATCGACGCGCCGGATCTTCAAGCCTGAAGGATGTGCCCGGACGTGACTCTGCGCGCATCCCGGCGGGGCTTGGTACCGCCCTTTATCGCAATGGACGTGCTGCGCGCCGCCAACGAGCGGGAGGCTGCGGGCGCCGACGTGATCCATCTCGAAGTCGGCCAGCCGGGAACCTCGGCGCCCGAGGCGGTGCTCAAAGGCGCTCGCCGCGCTCTGGTGAGCGAGCGGATCGGCTATACCGATGCGCTCGGCATCGCGCCGTTGCGGCAGGCGATCGCCGACCACTACCAGACGCAATACGGCGTCGCCGTCGAGCCCGCCGAGGTAGTCGTCACGACCGGCTCGTCGGCCGCGTTCCAGCTCGCCTTTCTAGCCGCCTTCGAGCCTGGCGATCGAGTGGGGCTCGCTGTACCGGGGTACCCGGCTTATCGGAACATCCTGACTGCGCTCGACATCGAGCCGGTGCTGATCGAAGTCGGGGAGAACGCGCATTACCAGCCCACACCCGAGCTACTCGCCGATTTGGGCGCTCTCGACGGGTTGATCATCGCCAGCCCGGCCAATCCGACCGGAACGATGATCGGCGTCGCCGACCTCACCCTGCTGGCGGGCTATTGCCACGAGCACGGCCTCCGCCTGATCTCGGACGAGATCTACCACGGGATCACCTATGAGGCCGCCGCCGCGACGGCGCGCGCCTTCGGGCGGGAGGCGGTCATTGTCAACTCGTTCTCGAAATACTACAGCATGACCGGATGGCGGCTCGGGTGGATGCTGGTGCCGCCGGATCTGGCGCGCTCGGTCGAATGCCTGGCGCAGAACTTCTACATCTCGCCGCCGGCACTGTCGCAGCTCGCAGCCCTCCCGGTGTTCGGCTGCCGGCCCGAGCTGGATGGCCACGTCGCACGCTATCGCGCCAACCGCGATCAGTTGATCCGCACCCTGTCAGCTGCCGGGCTCACCCGCTTCGCCCCGGCCGAAGGAGCGTTCTACCTCTATGTCGACATTTCGAGCCTGACGCACGACAGCGAGAGTTTTTGCCGGCGCCTCCTCGCCGAGACCGGGGTCGCGGTAACCCCGGGCCGCGATTTCGACCCGATCCATGGTGGCGCCTGGGTCCGCTTTTCGTTCGCCGGCTCGACCGAGGACGTCGCCGAGGCGGGGCGCCGCCTCATGGAGTGGCTGCCTGGGGTGAGCTGAATATCACGACGTGCGTGATCCTGCCGGGCAGGAAGGTAAATCCGCCGGCATCAAGTGCCTGGTCTTGACAAGACGTGTCATGAAGAACAAAACTGGAACATGCTCGATACGGCAAGGAACCTTCTTCCCGAGCTACGTGAGCGCGTCCGACGGATCGAGCGGTCGACGGCGATGGCACATGGAGTATTGCCCTTTGGTGTCGCTGCGATTGACCGGGCATTGCCGGGCGGCGGGCTCGCGCGGGGCGCCTTGCACGAGATCCTGGGGGTAGGCGGCGACGAGGAGGATGGCGCGCTCGCCGCCGCCTTTGCCGCTCACATTCTCGGACGCCTCACGAGGCCGCCCACCTCACCCTCCCGGTCGCTCTCGCGACCGGGCCCCTCCCTCTCCCCCCTAAAGGGCGGAGAGGGAAAGCAGACACTCCCCCTCTCCGCCCCTGGGGGCGGAGAGGGTCGGGGTGAGGTGGGAGTGGTGCTGTGGTGCCTGCCGCGCCCGGACCTTTACGGGCCGGGCCTCGCGGCGCGCGGGCTCGATCCCGGGCGGGTCGTGCTGGTCCGGGCGTCGCGCGATGCCGAGATCCTGTGGGCGATGGAGGAAGGGCTGCGCGCCCCAGGCATCGCCGCAGTTGTCGGCGAAGTCGGGTCGCTCCCCATGGTGGCGAGCCGCCGATTGCAGCTCACCGCAGAACGCTCCGGCATCACCGCGTTTCTGCTGCGGCGCTGGCGCGATGGCGGGCAGGCGGCGCGTGAACGCGCTCTGCCGAACGCGGCTGTAACCCGATGGCGCATCGCTGCGTTGCCGTCGCTGCCCACCCGGGGAGAGCCCGGGGTCGGGCATCCGCGGTGGCGCGTCGAGCTGCTGCGCTGCCGCGGCGGCGAGCCGGCCTGTTGGGAAATGGAGGTGCCGGATGCGACGGATCATGTATCTCTGGCTGCCGCGCTGGCCGATCGACCGGCGGCGCCTGTCGCATCGGAAAAATATCGGCGCGCCGGCTGAAGAGGCCCCATTCGCCACGGTTGCCGATGCTGCCGGACGGCGGCTTCTCGCCGCGGTCAACCCGGCCGCAACCGCGGCCGGCTTGGTTCCGGGAATGCCGCTGGCGGATGCGCTCTCCTTTCTGCCCGGCCTCGCCACTGCCCTGGCGAAGCCAGCGGAGGACGCCGCCGCGCTTCGGCGGCTGGCGGAATGGTGCGGCCGTTACAGCCCATGGACTGCTCCCGACGGGACGGATGGGGTGCGGATCGAGATCACCGGCTCGGCCCATCTCTGGGGCGGGGAAAAGCCGCTCGCCGCCGATTTGGCGGCCCGGCTCGACCGACGGGGTGTCGCCAGCCGCATCGTCATTGCCGATACGCTCGGCGCTGCGTGGGCCATGGCCCGCTTTGCTGAAGCGAGCGACAGCGTCGTCATTCTAGATCCGGGAGAGTTTCGCGCCGCCCTCGCTTCGTTGCCGGTGGAAGCCCTTCGCCTCGACCCGATCGCCGCCCAAGGGCTGCGGCGGGTCGGATTGAAACGGGTCGGCGATCTCTGTGCGATGCCGCGCGATGCGCTGGCCCGCCGGTTCGGCGAGACCGTGGCGCGGCTGCTCGACCAGGCGCTGGACGAGATGCCGGAACCGTTGTCGCCACTCGGCGAGGTGCCGAGCCGGCGGGTTCGGTTGAGCTTCGCCGAGCCGATTACCGAGCCCGCCGATCTGATGCTGGCAACGGAGCGGCTCACCGCGGATCTCGTCCTTCGCTTGGCGCGGGAAGGGACGGGAGCGCGACGGCTCGATCTCGCCTTTCACCGCGTTGATGGCCGGGTCGAGCGGATCAGCCTCGGCACTGCCCGCCCGAGCCGCGATCCGCGCCATATCGCGGCGCTCTTCAGAGAGCGGCTCGACACCGTCGATCCCGGTCTCGGCATCGAAGACATGATCCTCGCCGCCTACGCGGTCGAGCCCCTGCCGGCCGAGCAAATCAAACTTCCCGGCCACACCGCCGGCCAAGAGACGAGCGGCATCGCTCCGCTCCTCGACCGGCTCGGCAACCGGCTCGGTCTCGCCGCAATGTCGCGGCTTGAGGCGCGTGAGAGCCATATCCCGGAGCGCGCCTTGGTAAGGGTGCCGGTCAGTCTGGCGCGAAGCAAAACCCGCTTTTTACCCCCTCTCCCCCCACGTTCGGGGGGAGAGGGTCGGGGTGAGGGGGGTCGCCGGTTCGAGATGCGGAGCTGCCCACCTCACCCTCCCGTCGCTAGCGCGACGGGTCCCTCCCTCTCCCCCCTAAATGGTGGAGGGGGGATACGGCCGATCCGGTTGTTCGACCCGCCGGAGCCGGTCGAGGCGTTCTGGCTGTTGCCGGACGACCCGCCATTTCGGTTCTCGTGGCGGCGCCGCCGCCATCGGGTCATGCGCGCTGACGGGCCGGAGCGGATCGCCGACGAATGGTGGCGGCCGGGCGCGTCCGGCGAGGTCGACGCGATTCGCGATTATTACCGGGTCGAGGACGAGGAGGGGCGGCGCTTCTGGCTGTTCCGGGCGGGTTTCCATGGTGGAGACCGCTCGCCGCGATGGTTTGTCCATGGCGTCTTTTCCTGAGCCGACCCCGCGCTACGCGGAATTGCAGGTCACTACCAATTTCTCGTTCCTGCGCGGCGCCGCGCATCCGGACGAATTGGTGCTGACCGCCGCCGCGCTCGGTCATCAGGCGATCGCGATCACCGACCGCAACAGCTTCGCCGGCATCGTGCGGGCGCATCATGCGGCAAATGAGGTCGGGATTCGCCTCGTCGTCGGCTGCCGCCTTGATCTCACCGACGGCACGAGCCTCCTCGCCTACCCCACGGATCGCGCCGCCTACGGCCGGCTCACGCGGCTATTGACCCTCGGCAAGCGCCGCGCACCCAAAGGCCAGTGCTACCTCGATTACGCCGATGTGGTCGCCCATGGCGACAGCCAGATCATCGTCCTCTTGCCTGAGGCGGATGGGACGGATTTCGCGGCCCGCATCGCGGCGGATTTCCGGGACCGCGCCTATCTCGCCGCGCATCACCTCTATCGCGGCGACGATATGCGGCGCCTCGCCCGCCTCGCTGCTCTCGGCGAAGCGGCCGGGCTGCCGCTCGTTGCGGTCAACGACGTGCTCTACCACCTGCCCGAGCGCCGGCCTCTGCAGGACGTGCTGACCTGCATCCGCGAAGGCTGCACGATCACGAAGGCCGGCTATCGCCTCGCCGCCAATGCCGAGCGCCATCTGAAATTACCCGAGGAAATGGCGCGGCTATTTCGCGGCCATGAGGACGCGGTCGAGCGCAGTCTCGAAATTGCGGAGCGCTGCCGCTTCAGCCTCGATGAGCTACGCTACGAATATCCCGAGGAGCCGGTTCCAGAGGGGATGACGCCGCAACAGCGTCTGGCAGAGCTCACTTGGCAGGGTGCCGCCGAACGCTTTCGCTGTGCGCCCTTCGAGACGGCCGCGGAGCCTGTCCTCGGGCCGCGCGATGCGCGGACCCGTGGGCGGCCTCCTCAGGATGAGGACCTCATTCAATGCATTAGAGGACTTCCTCATGCTGAGGAGCGCCCGCAGGTCGCGTCTCGAAGCACGCACTACCGCACTGCAGCCACTGCCTTCGACACAAGCAGCATCCCGGATAAGGTCCGCCATCTGATCGAGCACGAGTTGCAACTGATCGAGCGGCTCGACTATGCCCGCTATTTCCTGACCGTCCACGACATCGTGCGGTTTGCGCGGCAGCGCGGCATCCTGTGTCAGGGGCGCGGCTCCGCTGCCAATTCCGTCGTCTGTTACTGCCTCGGCATCACCGCTGTCGACCCCGCCCGCATCGACGTATTGTTCGAGCGCTTCATCAGCGCCGCGCGCAACGAGCCGCCCGACATCGATGTCGATTTCGAGCACGAGCGGCGCGAGGAGGTGATCCAATACATTTACGAAAAATATGGCCGCGACCGCGCCGGTCTCGCCGCCACCGTAATTTGCTACCGCTCGCGCTCGGCGATCCGCGAGGTCGGCAAAGTATTGGGCCTCGGCGTCGATGTCGTCGCCAGCCTCGCCGGCATCGTCTGGGGCTGGAGCAACGACCCGATCGCCGACCAGAGGGTGCGCGAGGCGGGGCTCGACCCCACCGACCGTACTTTGCGTCTTGCGCTCGACCTCGCCGCGCAATTGGTCGGCTTTCCGCGACATCTCTCGCAGCATGTCGGCGGCTTCGTGATCACCCGCGGGCCGTTGTCCGAATTGGTGTCGATCGAGAACGCGGCGATGGAGGACCGCACCGTCATCGAGTGGGACAAGGACGACCTCGACCGGCTCGGCATTCTGAAGATCGACGTGTTGGCGCTCGGCATGCTGACCTGCATCCGCAAGGCCTTTGCGTTGATTGAGGAGCATCATGGCCGCCGTTTCGAGCTCGCCACGATCCCGGCCGAGGACCCCGCAGTTTACGAGATGCTCTCCCGCGCCGATTCGCTCGGCGTCTTTCAGGTCGAGAGCCGCGCGCAAATGACGATGCTGCCGCGGCTCAAACCGCGCAAATTCTACGATCTCGTCATCGAGGTCGCGATCGTCCGCCCGGGCCCGATCCAGGGCGACATGGTGCACCCCTATCTGCGGCGGCGCTCCGGGCGCGAAGTCGTGACCTACCCGTCGGGGGAACTGCGAGAGGTCCTGGGCAAGACCCTGGGTGTGCCGCTCTTCCAGGAGCAGGCGATGAAGATCGCAATCGTCGGCGCCGGTTTCGCACCGGAGGACGCCGACCGGCTGCGCCGCGCAATGGCAACCTTCAAACGAAGCGGCGACATCCACCTGTTCCGCGACAAGTTCATCGCCGGCATGGTCGGGAACGGCTACGACCGCGACTTCGCAACACGCTGCTTTAGCCAGATCGAAGGGTTCGGGACCTACGGTTTTCCGGAAAGCCATGCGGCGAGCTTTGCGCTGCTCGTCTATGTCTCGGCCTGGATCAAATGCTTCTATCCCGAGGTCTTCGCCTGCGCCTTGCTCAACAGCCAGCCGATGGGGTTCTACGCCCCGGCGCAGATCGTCCGCGACGCGCGCGGCGTCGAAGTGCGCCCCGTCGATGTCAACCATAGTTTTTGGGACTGCACGCTCGAACCCGCTACCCCTTCCCTTCCCTCCCCCGCTAGCGGGGGAGGGTTAGGGTGGGGGCGGGCGCTGCGTCTCGGGTTGCGCCAGATAAAAGGGTTTGCCGAGGCCGATGCGGAGCGGCTCGTCGAGGCCCGGGGAAACGGTTATCCGGATCCGCAGGCGTTGTGGCGGCGCAGCGGCCTCGGGCGCGGCGCGCTCGAGCGCCTTGCCGAAGCCGACGCGTTCCGCTCGGTCGGGCTCGACCGCCGCCGAGGATTATGGGCCTTGAAGGCGCTCGGCGACCCGCCGCTCCCGCTCTTCGCAGCATCCAAAGAGGCCCCCACCCCAACCCTCCCCCGCAAAGCGGGGGAGGGAGGGGCCCGCGAAGCGGGAGGGTGGAGGTTCTTGCCGGCGCAGACCAGCGAAGCACGGGCGATGGCGCTTTTGCCGGAAATGCCTTTGGGGGAGCATGTCGTTGAGGATTATGCAAGCCTCAGCCTCACCTTGAAGCGCCACCCGCTCGCCTTTTTGCGTGCCGAGCTTGCCCGCGAGGGCCTGGTCACCGCCGCCGAGCTCGCCCATCTGCCGGTCGACCGGCGGCTCTCGATCGCCGGGATCGTGCTGATCCGGCAACGTCCGGGCAGCGCCAACGGCGTCGTCTTCATCACCGTCGAGGACGAGACCGGCATCGCCAATCTGATCGTCTGGCCTGCCATCCTCGAACGCTTCCGCCGCGCCGCGCTCGGCGCCACTCTCTTGCGCTGCACCGGCAAACTGCAGCACGAGGAAAGCGTTATCCATGTCGTCGCCGACCGTCTCGCGGACATGACCCCGCGCCTCAATACTTTGCGCAACCTTACCGGCGAGGGTGAGTCCCGGCCGGCGCCGAAACCGCCTTTCACATCTCCCGCCAAGCCGCCCGGCTACGATGCGCGTGACATCGTCATCACCAGCCGCAATTTCCGCTAGCCGATGCAATCCACTCCCTCGTGCCCGATTACGGGCCTGCCGGCGATACGCCTCATTCAGCCGATCAGTGGGCGGCTGATAAGGGGATTGTGGCGGGGGGCGTTTGGGGTTGCGACAGACCGGCAGCTCGGCGGAATCGATCATTTCGGCTTGTGGGAATCCCCATGCGGGCTCGCCTTCTTCGATCCAATGCTGGAGGGCGACGCGGCTTTTTACCTGGACCTTTATCGGCGCGGAGACTTTCATCGGGCCTTGAGCTTTTCCCGCATCGCCAGGGCCGAATTCGCACGCATCGCCGAACTGGTTCGGCCGGGGGATAAAGTTCTCGACGTCGGCTGCGGCGAAGGTGCCCTGGCGCGGCATTTACCGCATGCCGCCTATGTCGGGCTCGACCCGCATTGTTATGCGAACGCTGCCGAGCTCGACCTCAGGAGGGAGACGATTGCCGCGCATGCTGCATCACATCCCGCAGAATACGACGCCGTCTGCGCCTTTCATTCCATCGAGCACGTGGCCGATCCGCTGGATTTTACGCGCGACCTGGTAAAATGCGTCAGACCGGGTGGACGGCTCTGCATTGTCGTGCCCAGCCGGACATCGCTGCTAACCGAAATTCCGAATTTCGTGCTCAATGCGCCGCCGCATCATCTCAGCTGGTGGGCCGAAGGAGCCTTGCGCGCCGTTGCCGACCGGCTCGATCTGACGACGGAAGCGATCGAAACGGTGCCTTTTTCTTTCGACAGCCTCATCTACTGGATGGGTCGCTGCGCTCCCAAACTGACCGGAGATCGCTATTTCCGAGCCCATTGGACCTGGTATTGCGCGCTCGCCTGGAGCTCGCTCATCGGCCGCGTCTGCGATGCGCTGTTCCGTGTTCCGGCGTCGGCGAGACCTTCGGGGTTGCTCCTCATCGCCCGCAAGCCGCCGTGATAGCGTGGATCGCGGCAGCGGTCGCGGTTTTCTATTCGCTGTCGGCGGTCGCTCTGGCTCTGCTCTTTTTCACTCGGCTGCAGGTCCTGGATGACCGCTTATCTGCGAGCGTCACCTTGGTGTTGCCGGCGACAGGCGAGCTGCCCGGGTTTGAGGATCTGCTCGCGGCACTAACTGCCCAGTCGCTCAGACCGCGCCGTTTGATCGTTTCGGTCGAGGCGCGTGAAGACCCCGCTTACCCGCGCGTCACAGCCCTCGCCCAGTGTTATCCGCAGCTGAAGATCGATTTGGTGGTCGCCGGTCTCTCGCCGTTGCGCAGCCAGAAATGCACCAACCTTCTGGCCGCCCTGGCGCAGCTCGAGCCCGACGAGGAGTACATCGTGCTGCTCGACGCGGACATCCGCCCGCAGCCTTGGTGGCTGGCGATGTTGGTGGCGCCATTGGCGGCAGGGCGCGCCGATCTCGTCAATGGTTATCGCTGGCCCGTGCCGACGAGGATGTCGCTCGGCACCATTTTCGTCTGCGCGATCGACCGCGCCGTCGCCGTATTGCCGCGGGTTCGCTGGACCAGGTCTGCTTGGGGCGGTTCCCTCGCGTTTACTCGCCACGCCCTCGCTGCGCTCGATCTGCCGAACACGATCGGGCATGCCTTGACCGAGGATTTGCCCATCGGCGACTGCGCGGCGCAAACGGGCCTCCGGGTGCTGACCCGCCGGGCCATCCGGCCGCCGACCCCGCTCGCCGGCAATCTTCGTGATGTTTGGCGCTTTGCGCGCCGGCAGTACCAGTTGATCCGCCTCTATCGCCCGGGGTTGTGGTGCTTCGCTGCTTTCGTCGTCACCACCGACCTGGCGGCCCGGATCGCCCTGCTGTCAAAGATTCTCGGCTGGCGGCCCGCGTTGCCCGCGATTCTCGTCGTCGGCTGTCTAGGCTCGATCGCGACCGAGATTAGGTCGGCCATCGGCAGGAAACTCGGCGTAACCGATGGGATCGGCTTTCGCTTGGCGCAGCATCTGCTCGGCTGGACCATTCTGGCCGCCCCGATTTTTCATGCCTCGGTGATCTGGGGCGGCGCCGTCACGTCGCCGGTCGTATGGCGGCATGTCCGCTACGTCGTAGACAAGACCGGGCGGGTTGTCGACGTCGCCCGCCGCCCGTATTCCGACAAATCGGTTTAGCCGCGGTTCTCGACGTACATGCGTAAATCGTCGCCAGGACGTAGGGTCAGGCGGCAAACCGGCGCGACCGCGGCATCGGGGGCCAAGCGCAGGCGGACCCGTTGAGCCAGAGTGGCGAGGCACAGGACAGCTTCGGTTAGGCCGAAGGCCGCGCCGATGCAGATGCGGGGACCAACGCTGAACGGAATATAGGCGTGTCTCACGCGATACTGGGCATTCTCCGGCAGAAAGCGTTCCGGGATGTAGTGATCCGGCTTTCCCCAAAATTTACGGTGCCGGTGGAGCAGCCACGGGACAACGATGAGGAGGGATCCCGCCGGTACGGACCGGCCGCGGATCGTCTCGTCGCGTAATGCCTGTCGCGCGAGGAGCGGGACTGGAGGGTAGAGCCGCACCGTCTCCTCGAAAATTGCGCGGGTGTAGGGCAGCTCCGGGACATCGTCGAGGGTCGGCAGGCGGCCAGCGAGGGCTTTTGCCAGTTCCGCGTGAAGGCGTTCTTCGGTCTGCGGCGACTGCGACAGCAGGTACCAGGCCCAGGCGAGCGAGTTCGCCGTCGTCTCGTGGCCCGCCATAAAGATCACTGCCGCTTCATTACGCAACGCCACATCGTCGAGCGGCTCTCCGGTCTCGGGATCGCGCGCCTCGAGCAACAGGCGGATCATCGACGCCTCACCGCTGGACAGCCGTTCATGGCAATCGCCGATGACCTGCTCCAGGACCTTGTGAATGCGTTTGGCGGAGCGATGGATCGCCGGAGAATGAAACCGCGGGATCCAGTCCGGCAGACCAAAGAAGTAGGCGAGGTCCAATTGGCCGACCAGACGCTGGTACTCGCTGAACGCGGCCACGATTTCCGCCGCGTGCTCGGCCCCGAGCTGCCGGCCGAAAACCGTCCGGCAGATGATCTCCGCGGTCAACGTCGCCATCTCGGTCAGCGCGTTGATCGGCATGTGCCGAGGCAGGCTGGCCAAGCGGTCGGCGGCCTCGCCGGCGGCCTGGACCATCAGCGGCGCGAACAGCGGCAGATGCGAGACGTGGACGATCGGCGCCACAATGCGGCGCCGGCGCCGCCAGGTATCGCCATCGCTGATAAACAGACCGTCGCCGAGGAGCGGCGCCAGGCCGTGGCGCATCTGCGGACTCTTGCGCTCGAAGCTGTCGTGATGTTCGACAAAGGCAGAGGCGACGGTGTCCGGGCTGTTGCAGACGAACAGCGTGCGCGACAGCATGCGGGTCGAAAACACCTCCCATTCGAAGGAGCGCTCTTCCCAGATTGCGAGGAAGTTGCGCCGCGCCAGACGCAGTGTCGCAAACGCTGAGAGCGGCTGCTTCGGCCTCTCCGGAAAGGGCGGAACGAAGTCGTGCATCGGCTGCCCTCGCGCGCGACGGCGCGGACGGCGTTATCGCATCGAGACGGCCGCGGTGATCGGCGCCTCGATGCCGGCTGGCGGCCTCGCCACACCGCGTGCTGCCCGCGCATAGGTGGCTTCGAGCCGCTCGATTGCGGCATCGACCGCGAGCCTCAGCCCGGCTTCGTTAAAGAACGAGCCGGGGATCAGGCAGCGGGCAGCGAGCACCCGCCGGAAGGCGTCGAACAACACGGCATCCAGCGGCGTCGGCGCTCTCCAGAAATCGTCGAGCTCGCCCTGAAAGGTCAGCCCGGCGATGTCGTAAACCGCCTTGCCGAGCGCTACCACCGGCAGCCCGCAGGCAAGCGCCATGGTGCCGACCGTGCTGTTGACGGTGACAATCGCCGGCTTGCGCGCCAGGAGCGCGCCCAAATCGCCGCCGTCGAGAATGACGAGGCGGTCGGCGATCCCGAGCTCGACGGCGAGATAGCCCGTGATAGCGGCCCAGTCGACCAATCCGCTGTCGAGCGGATGAAGCTTGACGATCAGCCGTGCTGCCGAGGGTGCATGACGGGCAAAGGAAGCGAGGACGTGCTCGATCGCCAGATGCATCGCGCGAAACGGCGAGTGCACTCGCACCTGGTAGTCGCAATCCAGCTGCAACGGAAAAAGAAAGAGAGAGCCGGGATCTCTGCAGAGCTCTTCGATCGCCGCCGACGCTCGCCGCTCGGCGCGGCGCATCAGAGCCAGGCGCCGCAGCCAACCGGCATACTCGATCAGCTGATAATAGGGACGGTGCGTCGCGTAATGCGGGAACCGCCACATTCCGGCCATCGAGGCCGTTGTGTAGAGCACGTCTTCGACCGCCCTGCGGCGAAAGCTGCCCGGTACGGGTGGCGGGTCACGCCAGGCCGGCAACGCACGGGCGCGTTCCCGATACCAGTCTGGATCCCGCGGCAGCGCGGAATGACCATTAACCCCGCCCTCCTCGAAGGTGATCCAATCGGGCCGCAGATAGCCCTCCTCGACCACATGAATTCGCAATGCACGTCCCTCGGCGACGCGGATGGCGGCTCGGTGCAACGGCCGGCAATCGCCAAACAGAATGATGTCGCTGATCGCCCGCTCGACGATCAGCCGATCGAGAAACTCCGGCCATTCTTCCGGACGGCCGCAAAAATCCACCGCTCCCGGCAGCCGCCAGAATGCCCGATCGCCCCCGTTGAAATTAACCCGGTAAACCGCGTGGCCGCGCCCGATGAGCGCCTGTCCGAGACGCTCGAAAAATCGCGTCGCCATCCCCTGCAGGAAAAGAAAGCCCCGGCCGGGGTTGACCAATGACCCGCCTGGCCGCTCCGTGATGTTTACGGAACTCGCGCCCACCGATAGCAGATTCCCCAAACCGAACCTCGTCGCGCTCGAAGCGAGCGTTGAGGCGGTTCAACACTGATCTGGTTAATCTCGCCAGCTTGCTGGTTAATGTCCACGACTTTTTGTATCGCGGGATGAGCTGTCCGTCAGAAACCGGGCAAATCGTCCGCGAAATATCTATTTTAGCTGGTGGTATTAATTTTAACGCCATACTCGTTGCTCAGCGCCACTGACCGCATGACCGATCCGCGACCGACCATCGAAGCCCCCGACGACGACCCCTATCTCTGGCTCGAAGAGATCGACGGCGAGCGGGCGCTCGCCTGGGTCGAGGAGCAAAACGCGAAGACATTGGCGCGCTTCGGCGACGCCCGCTTCGCAGCCGATCGCGACACCCTCGCCGCGATCTTCGACCGGCCCGACAACATCCCGCTAATAGCCAGGCGCCTTGGTAAAGTCTTCAATTTTTGGAAGGATGCGGAGCACCCGCGAGGCCTGTGGCGGGCGACAACGCTCGACAGCTACCGCAGCGAAAAGCCCGATTGGGACATCCTCCTCGACCTCGACGCGCTCGCGGCAAAAGAGGGGGAAGATTGGACGTGGAGCGGGGCTGCGACGATCCCGGGCAGCCACGACCGCGCGATTGTGATGCTGTCGCGCGGCGGCGCCGACGCGGTGGTGCTGCGCGAATTCGACCTTGTAGCACGCAATTTCGTAACCGGCGGTTTCGCGTTGCCCGAGGCGAAAGGCGGGGCCGCCTGGCTCGATCGCGACACATTGTTACTGTCCTCTGCGCTGGGTAAGGACATGGCCACTAGCTCCGGCTATGCGCGCACGGTACGGCTGTGGCGGCGCGGCGCCGACCCGCTGGCCGCCCCCATCATCTTCGAGACGAGCGCCGAGCAGATGGCGGTTTGGGCGGATATCGATCGCGAGACCGGGGAGGAGCTGCTGGTATTTGTCGAAAGGGTCGGCTTTTTCGACGCAATCGTCTGGATCGGCGACCCCAGCGGACCAAAGACCCGCATCAACCTGCCGACCGATGCTGCCGTCGCATGGCACCGCGGCTGGCTCGCTTTCAAGCGACGGACCGTCTGGACGATCGGCGATCAAACCTACCCGCCAGACACAGTGCTCGGCATTTCCTTCCCCTCCTTTCTTGCCGGTGATCGCCGCTTTACGAAACTGTTCGAGCCGGCCGAGCGCCGGGCCTTGCAAGGGTTCTTCTGGTCCGGCGGCCGGCTTCATCTGTCGATCCTCGATGATTTGAAACCGGTTTTCGAAGCGTTGACCCCGACCGAGACTGGGTGGTCGCGTGAGCACATTACCGGCCTGCCCGATATTGGCGTCGCCAATGTCTGGCCGCTCGACGTGCGGACGGAAGAGTCGAATGGCGACCTGCTCGCCAGCGCGCAGGACCCGCTGACGCCGCCGTCGCTGTTCCTGGTGCGCCCCCCGGCTGCCCCTGAGCTCCTAAAGCGCGCTCCGGAAGCTTTCGATCCGGCCGGCCTCGTCGTCACCCGCCACGAAGCGACTTCGGCTGACGGCACCCGCATACCGTATGTGCAGGTCGGCCCGCCGGGCGAGACCGGCGAGGCGCCGGTCCATCTCTCGGGTTACGGCGGCTTTGGCATATCGCAATTGCCTTACTACAATTCCGCGGTCGGAAAGCTCTGGCTCGAACGCGGCGGTACCAGCGTTGTCGCCAATATCAGGGGCGGCCGTGAATTCGGCACTACCTGGCACGAGGCCGGACGCCGCGAAGGTAAGCGGGCCTCGCACGACGATTTCGCGGCGGTCGCCGCCGACCTGGTGCGGCGCGGGGTGACGCGCCCCGGCCGCATCGCCGCCGAAGGCGGCTCCAATGGCGGGATACTGATCACGAATATGCTGGCCCGCTATCCGGAGCGGTTCGGCGCCCTCTTTTGCACGATCCCGCTGATCGACATGCGGCGCTATTCGAAATTGCATGCCGGCGCGAGCTGGATTGCCGAATACGGCGATCCCGACAATCCTGAGGATTGGGCATTCCTCAAGGAGATTTCTGCGTACCACGCCGCGATCCCCGGTCGTCCCTACCCGCCGATCCTGATCGCGACGAGCCGGCGCGACGATCGCGTCCATCCCGGCCACGCCCGCAAAATGGCCGCGAAACTGCAAGCCATGGGCTACGAGGCCTATTTCTACGAGCCTGCCGCCGGCGGTCACGGCTACGGCAAGGACAACAGGGAGCGCGCTTCTTTTACCGCGCTCGGCTACAATTTCATGCGCCGCGCCATCGGCTGGACGCAAGACCGCGGGAGGGAAGAATGAAATTCGGCATCTTCTACGAGCTGCAACTGCCGCGGCCCTGGGGACCGGAGAGCGAGCTCAACCTCTACCATAACGCTCTCGACCAGCTCGAACTGGCCGACCGGCTCGGCTACGACTTCGCCTGGGAAGTCGAGCATCATTTCCTCGAGGAATATTCGCACTCGCCGGCGCCCGAGGTGTTTCTCGCAGCGGCCAGCCAACGCACCCGGCAGATCCGCCTCGCGCACGGCATCATGCAATTGACCACAGTGCATCCCGCGCGCGTCGCCGAGCGCATCGCGGCGCTCGATCTGGTCAGCCGCGGCCGCGTCGAATTCGGCATGGGCGAGAGCGCCAGCATCACCGAGCTCGAACCGTTCGACCGCAGCTTCGACGAAAAACGCGCGGTCTGGGAAGACGCGGTGCGCGCGGTCATCCCGATGTTCAAGGAAGGCGGCTGCGAATACCACGGGACCTATTTCGATTTCCCGCTGCGAAATGTCGTGCCCAAGCCGTTGCAGAAGCCGCATCCGCCGTTATGGGTTGCGTGCTCGGCGCTCGACACGATCGAGATGGCCGGCCGCCGCGGCCTTGGCGCGCTCGCCTTCCAGTTCCTGAGCGCCGATGCGGCGCATGCCTGGGTCCACGCCTACTACAATTCCTTCACCAAGCGGCTCGACAAGCTCACGGATTACGTGACCAACCCCAATATCGCTCTGACCAGCTATTTCATGTGCGCCGAGACCGACGAGGAAGCGCGCCGCCGCGCCGACGGCATCCCGTTCTTCCAGTTCGCGCTGCGCTTTTATGGGCTGAGCCCCAACCGCAAACGGCCCGACCCCGGCGCGGTCGATCTGTGGGAAGAGTACGAGAAGTGGAAGCGCGCCAACCCCGAGGGTCTCGCCCGCGCATTGTCCGGGGGCCTGATCGGCTCACCCGAGACGTTGCGCCGCAAGCTGCGCCGGTTCGAGAGCTCGCATATCGACCAGGTCATCCTGTTGAACCAGGCCGGCAAGAACACGCACGAACACATCTGCGAGAGCCTCGAACTGTTCGCCCGCGAGGTGATGCCCGAATTCCACGCCCGCATCCCGGAGCAGGACGCCTGGAAAGCCAAGGTGCTGAACCGCGAAATCGAGCTCGAAGAAATCGACACCGCCCCCTTCCGCGACCGCTACGGCCCCAATTCGGTGCAGATCACCCCGCAAGCCGCGGAGTGACGCCAACGCCTACGCGCCTACTCACCAGCGGTGTGCGTGCTTCGAGACGGCCGCTTCGCAGCCTCCTCAGCATGAGGTAATCCTATGATAGCATGAAGAAAGTGCATCATCCTGAGGAGCACCCGCAGGGTGCGTCTCGAAGGACGCGACAATGCCGATCCAATGCGTTCTCACACTATGAGGAGAGTCCCACGACCATGAGCATTCCGCTTCCGCCGGGCAAGTGAGGTATCATCCGGGCAGTCCCAACTGGAATGACGGAGCGACGCCGATGCCACAGGCGCTACCTGCGATCAGCCTCGTCGCCGTGCCGGGGAGGCGGCGTCAGACCCTCGACATTGCGCGCGAGATCGAGCGCCGCGGTTTCGCCGGCATCTACATCCCGAGCCGGTTCGGCAACATGGCGCAGTGCACGGCGCTGGCGCTCGCCACGGAGCATATTCCGTTCGGCACCGCCATCGCCCCGATCTACGCCCGCACCGCCGAGGATTTCGCGCACAGCGCCGCCTATCTGCACGAGGTCTCGGGCGGCCGATTCCGCTTTGGCATCGGTGTTGCGCATGGCCCCACCTACGAGCGTCTCGGCGTGACGCCGGGCAAGCCGCTGTCGGACATCCGCGCGTTTGTCGAGAAGGTCAGGTCGTATGAAGGGATCGGGCCGCTGCCGCCGATCGTCCTCGCCGCCTTGCGCAAGAAGATGGTCGCGCTCGCCGCCGAGATTTCCCACGGCGTCATCTTTGCAAACGCCAGTCTCTCGCACATGCCGCAATCGCTCGCCGCCGTGCCGTCGCCCAAGCGCAGCGATCCGAATTTTCTGATCGCCAACATGCTGCCGGTCTGCGTCTCGGAAGATGTGGAAGCGGCAAAGGCGCTGCTGCGTCGCCGCCTCGTGCATTACGCCTTGCTGCCGAATTATCGCGCCTACTGGAAGGAAGCCGGTTATGTCGACGAGATGGCGGCAGTCGAGCAGGCGATCGCCGACAACCGGCCCGACGATATCCCGAAATACCTCACCGACCGCTGGCTTACCGACAACACCCTCTTCGGCCGGCCCGCCAAGGTGCGCGAAGGCGTCGAGGCCTGGCGCGCCGCCGGCGTCAACACACCGGTCCTGGTGCCCAATTCGGTTGCCGGCAACCAGATCACGGCCCTCGAGGAGCTGTTCACCGCATTCAGCTGATAGCGACGAGGATGTGCGGATGCTCCTCAGCTATTGCTCTAGGCTGACGATGCGTCCAGCTTCGCCGCTTTTTCGGCACCTCTAAGATGTCGTCTGTGATTCCCAGCGTAATGATCCCCGGGCCCTTCGCCTACATCTTGTGCAAAGCGGCATCAAGTAATTGTGAATATCGATAAGTACTACTAGCAGGCAAATCGCCTCCCAAGCCCAGTCATCATACGGCTAGTCGGCAGAAGTGCTAGAAGATTAAGACCGCGACTATAGAATTAGCTGAAAATATTTTACATAATGGAAGTTTATGCGACTTGCGCCGCGATCTTGAGCGGCACGCCAACAACCACAATATCTAAATTCAGTTCACCCCCTTACTGGCTGCGGCAAGCGCGCCGTGGGCAGCGGATGAACTGAAATTCGTTTGCCGCGTCCGCCCGCCGCCGGACCCCGACGACATTGACATTTGTAAATGGCAGAAGGAGTGACATCTCTATTTGGTGGACACATCACATCCTTGGTGGAAATCGCTGTGAGAAACGTGTGGTTCTTCACATGGCTAATGATTTCGATAACATGGATCGTTGGCTTATTTATTCTACTCCCGCCCGTAAGCAATATCTGGGTAAGTTATTGGGGATTCGCGGCCTATTGTCTTGTCGGACCTGCCGTTACGGCTCTCGCCCTTGGCTTCCTACACCGGATTGACAGGAATTTTTTCGATAGCGCTGCCAGAGCAGCCCCTTTAGGTGCAGTGTTCGTGGCCATTTTTGCGCTATTTGGGTATCTAATCTCAGCGGAGCGAGAAGCGCGCCGGCCCTTTTTGGAACAGCAACTAGAGACCTGTGGCATGTTGGCCGACACAGCCGGAAAGCTGGCCACCTTACCAGGAGGTGAAAAGCGAAATGCTGCCTGGACGAAATTATGGGAATTGGCCTGGGGTCGTCTCGCTATATTTGCAGACACCGGTTTCGAAAACGTATTCAAAGAGTTCGCAGACTTGGTATGGTACCAATCTACATCGACAGATTTGCACAACCCGGCACTTTGCATCGAACGGACGTGCAGAGCCATGGTCCAAATCTCCTGGTCTGTAATCCCCGGCTTGATACGCGAAAATATCGAGGCCGAGAAATATTGCCAGGAGCAACATAAGTCATTTATCTCGCTCTGCGATACGGTTCTAAAAAATAATCCTGATTGTACTCCAAATCACTGACCCAGGGCAGAGGAGGTGGCTCATCGCGAACCGGTTGAACGCTGACGCCAGTCTACTCCGCACGGCCTGATTTTTCCATAAGCGATCTTATCGGATTCTTTCGGCGTGTCCCCTTCGGGGCCACGTGCTAGGCGTAGAGAGCGCCCCGAGCCGCACCGCGTCTCGGCCATCCGGTGACGCCCGTTCACGCGCTTACTGGTGGTGCGAAATTCGATATTGGAACAAATCCAAGGCGCTGAAAAGGTTTTGCTTTTCTGTTCCACAATTCTGTTCCAGAATCGGAGCATGATTTACGGCTATGCCCGCGTCTCGACCGAGGCGCGACCTCACCCGCCAGCTTGCCCAACTGAAGGGAGCCGGGTGCGAAAAGGTGTTCCGGGAGAAGATCACCGGCACGACCGCCGACCGGCCGCAACTTCGAAAACTGATCGCCGCCCTTGCGCATGGCGACGTGGTGATCATCCCGGCCGTTGACCGCCTGTCGCGCGACACAACCGATCTTCTGATCATCGCGCGCGAGATGCAGAAGGCGGGGGCGGGGATCCGCTCACTGGCCGAGCCGTTCCTCGATACGACCTCCGACTTTGCCGAGATCGTCTTTGCGATCCTTGGCGTTGCTGCGAAGCTGGAACGCCGCCGCATCGTGGAACGCACCGCACGGGGCCGCGCCGACGCCAAGGCCAGAGGCGTCCAATTCGGCCGCAAGCCTAGCCTCACCCCTCATCAGCGGCGCGAAGCGATCAAGCGGCGCGACGAGGACGGCGAAACGCTGCGCTCGATAGCCCGCAGCTACAATGTCAGCCCGCAGACGATTTCACGGCTCGCAGCGTGACCCCTCACGAACTCCCGCCCAACCTATATAGCTGGGCAGCGATTACAAAGGCGGTTAGCCTTAATAATGTGCTTTCGTTATTGTGGACTTTGCATGCCGCACCATCTAGCCCTGATTTACGATAAAAGCTTTCTTCACGGTTTGTCGGTTGAAGAGGCGAACTGGCTGGCGATTCATTTTCAGATTGTTATTACCCCCATCCTATTTGTGGAAGTTCTCGGCGATCTTCAAAAGGATAGATTAAGCGGGCGCACCCCTGAACAGATTGTTGGCACGCTTGCAAAAAAGACCAACCCCGATGCTTGGGTAAATGCCGACGCTGGAAGTATGATTATTCAGGATTTGCTAGTCGGTGACGTGGAAATGAAAGGCCGCCCTCTTATCCCGCGCGAAAACACAAATTATATTCAAGATGCGCAAGGCAAAGTAACCCTTTTTATGGACGAGCCTAAGGAGATAAAACGCTTTCACTGTTGGCAGCGACAGGAGTTTGATGAGCTAGAAAAAACTATGGCGTCCGAATGGAAAGCCGAAATTTTGGATGTAAAGGTTGCGGAATTTGCCAAGCAGTTCGGGGTCAGAAAATCACAATTCGTCAATCTCAATTCTTTGAATGATATTGCTCAAAGAACCAAGACTCTGGTCCGCGTCGACGGAAATAATTATTTCACACTCTTTAGCTGCTTAGACCTGTTTGAAATTCCACCCGACATACGCGAACGAGTCATTCAACGATGGAAACGTATTGGGGAAACCAAATCTTGTGACATTTTCTCCCTATGCTGCTTTCGCATACTCAGTGGCATTATTTTATTTTATTGGTCTAGCAAAAGGCTTAATTAGCACATCGAAAAAACAAAAAATATACATCGACATTTTATATTTGTTTTACCTCCCGTTCTGCCAAGTGTTTGTTTCAAGTGATCAATTTCATATCGACACTGTACACTTATTTTTGCGTCCCGATCAGTGTTTTGTTCAGGGAAATAGTCTCAAAGCGGATTTGGTAAAGCTTGTCGAATATTATAAAAAGCTACCGGAAGAAATAAGAAACAAAGGAAGCTTTACCTACGCGGATTTTCCACCGCTAGAGGGCGAATATCTGGTTTCACGACTATATGATCAGTTATTTACTGGTTGGCGCGAGTATGCAGCCGCCCCACACCACGAAAGTACGCAAGAAGAAAAGGCGGCAACTATGAGAAACTTAAAACCAATGATGGACGCAATAGAGAAGTTTCAAAAATCCAAAAGTGGAGGCGGTTAACGGGCTGGTGGGTGAAGGTCGTTTATGACAAGCACGGCGGAACGGCAAGCTGGGCGAACACGCCAAATCGCTGGAGGGACGACCCGGCGGGCTTCAGCGGCCCGCCCCTTTTCACTGCGATTTTCCAGAATCACTGCTTATGCGGCTTTGACATGTAAGCGCAATATAGAGATGACACCCCTCTGCAAGATAGAGGTGACACACCCCCGGGTTTTGGGGTCCCGGGAGGTGCGCCGTGGCGGTGTTGTCGATGAGCAAGCAGGAGTTCGGCCGTCTTGAGGCGCTGTTGCGGGTGCAGTCGGGTCGCCTGCGTGTCAGTGACGCCTGTGTGCTGATCGGCTTACAGCGGCGTCAGGTGTTTCGCCTGCTGCGCGGTCTCAAGCAGGACGGTGCCACGAGCTTGCTTTCCAAGCGGCGCGGCAAACCCAGTAACCATCGGTTGCCCGCTGAGGTTCGCACCCTGGCGCTATCGATTGTGCGGGAGCGGTATTCCGATTTTGGCCCGAGCTTGGCGGCGGAGAAGCTGGCAGAGCATCACGGCTGCTCGGTGTCGCGCGAGACCTTGCGCGGTTGGATGATAGCAGATGGGCTGTGGCAGGATCGTCGGCATCGCCTACCCTCGCCGCATCAGCCGCGCCGGCGGCGAGATTGCCTGGGCGAACTGGTACAGATCGACGGCTCGGAGCACGCCTGGTTCGAGGATCGCGGCCCGCCGTGCACGCTGCTGGCTTTCGTGGATGATGCGACGAGCCGGTTGATGCAGCTGCGGTTCGTCGCCTCGGAATCGGCGTTTGATTACTTCCGGACGACCCGCACCTATGTGGAGGAGCATGGCAAGCCGGTGGCGTTCTACAGCGACAAGCACGGTATTTTCCGGGTAAACAGCAAGGACGCGGCCGGCGGTGACGGCGTGACCCAGTTCGGTCGCGCACTGTTGGCGCTGAACATCGACATCATCTGTGCCAACAGTCCGCAGGCAAAGGGGCGCATCGAACGCGCGTTTGGCACGTTGCAGGACCGGATGGTCAAGGAACTGCGGCTAGCGGAAGTCTCCTCGATGGCCGCGGCGAACGCCTGGCTGCCTGGGTTCATCACCGCCTACAACACGCGTTTCGGCCGCGACCCGGCGAATGCCAAGAACCTGCATCGGCCGCTGGCGCAAACCGATGATCTGGACGAGATCCTGGCTTGGCGCGAAGAGCGTACAGTGACGCGCAACCTGACCCTGCACTACGACCGGATGATGCTTCTACTGGACCCGACGTCACTCGCCCGCGGGTTGGTACGCAAGAAGGTCGAGGTGGTGAACTACCCGGACGGACGGTTCGCGGTTCAGTTCAACGGAACAGCGCTCGGTTTCAAGGTGTTCGACAAGATCCAGACCGTACAGCCCGGCGCGATCGTCGACAACAAGCGGCTGTCGGCCGTGTTGGAGCAGGTCAAGGCGCAGCAGGCCGCCTACCCGGCGCGACAGCAGCGCGGGCACCTTGCGCGGCAGCGACCGCCGAACAACCTCGAGGCGCCGGGTCTGCCGTCAAAGGGGCGCGCACCACGCCACCGTGCTGCCGCGGCTGCGGCCTGAGGCAGCGATCCGCATCGAGGGGCTGATTGTCACCGCGCCTTCTGTTGTATTCCGTTTAGCGGAGATGCCGCTCGCCAAGCCGGCCACCATCGCGCGGTGGCCAGGTGGGTTTTTCAGGTATCAGGAGATCTACCCCGATGGCTCGCGGAAGTGGTGGCTCGGCAACCGCCGAGTGGCGGGAGCCGACCCGTTCCGATCAGCTCCCAATCCATCGGAGTGAGTCTCCAACCGGCTATTCCTCGGCGGGTTGCTCCCCAGCAGAGCCCGCTTCCGCTTCACCAGTCACCGACAATAGTAGCCCAAATCCAATCCAGCGAGCCAATCAAATTGCGCTGCTCAACTTCACTGCGCGATGCAGGCAAACTCGCGCTCCTCGTGCCCTTGCCAAGCGGAATGTCATCTCTACTTTGCACGCCGGGTGACATTTCTATCTTGCACTGACATTCATAAAGCACATTACCCAACGCGGCTTTGACGACGCCATGCGGAGTGCAGGACTTAATGGCACGGTCGCCATTCCGAAATTCTCGTCACGGTTCTACTGAGACGAGGCGCTGAACCCGCGCTCTTCGTCCGAGGTGCCCGCAGACGCCGGCCACGGCGGGACTCACCACCCCGGCCGACCGTTTGTTGCGTATTAGGCATCCACAAAATTGCCTTATTGGCATAATATAGTCGGGCGATTGCGGCGTCCGTGGGGAGGCGCTGCCAACGCACGGAGGTGCATATGAGTGATGAGTTGGACGTGGCGCAGGCGGCGCAGGTGCGCGGGCGGCCGTTTCCGAAAGGGCGGTCGGGAAACCCGGTCGGCCGCCGGCTAGGCTCTCGCAACAAGGCGACCTTGGCCGCGCAAAAGCTGCTCGCGGGCGAAGCCGAGGCATTGACCCGCAAGGCCGTCGAGGCAGCCTTCGCCGGCGACTCGACGGCGATGCGGCTGTGCCTCGAACGCATTTTGCCGCGCGACCGCGCCGTCGAGTTCGCGTTGCCGCCGATCAAGAGCGCCGCCGACATCGCCGGCGCGATGGGGGCGGTCACCGCGGCGCTCGCCGGCGGCCTGATCACGCCGGGCGAGGCGCAAGCCATCGCCAGGGTGTTCACGACTTTTGTGCAAACCATCGAAACCAGCGACTTCGACCAACGTCTGCAGGTGCTCGAAACCCGCCAGGCCGAAGACCGGCCGACCCAGCCGAGGCCTTGGCCGCTTTCGAGCCTTGCAACCTGAAGAGGAGCCCCCGCTGCAGACCCGCTGCAGCTGCAGCGGGCTGTCATACTACGATCAACCGTGGGTGGCGATGCGCGGAACCTGAGAACGCCGTGCCAAAATGCCAGCCGGTTTGTGCCCCGCGAGATTGCCGCGCTGCGCTCGCAATGACCAGGCCGACGGGTCAAGCCGGTGATGACGATTTTTGCCGGAGGCGATTACATTAGGTCCGTGACTTGTTTGCCGCAGGAGGTTTGACGTGCCGCAGCCGGACCATATCTCGGCGCTGCCAGTGCCTGATCCCGAGGCGCTCGACGAGGATCTGCGGGAGCTCTTCGCGCTGTGCACCGAAAAGCTCGGCATCGTGCCGAATGTGCTGCGCGCCTACAGCCTGCGCCCGCAGAAGCTGCGCAATTTCGTCGCGATGTACAACGAGCTGATGCTGGCGCCGTCGGGCCTCTCTAAGCTCGAGCGGGAGATGGTCGCGGTCGTCGTGTCGAGCGCCAACCGGTGCTATTATTGCCTGGTTGCGCACGGTCAGGCGGTGCGGCGCCTGTCCGGCGATCCCGAACTCGGCGAGATGCTGGTCATGAACTATCGGGTGGCCCCGCTCGACCCGCGCCGGCGCGCGATGCTCGATTTCGCGTGGAAGCTGACGACGGCCCCCGCGACGATCGGCGAGGAGGACCGGGCGGGGCTGCGCCGGGTGGGTCTCGGCGACGAGGACATCTTCGACCTCGCCGAAACGGCCGCCTTCTTCAACATGTCGAACCGAATGGCCAGCGGCCTGGATATCATTCCGAACCGCGAGTATCACCGGTGGGACCGGTGACCCGCGCAGCCGGGAAAGACTGACGGACCAGGCATGCGGCGTTTCTTTGTAGGCTTTTTTGCGGTCATCGGCTTCGCGACCGTGCTGTTCGTCGTCGGCGTCATGCTGCTGGTCGGCGGGCTGAAGCCGTCGGTGACGCCGCTTCCCGGCAACATTCTCCTGACCGTCGATCTGACCCGGGATCTGCCGGAAGGCGCCAGCGAAGAGCCGATCATGCGGCTCCTGGTCGGCGCGAAGCCGACCCTGCGCGATTTCCTCGATGCGATCGAGACCGCCGCCAACGATCCCCGCGTCAAGGTATTGCTCGCCCGGGTCGGCGACGACGAGATGGGCCTCGCCAGGGTCCAGGAAGTGCGCGACGCGATCGCCGCGTTCCGCAGCAAGGGCAAGCTCGCGCTCGCTTTCGCGGACAGCTTCGGCGAGTTCGGCCCAGGAACCCGGCCCTATTATCTGGCAACCGCCTTCGACGAGATCTGGCTGCAGCCGATGGGGAATGTCGGGCTGACCGGCCTCTATGCCGATTCCCCGTTCTTGAAGGGCACCCTCGATCTTGTCGGGATCGTCCCGGAGTTCGACCATCGCGAAGAATTCAAGACTGCGATGAACGTGCTGACCGAAACCAAGATGACCCCGGCGCATCGCGAGGAGGTCGAGGCGCTGCTCAGCTCGGTTGCGGGACAGATCGTCCACGGGATCGCGCAGGGCCGCAAATTGTCGGATTCCGAGGTGCGTGGGCTGATCGACCGCGGCCCGCTCCTGGCGCAAGAGGCGGTCGAGGCAAAGCTGGTCGATCGGCTCGGCTACCGCGACGAGGTGCTCGGCCATGCCCGGGCGCGCGCCGGGTCCGGCGCCGAGGTGGTGAGCCTTGCGAACTATCTCGATCGCGCCGGGCATCCGCATCGCGAGGGTTCGACGATCGCGCTGATCTACGGCTCGGGCCTCGTCGTGCGCGGCGGCGGCGCGGCCAACCCGCTGACCGGGTCGAACTTCATGGCGGCGACCGAGCTCACCCGCGCGTTTCGCGCTGCGGTCCGCGACCCCGCGGTTCGCGCCATTCTCTTCCGCATCGACAGCCCCGGCGGCTCGGCGGTCGCCTCGGAGTCGATCTGGCGCGAGGTCGTCTTTGCCCGCGAGCGCGGCAAGCCGGTGATCGTGTCGATGAGCGACGTCGCGGGCTCCGGCGGCTATTATGTCGCGGCGGCGGCCGACAAGATCGTCGCCGAGCCGGCGACCCTGACCGGCTCGATCGGCGTTCTCGCCGGCAAGCTGGTCGTCGCCGACCTGCTGAAAAAGATCGGCATCTCGACCGACAGCGCCCAGATCGGCACGAATGCGGCGATGTACAGCGTGACCACCGATTTCTCGGCTTACGCGCACAACCGTCTCGAAGCCTTCCTCGACGAGACCTATAAGGGCTTCAAGGACCATGTCGCGACCGGCCGCCATATGACCCAGGATGAGGTCGAGGCGGTCGCCAAAGGCCGCGTGTGGTCCGGCGAGGATGCCAAGGCGCACGGTCTCGTCGACGAGCTCGGCGGGTACACGGTGGCGCTGCGCCTCGCCAAGGAAGCCGCCAACCTGCCGCCCGAGGCGCCGTTCACTCTCACCGTGTTTCCCCGCGAAGAAACCTTACCCGAACTCCTCTACAACCGCCTCACCGGCGCCGACCGCGAGCGCGACGCCGGCGGCATCAGCTCAACTTCGATCGAACGCTCTTTGAAGGCGGTGCAGCCGCTACTGCAGCGCCTCGAGGCGGTGCTCGACAGCCCCGGCGTGCTGACCATGCCGCCACTCGGCCCGATCCGGTAAGCCCGGAACGCGAGCGGCGCCTCCCTCGTTGTCCTTCGGGGGAATAATCAGCAACCGGTTTCGGGAAGATGGGTGGACGGGTCGCCTCGGAACGAGAGCGGGCGGAGGACGACAGTGGGTGTGGACGGCAGCGATCTTCCGGATCGCCGGAGCAACTCGCTTCGCTGACCCCGCTGCGCGGCATCGCCGCGCTGTGGGTCGTGATATTTCATTTTTGCTGGTATTTCCCGGCTGTTCACCCCGAGCGCTTCACGGGAGCCGTGTACAAGGGCTATCTGGCGGTGGACCTGTTTTTTGTGCTGAGCGGCTTTGTCATCACGCATGTTTACAAGGAGGGTTTCGCACAACGGGTGACCGGCCGAAGCTACCGCGATTTTCTGAAGGCCAGGGTAGCGCGCATCTATCCTCTGCACATCGCGGTGCTGTTGCTGTTCGTCGCCACTGCGACCGCGGAACGGGCCGCGAGCTATGCGCTCAGAGGCTCGTTTGAGCCGATACCGTTGCTGGGTGAACGCTCGGTCGGCGGGTTCTTTGCCAACCTCTTGATGCTCCAGGGGCTGTGGGCGCGCGAGCTGAGCTGGAACGACCCGGCATGGTCGATCAGCTTGGAGTTCCTGGCCTACCTGCTATTCCCATTGTTGTTTCCGGTGTTGTGGCGCGCCGGCCCGGCCGCCAAGGCCGGGCTCGGTGGCCTGCTGGTGGTGGCGCTGGGATGGTTGGCTTACCGCACCGGCGGTTATTTCAACCAATGGAACGGCACCTATGCGATCCTTCGCTGCCTGCCGGAGTTCCTCGCCGGAATGCTGCTGTACAGCGGCTATCAGAGCGGCATTTTCGCCTCCGTGCTGGCTACCGACGCGATGCTCGCTGCAGTAGTGCTGCTGCTGGCAGCGCTGCTTCACCTTGGCGCGCCGGATCTCGCGATCATCCCGCTTTTTCCGCTGTTGATATTGGCCGCCGTCCGCAACACGGGCCGGTTGTCGCCGCTACTGAATTCGCCGCCGCTGGTGTGGCTGGGCGACATTTCGTATTCCCTCTACTTGCTGCATTGGTTCGTACTGTTCGTCGCGACGGAAATCGCGCGGCGGGTGCCGGGTCTGGATTTCGCGAATCTGCCGCTCGCACCCTCGCTCGCCCTGGTCACGGCGTTGATCGCCGTCAGCCTTGCTCTCGCGACGCTCAGTTTTCGGTTTATCGAGGTCACCGGGCGCCGCTGGCTGCGCCACTGCTTCGATGTCGGCCGGCCTGCACCGGTCGTAGCGGTTGCTTCAATACGGTGAGTCGAGGGAGCACTAATCTCTGGAGGCGGCGAGGATCGCCATTGCGCGCCCATCGACGGTGAAAGCCGGGCCGGCATCGAGACAGGCGGTCCAGTCGGGCAGCCCGCAGAGATCGTCCCCGCGAGGCAGCCAGGAACGGGCGAGCACCTTCCACGGCCGGGATGACCAGTCGCCGAGGTTGGTAACCGAGAATGGCGACCAGCTCTCATTGTAGATCACCATCAGATCGGGCTCGCCCGGCCGTCCCCAGCGGATGACCGCGAGCTGGCTCGGCGAGCCCGCCGCAGGGCCCTCCCAACTGTAGCTCAGACGGCCGTCATTGGCCGGATCGCCGGGGGCGGCCCGCGGCGCGGCCGCGTATTCGCCAAAATCTGCCTGGCGAAACTGTGTCCAGCGTCGCCGCAACGCAATCAGGCCGCGGGTCCACTCCGACAATTCGCGCCCGTAGCGTGGACCATTGGGAGAACCCTCGGTATTGCCGTCTTTAAGCCCCCAGTCGATCCAGTTGACGGCATTCACCGTTGCGTCGCCGGAGGTCGATTCCCAATCCCAGCTGTTCTTCGCCCCATCCTGCCCGGCCCGGGATTTCGTGCGGCCGAACTCGTCTCCCTGCTGCAGCAGCGGTTCGCCGTTGGACGTGAGCAGCAGGCCCAGCACCAGTTTCTCACGTCGGCGGCGGAGATCCTCGTCGCCGCTGCTGTCCCAGCAGTTTTGCGAGCCGTCGGCATCATTGAAGAACATACAGTCCCGCAACGTGTAGCCGTCGTGGATCGCGATAAAATTGATCGAGCGCCACGGCCTGCTCGAAGCATCGGCGTCCGTTCCGGGAACGGCGCCGCGGCCCTCGATGAGCTTTTTTAATGTGTTGGGGTCACGCAAATCGCTTTTGGAGAACAGCCGCGCTCCGTCGCGGTACTTGCCGATCCACTTGGCCCAGCGGTTGTTCGTCGAGTTCCAGGGCGGGCTGTCCATGAAGTCCCACCACTGCCCCTCCAGGTCCCACGGCTCGGCGTGCAGATGCGCGCGGGCGAAGCGGGGATCGGCACTGACCCAGGCGGCGGCATCTGTCGAACCGTCGGCCAATATGCGGGCGAGGTCGAAGCGAAACCCGTCCACGCCGTAGGCGGTGTGCCACAGAGCCAGGGAATCGAGCACCAAGTGCTTGGTGAAACGGTCGCCGCCCGAAAAATCGATATCGTTGCCGGTGCCGCTGGCGTTGGCGAAGAACCCGGTCCCCGTACCGCGATAGATTTCGGGGATATCATCGCACAGATTGTAGCATTTGTCGGCGAGGCGCCCGTCCTGCACCCAGTCGCCTTCGGCAGTGTGGTTGTAGACCACATCCATGAACACCGCGATGCCGCGGTCGTGGAAAGCTTGGACGAGACGCTTCAGCTCGGTGACCTCGTTACCGGGACGCGAGGCATAGCGCGTTTCCGGGGCGAAGAAGTTTGTCGTCATGTACCCCCAGTGATTGACCCGGCCCGCGGCTGTCGTCGTATCCTTGTCGTATTGCATGACCGGCATCAGCTCGACTGCGGTGACGCCGAGCTCGGCGAGGTGATCGACCCCGGCGGTCAGGCCGCCCGGCGTTTTCAGCCCGCCCTGCGTCAGACCGAGATAGGTGCCGCGCAGCGCCTCTGGCAGGCCCTGGAGTTGCGCCGTGTAATCCTGCACGTGCAATTCGTAGACGATCAGATCTTCGGGCCGCACGTCCACATGAGTAGGGGCAGGGTCGGCCCCGTGATCGTAGACGATGCTCTTGCCGCCTCCGGCATAGATGGAGTGGTCGCTGTCGACGAAGGGAGGAGAGAGGTAAAATTCCGCATAGTCGACCTCCTGCGTCCGGTATGCGTATGGGTCGTTGAGCACGAAATTGCCGTTCAGCACGGTGCCAAAGGGCGCGTTCGCCGTGGCTGTGCCGTGACCACTCAGGCGGTACATGTAAAACGTGCCGGCACTCGCCCCGGGGCCGCGGATCCGGACGCCCCAGTCCCCGGCACCGTCGCGTGTCATCGGCACGACCGTCGCCGGAATCGTGGCGTCTCCTGTGTCGTAGATCAACAGCTCGGCGTTGTCGGCCGCGGGCGCGCGCAATCCGAAATCGACCCAGCCATCCGTCCTCTTGTGAGCGCCGAATTCAAAGGTTGGCGGCGCTGCCGTTTCGATATCGGCTGCCGATGCTGCGCCCCATGAGACCAGCGCCGCACCAAAGGCTAGATATGCGCAGCGTGGCCGAACTCTCTGCATGGCGATCTCCGATCGTATCCGGACGCCGCTTTGGCGAACGGTTCGCCATTATTATAGTTAATCGGAAATAGCAGCCGAGGCCGGTCCTAACGAGTGGTACTTTCCGATCACCGGTGCGCCAAAACCGTGATAGCTTGGGCTCTTGCCAATGGCCGAGGAGGGAGCCGATGCCCGACGAGCTGACCGTCGTTCGCCATGCCGATCGGCCCAGTGTGACATTACCGGGCGGCGCTGCCTATCAGCCGATCATCGGCGACGACACCGGTGAGGGGCTGCCGATCCGCACCGGCATCCAGACCTCGCAACCGGGATATGCGACGCCGCTGCACTCGCATCCTTACGCCGAGATCTTGACCGTCATCGCGGGCCGCGGCGAGGCTTGGCTCGATGGCGAAGAAGGTGTGGTAACGATGGAACCCGGGGTCACGATTGCCGTACCTGCGGGCCGGGTGCATGCGTTCCGGGTAGTGGGCGACCGGCCGCTCGTTACCTTCGGCATCCACACCAACGGCAAGCGCATAGTCAACTACGTTTCGCCGCCGCAGAGCCCGGGCTGACCGCTTTTACTTCCGCATCACCATGCATGGGAGACTCGCCGATGGCCATCACCCGTTTCGACCGGACCCAGCCGCCCGGTCCGCGCATGAGCCGCTGTGTCGTGCGCGGCGACACGGTCTATCTCGCAGGTCTGACCGCTGGCGACACGAGCCAGGACATCAAAGGCCAGACCAAGCAAATCCTCGACAAAATCGACGGCTACCTCGCCCAGGCCGGGACCACCAAGTCCAACCTGCTCTCGGCCAATCTGTGGATCAAGGACATGGCGCTGTTTGCCGACATGAACTCGGTGTGGAACGCCTGGGTCGATCCCGAGAATCCGCCGGCGCGCGCCTGCGTCAAGGCCGATCTGGCGCGCCCGGAGCTGCTCGTCGAAATCATGGTGACAGCCGCGAAATAGCGAAGCGACGGCGGGCGAGCGGGGCTGTCTAAGACAGCCCAATCTCGCCGTCGACGACGTGTTCGAGCCCGAGCTCCGGGATCGACAGGGTCACGCGTGGCTTCAATAGTGCGCTTTGGCTGAGCTTGCCGGTGGCGAGCGCGTCGCGGACTGCGGTCTCGATTTCGCGCTGCGAGGTCACGCCGACCACTTTTAAGAATTTTCGGATATCCATGTTGAAACGGTCTTCGTTCATCGCTTTCTCCTTCGCCGTATCTCCGACGGAAATTAACCCCGGAACATCTGCCCGTCGATCGCAGCGAATTTAGTCAGCTTATTGTGATGGCACACGATGCGGGCACAGCCGCAGCGCGGACCGCGGAACCGATGGCGGTCTACCGCGCGCTGCGCCAGCGGGCACTGCTGCAGCCCGACCCGGCACAGCAGCTGGCCATCGAGCGGCTGCAGAGCCTCTATCGCGCCTTGCTGCACTACCGGCCGGAAACTGGCCTGCGCGGCTGGCTCGCCCGCTTCGGTCTTGCCGAGAACGGCGGCAGTCACGCGCCGGTCGGGCTTTATCTGTGCGGTCCGGTCGGCCGCGGCAAATCGATGCTGATGGACTTGTTTTTCCGCTCGGTGCCGAGCCTTCACAAGCGGCGGGTGCATTTCCACGCTTTCATGGTCGAGGTGCACGACCGCATAGAGCGGGAGCGGCGCGCCCACACCGACCGGCCGATCGCCAAAGTCGCGCACGATCTCGCCGGCGAGGCTGCGCTATTGTGCTTCGACGAGTTTCAGGTTGAGGACATCGCCGATGCGATGATCCTCGAACGCCTGTTCAGGGCGCTGTTCGACGCCGGGGTCGTGGTCGTCGCGACCTCGAACCGCGCGCCGGATGAGCTCTACGAGCATGGCCTCCAGCGCGAGCGGTTTCTGCCGTTCATCGGGCTGCTCAAGCAAAAGCTCTTTGTGCTTGAGCTCGACAGCGGACGCGACTATCGGCTCGCCCGGCTGCACGGCAAGCCGGTCTACCACCACCCGCTCGGCGAGGCGGCGCGCGACGCGCTCGAACATGCCTTTGCCGAGCTGACCGATGGGGCATCCGGCGCCAGCGCGACCCTTACCGTGAAGGGGCGCCCGCTCGCCGTCCCGCGGGCGGCGCGCGGCGTCGCCTGGTTCGCTTTCGCGGACCTGTGCGCCAACCCACTCGGCGCCGCCGATTACCTCGGGATCGCCGAGCGCTTCGCTGCGGTCATCGTCGAAGGCGTCCCGCGCCTCTCCTCGCAGCAGCGCAACGAGGCGCGGCGCTTCAACATCCTGATCGATACGCTCTACGAGGCGCACACCCTGCTGATTGCCTCGGCCGAAGTGCCGCCGGAAGAAATTTATACTGCCGGCGACGGCACCTTCGAGTTCCGGCGCACGGTGTCGCGCCTGATCGAAATGCAGAGCGAGGAGTACATCACCAAAGGTCGGGGCCGTTAAGCGCACCTTCTCGTTCCGGTGGGAACCAGCATGGTCGCCAGTGTGGTTCGGCATGCCCGGTCGAGTCAGGTACCCGCGAGGGCGGATGAAGCTGTAGATCTCGCGTTTTGGGTACTCTTGCCAGCCGGTGTTGAACGCGCCGAGCTTAGGGAAAAGCTGCAGCTCGCTGTACGGGAGGCGATCGTGGATCCACCATGCCATCGCCTGCCACGAGGTGCCTTCGAGCAGGCGATCGGCGAACCACAGGACGACGATGCAGGCCATCGCGCCCATGGTCCCTCGCGCATCGCGCCGATCCCAGATGTGACGCGCATAGTTGCGTTCGTTCGACGCGCAATTGTTATGGTGCACGTTGCCGAACGCGTTTACCGCGGCCGACCGATAAGCTGAACCGATAGCCAGCCGTCCCAATGTCTCCTGCAACGGTTCGAGGGGTTCTTCACAGAAGCGCCGGCCCGCCGCAATCGCCAAATCCGGATCGGCAGGGAGGTTGGCAATGCCGTGCAAGTTCGAGATATCGCTGTAAAGAAAGTCGCGCATGGAAAACGAGCGCGACGGCCTCACCCGAGTAAATTCTTCCAACCCGGCGCCTTCACTGGCGGCCTTTTGGCGGTCGCGTTCTTCCCGTTTTTGTCGGCCATCCTCGCGCTGATCCTCGGGCACAACCCGGCACTCGAACGCGGCGCCATCCCGGAGGGTGTCCACTGGCATTACAGAACTACGGATTTACGCAGCCTTCGAAGGCATTATGGGGACAGTAAAACCCGCCCCCAGGATCTGGTCCGAGGTTGGCATTCCCGCCGCCTGCTCCACACCCGGCGAGCGGCACCGCCAGAACAACCACGAAAAGAGTTACTGTCAGCGTCCTCATTGGCGAGAGGACCGCGTCGGGCTTACAGAGGTCTAGATCACCGCGATCGCTTCGATCTCGATAAGAAACTCGGGCTGTGCCAGTGCCGCGACGGCCACCAGGGTCGAGGCCGGCATTTTCTTCCCGAAGAATTCCTCGCGAATGGCGGCGTAATCGGCGCGATGACGAATGTCGGTGAGATACGTATTGACCTTGACGATATTCGCCATGGTGCCGCCGCCGGCCTCGACCTGGGCTTTCACCGCCTGCAAAGCCGCCCGCGCCTGCGCCTTGAAATCGCCGGCATGCGCCGCACTACCGTTGGCGCCATAGGCCACCTGGCCCGCGATATAGAGGATCGCCTCGGCGCCGGTGACCTTGACAGCCTGCGAATATGTCGGCGGATCCCAGACCCCGCGGGCGGCATATTGCTCGATTTTGGACATTCCTCGCATCTCCCGTGAACGGAACGGCCCCAAGCTAAAAGCCGACCGCCACGAGCGTCAATTCGCTCGTCGCGGACGATGTTACAGGCGCTCCATCCTCCGTTCGATGCGCCAATCAGAATGAGTCGCCGATCAAGGCTGTTGGTCGGCCGGGTGGGCGCGGTCGGCGGATTGCTGGCGATAGAATTCCCGCTGCTTCTCGCGCCACGCGGCCCGTTCCTCCGGGTCGAGCTTGCCGTCATGATTGCTGTCGATCTGGTCGAACCGTTCGCGATAAAGGTGGTCGCGCTCCTCGGCCGGCATCTCCGCCAGCTGATCGTAATAGGCCTTGCGGCGCTCGACGCTCGCCTTCTCCGCAGCCGAAAGGCCGGGATCGGTCAGCTGGCGTGCGAGCCGAGCCTGGCGCTGCTGCAGGTCGCGTGCGCGGAAGTCGCGGTACTGGTCGAATGTGATCATCTCGCCAGCCGCGGCAGGTTGCGGGGCTCGTTGCGCAACGGCCGGCCAGTGCGACCACGCCACTGCGAGCAGGACCGCCGCGGCGGCCGGGAGCGTCCATTTCTTCATCCTCATCTCCTCGGGGTTATTGCCCCCGCGGATATAGAACAAAACATGATCAAATTTGCAAGCTAAATTTGCGATCGCCTTTCGGAGAGGTCTGCTCCCTCAGACGAAAAGTCGCTCCTTTTCCAGCCCGTCGTAGAGATGGGCGACGAACTCGCCGTAGCCGTTCCATTTCAGCGTCGGTACGAGCTCGTTCGTGCCGAGCACCCGCTCCGTCGCCTGGCTCCAGCGCGGATGGGGAACCTCGGGGTTGACGTTCGCCCAAAACCCATACTCGCTGCTTTGCACGGTTTCCCAGAACGACACTGGCCGCTTTTCGGTGAACGAGAAGTGGACGATCGACTTGACCGATTTGAAACCGTATTTCCACGGCAATACCAGCCGCAGCGGCGCCCCGTCCTGCTTTGGAACGGGCTTGCCGTACATGCCGGTCACGAGAAAGGCGAGCTCGTTTCCTCCCTCGGCGATCGTGACGCCCTCGACATAGGGCCAGGGGTACCAGAATTCCTTCTGCCCCGGCGCGGTCTTGGGGTCTAGGAACGTCTCCATTTGAACGTATTTCGCCGAGCCCAGCGGCTTCGCGAGTTCCACCAGGGCCGCCATCGGGAAGCCGCTCCACGGCACCGCCATCGACCACGCCTCGACGCAGCGATGGCGATAGAGCCGCTCCTCGAGCGGCATCTTTTTCAACAACTCGTCGATGTCGAGGGAAAGCGGTTTCTCGACCAGCCCGTCGATCTTGACGGTCCACGGACGGATCTTCAGCGCCTGGGCATCGGACGCGATCGATTTTTGCGAGCCGAACTCGTAAAAATTGTTGTACGTCGTGGCCAGCTTTTCTGCGGTCAGCGGCCGGTCGAGCGTGTAGCGCGGGTTTTGCTTAGTGGGGTAGAGGCCGGCCGACGGATCTTCCTCGGCTGCAAGGGCCGAACGCAATGCGGGCGCGAGGATCGGGCCGGCAGCAATCGCCTTGATCACCGCTCTGCGCCCGACGAATACCGCCTCGGGTGTCGCCGCGCTCTCGCCTAGCTCCCAGCCTCTTCTTCGCCGGATCAACACGACCAAACCTCGCTACCGTTGCGATTCCAGAGGTTGGATCGGCATCCGGCGGCGCCAAGTCACGCTTTCGCGATCAACCTATTGCGCGGCGTCGGCCGTGCGCGAGGCGAGCACCTTCTCCGCCGGTCTGCCGCTTAGCTCCTGCATATGGTCGAAATGATGGGCGAAGCTGCCGACCCCCATCGTCAGCGAACGCAGCTCGACGATCAGGTCATGCAATTCGCTTTGCGGTAGATGGGCGCTGACGACGTCCCAGCCGGGCCAGTCCGGTTTGGCATCGTAGCCGAGGATCTGGCCGCGCCGTCCCGAGACCAATCGCTGAACCCGGGCAGTGAACGCGTTCGGCACGGAGATCTCGACCGAGTCGATCGGCTCGAGCAGGATCGGCTCGCATTTTGGCAAGGCTTCCTGGACGGCCTGCCGTCCCGCCGTTTTGAACGCCTGGTCCGAGCTGTCGACTGCATGGAACTGGCCGGTGATCAGATTGACTGCGGCATCGACGACCGGAAATCCCAGCGGGCCGTGATGCAATGCCTCGATCACTCCTTCCTCGACCGCCGGAATGTAATTGCGCGGGATCGCGCCGCCGACGACGCTGTCGGTAAAAGTGAAGCCCGAGCCGCGCGGCAGCGCCTTCATCTCGATCGTGACATCGGCGAACTGGCCATGCCCGCCGCTCTGACGCTTGAAGCGGGAATGTTGCTGAGTGCCGCGCCGGATCGTTTCTTTGTAGGGGACTGCCGCGCGCCTGCCATTGACCGCAAGGTTGTGCCGAGTGCGCAGGCGGTCGATGGCGATCTGCAGATGAATGTCGCCCTGGCCCCAGAGCACCATTTCCTGGGTATCGGCATTTTGCTCGAGTTCGAGGGTGGGGTCCTCCTCGATCAGCTTGCCGATCGCGCCGGTCAGCTTGACGTCGTCCTGGCGCCGCTCGGAGGTGATCGCGAGACCGTAAACCGGCTGCGGCCGTTCCGGCTGCGGCAATGGCGTTGCCTTGCCGGACGGGGTCAGGACGGTGCCGGTGGCGATATCCTCCATTCGCGTCAACCCGACGACTTCACCTGCCTGAGCGGCCGGAACCTTCTCCTGCTGAGCACCGACCAGGCGCAGAACGCCGGCGACGCGGCTGCCGTTCAACACCATGCCCTCGGAGATCGTCCCGCGCCAGACGCGAGCCAATGATAGCTTGCCGGTGTGCGGCAAGTGATGGGTCTTGAAGACCTGCGCCAGGGGCTCGCCTTCCGGAGCGATCCCCGGCCGTTCTGCGGTCTCCCGCGGCGCCGGCGCCTCATGGCGCAGCGCCTTCCACAACCGGCGTATGCCAAAGTCCGCCTGCCCCGAGCCGAGAAACACCGGCACGACCTGCGCGCCTTTCAGGGTGCGGGTCAGATGCTTGTAGATCTCCTCCTTTGGCGGTTCGACCTCTTCGAGCAGTTGTTCGAGCAGAGTGTCGTCGAAATCGGCGAGTTTCTCTATCAGCCCGGCGCGGGTCGCGCGTTCCTGCTCCCAGAAACCGTCGGGCAGCGGGATCAGATCCGACGGCTGACCCGGCCGGTATCGGTAGGCGCGCTCGCTGACCAGGTCGACATACCCGGTGATCTCAGTATCCGAGCCACGCAGCGGCACCTGGCGCAACACCAGCGGACGCTCGGAGACCGATTGCAAGGCCGCCAGCAGATCCCGCACCCGCGCGCTCGCGTTGTCCATCTTGTTGATGAAGATCATGTGCGGGATCTTGTGCCGGTCGAGAAACCGCAGCAGCGCGCTGATCGTCAGAGCGCGCTCGACCTCGGGCTCGACGACGACCACGGCGACGTCGCAGACCAGCAATGCCGCTTGCGCCTCGTAGAGCAGCTCGACCGAACCCGGGCAGTCGAGAATTGTCCAGCGGTCCCCGAGAAAACTCGCACCGGCGACGTTGAGCTCGGTCGACATCTGGCGGGCGCGCGCTTCCGGTGAATGATCCCCGACCGAGTTGCCGTCGCGCACACTGCCGCGCCGGCTGGTGCTGCCGCTGGCGTGCAGCAAAGCCTCGAGTAGGGTGGTCTTGCCCGAAAGATACGGGCCGATCAGCGCGGCACAACGCGGGGCTTCAGTGGTATTCGCCATGGGCGCCTCCATCATCCTGAGAAGCTGCCGCCGAAGACCGCGACCGCGGGCCCAGCGGCGCCGTTATCTGTTCCGAAGTTGCGCGCCGGCCGGCAGGATGGCAATCGAAATTTCGCGCATCCAATCCCGCGGATCGCGGCGGTTTCGGCAGCCGTCAGCTATGCCATCAACGCGCGGCAGGCCCGGCCGATGCGTTCGCAAGCGTCGCGCAACTCCTCGGTCGAGGTCGCGTAGGAGATGCGAAAATGCGGCGACAGCCCGAAGGCGGCGCCGTGCACCACCGCGACCCCGGTTTCTTCCAGCAGATAGCGGACCAAATCCTCGTCATTGGTTATCGCCCGGCCGGCCGGGGTTCGCTTGCCGATGACGCCGGCGCAGGACGGATAGACATAGAACGCCCCCTCGGGCCGGGGGCAGAACAGGCCGGGGACCCGGTTCAGCATCTCGACGACGAGATCCCGCCGTTCCTTGAAGCTGCGGTTATGGACCGGAATGAAATCCTGCGGGCCGGTCAGGGCCTCGATCGCCGCCGCCTGGCTGATCGAGCACGGGTTCGCGGTCGAGTTCGACTGGATCGCGCCCATCGCCTTGATCAGCGCCCTGGGGCCGCCGCCATAGCCGATCCGCCAGCCGGTCATGCAATAGGTTTTCGACACGCCGTTGACGGTCAGGGTGCGCTCGTAGAGACGCGGCTCGACTTGCGCGATCGTCTTGAACTCGAAATCGTCATAGACAAGGTGCTCGTACATGTCGTCTGTCATCGCCCAGACCTGCGGGTGACGCAGCAAAACCTCGGCAACACCCTCCAGTTCCGCCTTGGTGTAGGCGGCCCCGCTCGGGTTCGAGGGCGAATTCAGGATCAGCCATTTGGTCCGCGGTGTGATGGCCGCGTCGAGATCCTCGGGACGCATTTTGAAGCCGTTGTTCTGCGGGCACGGCACCGGCACGGGAGTGCCCTCACACAACAGCACCATCTCCGGGTAGGATACCCAGAACGGCGCCGGGATGACGACTTCGTCCCCGGGATTGATCGTGGCGACCATCGCATTGTACAGCACCTGCTTGCCGCCGGCGCTGATCGTGATCTGCGAAGTCTCGTAATCGAGCCCGTTCTCGCGCTTGAACTTGGCGGCGACCGCGCGCTTCAGCTCGATCGTGCCGTCGAAAGTGGTGTAGCGCGTTTCGCCGCGCCGCATCGCCGCGATCGCCGCCTCCTGGATATTCGGCGGCGTATCGAAATCGGGCTCGCCGACCGACAGGCTGACGATGTCGCGTCCGGCCGCCTTCAATTCGGTGGCGAGTGCGGTCATCGCCATGGTCGGCGACGGTTTGACGCGAGCGAGACGGTCGGCAAGAAAGGACATGACTGGCCTGAGTATGCGAGGAGATCAACCCGTGAGGCTACACGCGAACCGGTCCGGTGTGAAGCCGGTTCCAGCTCGGACGATGCTCGGTTCGAGCTTAGAGCCTCTGAAGAAAATGACCTGCTTAGCTGCCGAGCGTGCTTCTAGACGCGCCCAGGGGTGCTCCTCAGCATGAGGGTGGGCTGTACTCGCGGCGACGAATTTGCTCATCGTGAGGAAGCCGCAAAGCGGCCGTCTCGAAGGACGCACCGCGCCGGCCGAGCTTTCCCGGCATACTTGCACAACCTCTTTAGGAGGGTAGTGGAGGATCGCTGCTTGGTGGCCGTCTGTTGTGCTTGACCGGCCGCTCCCGATCTGTTGCTTTCAAATGATCCTGGTTAACAAGAGGTTGGAGATATGAATAAGTTCAGCTGCACCAGGTCCCTAGGCGAGGAAATCTATTATGCGACGTTGATCGCCGAAAACGAACAACAAGCAAGAGAAATGGCGATCGATGAGACCAACAAAAGATTCTCGAAAAGTGGCGGTCGCGCCAGAGAATGGAGCATCAGGGTTCTCGAGCCGGACGTCGACGGCCCCGCCCGAATCCTCGACTGCGGCTACCGCGAGGCATAGCATCTCGGTTGACATCTCAGCGTGAGCCGGACTAACCGGCGGCAGAATCGATCGAGCCGATGACATGAGCCGCAGTGTTCGGAGTGTCGGAAGCGGCTCCAGCATGGATTTGTCCGCTGATGTCGCGCCCGGTTTTCGCCGATCCTATATACCATTTTACCATTGACGACGCTGCTTACCCGGTGTCCGGCATGAAATCGGCTGATGCCCTAGATCTTATAACAATGCTGCCGCTGATGGCCGCCGAGCGGCCGCAGAGTGATGTCGGCAGGCCGTTCCAGCTCCAATCCGAATTTCGGCCCGCGGGCGACCAGCCGCAGGCTATCGAGGAGTTGTGCCAGGGGATTGCGGCCGGCGAGCGCGAGCAGGTTCTGCTCGGGGTTACCGGCTCGGGCAAGACCTTCACGATGGCGCATGTCATCGAGCGTACCGGACGCCCGGCAATCATACTCGCACCCAACAAGACCTTGGCCGCGCAGCTCTACGGCGAAATGAAGAGCTTTTTCCCGGAGAACGCGGTCGAGTATTTCGTCTCGTATTACGATTATTACCAGCCCGAGGCCTACGTTCCGCGCACCGATACCTATGTCGAAAAGGAATTGTCGCTGAACGAGCAGATCGACCGGATGCGCCACTCGGCGACGCGGGCGATTCTCGAACGGCGCGATGTCGTCGTCGTCGCCTCGGTCTCCTGCATCTACGGCATCGGCTCGGTCGAGACCTATTCGCAGATGACGCTGTCGCTCGCCAAGGGCGACCGGATCAACCGCGCCCAATTGCTCGCCCGCTTTGTCGAATTGCAATACCGCCGCAACGACCATAATTTCTTCCGCGGCTCGTTCCGGGTGCGCGGCGATACGATCGAGCTGTTTCCGGCGCATTACGAGGACCGCGCCTGGCGCATCTCGCTGTTCGGCGACGAGATCGAGGCGATCCACGAGATCGATCCGCTGACCGGCGAGAAGACCGCGTCGTTGCACTCGGTCAAGATATACGCCAACAGCCATTACGTGACGCCGCGCCCGACCCTCTTGCAGGCGATAGAGCAGATCAAGCGCGACCTTAAACTCCGCCTAGAGGAGCTTCACACGGAAGGCAAATTGCTCGAAGCGCAGCGGCTCGAACAGCGCACGACCTACGATTTGGAGATGATCGAAGCGACCGGCAGCTGCGCCGGGATCGAGAACTACTCACGGTATTTGACTGGCCGCAAGCCGGGCGAGCCGCCGCCGACCTTCTTCGAATACATGCCGCGCGACGCGCTCGTTTTCGTTGACGAAAGCCATGTGACGGTGCCGCAGCTCGGCGGCATGTTCGGCGGCGACTGGACGCGCAAAACGTGCCTTGCCGAATACGGTTTCCGACTGCCGTCCTGTACCGACAACCGGCCGCTCAAATTCGCGGAATGGGACGCGCTGCGCGGCCAGACGATCTTTGTCTCGGCCACCCCCGGCCCTTGGGAGATGCAGCGCACCGGCGGCGTCTTTGTCGAGCAGATCGTGCGCCCCACCGGTCTCGTCGACCCGCCTTGCATCATCCGGCCGGTCGACAATCAGGTCGACGATTTGATGGCGGAATGCCGTGAGGAGGCGTTGCGCGGGCACCGGGTCATGGTCACCACCCTGACCAAGAAGATGGCTGAGGCGCTGACCGAATACCTGCACGAGGCCGGGCTGCGCGTGCGCTATATGCATTCCGATATCGACACCATCGAGCGCATCGAGATCATCCGCGATCTTCGCCTCGGCATGTTCGACGTTCTGATCGGGATCAACCTACTGCGCGAGGGGCTCGACATCCCGGAATGCGCGCTGATGGCAGTGCTCGACGCCGACAAGGAGGGTTATCTGCGCTCGCGGACGTCGCTGATCCAGACAATCGGGCGGGCGGCTCGCCACATCGATGGCCGCGCGATCCTCTATGCCGACCGGATGACCGACAGTCTCAAGGCCGCGATCGAGGAGACAAACCGCAGGCGCGAAAAGCAGCAGGCCTACAATACCGCGCACGGGATCACACCCGAAAGCGTGCGCCGCGGCATCTCCGACATCCTGGAAAGCGTTTATGAGCGCGATCATGTGACCTTTGGGCTGTCGGAGGGCGAAGCGGCGCATTACCAGGGCGCCGATTTGAAGACGGTGATCGCCGATCTCGAAAAGCGCATGCGTGAGGCGGCTGCCGATTTGGAATTCGAGGAGGCTGCTCGGTTGCGCGACGAGATCCGCCGCCTCGAGCAGGCCGATCTGGGCCTTCCGGATGCGCTGCCGAACGGTGCCGGATCCCGGCGCGGCGAGGGGCAACGGGGCCGCTCGATCGCGGGCCGCGCCGGCGTCTCGGCGCGTGATGTCGTCCGCGCCAAGATGCGGGCTCGTAAGGAACGCCGTGCCCGTCGGTAATGGCGTCGGTGATGCCGAGCCCGGCAACCAGCCGACTGGGGCGTTGCCGGTTCTGCCGATACCTCGGGCAGCGCTGGTAACCGGCGGCGCGCAACGGATCGGCCGCGCGCTTTCGCTCGCGCTTGCCGAGGACGGTTTCGCTGTCGCGGTTCATTATCACGGCTCGCGCGATGCCGCTGAAAATCTAGCCGAGCTGATCCGCGGCAAAGGCGGCGCGGCGGTTGCGCTTGCCGCCGATCTCGCCGATGAGGCAGCCGTTTCCGCGCTGCTCCCACGTGCCGAGCGCGAATTTGGACCGATCGGCTGCCTGGTCAACAATGCCGCGGCATTCGCGAACGACACGGTCGAGACGCTGACCCGCGAGAGCTGGGATTCGCACATCGCGGTAAATCTGCGCGCCCCGTTTGTTCTTATTCAAAATTTCGCGGCCCGGCTGCCGGCAGATGCCGGCGGCGTGGTCGTCAATCTCTTGGATCAGCGGGTGTGGTCGCTGACACCCTATTTCGTGTCCTACACCTTGGCGAAAGCAGGGTTGTGGACTTTGACCCAAACGATGGCGCTCGCCCTAGCGCCGCGCATTAGGGTGAACGGCATCGGCCCTGGCCCGACGGTGCCAAGCCCCCGCCAGACCCTGCAGCAGTTTGCCCGGCAATGCGAACTGATGCCGTTGCGCCGCGGCACCAGCCCCGAGGAGATCGCTGCAGCGATGCGGTTCATC
Source organism: uncultured Alphaproteobacteria bacterium (assembly GCA_963787425.1). GTDB lineage: Bacteria > Pseudomonadota > Alphaproteobacteria > ATCC43930 > CGMCC-115725 > AP-15. Next base: position 56,647 of record CAWBCV010000013.1, read on the forward strand.
CTGGCCGCGCCGGCGATGACCGGCCAGATGATCGCACTCGATGGCGGGCAGCATCTCGGTTGGGCGCAACCGCAACGGCAGTTGCCGGTCGAGTAAGACTGCATTCCCGGGGAAGAACAGCGATGGCGGAGGATTATGGCGCGGATTTGTTCACAGGGGACGATGTCGTGATGCGGCAATGGGCGAAACGCGAGATCTGTTATATTTTGTCATGGCCGTTAACCAATTCCAGCCTAAAATCATGTTTTTCAATAAGATAAGCGATTGCCTAAATTTTGGTCAAATGTCACAAAAGCAAGATATACCTACAATCCGAGTTTGCTGGCTTCAAGTTTTCAACAGAGTTATCCACCGGTTTCGTGGATACCCCGAATCAGTGTGCCGGCTCAATTAGTTGACGAGATCGTGACGGAAACACGGACGGCAAAATGACGGAATTCGGGACGCCGGTTGCGACGCGACGGCGGAATCCGCGCCGCAGCGCACTGCCTCCGATCGACCCCCGACGGGCTCCGGGTAGCGTCGCCGAGCCGCCGTCTAGAGCCCCCGAGAGCGTTCTACCGGCCGACGCCGCACCCCCCGATCCCTCGGCGCGCCCTGCCGTTTCCGCAGGAATTGCCAGCGGTGTCGCTACCATCCGCGAGGCGCTGAGGAGCATGCCGGCCAGTCCGGGCGTTTATCGCATGCTCGATCGGAGGGGTGACGCGCTCTATGTCGGCAAGGCGCGCAGCCTGAAGGGCCGAGTGCAGAATTATGCGCATCCTGCCGGGTTGTCGAACCGGCTGCGCCGCATGATTGCCGAGACTGCCTCGATGGAAGTCGTGGTCACCCACACCGAGGCGGAAGCGCTGCTGCTCGAATGCAATCTGATCAAGCGGCTGATGCCCCGCTACAATGTGCTGTTGCGCGATGACAAGTCGTTTCCGTTTATCCATCTCACGGCCGGTCACGACTTTCCGCAGCTCACAAAATACCGCGGCGCGCGGACCAAGGAAGGCAGCTATTTCGGTCCCTTTGCCTCCGCCGGGTCCGTCAATCGCACCCTGGTGACCCTGCAGAAGGCGTTCTTGTTGCGGTCCTGCAGCGACAGCGTTTTTGCAACCCGCGCTCGCCCCTGCCTGCTTTACCAAATCAAGCGCTGCAGCGCCCCTTGCGTCGGACACATCTCGCGCGAGGATTACGCGGCGCTGATCGAGCAGGCGCACACCTTTTTGTCGGGCAGGAGTGACGCTGTTCAGCAACGCCTCGCCGCCGAGATGGAAGAGGCCGCGAACACTTTGGATTTCGAAGCGGCGGCGTTGGTTCGTGACCGGATCCGCGCGCTGTCGTTGGTCCAAGGGCATCAAGACATCCACGTCGCCGGAGTCGTCGATGCCGACGTCATCGCCGCCCATCAGGATGGCGGGCAAACCTGCGTCCAGGTTTTCTTCTTCCGCGGCGGGCAGAATTGGGGCAATCGGGCGTACTTCCCAAGCCATGACCGGCAGCTCTCGGTGGAGGAGGTACTGACCTCGTTCGTTGGCCAATTTTATGACAATCGTACGAAACCGCCTCTTGTCTTGTTGAGTCACCGGCTGGTCGAGCAGGACCTGGTGGAAGAAGCGTTGTCGCTCGGTGGGCCGAGGGTCAGCCTCGCAGTACCTCAGCGCGGCGACAAAAAGCGGCTGATCGACCGGATAGTCGCGACCGCACGTGAGGCGCTCGGGCGGCGCCTTGCGGAGAGTGCCTCTCAGAGTCAACTGCTCGACGGCGTCGCAGCCGCTCTTGGCATCGACAGACCACTGCGGCGCGTCGAGGTTTACGACAACAGCCACATCCAAGGCACGAATGCGGTTGGCGCGATGATCGTCGCCGGACGCGAGGGGCTCGTCAAAAACGCCTATCGCAAGTTCACGATCCGCGGCGCCGCTCCGTCCCGGGCGGGCGCTGCCCCGACCCGGCCCTTCCCCCACCCTAACCCTCCCCCGCTCGCGGGGGAGGGAATTGCGGCAAACGCTTTTTCCGACCAGCCCCTGCCGGCGGTGGTGGGAAGGGGGGGAACTGAGCGGCCGGAGCGCGGGACCGCGGGCGGCGATGACTATGCAATGATGCGCGAGGTTCTAATGCGCCGTTTCGCTCGCGCCGTCAAAGAGGATCCCGAACGCGACCGGGGCACCTGGCCCGATTTGATCCTGATCGACGGCGGGCAGGGGCAGCTTAATATCGGCCGCGGCGTCCTCGAAGAGCTCGGCATTGCCGAGGTCGCAATCGTCGGGATCGCGAAGGGGCCGGAGCGCAATGCCGGGCGGGAGCACTTCTTTGTGCCGGGGCGAGCGCCGTTCTCGCTCGATCAACGCGACCCGGTCCTCTATTTCCTGCAGCGTCTGCGCGACGAAGCGCATCGGTTTGCTATCGCCGCGCACCGCGCCAAACGGACGAAAGCCCTGGGGCGCTCCCCGCTCGATGAAATCGAGGGCGTCGGCGCTCGCCGCAAGCAGGCTCTGCTGCATCATTTCGGTTCGGCCCGAGCGGTTGCCCGGGCCGGGCTCGGGGACCTCGAACGGGTATCCGGCATCAGTAAAACTGTAGCAAAAAAGATTTATGACCACTTCCACCCCGACGGGTAAGGTACGGCTGCCTTTTTTTCGTATTCAGCAGGAGCGATGTGTGCCGATTACCAGCCTGCCCAACCTGCTGACATTGTCGCGCATCTTGGCGATTCCGGTGGTGATCGCGACCTTTTACGTGCCGGGCGACTATGCCCGTTGGTTCGCCTGCGCGCTCTTTTCGGCCGCGGGGGTGACCGACTGGCTGGATGGGCACATGGCGCGGCGCTGGGAACAGCAATCCGAAATCGGCCGTTTTCTCGACCCCATCGCCGACAAATTGCTGGTGTCGGCGACGTTGTTCATGCTGACTGCCTTTGGGCGGCTCTCGGCTGAGGCGCTGCTTCCGGCATTGGTCATCCTGTGTCGGGAAATCCTGGTCTCCGGCCTTCGCGAATATCTCGCCGGGTTGCGGGTCGGCATGCCGGTGTCCCGGCTCGCCAAATGGAAGACGGTGATCCAGATGGTCGCGATCGGGGTGCTGATCGTCGGCGACGCCGGCCCCCGTTTTGTCCCGGTGGCGGAGATCGGCGAGACGCTGTTGTGGATCGCCGCAATCCTGACGTTGGTGACCGGATACGACTATCTTCAGGCCGGGCTGCGCCACATGGCGCGCCCTCGCGCGGCGCCTGCGAACCGCAAGTCAGAGCATTTGGCTTAGGCCATTGCGACGGCTGCGATCATCCCCCAACTTGAGCCCATGGGGCGGGCGACAATGCGGATCTTCGGCCTCGCCGGCTGGAGCGGAAGCGGCAAGACGACGTTGATGACGGCGCTGATACCGGAACTCGTTTCACGCGGGATCACTGTATCTACGATAAAGCATGCTCATCACTCCTTTGACATCGATCAGCCGGGGAAGGATTCCTGGCGCCACCGGCAGGCGGGCGCGCGAGAGGTAATGGTCGCCTCGGGGCAGCGTTGGGCGCTGATGCACGAGCTGCGCGGCGCCGCCGAGCCATCGCTCGACGAGTTGCTGGAGCGTATGATCCCGGTCGACCTAGTGCTCGTCGAGGGTTTCAAGCATCATGAACACCCGAAGATCGAGGTCTATCGTCACGCGGTCGGAAAACCATTGCTGCATCCCGACGATCCGTTTGTCGTGGCGATTGCTTCCGATCAGCGACTGCCCGAGTTCTCCAGGCCCTGGCTGCCGCTGTCGGATGCGACTGCGATTGCCAACTTCATCCTTGGCCACGAAGCCGGGCTCGTACCATGGCACAGCTGAGCGATGATTGTTTTGCGTTTGGGGGCGCACTGCTGAGCGTCGACGCCGCGCTCGGCCGGATCGAAGAGCGAGTGACGGCGGTCGTCGAGACGGAAACAACGCGGCTGGGCGGTGCCTGCGGGCGCATTCTCGCCCGCGATGTCGTTGCCTCGATGAACCTGCCGCCACACGCCAATAGCGCCGTGGACGGCTATGCCTTCGCGCACGCCGATCTCGCGCCGGGGCGGGAAACCGTGCTTCCGGTTTGCGGCCGGGCCGCAGCCGGTCACCCGCTCGGCCGTACCGCCGAGCGCGGCGCGGCGATCCGGATTTTTACCGGCGCGCCGATGCCGGAAGGCACCGACACCGTCATGATGCAGGAGGATTGCGTCGACGAAGACGGGCGAGTGCGGCTCAAGCCGGGGATCAAGAAGGGGGCAAACCGGCGCTATGCCGGAGAGGACATCGCCGAGGGAGCGGTAGCTCTCGCCGCCGGGCGGCGGCTCGTGCCAGCGGACCTCGGGCTGGCTGCCGCGCTCGGCTATCGCGAGCTGCCGGTGTTTCGCCGCTTGCGTGTGGCACTGCTTTCCACCGGCGACGAGGTCCGCGACCCGGGCACGGCGTTGCCGCTGGGCACGATCTACGACGCCAACCGCTTCATGCTGGCGGCTCTTCTGGGCGGATTGGGTTGTGCCGTCAGCGATTTCGGGATTCGCCCCGACCGCGAGGCGGTGCTCGCCGATACTCTGGCGACGGCGAGCGCCGGCCATGATCTGATCGTCACCTCGGGCGGTGTTTCAACCGGCGAGGAGGATCATGTCAAGCCGGCCATCGAGCGGCTGGGCAGCCTGCATTTCTGGCGGCTCGCGATCAAGCCAGGGCGCCCCGTCGCGCTCGGCCAGATCGCCGGAGTTCCCCTGGTCGGACTTCCGGGAAACCCGGTCGCGGCGCTCGTAACGTTCGTCGTGCTGGCCCGGCCACTGATCTTGAGACTCGCCGGTGCAACGGCGTCAGCGCCCCGGCTTTTCCCGGTCCGAGCCGGCTTTGCTTACCGCAAAAAACCGGGGCGGCGCGAATATGTCAGGGCGAGCCTACAGCGCGAAGGGAAAGATCTCGTCGCCGTCAAATACCCCAGGGATGGCGCCGGCATCATCTCCTCGATCACTCGGTCGGAGGGGCTCGTGGTCGTCGGCGAGGAGACGAGCGACCTCGCGCCAGGCATGATGGTCGATTTCCTGCCGTTTTCCGAGGTGATCGGGTGAAGCTGCTTTATTTTGCCTGGCTGCGGGCGCGCATCGGCTGCGCCGAGGAGGAAACCGACTTGCCGCCTGGAGTGAAGAATGTAGCAGGCTTGCTCGATTGGCTGCGGTCGCGCGGCGACGGATATGCCGAGGCGCTGCGCGATCCTTCGGTCGTCCGGGTAGCGGTCAATCACAACCATGTCGGGCTCGATCACCCCGTGCGGGAGGGTGACGAAATCGCAGTCTTCCCGCCGGTGACCGGAGGATGAGGCGATGATCCGGGTGCAGCGCGAGAATTTCGACGTCGGCGCCGAGCTTGAACGCCTGGCGGCCGGCAATCCCCGGATCGGCGGGGTCGCCAGCTTCATCGGATTGGTCCGCGACATGGGAGGCGATGACCGCGTCTCGGCTTTGACGCTCGAGCACTATCCCGGTATGACCGAGAAAAAGCTCACCGAGATCGAGACCGAGGCGCATCGGCGCTGGCCGCTCGATGCCGTGCTGATCATCCACCGCTACGGCCGGCTCGTCCCCGGCGACCGCATCGTGCTCGTCGCCACGGCCTCCCCGCACCGTGAAGCCGCGCTCGCCGCCTGCCAGTTCCTGATCGATTGGTTAAAGACCGACGCGCCGTTCTGGAAGAGCGAGGAAACCCCCGCCGGCGAACGATGGGTCGCCTCCCGCGCCGAGGACGAAGCCGCCAAGCGGCGTTGGACGACGCATCTGAGACGGTGATCGAGATTGCCGACCCGTACCGCCAACTTGGCGAAAGTCGACCTCCATCTCGGCGAAGGAGAGGGTCAGCGTCGCCACGTCGCGGTCTAGACTAAACGAATTGCTCTGCCCGCTCTGCAAGTCGCGTCGCGAGCTCGATCGCGCCGACGAGTGTAACCGTGGCGCCGATTGCTGGTACGCTACCGCTCTCGCGCGCCTCGCTGATAGCGGCGAGGGCGGCCGCACTGCCGGTCTCGTCCGCGATCTGCCGCAACGCGTCGCGCGGCGCAATCCTCGCTCCCGATTCGAGCCACAGCAATACCGCAGCGCTGGCCCGCAATGGCCCCACGGCATCGGCCGCCGCCCTCGCCAATTGCTCGTCATAGGCAGACGACAGAGCGTATCGCTCGCGCAGCCGCAGTTGCAGATTGACGAGCACCTGCATCAGACGGCGCAAGGCCGCTTCTCGCGAGACCGTGAGCCCGACAAAAGGATCGGGTCCATAGAGCACCTCGTGCCGCGCTATGATGTCGGCGAATTTTCACCGAGAAAGCGTCTTTGGCGACGGCGATCTCGTTTTCGAGAATGAACATCGCCGCCAGTCGGATCGCCGCATGTGCGAACCGGTAGGCCTCGCCGATGGCCTCGAGTTTATTCGGCTCGACGCGGCGCAGCACAAGAACGACGTTCACATCGGAGGTCGCTCGCAGGCGTCCCTCTGCCCCCGAACCGAACAGCACCACCGAGAGAAGGTCTTCGGCAAACGCCCCCCTGCGCCGGCGCGGTGAATTCGCTCAGCGTCGTGCGCACCGCCTTTGGCAGCTGCTGGGCGGAAACGGTCGCCACTTCGCAGCCGGAGCGCTCTTAGGCGTCGAAGCCGTAGAGCCTGGCGGCGTTGGCGCGGGTGATTTTGAAGCGGTCTTCGGGGCTGGCTTCCTTGAAGTCGCGCGCGACGACGTCCTGCGAATGCGGCCAGGTCGAGGCCTGGTGCGGGTAATCCGAAGACCACATCAGCTTGTCCACGCCGATGAAGTGGCGGTTGGCGACACCGACGTAATCATCGATGTAGGTCGCCCACATCTGGCGCCGGAAATACTCGCTCGGCTTCAGCTTGTTCGTAAAGCCGGCAGAAATGCGCTGGCGCTCGAAGGCGCGGTCCATGCGCTGCAAATAATACGGCAGCCAGCCGATATTGTTCTCGGCCGAGACGATCTGCAGTTCCGGGAAGCGGTCGAGCACGCCCGAGAAGATCAGCACGCTGAACGACTTTTCGACCTCGTGCGACAGCACGGTGGAGCGCATGTAGCGCTCTCCCCAATTATACTGGCTCTCCACTCCCATTCCGGTGATCGCATGCAGGCTGACCGGCATCTTCAGTTCCTGCGCCGCCGCCCAGAACGGGTCGTAGATGTCCGAGCTGTAAGGTTGCCCCTCGGGCGGCGAGCACCAGATCATCGCCCCCTTGAGGCCCATCTTGGCACAGCGCTCGAGCTCGCGCGCCCCGGCCACAGGGTCGTAAAGCGAGATCATCGGCAGCCCGGCCATGCGCTTCGCGTCGTAGCCGACGAATTCGGCGAGCCAATCGTTGTAGACGCGGAAGCAGTCCGCCTGCAGCCCGGGATCCTTGATCCAGAAGATGCGGAAGCCGAGAGTCGTGTAGAGCACGTCCGCCTCGACCCCGTCGAGTTCATTGTCCTTCATCCGCGCGGCTGGGTCCCACCCGCCAGCCCGGGCATCGGCATAGGTCGCCTTGGTCAGGAACTCCTTCAGCTCCTCGGGGCTCTTGCCGGCGCCAAGGCCGATGCCGATCGGATGCGGCGCAAAGCCCTCGTAATAGAAATAGGCGCCCTCCTTGCCGGGCGGGTTGACCATCAGCTGCGGCGCCCGCTCGCGGTATTTCTTGTCGACGCGGGTCGCCCACAGATCGGGCGGTTCGCTGACGTGAGAGTCGGCGGAAATCAGCTTGTAATCCGGCATGCGACAACCTCCTCCCCGAAAAACCCGTGATCGTCTTTCGCTAAGGCCGCGGCGGCACCACGGGTCCGATACCCATTGATACCGCAGCGCGCGCAGGGGCGTCCAGGTTCAGAAGCCGACAGCCGCTTTCACCTTCTCCCGCAGTACGGGAAAAGGTAAACGGATTGAACTCAACCGCGCCTTTCGACCGGCACGTAGTGGCGCTCTGTGGAACCGGTGAACAGCTGGCGCGGACGCATGAGCTTGGAATCGGGATCTGCGATCATCTCGGTCCATTGCGCGACCCAGCCGACGGTGCGCGCGATCGCGAACAGAACGGTGAACATCGATGTCGGAAACCCCATCGCCTTCAGGATGATCCCCGAATAGAAGTCGACGTTCGGGTACAGCTTGCGGCTGATGAAATATTCGTCGTCGAGTGAAATCTTTTCGAGCTCCATTGCCAGATCGAGCAATGGGTCGTTCTTGATGCCGAGCTCATCGAGCACCTCGTGGCAGCTGTCGCGGAGCACGCGGGCGCGGGGATCGTAATTTTTGTACACCCGATGGCCGAAGCCGTATTGGATCTCGTGTTCGTTTTTGTTTTTCACGTGGCTGATGAATTCAGGAATATTTTTCTTGTCGCCGATGCGCGCGAGCATCTTCAGCACCGCCTCGTTGGCGCCTCCATGCGCCGGGCCCCACAAGGATGCGATGCCGGCGGCGATGCACGCGAACGGATTTGCGCCGCTCGATCCGGCGTTGCGCACCGTCGCCGTCGAGGCGTTCTGCTCGTGGTCGGCATGCAAAGATGAAAATCTGGTCCATCGCCCGCGCGAGAACCGGGTTCACCTTGTACTCCTCGCACGGCACCGCCCAGGTCATGTGCAGGAAATTCTCGGCGTAGCTCAGCGAGTTGTTCGGATAAATGAAAGGCTGTCCGACCGAATATTTGAATGCCATCGCCGCGATCGTCGGCATCTTGGCGATCAGGCGGTAAGATGCGACCATCCGCTGGTACGGGTCGTGGATGTCGGTGGAATCGTGGTAGAAGGCCGAAAGAGCGCCGACTACACCGCACAGGACCGCCATCGGGTGCGCATCGCGACGAAAGCCGCGGAAGAAGGTGGTGAGTTGCTCGTGCACCATCGTGTGATGGGTAATGTCGTGGACGAACTTCTCCCTCTCTTTTGCGGTCGGCAGCTCGCCGTAAAGCAGCAGGTAGGAGACTTCCATGAAGTCGCTGTTTTTTGCGAGCTCCTCGATCGGATAGCCCCGGTACAGCAACACCCCTTCATCGCCATCGATATAGGTAATGTTCGAGCGGCAGGCCGCGGTCGCCATGAAGCCCGGATCGTAGGTGAAGTGCCCGCTCTGCGCGTAAAGCTTGCGGATATCGATGACGCGCGGGCCGATTGATCCGCCAATCACCGGAAGATCGATCGACTTGCCGGTTTCATTATCGGTGAGCGTCATCGTTCCGGTGGTCATGTTGTTGCCGTCCATCGATCCACCTCTATCGCTAGGTCTGCTGGCGGTTGCATGATGCAGTGCAAAAATAGGCCTGTCGAGCGCGCTTGGCAAACGCGCGTGTCAACCCGCCGATCCGGCCGCATCGGCAATCCGCCCAAGGCTCTCTTCGCGCCCGAGGATCTTCATCACCACGAATATACCCGGCGAAGCGAGCGAACCGGTCAGAGCAGCACGCAATGGCTGGGCGACCGAGCCGAGTTTGGCTCCCTTCTCTTCGGCAAACGAGCGGATCTCGTCTTCGAGCCGCTCCGGCTGCCATTCCGGGTCGCGTAGGCGGTCGATCAAATCGCCCAGCAGCCGCCGTGCGTCGAAGGTCAGCAGCTTCGCGGCCTTGTCGTCGAGCTGGATCGGCCGCGGCGCGACCAGAAAGCGGGCGTTGGCGGCCAGCTCGGTCAAAGTCTTGGGGCGCAGCTTGAGCTCGGGCATGGCCTCTCGCAGGCGCCTGAGCTCGATATCGGTGAGCGGGTTTCCGACCAGCTTTTCAAGTCTCGGCGCGACCAACGCGACGAGGCGCTCGTCCTCGGCAGCGCGGATATAATGGCCATTCAGATTGTCGAGCTTGGCGAAGTCGAACCTCGCCGGCGCACGGCCAACGGCATCGATGCCGAACCACTCGATCGCCTGTTCGGTCGATATGATCTCGTCGTCGCCATGGCTCCAGCCGAGGCGGAGAAGATAGTTGCGCAGAGCCTCCGGCAAGTAGCCGAGCTCGCGATACGCGTCGATCGCCGAGCGCGCCATGCCGCTTCGACAATTTCGCGCCGTCGGGATCCATGGATCAGCGGGACATGGGCAAATTCCGGGACCGCCCAGCCGAGCGCGTCGTAGATCTGCTTCTGGCGAAAGGCATTGTTGAGGTGGTCGTCGCCGCGGATCACATGGGTAATGCCCATGTCGTGATCGTCGACGACGACCGAAAGATTGTAGGTCGGGGTGCCGTCGGCCCGCAGGATTATCAGATCGTCGAGCTCGGTATTGACGACCGTCACCTCTCCCTGGACTTGGTCACGGATCGTCGTCGAGCCGTGCTGAGGCGCCTTCAGCCGGATCGCCGGCGCAACCCCGGCAGGAGCCTCGGACGGATCGCGATCGCGCCACGTGCCGTCATAGCGGACCGAGCGCTTCTCGGCTCGCGCCCGCTCGCGCATCGCCTCCAGCTCGGCCGGGGTGCAATAGCAGTAATAGGCGTGTCCCGCGGCGAGCAGCTGCCGCGCGATTTCAGCGTGACGCGGGGCGCGCTCGAATTGGTGGACGATTTCGCCGTCCCACCCGAGGCCCAGCCAGTCGAGCCCGTCGATGATCGCCGCCACTGCCTCCGGCGTAGACCGGACGCGGTCGGTATCCTCGATGCGCAGCAGGAATTCGCCCCCGTGGTGCCGCGCAAAGAGCCAATTGAACAGCGCTGTGCGCGCCCCGCCGATATGCAGAAACCCGGTCGGCGACGGGGCGAAACGGACCACGACGCTCATTTATGTGGCTCGTCATTCCGGGGCGCTGGCATAGCCCGCGAGTCCGGAAACCAAGAACACCGGCCAGCCACCCACCCGCACGGAAGCCGATGTGCATGGATTCCGGGCCTTGCCTTCGGCAATCCCGGAATGACAAGTCATTGGACACAAAGCACCGGCGCAGCAAATCCTCATCGTCGGAGGATGGGGACGGATGCTGGGCATATCAACGCTCGGGCAGTGGGTGGTTGCGGAACATCTCGCGCAGGCGGATCTTCATAACCTTTCCGGTCGCGGTGTGCGGCAGTTCGTCGAGAACCACGACGTCGTCGGGCAGCATCCAGCGTGGAAAGCGCTCGGCGAGAAATGCGAGCAGGTCATCGCGCTGCGGCCGACAGTCCGGCACCGGCGTCACGACCAATAACGGCCGCTCGGCCCAGCGCGGGTGAGGGACGGCTACGACGGCGGCTTCGGCGACATCGGGATGAGCAATCGCGGCGTTTTCGAGGTCGATCGAGCTGATCCATTCGCCGCCGGATTTGATGACGTCCTTACGCCGATCCATGATCTGCATGTAGCCGTCGGGATCGATCGTCGCGACATCGCCGGTGCGGAACCAGCCGTCCTCGTCCATCGCCGCAGCGGTCGCCTCGGCGTCCTCGTAATAGCCGCTGACAATCCACGGGCCGCGCACCAGCAATTCGCCCATCGACTTGCCGTCATGGGGCTGGGGCTGCCCGGCGTCGTCGATCACCTTCATCTCGACGCCGAAAACCGGCCGGCCCTGCTTCTCCTTGACTAACGTCTGGGCAGTTCGGTCAAGACGCAGATGCTTGGCCTTCAGTGCCGCGATCGTGCCGACCGGGCTCATCTCGGTCATTCCCCAGCCCTGCCGTACATCGATGCCGTGACCGGCGAAAGCTTCGACCATCGATGGCGGCACCGCGGAGCCACCCGCCAGAATCCGGCAAAGGGTCGAGCAGCGCGCGCCCGTCGTGGAGAGGTGTGCCTCGAAGCTGAGCCACACCGTCGGCACGCCAAGGCTCAACGTGACCTGCTCCGCCTCGAAGAGCTGATAGAGGCTAGGGCCGTCCAACCGCGGGCCGGGCAGCACGAGCTTGGCGCCCTGCATCGGCGCCGCATAAGGAACTGCCCAGGCATTGACATGAAACATCGGCACGACCGGGCAGACCGCGTCAGCCGCCGAGATCGATATCGCATCGGGGAGCGAGATCCCAAATGCATGCAGCACGGTGGAGCGGTGGCTGTAGAGCACGCCCTTCGGGTTGCCGGTCGTGCCCGAGGTATAGCAAAGGGACGAGGCCGTGCGCTCATCGAATTCGGGCCACTGGAAATCCTCGTCTTCGGCCCTAATTAGCGCCTCGTGGCAGGGGAGGCCTGGGTGGTCGGGGCCGGTTACCGGCTCGGCGCCCTCCTCGGTCATCCATATGATCCGGCATTCTGTCAGCAGATGCGGCGCCAGCCGCTCGATCAGCGGCGCAAAGCTCGCGTCGACAAAGAGCAGCCGGTCTTCGGCGTGATTGACTATGTAGACGATCTGGTCATCGAACAGCCGTGGGTTGATCGTGTGGCAGACCGCGCCGATCCCGGAGATAGCGTAATAGAGCTCGAAATGGCGGAAGGTGTTCCAGGCGAGCGTCCCGACGCGGTCGCCGGGTCTGATCCCCAGCTGCAACAACGCCCGCGCGAGGCGTTTGGCGCGCCGCTCGGCCGCGTCGTAAGTATAGCGGTGTATCCCGCCCTCGACAGTCCGCGAGACGATTTCCGTGTCGCGATGATACACAGCCGCGTGCTTGATGATCGCCGAAATCAGGAGCGGCCGCTCCGACATCAAACCTTGCATCGCCTACCCCCGCAAGTCGTCCCCATTATTATTGAGTGCCAATTATACTCAATTTTACAGAGAACCGCATCTTTGTCCTGCAGCGAAAGGGAAACGGCATGCCGCTCGAGCTCGCGGGTGACGAATTCGGTGCGGGGCCGCCGGTGGCGATCCTGCACGGGTTGTTCGGCTCCGGCCGCAATTGGCGGTCGGTCGCCGAGCACCTCGCGACCCGCCATCGGGTTCTGACCTTCGATCTGCGTAATCACGGCGCCTCGCCTTGGTCGGATGGAATGTCCTATGGCGAAATGGTCGAGGACCTGCGGGCATCATTCCGTGCCCGCGGGATCGGCCATGCTGCCCTGCTGGGGCACAGCATGGGCGGCAAGGTCGCGATGTTGACGGCCTTGCTCCACCCCAGCGAGGTCGATCGGCTCGTTGTCGTCGACATCGCACCGACCGCCAATCCGCCGACCCTGCTTGCCTATATCCGCGCTATGCGAGCGGTGGACCTCAGTGGCGTGAGACGACGCAGTGAGGCCGATCGGCAGCTGGCGGCGGCCGTTCCCGACCCCGCGGAACGCGCCTTCCTCCTGCAGAACCTCTTGATCGGCGAACACGACGCGCATTGGCGCCTGAACCTCGAAGCGATCGAGCGCGGGTTCTCACAGATCGTCGACTTCCCGGACCTCCCGGCGGGCGCGGTCTATCCGGGGCCGGCCTTGTTCATTTCGGGCGCTCGCTCCAATTACATTCAGCCTGAGCACGAACCCGAGATCCGGCGCCTGTTCCGGCAGGCCCGGATCATGCGCATCGAAGGTGCCGGGCACTGGGTTCATGCCGAGCAGCCGCAGACCTTCCTGCACACCGTCGCGCCTTTCCTCTCCGGCGGCGCCTAACTCACCCCGCCTGCTCCCGGCATATCCTTCCACGTCCGGTGGCTTGCCTGCCGTCCGCATTTTCGCTACACCCTGGTGCCCACCCCTGCCGTGGTCACGGGCGCGTAGCTCAGCGGGAGAGCACTACGTTGACATCGAACGGCCCTGCCGGGAGAAACATAGTATGATTTCAGGCATGTAGGGAGCGGCTCGGAACAGGAAACAGGTGCAATTGAACACGGGCGCTTAGCTCAGTCTGGTAGAGCGCGTGGTCGACATCCACGAGGCCACTGGTTCAAGTCCAGTAGCGCCCACCACTCCCAAAAATATGTCGAGAGATAATATACGCGAAGGCGAAACGGGGAGCCTTCCATAGTCCAGCGGTGAATACCGAACGTCATAAGTTCGTCTGGCAGACGGTCGCGACGATAGCGTTGGCTGTCGTTGCGATGGTCGTTCCATACGTATTTCCGAATGTCCCAAGATTGCTCGCGATTCTCGTGTTCGCGGGTGCCATTGGGGCACTAATAATTGCGACTGTGGTTGGCTACTTTTTGGAACGCAAGAAGGAAGGTCGGACAAGGGATGTAAACACCACGACCACTTCTGTCCCGCGAAAAACGACAGCACGCAAGCGAGACGTTCTGTGGTTGATTATCCTCCAAGTCGTGCTCGGCGGCTATGTGTTTTATGCCTTCAGCACGGCACCGGAATATGAGATAGGGCCTAGCCGACAAGAAATTACGAACGTCAAAGAGGAATTGTCGCACATCAAACCGCGCACATTGGTTCTAGAATGTGCGGACACGGACACGGAGGCAGGCCTCGGATGTCTATTAATAAATACGTTCCATTACATTTTTCTTGATTGGCCACATACCATGGATGACCCGGAGAATGGAATTATGTTGCCATTTAAACATGCCAAAGGAGTAAAGGGATTGGAAATGTCGCCTAACGACGAAACTACACGCGCTATAAAGAAGGCGATTGAGGGAAACACGAAACTTACTGTGAAGCTTCTGGGTAGACCATATCGTGGGAACACGTCTCAAACGATTTTCTTGATAATCGGATCGCCACCTTAAGCCTCGTGTAGAAAGCAATAATCTTTCGGCATAATTCTACATGTCATTCTTGTTTAATATATGGCATTGTGCCATATTCAACTTACTGTCTATAGCCACGGTTCAACTGGCGGAAACCCTGACCGGAAGGAATGATTGAGTGTACAGATTTTCAATGGCGATTGCCGACTTCTTCTGAAAACGCTTGATAGCGAGAGCGTGAATTGTTGCGTGACGTCGCCACCGTATTTCGGACTTCGTAATTATGGGGTTGATGGCCAGATCGGGCTTGAGGAGACACCGGAAGCCTACGTGGACGAATTGGTCTCCGTCTTTCGTGAGGTGCGGCGAGTCTTGTGCGATGATGGAACGATTTGGCTTAATCTCGGGGATAGTTATGCGACACACGGAGCCGGAATGCAGGATAATCCAATGGCAAAATCTACAATGGCCGGCACAAGAAATCAGGAGGTCGCAAACAAAGTAAGTCGAAAATCACCAAGATATCTTAAATACGCAGCATTGCCGGAAAAGAATCTGATTGGTATTCCGTGGCGCGCTTGCTTTTGCCCTTCAATCTGATGGATGGGTTCTCCGGCAAGATATCATCTGGTCGAAGCCAAATCCGATGCCGGAGAGTGTAACCATCGTAGGGGTCACTGGTTCAATCCCAGTCGCGCCCACCATATCTCATTGACTTAAGGGTTTGCATATCGCTCGCCATATGATCGAGCTTGAGACGGGTCGCGGACTGCGGGATGTTAGTCCGTAATTTCACCCGATGCGGTGACACCTTACAGGCGCAAGGTTGACGGCAAATTCCGATCGGGTTGCACCGCCGCTTACCGCTCGATCGGTCGAGATCGCTTCGTCACAGGACGCACCGCGCAATAACAGCGCCAATCTGATCGAGATCTGCTTTAATGCCCAATTCATCCTGCGTCAGGCCTCCGCCGACGCTAGGTCAACGATACCCGCGGCGATGTCGAAAATCGGCAGAAACATTTCGGGCTCCTGCGCGCCGCAGATTGCATAGCCGCGCTCGAAGACAAAGTGCGGCACGGCATGAATGCCGAGCCCGCGCGCACGATGCTCCTCGGCGCGGACCTCGGCGGTGCCCGCATCGCCGCTCAAGTATTCGCAGGTCTCCGCCCGGCCGAGGCCGGCCCGTGCCGCGAGCTCGCCCAAGGTCTCCGGAAGCCCGATGTCCAGGCCCTCGATGAAATACGCCCGGAACAGAGCCTCGACGACGGGCTCGGCGCAGCCTTTGTCGCCGGCGAAGCGGATCAGTCGATGGGCATGCAACGTGTTTGGCGTGCGCCGGATTCGCTCGAACACGAATTCGATACCTTCGGCGCGCCCAGCGGCAGAGATCGCCGCATAGAGCCGCTGCGCCTTATCGGCGCTGCCGAATTTGGCCGATAGATAGACCTCGCGGGGGATCCCGCCGATCGGCACATCGGGATTGAGCTCAAAGGCCCGCCACGACAGGATCGCGCTCAAGTCCGGGCGGAGAGCCAGCGCGCGCTCTAGACGGCGCTTGCCGATAAAGCACCACGGACAGTGCATGGTTTCCTCCCGCCGCTTGACCTTGGCGTAACCTCCTATGAGGATGCCGAGAGAATGCGCCGGCTGCAAAGAGGGTTACGTGTCATCCGTCGTATCCGCAAAGGGTCCGGATCTCTACGATGCATCGCACCTCGCTCGAAATGCGGCGAATTCCGCGCCGCTGAGCCCGTTGGAGTTCCTGTCACGCTCAGCCCAGGTTTACCCCGACAAGATCGCGATCGTACACGGCGCTGCCCGCGTCACCTACGACCGGTTCTATGAACGCTCCCGCCAGCTCGCCGATGCGTTGCATCGACGGGGATACAGCGCGGTGAAACGGTTGCCGTCATGGCGCCGAACGTGCCGGCATTGCTCGAAACGCATTACGGCGTGCCGATGGCCGGCGCGGTCCTGAACGCGCTGAATTACCGCCTGGACGCGCGGTCGATCGCCTTCATCCTCTCGCATGGGCAAGCGAAGCTGCTGATCGCCGACCGCGAATTCTCGCCGATCGTCAATGAGGCGCTGGCCGCCCTGCCGGAACCGATCTCCCTCGTGGAGATCGACGACGAGGTCGGCGGCGCCTCGCTCGGCGGAACCGAAGTCGAGGATGCCCTCTACCGCCATCCCCTGATCATGGAGGCGGCGGTCGTCGCCAGACCCGACCCGGTCTGGGGCGAGGGCCCTTGCGCCTTTATCACACTCAAACCCGACGGCGGTCCGGCATCGGCCGACGACATCATCGCCTGGTGCCGTGCCAACCTCGCGCATTTCAAAGTACCACGGAGGATTGTGTTCGGACCGTTGCCCAAGACCTCGACCGGCAAGATCCAGAAATACGAATTGCGCGAGCGCGCCAAGGATATTGCCTCGTGACGGAGCTGCCGAGTTTCGACCTTGCGGGCCAAGTAGCGCTGGTGACCGGCGCTTCGAGCGGCATTGGCCGTCACTTCGCCGCGCTACTCGCCGCGGCCGGCGCCAAGGTGGCGCTTGCAGCACGCCGAGTGGACCGTCTTGCCGAAGCGGCCGGCGAGATTGCGGCTGGCGGAGGCCACGGTTTGCCGATTTCCTGTGACGTCACTCGATCCGACAGCGTCGCCGCTGCTGTTGCCCTCGCGGAGAAAGAGTTCGGACCGCTGAGCATCCTCGTCAACAATGCCGGCGTCGTCGTCACCAAGCCGGTACTGCAGCATACCGAGGAGGAGTGGGATTACGTTCTCGACACCAACCTCAAGGGCGCCTGGCTGATGGCGCGCGAATTCGCCCAACACCTCGTCGAGCGTCAGCGGCCTGGGCGGATCATCAACATCGCCTCCGTCCTCGGTGAGCGAACCATCGGCAGCGTGCCGAGCTATACTGCGGCTAAGGCGGGCTTGATCCACTTGACCCGAGTATTGGCGATGGAGCTGGCGCGCTACGGCATTCTCGTCAACGCGATCGCGCCCGGTTATGTCGAGACCGATTTCAATCGTGATTTCTTTCGCTCCGAGGCCGGCAAGAGGCTGGAAGCGCGCATTCCCTTGCGCCGTATCGGGCAGCCGCACGATATCGACGGCGCGATGCTGCTGCTGGCGTCACCGGCGGGAGCCTACATGACCGGCGCGGTGATCGCAGTCGATGGCGGGCACGGGGTCGCGGCGATCTGAGCCGCGCGGTCCCGGCGCAGCAGCCGAGGATCGCCGCGCGGCATTGGCGCAGTTTCTCGCCGCAGCGAGCGGCGCAGACGCAATTGAGGTTATCGGCCTTACGCCGCTGCGGGGTGGCGCGATCCAGGAGAATTGGGCCGTCGATGCGCGGTTTTCCGGCGGTGCGTTCGCCGGGGAACAGCGCTTGGTGCTGCGCACAGCCGCACCGACCGGGGTTGCTGCAAGTCTCGGCCGGGTCGAAGAATTCGCCGTGCTGAAGGCGGCCTTCGCAGCCGGGGTGACAGTGCCGGAGCCGCTCTGGGCGAGCGACGATCCGGAGATAATGGGCAAGCCGTTTTTCACCATGCGGCGGGTCGAAGGGACCGCCGCCGCTCACCGGATTACCCGCGATCCCGCTCTTGATCCGGCGCTCCCGGCGATCGCCGAGCGGCTCGGCCGCGAACTCGCCCGGATTCACACGATCCGGCCGCCGCGCGCCGATCTCGCATTTCTGGCCCCCTACGAAAAGGTTGGGCCGACTCACCAGATCACTGGGTTTCGTACCTATCTCGACGGTCATCCGACGCCGCGGCCGGTGCTCGAATGGGGCATCCGCTGGCTCGAAACCCATATTCCGCCGCCGACCGACTCCGTCCTTTGCCATCACGACTTTCGCACCGGCAATTATATGCTGGACGGCACCGCGCTGACTGGAATCCTCGATTGGGAGTTTTCCGGCTGGGGCGATCCGCACGAAGATATCGGCTGGTTTTGCTCGAAGGGCTGGCGCTTTGCGCGGCTCGACCGCGAAGCCGGTGGCATCGCCGACCGCGCGCCCTTCTATCGGGGATACGAGGGCGAGTCGGGGCGATCACTCGACCCGCGGCGGGTCTTCTTTTGGGAGGTGCTGGCGAGCATCCGCTGGGCAGTGATCGCGCTGCAGCAAAGCGACCGCTATATGATCGGGGGTGAGCGCAATCTCGATCTCGCGCTGACCGGGCGGCGTGCAACCGAGTGCGAATTGGAGATCTTGATGCTGTTGGACCCGGATGGAGTGCCGAAGAGTGCGTGATCTGCCGACTGGACCGGCGCTGCTGGCCCTCGCCCGCGATGTACTCCTGCACGAGCTGATGCCGCTGCTGCCCCAGGAGGCGCATCTTGAGGCGCGGCTCGTCGCCAACAGCATGGCGATCGCCGAGCGCGAGGCGGTGGCCGGTGAAGGTCCGGCGCAGGAGATCCTCTGCGAGCTGGAAAAGCTATACGGCAAATCGGGCAGCACGAGACGAGGGCTGTTAACCCGCTTGGCCCGCGATTTGCGGGGCGGTTCATTCGAAGGTTCCGAGCCGCGCGAGCACCAAGCGCGCCGCACATTGTGGTGGCTCACTATAGCCAAGCTTCGCTGCGCCAATCCGAGGTTCTTGAACGCGAACGGCCTCGGCTAGCCACGGTGGGAGATCAGACAGTGTCTCAGTCCCGCGTTCCGCAAGTCATCGAAGCGTTCGCCCGCGGCGAAATCGTCGTCGTGACGGATGACGACGATCGCGAGAACGAGGGGGACCTGATCCTCGCGGCGGTGCACGCGACGCCGGAAAAGATGGCGTTCATCATCCGCAATACCTGCGGCATCGTCTGTGCGCCATTGACTGCGGAAATCGCCCGGCGCCTGCATCTTGCGCCGATGGTCGCCGACAGCGACGCCATTCACGGCACCGCATTTACGGTTTCGGTCGATTACCGCCACGGGACGACAACCGGGATTTCCGCCGACGACCGCACGGCGACAATTCGCAACCTGGCAAACAACAACGCGGGCCGATCGGATTTCGTCCGACCTGGTCATATCTTTCCGTTGATAGCTAAGGATGGCGGCGTGCTGATGCGCTCGGGTCACACCGAAGCGGCGATCGACCTCTGCCGGCTCGCCGACATCGAGCCAGTGGCGGCAATCTGCGAGCTGGTCAATGACGACGGTACCGTAATGCGCGGTCCGCAAGTCAGGAGTTTCGCCAAAAACCACGGCCTCAAGCGCATTTCGGTGGCCGATCTGATCGCTTATCGTCAGGCGCGCGAGAAGCTCGTGACCCGCGTTGCAGAATTTACAGTGGCGAGCGAAATCGGCGCTCTCGACGGCTATGCCTATGTGACGCCGTTCGACAAGGTCCACCACTACGCGTTCGTTTACGGCACGATCGGCGATGGCAGCAACATCCCGACCCGGCTGCACCGCGCCAATGTGCTCGAAGACGTGTTCGGCGGCGCCAAGCCGATCCACGCCGCGCTCAGCCGGTTCAAAGCTGCCGGACGGGGGGTTCTCGTTTACCTGCGCGACGGCACGTCGGGGGTGCCGGCCTCACCGGTATCCGAGGAGACCACCGGCTCCGAGCACGAACGCAACGTACAGTGGCGAGAGGTGGGGCTTGGGGCGCAAATCCTGCGCGACCTGCGGATTTCATCGATACAGCTGCTGGCGACCCGCTCTCGCACCTATGTCGGGCTCGCCGGTTTCGGCATCGAGATCAGCGCGACCGAGCCGCTCGAGTAAGGGCAGTGGCATTGCCGGCGGCGCATCACACGGCGTCGGGTCCCTGCTCACCTGTTCGGATTCGAACTGCCTGTTCGATCGACAGCACAAAGATCTTGCCGTCGCCGATCTTGTCCGTGCGGGCGGAGTCCTGGATGGCCTGCACCGCACGTTCGACAATCGCATCGTCAAGCACGACCTCGATTTTGAGCTTGGGCAGGAAGTCGATCACGTACTCCGCCCCGCGATAGACCTCGGTGTGGCCTTTCTGCCGCCCGAAACCCTTGACCTCGGTGACCGTCATCCCGGTGATGCCGACCTCGTGCAGCGCGTTCTTCACCTCCTCCAGTTTGAACGGCTTGATGATCGCTTCGATCTTTTTCATCGCGTCACACCTCGCATTGAGCTCGGCGGAAAATATCCGGGCTCGAACCATCCCGCTTGATCATCCGAGGAGCTGAGCGCCCTTCGGAGAAAGCCCAATCGACTACTGGACTGCTTCGCCGTGAAGCCCCAGGTCGAGACCCTCGCGTTCAATTTCGGCGTCGACCCGAAGCCCGAGCGTAAGATCGATCAGCTTGAGCAGGATCAGAGAGACGACGACATCATAAACGACCGTGACCGTGATCCCATAAAGCTGCACGAGGACCTGATGCGGATTCCCGTCGATCAGGCCGCTCTTGCCTTCGCCGCCAACCCATGCAACAGCCAGCACACCGGTCAAGATTGCACCGACCATCCCGCCGACACCATGCACGCCGAAGGCGTCGAGGCTGTCGTCGTATCTGAGCGCGTGCTTTAGACCCGTGGCGGCCCAATAGCAGATGACGCCGGCCGCAACGCCGATGATCAGTGCGCCACGCGGGTCGACAAAACCCGATGCCGGCGTGATCGCGACAAGCCCGGCGACCGCGCCCGAGATGATCCCGAGCACGCTCGGCTTTCCCTTCATGACCCACTCGGCGAACATCCAGGCGAGCGCCGCCGTCGCGGTCGCGATCTGAGTCACCGCCATTGCCATGCCGGCATTCCCGTTGGCTGCCGTTGCTGAGCCGGCGTTAAAGCCGAACCAGCCCACCCAGAGCAGCGAAGCGCCGATGACGCTGAGCACAAGGTTGTGCGGCGGCATCGGTTCGGTCGCATATCCACGCCGCCGGCCCATGACCAGGGCCGCCATCAAACCTGCAAAACCGGAATTGATGTGCACGACGGTTCCGCCGGCAAAGTCGAGTACTCCCGCATCATTGAGGAACCCGTCCGGGCCCCACACAAAGTGGGCGATCGGACAGTAGACGCATATACTCCACAGGCCGATGAACCACAGCAATGCCGAAAACTTCATGCGATCGGCGAAGGCGCCGCAGATCAGCGCCGGGGTGATGATCGCAAAGGTCATCTGGAAGCACATGTAGACCGATTCGGGAATGGTCTTTGCCAGATCGTTAACCGAGTCGAGGGTCATCCCATACAGCAAGAACCGACTCGTGCCTCCCAGGAATGGAGATCCCGGGGTGAATGCGAAACTATAGCCGATGACCATCCACAACACCGTTACCAGGCAGGTCACCGTAAAGCTCTGCATCACCGTCGCCAGCACATTCATCTTGCGAACCATGCCGCCGTAGAACAATGCAAGACCGGGCACGGTCATCATCAGGACGAGCGCCATGGAGGTGAGCATCCACGCGGTGTCGCCCGAATCGAGCTTCGGAGCGGCTGGGGCAGTGGGCGCCGGTGCTTGCGCCACGGCCGAGAGCGTCATCAGCAGCAGCATCGGGGCGGCAAGCATCAGTCGTCGCAAGACAAGGTACACGGATTTCATCAACTTCCTCCAAGAGACCGATCAGCGCCGAGGCGAACCGTCTCCTGATCCATGAGCCGGACGCGTTGCCGCTGAGAACCAAGAATCGTGCCAATCGCCCCTGGACCGGCAACTCTCTTATGGAATCACCCGCAACCGCCCGCCCGCCGA
Source organism: uncultured Alphaproteobacteria bacterium (assembly GCA_963787425.1). Taxonomy (GTDB): domain Bacteria; phylum Pseudomonadota; class Alphaproteobacteria; order ATCC43930; family CGMCC-115725; genus AP-15. The sequence goes on from CAWBCV010000013.1 coordinate 78,785, forward strand.
TCGTTCGGTGCGCCAAACCAGCTTGCAGCGGCAAGGCGGAAGGAGCCGCCGAATGAGAGCGTATGGAAGATTAATATTTAGGCAGAACTATACTTTGGTGTCCCGTTGGCACGTGTTCGTCTTGATCAGGCTCTCACGCCGAGGCGCTGAGGCTCAACGCGCCAGCAAGGACACTAGGAGCGCAAGCGCCAACAGAGCGGCCAAGCCTTGCCAGACCTGGAGCGGAGCGCGCTCGTAGAGCGTGCGCGGCCGCCGAATTGGGGTCGGGGCGCGTGCTGGTCCGGATTCCATCTCGAACGCGAACTCGGTCATGTCGTGATAGCGCTTTGCCGGATCGACCGCGATCGCGCGCGAAAGCGCGGCCTGAACCCAGGCGGGAAGATCGGGCCGCAGCGTGGAAAAGTCCTTCGGCCGGTCCCGGCGCGGTGGACTGGTGGCATCGAGATTGCCGTAGGGGTATTGCCCCGTGAACGCGCGAAACATCGTGACTCCGAGCGCATAAATGTCGGTCGCCTCGTTGCCGGCTTCACCCTCGAACATTTCGGGCGCCATATAGGCCCGGGTGCCGGGAATGTTATCGGGTGAAAATTCCTCCAGTCCCGGCACGCGAACCACTCCGAGATCTATCAGCTTCAAGCGATCCGCCGGCTTCGAGGATTATGTTGTCTGGCTTGATGTCGCGATGGATGATGCCGGCACGGTGCAGCGCCGCCACTGCGCGGGCCAGCTTGACCGCGATGCTCCGCCCTTCTTCCAATCCCAGCGCCGGACTGCGCGAAAGCCGCGTTTCCAGAAGCTCGCCCTGATAGAGGGGCATGACCGTGTAAAGGCAGGTCTGGCGTCCTGGCGGCTGTTCGATGACGCGCCCGACCCAGGGATTGTGCACCCGAGCGCCGACCCAAGCCTCGCGGACGAACGCCGCGCGGTAAGCATCGACGCTGGCGATTTCGGGTTTGGGGAACTTCAACGCAACGATGCCGCCCTCGATCTCGTCCTCTGCGCCGAACAGCCGCGTGTAGCGGCCATCGGAGATCAACGCCGTCAGGACAAATCCGTCGATCGTTTCGCCGCGAACCGGCACGGGAATTACCGGCAATTGCAGGATAGCGGCGCTGATGTCGGCCGATCCCGTGGTCGGCAGCGCGACTACATCCAGAACGAGAGCGGTACAATTGTCGGTGCTGCCCGATCTGAGCGCGGTCGCAACCAGCGCACCGGCGGTATCCTCGGGAGCGGAGCGCTCGCGCAAGATGTCGGCGATGGTCTGATCCGTCAGAAAACCGTGCACGCCGTCGCTGCACAACAAGAAGCGGTCGTGCAGCGCCATCGGTTGCGAGGCGTAGTCCAGGCGCACTTCCGCTTCCACTCCCAGCGCGCGGTTGAGCGTGTGCGAGCGACCAGTGCCGTCCTGGCGCACGTGGTCTGTGGTGAGGCAAGTCATGCGATCGCCGCTCAACCGGTAGGCGCGTGTATCCCCAACATGCAGCAGGTGGGCGATGCGGCCGCGCAGCACCAGCACCGTCAACGTGCACCCCATCCCCGTCAGCTTGGGGTCCTGGCGCCCCATGGTATTGATCCAGCCGTTAAGCGCACTGATGATTTTGGAGCCCGCTCGTTGCACCTCCATGGTCTCGGGCAGATCGCAAAATCCGTCCAGGAAGCCGCGCACCGCCGTCTCGGCCGCAATGCGACCTCCCTTCGCGCCGCCTATTCCATCGGCGATCGCGGCGATCACTTCCGGGCGAGGCTCGGGCAGCTGCGCGCCTGACAGGGCGCCGGCGAAATCTTCGTTGGCCTTGCGCGGCCCGGTGTTCGAGGCGAATCCGACGCTTGCCCGTACGCCGGTCTCAACCGCCATGGCATCTTTTCCGCTGGTTGGCGCTATCCGCGGGTGCGTTCCAGCCGTCACCGCGTTTTTTCCACGCGACAACGACCATGTCGAAAATACCCGCCGGTGCTCGACGCAACACTTACGGTAAGATCGCCGGATTCGCGGTCGAGTTTGTAGTTGCCGCGGTCTTTGGGATCGAACCATGAGATCCCGGCTCGTGTAATCTCGGCAGGATTGGAATCGACGGTAGCTTTCCCGTAATCGATCACAATCTGCCAGGACGTGCCGCTCACCGGATTGACGCAGGTGATCGCGGTCTCGCTCTCCTGCGCGTCACAGTTGATCGTCGAAACGGCCAAATAAGCTGCCAGGCCGGCGGTGACTGTCGCTAGAACGCGGGTGTGGCACATGGCTCCTTTCATTTCGCGATTTGCCGATCCAGGCCCAAATCTGCAATCCTTGTGAAGCAAGCCGTACATCGAAATCACATATGATTTCGACCACAGAACATAAAAACAGCGATTACAGTTGCCTCATTTTTAGGCAGTTTACCAGCAGTTCGCTCGGCAAATCCGGCGAGTGAGCCGCTGACAAGCTGCTTCGCGGGCCATCCAACAAAGCGGTTCGGCTGGCATGGCTCTTGCGTCGATTCCTTAACATGTATGTTTATTCAACCTTACGTTTTTGGTACCGAAGGTTGTGCGCTTCGTCACTACAGAAGAGTTAGGGGACAAACAATGCTCGTACCGTCACCCAAGTGGCTCGATTCCGGAAACAATGCGTGGCAGCTGGCAGCCGCGACTTTTGTCGGCCTGCAAAGCATTCCCGGCCTGGCGGTTCTCTACGCCGGGTATGTCAAACAGAAATGGGCAATCAATTCTGCCTTCATGTGCTTCTACGCCTTCGCCTCGGTCTTGGTCGTGTGGGTTCTATTCGACTACAACATGGCGTTCGGGGAACAGTGGTTTCCGTTCCTCGGGAAACCGGCGTTGGCGACCTCCGCCAACTTCCTCACGGGCCAGGCGGTGATACCGGCAGCGTCCTCCGGCATGCCGGAGCTGACCTTCCCGATGGCTACCCTGATCTTCTTCCAGTTCGTGTTCGCTGCGATCACGGTGATCATTCTCGGGGGCTCGGTGCTCGGCCGTATGAACTTCACCGCGTGGGTGATCTTCTGCCCGGTGTGGATGACCCTGGTATACACGGTCGGGGCGTTCAGCGTCTGGGGCGGCGGCTGGCTCTCACAGTTGGGTGTCCAGGACTTTTCGGGCGGCTACGTCATTCATCTCGCTGCCGGCACGTCCGGTTTCGTTGCTGCGGCCGTGGTTGGGCCACGCCTGCGGGCGGATCGCGAGCTATTCCCGCCCAACAGCCTGCTGGTTGCGTTGATCGGCGCCGGCCTCTTGTGGCTGGGTTGGAACGGCTTCAACGGCGGCGATCCTTATTTCGCCAACCACGACGCGGGCGCGGCCGTCCTCAACACCAACACGGCCACGGCGGTAGGCCTCCTCGTCTGGACGCTGATGGACAAGATGGCCTACGGCAAGCCGTCGATCATCGGCGCGATCAACGGCATGATCGCCGGCTTGGTGGCAATCACTCCCGCCGCCGGTTTCGTCAATGGGTGGGGCGCCATCATCATCGGTATCGTTGCCGGCATCGTCCCGTGGCTTTCGATGAACAAGTTCCAGAAGACCGGCTTCATGACGAGAGTTGACGACACGTTGGGGGTGTTTTCCACACACGGGATTGCCGGCTTGTGCGGTGGTCTGCTCGTGGGCATCCTCGCCAACCCGGACATGCTCGAATACATCGGCACCGAGAAGGAGGCGCCCGGCGTCAGCGTGACCGGCCTGCTCTACGGCGACACGGGAAATCAGCTTCTGCTGCAGCTCGAAGGCGCGGCGTTCATCATCGTCTACAACGCGATTGCCACGTTTATAATTCTCAAGGTGATCTCGATCTTCGTCCCGTTGCGCATGAGTGACGCGCAGCTGGCGGTCGGGGACGACGCGGTCCACGGCGAGACCGCCTATGCAATCACCGTGGGGGAGGCCGCAGAATAGGCGGTAGTTCGGTTATATTTAGGGTGGGGTAGCGGAGCCGTGCGCGCCCCCACTCTCAGATTTCGACAAAGGTATGCCTCTTTTTTAATCGGAGGATCCCGCCGCCGCTACCGCCGCCGCGGCCGGCAGCTTCGGGGCGGTGACGATCTCGCCCTTCAGCCGATCGATGGCAGGTTCGTCCAGCGTCTCGGTTTCGAGCAGAGCCGCCGCGGTACGGTCGAGCAGCGAGCGGTTCTGCTGCAAAATGCCAAAGGCCGTCTGGAATGCGCCGTCGACGAGCTGGCGAACCGCTCTGTCCACGGCTTCAGCGGTCTCTTCGCTGTAGTTGCGCTCCTGCGGCGCCGGCACGTTGGGCTGCAGAAAGGGGGAGCGGTCTCGGTCATAGGTCACATTGCCGAGGGCATCGCTCATGCCATAGCGCAGGACCATCGCGCGGGCGATGTCGGTCGCCCGGGCGAGGTCGTCCGCAGCGCCGGTCGATATCTCGCGGAACACCAGCTGCTCGGCGGCGCGGCCACCGAGCAGACCCGACATCTTGTACTCAAGCTCGGGGCGGGTCATCAGGTACCGGTCCTCGGTAGGGCGTTGTATCGTATAGCCGAGCGCGCCGACGCCATGCGGGATGATCGAGACCTTGTGCACGGATTCGGTGCCAGGCAGTGCCAATGTCACCATCGCATGACCTAGCTCGTGAAATGCCACCACCCGCCGTTCGAGCGGATTGAGCAAGCGATTGCGCTTCTCCAACCCGGCGACCATGCGCTCGATCGCTGCCGTAAAGTCGGTCATCGTGACCGCCTCGGCGTTGCGCCTGGTAGCCAGCAAGGTCGCCTCGTTGATGAGATTTGCCAGATCCGCGCCAGTAAAACCGGGCGTCAGCGCCGCGATCTGCTCCAGCTTCACGTCCGGGCCGAGCTTGGAGACCTTTTTCAGATGCACCGCCAGGATCTCCTCCCGCCCTCTCTTGTCCGGCCGGTCGACGAGAATTTGCCGGTCGAACCGCCCGGCGCGCAACAGCGCCGGATCGAGCACCTCGGGCCGGTTCGTCGCGCCGAGCAATACCAGACTCCTGGACGGATCAAAGCCGTCGAGTTCGGCCAGGAGCTGGTTCAGGGTCTGATCCTTCTCGTCATGCCCACCTCCGACAAAAGCGCCGCGGGCGCGACCGAGTGCATCAAGCTCGTCGATGAAGATGATTGCCGGGGCATGTTGGCGCGCCTGCTCGAACAGATCCCGCACCCGAGCGGCCCCGACACCGACGAACATCTCGACGAACTCCGAACCGGAAATCGAGAAAAACGGAACCCCGGCCTCACCGGCGACAGCACGGGCGAGCAACGTCTTGCCGGTCCCAGGCGGACCGACCAGCAGCACGCCTTTGGGCGGACGGCCACCGAGCCGCCCGTATCGGACCGGTTCCTTCAAGAATTCCACGATTTCGACCAATTCGTCCTTGGCCTCGTCGACCCCGGCAACATCCGCGAAAGTGACTTTGGTCTCCTTCTCGACATAGATCCTGGCGCGGCTCTTGCCGATCTGCATCAACCCGCCGAGCCCGCCCTGTCCCATGCGCCGGATCGCGAACATCCAGATCCCGACGAAGAATATCGCTGGCAAAATCCAGGACAGCAGGTCGCGCAGCCAGTGGTTCTCGACGACCCCGCTGTAGACGACGCCGTGCTTGTCCAGACTTTCCGCGAGTTCAGGGTCGACCCGCGCAGTGATAAAGTCCTTTGCCCCATCGGGCTGCGCCTCCTTTAGCGAACCGCTGATGTAATTCTGGGCGATAGCAACCTTTTCTACCTTGTTTTCGTTGAGCAGCGTCTGGAAGCGGCTGTACGGGATCGGGGTCAGCTTGGTGCTCTCGAGGTAGAGATCTTGGATGAGCAACATGCCGAGCACTGCGGCAATGACATACCAGAAATTAATGTGGAATTTTTTATCCGTCTGATCCATGAACGCCTCAGCCCTTATCTCACGCGCAGTTACCGCGAATTATAATGCCCGGACGGACCTGGGCTGCACCATCGATTTGGAAACGCCGGCAGCCGGAAACATTTCCTTAGCTCATACCCAGCAGTATTGCCACTGTATGTTGCGTCGCGAATCGATAGGGCAACTAATCCGTAAGGGGAATGTTCGGTAAATTTCACGCCGCGCAACGTGCGCCAGGGAGAAACGGATCGCAGCGCAGCCATGCGATTGAAAGCCGCAGGGATGCGAACACCTAAAACCGAATAGCTAAATTTGTGGGAACTGAAGGCCGAGGAGAGCCAGGGAGAGTGTCATGAGAAAGTCGATCGTGCCAAACGCGCCGGCGCGGAAAGCGCTTTGTCTGGTCGCCGGCCTGGCGGCAGCGGCCCTCTCCTATCCTGTCCATGCGGCGCCGGCAAGCGGCGGCGACACGGTTCAGGGGCTCTACGATGCGCTGCTCGGCACGATGAAGAACGGCCGCATCCTCGGGCAGAGCGGGCGGTTCACACAGATCGAGCCGGTCATCCGCCGGACCTTCGACATCCCCTCGATGACCCGCCTTTCGGTCGGTGTGTCGTATTGGGCTGGGCTGAGCGAGGCGCAGCGTCAGCAGCTCACCGAGAGCTTCGGCCGCTACATTTCCGCGATCTATGCCGACCGCTTCGACAGCTATGCCGGGCAGAAATTGCAGGTCACCGGCGAACAGCCCAATCCGGCCGGCGTCATGGTCAAGAGCCAGATCGTCAAGGCCAATGGCGAGCCGGTCAAGGTCGACTACATGATGCGCCGCAATGGCGATGGCTGGCTGATCTCCGACATCTATCTCGACGGCGCGATCAGCGAGGTGGCGACCCGCCGCTCCGAATTCGCCGCGATCCTGCGAACCGACGGCGTCGACGGCCTCATCGCCGCGCTCAACCGCAAAGCCGACATCCTCACCGGAACGACCGCGCGGTCGTTCTAAATTCTGCTCGGGGCGCGCCGCCCGTATCGCGGTGCCGTCCTCGCACATCTCTTGTCGAACCCGTCCTCATCGGAGAGGCTAGGGCATTGCCCTGCCCTCGAACCCGCTATGGTGATCCGATGAAGATTTCCGGTATTCGCTCTCAACTCGTTGCCCTGCCTGCCGACGAGCCGCTTGCCGACGCCGCGGAAAACCCGAACGCAACCCGCCCGATCGTCACCTTGCAGGTTGAAACCGACGAGGGGGTCATCGGAGTCGGCGTGACCTATTTCGGGGGTGCGCTGACCGGCGCGTTGCGCAGCGCGGTCGATGAACTCGGCGGGCTGATCGTGGGTGACGATCCGGTCCGCGTCGAGGCGATTGTCGCGAAATTGCGGGCCGCCGCCGGTTCCGCGGGACCGGGCGGCATCTTCCATCTGGCCCTGTCGGCGCTCGACATGGCGCTGTGGGACATCCGCGGTAAGGCGCTGAGCCTGCCGTTGTGGAAGCTGCTCGGCGGCGCCCGTGATCGGGTCCCGACCTATGCGAGCGGCGCTTTGATGCGCGGGCTCTCGCTCGACCGGGTGGTTACCGCCGCCAGGCGACTGAAAGAAAAGGGCTTCCACGAAATGAAGACGCAGCTGGCGCTGCCCGGCCAGACCACACCCGCCAAGGAGGTCGAGCGCATGCAGCGGGTGCGCGAAGTCATCGGACCCGACATCAAGCTGATGTGCGACATCAACCAGCGCTGGCGCGTCGAGCAGGCGATCGATATCGGCCGCCGGGTCGAGGATGCCGGGGTCGGCCTGTTCTGGCTCGAAGACGTGACCGCGGCGGACGACTATCCCGGATTGGCGCGGGTCACCGCCGCGCTGTCGACCCCGGTCGCCGGCGGCGAGTATGTCTGGGGCATCGTGCCCTTCCGCCACATGGTGGAGGCCCGCTCGGTCGATATCGTCATGATCGATCTGGTGCGGGTCGGCGGCATCACGCAATGGATGAAGGTCGCCGGCATGGCCGAAGCCTTCAATCTGCCGGTCGTCAGCCATTTGATCCCGGAGGTCCATGTCCACCTGATCGGCGCAATCCCGAACGGGCTGACGGTCGAATACATGCCGTGGCTGATGCGCCTGTTCGAAGAAGTTCCACAGCCGCAAAACGGCGAGCTCGCAATGCCGACGGCCCCCGGTCTCGGCCTCAAATTCGACCAGGCGACGATCGATCGCTACCGCGTGGCGTGATCAATTTGCCCTCTCCGCCCTCCGGGGCGGAGAGGCAGAACTCGAAAGGTGACCGGATGAAAATATCGCATATCCGATCGCAGATCCTGGTGCTTCCGGAAACCGACCCGCTGGCAAACTCCCCGGAGAACCCGAATGCGGCGCGGCCGATCGTGATCCTGCGGATCGGGACCGATGACGGGATCGAGGGGATCGCCGTGACCTTCTACGGCGGTGCAGCGACGCGCAGCCTGAAGGCTGCTGTCGACGACCTCGGAGCCTTGATCATCGGCGAAGACCCGTTGCGCCTCGAAGCCCTCATCGCAAAACTGCGCGCCGCCGCGGGCGGTTCGGGCCCAGCGGGCATGTTCACGTTGGCCCTTGCCGCCATCGACATTGCACTGTGGGACATCCGCGGCAAGGCGCTGAACCAGCCCCTATGGAAACTCCTCGGCGGAGCGCGCGAGCGTGTCCCGACTTATGCGAGCGGCTCGCTGCGTCGTAATTTGTCGCTTGACGAAGTCGTAAAAGCGGCCGGGAAGCTCAAGGAAAAGGGTTTTCGCGAGGCCAAGATGCAGCTCGCGCTTCCCGCCCCGACCACCCCGGCGAAAGAGGTGGACCGCGCCAAGGCGGTACGAGAGGCGCTCGGCCCGGACATCAAGCTGATGTGCGACATCAACCAGCGCTGGCGCCCCGAGGAGGCGATCGACATCGGCCGCCGCGTCGAGGATTCCGGGGTCGGTCTGTTCTGGCTCGAGGACGTCACCACGCATGACGATTACGCCGGTCTCGCCCGGGTCAACGCGGCATTGGCGACGCCGATCTGCGGCAGCGAGCTGGTCTACGGCATCGTGCCGTTTCGCCATATGATTGAGGCGCGCTCGGTCGACTATGTGATGATCGACCTGATCCGGGTCGGCGGGATCACGCAATGGATGAAGGTCGCCGCCATGGCCGAGGCGTTCAACCTTCCGGTGGTCAGCCACGTCATCCCGGAAATTCACACCCATCTGGTCGCAGCGGTCCCCAACGGCCTGACGGTCGAGTACATGGGCTGGATGCTGAGATTGTTCGAAGGCGCCGCCACGTTCGACAATGGCGAGCTCGTTTTGTCCGACCGGCCCGGTCTCGGCCTGACTTTCAACCAAGAAACGATCAACCGGTTCGGAGTGGCATGATGAAAATCGCGAGCATCCAGACCGGGATCGTCGCGCTGCCGAACGACGAGCCGCTCGCCGGCTTTTCGGAGAATCCCAATGCGAATAACCCGATCGTCACATTGCGAATCCGCACCGATGACGGTCTCGAGGGTTTGGGGGTTACCTATTTCGGCGGCGCGCTGACCCGAACGTTGAGGCTCGCCGTCGACGAGCTCGGCGCATTGGCGATAGGCGAGGATCCGCTTCGGGTCGAGGCAGTCGCCGGGAAACTGCGGGCGGCTGCCGGCGGCTCCGGACCCGCCGGCATATTTACGATGGCGCTGTCGGCGATCGACGTTGCGCTGTGGGACATCAAGGGGAAGGCGCTGGGTTTGCCGTTGTGGAAGCTGATGGGCGGCGGGCGAGACTGCATCGCCACCTACGCCAGCGGCGCCCTGCGGCGCGGGCTCAAGCTCGAAGAGGCGGTCACCGCTGCCGGTAGGCTGCGCGAGAAGGGCCATCGCCAGACCAAAATGCAACTCGGCCTGCCGGGCGTCACCTCGCCGGCGCGGGAAGTCGAGCAAGCTCGGCTCATCCGACAGGCGGTCGGCCCCGACATGGATCTGATGTGCGACATCAACCAGCGCTGGCGGGTCGAACAGGCGATCGATATCGGCAAACGCGTCGAAGACGCCGGGGTCGGGCTCTATTGGCTCGAAGACGTGACGGCGCATGACGATTACGCCGGGCTCGCTCGTGTTTCCGCGGCACTGGCGACCCCGGTCGCCGGCGGCGAGTACCTCTACGGCACCGTGCCGTTCCGCCACATGCTCGAAGCGCGCTCGGTCGACATCGTCATGATCGACCAGGTGCGCTGCGGCGGCATCACCCCGTGGCTCAAGATCGCCGGCATGGCCGAGGCATTCAACCTGCCGGTGGTCAGCCACGGCGTGCCGGAGATCCACGTCCACCTCGTCGGCGCAGTACCGAACGGCCTCACCGTCGAGTACATGCCCCGCCTATTCCGTTTGTGGGAGGAAGTCCCGGTGCCGGTGAATGGCGAACTCGCGATGCCGAGCGCTCCCGGCCTCGGGCTGAAGTTCGACGAACAGACGATCAGGGTTTTCGGCGTCGCTTGACCGGGCGGCTCACGCCGCCGCGGCGACGGTACGCAGCTGGTGTAAGCCGCGATCGAGGTCCTCGATCAGGTCCTGCGGGTCTTCGAGGCCAATGTGGAGGCGCAGGGTGGGACCCTCCGCCTCCCAACGCGTCGCGGTGCGGCCGCGCACGGGATTGGTCGGCAAGATCAGGCTCTCATAACCGCCCCAGCTCGACCCGATCCCGAACAAGTCGAGTGCGTCGATCATTGCGTATACCGCCGATTTCGACGCTGGTTTGAGGACGACGCCGAACAACCCGCTGGCCCCGAGAAAATCTCGCTTCCACAATTCGTGACCGGGATCTTCCGGCAGAGCGGGGTAGAGCACCCGCGAGACCTCGGGCCGGGTCTGCAGCCAGCGAGCCACCGCAAGCGCATTCTTCTCGTGCCGGTCGAGCCGCACCGAGATGTGCGCAGCCCCCGCAAGGCGAAATAGGCGTCATCCGGACCCGCGCAATGACCGAGATCGGCCGCCATCGTGCGCACCGGCAGGTACATCTCCTCATTGGTGATGACCGCCCCGAGGATCACGTCGGAATGGCCGACAATGTATTTGGTCGCCGCGTGGATCGAGACATCCACTCCGTGCTCGAAGGAACGGAACAGGTAGGGTGAGGCCCAGGTGTTGTCCATCAGCACCTTGGCGCCGGACTCGTGCGCCGCATAGGCGATTGCCGGCACGTCCTGCACCTCGAAAGTCAGCGAGCCCGGCGATTCGAGATAGACCACCCGGGTGTTCGGGCGCATCAGACGGGCAATGTCACCGGCGATAAGCGGGTCGTAATAGGTCGTCTCCACGCCACAGCGGGTCAGCACCCTCTCGCAGAAGTTTCGCGCCGGGCCGTAGCACGAATCGACCATCAAGACATGGTCGCCGCATCTGAGGCAGGCCTGCAGCGGCGCTGTGATAGCGGCAAGGCCCGATGACATCAGCATCGCGCGATAGCCGCCCTCGATGGCGGCCACCGCCTCTTCCAGCGCAAAGGTCGTCGGTGTGCCCAACAGTCCGTAGCGGACAATGTCGAAGCGCGTGCTGGGGTCTCGTTTGGCTTCCCATTCCGCCATATTCGCCGACAGGATCGTCGAAGCGTGATAAACTGGCGGATTGACGGCGCCGTTTTGTGCCTCCGGATGACGCCCGAGATGGGTGAGGAGCGTATCCTTGCGATATTTTCGGCCGCTGTTGCCGCTTTTCATAAAGCTACACTCCGTCATACGGGCACTTAGTTTCGAAACTACATCGATTTGGGCGTAACAAGCAAAATGGCAGATTGGCGCGGAACTACGCCGGCGTGGAGGTGTTGCGGTACCTCGAATCTCGGGCGTCTGTCGGGAACGAAAGGGAGATAGGCTGGTGAGACCGCGTCTTTTGGTTTCCCTGATGCTCGCTCTGGCGGCCTGCTCGAGTTCGACCCCCCCTCCCCCTTCCGATCCGACCGCCTCCGCAGCAATCTTAAAAAAGGACTGCTCGGATCCGAAATGGCAGCAAGAGAATCTCGGTCTCTGGTATTCAGTCTGTCGGCAATCGCTGCGCTGGTGAGCGCGGCCAATTCGGTCAGAATTTCTTGAAGCAGTCTTTGCCGTTTGCCTGCAGGACCCGGCAATCGATCACGAACGCCTCGGCATTGGGTGCGATCTGAAGCGCAAAGCTCCGACCGTCTTTACACTGCAGGCTCCAATACGCGAGAGATTTCCACTTGTCGGTGGTGACAACCCCCATCGGGAAGGCCGAGGTGCCGACACAACCGTGCCCAACGTTCTTCGCCAGGGTCTTTGCCTGCTGGGCGGGGGGCATCGCCAAAAGGCGATCGTTGACGGGATTCCCTGACACCGCCTTCTGGGCGGCGGCCGGGCCGGCGGCGATCAATGCCGCGAACAGCAGGACAAAGTCCCGCATCACTCTCCTCACGCGCCCGGCGGGATTATCGGCAATAACATATGCGAGGGGTGGGCCGCGTCGACAAAGACCCGGTTATGGGCGAGACGCGGATGCTCCATCGCCCCTTCGGGTTCGCCCGAATTCGGGTTGGTGTCGAAATGCGGAAAGTTGCTGCTCGCGATGTCTAGACGCAGACGATCGCCTCGGCGAAACAGATTGCCGGTCGGGAATAGCTCGATCGTAATCGCGTAGACCTCGCCCGGCATCATTGGCATCGGCCGCTCCCAACTATCCCGGTAACGGCAGCGCAGGATGCCGTCGGTCAGGTTCATCGCAAAGCCGTTCGGGTAATCCTCGTTTGGCTGATGCACATCGATCAGCTTTGCCGTGAAATCTGTATCGGCGCTGCCGGAGGCGATCCACAGCCGCACCGCAACAGGTCCGGTAACCTCCAAGTCGCGCTCGAGCGGCGGCGTCGAGAAAGCCAGCACATCGCCACGTTCGGCGAGAGCGCGGAACGGCTCGCGCGCGCCGAACACGGTGGGCGCTTCGCGCTGGTCGTAGGCGCCGCCGCGCATGATCGGCTCGCCCGAGCTGAGCGCGCCGCCGATCGTCGGCACGGGATTGCGCGGGTCGGAGATGCAGTCGAGCGGTCGCGCGCCGCCATCCGGCAGCTCGGGTCGAAGGCTACCATCGGGATGCAGGTAGAATTTCGTCCACTGCGTTTGCGGCAACGGCCAATCGGCGGCCATCCGCCACCTTCCGCCGTGATCGAGCCGCTCCGCGGGGTTGCGCCGTCCCGATCCCCCGCCCATCACAAAAATCCGTACCGCCGGTTCCGTATCGACGCCGTTGGCGGCACCCTTGACCCAGCGGTCGAACCAGCGCCGGCGCAATGCGAAGAAATCGTCGGCGAGATTGCCGTCGACCGGCGCCGCCGGGCCGAAATCGACATCACCGGCATAGGTCAACGAGCGGTCGCCGTGGGTCCAAGGGCCGAGGATCAGCTGAACCGGGCCACGCTTCCCTCGCGAAAGGCCGAGGTAATTCTCCACCGCCGTCCGCGCATAGAGATCGTACCAGCCCGAAAGGTTGACGACCGGCACGTTGGCATAACGGTCGTAATAACCTTCCGCATAGATGCCTGGCTGCTTCCAGAAATCATCGAACGTACCGTGCGACCATTGCTCGAACAGGTAGTCCTCGTATTCCGGCGCCGCGCTGAGCGGCGAATGGCCCTTGCGCCACGGCATCCGCGTGAAGCACTCTTTGATGTCCTGCGCCCTGAGCGCCGCCTTGACGGCAGGGTCCCTGGCGTCGGCCAGCGCGTTGTTGAAGGCCCAGGTCGCCTGTTTCAAATCAAAAGCGCCGCCGTGGCGGATGCCGCTGCGACAGGCGTTGGAAAAACCGCCGCAATCGAGAAACTGCGCGCCAGACCCGGCGGGTCGAGACAGCCGAGTGCGGCCTGGGTGTAGGCCGCGTAGGAGAGGCCGAAGGTGCCGACCCGGCAATTGCACCAGCTCTGCCGCACGAGCCAGGCGAGGGTGTCCCAGCCATCCTCGGCCTCGCTCAGATACTTCGTAAAGCGGCCCTCCGATTTGTACCGTCCCCGACAATCCTGGTAGACGACCGCGTAGCCGTGGCGCACAAAGTAGGCTGCGACCTCGGCGCGCGAGCGGGGCTCCGCGATGGCAGCCGTGCGCTCGGAGCGGCTCGGTGCAGATTTGTCGTATGGCGTCCGCTCCAGCAACACCGGAAACGGACCGTGCCCCGCCGGACGATGGACATCCGTCGCCAAGCCGACGCCATCTCGTGCTATGACGATGAGATCCCGATCGACAATTATTTCACCCCCGGGCATATCCATGCGACTTTCCCCGCGCTCGCCGGGCCGACCGCATTATCTGTCGCGTTACGGGCGCCGGTAAAGGGCGGTGGTCTTGCAGATCCCTCGGTGGGACTTATATCGGTGCACATATTAACGAATTCTACTTGGAGAGACGCTCGGTGGACGACTGGCAGTCAGCGGACGAGCGAAATAGTCGAGAAAAGATCAGCCGCGCGCGACAAGCAGCTGAAGACCTGTTCAAACCGGCGCACCCCGATGCCGAAGCCGAGCCGACTAGACCGGCGCCAAACGGCGGTCCTCCACACGAGCAGGAAACGCGGCGTCAACCGCGTATTTTCACCGCCCCGCCGCGGCTCCCGCCGAGCCCAAAAGTAGAACCCCCAGTCGCAGCAGAGCCAGTGCGGCGAAGGACGGTTGCCAAACAGTCAATCCGCACTGTGCCTCCCTCGCAAATCGGCCGCGTCCGTACATTGGCGACTTACGGTATGACGCCATTGCAAGTCGCCGAGCTCTACGGCGTCACGGTAGCCGAGATCGATCGCATCCTCAAATCGCCGGTTTACGCCGGAAAAACGCGGTAATGCCATACTGCCGCTGCGGCAACGAATTTTCCGATGCGAGAGCGCGGGTTGGTTTCGACTGCTGTCTCGAGTGCGGCACTGCAGCAGCCGCGGCAGAGACTGCGCGGCGCGCCCATATGATCGTTCCGATCAGCCACAAATCGGGCTACACCTATTTGGGTCCGGATAGCGCGGCGCAGCGTCGGCGTCTGCTCGAAGGCTCAGCGAAGACCCCGCCGATGGAAACCGTCGCCCCGCTGATCGGCCGAGCTGCGCGGCCGAGACGGATAACGCGCAAGCGGTACGAATTTGCCGGCTGGGAGTTCAAGCCCGACAAACGCGGCGTTCGGCAGAAGCGAGCGATTCTTCGAGAAATCCCCGCCGACTGAGGCAATCAACTTGCAGTAGGAGGAAGCGCCATGTCCGGTGGTCGTGGGTCGTCACAATTCTCTACTCGGATCGAGCAGCTGGCTCCCGAGCTGGAGCGGATCGTCTCCCCGTCTGAGCCGATCAAGCATCTGGGCGACGGTTTCGGCGGGGCGTTAGGTCCGGCCGAAGGACCGTTGTGGTGGAAAGAAGGCCACTATCTGCTGTTCAGCGACATTCACAATGACAAACGGATGAAATACGAGCCCGGCAAGGGCGTTACGGTCGTTCAGGAGCCGACCAACCGGGCCAATGGGCTAACCAGAGACCTGCAAGGCAGGCTCGTTGCCTGCGAGCACGATTCGCGCCGCGTCACAAGGCAGGAGCTCGACGGCAGCACGACGGTGATCGCCAACAGCTTTCAGGGGCGGCGGCTCAATCGGCCCAATGACGCCGTCGTCAAGTCCGACGGATGCATCTACTTCACCGATCCGTGGACCAGCCCGGCCGCGCCAGAGCAGTGGGACCTGACCTTTTCCGGCGTCTACCGTGTCACGCCCGATCTCGGAAGTATGGGCCTCTTGATCGACGATTTTGTGTTGCCCAACGGCCTCGCCTTCTCGCCCGATGAAAAAATGCTCTACATCAACGACACGCGGCGCGGCCACATCCGGGCTTTCGAACTGTTGCCCAACGGCACGCTGGCGAAGCACACCGACCGCGTCTTCGCCGATTTGCGGGGCAGTGAGCCCGGCGTCCCCGACGGAATGAAGGTCGATGTTGAAGGCAACGTCTATTGCGGCGGCGCCGGCGGGATCTGGATCATGGACCCGCAAGGCAAGCAGTTCGGCCGTATCGTCCACGGCGCTCCCGCCACCACCAATATCGCCTTCGGCGGCGACGATTGGAAAACCCTATACTTCACCAGCCGCAACCACTTGGGCTCAGTCAACGTGAAGATCCCCGGTCTGCCAGTACCGGCGCAGAGGCAATAGCTACTCGTCGCCCCCGCGAAAGCGGAGGCCCAAGCTCGCCGCTGTGGCCCAACCCGCCGCCCTAGGTTCCCGCTTTCGCGGGAATGACGGTGAGCTGGGATTGGGTCACGGCGTCAGATCTTCACTTCGCTGATCTGAATGGTCGGTTGGATATCGGTGTAATTGGGGATATCCGCCATGATGGCCGCGGCATGGGGGCCGAAGGCTGCTTGAAAGTCGGCAGCCGAGTCGAAATAGAGATGCCCCATCGCAATAAAGGCCGGCTGTGATCCCGGCGTCGCGCCGGATACCCCTTGCTCGACGGCAACACCTTTGCACGTCTTCCCCAATTTTTCTTGAACCATGGGCATGTGGGTGTTGCAGTAGTAGCTCATGTCGAACTTGCTGCCGTCATTGTTCGGGTACAGCACGCTTACTTTGATCATCTTACGACCCTCCGACAATTGCGGCCCGCACCGTACGCCGAGACTGTGAGCGGCGGACCTGGCTGTTTTCCCTGATCTTCCATCAAAATAACAGCGACGAGACTGGCCGTCGTCGCGGAATCCTTCAATTCTCGGAAGCCGCAGCGGCGGAATAACAGCGAAAACATGCGCTCAGCGGCGCTGTAAACAGCCGGTAGAGGTGAGATGGCTCAGATAATTTCATCTAGAAGGGCCATGCAGCCGTCTTTCATGCTTTGCACGATGCCATGCGATTATGGCTAATTTCGGGTTGGAATAATTTCGTTTACGTGGCACACCCGACCTAAACATCTAATGGTTGTTTCATCCTTGCAGAATTTTGGGCTGTACACTCACTTTCCCGTCGACCATCAAAGTTACGGCGACGACGGACGGAACCTCATTGCGACTTTAATTTTCTGAAACGCTTAAGAATTTGCTGAAGAAGGAGCAAGATTGTTGCCTTCTACAGCGACAGGGATGGGGTTAGGAAATACGGCTTACCTGGCTCAACGGCCCCCGGCCAATTCGCCAGAAGACGCATCCAGCGCTGGTCACGCTGGCGCCCTTCCTGCAATAACCATGCGTGTTCCTTTGCAGGAACCGCTTTCAGAACCGGGAACTCCATCGGATATTTGGCACCGTGATACACGATCTCAATCTGGTGGCTCGGCACAAACCGGCGTGCCAGTGTCTCTGTGACACTGGGACAGTAATCATCATGCATTTCGACGATTAGATCTGCCCGAGACAATACGGGTGCGAGATCAGGTCGCAACAAATCGAATTCACCGCCCTCTATGTCACAAAAGATCAGCGTACGATCCGATACCTCTCGGTTGAGTTCATCCAATGTACATAGGGCTCTCACATGCACCTTTTTTTCTATACCATTTCGCCGCGCTAGCTCTGCGGTATTCTGTCGTGCTCTCTGGTCAATGTCATATGCGTATACTATCGCGTTTGAAGATTTCAGAGCAAATCCAACCGCGTAATACCCTTCTGCGCATCCGATATCGATAATTCTATCATAGCCATGAGCAATGGCGTCATTAATCCAATTATGGAGGTGGCTTTCATAACAACCTATGACGCATGTTGCCAGTGGGTAGAGTGTCCGTAAACTGGCCGACGGAGGCGGGGCCAATTTCATGCCAGAGAATGGCCCATGTCGAACTGTCCAATCGTCGTTAAGACATTCTTTGATAATTCGTACCTCATATTCGCACCTAGCATAAGTTTTTTCTCGAATATCCTTGTCCATTTCCGCGCGTTTTGCATTTCTGTGTTCTACAGGAGGCGTCATTTGATAAAATCGGTAAACACTCTGGTACACCGAAGGATGATTATCGCGTAGATTTTGCTTCACCCTATTTAGACTGATCATTTGTACTCTTTCGCAGGCTCTAACGTATGTCCATCTCTGCTCAAGCGCGCCTGAAGCATTTGTATCGCGCAACCGGAATATACCGGGAGAGTGTGGTAGTAGAAACCCCTAGGCCATACGCTATTTGAACCACGCTGATATCCGGATCGGCGAGCATCGCCTTGGCGGCCTCGATTTCGTCGTCCATAAGTTTCGACGGACCGCCTCCCGTGCGGCCAGTGCGCCGTGCCGCGGCTAGACCCGATTGGGTCCTCTCGGATCAAGCTGCGCTCGAATTCTGCTAACCCACCAACCATGTGAAAACAAGCCTTCCTTGCGCGATCGTCGTGTCGGGTTTCGGTCAAGCTGCGAAACCCAATTCCCTTCACCCGAAGGTTTCGACTAATGCCAACACCCTCAGTTCGTCATTGCGCGCATGCCCGCCAGCTCCGCTTCGCGGCGGCAGGCGTAGCGGCCTCCTCCCGCATGGCCATATGACGGATTTGTGTTCAGATAATACCCGCCGCTTTGAGGATCCACCCAGACGACGGTATCCTTTGGGCAATGTTCTTGCGCCTGTTGTTCGGTCCGGAACGCCACAAGCACCTCAGGTGCCTGCCCGCAAGCTGCGAGGACGAGCGGAAGAGCCGCGAGGAGCTCGCGCGAAGGGAACCGGCACCGCGCCGGCAGATTTGGCATGCTTAATTACCCTTTGCCGCGCTGAAGAACTGATAAATCGCGGAGTAGCGCATGCGCGCCTGCTCTGAGATATGGGTTGCGTCGCAGCCGGTTGTCGGCGCGACCCCGCCCCTGGTCTCCGCCCGACGGATAAAGCCTGCCTCGGCGAGGACGCCATGCCCTTCATGGGCTTTGGCGCGCAGCAGGAGCCATTGAATTGCGTCTTTCTCCGGCGCATCGGCCTTCGCAACGACCTCGCTCACGATCGCAGAACCGTCGGCCATCTTCCAGGTCGGACCGGCGAAATGAGTGCCGATCTGCCGGCCTTGCTTGTCGAACAGGTTCGCCTCCGGACCCTTGAATGTCCATTGGAAGAGGCTTGCTTGAGCTTCGCAGGCATAGATCTGAACGCCGTCCGCCACGACTTCAAGCAACAGCACGGAGCCATGAGGGGGAGCTACGCCGGTTTGGTCGGCACTGACGGGAAAGGCGCTCGTGCCGATCACAATTCCCGCCGTAATGGCAAACGCCATATTCGTCGGAACGATCTTGAACCGCGGCATAAGCTTAAACAACAGGCCTCGCTCTAATCTCGTCTGGTAACTTACGCGACAGGAACTGGCCGTCTTTGAGGTCGGCGGTGAAGGTGCCGCTCTCGACGACGATCTTGCCGCGCAGCATCGTCATTGACGGCCAGGCGGCGAGGTCGCGGCCTTCCCAGGGGCTGTAGTCGGCCTCGTGCATCTCGGCGGCGCGCACGGTATGGCGGCGGCGTGGGTCGAGCAGCACGATGTCGGCGTCCGAGCCGACCGCCAGCGCCCCTTTGCGCGGGTAAAGGCCCATGATCTTGGCCGCGTTGGCCGAGACCAGGCCGACGAAATCGGACAACGCGTAGCCGCGCTTTTCGACGGTCTCGGTGTAGATCAGCGACACGCGCGGCTCGACCCCGGCATTGCCGCCGGTCGTGTCGTCGATGCGCCGCCCCTGCAGCTTGATGCGCAAGGGGCAGCAGATCTCGTCGGTGGCGACGGTCTGGATCGCGCCGTGATCGGTCGCCGCCCACAGCGCCTCCTGGTCCTCGCGGAATTTGAGCGACGGGTAGGTGTGGTAGATCTGCCCGTTCGGCCTTTTGTAGTCCTCGGCGGTGTACATCAGGTACTGGTGCAGGGTCTCGCCGTAGATCGGC
Source organism: uncultured Alphaproteobacteria bacterium (assembly GCA_963787425.1). Taxonomy (GTDB): domain Bacteria; phylum Pseudomonadota; class Alphaproteobacteria; order ATCC43930; family CGMCC-115725; genus AP-15. The sequence continues at coordinate 98,439 of CAWBCV010000013.1, forward strand.
ACGCCCTTGGCGCGCGCCGCCGCGATCGCGCGAACCCCGGTCGCCGCCGAGGTGTGCATCATGTAGAGCGCCGATCCCTCGATATTGGCGGCGAGCCGGATCACCCGGTTGAACGACAGATCCTCCGACAGGGTGTTGTGCACCTCGGCCATGTTCTCGAAGCCGGTGCGGTCCTCGCGCATCAGCTTTTCGTACATGTGCATGACGATGTCGTTGTCCTCGGCGTGGATCGCGGCGATGCCGCCGGCCTGCGCCAGCACCTTCAGCACCTCCCAGATGTCGCCGAAATCGACCATGCGGCCCTTGCGCCAGGGGGTGATGTCGGTGGTGAACATCTTGACCGTGGGGTGGCCGGCCTCGACCGCCTCGGCGAGCTGCGGCAGGAGCTGCGGCGCGATCTTGCCCTGCACCATCGTGTGAAAGGCGTAGTCGCAATGGCAGGCGCCGGCCCATTCCTTCTGCCGCCGCTCGATCGCCTGCTGCACCCGGTCAGCCGCCTCGACGAGCGCGAAATCGATCATCGTCGTGGTGCCGCCGAACAGCGCGGCCTGGCTGACCACCGAAGCCGGGTCGGTCAGATTGTGCTCGGTCGTGCCCGGATCGGCATCGGCCAGCGGCAATGGACATGCGGGTCGATGCCGCCGGGGATGACGATCTGCCCCGCGGCGTCGACGACCCGCCTGGCGCCGAGCGCGGCGAGGCTGCCCGGCGCGCCGATCGCGGCGATATTTTCGCCGGTCGACGCCGATATCGGCCGGTGCCGGCCCGGAGGGCAGGACGGCGAGTACCGCCGGTGATGACGATGTCGAGCATGTGAGCCTCCCTATCATGACGATCTCCGCCCGGCCCTGTCGCCGGCTCCCCGCTCCCGCCCTCCCCCGCACGCGGGGGAGGGTAGGGTGGGGGCGCGAGGGAGGGGATGGGAGCGGCCGCGCAAAGGCGAAATGCGCGAGGATTTCGCTGCGCGGGATGTCGTGGACGACAAAGACCAGCCGGCTGCGGTGGTCCTGGTCGGGCCAGTCCTCGAGCCATTCCGGTGCGAACATCGCGTGCTGCGCCGCCTGCACGACGGCCGGGCGGTCCGGCCGGTCGGAGAAGCGACGATGCCCTTGACCCGCAGCAGGTCGTTGCCGCGCTCGCGGGCGAGGCCGCCCAGAGCGCGGGCGAAATCGAGCCGGCTCGACGCGCCTTCGAGGATCACGCCGAAAGCATCGATGCCGTGGGTGTGGATCGGCGACTCGGCTCGGCCGGTATTACCGGAGCGGTCGATAGTTTGCCGCCGCCGAACAGCACCACACCGGGTCCTCGGTCTCGGCCGCGAGGATGCGCTCGGCGCGGTCGTTGAGCGCGGCGAGACGGCGGCGAGATCGGGACCGAGCGGTGCGAGGTCGGTCTTGGAGATCACCAGAGCGTCGGCGAGCGCGGCCTGCCGCGCCGCCTCGGCGAAGCGGTCGAGACTTGTCGGCGCCGTTTACTGCGTCGACCAGCGTAACGACCCGGCCAACCGCAACGCGTGGTCGAGCATCGGATCGGCGCCGAGCGTGAAGAGGATCGGGGCCGGGTCGGCGAGCCCGCTGGTCTCGATCACGACCCGGCGAAACCGCCGGATTTCGCCGGCATCGCGGCGGTCGATCAGGCCGCGCAGGGTGCGCGCCAGGTCCTCGCGCACCGCGCAGCACAAGCATCCGCCCGGCAGTTCCAGCACACTGCCCTCGACGAAATCGACGAGGTAATGGTCGATCGCGATCTCGCCGATCTCGTTGATGATGACCGCCGTATCGGCGAAAGCGGGTGAGACGAGCGCGCGCCGCAGCAGCGTCGTTTTGCCGCTGCCGAGAAACCCGGTCAGCACCGTCGTCGGCAGAGTCTCCTGCAGGGCCACGCTTAACCATTCTCCGCCGCAAACTTCCGGCACCGATCGTTTCACGTCGCGGCCCGAGCGGCAAGACAGGCAGCAAAAGTAAGGCGCGGCAGTGACATAGGCCATTGCCTTCTGCCATCTGCGTCTGCATCATGCCTGCCATAAGTCGCGTGCATATGCGCGTCGGCGGAAGGGCGAGGAAATGCGGGCGGCAGCGTGTCCGGTGACGTGAACGGCAGCGACGTCTCTCCCAGGAGAGGCGCAACTCGCCATTTCGGGCGTGTCGAAGCACTTTGGCGGCGTGCGGGCGGTCGAGGAGGTTACGCTCTCGGTCCGCGCCGGCGAGCTGATCTCGGTCATCGGCCCGAACGGTGCCGGCAAGACCTCGCTCCTCAACATGATCAGCGGCTTCTACCAGCCCGACACCGGCTCGATCGTCTTCGAGGGCAAGGACATCACCGGCGCTCGTCCTTCGCAGATCGCCGCGCTCGGGATCGCCCGCACCTTCCAGAACATCGCGCTGTTCGCCGGCATGACGGTGCTCGACAACATCATGCTCGGCCGTCACGTGCACATGAAGGCCGGCGTGCTGTCCTCCTTCATCTATTGGGGCTTGGCGCAGAAGGAGGAGGTCGCCCATCGCGCGCGGGCCGAGGAGCTGATCGAGCTTCTCGAGCTCGAGGATTTGCGCAAGCAGCCGACCAGCGGGCTCGCCTATGGCCTGAGAAAACGCGTCGAATTGGCGCGCGCCCTGGCGCTCGACCCCAAATTGTTGCTGCTCGACGAGCCGATGGGCGGCATGAACCAGGAAGAAAAAGAGGACATGGCCCGCTACATTCTCGACGTGAACCAGCAATGGGGCACGACGGTCATCCTGATCGAGCACGACATGGCGGTGGTGATGGACATCTCGGACCGGGTCGCCGTGCTCGACCGCGGCCGCAAGATTGCCGAGGGCAGCCCCGGCGAGGTGCAGCGCCACCCGGACGTGATCCGCGCCTATCTGGGCACCGCCAAGGAACGTCCGGAGGTGGTCGCCGCATGACGCCGTCGACACTGCCGCGTCTGCTGCGGCGCAACGCCGAGCAAATGGCGGCGCGGCCGGCGATCCGCGAAAAGAACCACGGCATCTGGCAGACCTATAGCTGGGCGCAGTACTGGGAGGAGGTGCGCGATTTTGCGCTGGGCCTGGCCGCGCACGGCTTTCGCCGCGGCGACAAGCTCGCGGTCATCGGCGACAACCGGCCTCGCCTCTATTGGGCGCAGCTCGCGGCGCAATGCCTCGGCGGCATCGCGGTGCCGGTGTACCAGGACTGCGATCGCCAGCGAGCTGGTCTATGTGCTGGACCACGCCGAGGTTTCGGTCGTCGTCGCCGAAGACCAGGAACAGGTCGACAAGATCCTGTCACTGCGGGCAGAGCTGCCGCATCTCGAACTCGTCGTCTATGACGATCCGAAGGGGCTGCGGCATTACTCTGGCGGCGGCCTCCGGTCGTTCGCCGATATGCAGGCGGGCGGTCGCGAGTTCGGCGCGGCGAACCCCGGATATGTCGAGGCCGAGATCGATAACGGTGAGCCGGATGATCTGGCGCTGTTCTCCTACACTTCGGGGACCACCGGACGCCCGAAAGGGGTGATGCTGTCGCACGCCAATCTGCTGAGCTCTGCGCAGGGCTTTATTGCAGCGGAGGATATCCGCGCCACCGACGAGCTCTTGTGCTACCTGCCGATGGCGTGGATCGGCAACTCGCTGTTCTCGCTGGCGCTGACCCTGCTTGTCGGGTTCACCTGCAACTGCCCGGAAAGGCCGGAGACCGTGCAGCGCGATCTGCGCGAGCTCGGCCCGACGATCGCCATTGCGCCGCCGCGGATCTGGGAGAACATGCTGACCCAGCTGCGGGTCAGGGCGGCGGATTCGACACCGCTTAAGCATCGGCTCTTCGAATTGTTCCGCGGGCTCGCCGAGCGGGCGGAGCAGCGTAAAGGGGAAGGCAAGCAAACCTCACTGATCTCCCGGCTGAGCCTTGCGCTGGGCGAGGTGCTGGTCTACGGGCCGGTGCGCGACCAGCTGGGCTTGCGGCGGGCACGCTGGGTCTATACCGGCGGCGCGCCGCTCGGGCCCGATACGTTCCGGTTCTTTCGCGCGTTCGGCGTCAACATCAAGCAGGTTTAGGGCGCGACCGAGCTCGCCGGTCTGGCATCGTTGCAGCCCGATGGCGAGGCGGACCCGGACACGGTCGGCCGGGTCACACCGGGTTCCGACGTGCGGATCGCCGAGGACGGCGAGGTGCTGGTCCGCTCCGCCGCGGTATTCAAGGGATATTACAAGCAGCCGGACGCCACCCGCGAGACGATGACCGACGACGGGTGGCTGCGCACCGGCGATTCCGGCTTTGTCGACCGCCGCGGCCATCTCGTCATCGTCGACCGCGCCAAGGATGTCGGCAAGCTCGCCGACGGCACGCCGTTCGCCCCGCAATTCGTCGAGAACAAGCTCAAATTCAGCCCGTTCATCGGCGAAGCGGTGGCTTTTGGCGATCGCCGGCCGTTTGTCGCGGCGATCGTCGCGATCGACCTGACGACGGTCGGCAATTGGGCGGAGCGGCACAACCTCGCCTATACCTCGTTCCAGGATTTGAGCGCCAAGCCCGAGGTGCGGCGGCTGATCGCCGCGGAAATCGCCGAGGTCAACGCCTCTCTGCCCGCAGCCGCCCGCATCCGCCGTTTCCTGTTGCTCAACAAGGAATTCGACGCCGACGACAACGAGATCACCCGCACCCGCAAGATCCGCCGCCGCTTCGTCACCGAGAAATACGCCGCCGTCATCGACGCGTTCTACAGCGGCGAGGCGGAGGTCGAGGTCACCACCGAGATCACCTATGAGGACGGCCGGAAGGCGACGCTGACCTCGACGGTCGCGATCGAGGACCTCGTCGAAACCGCGGAACCGGCCCGTGAACCGGCTTATGCCTGAGACCCTCACCCACCCGAAGCCCTGAGGGCTCGGTCCGCCCCTCTCCCGCATTGCGGGAGAGGGTGCCGAGCGCAGCGAGGCGGGTGAGGGCGATGCCTGAATTCGAATGGCAATTTACGCTGGTCCTGCTGACCAACGGCGTGATGATCGGGCTGATGTATGCGCTGATCGCGCTCGGCTTCGTGCTGATCTACAAGGCGACCGACGCGATCAATTTCGCCCAGGGCGAGTTCGTCATGTTCGCCGGGTTCATCGCCGCGGGGGCGGCCGAGATCGCCGGCGCGCCGTTCTGGGTCTCGGCGCTTGCTCTCGATCAGCGGCATGGTGCTGCTCGGCTTCGGGCTCGAACGGGTCGTGTTGCGGCCGCTGATCGGCCGGCCGGTCATCGCCGTCGTGATGGCGACGATCGGCCTCGCGGCGGTGCTGCGGGGCACGGCGACATTGGCCTTTGGCGCCGGCACGCGCGCCATCGTGATGCCGATCGGCGACGAGCCGATCGAATTGGGCCCGGTCATGCTGCCGCCGGTCCAGGTGGTCGGGGCGGTGGTCAGCATCGTCTTTCTCGCCGCCTTCAGCTGGTTCTTCCTCAAGAGCCGCATCGGCATCGCGATGCGCGCCGTCGCCGACAGCCAGCAGGTGGCGATGGCGATGGGCATCAACGTGCGGCGCTATTTCGCGCTCGCTTGGGCGATGGCGGGCGTCGTTTCGGCGCTCGGCGGCGTCGTTTGGGGAACGATGCTCGGGGTCGACAACCAGCTCGCCCTCGTCGGCCTCAAAGTCTTTCCGGTGGTGATCCTGGGCGGCCTCGATTCGATCATCGGCGCGGTGGTCGGCGGGCTGATCGTCGGCATCGTCGAGAACCTCGCCGCCGGCTATCTCGACCCTTATGTCGGCGGCGGCACGAAGGATTTGCGCCGTACATCCTGATGATCCTTGTGCTGATGATCCGCCCCGAGGGGATCTTCGGCCGCCGCCGGATCGAGCGCGTGTGATGGACCCTCACCCGCCTCGCTGCGCTCGGCACCCTCTCCCGCATTGCGGGAGAGGGGCGGTAGCGCGCACCGACTTAAAGCCCCTCTCCCGCACTGCGGGAGAGGGGACCCAGCCCTCGAGGGCTGAGGTGGGTAAGGGCGGGCAAGCGTAGCGATGTTCCACCGCGAATCCGGCGTGTTCAAGACCAGCTATGCCGCCGACATGGCGCTCTACCCGCTGCCGATCGCGCAAATGGGCGGTGGCGGCGTTCGCCGGCCTCTTCATCGTCATCGTGCCGCTGACTCTGGGCGAGTATTACGTCTCGATCCTCAATCTGATCCTGATCGCGATCGTCGGCGCGCTCGGCCTCAACATCCTGGTGGGATACACCGGGCAGATCTCGATCGGGCACGGCGCCTTCATGTCGGTCGGCGCCTATACCGCCGCCAACCTCGTCGTCCGCCTCGACGCGCCGTTCTGGGTGACGATACCGGCGGGTGGACTGATGGCGGCACTGATCGGCGCACTCGTCGGCATTCCGTCATTGCGCATCAAGGGGATCTACCTCGCGATCGCGACGCTCGCCGCCCAATTGATCATCGAGTGGACGATCAACCACGTGCCGGCGATCTCGGGCGGGGTGCAGGCCTCGATCCAGGTGCCGCGGCCGAGTTTTTTCGGCGTGCAGCTCAAGACCCAGACCCAGCTCTACTATGTTCTTGATGGGGTTCGCGGTGCTGGCGATCGTCGGCACCTCGAACCTGGTGCGCAGCCGCATCGGCCGCGCCTTCATCGCGGTTCGCGACCAGGACATCGCCGCCGAGATCATCGGCATCAGCATCTTCCGCTACAAGCTCATCGCCTTTGCGATCTCGTCCTTTTACGCCGGGCGTCACCGGCGTGCTCTATACCTATTACTTGGGGATCGCCAATTACGAACAGTTCCAGCTGACCGTCTCGATCGACTATCTGGCGATGATCATCATCGGCGGGCTCGGCTCGATCCTCGGCTCGATCTTCGGCGCCGCCTTTGTGACTTTGCTGCCGATCGTGACGCGCTGGTTCCTCGAATCCTTCGGAGGACTGATCTTTTCGCAGGCCGATCTGGCCAACATCATCCCCAACCTGCGGCTGATCTTGTTTGGCGGGCTGATCATCTTCTTCCTGGTGGTCGAGCCCGAGGGGCTCAACCGCCTGTGGCGCAACATCCGCAACTACTTCCGAGTGTGGCCATTTTCATATTGAACCGCGCGACAGCGAAGGGAGGAACACGATGACGAGCTTGTCGAAGATCATGATGGCGGCCACCGCAACTGCGCTCGGCTTTGCCGGAACAGCGTTTGCGCAGCAGAAGGAGGTGATGATCGGCGCGCAATGCGATCGCACCGGGCCGACGCAGATCGTCGGCGTGGTGATCTGCCCGGCGCAACAAGACTATATGAGCCTTATCAACTCGAAGGGCGGCATCGACGGCTACAAGATCAATTACAATGAGCTCGACAACGAATACAAGGTGCCGCCGGCAGTCGAGGAATACGAGCGCCAGAAGGGCGAAGGCGCCGTCTCCTTTATGCTCTACGGCACGCCGCAGACCCAGGCACTCAACCAGAAGCTCCAAGAAGACAAGATCCCCGGCACCTCGCCGGGCTTTGGGATCTCTGCTTCGGCGGACGGCAGCCGGTTTCCATACCTCTTCCCAGTCGCTGCAACCTATTGGTCGCAGGGCGCGGCGGCGATTCAGTTCATCAAGGACAAATCGGGCGGCAGCCTCAAGGGCAAGAAGATCGCCTACGTCTATTACGACAACCCGGCCGGACACGAGCCATTGCCGATCCTCGAGGATCTGCAGAAGATGGAGGGGTTCGAATTGCGGTCCTTCGCGGTGCCGCCGCCTGGCGTCGAGATGGGCGCGCAGGTGCTCGACATCACCCAGCGTTACCATCCCGACTTTGTCATCGACCATCTGTTCGGCCGCTCGCCGTCGGTGGCGATCAAGGAATACAAACGCGCCGGGTATCCGCTGTCCAAGGTCCTCGGCCTCGTCTGGGCCTCGGCCGAAGCCGACATCCTGGCGGCCGGCGGCTGGCAGGTCGCGGAGGGCTATCACACGATGCAATTCGCCGGCGCCGGCGACGACTACCCGATCCGGCAGGAAATCAAGGCGATGTACAAGGCCCAGGGTAAAGAGCCGCCGAAGGCGATGGACGACACGGTGGTCTACAACCGCGGCATCCTCGACGCCGCGGTCCATGTCGAGGCGATCCGCAATGCGATCAAGGCCAATGGCGGTCAAAAGCCGACCGGCACGGATGTGAAGGAGGGGTTCGAGCAGATCCACGATTTCACGTTGGACGGCCTTGTTCCACCATTGAAGATCACCGCGGCGGACCATGAAGGCGGCGGCTGGGTGCAGATTTTCCAGGTCCATGACGGCAAGTTCGTCAAAGAGACCGACTGGTTCCGCGGCTATCCGGAAGTCGTGGCCGCCGCGGTCAAAAAAGCCGAGTAGAAGGAGTTGCAATGAGCAACGCAAAAACAGCAATACTGGCGCTCGTATTGGGCGCAGCGGCGGGTCTGGAGGGTCCGGCCGCAGCGCAGCAGAAGGAGGTGCTGATCGGCATGCAGTGCGACCGCACCGGCGCAACGCAGATTACCGGCGTCGTGCTGTGCCCGGCGATGCACGACTACTACGACCTGGTCAATGCCGGGGGCGGGGTCGAGGGCTATACGATCAAGACCGACGAGATCGACAACGAATACAAGGTCCCGCAAGCGGTCGAAGCCTACCAGCGCCAAAAGCAGGAAGGCGCCGTCTTGATGACGCTCTACGGCACGCCGATGACCGTGGCGCTGAACCAGCGGCTCGAGGAGGACAAGATCGCGACGACTTCGCCCGGTTTCGGGATCGCCGCCGCGGCCGACGGAACCCGCTATCCTTACCTGTTCCCGATTGCCGCCACTTACTGGTCGCAGGGCGCCGCGGCCGTCGAGTTCGTCAAGAACAAATTGGGCGGCAACCTGAAGGGCAAGAAGATCGCCTACATCTTCTACGACAACCCGGCGGGTAAGGAACCGCTGCCGATCGTCGAGGAGTTGCAGAAGAAAGAGGGCTTCGAGCTGCGGACCTTTGCAGTGCCGCCGCCCGGCGTCGAGGTCGGAGCGCAGGTGCTCGACATAACCCAGCGCTACCGGCCGGATTTTGTGATTGCGCACCTATTCGGCCGGTCGCCCGCGGCGGCGATCAAGGCCTTCAAGTCGAACGGCTATCCGCTCTCGAAAGTGGTCGGCCTGGTCTGGGCCTCCTCCGAGGCCGACATCGACGCCGCCGGGGGCTTTGGCGCCGCCGAAGGCTATCACGCGATGCAATTCGCCGGCGCCGGTGACGACTACCCGGTTCGTCAGCAGATCAAGGCGATGTACAAGAAGGCGGGCAAGGAGCCGCTCGATTTGATGGACAAGAACACGGTCTATTACAACCGTGGCCTCCTGCAAGCCGCCATTCATGTCGAGGGAATCCGTAACGCGCTGAAAGCGAATGGCGGCAAGCCGCCGACCGGGACCGATATCAAGAACGGGCTCGAACAGATCCGCGACTTTACGCTCGGCGGCCTCGTCCCGCCGCTGGAGATCACGCCGACCGACCACGAGGGCGGCGGCTGGGTTCAGGTCTTCCAGGTGAAAGGCGGCAAATTCGTCAAGGAAACCGACTGGTTCCGCGCTTACCGCGACGTGGTCGAGCATGCGCTGAAAACCGCCGAATAGGCATACGCGAGTGCCACTCATCTGTCCGCTGAATGCCCCCACCCTTCCGTCCCCCGCAAGCGGGGGAGGGTTAGGGAGGGGGCAGTTTCGATGACGCGAGCGTGTGATGCTCGCGTTGAACAACATCGAGGTCGTCTATGACGGCGTGATCCTGGTGCTGAAGGGGGTCTCGCTGTTCGCCGAGGAGGGCCGCATCACGACCCTGCTCGGCGCCAACGGTGCCGGCAAGACCACGACCCTGAAGGCCATATCGGGCCTCCTACACAGCGAGCGCGGGCAGGTGACCAAGGGCACCATCGAACTCGACGGCGAGCGGCTCGACCGGCTCCCCGCCCCGGACGTCGTAAAGCACCGCGTGACCCAGGTCTTCGAGGGGAGGCGGGTTTTCGAGAACCTGACCGTCGAGGAGAACCTGGTGGCCGGCGCCCATATCCGCCGCGATCTGGCGGCGGTCCGGGACGGCATCGACCGGGTCTACGACGCCTTCCCGGTGCTCAAGGAGCGCCGCCACAATCAGTCGGGCTATCTCTCGGGCGGCGAGCAGCAAATGCTGGTGATCGGCCGGGCATTGATGTCCGACCCGAAGGTGATCCTGCTCGACGAACCGTCCCTCGGCCTCGCGCCGCAGCTCGTCGAGGAGATCTTCGGCATCGTCCGCCGGCTCAGGGACGAGCGAAATTTGACCGTGCTGCTGGTCGAGCAGAACGCTGCGCTGGCGCTTGATATCGCCGACCACGGTTACGTCATGGAGAACGGCCGCATCGTGCTCGAAGGGCCGGCCGATGCCTTGCGCCAGAACTCCGACATCAAAGAGTTCTACCTGGGGCTCAACGAAGTCGGCGCCCGCAAATCCTACCGCGACGTCAAACACTACAAGCGCCGTAAGCGCTGGCTGTCCTGAGCTGGTGACGGAGCATCCCTAATGCCGACGGCCCTTCCGCGCATTGCCGTTATCGGCACCGGCGGCACGATCTCCTCGCTCGGCGCGTCGAGCCTAGACGTTCTCGATTATCCCGATTTCGGGCAGAAGCTGACCTGCGAGGCCTTGCTCGACCGTTTTCCGGAGACCCGGCTCGTCGCCGACCCGATGCCCGTGACTTTCCGCCAGGTGGGCAGCACCGACATCGGCCCCAAGGATTGGGTCGAGATCAGATCGTCGATCCATCGCATCGCGCGCGGCGAGCCTGCGGTCGCCGGCTTCGTCATTCCGCACGGCACCGCGACCCTCGAGGAGACCGCCTTTTTCCTCAACGTGACTCTCGCCACGGCGCAACCCGTAGTGCTCGTCGGCGCGCAGCGCCCAGCCAGCGCGCTCGGCACGGATGCCGGGATGAACCTCGTCAATGCCCTGCGCGTCGCCGGCTCCTCCGATGCGCGAGGCAAGGGTGTTCTGGTCGTGCTCAACGACGAGATCCATGCGGCCCGCGACGTCGTCAAGACCTCGACCTATCGGGTGCAGACGTTCCGGTCGATCGATTTCGGTGCGCTCGGCCATGTCGACGGCGACGGGGTGCATTTCTATCGCATCCCGTCGCGTACCCACATGCCCGATACCCCTTTTGCGGGCCTCGATCTGACCGCGCTGCCGCGCGTCGACATAGTCTATTCTTATGCCGGCGCCGACGGGGCGCTGGTCGATGCCGCGGTTGCGGCCGGCGCGCGCGGCCTCGTCTCGGCCGGCTTTGCCCCGGGAAGCCCGACCCCCGAGCAGCGCGCCGCCTTCGAGCGCGCCGCCAGATCCGGGGCGGTCATCGTCCAATGCAGCCGTGCGACCGGCCGCGTCGCCCCGCGCCGACGGTTGCGCGAGAGCGGCATCGTCGCCGGCGAGGACTTCACCCCACAGAAGGCCCGCATATTGCTGATGCTCGCCCTGTTGACGACCAGCGACGTGGTTGAGGTTCAGCGCGCGTTCCAAACCTATTAGCTCCCCGCGAGAAATGATCGCAGCTTGCGGGAAGGCAGCGCTACCCTCAGTGCGTCGTAGCCCCGCTCCCCCGCTTGCGCAGGGCTGTCCGGCGAACCGATCTCGATTGCGCAGCTGGCGTCGCGCTCAACCAGAATTATGCCCGCGGACACGGGCCCCTCCGCCCTTCAGGGGGGAGAGGGAGGGACCCAACCCGCAGGGTTGGGAGGGTGAGGTGGGCGGTGCCACAAACCAGCTCGTCGGCCCCCCTCACCCTACCCTCTCCCCGCGGCCGGCAGGGCTGTCCGGGGAAACTCAGGCATAGCCGAAACTCAGCTGATTTTGAGAGTTTTGACATTTTGGGAGGCTTGGGTTGACGGGCGGGGGTTTGTCGATGGCGCCGATGTGGCGGCGCTCGAAGAGGCACAGAGCGACCAGATCGGTGAAGCGCAGGATCGAGATCTCGATGCGGTGGCTGCGGGCGGCGATGCGCAGCAGCGCGTAGGCGATCATCGCGGCGAAGAGCTGGAGGCGGATCGCGTTGTCGTTGTTGCCGAGAAAGCGGCGGATGTGAAGATGCTGTTTGATCCAGCGAAACAGCAGCTCGATCTGCCACCGGGCCTTGTAGAGGGCGGCGACATCGACGGCGGCGCGCTCGAGGTCGTTGGTCAGCAGGGTAATGGTTTTCCCGTCGGTGCGCTGGACCCGCAGGCGGCGCAGCCGCATCGGCAGTGTCGAATCGCCCTTGCTGGCGAAGCGCACCTCGGTGTCGTGGAGCACGGTGAAATCATCGCCTTGCGCCAGCGCGATGGGGCGCTCGCCAACGATGTCGAGGCGCATACTGGTCTTGGGTCGGGTGAGGAAGACCGCGCCCTGGTCGGCGATCGCGGTCCACCAGCCATAATGGCAATAGCCCTTGTCAAAGACATAGGTCGCCCCCGGCTCGATGGTGATCGTGCGGCCGATCTGGGCGTCGTTGACGTTGGCATCGGTGATGTCGAGGATGCCCGGACAGTCGGCCTTCGGGTCAAAGACGACATGCATCTTCAGGCCGCGGATGCGCCCGTTCGATTTGGCCCAGTCGCACAGCTTGCCGAGCGGGATCGGCGTCGAAATCGATCAGCTTCACCATGGCGCCGCCGTCGCGTCGCGCCTGCCGATCGAGCTGGCTTGCGACCAGGCCGAAGGTCTCGGCAAACAGCGCAACAGGTCGCCGTTTGTTGGCATCGGCCAAGGTCGAGCGGACCAGCGGGCCGCTGCCCAGATGGTAGTGATGCTGGCGCTTGGCGTTCCAACCCGCTTCCAGGCCCCGCAGGCTGGTGGCCGAGGAGAACGGGGCGTAGACCAGCGCCAGCAGATGGTTCCAGCTGGTAAACGATTTGACGTAGGCATCGCCGGCATGACGCTCGACGAGCCTGTCGAACTGGCGGCGCTTGATCGGTTCAAGCAGCTTGCCGAAGATGCTAGGTGAGAAGCGCATGCCCCGTCCTCTTTCTGAGTCTCGCAAACCAGAAAGTAGACGGAAAATCTCCGTCTCGCGGGGCATGCGCCTGCGGCTAATAAATTCACCCCTCCGTTTCCCCGGACAGCCCTGCGGCCGGCGGGGGGAGAGGGCAACGGGCGCGTCGTCGGAGCCACGCTTCGGCGGCAAATCTTCCAAAAGCCGGTCCTTTCACTTTCCCCGGACAGCCCTGCGCATTTGCGGGAGAGGGTGGCGAGCGCAGCGAGGCGGGTGAGGGTAAGCGGCAAGAAACATGATTGGTTTTCAGGTTCTGGCCCGCGACGGCACGGCGCGGCGCGGGCGGCTGACGACCGCTCACGGTGCTGTCGAAACGCCGGTATTCATGCCGGTTGGCACCGCCGGCACGGTCAAGGCAATGACCCCCGAGGGGGTGGCGGCGACGGGTGCGCGGATCGTCCTCGGCAACACCTATCACCTCATGCTGCGTCCGAGCGCGGAGCGCATCGCGGCGCTCGGCGGGCTGCACCGCTTTATGAATTGGCCATACGCGATCCTGACCGATTCCGGCGGTTTTCAAGTCATGTCATTGGCGGCCCGCCGGACCATCGCCGAGACCGGCGTCACCTTTCGCTCGCATCTCGACGGCAGCCTGTACGAGCTGATGCCGGAACGTTCGATTGCGATCCAGCATCTGCTCGGCGCCGACATCACGATGGCGCTGGACGAGTGCACGCCCTACCCGTCGCCGCGCGAGGCGGTCGAGAGCTCGATGGAATTGTCGATGCGTTGGGCGGAACGCTCCCGCCGCGCATTCGTCGAGCGGCCGGGACACGGCATCTTCGGGATCGTGCAGGGCGGGGTGCATGCCGATCTGCGCCTGCGCTCCGCCGCGAGGCTGATCGGCATCGGCTTTGATGGTTATGCGGTCGGAGGGCTGGCGATCGGCGAAGGACAGGAGACGACATTCGCGGTGCTCGACGCGACCGTTCCGGCATTGCCCGAGGACTGTCCGCGCTACCTGATGGGGGTCGGGAAACCCGCCGATCTGGTCGGCGCCGTGGCGCGCGGCATCGACATGTTCGATTGCGTATTGCCGACGCGCTCGGGACGCACCGCGCAAGCCTTTACCAGGTCAGGCGCTGTGAATTTGCGCAACGCGCGCCACGCTGACGACCCGGGGCCGCTCGACCCGGAATGCCCCTGCCCCGCTTGCACTGGGTACAGCCGCGCCTATCTCCACCATCTCGGCCGCGCCGGCGAAATCCTCGGGAGCATGCTGCTGACCACGCATAATTTGCAGTACTATGGCGATCTGATGGCGGCGATGCGGGCGGCGATCGAGGCCGGTTCATTCGCCGCGTTTGCCGCCGCTTTCGAGAGCGAAGAATGAGCCTCACCCAGCTCGGACACCGCTCGGCGCTGCCGGAATCGCCGGACATGGCGATGCTAGAGACGGTGCCCAACCCCCATCCCGGGCTCCTCTATGCCGTGCGCTTCACCTGCCCCGAATTCACCTCGCTGTGCCCGGTGACCGGTCAGCCCGATTTCGCCCACCTCGTCATCGATTATGTGCCCGAAGCCAGGATCCTCGAGAGCAAGTCCTTGAAGCTCTATCTCGGCGCGTTTCGCAACCACGGCGTCTTCCACGAAGACTGCACGTTGACGATCGCGCGCAAGCTGGTCGACACCCTGACCCCAGGATGGCTGCGGATCGGCGGCTATTGGTACCCGCGCGGCGGCATCCCGATCGACTTATTCTACCAGACCGGCGAGCCGCCCGCCGGGCTCTGGCTTCCCGATCCGGGCGTCGCTCCCTATCGCGGACGAGGCTGAAGGACAGGATGGCCGATCCGATCCGCGAGGCGATCCGCGATCGGGCGCTTGCCTCCGGGTTCGATGCAGTGGGGTTTGCGGCGGCATACATCGATGCCGAGGCGCGCACGGGGCTCGGCGAATTCATCGCGCGCGGCTACCACGGCGACATGGGGTGGCTCGCCGGCACCGCGGCGCGGCGCGGCAATCCGCGGGCGCTGTGGCCGGAAGCACGCACGATCGTCGTGCTAGGTGTCAATTATGCACCCGAGGACGACCCGCTGGCGCTGGCGGAAAGGCGCGACCGCGGCGTCGTTTCGGTGTATGCGCGGGGCCGCGATTATCACGACACTCTGAAGCGCCGGCTGAAGACGCTCGCGCATTGGATCGAGGAGCGCTGGCCGGGCGCACTCAAGCTGTTTGTCGACACGGCGCCGGTCATGGAAAAACCGCTTGCCGAGCGCGCCGGGCTGGGCTGGCAGGGCAAGCACACCAATCTGGTCTCACGGCAGTTCGGCTCTTGGCTTTTTCTCGGCGAGATCTATCTGAGCCTCGGGCTTGAGCCCGATGCCGTCGAACGTGATCGCTGCGGCTCATGCCACCGCTGCCTCGATATCTGTCCGACGGCAGCGTTTCCCGCGCCCCATCGGCTCGATGCGCGCCGCTGCATCTCGTATTTGACGATCGAGCACAAGGGGATGATCCCCGTCGAGCTGCGCTCGCTGATCGGCAATCGCATCTATGGTTGCGACGATTGCCTCGCGGTCTGCCCATGGAACAAATTCGCCCGAGCTGCGGCCGAGCCCGACTTTCTGCCGCGCGCGGAGCTGACGGCACCGCGGCTGGCCGAGTTGGCGGCGCTCGACGATGCGGCATTCCGCAAAATGTTTGGCGGATCCGCCATCAAACGCACCGGCCGCGACCGGTTCGTGCGCAATGTGCTGATCGCGATCGGCAACGCGACCCCGGGGGAGCCGGAATTGATAGAAGCGGCAGGTCGCTGCCTCGATGACCACTCCCCCCTCGTTCGCGCCGCCGCCGTCTGGGCATTCACCCGACTCGCGCCGCCGGCCCAATTCGCGGCTGAGCGCGAGGCCCGGCTGGCCAACGAGGAAGTTCCTCTGGTGCGAGAGGAGTGGGAGCGGAACGCCCCGCCAGTGAGATGCCGCTAAACCCCTTGCACGGTTTCGGCGATCAGCCAATCGACGACCGCAATGAGCGCCTCGTCGCGCGCCGCGCCCTCTGAGAGGGCTTGGTCGAAGACGGTGAGCTGGCAATGGGCGCTGGTGCCGCGGGCGAGGATCTCGCGGGCGTGCGATACCTCGCCGACGCAGCCGAAGTGACGCGCATCCGGATCGACGAGCGCGAGGATCTCTTCGAGCAGCTCGGTGTAGGGAACGATCGCGCCTTTCCCGAAATCAACGAGCCCTTGGTCGAACCCGTAGCGCTGCGCCCGCCAGCGGTTCTCGTCGATCAGCATGCGCGAATAGAGCCGCCAACGCTGGTTCTCGCGCTTCAGGCGCCACAGCATGCGCAACAGGCAGCGGAACAGGGCGGCGATAGACAGCGTGTCTTCGAGCGTCGTGCAGCAGTCGGTGATGCGCATTTCGAGGGTCGGGAAGCGGTCGCTCGGCCGCAAATCCCACCACAATTTGGTGGCGTCCTCGATCAGCCCCGCGCTGACCAGGATGTCGACGTGGCGCCGGTATTCACCCCAGCTGGCGAACCGCCCGGGAGTGCCGGTGCGCGGCATCTCGTCGAAAACGGCGAGCCGGTAGGATTTGAGACCGGTGTTCTCGCCCTGCCAGAACGGCGACGAGGTGGACAGTGCCAACAAGTGCGGTAGGAAATACGAGGCCTGGTTCAACAAATCGACGCGCAGCTCGTCGTCAGGGATGCCGATATGGACGTGCATCCCGCATATCGCGAGTCGCCGTCCGACACCTTGCAGATCGCTCTCGAGGCTCTGGTAGCGGACCCGCTCGGTGGTCTTCTGTGCCTCCCACTGCGCAAACGGATGCGTCGCCGCAGCAATCGGGGCCATGCCATGCCGCGCCGCCACCGCCGCGATCCCGCCCCGCAGCCGCCGAAGCTCGGCCCGCGCCTCTCCGAGACTTGCACAGACCCGGGTCCCGATCTCGATTTGCGAGCGCAGAAATTCCGGGCTGACCTGGGCGCCCAGCAGCGCCTCGAACTCGGCCAGCATGCCATCGGGCGGGTCGCCCACGACGTCTCGCGTCGCTCGATCGACGAGGAAATACTCCTCCTCGATGCCGAGCGTAAATTCCGGTTTGGCCGTCACCTTACGCCGAGTATCGAGCCAGTGACCGAGCGTGGGTCGCGGCGCGGCCAGCGCCCGCTCTCGACCTGGTGAAAGAAATCGGCGCAGGTCCGGTTGAAGAGATCCGGCTCCTCGAGATTGACCGCGTGCCCGGTGTTCGGGAAAACGACCAGGGCGGCGGTCGGGATCGTGCGCTTCATCAAGAGCCCCGGTTCGAGGCACGGGTCGTCCTCATCGCCCGTCATGACCAGGGTCGGCACCTCGAGTTGCCGCATGCGTTCGGTCAGGTCCCACAGCGAAGGCCGGCGCGCCTGGACGCCGCGCATCGTGTTCGCCGAGCCCAAGGTCGAATGCCCGGCGAGATTGGCGGCAAATTCGGCCCAGCCGCGCGAATCCTTATTTTGGAATTGCACCCGCGACGGGCCAATCGCATAGGTCTGCGCGGCGACCTGCATGCCAGCATTCTCGATCAGCGCCGTGGTCTTTGCCGTTTCGTCATGGAACTGCTGGCGTTTACCCGGCTCCGCCCCGTAACCGCAGCCAGCGATGACGAGCGACAAGGCGCGCTCGGGATAGGCCAGCCCGAAATGCAAGGTCGCGAACCCGCCCATCGAGATGCCTACGATATGAGCTTTGGTGATCGCCAGCGCGTCGAGGACGGCGCGGATATCGTCGCGCGCCCGCTCCTGCGAATATCGGGTGGGGTCCTCCGGCACGTCGGAGGGCGGGTAGCCGCGGGCATTGTATGCGATGCAGCGGTAGCGCCGCCCGAAATACCGCATCTGCCCCTCGTAGCCGCGATAATCGTCTGCGAATTCATGGACCAACACGATCGGGGCACCACTGCCGCTCTCCTCATAATAGAGGCGGTTACCGTCATCGGTCGTCAGGTGTGGCATCGCGGTTCCCCTTTTCGAACAGGCCAATTCGCCATCCTACGAGCGCTGGCGCGCTGCCGGCAAGCCGCGCTCCCGAGGCGGGTAGCGGGTATTTTGCGGTGCGAACCGGCGGGGCTTAGTGTTACGCGCGGGGAAGCTTGGGGGAGTCTCTGATGGATTTGGAGAAGCAAAAGCGTATCGAGCAGCGCGCCTATCTGTTTTGGCAAGCCGAGGGACAACCGCACGGCAGGCACGAGGAGCATTGGGACCTTGCCGCACGGCAGATCGACGCCGAAGAGACCGCGCAGGTTCCCGAGAAAAGCAAGGGGGAGCGGGGTTCCGAGCGAGGTGCCGCGAAGCCGGGACGGAAAAAGTCGAAGAAATGACACCGCATCCCCACCGCCGCGAGCTGGCACGGTTCTTGTAGCGGAGATCGCCAGGTCCGGGCCTTCGCGGCTTCCGCGGGGCCGATCCGGGCCGGGATCGCCGGATCTCATCCGGACCTCATTCCCGGACCAGCCCTCGTTGCTGCTCAGCCTCTGAGCAGCTGTGCGAAATCCGAGCATGCCAATACCAAACGCCGGGTCTAGAATCGCGATCGATATCGGCGAGCGCCGCTCATTGCAGCGAGGAGGGCCGGAATGTACGATCTTCTGATCCGTGGTGTTACAGTTGTCGACGGGCTCGGGCGGGACCCTCGCCGCGCGGACGTCGCGATAAGTAGTTCGCGGATAGCCGCCATAGGCGAGATCGGCAGCGGCGCCGCCGAGGTGATCGACGCCGGCGGTCTCGCCCTGATGCCCGGCATCATCGACATACACACCCATTACGACGCCCAGGTGACCTGGGATCCAACCTTGTCGCCGTCGCCCTCGCTCGGCGTGACGACCGCGGTGATGGGGAATTGCGGGTTCGGCATTGTCCCAAGCCCGCCGCCATTGCGCGATCTGATCATGCGCAATCTCGCGGTCGTCGAAGGAATGGATCTCGACGCCCTGCGCGCCGGCATCAAGTGGGAATTTCAGTCTTTTGCCGAGTATCTCGCGGCCGTCCGGCGCCGTTCTCCGTATGCCAATCTGGCGGTCTTTGTCGGGCACTCCGCCGTGCGCACGGCCGTGATGGGCGAGGACGCCTCGGTCCGCAATCGGCCGACCCCCGACGAAATGGCCGAGATGAGGCGCCTTGTCGCCGAGGCGATGCAGCAGGGCGCGGTCGGGCTGGGCGCCTCCTATTCGCTCAATCATTCCGGCCATGGCGGCGTCCCGATGCCGTCGACGATCAGCGAGATCGGCGAGTTCGACGCGCTGGTCGGCGCGATGGGCGAGCCCGGCCGGGGAGTGGTCGAGATCTCCTCCGGTCCCAGGACCGTCGCCGAGATGGAAGAGATAGCCGCCCGCCACGGCCGACGCATCTTCATGAGCACGGCCCTTGCGCTCTACAACGAGCAATACCCGCGGCGCGCGATCGAGATGTTCGACGCCTGCGCCGCGGCCCAGGCGCGCGGTCACGGCGTGCACATCCAGATCACCTGCCAGCCGCTGTCCTTCGATTTCACCTTGAAGAGCGCCTACCCATTTTACGCCCACCCCGCGTTCGACCCGATCAAGGCAATTTCGCCCGACGCTCTGCAGAAAGTGTTCGCCGACCCAGGCTTCCGCGACCGGTTCCGGCAAGATCTGCGCGAGCCCAAGCCCGGCACGGTATTCCAGGGAAACTGGGACCGCATCATCGTCGCGGCGCCGGCCTTGCCGAAGAATGCCGGGCTGATGAACCGGAACATCGCCGACATTGCGCGCGAACGGGGGCACGACCCGCTCGACGTCTTCCTCGACCTCGGCCTCGAGGAGGATCTTGAGACCGGGTTCATCGGCCGGTTCTTCAACGCCCTCGACGAAGGCGTGGCGCCACTCCTGAAGCACCCGGCCGGCGTCGTCGCGTTGTCGGATGCCGGCGCACATCTGATGTATCTGTGCGATGCCGGTTTCGGCCTCTACTTGCTCGGGCACTGGGTCCGCGAGCGAGGCTTGTTCGACCTCGCCGAGGGGGTCCGCCGCCTGACCAGCCATCAAGCGGGTCTCTACGGGATCCCTGACCGCGGCCGGATCGAGGTCGGCGCCTTTGCCGATCTGCTGCTGTTCGATCCGGCGACCGTCGGCGTCTCGCCGGCCCACCGTGTCAATGACCTGCCGGGCGGCGGCCGCCGCACGATTCGCGACCCGCTCGGCGTCCACGGCGTATTTGTCAACGGAACCAAAGTCTTCGACGGCACGGCGTATTGCCAGCTGGCGAAGGGACCTGGGCAGGTGCTCGACCGCTTCTTGCCGACCGGCCCAGCCGAGGTGCGCAGCGCAGCGGAGTGACGGCACGGCAATCCTGACTTTCCGCCGAGCAAGGAAGCGCGAGGGGAGTGCGGATGAACGAGTGTTCGAGGAAGCGCCGCCAGCCCTCTACTGACCCAAGCGACACCAGCTGTTGCCATCCTCCGCCACGCACCCTGACCGTTATCACATGGAGATTTGCCGATCGGCTTCGGAGGGGTTCATCCGCCGGCTGGGCTGGTGCTAAACCGGCCGGCGATGACGGGTACCCGCACGCTCCGAAGTGACGAGCCGCTTGCCGTCGAGCTCACGGCGGCACTCAAGCAAGGCGAGGTCGACCGGCTGCGGCGGCTGCTCGCAGCCAATCCTGGACTCGCCCATTGCGTGGTCGGGAACGCTAAAGGTGGCGGACGAACGCCGCTGCATCTTTTCGCCGATTGGCCGGGGCGCAATGCGAATGCTGTCGAGATCGTCCGCACCCTCGCTGCGGCCGGCGCCGACCTCGATGCGCCGGCCGTCGGGATGCGGCATCGCGAGACGCCACTGCATTGGGCGGCCAGCAACGACGATGTGGCGCTGATCGATGCGCTGCTGGATGCCGAAGCCGATATCGAGCGCGCCGGCTCGTCGATCGACGGCGGCTCGCCCTTGTCCTGCGCCGTCGGTTACGGGCAATGGGCAGCGGCGCGGCGTCTGGTCGAGCGCGGCGCGCGTACGCTTCTCTGGCACGATGCGGCGCTGGGACTGATGCCGGCGATCAGGCAGCGGGTCGAAGCCGGTCCGCCGCCGCAACCTGAAGAGCTTTCAGGGCCGTTCTGGAACGCGTGCCATGGCGGGCAGCTCGCCGTCGCTCAATACCTGCTGGCGCACGGCGCAGATCTGAACTGGCCCGCGCCTTGGTCCGGGCAAACGCCGCTCGACATCGCGGAACGGGAGGGACGGAGCGATATCGTCGCCTGGCTGCTCGGAAGGGGCGCGATCCGCGGGTCGCGATAAACCATTGGCCCGCAAAACTCTAATGATTAGCTGAGAATGGCCAAACATTGACGGCATATGGGGGACGGCGAACACGCGGGAGGTGAGAGATGCAGGTACAAGTACGTACACTCACCGGCTACGGCCTTGCTGTCCTCGTCGTTCTGGCGATCCTGAACGGCACAGCTTGGTTTGTCGGGGCGCCGCGGCGTCATGGCCTGCCCTAGGAATGCTCGGGATGTACATCGCGGCTCACCTCTATGGATACAAACGCAGCTCCATTTAGGTCGCATACCGTGTCTTCTGGAAGGATCGGGATTTTTCAGAGTGCAACACGGCACACAGATCATATGCCTGATACCACGTTATACTGCCCCGCGTGTGGGGCAGCCCCAGCAAGCCCGAGGAACACAGCGATTGGCCGCCAGCAGACGAAGGCGCCCGCGCAATGCGCCAGGCGGGCAATTGCTCTGGTCTTCTCTGACGTCTTCGCGCAGATCACCCGGCGCGGACGGCGCGATATTCGCGGCGGACGATCTCCAGCAGCTCCTCGGCCGAGGTCGCGGCGGCCTGGCTTTCGAAGGTGACTTCGCCGTGCTGCATCAGCATCACCCGGTCGCAGATCTCCAAGGTCTGCGCGTAGTTGTGCGCGATCATCACGATGGCGATGTCGCCCCGCGCGCGGAGCCGCTCGATCAGCTCGATGATCAGCCGCGCCTCGCGCGCGCCCATCGCCGCGAGCGGCTCGTCGAGCAGCAGGATGCGCGCCTTCGAATAAACCGCGCGCGCCACCGCGATCGCCTGCCGCTGGCCGCCCGAGAGCGCGCCGACCGCGAGCTCGACCGAGGGCACGTCGACGCCGATTTCCGCCAGCGCCTCGGCCGCGCGCCGCCGCATCTCGCGATGGTCCAGGAGCCGCAGCGGCCCCCAGCGCAGCAGCTCGCGGTTCAAAAACATGTTATGATAGATGCTGAGCCCGTTGACCAGCGCCAGGTCCTGGTAGACGCATTCGATGCCGAGCGCGCGCGCGTCATCGACCGAGGCAAGCTCCACCGGTCTTCCCTCCACGAACACCTGCCCGGAATCGGGCTGGAGATAGCCGGTCAGGATTTTGATCAGGGTCGATTTGCCGGCACCGTTGTCGCCGAGGATGCCGAGCGTCTCGCCCCACGCCACCTCGAGCGAGACGCCGGCAAGCGCGGTGACCTTGCCAAAGGTCTTCACCACCTTCTCGGCCCGGATCGCCTCTCTCGTGCCCCTCATTCGGGGCCACCGCCGCGCAGCCGCGCGAGATGAATGTTCGCCACCATTGCAATCAGGATCGCGGCGCCGATGATGATGTCGAAGGTGAAGGCGTTGATACCCTGCAGGGTGAACCCGTCCTGCAACACGCCGAGCATGATACCGCCCACCAGCCCGCCGACGATCGTGCCGGCGCCGCCGGCGATCGCGGTGCCGCCGATCACCCCGGAGGCGACACCCAAAAACATGATGTTGCTGCCGCCGGCGAGGGGATCGGCCGAGCCGACCCGAAAGGTCTCCATGAGGCCGGTGAACCCGCCCAATGTGCTCGTGAGAATAAAGTTGCCGATCTTGATGCGGTTAATGGCAATGCCGGCCTCGGCGGCAGCGACAATGTTGCCGCCGATCGCGACCGTGTGCAGACCCCAGCGGGTATGGCGCAGCACGACATGCATGATTGCGACAATAAGGAACGCCCAAACAATCTCCGAATAGCCCCAGGCTCCCATAATCCCGGTCAACAGCGGGCCACCTGGCGGGTTGGCCGGGAAGCCGCGCGAGATCGTCAACGTCACACCGGTGATCAGGAACAGCATGCCCAACGTCGTGATGAACGACGGCACCTTGAGCCCGATCGTGATCAGCCCGATCGCGAGCCCGATCAATGCGCAGGCCGCGAGCGTCACCAAAATTGCCAGGACCACCGGCAGCCCCGCGGTGTAAGCATGCCCCATAATGAACGGGGAGAGCGCGAAGACCTGACCGACCGACAAGTCGATCTCGCGGCAGATCAAAAGCATGATCTCGCCGCAGGCGATGATCACCGGCGCTGCGACGAATTGCGACACTGTCTGCAAATTGTCGTTGGTCAGGAAATTGGCATTGGCGAGCTCGAAATAGGCGACGAGCGCCACCGACACGACGATGACGCTCGCTTCCGGCCGCAGCAGGAAATCATAGACCCGCTTGGCGACGCCGCGGCGCGGTTCGGAGGCCTGGGCCGCCGTCTCGGGGGACAAGCTCACCGGCCGATCGGGCCGCTGCGCGGCACAATCTGCGGCTCTGCCGAGCTGCCCTCGTAGCGCGTCTTCGTGGCCAGATAGGGCTCGACGCTGTCCTTGGTGACGAATTTGAGGCCGGTGTCGATGTCGGCCGGCCCGACCAGCCCGCCCGAAACCTTGTACGCGAACATTTCCATCACCGTGTAGAAGCCCTGCAGATAGGGCTGCTGGTCGATCACGAAGTCGAGAAACCCGTCGTGCACCGCCTCGAGCGAGCGCGGCAGCAGATCGTACCCGCCGGCATGCACGCCCTTCTTGGGCAGATCGTATTGGCGCATGATGAGGCCCGTGTTCATCGTGTCGTTGCCGCCGACGCCGAACATGCCTTTCACATTCTGATTGCCGAGATAATAGGCGCGGATTTTCGACAATGCTGCGTTCGCGGTCGGATCGGTGGCGATCATCGTCGCCTGAATGTTGGCGCCCGATTTCTTGATCGCGTCCATTGCGCCGTCGACCCGCGGCTGCAGGTTGAGCTGCCCTGGCGTCGCGATAAAGATCGCCACCTCGCCGGAGCCGACCAGCTTGACGATGCGCTCGCCCATCAGCTGGCCGGACAGGAACAGATCCTGGCCGATATAGGCGAGCCGCCGGTTGTCGCTGCCATGCGGCGCATCGGCGTTGTAGCTGAAGACCGGAATGCCGGCATCGAGCGCGCGCTCGATCGGCCGATCGAAGCCCTTCGGATCGACGATCGCCACCGCGATCGCGTCCGCCCTGCCGGCGATCGCGGTATTCATCGCATTGACCATCTGCGCCACGTCGGAGGTTTCCGAGCCGGTCCACTGATAGTCGCAGCCCAACAGCGCACAGGCATCGTGGATGCCGTATTGGCACGGCACGAAGAAGGCGTTGGTGGTGACGTGGTTGACAAACACGAATTTCCAGCGCGGATGCGGCGGGAACGCCGCCTCGTCCGCCGCCCGCGCATCGCCGGCAGCGCCCGCCAGCAGCGCCGCCACCGGTCCCGCGGCGACGCCGCGCATCAGCGCGCGGCGCGGTAATGAAGCGGCAACCGCGGCGGCGATGTCGCGTGAGCGTCCCTTCATATCGCATCCTCCCCGTTAACGCTTTGTGGCGCGTCCGGCGCGCCGGGCGCGGACCCCGCGAAACATAACCGGCCGGGTGTGCGCGGTCACGAGGAGACGATCGCGGCAATGACTTCGGCCGCGCCATCGCGGCGACACCCGGGACCCGTGAATTTGACCAAAGAGCCACGAGCCGCGGCCGAGTTGGTCACGATTACTGAGCGTATTGCGGCATGCCGCGATCCGACAGACGACAAATTCCTCGAGCTGGCCGTCAACGGCTATGCTGATTTGATCGTGTCCGGCGACGGCGATCTGCTCGCCCTCAATCCCTTTCGTGACATCCCGATCGTCACGCCGGCAGTCTTCGTGCAGGGCATCGCACGTTAGGGCAGCGGGTGGGCGATGGCGGCGTGTTCTAACCCGCCCGCGAGACCGCTTCGCTTCCCGGCGGCTTCTATTTATGAGATACCCCGAGGGGACAATGCGTTTCGAAACACCGAGTATTCTGCGGCGTGACAACGGACAATCGTGACAACGGACAATACAGAAAACGCCAATGCCGATATTCCAGCCCCGCCTCGATATACTGCCGCCGTCGCAGCGGGCGCTGTGGGCGGAGCTTGACGCCACGCCCGATCATTTCACGCTGTACGGTGGAACCGCGCTGGCGCTGCGGCTCGGGCATCGGCATTCGGTTGATTTCGACTTTTTCTCGCGGACGCCTTTCGATCCTGCCGCGCTGGCCAGGGAGATCCCTTATCTCGCCGGGGCTGAACCGGTGCAAGTTGTCAGTCATACGCTGACCTGCCGGGTGGAGCGCGGCGGCCCGATTCTGGTATCGTTCTTTGGCAATCTGGGTCTTTGCGAGGTCGCGCCGCGCGAGATTGCCGAAGGATCGAAGGTGCGTGTTGCTTCGCTGCTTGATGTCGCCGGTACAAAGGCGCTGACGGTCCAGCAACGCGCGCAAGCGAGAGACTATGTTGATATCGATGCACTCATCCGGCATGGCATTGATCTCCCGCAAGTGCTGGCAGCCGGAGCGGCAGTCTACGGGCGCAGTTTCAGCCCGCTGATCACACTCAAGGCGCTTAGCTATTTTGATGATGTGGCGACACTGCCCGCTGACGTACAGGAACGGCTGCGGAGAGCGGTTGCCGCTGTCGATCCGGCCAGCCTGCCAGTGTTGACGCCGCATATTCGGCGCGACAATGGGCGCGCACCATGAAGCCATTGCAGGCAACGCCTGAACTGCTGCGAGTTGCCCGCCGCGTCATGTGGTTCGAGGAGCCGGAGCGGGCGCTTGCCGATCCGGTGCAATTTCTAGTGCACGTCATGGTGTTCGGTGGGGTCGAGGACTTGAAGGTGCTGCGCGGAATCGTCAGCAAGGACGACTATCGCGAAGTGCTGGAGCATGCCCCGGCCGGCGTTTTCGACGTGCGGTCGTGGGCCTACTGGAATTTGGTTTGTGACCGGCAACCCACACCCCCTTTGCCGATGCGCACATTGCCACCGACGCGCCCAATGCCACGGTAAACCCGGTTGCACGGGCAGAGGGCGACAGCTTGCGAAGAGTAGTCCGGCAATCCTGCCGCCCGCCTCGCAGTGCCACGAACCGCCGATTACACGCCGCTGCAGCTTGCTTGGGTCCGGGATACGAGGCAAGTTCCCTTCGTCAGACGACTGCACCAACAGATCCGGGAGCGGAGACGATGCCGATCCATACCGAAGACCTCGAATACTACCGTGCGGCAGACGTTCCGTTGCTCGCCCGGTTTTATCGCCCGGAAGGCCAGGCCCCGTTCCCGGCGGTGCTGGAAGTGCATGGTGGCGCATGGACGTCGGGCGACCGGTTCAACAATGTTTCAATAGCCGAGCACCTCGCCGCGCACGGCATCGCCGTGCTGTCGATCGACTTCCGCATGCCGCCGGTGGCGCGCTACCCCGATACGGTTGCAGATGTGAATTTCGGCATTCGCTTTCTGAAGGCGAATGCCGAGCGGTTCGCCACGCGCCCGGAACTGGTCGGCGGGCTCGGCACGTCTTCCGGCGGGCACCTCCTGCTGCTCAACGCACTGCGGCCGCGCGACCCCCGCTACGCTGCGGCCCCGCTGCCAGGGAGCGACGCGCGCCTTGCGTTTGCGGTCGCCTGCTGGCCGGTGGCCGATCCGCTCGCCCGCTATCGCGCGGTTCATCGAGCGCGGCAACGACCGGCTGGTCGAAGCCCACCACCAGTTCTGGCCGTCCGAAGAAACGATGTCGGAAGGCAGCCCGCAGCTGATCCTGGAACGCGGCGAAACGGTCGACAAGCCGACCGCGCTGATCATGCAGGGTACCGCCGACGACAATCTGACCCCCGCCATGGCCAGCAACTTCGCGGCCGCCTATACCAAAGCCGGCGGCTCGATCGCATTCCACAAATTCGACGGCCAACCGCACGCCTTCATCCCGCGCGACCCCGCTTCGCCGGATGCGCGGCGGGCCCTCGAGCTGATCACGGACTTCATCCACCACCAGACACGCTGAGGCCGAGAACCGACGACGGCGGCTGGACGTTAGCTCGTAGGCCGATACAGCCTGCGAGGTATAACGATGTTGCGCCACTTCCTTCTGAGCATCGGGTTGGCGTCGATTGTGGCTATGACGGCAGCGCAATCCGCGGCCGCCGCCGCCGATCCCGCCGAGTTTATCCGCACACTCGGCAACCAGGCCATCGAGGTGATCCGCTCTGCTGCAAGCCCGGATCAGAAGAGGGCCTATTTCCACCGGGCGCTTCACCAGGATTTCGATCTGAGGAGGATTCGCCGTTTCGTTCTCGGCCGGTATTGGCGGCCGGCGAGCGAGCCGGAGCGGGAGGCGTTCAAAGGCGTTTTGGAAGCTCATCTCGCGAGCTTCTATGGTGAGCGCTTAGCGCAATACAACGGCGAGAGCCTGAGGGTGATAGGCAGCCGCACCGAGCCCGGTGGTGCGATCGTCACGAGTGAGATAATTCGTCCGCAGGGGCCGCCAATCAGGGACCGGGGAATTGGTTAGTGGCAGCAGCGTTCCGGCCCGCTGAGCCACTCAGTTACGGGTCCCTTCAATTTCGGGTTAGCGGCTTGTAGCGGATGCGGTGCGGCTGATCGGCCTCGGCGCCGAGGCGGCGGCGCCGGTCGGCCTCGTAATCGGCGTAGTTGCCTTCGAACCAGACCACCTGGCTCTCGCCTTCGAAGGCGAGGATGTGAGTGGCGACCCGGTCGAGAAACCAGCGGTCGTGCGTGATGATGACGGCGCAGCCGGGATAGTCGAGCAGTGCCTCTTCGAGAGCGCGTAAGGTATCGACGTCGAGATCGTTGGTCGGTTCGTCGAGCAGCAGCGCATTTGCGCCGGTCTTCAGCATCTTGGAGATGTGGACGCGATTGCGTTCACCGCCCGACAGCTGGCCTACCTTCTTTTGCTGGTCGGGCCCGCGAAAGTTGAACAGCGCGCAATAGGCGCGGCTGGCCATTTTGCGTCGGCCGAGGTCGATCTCGTCCTGTCCGTCCGAGATCTCCTGCCAAACCGTGTTAGCCGCGACGAGGGTATCGCGGGATTGGTCGACATAGCCGAGCTTGACGGTGTCGCCGACCCGGAACGTCCCGCTATCAGGCGTTTCGTGCCCGGTGATCATGCGAAACAGCGTCGTCTTGCCCGCCCCGTTGGGGCCGATCACGCCGACGATGCCGCCGGGCGGCAGGCGGAAATCGAGCGCCTCGATCAGCAGCCGATCGCCAAAGGCTTTCGAAACGTGCTGCGCCTCGATCACCAGGTCGCCGAGCCTCGGGCCCGGCGGCAAGACGATCTGAGCCGTCTCGGGGGCCTTCTCTCGGCTCTCCGCGACGAGCGCCTCATACGCCGAGAGCCGGGCCTTGCTCTTCGCCTGACGTGCCCGCGGGCTCTGCCTCACCCATTCGAGCTCGCGTTCGAGGGTGCGGCGGCGCGCCGCTTCTTGCCGTCCTTCCTGCTCGAGGCGCTGCTGTTTCTGGTCGAGCCATCCCGAATAATTGCCCTCGTAAGGGATGCCGCGGCCGCGGTCGAGCTCGAGGATCCAGCCCGCGACCTCGTCGAGGAAATAGCGGTCGTGGGTCACCGTCACGACGGTGCCGGGGTAGTCTTCGAGAAAGCGCTGCAGCCAGGCGACCGATTCAGCGTCGAGATGGTTGGTCGGCTCGTCGAGCAGCAGCAAATCGGGCCGCTGCAGCAGAAGCCGGCACAATGCGACGCGGCGCCGCTCGCCGCCCGACAAATTGGCGACCTCGGCGTCGCCCGGCGGACAGCGCAGCGCGTCCATCGCGATCTCGACAGTGCGGTCGAGGTCCCAAGCTCCCGCCTGCTCGATCTTTTCCTGCAATTCGCCCTGCTCGGCGATCAGCGCGTCCATTTCGGCTTGCGAGAGGTCTTCGGCAAAGCGCGCGCTGACCGCCTCGAAACGGTCGAGCAGGGCCTTGGTCTCGGCGAGCCCTTCGATGACATTGCCGAAAACGTCCTTCATCGGATCGAGCGCCGGCTCCTGCGGCAGATAGCCGACCCGCGCCCCGTCCGCCGCCCAAGCCTCGCCGGCAAATTCCCGCTCCTCGCCTGCCATGATGCGCAGCAGCGTCGACTTGCCGGCGCCGTTCGGCCCCAGCACGCCGATCTTGGCCCCCGGCAGAAACGACAGCCAGACGTCCTTCAGCACCTCGCGCCCGCCGGCATAGGTCTTGTCCAACCCCTTCATCACATAGATGTACTGATACGCCGCCATCGGAAATCCTGCCAAACTGTGCCAAGTCAAAATTCGCGCATTATCTTTGATCTTATCAAACCGAGCCGCCTTGGGATGGCGGCTGCGAATTTCGAACTACAATCAATGATTGAACCGACAATTCCACGTTGCTGCATCTGCAGCGAATCAGCAGCAAAACCTCGTCCTTAGATTGCAGCTACCTCCCATAACAGGTCAGCCACCCTCTAGGCACCACGTCCGCGCCCGTCGTCGTTTAGCAGTCCTCAACCACCGCCGGCGTGTCTTCGACCTCACCAGCAGCTGGTTTGACGCTGGATATTAACCGGACGGAGGCAAATTTGTGGTGACTTCGATTTGGCCATTTCAAGCCGCGCTGTCCGGCGCGCCGATACGCGGAACCCGAGCGTGAGGAGCCTCATTCTTCCGGGAAGCCGATGCGGCGTAGGCCCGCGTCCAAAGTTTTGTCCTGCAGCGCCCAGAACTGCGGAGCCTTATCCTTGCTGGTCCAAGGCAGAAATGCGTACCATTGGGCGAGCGAGTTGATCTCCGGCTTTAGTTTTAGCAACTCGGCGAGCGCCACCTTTGCCGCGTCGAGGTCGCCTTTGAGCGCCAGCGCTCCGGCCAGGCCGTAGGCAGTAGTCCAGACCCGCGGGTTTGCGGTACGCCCCCTGGTGAACAGGTCAATTGCCTCGTTCACATGGTTCGAAACCAGCTGGCACCAGCCCAATAGCTCATAACGCCAATATATATTCGGGTCACGCGGGCTCAGTCGGAGGCTCTTTTCACCTCTATCAATCGCGTCCGCAGGTTCGCCCAGGAAGAGCAGCGTCCAACCGAGCTGCATGTTGGCCCACTCGAAGTTGGGATCGAGTATGATCGCCTTTTCAAAGGCTATCTGTAACTCGGATAAGCAACTCTGCGTTCGCCGCAAGACTCCAAGGATTGCGTAAGCCATTGGCTCATTCGGATCACTCTCGATCGCTTCGAAGAGCAACTTTTCAACTCGCGCTGCAGCTTGTTGCCCTTCATCTTGTTGAAACGAGGTGCTAGTAGTCCAGAGGGTGGCCACTTTCCCGACGAGGGCCCTTGCAATTCCAATCCTCGCCCTGGCAGAGCGCGGATCGATTTCTAATGCGCGCTCGAATGCGTTTAGGGCCTCTTGCATTGTTTTTGGGGTTTGCAGTCCGTACCACAGGGCCCAACCACGCATAACGAGATCCCGCGCGTCGGGATCGATCGCGTTCTCCTGCTCGATCCGGTGGCTGGCGTCGCGGAGGAGCTCAATATTCAGGGTCCAAGCCAGGCGGCCGGTGATCTCGCTCTGCGCCTTCGCGAGGTTGGCAAGATTGGTGTCGAACTGGTCGGCCCAGAGATGCGCGCCGCTTTCGGCATCGATCAGCTGGGCGTTCACCCGAACCTGATCGCCCGTGCGGCGCACGCTGCCTTCGAGGACATAGCGAACGCCGAGCTCGCGCCCGATCTGCTTTACGTCGATCGGCTTGCCCTTATAGCTGAAAGCAGTGGTGCGGGCGATAACAAAGCTCCCGGAGATCCGCGACAGATCGGTTGTCAAATCGTCGGTCATGCCGTCGGCGAAATATTCCTGGTCGGGATCGCTCGACAGGTTGGTGAAAGGCAGAACGACGATGGACAGGCGCGGCGCTGATTTTGCCTCGGCGGCAGGCGGGCGTTGCGCGCTCGCGGCCACCGACGCCTGACCCGGTACAGGCGATGAATTTCCTTTGGGCCAAACCCACCAGACGGCAGTCCCAATGCCGATTGCAGCGACAATGCCAGCCATGAGGATAGCCAGCCGCGAGCGGTTGCGCCGACTTGGCCCGATGAGCCGCGATGGAGTCGCCACTTCTGGTAACGACCTCACCGAAGCAGCTCTCAATTCATAGGCGTGGACCGGCTGCGCGATGTTTTTGACATTTTGTTCCCCGAGGTCGTCGAAACTGTAGGAGAGCCTGTCACCGATATGATCGCGCGCCGTGCGCGAGATGCAGAGGCCGCCAGGTTCCACCAATGCCTCCAGCCGCGCGGCGATGTTGACACCGTCGCCGTAAATGTCGCCGCCGTCGGCGATGACGTCCCCGAGATTGACCCCGATCCGAAAGGTAATGCGCTTGTCTTCAGGCAACTCCGCGCCGCGGTCCGCCATCGCCCGCTGGATCTCGACGGCGCAACGCACCGCGTCGACGACGCTCGAAAATTCCACCAGCATGCCGTCGCCGGTGGTCTTGACGATCCGCCCGCGATGCTCCCGGATCTTCGGGTCGACGAGCTCGCGGCGGTGCGCCTTCAGGTGGTTGAGGGTGCCCTCCTCGTCCGCTCCCATCAGCCGCGAATAACCCGCCACATCGGCGGCGAGGATCGCCGCAAGCCGGCGCGTCGTAGCCGCGGCTACGGCCTCACGCGATCCTCCCCTGTGATCGATGATGCCGCGGTCGACGAATGCGCGCCCTTGGGCCACCCTGTCAGCCCCACTTCCGTACAGCTTGGTTAAGCGCCGTCCGCCAGCATAACCGCTGCGATAGTCCGAGGTCCATGGACTTCAGGCGGCGGCACCGGCCAGGACTCGCTCGCGCCCGCGCGTTTCTGATGTCGATCGGCGCCAGCAGCGCATCCTTTGCGATCTCGACGGTGCGGTCGAGATCTCAGGCGCCGGCCTATCGATCCCTTCCTGGAGTTCCCCTTGCTCGGCGACCAGCGCATCCATTTCGGCTTCCGAAAGATCCTCGGCAAAGCGCGCGCTGACCGCCTCGAAACGTTCGGGTTAATATTGGCCGCGGGGCTCGAGGCCGAAGGCGTGCTGGCCGTACATCGTGCCGACCGCGTCCCAATTGAGGCTGACATGGCGGGCGACGGCGTTGACGTCGCGCCAGGCGCGTTGCACCGGGTTGCTGAGCATCAGGCCATAGCCGCCGGTCGATGCGTTGAGCGCCTCTACGGCCTGAAGGGCGAGCCTGGTCGCATAAGCTTGGTTGCGGCGGCAGCGGATGCGGTCGGCGACAGTGATCTCCTCGCCGGCCCGCAATTTTTCCATCGCGTTCCGCAGATCTGTCACAAGGATCATCTCCGCCGCCTCGGTCGCGGCAGAGGCTTCCGCCACGCGCAGCTGCACGGTGGCGAATTGGGCCATTGCGAGCCCGCCGCCGGCCAGCGCGCCGCGGGTCTCGCGCCCGGTCGTCATCGCCAGATAGGCATCGAGCGCCCCTTTTGCGGCGCCGACCGCGGTCGAGGCCAGCATCGAGGCGCCGAGCACCAACAGCGGCAGGCGGTAGAGCGGGTTCTTGTGATATTGCGCGCCGGGTGTGCAGCCCGAGCGGGTATCGGCGAACAACAGCACGCGACGCAGCGGCACAAAGGCCTCGTGCACGATGATGTTCTTGCTGCCGGTCCCCGACAGTCCGCAGACGAACCAATTGTCCTCGATCTCGACATCGCCGATCGGCAACAGAAAAAACGCGCCTTCATAGGGCGGCGCGTCGCCCGGCGGCGTGATCAGGGCGCCGAGCCTGATCCAGCTCGAATGATCGCAGCCGCTGGCGAACGACCACTTGCCGCTCAGCAGGTAGCCGCCATCCGTCGGGACCGCCGCGCCGGTCGGGGCGAAACAGGCGCAGGTGAAGGGGTCGTCCCCGCCGCCCCACAATTCACGCTGTGTCTCGATCGGGAAATGGCCGAACGAGATGCCGTTGGAGAGAGCGCCGTTGAGCGCCCAGCCTGTCGAGGCGCAAGCCGCCGATACCGCCAGCGCGATCTCCAGCGCGACCACGGCGTCGTATTCGAAGCCGCCGAACTCCTTTGGCCGGCAGGTCCGCAGCAGTTCCGCATCGCGGATCTTGGCGATTATGTGCGGCGCGATAGTGCGGTTGCGCTCGGTCTCTTCGGCCAACTCCCGGATCTCGGGCAGCATCGCCTTGGCGCGGGCGATAAGTTCCTCCGGGCCGGACGGTGCGACAAGGCGAACGGCGGCACTCGTCATGGGCCTCTCCGGGGATGTCCTCGAGCGCGCTCAGGATGCCTCCGCCCCGAAATCACGACAAGCGGAAACCTAGCCTGCTTCTCACGCCCCTCTCTCGGGGTGACGGGCATTTGACGTTGACGGCGGAGCGAAGAAGGCTGACAGTCCGAACATGATCCTGTTGCCAGGGTAAGGCCCGTAATCAGCTTTGAACCCGTCGCCCGATAGACCAAAGGATCAGGCAGCGCACGGCGGGAACCGAACACGACCAGGAGGGAATCATATGCCTAACGACCCAACGCCCGGCGCCGCCGAGCAGACCACCATCGCGCAGCGTGGCGCCTTGCATGGTGTGCGGGTGGTGGACCTGACCCAGTTCGAGGCCGGGACGTCTTTGACCCAGACCTTGGCCTGGCTCGGCGCCGAGGTGATCAAGGTCGAGGAGCCGACGAAGGGCGAGCAGGGCCGCGGCGCCTCGACCGACAAAAAAGGCGTCGACTCGCATTATTTCATGCTGCTCAACGCCAACAAGCGCAGCGTCACTGCCAATCTGAAGACCGAGAAGGGCCGCACCCTGTTGCGCGGGCTGATCGAGAAAGCCGACGTCTTTGCCGAGAATTTCGCTCCCGGTGTCATCGAGCGGCTCGGTTTCGGCTACGACGTGGTGCGCGAGATCAACCCTCGGATCATCTATGCCCAGGTCAAAGGGTTTGGCCAGGACGGCCCCTATAAGAGCTTTCTCGCCTTCGACATGATCGCCCAGGCGACGGGCGGCGCGATGTCGATCACCGGCGAGCCCGATGGACGCCCGATCAAGCCCGGGCTGACAATCGGCGATACCGGAACCGGGCTGCACGGCGCGATCGGCGTCCTCGCCGCGCTATACCAGCGTCAGTTCACCGGGGAGGGCCAGCGCATCCAGCTGGCGATGCAGGAATGCGTGATCAATTATGGCCGCATCTCCTACGCCGCCCAGGCACTGTGGGGCAAAGCCGCGCCGCGCATGGGCAATCAGAGCATCATGGGCACCAACTCGCCGAGCGAAACTTACAAGTGCAAAGGCGACGGCCCGAACGACTATTGCTACATCTATACTTCGCGCGCCAATCCGCAGCATTGGGAGCGGCTTTTGAAGATCATGGGCCGCGAAGACCTGATCGGCGACCCGAGGTTCGACAGCCCGCAAGAACGGTTCAAAAACCGTCACGTGGTCGACCAGATGATCGCCGAGTGGACGATCCACCACGACAAGCTGGAGGTCATGCAACGGCTCGGTGAGCAGGGCATCCCCGCCGGCGCGATCATGGACACGATGGAGTTGTCGAACGATCCGGACCTCAACCGCCGGGAAATCTTCGTAACCGTCAAGCACCCGGTGCGCGGCGATTTCAAGATGCCGGGCTGGCCGGTCAAAATGACCGGCTCCAAGGTGCCGATCACCGCCGCTCCGCTGCTCGGGGCCGATTCCGATACGGTTTATGGCGAACTGCTCGGCCTCTCGAAGGACGAACTGGCAGCCTTGCGCGAAGAGAAGGTCATCTGAGCCGAGAGAGGCGACCGCACGGGGCGTGATGAGCACGAGCGGCGGGGCATCCTCGGTGACTGCGCCTACTCTCGGAGCGGCGTCGCCGCTTGTGCCTACTCCCCGGTGGGAGCCTGCAGCGAGCTACCCTGACCCAGCGGTTCGCACGCTCGATCCGCGCTTTGACAATATGAAGCCGCCGTTCAATGCGGCGGTTGAGCGTCTGGCGGCCGGGTTCCGCTGGGCCGAAGGCCCAGTGTGGTTCGGCGATGGCCGTTACCTGTTGTGGAGCGACATCCCGAACAACCGGATCATGCGATGGGACGAGGAAACCGGCGCGGCGAGCGTCTATCGCAAACCCTCGAACCACGCCAACGGCAATAGCCGGGACCGCCAGGGACGGCTCATCACCTGCGAGCACGAGGGGCGGCGGGTGACGCGGACCGAATACGACGGCTCGATCACCGTCATTCTCGACCGGTTCGAGGGCAAGCGGCTCAACTCGCCAAACGACGTGGTCGTCAAATCGGACGATTCGATCTGGTTCACCGATCCGCCCTTCGGGATCCTCGGCAATTACGAGGGCGAGCGAACGGCACCGGAATTGCCGACCAACGTCTATCGGGTAGACGGCAGGAC
Source organism: uncultured Alphaproteobacteria bacterium (assembly GCA_963787425.1). Taxonomy (GTDB): domain Bacteria; phylum Pseudomonadota; class Alphaproteobacteria; order ATCC43930; family CGMCC-115725; genus AP-15. The sequence continues at coordinate 133,843 of CAWBCV010000013.1, forward strand.
CGGCGTCGTCACCGTCGTGACCGGCGACATCAACGGGCCGAACGGCCTTTGTTTTTCGCCCGATGAGAGCAGGCTCTATATCGTCGAGTCCCGCGCCAGGCCGCGTCTTATCAGCGTTTTCGACGTGATCGAGGACGGCACCAAACTCGCCAATAGGCGCGTTTTCATCAATGCTGGCGAGGGGACACCCGACGGCTTCCGCTGCGATGTCGAAGGCAATCTGTGGTGCGGATGGGGCATGACGCCGGGGCTCAATGGCGTCGCCGTCTTCTCCCCCGACGCGACAATGATCGGCCATATCGCGCTGCCGGAGCGCTGCGCCAATCTGTGCTTTGGCGGACGCAAACGAAACCGCTTGTTGATGGCTGCCAGCCAGTCGCTGTATTCGGTTTATGTTAACACCCAGGGAGCCCTGGGCGGCTGAGCGGTCTTTGATCTGGCGAGATTAGCCTCGTAGGCCGAAACGCAAGGAGGGCGCCGAAGGCGCCCTCCGTCTTTCCGAAATCAGCGCTGCCGCTACACGGCTTCGTAAGGGAAGCGGCGGATTTTGTCGACGTTCCGGCCCTCGATGCGGATCAGCCGGGTTGGGCCTTCGCGGCGCGGTGAATGCAGGTCGCCCTCGTTGTAGAGGTGCGCATCGCCAGGTTCCAGCGCATACTCCTTGACGAGGCGCACCTTACCGAGCTTGTCCTCGGAGGCGGGCTCCAGCATCGACCAGTCGCTCATGATCGTCCGGCCGCGCGCCTGGCCATAAATCGCCCAGGTCGGGCCGTGATCATGCGGCTTGCTCTCCCGCGCGCCGTGATTGACGTGGCCGAGGATGCAAAACCCGAGTTCCGGATCCTCGTAGAGAATTTTCCGCTCGGGTACGCCGTCATGAAGATGCGTGCTGACAAAATCCTCGTCCTCGAGGACGTCCTGAACGAGCGCGCACACCTTCTTGCGACCCTCGACGTTGGGATCTTGCGAGAGGATCCGGTGACATTCACTGGAGAACTGTTCGAGCGTATACCCCATCAACCCACCTCCTCAGCTTGGAATTGCTGTTAGACAGCGTATGCCGCTGAAATCTCCGGCACAAGAAATCGTTCGGCATTAGATCCTAGATGCGAGCCTGCCGGTGCCTTCGATGACTTCATCCCAGTCGTCGACCTCGCGATTGACCGGCGCAACCATGATGTGCTGGACCCCGGCTGCCGCAAAGGCCGCAACCCGGTCGCGCAATTCCCCCTCGTCCTTGCCGTTCCAGTGAGTCCGGATCGAGATCGTGAATTCCGGCTCGGGGCGGTCACGGCGCAGCCGCGCCACGATAGGCGCGGCCTCGTCTGGCGTCAGCTGGCTGCCGTGCCAGCCGTCGCCGATCCGCACCGTGCGCCGGTACGCCGCCTCCGAACGCGCCCCGAACCAGATCGGGATGGGCTCGACCGGCAACGGCTGCATCGTCATCTCCGTAATCTCGGCCGGGATGTATTTGCTGCGGAACGTTACCGGGTCCTGGCTCCATACCGCCCGCATCATCGCAATGCCTTCGTCGGTGCGCCGCCCGCGTTCGTGAAACGGCGATCCCAAAGCAGCAAATTCGGCCTCGAGCCAGCCGACACCCGCGCCGAGGATCAGCCTCCCCTCGGAGAAGTTCTGCAATGTCACCAGTTCCTTGGCGAGCGGCAGCGGGTGGCGCATCGGCAAGACCAGCACGCTGGTGCCGAGCCGCACCCGCTTGGTGACGGCGGCGGCCCAGGTCAAACTCAGCACCGGGTCGTAGAATAATGGCGAGCGGGGAAAGGTCGCCCGCGGCACGATGATGTGCTCGCTGACCCAGACATCGTCGAGCCCCATATCCTCGGCCCGCATCGCCGCGCGGCGGATCTTGTCCGGCGTCGCCTGCTCGCCGGCATGCGGCAGATGAATCCCGAGTTGCATTGGCCGTCCTCCCGTGTTCGTCTCTTCTCAGACAATGCACTGGCAATAGCAGAGACGAAAGGGGGGAACCATGCGGTTCAAGGACAAGATCGCGGTCATCACCGCCTTCGCCAATGGCATCGGCCGTGAGACCGCCGAGATCATGGCCCGGGAGGGCGCCATCGTCGTTGGCGTCGACAACCACCCTGACCGCCTCGACACAGCCGTCGCAGCATTGCGCGGCGCAGGCGGGCGGGCGCACGGGCGGCTCTGCGACGCCCTCGACCAGCAACAGGTCGAAGCGACCGTGGCCTCGGTCGTGAAGGACTTCGGCGCCGTCGACATCCTGGTCAATGCTGTCGGCGGGAGCACGATCATCGCCAACTCCGGCGCGAATGTCGACGAGCTGACTTTTGAGGACTGGCAGCGGCTGATCGCCTTCAATCTGAACGGGACCTTTCTGTTCACTCATGCCGTCGTGCCGGTCATGAAAAGACGGCGGCACGGCAAAATCGTCAACCTCGCCTCAATCGCCGGGCGCGGTCTGAGCGAGTTCGAGCAGCAGCGCCTATGCCGCGGCGAAGGGCGGCATTATCGCCTTCACCCGCAAGTTGGCGTTCGAACTGGGGCAATACGGCGTCACGATCAACGCGATCGCCCCGAGCCTTACCTTGACCGAACGCATTCGCCCGCATTGGGACAAGCGCTCGCAGGAGGCGCAGGCGGCCGAGATCGCTCGCACCCCGCTGCGCCGCGTGGCAGAAGCCGCCGACCAGGCCAAGGTCATCTGCTTTCTCGCCTCGAGCGACGCCGACTTCGTGACGGGCGTCACGATCGACGTAACCGGCGGCAATTGACGGCCATCGAAATTTGCCCCGAGGCCCCCTCACCCTCCCGGCGCTACCGCGCCGGGCCCCTCCCTCTCCCCCCTGAAGGGCGGAGAGGCGCTTTGTCCCGGAGTTCAAGGCCGGCCCTGCCGCTATTCGGACATTAAGAAATCGAGAGGAGATCGCGTAATGACGACTTTCGTTCTGATCCACGGCTCTTACCAAGGCGGCTGGATTTGGCAGCCGGCGGCGAACCGGTTGCGGGCCGCCGGGCATACGGTTTACACGCCGAGCCTCGACGGCTGCGCCGAGCGCAAGCATTCCCTCCGCCTCGGCATCACGACCGAAACCCACGCCGCCGAAATTGCCGACCTTCTGTTCTACGAAGATTTGCGCGACGTCGTTATGGTCGGCACGAGCTCGGGCGGCATGGTCCTGTGCCGTGCCGCCGAGATGGGGCGCGACCGGATCTCGCGGTTGTTCTTTGTCGATGCGCTCGCACTGCTCGATGGCGAACGGATCCGCGACATCGTCCGGCGCTCGACCGCGGTGCCGAGCGGGCTCGCCGCCGGCCCGACGCGCGAGGATGCGGAAAATCGGCTCTTCGCCGACCTCGATCCGCAGACCCGGGCATGGGCGCTGGAGCGCTATACCCTGCATCCGATCGGGATTTACGAGAACCCGGTCAAGCTCGAAAATTTCTGGGACCAGCAATGGCAGGCGACCGTAATCTGGTGCCGCCGCGCCGCCAATCCGGGCGAAGCGCATCAGCGCCGCACCGCCAAAAAGCTCAATGCCCAATGGCACGAGCTCGACACCGGCCACTACCCGATGCTGAGCATGCCTGACGAGCTTGGGGCGCTGTTGACCGCCAACGCCTAGGCCGCGCTCAGAGTATTGCTCTTCCCGCCATTAGGCCCAACACGAGGAAGATTACGCAGATCACGAGGAAGATAAAGAACAGGATCTTTGCGATCGCCGCGGCCGCCGCCGCGATGCCGGTGAACCCGAAGATCGCGGCGATGATCGAGATGATGAAGAAAAACAGTGCCCATTTGAGCATATCAACGGTCCTGGAAAGTCGCTGCTGAAGATATAATGTCCAGTCGGGCAGTGTCGTTCCAACGGGACGCAGGGGTCTCTTCCACCCCGTAGGCGGGCTGCCTTATCCTGAGGACCGCAGGGAGGGTTCCATGGTTGAGTGGACGGGCGGCGCGCTGCCGACATTCGTGACGCATCTGGAGTGCAGTCTGACTGGGGAGCGCTACCCGGCGGATACTTTGCAGACGCTCTCAAAGGCTGGCCGACCGTTATTGGTGCGCTACGACCTCGATGGTGTCGGGCGGGCGCTGCCGCGCGAGATGCTCGCCGAACGGCCGCTGAGCCTCTGGCGGTATCGCGAGCTGTTGCCGGTGCGCCAGCCGGGTGATGTGGTTTCACTCGGCGAGGTGGTGACCCCGCTGATATTGCTGCCGCGCATTGCCGCCCGGCTCGGCGGCGGCGAGATCCTGATGAAGGACGAAGGCCGCCTGCCGACCGGATCTTTCAAGGCGCGCGGGCTGGCGCTCGCCGTTTCGATGGCCAAGGAGCTCGGGGTCGCGACGATGGCGATGCCGACCAACGGCAATGCCGGGGCGGCGATGGCCGCCTACTGTTCGCGCGCCGGCATCAAATCCTATGTCTTCTGTCCCGACGATACGCCAGCGGTCAATGTCAGGGAGATCGCGATGCAGGGCGCCGAGGTGTTTCTCGTCAACGGGCTGATCGACGATTGCGGCAAGCTGGTCAGCGAGGGCGAACGGGAAGTCGGCTGGTTCAACTGCTCGACCCTGCGAGAGCCCTACCGCATCGAGGGCAAGAAGACGATGGGCATCGAGCTCGCCGAACAACTCAGCTGGGAATTGCCGGACGTAATCTTCTATCCGACCGGCGGCGGCACCGGAATTATCGGCATGTGGAAGGCCTTCGCCGAACTCGAGGCAATCGGCTGGATCGGGCCGAAACGGCCGCGCATGGTCGTGGTCCAGGCAACCGGGTGCGCGCCGATGGTCAAGGCCTGGAAGGAAGGTGCGGAACACGCCCCACGATGGGAGAACGCCCACACCTTCGCCGCCGGCATTCGCGTGCCGCAAGCGGTCGGCGATTTTCTGATCCTGCGTGCGGTGCGAGAAAGCGGCGGGTTTGCCAGCGCCGTCAGTGACGATGCGATCGCCGAAGCGTGGCGGGAGGTTGCCGCCGAGGAAGGGATTTTGTTGTGTCCCGAAGGCGCAGCGACCTACGCCGCCTACAAGCAAGCGCTCGTCGAGGGACGGGTTCGTCCCGACGAGCGGGTCGTTCTGTTCAACTGCGCCAGCGGTCTCAAATACCCGATGCCCGAAGCGGGCACGCCATTGAAGCTGGGCAGCGAGATCGATTGGAAAAAATTGACTGGAGCCGCTCCGACCTCCGGTGGCCCGACGCAAGGGCGGTGATGCGGTCGATGCCGAAATGCCCGATCCGGGCCGCCGGGATCGCAGTTTTATTTTGCCTTACAGCTTGCACCGGGCCGCCATGGACGCTCGACCAATCGCCCGATGGGATAACCTTGCGGTGGTATCCCGACAACACACCGAATGCGGTAGCGGATTCGGTTGCCCAGGTTCATTGCCATTCATTAGGCAAGAATGCCGAATTGATTGCTTACGATCAAAACGGCAGTGCACAGATTGGCAGATATCTGTGCCGATGACACAGCAGGAGACCACGACATGAGCATCGAGCAGCGGCTAAAGGAGTTGGGACTGACACTGCCGCAAGTCGGCGGCCCGCTCGGGAACTATGTCCACGCCAAGCGCGCGGGCAACCTGCTCTACCTCTCTGGCAAGGGCCCACCCGACAACCCAGGCGGCACAATGCCGAAAGGCAAGCTCGGCGCTGGCATGTCGATCGACGAGGGATATCGTCACGCGCGCGGCGTGGGGCTCGTGCTGATCGCGGCGATCAAGGATGCGCTCGGCGGCGATCTCGATCGCGTCGAGGGCATCGTCAAAGTGCTCGGAATGGTCAACGCCGCCCCCGATTTCGAGGATCATCCCAAAGTCGTCAATGGCTGCTCGGATCTCTTTGTCGAGGTGTTCGGCGAACAGGGCCGCCATGCGCGCTCCGCCGTCGGCATGAGCTCGCTGCCCGGCGGGATACCGGTCGAAATCGAGGTCATTGTCGCGGTCAGGTGAAGGCACCGAAGGGTCTGCCGCGACGCCCTGCACCTCCGCCCGTCATGACGAGAGCCGGCAGGTCAGCCGGCTCATGCTGTTTTTTGCGCTGGTCTATATCGTTGAAGGCATTGGGCAGACCGGCGGACTGATCGCCCAGCCGCTCAATTATTTCCTGAAACAGACCTACGGGTGGACGCCGGTTCAGGTCACTGCCTATCTGACGGTGCTCAACCTTCCCTGGATCATCAAGCCGGTCTACGGGATCGTCTCGGATTTCCTGCCGCTCTTCGGCTATCGCCGAAAGAGCTACCTCGTTCTCGCCAATTTGATGGCGGCGGGCGCTTATTGCTGGGTTACACAGATCGCCTCACCGGGCGAAATTATTGTGGCTCTGCTGCTCTCCGCCTACGGGATGGCGATATCGAGCACGGTGTGCGGCGCTATTCTCGTCGAGAACGGCCAGAAATTCGGCGCCAGCGATTCTTTCGTCAATCAACAGTGGTTGTGGTTCAACATAGCCGCGATGGCCTGCGGCTTTATCGGCGGTCAGCTGGTCGAAAGGCTGACCCCGGCAGGGGCATTGCACGGCGCCGCCGCGATCATTGCTTTCGCCCCGCTGATCGTCGTCTTTGCCGGGGCGTTCCTGATCAGCGAGCCGCAGAGCCGCATCGATCTCCCCGAAATGAAGCGGACCTTTGCGAGCCTGCTGGCCGCCTTCACCCTGCGCGATCTTTGGATAATCGCGCTGTTTCTTTTTGTTTACTATCTCAACCCGGGGCTCGGCACGCCGCTCTATTATCACATGACCGACGATCTCAAATTCTCGCAAGAGTACATCGGGATCCTCGGCTCGATCAATTCGGCGGGCTGGATCGCCGGCGCGCTGTTGTACCGCCGGTTTCTCAAAGGCATTACGGCAAGGACGCTGCTCAATTTGAGCATCGCGCTCGGCATCGTGACTACTGCAGCCTTTCTGCTGCTGTGGAGCGAGGCCCTGGCAGCGGCGATCAACTTCTTCAGCGGGATCGCAACCATGGTCGCATTTGTGGCGACCTTGAGCCTAGCCGCGGATTATTGCCCGCCTCGGGCGGAAGGTTTCGCCTTCGCGGCTCTGATGTCGGTCACCAACTTTACGGGGGCCCTATCCGATAATCTCGGCTCTTTTCTGTACGAGCATCTGTTTCAGCGCCAACTCGATCCCCTGATCCTGGTGTCGGCCGCATGTACCGCGGTGGCATTCGCTTTTGTGCCGTTGCTGCGCCTCGGCGACAAGCAACCCGGGGAACCCCTCCTTGCGCGCAATGATTGATTTGCAGCGGGCGGCAAATCGCCCAGTTCTGGATCATTTCTGGTGGTTGGGACCCGTTTTCGGATGAACATCTCCTTTTCTCATAGCGCAAACTGGTGTTCAACTGTATGTTCGGCCGTGTTTACCCTGCTCACGTTAAGGACAAGGATAAGCGGGTCCCATGCACAAGTTGCTTCCAGTGCTTGTGTTTCTTGCAACTGCATCGGCCTTTTCTCAGGGATCGACAGCCGTCGAGTTGCCGTTCGCCGCTGACGTTTCAGGCGCCGGCAATGCCCTCGTGCTCGTCGGCGGCATGGGCGGCGGGACCGGGGGCGGTATGGGTGGCGGCGCCGGGTCTATGGCTATGCCAGGAGGCATGGGGGGCATGACTGGGGGTGGCATGGGGGGCATGACGGGGGGCGGCATGACCGGTGGAATGGGTGGAATGTCTGGCGGCATGAGTGGTTATGGCGTCACGCCGAGCGACAATTTCGGCAGCACCTCAGGTGGAGCGGATCCAAGCAGCGGAGGCGCGCAGCCGGCGCAATACTACCTGTGCATCACGCCTTACGACCGATGCTCGTTTGCCTCCTCCCCCGGCTCCCGTCGCAGCGGTTCCTCATGCACGTGTGCCACCGGACATCGCGGCACGGTCAAATAGGCCGCGGGCCAAGATTATCTGATAACTCCCGGCGGCAGGATTTCCTTCTCACCCAGCATTTCCGAGCGGTAGAGCTCGGAGATCGAGGCCCAGCGCAATTCGCAGATCTCCTCGGCGACCTGCTCGGCACGCGCCTCGAGCTGCGGCGTGTCGAGATACCTGCCGCACAGCTCGATCTGGCGGCGGCTGTGCTCAACATCGGCTGCGTCGTGCTCGGTGAAGAACTCGATCTCCGGCGAATTCAGCCTGAACCCGTAATGCTTCTCGAAGGCCGGCAGCAGGACTTCGCTGATCAACCCCGGCATCTGGCCCTCCTGGGTCGTCTGCATCGCCAGGATCACGCCGACCGGCTCATTGGCGGTAGTATGATACATGTATAGCGAGCGCGCCCACCAGGCGGGAGGCATCTTCGTGTTGCGGACCTCGTCGTCGGTGAGGCCGGCGGCGCGGCAGAACCGCAGGATCAGCTCGTTATGGTCATGGGGCTTGTGGCCCGGCTCGGGGATCGCCTTCAGCCCCTCCTCCTCGGCAATGTTCTCGGCGATCATCTTGCGCACGTCTTCGAAATGATAGCCGCGTGCATAGAGCATCCCGAAGCTCGCCAACGCCCGCGACACGAAATGGTAGTGCAACGCCTGATAGCGGCCCAACGCCCTCAGCGGCAACTTCCCTTCGCCAAAAGCGAGAAAGAACGGATGCCGCTTGGTGTGCCAGCGCTCGCGGATTGCCAAGATTCGATCGGTGATCGGAAGATTGCCATTGCGTGCCATTTCCGTTGTCTCCCGCGACGAAACACTATGCTCCTAGCATAGCTACAAACGCCGATACCCGCCACGTCAGCGGCGAGGATCGCGGCGATAACGAACAGCCAGCGAATGCGCGATAGAGCCGTCGTGATTTCCTCGACCATCCCGTCAGCGAAATACTCCTGCTCCAGACCGCCGCTCATGTTCTGGAAGGGGAGGACTACGATCGACGGCTTGTCGGGGAGGGCGAGTGCAGGCGCGTCAGCCGCCGGGACGAGTGCGGTCGAACGCGATAGTCGCGCACGGGCCGCGCAATGTTCTTGACATGTTGGGCGCCCAAATCCTCAAAGACAAAGGGCAGCCGGTCGCGGACCTGGTCATGAACCGTATTGGAGATGAATACCCCGCCGGCATCGGCCAGGGCCGCGCTATCGGCGGCCGATGTCGCGTCGGCAGAAGCCTTCGTGCCACTGGATGCGGTCGACTGCGGCGTAGGCGCGTTCGCGGGCTTTGTGGAGGTCTCGGCCGAGGGCGGTCACACCGAGTACGCGCCCGCCATCGGCGATCAGCCGTTGATGATCGCGGCGCGTGCCGGCCTGGAAGATCTTGACCTTGGGGTCGCTCGCCGCAGCGTCGAGGCCGCGGATCTCGCTGCCGCCCTGCGGCTCGTCGGGATAGCCCTTAGCCGCCATCACCACGCATAACGCGGCTTCAGCCTGCCAGCGCAAATCGACCGATTTCAGCACCCCGTCATGGGCGGCGATCAGCGCCGGCAACGGATCACTCATCAGCCGCATCATCAACACCTGGCATTCCGGGTCGCCGAAACGGGCGTTGAATTCGAGCAGCATCGGGCCCGCTTCCGTCAGCATCAGGCCGGCATAGAGGACCCCCTTGAACGTGCGCCCCTCGCGCTCCAATGCGTCGATCGCCGGCAGTATGATGCGCTCCATCACCACGCCCTCGACCGCGGGGGTCACCAGGGGACTGGGCGAATACGCGCCCATGCCGCCGGTGTTCGGGCCGATGTCCCCTTCGCCGACCCGCTTGTAATCCTGCGCCGAGGCGAGCGGCAGCGCATCTTTGCCGTCGACTAACGCGAAGAAGCTCGCTTCCTCGCCGGCGAGAAAATCCTCGACGACAATCTCGAGCCCGGCCGCGCTGAACCGGCGTTCGACGAGTGCGGCATCGACCGCGCGGTAGGCGGTGTCGAGATCGTCGGCGACGACCACGCCCTTACCAGCGGCGAGGCCGTCGGCCTTGACGACGATCGGTGCGCCATGACTCGCGATGAAGGTTTTCGCCGCTGCCGGATCGCGGAAGCGGCGGTGCGCCGCGGTCGGGATCTGCGCACGCACCAAGAGGTCCTTGGCGAAGGCCTTGGAGGCTTCGATTGCCGAGGCTGCAGCACTTGGACCGAAGGCGGCAATCCCTTCGGCTTCGAGCGCGTCGACGAGCCCCAGGACGAGCGGTGTTTCGGGACCCACCACGCAGAAATCGATCTGCTCGTTGCGGCAAAACTCGACGAGGGCCTTGATGTCGGTCGCGCCGATTGCGATGCACTCGGCTTCCTCGGCGATCCCCGCATTGCCGGGGGCGCAGAACAGTTGATCAACCAGCGGCGACGCCGAGATCGCCCAGGCGAGCGCGTGTTCGCGACCCCCCGATCCCACCACCAGCACCCGCATCGCTCTTCCTCCCGCGCTCGGCTATCATGTAGGGATGAACGATACTTCTGTCGCGGCCCCGGTTCGCTCCAACCTCGCCGAATACACCGTTTCCGAACTGGCGCGCGCGCTCAAACGCTCGATAGAGGAAAATTTCTCCTTTGTGCGGGTGCGCGGCGAAATCTCCGGCTGGAAGCGGCACAGCTCGGGCCATTGCTATCTATGCCTAAAGGACAGCGACGCGGTGCTCGACGCGGTGTGCTGGCGTACGACGGCGATGCGGCTCGGGATCAAACCCGAAGACGGGATGGAGGTGGTGTGCACCGGCCGCCTCACCACGTTCCCCGGCCGCTCGAAATACCAGCTGATCATCGATACGATCGAGCTTGCGGGGATCGGCGCCTTGCTCAAATTGCTCGAGGACCGGCGCCGGCGCCTCGCCGCCGAGGGACTGTTCGCGCCCGAGCGCAAGAAAAAGTTGCCGTTTCTGCCGGAGGTGATCGGCATCGTCACCTCGCCGTCGGGAGCGGTGATCCGCGACGTCCTGCACCGGCTTTCCGACCGCTTCCCGCGCCGGGTTCTGCTGTGGCCGGTGGCCGTCCAAGGCGAGGGGGCGGCCGCTCAGGTGGCGGCCGCCATCACCGGCTTCAACCACCTTCCCGAAGGCGGGATGGTGCCACGGCCGCAGCTGATCATCGTCGCGCGCGGCGGCGGCAGTCTCGAGGATTTGATGCCGTTCAATGAGGAGATCGTCGTGCGCGCCGCTGCCGCCTCGGCGATCCCGCTGATCTCGGCGGTGGGCCATGAGACCGATACGACCCTGATCGATCATGCGAGCGATCGCCGCGCGCCGACCCCGACCGCCGCGGCTGAAATGGCGGTGCCGGTGCGGCTCGATCTGATCGCCGGGCTCGAGGGCAAATCGAGCCGGCTCTCCGCCGGCCTCTCCCGGCTCTTCGGCGAGCGCCGGCTACACCTCGCAGGGCTCGCCCGTGGGCTTCCCGATCCGCACGACCTGATCGGATCAGCGGCGCAGCGCCTCGACGACCGTGCCGAGCGGCTGCGGCTGGCTGCCGACCGGCGCCTGCGGGCGGCCCAGCACAGCCTCGATCTCGCGGCAGCGCGCTTGCGGCCTGCGGTGCTGTCGGCCGATCTCGACCGCTCGCGCGCCCGCACCGCCGAGTTCGAGCCGCGGCTGCGTGCCGCTATGGCGCGCTTCATCGACCGAAACCACCACTTGCTCGATAATTTCGCGGGACGGCTCGCGACCCACTCGGAACGCCACGAAAGCCTGCTCGCGCGCGGCTACGTCGTGGTCCGGAACGGAGTCGCGCGGGTGTTGACCGAAGCGGCGGAGATCAGCGCCGGTGATCCGCTCGATCTCGAATTTCACGACGGCCGGGTCGGTGTGGTTGCCGGCAGCAGGCCGCGGCCCCGGACCCGGCGCACGGGCGTCCATCCGGGGCAGGGGAGCTTGTTCTGACGCGCTCGTATCGCCTGGAGGGGAGGGTAGTGGGCCGTGACCGACCAGCAACGCTATCCGCATCATCGGCCGGCAAGTCCTGGCGCCGAGCAGTCGCGGCCCCTTTGGCAGTATTATGTCGGAATAACCGCCCTGCTGCTCGTTATGGTGGTCGCGCTGACGGGCGGGATCATCTGGTACAATTCAAAAAAGACGAATCAGTTGGCGTTCGCCGCCGCCGAGCGAATGATGCTCGAAGCCGGCGAAGACGTTTCGAACCGCATCAAGCTGCTCTACGACCCGATGTACGCCATCGTCGGGATCGCGTCGCTGGTGCCCGAACTGACCTCGCCGGCGATCAAGGAAGACCCTCACGCAATGTTGTTGATGCTGCGGGTGCTGAGGATCTACCCGCAGATCCTGTCGTTCTATGTCGGGTTCGACAACGGCGAATTCTTCATGGTGACCCACATCGCCGGCGAGAACAGCGCAGCCTTGCGCAGCGAGCTGCATTCCCCCCCGGATGCGGCCTTCGCCAACGAGATCGTCTCCGCGGACGCGGCGGGCGATCGCAAGACACGGTGGGTTTTTCTCGCTGACGATGGCTCCGTCGTCGGGCGCCGCGATGGCGCGGCCTTCGATCCCCGCGAACGTCCCTGGTACGATGCCGCAAAGCGCAGCGATGCCGTCGAGCGGAGCGATCTTTACATTTTCGCGACCAGCGGCGAGGCGGGCTTCACCTTGAGCCGCAGCTTCACCGGGGAGCCCGCCGGAGTCATGGGCGCCGACCTTGCTGCCAGCGACCTTGCTCGCTTTCTCCGCGATCAGCACATCACCCCATCCAGCACCGCCTTCATTTTCACGAAGACGGGCGAGGTGATCGCGCTTCCGGATGTCGCGCGGATCGCCCAGGCGGTTCATTCCGACGGTCAGATGCTGGTGGCTCCGCCCAAGATCGGTTATCTGAACGATCCAGTGATCGCCGGTCTCGTTGCCGCCTACGAGGACGGACACATGTCCGGGACCCGCTTCTATGATGTGGCCGGCCGGACCTGGGTCGGGCACGTCCTTGATATCCCGCCCCGCTACGGACGAGATCAGCTGCTTGCGATCATGGTGCCGCTCGACGAGATCGAAAAGCCGATCACCGAGATTCGGAACCAGACGCTTTTGTACTCGATTGCGTTTCTCGTCTTCGCTCTACCGCTTTACGTGACGCTCGTCGTCGCCTGGATCGACCGCCGCCTCGAAGGCCGGCTTCGCCGGCCCGGATCGAGAGACGACGACTGAGATCCTTCGTCCGCCGAGGCCTGATGCCTATCCATTAGGCGCGCTTGTTGGCGGCGTTTTCAACCGTTAGAGTACAATTAGTTAACATGGGAGGACAGCAATGGACAGCGAGATGTCACGGCGCGTTGTCGCCGAGTTCTTTGGCACGTTCTGGCTTGTATTGGGCGGTTGCGGCGCCGCAGTCCTGGCCGCTGGTTTTCCGAACCTCGGGATCGGTTTTCTCGGCGTCGCCTTCGCATTCGGCTTGACGGTGCTGACGATGGCCTATGCGGTCGGTCACATCTCCGGCGGCCACTTCAACCCGGCGGTCACGATTGGCTTATGGAGCGCCGGGAGATGCGCCAGCAAGCATGTGATCCCTTACATCGTGGCGCAGGTTATCGCTGCCATCTTCGCCGCCGCAGTCTTGTGGGTGATCGCCTCGGGCAAGCCCGAGTGGGTGGCCGGCGGTTTTGCCGCCAACGGCTATGGCAACCTCAGCCCCGGCAAATACGGCCTGGGAAGTTGTTTTGTCGATGAAGTGGTGATGACGTTCTTTTTCCTCTTCATCATCATCGGCACCACGTCGAAGGGAGCGGCCGCCGGCTTCGCTGGGATTCCGATCGGCCTCGCCCTGACCTTGATTCATCTGGTCTCGATCCCGGTCACCAACACTTCGGTCAACCCGGCGCGCAGCACCGGGCCGGCTCTGTTTGCCGGCGGCGAATATATCGCTCAGCTGTGGCTCTTTTGGCTCGCGCCTCTCATCGGCGCGGTAATTGCCGGGCTGCTGACCCGCTGGATGTATGAAACCGAAGCCATCATCGAGACTGTCGTCGTCGAGGAAAGGCGGATAACAACCTAATCGGGCCAGCGCCGGTGCAGCCAGAACCACTCCTCGGGTCGATCTCGGATCCATTCTTCTAAAGTCTGATTGACCCTCGCCATCAGGGCGGCGACGTCGGCGTGATGATCGCCGCTACGCGGCAGCGGCAACGGTGGGAAGACGGTCAGCCGAAAATGCGCGCCGCCGAGCCGCTCGACACGCGCGGGCAGCACATCGCAGTCGAAGCGCAGCGCGAGCGAGGCGACGGCGGATGATGTCATCGCCGTTCGGCCAAAAAAGGGCACCGGAACTCCGTCGTTCATCTTCTGGTCCGCGAGCATCGTCAGATGCGCACCACGCCGCAGCACCGCGATCGCGCGCCGGGCGGCGACGGTGCCTTTGGGGATCAATTCGCCGCTGCTGCCGCGGAAACGGGTGATCATACGGTCCACCAGCGGATTGTTGGCGGCGCGGTAGATCTGCGCGACCGAGATCCCGTATTGGATCGCCGCGAGCATCGCGATCTCCCAATTGGCGATATGCCCGGAGAAGATGATCATGCGGCGCCCCGTCGCGACCGCCCGATCTATGTGCTCGAGGCCGTGCGTCTCGACGCCGCCGCCGGGTTCGAACACGCGGATCTGACGCAGATGCGGATACTCGGCCGCGACCCGGCCGAGATTGTCCCACATCTCCGCAACGATGTTCGCGATTTCGTGGTCTGCGAGTTCCGGCAGGGCTCGCCGGATGTTGAGCCGGGCGCGTTTGGAAACCCCGAGCCGCGGGCCGATGAGGCGCGCCGACGCGCCGCCGATGGCTGACGCCCAATCGAGCGGCAAAAGCCCGAACGCGGCAAAGCACAGCGCCGCCCCCCAGCCCTGCAGTCGGTGCGCAATACTGATTGGCTTTTCCCGGCACGCAGCCGTTCTCCCGCTCGTCCGCCTACGCGCATCCACCACGCCGGGAGCAATCTGGGGCTGTAGCTTCCCTGACAAATCAAGCAGTCTCTCGGGTACCCGCGACGGATCTCAGCAACTCGTCGAGCGCTTCGGGAGCACGCCACGAGATTTCAACCTCGAGGACCTCGATGCCCGCTCTCTTTTCTGCCGGCACTCTGACGATGTCCTTTGCGGTCGTAATCAGGCAGGCCCGCGCGCGCTCGGCGGCATGGAGCAGCTCGTCGATTTCGCTGGCGCGAAACGGGTGATGATCGGGAAAGGACCGGGTTTCTACCAGCTCGGACCCCAACCTCCGCAAAATCGCAAAAAATTTCTCTGGTCGGCCGATCCCGGCGAACGCCAGCAGGCGCCCCGCTGCCAACCGTTCCCCGGCAACGGGCCGCAGAGCCGCAGGTATGACCGGCAAGGTAGCGCCAATTCCGAGCGTCGCCGGATCACGAGATGTATCCTCGGCGCCGAGCAATACAACCACGTCGGCGCGGGCGAGCCCGCGGGCGAGGCCTTCGCGCAAGGGGCCCGCGGGGATCACCCTTCCATTGCCGAAGCCGTAGGAGTCATCGACGACCAGGAGCGAGACTGTCTTGGCGATGGTCGGATTCTGATAGCCGTCATCGAGAACGACCACTGCCGCTCCCGCAGCAACGGCCGCGCGGACCCCGTCTGCCCGGTAACGCGCCACCCAGCACGGCCCGCGTGCGGCGAGCAATAGCGCCTCGTCGCCGACTGCCGTGAAATCGTGGCGGGTCGGGTCGACCCGCACCGGACCACCGAGACGGCCGCCGTAACCTCGGGTCACGATGTGTACTGCGACGCCACCCTCGGCGAGGCGCGAGGCCAACGCCAATGCGACCGGTGTCTTGCCGGCGCCGCCCGCGACCAAATTGCCCACGCAAATTACCGGAACTGCTGCGCAATGGGGCCGGGCAAGGACCCGTCGCAACCGTCCCGCGGCATCCCATCCCGCACCGGCCGGCCAGAGCAGGTCGGATAGAAGCCCCGGAGGTCTCGCCCAGAAGGCTGGGGCTCGGCGCATCACGCCCGCAACGTACGCGGCGGCGCCAAATCGCGCACCGGCGCGATCTGGTCGAGCCAGGGCGTAAGCCGCGCCGCCACCTCGTCAACAATGCCGAGACTCGCCGCCGTTGTCCGGGCAGCGGCGGCAGCGCGCTCGGCGCGCCGTCCAGGATCGGAAAGGAGCGCGGACACCGCTTGCGCAAGCGCCGCCTCGTCTCGCACGGTTTCGGCGGCGCCCGCCGCGGCGAGCAAGGCCGCCATAGCCGCGCAATTGCTCATATCAGGGCCGTGCAGCACAGCGCAATCGAGCCGGGCCGCCTCGAAAGGGTTGTGGCCCCCCTTGGCGACTAGGGAGCCGCCGATGAAGGCGATTCCGGCCAGGCGGTAAAACAGCCCGAGCTCGCCGAGCGTGTCCGCCAGGTACACTTGCGTCTCGCGCGTGAGCGGTTCGCCGCGCCCTCGCCGGGCCACTCGCAGTCCTTGTCCCGTCAGCATTGTACAGATCGGTTCACTACGCGCCGGATGACGGGGAGCGATGATCGTCAGCAGATCGGAATGTTTGGCCGCGAGACCGCGATGAACCCGCGCGGCGATTTCCTCCTCGCCGGCATGGGTGCTGGCGGCGAGCCAGAGCGGACGCCAACCTGCCAGACGGCGCAGGCGGACTAGCTCCGAGCCGTCACACGGCAAAGCGGGAGCCGCCGATTTGAGATCGCCTACGCAGTCCACACGCGAGGCGCCGAGCGACCGGAAACGTTCGGCCTGAACCTCGTCCTGGGCGAGGCACAGTCCGAATGCGCTCAGCACGTGCCTGATCAACCCCGGCCAATGACGCCAGCGGCCATAGGATCGCCTCGAGAGCCGGCCGTTGACCAGCACCATCGGGATGTCCCGGGCGTTGGCCGCGAACACCAGATTGGGCCACAGTTCGGATTCCACCCAGATCCCCAGATCGGGCTGCCAATGATCGAGAAACCGCGCGGTCCAGCCCGGCAGATCGGCCGGGACGAATTGGTGACGCGCATGCGGCGGCAACCGGGTCTCCAACAACCGTGCCGAGGTGACGGTCCCGGTCGTGATCAGTACTTCCAGGCTCGGCCGGGTCGACAGCAGCTGTTCGATGAGCCCCAGAACCGAGGTCGCCTCGCCGACACTGGCGGCATGTATCCAGACCAGCGGACCCTGCGGGCGGGTCGCGCTTGCGGCGCCCCGGCGCTCGCGAAAGCGCTCCGGATGTTCCTTGCCCCGCTTGCGCCGCTGCGCCAGGTAGGCCGTCGCCATGGGCGTCAGCGGCCACGTCAAGGCGCTATAAACCCGAGGAAGCATCAGCCGCCGGCAATGCGCCGCAGCGGCCGGGCCGCGTCACCGGGGGCCGGCGCCGGCGCACAATGGCCAACAAGACGCTCCGCCTCGCGAACCAGTTCGACCATCCTGCTCTCGACGAGACGGCGGGCGCTCTCGATCCCTGCTTCGTCCAGATCCTCGCCAATCGTGATCGGCTCACCCCAGAAATAGATGCCGCGGCCAAATGGCCACGGGAGATGAAAGCGGTCCCACGTGGCAAGCACTCTGCGTCGGCTGGTCGCGTAGGCGATCGGCAGGATCGGCACCCGGGCGAGCCGGGCGATATTGACGATCCCGGTGCTCGCGGTCATCGCCGGGCCGCGCGGGCCGTCCGGCGTGATCCCGACGCAATCTCCCGCCTTGAGCCGCTTCAGAATCGAGCGAAGCGCAGCGGAACCGCCCCGGCTTGTCGAACCGGCAACCAAATCGACGCCGAAATAGGTCACGGCATCGGCGATGATCTGCCCGTCGGGATGGGCCGATATCAGCATATGCATCGGCGCCAGCCGCTGCCATGCCATCGGAATCATCAGCAGGCGCCCATGCCAGAAGGCGAGGATGAAAGGCTTCCCGTGGGCGCGCAGACGGTGCGGCCATTCCGCCCCTTCGACCGTCCAGCTCGTCGTCGCATAGACGAAGCGGATATACCAGTGGATGAACCAGCACGCCACCCGCCGCGCCCGCGCGTTGCGCAGAACGCGCCGCAAGATCGCTGGTCGGATCGGTCTCGGCACGCGCTTCTACACCGCGGCGTGCTGCTCGGCAAACTGCATCGCGTAAAGGCGGGCATAGAGGCCGCCGCGCGCCAGCAACTCCGGATGCCGGCCGGTCTCGACAATCTGCCCACGATCCAGAACGCAAATCAGGTCAGCGCCTTGAACCGTCGAGAGGCGATGCGCGATGACGAGCGTGGTGCGTCCCCGGATCAGCGCATTCAGGGCGCGTTGCACCTGTCGTTCCAATTCGCTGTCGAGCGCCGAGGTTGCTTCATCGAGCAGCAAGATCGGCGCGTTCTTGAGCATTGCGCGGGCAATCGCAATTCGTTGGCGCTGGCCGCCGGAAAGCCTGACGCCATGTTCGCCGACAGTCGTATCGTAGCCCTGCGGCAGCTCGTGGACGAAATCGTCGGCGGCGGCGGCCCGTGCCGCTTCTTCGATTTCGGCCGAGGACGCGCCGAACCGGCCATAGGCAATGTTGGCGCGCACCGTGTCGTCGAACAGACTGACCTCCTGAGCGACCAGCGCAACGGCGCCGCGCAGCGAGGCGATGGTCACCTGCCGCACATCCTGCCCGTCGATCGTAATGCTTCCCCGTTCGATGTCATAAAACCGGGGAATCAGGTTGAGGATCGTCGATTTCCCGGCGCCTGACGGGCCGACCAGCGCCACGGTGTGACCGGCCGGGATCGTCAGCGACAGGCCGTCGATGACGGGTGTTCCGGGAATGTAGCCGAAGCGGACGCCCTCGAAGCGGATTTCGCCGCCGCTGATCCGCAATGGCCGCGCCCCGGGCAGCTCGCGGATTGCCGGCTCGACATCGAGCACCTCGAAGATTCGCTGGGCGGCGGCGAGGCCCTCCTGCAGCGAGGCGTTCAGATTGGCCAGACTCTTCAGCGGCTGATAGGCGAGCAGCAGCGCCGTGATGAACGAGAACAGGGCTCCGGGGGTCCGGGCGCCGCTGATGACCTGGTGACCGCCGTAGAGAATGACGACGGCGATGGCCGTTCCGCCGAGCGTCTCCATCATCGGCGAGGCGCGCGAGCGCGTCCGCGTGCCGCGATCGATCAGCGAGAAAAGGCGCTCGATCAGCCCGGCGGCGCGGCGCTCCTCGTACTCTTCCATGCCGTAGGCCTTGACGTGCCGCGCGCCTTGAAAGGTTTGACTCAACAAGGTGGTGAACTGGCCGATCTCGGCCTGGGCACTGGCGGTCACCCGGCGAATGCGCCGGCCGATCGCGACGATCGGGTGGATCGCCAGCGGGAAAACGAAGAATGAAATGAGGGCGAGAAGCCAATCCTGATAGAACATCACGCTGACCAGGAAGACGACCGTCAGCGTGTCCTTGCCGATGCCACCGAGGACATTTGCCGCCGCATTGCGCAGCAGCGCCGCGTCGCTCGTGAAACGGGAAATCAAGGTGCCGCTCGGATGAGCATGAAAATAGGCGAGATCGGCGCGCATCAGCCGGGCAAACAGCGCAATCTGTACATCGGCGATGACACGCTGGCCGACCCGGGTCATCAGCACGGCCTCACCGTAATCGGCGAGCCCCTTGACGAGGGCAAGGGCGAGCGCGCCGCCGGCGATCAGCAGCAACAGCGATCCCTCGCGCGCGACAAAGATGCGGTCGAGCACCGGCTCCATCAGCCAGGCGCGCCCGGCGGTGCTGCCGGCCGCGAGCCCCATCAGCACAAACGCAAACAGGATGCGCCGAATATGCGGGCGCATGAAGTCGCGCGCCAAGCGCCAAACGAGGGCCGCCGAGCGTCCCCCCATTCCCACGATCGCCGGGTCTATTCGCATGGGTTCCCCGGCACTGTTAGAGCCGGGCACCGGTGTTGGCAAGCGTGACGGCATGGGCTTCAGCCAGCTCCGAAGACTGCTGACGCACGCGGCCTATTTGAGATCGCCGAGAAGCTCGGGCCTTTTGGATCGTTATGCTATAACAATCAATTCGACCTGCATTGCTGCTAGAGGGCTGCTGTGACGCCTCGGCAAATCGAAAGCGCGCTGTCGCGCGCGCAACTGATATGCAAGATGCGCGGAGCACGGCTGACGCCGGTCCGGCGACGCGTTCTCGAGCTGATCCTATCATCGGACCAGCCGACGGGAGCCTATGCTCTGCTCGCCGAGCTGCGGCGCGGCCGCGGCAAGCTGGGACCGCCGACCGTCTACCGTGCGCTCGAATTCCTGCTCGCGAACAAGCTGATCCACAAGGTCGAGACTTCAAGTGCGTTCATCGCCTGTTGCGATGTCGAGCATCCGCACGAAAGTCAGTTCATGATCTGCGACGATTGCGGCGCCACCGAAGAGCTCCGCGACAATGAGATCGTGCAGAGCCTGCGCCGCCTCGGGGAGGACAGAGGTTTTGCCGTCGAGCGCCAAATAATCGAGGCGCGCGGACTGTGCCCGGGCTGCCGCTCGGTACAGCGGTAAGTGCGCCCGTGGGCGTAGTGCTGGGCCGCGTCCGCGATTTGTTAGAGCGTAACCTGATCGAGCAGTGCGTAACGCAAAATTTGCGCCAGGCGCGCCACATGCCTTCCCCCTCGCCGCTCGCCGGGAGAGGGGCCGGGTAACGGGCGAGCCCTGCTCGCCACGGACCCGCAGCGGGTAGGTGATTTTCGCCTTCGCCCGACCAAGCCTCGGACGGATCCGAGTAACTAGAGGACCAGAGGGGCGGACCAACGGAAACAAGTGGTCATCCGGTACGATCTGGCGTTCGGGTCAAGTCCGGTCATTGCTGGATAAATGGGTTGGGGCTTTGGTGACGGTTACGCCTGCTGCTGGGGCATTGCGGGCAGTAAAATCTTTGTCGATCTCGTCGCGGATTGCCTTCAGCTGACGCTGCTCGAACTCGCTAATCCGGATGCCGCGCCAGCGGCCGGCAGCGCGAATGAGCGCGGCGTAGACGAGCTTCAAGACCACCAAAGGCATGCGGGATGACCTTGGGGCGCGGGCGCGCCTCGCCGAATAGCCGCTCGATCGCCTTGGTCGCGCCGATCAGCCCGATGGCTCGGCGGATGCCTTCCAGCAGGCCGCCCTTCTCGGTGACATCAATGCTCGCTAGGGCCTCGACAATGCCGGGGAGGCCATCGCATCGGCGCCGACCTTCTCTCGGCCCAGCACGGTTAAAACCGAGCAAGTCATCCAAGCCGCCGTCGATGCCGATCGCGCAAACTTCTGACCGTTCCAAAATCGCGTCCAACGTGAGCCCGGTCTCGATGATCGCGACCGAGCGGAAGCCCGGAGCTGAGCCGTCGTGTTTTGTCTTGAACGGGTCACCACGGCGCGTAAATGTAACTCCGCCCGAGACGGCCTCGATCAGCCCTAGGGCGTCGAATACAGACCGTTTCGAATAATCGGCGGGGAGGAAGCGCGTTACCGTGCTGCGGGAGGCGCTTCTTATGTCTGGAATCCGGCGTTCGCACCGGAAAAGCCATGTCGTAGCCGAACGGCCGCCTTTTGAGCGCATTGCCTTGCTGCTGCAAGGCGGCGGCGCCTTGGCTCCTATCAGGCCGGCGTCTATCAGGCGCTGGCGGAGGCCAACCTGCGTCCCGACTGGGTGGCCGGCATTTCGATCGGCGCCGTCAACTCCGCGTTGATCGCCGGCAATTCACCCGACAAGCGTGTCGAGAGATTGCGCGAATTTTGGGAAGCGATTACCACCCCTCCGTTCGGCATAGCGGATTTGCAGTGGTTTCAGCTGAAGGGCGAGTTCGCCCACAGCCTGGTCAATCAGGCGCGTTCCTTGGGCGCGCTGTTGGGCGGCGCCCCCGACTTTTTCAAACCGCGCGTGCCGCCACCCTATTTCCAGCCGAACGGTACCCTGGAGGCGATCAGCTATTACGATGTCGCCCCGCTGAAGGCCACCCTCGAACGCCTGGTGGATTTTGACCTGATCAATGCGGGCACAACCCGGTTCAGCGTCGGCGCGGTCAATGTCCGCACCGGCAATTTCGTGTACTTCGACAATATCACTCACCAGATCTGTCCGGAACACGTCATGGCCAGCGGTTCGCTGCCGCCGGGTTTTCCGGCCACCGAGATTGAAGGCGAGTACTATTGGGACGGCGGCTTGGTTTCCAATACGCCACTGCAATGGGTGTTGGACAGCCGGCCGGGTCAGGACACGCTCGCCTTTCAGGTCGATCTTTGGAGCAGCCGCGGAGAGTTCCCGCGAAATCTGCTCGAAGCCGAGACCCGCCAGAAGGAGATCCGCTACTCGAGCCGCACTCGGATGGCGACCGACCAGTTCAAGCAAAAACAGCTGCTGCGTCGCGCCACAGCTAAGCTTCTCGCCAAATTGCCGCCGGATCTGTTGCAGACGCCCGAGGCGGATATCCTCGCGGCAGAGGCGGACGAGAAAGTCTACAACCTCATCCAACTAATCTATCGCGCCAAAAACTACGAGGGCAATGCGAAGGACTACGAGTTCTCGCGGCGGACAATGGAGGAGCATTGGACATCGGGTTACAACGACGCGGTGCGCACGCTCCGCCATCCCGAGGTGCTGCAGCGCCCGAACGGCTCGGACGGGGTGTTCACCTTCGATCTCGCATTTGACGGCCGCGAATGATTCGGCCGCCCATCATGTCACCGATCTGACGCTCGGCCTCGGCGAAGTCGTGTTCGATTACCTGAAAAAAACGCTTGAAAGGAACTCGCATGTCCCGTTTCGACGGAAAGGTCGCGATCATCACCGGTGCGGCCAGCGGCATCGGCAAAGAGATCGCATTGCGCTTTGCGGCGCAGGGCGGCACGCCGGTCATCGCCGATCTCAATCTCGACGTCGCCGATGCGATGGCGACATGGCCGCATTGACGTGCTGGTCAGCAACGCCGGGATCCAGATCGTCAAGCCGGTCGTGATTTCCCGTTTCCCGACTGGAAGCGCCTGCTGGCGATCCACCTCGACGGTGCCTTTCTGACCACCAAGGCTTGCTTGAAGCACATGTACGCTGCGAAATCCGGCAGCATAAGCTACACGGGCTCGGTGCACTCTAAGGAGGCCTCGGTTCTGAAGGCGCCCTAAGGCACCGCCAAACACGGGCCGCTGGGGTTGTGCCGGGTCGTCGCCAAGGAAGGAGCGCAGTACAATGTGCGTGCCAATGTGGTCTGTCCGGGCTTTGTGCGCACATCTTTGGTCGACAAGCAGATCCCCGAGCAGGCCAAGGAGCTCGGCATCAGCGAAGAGGACGTCATCAAGCACGTGATGCTCAAGGACACCGTGGACGGCGAGTTCACCACCACCGAAGACGCCGCCGAGGCGGTATTGTTCTTTGCCGGCTTCAAGACCAACGCGCTGACCGGCCAGTCGTTGGTCGTCAGCCATGGGTGGCTTATGGAGTAGATCATAATTCGCTCTCTTCCCGGCGAAAGCCGGGATCTCTCCCAGCCATGCGCACCGGCCTTCGCCGGTATGCCGTGATGGCCATTGAATTGAGAGACCGGACCTAACGGCGACGCGCGATGATGATTACTTGCGCACTTCACGGATCGCGCGCCAGACTCGCTCTGGCGTCGCCGGCATGTCGATGTGCTCGATGCCGAGCGGAGCGAGGGCGTCGACGATCGCGTTGATGATCGTCTGTGGCGCCGCGATGCAGCCGGCCTGGCCGGAGCCTTTGACGCCGAGCGGGTTGGCCGAAGTCGGCAGCTCGGCGAGCGTGATGTCGAAGGGCGGGAGATCGCCGGCACGCGGCAGCGCGTAGTCCATCAGCGAGCCGCTCAGCAATTGGCCTGAGCCAGGGTCGTAAACGGTGTGCTCGAAGAGAGCCTGGCCGATTCCCTGGGCCACGCCGCCCTGGACCTGTCCCGTCGTCAGCAGCGGATTGATCAGCCGCCCGTAATCGTCGACGGCGGTATAGCGTTCGAGGGTCACGACGCCGGTCTCGGGATCGATTTCGACCTCGGCGAGGTGGCAGCCGTTCGGAAAGGTGAATACGTCCGACATATTGTAGACGGAGCTGTCGAGACCGGGCGCCATGCCCTCCGGGAGGTTGGCCGAGTCGGCCGCAGCGCGGGCGACGGCCGGAAGGTCGATCTCGCGCTCCGTCCCCGGCACGGCGAACCGGCCTTCAGAGAAGACGATTTCCGCCCTGTCGGCCTGCAGCAGACCGGCCGCGATCCTTCGGCCTTTTTCGATGACGATCTGCGCCGCCTTGACCAATGCCGTCCCCCCCTGATGCATGGAGCGCGCGCCGCCGTGTCCGGCGCCGCGTGGCACGAGCCGCGTATCGGCCTGGACGAGATGAAACTTCTCCAGCGGCAGGCCGAGCAACGACGCGGCGATCTGCGGGTAGCTCGTCTCGTGCCCCTGGCCGTTCGACTGCGTGCCGAGGATCAGCGCAACCCGGCCGTCGGGTTCGAAGCGGATTTCGGCGGCTTCGTTCGGCGTGCCGCGCGCCGTTTCGAGAAAACAGCCGACCCCGAGCCCGCGGAGCCGGCCGCGCGCTGCCGCGTCGGCGCGCCGCGCCGCGAAATCAGTGTCGCGGGCCTGCGCCAGCGCCTCATCGAGATTGGCGGCAAAACGCCCGCAATCGATTGTCATGCCGAGCGCGCTGCGATAGGGGAAGGCGGCAATCATATTGCGCCGGCGCAAGCCCGCGGGGTCCCGGCCGATCCGGTGCGCGGCGAGGTCGATCAGCCGTTCGATCAGGTAATTCGCCTCGGGCTTGCCGGCGCCGCGATACGCGTCGATCGGCACCGTGTTGGTGAAGGCGCCGCGCACATCCATGAAGACCGCCGGGATCGCGTAGACGCCGCCCATCGCCGTTGCCGGCGAATTGGTCGAGCTGCCCGGACCGTTCGACGACAGATAGGCGCCGAGATTGGCCACGGTGGAGACGTCGAGCGCGAGAAATCGGCCGTCCTCGTCGAGCGCCAGCCGGGCCTTTGTATGGTTGTCGCGGCCTTGCGTCCCGCTGACGAATTCCTCGTTCCGCTCGGCGACCCATTTGACCGGCCGCCCGAGGCGCCGCGCCCCCCACAAAACCAACACCCATTCGGGATAGAGAAAATTCTTCATGCCGAACCCGCCGCCGACATCGGGCGCGGCCAGCTGGATACGCTCGGTGGGCATCCGGAACACCGCCTCGGCCAGCTGATTGCGGATGCTGTGGACGCCTTGTCCGGTCAGCAGCAGGTCGAGGCGCCCGGCGGCCGAGTCATAATTGCCGATCGCCGCCCGTGGCTCGATCGGCGTCGGCACGAGGCGGTTGTTGACGAGCTCGACCTCGACGATGCGGGCTGCGGCGGCGAACGCTGCTCGCGTCGCGGCCTCGTCTCCCCGTTGAAATCTATAGGAGAGGTTTCCCGGAGCTTCGTCCCAAATCGCCGGCGCCCCCGGAAGCAGTGCCGCCGCAGCATCGGCGACCGCGGCGAGCGGCCGGTATTCGACTGCGATCCGCTCGGCGGCTTCGCGCGCCAGATCGCGGGTTTCCGCGACCACCAACGCCACCGGATCGCCGACATGGCGCACCCGCCCGCGCGCCAGCGCAAAACGCGGCGGCACAATCATCGGATCGACCGTGCTAACCTGCGCGATGCAGGGGAGGGGACCGATACCGTCGGCGCGCAGATCGGTTTCGGTGAAGACCCCGAGGACCCCGCTCCCGTCCCGCGCCGCCGCGGTGTCGATCTGCTCGATTGCTGCATGCGCATGCGGCGAGCGCAGCACATGAGCATGGACCTGACCGGGCAGAATGAAATCGTCGACGTAGCGGCCAACTCCGGTCAGAAACCGGAAATCCTCCAACCGGCGGACCGAGCGCCCGCGCTCTTCGGTCTTCATCCGAGCCTCTTTCCGTGCGGCGCCGGGGGAGAATGGCGCGCCGACGCGGGAGCCGCTGAGCCGGGGGGTTCGGCGCGTTGCCGATCTCGGCTCAGTCTGCGGCCGCGAGCTTGTCCTGCGTCTTCGTCTCGAAGTCGCTGGCGTCGTGGCGCTCGTGCAATTGGCTCGAGGGCTCGCCGGAGAGGCGGTTGACCATGCGCCCGCGCCTCACCGCCGGCCGTTCCAGGAGCATGTCGGCCCAGCGCTGGACGTTCTTGTACTCGTGGACGGCGAGGAATTCGGCCGCCCCGTATTGATTGAACTTCGCCAGCCCGCCGTACCAGGGGAAGATGGCGATGTCGGCAATCGTATAGGCAGGACCCGCGACATACTCGCTCTCCACCAGCCGGCGATCGAGCACATCGAGCAGGCGCTTCGTCTCCATCGTGAAGCGATCGATGGCATATTCGATCTTGAGCGGCGCGTAAGCGTAGAAGTGGCCGAAGCCGCCGCCCACATAGGGCGTGCTGCCCATTTGCCAGAACAGCCAGGACAGGCATTCAGCGCGCTCGCCGGGTTCGGTCGGCAGGAACTCCCCGAATTTCTCGGCGAGGTGCATCAAGATCGCGCCGGTCTCGAAGATCCGGATCGGCTTGGGACCGCTACGATCCACCAGCGCCGGGATCTTGGAATTCGGGTTTATCGCCACGAAGCCGCTGCTGAACTGATCGCCCTCGCCGATCCGGATCAGCCAGGCATCGTATTCCGCGCCTTTATGGCCCAGGGCCAGCAGTTCTTCGAGCATCATCGTGACCTTCACGCCGTTCGGCGTCCCCAGCGAGTACAGCTGCAAGGGGTGGCGGCCGACCGGCAGCTCCTTTTCATGCGTGGCACCCGCGATGGGGCGGTTGATGTTCTCGAACCTGCCGCCGCTCGGCTTGCTCCAACTCCAGACCTTGGGCGGCGTGTAATCGGGGGTATCTGTCATTCCTGAAGCTCCAGGTATGTACGAGCGCACACGGACACGGCGCGCCATCGCCTCATCCTACACGATAAGTCGGCCATCGGGCGCGCGCCGCACGTCTGACCGGACATGCACACAGACCAGCGTGGAAAGCTGGACAAGGAAATTGTTGCGGCAGCCCTACCCGAATAGTGGCCGCGTTCGTGATAAAACGAGGCGGTCTTTCTCAGGAGCCAGCTTATGACCACGTATCGTGCACCGCTTCGCGACATGCAGTTCGTGATCAACGAACTGGCGGGCCTGAAAAGCCTTGCCGCCCTGCCCGGCTACGAGGAAGCGACACCGGAATTGGCAGAGGCGGTGCTCGAGGAGGCCGCAAGGCTCGCCAGCGAAGTGCTCGCGCCGCTGAACAAGCCAGGTGACGAGCAGGGCGCGTCCTTGACCAAGGACGGCGTGATCGCGGCCGACGGCTTTGGCGCCGCGTACCGACGTTTCGTCGACAATGGCTGGAACGGCCTCGGCGGCGATCCGGAATATGGCGGACAGGGGCTGCCGGGACTTGTGGCAGCCGCGGCGGTGGAAATGTGGAACTCGGCCAACATGTCTTTCGCCCTCTGCCCGCTCCTCACCGCCGGCGCAATGGAGGCGATCAAGGCGCACGCTTCCGACGAGCTGAAAGCCCGCTTTCTGCCGAAACTCGTCAGCGGCGAGTGGTCGGGGACGATGAACCTGACCGAACCCCAGGCCGGTTCTGACCTGTCGGCAGTCCGCACCAAGGCCGTACCCGAGGGCGACCACTACCGCATCTCCGGCCAGAAGATCTTTATCACCTGGGGCGACCACGACATGGCCGAGAACATAGTGCACCTGGTGCTCGCCCGCCTTCCAGACGCGCCTGAAGGAACGCGTGGCATCTCGCTGTTTGTGGTGCCCAAATTTCTCGTCGGCCTGGACGGCTCGCTGGCGGGGCGCAATGACGTGGAGTGCGCGTCCATCGAGCACAAGCTCGGCATCCACGCCAGTCCGACTTGCGCGATGAGCTTTGGCGCGAAAGAAGGCGCGATCGGCTGCCTGGTGGGCCGCGAGAATGAGGGTCTGCCCCACATGTTCACGATGATGAACGAAGCCCGCCAGAAGGTCGGCCTGCAAGGCCTGGCGATCGCCGAGCGCGCTTATCAGGCCGCGCGCGATTACGCCAAGGAGAGGGTTCAGGGCCGGCCGGCGGGGCAGCGCAGCGGCGACCGGGTGACAATCATTCATCATCCCGATGTGCGGCGCATGCTGCTCACGATGAAATCGCAGATCGAGGCCATGCGCGCCTTCGGGTATGTGCTGGCAGCCGACGTCGATCTCGCGCACAAGCACCCCGACGCCGCGGAACGCCAACGTCACCAGCAGCGGGGGGATCTACTGACCCCGGTGCTCAAGGGCTGGTGCACCGAGCTCGGCGTGAAAATCGCCTCGCTCGCCATCCAGGTCCATGGCGGCATGGGTTTCATCGAGGAGACCGGCGCCGCCCAATACCTGCGCGACGCGCGTATCGCGCCGATCTACGAGGGAACCACCGGAATTCAGGCCGGCGATTTGGTCGGGCGTAAGCTGCCTGCCGAAAACGGCCGCGCAATGGCCGCGCTGATCGGTGACATGCGTGCCGTAGAGGGGCAGCTCGGGGGTTCCGATAATATCGACTTCCCGGCGATCCGCGAAAACCTGGCGGCGGGTATCCAAGCCTTGGAGCTGGCCACCCAGTGGATGCTGCAAACCATTGGCAAGGATCCTGACGCGGCACTCGGCGCCTCGGTCAATTACATGATGCTGACGGGCTACGTCTGTGGCGGCTGGCAGATGGCGCGAGCCGCGCTGGTTGCAAGGGCGCGGCTCACGGCGGGCGAGGACGAGGATTTCTGTCGGGCAAAGATTGCGACCGCACGGTTCTATGCCGAGCAGATCCTACCCAAGGCAAACGCCCTGCTGACTGCGGTCAGAAGCGGCGCCTCTGCCGCTTTGGCGCTGGAAGAGGAGCAGTTCTGAGCTCCACGATAGCCCGCCTTCGCCCCGACCCCCGGTACGTCGGCTAGGCCGTGCCCCCGCTCTGGGGTGAGCGGAACCGGTCCGCCGCCCGGGCCTGGGCCTTGGCCGCCTCGAGGTCGCGATAGCGGGGCGGCGCGTTTGTCACGAGAGAGCCGAGCAGCTCGTGAGCCGCGCTGGCGACCTGGTCAACGGCCCGATCGAAGGCGAGTTGGTTCGCTTTGGAAGGCCGAGCAAAGCCACTCAACTTGCGGACGAATTGCAGCGACGATGCTCTGATTTCGTCCTCTGTCGCGGGCGGTTTGAAGTTATGCAGCGTCTTGATATTACGACACATCGGAACCCTCATCACCGAAACACGGCCACCATCAGGCGCGCCGGGCAACAAAGCCATAAGCGGTGTTGCTCGGCGCGCGGCCGTCCTCGAGATACGCAGCCTTCAGCTTGGCGATCCCGTCCCCCTGCATGGGCGGGAGCTCGGCGTGCAGATCGAGCTTGTAGAAGCGCGCTGCGTTGTAGCCGAAGATAGCGCTCTTGACTGTACCGTCGGCAGCTCCAAGGGCGGCGAAACCATGTTTCTTCTGCATGTCCTCCGGGATTTCGAGCCGGCGGAACGCCTCGATCTGCCACTGAGGCGAGCCGTACCACACCGAGTCGGTGCCCCAGAACACGTGATCATGGCCGAGCCCCTTGATCAAGGTGCCCATCATTGCGGCGCAGAAGCGCGGATTTGACACTGCCGAGATGGCAAAGGATGTGCCGATATCGGCGTAGACGTTGCTGACGCCGGATTTCTCCGGGATCGAGGCGAGATCAGACACCCACCGGATGTAGCCGCTCTTTTCGAACTCCGCGAGCTCGCTGTCGGGATCCTCGAGGAATGCGCGAAGGGCGGAATGGTAGATCACGAAATTGATCTGCGGCCAGTCTTTCGCTGCTTTCGGCAGATCGTCCACATTGGCGTATTTCCACGCCCCGCCCGGGATCGCGGTCTCGTAGTCCTTGGGCAATAAGCCTTTATGGATGCAGACCGTGGTGATCCCAGCCTTTACCGCCTTTTCGTAAAAGGGATAGACGAGCTTCTCGTCATCGAGCCGCCACGGGTATTTGGTGGTCCGGGGCTGCAGCGGGTCGCCGATCGTGTAGCCCTTCCAGCTGTTGGGCTTCACCTCGGCGATGCAGCGGTCGACCTCTTCCATCCAGCCGGGCTGGGCCGGGGTGAACAGCGAATGAAACAGCAGCCTCTTTGAGCCGGCGATACTGTTGACGGTCTGGTTCGCGAGCTTGATCTGATCGTTCGACAGGAACCATGCCGCCGGGTTGTCGAACGGGGCGCCGCTCAGCAAGGCCACCTTAGTGTCGCTGTCGAGATAGATCTCCTTGAGGAAGTTGTCGAACTTGTAGCGATCGAGCGAAAGCCCGTACGCGTCCTTCAGCAGCGATGGGTTCCAGTGCGCACCCGCATATTTGGCGAGGCCCAGAATGTCCTCGACCTTGTAGTCGTCCCGCACGAAATGAACCTGATCATCGAGGATGAACTGTCCCGCAAGCCCGTTCGCCCGCTGGGCGGCAGCTTCAGGCTGGGCCGCTTCGGCGGCTGAGACATCGAAGATCGGGCCGAACACGTCGTTCAGAGCGACAAACGCAGCCGCCATGCCACAGCTGGTGCGCAGAAACTGGCGGCGGTCCATCCCGAGCTTACGGGCGCTGGACTCGGAAAGATCTTTGAGTCGTTCCTCGAATTGTCGCTGGCGATGTGTCTGCGGCAGAGGATTGAACTCGCCGTTCGACACCATTCGCGTGGGCACGGGCGATTTGAATTCCAGTCTCTCCGCCGGCTCGGTTTGCGCGAGCTCGCGCTTGCTCAAGAAAATCCCCATAACCTCTCCTCCCTAAGGATGCGTGGGCGACGAATGGGCGGACAGCCGCCGCTCGAAGAAGGTTCGTTTCTGGCTTGATTTCGACGATACTCGTCTCCCGCGGACGCCGTAGTCAATACGATGGTAAACGCGAGCCGCAGTCGGCGCTCGCCGGGATCGAGCCAGCTTTTCGTTCAGGACCTGCTTTAGAACCCGCATTCCCGGAGAACCCGCATTCCCGGGACAGGGCGGCGATTTTTACCGCGCTCGCGACGATGAGACGGAAAATTGCCTTCCACTCCCCCGGAACCTGAGGAATGTCGGTTTGACCGCCCTCCAATATACGGGTGGCGATCGGATGCGCTTCGCGCTAACGGTGGAGACCGACGGGATGTCGTTCGAGCTTTTCCTTCTCGATTGCATAGGACGCAAGATCGGCATGGCTTGCTCGCAACAGTTCCACGCCGCTGCATTGCCGAGCAGACCGGGTTGGTTCACGGCAGTGATCGAATTGCGGCCAATGTGGTTAGCGTCCGGACTTATTTTCTTGACGTCGCAACGTCCGTACCGCAGGTGTGCTGGGACCATTTAGAAAATGCTCTCGAGTTCGAGGCCTATATGGGAGTTGGCATCGACTGTCCGTACCACTCCCGCCAGGATTACGGTTGCGGACCATGCGCACTCCTTCTTGAGGAACCGATAAAGTTCCATCAAGTAATCGTCATCGGTACAGAATGAAACGCCGCGCAAAGTTGTTATCAATGTGGTATCTAGTGAAAGCGGCGATGAAACACATTATTCCAAGCCGGATTTTAGGCGCAACAGATTATGTGCGCTTCCCGTCTCGCGCTACCGCATGGGGCGGGCCATTCAATGGGCAACCTGCACGCCAGGCTTTGTTTCGCGACATGGTCGCTAAACTGCGTCCCTACGCGATCGTCGAGACCGGCACGTACCTTGGAACAACCACCGAATTCTTGGCGCAAACGGGGTTACCTGTCTATACGATCGAAGCAGATCCGCGAAACTACGGGTTTGTGCGCGCCCGCTTCTGGCGAACACATAACGCTATCACTGTGCTTTGCGGAGACAGCCGGGCCGCTTTGCGTAAGCTCCTCGATGGGCCATTGCGAGATATAGCCCACCAGAGACTATTCTTCTATTTAGACGCCCACTGGAATGAAGATCTTCCCTTAGCGGAGGAGATCGATATCGTGTTTGGCCGATGCCCCTTGGCGGTCGTCATGATCGACGACTTTCAGGTGCCGTCCGACGACGGCTATGGATACGACGACTACGGGCCCGGAAAGGCTCTGATTTCTGAGTACATTGCGCCGGCTCTGTCCGAGCATCGCCTTCAAGCCTTTTACCCCTCTGCGCCATCTGCGGAGGAAGGCGGCTCGCGCCGCGGCTGCGTTGTTCTGGCAAAAGAAGATGTACATGAAAGCGCTCTCGCCTTGATCCAGCTGCTCCGGGTCGCCGGGGAAGCCGGGATGCGCACGAGGAGCAGCATGGCGCGGGATGCGTCGTTCCCCAACCGTCCCGACCGTGGGTGAGCCGGCTTCCGGCTCCTACATCTTGTTTTTGGCGTACGCCCATCCGTCTCTCCGTGTGTCCACACAGATGATCTCAACCCTCTTTGACCGCGGGTGACGCAACGGCCCGCGCGTGTGCGCAGAATAACGGGGGTGCAAGGACCGGCGTGGGCGGTTTCCCAAGGGCAGGTCGGGCAATCCCGCCGGCCGGCCGCGCGGCTGCCGCGACCACGTCAACCGCGCTGCAGTCTAATCACCGTACCTTTCGTTCGTTGACGCGTGTCGCTGTGGAGGGATCGTTGCGATCATCCCGCCACGTCGGGTGATTGAAATGAATGACAAAATCGCCATTGTAGGAGGCAATCGCTTCATTGAACGCCAGTCGCCCGATACGCGTCCAGTTACCGAACCTGCGCCGCTGAAAGAAGGCGGGGCCGTGCGTCGAGCCTTCGTCCGTCACCTCGATGTGAAAAATCAGGCTGCGTTTAGGGGTGGGGTCGCCTCGATCATAAATTTGCGCCATGATTTCATCACGAAAATCCAGTGCTTCACCGGGAATCCGCGGCTGAGCCGGTTCGACCAGGAGCCGCATGAAAGCCGGCGCTCGGGTTGGTTCGCTGTCCGGTTTTCCCAATTCGGCAATCTGGTAGAGCTGTCGCTGCGTGGGTTGCTTGTCGGTCTGACCAAACAAGATGGATTCGACGAGCAGTATCGGCACGCCAAACCCGCGACGCCAGCTCGTGGTATTGGGCGCGTTACGCAGCTCGGCGTCATTGATGTAGTCGGTCCGCTCGCCGCCGAGATCTTGCTGGGTGATGAAGCTGGCTGTGCGGAGCGGCTCGCCGTGTCCCGGGTCTGCGGTCGGGAACAGTTTGCCGACCAGAGACAAGGATCGTTCGTTGCCGCGCCGCGTCTCCCTGCAGCAAGTGGAATAGCGCCCGACCGCGAGCGCTCGACTGCCCGTTCGAAAATAGCCGGAATAAGGCGTCTGTTCGGATATTTCCCACAGCCCGGTCAGGCATATTCCATTGGGATGAATGATCCGCCGGAAACCTTTCTGATCGGCGCCCCAGCGCAGATCGGCCTTTGAATCGACCGCTCTTGCGACCGCCTGCCGGAAAAAGTAAGGCGGACCGAACGGGAGCGCCCCTCGCAGCACGCTCGGCAATGTAACATCATAGACGGGGAGCGGCGGTTCGCCGGGACCGCCCCACACCTTCTGGTAAGGGTTGGCAAATAGGGCGTCGCGGACTTCGGAAAAGCGCGATCCTCGGTAAGCCCGATCTTCGTCCGTTACCTGTTCTGCTCCAAAATACGCCGGGTCCATGCCATTGGCCTTTTGCATGAAGTGAGCGGTGTCGTTGGTTTGGCCGAACTGCAAGCTTGCCGGAATTGACCTATTGCGCAAGGCTGCGCGCCGACCAGAGGAGGAGACGCCCATGCCTGCACCATACGACAAGCATCGCGCACAGCTCAAAGCCATCCTCTTGGCCTGGGGCATGCCTGATGACAGCGCCGAAGCTACGGCCGACATCCTCTCCTGGGCGGATCTGCACGGCGTCGACAGCCACGGCATCTCAATGCTCCCTGGCTATGACCGGCTGCGCCGCAACGGGCGGGCGAACATGGAAGCGCGGCCGCGCATCATCAAGGAAACCCCGGTCTCCGCACTGGTGGACGGCGACGGCGGGCTCGGCCACGTGCCGGCGCGTTTCGCAATGCAAGTCGCGATCGACAAGGCCAAGCAGTCCGGGATGGCGATCGCAGCCGTACGCAACTCGGCCCATTTTGGCGCGACCGGCTATTACACGCTGATGGCCGCGAAGGAAGGGCTGATCGGCATGGCGTGCACCAGCGCTTCGAGCATCCAGGTCGCGCCGACCTTCGGCAAGGAAGCCAAGCTCGGCACCGACCCCTGGTCCTTTGCCGCTCCGACAACGGATGGGCGGCCGTTTCTGCTCGATATGGCGACGACAACCGTGGCCGCCGGCCGGATCCGCAACAAGGCCAACGAGGGACTCCCCTGCCCGCCCGGCTGGGTGCTGAACAACGACGGGCTCCCCAGCACCGATCCGTTGGAGGCACGCGAGAAAGGCGGGTTCCTCACCTCGCTCGGGGGCTCGCCGGAGAACTCCAGCTACAAGGGGTACGGGCTGGCGGCGATGGTCAATATCCTCGGCTCATGTCTGTCGGGCGCGACCTTGATAACCGACCCGATGCACACCAAAAAACCTCATGGCAACGATATCGGCCATTGTCTGATCGCAATAGACCCGGGGCTATTCCGCGACCGCGAGGAATTCACCGCCGACGTGACCCGCTTTTGCAACGACCTCCGGGCCACAAAGCCCCTCGATCCCGCTCAGCCTGTCATGGTGGCGGGCGATCCGCAGTGGAATAACGCGGCAAAGCGCATGCGAGAAGGGATCCCGGTTGGGCCGGGTCTACTGAACCAGATACGGCAAATTGCTCAGGCCTGCGCAGCGCCCTGGCTACTGGATTGATCTACAATACGGGAGCAGCGGATAACCGAGTTCCGCATTGCCGCACGTGACCCGCATTGCCTCAGTCCGCCGTGGACCAGTAGGTTATCACCTGTCAGATTATAAGCTACTGGCCTGCCCTCACACCGGCCTCAGAAAACGCCAATAGTCGAGAGTGAACATTGCCGCGGAAAGACCGTCAGGCCATGAACACTAAGTAGGCTCCTCCTTTTTAAATTTTTGATCCAGATTGCTTAGCTGGCAAGGAACAATCCGCGCAGACTCTCTGGAACAGCGGGTTCCTTGCCGGCGTTGGAGCATGAGAAGCCGCTGCTCAACGAAGTGCCGGCCTCAGTCAGAGTGCGCTGGGAGCCGGCGGCGCGGGAGTGCGGTCGATTTCACAATACCTTGAGCATGAAGGTGATCGTATGGCTAACACGGTGAGCGATTTTTTCTGGAAACGGCTTTCCGCCTGGGGCGTAAAGCGCATCTTTGGATTTCCCGGTGACGGGATCAACGGCCTCGTCGGCGCGCTCGACCGCGCCCGCGACAAGTTCGATTTCGTCCAGGTGCGGCACGAGGAGATGGCGGCCTTTATGGCGTGCGGTCACGCCAAGTTCACCGGCGATTTGGGCGTATGCCTCGCCACCTCGGGGCCCGGCGCCATCCACCTGCTGAATGGCCTCTACGACGCGCAGATGGATCATCAGCCGGTGTTGGCGATTGTCGGACAGCAGGCGCGCACCGCGCTCGGGGGCCACTATCAGCAAGAAGTCGATTTGCTGTCGCTGTTCAAGGATGTCGCCGGCGAATACGTCCATATGGCAACGGAGCCTTCGCAAGTCCGCCAGCTGATCGACCGCGCAGTGCGCATCGCCAAGGCCGAGCGCTGTGTCACGTGCATAATCATGCCGAATGACCTGCAGGAGATGGACGCTGTCGAGTTGCCGCCGCAAAAACACGGCGCCATCCTCACCGGCATTGGATATGAAGCACCCGAAGTCACACCGGCACAGAAAGATCTCGAACGCGCTGCCCGGGTGCTCAACGAGGGAAAAAAGGTGGCGATGCTGGTCGGGGCCGGGACGCTGCACGCCACCGACGAGGTCATCGAGGCCGCCGACAAGCTCGGCGCCGGTGTCGCCAAGGCCTTGCTCGGCAAGGCCGCCCTGCCCGACGATCTGCCGTTCGTGACCGGCTCGATCGGGCTGCTCGGCACGCGGCCGAGCTATGAGATGATGACCGGGTGCGACACCCTCTTCATGATCGGTTCGCGCTTCCCCTATACCGAATTCCTTCCCGAGGAAGGTCAGGCGCGCGGCGTCCAGATCGACCTCGATCCTCGGATGGTAAGCATGCGCTATCCGATGGAGGTCAATTTGATCGGCGACAGCGCCGCGACCCTGCGCAAATTGCTGCCGCTGCTCGAGCGCAAGCCGGATCGTTCCTGGCGCGAGACCATCGAGAAAAATGTCAAGAGCTGGTGGGAGGTCCTGCAGAACCGGGCGATGAATGACGCCAATCCGCTCAACCCGCAGCGCGTCTTCTGGGAATTGTCGCCCAAGCTGCCCGAGAAGTGCATCATCGCCTGCGACACCGGATCGAGCACCAACTGGTACGCGCGCGACGTAAAGATCCGCCGCGGGATGATGGCCTCTGTGTCGGGCACATTGGCGACAATGGGTCCCGGCATGCCCTACGCGATCGCAGCGAAATTCGCCTATCCCGACCGTCCGGTATTGGCGCTCGTCGGCGATGGCGCGCTGCAGATGAACGGGATGAACGAGCTGATCACAGTAGCGAAAGACTGGCAAAAATGGAGCGACCCGCGGTTCGTCGTGCTGGCCCTCAACAACCGGGATCTCAACCAGGTGACTTGGGAAATGCGGGCGCAGGCCGGCGACCCGAAATTCGAAGCGTCGCAGGACGTGCCCGACTTCCGCTACTCCAAATACGCCGAGCAGCTCGGGTTCAAAGGCATTTTCGTCGACCGGCCCGATCAGCTCGCCCAAGCGTGGGCGGATGCCTTCGCGGCTGATCGGCCGGTTGTGCTCGAGGCGTTCACCGATCCGGACGTGCCGCCGCTACCCCCCCATATCACGTTGAAGCAGGCCCAAGCGTTCGCCTCGACCCTGATCAAGGGCGATCCCAGCGAGTGGCGAGTCATCACGGAGACGGCGAAGGAACTGGTCGCCGACCTGATGCCCAGCCGGAGTTGATCCGCCCAAAGGGGGTCAGGGTCACCCCGAGAGTTTGTGAACGTAACTCGCTGGTGTCCCAGCCACTGGTCTCCCCGGCGCAAGCCGGGGCCCATGTCGCCGTCGCACTATCCCCGCCATGTGTTACCCTGACAGAGGGACGGTGGGAAAACCCCGGAGGGCGGATGAATGGGTCCTGGCCTCCGCCGGGAAGACTAGGGATAATTCGGGGAATCAACTAGGGATTCAATTCCTTCACCCGCTCTGAGCGTGACCGCCTCGGTGTTGGGATGAGCGTGCGAAACCCGGTGGGTTGGGCAGGCCTCAGAGATCACGCGGCCAGACATTGGCGAGCTGAAGGATTGCGCGGGCATATTCGCCGTGTGAAAAGATCATCGGTATGTTGCCGAGCAGCAGCCGCGAGCTGCTGTCGGCCTCTTCTGAAAAGAACCCGGGATCACCCGTCAGTCTGCTCGATTTCGAGCCAGCATCGTTTCGCTATCGCGAAGCAGAACTGATGATCGACGGTCTCGTCCACCGGTTCCGACCGGAGAACAGCGACTTGCCGATGGGCCGGTCGAAGGCGCTTTTCTACCCTGCTCCTTCTGGCCGGCTGCGGTTTATGCGCTGATCGGACGGCGCGACGATCCGCTGACTGTCGGAACCACGCGCTGGTGGACGTTGTTATCGTCAACGCAGCATTGGTGGCCGGCAGCGCCGCTCGTCGGGCCCAGGCGCCAATAACCGCCGCGCTCGGCATCGAGAAGATTACCGAATACCGGAAGGCCGTCGTAATCGGGTAAGCAGAGCCACCGAACCATCCCGTCCGCGCTGATGACCGCCGCGGTCCGGCGGTCGCCGACGACGCCTAGCTGAGCAAGCTGCGGGTAGAGTTCCGCATCGCGATCGGCAATGGCCGACACGCGAGAAAGATGCTGACCGCGCGCTCTCGCCTCTATCATTCGTCGAAATCATTCGTCGAAAAGTTCGCTTGATGGCACGTCTGCTTTGCCGCTCCGCGGTTTCTCGGGATCGAGACCACAACGCCTGCTCTTTTGTATTGTTCCGGCAGGCGGACGATGGATCTGCGGCAGCAACTCATGCGTCGCGCGAATGTTAGAAAACTGTGCCGCGCAAACAGTTTTCGTCGAGGTGATCATGCGGCGTGTGTCAGCTCCTGGCTCGACCGCCGCAGAGACACGATCTCGGACATTCCGAGTCAATATGCAGAGCGTCCAAGCGGGGGTAACGATCCCGCGCGCACTGGCCTACCTGACGCTGACCGGGCTCGCGGTATTGTTTCTATGGCTGACGTTGCGGGTGGATCTCGTCATCTTTGGCGGCGTGCTGTTCGCGATCAGCCTGCGGCGCGCCGCCGAGGCGCTGAGCCGCCCAACGAGGCTGCCGGTCGGCTGGTCTCTGCTGGCGGTGGTGCTGCTGATCATCGCCTTCTTTTCCGCCATCGGATGGTTTTTCTCGCAAGCCATTGCCAGTCAGATCGACGCGCTCTCGCAACAGTTGCCGGCCGCCGCCGGAAAAGTCGGAAATATGATCAGCAAGTCCGCCATTGGTAAAATTCTGAGCCAGCACGTCGATACCACCAACGTCCATACGTCTCCAACCACCCTTCTGCAAAGTTTTTTTGGTGTCGCAGTCAACGTCGTGGAGGTCGTGGGTGGCATTGTCGTGCTCATCTTCCTCGCCTTGTATTTCGCAGCCGAAGCCGGCCTGTATAGGGGAGGGCTGGTGCGGCTGGTGCCGTTGGCCCGCCGTGCACGAGCTGCCGAGATCCTGCACGAGACGGCGAGCGCAATCTGGTACTGGATGCTGGGCCGGCTTTTCTCGATGACCGTGCTCGGCGTCCTGACGGCGCTCGGGCTGTGGTTTCTCGGAGTGCCATTGCCGGTGGCTCTCGGCTTCCTCGCCGGCATTATGAGCTTCGTCCCATATATCGGCAGCATCGTTTCGGCAATTCCCGGCGTTATCATCGCCGCCTCCATAAACCTGACGCTCGCCGTTTATGTGATTGCTCTTTATCTGGGGGTGCACCTTGTCGACGGCTACATCCTGGTCCCGCTGGTGCAGCGCCGGGCGGTGCACCTGCCGCCGGCGCTGACCTTGTCGGCACAGGTCATCCTCGGCTTTCTCGCGGGATTTCTCGGCCTGCTGTTTGCGACGCCGCTCGTTGCCGCCGGGCTTGTCTTGGTCCGAATGATCTACGTCGAGGATATCCTCGGCGACCGCGAGAACAGCGAGCCGGCTTCAGTCGAAGCGCCGTAGAGCCCCTGGCTTCATCCGCTGTTGCGCAGACCCGCAGCGATGCCGTTGATCGTCAGGTGGATCCCGGTAACGACATTCTCGTCGGCATCACCGGCGCGATAGCGCTTCAACAGCTCGATCTGCATGTGATTGAGGGGATCGAGATAGGGGAAGCGATTGCGGATCGAGCGCGCCAGCAGCGGGTTGCTTTGGAGCAAGCTTTCTTGGTCCATGATCCTCAGCAACGCGTCGACCGTACTCTGCCACTCCGCCCGCAATCTGGAAAAGACACGCTCGCGTAACTCGGCATCGGAGACCAGCTCGGCATAGCGCGAGGCGATTGCGATGTCGCTCTTTGCCAGCAGCATGTCCATGTTCGACAGCAGCATCTGAAAGAATGGCCACTCGCGATACATCGTCTGCAGCATCTGCATGCCGCCGTCCGGCTGCAATTCGAGCCACGCCTTCACCGCGCTGCCAAAACCGTACCACCCCGGCAGCATCAGGCGGCATTGCGCCCAGCTGAAAACCCAAGGGATCGCGCGCAAATCCTCAATGCGTTCGGAGGCTTTCCGGGACGCGGGACGGCTGCCGATGTTCAGGTTGGCGATCTCGCCGATCACCGTCGACTCGCGGAAGAAGCGGTCGAAACCGTCGGTTTCGTAGACGATGCTGCGATAAGCGCGATAAGCCTGGGAGGAGAGGTAGTCCATCGCCGCCAGATATTTGACTGGCGGCTCGGCTGTCTCAGGCTGCAGCAAGGTGGCCTCGAGAGTCGCCGCGGCAAGGATTTCCAGATTGCGCCGGGCAAGCTCCGGATTCGAATACTTGCTGGCTATGACCTCGCCCTGCTCGGTGATGCGGATTGCGCCTTGAACGGCGCCGGCGGGCTGTGCGAGGATGGCCTGATAGCTGGGGCCCCCGCCGCGGCCGACCGAGCCGCCGCGGCCGTGGAACAGGCGCAGCTTGACGTCGTGGCGGCGGAGCACCTCGACCAGCGCGATCTCCGCCTTGTAGAGCTCCCAACCGGAAGTCAGGAAACCGCCATCCTTGTTGCTGTCCGAATAGCCGAGCATGACCTCCTGCACCCCGCCGCGGCTTTCCAGTAGGCGCGCATATTCGGGGAGACCCAGCAGCTCATCCATGACGGTGCTGCAATTGCGCAGATCTTCGATAGTCTCGAACAGCGGGACGATGTCGAGATCGAGGCTGTCGTCACGCGGCCGCAAAAGGCCTGCTTCCTTCAGAAGCACAGCGGTTTCGAGGATGTCGGAGACACCGGTCGTCTTTGAAATCACGTAATGAGGGACCGAAGTCGGCCCGTAGAGGCGATGCGCGTCGGCAGTTGCGCGAAGGATCGCAACTTCGCTCTCGGTCTCGGCCGAATAGGAGAGAAAGGGAGACGACAGCGGGCGTGACGTCGTCAGCTCCATGAGCAGCAGCCGGATGCGCTCGGGTTCGGGAAGAGCCGCGTAACCGAGATGCGGTTGCACGAGGCCGAGCATCTCGCCGACCGCGCGCTCATGCACGTCAGAGTTCTGGCGCAAATCGAGCGCGGCGAGATGAAAGCCGAAGACATCGACGGCGCGGCGCAAGCCTTTCAAGCGACCCTCGGCCAGTATCTCGGAGCCATTGGCGACAAGCGAGCCGTCGAGGATTGAGAGATCGGCCAGCAATTCGCCGCTGTCGCGATAGGGCGGCGCATCGCTGACGGCATGCTGCGGAGCTTCGAGGTGGTCGAGCTTACGCGCCGTTGCCGCCAGCCGCGCGTAGATCCCGGTGATGGCGCGGCGATAGGGCTCGTGTTGTCGGTTGGCGGACCGATCCGGCGATCGTGCGGTGAGCTCCGCGAGTGCATCCGAAACGGCCACCAACCGGCCGTCGAGAGACAGCTCGCCACCCAGTCCGTGCAGCTCATCGAGGTAGTAATTCAGGGCGCGGCCGCTTTGGGCCTGCAATGCCGCGCGCAATACGCTCTCGGTCACAAAGGGATTGCCGTCGCGATCGCCGCCGATCCAGCTGCCCAGCCGCAGAAAAGACGGGAGACCTTGTGCGAGCGCGACGCCCGCACCGGCAAGCTGCTCTTCCAGATCGGCGTAGAACCCGGGCAAACCGGCGAGAAAGGTATGATCGTAATAGGAAAGGCCGTTGGCCACTTCGTCAATGACACGCAGGCGGGTGCCGCGCAGCGGATTGGTCTGCCACAAGGTCAGCACGGCGCGGCGCAGCGCCCCCTCGTTCGCAGCGAGTTCAGCCGTGGTGGGAGCAGACCGGTCGCGTTCCGCGATCAGCTCGGCGACTTCCATCTCGCGATCGATCGTGCTTTTGCGCCGCACTTCGGTCGGATGCGCGGTCAATACCGGCACGACCATGGCGCCGGCGAAGAAGGCGCCGAGGCTCGCCGGCGGGATGCCCGCCTTATGGGCGCGGGCCAGGGAATGCGCCATCGTGCCTTCGCGTGGTGTCGCGGCGCTCAGGGAATGGGCGCGGGTCCGGCGGATGTGGTGCTGATCCTCCGCGATATTGGCGAGGTGCGAGAAGAAGCCGAAGGCGCGAATAATCTGCAGCGCGTCCTTCGGTTTTAGACCGTTCAGAGCTGCTTCGAGTTCGCGCCGCGCCGTCAGATCCTCGTCTCGGCGGAAGCGGACCGAGTTTTGCCGAATGGTCTCGACGGTGTCGTAGACGGCTTCACCGCTCTGCTCGCGTATCGTGTCGCCAAGAATGCGGCCGAGCAGCCGGATATCCTCACGAAGAGGCAGATCCTTGTCTTCGGTCTCAATTGCCGCGCTGGTCTGCATGCGCCTACCCTCTCGATCGCCGTCGTCGGCGGATTCTGTGCAGGAAATGTGCCTTACCGGCGATCGCGCTCAAGTACCGAGATCAATCCTGACAACGAGTGCTATCTTACGATCGGCATCACCCTCGATCGATACTGAGGCAGCTGGGTTTTGAGCGAGATTGCGCACAGGAGATTGCTGGGATGAAGACGAGCGCCGAGCGGATTCTCACTACTCATGTCGGAAGCCTGCCTAGACCGCCCGAACTGCTGGAGTTTCTGGAGGCGCGCGAGATCGGGAGGCCGTTCGAGCAAGCAGCGTTTGACGCCTGTCTCTCCGAGGCTGTCCGCGAGATCGTCGAAAAGCAGGTCGCAGCCGGCATCGACAGCGTCTGCGATGGCGAGCTCGGCAAGATCTCCTACACCTTTTACGTCCGTCATCGGCTGTCTGGCATTACGGCGTTCCGCGGCAGCGAGGCCGAGAGGCCGCCACAGACCGCGGCGCATCGCGACCTTCTCGACCACCCAGACTTCATGCAGCGTCTCAACCAGGCGCGCGGCGGCACCGCATGGTTCAGCCGCGAGGCGGTGCCGTGCTGCACCGGCGCGGTCGCCTACACGAACCGGGCGCCACTGGAAACCGACCTGAAAAATCTCGCGGCGGCGTGCGCCGCGGTAAAGCCGGCCGAAGCCTTCATGAACGCCGCCTCGCCCGGGGTGCTGACAAAATTTGTGCCGGATCGGTACTACCGGGATGAAGACGCCTACGTCGATGCGCTGGCCAATGCACTGAAAGAGGAATACGAGGCGATCACCGGGGCGGGTTTTATCCTGCAGATCGATGCGCCCGATCTCGGCTCGGCCCGGCACAACCAGTATCAGCACCTGTCGGACAGCGAGTTCCTGCGCATTGCGGAGCGCAACATCGCCGCGCTCAACCAGGCGGCCGCCAACATCCCGCCGCAAGCGATGCGCATGCATCTGTGCTGGGGAAATTACGAAGGCCCGCACACCCACGACATCCCGCTGGCCAAGATCCTCGACGTGTGCATGCGGGCGCGGCCGGCCGGACTGTCGTTCGAGGCGGCCAATCCGCGCCATGCGCATGAATGGGAGGATCTGCGCGGCGCAAAAATCCCCGACGACAAGATTTTGATCCCCGGCGTCATTGATTCGACGACCAACTTCGTCGAGCATCCCCGGCTGGTCGCACAGCGGATTTGCCAATACGCGGACATCGTGGGGCGCGAGCGGGTGATTGCCGGCGCCGATTGCGGCTTTGCGACCTTCGCATTCGTCAACAACGCCGTCGCCCCGTCCGTCGTCTGGGCAAAGCTGGCGGCGCTGGCCGAAGGCGCGCGCATCGCCACCTCGCGTCTGTGGGGTTGAGCTTCTATCCCGCCGCAACAGCGCGCCGGGCGGCGGCGAGACAGTCCTCCGGCCGGCCGCCGGCGTCGATGCGGACCCAGTCGATCTTGCCCGAGTCGTGACGCAGCTGTTCGGCGAGAATTTCCGGGGATGCGTCGGATGCATCACGAACACGTCCGCGGATGCGGTTTGCCATCGCTTCAGGTCTCGCTTCGAGCCAGAGCCCCGAAAACGGGACGGCGGCGGCACGAGCGACTTCGGCAAACGAATTGCGTTCCTCCGCCGTCAGCGCCACCGCGTCGATTATGACCGTATACCCGGCAGCCAGCCCCACTGCTGCCTTCCGGCATAGTGCATCATACACGCAGGCCGAGGTCTCGCGGGTATAGGCGGTGGCCGGCAGCCGTTCCTCCGGATCTACGCCCAGCAGCAGCTTGCGTGTCACATCGCTGCGCAGCACGCGTGCGCCTGGGCGCAAACCGAGTTCGGGAGCGAGGCCCTCCGCCAAGGTCGATTTACCGGTGCCGCTGAGCCCCCCGATCGCGACGAGGCGGCTCGGCTGCAACTGGAGAAATCGTTCTGCCAGATCGAGGTAGCGGCCCGCGTCGCAGGCC
The DNA here is from genome assembly GCA_963787425.1 of uncultured Alphaproteobacteria bacterium. GTDB lineage: Bacteria > Pseudomonadota > Alphaproteobacteria > ATCC43930 > CGMCC-115725 > AP-15. Next base: position 177,572 of record CAWBCV010000013.1, read on the forward strand.
ATCTTCCCGCCTGCAACGGCATCGGCAGCGTGCTCCAACGCGGTCGCAGTAACATGGGCGCGGATTGCCGCCCGCAACGACAGAAAGAACGGCATCGCTGCGAGCCCATCATCTTCTTCACTGCGGTCGAGGTAGCGGTTGAACACGCGATTGGCAAAATGCCCGAGCCCGCGATGCTCCAGATCCATCAGCAGAAACGCAAGGTCGTAGAGAACGTCGATGCTGGCGAGGGCCTCGTCGAACTCGAGGCAATCGAACAGGGTCGGTTTGCCGTCCAAGTGGCAGATATTGCGAAGATGCAGATCGCCGTGGCAATGGCGCACCTTACCGGCTGCACGGCGGCGGTCGAGCAGCTCCGCCAAAGCTGCGACCCATTCTTGCCATTTCTTCCGAATGCTCTGCACTCGATCCCTACTGAAACCGGCACGGCTCGGGGCTGCGAGACAGCGATACTGCACGTTGGCGAGGTCCGCCATCTCCGCCGCGCCGCCATGGTCGAAGTGCTGCTCGGCAGAGGCGTGAAACTGGGCAATATGATCGGCGAGCTGATCCATTATGTGGCGATCGAGGCCGCCCGCCTCGGCGAGCGCATCGAACAGCAACGCCTGGTCGAAACGCCGCATCACGACGACCCAATCGACAGCCGCGCCGTTCGGCGAGAAACCGACGGCTCCGTCAGCCCCGCGGAAGAGGCCCCGAACCTCCTCGTAAAGTGCCGGAGCGGTGCGCCGGTTGAGGACCAGCTCCGCCTCGCAGGCGCGCCGCCGGAGATCCGCCGTCGAAAAGTCCAGGTAGGGGTACGCTACCGCGCGCTTCAGCTTGAAGACGCGCTCGCCTGCGACAAAGACCAATGAGGCATGGGTTTCGATGACCTCGACGCGGTCCACTCTCGGACCGTACGAGGACGGGTCCTTAAGAAACGCAATAGCGTCCCGCTGATCTTCGCTCAAGAGGGGATTTACAGTGTCTGAAAGCGCGCCCGGGCACTCCGTTCAATGGCGGCCGCGATCAATCGGTCGATATTGAGGCGGTCGCGGATCAGCTCGAGAATGCGCAGTTCCTCCTGGGACGCCTCGCCGTCGGCGGCGGCGAGATCGCAGGCGATCGCATAGGCGGTTTCCCGCAACTTTGCCGGCAGAGCGGCCTTGATCGCTTTCAGCGTCTCCTCGAGCCCATGCTCCCGGCCCATGAGCTCGGTGCAGTCGTTCAGCGCCTGAGACAGATCGCGCCGATCGAAATTGCGGAAGACCGGGAAATCCTTGACGATGTCGTCGATGATGCGCAGCTCCGCATCGGGCAGATCGCTGTCGGCCGCCGAGACGATGACCATCGTGTAGATCAGCGCGCGGTGGTGGTCGAGCATGCCGTCTCCTGTTGCGGTTCGGCCTTCCCACAGATCAGGAGCCGCGGGCGGCTGTCAAGGCGTATCCGCCCTCGGGTCCAAAAACCGGGCTGTCGCCTCGGCCGCTTCCGCGAGCGGGAAACGGGCAATGGCAACACCGTTGGGAAAGGCAGACAGCAGGCGCGAAGGCAGGGCCCGATCGAGCATGACGAAGACGCCGCGATCGTCGACGCGACGGATCAGCCGGCCATAGGCCTGCCGCAGCCGCAGTCGGGCGATGCGGTCGGCATACTGCACACCGCCGAAGACCGGCTTGCGGGCGCGATGCAGGACATCGGGGCGCGGCCATGGCACGCGATCGAAAACGATGAGGCGCAGCGCGCGCCCCGGAACATCGACGCCGTCGCGTACCGCGTCGGTGCCGAGCAGGCATGAATCCTCCTCCGCGCGAAAGATGTCGACGAGAGTAGCCGTCGACATCGCATCGACGTGCTGAGCAAGGAGCATCAGGCCCCGCGCCTCGAGGGCGGGCGCGATGCGCTGGTGCACGGCGCGCAACCGCGCAATGGCGGTGAACAGGCCGAGTGCTCCGCCGCGCGCCGCAACGAACAGCGACGCATAAGCCGCGGCCCGCTGCCCGATGTCGTCGCGGGGAACATCGGTGATCATAAAGATCCGGGTCTGCGCCGGATAATCGAACGGCGAGGCGATCCGGGCGGCGGCCGGGCTCGCCGGCAAGTGCCGCAGACCGGTGCCGGCTTCGGCGCCGCGCCACGCCTGTTCGGGATCGGCCGAATCATCGGTAAGGGTTGCCGAGGTGACGACGAGCCCGTGCGCCGGCTGTGCCACCAGCGCGACAAATGGGATGCCGGGATCGACCCAGTTGCGGTTGACCGCGACGTCGCTCTCCAACCCGTCGATCCGGTCGAGGGCGAACCACTCGATGGTATCGGCTCGGGGCCCTTCGACGAGATCGCGAAGCAACCGGCTCCAGGCGGCGAGCTGCAGTCCGGCGCGGCGGTCGAGGCTGCGGATCGTCGCGTCGAGGCGCTGACGCAAGCCGGGCTCGGGCGGGTCGTCGGGATCCTCGAGCTTCCCTCGCAGCGCTTTCGACACTATCAGCAACGCGGCAGCAAGCCGTTCCAGGTTCTCGGCCAGCGACAGAGCCGCCTCGACCAGCCCCTCGATCGGCGGCCGCGCCTCCGCCTGCAGGCCATAGCCGCTATCGGCCAGCACGGCGCGCGCCAGCACCTGCTGGCGAACCAGCACGAGAAGTTTTTCGAAGCCCTGATGGCCGCGCGCTTCGGCGACGCGCTGCGCCCAGCCGTTGCCAGGGAGAACGCGTGCTGCGGCGAGAACGTCGAGCAATGCTTTGGCGCCATTATCATCGCCTTCGACGAGGTCGCCGATCCGGCGCCGCAGGCCTCTGGCACGCGAGCGTCCGCCGGCTTCGGCACCGACGATCCACCGCCGCAATTCACGCCCTTCCTGGCCCGACAGGCGCACCGAAAAGGCGTTGTCGGCGGCATCCAATAGATGGTGGCCTTCGTCGAAGACAAAGCGGGTCGGGACGGTTGCATCATCGAGCCCGCCGAGAGCGGCCTGGGCCATGACCAATGCGTGATTAGCGACGACGATGCGCGCCTGCCGCGCCTGACGGATGTTCTTCTCGACAAAACAGCGGCGAAAATGAGGGCAGGCCGAGTGAATGCACTCGCCGCGGCGATCGGCCAGCCAACCAACCCGGCCGCGACCGATGAGCTCGGCGAGCCAGCCGGGGAAATCTCCCGCCACCAAGTCCCCGGCCGCGGTTGCAGCGATCCACCGGGCGATCAGCCCGAGATGCCCGGCCGGCCTGCCCGGCCGGCCCATCGCGGTGCCGAGGGCGTCCTCATAATTCAGCAGGCAGAGAAAATTTTCTCGCCCCTTGCGGATCACGACGTTGCGGCGTTTGAGCTCGGGATCGGGGTAGAGCCGGTCGAGCTCGGTGGCGATCTGAGTCTGCAGGTTGCGCGTGTAAGTCGAGATCCACACCGAGCCCCGGTTCTTCTCCGCCCAAAGGCTGGCGGCAGCGATGTAGCCGAGCGTCTTCCCCACACCCGTCCCGGCTTCGGCAAGTACCGCTCGGGGCTGGTCGGGGTGCTCGCGCGGCGCAAAGGCGGGGGTGACTGCCGCGGCGTAATCGCTCTGCTGCGGCCGCCGCTCGGCGACCGTGCCGAGCAGCTCGGCGAGTCGCGAGCGAGCCTCCTCGGGCCACACCGGCTCGTTGCCGGGCGGCGGCGCCGGGGCCGGCTCCGACCACTCCTCGAGCCCTATCCACACGCGCAGGCCGGCCGCTTTCCGCAATATGCCCTGATCGGCGGCCGGCAGAGCGGCGAGCACCGCGGGACCCCATAGCCAGCCGCCGCGATCCATCACCTCGGCGATCGCACGAACCTCGGGATCGACCTCTTCTGCGAGTTTCTCCAGTAAGGCACGTGCTACGGTGGCGAGAGTGACGCAAGCCTCCGGCGAGCTGCGCGGCGGCGGTAGGCCGAGGGCTTCGGCGAGACCGCGCGGCGTCGGCACGCAGAACCGCGCCGGATGAACGAATGCGAAGAGCTCAAGCAGATCGAGAGCAGGGAACCCGGGCATATCGAGCCGACGTGCGGTAGCCGGGCCGTGGCACAGCATCGGTGTTTCGCGTTCTACGCGGCTGCGCGCGTCGGCTGGGGCAAGCGCTTCGATCTCGCCGTCGGGGTGGAGCCAGAGCACCTCCCGAAAACCGGCGGCCAGTACCGGCGCATGTGGCACCAGCACCCGCCGCGGCGTTCGATCGGTGGGTCGGGACATGAGCTACGATCTATCACATCTCCGCGGCTCGGCCCTCATCCGCCTCGCTGCGGTCAGCGCCTCTCCCTCATGCGGCAAGGCTGTCCGGGGAAAGTAATCTGTCGCGAAGATCGACTGCGACACTCGCTTTTATCGTCTTGGCCGGGCTTGGCCCGGCCATCCACGCCTTCTGCAACGCTCGAAACACGTGGATGCCCGGCACAAGGCCGGGCACGACGAGTTTAGTTGGGTCGCAGACGGCAGAGACTCTTTTTCTGGGCGCTCAAACTTTACCGGACGGCCCTGCTCATGCGGGAGAGAGGCTACAACGGCAGGGTTTCGGTATATAGTGGAGCAACTCCCATGATCGACTTATATCCGTTGACCCGGCCGGTTCTGCGCCGGCTCCCGGCCGAAACCGCACATAATTTGACATTGCGGGCGCTCGAGGCGGGGTTGGGTTGGTTGATCGTCGACCGCGCTGCGCGACAGCCGGACCCACCGATTTTGGCGCAGCGCCTGTGGGGGCTGGATTTTCCGAACCCCGTCGGGCTTGCCGCCGGCTTTGACAAAGACGCCCGAGTGCCCGAAGCGATGCGAGGCTTCGGATTCGGATTCCTCGAGATCGGCACCGTTACCCCCCGACGGCAGCCCGGCAATCCGAAACCCCGCCTGTTCCGCCTCGAAGAGGATCAGGCGATCATCAACCGCATGGGGTTCAACAGCGGCGGGCTCGATGCGGCAATCGACCGCCTCCATCGGCGCCCGCGCACCGCGATCGTCGGGGTGAATTTGGGCAAGAACCGCGATTCCGGCGATGCCGTTGCCGATTACGTAGAGGGGATTCGCCGGGCTGCAGAGGTGGCCGATTACCTGGTGGTCAATATCTCTTCCCCGAACACCCCGGGGTTGCGCGATCTGCAACGCCGCGCGAGCCTGCAAGCGTTGCTGGTCCCGCTACTGCGAACCCGCGCTGAAAGCCGTCGCCGGGTGCCGCTGCTGGTCAAGATTGCGCCCGACCTCACCCCGGAGGAACGGGAAGACCTCGCCTCGGTGGCTCTGGCTGCCGGCATCGACGGCCTGATCGTGTCCAATACGACGGTGAGCCGGCCAGCCGGGCTCGTGAGCACTTACGCGACAGAAGCGGGCGGGCTCAGCGGCCGACCGCTGTTTTCGGCATCGACATCTCTCCTCGCCGACATGTACCAGTTGACAGGAGGCAGGTTGCCGCTGATCGGCGTCGGGGGCGTAGCTAGCGCTGCAGAGGCGTACCAGAAGATTCGCGCGGGCGCTTGTCTCGTGCAGCTCTATACGGCGCTCGTCTTTGCCGGACCCAGTCTCGTGACCGACATTAAGAAAGGTCTTCTCGAACTGCTTCGCCGTGACGGCTTTACCTGCATCGCCGAGGCCATCGGTGCGCAAGCAGCGCACTCTCCCCGCACCTTGGAACGCGTCGCCCCGGCCGACGCGCCATCCTAATCCTCTTTTCCGGGCTCTAATGCGACCGCACTCTCGCCAGTCACCGCATCGACGAGCTGCTCGAACTCGCTCTGTGTCTCACAAATGCGCACCTTGCAACGCGGATCGCGCCGCGCTTCGGCCACCAGTGCGCGCTGGTCGTACCTCGCTGCGTCGACGCGCGGATACCGAAACGAGCGCCTCAACCCCTCTGCCCGAGTGAAGGTATCGTAACTGTACCCGCCATTTCGCTCGAGCAACGGTCCGATCAACAATTCCATTTCGATCACTGCTCCTCCGTAAGTGGAACAAGCCCAGCAATCTTCGTGCCGAGCACTCACCCGAAATCTATCAAAACCAGCGTCCGTTTCCCGACCCGAAGCTAACCCTCGACCGCTCCCTTGTGGTTGATGGGCCAGTATCGCTTCGCTGGGACCGACTGCCGATAGAACGTGCACCCCGCAGGCATGTTCCGTTAAGTTCGGAAACATTCAGTAAACGAGAGATCTTTTAAGTACGCTGGTAGTAAATTTTGCACACCTGACATTAATGTTCCAGGTTGAGACATGATCGGCCTAGAGTCGTCATCTCCGAGGTTGTGGAACGCATGCCAGTTCACCTGATCGCCGGCCTGCGCGAGTTGGCGCCGCGCTACGAGGGCTTCATTCTCGATCTTTGGGGCGTGATCCATGATGGGGTTGCGCCGATCCCTGAGGCCATCGACTGCCTGCGGTCGCTGATTGATGAAGGCAAGCGAATCGTCCTGCTGTCCAATGCGCCGCGGCGTGCCGAAGACGTCGTCCGGCGGATCAACGCGCTCGGCGTACCCGCTGGGCTCTATCACCATGTGATGTCGTCAGGCGAGGAGGCTTGGCAACATCTCAGCGCGCGCGACGATGCGTTTTATGCCGCGCTGGGCCGGCGATGCCTGCACATCGGCTCGGAGCGCGACCTGGAGATCCGGCAGGAGCTGGACCTCGACTATGTCGATGACCCTGAGGACGCTGAATTCATCCTAAATACCGGGCCGGCAGGGTGGGACGACCGTATCGAAGATTACGAGCCGCTGTTACGCAAAGCGCTCGACCACGGCCTGCCGATGGTGTGCGCGAACCCCGATCTCGTCGTCCAGCGCGGCACGACACTTCACCTGTGCGCCGGCGCATTGGCCAAGTGGTACGAGGAGGCGGGGGGCCGAGTTCGCTGGCACGGCAAGCCGTTTCGCTCGGTCTACGATTCCTGCCTGCGGCTTCTCGACATCGCCGATCGCTCGCGGATCCTCGCCGTCGGCGACAGTCTGCGCACCGACATTGCCGGCGCGGCCGGAGCGGGGATCGACAGCCTGCTGATCGCCGGCGGTATTCATGCCGAAGAATTCGGCACACCGGGGGAGCGGCATCCCGACCTCGCCCGCGTCGAGGCGGCGCTGCATGAGAGCGGGTACGATCCGGTCGGTGTCGCGTGGAGCCTGCGCTGGTGAGGCGCGTTCAGTGCCCGCTTTTGTGCAGAATCGTCTCGCGCATGCCGGTCTCGTAGTCGAGCCCGAGTGGGGTTACGACCGCACCGTTCGGGTACATCGAGTGGATCAAGCCCTTTCGCTCCAGCGCTAACCAGACGGCGGGGTTGCTCAAGCCGCTGGCGTCGCGGGTCGCGACCACGGCGTCGCCGAGATGGAAATGATCGCCGTGCGGGTCGGGTGGGCGCACGGCAATGCCCACATCCTCAGCCGGGCCGGTCTTGCCGGTGATGCGCGCGAGCTCCTGAAGCAGGGTCAGGGTCTTGAGTTGCAGGGCGTTTAGGCCCAGCGGGTTTCTCTTGGGCGGCATTCGGGTTCATTAGACCCGGGCCGTGCCCGATGCAACGCCAAGAGCGGTGATGGTGTTGCGGCGCGTCAGGACAGTTGCGTCTGCGCTTTTGCCGGGTGGTTCGCCTCTCTCGACCGGCGCCTCGATAAACGAGACCGCTCGCGCCGCCATGCCGCGTGGCCGTCCCAGTACAAATTGCCGATGAGCGGCAGGTGATCGGAAGCGAGGCGGGCGAGCGGGCTGCGGTAGACCTCGACATCGCGGAGCACCGCCGGCCCGTCGGCATAAATCCGGTCGAGCGCCAGCACCGGCATCCAGGACGGAAAGGTGCGCTCGGCAGCGCTCGGGCCGAGCTGTCGGTCGAAGGCCCGGATAGCGCCGCTTCGGCCGCGCCACTCGTTCAAATCGCCCATCAGCAGCACCGCCTCCGCCTCGCGCCGGTGCGGCGGCAAGCTTCCGGCGAGCGCACTCACCAACCGGTTCGCCTGTAGCCGCCGCTCCGCGGCACGCAGACCGAAATGCGTCGCTATGACGCGCAGCACCCGGTCGCCGAACAACAGGTCGGCGTCGATCGCGCCGCGTGGTTCCCAGCCGCCGACAGTGAGATCGATCGAGCGGGCCGTCAGCACCGGAAAACGGGTGAGAATGGCATTGCCGAAACGCCCGCCCTGGTCACGGCCGCCGGCTCCGAGGACGACCCGGCACCCGGTCGCCTCACCCAGATAAGCCCATTGATCGGCATGCCGCCCGGTGCCGCGTCGGGCATCAACTTCCTGAAGACAGGCGATGTCCGCGTCGATTTCACGCAGCACAGCGGCGACTCGCCCGGGGTCATAGCGGCGGTCGACTCCGACGCAAGTATGAATGTTGTACGTCACGACTTCGAACCGAAAGGCCGTCCCCAGGCCCAATGGGTTGCGGTCGAATGCCGGCGCGGTTGTCGATTGTCGCCCGCCCGCGAGCTTGGGCGTCCAGTAATGATCCAAGCACGTTCTAAAGACTCGTCCTCAGTGACAAACTCGATACAAAAAAACTCTCGGCGCGCTGGATATGGCACGTCGCGGCGGGGGCGGCGAGAGGGTCACCCTCACTATCGCAAACCGCCCGTCCAAAACCTGCCCGGCAGGCAGGGCAATCAAGGCTGTGCATGAGATAGGTTACGGTCGAGCCTTTAGTGCCGCGCAGCAAGCCGGCGTTCGTGGACCTGGAGATGGCAAACCGCGATTCGCAATAACGGCGCTTCAGTTCCGTTGGCGCGGGCGCGGCGCAGCATGTCGCCAAGAACCTGATCGCCCTCGGTGCGCAAATCGGCTTCGAGGTCGCGCCGCAGCGACGCGCTGAAATTGCTGCCCCGCTCGGTCAGCATCGCGCGACATTGTTCCCGATGCCCCTCGCGCGGCGGGAAACCGGAGGCAGCTGCAACCGCCTGGCATTCCGCCAGCAACTCGAGCATCAGGCTCTCGCCCTCGTCGGCGGCCAGGATGTCCCCGACAGACCCGCGCATCAGGCAGTTCATGCCGGCCAGGGAGCTGATCATGACGAACTTCTCCCACATATCGAGCAAGATGGTGTCGCTTATCGATGCGTCGACCGGCGTTGCGGCAAAGGCTCCGGCGATCGCCTCGACACGGCGGCTGACTGCGCCCGAGCGCTCGCCGAACGCGATGCCATGCACGCGGTTTAGATGGCGAATGGTGCCTTCCGGGGTCAAGGTCGCCGCTATGTAGGCGACGCCGCCCAATACGCGCTCGGGGCCGAAAGCAGCATCGAGCACGTCGAGATGCCGCAGCCCGTTGAGCAACGGCAATATTGCCGTTCCGGGCCCGACTGCCGGCCGGATGGCAGCGATCGCTTGCTCGAGATCATAGGCCTTTGCGGTCAACAGCACGGTGTCGAAAACCCCGTCGAGGGTATCGGCGGTCGCGACCCGAACGGGCAGCCGCAGATCCCTCACGGGGCTTTCGATGACGAGCCCGCGCTCGCTGAGTGCTGCGGCGCGAGCAGGACGCACGAGAAAGGTCACATCCGCTTTGGCCGCCGCGAGGCGGCCGCCAAAATACCCGCCAACCGCGCCAGCCCCGAGCACCAGAAACCGCGGCCCGGCTAGGCTTACCCCGGCAAGGCTCACGCCTGCTACCCCGCTCGGCCGCTGACCAGCGCCAAGCCGCGCAGCACGTCTGCGGCCTCGCTGAGCTGTTCGTCAGCTGCCGAGCCAATGTCGGCCGTCGCTAGCGAGGGAGCGGGCTCCAATGCCGTTGTATCGCTCGACCCTGGAACTGCTTTGCTACCCGCAGGTACTGGGTCGGTATTCTTCAGAGCGCCGCGCAGATCGGCCTCACGCAGCCGGTCTCCCTGTGGAAGTTTCGCCAGCTTCAACGGCATTACCGTGAGATCGGGAGTGAGACCCTTGCCCTGAATTCTTTGGCCGCTCGGCGTCATGAACCGGGCGGTGGTCAGCCGGATGGCGCCGTTTCCCTGCAGCGGGATCAGGCTTTCGATCGAACTCTCGCCAAAGCTCTTGGTACCGACCAGCACCGCCCGCCGGTTGTCCTGCAGCCCGGCGGCAACAAGCTCCGCTTCCCGTGCCGTCCCCCCATTGATCAGGGCAACGATCGGCACCCCTTGAGCGATATCGCCGGGAGTAGCGCTGATCCGCTTGAGGCTACCAGGTTTGCGGCCCTTGACGACGACGATGTCGCCTTTGTCGATGAAGGCATCGGCTACTGCGACAGCCGCCTCGAAAGCGCCGCCGGGATTGTTTCGCAGATCGAGGATAAAGCCGATCACCTTATTGCTGGCGCGTAGCCGCAAATCCTGCACCGTACTGGTGAGCGCCGCCGGGGTTCCGGAGTTCGAAGCCGGCGATCCGGAGGTAGAGGATATTTCCTGCCTCGATGCGAGCGGTCACCGTCTGGAGCTCGTAGCGCTCGCGCTTGACGGTGACGTCAATGGGCCCGCGATTGTCGCGCCGCAAGCTTAGTTCGACTGGGCTGCCAGACGGGCCCCGCAGCTTTTGCTCGGCCTCGCCGAGTGTCAGGTCGTAAATCGGATCCTTGTCGATTGCGTAGATCACGTCTCCCGGCTTGATCCCGGCCTGCGCCGCCGGCGAGCCGTCTTGGGGCGCGATCACCTTCAACTCTCCGTTTTCGATCGTCACCACCAGGCCGAGGCTTGCCTGGTCGTCATTGGCCGGCGTCTGCATCGCCCGGTACGCCGCTTCATTGATGTAGGCCGAGCGCGCGTCGAGCCCGGACAACATACCGGCGATTGCGGCACCGATCAGTTTTTCTTCACCGACCGGTTCGACTGCATCCTGACGGATACGGTCATAGGCTTCACTGAACAGGTTCAGCTGCTCGTAGCCGCCCCCCTTGCCGCTTTTCGCCTGCGCCAGGGCCGAACCCGCCGCAAGCAACGCGCCCACCACGAGCGCCGCAACTACCTTCCGCATTGGCCCCAATCTCCACATGAGAGGCGGCACATTAGCCCAGGTGCCGGCGGTTGTAATCCTCTCACCGATAGACGACGTAAGCGGCTCAGGTGTCCCGATCAGCCTCGACTGCCATGCTCGACAAGAAGCACGTCGCCTTCCCTGGCCGCCTCGTCATTGTCGGCTTCGGCAGCATAGGGCAAGGAGTCCTGCCGCTGTTGCTGCGGCATCTGGAAATCACTGCAGACCGGATCACGATCATCACCGCCGAGCCGCGCGGACACGATGTCGCAGCCGAGTACGGGATCCGTTTCATCGAAACCGCGCTGACCCGCAGCAACTACCGCGCGCTGCTCGAACCGCAGCTCGGCAAAGATGATTTTCTTCTCAACGTCTCGGTCGACGTGTCTAGCGTGGCGCTGATCGAATTATGCCAGGAGCGCGGCGCTCTTTATCTCGACACCTGCATCGAGCCATGGCCGGGCGGCTACACCGATCCGAGCCTGCCGCCTTCGGCGCGGTCGAATTATGCCTTGCGCGAAAGCGCATTGGCGCTTCGTGCCCGTTATCCCCGCGGCCCGACTGCGGTGCTGACCCACGGCGCCAATCCCGGCCTGGTGTCGCATTTTGTCAAACAGGCGCTGATCGATCTGGCGAGAAATGCCGGTTTAAAGGACGCGGTCCCTGCGACCCGCATCGACTGGGCCCAGCTTGCCGAGGCGCTGAACGTCAAGACGATACATATCGCCGAGCGCGATACGCAAGTGTCGACCAAGCCCAAGGAGCCGGGCGAGTTCGTCAATACCTGGTCGATCGATGGGTTCGTCAGTGAAGGCTCACAGCCCGCCGAGCTCGGCTGGGGGACACACGAGCGGCACTTTCCGCCGGACGGCCGCCGGCACGACTACGGCTCCGGTGCAGCGATATACCTGCTGCGGCCGGGAGCGGTGACTCGGGTGCGTAGCTGGACCCCACTCGAGGGGCCCTATCACGGGTTTCTGATCACCCACGGCGAATCGATCTCTATCGCCGATTATCTGACCGTCCGGGACGGCGGCACGGTCCGCCACCGGCCGACTTGTCACTATGCCTACCATCCCTGCGACGATGCGGTGCTGAGCCTGCACGAGTTCGCCGGAAAGATTTTTCAGCTGCAGTCGCGCAAGCGGCTGATGATGGAGGAAATCGCCGAGGGGATCGACGAACTCGGGGTCCTCCTGATGGGCCAACCCAAAGGTGTCTATTGGTACGGCTCGCGCCTGTCTATCGCCGAAGCGCGGCGGGTGGCGCCGCACAATAACGCCACATCGCTGCAGGTCACCGCGGCGGTGCTTGGGGGGATGATATGGGCGATCGAGCGGCCGCGGCAGGGGATCGTCGAGCCCGAAGAGATGGACTTCGAGCGCGTCCTCCAAATCGCCGGACCGTATCTCGGCGATGTCGTCGGCGTGTATGGCGATTGGACCCCGCTCGACGGCCGCGAGCGGCTGTTCCCGGAAGATCTCGACCACGATGACCCGTGGCAGTTCAAGAACATCCGCGTCGTCTGACACGCCCAGCGGGCATCGCTCGGCGTGGCTGGCGGCGCTCCTTCTCTACGCGCTCGCCGCCAGCGGCGATTTTGCCTACCACCTGCTCGAGGATCTGAACACCGGGAACGAGGCGATCGCATTCTCGGACGTCGCCGTCGCCTTCTCGGCCGCTGTGTTCTGGCCGGTCGACCTGATCGCAATGGCGCTGCTCGCGGCCCGATGACCCGCCTTCCGGGCCGAGCGTAGCCTAACTGAGCGGTGCGCGGCTAGAACATGCCGGCGGAACAGAAATGCCAGCTGCCGCCATCCTGGCCGTAAAGCAGTGCCAAGCGTTGATCTCCCGAATGGGCGACGACAACCGTAAACCGTTGGCCGGTGCAAGACGCCGCCGGGGTGTCGGGTTTTGGCATCTTCTTCGCCGCGGCGCAGGTCACGGCGGCTTCCGGCAGGCTGGACGCAGCGGTAGCAATCCGCTTGCCGGCAGACGTGACGTAATAGTCGGATGGGTTTCCTTGCTTAACCTCGGCGCGCAATTCGAGGCGCCCATGACGTGATTTGTACATGCCAGCCTGCTGCTCGCCGTCAGGCATGCCTGGCGGGAGCGGCCGAAAACTGATTGCCGAGCAAGCGGGAGCCGCCTTCCCCGGCGCCTTAGTCGCCGACTCCGCCGGGAAAGCCGCCAAGGCGAGTGCGAAGCCGATCGCGACTATAACCGTCATTTGCATCGTTCTAGTCCCCCTGTCGCCTAGTCCCCCTGTCGCAAAGCTCTCGCTTATACGCCAGCAACCCAGCCGAAAGTAGAGTTAACAACGATGGACGCCGACCCGGCATGCCCCGACCGGGTGCTCGTCCCTAAGCGGCCGAGTTCTGCCAGCCCAGTCAGTCAGCCGAGTTCGATCAAGGTTTTCATCAGGTCGGCCGGCCAGACCAGGCTCAGCGGGGCGCTCGTCAACGCCTCGCTGGACGGGTTGCTGCCGTCGGGCAGGGCAACCATGTGGTGACTGAAATGCGCCAGCACTCCGGCAAGATAAAGGCCGGTAACCCATTTCCATGCGTGCTGATGCTGCCGCGATCGGCTCCGTTTCGGTGCAGCAAACGCAAAGACCCGGCGTCCATATTTGGGCAAACCCGGAGGGCCGATCATAATCTCACCCGCGCCTTCACAGTGATCGTTAACGGTATTCGCGAAAGCCGGCCGGAGTATCCCCTAAACTAGGCGAGACAGTCGGTCGCAAGCGATCGCGCAACGCAGCCGATCATACCCGGATTTGCCGATTTCGTCACGAATATGCATCATCATTTATCGATCCCCCGTCAGCTTATCGATCCCCGTCGGCCGCGTTGAGATGTTTATGGTTGGCGAGTCAGAAGGCCGACACCTGCGGCGGCCACCGTGTAAAACCCGGCGGCGGTGAGCAACGCGATCGCCAACAGGGCAAAGCCGTCGCTGCCGAGACGGTCGCCGATGGGCCTCCCGACAAGGCCCCCGGCCAAGGCGAAGGGCGCAAGGATGCCGGCGGCTACCCAAGTGGGGCCGGGGATGCCGACGGTCGCGGCATGGGATGCAAGTGTCGCCCCGTATGACAGCGCAAAGAATGCGAGAAGCGTCGCGCGCACGGTTTGCGCCGCCGTCCCGGCGAGCAGCAGATAAATCAGCACCGGCGGTCCGGCCATCCCAACCAGCGCGGTCGCAACCCCCGCGACGGCCCCGGCGGCGAGATCGCGAGTGCGTGTCCTGCCGAAGGGCGCCCAGGGTTGGCCCCCGCGACGTCGGAACCCAGCCATCAGCACACCAAAGGCGAGGATCGTCGCTCCGACCACCAACCGGACCAGCAATCGGTCGGCGTGCCGGAATGAAAACAGCCCGATCGGCAACCCGGCGAGACTGCCGGCGCCCAGGCGCAGCAACAGCGTCGAGGCGATGCTTCGCCGCAACCCCGGAACCACGGCGAATGAGAGCGCTGTCGAGAGGATAATGGCGAGTTGAATGGCCTGCGCCGGGTCGACCAACAGCAGGTAAAGCGGAACCGCGAGCACGGCAAAACCGAACCCGCTCACCGCCTGCAGGAGTGCCGCGGCGAGGGTAGTCCCGGCCAGCCCGGCCCAGCCAAACAGCGTCATCACATCAAGCTATGGGATTCCAGGCTGGCTTCCGCTAGGCAGACCTTGGCCTGGGTCTCTTTACGGCGTCTTATGCACCGAGGCGCCTCGCCGCAGCGGCGGCGTGTCGCCGCGAAGGGCGAAGGCGCCGTCGACCGCTTCGACCCGATAGCCGCAACAAAAGCGGGCGACAAACGCATGGGCGAAAGCGGCGTCGCCGAAATAAAACGCGATCGCATCGTTGAGGATGCCGACCAACCCGGCCGGGGCCGTCCCCCAGCCCTCGGCACCGCAGGTCTCGTCGAGCCAAGCATGCATGATCTCGATCTGTCGGCCCAGCCCCTCGGGGGGCACGGCGATCCGGACCCGCACCGGAAACCGCCGTTCAGTCTGCTGCCGCGCTTGGATCGATGCTCGTGTCATCCCGCCCCGCCATGTTCATGTTATGTTCGGATATTACCGGACCGCAGCAGCGCTGTCGAGAGATAGCGTATATTTTTGATCGGATGCCGGGGTGCCGGGCATTCGTCGCGTTGCGTGATCGCGCGACAATCGCCCGCACCATAGGAGCGCACCCGCTCAGGGGTTTGGATACGCGGTGATGAATTTCGGATTGGGGTCGGGCGGCTCGATAATCCATACCGAGATGATGCAGGGGTTTCGGCCTTCCGGCGCTACGAGCGAGCAACGGACCTCGAACTTTTGACCAAACGGATTGCCCGCTTGGTTGGTCACCGGATTGTTCTGCGAATGGTTCAGCAACGCGCTTTTGAGCTCAGCCCGATTGCCCGGCGAGAAACCGACGGACATGAAGAATTTTGCTTTGGATGCCGCGGTCGGATGAACGGTACTCAGGAGATATTGGGTGATCTTCCGATTATCCAGGATCGCGTTTGCGACTCTTGGCAGTTGGCTCATCCGGGATGGATGTCGCCGCGCCGAAGCGTGAACGTGCAGGGGAACGGCTCTGCAAACTCGACCTCGTAATGGTCGCCGTCACGATAAACGTGAACGACCGTCCCTTTACCGCCCTGAGGCAGGACGCCGCCTTTGCACTCGACAAGGTACCTGAGAGCCACGACGCTGAGTTCCGGAATCTTGAGTGTATCGTTCATTACTCGCAAATCCGCTGCTTGCTGACTTTATTGGTCGTGGCGAGGCGAAATCAATGGGCGAGCCGGCGGCCGCTGTGTCCGGATTTCTACCCGCAGAGACCAGGCGAACCGCGCTGACCCGCATCCAAGAGGACCGTCTCGAAGATCGCTCCTCTATCCCGTAAACCCTTAATTCCCCTTCGACGTGGCCGCCGCCCGGCGTGACCCAAATTGCGCACCGCCTCGGCGTGTCCCCGGCGACGCTCTATCGGTACATCCCGGCCGCACGAACCGCGAATACCCCAGGCCTTTGAGAACGGCCGCTTTATCCCAAAGACCGGACGCTCCAGGAGGGTTTCAGCCTAGCGGCGGGCGGCGGCAGTGCGCCGAGAGCGGCCATTCGTTGCCGCGCGGGCAAACGGTCAAACTCGAGCCCACGGATAGCCGCGTTTCCCCGTACATCACTGGCGTGCACACCCCTCTTCCGTGAGACTGGTCAGGGGCAAGCCGCCTCACGCCTGTAGCAGTAAACGGAGCCTTTCCCCAACAACGCGTTGCCGCTCGCGAACGAAATCCCGAAAGCGTGCAAACGGAAGATATTCTGGGTCCGGCAGCAGGTGGTCGTCACAAAATTTCTTTGGAGAAACCTTCTGCTTCTTCGCCTCGTAGGCAACCCAATCGGCTAAAGGCTTGTCCTGTTTCGATTGATTCTCATTCGCGTCAAGATAGGAAAGGTTGAGGATACTGTTCCAATTATCTTCCTCCTTGTAAAATTCGACTTCCGCATCCTGGATTCCAGCAGCCGTAAGGCGCCGCCTTCGAAACGACGCGCTCGGATGTAGATGGTCGACGTGAAAGTTGCTGTTTTTATAATCAAGATGTGGCGCCAGCAGCGCTAAGATTGTGAAGCTTTGCCTTGCGTCTTTACGGGTATAAAGCAGACCATCAATAAAATCGTCATTGATTTCTGGATCTCGCCCCTGCGCCCTCAAGATCTTTGAAATTTCGTCTGCCGGAAACTGCACCAACTCCGGCTTCACGTAAGGCTTTCCGAATTCGTCGTGGGCGAACGCCCTCCGGATCGCGGCCAACACCGTGTCCGCAGAACCGGCACCTATAATACCCTTCAGCAACATGGTATGGAGCCACCGTTGAATGGCTTGCCTCTCGGCCCGCAGCCCCACACCCGACGTTATTCGCTCCGCCAAACCTTTGTGGTGCACCCAATAGATCACGGGAAGTAGAGTGTTTTTTGAGGTGAGCGATCTATCATTGTAGGCAAAATCTCGCGCGAGATCGAAGACCGTCAAAATGCTTGTCCTGATAGCATCCCAATTATCTTCGAAAGGTTTGACGCTTGCAGTAAAGTTGGAAACACGATAACGGATGTCTGAGCTATACAGGTAAAGACATGCCTTTAGGATGAAATCTTTTTCCAGGAAGAAGCCTCGTTCCCGTATGTCACCGACAAGATTTGGTATAACTTGCCGCGCTTGCTTGACCTTCCAATGCGCTATCGCGGTGGACATCAACATATCCGATAATGTCAATGGTTCGGCGCTATTTACGCGTACGAAGACGTTTAGGGCTCGCTCCATATCCGCGTTTTCGATCCTATAATAGTTTATCAAATATTGCGTGTGTATCGCTCCGTGTAATTTGGAGAGGGCTTTCGTGGCAAACTCACTCTTATTATAGCCCTCAGCATTAAGCATTTTATTGAATTCGTAATTTTCCCGTAGATCTAATATCTTACCAACGAGAAACCATTTTTCAGGTGAGGCTGCATATTCCTCGTCCGTCAGAAACTTGAATTCGTAGATCCGCCCAGGTTGGTCATCATCCTCAGGTGCTTGTGCCAGGATATTCAGGTAGAGACGACGAGTGGGGTAGGCGTACTCGTTATCGGCCCGCCACACCCGACCCCGATAGTATGCGTACGTACCGGCTAGGCCGATGTAGAGCGCCGTCAGGCGCTGCTGTCCATCAAGAACCGCCTCGAAGTCGCCGTGGCCCTTCGTGGCAAATTCCGGGTTCTCTGTATAATAATCTTGCTTATACTGGCGAAGCACTTCATAGTATTTATACTCAACCTTATCGCGATCGCGTACTTCCCAAAATAGGAAGCTGCCGATCGGGTAATCCTGCAATAGGGAATCGAAGAGCCACTCAACCTTGGTATGTGGCCAGACGAAATCTCGCTGGATTGCAGGAAGAAGGAGCCTGCGCTCACGAATGCGCCTGATAGCATCAGTTATGGTGATGGGCGCCTGAAACGTCACAATCCACCCCCCTCCAATCGACATTCCCTGAATGCTAGGCAAGGATCGCCCCTTTGGGCGTCTTGGAACAAGGGCAAATCGCGTCCGTGAGGCTACGGAAGCGGTTGCGAGCTCGGGCCGATCCTGGAGGGCGGCTCTGGGGCACGACCCGTCGTTGCGATCGGTTTCCGCGAGCGCCTGCTTAGGGGGTTGACGTCAAGCTGATTGGGTTTTGACTCTTAGAGGAAGATGCTGGGGTTCTCGTCGAGCAGGACATTGCGGCCCAGCACATTGCGGCGTGAACTGGGCGACCCAAGATCTAACGCATTGGGCTAACTTGATGGACATTTCATGATATCAAAACCGGTTCACGAAATCCGGTTCGCCGACTTGAACGCGCTGATCGGCACGGTCGCCGAAGGTAAGACGATCGAATACAAGCGCGAGATGCCGGCGGGCACGCGAGACGAAAAGATCAAGTTCCTCGCCGCAGTGGCATCATTGGCGAACACAGCAGGCGGGGATCTCATCATCGGCATCGCAGGCAAAGACGGCGTTCCGGTTGCAATACCCGGTATCGCCGTGTCGAGCTTGGACGATGAAAAGCTCCGACTGGAAAGCCTTCTCATCGACTGCATCGAGCCTCGGATACCTCGCATTGAGGTTGAGCCCGTCACCTGTCCGGGAGGCACGGTCACACTGGTCATTCGCGTGCACCGCAGTTGGTTGGCCCCCCATCGAGTGAAGCTGAACGATAAGTTCTACGGGCGCAATTCGGCGGGCAAATACCCGCTTGACGTGACCGAGCTCCGGTCAGCCTTCGTACTATCGGAGTCGGCAGCAGAAAAGATTCGGAATTTTCGTAACGACCGCCTTATCAAGATTGCAGCACGAGAGACATCTATACCGCTGCATGATCGGCCACTGATCATTGTTCATGTCATTCCGCTTTCGACCTTTGCGAGAACTCAAACGATAGATGCTGTCGCGTCGGTTATGAACGGCACGTCGTTCCGATACCGCCGGGTCGGTTCGGCGACGCGAACCAGCCGTTCGTGAACCTTGATGGATACGCCACCTTGGCCCCGCTGATTGACGGTAAGGTGCACGCATACGCTCAGTTGTTTCGATCGGGTGCTTTGGAGGGGGCAACAACGGTAGGAGAAGATCCGACGGGAAGGTGCTATATCGCGGCCCCGACGTTTGAGAACAATATCGTCGCTGCCCTACGCAATTACCTTATGTTCTATAAGGCGATTGACGTTGGACTTCCACTCTACATATTCTTATCTTTTTGCGGAATGTCCCGGTGCTATTTTAGGATGCGGACCGAATATAGCGGTTCCGGTTTCTACGACAGAGGGCCGCTCCAAGTCGATACTGTATTGCTGCCCGAAGCAACCATAGATAGCGATCCTGCCGACATACCGGCGGCGATGCGACCGAACTTTAACACGTTTTGGAACGCATTCGGGGAAGCCATGTCGGACAAGTATAACGCTAAAGGGGAATGGATAGGCACCGGGTAAGCCGCGTTCCCGTAGCTTGACGTGTACCCAAATGCGCGGAGCCGCACGCGGGAAGTTCCGTCCTCCGGAGCCGATCCGGAGGGCGCCGGCAATGGCCGGAAAGGGGCAAGGGCCGACGAAAAGCCCGATCGTCTGCCTTGCGTCTGATAGCCGACATCTGGGTCTCAAGAATTTCGTACCAAAATTACAGCATTGGAGCGATTGCGCTTTTTTGGTGCAGAAATCCGGCGCCGAATAGACGCATGATTTACGGCTATGCGCGGGTATCGACGGACGGCCCGAGCGTTGAGGCCGAGGTGCGCCAGCTTTGAGCCGCCGGCGTCGTCAAAGTGTTCCGCGAAGTGGCAAGCAGCGCCGAAGACCGAACGCGCAGCTTCCGCGACCGCTGTGGCGCGCGACGGCAATGGCTGCGCGCTTTACGTAAGTCGAGGAACGGCACCGCTAAAATTACCATAATCGCATGGTACGTTGCAGGCGAACCGGAAGTGGGTGCAGCGTAACGTGACGGCTAGGTCTCAAAGTTTGGGCGAGGCGGACTCCAATCGAACTGCACTCATTCCGGGAATCCGGCCTGATCTTCTTCTGATAAAACAGGTCGATCAGGTCGGCGCGCTCAACGGCAGGTTGCCGGCCGGCGGGTCGCCCGGACCTTCACCGCATTGTCGGCATGACGTATTCGGCGCCGGCGCGGATGCCGGCGGGCCAGCGGGCGGTCACGGTTTTGAGGCGGGTATAGAAGCGCACGCCTTCCATGCCGTGCACCGCCATGTCGCCAAACAGCGAGCGCTTCCAGCCGCCGAAGCTGTGGAACGCCATCGGCACCGGGATCGGCACGTTGACGCCGACCATGCCGATCTGGATGCGGTTGGCAAATTCGCGTGCCGCGTCCCCGTCCCGCGTGAAGATCGCGACGCCGTTGCCGTATTCGTGATCGTTGACGAGCTTGGCCGCGCTGTCGAAATCGGGGGTGCGCACGACCGAGAGAACCGGCCCGAAGATCTCCTCCTTGTAGATGCGCATCTCGGGCTTCACTTCGTCGAACAGGCAGCCGCCGAGGAAAAAACCGTCCTCGTAGCCCTGCAATTTGAGCCCACGGCCGTCGACGACGAGCTTGGCGCCTTCCTCGACGCCGAGATCGACGTAGGAGCGCACTTTGGCGAGATGCTGACCGGTGACGAGCGGCCCCATCTCGGCCTCGGGGTCGGTGCCGGGGCCGACTTTGAGCGCGCGCACTCGCGGCACCAGCTTGTCCATCAACTTGTCGCCGGCACCGCCAACCGCCACCGCGACCGACACCGCCATGCAGCGCTCGCCGGCCGAGCCATAGGCAGCGCCCATCAATGCATCGGTCGCCTGGTCGAGATCGGCGTCCGGCATCACCACCATGTGGTTCTTGGCGCCGCCCAAGGCCTGCACGCGCTTGCCGCTCTGGGCGGCGGTCGCGTAGATGTACTGGGCGATCGCGGTCGAGCCGACAAAGCTGACCGCGGCGACGGCGGGGTGATGCAGCAAGGCGTCGACCGCCTCCTTGTCGCCGTTGACGACGTTGAAGACACCCGGCGGCAGGCCAGCCTCGCTCAAAAGTTCGGCGATGCGGAAGCCGGGAGACGGGTCGCGCTCGGACGGCTTCAGCACAAAGGTGTTGCCGCAGGCGAGCGCCACCGGGAACATCCACATCGGCACCATTGCCGGGAAGTTGAACGGGGTGATCCCGGCGCAGACGCCGAGCGGCTGGCGCAAAGACCAGCTGTCGATGCCGCGCCCGACCTGCTCGGTGAACTCGCCCTTCAACAGATGCGGGATGCCGCAGGCGAATTCGACGACCTCGGTGCCGCGCGTTACCTCGCCGGCGGCGTCGGAGAGAACCTTGCCGTGCTCCTCGGTGATCAGGCGAGCCAGGGCGCCCGCTTCGCGGTCGAGCAATTCGCGGAATTTGAACAGAATGCGGGCGCGGGTCAGCGGCGGCGTCGCTGCCCAGGCCGGAAAAGCCGCCGCCGCGGCGCGCACTGCCTGGTCCACTTCGGCGGCGCCGGCAAAGGCGACGCGACCGCTCTTTTCGCCGGTCGCCGGGTTGTAAACGTCGCCCCAGCGCCCGCTTGCCCCCTCGGTGCGCTTGCCTTCGATGTAATGGTGGATGTCGCTCATCCCGCTACCCGCTGGTTGGTCTGCTGCAGGCCGCATCATAGGCCCGCCGCGCCCGTTTTTCATGCGGGATTTCCCCGCGCCGGCGCTCCTCGTAAGACCGGCCGAGTTACCCCAACCTCCCTTATCCCGCTTGGGCAGGGCTGCTCGGTGAAGTTTTGAACGCCACGAAAAAGGATTCTCTGTCGTGTGCGACGCAATCTAAACTCGTCCTGCCCGGCCTTGTGCCGGGCATCCACGTCTTTCGAGCGATGCAGGAAAGTCGTGGATGGCCGGGACAAGCCCGGCCAAGACGATAAAGCGATGGTCACAGTCGATCTTCACGACTGGAATCCTTTGCCCGGACAGCCCTGCCGCTTGGGGCGAGGGTCGAGTGAGAGGCGGTCGAGTGTCGTAGCAGATGTTCCTTTTCGGCAAGTTCGTATGGGCGGTCGTGCAGCCAGGGAACCTGCTGCTGCTGTGCCTGCTGGCCGGCGTCGTTCTCTTCCTTCTGTCTCGCCGTCCGCGCGGCCGGGTGCTGGTCGGTCTCTCGACGCTGGGTTTTATGCTGCTCGCTGTCGCGCCGATTGGTCCCGCGATGCTGCTGGCCTTGGAACAGCGGATACCGCGGCCGGCCGTGCTGCCCGACAAGGTCGACGGGATCCTAGTGCTCGGGGGCGCCGTCGAGCCGGCACTGTCGCTCTCTTATGGCGAGACCGTGTTCGGCAGCGCGGTGGCCCGCGTGCTCGCCGGGATAGCCTTGGCGCGGCGATACCCTGAAGCAAAGCTCGCGCTGATCGGCGGGGAAGGCGGGTTCGTCCCGGTGGGGTTGGCCGAGTCGCGGGCCACCCTCGGCTTTGTCGTCGAGCAGGGGATCGCTCCCGAGCGCGTCATCACGGAGGAGCGCTCGCGCAGCACCCATGAAAACGCGGTCTACGCCAAAGAGCTGATTCGGCCGGCTCCCGGCGCAACCTGGATCCTAATCACCTCGGCGTATCACATGCCCCGGTCGATCGCCTCGTTCGATGCGGTGGGGTGGCCGGTGATCCCCTATCCGGTCGATTACAGGATCGATCCACAAACCGGTCTGCGCACGAATTTCAACCTTCTCGACGGGGTCGCCGCCGCCACCCTCGCCGGGAAGGAGTGGGCAGGCCTAGTGGGCTATCGGCTGATGGGATGGACGCAACAGCTATTTCCCGAACCGCCAGAGGTCAAAGGCCGTTCAGCGCGCTGACGGCGGAAAATACACTCCACACCACGAGCAAGGTGACCCCGCTCCAATACACAAACCGGTACATCGCATTCCCCCCCGGAGCCCCGAGACGCACACTCAATTAGTTGTACGTGCCGCCAGGGCATCTCCTCCCCGGCGTTGACAGTGTTAGGTTAGCTTCGATCGCCGATGGCGCAGAATTTGGCAGGGTCTGGTGTTCGAACTTATCTTTCTTGGTACTGCCGCGGCGGTCCCTTCCGCCGAACGGGGCCTGCCGGCACTGCTCGTCGCCAGGGGATCGAGCCGGTTTCTGATCGATTGCGGCGAGGGCACCCAGCGCCAGTTGATGCGCGCTGGGCTTGGATTTCGCGGCTTAGCGCATGTGCTGCTGACGCATGCTCACCTCGATCACGTGCTCGGGCTGGCGGGCCTTCTCGCCACTTTCGCTCTCTATCGGGCGGATGGGACGATCGAGATCATCGGCAGCGACGAGACGCTGACATTCGTCAGGCGCTACCTCGCCGACACGATCGGGCCGGAGCGCGAGGGCGCTTACCGGTTGCGCGCGATTTCGCCCGGGCCCGTTCTGGTGCACGAGGGTTGGCGTCTCGACGCCTTTGCGGTGGCGCATCGCGGGACCGCGAGCCTCGGGTATCGGTTTCAAGACGAGCCGCGGCACCCTCTTATATCCGAGCGCCTCGATGCGATGGGCGTGCCGGCGGGGCCGGAGCGCGCTTTGCTCGCGCAAGGCCGCTCCATCGTGCTGGCCGATGGCCGCCATATTGTGCCCGAAATGGTGCACCGCGCGCCCGTACCCGGCGCTGTGCTCGCCGTGGTCGGCGACACCGAGGAGATCGCCGGTCTCGTCGAGCCGGTGCGTGGCGCCGATGCGCTGGTGATCGAGGCAACATTCCTCGAACGGGACGCGGCGCTCGCCCGTGAGCGCGGGCATTTGACCGCGGCCGCCGCGGCGCGGCTGGCGCGCGACACCGAGACCGGAGAATTGCTCCTCACCCACATCTCGGGGCGTTACCGCCCGGAGGAGATCCTGACGGAAGCCGCCCGCCACTTTGCGAACATCCGGGTGGTCGCCGATTTCGAGCGTATGGCCGTCCGGGCGCGGGATGACGCCGTCAGTTCTTGAGCACGCTTTGCTTATGTCATATCACCCGTCAGCCATTGCGAATGAGCAGCCTGGATGACCGCGCCCGAACAATCCTCGCCGATCCCGGTCACGCTGCTGACCGGGTTTCTCGGCAGCGGCAAGACGACGGTGCTCAATTACGTGCTGAAGCAGCCCGACATGGCGGCGACCGCGGTAATCGTCAACGAGTTCGGCGAGATCGGCCTGGACCATCTTTTGGTCGAGCGCTCGAGCGAGGATGTCGTGTTGCTCAACAGCGGGTGCCTGTGCTGCACCGTGCGCGGCGACATCGTCGACACCTTGACCAACCTGTTTGTCGATCGGGTCAAGGGCAAGGCTCCTTATTTCACGCGCGTCGCAATCGAGACCACCGGTCTCGCCGATCCGGCACCGATCCTGCACACCTTGATGACCGACCCGATCGTCGCGGCGCGCTATATGCTGGACGGCGTCGTGACGACCGTAGATGCGGTCAACGGCGCCGGCACCCTCGACAAGCAGCCCGAGGCGGTGAAGCAGGCCGCGGTCGCCGACCGGCTGCTTCTGACCAAGGCCGATCTCGCAAACGCAGCTGCCCGCCAGAAAATAGAAGCGCGTCTGAGGGCGCTGAACCCGAGCGCCACGATCGTGCCGGTTGCGCAAGGTGTCATCGATCCGGCTCGGCTCTTCAACATCGGCTTCTACGACCCGGCCACAAAGAGCGTCGATGTGCGGCGCTGGCTGCGCGACGAGGCGTTCGAGAGCGGCCACGCGCACGATTTGCGCTACGGACACGAACATCCCGACGTAAACCGGCATGACGATCGCATCCGCGCGTTCTGCATCACCCGTGAGCGGCCGATCTCCTGGGCCGCATTGTCGGCCTGGCTCGACGGGTTGGCGACGATGCGGGGTGACGATCTGTTGCGGCTGAAGGCGATCGTGGCGGTGTCCGACCGGCCTGATCAGCCGGTCGTGCTCCATGGGGTACAGCACCTCTTCCACCCGCCGGTGCTGTTGCCCGAATGGCCGAGCGAAGACCACCGCACCCGCATGGTTTTCATCACTCGTGACCTGCCGCGCGAGGCGATCGAAGCGACCTTGGCGGCATTTGAGGGCTGATCGCTTCTATCGGATCAAGTGGAGACGCTCAGTCCTCTTCTATGCAGGTGGCTGGCGGTCCGCCGCTGCACTCGAGGCCGGGGCAACATTGCTCATTGGATGTGCAGGTCTCCCCCTCTCTCGTGCACTCTGCCGCATGCGCGCTCGGGATCAATTCCACACCGATGATGCGAAACAATATCGGCAATTGGCTCGCGAGAAGCGGTTCGGCAACCCTCGCGGCAGGTCGAACCGGAGGCTGATCTTGCGCCGAGGAAGTACGCGGCAGAGCGATAGACATGGTCAGTGCAAGAGCTAGGAGCAAAATGCGCATATCATGTCTCCGTTCATGAGTTAGCATAGTTTCAACCGGGACGAGCGCAAATGCCATGCCAGGCTGGGCGTCCGATATCCTCGATTTTACCGCTCGGTCAGCTTGAGCTCGATACGCCGATTGCGGCGGTAGGCGTCCTCAGTATTGCGCAGATCCAGAGGCTGCCGGTCGGCGAAACCGGCCGCAGCGAGCCGGGTCGCGGGTACTCCTTCATCTATTGCGAAGCGCACCACGGATATCGCGCGGGCGGTCGACAACTCCCAATTGGACGGAAACTGGGAACTGCTGATCGGGCGGTGGTCGGTATGCCCGTCCACGCGCAATATCCAGTTGATGTCCGGCGGGATCTTGGCCGCGATCTCCTTCAGCGCTCCGATCACCGGCGTGAGCTGCTTCTTCGCATCATCGCCGAGTTCGGCGCTTCCCGGCGTGAACAGCACCTCCGACTGGAACACAAAGCGGTCGCCGACAATCCGGATATCTGCGCGATCACCGAGGATCTCACGCAATCGGCCGAAGAACTCCGAGCGATAGCGGGCGAGCTCCTCGACCTTGTTGACGAGCGCTAGGTTGAGGCGCTTGCCAAGATCGACGATCTGCCCCTGCTGGTCCTTGACCTTGGCTTCGGAGGCATCGAGCGCGGCCGCGATGCGCGAAAGCTGGTCGCGCAACGTGGCGATCTGGGCATTCAACTCGTCGACCCGGGTGAGCGCCTGCCGGCTGATTTCTTTCTCCGCGCTCAGCGCCTGCTCCGCTCCCGCGGCACGGCTGCCGAGCTCCCGCAGGCGGACGTCCCGGGCATCGATCTCCTTTTGCGCGAGCGAGGTTTTTTCCTGCTCGGAGGCGAGCTGGGCTTCCAGCTCCTTCGAGCGGTCGCGCACGGCTGCCGCGGTTTCCTGCTGTTGTGCAAGGGCGGCGACCTTGGCTTCGAGATCGGCCCTGACGGTCTTCAGAGCTTCGAGGTCGCGCCGCAGGCTCTCGATCTCCCGGAGCTGCAGGTCGATCTTCTCCTTGTCGGCGCTGACGATCGCGTCGGCGTCGCGCAGCTTGCCGCTCAGCTGATCGCGCTCGGCGACGGCGCTCTTCAGCTGCGAAGATAGTTCGAGCGTGCCGGAACGCAGCTCGTCGTTCGAACGCCGTTCGACCGAGAGCAGGCTCGCCAGCTCATCGACCTGCTGCTGGAGTTTCTGCAATGCCTGGTCGCGGCCGGACAATGCGGCCCCGAGATAGAATTGGCCGACGGTGAACACCATTAGAATAAAGATGATCACCATCAGCAACTGGGCCAGCGCGTCGACGAAACCTGGCCAGATGTCGATGCTGGACCGGCGGGAGTTGCGTGGCGTTATTGCCATGAGTGGACGACGGGTGCGGTCAGCGCCGAGCGTCTTCTGCCAAAGCGGCGATGGTGCGGGCGACGATGCGGATATCGCCGCGCAGGTCTTGCACGCTCTGCTCCCGGCCCTGGACGACGTCTTCGCTGAGCCGCGCGACATAGGCTTCGATGTTGCGCAAATGGTTGCGGAGGACATCGTCGTGACCGAGCGAGTTCTCGACCGCCTCGGCCAGTCGGGCAAGGGACGGCCTCAGTTCCAACTGGTTTTCGGCGAGCCGCACCATCAGGATCTGGCCGGCCTTCATCTGTTCCCCGAGAACACCAAGACGATCGGTCAGGCTTGTGAGCGTCGCATTGGCGCCGATCCGGCTCTCCTCGCCGCGAGCGATGATGCGCTGAAGGTTTTCGAGGCTGTCGGCAGTCTGCTCGAGCAGCGCCTGAATATAGACCGGCACCGAGCCGTCTCCCGCGTCGCTCAACGGGCCGGCTGAGAGCCGCGTATACGCCGACAGCAACTCCTCGAGCTCGTTGTAGAACCGGTTCTGCGCCTGGCCGGCTTGCAGGTCGAGAAAGCCCAGGACAAGGCTGCCGGCGAGTCCGAACAAAGATGCGCTGAACGCCGTGCTCATACCGTGAAGCGGCGACTCCAAGCCGGATTTGAGATCGGCGAACGCCCGAGCCACGTCATTGGCCCCGATATTCAGCGCACCGAGCACGTCGCCCACCGAGCGTACCGTCTCGAGGAGCCCATAAAAGGTCCCGAGAAGACCGAGAAAGATCAGCACTCCGATCAGGTAGCGCGATGTCTCGCGCGTTTCGTTGAGCCGCGACGCGATCCCGTCGAGCAAGGCCTGCAACGTGGTCGCGGACAAACTGACACGCCGGCCCTGCTGCGCCTCCAGCATCCGGGCCATCGACCCGAGCAATCTTGGCGCCGGCTCACCCGCCGCCGAATCGCCACCACCGGATTCGTGGTTGCGAAAGCCCTCGATCCATCGGATTTCGGGATCAAGGGACAGCACCTGGCGGAAGATATAAACGATACCGGCGATCAGAATGCCGAGAATGACGCCGTTGACCGCAGGATTGCCCATGAAAGCGTTGACCAGGGAGCGCCCGAGCAACGCGGCCAATCCCGCCACCCCCACCAAAAACAGGACCATCCGAATCAAGAAACGGCGTGATTGGCTCATCCTGTCAATTCGCCGCCGCTTGGAACCACGCTGATGATCACTGTTGCTCGAAGACCCCGCCGCAGCGGCGCACGGGTGCACTCCGCGCCGAACAATCAGCGAGGGTAGCGCATCGGGCACTGGCGCAACAACGAAATCTCCGAGAAGGTCGTGAACTCAGTATCTGACCGAAAATGAGCGCAAGATCGCCAACCACTTGTCGTCGCCCCCGCGAAAGCGGGGGTCCAGGACCCGCGACCGGACCTCCGGCCCCTGGATTCCCGCTTTCGCGGGAATGACGGATAGCGTGTGGACGTCTCATCGGAATTTTCGGTCAGGCTCTCAGTTTGAAATCTGGGCAGCAAGTCAGATTTCCACGATTATGGATCAGTCTCACCGAATTTGGCAGAGCAACGGCGCGGCAGCCCATGTGGCCCGGTTCCTGGAACCGCCGGGTGGGGCCAGTAGCATTGCCCCTTCGCAAACAGGTTGCGCTCGGCCTCTGCTAGCCGTTTCTGCAGCCAAATAACAGCCAAGGCAGTAATTGCCAGATCGGAAATACGAGGACATTTACCGCGTCCGTGATCCCCGTGCTTGGAATCCCGGCGAAGCGCCACGTCGGTCCTTTCAAAGCCGAAATTCTCACCTGTTCCACCTGTTTTATCAGGTCCAGATCAGGCTCCGTCCTCCGTTTCCACGCTTCGCGCCACGAGTAGGGTTGAAGAATCGTGGGCGTGCTCACCACCTAATATAACTACCGACGGATTGGCAAACCGTCGATGCTAGCAGATCTTTGCTAGATTGTCAAATCAAACAAACTATAATGCGAACAAGACAACACAAACGCGGGACGGCCGGGACTTTATCTGCCGACCGATCAACCCGCCCGCGTGATCGACTTAATCCTGGCGACCTTTCTTGTGCTGAGCAGTGTCAGCAGAGCGGCCCTTGCGGTAGTAACTCATTTTGGAATCTCCGCGCCCGATTTTCGGCTGGCGCGGCGTGTAGGGGCCGCGCTTCTTCGGCTCGGTCTCGGTCGCGTCGATGAGCGCAACTATATCCTCCATCGACCATAGCCGATCGGAGATGCCGGCCGCCATCGCAGGCGACACGCGCAAGGTCTGATGCCGGCGCACGAAGTTATAGAACACGAAATAGAGCGCCAACGCGTGGCAATGATTCTCGACCTTTTTCGAGAACGCATTGGTGAGCCGGGTAAACCGCCTCATGCTCATGCGCATCGTGAGGTTGTGGCGCTCGGTATGCGATGTGCTGATATGTTTCGGGTCAGGATTGCCAGTGATCCGATCCTTGCGGGCACCGAGGCATTCTGATGGGCTGTACTTGCGCTCATGGCCTTGCCCGCTGGACTCGGCTCCATAAAGCTTTACCAACATGCCGTAATCGATATCAGCACCGAATACTTCTTCAACGGCCTCTAGATAAGCCCGATGTCCATCTGTGGTGAGTTGGACCCGGTTCGCCAGTCGGCTTCTTAGATCGTCCATGAGCCCAAGGGCGTAGCTCGCATCCCGTCCGCCGACGATCCACGACAGAATCAGTTTCGAGTCGGAGTCCAAACGTCGCCATAGGCGAGGTCCTGGCGCTTCGCGGTCGCCACATTCTTCTGTTTGGCGTAGCAGAAGGCCCATGCCTCATCGCACTGCACGCGCTTGCTGCCACCCCTCGCACCGTCGCGTCGTGGAACTGAGTGCACACCGGACCGGCAGCGGCCAGCAGCTTGTAGACAGTGTTGATGCTCACGTCCGCGACCCGGCTGATCGACCGCACCGACGAGCCTTCGCAGAGCATGGAGAGGATCTGGACGCGCTTAGCGAGAGGCAACTTGTTCATGTCCCTAATATGTGAACGGTTATGCTTGACGTTAAGCATTTCCGTTCATATGATTATGTTTTTACCAACCTCAATCTTGGTCCCTCGGTATAGGCGATTCGGGCATCGTCTTCGGATATGCACAACAGAGAAGCAAGATCCTCTGGCGAATAATTCAGCCTTTCCATGTGGTATGTGATCGCTCCCCGGAGAGCGGTCGGCCTCTCTTGCGGAACATCGACAGGCTCCCCGTGCTCAAAAGACTTGTTGTATTGGATGTTTAGCATCCGATAATAATGATCAGTTATAAGCTTTAAATCATGAGCTCGCTTGATTAGAGCTTTGATGGAGACGCGCCAGTAAGATTTGAACTCGTGCCAAAGTGCTTAGCTTGATGTTGGACAGATACGGACGAATATCGGTTGCCGGCATCATAAATGCCGCCGCGAACCGATCGGCTTGCGTTTCCATCTGCTGATCATCAGTTGGAACTGTATGTAACACGATATGGGCCAACTCATGAGCGATGGAAAATCTAAATCGATCTCCAGGCATGTCTCTGTTCATAAAAAATAGGGGTGGCATTCCATCCGATCGAAAACTTATGGCATCTAATAAATAGGTATCAAATTGCGAAAGTATTACAATGCCGCCGGCTTTTTCAACGATCTCTACCACGTTGTCTACTGGCCCGCGCGGAAGCAGCCAATAAGCGCGCAACCGCTCCGCAGCTTTCTCTGGAGTCAAGCCAGAATGATCCAGATCAATCTGAGGAATAGGCTTCTCTATTTGTAATTCATACGAACGAAGGAGCTTTGCTACATGCTGTCGGCGGATGTTGATCGAAGCACCAATGTGCGCGAGCGGCTTCGCGCCCAGACGAGACCGTTTTCCGTAATGGAATGGCGGGAATCCTATCGCCCGCTCTTGCTGAAAAAAGAAGGATCGAGGGAACCGTAGGGCCAGAGCGAATTTATCGGCGACCTCATCTGAGGGCTGCGTCAACCGATTCTCGATTTTCGAGATAAGCGCCTGAGTAACTCCGGACCAAACAGCCAGATCCTCCTGAGTGGCCCCACGCGCGTCACGAGCCAAACGAAGCATGTCGGGATTAAAGCGGTCTGGCACGACCGCTAGTGGCCTTTCGTTATCGTCGGCGGCCACGATGATCGACCCTGTCGGTTCCAGATAGGCGCGGCGGTGTGATGTCAACCCACGCCGCGGCCCCGCCGTCATCCAGATTTACCTGCGATGCCCATAGAATCGAACGCCCGAGAGGGCGCGACACGATAATGCGTTCTATACATTGAGATGCAGTATCTGGCTGATACCCCGACGTTAATCTTGTCGCGCTTGGCGGAATACCGGGAAGTGGAAGCTGGTCGTCAAAGACTTTTTGCTGTTCCGTTTGATAATTTTGATGACGCCCGCTGACATTTACTTTTTTGAGACGCCAAACCAAATTATTTCTGTATAGGAGCAGGTTTAACCCTCGGATGCGATACAGCTTGTAACCCCTTTTGCCGTCGAAACGCCGCACGAGTTCGGTCCATGCGTGCGCACGAATACAGTTCGCTGCCGTTGTATCGTCGTGTTCTGCCGTAAACTCGGTCGGGTAATCTTGGTAATTGCCGAACGCGTGATGCCAGATCTCGTAGAAATCTATGAGCACCGGCTTCGCGAGCTTCATGCACCTATCTTGATCCTCTATCATTGGTCTCTCCGATTACGTGTGGAGAGCTTATCAAATTCTCGTACAAAATCAAGAACAAATATAACCAGGAATATAACCGTCTAACCAAGCGGAATCGCTATGGTTTTCCCCAGCGGCGTTGTGCGGCCTGTCGGGCAATTTCGGTCCTTCTCTCTGGCGTCAGCTTGTCCCGTCGCGCGGCACCGCCCTTTTTGCCGAGCGCCTTGGCTGCCGGATCCTTGCCCGAATCTCCCATGTCCTCCTCGATCTCGCCCGTCAGAATTTTGGCGACGCGGATCGCGTTTTGGACGGTATCGGCGGGTCGTTTCTGGCCTTGTGGTCCCTTTGGCATGCGCGCCCCTCGATTTGCTTGGCGACAAGCATATAGGCTGGCGTATCGCGAATGCGATCCCCACATATTGTGCGATGTGCCGCTACAGGCACATTTCATTCGGTCGCTTAGGTCCCATGCAAATCGCATGTCCACTTGCTATCGGGGCACAGAAAGGTAATCCTCTCCCAACCTTAACCTGGGAGGAGGTCATGGCTGCACGGAAATCAGTTCTAAAACCGGCCCCGCGCCGGCCCGAGCTAGACCGCTTGATGGATGCGTCCATCAAGGCGGGTGTTACAGATGAGGTGCTACAGGAGCAGCGCGTCAGCTTTGTTTTCGGGAATGCTCCAGAGGGATCAAGGATCACCAAGGATTCTGCACGGAAGGCAGCCCGTAGCATTCGCTTGACATCGTAAAATTGGAAGAGGAGGGAGCCTGGCTTCCAGGCTCCCATCGCTGGAACGATGCTGGTACTAGAAGAAGAAAATAGGGATCTCTACGACCGGATTACCGAAGCAAATCTTAAGCGCCAATATGATTTGTTGATGAATTCTATAGAAATTGGCCTAAGTCAGGGTGGTCGGGTCTTTGATAAACATATGCTTTGGGATCTAAACCACGTTGCAGTGGCTAATATTTGCCAGTTTGGAGGGCGGTTCCGAGAGGAACCGATATATGTTGATACCCATAAGCCGCCACATTTCCAAGACGTACCGCATCTTGTGGACCAATTTATAGCCACAGTCCATGAGAATTGGTATCTTTGGAGCTATACGGAACTGGCAGCTTATGGCCTATGGCGCTTGAATTGGATTCACCCATTCATCGAAGGCAACGGAAGAACTGCAAGAGCAGCATGCTATTACCTGCTGTGTGTCAAAAAAGGCGGCCTCATAGGAGGGAGGAAGATTGTACCTGAGC
Organism: uncultured Alphaproteobacteria bacterium; assembly: GCA_963787425.1. Lineage (GTDB taxonomy): Bacteria > Pseudomonadota > Alphaproteobacteria > ATCC43930 > CGMCC-115725 > AP-15. The sequence continues at coordinate 210,118 of CAWBCV010000013.1, forward strand.
GTATCAGAGAAAACCCGACGCCATATTATGCCGCGCTTCAGGCGGCTGACCGCGCGTGGGAGAAGGGCGATTTGAATTTTTCGGAAATGGAAGATTACCTCGCGAGCCTCGTGCAAGAGCAACTTCAGGATGAAGGCTTGCCGTATCAGGGACCGAACCCACCCGCGCTGATAATTTCAAACTAAGTCACTACCGTCCTTGCCCTGGTATTGGAAAGACCACATTCTTCCGCTAGCGTGCGGCGGACCCGACACGATTTCCAACCTTCTACGGCAACCGATCCCCGCCGCGAGAGCAAAGGACACGGCGAGCGAAAGGCTTGCGTTCGCTAGCGTGCGTTTGGCGAGATAGCTACATAATTCCGCAGCTTTCAAAGTGAGTTACTACCTCCGAGAACGAATTCAGGATGCCGTCCGGCCGGCGCGCATCGCCTCCTTGATCAACGCGGCGAGCGGCAGGTGCAGGTGGGAATTCGCCGCCAGGACGTCGCCGCTCGACATCATGTCGTGACCGCCGGCCATGTCGCTGACGTATCCGCCTGCCTCGCGGACCAGGAGGAGCCCGGCGGCGATGTCCCAAGGCGCCAGTGCGAACTCCCAGAACCCCTCATATCGGCCGGCCGCGACATAGGCGAGATCGAGCGCCGCCGAGCCCATGCGCCGGACGCCGCTCGTCGCGCCCATGACCGCCGCGAGCGTAGCCATGTAAGTTTGCTGGTCGGAACGGTCGCCAAACGGCATTCCGGTGCCGATGACCGCCTCGCCGAGCTGACGGCGGGCGGAGACCCTCAGCCGGCGATCGTTGACGTAGGCGCCCGCCCCTTTCTCCGCCCAATACATCTCGTCACGAATGGGCTCGTAGATTACGCCGGCAACGATTTCACCGTCGCGCTCCAGCCCGATCGAGATCGCGAAATGAGGGATGCCGTGCAGAAAATTCGTCGTGCCGTCCAGCGGATCGACAATCCAGCGGTGCCGCGGGTCCGATCCCGCTTCCGCTCCGCTCTCCTCGAACAGCATCGCATAGCCGGGGCGCGCCCTCTTCAGCTCGGCCTTGAGCGTGCGCTCGGCCTTCAGATCGGCAGTCGAGACGAATTCGCCGGCACCCTTGACCGAGACCTGGAGCTGCTCGACCTCGCCAAAATCGTGAATGAGGCCGCGCGCAGCCTTCAGCGCGGCGTTTCCCATGACGTTGAGGATCGGTGACCGAACGGCCATTTCGACGATTTCCGACGGAGCTAACCGCCGAGCACGGTCCCCTCGGCGATGCCCGCGTCGGTCGCTGTGATCTTGGCTCCATCATCGAGACGCACCCGCGACACCTCCACGAAGCCGCCCTGCGCGAGGATCCGCATGCCCGCCTCACCGACCGAGACGATCTCGCCGATCTTGCGTCCGCGCACCGCGCCAAAGGTCGGCGCCGTGATCTTGCGCGCGTCGAAGAGGTAGAGCTTGCGCTCCCCAGCCATAGTCCAGGCCCCGGGCGCCGGGTTGCAACCGCGAATCAGATCATACACGAAGTCGACAGGGGCCGCCCAGTTGATACGGGATTCCGCCTCGCGCACCCAGCCCTCGTAGGTCGCCCGGCTTTCGTCCTGCGTCGTCTCGGTCGCGCGACCCGAGACGACCAGATCGGCGGCCTGCACCAGCGCTTCCACTCCGAGCGGGAAGATCTTGTCGAAATAGAGCGAGCCGGCAGTCTCGTCGGGTCCGATCGGCACCCGTTTTTGCAGGATCACCGGACCTTCGTCGAGACCCGGGGTCGGGCGGAAGATCGACAACCCGGTCTCGCTGTGTCCGCGGATGATTGCCCACGGGATCGACGAGGGCCCGCGATGCAACGGCAACAGCGAGGGGTGGAACTGAATCATTCCGTGTTTCGGGATGGCGCAGAACTCCGGCGGCGCGAATAGCAGCACATAGGCCATGACGCCGAGATCGGCGTTGAGCTCGGCGAGCGCGTGTTTTGCTTCATCGCTCGAGTATTTGGCATGGCGATGGACGGTCAGCCCGCGTTCTTGCGCCGCCACGACGAGCGGGTCGGGTCTGGCGCCCGGCCGCTCCGGCGCCGCAAACACGCCGGCTACCTGGTCTCCGCGAGCCAAAAAGGCCTCCAACACGGCTTTGCCGAAGGCCTGCTGGCCGACGATCACGATGCGCATCTCGTGTTTCCTCCGACTATCCCGCTCGGCGGCAGAGTTTCATGCTGAAGCGTCCGAGGGCAAGCCTATCACGCCTGGTTCGTCCGGGGTACCGGCCTCGCGGGCGCGCGGCAGCAGGAGGGTCACCGCCGTGCCGCGGCCGACCTCGCTGCGGATCGACGCGGAGCCTCCGGATTGGCGAGCAAACCCGTACACCAAGCTGAGGCCGAGACCGGTGCCTTTGCCCGGTCCCTTGCTCGTAAAGAACGGCTCGAATGCCCGCGTCAATATTTCCGGAGGCATGCCGGTGCCGGTATCGGAGATCTCCATGCCGACAAAATCCGCCGCCTCGCCGGACACGCCATCGGGCAGAGTCGTTTTGAAGGTCCGGACCTGCAGCAGGCCACCCTCGGGCATCGCATCGCGAGAATTGATCGCGAGATTGATCACGGCAAGCTCGAGTTCGGTGGCATCGGCATCGACCGGCCACAGATCGGGCGCAAGATCGGTTTCGACCCTGACCTTGCTCCCGACGGTGCGAACCATCAGCTCCGCCATTTGGCGCAATGTGTCGTTGAGGTCCAAGCGCGCAACCGCGAGCGGCTTTCGCCGCGCAAAGGCAAGAAGTTGGCTGGTCAGCCTTTCGCCGCGCTCGACGGTGGCGAGCGCCATCTCGACCCTGGCCTGCAGTGTCTGCTCACACTGACGGCCGCTCAGCATTTCGAGGCAGCCTTGCAGCACGGTCAGCAGATTGTTGAAATCATGCGCCACCCCGCCGGTCAGCTGTCCCAGCGCCTCCATTTTTTGCGCCTGATGGAGGTCGGTCTCCGCCCGTATCCGCCGATGCATCTCACGGTTCAGCCGCCGCGCGGTGGCACGCCACCGCCAGGTGGCCACCCTTTGCTGCTGCAGCTGGCGTACGGCGAACAAAGTCATGCAGAACAGCCCGAGCGAGGCCGGGATCGCAAACAGCAGATAATCGACAAGGTTGGCTCGCCACTGGGCCAGAACTCCCTGCCTCGGGATGCCGAAGGCGACATAGAGGGGGTATTCGCCGATCCGCTGATATCCGAAAAGGCGCTCAATTCCGTCGATCCCGCCTCTACCCCAAAACAACCCGCGATCCGGCTCGGCGGCGATGGCTCGCATGACGGGCGTTTCGGAAGAGAAAACTCGGGGGCTGGGCAGCGGCGGATACCGCACTAGGACCGAGCCGTCATCGCGCAGCAAAAGCGCCGAGAAATTTTCATCACGAGAGATGGTGCCGAAAAAATTAGCGAAGTAACCGGGGTTGGCGGAAATGATGATGACCCCGGCGAAACTTTCGTCCGGCGTCGATCGGCGCCGGCTGATGTCGAAATCGGAAAGACCGGTCAGTTGATCCACATGTTCGGGGCCGATGAAAATGCCGGCATCGCGGTCCCGTTGCGCGACAAAGGCGTCGCGGTTGGAGAGGTCGGCGGCCGCGGCCGGGAACGGGCTCCCGCTCGCTCGCAACTGCCCCCGGGGGTCAATCACCAGGACAGCGCCGATCTGCGGCAAGGTTTCGAGGTTCGACAGAAACCGATGGAGCTCGCCGTCATGCTGGATACGGTCCCAGTCGAGGCCGCGGATACGGTCATCGATCCACGCAAGTATCAGCGCATAGGTCTCGATCGCACTAAACGCATGTTCGTGCAGCTGACCGGTCTCGATGGTGACCCGTTGTTTGGCCTCGAGCTGGACCAGGCGGAAGTTCTGCCAGGCGGCAATCGTCAGGAGCAGCAACGGTACCGCGAGGGCCGCCACAAGTACGAGGCGCGACGTCCATGCAAGCCTGCGCGGCGGGCGCTCCGCGACCACATCCGCCTCGGTGACGGCAGAAAAGTCCGAGCCCTGCCCGCCAAAGCCGAGGTCGCCGCTAATTCTCGTGCCTGCCCAACTGGTAAACGCGCTGACGCGCCGGATAGCCGTGCTCATCGCCCGCGCTAGGCCGAGCGCGAGCCGGTTGGCAACCGTTCCCGCTCCCTTCATGCGTCGAGTTTACGCCGGTAATGCCGCCAGGTCGAAGGCGGCGGCCATCAGGGCGCGGGTGTAGGGGTGCTCGGGGGCGCGTCATGACGCGCTCGGTCGAGCCGGCCTCGACGATCTTGCCGTCCTTCATGACGAGGATTTCGTGCGCCAGAGCCCGCACGACCCGCAGATCGTGGCTGATGAACAGATAGGCGAGGCCGTGGCGGCTCTGCAATTCGCGCAGCAGCTCGACGATCTGCGCCTGCACCGACATGTCGAGCGCCGAGGTCGGCTCGTCGAGCACGACAAGGCGCGGCTTCAGGACCAGGGCCCGGGCGATCGCGATGCGCTGGCGCTGGCCGCCGGAGAATTCGTGCGGGTAGCGCTCGGCCGCCGCGGGGTCGAGCCCGACCTCGACGAGCGCGCTTTCGATCAGCCGCCGGCGCTCCGCGGGGCTGGCCGCGAGGCGGTGCACCTTGAGCCCCTCCTCGACGATCTGCGCGACCGAGAGGCGCGGCGACAGGCTGGAGAACGGGTCCTGAAAGACTACCTGCATCTCGCGGCGCAGCGGCCGCAACTGGCGCTGCCCGAGCGCGGCGATATCCCGCTCCGCAAAGCGGATGCGCCCTTGCGCCTCAGTCAGCCGCAGCAAGGCGAGACCGAGCGTCGTCTTGCCCGAGCCGCTCTCGCCGACGACGCCGAGGGTGGTCCCGCGCCGTACCGCGAGCGAGACGCCGTCGACCGCCTTCACATATCCGTCCACCCGGCGCAGCACTCCGCGCCGGATCGGAAACCAGACCTTGACGTCCTTGTCCCTCGATCAGCTCGGGCGCTGCGGGATCGGCCGGCGCCGCACGTCCCTTCGGCTCGGCGGCGAGCAGCCGGCGGGTGTAGGGATGGCGCGGATGGGCGAAGATCCCGGCGGTCGGGCCGGCTTCGACGATCTCGCCGGCCGTCATGATGCAGACCTGATCCGCCATTTTGCGGACGATCGTCAGGTCGTGGGTGATCAGCAGCAACGCCATGCCGAAGCGGTCGCGCAGATCCTTCAGGAGCTGCAGGATGTGCGCCTGGATCGTCACGTCGAGCGCGGTCGTCGGCTCGTCGGCGATCAGGATATCGGGCTCGTTGGCGATAGCCATCGCGATCATGACCCGCTGCCGCTGCCCGCCCGACAGCTGGTGCGGATAGGCGCCGAGCCGGTTCTCGGCATCGGGCAGACCGACCAGCCGCAACAGCTCGAGCGTTCGCTCGCGCGCCGCCGCGGCGGTCATGTGCTTGTGGATCAGCAATGTCTCGGCGATCTGCCGCTCGAGCGTGTGGAGCGGGTTCAGCGAGGTCATCGGCTCTTGAAAGACCATCGCGATGCGGTTGCCGCGGACCCGGCGCAGCCGCTCGGGCGGGGCGCCGACCAGCTCCTCGCCGGCGAAGCGGACGCTGCTTTCGGGCCCGTGCGCGGCGATCGGATAAGGCAGCAGCTGAAGGATCGACAGCGCCGTCACGCTCTTGCCCGAGCCGCTCTCGCCGACCAATGCCAGGGTCTCGCCGCGATCGAGGGTGAAGGAGATGTCCTTGACCGCCTCGACCGGGTTGCGCTCCGCCGCGGCCGGCGAAGGTGACGCTGAGATCGCGGATTTCGAGAAGCGGCGCGACGCCGCTTCCGTCGCTCAAAGCACGACCTTGCGCGGGTCGAAGGCGTCGCGCACCGCCTCGCCGACAAAGATTAGGAGGCTCAGCATCGATGCGAGCACGAAAAAGGCCGTCAGGCCGAGCCAGGGCGCCTGCAGATTGGACTTGCCCTGCGCCAGCAACTCGCCGAGCGAAGGCGAGCCCGGCGGCAGGCCGAAGCCGAGAAAGTCGAGCGAAGTCAGGGTGGTGATCGAGCCGTTGAGGATGAAGGGCAGAAAGGTGATCGTCGCGACCGTGGCGTTGGGCAGGACGTGGCGCAGGATGATGGTCAAGTCGGAGACGCCGAGCGCGCGCGCCGCCCGGACATAATCGAAGTTGCGCGCCCGCAGGAACTCGGCGCGCACGACATCGACGAGGCCCATCCACGAGAACAGCAGCATCAAGCCCAATAGCCACCAGAAATTGGGCTCGATAAAGCTCGCCATGATGATCAGCAGATAAAGGACCGGCAGCCCCGACCAGATCTCGATGAAGCGCTGGAAGCCGAGATCGACGAGGCCGCCGAAATAGCCCTGGACCGCGCCCGCCGCGACCCCGATCACCGAAGACAGGGCCGTCAAGGTCAGGCCGAACAGCACCGAGATGCGGAAGCCGTAGATCAGCCGGGCCAGCACATCACGGCCCTGGTCGTCGGTGCCCAGCCAGTTGACGCTCGAGGGCGGCGATGGCGCGGGGCTCGGGAGGTTATAGTTTATCGTATCGTAGCTGAACGGGATCAGCGGCCAAACCATCCAGCCCTTCTCCGAGATCAGCTTCTCTACCGCGGGGTCCCGGTAGTCGGCCGGCGTCGGAAACTCGCCGCCGAACGTCGTCTCCGGGTAATCGACAAACACCGGAAAATACCAGCCGCCCTCGTAGCGGACGACGATTGGCCGGTCGTTGGCGATGAACTCGGCAAACAGGGTGACGACGAACAGCGCGAGGAAGATCCACAGCGACCAGAAGCCGCGCCGGTTGCGGCGGAACGCGTCGAGCCGCCGCCGGGTGAGCGGCGTGATCCGCAGGCCGAGAAAACGGTCCGGCGTAATTGCCTTACGCGGCGCCGACTCCTGCTGAGGTTCGGCAACAGAGCCCTGGGGTTCCGTCGCTAGCTGCCCCTCACCCTCCCGCTGCGCGGGTCCCTCCCTCTCCCCGCCATGCGGGGAGAGGGCGCGACTCGGTGTTTACGATCGGCGTACCCTAAGCGGTCGTGCGACGCAGCGGCTCGACGTTGGAGCGCGCGCCGCGCCGGCCCCCGAGATGCTGCTTGACCAGGATCTCGGCGATCTGGACGGCATTGAGCGCCGCGCCCTTACGTAGGTTGTCGGCGACGACCCACAAATTGAGCCCGTAGGGCACAGTCGGGTCGCGGCGGATGCGGCTGACATAGACTGCGTCCTCGCCGGCCGCTTCGGCCGGTGTCACATAACCTTCGTCGGCGCGGTGGTCGACAACGGTCACTCCGGGCGCCTGGCGCAGGGCGGCACGTGCCTGCTCCTCGCTGAGCGGTCGTTCAAACTCTACATTCACCGCCTCGCCATGGCCGATGAAGACCGGAACCCGTACGCAGGTTGCGGTGACGGCGATGTCCGGGTCGAGGATCTTGCGGGTCTCAGCCGCCATTTTCCATTCTTCCTTGGTCGACCCGTCGTCCAGGAAGATGTCGCAATGCGGAATAACGTTGAAGGCGATCTGCTTCGTGAAGTGCTCGGGCTTGAGCGGATCGTTCACGTAGATTGAGCGGGTCTGGTTGAAGAGTTCGTCCATCGAGGCGCGGCCCGCGCCGGAAACCGACTGGTAGGTCGCAACGACGATCCGCTTGATCCGAGCAAGGTCGTGGAGCGGCTTCAATGCCACGACCATCTGGATCGTCGAGCAGTTCGGGTTGGCGATGATGCCGCGCTTCGAGTGTTGCGCGATGGCCTGCGGATTGACCTCAGGCACGACCAGCGGCACGTCCGGCTCCATCCGGAACCGCGAAGTGTTGTCGATCACCACGGCGCCCGCCTTTGCCGCTCGTGGGGCGAAGACGTCGGACACCTTGGCGCCGGGCGAGGAAAGCACGATGTCGATATCGCGAAAGTCGTAAGTGTCGAGGCCTTGGACCTTTAGGATGTCGTCCTCGCCGAACGAAACCTCTCGGCCGATCGAGCGCGACGACGCCAACGCCACCACGTCGTCGGCCGGAAACTCGCGCTCGGCGAGCGTGGTCAAGATCTCGCGTCCGACATTGCCGGTCGCGCCGACCACGGCTACCCTGAAACCCATCTCGAAAAACCCCGCTGGAAATATAAAGATTATGGCCGCTGACTTACGATGCCGACCGGCGCATTACAAGACGATCCATTATAAGGATTGCGTGTCGTGACTTATCCGGAGTTTTGGCGGCGCTATCTCGCGGCCCACTCCGACCCGCGCACGCGCGGGGTGCATTATCTCGGCACCTCGCTTGCGGTCGCGGCGATCGCCGTAGCCGCAAGCGAACGCGACTGGCGCTGGCTGGCCGCCGCGCCGATAGCCGGTTACGCTCTGGCATGGCTCGGTCATGTCAAATTCGAGCACAATCGGCCCGAGACGTTCGGACATCCGGTCTGGTCCCTGGTCAGCGATTTTCGTATGTTCGGCCTGTTCCTTTCGGGACGGCTGGACAAAGAATTAGGTCGGGCTGGCGTGGGAGACCGAAATGACGATGGTGCGGTTGATCGAGTACGATGAAGGGAGCGCCGAGGTCCGGGCCGTCTACGACGACATCATGAGGACGCGCGGTATCGACTGGATCAACAATTTCTGGAAGGTGCTGGCAAACGACCCGCCGACCTTGCGGCGCACCTGGGAGAGCATCAAAGAGGTCATGGCGCCAGGCGCTCTCGACCCACTGACCAAGGAACTCATCTATCTCGCGGTCAGCGCCAGCAACGGCTGCGCCTATTGCATTGCCTCACACGGCGCGGCCGCGAAGAAGCAGGGTATGACCCCGGAAATGCTCGGTGAACTGATGGCGATCGTCGGCATGGCGAACGAAACCAACAGCTTGGCCAACGGTTATCGGGTTCCAGTAGACGAGAGGTTCGAAAAACTGTTTTGATAGCGGGCGTTTACCGCCGACCTACGGCACGGCCGCTCAGCACCGGCTGATCGGCAACTTTGGAGGGCCCTCATGGCAGCACAACAACAACTCTACGACCGCACCGCCGAGGATCTCGGCAACCTCGTCGGTCTCGAACACGTCAATCTCCGGATTAACAACCAAGGGCTGGCGTCCGAGTTTTATTTGTCGGCGCTCGGCCTGACGCGCGACCCCTTCATGTTCCCCGGCACGAACAACATGTGGGTCAATGTCGGCAAGAGCCAGTTCCATCTGCCGACCGGCGACCCGAACGTGCTGCGCGGCCATGTCGGTCTCGTCGTTCCGTCGCTCGAAGAGTTGTGCGAGCGTCTCGGCGAAGCCAAGAAAAAGCTCGCCGACACCAAATTCGACTGCAAGCAGCACAACGCCTATGTCGAGGCGACCTGCCCGTGGGGCAACAAGTTCCGCCTTTATGAACCGGACGAGGAGCGGTTCGGTGCGATCAATCTCGGCATGGGTTATGTCGAGTTCACCGTGCCGGAAGGGACCGCAGACGGCATCGCACGCTTCTACCGCGAGATCTTCTACACGCCTGCTTGCGTCAAGGAAAACGGCGAAGGCCTCGCCGCGCATGTCAGCGCCGGGCACAAGCAGGAGCTGATCTTCCGCGAGACCGACCAGAAAATACCGGAGTTCGACGGCCATCACCTGCAGGTCTATGCCCAGGAGTTCTCGGGTCCGCATGACGAGCTCGAAAAACGAGGGCTGATTACCGAAGAAAGTGACCAGTACCAGTATCGCTGGCAGGACATCGTCTGTCTCGACACCGGCAAGCACCTGTTTACGATCGAGCATGAGGTGCGCAGCGTTACCCACCCGCTCCACAACCGCCACATGGTCAACCGCAACCCGTCGCAAAATAATCGCCATTACCAGATGGGCGCGGACGAGTGGGATTGGACCTTGCCGCGCTCGACCAAGAAGATCCAGCCGGCCCCGGCTCCCGAGCCCGCCACGCCGTTGGCCAGACGCCGCACTGCCCGCATGGCCGCGATGTAAAGGCCAGCCTACGGCTCTCTCCCGCAAGCGGGGAGGGAGCCGGCGGCTTCACCACCCGATCGCGTAGGCGGCGCGGCGCGGGTCGGCACCGGCTTCGAGGATGCCGCGGCGCCGGTCGGAAAGGATCGCGCAGACCGCGCCGGCGGTCCAGGTCCAGTCGGGCCAGCGCTGAATCTCGTGCCCGCGCCGCGCCAATTCCGCGATGACCGGTTCGGCAATGCGGCCTTCGACAGCGAGTCGCCCGGGATAGTAATCGTATGGCGCGAAGGACGACGGAAAGCTGTAGGTCGCAAAGCGCGGCGCTTCGATCGCGGATTGCACGTCGTTCCCGAAGACGAACAGGTTCAACAGCACCTGCAGCATCGCCTGGGTCTGCACGTCGCCCCCCGGCGTGCCAAAGGGCAGGAATTGGTCCCGCCCCTTTATCGCAAGCGCCGGGTTCGGCGTCAGGCGCGGCCGCTTGCCCGGGGCGACCCCGGCGGGATGGCGCGGGTCGGGCCGCGATTGCGATCCGCGATTCGATGGGATGAGCCCGGTCCCAGGAACCACCGGCGAGCCGTAGGAGCCGTCGCTCGGGGTCGCCGAGAAAAGATTGCCGAAGCGGTCGGCGACGCAGACGTAAGAGGTGTCTGGCTCGGGGTCGGGATCGCCGAGGCTCGCGCGGAAGCGCGCACCTTCTCGTCCGAGATCTCCCGAGGGCGGCATCTCGGGCATAGCTCGATCGGCGCGAATGAGTTTTCTGCGCTCGGCGGCGTATTCCGCAGAGATCAGGGTGGCCAGAGGCACCTCGACCTTGGCCGGGTCGCCGTAATAGGCCTCTCGATCGGCAAAAGCGAGCTTCAGCGCCTCGGCCAGGTGATGGATATAGTCCGGGCTGTTCTGCCCGAGAGCCGCGAGATCTGTCCCCTCGAGTAATGCCAGGGTTTGCAGCAGAACCGGTCCCTGGCACCATGCGCCGCAGGTGAAGACTTCGAGATCGCCAAAGCGGCGGCGCTCGGGTGGGCCGACCGGCGAGCGGTATTCGGCGAGATCTTCGGCCGACAGAAGCCCGCCCTCCTGCCTCATAAAGGCGACGATCTTGCGGGCGATGTCGCCGCGATAGAACGCATCGCGCGCCGCTTCCAGACCCGCCTCTCGGCCGCGCGAGCTGGCGGCGCGTTCCTCGTCCGCCATGTATTGCAACGATGCGGCGAGGTCGGTTTGCCGGAAGATTTCACCGGCTTCGGGTGGCCGTCCATTCGGCAGAAAAATGGCTGCCGTCGACGGCCAGGCGCGGTGATCCGCCTCGTGCCGCTTCAGGCTGGCGGCCATCAGCGGATACATCGGAAAGCCGTCTCGCGCGAGGCGAATGGTCCCTTCCGCGACCTCGCCAAAGCTCATCGTGCCATAGCGCCGCAGCGCCGTGATCCAAGCGTCGGGTGCGGCTGGCACCACGGTTCGCAGCACGCCCTTCGGGATCTTGCCGCCGTGCTCGCGCTGAAAGAGCTGCGGGTCGAGGGCCTTTGGCCAGGAGCCGAGGCCGGCGATCGTCACGACCTCCTCCTTGTCGGCGAGGTAGATCATGATCGGCGCGACGCCGGCGACATCGACGAGATCGCTTTGCAGGACGCCCAGCGCGATCCCGGCGGCACAGCCCGCATCGATCGCATTGCCGCCGGCCTGCAAAATGTCGAAGCCCGCGGTCGCCGCCAGGTAGTGGCCCGCCGATATGGCGTGCCGGGTTACGGCGATGGTCGGCCGATGGGCGGCTGCTGCGGTCATGGCGGTCCCTTCCTGCGTGCTCTCGATGCGCTACAGTAGCGCTTGACCGGCCACCGGTAGAAGAGGCGTTGTAGATCGCTGCAAGGAGGGCGAGGAAATGAGCGATTACGATCTGGTGATCCGCAACGGCACTGTGGTAACCGCAGCTGACACCACGCTCTGCGATATCGGAATAAAGAACGGCGTAGTTGCCACGCTCGGCAAAGATCTCGCCGCAGGTGCACGCGAAATCGATGCAACCGGCCGGCTCGTGCTGCCGGGCGGCATCGACAGCCATTGCCACATCGAGCAGCGGTCCTCGGCCGGGGTGGTTTGTGCCGATGATTTCTACAGCGCGACCGTCGCGGCGGCGTTTGGCGGCACGACGACGGTGATCCCGTTCGCCGCGCAGCATCGTGGCCAATCCCTGCGCCGGGTCGTCGCGGAATACCACGAGGCGGCCGGCCCCAAGGCGGTGATCGACTACGCCTTCCATCTGATCATCTCCGACCCCTCCGAGCAGGTGGTGGGCCAGGAATTGCCGGCGTTGATCCGTGACGGGTACACCTCGTTCAAGGTCTACATGACTTATGACCTGCTGCAGCTCGATGACGGGCAGATGCTCGACATCCTGGCGGTGGCGCGGCGCGAAGGCGCGCTGGTGATGGTTCATGCCGAAAATCACGACATGATCAAATGGCTGACCGCCCGGCTGTTGGACCGCAGTCTGGCAGCGCCGCGCTATCACGCCGTCAGCCACGCTCGCCTAGCCGAGGGCGAAGCGACAAACCGGGCCGTCACCTTATCTCAACTGCTCGACGTACCGATCTTGCTGGTTCATGTATCGGCGGCCGAGGCGATCGAGGTTATCCGCAACGCGCAGACCAGGGGCCTGAAAATTTACGGCGAAACCTGCCCGCAATATCTGTTCCTGACCGCCGACGACATCGCCAAACCCGGGATGGAGGGCGCCAAGTTCTGCTGCAGCCCGCCGCCGCGCGACCACGCGGCGCAAGAGGCGGTGTGGACCGGTTTACGCAACGGGACCTTCCAGGTGTTTTCGTCCGATCATGCGCCCTACCGTTTCGATGCTTCCGGCAAGCTGCCGAAGGGCGAGAAGACCACCTTCAAGGAAATCGCCAATGGCGTCCCCGGCATAGAGTTGCGGCTGCCGCTTTTGTTTTCGGAAGGGGTCGGGCAGGGGCGCCTCGATCTCAACGCCTTTGTCGCGCTCACCGCGACCAACCACGCGAAGCTTTACGGGCTGTATCCAAAGAAGGGCACCATCGCAGTCGGCAGCGACGCCGACGTCGCGATCTGGGACCCCGAGCGCGAGACGACGATAACCGCCGGCATACTGCACGACAACGTGGGGTATACCCCTTATGAAGGCCGCCAGCTGCGCGGCTGGCCTGTTACCGTCCTGAGCCGCGGCCGCGTCGTCATCGAGGAAGGCAAGCTTGCTACCACGCGCGGCAGCGGCGCTTTCCTCCCGTGCGCTCTATCGGAGGCGGCTAAGCCCCTCGGCGCTCCGGTTCCGGAACTCGCTTTTCTCGCGGAAACCGGGCTCGCGCTCGTGTAAGGAGAACCAGCATTTACCGGAAACTGAAGGCGTCCGTCGCGCAGCTCGGTCCGATCCACCTGGCCGATCCGCGCAGCACCGTCGTCAAACGGCTGATGGCGATGATGCGGGAGGCGCACGCTTCGGGTGCCCGGTTTGTGGTGTTTCCCGAGCTCGCGCTGACGACCTTTTTCCCGCGCTATTGGATGACCGACCAGAAGGAGATCGACCGGTTTTTCGAGCGCGAGATGCCGGGGCCTGAAACCCGACCGCTGTTCGACCTCGCGGCCGAGCTCGGGGCGGGGTTCTACCTGGGGTACGCCGAGCTGACGCAGGAGAAGGGCGAGCCGCGCCATTACAACACGTCGATCTTGGTCGAGACCGATGGGCGGATCATCGGCCGTTATCGCAAGATCCACCTGCCGGGGCATTCCGAGTACCTGCCCGAGGCACCCTTCCAGCATCTCGAAAAGCGCTACTTCGATGTCGGAAATGAGGGCTTCAAAGTATGGCGCGCCTTCGACGCGGTGGTGGGCATGTGCATCTGCAACGACCGCCGCTGGCCGGAGACGTTCCGTGTCATGGGCCTGCAAGGGGTCGAGATCGTGGCGCTCGGCTACAACACTCCGACCCAGAACATCCATCACCCTGAGCCCATACACTTGCGGATGTTCCACCATCTCGTGACGATGCAGGCCAACGCCTATCAGAACGGCACTTGGGCCCTCGCCGCAGCGAAGGCCGGCAAGGAGGACGGCTTTGGCCTAATCGGCGGCTCGGCGATCATCGCGCCGACCGGCGAGATCGCCGCCCGCGCACTCGGCGAGGATGACGAGGTCATCACCGCGACCCTCGACCTGGAGCTCGGTGACTACATCAAGCGCACGATCTTCAACTTCGAGAAACATCGGCGCGTCGAGCATTACCGGCTCATTACCGAGCGCACCGGCGCCAAGACCGAGGTGTAGCTCCAGCGGATAGCCCGTCCTAACCCTCCCCCATGGAGAAGGGTTAGGATGCGGGTACGTATTCAGCATGAGGTGTTGCTGTCGCCGCTGCTCCAGTCGCCACCGCCGCCGCCCGAGTCCTGATCCGAGCTGAAATCCTGGTTCCCCGGATCATAGCCGCCGCCGGCCGCGCCGGCATCGCTGCTCCAGTCGCCGCCACCGCCAGCCCCGCCGGGGTCGCTGCTCCAATCGCCGCCGCCACCGCCGGCATCGCTGCCGTAATAATTGTTGACGACGCTCTCGCCGAGACCCGGCGTCATGCCGCCGCTCATTAGGCCGCCGGCGTAGTGGTTCCCGAACAGCGACTCGATGCCCTGGAACAGCAGCGCGCCGCCCGCGACACCCGCCGCCGTCGCCGCCGCCGAGCGCAGGAACCCGCCACCGGCGCCACCCATGCCGCCGCCCATGAACCCGCCACCCATCGGCTGTTGGCCGTAGCCGGGTTGCGGCGCATAACCGGGCTGTCCGTACGGCTGCGCCGGTGGCGCTGCTGCGACCTGCGGTGAGCGCGTCCACGGACCGGCCTGGGGAGGGCCGGCCTGGGCCGGGCCGCTCGCCTGGGCCGGCGGCCGGCTCCCGAACAGGCCGCCGAGGAAACTCCCCACGCTCGGCTTCGCCGCTTGCTGGGCATCGGCGAGCTGCTTCTCGAGATCGGCGATCCGCTGCTGCGCTTGATGCAGACTCAGATCCTGGATCAGCACGGTCTGCGTCAGGTAATAGGGCAGATCCGGCTGGGCGACCATCGCCTGACGGATCAGCGCATCGGCTTCGGGATCCTTGTCTTGCCGCGGTGCATTTTTCACGCGGTCGAGCAGCGTCGTAAGAAGCTCTTTTTCCTGGGGGTTCATGAATGCCTTCCGATGCTGGAAAAGCGGTGTCTTCCCATGAAGAACATCAGCGACGCCGTTATCGGCACGCCGCATTAGATGTGGGAAGGCCTAACGGTCGGTCAATGATCGCCCATCAGAGGCTGCGGCCGCCCATCGCAAGGAATTTTTCGCGGCGCTGCCGGCGCAATGCGCTCCCATCGAGGGCGAACAGCGTGTGTAACGCTTCCTCCACTGCCTCGCCGAGCTGCTCGATAGCCTCTTTCGGGGCGCGCTGCGCGCCGCCGAGCGGCTCGGCGACGATCCGGTCGACAACCCCCAGCCGCTGCAGATCCTCGGCGGTGAGCCGCAGCGCTTCCGCAGCATCCGGCGCGTGCTCGGCGCCGCGCCACAGGATCGAGGCGCAGCCTTCAGGAGAAATTACCGAATAGATCGCGTGCTCCAGCATCAGCACGGTGTTGCCTGCGGCGAGCGCAATCGCCCCGCCCGAGCCCCCTTCGCCGATGATCGCCGCGATGAGCGGCACCTTGATATCGAGACAGGTCTCGATCGCGCGGGCGATCGCCTCGGCCTGGCCGCGCGCCTCGGCATCGATCCCGGGATAGGCACCGGCGGTGTCGACAAAGGTGAGTACCGGAAGACCGAAGCGGTCGGCGAGCCGCATCAGCCGCCGCGCCTTGCGGTACCCCTCCGGCCGCCCCATGCCGAAATTGTGTTTGAGCCGTCCCTCGGTATCCGCGCCCTTTTCGCTACCGAGAATGAGAATGCTTCGCCCGCGAAAGCGGCCGATGCCGCCGACGATCGCCACATCCTCGGCGAATGCGCGGTCGCCGGCGAGCGGCACGAATTCGGTTATCAATCCGCCGATGTAGTCGAGACAATGCGGCCGTTCGGGATGTCGGGCCACCTGAACCTTCTGCCACGGCGTCAGGCGCGAATAGGTCTGGCGCAGCAGGCGGTCGGCGCTGCTCTGCAGGCGGCCGACCTCCTCGGCGATGTTGAGTTCGCCGGTCGTCGAAAGCCGGCGCAGCTCCTCGATTTTACCCTCGAGTTCGGCGATCGGCCGCTCGAAATCGAGAAAATGACGGATCATTTGCGGCGGGCCAGAGGATGGGCGCTCTCCACCAGCTTGCGCAGCCGCCCGGTCTCGACATGCGTGTAGATCTGCGTCGTCGCAATATCGGCGTGCCCGAGCATCTGCTGCACGCTGCGCAGGTCGGCGCCGTGGTCGAGCAGATGGCTGGCAAAGGCGTGGCGCAGTACGTGCGGCGACAGCCGGTCCGGGTCGAGCCCGGCCTTCACCGCGAGCTCCTTCAGCAATTGGCCGGTGCGCTGCCGCGTCAGGTGGCCGGCGCGGCCGCGCGACGGGAAAAGCCAGCGGGATGGCCGGGAGGCGGTCCGGAAACCCTCGCGGCACTCGAGGTATTTGCGCAGCGCGGCCCGACCCGGCTCGCTCAACGGCACGACCCGCTCCTTGCCACCCTTGCCCGAGATCACCAGGAATCGCGGGTCGCGACGAGCCGCGGCGAGCGGCAAGGTTACCAGCTCCGACACCCTGAGACCGGTCGCATAGAGCAGCTCAAGGACGCAACCGAGGCGTATTCCTTCCTCTCCGGGCCAGCTTTGCGCTGTGTCGATCAGAGACTTGATTTCCGTTTCCGACAATATTTTGGGCAGCGGCCGGCCGAGCCTGGGCGTATCGAGCTCCGCCGTCGGGTCATCCCGCCGCACCCCTTCGAGCAGCAGAAATTTGTAGAACTGGCGCATCGCGGAGATGCGCCGGGCAAGCGTACGCGGCCTCAGCCGAGCAGTGTCGGGGCTCGCCAGGTAGGCGTGCAGCCTCTCGCGGTCTGCCGCCTCCAGCGCGACGCCGGCGGGAGCCAAGAAACCTGCAAGATTGGACAGATCGTTCTGGTAGGCCGCCAGGGTCAAAAGCGCGGCACCACGCTCGGCCGCCATCATCTCGAGAAACGCTTCGAGATGTTTGGAGACGTCAGAGGCCGCCGGCAAGAGCACCTTCGACGTCGACCCGGCGCGCGTCGGCTATCCGGTCGACGGTTATCCCGTCACTTGGGGAAGCGCGCATCGGGGATCACCTTCTCGACGGGAGCGGAGGGCGGTGGTGGGTTCCAGAATGCGAGGAAAGCCATACCGCCGAGCAGCAGCAGGACGATCACGATGACGAACGCGACAGTGACCTTCCCCATGCCCCCGCGGCTCGCAACTTGCGCTATCCCGATGTCCATGTCCAATCTGTCCCCTGCGGATTGACGACAAGGTTGGACGATATGCTAGTACCCCGTCGGTCGGCAGGGAGAAAGAGCGGTGAGAGGCGAGGCGCAGATCGAGGCCGTGCTGTCGGACCGAAAAGTGGCGGAAACCAACCGGTTCGCGCCGAGCCGTGCCGTCGTCCTGGTCGGGCTGATGGGGGCCGGGAAGAGCAAGGTCGGCCGTCGCCTCGCGGTGCGCCTCGGCTTGCCGTTTTTCGATTCGGATCCTGAGATCGAGGCCGCCGCCGGCGAGACGATCGACGAGATCTTCGCCAATCGCGGCGAGCGCGTCTTCCGCGAAGGCGAGCGGCGGGTCATTGCCCGGCTGCTGGCCCAGCCGGTTCACGTGCTGGCGACCGGCGGCGGCGCCTTCATGGATCCGGCTACCCGTGAACTGATCGGGCACCGTGGCGTGTCGCTTTGGCTGCGCGCCGATCTCGATGTGCTGGTGTCGCGGGTCCTGCGCCGGAGCAATCGGCCGCTGTTGAAACAAGGTGATCCGCGCGCGATCCTCGCCGAGCTGATCGAGCGGCGTCATCCCCTTTACGCCGAAGCCGACCTGGTCGTGGACAGTGGCGAGGGATCGCCGGAAGCGACGGTAAGCCGAGCGATTGCGGCGTTGGCCGCGTGCCCGCGCGCGATCTTGCCGCCCGAAGTGTAGAGCGAGGAAAAGATGGAAACGATCGAGCGGCTGCGCGTCGAGCTCGGCGATCGAGGCTATGACATCCTGGTGGGACCTCAGCTGATCGAGCGCGCCGGCCGCGAGATGCTCCCTCTCATGCGGCGTCGCCACGCCGTCGTCGTGTCCGACGAAATCGTCGCCGGACACTACCTCGCGCCGCTGCGGGACAGCCTGTCCGAGGCGGGGATCGCCCATCATGCCGTGCTTGTGCCGCCGGGCGAGGAAACCAAGGACCTCGTTCACTTCGGCAAGCTGGCCGAGGACATTCTGGCGGTCGGCATCGAGCGCGGGTCGATGCTGGTGGCGCTGGGCGGCGGAGTTGTCGGCGACGTGACCGGGTTCGCCGCCGCGACCTTGTTGCGCGGCATCGACTTCGTGCAGATCCCGACGACGCTCCTGGCGCAGGTCGACAGCTCGGTCGGCGGCAAGACCGGGATCAACACCCGTACCGGCAAGAACCTGATCGGCGCCTTCTACCAGCCGCGGCTGGTGCTCGCCGACACCTCGGTTCTGGCCAGCCTGCCACGCCGCGAATTGCTCGCCGGCTATGCCGAAATCGTCAAATACGGCCTCATCGGTGATGCCGAGTTCTTCGCGTGGCTCGAAGCCGAGGGTCACCAGGTCTGTGCGCTCGCGCCGGAGCCGCTGCGGCGTGCGGTGCTGACCAGCTGCGCGATGAAAGCCGAGATCGTCGCCGGCGACGAACGCGAGGAGGGTGACCGCGCGCTCCTCAATTTCGGCCACACCTTCGGGCACGCCCTGGAGACCGAGACCGGGTTCGGCTCGCGCCTGCTGCACGGCGAAGCAGTGGCGCTCGGCATGGTTCTGGCGACCGACTTCGCAGCGAAGCTCGGCCTCGTCGGGGCAGAGGACGCGCTGCGGGTGCGCCGCCATCTCCAAGACTGCGGCCTGCCGACGCGGCTGGCCGAGATCGGCCTGACCGGCATCCCGGCCGATCGCCTGCTCGGCCATATGAGCAAGGACAAGAAGGTCCGCGACGGCCGCATCACCTTGATCCTGCCGCGCCGCATAGGCGAGGCCTTCGTGATGAAAGACGCGCCGATCCAGCCGCTGCGCGATTTCCTCACCGCAGCGGCGGCCTAGCCCCCAGCGGACTGGCCGCGCAGCTGCAATCACGAATTGGGTCACCTTTTACCCGTTGTCCGAACCGCCGCCCGCGCGCGTCGTGCGCAAGAGATCAGGAGTAAGGTGTTGAGATACTTTGATTCCGGGCCCTGGAAACAGGTGATAACAGGAGAGCGAAGGACGGTCGGCGACGATTTCCGACATCAACGGGCCTCCAGTGAACACGAGGCCAACATTTAGTTCGTGGTATGTTCCCTTAAAGAGTCGTAGTGCGGGTGAGCGCAGCGCAACCCGCGATTCGTTCGCGGCCGGCGCGGCGGGTTACCCCCGGCTTCCCGCCCGGGTCACCGGCCCTAAGCTCTCTGGCTACCTATCGAACCTCTCGTTGCCTGTAGCAGGTACCCGAGCGCGACGCCGGCGCAGTCCGGCAAGAAACAAGGAGGGCAGGATGCGCGCGCTGATTTTGGGAGCGGCATTGTCGGCGGCGGCGACGCCGGCACTTGCGGAGTTCAGAATGTCCTCGACAAGCGTCAAGAGCGGCAGCCCGATGGCGTTAGCGCAGGTGCTCGGCAGCTGTAACGGGCAGAACGTTTCGCCGGCGCTCAGTTGGTCGGGCGAGCCCGCCGGCACACAGAGCTTCGCGCTGACGATGGTTGACACCGACGCCCGGAACGGCAGGGGTTGGTGGCATTGGAGCATGTTCAACATTCCGGCCTCGGTCCACGGCCTGGCGGCCGGCGCCGGCAGCGAGGGCTCAAAGGATTTACCCGCAGACGCAATCCAGGGGCGGACCGATTTCGGATTTTCGCATTACGGTGGGCCGTGCCCACCGGTCGGCGACCACGCGCACCACTACCAGATCACCGTATATGCGCTCAAGGTCTCATCGGTGCCGCTCGACGAAACCGCCTCGGGCGCCGAGGTCGGGTCTCGCCTCGGCGCCACCGCGCTAGCGACGGCGAAGATCGTTGGACGTTACAGCCGTTCGAAGTGACGCTGGCAGCTGCAGAGCAGGTCCTCAATGCGGCTGACGCCGGTGCACAGCATGACGATCCGGTCGAAACTGAGCGCGATGCCGGCGCACCACCCACGTCGCATCAGGCGTTTTTCCATGGCTCGGTCGATCTGACTTGTTCGTCCAGCATCTAAACGGCCGGAATATGGAGTTATGCAGCCGATCACCGCCGGGGCCGCAATGACCCAGTCGGCTGGGACCCATCATTTCAATCCGAGCAGACCGAATGACCGAGAAGCGCCGAAACCGGTCCTTCCAACCAATCCGCAGGTCCTAGCGGCACGGGCGTGGGTTTGTCAGGGATCGACGTTAAGGTCGGTAGGTCCGTTAAGCGCATACTCGCCGTCGCTTTCGACCTGAGCGATCGATCCGAGTGGATCGCACCTGGGCAGCAGGGAAAGGCCGAGCGAACGCCGGAGGAGATAGCGAGGCCGGTCATTCGGGTAGGATCAGCTCGCTGCCCGATAGGCGAACGCCGCCGAGGGCATGATTGGTTCGTCGGAGGCAATCGGTCTAAGGGTTTAGCGCCGAGAGGAGGGCTTGCGCCTCGGCAAGTTCGGGGAATTGTTGGATCGGCAAGAAGCCTTCGACCGCCGGCGCCAGTACGGCGTGCGCATCCGCGTCGCGATTGGCCGCGCGATACAGCTTCGCCAGAGACAGCGCGGCGCGCAGTTCGAAGCTCCGCGCTTTTTGCGACTGCGCGATGGCGATCGCGGCCTGCAACGACTGCTCGGCCGCCGCGGTATCGGCCGGGTCGCGCTTCAGCAGGATTTCGGCGCGGATGCGGTGTATCTCCGCTTCGTACCAGCGCTGCTCAGTGCGCCCCAATTCGGCGAGCGCGTGGTCCAGCCGCCGGAGCCCCGCATCAGTTTCGCCGGCACTCGCTTCGGCTGCGGCCAGGGCGACTTCGAGACCGGGCAAGAACCAAAACCTACCTTGCTCTCGTTGGAGGGCGATGCCGCGTCGAATGTCGGCGAGTTCTCGACGCTTCGGCGCCCTCGGGTCTCTTTGCCCAGGCCCGAAAAGATACCGCGAAGCCAACCATAAAGGCCGGGAGATCGTATCGAGACACGATATCGGCCAACGCTTGGCCGTAAGTCGCGACTGCTTCGGGGTCGCACCGAACAAGCCCAAGCAACGCCACGAATACGAGAGCAGTACCCATCGTCGGAGCATGCGCTGCCGACCCGGCGTTGGCGAGGGCGCGGTCGGCAAGCGGCAAGGCCTCATCGGCTCTCCCGAGCACCCAAAGCGCGACTGCATCAAAGGCTTGCGCCACGGCGCGGGGATCGTGGCCGAACCGATTGCTGAAATCGGCATGCCACGCCTCTTCGTAGAGTTCGATGGTCCTTTGAAAATGCTCATGGGCGCCGGAAAAGTCGCCGAAATAAAAGCAGGTGAGGCCGGAAATGCGGTGCGCAATCACAGCCTCAGGACAATTCGGCCGAGCTGCGGCTTCGTGCAGGAAAAGCGCCGCGATTTCGCGCAGCGGCGAGGGTTCGCAGCGGTTTAGATGCCCTTGCCAGAGACCGTGATAGGCGGAGAACCGTTCCGAGGCGCCTTCCTCCCGGCTCGCCAGTTCGCGGGCGCGCGCGAAAGCCGCGCTCGTTTCCGGCGCCGCGAATCCCTTGGCCCACATCAGCGCATTCCCGAGGCTGGTCTGTAAATGCAACCGGTTAATGCCCGGCGCGGGGCTCGGCGCGGTCGCGGCAAGTTTGTCGGCCAGTTCGATCGCCTTGCCGAGATGGGCAGCGGCCTCCTTGAAAGCGGAGCGGCGCAGGGCCTGGTCGCCGGCCTTGCCCCACCATTCGATCGCCGGCTCGTCGAGCCCGGCCTGGGTTAAGTGATGGGCGACGAGTTCCGGCTCGGCCGCCGCAATCGCCGGGAACTCTCCGCGCAAGGCATCGGCGATCCG
Source organism: uncultured Alphaproteobacteria bacterium (assembly GCA_963787425.1). Lineage (GTDB taxonomy): Bacteria > Pseudomonadota > Alphaproteobacteria > ATCC43930 > CGMCC-115725 > AP-15. The sequence continues at coordinate 232,147 of CAWBCV010000013.1, forward strand.
CCGGTGCAGGATCTGCCGCCGGCTTCTGAGCAGGGTTTCATAGGCTGTGTCCTGGACCAGCGCGTGCTTGAAGGTGTAGCGTGCATCGGGCGGCGCGCCCGAGCGGAACAGCAATTCCGCCTCTTCGAGCTGCGCCAATGCCGCACGCAATGCCGGCTCGTCGCGGCCGGCGACCGCGCGCAGCAGCGGGTAGGAGAATTCGCGGCCGATGGCGGCGCCGATCTGCGCGATCTCCTTGATCGGCGCCAGCCGGTCGAGACGCGCCGCCAATGAATCCTGCAATGTCGCTGGAATGGCGAAAGGCGGCAATGGCCCGTCGAGGCGCCAGCCCTGCGGCCCCGCGACGAGCAGGCCCCCCTCGAGCACCGCCTTGGTCAATTCCTCGACAAAGAGCGGCACCCCGTCGGTCTTGGCGACGATCTGCGCCGTCACCTCGGGGGGCAGCGGCCGGCCGGCGACGTGCTCGGCCAGGGTTTCGACCTCGGCGGGCGCCAGGCGGTCGAGCGCGATGCTGGTGACGTGCGAGAGGCCGGTCCAGGGCGCCTCGTATTCCGGCCGGAAGGTGATCATCACCAATACCGGCAAGGCGCGGACCCGCTCGACCGTCAGATCGAGCACTTCGAGCGAGGTGGCATCGGCCCAGTGGGCATCCTCGAACAGCATCAAGACCGGCTTCTGCCGCGCCAGTGCTTCGAGCTGGTCGAGCAAGGCCGCCAGGGTCAACCGGCGCTGCTGCGCCGCGCTCAGTGCGAGCGGCGGATAGCGGTCGCCGGTCGGGATCGATAGCAAGGAAGCGAAGAGCGGCGCGGTTTCGGCGATGCGCGCCGGCGCCAATATAGCTTCGAGCTTGTCGAGCTGCGTCTCCGCCGGGTCCTCGGGGGCGAGGCGGGCGGCGCGCCCCAGCGCCACGACAAAGGGATGCAAGACGCTGTCGCGGTGATAGGGCGAGCATTGATAGCGCAGCCGCGTGTGCGGCTCGCTCGCGACCTCGGCGGCGAGCTGAGCGGCGAGCCGCGACTTGCCGATGCCGGCCTCGCCCGAGAGCAGGACGATTTGGCCGGCGCCGGCCGAGGCCTTACGCAGGCGGTCGCGCAGCAGGGCGCTCTCCGCCGCCCGCCCGACGAGGTCGGTGAGCCCGCGCCGCGCCGCCTCGAACCGGCTTTCGGTCACGGCCACGCCCTCGACCGCGAAGGCTTCGACCGGCTCGGTGAAGCCCTTGACCGTCTGGCGCCCGAGGTCGCGCAGCCGGAAAAGGTCGCCGATCAGGCGGCGGGTGGCGCCGGCGAGGACGATCTGCCTGGGTTCCGCAAGAGCCTGCAGGCGCGCCGCGAGGTTGGGGGTCTCGCCGACCACCGCCTGCTCCTGTGCCGAGCCCTCGCCGACCAGATCGCCGACGACGACAAGCCCGGTGGCGATGCCGATGCGGACGGCGAGTTGCTCCGTTCCACGGGTCTCCAGGCTCGTCACCGCCGCTTCTATTTCCAGCCCCGCCCGCACCGCCCGCTCGGCGTCGTCCTCATGCGCCCGCGGATAGCCGAAATAGGCCAGCACCCCGTCGCCCATGAACTTGGCGACAAAGCCGTCATAGCGCGCGACGACGCCGGAACAGGCGTTCTGATAGGCGCGGATCTCCTCGCGCAACTCCTCGGGGTCGAACCGCGCCGACAAGGCGGTCGAGCCGACGAGATCGCAGAACATCACCGTCAGCTGCCGGCGCTCAGCGACGTCGTGCGGCTTCGCGCCAGTCGATGCGGAGGTCGCCGCCAATGTCTCGGCGGCGGCCAAAGCGGAGATGGCTCTGAGGAGACGCTTGCGGTGCCCGAGCGGCACGCCAAGCTTCTCGAGATCGACCTCGGTCAGCTCCGGCAGGATATCGGCTTCGATTTCACTCGCGCGAAAGAGCGCCTCGTACTGTCCGAGGCCGAGACTTCTGAGCCAACCCCCGACATCCATGGCCGCACTCCACGGGCCCGAACCGATCATCCCTTGGTTGGAGCGGCGTGTCCAGGGCCGGGCTGTTGAAGGACGGGGTTGGGTCATCATGACCCAACGGGACTCCCGATCCGAAGGTCAGGTATGGGCAGAAAGAGCCGTTACCGCCGCGGGGTTGAGTGGCTGTGGAGGGTCGGAAGAAGAGCTACAGCCCCTGAGATCCGGCGGCATCACGCCAATCCGGGCTGCTTCGGCGAATAGATTTGGTCCGAGCGGTTTTCAACGTCTCGAACGGGTTGAGATGCCGCAGGGTTGGTATGCTTGCGCGGCCTACCCGCCCATTGTTAATGCCCCAGTCGGTCCTTACTTTAGAATCAGTTTAAACTGTCGGCGGGCGCGTCCCGCAAGGAGGCTGCGATGACCCGCAGCAAACTTTCGACTAAAGTACTCTTGCTGGCTGGCGGCATTGGGTTGTCGATGGCTGCATTTGCCGGATCGCAACCGGCTGCCGCACAAGCCTATTCCGACGACTACACCTGTCCGGCGGGGGCCGTATACGATCCGACCTACGGCTGTACTCTGCCGGGTGAGGCTTATGAGCCCTATGATTATGGTTATTACGGATATCTACCCTACGGCGCCTATGGAGCCTACTATGGCGGGCACCGCGAATTCGGCCACGGCTTCGGCCATGGCATGGGTGGCGGCTTCAATCATGGCATAGGTTTTGCCCACGGCGGCGGTGGCGGCTTCGGGCATGGCATGGGTGGCGGCTTCGGGCATGGCGGAGGCGGCGGGCACCGCTAGAGCGGTCCCCGCCTCCCTGGGTTTGTAAAAGCCGCAGAAACCCTTGAGACACACCGGGTCGGGTTTGGTCCCGTGGGCTGAAAGGCCCACGGGGCAAGCCCCGCGATGACCGAAGGGCAAATCTTGCGCTTGCGTCTGAAAACTAGCGTTTGTCTTCGCCCGGAGCGAGCGTTGTCAGCGACAGCGCATGGACGCGCCTCGCCAGTTCGTCGGCCAATGCCTCGTAGACGAGCCGTTGGCGCGCCACCCGGCTCTGTCCGATAAAGGCGGCAGAGGCGATCATGATGGCAAAGTGCGTCTCGCCTCCCGGGCGCGCCCCTTCGTGCCCGGTATGGAGGTGTGACTGGTCCTCGATCTCGAGGCGCGTCGGAGCGAACCTCTCGGTCAGCTTGCGGCGGATCGTGTCGGCAACCGACATGTTATTCCGGCCGCGGGCGGTCGACGCCAGCCATAGCGGCGCTGGTGAGGAACGCGCCGAGGTCGTCGACGATATGGTGAATATGGTCGCCCGCGCTGCCTTCGACGGCCCAATCCGCCGTACTGCATACCCAGGCCGTGGTCATGCCAAGAGCGGCGGCCGGAACCAAGTTTCGTGCAATGTCTTCGACCATCAGCGCGGTGCCGGGGCTCACCTCGTGGCGCCGCAGCAATTCCTGATAGCCGGCGAGCGCCGGCTTTGGATCATAGCCGGCGGCGGCGATGTCGATGACGCCGCAAAACGAGCCGGCAATGCCGAGGTGGTCGAGCAGCCGCTCGGCATGCCGCTGCGAGCCGTTGGTGTGGACGATCTTGCGGCCGGGCAACCTCGTCAACGCTTCGACGAGAACCGGGTCGGGCGGCACGCAGGCGAGGTCGATCTCGTGCACATAAGCGAGGAAATCCTCGGGGTCGATCCGGTTGACCGTCATCAGACCGCGCATCGTCGTCCCGTGCTCGCGGAAATAGGTCTTCTGCACCGTCAGCGCCGCTTCCGGCGTCAGGCCGAGCCGGTCGGCGATGAAACCCGTCATGCGCGCGTGGATCTGGTCGAAGAGCCGGCACGAGGAAGGATAGAGCGTATTGTCGAGATCGAAGATCCACGTCTCGATTTCGACCAGCGGCCGGCCGCGCATGGAATTCATTCGGTGTCGCCTAGCCGGCCCGGATCAGCGTTCCGGCGCCTTCAGTGAATAGCTCGAGCAAAATCGCGTGCCGCACCCGGCCGTCGACGATGACCGCCGCCTCGACCCCGCCATCGACCGCGTCGAGACAGGTTTCGATTTTGGGGATCATGCCGCCATTGATGACGCCTTCGGCGATTAGCTGCCGCGCCTTCGCCGCGGTAAGCTCCGAGATCAGCTTCTTGTCGGCATCGAGCACCCCGGCGACGTCGGTCAGCAGCAAGAGCCGCGTCGCCTTGACCGCGGCGGCGACCGCGCCGGCCACGGTGTCGGCGTTGATGTTGTACGTCTCGCCCGTCGCACCGACGCCGATCGGCGCGATGACCGGGATGATGTCGGACTGCTTGAAGGTGTCGAGCACCCCCGAGGCGATCCGCTGCGGCTCGCCGACAAAACCGAGGTCGATCTCGGTCCTGACGCCAGCCTCGATCCGGGTACGAACCAGCTTTCTCGCCTCTATCAGCCCGCCATCCTTGCCGGTGAGGCCGATCGCACAGCCGCCCTCGGCGTTGATTGCCGAGACGAGCTGCTTGTTGATCGTTCCGGCCAGGACCATCTCGACCACTTCCATCGTCTCGCCGTCAGTCACTCGCAAGCCGTCGACGATGCGGGTCTCGATGCCGAGCCGTTTGAGCATATGGGCGATCTGCGGCCCGCCGCCGTGCACGACGATCGGATTGATGCCGACCTGCTTCAACAGCACGACATCGCGCGCGAACGAATCCTCGGAGCCATCGGCCATGGCGTGGCCGCCATATTTGATGACCAAGGTGTGGCCGGCATAGCGGCGCATATAGGGCAGCGCCTGCGCCAGGACCTCGGCTTTGACTGCGGGATCCGGGTTGGGGATCGGGGTGAGTGTGGGACGGCCGGTATCAGAGCTCATCGGACCACGCACTCTATCGTGATTGTCCGATGGGAAACGCAAAATTGGCCAGAGTCTCGCGCAATTCTGCAATGCCGCGGCGATCGAGCGCGCTCGTCATGTGGATCTCGGGGTGCGCCGCGACATGGGGGGCCAGCTCGGCGATGATTTTGTCGGGAACCAACGCGAGATCGCCGTCGCCGGCCTTGTCGGCCTTGGTCAGAACGATTTGGTAGGACACCCCGGCATCGTCGAGCATGCGCATCAGTGGCCGGTCGACCTCCTTGATGCCGTGGCGTGAATCGATCAGCAGGCAGACCCGCCGCAGGGCGGCGCGGGTCCGGAAATAGTACCGCACCAGGCTCGTCCAGCTCTTGACCGCGGATTTCGGCGCCTCGGCGTAGCCATAGCCGGGGAGGTCGACGAGCATCAGCCGGCCACCGAGATCAAAGAAGTTGATCTGGCGCGTCCGTCCGGGGGTATTGGAAATTCGCGCCAGCGTGCGGCGGCCGGTCAACGCATTGACGAGGCTGGACTTCCCGACATTGGAGCGGCCGACAAACGCGATTTCGGGCAAGCCTTCCGGGGGCAACGCCGACGGGCTCGGCGCGCCGGCGATGAACCGGGCCTCCGCGGCGAAGAGCCGCCGGCCGGCCTCGGCCGAGCCGGAATCGACCGCGCGGGGAGGAAAGATTGGAGAAAATGTCGTTTCGGGAGGGCCCAGAGGGGCCGACCCGGAATGACAATCCGCGGACATTTTTCTGGGGATCCGGTCAGGCGGCACCCGCACGGTGCATGATCGTCCATTGCTGGGCGATGCTGAGCAGATTGTTCCACGCCCAATATATGACGAGGCCCGCCGGGAAGGCGGCGAGCATGTAGGTAAAAACGATCGGCAGCAGCATGAACATCCGCGCTTGCACCGGGTCGACCGGTTGAGGGTTGAGCTTTTGCTGCAAGAACATCGTCAATCCCATGATCAGCGGCCAGGCGCCGATCATCAGGATATGCGGTGGCGCGAACGGCAAAAGGCCGAAAAGGTTGGCAAAGGAAGTCGGATCGGGCGCCGACAGATCGTGGATCCAGCCGAAGAACGGTGCGTGCCGCATCTCGATCGTGACGAACAGCACCTTGTACAGCGAGAAGAATACCGGGATCTGGATGACGATGGGCAGACACCCCGCCAGCGGGTTTGCCCCGACGCGTTTGTAAAGCGCCATCATCTCCTGCTGCTGGCGCGCCTTGTCGTCCGGGAAGCGCTCGCGCAGCTTCTGAATTTCGGGCTGCAAGAGCTTCATCTTGCTCATCGCGTTGTAAGATTTGTTCGCGAGCGGGAAGAAGAGCAGCTTGACGCACAAGGTCAGCAACAGAATGGCCAACCCGAAATTTCCTATAATTTTATAGAAAAACTGAAGGATTAGAAAAATCGGCTTCGTCAAAAAATAGAACCAGCCGAAATCGATGGCGCGGTCGAACAGAGGAATCCCCGAATCCTTGTAAGCGTCGAGGAGATTGACCTCCTTTGCGCCGGCGAAGAAACGAGCCGATGATTCCGCCGTGCTGTCCGGCGCCACGGTAACTTCCGGGCTGAGATAATCGGCCTGGTAGCGATCGACCCCGGCGTCGACGGTATGGCTGAAGCGCGCTTTTATCGCCTCGTTCTGCGGCGGGATCAGCGAGGTCAGCCAGTACTTGTCGGTAAACCCGAGCCAGCCACCTTCCGACTCGTAGGGCGGGAGCGGCTTGTCGGGGTTCAGCGAAGAATACTTTACTTCCTGCAGCGAGCCGCCGAGATAGCCGATCAGACCCTCGTGCAGGATGTAGTAGCCAGCCACGTGCGGTGTGCCGGTGCGGCTGATCAGCCCGTAGGGCAGCAACTTTACCGGAGTGGTGCCGGTATTGCGGACCGAGTCGCGAACCGTGAACATGTAGTTCGGGTCGACGCCGATCGCTCGCGTGAAGACCAGTCCCTGCCCGTTGTCCCAAGTCAAAGTGACGGGGTTGGTCGGAGTGAGGGTTTCGCCCGAGGCGGTCCACCGGGTCTGCGGCCCCGGCACTTTGACGTCCGGGCTGGCGGCAACCCAGCCGAATTCGGCGAGATAAGGATCCTGCGTGCCCGGTGGCGACAGCAACTCGACCTCGGGGCTCTTCGGATCGATGGTCTCATGGTAATTCGCGAGTGTCAGGTCATCGAACCTCGCCCCGAGCAGGTCGATAGAGCCGTGCAGCCGCGGCGTCGCAATCTTGACGCGGGGCTGCTCCTCTAGGGCGGCTTCGCGGGTCTCGACGGCACGCGCCGGTGCAGCCCCAGGAGCGCCCGCCGGAGCAGCGGCGCCCGGAGCATTGGCCGAAGCCGCGGGAGAGGGAGCCGGCGATTGGGACGCCGGACCCGTTGTCGCCGGCGCCGTCACGGCGGGTCCCCCCGACGGGGCAGAAGGTTGCGGCGGCCGCATGCGCTCGAACGCGAACTGAAAAGCGATCAGGATCCCGACCGAGAGCACGATGGCGATGAGGAGATTGCGTTGTTCCATTTCGTGGTAGTTGGAATGAAGGACCGGGCGAGGCTGGCCTACCGGCCCGGCGCGGCATGCCGGCAGTCCAAGCCGCCGGGCTCGGGAACGGGATCGTAGCCGCTGCCGCCCCAGGGATGACAGCGGGCCAGCCGCAGCGAGGCGAGAATAATGCCGCGCCAGGCCCCGTGCCGCTCGATTGCTTCCGCGGCGTATTCCGAGCAGGTCGGCAAGAAGCGGCAGGCGGGCGGCAGCAAAGGCGATACGAGCAGTTGATAGCCGCGCACCGCGGCGCTCAGCGCCACCCTCGTCACGCCTACAGGATTGTGCCGTTCCATCTCATTACTCCTGCGCGACGCCGGACGAATACCCTGGAGCCGCAACATATCGCCCGCGGCAATGAGCACAGCGCGCGACCACCCGCTCCTGCCTGCACGGCCCCTCACTGCGGGAGTATCGGGTCGCCAGGGCAGCTGGGGATGCGTGATTGCAATCAGGTTTTACCAACACTTCGGTTCAGGGTGAACCCGGCCCATAGGGGAATCGGGAAGCGCCGACGACCGGGCGCGTCGCTGTCAACGAGCCCCGCTGTCTTGCGGGCACGACAACGAAAGAAAATCGGAGCGGACCTCCGGCCTTACAACCCCGCTCGGCGAGGAAATCAAGACTGGTTGGGCGAGACGATTGGTTGGTCTCGCCTTTGACGCAGCAAAGACCCGACCGATCAGATCCTCATCAGCTCGGAACCCGAGGTGGCGCTTGCGAGCGGAGTTGTTCCACTATTAAGTACGCTCGGTCGCGCGTCGCGACGCGCTATTCTGACGCGCGCTTGACGTATCGGGGGTATTGGCGACCAGCCGTCTCAGCGGGTAAGGAGCATCATGTCGGAGGCGATAGAGAGAAGGGGAACCGCGCTCGATCTGAATGCTGCCGAAGTCCGGGCCGCCGACCGGGTCGCCAGGACATGGGAAGCCGGCGAGTGCGGCCCGATAATTCTCGGCAGCGAGGCGCACAAGCGAGCCTTCTGCCGCATGTTACTCGACACGCACAATCCATACCGGCCGTCCATCGTCGATTGGCCCGCCCTCGACCCGGAGGCGCGCGATCGACTGATCAGCCTGCCGATCTGGGACATCGCGATGCAGACCGAAGGCAACGCGAGCCTGCGCGTGCTGAGCTACGCCAAAACTGTTGCCGACCCGCTGTTGCGGGAAGCGATTGAAATCGACGGTTTCGAGGAGACACGCCACAAGCAGGTTCTGTCGAACCTCGTCGCGGCTTACGGTATCCGCCTTGCACCGGAGCCCGAATACCTGCCGCCCAAGCAGCCGGAGTGGGCGTTCCTGCTCGCCGGTTTTTGCGAATGCGTCGATACCTTCTTTGCCTTTGGCCTGTTCGCGTTGGCCAGGCGGTCGGGCTTCTTTCCGCCCGAACTCGTCGACACCTTCGAGCCGGTCGTGCAGGAGGAAGGCCGTCATATAATCTTCTTCGTGAACTGGGTGGCGTGGCACCGGCGCAACCTGCCGGTGTGGCGGCGTGTTGTTTTCGCGGCCAAGATCGTTTCGGTGTGGGCATTCCTCGTTTGGGAGAGGATCGGGTTCGCCCGAGGTCTCGATGGTGATGGCGGGGCACAGCCGGGAAGCGAACCCCAGGACAATAATTTCGTGTTCACGGGCAGCCGGGCGATCGGCAGCGGAAATGTCTCCGCCGCCGCGGTCATCGACATCTGTTTGAGCGAGAACGAGCGCCGCTTCGCCGGCTATGATCCGCGGTTGTTGCGGCCTCGGTTGATGCCGCGCCTAATGCGCTTCGGCCGGCGATTTATGCGATAACGAGGCTTGACCGGCGCCCTCGTCAGCGCGCGGCGCCCCTTCGGCAATGGGGGGCGATGGCCTCTGCGCGCTGCCACGCCCGATGCGCCGCAGAGCCGTTTCGAGATCGGCTATGAGTTCCGCAAAAGGCCGATCGGCGGTGCCGGCCCTGGCAATCAACACATAATCGGTGCCCGGTTGTCCAAAAGCTGGCAAAGCGCTCGCCGCTGCCGCGCGCATCCGCCGCTTAGCGCGGTTGCGGACGACGGCATTGCCGACTTTTCGGCTGGCGGTGAACCCGACCCGTATTCCCGTCTCGCCGCTTGGTTGGCGCGGATGCGGTGCGGCTTGTACAACCAAGCCCGGCCCGGCCGACCGGCGCCCGGCACTCGCCACCCGAAGAAAGTCGGCGCGGACCTTCAGCTTTTCGAGTGCGTGGCCCACAAAGTCTCGCGCTGACCGGGAAAACCCGGCGTCAGGCGGAGAGGCGTTTGCGGCCTTTCGCCCGGCGCGCCGCCAAAACCCGTCGGCCGGCGACCGTCGCCATCCTCGCCCGGAACCCATGACGGCGTTTACGAACCAGTTTGCTGGGCTGATAAGTACGCTTCACGGCTTCAATTCCGATTAGGGATCTCTCTCGAGCGGAGCCGGCTATATAGTGGCGCCAGCCGGGGGCGTCAACGGTGGGTCGGGAGGGAGAGGAAGGATGTAACCGGCTCGCCGAAGCGTTCTCCATATACCCGGCTTTAGCAATCGGCGAGGGGGCGGTCCGAGTTGGGTGCTCCCGACACAGGAGGTTGTGCGGATGTTCGATGATGCGGCGGTCGAGGCCGCCGACCGTGCCGCCCGGATTTGGGCAGCAAGCGAACCAGGGCCGATCGACCCCGGCAGCGAGGCGCACAAGGCGGCCTTTTGTCGTATGCTGCTCGACACGCACAACCCGTACAAGCCATCGATCATCGAATGGCCGGTGCTCGATGCCGAGGCTCGCGAGCGCCTCGCCAGCTTGCCGATCTGGGATATCGCGGTGCAGACCGAAGGGAAGGCCCGTCAGCGCGTGTTGAGTTATGCCGCAATGATCAGGGACACATTGCTGCGGCGCGCCGTCGAACTGGACGGGTTCGAGGAAGGGCGCCACAAGGAGGTCCTTTCCAATCTTGTCGAGGCCTACGGCATCCGCTTGGCGCCGGAGCCGGAATATCGCTGCCCGCGCGATCCGGAATGGGCCTTCATGGTGACCGGCTTCAGCGAGTGCATCGACAGCTTCTTTGCCTTTGGCCTGTTCGCGCTCGCCAAGCGATCGGGTTTTTTCCCGCCTCCCCTCGTCGATACCTTCGAGCCGGTCATGCAGGAGGAAGGCCGGCACATCCTGTTCTTTGTCAATTGGGTGGCGTGGCACAAACGAAACCTGGCGTGGTGGCGGCGCCTGCTCTTTGCAGCGAAGGTGCTGGCGGTTTGGATCTTTCTGGTGTGGGAGCGCATTGGCATCGCCCGCGGCGTTGGCAGTGCCGGCGACGCGGGAACCGGAGCCGCGGTTCAGGACAACAACTTCACCTTGACCGGCGGCAAGGCGGTCGGCGCAGTCGACATCTCCGTCGCCGGGCTAATCGACGTCTGCCTCGAAGAAAACGAACGCCGGCTCTCCGGTTACGATTCCCGTCTCTTGCGGCCCGATTTCGTGCCGCGCCTGATGCGGTTTGCGCGCCGCTTCATGCGGCAGCCGAGTGTGATTCCAATTTCCTCATGAAGATCGGATCCGACGAGCACAAGGAGCGCTTCTGTCGAGACTTCATCGCCAGCCACTGTCGTTTCGACCCCGCGACACTGGCCTGGCCCGACCTTGACGACTTGGCGCTCGGCCGTCTGCGCGCCATCCCGTTTTGGCAGGAAGTCCTCTACACCGAACGGCGAGCGGGTGCGATCGTCGACGCCTACGCCCAAACGATCGCCGACCCGATGGTGCGCGACGCGGTCGCTCTCCAAGGATTCGAAGAGGCGCGCCACGCCGAACTGCTGCGCGAGATGATCAGGCGCTACCGCATCGCCGCCGAAGAGCGTCCTCTCGACGAGCCGCTCGGCCCTGATCTCCGCCGAGCCTTTGCCGATTTTGGCTACGGCGAATGCCTCAATTCGTTTCTCGGTTTTGGTGTTTTCAAGATCGCCCGCCGGTCCGGTTTCTTGCCCGAACGGCTTTTCGAGATCTTCGACATGCTGATGCGCGAGGAAACCCGGCACATCGTTTTCTTCATTAACTGGATGGCGTGGGAACAGGCGGCGCGCGGAGGCTTGGCTGGGTGGCTGCGCGGCGTGACTGCGGCTCGGTACTACGGCCGAGCGATCGGGCGGCTGCTCGGCACCGTGCGGCGCGGTCGCCGGGCAAACGACGGGCGGGATTTCTCGGCAACGCAAGCGGGCGTCTTTCTCGAAGGCTTCACGCTGCGCAGCTTTGTCGAGGAGTGTTGCGCCGAACACGAGAGCCGCATGAGGGATTTCGACCCTCATCTCCTGAAGCCTAGTTTCCTGCCCAAAGTGGCGGCAATCACTCTCACCGGGCTCCGGTTGGGCAGCGGCTTTCGTGCAGTACGGGAAGAGCGCGTTTGAAGCTCTTTCCAGTGTTTGCGGCGGTTGTCGGACTGAGCTTGATCGCGGCGCTGGTTTTTCATTTCGGACCGCAGGCTGTCACCCGTTCGCTGATTGCGGTCGGCTGGACCGGTTTCGCCGCGGTCTGCTCGATCCACCTCGCGCTGATCGCCGTGATGGGGATCGCGTGGGGCGTGCTGATGCCCGGTACCAGCCTTTGGGTGCCGGTTTGGGGTCGTCTCGTCCGCGATTCCGGCTCCGAGTTGCTGCCGCTTTCGCAAATCGGCGGTTATGTTCTGGGTGCACGCGCCGTCGCCTTGGCGGGCGTCGACGGAGCCACGGCTACGGCGAGCACCATCTCCGATGTCACTCTTGAGCTCTTCGGACAGCTCGCCTACACAGCCCTCGGCCTCTCATTACTGATATACGTCAAGCCGGACGCCCCAATCGCCACCCCCGTCGCGATCGGCCTGGCTGCGGGGGCGCTTCTCGCGGCAGGGTTTTTCGTCTTCCAGCGCCGCGGCTTTGACCTGTTCGACCGATTTTCCCGGGTGCTCGGCCGCGGTTGGGCCGATAAGACGGCCGCGGGCGCGGCAGCCCTCCATATCGCGCTGGCCGCCATCTATCGCCGGCGGGGCCGAGTGCTGTCCGGCTTTGTGCTCCACCTCGCCTGCTGGATCGCGAGTACGCTAGAAGCCTGGGCCGCGTTGCGCTTCGCTGGCGCCTCTCTCGGCTTCGCTACGGTACTGGTGATCGAGAGTCTGCTGTACGCGGCACGCAGCGTCGCTTTTGCCGTTCCGAATGCGGTCGGCGTCCAAGAAGGAGCCTATATTCTGCTCGGCGCCAGCTTTGGCCTGACGCCGGAGACGGCGCTCGCGCTGTCCCTTTTGAAGCGTGCACGCGATCTGACGATCGGTCTGCCGGCGCTCGTTACTTGGCAGCTCCTCGAAAGCGGACGGCTGTGGCGTCGAATTGCCAGCCTTCAGGGGGGAGACGGGCGCGGGCGCATTCGGCCTGCGAAGGCTCGAAACCCCGGTCGGGACGACCGGGGTTTCTCCCTCGTCAGCTGGCTGCGGTGACGGGGTAATGAGCATCGTCGGATTGCAAAGGAAAACGATGCTGCGAGCATAATGCGACCTACGCCTATAGGTTGCAATCAATATCCGCAAAATTAACTATAAATTATCAGGAGTAGGCATTTTGCGATACCCCATTCCCCGGTAGATCACAAAAGAGACGAGCCAAGCCGCTACGAATATTGCGATAACAAGATACCCGAGCGCTCCGGAACGAGCCCCTGTGGCGTCGGCCATGACGAATAAGCCGCCTTCCAGACCGAACTTATCGCCGACCAAGCCCAACGCCTCTCTCGCGCCAACGAGCACGGCGACGACCACAGAGAAGCCGGTGATCGCCAGATTATAATAGAGCTTGCGCACCGGGTTCGTGAACGCCCAACCATAGGCACCGACCATCAGCACGCTGTCGCTGCTGTCGACCAGCGACATCCCCGCAGTAAACAGCGCGGGGAACACCAAGATCGACCAGACGGACAATCCCTTGGATGCTTCTGCGGCCGAGATCCCGAGCACGCTGATCTCCGTCGCGGTATCGAAACCGAGCCCAAACAGGAACCCGAGCGGATACATATGCCAGCTGCGAGAAATCAACCGGAAAAGCCGGCGGAGCAGGCGTCCGAATAAACCGCGCAGCGAGAGAAAGCTGTTCAGTTCTTCTTCTGTATAACTCTTGCCTCGCCTGACGCGCTGGAAGAGCCGGTACACGCCCACTAGTACGAAGAAGTTGATGACCGCGATGCCAATCAGGAAAAACACCGAGACCAACGTGCCGACCACGCTGCCGACCTCGATCAACCCGGGGAAGCGCTGCTGCAGGCTGCTCGCCGTCAGAGCAATAACCAGCGAGACGGCAAACACGACGGTGGAGTGGCCGAGCGAGAAGAAGAGTCCGACCGTGATCGGCCGCTTGCCCTCCTGCATTAACTTGCGGGTGATGTTGTCGATCGCGGCGATGTGATCCGCGTCGACCGCGTGCCGCAGCCCGAAGCCATAGGCGATCAGAGCGGTCGCCAACAGCAGCGGATAGCTGCGAAATGCAGCGAACGCCCAGGCCCAGACCAGCAGATTGACGGCAATGAGAGCACCGCAGAGCCCGATCGCCTTGGGCGCCAAACGGGTGGCCCCGTCGTCGAAAATCGCGAGCATTAGCGATAGCGATCCGTTCTGCCGCTTTCGGGATGATCGATATATACGGCGGGTTGCCGGCGCGCTACGTCTTCGGCCTCGCGCAAACCGCACTGGCGCGCGCCCTCGTCCAGCGATGGGCATTCTTCGCCGCGCTCAGGTACGCCGAAGGAATATCGGCCACTGCGGTGGGCTTGGGCCATCGTCCGAAGTCCCGTCCGCAATGCGTCAGAACGCTCAGTTCCTAAACTTGCCTCAACTGCTGGATCGCGAGCAAATAAGCTACAGAGGCAGGTTGGGGGGATGAGATGGCTCTTCTCATCATCCGGTGAGGTCACTGGGCCAAAGCGTCCGTGACATCGATTGCTGACTGTCGCAATGCTGCGGAGCAGCGCCGGGAGTAACCGCTGCTCCTTGGGCGGACCACTGTGGCTGAAAGACGAGTTCAAGCGCTTGGCCAGTGCCGGGGTGGAGCTGCACATTGGTCACACTGTCGGAGAAGAGCGAGTTGGAAAAATTGTACATCGACGGCTGCTGGTATCGCCAAGCCAGCGGCGGCGGCACTTGTTGCCACTCTATCATTGGTAAGCAGCGCGTTTCCGCAGCACGCGCAGATCCGGGGAATCCGCCCGTGCCGACCGCTGGACCGCATGATCCCGGCGTGCGCGGCGGTACGGCGCGGGAGGACCGCTCCCGGGTCTGGATACGGCCGAACAAAGCTTTTTCAGCGCTGGCGTTGCGCCGGAGCGGCCGCACCGTCGGCGTCGCCAGCCTATATGCGCATCGATCCCGCGGCGGGTGTCATCGAGGTCGACGGCATCAATTACTGCCCGGCACTGCAGCGCACCCCGGCGGCGACTGAAGCGATGTACCCGATGATGCGCCGCGTCTTCGACGAGCTGGGCTATCGCCGCTACGAATGGAAATGCGACTCGCTCAACGCGCCCTCGCGCGCGGCGGCGCAGCGCCTGGGCTTCCAATACGAAGGCATGTTCCGCCAGGCGACGGTTTACAAAGCGCGCAATCGCGACACCTGCTGGTTCTCGATCCTCGACAGCGAATGGCCAGCGCTGAAGGCCGGATTCGAACGCTGGCTCGATCCCGCCAATTTCGATGCGCAGGGACGCCAAAAGCGGAATCTGGCAAGCTGCATGGAACTGCCGCGCGGCTGACTGTAGCTCGTGGGCTTCCTGTGGCGATAAGAAGCTGCCGTTGCTTTTCGTGATACAGCAGTAGGGCGGATTAGCGCAGCGTAATCCGCCGTCCCATGTTGCGGTGGCGGGGGTTACGCCTTCGGCTAACCCGCCCTACGGCCGCTGGCGCAACACAAAGCGCTGGACCTTGCCGCTCGGTGTCTTGGGCAGCTCGGGAAGAAACTCAATCTCTCGCGGATAGGCGTGCAGAGACAAGCGCCGCCGCACCTGCTGCTGGATTTCGCTCGCAAGTTCGTCGCTGGCGGCTTGTCCGGGACGCAGCACGACAAACGCCTTCACGATTTCCGTGCGCTCCGGGTCGGGCTTGCCGATCACCGCGACTTCGGCAACGACCGGATGCTCCATGACGGCGCTTTCGACATCGAAAGGCCCAATTCGATAACCGGCGGAGGTTATAATGTCGTCGTCGCGCCCGATGAAATAGAAATGTCCGTCCTCATCCTGCTGCATCGCGTCGCCGGTGATATACCAGTCACCGCGTTCGCTCGGCGTATCGGCGCGCCAGTAGCCGACAAAGGTGTAGAGAGGCGAGCGCGTGCGGTGCACAGCAAGCACGCCCGGCGTATTGGGCGGTACGGAATTCAAGTCGTCATCCAAGATGGCCAATTCAAAGCCCGGCATCGCCAGCCCCGCGGATCCCGGTTTCACCGCATGGCGAAGCCCGTGATGATTGTTGATGAGCATCGCGACTTCGGTCTGGCCGTAATGGTCATGCAGCGGGGAGCGCAGGACCCGCTCGGCCCAGCGCGCGACCTCCGGGTTGAGCGGTTCGCCGCCACTGGCAGCCACCCGCAGCTTGCCGGCGATTGGTGCCATTGCGGCATCGCCGGCAGCCATCAGCATGCGGTAAGCAGTAGGGGCGCCCGCGAGATTTGTAATGCCGAGTTCGGCAATGATTTGGAGAGTTGATTCAACCGAGAATGTGCCCTCGTACATCGTCGTAGTGTGGCCGAGCAGCAGGGGTCCGACGATCGTATACAGCATTCCATACGCCCAACCCGGATCGGCGATGTTCCAAAACCGGTCGGACGGCTGTAAGTCGAGACCGTCCCGCATGTAGACGGCGACCGGCAGAAGCAGGCGAAGCGGGTAACGTACGCCTTTTGGCAAGCCCGTGGTTCCGGAGGTAAAAATCACAATGAACGGGTCATTGCCTTCCAGCACTGCGGGCGCGAAACGGGTGGGCTGGGCGGCCAACGCCTCGGCAAATTCATCGGTATCGGGCTGATGACGGTCGACCAACAGCGTGGGCGGGCAAGCCGCTACCCCGGCGAGTTTTGGGGCGTTTGCCCCATCGGTAATGATTAGCTTCGCCTGGCTGCCACCAACGGCTGTCACGCGCTGCTCGATCGCACGCGGACCGAAGGCCGTGAACAGCGGCTGATACACGGCGCCGGCACGCCATGTTCCAAGCACCACCGTCAGTAGCTCGGGGATACGCGGCAGCAATCCGGCGACGGCATCGCCGCGACCAATCCCACGCGCCAACAGCAGATTGGCAAAACGAGCGGCATCGTCGCGAAGTGCAGCAAAACTGACGGTCTCGCGCTCCCCGTCGCGCCCGATCCATTCGAGCGCAATTTGTCCCTCGTCGGCCCAACGATCGCAGCATTCGATGCAGGCATTCAGCCCCTGATCGAGGCGGCCTTCAAGAATGTCGCGCTCCAGCGCATCCTTCGAGAAATTGCGTCGCGCCTCTTCATACTCGCGCATACTTCCCCCTGTCTTGCGGGTTGCGAGCGACCAGCGTCAGATGCCAATTGATTAAATCACGTGCGCGCGACCTCGTCGAGGCTGACCTCGTCGCGCCGTCCAGCTGGCGAAGCGGCCAGGCATCAGGCTGCAAGATCTCGGCGTGGAGCAGTGCGGATCGCCAGCCTCCCCAAGGACGGCGAAACGCAGGACCTGACGCGCGACCGCCTCTCCGCATTCCCGAGAAAGCGACGCGAAAGCGGGAATCTAGAGCACGCGCTTCGACACTCGCCCGCCCTTCTCGGGGGGTGACGACGTCGACTAAGACTGGCCAATGCACTTGACCGTGTCCGGCAATGCGCCCTCAATATGGCGGAGAGGAGGCTCGGTATGAGGGGCCCGAGATCGGCGAGCCGATTGCTTCTCACTTGGAGCACGACGACGGCAGTAGAGAACGAGACAATGTCCTGTTGAAAGGACAGGTTCCGATCCGCTGTTACGAACACGTCGAACTGCGCTGGCGCGAGAGCGAGCAACTCTCCATTCTTGAGCGTCGTCCACCCCATTTGACGCGCGGTCCTCACCTCGTGGCCATCGGTCTCGCGGCCGAGGCGCCAGTCGATACACTCGTCGAGCAGCACCCTCACGAGACGGTTTCGATCAGTCGGTCCTTCGCTTCCTCGAGGAACCAATGACTTGCTCGCGCGTCACAAACGGGAACCCCTCGAGAAAGTCTTCGATTGTTTCGCCCGCTTCGAGGTAATCGAGCAGAGTTTGCACAGGAACTCTTGTGCCATAGAACATTGCGGTGCCGCCCATCACCTCGGGGCTACAGCAGACAACTGGCTGTTTCATGCAGATAAGACTACACTCATAGCCGCGCCGGATACAGGTGGGGCGTCGGCGCGTGACCGGCTCTCCGAGATGACGCGCGCCGGTTCGAGACCGGGAGCGCCGGGTGCTCTGCGGCAGAGTTCGCAAAGGACTCTGCGCACGCGGGCAAGATCACGGATCAAGAGCCGATTGCGTTTCGGATCCGCGACGGGGTGGCGGGGCCGGCGAGATCGGTTGCGCCGAAAGGGGCAAGCGCGTCTGCTATGGCGTTGGCGATGGCGGGGAAGGCGGCGATCGCGCCGGCTTCGCCGCAGCCTTTGACGCCGAGCGGGTTGGTTGTGCAGCGGGTGCCGTTGAAGCCGAGATCGAAGGAGGGGAGGTCGTCGGCGCGCGGCATCGCGTAATCCATGAACGAGCCGGCGATCGGCTGACCGGAAGCCGGGTCGTAGACGGCGTGCTCGAGCAGGGCTTGGCCCACCCCTTGAGCGATTGCACCGTGCGCTTGGCCCGCGGCGATCATTGGGTTGACCAGCACGCCGTAATCGTCGACGGCGGTGTAGCGGGCGAGCTTCACCTCGCCGGTGTCGCGGTCGATCTCCACCTCGACGATATGGGCGCCATTGGGGAAGGTCATCCATTCGCGAGTCCAGGCGTGATAGGTGTCGAGCGGCGCCCCCTTGTCGCGGGCGATCACGGCGACATCGAGCAATGCCACCGAGCGATCGGTGCCCGACACGACAAACCGGCCGTCCTCGAAGCGGATGTCGGCCTCCGCCGCCTCTAGCGCATCGACGGCAATTCGGGTGCCTTTGGCGATGATCTCGTCCGAGGCGCGCCAGATCGCCGTGCCGCCCATATAGGTCGCCCGCGAACTGCCGTGGCCGCCGCCCAGAGGGATACGGTCGGTGTCGCCTTGGACGAGCCGGATGCGCTCGTTCGGCACACCCAGGCGATCGGCCAGAATCTGGGGAAAGGTCGTCTCGTGGCCCTGCCCGATCGTCTGCGTGCCGGTGATCAACGACACGGTGCCGTCGGCCTCGAAGCGGATGTCGACATTCTCATGCGGCGAGCCGCCGGTGCCCTTGATGTGGTACGCGAAACCGAGACCGCGCAGAAATCCCCGCGCCTCGCTCTCCCGGCGCCGCGCCGGGAAGCCTTGTGCGTCGGCCGCCGCCATTGCGCGCTCGAAGGTCTCTGCGAATGCGCCGCTGTCGATGCTATTGCCAAAGGCGTTGGTCACCGGCATCGCCTCGGCCGGGACCATGTTGGTGCGCCGCAGTTCGGCGCGGTCGAAACCGCATTGCCGGGCCGCCTTGTCGATCAGCCGCTCGATGATATTGACCGCCTCGGCAAAACCCGGACCGCGGGTTACGCCGATCGGCGCGGTATTGGTCAGCACCGCGCTGACCTGCAGCTCGATTGCCGGGATGCGATAGACTGTGCCCGGCAGATGGACGTACTGGAAGGTCTCAACACCTCCCGCGCTCACCAGATAGGCCCCGGCATTGGCGGCGCTGCTGACGCGCAATGCGAGAAAACGTCCATCAGCGGCGAGCGCCACGGCAGCCTCGGCCCGATGATCGCGTGCCTGATGGTCGGAGAGGAAAGCCTCGCTGCGGGTGGCGATCCATTTGACCGGGCGGCCGACGCGCTTCGCCGCCCACAGGATCAGCACATGTTCGGGATAGATGAAGTTCTTGGCGCCGAAGCCGCCGCCGACATCGGGCGCGACCAGCCGCACTGCCGTTGGGGGCACGCCCAATGCACGCGCGGTATTGTCGCGCGTCGCATGAATGCTCTGACTCGAAACATAGGCCGTGTACCGGCTGCGCTCCGCATCCCAAAGCCCAATGACGCCGCGCGGCTCCATCGGGTTGGTGACGATCCGGTGATTGTCGAGATCGAGTTCGACGACGTGTGCCGCGGCAGCGAACGCCGCGGCGACCGCGGCGCTGTCGCCGGTTCGCCAATCGAAGCAGAGATTGCCCGGCACTTCAGGCGAGATCTCGGGCGCTTCCGCCGCACGGGCGGCTGCGGCGGTCGTCACCGCCGGTAACGGGCTATAGTCGACCACGACCTGCTCGGCGGAGTCGAGCGCCTGCGCGCGGGTCTCGGCGACAATCAGTGCCACCGGCTCGCCGACGTAACGGACCTTGCCCGACGCCAGTAGCGGCTGCGGCGCGAAGGCGAACCGCTCGCCGGTTGTGGCATTGGCTTCTGCGGAGGGCCGTAATGGTTGCAGTCCATCGCTCCGCGCGTCCTCGGCGGTCAGCACCGCGAGCACACCGGGCGCCGCCCGCGCTGCTCCAGAGTCGACAGCCTTGATAACCGCGTGCGCGTGCGGCGAGCGCAGCACCACGGCATGCGTTAGACCCTCGAAGGCGAGATCGTCGAGATATCCGCCCCGGCCGGTCACGAAGCGCAAATCTTCCCGCCGTTTGGGCCTGTCGCCAATTCCCGAGCGGATTGTCATTGGTTCCCTCGAATTCGATGCGAGTTCGTCATGCGCCTGCGGCCGCTTCGATCAGTCCCAATAGCTCCGCAAACTCCCGACCTCCACCTATCCGCTCCTGCCCTTCTTTCACGTCAATGAGTTGCGCCACGACCAGGCGCAATTGGGGAACGACGGCCAAACCCTGGCCGCCATAACCTAGCGCCATATAGTTACCCGCCAGAGACGGCTGCCCCCATGTTGCCCCTTCGGGCAGCACCCACCACAAATATCCGTAGTCGAGACCTCTGTCTCCTCGCGACCATGGCTTAATCGACTCGTCGACCCAGTCGGCAGGAACGATCTGGGCGCGAGACCATGCGCCTCGATTGAGATAAAGCCAGCCGAAGCGCGCCAGATCGCGGGCCGTGAGTCTGAATGTGTAAGCATGATAATCGGAGAATGGCTCGAAGACGAATTTTCCGTCGGCCGCCGAGAAATCCTCCATGCCGACCGGTTTGGCTATTCGTGCCTCAAAGGCCTGGAAAATATCACTGCCGACCAGTTTCTGGTAAATGAAACCGAGCGCGTTGAAGTCCCAGTTATTGTAGTACCAGTAGCTGCCGGGAGGATGGCTGCCGCGTTGCGGACGCTGCGCTTTCATGTCCGGCGCCTCATAGGCGGCAGCGTGATAGACACCCGAGCGGGCCATCAGCAAATCGCGGATGGTGGCTTGCTTCTCGGTCTCTGACAGGCTCGGTGCCGGTCGTCGATGCCCAGCCCGCCGATCGTTTGGTCGAGGCTGATATGCCCCTCGGCCAGCCAATGCCGTAAAGCGCGCTGAGAAGGCTCTTGCGCATCGAACGGATGTTTACCTTGTGCGAGACGTCACCCCAGGACGCGATGACTTTTCCATCCTGCACGATCATGACTGCGGTAGGAGCATAGGCTCGGGTGTAGTCTTCGGCCTTGGCCAGTTTCTCCATGGACCAGCCGAGCGCCGCGGGATCTTCCGCCTTTGTCCAACCCGGCGATGGCCATACCGGATCTGCTCCCGAGACCGGTGGCGTGAGCCAGGCGGTCGCGACGAGGAATATGCCGGCGACGATCAACCTTCGGGATAACGCGCCCATCAGCCCGACGGTTCGTAGGCCCGTCCCGGCGGATAGGTGGCGTATTTCGGCAGATCCGGGTTCATGTGATCCCAGGGCTGGGCACTGTCGACGAAAATGTCCGCCTCAGGCCGAAACCAGCTCGGGTCGTCGAGCGTGCCGACCCTGATACCGACCAGATCCGGGCGCGCCGAAACCCGCAGGAACAGCATGCAGCCGCATTCCGGGCAGAACGCCCGGGTTACCTGATTGCCGCTATCCGCGGTCTTGGCGTAAAGCTTCGGCTCGCCTTGGGTGACGCGGAAGCTCGCGGCAGGAACCCGCACCGCTGCCGCGTAGGCGCTGCCGCTTTGGCACTGACAGTCCCGGCAATGGCAAAGCAGCGCAAAGACCGGTTCCCCCGAGCACTCATAGCGGACGGCGCCGCAAAGGCAGCCTCCCGTCATTGGAGCAGCCACTGTGTCCTCCACTTTGCTCACGCCTTGTCGAGCCAGAACGTGTCTTCGCGCACGACGTCGTAGACGCCGAAATAATCATAGGGGTTATGCCCCTTCACATAGTTGTACCAGACGTCGTTGATTTTCTCCCACGCGACCGGGAGCACCGGCGGGTCCTCTTCCATGATGGCTTCGGTCTGGCGGACCAATGCCAGGCGCTTGGCGGGGTCGACCTCGCGGTCGATCTGGTCGGTCAGATCGTTGAATTTCTTGTTGTCCCAGAACGAATAGTTCTGCGGACCGCCGGTCCGGTACCAGGCATTGAAGTAGTCGGACGGGTCAAGCAGGGTCGACACGACGGCGCCGATCGCCAAGTCGTAATGCCCGCTTGCAGTGTCGTCGAACCATACCGACTCGACGACGGTCCGCAGGTTGCACTGGACGTTGAGCCCCTCCTGCAGCATCGCTTGAATGGCCTGTGCCCAGAGCTTGAAACTGGCGACGTCGCGGACCATGAAATCCAGACCTTGGATTCCATTGGCGTGTCCCGCGGCGGCCAATAGCGCGCGTGCTTCCTTCAAGGCGGCCCCGGTATCGGTCTGATAGCCGACGCGTTTGCTGAGCTCGTCGGGCGGGGTCGCGAACTCGGAGAAGGGGTAGATAAATCCGCCGACCCGCATCGGGGTCACATCTTTGACGACGTCGATCAGCGCCGGGCGGTCGAAAGCTAGATGCAGCGCGCGGCGCACCCGCGGATCGTCAAGTGGTTTTTTCTTGCTGTTGACCCAAACGCCCTGGATCACGCTCTGATTGAAGGCTGTCGTCGACAGACCCGGCATGTCCTTGGCTTTGCGGGCCGTAACCGGATCGGTGATGCGGATGTAGTCGCACCTTCCCGACAATATCGCCGAGCCCAGCTCGGGCGAAAACGGGATGAGGTTATAAAATTCGATGCCATCGAGATAGGGCAGCCCTTTGTTCCAGTAGTTCGGGTTCTTCTCGACGACCCGAACCTCGTTCTCGACATAGCGGACGGTTCGAAAGGGGCCGGTCCCCGGATATGTAGTCAGTTTCCGCAAATTGAAGTTGTTGTCCTCCAGCGTCTTTTTCCGGACAATCACATTCCAGCCGCTGGCGATTGCGAGCATGATAAAGCTTTTGGGCCGCGGCTCGGCCAATTTGAATTCGACCGTATATGGGTCCTTCGCATTGATCTCGCTGACCGCCTTGAAGAGGATGCTGCGCGGGATGCTGATGCCCTGCGGCGGCTTGGCGATACGGTCGAAGGTCGCCTTCACGTCGTCGGCGGTAAGCTCCGCGCCGTCGTGAAACCGCACGCCCTTGCGCAGGAAGAACGTGTAGGTCGTGCCATCCTTGGAGATCTCCCAGCTGTGCGCCAAGTCGGGGATGATCGTCTTGCCGCTGTCGAGAGGATTGTGGCGAATGAGGTTGTCGAACATGGGGGCCATCGCGCCAAGAGTTCGCGATCGTCCCCGCCTGGTGAATGTCGAAATGCGGCGGGCGCATTAGTATGCCGTAGCGCAATACACCGCCGCTCTTCGGGTTGGGCTCGGGGGCCTTCAACTGAAATTTCGAGCCGTCGAATTGGTCAGGTATCTCGTCGGCATGAGCGACGCGCCAGGGAAGACCGTAGACACCTGCAATGACGGCGGCGCCGCCTTGCAAAACACCGCGGCGGGTCCACGATGGGCGTGCGAAACGCGGGTCGTTCATGCTGCTTCCTCTCTCGTTCAAGCTTTGTCCAGCCACACCGTATCCAGTCTGACGACGTCGTAGATGCCAAAGTATTCGGAAGGGTTGTGGCCCTTGACGTAGTTGTACCAGACGTCGTTGATCTTCTCCCAAGCGACCGGCACCAGCGGCGGATCCTGTTCCATGACGGCTTCGGCCTGGCGGATCAAGGTCAGACGCTGCTTGGCATCGACTTCCCGATCGATCTGAGGCACGAGGGCCTGAAATTCGTTATTGTCCCAGAACGAGTAGTTCTGGGGACCGTCTTTGGCGTACCAGGCATTGAAGTAGTCGGAGGGGTCGAGCAGGGTCGAGACAATAGCGCCGATTGCCAAATCGTAGTTGCCGTTCTTGATGTCGTCGAACCACACCGACTCGACCGTCGTCCGCAGATTGCATTCGACGTTGAGCGATTGCTGCAGCATTTGCTGGATGGCCTGCGCCCAGAGTTTGTGGTGCGCGAGATCGCGCACCAGATAATCGAGGCCCTTTATGCCATTCCCGTGACCCGCCGCGGCCATCAGGGCGCGGGCTTCGTTGACCGCGGCCGTCGGATCGGGCTGATAGCCGAGCCGCTTTTCGAGTTCGCCCTTGGGTGTGGCGAATTCCGAGAACGGGTATAGGAAGCCGCCGACCATCAACGGCGCGACGTCTTTGACGACTTCGACCAGAGCCGGCCGGTCGAGTACGAGGTGCATTGCGCGGCGCACCGGCGGGTCATCGAGCGGTTTGCGCTTATTATTGAGCCACGTCGCGTGGATCACGCTCTGGTAATAGGTGGCAGTCGACATTCCTGGCGTCGCCTTGGCCTTGCGCAATGTCCCGGGATCGGTGATCCGCACATAATCTACCCGGCCGGACAGTATTGCCGACCCCATCTCGGGAGAGAACGGCAGCACGTGGTAGAATTCGATGCCGTCGACATAGGGCAGACCCTTGTTCCAATAGTTCGGGTTCCGCTCCATGACCCAGACTTCGTTCTCGACGCGGCGGACGCTGCGAAACGGGCCGGTGCCGGGGTAGACGACCACCTTGCGCAGATTGTAGTTGTTGTCCTCCAGCGTCTTCTTGCGGACGATGACGTTCCAGCCGCTGGCAATCGCCGACATCATGAAATTGATCGGCCGCGGTTCCGCCAATTTGAATTCCACGGTGTATTTGTCGCGCGCGTTGATCTCGCTGACAGACTTGAACAGAATGCTGCGCGGAATGCTGATCCCCGAAGGCGGCTTGGCAATGCGGTCGAAGGTAGCTTTGACGTCCTCGGCGGTCAGCTCGGCTCCGTCGTGAAACAGAACTTCTTTGCGCAGGAAGAAGGTGTACGTCTTTCCGTCCTCGGCGATCTCCCAGCTATGCGCCAAGTCAGGGATGATCGTCTTGCCGCCGTCGCGCGGATCGCGCCGGACTAAATTGTCGAACATGCAGCCCTGGGCGCCCAGATTGAAAAAAGTCCCGGACTGATGGATGTCGAAATGCGGCGGACGGTTGGGGATGCCCATGCGCAGCACGCCACCGGATTTTGCATTGGGCTCCGGTGCGGCGAGCTTGAACGCCGAGCCGTCGAATTTGTCGGGAACCGGCTCGGCGAGACCGAGCCCCGGAAGCAGCCAATAGCCGCCCGCTACCGCGCCCGCGCTGCCTTTAAAAAAGTCGCGCCGAGTCCACCGCATGACGTCTCCCTTCCCTTTTGGTCTTTTCACGACTGAGCACGGCGTGCTCTGATGTCGTGGCGTTCGGTTCCGCATCTCTCAAATATAACAGGGAACTTTGGGAGTCACTTCTTGAATCATGTGGAATTAGTCGACCAGGGGATCGCACATGGCGGCGCCAAGCCGGCCGCCACGGTTCTCGAGGTCGAAGACCTGCAGACGCATTTTTACACCCCAAGCGGCGTCGTGCGGGCGGTCGATGGCGTCTCCTGCACCGTAGGAAGCGGCGAGACATTGGGCGTGGTGGGCGAGTCCGGATGCGGCAAGAGCGTGACCGCGCTGTCCATCCTGCGCCTAGTTGCCGACCCGCCGGGGCGGATCGTCGGCGGAGCAATCCGTTTTGCTGGGACCAATCTTTTGGACCTGACCGAGAGCGAGATGGAGGGCATCCGCGGCAACGATATCTCGATGATCTTTCAGGAGCCGATGACCTCGCTCAATCCGCTGATGACAGTCGGGCGTCAGATCAGCGAGGCAATTGCGCTGCACCAGGGACTATCGCGCCGCGACGCTATGGACCAGTCGGTCGAGATGCTGCGCCGAGTTCATATTCCCGAACCGGAGCGCCGCGCGCATGCCTATCCGCATCAGCTTTCCGGCGGCATGCGCCAACGCGTGATGATCGCAATGGCGGTATCGTGCAATCCCAAGCTGCTGATCGCCGACGAGCCGACCACCGCACTCGACGTAACGATCCAGGCCCAGATCCTCGACCTGATGCGCGAATTGCAGGAGACGCTCGGCACCGCGATCGTTCTGATCACCCATGACATGGGTGTCGTCGCCGAGAATGCCGACCGCGTCGTGGTGATGTACGCCGGGAGGAAAGTCGAGGAGGCAAGCGCCAAGGACCTCTTCGAGCAGCCGGGGCATCCCTACACCAAAGGACTGCTGGGCTCGATCCCCAATGTCGAGGTCGCGGCGCATACCCGCGCCCGCCGGGCGCGGCTCAACGAGATCAAGGGCATGGTGCCGTCGCTCGCAGACCTGCCGAAAGGCTGCACCTTTGCGCCGCGCTGCATACTGGCGAGCGAGGAGTGTCGCGCATCATATCCTCCACTCGTCCAGTACCGGCCCGGCCACTGGGTCGCGTGCTGGCACGTCGAGCGAGTGCTCGGAGGCGCGGCATGAGCCCGCTCCTCGAGGTCGAAGGGCTGAAAAAGCATTTCCCGATCCATACCGGCGTGTTCTCCCGGACTTCCAGTCAGGTCTACGCAGTCGATGGCATTTCCTTTCACATCGACCGCGGCGAGACATTGGGTCTCGTCGGGGAGAGCGGCTGCGGCAAGTCGACGGCCGGCCGCACCCTCCTCAAATTGCTCGAGCCGACCGCCGGGAAAATCCGGGTTCGGGGCGAAGACATCACCGATCTCGACCAGGAGCGAATGCTGCCCTACCGCCGGCAGATGCAGATGATCTACCAGGACCCTTACGCCTCGCTCAATCCGCGGATGTCGGCCGGCGAGATCGTCCGGGAACCATTGGTCATCCACCGGGTCGGCACGCCGAACGAGCGCCGCGAACGGGTCGCGCATCTATTCGATCGGGTGGGCCTGCGGCCCGAGCTGACCGATGCCTATCCGCATGAATTTTCGGGTGGACAGCGCCAGCGCATCGGGATTGCCCGTGCGCTCGCGTTGAGCCCGGAACTGATCGTCGGCGACGAGCCGGTCTCGGCGCTCGACGTGTCGATCCAGGCCCAGATTATCAATTTGTTGATGGATCTGCAGGACGAGTACCGGCTGTCCTATCTCTTCGTCGCTCACGACCTCGCAGTCGTTGAACACATCAGTGACCGGGTCGCTGTGATGTATCTCGGCCGCATTGTCGAGATGACGGACAAGACCAGCCTCTTCCAAACGCCATTGCACCCGTATACCGAGGCGCTGCTCTCGGCCGTGCCGATCCCGAAATACGGTGCGAAGAGCCGCAAACGCGTAATCCTCAAGGGCGACGTCCCGAGCCCGATCAACCCGCCTCCGGGCTGCCACTTCCACACTCGCTGCCCCTATGCGATGGCGCGCTGCCGCCACGAAGCGCCCACGTTGCGTGAAGTGCTGCCCGATCACTGGGCCTCCTGCCATCTCCACGACGCCGGCGTGAAATACCCTTTGGCGAAGCCTGCCGGATAGCAATGACACCCGTTTCTTCGTCATGGCCGGGCTTGACCTGGCTTGACCCGGCCATCTCCGCTCTCAGGCGAGTTTGTCGTAAGATCGCTCCAATCCGGATTCTCCGCGACGATCAAATGCACTTTCCATGCTCGGGGCCAGTGCTTGAGGTTCTTTTCCCGTTGGATCGCCCCACGAATGTCCTCGTGACGCTCGGCCCAGACCAGCCGTTTCAAGCGGTATCGCTGAGTAAATCCGTCGACTGCTCCCTCCCGATGTTCCCAGGCGCGGCGCGCGAAATCGCTGGTGACACCAACGTAAAGGGTGCCATTGGGCCGGTTGGTAACAATGTAGACCCATCCACCTGACATTCGGTTCTTGCTGCTCTAATCAAAGCTTCTGCAACGCCCAGCTTTCAGCGGGCGGCCCCATAGACTACTGTGGTGGGGGCCGCAAATTGCCGATGGGATCGTATTGCCGAAGTTGCAGCGAACCGAGTGCATACGAGATGTCCTCAGGTCGCAAGATTTCGGTGTCGGTGCGGCAGATACTCGCGTGCATCATGTAAATGTAGCCGCCGTTCCACTTTGGCCCAGCTTTTTTGACAGCCACGCAATTGTGCGGCCCATCCGAGAATTCGATCGACTTATCTTCGGCGCTGCCCATCAGATTGTGCCACGCAGTGCCGCGCCGCGTCACTTGATTCATGTCTTGGAAGTCTTCCTGATCATAGCCCGTATATCCGTTGACATAGCATTCTTGGGTTTGGTAGCCGATCGCAGTAAGCTTGTAGGGGTCGAAGATCAGCGTGTCGGCTTCGATCGACAAACTTCCGATGTTGGAAATCACCACGTCGAGAGCGAGCTCGCATGTGCTTCCACTTCTGGAGCTACGGTTGACTTCGAACGCGGCCGGGGTCAGCCGATAGCCTTGCAGGCATTTGCCTCCGGAGGAGGATGCAATGCGCGTTGCAGCGCACGGCACCTCCTTGAATTTATCCTCCTCAACCCGGTATCGGCCCAAATAGGGGTTCCGTGCATAAGATTTCGCAGGATCGCGTTGGTAGGGCGGCACGATCGGCGGAGCGGGAGCGGTCACAGTGACATTCGGAAGCGACAGCGTCGTGTCTTGGGCGTCCGTGCCAATCGCCGCCGACAGGATCACCGTCGCAACCGCGACGCCCGCCAGCTTCCGTTGCATGATTGCCCTCCGAAATAGTCAACCGGTCACACGATCTTCGGAAGTCGGTTCTGCCGGCGCTTTATCATAGACCCCCCGATTTTCCAGAATAGATTCGGCCAACTCCTGCCGCGTTTCGAAAATGAACGATTTCGGTGCGCGGCAGCGGTGTCGGCGGGGTAACTGTCGCGCAAAGCAGCGCTCGCGACGGCCGCCCTCATTTTCCAGATTGACGGGTATCCGACTTGGACATGAGATCGAGGAAGTGAGCCAACATAGACACAACATCGAGAACGTTGGTAAAAATCAATCACTGAACGGGCACATCGGGCAAGACCCGCCGCATGCCACTGTGGAGGCGCATTAATGAGCACCCTTCATTGTCGGAAATGGCATTGGCCGCCTATGTTTATCGTGTTGTTTGCGCTTGCAGATTGTACCGGAACCTTTCCTTCTTCCCCACCCTCGGCCGCATGGCCGTCTGCGGCCGCAATGGAAAAATTCGAACCGATATCCAATGTAACGAGGGTTTTTGTTTTCCCCGTATACAGCACTGCCGCCAATAGAGCATTCTTTGGCACGGGTGAACATAATGCCTCACGCGAGGGCCGCCAGCCGCCAACTTACAAATTGACCGTTGACGGGCGCGATACTGCAACTTTCACGGAAACCCAATTTACAGAAATGGATCTCCAACCGGGGACACATTCTTTAGTGGTACAGGAATACGGATGGCTGGGAACGCTACTCAGAAGCGCCAGAGCAGCTCCTGTAAGCATTGATGGCCCGGGTCAGGTTGTGTTCATAGCTATACCCACTTCCGCATCGGATATCGCGTTCAAGATGGTAGATCGCGACTATGGGACAGAAATGCTAGCCGGCCGCGAGAAAGCGGCTACGAATCAGAATTAGAACATTTCCGGTGTTGTGCTGCTCACGGTCAACAGTTGAGAAAGTTTCCCGGAAGCAGGCCTTGGCCGAGCGCCGTTGCGAAATTCAAACTCAAGGGCAACTGCGGTAGAGATGGCCGGGTCAAGCCCGGCCATGACGCGTTTGGTAAGGCACTGGCGGTAATGAGTGACCTCAAACAGCGCTGCGCAGGCGCGGATCGAGCATGTCGCGGATGCCGTCACCCAAGAGGTTGAAGGCGAGCACGGTAATCGTGATCGCCATACCCGGAAACAGCACCAGCCACCATGGCGGGACTAGACCGGCATTGAGCGAATCCGCCAGCATGTTCCCCCAGGTGGGTGTCGGCGGTGGAATGCCGACGCCGAGAAAGCCGAGCGCCGCCTCGATGATGATCGCAACGCCGAGATGAGTGGTGGCGAGGATCAGGTAGGGCGCCACGCATTGCGGCAGTATGTGGCGCGCCATGATGCGCAGATGCGAGGCGCCGAGGCCGCGCGCCGCCTCGACATAGGACAATTCCTTCAATGACATCACGACGGCCCGGATGACCCGGCCGCCAAACGGGATGCGGGTGATCGCGATTGCGACGATGACAGTCCCAAACCCGGCGCCCAGCGCCATCGCGATCGCCATTGCCAGAATCAGATCCGGGAAGGACTGCAGAAATTCGATGACGCGCTGGCTGAGAATGTCGAAGCGGCCGCCGAAATAGCCGCTGGCCAACCCCCATAATGCGCCAAGGGTCGTCCCGAACAGCACGGCCCCGAGCGCTATGGTCAACGACGCGCGGCTGCCGTAGATGACCCGGCTCAACACATCCCGGCCGATCTGGTCGGTGCCGAAATAATGGCGCTCGTTCGGCGGTTTGGACATCGCTCGGAAGTCGGATTTCAATGGCTCATACGGCGCCAGGACCGGCGCTGCCACGGCCATGACGAGGATCGCTGCTGCGATTAACCCCCAGAACGCCGACATCGGCGAGCGTCTGATGAACCGGCGAAAGCCTCCTCCGGTTCGCCGCAGCCGTGCGCTCTCGGCGGTCAGCGCAATCTGTTCGACCGGGTATGCGGTGTCGGGCTCTGTAGCAGTCATCGGTAGCGGATCCTCGGGTCGAGCCAGGCGATCGTAAG
Organism: uncultured Alphaproteobacteria bacterium; assembly: GCA_963787425.1. Lineage (GTDB taxonomy): Bacteria > Pseudomonadota > Alphaproteobacteria > ATCC43930 > CGMCC-115725 > AP-15. Next base: position 262,529 of record CAWBCV010000013.1, read on the forward strand.
GTCGACCAGTATGTTCAGCAGCACAAAGACGACGGCATAGAGGAAGACCAGATTCTGCATAACGAAAACGTCGCGTTCGCTGACTGCAGTAAACATCGCATAACCAAGGCCAGGCGTCCCGAAAGCGCGCTCGACGGGGATCGAGCCGGCCAGCACAAAGCCGAGCAGAATGCCGGACAGCGTAATCACCGGCAGCAAGGCATTGGGCAGAGCGTGAAAGGTGATCACCGGACGGCGGCTCAGCCCTTTGGCGCGGGCCGTGCGAACATAGTCTTCCCGGATGACCTCCAACAGGCTGGAACGCGCCATGCGTGCGATGTAGGCGGCCTGACCGAGCCCGAGAACAACCGCCGGCCCGATCACGACCTGGAGATTGCCCCACGGATCGCTCAGCAATGTGGGGCCGGCGAGCGGGGCCCGATAGCCAAACATGAACAGCGCCGCGAGCACGATCAGCATCCCGAGCCAAAAGCCGGGGATCGCCAAAAACAGGATGCTGAGAAACCGCGAGAGATTGTCGCCGAGACTGTTGGGACGCAGCGCGCTGACGATCGCCACCGGTATCCCGACCAGCCAGGAGAGGATCACCGACAGCACCGCGATTTCGCCGGTCAGCGGTCCGCGCCGCAGGATCATCTCGCCGACGCTTTCGGCGCGGAAGAAAGATCGGCCGAAATTGCCTCGGGCAATGTCCCCGACCCACCGAAAATACTGCACGACGAGCGGATCGCTGAGCCCGAGGTCAGCCATATAGCGGGCACGCTCAGCTTCGCTGAGCTTGGTAAAGCCCTCCGGCCCGAAGATCGCGACCAGCGGATCCCCCGGCAGGATGCGCAAAACAGCGAACACGATGATCGAGACGCCGACTACGGTCAGCGCGCCGAAGCCAAGGCGACGGATGATATAGCTGTACATTTCCTCCCTGACTGCGGCCCGGCGGCGATTTGCGCCGAGAGTGAGGTCCGCCCCGGGAAGAAGTCAAGCCGCGGGAAGTCAAACCACTCCGGCACGCGCTTTACGGCTCCGACCCGCTTCGGCTAAAATTGCGCGTCGGTTGCAGGCAGCTGTCCACAGCTTGCAGAAGCATAAGGGAGTTGGTCAGATGGGGTATACCCTCGAACAGTTTTCGACGGAGTGTCACCGGATCCTCCAGCAGGAACCAGGTGTCGAGGGACGCAAGCAGGTATGCGCACTGGTCCAGCAAGTGCTGACGGACGACGATTTCATCAAGACGCATCTCGGTGACGACGTCCCCGAGCGCAAAGTGCTGTACGAGGACCCCGAGCTCGGCTTCTGCATTCTCGGCCATGTCTACCAGGGCGCCAAGGACAGCAACCCGCACGATCACGGTCCGTCCTGGGCGATCTACGGCCAGGCGCGCGGCGAGACGGTGATGACCGATTACGAGCCGGTGGCGCGCCCCGGCGAGGGAAAGCCCGGCAAGGCCCGGCGCATCAAAGATTACACGCTGAAGCCCGGCGCGGCCTATCTCTACAATGAAGGCGACCTGCACTCGCCGCGGCGCGACGGCCCGACGCGGCTGATCCGCATCGAAGGCAAGAACATGGAGAAGGTCCAGCGCTTCCCCTACGAGCGCGTGGGGTAATTCCGCCTCTGGGGGACCGGGCTACGCTGTTACGCCCGGGCCACGGCGACGTTGTCCCGCCGACGCGCCGCAGCGGTGGCTTTGTCGAAATCGGCGTCGGTAAACCCATAGAGCCGAGCGCCGCCGCTCAAGATCTTGCCGCCGATCTCGGGTGTGATGCTGGAATTCGTCAGCACCCGGGTCGACACCTCGGGGAAGCTCGAGTCGAAATGCGGGAAATCGCTCGACACGCAGATATTGTCAGCGCCGCCGAGCAGCTCGACCGTAGCGCCGACTTCGCGCTCGCCGCTCTCGATCGCCGAGAAGCAGTTGCGTTGCCAGTATTCGAGAGGCGACATCTTGAGATAGGGCGCATCGGAGTCATGGTGTTGGCGCAGATCCCACTCGATACGGCCCAACAGCCCCGGCACCCACCAGCTCTGCGCCTCCAGGAAGGCGACCCGCAGGCGCGGGTAGAATTCGAAGATGCCACCGAGCATAAGAGCGATCAGCGCGAGTTGCATCTCGGTCGAATGGCTCGCCACGTGGCGCATGAAGCGGTTCTCGCCAAAGCGCGGTTCGATCGTCGAGTAATACGATCCGGTGCCTTCGTGGAAGCACAAAGGCACGTCTAGGTCCTGCAATAGGCCATAGAGAGGATCCCAATAGTTCGAGTGCCAGTAACGGCCGTTGACGTAATTGGGCCGCACAAACGCGCCGACCGCACCGTACTCCTCGACACAGCGATAGAGCTCCTGGCACGCGAGGTTCACGTCGTGGACCGGCAGCATCGCCGCCATTTTCAACTGGTCCGGACTGTGCTGCACGAAATCGTGCAGCCAGTCATTGTAGGCCCGGCAGATCGCTGCCGAGAATTGCGGGTCCATATTGTCCCGCGCGAGGAACGACAGCCCGGAGGTCGGGAACAGCACCGCGATGTCGATGCCCTCCATCTCCATGCCCATGACCTGGGCTTCGGCGTCGTAGCCGCGCTCGACCGCGAACATTACAGTGGTATTGGCGCGGCGCGACACGAGCGGGCCACGGGTACGGTTGTATTGCGAGACGTTGCCGTCGTTGCTGGTCGGCGTGCCGTCGAAGAACCACAATGGGCGGCCGCGCATCCCGGTAGGCCCGCCATCGCTGCGCCGCATCGAGGAGGTGATGCGGTGCTTAAACGCCGGATCGAGATATTTGTCGAACAGGTCCGGCGGCTCCATGATGTGCATGTCGCAATCGACAAACCGGTATCCCTGTTTCATTCGACCCTCCTCGAGCGAAATAGCGGGGTCAGCATAGGCTTAGCAAAGCCGGGGGGACAAGCCTCGCTCCGAAAGCTATCGTGCATGCCTGTGCTGCCACCGGATCGGGGGACGGGCTCGTGCGAAAGATCGACGTTGTCATCATTCAGCATCTCGGCGCCGAGGACCGCTCGAAGATCGAGGCGGTCGATCCGTCGGTCCGAGTGACCGACGCCGGAGGCTGGTTCGACGGCGAATATCGCGAGACCTGGCCCGCCTACACAGCGGCACGATACTTGCGGTCAGGCGCGGCCGGTTCCGGCACCCGCGAGGAGCGCGACCAACTCCTTGCCGAAACCGAAGTGATCCTCGGCGGCTGGCCGTTCCCGCTCGACCTGCGCGCCCGGGCGCCGCGGCTCAAATGGTTTCACCAACGTCCCGCCGGCGCCAGTAACCTGTTGCGCGGCGATCTGTGGGGCAGCGATGTCATCGTCACGACCTCGCGCGGCGTCGGCAGCACGTTGGCAATGGCGGAATACGCGCTCGCCGGCATTTTGCATTTCGCCAAGAGCTTCGACCGCGCCGTCCTCGATCATGCCGCCGGCGCCTTCGACCATCGCGCCTATCGCCCGCTGCTGATCGAAGGCAAGACCGTCTGCGTCGTCGGCGCAGGCGGCATCGGACGCGATGTCGGCCGGCTCTGCGCGGCGATCGGCATGCGGGTCGTCGGCACCAGGCGCAACCCGCGGGCGGGCGAACTCCTACCGCCGGGGTTCAGCGAAATGGCCGCCGCCGGGGATCTCGACCGGTATCTGCCGGACAGCGATTTTGTCGTGATCTGCTGCCAATGGACGCCGGAGACGAACCGGCTCTTCGACAAGACCCGGTTCGCGCTGATGAAGCCGGGAAGCGTGCTGGTCAATGTCGCGCGCGGTGAAATCGTCGACGAGGACGCGCTCGCGGAGGCGCTGGAGCAGGACCGTCTGCGCGGCGTTGTGCTCGACGTCTATATCGGCGAATTCGAGCATTTGCCGCCGTCGCGCCTCTGGTCCAATCCCAAAGTGCTGATCACGCCGCACGTCTCGGGTGCGAGCGACGAGGACCGCCACGGCGGCGTCGACCTGTTCTGCGAGAATCTGCGCGCCTACATCGACGGCCACCCGTTGCGCAACGTCATCGACTGGCAGCGCGGCTATTAAGGCTCAATAGTAGGGGTGATGCACGTAATGATAGTGGCGGCGATAGGCCGAACGCGGGCGTGCCGGCGTGGTGGCGGCGCCGGCTACGGCGCCTAGCCCGCCACCGACCGCCGCGCCGATGCCGGCGCCGCGCCCGCCGCCAGCGATCGCACCGATGACAGCCCCCGTGCCGGCGCCGATCAGACCGCCTCCAAGCGCCCGCTCGCCGGGATTATAGGGATCGGCAAAAGCGGCCGTTGCCATCAGCATTCCGGCGCCTATCACGCCTGCAAAAGTTGCCGCTTCACCATCAGCCACTCCAAGACGTTCCGGCCACCGACCGCCACCCCGGACGGTCGGTAGAATAAGTCCCGACCTCGTTTCCTGTTCTGCCCGGCCAACGAGCAGCTGTGGGCTGCAGTTCCGTTATCGTAACGATCCGACGGACCGCGAGGTTACCTCTGTATGGCGTACATCCTTATAGTGGATAGCCAGGCGGAATTTCGCCAACAAGAGAATTGGGATCGTGCATCCGATGTCCTCCCGTCGGCTGTAGCGCAAAGACCCTTCCCTTGAATGCTGGGCTGCTACAGCACTACCGAAACGAATGAGGAGACTGCGACCTCGATGCCCCACCAGAGCGCAGCCGAGACGAGCAGGGCGATGCTCCAGCCCACAAACGGGTTAAGCGGCAAATTGTTCTGACCTAGAACTCGGTCAGGGCGCCATTTTCGCTCTCGCCGCGCATAAGCAGCGGGGAAATTGCCGTGGCGTAAGATGTCGCTTTTCAACGGCTCCTCCCGACTAGTTCTCCTCGCCCTCCCCTGACCTAATTTGCCAACACGCCACGATTGCGTTTGGTTCAGCCCGGCGCATGACTGACTTGCGGGCGGATACGGAGGTACTTGCGCAGGGGCTTGCTCACCCCGTCAGCCGATCACGTCAAAAAAAGGTGTCAGCGTTGCGGGAAGCCGATCCATTGCCTCTGAGATAGACCGCGAGGACGAAGCCGCCGCCAGCCAGACCGCCCCACTTTAGAAAGAGCGATCCGAGCCGGCGGTCCCGGTCTAGCTCACGACGGCATCGGCGATTGCCCCTCCGGCGTGAGTAGATCGCCATGCCAGTGGCTCACCGGATATTGGCGCTACTGCCTGTGACGAGAGCCGGCCCGGTCGTCGTCGCGGTCATCGTCACCTGATGCGGGCTACTGTACCGCCGCTCCGTCCCTGTCCCGACCATATCGATTTCATGGCAGCAGCATTTGGGGCAGACCAGCCGGTCGCGCCAATCGGGCACGGAAATTTCGGCGCCGTAGCGATCAGCCATTTCGGCCGGGTCGGGCTCAACCTGATGCTGACATCCCTTGCACCATACGATCAACCGGACCTGGGCCGCGGCGGCAGCCCCCAGCGTCATCGGCGGGCCGGGCGCTGATTTCACGAGCGCCGGTCCTACTTTGTCAGCCCAGCAATTCCGCCGATCAGGAAGGAGGCGAGCACGTAGCCCATAATCTTGTGACCGTAGAAATAATACCGCACCCAACCTTTGAGATCTATTTGATAGTGCTTCTCTCGCAGCCGGATGATCGGCAATAGCAAATCGAAACTATAGGATAGTCCATATATCAGGCCGAGAAGGCCATGTGGTGGCCAACCCCACCACGGTCCTTTGTAATGGCGGCTTATTCTCCAGCCCTCACCGGAGAACCACAGCAGCAAGGTGCCAAGCGCCACTAAACCAAGTACCCAATAGCCGGACCAGAATAAGTGGTAGCCGTAACCTATAAACCAATCAAGCGCGGTCAGCCAGATGTAACTCAGGAACGGGGACTGCGCTCGCTCACGCTGCTTCCCCGCGTACAGAACCTCATCCGTAACGTCACGTCGTCCCTGCTCGCGCAGAACGGAGGCGAGCTGTTGATAAGGTGCCTGCACGTAAGAGGCTTGTCTCCCCAGCCAGTCTTTAAACCATTTGGCGGGGCGGCCGATCATCGGATCGCCTATTCCATAAGTGCTGCCCAAGTTGCGATAGGTGAACCCGGTGAGGTCGAGTTGAGGGGCCATGAATTCCGTAAATCTTGTATCGCTCCCACGCTTGTGTTTCGGAGGGTCAGCATCGAATTCGGCGACCACCTCGCCGGCCCATGGTCCGATCTTCCAACGCGCAGCTCGCCGTCAATCTGTGTCCCCGTAAAATTCACGTCCTGGTAAAAACATCCACCAGCGAGCTCGACGTTTTGCCCCACCTTACTAGAAATAAAAGAAACGGGACCATCGAATTTGGCCCCACGACTTAGATGAGCGGTAGAGTTCACTTGAACACCTTGAATACGCACTGCGCCCTTGACTTCTGATCCACCATCCAGGTTGAGTTGGCCGCCGACGTGGACGTTTGTCAGAATAACCTCACCTAACTGAGCCTGATCATCCATGAACAGGCTTCCGCCGGTCTGAAGCTCCTCCAAGTGAAGTGGGCCGGTGATCTTCGATCTGCCTAGAGCGAGCTGGCCGCCGAGGTGGCCGCCTCTCATCAGAAACTCGCCAGTGATGTTCGAGCCGTACAGACTGACATCGTAGGTCGACCTCAGCCCACTAAAATTCACCCCTTTCTCCAGAAGGCTACCCGTCAGGGCAAACTCACCTGCTAGCTGGGCGTTCTGCAGATCTAAGATATCTGTAAGACGGGCGCCGACAATTATTATTCCGTACCGCGTTAGTACTTTGCGATATTTGTCATCTAGGAGGATCGTTTCGAGGAATGCCTTCTTCAGGATCCGGTTCTCCGGCAACTTCTTGGGTCCCTTCGGGTCCAGGTGGCCGCCGTATTTTAGCCCCTCGTTAAAATCCGCTACCTGGCCGACACAGACGTGTTGCCAAACAAAAATCTCCTGCGGCGTCCATTGTTGCGGATCAGCCGCAACGGAGCATTGGCCGTTTGCAGGTACCGGCTGCGGGGTGTCGTCCCCACGCGCGACGATGGGCGCGGTGATCCCGAGCAGCACAGAAAAGACGCAACAGAACCTCCCCACCGCGCGCTTCACCCGCGTCGCCGATATCGGCCTTTCGACGGCGGCGCATACACTTTCGGCGGCGACAGGGGCTTGCGTGCCGGCTCCGGTCTGAGCTTGGCGAGGATGGCTCTTAGGGTTTGGACGCGAGGCGAGCGGTCGTTCTCAATGATTTCCTGAAGTTCTTGGGTTAGAGCGGCGGCTTCTTCGTCGGACAGGCCGAGATGCATGGCCCCGATATTGGCATGAGCACACCTTTGACGCCTGTGCTTCCGCACGGGCTCTGATACTTCCCTGGCTTGCGCTGTCCGGCACGGCCGTGTACCGAAGCCACATCCTGAGATCCTTTACCTCGGCCGAACGAATGGGCTCACGAACGTTCCTCTCTGCACTCGCGGCAGTTTGGTTGGCCTTTATGAAGCCCATCGCGGAAGCTGCTGCCCCAATGACGATGGCTGACCTATTGGTATCCTGCTACGGCGAGGAAGGTGGGGCGGCCCGCAACTTCTGTCTGGGCTATTTGCTAGGAATGTGGGATGCGCTCCCCCCGGAAGATGCCTGCGTTGCTCCAGGGACGCCGGTGAGTGCGGGCATGCTCCGTGAAATGTTTTTGACCGGCGTCGGGCCACTTTTCCCCAATCACCGGACAAGGATGTAACGGCTGGGTTCGCAGCTTGGAGGGTGATGCACCACTATTTTCCTTGCCCTAAATCGGCGAATACGCCAGCCGCAGAACCCGCCCCTCGGACCGATCTCACGGGCCATCGGAACGATAACGAAACAGAGTAGATTATGCCGATGAATGTCGAGATTTTCGGCAGCGGTGGCACCGAAATTGGCACCGGACGGTTCAGCACAGGCCGGGATGGAACGGGATCACCGGCCACACTGATCGCCGAAAAACCGGAGGAAGCCTCACCGTCTGGTCCGTGACAGGACAAGCCAGGACGGCGGGTAACGCATTTCAAGACCGCCCCGTTCGACGGCTCCGGCCCCGCTCTTGCGTGATCCGGGAAGGCAGAGGTGCAGCCGCGGGCGAGCGCGAATGTGGACCCAGGCAGAACGGCAAATGCGGGGGCGGTTTACGTCGCGCCAGGGATGTAACAAACCTCAGCTCGCCGGCAGTGTTATTACAAATCGCAGAATGGCGGGCCGCGGATTTGCGGCGCGGGCTTCCGGGGGGCTTCCAGCAAAAGTCAAAGGGCCTAGCCGTTTCCAGCTAAGCCCTTGCTTTCATTGGTGGAGCCAACCGGGATCGAACCGGTGACCTCTACAATGCCATTGTAGCGCTCTCCCAGCTGAGCTATGGCCCCACGGCTTTGTCAGCCGAAATTAGGAACAGTGCGACAGCGCGGCAAGGGGAAAATCGTGCATCTCAGCGTTCCTCCTCCTCAACGTTCTCGATGACCTCGGCCATGTCGTCCTCGTCCTCGCCGAGTTCGGAGGCGTCTTCGAGAAGCTCCTCGTCCTCCTCCTCGGCTTCTTCCAGAGGCACCGCCTCCTCTCCCTCCTCGGCGGCTTCCGCCTCCTCCTCGGGCTCGACCTCGGCATCGATTTCGTCGGCGCCGACCGGCTCCAGCTCTTTCTCGACCGGCGGGGCGGGGCGGGTGCGGCGCGACTTGAGGAACGCCTCGGCATCGAACGGCGTCGCGCATTTCGGACAGATCACCGGCTCGCGCAGCAGATCATAGTAGCGCGCGCCGCAACTCGGACAAATCCGTTTGGACCCCCACTCGGGTTTGGCCACCATTCGCTCCCACTGAAGTTCAGTAAAGTCTCGCCGGCGCGGCATTGCCACAGGGTGCCTACCCTGTCAAAAGCAAAATTACGAAGTAGATTAAAGAAGCCGCGCCGTGCGGGTCCCCGATATGGGCTGCGTACGGCGTGACCGCAACCGCATAATCCTGCATTGCGAGGCATTCGTTCCGCCATGGCTCACCCCGCCTCCCCAACCGTTGCCCGGCGCTGCGGCCCGCTCGCCGGCGCGATCCGTGTCCCCGGCGACAAATCGATCTCGCATCGCGCGCTGATGCTCGGCGCGCTCGCTATCGGCAGGACCGAGATCACCGGCCTGCTCGAAGGTGAAGATGTGCTCGCGACGGCCGCAGCGTTGAATGCGCTCGGGGGGAGCGTGACCCGCGGCGGGGAGGGGAGGTGGACTGTCGACGGCATCGGCGTGGGCGCGCTCGACGAGCCCGAAGACTTGCTCGATCTAGGCAATTCGGGAACCGCGGCGCGGCTCCTCCTCGGCATGCTGGCGACGCACCCGATAACCGCCTTCATCACGGGCGATGCGTCGCTGAGGCGGCGGCCGATGGGCCGCGTCGTCGAGCCGCTGAGCCGCTTCGGGGCGCGCTTCGTCAGCCGCGAAGGCGGCCGGCTGCCGCTCGCGATCAGCGGCGCCGTCGATCCGATCCCGATCGTCTATCGTCTGCCGGTACCCTCGGCCCAGGTCAAATCCGCGGTATTGCTGGCTGGTCTAAACACGCCAGGGGCAACCACCGTGATCGAGCGCCAGCCGACCCGCGATCACACGGAGCGGATGCTGCGCCACTTCGGGGCGGCGGTCTCGACGGAGCCTGAAGAAGGCGGCGGGCTGCGGATCACGGTAGAAGGTTTTCCGGAAATGACGGCCGCGCCGATCATCGTGCCGGGCGACCCGTCTTCGGCTGCCTTTCCACTGGTAGCGGGGCTGCTCGTTCCGGGCTCCGAGGTGACGGTCGAAGGCGTCGGGATCAACCCGCTGCGCACCGGTCTTCTCGAATGCCTCTCCGACATGGGCGCCGATATCGCGCTGCTGAACCGCCGCGAGGAGGGCGGTGAGCCGGTGGCGGACATTCGTTCCCGGGCGGGCGCCCTTACCGGGGCCGAGATCCCCGCCGAGCGGGCGCCGCGAATGATCGACGAATATCCGATCCTCGCGGTCGCCGCGGCCTGCGCCCGCGGGCGCACCGTGATGCGAGGCCTCGCCGAACTGCGCGTCAAAGAAAGCGACCGTCTCTCCGCGATTGCCGCCGGCCTTGCGGGCTGTGGCGTGCATGTCGCGGTCGACGGCGATGACTTGATCGTCGAGGGCGCCGGTGGCGCGCCCGAGGGCGGCGGAATGATCGAGACGCAGCTCGACCATCGGATTGCCATGGCGTTTCTCGTCCTCGGGCTGGCTGCCGAGGAGCCAGTGCGGATCGACGATGTGGCGCCGATCGCCACGAGCTTCCCCGGCTTCATCGAACTGATGAACGGTCTCGGCGCCGCGATTGACCCAGCCCCATTCCTTCCCCCGCAAGCGGGGGAGGGTTAGGGTGGGGGCAGAGCGAGGCGGCAAGGGCTTTGTTGTGGCGATCGACGGTCCGGCGGCTTCCGGGAAGGGGACGCTCGCGCGCCGTCTTGCCGAGCGGTTCGGCTTGGCCCATCTCGACACCGGCGCGCTCTATCGCGCGACGGCGCGCCTCGTGCTGGACGAGAATGGCGACCCGAGCGATCCGGTGACGGCGGCAACGGCTTCGCGGCGCGTCGATCCTGCGCTGCTCGCCGACCCGCGATTGCGCGCCGATGCGGTCGCGTCGGCGGCCTCGGTGGTCGCAGGGATCCCGGAAGTCCGCCGCGCCTTGCTCGGGCTGCAACGCGACTTTGCCGCGCACCCTCGGGCCTCGGCGCGCGGTGCGGTTCTCGACGGACGCGACATCGGCACCGTCGTATGCCCGCAGGCGGATGTTAAGCTATTCATCACCGCCAGCACCGAGACGCGCGCCGCGCGCCGGGTCAAGGAGTTGCGCGAGCAGGGCGCCCCCGCTATATACGATAATGTCTTGCAAGATCTTAACGAACGCGACGCGCGCGACAGCGGACGACGGGCCGCCCCGTTGATGGTGGCCCACGACGCTCAGATCATCGACACGACGACGCTCGGCGCCGATGTGGTGTTCGAGCGCGTGTGCGCTCTGGTCGCACGTGCGCTAGAGGAGAAGGAATGGCAGCAGTAGAATTGCAAACCCGGGAGGCGCCTGCAAAAGAGAGCTTTGCCGCACTCCTTGATGCATCGCTCGGTGTCGTCAACAGTCTCGAAGGCACCGTCGTCAAGGGCCGGGTCATCTCCGTCGAGAACGACGCCGTGCTGATCGATGTCGGGCTAAAATCGGAGGGCCGCGTCCCGCTGAAGGAGTTCGCCGCCGGAGGCGCCGAACCGGCGATCCATGTGGGCGACACCGTCGAGGTGTATCTCGAGCGGATGGAGGACAAGAACGGGGAGGCCCAGCTGTCGCGCGAGAAGGCGCGGCGTGAGGAGGCCTGGACCCAGCTCGAGAAGAGTTTTCAGACGAACGACCGGGTCACCGGGACCATTTTTGGCCGGGTCAAGGGCGGGTTTACCGTCGACCTCAACGGCGCCGTCGCGTTTCTCCCCGGCAGTCAGGTCGACATTCGGCCGGTGCGCGACATCACTCCGTTGCTCGGGTCGCCGCAGCCCTTCCAGATCCTCAAGATGGACCGCTCGCGGGGCAATATCGTCGTGTCGCGCCGCGCCGTGCTCGAAGAGAGCCGCGCCGAGCAGCGCTCCGAGCTGGTGGCCAGCCTCAAGGAAGGACAGATCCTCAACGGCGTCGTCAAGAACATCACCGATTACGGCGCTTTTGTCGATCTCGGCGGCGTCGACGGATTGCTGCACGTGACCGACATCGCCTGGCGGCGCATCAATCACCCCTCCGAGGCCCTGAATATCGGGCAGAACGTCAAGGTTCAGGTCATCCGCTTCAACCCCGAGACGCAGCGCATCTCGCTCGGCATGAAGCAGCTCGAATCCGATCCATGGGAGGGTGTCGAGCTCAAATACCCGGCCGGCGCCAAGTTCCGCGGCCGCGTCACCAACATCACCGACTACGGCGCCTTTGTCGAGTTGGAGCCGGGTGTCGAAGGGCTGGTCCACGTCTCCGAGATGAGCTGGACCAAGAAGAACGTGCACCCGGGCAAGATCGTCTCGACCAGCCAGGAGGTCGAGGTGATGGTACTCGATGTCGATCCCCAAAAGCGGCGCATCAGCCTCGGCCTGAAGCAGACCCTCGCCAATCCGTGGGAAGCCTTTGTCGAGGAGCACCCGGCCGGCACCGAGCTCGAAGGCGAGGTCCGCAACATCACCGAATTCGGCCTCTTCGTCGGCCTGCCCGGCGACATCGACGGCATGGTCCACATGTCCGACATCGATTGGAACCGGCCGGGAGAAGAGGCGATCAACGACTATCGCAAGAGCGACGCGGTGCGGGTCAAGGTGCTCGATGTCGATGTCGAGAAGGAGCGGATCAGTCTCGGCATCAAGCAGCTCGAGTCCGATCCCTTCGAAGCCGGGATGGCCAAGGTGAAGAAGGGCGATGTCGTGACCGGCATGATCTCGGCAATCACCGAGGGCGGCGTCGAGGTGACGATCAGCGACGGCATGCCCGGGTTCATCCGCAAGGCCGAATTGTCGCGCGACCGCAGCGAACAGCGGCCGGACCGTTTCGCGGTCGGCGAAAGGGTCGACGCCAAGGTGACGGCGATCGATCGCACGACCCGCAAGCTGTCCCTGTCGATCAAGGCCCGCGAGGTCGATGAGGAGAAGCGCGCAATGGCCGAATTCGGCTCCTCGGATTCCGGCGCCAGTCTCGGCGATATCCTCGGCGCCGCGATCAACCGCGCCCGCCGCCAGGAGGAGACCGAGGAGAAGAGTTAAGCCATCTGCCCCTCACCCGCTCGGGTGAGGGGCGCTTGACGGCTGCCGGGCGGTTTGGCAGGTTGAGCGCCTGCAGAATGCAAGGCGGGGAGCGACGATCGCGATGACGAAATCGGAGCTCGTACAGAGGCTTGCCGAGGCGAATCCGCATCTGTACCAGCGCGACATCGAGGTCATCGTCACGGCGATCTTCGACGAGATCGCGGCGGCGCTGACACGGGGCGACCGGGTCGAATTACGCGGCTTCGGCGCGTTTTCGATCAAGCGACGCGATGCGCGCGTCGGCCGCAACCCACGGACCGGCGACAGCGTCTCGGTGGCCGAAAAGCACATCCCGTTCTTCAAGACAGGCAAGCAACTGCGCGACCGCTTGAACCAGAGCGCAGACCGAGCCTGACGCGGCCAATAACCGTGAGGCCCGGCGAGTGAGGATCCTTTATCGGGCCGTCTTTCTCGTCATCGCGATTATTCTGATCCTGTTCGCCGTCTCCAACCGCGAAACGGTATCGGTCGGTTTCTGGCCGCTGCCGTTCCTGGCGGATGTGCCGCTTTATCTGCTGTGTTTCCTGAGCCTCCTGGCCGGCGCTCTGATCGGCTTGGCGGTCACCTGGATGGCCGGTCACCGCAACCGGCGCGAACTTAGGGCGCCGCCGGCGGCGTATCGAAGCGCTGGAGCGCGAACTGACTGCCATCCAATCGCAGCTCGAGGACCACCCGGCCCCAGCGAAGACGCAGCTACCCGTTACGCGGCAATTGCGCCCATTCCTCAAAGGCGAAGCCGTAAGTGCCCATCAGTGAAGCATCTGGCGAAGGCGAAAGACTGGGAAACCGTCGGGCGCTCCGAGGCCGTAGCTACGATGGAATTCGAATGACGGGTGCCGGGCGGCTAGCCCAAGCCCGCCGGATCCGTAAGAGAGAGGCCATTGCCTGATGAGCAGCCCGGCCCCTGCGCGCCAACCCCCCCGCAAGGTGCCCCTGACCGTCATTGCCATAGACGGTGGCGCCGCCCACGAACTGACCCGCATGGCGGTCGAGCATACCCTGCGGGTGATCGAGCCCGAGCAGGTGCTGATCCTGACGGACGACCCGCAGAAGATCGCCATCTCCGGCGAAGTCGATTATCGGCAGTTCGCAGGCAAAAGCGTCATCGCCTACCAGCGAGCCCTGTGGTACGAGGTGCCGCGATGGCTCCGGACCGATCATTTCCTGTTGATCCAATGGGACGGCCACGCCGTAAATGCGGACGCTTGGACGGATGAGTTCCTCGCATACGACTACATCGGCGCGCCGTGGCCGTGGTTCGGCCCAGAGACCAGGGTAGGGAACGGCGGATTCTCGCTTCGCTCGAAGAGGCTGGCGAAATATCTTGCTGCGAACCCGGACCGTTATCCCTTATGGTGCCCAGAAGACGACGCGATCTGCCGCCGATACCGTACGGTCCTAATGGACAAGGGGTTCAGTTGGGCGCCGGAGGATCTGGCGTATCGGTTTTCCGTCGAGAGCCCAGGCAAAGATCTAGCAATGAAACCGTTCGGGTTTCATTCGCCGGTAAACTGGTCGTGGGCGTTGTCGCGCGAGGAACGGGAACGGCGCTTCCCCGCTGCCTCGCCCTACGTTTTGGGGCTCGGCGGGTTTGAAAAGGTTCGGCAGTGGCATCATGAGTCGGGTCGGTGACCGGGGACAATCGCCGGGGCATTTGTCCCGTCCGTCTCCCGAGACGGTTCGACGCCTTTGATCACGTGATCGACGAAGTGGTGGAGGCCATTTGTCGGCATCTCGAGGCCCCGATATGAGCGAGGCGCGCAAGTTTACCTACGATCCGACGATCTTTGACGTCGGCTCGATGGAGCAAGCTCGATGGGTGGCGCTCAACCCGGATGGCGTGCACACGCCGGAGGAGCGCTGGGGAATCGAGACCGAGTACCTGATGGAGATCGTCGACGCCTACCTGCCGCCGCGCGACGCGACAGCATTGGATTTCGGCTGCGGGCCTGGCCGGCTCGCGAAGCCATTGATCGAGCGCAAGAATTGGTCGGTGCTGGGCGTCGACATCAGCTCGGGAATGGCGGCGTTGGCGACGGAGTACGTCAAATCTGAGCGGTTCCTGGTTTGCAACCCGACGACCTTCGATCAGCTGCTGCGTTTCGGGGTGTGTGCGGATTTCGCGCTGGCCGTCTGGGTGCTCCAGCATTGCCAACGCCCGGACGAGGACATCGCGAGGATAAAGGCCGCGCTGAAGCCGGGCGGCCGGCTTCTCGTGCTCAACGCTTCCCGCAGGTTGGTGCCGACGCGAGAGCAAGTGTGGATCGACGACGGCATCGACGTTTGGGGGCTCTTGCAGGAGCATTTCCAGATGTTGCGCACCGAGCAACCAGACGCATCGGTCGTACCGCCGGGACGCGCATTGTGGGGCGTCTTTGAACGCCAATAAACAGCTGGCGTTCTCGATCCCTCCCGCGGCCAAAACAAACACCTTCGCTTTCACCTGGAGTGCGCGACCGGACGAGGAGCCGTGACCATCTCCCCAGTCACACAGAGAACGGCCAGAACCGTTACGTCCCCGCGAACCGGCCGGCCGTCGGTGATCTTATGAGCCTGTTCCGGTTTTAGGTCAGTGGCGCGTGATCGACCGAGGCCGCTCGGGAGGTGCGCCTCGGCTGAGAGTGTCGTGCGTGCCGCGCCACCCTGCGCGCGGGAGACGATCGGCTCATTCGCGGGGGCGGCGACAGCCGCTCTCCGGCGGCTTCGGGGACATCGGTATCCGCGCGAGATCCGGGACGCGCGGTGATCCAAGAACGACCCTCTTCCGCCTGATCGGTCGCGAACACCCGGATCTTGCTGGGTATCAAAAAGCGAAGCGCTTTCACGGTGAGCCTCACCCAGCCGATATCGGTCACGATCGCAACCCGCTCGCAGCGCGAAGCATGCTCCAGTCCGAGGTCGAGCTCGTCCCATGCAGCGCCGGGAAACCGCGAGTTGAGCTCGTAATAGAGCCTGATCTTGTCGTGCCGTTTGAGGGACTTCTCCATCGCCGGGACCAAGACGTCCTGACAGTCCTGCATCGTCAGCCGTCCGCTAACCGCGATACCGACGACGTTGCCGGGGAGGCCTTCGATCAGTTCGAGCATCGCCCTCCTCCTAGAAGGCTACGCGGAACTTGGCGGAGAAACCCTGCGCGTGGCCCTTGCCGTTGGCGACGACGATGCGGGTGCCATAATTGTACTGGACACCGGCGGTGATGAACGCGACCGGGTTCCACACCAGATTGGCAAAGGCGTTCCACTGCTCCTTGGTAAATGTGCTGGCCTGGGCCGGCCCGATCAGCTGCGAGTTGAGGTCTTGCTGCGCGATGCCGGCTGCTAACGTCGAGCGCAGGTTCGGCGTCCACCAATGCTGGTAGCCGCCATTTGTGCTCCACGCAAAGTTCTGCGAAAAGATGACGTTCGACGCCGCCATCCCGCCCGTGCAGCCCGGTTGGGGCGTCGCGCACGCGGTTGCGACGGTGAAGTTGGTCGACATCGCCGAAGCGTTGGCCCACCCGCCGCTCGTATAGTAGCCGATACCTTCGCCCGCGACAAAACTGAACAGGAAATCGTCCTTGGCCCACCCGAACCAGCCAGGCTTGACGTCGCCACTGAAATGGCCGCCATAGCCGAGGTAATCTCGGGAGATGAAGTGGCCGTCGTTGAACTGCATCGGAACGAGCACACCGGCGAAGTCCACGTGCCCCCAGGGCTGCGCCCAATAGGAGGCGACGGTGAGATTGGGCGCGATGGGCTTGGCGATGTTGCCGTTGATCGGGGTTCCCGAGCCGGTGCAGGGTACGCCATTGCAGGTCGCGGAGATGTTCCCAGTCCCGGGGCCGGCCGGGAGCCCGCCGGTGTTCGAAATCATTAGCAAAGAGGCCGCCGGGGGTTTCGACGGAGACGGTCGGCTGTTCCGCCGACACCGAGAAGGCGCTGCCCAATGGACCCGCAAGGGTGTAGCGCACCTGCGGGATGCGCGCACCGCCGGTCGAGCCCATCGCGCCGCCAAATTCCATTGATTCGGTATCGGCGTCGGCATCGGAAAAGTTCGAGATCGCCTGGCCGGCGAGAAACCCGCCCAATGTGCCGTAGGCAAATCTGAGGCGCGGGAGGAGGCTGTCGCCGCCGGCCTGCTGCGCGGTCTGGACGCTGAAAGCGTTGCTACCCGACCAATCGAACTCAAAGAATGTCCGCAACTCGCCCAGGCCGTCGGGGTGCGGGTCTCGACATTTAGCCTCGACTGCTGCGGGCTGAACTCGAAGAACCCGTTGCCGCGCGAATGGTTGGCCTGCTGTGCGACATTGCCGAGACCGGGCACGAACATTTGACCGACCGGCACCCCATTCAGGTTCCCGTTTTGGCCGAAATTCGACGAAGGAAGACCAGGATTGGCGGTGTTGGCGCCCTGCAGAAAGTAGTTCGCCGTGAGGTCGACAAAGCCGCCCACGCGGATCGAGGTGTCGGTGCCCGGGACCAGGAACGACCGCGGGAAGCTGCCGCCGATGATTGCTTGACCTGGGATCGGCTGAGTGCCCAACGGCCCCGCAATGCCGGGGGCAACCTTCGTTTCCGGTAGAGCGCCCTGCGCGAGCTGGTCGATGCGCCGCTGCAACAGCTCCTGATTGGCGCGCAAATCCGCCAGCTCGTCGGCGCTCGCCGCTGGAAGACCCGTCAGCAACGCGATCGTCGCGGTCAGGCCGCCGATCGCCGCCAAGGTGCCGATAGTACGCGTTTTCGTCATCGTTAACCGCTCCCCCGGTGACCAACCTCTGAAATCACAGGTTGATGTTGACCGAGTGTGGGCTTCCGGCACTATCCATCGTCAGATTGAAAAGAGGTGGAGCATAGGATCTAAACCTAAGGTTTCAGAGGTTTAGACCTATGGGGCGCAACATGCTGAATATGTTGGAGTTTCCATCGATTTGATGGTCCCGCGTTTTGCGATCCGTTTAGCTGCAGGCGCGGCGCCGAGAACGACGGATGCGCGTAGATGTGTTAGATATGCAACAGAAAAGAAGCGCCTGAGGGCGCGACGTCCACGCTTCCTCTGGAATGCTCAGCTGCATCTCATGCGGCGTGCCGTTGCGGCGCGCGAAATACCGCAACGATGGAAGCTAGCGAAATTGGTGCAGGAGGCCCTGCTATGACTTGCCTATCCGAGACTGGCTTACAAAACGATGACAGCCTCATGCGGCGGAACGATGGGCCCCGGCTTTCGCCGGGGAAGTGCTTCGATGAGCGCGGCAGGGGTCCTGCACACGCTCCTCCACGGGAATGACGACGACCCGCGGTGACTCGTCGAGAATTCTCGCTTCATTTTTGCCCAGCCTCTGGCACCGAGGCCGGGCTAGCGCTGGCCGAGGTAGGACAAGGTGGGTAGATACGCCTGAGCCACTTGCGGCGATGCCGTCAGGACAGCAAAGGTATTGGGTGCGAAACTGAAGTCCGCCTCGGGATAGCCGAACTGCCAGCTGGCTACCCACTGGACCTGAAGATAGCTCTGCGTCCCCGCCGCCAGTTGGAGGCTCGCCGCCTGAGGGGTGGGGAGGCCAATGGGCTCTACGGTAAAGCGGTAGGCCCCCGGCGGGAAATCTCGGAAGAAGTCTGTGCCTGTCGCGATTTCACCGACAGGTGCGTCATTCGCATATATTGTCGGCGCCGCCCCATAGACAAAGCTTTGGCCGCTAGGCAAATCCCACCCTCGGAAGAACCAGACCCGCGCCGATCCCGGTGCGATCGCCGGAATCTGCGCTTCCGCGGTCGTGACCTTGGCTTGCGGTGTGCAGTCGTTGAGCACGAAGATAAACGCGACGAGCAGTACCGCTAGCGGGAGAGGGTATTTGTTAGTGTCTATTCTCTGAGCAGCGATGTTTAAAGGCATCGGATCGTCCAGTTGGTGAATGTGCCTGGCTCGTCGCGAGCCCGATCGGGGGTGCCTTGGTGCACCGTCTTGTCCATGACGCGATACCCGCTCGGACAGACGCGCTCAGCCGTACGTCGGTTCGGTGCCTCGGAACCTCCGGGAATTCCTGCGCTTTCGATAACGAATGTGCGGCTGTCGATCTTGCTGATCGAAGATTCGGAGGAGCAAGCGGCAAGGGCGAGCAGCGCAATCAGCAGAAAAGGGCGCATTCCGGGCTTACGCGAACGCTTATAGATGTGCCATAGGACGCTTCAGCGTGCCATCTGCGCAAGGGCGGCGGCGACCTCGCGCGCCACGCGAGGCCAATCCTCCTCCTTCTGCCGGAACAGCCGCGCGGTCGGATACCAGGGGCTGTCTTCGCGCTCGAGCAGCCAGCGCCATTCCGAGGGATACCGCAACAGGAGCCATGTCGGTTGCCCGAGTGCGCCCGCCAGATGCGCAACCGAAGTGTCCGCGCTGATGACCAGGTCCAGGCGGCAAACTGCAGCCGCAGTTTCGGCGAAATCAACCAGCCATGGCGAGAGGTCGGCGATCT
Source organism: uncultured Alphaproteobacteria bacterium (assembly GCA_963787425.1). Classification (GTDB taxonomy): domain Bacteria; phylum Pseudomonadota; class Alphaproteobacteria; order ATCC43930; family CGMCC-115725; genus AP-15. The sequence continues at coordinate 281,722 of CAWBCV010000013.1, forward strand.
TCACTCCGGCAAGGGACGAGATGTCGCCCGACCGCTCGCCGACCTGAAGACTGAACCAGCTTACGCCGTCGACTTCCCACAAGGGTTGGAGCAACTGCAGATCGATCGCACCAACCGTAGTGCCGGCCCATACGACACCCACCCTGACACCGGACGTGGTGGGGATCCGCTCGGCCCAAGCGACCGACGCCTCCGCCGGGACCTTCAGATAGGGTACCGCGTTGGGAATAGTTGCCAGATTTGTTTTGAATAGCCGAGGCAGGCTGAGTAGCGGACAATGGCAATCGAAAGTCGGCAGCGGGTCGCCGGCGGCGACGACCTCGGATGCGCCGGCGACCGTGCGCGCAAGACGGACAAGTGATGCCGGCACCTCGAGAACAACTCTGCCGCCACGCTCCGCGACGGCGGGGATATACCGGATGAATTGCAACGTATCCCCAAACCCTTGCTCGGCATGGATCAGGATGCTCGCTCCGGCAAGGGGCTGGCCGGACCATAGAGGCCGATCGAACTTTCGGTCGTACACATTGACCGCAAAGCGCCACTCATATTCCTGCCACCCCTCGTCGAGCTCTCCAGTCACCAAAAGAGCGAGCGAGCGGTTAAGATGCGCCTTGGCATAAGCGGGGTTGAGGGTCAACGCGCACCCGTAGCAGGCGAGCGCTTCGGCGTACAGGCCACGGTGCTGGAGAGCGCTGCCGAGATTGTAGTGCAGTTCGGCGCGACCCGGCTGCAGCGCCAGCGCCTGTTCATGATGAGTGATCGCCTCCGCCCGCCGGCCTAGATCGACGAGCGCGATGCCGAGATTGTTGTGCGCGTCGGGATTGTCAGGCGACAATGCCAGTGCCTGCTGATAGCGGGCGACGGCATCCTCCAGCCGGCCGTGGGCGCGCAATACGACGCCGAGTCCGATATGGCTCTCGGCACAATTCGGCCGGAGCGCAAGAGCGCGCTCATAGCAGGCCTGCGCTGCTTCCAACTTCCCCTGCGCCTGCAGAGCACCGGCGAGATTGTCGAGGCTCTCGACAAGATCCGGCCGGAGCGCCAGCGCCTTGCGATAGCAGCCGATCGCTTCGTCGAGCCGGCCGAGATCCTGCAACGCAGTGCCGAGATTATTAAGTAATTCTATCGCTTCGGGGTTGAGGCGCAACGCTCGTTCGAAATAGGCGGCGGCGCGCTCCGGCTGGCCGAGGTCCTGATATGTATTGCCTAGATTGTAGAGGGTATCGACCGAGGCCGGCGCGAGGGCGAGAGCCCTCTCGTAGCAATCAATGGCCTCGCCGAGCCTATCGAGTGCTCTGAGAATGTTGCCGAGGTTGTGGTGAAAAGCCGGGTCCCGGCCGTTCCGCATGATCGCCATGCGGATGTGCTCGATCGCCTCGTCGGAGCGGCCGCGCTGATGCTCGATCAGGCCGAGCAGATGAAGGGTTTGCGCATGACCGGGGTCGACAGACAGGATCTCGCGGCACAGCCGCTCCGCATCGGCCGCGCGTCCCCCGCGTTGATGCGCGAGCGCCGTGTTGAACCATCCGGCGATCGGCGCGGCCGGCTTGCCCGACGCGCGACCCTGCTGCCCCAGCCGGGCTCCGGCCCGGCGCTGCTTCCAGTTCATCGGGACTTGATAGCGCAACCACCCGGTACATATCCATCGTCCAGGAAACCGACGAACAGCGGGAACCCAGGACGCTCACGGGCGCCAGGGGAAAGGAGGGAATGCCGATGGCGCGAGGTTCCGCTCAAGGCCCACGAAGGTGGCTCGAGTGGGCAGGCGTCTTGGTGCTGACGGTGGCCGGCTGCGCCGAACCGTCGGCGCAAGTCTCCGTTGCCGCACCGCCCGTCCTGGCGGGTCAAGCCCGGATCTGGTTTTACCGTCCTTTGGAACTCTCCGAGAGCCTCAACCTGGCAAATATCGATGTGAACAGCAGCTACTTCGGGTCCGTCGCAAACGGCGGCGTGTTTTATCGCGACGTTTCGCCTGGGCATTATCACATCGCGCCGGTCAGCTATAACCAGGACTTCAACCAAAACAAGGATGTCGATCTCGCGGCCGGCCAGCAGCTCTACGTCAAGATCGTCTCTTTGCAAAATTGGGACGGCGCCTGCAGGCATTGTTTGCGCGACACATTCTACGCCTGGCTGATCCCGCCGGAGGTAGCGCAGGTAGAGATCGCCCGCGACCGCAGCGGCATATGACGGACGGACCGGCCGCAGAAACCCGCTGCGGACTATACTGCACTCACCCGCGCAAGTAATCGGCTATCTCGGTTCGACGCCTTGCGTTTAGCTTGCCGAGCAGGTTATGGACATGTGATTTCGTCGTCGCAACGCTGATATTCAACCGGCGAGCGATTTCCTTGTCGCTGAGCCCGCTCTTGATCAGTTCGGCGGTCTGCCGCTCGCGCCTGGTGAGCGTAGGCCTCGCGACCAGCCGATTGCGGCGGGTACTTCCATTAGCAGTGTGGGCGATGCGCCGCAGCAAGCCAGCGGCCACCCGGCCAGAGCAGACCTGCTCGCCACTGTGGATATCCATCATCAGGCGAACGAAATCGCAGAGGGGCGTGGTTCTCGGAATGTACCCGATTACCCCGGCCTCGGCCCAGGCGACGACGTCATCTTCCGTCTCCCTGACCGAGGAGACGACAATGCGCATGCCAGGAGCCTCGTCGAGAGCGCGCCGTGCTGCGGCCGCACCCTCGGGCATTCTTCCATCCAACAATACGATATCTGGCTGCATGGACGCACTGAGCGCTACCGCCTCGGAGAGATCGGCGCACAGCCCGGCGACCGACAGGGAGGGGTCGCGTTCGAGGAGCTCGGCAAGGCATTCGCCGGTGAAGCGCACCCCCCATACGAGCAGGATGCGTATGCCCCGAGCCGCTCGGCTAGAGACGACAGCCTGGTCCGGCGCGACGTTTGCCTCCACAACCCATCCTCCCGTCCCGCAATTCTAAGCGCGGGACCACGCCGAGTTAGGTCCGGGACCCGCGTTTCGATCACACGGTGATCGCTCCGATCCTCGTCGCCGCCAACTGCCAGGCCGACATTCTTCGCTTTGTTATCAGTCGTCCAAGGCCGCCAGCGGCGCCTCTATGGAAAAACATTATTCAACCTGGCGTAGCTTGTCCAGGAAGATATTTTGCGATTGGTTCTATCGGGACGCTCGCAGGCCGCAAAAATACGCCCCGCGGAGATCACACGCGGACCTCAACTTAGCCGAGCGAGGCGACGATCTCCCGATAGGCTGCCTCGGGGAAGGCCTTCAAGGTCTTGGTCCGCACGCTGCCGAGCATTCCGAGCATCAGGCTGAACCGCGCCGCCACGGCATCGTCCGGCGCTTCGTAAACGCCAACGAGGTCATATTCGCCGAGCGTCATGTAAACCGTCTTGAATTCGCCCCCCATATCGAACAGGGCCTTCTTGGCGGTTTCGAGCCGGCGCGGGGAGTCCTTCACCTTCTGGGCGCCTTGGTCGGTCCAATTGGCGAGCATGATATAAGTCGGCATGGGTCTCCTCCCTTGATCCTCTCTAATCTTCAGGATGCGCTAGGATGCGCTCTCGGCGGCGATGCGATCGAGCTTTGCCGCCATGATGAAGTCGTTCTCGTGCAGTCCCTTGATCTTCTTGGTGTGCAGCGAGACCCTCGCGTAACCCCAGCCGAAACCGATATCGGGATGGTGTCCTTCGGCTTCGGCGAGCGCGGCCGCGCTCTCGACAAATCTGAAGGCTTCGGCGAAGTTCTTGAACCGATAGGTTCGCTCGATCCGCTTGGTTTCCTCGAGAAGCGCCCAGTCGGGCGCCTGCGCATGATAGGCTGCGGCTTCCTGTTCGGTGAGCGGCGGTATGCCGCCGCGGCACGGCGTGCAACTCTTCTCCGTGAGTGCTACTGGCATCTCATGACCTCCTCGATTTGCGGCAGGATAGCATGACACGCGCCATCATGCCCCGGTGCTTCTGTACGAGACGCCGGCCGATGAAATTAACGATTTGTCGCTGCCTTCTTGGTGCGATGCTGCTTCTCGGAGTGCTCGGCTGGCTCGGCACCGAGCCGGCCGGCGCGGCCGGGACTTGGCAAGTCGTGCTCGCGGCCGGTGACGATGCCGAACCGGTATTCGATAATGCGACCCATGAAATTAGCCGGCGGCTCGCCGCGGCGGGCATGCCGCCGGGCAACATCCATCGCCTCAGCGCCAGCGCCCCGGAGCTGGCCAGCGGCGCCGAGCCGGCCACTGCCGAGCTTTTGTTGCGGCGTATCAGCGAGCTGCCGGCCCGGCCAGGGGACCAGTGCCTGATCTTTTTGACCTCGCACGGCGAGCGCGGCACCGGCGTGTGGCTAGCCCGTTCGAACCGGGCACTTACTCCGGACGAGCTCGCCCGCGCGTTATCGCGCGGTTGCGCCGCGGTGCCCACGGTCGTGATCGTCTCGGCCTGCTACAGCGGCAGCTTTGCGACCGGCAAAATGGCGAGACCTAATCGCGTCATCCTGACCGCCGCTCGAGGGGACCGGCCATCCTTCGGCTGCCAGGCTCACCGCATCTATAACTTCTTTGACGAGTGCCTGCTCGGGGTCTTGCCGCAAGCGGCGACCTGGCGTTCCGTGTCAGATGGAGCCGATCGGTGCGTGCGGCGCATGGAACACGCCCTCGGGGTGCAGCCTTCCGAGCCCCAGGCCTATTTCGGCGGAACCGTCGCGGGCCTGAAGGTCGGATTTTGAAGCGGATGCCGAACCTCAACGAACAATGACGATCGGTACCTTTCCCTGACGGCGCGTGATATCGACCGATACCTCGCTGCCGTAGCGGCGCAGCAGGATGTCGGCGACACCATGTCTCCCATGCAGCCCGCGTAGGTGCAGATGGTCGAGAAAATCCGGCAGCGCCGGCCGATCGAACCGGATCTCATCGCCAGTCTGATCGAAGCTCAAACCGAGGCTCGCCTGCAACAGCGCGAACACGGTAGCGCTTGCCCAAGCCTGCGGCGCGCAGGCGACCGGGTAGAGTGTCGGCGCGGTCAGCTGCCGCCAGGCAAACCCGCAGAACAGCTCCGGCAGCCGCCGCAAGTCCATGTAACTCGCGGCCTGAAAAAGGCCTCGGAAGATCCGCAGGACACCGGATTTAAGACCATAACGGGCGAGACCCAGGGCTATCATCGCGTTGTCGTGCGGCCAAACCGAGCCGTTGTGGTACGAAATCGGATTGTAGCGCGCGGCCGATCGCGCCACCGTACGCACGCCCCATCCGGAAAAGCAGCTGGTCCCGAGCAGCGTGTCGGCCACGAGTGCGGCGCGCTCGGGGGCGGCAATCCCCGTCAGCAAGGCGTGCCCGGCATTGGACGAAGTCACTCGGCATGGCTGCTTGACGGCGTCCAGCGCGAGCGCGTAGGTCGCCAGCTCGTCGCACCAGAACGCGGCCTCGAACCGTTCGCGTAGCGCGTCCGCCTGCTGCGAGAGGGTGGCGGCGGTTATCGGATGGTCCAGCGCCAACGCCAGAGCCGCTGCGTGACGCTTGGCGCCGTACACATAGGCCTGAACTTCGCACAGAGCGATCGGGCCTTCAGCCAGGCGGCCATCCTCGTGGAAGATTGCGTCGTTCGAATCCTTCCAGCCCTGATTGACTAACCCTTCGGCGTTTCTGCGCTGATATTCCACAAACCCGTCGCCGTCCGGGTCGCCATAGGTGTCGATCCAATGGAGGGCAGCCTGAATATTCGGCCATAGCTCTCGAACCGTATCGAGATCTCCGGTGCGTCTGAAGTATTCGCCGACCAAGAGCACGAACAGCGGAGTCGCATCGATGCTGCCGTAGTAACGCGCGAACGGCACCTCGCGCAGCCGCGCCATCTCGCCGTCCCGCATTTCGTGCAGAATTTTGCCCGGTTCGGCATCGCGCTCCGGATCGAAATCGGTCGATTGCGTCGCCGCGAGAAAGCGCAGCACGCCCTTGGCGATCGACGGATCGACCCATAACGTGAAGAGAGCGGTCAGGATCCCGTCGCGCCCAAACGGCGTGCTGAACCACGGGATGCCGGCAAACGGATAGGGGCCAAATTCGGTCTCGGTCAGCAGCATGTAAAGGTCGGCGACCGAGCGGCGCGCAAACTCGTTGAACATCGAATTCGAGCTGTCGACGCTGGCGGCCCGCCCGCTGGAAGATCTGAGCGCCCGCCGCGCCGTGCGAAGTGAACTGTAGAATTGCCGACCGACGCCAATCTTCTGATCGCGATCGTCCCTGCATGCAACCCGAAGCACGGATCGCATCCCCTCGCCCGGCCCGAGCGAAAACTCATAGAGGGCAGTCGCGGCATCGAGCCGGGTCGGGGCCGGCTCGAACTCGAGACTGGTGACTCTCTCCACTCCGTCAAGGCCGAGGTATCGCAAGACGACGGATGATGCAGACCTGCGCTCGACCGAAACCTGGCCTCGCCGAGCCCGCTTCTGCCCCCTCACCTCGAAGAGATCGGCAAAATCAGCGGCAAACCTGATCCCGAGCCGCACATCATGACCTCGGTCGTCGAAGTTGTGGACGAGGAGCCGCTCGTAGCACGCGTTCTGCCAGATGTATTTGAGCCGGTTCACATGGATCAGTTCGCCGCGGAGCGCGACCCCATCGCGAGAGATCAGCTCGGGGTTCGCCAAATCCACCGTCAGGACGGCGTTGTCTTCCTGCACATTAGAGCTGAGGAGGAGAAGCGGCGCACCATTCAGCCGCAGCTCGAGCTGCGACAGGAAACGCGTGTCGTGGAGGTAAATGCCGTCGGAATTGCCTTCGCCCGAGACGATATCGCCGCGGTGATCAAACAAGGCGAAGGTATAACCGGACTTGAGTGTGCGCGGCCGGCGCTCCTGGAAGGAGACGTTGGATTCGATGTAAAACGGCGACGCTTCCTCATCGCCGACCCGCTCAGCAGCCGGCGCAGTCTCGTCGATATGGCTCTCTGAGGTCAGGCCGCTTCCCGTTGATCGGCAGCCCTGGGGCTCAACACAACCGCGTCGATCGAGCGACGCATCACGTCGTCATAAAGCTCGATGTAGTCGCGTGCCATACGCTCGACCGAGAACCGCTCTTCGAAGCGACGACGAACCCCGCTCCGATCAAGGGCTGCGGCCCGCGGAACTGCGGCAACCGCCCTATCGACACTGTCGACCACAAAGCCCGTGACCCCTGGTCGATGACTTCCCGAACAGAGCCTCGCCTAAACGCGATGATCGGGGTGCCATTGGCCATCGCCTCGATCATGACCAGCCCGAAGGGTTCCGGCCAGTCGATTGGGAAAAGCAACGCCATCGCCCGACCGAGAAATTCTCCTTTGTCGCGGTCGCCGATCTCACCGATGAGCTCCACCCCCGGACCCTTGAGCAGCCTTTTGACCTTGTTATTGTAATAATAGAGATCGGCTTTGTCGACCTTGGCCGCGATTTTTCAGCGGTATTCCCACCCGGCGGGCAATTTTGATCGCCTTTTCCACGCCCTTCTCGGGGCTGATCCGCCCGATAAAAGCGAGGTAGCCCCCGTCCCCGCGGCCCGGAAGATAAAGATCTGTCGGGAGGCCGTGATGAACGGTGCCGTGCCAGCCCGCCCACGGCACCGGTGCTCGCTGAGCGTCCGAGATGGATACCAATGGCATCATCGGAAATTCGCGAAAGAGGGGAGGCAGATCTGGCAGATCCAGGCGGCCATGGGTCGTCGTCAAGGTCTTGCCCCAGAGCCGGGCAAATAATGGAAAATGCAGAAAATCCGCATGAAAATGGATGATGTCGAATGTTTCGGCGCTCCGCGCGACGCGGTTAAGCATTACCAAATGATGCGGAAGCGGATCTTTGCATCGAGGATCGATGTTCCCTCATAACCACATCCCTCCAACGAGCAACATGGATACAAGGCGCGCCGAAATGATCGCGGCGCCCGCCATACTGGCGATTGAGCGATGTAGGCGATCCGGGAGCGCCATTCAAGACTTGTCCGAATGCCTACTGCACTGTTTTCACTAACAGATTTTGTGGATGACGAGGAGCTTGAAGATCGCCGCAATGTCACTAGATCGAAGGCGTGCCGGATGCCGACTAACGGGTCTCGGCAGGGAAGGACGGCCGAACCAGATGGGTCGGCCGCGGTCATGTCGCTTCGCTGTGAGGATGTGATCCGAGTTGTTACCCCACCTCCTCCCGCGCGGGTCGCCACGTTCGCGGCAGTACCGATGGGCAAGGAAAGATTTTTCCCTGTGTGGCGCGCTAATCGCCATCCGCATGCGTTACCGGGGTGAACGTGCAGAGAGGTGAACCATGGCGCTTTCAGAATTTCCGCGATTGGGTTTCGACCCATTTGCCGAGCTACGGCGAATGCAGAGCGAAATGAACCGGGTCTTTTCCGGGTTCAACGCGACGGCCGCACGCGACTTTCCGCCGATCAACATTTGGCTCGGCGAACACAGCGTCGTTCTGACAGCCGAATTGCCGGGTATTACCCGCGATGACGTAAATCTCAGCCTTCAAGAGGATGTGCTTACCTTGGCGGGCAAGCGCGAACCGAAGTCACAAGAGCAAAACGTCAATTGGCAGCGCCGCGAGCGTGCGTACGGCAGTTTCTCGCGTGCCGTCCAGCTGCCGTTCCGTGTCGATCCCGACAAGATCCAGGCGCGCTTCAGCGATGGCATCCTGGAAATCGAGTTGCAACGGCTGGAAGCGGATCGGCCGAAGAAGATCGAAATCCGCGCTGCTTGACCCGAGCGGAAGGAGAGCAATCATGGCCCAGGAAGTCAGAACCGTCGAACAACAGACGCCGGCCACCCGGGAATCCACGAGGGAAGCCGGTCAGCGCACACCACCGCGGCCGGTATTTTTGCCACCGGCTGACATCTATGAAACCAAGGACAGCATCGTCGTGCTGGCGGAAATGCCCGGAGTTTCCCCGAACGGGGTGGATATCAGCCTCGAGCGGCGCGTATTGACGATCCGCGGACACCGCGCCGCCAACGAGCATGGCGGGTACCAGCGGGTTTATAGCGAGTATGCCGACGGGGATTACGAGCGCGTTTTCACGCTGTCGGAAAACATCGACCGAGACCGCATCGAGGCCACCCTCAAGGACGGTGTCTTACAGCTTGTCCTGCCAAAGGCAGAGGCCGCAAAGGCAAGAAAGATCGAACTCAAAGCTTCTTGAGCGGAGCGCCAACGCATTTGGCTCGAGCTAAAGGGTGGAAACCGGCAGCAGTACGTTTCCACCCTATCTTGCTGATCGTATTCGTGCTCGCCGCTGGAGGGTCTGCTGCGTCGGCGGCGGATGCCATTCCGGAGTTACTGAGGCAGGTCCATTGGGGAGAGACTTCGCAAAGCCTGCTGCAGCAATTCGACCGGACCGCAACGCAGCTCCCCAAAAGTCTCGATTTCGGCGACAGCTATGTCGATGTCGTGCTGCGCGGGGAAACGGTGGGCGGCGTCCCCGTCATCACCTTCTTTCAAATGGATAAGCGAACGCGCGGCCTCAAACGCATCCAGCTGGAGCGGCCGCGCCACGGGGTTAACCCGCCAGCCTTGCGTGCGATCTCGGCGGCGCTATACGCCGATTACGGCCGGCCCGACAAGATCTGCCTCACGCCGGTGACCCCGATCGGCGGTTATCAGGCGGCAGCGCAGGAATTATGGGTTCGCGGCACGGATGTGATCAGTGCGATATTTCGCGACACCACCCTGCAAGCCTTTGAGGGCTGCCTCTTTGGAGTTGCGTCAGGATATTGTGGACTGACCGGACAGTTGTTGGTGCGGATCAGTCCGGCCGACGGCATCGCCGAGCCGGACCCTTGTTCCCTGACAAATCCTCGCGGCTGAACCGTCGACTAAGACGCTCGGACGAGCTGGCCGCGGATTTCTCCGGGCTTATTGGCCTCAGTGTGGATGTTGACATACCACTTCCCGGCCTCCAATTGCGCGATTTGCGCATCGGTCAATGTCGCCGAACCCTTAATCGGGCTGGCGAGGTTCCCGGAGAAAGGCACAACGATCCCAGCATTCGCTCCGGGATCGGCTGGACCGTGAATATGCGCCGCGGTCGCGGGTCCGCTAAGGCCGGAATAGTCGACGGTCCAAGTCAATGTCTTGGTGTTGGTGTCGAGCGACGCCGTCGCCGTGCCTTTGCCTGAGCTGGCTACCCCGGGGGTGGGAGCCAGATCGGCCTTGAATTTGATTTGTTCCGCCTGTGCGGCGCCCCAGATCAGAAATATCGCGAGAAAACCAAAGCTCAGCCATCGCGCTCGGCGCATTTTCGTCTCCTCCCATCGAATGAATCGGCCGGCTTAGATGTAGATTATGACGGCGACGGTCAAGCGGGAAGTGAAGTCAATTCGGCTCGCACGGCAGCGGTCTACCACAGCGGGTAGATGTTCTGAGCCGGTTCGTAGGCTTGGCGCCGCCTCGATCGACGCAGGCGGGTCAGCGCCCCGACCGCGACCACCACCACTGCAAGACCTGACAGGATCCACCACTCCATCTGCTATGTCCCCTCGGCCACGACACGGGTGCGAGGCTGCAACACGCTCGCCACGCGGGCGACAGCCGGCAACATCGCCTCGGCCACCGCCGCGTTTCCGGCCTCCGACAAATGGTACAGATCAATATAAACGGGCTCTGTCCAGTCGTCAAAAAGCGCGGATAAATCGATATTGTCCGAGGCCTCTATCAGTTTGGGATGCCGCCGCCGCTCGCCGATGATCGCTTCATAAAGGAGCCGTCGGCTCTCGGGATCGTTAGTGTAGTCGTAAACCCAGCGTCGCTCGTCCGGCGTTTTGGACTTTTTTGTCGTGATCACCGGCTGCCAAAAGAAAATTGGCCGGAACCCGTATCCATCCGCCAACAAGCGTACCAAACGCATATTGTCTAGGTAGGCTGCGATGATCTCGCGGGCGAACTCGCCGAGATCGACCTGCGACAGGTCCGTCTGCTCCACAGGCAACGGGCCGCGCAATGGAAGGCCGGTCAATCGGCGCAGCCGCCGCAGCGTGCGCGGCGCCGAACTGATCAGTGCCGCGGCAATCAGGTCGCGCCGCCGATCCGGATGAAGCAGGTTGAACTCGGCCCGCCGGCGCGCCTCGTTGAACAGCCCGTCCGTACGGCCGGTCTGCTCGGCGCACGCCATCTCGTTGATGCCATCATAGAACAAGGCGATATCAAGCCGTTCTCCGCACTTCAACAGCTGCTGCAAGGTGATGACCTCCTGCGTGCTGTTGTGCCCGAGCTGGCCATAATTCGTTACTGCAACGCGGTGTCCGCACTCTGTGAGCCGGCGGGCCAGTACCGCTGGAATGGTGTGGTCGTCGCGCGCCCCCATTCCCATCATCGTCGAGCCGCCAAAGCACAGGATGCGGATCGCCGCGCCGTTTGCCGTCTCCTCGCCTGGCGTCGGCCGCAGCCCGCGTTCGTCGAGCGTCACGTAAGCACCGCGCAACGGGCGCTGCCACCATTCGACATAGGGCTTCCAGTCGACGCGGACGGCCCGGCGGAACTCGTCGAAATACCCCGCTGACCAATCGGCGCCGCCATAGGCGTCGGCGCTCCCGGCGCGGTCCGGGCGGGTCGGTCGGTAATAGCGCAAAAGGCGGCTAAGCCGACGCCACCCCTCGACACCGAACTCGGTGACAAGCACTACTATGAGCAACAGCCCCACCACATGCCACAGGGCGACGACAAACCCGCCGAGTTGACCCAGCATTTGACGATACTCTAAGCCGAAGAGCCGCCGAGAGAGCGGCCGCACAGCAAGCGGGTCTCGCTGTACCGCAGCGAAGTTTCGACGGTCCCGCCGTCCAACCGGTTGAGCCGAAAAAGGTGGGTCTTTTGCTCGCGGCCTGCGAGATGCATGATGCCGATCACCTCATGGGGCGCATAGGGCTCGACAAAAAGGCCGCGGGCAGTGTCGAAAGCAGGCGAGGCATCACCCGGCATCCAGTTGCAATACGCCGGGAGAAGGTTGACCGGCAGGTGCTCGGCAAAGATCACATAATTGAGCGCCGTCTGCTCGACAAAAAAGAATTGCGTCCGCTGCAGCACTTGCGCGAGGACACGCGCCCAAGCGTCCCAATGCGGCGCGTCGCGATGCAATGCGAATACCCCACAATTGACCATCGGGTTGCGCCCCAGACGATCGGCGGCGCGCCAGCCAAACGCTTGGCGGTAATTCTTCCACGCCAATGTCCAGCCGAATGGCTTCGGCCGCTTGTAATGGCGCTTGTAGGCGCGGTCGATTTCGGGAGTGATCGCCAGCCTGTCGCGGCCCGCTGCGCTCACATAAAGATCGATCACCCGCCCGTCCTGAAGCCAGGCATCGGCATCGACCCACATATAGACCTCATACCCCGGAAAGTGCCGCCGCAGAAACGGGCGTGCCACCTGCGCCTTGAATGTTTCCGACATTTGCGCGCGACGGGGAAAGTCGATATCCCACAGCGGCAATACGATGTGTTCGACCCGCGAGGAGAGCCATTCACGCTGCTCCTCGTCGAGCCCAAGATCGAGGGTCCCGATCGCAACGTCGCGGCAATGAGCCCGGATCGACATCACAGTGTCACGCAACAGCGGAAAGTAATCGCGATCCGCCCCGCTGGCGATCAGCAGCCGCACGCCGCCCATTGCCACTGCTGTCTATCATCGTCTTTCCCGCGAAAGCGGGAATCCAGGGCGGGAGAGAGCCAGCGCCAGCCCTGGACCCCCGCTTTCGCGGGGGTGACGATGATACTTTTAGTAAGTCCGAGAGCTGTCGGGGCGCCCTGCTGCCGGATGATCACGGTACGAGGCGGTAGCCCCCCGGCTCGGTCACCAGGATTTCGGCGCGCGTCGGGTCGCGCTCGATCTTTTGGCGAAGGCGGTACACATGGGTCTCCAGCGTGTGGGTCGTCACTCCGGCATTGTAGCCCCAAACTTCGCCGAGGAGAGTGTCGCGCCCGATAGCGTGATCGCCGGCGCGGTAGAGATATTTTAAAATTGCCGTCTCTTTCTCGGTCAACCTGACCTTCTTGCGGCCGGTCGCATCGAGGAGAAGCTTGGCGCTCGGACGGAACGTGTAGGGGCCGATCGTGAACACCGCATCGTCGCTATGCTCACTCTGCCGCAGATGCGCACGCAGCCGCGCCAGCAGCACGCTCAGGCGAAACGGCTTTGTCACATAATCGTCGGCGCCCGAATCGAGGCCGAGCACGGTGTCGGCGTCACTGTCCGCCCCGGTCAGCATGATGATCGGCACCTGCACCCCGGCGCGGCGCAACAGCCGGCACAGTTCCCTCCCATCCATATCAGGAAGCCCAACATCGAGCAGTATAGCATCGAACCGCTCGGCGCTGGCCAACTGCAACGCCCGCGCCGCGCTGCCGCACTGGACACTGGCGAATTCTTCATGCAGCTCGAGCTGCTCTGCGAGCGATTGGCGCAAAGCGCCGTCGTCGTCGACGATCAATATTGTACGATCAACCCTCATCTTTTGCCGCCCGACGGGGAAGTAGCGCAATCATTATGCGTCAAAATTGCGTTCCCCGTCCCCGTTTTCAAAGGGCGGCTTACAATCGGACTCCAGCAACTGTCCCCACCGTTCCGCGGCTCGCCGCCAATCTGGCAGGCGGCCACCCGCGGCGCGTGAGCCTGCCGCAAGACCTCTGGCTAGCGCCGGCTCTGCGATCACCCGCCGCAGCGCGCGCGCCAGCGCCGCAGCGTCCCCAGGGGGAACCAGCAACCCCGCCTCGCGGGGCACGGTCTGGGGAATTGCCCCGGCAGCGGTAGCGATGATCGGGAGGCCGTGCGCCATCGCTTCCGCGAACGCCATCCCGTAACCCTCGTGGAGGGACGGCAGCACGAAGCAGTCAGCCGCCCGATAGGCGCGCATCACCATTCGCGGCGGCTGCTCGCCGGCGAGAGTAATGCGCCGCCCGAGGCGCGCAGCGGATATCAGCTGCCGGATCAATCGCGCGGTACGCGGGTCACGGTCGAGCGAGCCGATACACAGCATCTGCCAATCGACGTCGCGCATGCGCGTTAAAGCCGCGACCAGGACCCGATGGCCTTTACGCGGGATGACGCTTGCGACGCAGAGCAACGACCGAACCGGGCCACGCCGCCACCGCAAAGGCCGGTCCGGCTTTGCCGTGCCGGGTGGTATCACGAAGATGCGGTCGGGCGGGATCCCATAAGCCGCGACCGCGGCAGCCGTCCGCGGGCTGGGACAAACGACGCCGCGAAAGCGTTGCAAGGCGGCAGTCTCGAGCCGAATGAGGCGCTCAGCCGCCGCGCGGGAAAGCCCGGTTTCCGCGGCGAGCGGATGGTGAACGAGCGCGACGAGCCGCAATCGGCGCCAATGCGCCAAGACCGCCTGTTCGAGATCGGGGAGCACGAGACCGTCGATTACCGTCGCGGCATCGTCGGCGAGTTCGGCCAACGCCGTTTCACGATCATTGGGGGTGAGCTCGATAACCTTCACCGCGTGTCCGCGGGACCGCAGGCCGTCGATGACGTGACGGTCGTAAAGATAACCACCGGTCAGCTGATCGAGCCTGCCCGGGACGACAAAGACGACCTCGGTCACTCGAGCGCGGCATCGTAACTAGCCCAGGCTACCGGGTTTTCACGCAGCACCACCTTCAGGCTGGCGATGCGCTCGGAGCCGAGCGCTCCCACCTTGATCTGCCGCGCCAGCCGCCGATGGATTTCACCGGCGAGAAACTCCGTGGTCGTGTTGCGGTCGCGAAACTCCTCAAATTCGTCGAGGTTGCGGTAGTCGAACTCGCCAAGAACAGCCTTCAGCAGATCGAGAGCACGGCCGATGTCGCAGACGATGCCGTCGCCATCGAGTGAAGCACGACGCAATTCGGCCTCGACCACATAGGTGGCCCCGTGCAGCCTCTGCGCCGGACCAAACACCGCCCCGGCCAAGCTGTGGGCGATCATGAAATGATGACTGACGGTAATGCTGTACATGGTCGGCTCCTCAGGCCCACAAGCGGATCAGCGCTCCGCGACTGGTTAGTCGTACCGTAAGGTATGGCAGAGGATTCCTGCCGATGAGGTCGTGAGCCGCGGCATCAATGCGGGCAATCCTGTAAATTCGGTTTCGCCCGAGAGCAGAATATCGAATGCCGGGTCGCGCAGCAGCGAAAGCGCGAAGGTGAGGCGGCGCTGGAGCGACCAGCGCTGCCGACGAGCCGCTGGGACGGCGCCGACCTGCGACGAACGCAAGGTCAGGCGGCGCGAATGAAAGGCACCGCCGAGTTCGAGCGGCACAATTCGGGTGCCATACCAGCTCATTTCGAGCACCGTCGCCTCGAAGCCGGCGATCGTCAGTGCGGCATCGAGCCCCGTGGGTGATCCGCTCGCGTGGATGACCAGATCGGCCTCTGGGGATGCCTTCTCCGGGGTCGCAAAATGGCAGCCAAAAGCGGCGGCTATCGCTCCACGGGTCGGATCAATGTCGATCAGCTCGACCTCGGCACCCGGCAGCCGCGCCGCGAGCGCGGCGACGAGGCAGCCGATGACGCCAGCGCCGATCACCGCGATGCGGTCTCCCGGACCCGGCATCGCATCCCACATTCCATTGATCGCCGTTTCCATATTTGCGGCGAGCGTCGCACGCCGGTCCGGGACCGTGTCGGGGACATCGACAACGGCCTCTCTCGGTACGATGAACCGGTCCTGGTGGGGATGCAGGCAGAAGACCCGGCGTCCGAGCGTCTCGGCCGGTCCGTCCTCGACAATCCCTACCCCCGAATAGCCGTATTTGACCGGCGCCGGGAACTCGCCTTCCTGGAACGGACAGCGCATCCGCCGCCATTCGCTCTCCGGGACCTCGCCACGGAAGACTAGGCTTTCCGTGCCCTTGCTGATCGCGCTCCGGACGGTCCGGATCAACAGCTCGCCGGGCCCTGGCGATCGCAGCCGCTGCGACCGGATTTCGCCATGGCCCGGCGCCGTCACCCAAAACGCCCGCGCCTCAAGCATCGGAATAAACCCGGTCCCGGAAGGGTCTGACGGACGGCCGCTTGTTCATCGAGTCCCGACAGGGCACGATCGCCAGATACACCGAACGTACTGATATGTCGACTGGGATCACCTCGCCTTCACCCTCGCCGTCCGCGCTGCTTCGCGAGGCGCGCTCGGTGTTCGCGCGCTCGCTCGGGCTCGCCCTCGTGGCAATTCCGGTGCCAGTGCTCGGCGGTGCGATTGGCGCCGTTCCCGCGATGAGCGGCCTCGCACTGTTCGCCGGCCTGCTCTTCGCCGTCGAGCGCGGGCTCGCCGCGCACCATCCTCATCCCCGGCTCGGCACGGCGAACCGGATCACACTCTTCAGGGCGGCAATCGCCTGCCTGATCGCCGCACGAGCGATCGAGCCGGCACCGCTCGGCGCGCCGGAAAGGTGGCTTTTTACCGCCATTGCCGTGGCCGCGCTGATGCTCGACGGCGCCGACGGGTGGGCGGCCCGGCGCCAGGGCTTGGCTTCCGCCTTTGGCGCGCGTTTCGATATGGAGGTCGATGCGTTTGCCATCCTCGTGCTTGCGATAACCGTCGTAAAGGCGCAGGCCGTTCCTTATTGGGTGCTCGCCATCGGCGGCATGCGATATATCTTCGTCGCCGCGGCGCTGGCCTTTCCGCTGTTGCGCCGGCCGTTGCCGCCGCGGCGGATCGCCGATCGGCGCCGCAAGACGATTGCCGTCGTCCAGAGCGTCGGCCTGACGATCGCGCTAGCGCCCGCGACTTTGGCCAGCTGGGCCGAATGGACTTGCGCCGCTGCGCTCGGGCTCCTGGCCTATTCATTTGCCGCCGACATTGTCATTCTGCTGTCCACTCGGCCGCATAGGTGAGGTCGAATAAGGTTGCTGGCGCAAAGCGCGGCGCGTCATATGATGCAGGGCGGCAAGGAGAAGAGAGTGCTCAAGTCCAGGACGCCCGCACAGCCCGCCCTCGGCGAAGCGATCACCGCTTTGCGCCGCGGAGAGCCTGTGCTGATCCGCGACGACGAGATCAACGTTCTTGCGGTCGCCGCCGAGCTGGCAACCGAGGAAAACCTGCAGCGGCTGCGCGAAATCTCCCAGGCGCCGGCGCGGGTGGTTCTGACGCGCCGACGCGCTGTAGCGCTCGGTCTTGCCGCGCGCGACGAATTGTCCGGTGCGTTGACGATCCCCGTCTCGGACGAATTGCCCGCCGCCGTTATCCGCAACCTCGCCGATCCCGCAGCATCGCTCGGCGCGGAGCCGCCCGGTTTTGGCCCCGAGCCGCTCCCCGCCAAAGGCGGTGCCCTCGCCGCGGTTGCTTTGGCAAAGCTTGCGTCGCTCCTGCCCGCAGCGCTCGTCTTGCGCACCGGCAAGAGCGAGGCAGCGCTGTTTGCTCGCCGCGGAGATCTCGCCGTCATCGATGCCGCCGCCGTGTTCAAGCGTGACGCGGCGACCGCCGGGCTCGAACGCGTCGCCGAGGCGCGCGTCCCGCTCGCCGATGCCGAGAATGCGCGTCTGATCGCGTTTCGCCCACGCGATGGCGGCCTCGAACATCTCGCGATCCTGATCGGGTTGCCCGATCCGTCAGCGTCGGTTTTGGTGCGGCTGCATTCGGAGTGCTTTACCGGCGACCTGCTCGCCAGCCTGCGCTGCGACTGCGGCGATCAGCTGCGCGGCGGGATCGCCGCCATCGCCGGGGCCGGCGGCGGCGCGCTGCTCTACCTTGCGCAGGAAGGGCGCGGCATCGGACTCGTCAATAAACTGCGGGCCTATCGGCTGCAGGATGCCGGTTTCGACACCCTCGACGCCAACGAGCAGTTGGGGTTCGACGCCGACGAGCGGGTCTACCTGCCGGCCGTGGAAATGTTGCGGCAGCTCGGTTTCGGCACCGTCCGGCTCTTGACCAACAACCCGGACAAAGTGATTGCCCTCGAACGCTACGGGATCCGTGTCGCCGAGCGCGTGCCACACGTCTTCCCGTCAAACGGCCACAACGAACGGTATCTCCGCACCAAAGCAACCCGCAGCGGACATTTTCTCTAGCTCAAGGCGGCGGTGGTCATCCCCCGCTGCCGCGGGGGCCGAAGATCGCGGTGCCGACCCGGACATGGGTTGCACCAAAGCGGATCGCCTTTTCGAAATCGGCGCTCATGCCCATGCTGAGAGTCTGCAGCCCATTGCGCCGGGCGATCTCGCGCAATAGCGCGAAATGCGGGGCGGGTTCCTCGTCGAGCGGCGGCACGCACATCAGGCCGATGATCGGCAGTTCAAGCCGCTCCCGGAACTCCAGGATAAACCCGTCCGCATCGGCTGGCATGATGCCGGCCTTTTGCGGCTCCTCTCCGGTGTTCACCTCGATCAGGCAGGGTGGCCGGCGACCGGCATGCTCCATCTCCCTGGCCAGGGCCTGGGCGACCCGCAGCCGGTCGACGCTCTCGATCACATCGAAACCCGCGACTGCATCGCGCACCTTGTTGGTCTGCAAAGGGCCGATCAGGTGCAGGGCAAGGTCCGGAAATTCCTCGCGCAGCTCCGGATATTTTGCCTGCGCCTCCTGCACCCGGTTCTCGCCGAACACGCGATGCCCCGCCAACAGCGCGTGCCGCACACTGGCCGCCGGATGGGTCTTGCTGACCGCAACGAGCGTGACGCTCTCGGGCGCCCGATCCGCGGCCCGAGCCGCCGCCGCGATCCGCTCCCGGACGGCGGCGAGGTTGGCCGCGATAACCCCTTCCATAGCAGCTCCATTCCTGGCAAAGATCGCTCCATGTCGCTCGCTCATTACCGCCCCTCAGCGGCCCTCGCCGCAAGTCTTTCGTTGGCGCTCGCCGCCTGCGCAGCGAGCCCCCCGGATGAACAGCGCGCGGGGGGGCAGCCCGGTGTGGCTGAGACCCAGAAGGCGTCATCGAGCGAGCCCGAGGAAATCGATACCGAGGCGAACATTTTCACGGTGCTCGGCCTCGCCAAGAAGGAATCCGTCAAGGATCCGGGGCCGCAAACCGGCCGGACGGTAAGCCCCATTCTGTGGCAGGCGGCGCACGACACGCTCGATTTCGTCAAATACGCCTCGGAAGATCCGCTGACCGGCTCGATCGTTACCGACTGGTACTCGCCGCCGGGAAACCCGAATCTCCGGTACCGGGTCAATGTCTTCATCCTGTCCCGGGCGTTGCATTCCGATTCGCTGACCGTAACGGTCGATCGCCAGGAACGTTCAGCGGACGGACAATGGGCCGAGACCACGATCGCGAGACAGGTCGAGACCGATCTCGAGAACGCGATCCTCAGCCGGGCGCGGCAACTAAAGCGCGCTTGGACGCCGGCGCCGAGTTGAAAACACCGGTGCCGCAGGCAGGGGTAACCGGCTTGCAGGTAGGCCCGAGCGTGGCCAGATCCCTAGCCGTGTCGCGATACAATTTCCGCGAAAGCGAAGCAAAATGGCAGCGCATTTGGCGCGAGCAGCGGCTGTTTGAGGTCGCGGGCGAGCCGGGGCGGCCGAAATATTATGTTCTTGAAATGTTCCCCTACCCGTCCGGCAAACTTCATGTCGGCCATGTGCGCAACTACACGATGGGCGACCTCGTCGCTCGCTACCGGCGGGCACAAGGGTTCAACGTTCTTCATCCGATGGGATGGGACGCGTTCGGCTTGCCCGCGGAAAACGCGGCCATGGCCGAAAACATCCATCCGGCGATTTGGACTCGCGAGAACATCAGGACGATGCGGGCCCAGCTCGAACGCATGGGGTTCGGTTACGACTGGTCGCGCGAGATCGCGACCTGCCACCCGGATTTTTACCGCCACGAGCAAAAGATTTTCCTCGACTTCCTCGCGGCCGGTCTCGCCTATCGCAAGGAATCCTGGGTCAATTGGGATCCGATCGAGAACACGGTGCTCGCCAACGAGCAGGTAATCGACGGGCGCGGCTGGCGATCCGGGGCGATCGTCGAAAAGCGGCTCTTGGCGCAATGGTCTCTGCGCATCACCGCCTTTACCGAGGACCTACTCGACGCCATCGGGGACCTCGAGCGCTGGCCGGAGCGCGTGCGGCTGATGCAGGAGAATTGGATCGGCCGCTCGGAAGGGGCGCGCGTCTTCTTCGCAATCGCCGGGAGGAACGAGCGCATCGAGGCCTTCACGACCCGGCAGGACACGCTTTTTGGCGCCACGTTCTTGGCACTCTCGCCAAACCATCCGCTGGCGTTGCGCCTCGCCGAACACGACCCGGGTCTCGCCGCGTTCATCGCCGAATGCAATCGCATGGGCACCAGCGAAGCGGTGATCGAGACCGCCGAGAAGCGGGGCTACTCGACCGGTTTGGAGGCGGTGCATCCCTTCGATGAGAAGTCGGCATGTTCCCGTCTATGTCGCCAATTTCGTGCTGATGGAATACGGCACGGGTGCCATCTTCGGCTGCCCGGCGCATGATCAGCGCGACCTCGAATTCGCCCGCAAATATCGGCTGCCGGTGATCCCGGTCGTTCTGCCGCCAGACGAGGATCCTGCGACCTTCACAATCGGCGATACTGCCTATGCCGACGAAGGGGTGTTGATTAACTCCGCTTTCCTCGACGGCCTGTCGGTATCGGATGCAAAGCGTGCCGCCGGCGAGCGGCTCGAAAAGCTCGGGCTTGGCGAACGGACGACGATCTACCGGCTGCGAGACTGGGGGGTTTCGCGCCAGCGCTACTGGGGCTGCCCGATCCCGGTGATCTATTGCAGCGCATGCGGGATCGTCCCGGTGCCCGAGAAGGATCTGCCCGTCACATTGCCGCAGGATGTCAGCTTCGAGGTTTCAGGCAATCCGCTCGATCACCATCCGACCTGGAAACACGTCCTGTGTCCACGCTGCGGCGGACTCGCGCGACGCGAGACCGACACGTTGGACACGTTCTTCGAATTCATCCTGGTATTTCCTGAGATTCTGTTCGGCGCGCGCCCCGGTCGCATTCGAAAGGGACGCAGTCGATTACTGGATGCCGGTAGATCAATACATCGGCGGCATCGAGCACGCGGTTCTCCACCTGCTCTACTCGCGTTTCTTCACCCGCGCCTTGAAGCAATGCGGTTACCTCGATCTCGAGGAACCTTTTGCCGGGTTGTTCACGCAAGGCATGGTCTGCCACGAGACCTATCGTGACGAGAGCGGAGAATGGCTATTTCCCGAAGAGGTTGAGGTCGGCGAGGACGGTCGCCTCCTCGACTTAGCCGGCCGACCGGTCATCGCGGGCCGGCACGAAAAGATGAGCAAGTCCAAAAAGAACGTCGTCGGTCTCGACACGATCGTCGATACCTATGGCGCCGACACGGCGCGCCTCTATTTGCTCTCCGACAGCCCGCCGGAGCGCGACCTCGAATGGACCGAGACCGGGATCGAAGGAATCTGGCGCTACGTCAACCGGCTGTGGCGGATGGTCGGCGAACCCCAGGTTCAGCTGGCGGTGCCCGGATCCCCGATGTCCTCCGCATTGCCGCCGGCTCTGGACGCGGTGCGCCGGTCGACCCATAAGACGATCGCTGCAGTAACCGACGATCTGGACAAATTCCGCTTCAATCGCGCCGTCGCGCGGATCCGCGAGCTGACCAACACCCTCGAAGAGCTCCAGTCGTCCGAGCCCGGTGCAGCCGAGGTGCTTCGCGAGGGCCTGGAGAGCTCTCACCCGGCTGCTCGGACCGATGATGCCCCATCTCGCCGAGGAGATGTGGCAGACGCTCGGCGGCGAAGGCCTGCTCGCCGATCAGCCCTGGCCCGTCGCCGATCCGCAGCTGACGCGCGACGAGCAGATAACGATCGCTGTCCAGGTCAACGGCAAGCTGCGCGGCACGCTCGAAATCCCGCGGGATGTCGACAATCTTGTCGTCGAGGAGGCCGCGTTGGCTTTGCCGCAGGTGCTGCGCTGGCTCGAAGGCCGGCCGCCGCGCAAGGTCATCGTCGTCCCTAACCGCATCGTCAATATCGTCGCGTGAGGGGCATCATGCGGCGCCGCGTGCTGCTCACGCTCGCTCTCGGCCCGCCGCTGGCGCTCTCGGGGTGCGGCTGGGCCCCGCTCTATGCCGAAGCCGAAGCCGGTCCTGCGAGCGAGGAGTTGCGCGCGATCTATGTCGAGCCAATCCTCGAACGCATCGGCCAGCGGCTCCAGATTGCATTGCGCAACTCGCTCAATCCGACCGGCGAGCCCACCCCCCAGCGCTACCGGTTGCGGACTACGCTTGCCACTTATCTGACCAATCTCGGCATCGAGTTCGCAAGGTTTGGCGTCGCTCGGTAAGTTCGACGTTTACGCGACCTACACGCTGATCGACAACAAGAGCCATCAGACCCTGCTGGTCAATACAGTGCACGTCGCAAATTCCTTCGATCTCAATCCGAACCAGTACTCAACGGTGGTTGGCGAAGACGATGCCGCGGTTCGCAGCGCGGCCGAACTCAACCAGGAGATCGTGACCCGGCTGGCCCTGTTCATGGAGCGCCGGCTCGCCGAGCAGCCCCCGGCACCGAGCTGAGAGGGTCGTGAGGCTAGCTCCGTCGCGGATTACCGCGTTCCTGCAGCGGCCCGATCCCGAGATTCGCGCCGTGCTGCTGTATGGCCCGGACGAGGGTTTGGTTCGCGAGCGCGCCGACGCCGTGGCGCATTCGGTCTGTCCCGACCTCAAAGATCCGTTCCGCGTCGCCGATCTGACGGCGGCTGTGCTCGCCGCCGATCCCGCGCGGCTCGCCGACGAAGCCGCCCAGCTGAGCCTTACAGGGGGCCGGCGTGTGGTGCGCGTGCGCGGCGCCGGCGATGCGCTCGCAAAGCTCTTTGCGGGTCTTCTGGAGAGCACGCCCGGTGAGGCCCTGGTCGTCGTCGAGGCGGGCGAACTGCCGTCCCGTTCGGCACTCCGCCGAGCCTTCGAAGCGGCGCTGCCGGCCGTCGCGATAGGCTGCTATCCCGATACGCCGCGCGAGCTGGCAGCGGTGATCCGCGAGACCCTGACGGCAAATCGGGTGACCGCGAGCCGCGATGCCGGCCAGTTCCTGGTCGAGCGCCTCGGGGGCGATCGTCTGCTGACGCGCTCGGAACTCGAAAAACTTGCGCTCTATGCCGGCGAGGGCGGCAGGGTCGAGCTCGAGGACGCCCGGCTCTTGGTCAGCGACACTGCGGCGCTCGAGCTGGACGATGCAGTAATGGCAGCAGCCGAAGGCGATCCCGTGCGGGTCGAACGCGTGCTCGGCCGCGTCTTCCAACAGGGGGAATCACCGGTTTCGATAATCCGCGCATTGCTGCGCCACCTGCACCGGCTGCATGTGCTGACGGCCCGTCTCGCGGGCGGCGCAAACATCGACGAGGTGTTGCGCACGGCGCGCCCGCCAATCTTCTTCAAGCAGGAAGACAGCTTCCGGCGTCAGATCGGCCTGTGGACCGAGGCACGACTGCGCCCGCAACTCGACCGCATTGCCAAAGCCGAACTCAACATGAAGACGACAGGTCTTCCCGCCGAGACGATCTGCCGCGAGGCAATGCTGGCGGTGGTGCTGGCCGCTCGGGAGCGGCGCCGTTGAGCGCAAGCCCCCTTCCTGACTGAGGCTCGCGCCTTCAGCGGGCGCGCAGAAGGCTCAGCACCCGGTCGAGCTGGTCGAGGCTCGCATAGTGTAGCGTCAGTGCGCCGCCGCGCTTTTTCGGTTCGAGAGTGACCCGCAGGCCGAGGGCGGCACCGAGCTCGCGCTCGAGCGCCAGCGTGTCGGCGGCGCGCAGGCGCGGCTTTGGGAATGGCACGATAGAGCGATGCTGAACGAGCCGCTCGGTGGCGCGCACATTGAGCCCGCGGCGCACGACTTCCGCGGCGAGCGCGGCCGGGTCTGCCGCGGCAAGCAGCGCGCGGGCATGCCCGGCCGACAATTCG
Organism: uncultured Alphaproteobacteria bacterium; assembly: GCA_963787425.1. GTDB lineage: Bacteria > Pseudomonadota > Alphaproteobacteria > ATCC43930 > CGMCC-115725 > AP-15. The sequence goes on from CAWBCV010000013.1 coordinate 305,551, forward strand.
CCGTCGTCGAGACTGCGGCGGACGGATGCCGGCAGCGAGAGCAGGCGCAGGGTATTGGCCACGTGGCTGCGGCTTTTGCCGACGGCTTCGGCGAGACCCGCCTGGGTGCGGCCAAACTCCTCCATCAGCCGGCGGTAGGCCTCGGCCTCCTCGAGCGCCGACAGATCCTCGCGCTGCAAATTCTCGACCAACGCGATTTCCAGCGCGTCCGAATCCGTGAGCGGGCGGATGATGACCGGAACTTCGTGCATGCCGACGCGCTGCGCGGCGCGCCACCGCCGCTCGCCGGCAATCAGCTCGAACGCGGCGTCCTCACCGCCCACCGGGCGGACCAGCAAGGGCTGGATGATGCCCTTTTCGCGGATCGACTGGGCCAGCGCGTCGAGCTCGGCCTCGCCAAAGCGCCGCCGCGGCTGGAACGCCCCGGGACGGATCAGCTCGATCGGCACGCGCCGTTGCGACGCCGGATCCGCAGACGAACCGCCCTCGGTCTCGCCGAACAGGGTTGCAAGGCCACGGCCGAGTTGACGCCGTCTCGCCCGCTCGCTCATTGGACCACGGCTCCGCTGCGGCGCAATACCTCGGCGGCGAGCCGGATATAGGCCTGCGCCCCGGCGCAGCCGTGATCGTAGATCAATACCGGCTTGCCGTGCGACGGCGCCTCGGCAATGCGCACATTGCGCGGGATCATCGTGTCGAACACCCTTGCTCCGAAATGACCGCGCACATCCGTCGCGACCTGGTCGCAGAGGTTGTTGCGCTGGTCGTACATGGTCAGCAATACGCCTTGCAGATCGAGCCGCGGATTGAGCGCGCGCTGCACCCGCTCGATCGTGCGCATCAATTGGCTGAGTCCCTCCAATGCATAAAATTCGCATTGCAACGGCACCAATACCAAATCGGCGGCGACCAGCGCATTGATCGTCAGCAGGTTCAATGAGGGGGGGCAGTCGACCAGCACCTCGTCGTAATCGCGCACCCGGCTGCGGATCGCCCGGCTCAGCAAAAATTCGCGACGTTCACCCGCGGCGAGCTCCAACTCGGCGCCGGCCAGATCCTGCGAGGCTGGGATCAAGGCCAGCCGGGGGATATCGGTCGTTACAACCGCCTGATCGAGCTCGGCTTCGCCGAGGATCAGCTCATAGCTGGTCACCGCACGCGCCGGCCTCTGAACGCCGAGGCCGGTGCTGGCATTGCCCTGCGGATCGAGATCGATCAACAGCACGCGATGACCGACGGCCGCCAAAGCAGTTGCGAGATTGATTGCGGTCGTCGTCTTGCCGACGCCGCCCTTCTGATTGGCGAGCGCAATAATGCGGGCGCGGCGCGCGGCCGGCGCGGCAAGCGGCTCCGCCTCAAGCCTGGCGAGGCTCACGGGCAACCTGTTGCAAACGAAGAACGACCCCCCGCCGGTCGGACAGGCTCTGTTCGACCGACACATTCATTGTCCAGGCTTTGCGGGCCAGGGTCAATTCCTCGTTGAACCGCTCGCCTTTGGGAAACAGGCAGAGGGTATCTGGCGCGAGAAATGGCGCGGCCAAATCGAGCAGCCTGTCGAGCGGCGCACAGGCGCGCGCGGTCACGACATCGACGGCATGGGGCGGCACCGCCTGGATGCGGCACGGGCGAATCGCGACCGCCGCCCCGGTGACGCGCGCCGCCTCGCGCAGAAACGCAGCCTTTCGCGAATCCGCCTCGACCAACTCGACATCGCGGACACCGAGAATTGCGAGCACGAGCCCCGGCAACCCAGCGCCGCTGCCGAGGTCGATCAGGCTACTTGCCGATGGTCGGAAGGAACCGATGAAGTTGCGCCGAATCGAGGATGTGGCGCCGCCACAGATCGGCGAGCGTATCGCGGCCGACGAGGTTGATGCGCGCCGACCACCGGGTCAGCAGCTCGGCATAGGCCTCGAGCCGCGCAGTGTTTCACGTGAAACAGGGACGAGCTCGGCAAACCCTTCCGGCCCGAGCCGCGAGGTCACGCCGCCTCAGACCCGCCACCTGCCATTCCCTCCCCCGCTTGCGGGGGAGGGTTAGGGTGGGGACCGCCATCGCCGCCGCGACGCTTCACGTGCTTCAGCAATGCGACCAGCGCCGCGGGCGTGACGCCGGAAATGCGGGCGGCGGCACCCAGGGTAGCGGGGCGCGCCATGCCGAGCTTGTCGCTGATTTCGCGCGACAGGCTGCCGACCGCGGAATAGTCGAGGTCGGCGGGAAGCAACAGCGCCTCGTCGCGCCGGAACGCGGCGATGTCCCGTTCCTGGCGTTCGAGATAGCCGGCATAGCGGGCGTCGATCTCCAGCTGCTCGGCGATCTCCGGCGCCAACGAGCCGATCTCGGGCCAAACCGCGGCGAGGCGTGCCAGGTCGACGCCGGGATAGGCCAGCAGCTCCGCGGCGGTGCGGGTAACGCCGTCCTCGTTAACCGGGATCCCGTAGCGCTTCAGTGCCGGCGGCGTCATGCGCAGCCCGGCGAGCCGGCGGCGGGCGTCATCGAGCTCCGTCATCTTCACGGTAAAGCGCCGCTCGCGTTCTCGGCCGACCGAGCCCAGACGGATGCCGATCGGCGTCAGGCGCTGATCGGCATTGTCGGCCCGCAGGCTGAGCCGGTACTCGGCCCGCGAGGTGAACATCCGGTAGGGCTCGCTGGCGCCGCGCGTGACGAGGTCGTCGATCAGCACGCCGATATAGGCGTCGGCGCGGTCGAGCACGAGCGGCTCCGTGCCGCCCGCCGCGAGCGCCGCGTTGAGCCCCGCGACGAGACCCTGCGCCGCCGCCTCCTCATAGCCGGTCGTGCCGTTGATCTGGCCTGCGAGATAGAGCCCGGGAACCCGCCGCGTCTCGAGGCTCGGATAAAGCTCGCGCGGATCGACGAAATCATACTCGATCGCATAGCCGGGGCGCCGCATCACCGCCCGTTCGAGGCCGGGAATCGTCCGCAGCATCGCCTCCTGCGCCTCGCGCGGCAATGAGGTCGAGATGCCGTTCGGGTAGATCGTGTCGTCGTCGAGCCCCTCGGGCTCGAGAAAGATCTGGTGCCGCTCGCGCTCGGCAAAGCGCACGACCTTGTCCTCGATCGACGGGCAATAACGCGGGCCGATGCTGGTGATCTGCCCCGAATACATCGGCGAGCGGTCAAGGTTGGCGCGGATGACGGCATGCGTCGCCATGGTCGTTGCGGTGATGTGGCAGACGACCTGCGGCGTCGTGATATGCCCGGTCATGAACGAGAATGGCGGCGGCGGATCGTCGCCGGGCTGAACATCGAGCCCGGCCCAGTCGATCGTGCCGCCGTCGAGCCGCGGCGGCGTGCCGGTCTTGAGCCGCCCGAGCGCAAAGCCGTGGCGGGCGAGCGTTTGCGACAGGCCGAGCGACGGCTTTTCGCCGACGCGGCCCGCCGGGATTTTTTCGTGGCCGATATGGATCAGGCCGTTGAGAAAGGTGCCGGTGGTCAATACGACTCGACCCGCCGCAACGCGCCTGCCATCAGCGAGAACGAGCCCGCGGACATGCCCGCCGGCATCGAGCAGCAGATCCTCGGCCGCCCCCTCGATAATGTCGAGATCAGGCGTCTCGGCCAGCAATTCGGCGACCGCGCGGCGATAGAGCTTGCGGTCGGCTTGGGCGCGCGGGCCGCGCACCGCCGCGCCCTTGCTGCGGTTGAGGATGCGGAACTGGATCCCGGCGCGGTCGATCGCCCGGCCCATGATGCCGTCGAGCGCGTCGATCTCGCGCACCAGATGCCCCTTGCCGAGCCCGCCGATCGCCGGATTGCACGACATCTCGCCGATCGTCGCCCGCTTGTGCGTCAGCAGCAAGCGTGCGCGCCCCGACCCGAGCCGCGGCCGCGGCCGCCTCACACCCGGCATGCCCCCCGCCAACCACGACGACGTCATAAGACGCGAAAGCCTGGTTCATGGCCGGGGAATGTATGGACCGGGGCATAACGTGTCGAGGTTTCACGTGAAACACTAAATCGAAACCCGCTCAACATTCTGTCCCCTGGTGTCAAGCTTCCATCGGGGCGGAAACGACAGAACTGGAAGCTCACGACCGTTGTGTTTGTACACTTGCTTAATATGCCGCCAATTCGCGAGGCCCCGGATCTCAGGATGTGCGATCCGCGAGTACTTGGAGATCTCGCAAAACAGATTTTGACAGTCGATCGGCTGTAACTGCCTTCCGAACAACCCGTTGAAGGCAAGGCCGCGCTGTTTGAATTCAGTTTCCTGCCGATCGGTTACCCACCGGATCACGTCTTCCGGGGAGCGCCTGCTCGTCGTACTGAAGCATTTGGATATACCATCGAGGGCGCCGGGTCCGGCAACCACAAAGTCAGCTTCTTCGAAATCCAGCAGCGTCGAATAGTTAAGGTCCATCGGTATATTGGAAAGCGAGAAAACGGCCGAGGCCGGGATACGCTAGGATCCGTAGATACACCGCCTTGAGATCAGGCTCATGTCGCAACCTGTCCGGGAGCCCGTCGGCCATCATCCGGGCGATCAGTGCAAGATGATTCGAGTGCTTATGTGCTCGACCCATGGGCGGGGCGGGCATGATATAGGCAGGCGAATAGATATGCTGACCGCCTGCTCGCAGGCGGGAGAAGCTGCGATCAACGGCCTCAAGGTCGACCGTCCGCCAAGACAACGGCCCATGCGCATACTCCAGTGCCTCCCATGTTTCGATCTTATTGAAGATCTTGAAAAGGATAGTACGAAAGAAAATTTCACAGGGCTCTTGCGAGCGGTCGGCGCGATACTGAATATTACGAATGAGATACTGACTGACGCGGTCGGTAACGCGGAATACATTCGTGAACCGGTAAGCTCGCAATATAGGATCGCTCGTCCACGGACCGACCGGGTTGAGGCGACGGCGATAAAACATGGCCAGGCGTTCAACCGCAAATCGCCAATAGGTTTCGTAAGCAACAGTCGTGGCGATCACGCCGCACCACGGAAATCGTCATTAGGGGTTCTCAGCTGGATTGGAACCTCCTGCGCAAAAATTTCCGAGTGGCAAGAAGGATAAGTGAAGCAGAGACGCAGGCGAGCGATCGAAGAACACCGGCCCGAAAGAGCGGAAATGATAAGGTAGCGATGTCACAGTGGCGGAATGACGCCCATGCCGCGACGGACCCATTAAGTACCCTGGCGCAAATAGGATCAGATTCGGTGGTTGAATTATGAACTTAATCTAAAGATGCTGACGTAGAAAATAAGCTACAACGCCCGTCGCAATAGTCCCTACGAATGTCAACCCCGCGTAGATTACCCGCTGAGTTTTTTCGACATCGTGAATACGATTATTCAACTTCTCGTCTTCCTCTCGCCTTCTCTGTCCTTCTTCCGTCAACCTCTTGTCGAGCACATGGATAGAATTAACACCTCCTGTCAAGTTGTTTATTGTTATTGCCGGAATTTGCCTCAAGCCCGGGATAGTCTTCTGCTTTTCTGATGGAGCGTCGAGCTCGGTATACCAAATCAAGAAGAGCGGCAGCCCCCGATGCAGGTGCACCGGAGCCGGGCCGGCATTGTAGACGGCAAAGATCAGAGGACCGTCCCAACCAGGATCCGCGTGAAAGCCAGATACGTTTACCAACCCTTTATTCTTGAATGTGGTCTTCATCGATATAAAGGCCATTGTGTCCGGCGGCACCCGGACCACCTCTTCCGTCATAAGGAACGCAAACTGCCCTGGCGGAATTAAAAAACCTTGATTGTTCCGCAAGCGTTGCTTGCTCTGCGTGTGGGCCTGCTCAAGCTCTGGCGTTATATATATTTCCGTTCCCACCCGGAGGGTGATTGCGTTGCAATCGATCATGCTTGGATCTGGTGGATTGATGAGCTGTCCGATCCGTTTCTCTAGCGTTTGACTACTCCAGAACGACATTGCTCTCGCACTCTCCCAATGTCCAAGGCCTCTTCGTTTCTTTCCGCAGTGACAGGATACAACGGAAACTGGCTGCACACAATCTGAAACGCTGGCTTACGAGTAGTGGCGCGCTCACCGAAGAACCGCTATTGCTCCACAAACAAATCTATTGGCCCCTTTGGTGCAACGCTGAGATAAACGAACTCCGAGCTCAAATCTCTCTTCGTCTTTCGCGAACTGCGAATTCAAGATCAAAATTATTCGCACACGCAGCAATGAGCGCGATTTGGCATAAGCTCAACACCGCTTTCTGCAACTGATCTCTAAAGGGAAACGCCTCCAAATGGTCTATCTTTTCGCAAGCGGCCGCCATTTTCGCAGCGTGAATCGCGTGGGCCGACATCAACCATATATCATCTAACTTAGCCGAATGGTATAGTTGGCCAGCGAGATGAAGACCTAGATCCCGAAGCGTAGCCGCGACCCCGAGATGAGGAGCCACATGCTCAGAAAGATCGAAATTCAACGTGTTTGCCGAGCAGAGCGAGATTATAAAAGAATCAGTGATCGTCTTCAGTCGTAGTGCCGCATTCTCGGGGCCATGCAATACCGCCGCGAACTGGCCTGTGTACTTACAAAAGTGCAGCGCCATGTGCTTGAGGCGCGCCTCAACGTTCAGGCGTGAGATTTCCCGATGAAAGCGTTCGTCGTGGTCAAACTGCTCCCGCTGCAGGCCAAGCATGACCGGCTGTCCCCCATTTCCCCGGTTGACGCTAATATCACTTGACAGCCGAAACCTCCTCTCTGCTCTTAATGGGCAAAATCGCATCCCAACCCGACCAGTGCAACTGGACTTTTCGCGTAAGCAAATAAGCTCGGATTTGTCAAGCGGACGATCAAGAGGGGGAATCGGATCCCCTGAACCTTTTGGCTTATCTTGGCAAAGCCACAATTCAGCATCGGCTTCGATCTGATCAATTTCTGAACGTTCAGGAGGCACCCGGTTATATGAGAAAGCCTCTGACGCGTTCGAAATCCTAAAAAAACACCTCGGGCGGGTTGCCGAGCAACACTTGGCCGACGGTTTCGTAATGGGCGTCGCGGGACTGGATTTGCTGCGAGAGGGTGTGGATGTCGCGGAAGCGGCGCTCGAAGGGGCTGCCGGGGAAGATCGCGTCGACGCCGGCGGCCTTGTAGGTCCGGTTGGCGACTGCGACGGCGCTCGGTGATCGCGTTAGAGCCGGCGAGGCGGGCCCGGGCGCGGTCCGGGATGTCGATCGGGGCTGACGGGCTGGCGCGGCGGTAGATCTCGGTCACCGTGTCGATCAGATAGCAACGGGCGGCGCCGAGGCGGGCTTCGGCGCGCGCCACTTCGGCCTGGATCACCGCATTGTCGGCGAGGCGGCCGGTGCCGCGCGGGGTCTTGCGCAAGGCCAGCTCGACGAAGGCGTCGAGCATGCCGCGGGCGATGCCGAGCGCGACAGAGGCGATGCCGACCGAATAGAGGGTCTGCTGCGGGAAGGCGTAGAGCGGGCCGGGCTCGCGGCGCAGGGTCGGGTCCTCGCGGGTGCCGGTGAATTCCTCGGGCACGAAGAGGTCCTCGACCGTGTAGGATTCGGACGCCGTGCCGCGCAGTCCAATCGGGTCCCAATTGTCGAGCAAATTCGCCTGTTCGACCAGGAACAGCCAGGTCCGCAATGTCGGCCGGCCGAAATTGTTGAGGCGCAACGAGCCGTCGGGCTCGACGACCGTGCCGTGTGCGCCCATCCAGCGTCGCGTGCCGGCAGCCGCTGGCGAAATCCCAGCGGCCGGTTACCCGGTAGCCGCCCGGCACCGCGATCCCGCGGCAATCGTTGGGCGGCCCCCAGGCGCAGGTCGCACGCGGCGGTCCAAACACGGTGCGCGCCGCCTCCAGCTCGAGATAGGGCGCGAAGAGCCCGGTGCTGTTGGCGATCGACGCGCACCAGCCGACCGAGCCGTCGGCCCGCGCCAATTCCCCGACCGCGTCGATATAGACCGCCGGCTCGACCTCGTCGCCGCCGACCGAGCGCGGGTAGAGCATGCGGAAGAGCCGCGCCCGGTGCAGTTCCTCGACCACCGGCTCGGTCAGACGCCGGCCGCGCTCGATCGCGTCCGCCTCGGCGGCGATCAATCGGGCGAGGTCGCGCGCGCGGGCGACAGGGCTCGGCAGGCTCAGATCGTTCATCGGGCGTCCTAGGGCTCAGGCTCGGGACGCCATTAAAGCCTCAGGCGAGCAGCCCCTGCAACGGCTTCGCCGCGGCGCTGTCGGGGAACACAGTGGCCTCCAGCCTTTGCTCGTCGGCGCGGAGGTGGTCGTGCAGCAACCCCTTGAGGACGGCGCGCAGATCGGCCGTCGGCTTCAGATCGCGTTTTTCGTAGAGATCGGCTTCTTTCAGGCCCGGCCAATCGGCGATGACGCGGCCGCCCTTCAACGCGCCGCCGGCCAGCAACGCCACGGTCGCGGTGCCATGGTCGGTGCCGTCGTTGCCGTTGAGGTGCGCGGTGCGGCCGAATTCGGTGACCAGCACGACGACCGTCTCATGCCAGGCCTCGCCCATATTCGTTTCGACCGCGGCAATCGCGCCATCGAGCGCGCCGAGCAGGTTGGCGAGCCGGCCTTGGACTATGCCCTCGTTGACGTGGGTGTCCCAGCCGTCGAAGGCGAGCGCGCCGACCCGCGGACCCTCCGGCTCGGCGAGGAATTTGGCCGCCGCGCCGGCCGCGTCGGCGAAATAGGTGCGAACCTGCGCGATGCCGCCGCCCTGGATCGCCGGGCGCTCCTCGCCCGGCTCGCTGTTCATGCTCCCGACCTTCGCGATCGCCGCGAGCCCGACGCGCTCCTCGAGCACGCGCGCAAACGTCGGATCGGTATGGCGGTAAAGGTCGAGGAGGCGCATCGTCGTGTCGTCGCTGACCGGCGGCAGCTTTGGCGGGACCCAGCGAGAGGACCGGGGCCGGCCCGCGCACGACGAGCGGCGTGATCGGGCCGACCGCAAAGGCCTGCCGGCTATGCGGATCGACCCGCCCGCCGGGTTCGAGCGCCGCGAGCGCACGGTTGAGCCAGCCGGTATCGGCGGCGCCAGGCTTCGCGAGCCCGCTTTCGAGCACATCCTGCCCGTCGAAATGCGAGCGCTCGCGATAGGGTGTCGCGACCGCGTGCACGATCGTCGCCTGCCCCGCTTGATAGAGGCGGTGCAGGTTCGGCATCGCCGGGTTCAGCGCGAAAAAGCCGTCGAGCGGCATCGCCGGGGTCTGGCCGTCGGCGGTCAGCGACTTTTCGCTGCGCAGCTTGGTCCAATCGGGATCGCCGACCGGCGCGACGACCGCAAGCCCATCGAGCCCGCCGCGCAGACACAATCGTCAGAAACCGCGGGTCGCGGCCCTCGGCGCGGGCGATGCGCGGCACCGCAGCCCAGGCGAACAGCACTCCGGAACCGAGCATCAGCTGGCGTCTGGTCGGAGCGGGAAAGTCGGCGGGCATCGTCACCTCCGCTGAAATTCTGAGGCCATCAGCAGGAATGTCAGCGCCTGCGGCCTGCTCTCGGCGCGGGCGATCGTTTGGCGGGTCTCTGGCGAGGCCAGCGGCCCCAGCGCCGTTTCCATGATCGCCTTTGGTTCGATGGCCAGACCTTCGCGGTGCGCAAAAGCGTTGGCCATATCGAGCCGTTGCGCCAGGCCATCGAGCCAAGCCGCATTTTCGTCGGAAAAACCCTTGGGCGCCGGCGGCCGCCACAGCGGTTCTCCGAGCAGAGCCTGCGCCCCGAGAATGCGGCCGATGTCGCCGCGTTCCGCGGTCGCGCGCAGTGCCCCGACGATCCATTCGCCCGGGCGTTTGATCTTGGCCTGCTCCGGCGCCCAGGCTTCGGGTGAGGCGATCATCGCCATCGTGACTTCCTTGAGGTTGCCGTCGGTGTCCAGGAAGCGCTGCATCATTTTTTGGACGAGCTCCGGCGGCGGGTCGTCGGCGATGAAATGGCGCGCGAGCTTGGTCGTGACGTGCTTCGCCGTCGCCGGATTGCGGGCAAGGTCGGCGAGCACCGCCCGACCCTGCTCGGTCCCGGCGCCGTCGTACTCCGTACCAATTACGGTTTCGGGGCCGGGCTCGTGCATACGCTTGATGAAGACGAACTCGCCGCCGTGATCCGGGTTGGTGGCGGTCGGCAAGATCGTCCAGCCGGTCAGGACTTTGGCGAAATTGGTGACGTCGTCCTGGGTGTAGACGGTACGCACGCCAAGGGTGTGCAATTCGAGGACCTCGCGCGCGAAATTCTCGTTGAGGCCCTTGTCGCGATTGATGCCGGCGACCGAGTCGGGCCCCATCGACTGGGCGTTGTCGAGGTAGAGAAGCATCGCCGGATGCCCTTCGGCGGCAAGCAGCATATCGACGAACCGGCCCAAGACATGAGGGCGGATCGCCTCGCGCTCATAGGCGCCGGCCATGACGGTCTTGTCCTGGTTGACGCAGAAATGGTTCGACCAGAACCACACCAACCGCTCGACAAAGCCGATTTCGGCGTCGAGGGCCGCATCGATGCGCGCCCTGGCTTCTTTGCGAAAGAGCTGCCGCGGCAACGGCACCGCCTCGGGCTTGGCAGGCGCAGCCTCCATCGCGGCCTGCGCGGAGTCCGGGCGCGGGCGCTTTTTCTCGGCGTTGCGTTCGGCATTGTATTCGAAGACGGCGCGGTTGGCGGCGCCGCTCGTCGGCAGATCGGGGTTCGTGATCTGCCCCGCACCCGGCCTATCCAGCTCGGCGATCAGCGCGCCGCGCGGATCGTCGGCGATCGCCTCGATCGATCCGGCGCGCGGCCCAAACCCGAACCGGTGCAGACCGAGCGCCGCCTCTTGTGGATTGCGAGCCATTTCCCACACCTCGCAACAGCCGTTTGCGGCATTATACGCAGCAACCCGCGATTACATCACCATCCCCTTGGCGCCGGGCGGCAGAATAATGTCGAGCCAGCCAAGCGGGGTGACTGTGGCGATTTCGCCCGGACGAAGCAGGACCGTCGTCATCGGGGATTCGATTATCCCCGGCCCCGCAATGGTTTGCTTCGGCGCCAGCGCATCGAAATCGTAGACCGGAGACGTGACCCAGTCGTCGAGATAGGTCCGTCTCTCACTTCGGGGGGCAGCGGGCGGCCGCTCGGGTACATCGGGCTCCCGCGGCAGCGCCGATAGGATACCAGCGACCGCGACCCTGGCATTGACGAGCACAGTCTCCTGGTCGGGCAGAGAGTAAGTGTAGAGCTCCTCGTGCCGGTGATGAAACCGCTCGACGATTTGCGGCAGCGGGTCGGCGGTTTCCCAGTCGACCCCGTCGAGCGGAACGGCAATCTCGAAGACCTGCTCGCCATAGCGCATATCGACCGAGCGCGACGTGCGCACCGGCCCGTCGAAAGACGCGCGCAGCCTTGCGAGCCCCTCGGCTTCCATTTCGTCGAACAACCGCTTCACCGCGCCGCCGTCGAGCACCCGCATGTCGCCGATATGCGTGCGCGCGACCTCGAAGCGCAGATCGGTCGTCAGCATGCCCCAGGCCGACAGCACCGCGGCGACACGCGGCACGATGACCCGTGACAGACCAAGCTGGCGCGCGATCTCGGTCGCATGCAGCCCCGAAGCGCCGCCAAAGGCGAGCAGCGCGAAGTGCCGGGGATCAACGCCCCGGCGCACCGAGACGAGCCTCACCCCCTCGGCCATCGTCGTGTTGACGACGCGGTGGATGCCGCGCGCCGCGGCCAGCCGATCGATCCCGAGCTTCGCAGCGATACCGTCGACCGCGGCTTCGGCGGCCGATCGGTCGAGACGGCGCCGGCCGCCGAGAAAGCTCGCCGGGTCGAGATAGCCGAGCACCAGATTGGCGTCGGTGACCGTCGCGGCGGTGCCGCCGGCGCCATAGCAGGCGGGGCCGGGGACGGCGCCGGCACTCTGTGGACCGACATGCAGGATGCCGCCGGCGTCGACCCGGGCGATCGAGCCGCCGCCCGCGCCGATGCTGGCGATGTCGAGACTGTTGAGCGCGATGGCGTGGCCAGCGACCCGGCGGCCTGAAACCAGGGTTGGCTGGCCGCCGACGATCAGCGAGATGTCGGTGCTGGTCCCGCCCATGTCGAACGGGATCAGATTGCCTTCGCCGAGCAACCGCGCTGCATGGACGCTACCGGCGATGCCGCCGGCCGGGCCGGACAGCACCGCGCCGGCCGCGAGGCGCCCGGACTTCCGCGATCGGCGTGACGCCGCCATGCGACTGGATGATCAGGGTCGGCCCACCGTAGCCGGCTTCCGCGAGCCGTCGTTCGAGCCGCGTCAGATAGCGCGACAAGGCCGGTCCGACATAGGCGTTGACGACGGTAGTCGAGACCCTCTCGTACTCCTTGATCTGCGGCAGCACTTCTGACGATAGCGAGACGTAGACGCCCGGCAGTTCTCTTTCCATCGCCGCTTTTGTCGCGAGCTCGTGCCGCGGGTCGCGGTAGGCATGCAGGTAGCATACCGCGACCGCCTCGACTTGTTCGCGCTTCAGCACTTCGATGGCGCGACCGAGCGAACGCCGGATCGAGCGGCGTCTCGATCCTGCCGTCAGCCCGCAGCCGCTCGCGCACGCCGAGCCGCAGCTTGCGCGGAACCAGCTGTTCGGGCGGCGGCAGGCGCAGATTGTACCGGTCATCCTTCAAACCCTCGCGCATCTCGATTACGTCGCGATGGCCTTCGGTCGTCAACAGCCCGACCCGCGCCCCCTTGTGCTCGAGCAGCGCATTCGTCGCGACCGTCGTCCCATGAACGACCCGCTCGGTTTCAGCCAGCAGCGCCGCGCGCTCCATTCCGAGCGTTGCCGCCAGTAGGCTCAGCCCGTCAAGGACGCCGATCGAAGGATCTTCGGGTGTCGAGGGGATCTTGGCCAAGGTCGCCTTGCCGAAATCGTCGACCGCGACGAGATCGGTAAATGTTCCGCCGACATCGACCCCAATGCGATACACCGGGATCACGCTTCCTCGGTGGTGCTCGCAACGCGAATGTCTCGACCCGAAGATCGATCGCTTGCCTTCGAGATGGTATCGGCGGGAACTCCCTCCCCCGCAAGCGGGGGAGGGTTGGGGTGGGGGCTTCCCGATCCGAGGGTCTCGGCGATGGTTCGCAACACGCCCTGACGGTTCGGAAGGATCTCATTGTTCCAGAAGCGGAGAGCGCGCCATCCTTGCCGCTGCAACTCACTGTCGCGCAGGTCATGGTCGCCGGGGCGCGCATGTTGGCCGCCATCGGCTTCGACGATCAAGCGCGCTTCAACGCAAGCGAAGTCGACGATGTAGGGCGGAATCGGGAATTGGCGTCGAAATCGGCAGCCTAGCGCACATTTGCGGATTCCTTTCCACGGCACACGCTCGGCATCAGTCATATTACGGCGCAGTTCACGCGCATGTTTCTTTATCGGAGATCCACCACGCATATCTGCTCGGTTGGGCCGCATAACCCCCACCCTACCCTCCCCCGCAAGCGGGGGAGGGTCCCGCCGCTGCACCAGCGGCCATCTCATCGCTCACAAACCCGTTCTCCAGGTCGCAGGCGATCGCACCGGGGTCCCGGTCGACCGGATTGCCCCAACCCCCGCCGCCACCGGATTCGAGGATCAGCACATCGTCGGGGTGGATTGCCAGGCCGACTTCCTTGGTCTTGATCGCGCGCGGCGGTTGATCATCGGAATAGAGCGTATAGCGGTGCGGCAGGCCGTCCTTGCCGCCGAGTATGCCACAGGCTCCGTGGCGCACGCCGTCCCCGGCCGTGTTGCCGACCGCCGGATCGGCGGTTTCGACGACCATCTCGACGACCCCGCCGGGCCCGCCGCGATATTTGCCTTCACCGCCGGAATCGGGGCGGAATTCGTGACGACGGAAAAAGAGCGGGAAGCGGACCTCGGTCACTTCGAGGCTGCCGAATTTTATCCCGCCGGCGGCCTGCCATTCGCCGGCTCCCGGCCAGCCGTCGCCGGCCGGCGACGCCCCGCCGCCGGGCCGCGCCTGAAAGAAATGCCAGATGAACGGCTTATCGGATTGCGGATCTTTACCTTGGATCGCAATGCGAAAGCGGCGGCCCCAGCCGGCCATCACCCGGTCGGGACAGGCCGGCGCCAATGCCTTGACGATCGCCTCGATGATCTCCTGCCCGCAATGGTTGGTCGCGAGCGTGACCGGCGCTCCGGGGTTGGCCCATACCACCGTGCCCGGTTTCGCGATGACCGTCAGCGGGCGGAAGGTGCCGTCGTTCTTTGGCGTGTCGGGGTCGATCAGGTAGCACAGCGCAACGACGACCGAGGAATACATGTTCGGATAGGACGAGTTGACGAAGCTCGTCACCTGCTCGTGCGAATCGGAGAGGTCGATTGTCAGGTCGCTTCCGCGCTTCGTCACGGTCGCGCGGATGTGGATGTCGCTGTTGCCGCGGCCGTCATCGTCGAGCAATGCCTCGCCCTGGTAGACGCCGTCCTGCCATCGGGCGATGACTGCGCGGGTCTGGCGTTCGGCGCCGTCGAGCACCGCCTCGATCGCCGCATTGGCCAGCGGCCAGCCGAACTCCGCCGCCAAGGCAAGCAGGCGCCGCTCGCCGACATGCGCCGAGCCGATCATCGCCGCGAGATCACCGCGGAAATCGCGGGGATGGCGGACATTGGTCGCGATCATCTCGAGGAGGTCGCGGCGCACCTCGCCGCGATCGTAGAGCCGCAACGGCGTGATGCGGATGCCCTCCTGCCAGATGTCGGTCGCCGCGGCGTTGTAGGCGCCGTGCGTCGCGCCGCCGATGTCGCTCTGATGCGCCCGGTTGATCGACCAGAAGCGCGGCAGGTCGCCTTCAAATACCGGCACAAAGGCGGTCAAATCAGGCAGATGGTTGCCGCCGTGGTACGGGTCGTTGAGCAGGAAAACATCGCCCTGGTGGATGTCGTCGCCGAAGAACTCGGTCATCGCTTTCGCCGCAAAAGGCAGCGCGCCGACATGGATCGGCACGTGCTCGGCCTGCGCGATCAGCCGGCCGTCGAGATCGCAGATCGCCGTCGAGAAGTCGCGGCTCGAATTGAGGATCTGCGAATAGGAGGTGCGCAGCATCGCCTCACCCATCTCCTCGACGATCGCCAGGAGCCGATGCTGGATCACCGATGTGACGATCGGATCGACCGTAACTGTCACCAATCTGCGCCCTCCAAGTTTCGGCACAGCATTACCGTTCCCGCCGGATTTGTCACCGGCGCGGCAGTAAGATCAAGGTCTGGCGGCGTGCATCAATGCCGGCCATCCGCCGGCGATCCCGGGATGGTCTGCGACAATCTTCGCCGCGGCCAGCCGGAAAGCGGCGGCATTGGCGTTTGCTCCTGGTGCCCGTTGCGGCTGGGTCGGGGTCGCGACCGCAACGGCTTCGACAGCTGGGGGTTCGGGCAGATCGGGCCGGGGCGCTGTGCGGGTGATCGCATCGGACAAGCGAGACAGCGACGGCTGTCGATCATAAACCTCGGGCGAATATAACCCGCCTGCGTATTTATCTGCGAGAAGCTGCAGGACGGAGGTGTGATCCAAAGGTCGCGGATAGACGGTGCCGGGATCGACCAGCGGCGAAATCACAAAGCCAGGCACCCGCACTCCAGTGGAAAGAAATACGGGCGTAGGCCCGTGACCGGCAATCGGGCTCGGGATGTTCAGTGGCGATACATGGTCGTAAAAGCCACCGTGCTCGTCGTAGGTCACCAGCATCAACGTGTGGGCCCATCGCGGCGGGTTTGAGATCAGAGTGCGGTAAATTTCCGTCAGCAGCGCCTGGCCGGGCGCGATCCCGGTAGGGGGGTGATCATCGTTTGGCGCAATATGCGGGCCGTCGGTGTATTCGGGCTCGATGAAGATCACCGAAGGCATATTCTGCTCGGTTGTCCAATCTCGCGCGAAATTGCGGTAACGTCGGAAGCGCGGGTGCGCATGCGGGACCAGCGCATCAAGTGCCAGCGAGGTGGCGATCTCGTCCTGCCAACGCCGCATCAGGACAAAAAACGGAAGGAAATCGCCGCTCTGATAGACGCACCAGGGCACCTTGCGATCCGTCAGCCAGTCATAAACGAGGCTCTGATCGGGTAAGAACAGCGGAGCATTGTCGATAAGGCTCGTGGTGCCGCTCATTGCCATTAGGCGGTTGGCTTGAGTGCCGGTCGGCAGCGATGAAAACCAGTGGTCGCAGACAGTGTAATTGCGGGCGAAAAAGTCGAATGCCGGCATATCGTGCGCGGTGTAGTAGCCCATTACGAGCCGCTTGTCGGTCGGCGGCGGCTGACGCGTGAGGTAACTCTCGACAAAACCGTTCATTGGAAATGAGCCGCCCACGGCCGCAGGCGAGCCGATTTGAAGCGCTGTGGTCGCGTGCTCATGCGGTGGATCATCTATATGCTGAACTGAGAACTCGAACGGCTGCACCCCGCTGTTGGCGTGCTGCTGCAGCCACTGCGGGTCTGACTGAAGACCCTCGAGCGGCAGTCGCCCCGGGCCCGGGAGATTAAGGTAGCCGAGCATGTGGTCGAATGACCGGTTCTCAAGGATGACGACCACGATCGTATCGATCAGCTCCAATGCCGCTGGCATGATGGTTACTCCCGCAGAGCCTCGGGGAACGGGAAGCCGAATTCGAATGGCATGGCGAGACCCTGGAACCACTGGGGCAAGGGTGGGAAATGGCCGACGGCGCCGACCATTTCGGCGATCCGGTTGTCGATGTCGGGATAGCCGGAGCTGCGCCGTATCTTGAGGAGCCCGATCTTGCCGTCGTCGAGGACGACGAACTCGATGACCGTCATCCCGCGGCGGTCGCCCAGCATGGCCTGCGACAGCATATTGTAGTGCTGCCGGATCAGCGAATGCATATAGGCCAGGTACTCGTCGCGGGTTGCCGCGGGGCCGGGGAACCTTCCGCGGCGGGGCGCCAGGTTCCCCGGCTCTTCGACCCGGCGCGGCACCTGATGAGCCGCCGGCGTCGGCTTTGGCGCCGGTTTGGGAATTGGGTCGGGCCTCGGCGCATCGGGTTTCGCCGGCGGGAGGAGCGGCGGCGCCAACGCCGCGGTCTGTTGCGGCTTCTCGGGCGGCTTCGTCTCGGTGGGTAGAGTTTCGGCCTTGGCTGGTTTCTCGGCCGCCGGCGGGTCGCCCTTCGGCTTGTCGACCTCTTTGGCTTCGGGTTCGCCTAGATCCTCCGATGCGATGCGCCCCCGTGGCGGCGGAGTGGGTTTGGGCTGCGGTACCGGAGCCGCTGGCGAAGCTTTTGGAGGCGGCTCGAATACGAGCTGGACGGGTATTGGATCGGTCTCGGCGGGCGGCGAAATCGGCCAGTTGATCAGCAGCAACAACGGCAGCAGGTGCAATACCAGCGAGCCGACCGGACCGCGCAGCCTGCTCCACCAGCGAGATCGCTCGACTTGTTGTTCTCTTTCAGATGGCTCCGGCAGTCGCAGCACGCCGTTCTCGTCTTCCCGGCGAAAGCCGGGACCCATCGATCCATGGGCACCGGCCTCCGCCGGTGAAGCGAAAAAGAGCGCCGGCTCTCGCTGGGCCTCGGCAGTCCGTTCGACTGTTATGCCGAGCACCGGCTCCAGGCGGTCGTCGTCAGTAGTGCCGAACACCTGTTGCCATCATCCCGCGGCTTCGCCGGCGAGCGCGAGCCAGGCGGCCTCGTCGAGGAGTGTGACGCCAAGGGCGGCCGCCTTTGTCGCTTTCGAGCCGGGATCGGCGCCGGCTATGACGTAATCGGTTTTGGCCGAGACCGAGCCGGTGACATTGGCGCCGAGCGCCTCTGCGCGCGCCTTCGCCTCGGAGCGGCTCATCGCTTCCATTGTTCCGGTGAAGACGATCGTCTTGCCGGCGAGCGGCGAAGCGGCGCGCTGCGCCGGCGCCTCGTAGCCCAGGACCGTCACCTCGCGCGCGAGGTCGTCGAGCACGGCGCGGTTATGCGGCTCGGCAAAAAAGCCGAGGATGTCGGCAGCCATGTCCTCGCCGATGCCGTGTATGTCGAGGAGCCCCGCCCGCGCCTCGCCGTCCGGGTCTTGCGCAGCTTCCATCTCGCGCCGCCAGGCCGCGAGCGAGCGGTAATGCCGGGCGAGCAGCCGAGCCGTCGCCTCGCCGACCTGCGGAATGCCGAGCGCGTTGATGAAACGCTCGAGCGATATCCGCCGCCGCTCGTCGATCGCGGCCATCAAGTTGCGCGCGCTGAGCTCGCCCCAGCCTTCGCGCTTGGCGATCACCTCAGGATCGAGGCGGAAGATGTCGCCCGGCTGGCGGATCAGCCCGTCCTGCCAGAAGGCGGTGATGTGCTTCTCGCCGAGACCCTCGATGTCGAAGCAATGGCGCGACACGAAATGCCGCAACCGCTCGACGGCTTGCGCCGCGCAGATCAGCCCGCCGGTGCAGCGACGCGCAACCTGGCCGGGCTCGCGCACCGCGAGGCTACCGCAGATCGGGCAATGGTCCGGGAAGTGGTAGGGCACCGCGTCTCTCGGGCGGCGGTCGAGCACGACCGAGACGATCTGCGGGATCACGTCGCCAGCCCGCTGCACGACGACGGTGTCGCCGATGCGGACATCCTTACGCTGGATCTCGTCCTCGTTGTGCAGGGTGGCGCGCTGTACGACGACCCCGCCGACCGTGATCGGCTCGAGCATCGCCACCGGGGTCAATGAGCCCTGGCGGCCGACCTGGATCGAGATATCGCGCAATACCGTCTGCGCCTGCTGCGCAGGGAATTTCTGCGCGACGGCCCAGCGCGGCGCCCGGCTGACCATGCCGAGGCGCTCTTGCAACGCCAAGTCGTTGACCTTGTAGACGACGCCGTCGATATCGTAGGGCAATTCGGCGCGCTCGGACGCGATCTCGCGATAATAGGCGAGTGCCTCGTCGACGCCGTGGCACAGGCGCGAACGCGGATTTACCGAGAAGCTCCAGTCACAAAACCGCGCCAGCGCCTCATCGTGGGTGCGGGCGAATGGCGCGCTCGCCTCGCCCCAGGCATAGGCGAAGAATTTGAGCGGCCGCCGCGCGGTGATCGCCGGGTCGAGCTGCCGCAACGAGCCGGCCGCGGCGTTGCGCGGATTGGCGAACACCGACTCGCCAGCCGCCGCCCTTTCCTCATTCAACGCGAAGAACCCGGCCCGCTCGAGATAGACCTCGCCACGGATCTCAACCATCTCGGGCCAGCCCTTGCCCGCGAGGATTTCCGGCACCGTGTCGAGCGTGCGAAGGTTCGTGGTGACGTTTTCGCCCGTGCTGCCGTCGCCCCGCGTTGCACCCAGCACGAGCCGCCCGTCCCGGTAGGTGAGCGCGATCGACAGCCCGTCGATTTTGGGCTCGGCCATGATCGCGATCTTCTCTTCGGCAACCAGCGCTTCGGTCGCCGTGCGCCGGAAGAAATTGCGCACCCCGGCAAAGAAGTCGCGGACATCCTGTTCCTCGAACGCGTTCTCCAAGGACAGCATCGGCCGGGAATGGGTGACCTTGGCGAAGCCGGCGGCGGGGGCGGCGCCGACCCGGCGTGTCGGGCTGTCGGTGCGGATCAGCTCCGGAAAGCGGGCTTCGATCTCGGTGTTGCGGTGGCGCAGCGCGTCGTAATCGGCGTCCGAGA
This sequence comes from uncultured Alphaproteobacteria bacterium, assembly GCA_963787425.1. Taxonomy (GTDB): domain Bacteria; phylum Pseudomonadota; class Alphaproteobacteria; order ATCC43930; family CGMCC-115725; genus AP-15. Next base: position 325,077 of record CAWBCV010000013.1, read on the forward strand.
TCTCGGGCGCCGCATCGGTGTAGTAGAGCCGGTCGTGGCGTTTGATTTCTTCCGCTAGAGCGGCGAGCGCCGCCCGGGCCTCGTCTTCGGTGAGCGTATCGACCGGCTGCAACGCCGGCTCCTCACGCCGCCGCCGCGACGCGGTCGAAGAGCTCATGCGCGGCCTCCGGCAATCAGGCTCGCCGCCGCGGCGCGCGCCTCGGCGGTGACGTTGCGGCCGGACAGCATGCGGGCGATCTCCTCCTGTCTCGTATCCTCGTCGAGCTCTTCGACACGGGTTACGGTCTGGCGCGCGGCGAGGCTCTTGGCGACGCGCCAGTGATAGGCGCCCCGCGCCGCGACCTGCGGCGAATGTGTTACGACGAGAACCTGCAGATTTGTCCCCAGCCGCTGCAGGCGCTCGCCGACCGCCGCCGCGACGGCGCCGCCGATGCCGCTGTCGACCTCGTCGAAGATCAGGGTCGGCACCGAGGAGGTGCCGGCGAGCACCAGCTTCAGCGCCAGCATGAAGCGTGACAGCTCGCCCCCCGAGGCAATGCGCGCCAGCGGCCCGAACCCCGCGCCGGGATTGGTCGCGACCTCGAAATGGATGCGCTCGCAGCCATGCTCGCTCCAGTCAGGTTCGGCGAGCGGGGTCAGCACGGTGCAGAAGCGTGCCTTGTCGAGGCGCAGCGGCTTCAATTCGGACGCCACACCCGCGTCAAGCCGAGCGGCGGCGGCGGCACGCCCGCGGGACACCGCCTCAGAAGCGGAAATGAAACGGGCGCGAGCCTCGGCGGTAGCTCGGGCGAGATGCTCGACACTGTCGGCACCGGCTTCGAGCTCGGCGAGCCGCCCCGCCATCCGCTCGCGCAACACCGGCAGGTCGGCAATCGTCACCTGGTGCTTGCGAGCAGCCGCACGCAGCGCGAAAAGCCTCTCTTCGACTTTCTCGAGCTCGCGCGGATCGAGTTCGAGCTGGCACGCCGTCGCCTCGAGGGCCGCGAGGGCCTCGGCGGTTTCCGCCGCAGCCCGCTCGGTCGCCGCGAAGGCCGCATCGAGCAGACCTTGGGCGCGCTCGCGGGCCCGTTCCAGCCGCCGCGCCGCGCGGGCGAGGGCGGCTTGCGCACCGCCGTTGCCGTCGAGCTCGCCGATCGCCTCGGTCAAGGTTTCGGCGAGTCGCTCGGCACCCTGCAGCAAAGTGCGGCGGGCGGCGAGGCGATCTTCTTCATCTTCTTCCGGCGCCAGCGAATCGAGCTCGGCCAAATGATGACGCAGCAGGTCCTCTTCGTCGCGGCTCGCCGCGAGCTGCCGCGCCGCTTCTGTTTCACGCTCCCGGGCCCCGCGCCAGTCATACCAAGCCTTTGCGAGCGCATTCGGGGTCACGCTGTGCTCGGCGAAGGCGTCGAGGATCATGCGGTGGTTGGCGGGGTCGAGCAGCCCGCGCTGCTCGAACTGGCCTTGGATCTCAACGAGGCTGTCGCCGAGCTCGCGCAACAGCCCGACACTTGCCGGCTCGTCGTTGACAAAGGCGCGGCTGCGCCCGTCGGCCCCGACCAGCCGGCGCACTACGATCGCCTCGCCGTCGCCGTCGAGCCCGGCCTCGCGCAGAATCGCGTGCGCCGGGTGATTGCGCCCGACCGAGAATTCCGCCGATACCGCGGCCTGTTGAGCCCCCGTCCGCACCAGCCCGCTCTCCGCCCGCTTGCCGAGCGCCAGACCCAGCGCATCGAGCAGGATCGACTTCCCGGCGCCGGTCTCGCCGGTCAGCACGCACAAGCCGGGACGGAGGGCGAGGTCGAGGCGATCGATCAGGACAATGTCGCGAATATTGAGGCCGAGCAGCATTGTAAGCCGCGGATAGTGTCGCTTAATCATATAGGCGCGGTGGTCGCCAAGCCAGCGTTGGCGCGGCGTGGCTGGCGAGGATCCGAGGTTGACCACGATGGAGAAGCCCGAGCTTTATCGTGATCTTGCGCGGCAGCTCGCCGCGCTTATCGCCGGGGAACCCGATCCGATCGCCAATGCCGCCAATGCGGCCGCGCTGATCTATCACGGATTGCCGAATCTCAACTGGGCCGGGTTTTATTTTCGCAACGGCGCGGAGCTGGTGCTCGGTCCGTTCCAGGGCAAGCCGGCCTGCGTGCGGATCCCAATCGGCAAAGGGGTGTGCGGCACCGCCGCCGCCCGAGGCACACCAGTACTAGTCCGTGACGTCCACGATTTTCCAGGTCATATCGCGTGCGACCCGGAATCGCGCTCCGAGCTGGTCGTGCCGCTGATCGAGGATGGCAGCGTTTTGGGCGTGCTCGACCTCGACAGCCCACTGCCCGCGCGGTTCGACGCACTGGATCGCGACGGCTGCGAGCAACTTCTCGCGCTTTTGCTCGTTCACCACCGGAAATATCCCCGCGGCAAAGTGTAGCGCAATTTCGATGACCGCCCCTGGAATGGCGAAGGGATTCGATCAGTGGCGGAGGTGTGTGCAAATGAAGACTCTGCTCGCTGACGCAGAACACGGGTGGAGCCGCGCCGAAGAAACTCGGACCATCGCCGAAATCATGACCGACCCCGAAGCGAGGCGGATCATGTTCGATATCGCGGAAGGATACGACCGTTTGGCGGAGCGCGCCGCCGAGCGCATCGGCAGACGCGAGACCGATACACTCCAGTGAGCTAAGGGGGTCCGATGCAATCCGCCACCACCGCGCCGGCGCTCAGCTTGCACCTGTCGGTCCGGCAGGAGTGGCTCGACCGGCGCCGCGAAGAAATCATCGAACCCGATCTGCCGATCGTCGACCCGCATCATCATCTAGTCGATCGGCCCGAGACCGGGCGCTATCTGCTGCCTCAACTGCTTGCCGATCTCGGCACCGGGCACAACATCACCGCGACCGCGTACCTCGAATGGCTTTCGATGTACCGCGCAGCAGGCCCCACCGAGCTGCGCCCGGTCGGCGAAATCGATTTCGCCAACGGCATCGCGGCGATGGCTGCGAGCGGGACATACGGGAAGACGCAGGTCTGCGCCGGTATCGTCGGCTATGCCGATCTGACGCTCGGCGCGCCGGTCGAGACGGTGCTGGAAGCGATGATTGCGGCCGGCGGCGGCCGCTTCCGCGGCATCCGCTTCATCACCGCCTCGCATCCCGACCAGGCGGCATGGGGGTCGATGGTCACCCGGCCGGAAGGGCTGCTGACGGACAAGCGTGTGCGCGAAGGCTTTGCCTGCCTCGCACCGCTGGGCCTCAGTTTCGATGCGTGGGTGTATCATACCCAGCTCGGCGAGCTGGTCGATCTGGCGCGCACCTTTCCCGACACCCAAATCGTGCTCGATCATGTCGGCGGCCCGATCGGCCTCGGCCGCTATGCCGGCAAGCCCGACGAGGTGTTCACCGAATGGAGCGGGCGGATCCGCGAGCTGGCGAGATGCCCCAATGTCCATATAAAGCTTGGCGGGCTCGGCATGCGGATGTTCGGTTTCGACCTCCACACGCACGAGTTGCCGCCGAGCTCGCGGGAGCTCGCTTCCGCGTGGCGGCCCTATATCGAGACCTGCGTTGCCGCTTTCGGCCCCGAGCGCGCGATGTTCGAGAGCAATTTCCCGGTCGACAAGGGCAGCTGCGGCTACGCCGCGCTGTGGAACGCCTTCAAGCACATCGTCGCCGGCTGCTCCGCTGCCGAGAAGGCGGCGCTCTTCGCCGGCACGGCGACGAATTTCTACCGCCTCGCATAGCAACTGATACGCCCGCGCAGGTTTTTGGGCTGCGCTGCTCCCCGACCAGAATTTGCCGTCGAGTGTGAGGCGCATCACACGCCTTTGACGCTCGGTGCGCTATTTGGAAGGCGGGTAGCCCCAGACAGAGGATGTCGGAAACATCCGCTCCGGGGCTAGTGCAAACCCGCGACAACGGAGACATCAATGCCGCAAATCGCCGTAATGAACGAGTTCGACCGTCATGTCCGACGCTGACGTTCAGAAGATGATCCCTGCCTTCGATCAGCAGTGGAACAAGGATTTGAAACCGGTCTGGGGCGTCGACGCCGCCACCTTCAGCTTCGTCCCCAAGCACCAGATGCCCGCTGCCAGCAGCTGGTGGCTCGTCTTTCTGGACAATAGCGACCAAGCCGGAGCGCTCGCCTACCATGACCTGACAAACGAGGGGTTGCCGATCTCCAAGGTGTTCGTCAAGACGCTCAAAGCCGACAACGCGAGCGTAAGCGTCGGCGCAACGCACGAACTCTGCGAGATGGCTGTGGATCCCTGGCTGAACAGCGCCTATCAGGATCCCAAAGGCGTCTTCTGGGCGGGAGAGGTCTGCGACCCGGTCGAAAGCGACCAGTACGGCTACAAGATCGGTGACGTCCTCGTAACGGATTTCATCACGCCCAACTGGTTCGCGCATCAGCATGCCAATGGGGGCATCGACCTGAAGGCACACGCGCACAAAGCGTTTGATATTTTGGCCGGCGGATATGCGCAAAAGTTCGACCCCGGCCATGGATGGGTTCAGGTCAATGGTTCGGCGGCAAAGTTAGGGCACCAGGCCCATGCGGCGCGTGGTTCCCGCAGAGAACGCCGTTCTCGCTTGAGCGAGGGGTTGACGCGCAGCGCCGTCCACCGGAGCTGACGCAATCAGATCGAGATGCGCGGGTGCTCTGCGCCCGGGCATCTCACTTTGGACTACCGGGCTTCGACCAATTCCAGGGTTTCGCGGCTCGGGCCTTCGATCATGACAGCGCGCGTGTCGCCGAGCGCGCAGGGGTCTTCGAGGAAGGTGACACCTTCGCTGCGCAATTTATCGATCCAAGCGTCGAGATCGGTGACACTCAACGCGATGTGATCCTGCAATTGCCCGCGTGAGCTGACGAGCGGCGTGTCGCCCTGGTTGGCGTACCAGATCATCGCCACGTCGCCGAATTCGACGCCGGCCCGGGGCGAGCGGTACATTCCTTCGCGATTGAGCGCCGGCCAGGTGCGGTCGGCGCCGCGCGGCACCTTGCAGTCGGCCTCGGTTACCGGCGCACCGCCCCAGCCGGCCCGCGGCGGCGCATTCAGATGTTTCTGATACCACAGCTGCGCGCACAGCGGATCCTCCTGGTAGAGGTGCACGTGGTTGAAGCGCTCGGCCGGGTGGTCGCCGGCATATTCGACGAGCGCGTCATCGGGCCCCCTCATATAGGCGAAGCCGCCGCCGCCGGCCGGGCCGAGGCCTTTCTCCCTGGCCTCGGCAATCTGCGCCTTGGTTAGGCCCAGCACGCCGGCCTGGCCCGGCCAGGTGTCGCTGCTGATCAGCACCGAGCCGCCCTCCTCGCTCGTGTAGAGCGGCAGCGGTTCGACGCCGCGCGTGCTCTTATAGGTGTCGAGATTCCGGCGCGAATCGGTGACGTGCCAGCCGAAATGCCAGATCGCGCTCTGCGGCTCGCTTACCGGCGACGCATCGACTTTGGTGAACAGCACCATGACGTCGTTCGGCGATTTGAGCGCCGGAAAGCCGCCCCAACTCCCCTTTGCGGTGCTCTGAAACTGCCGCGTGTAAAAATCGATCGCGGCATCCGGATCGGTCGAGTTCAGATGCAGGTGATGAAATTTCGGCGTCGGCAGCATGTCGGTGCATCCTTGCAACGGATTCGGGCTACTATGCGCCGAATACCTTTGAAATCAATGAGGGTTTGGGAGACGTCATGAGCGCCAGCAAAACCGTTTTCACCGCAGTATTGGCCTTGGCGATGTTTGCGGCTGGGGCACGGGCTCAGCAGAGCGCCGGCCCGGCGGTTGCGATCGACGATGACGATATCGGCGGCGTGGTCACCAGCCGGTTCGGGCCGGAAGCCGGGGTCTGGGTCATCGCGCAGACCACCGAACTCGGTACGCGGTTCGCCAAAATCGCGGTCACCGACGAACGCGGGCGCTACGTCGTCCCGGATCTGCCCAAGGCCCATTACCAAGTCTGGGTGCGCGGCTACGGTCTCGTCGACTCGCCAAAAGTCGCGGCCGAGCCGGGCAAGATCCTGAACCTGACCGCCGAAACGGCGCCGAGCCTCGCTGCGGCGGCGCAGTATTACCCGGCGATCTACTGGGCCTCGATGATCAAGATCCCGGAACTGAGCCGCTTCCCCGGCACCGGGGATAAAGGCAACGGCATACCCGAAAATTTCAAGACCCAGGACCAATGGCTGAATTTCATCAAGACCAATGGCTGCGGCAATTGCCATCAGATCGGCAATTACGCGACGCGGTACCTGTCGCCAAAACTCGGCCAGTTTGAGTTGTCGCAAGATGCATGGTCGTATCGGCTGTCGGTCGGACCGGCTGGGCACGACATGGTGAACTTCATCACCCAGCTGACGACGCCGGATGGCGGCCATCTGAAGGCGCTCGCCGATTGGACCGACCGCATCCAGGCGGGCGAACTGCCGAGCCGCAGCCCGCCGCGGCCGGTCGGCGTCGAGCGCAACATCGTCGTGACGGTGCGCGACTGGCTCGACCCCAAGCACTATCTGCACGACCTGACGACGACCGACCGGCGCAATCCGACGGTCAACGCCCACGGCCCGATTTATGGCGACACCGAGCTCAGCAGCAATGCGCAGCCGGTGCTCGACCCGGTGCACAACACAAAGACCACAATCCAGCCGCCGGTCCACCCTGATACGCCCAGTTCAGCGCTCGCCAATCAGGTCGTCAATCCGTCACCCTATTGGGGCATGGAGCAGACCTGGGACAGCAAGGTCAATGCGCATACCTCGGTGATGGACCAGGACGGGCGCGTCTATTGGGCGGCGCAGAACCGCGCGCCCAACGACATCCCGGATTACTGCAAGAAGGGATCGCCGCTGCGCTCGGCCCAGCTTTATCCGCTCGACGTGCCGCATGAGGGCTTTTTCCAGAATTCGCGGCAGGTCACGGTATACGATCCAAAGACGCAAAAATTCACAATGATCGACATCTGTTTCGGCACGCATCATCTGAACTTCGCGGAGGACGCTGACAACACGCTGTGGCTCAGCAACAACACCGGGCTGGGTGGAGCCCCCGGCACCGAGCTGGCGGTCGCCGGCTGGATCAATACCAAGAAGTTCTGGGAGACCGGCGATGCGGCGCAATCGCAAGGTTGGACGCCACTGATCGTCGATACCAACGCGAACGGCAAACGCGACGAAGGCTACAACCAGCCCGGCCAGCCGCCCGATTACAGCAAGGACACGCGGATCCCTTACGGCATGTACGCGATCGCCTATTCGCCGGCCGACAAGACCATCTGGGGCTCGAGCCTGGCCCATCCCGGCTACATCATCCGCCTCGATCCGGGCGCCAACCCGCCCGACACGGCGCTCGCCGAGATCTACAAAATACCACTGCCGGGCTTTGGTATCCGCGGCATGGATGTCGACAGGAACGGCGTTGCGTGGCTGCCGCTCGACAGCGGGCACATCGCCAGCTTCGACCGGCGCAACTGCCGGGGGCCGCTCAACGGCCCGGGCGCCGAAAAGGGTGAGAAATGCCCCGAGGGCTTTTCATTCTACGCCGTGCCGGGGCCAGGCTTTCAGGGCGACCCGGGTGCCGAGGAGAACCCGTATTATATGTGGGTCGACCAGCACGACATTTTGGGGCTCGGGGCCAATGTGCCGTTCGAAACCGGCAACCAGTCGGATTCATTGCACGCGCTGGTCGGCGGGCAAATCATCGAGTTGCGGGTACCCTACCCTATGGGATTCTTCGCCAAAGGTCTTGAAGGCCGCATCGACGACCCGAACGCCGGCTGGAAGGGCCGCGAAATATGGGTCACTTCGGGCAACCGGACGCCGTTTCACATCGAGGGGATCGACGCGCCGGCGCCCGGCGCGCCGGGCGCCACGCCACAAACGCTGTCGAGCCCGCTCGTCGTGCAGTTCCAGCTGCGCCCGGACCCGCTCGCGCACTGAACCCACGTAGGACGGAATAGATTCCGCGAGCGAAGACTCCGAAAAGAACTTACTGCTTCGGTTTGTCGTTGTAGCGTTCGAGCATGGCGCGCGCGATATCCGGTGATGACGGCCAAAAGCCGCGCGGCGCGCCGGGGTTCCGCTGATACTTGCCAAGCGCATTCACATCCGGCTGTACCGGTTTTTCGAGGTCCATGAAGATCACGCCCACGGCATCGCTCGGCAGCTTGGCGATGAAGCTCTCGGCGTCCTCGATCATGCTGCGGATGCGGCGGTGCAAACCGGGCACGTCGACTGGCCCGTCGGTCGCCAGCGCCTCAAATTCCTCCGCCGTGAAACGGCTGTGGCGCATGATCTCGGCCAGCATCTCCTCCGGCGTGACGCCGGGAAACCTGCCGACGGCGGCGCACACCACGGCTCCAAGCGGCAGGATGTTTTCATGGATAGTGACCAGATCGACGATATCGCGCGACACCCGGCGGTCGGCCGCTGCCGACGCCTTGTTGGTCGCCAGATCCACCGGATGCAGCACATAGCCGAATAGCTCGTCGGGCTGCGTCGGAAAAAACCGGAAGGCGGCGTCAGTCACCCATTCGAGCGGCATCGCCTCGCCTTGACGTTCGATAACAGCTTCGCGCTTGCCCTCGCGGACTCTTCCCCACGTGATCGTGTAACCCGCCGCCGCTAGCGCGGCGGCATCGGCTTCGGCGGCGGCTTCGAGCCGGGCTTCGGAATCATGGAAAATGTCGATGTCGCTGGAGAACCGGGGGCCGTCGCGATTGATGGCGACACCGCCCGCAATATAGCTGTCGGGGCTACGCTGCGCTGCCAGCACCCGCAACACGTCCGACTGAAACTTACCGAGAGGCACGGCAAATCTCTTCGATCCGTTCCGCAAGCCGACGGCCTCTCATAGTGCCATGCGTGCGCAGCGCCTTAGTGATAGCCAAGGCATCCGCAGCGGTCGGCTTTTCGACCGGCCGCATATTCCACAACGCAATCGTCCCGAACTCGCGAAAGGCGCGGCGGTAGAGGCTGACGAGGTTTTCCGGGCGTTCTGGCTCGGTGTTCATGCCCGGCAATTTAGCACGGACCCGATTTGCCTCGCGGACCGGAACCGGTTGCGGGGGTCTATTCGCTTGTCCCCTACTGAATGCAGTGAAGCCCCGCCAATGCATCGCGGTTCGGATCGCACCAGCGCCGGGGTTCGATTGGGAAGAGCAGCTTCCGCTCGGGCTGTTGCGCGGCAGCGGAAGCGACGATGGCCCCGCTCGGCACCTGCGGCGGCGCGCAACAGGCCGGCGGCAGAATGAGGCATCCTCGCCACCCGGCGTCGCCGCCAGGATCAAGCGAGCTTATATGCCTGCCGAGCCAGGAGTTTCCAGTTCCCGCCCTGCTTCTGCCAGACCTCGAGAGTGCCGATCCTGGTGTTGGTGGTTTTGCCGTCCAATTCGGATTCGGATTTCATAGAGGTGGCGGGCGACCGCGGCGTCGCCGGCCAGCTCGATCTTGAGGTCGGGGAAGGTCAGCGATTTGACTGTCGCCTTCCGGGTCATGACGCCGTTGATGAACTCGGGCTTGTTCTGGACCCTGCCGTCGGAATGCCCGTAGCTCAGCTGATCGGCGGTCAGCCGCTCCAACTGGGCTTTATCCGCCTTCAGCAGAGCCTCTCGCAGCGCCTCGACATTCTGCTTGATCGCCGCTTCGTCGCTGCTTTCGGCAAACGCAGAAGAGCCGAACAAAAGCCTCGGCACGCCGAGTGCGAGCGCCCCCGCGACGGCCAAGTCACGACGGGTTATCTGCATTTCCTCCCCTTCTCTCGCTGGGACCGGTTAGATGTTGGTTTCGCAGCAACTTAACCTTGGCCGGCCACAGTGTCGAACGGAAGTTGACGCCATGCCTTCCGGAAAATTGCCGTAATCGCATGCTATCCACTCATAACGAGACGACAGGCGGGGCTCCATGCGACCTACGTTGGGCAGACCAGGAACGCAAATTACAGAAATACCGGTTGATATATTGGCTGTTCCTGGCGGAATTATGTAGCTGTCTCACCTTTACGGGCCGACCGGTGCGGTCGGCGGCTGCGGCACGCCTTGGGTCGCGATGGTAGATTGGCCGCCGATGCTCCCTCGCCAATCTCTCAAAGCATCTCGCGCGCTTTCGATCGCCTGCTGATGCTCTCCGATTTCGGAGTCAGGCAATTCACGCGCAGCATATCCTCCGGATGCAACCTCGACGACGGCGACGCGAATAGGGCCAGCGACCCCTCCGGGATTTACGTCAATAACGTGCTGCACGGTCCATGTCGCCAAAAAGACGCCTTCTCGCACGGTCGGCTGGCCGGACTGGCAGAAGGTATCTACCAGGAATCGTAAAAATGGATCGGCAGACAACTTGCCGCTTCCGAGCGCAAGATAAAAATGATCGACATCCAATAAGCGCGGCTGCATTGCCCCTTCGAATCCGCAACAATAACAGACTCCATTATGAGGGAATGTTAGAACAGTATTAACACTTACATTAGTTATTCCTGTAGCCTGAAATTGCTTAGCCAGAGATCCAGCTAGCATTAATGGATAATCTAATGGGTGGGCGGCGTTGGACAATTGAAGATAATTGGACTCCGCCAGCACCTTGAACCGAGCGGCTTGACCTTGATCGCCAGCAAATGCAAATAGCTGTGAGCCAGGAAGAACGTACACCTTGATCCCGTGATGATGCCCGACGCTCAGACCGCCAAAGCTCGGGGTAATCATGCTATCTGACGCGACAAACCGCCCCATCGGAACACGAGAACGCGACGACAACAGTCATTCGCGGAATATGCTATTCACCTTCATGTCAGGATAAGCACGATAGATCGCGGCAACGAGCTGTTGGAAGCTCAATCGGCGTACCCATTCCGCTGCGGCTGCTAAAAACTTTGCGGCCTCTGTCGGAAGCTTAGACACAATTCGCTGACCCTCAGCGAATCCGTCGGGAGTGAGGGTGTATAAGCGATACTGTCCGCCTCCCATGATTTCGAGGTTCGCCTCAAACTTGAGGAGCATCAATTGATCGTAGACGGCCGAATCAAACGGTCCGTAGTCGTAGGCGCGAAACGCGAAATGAGGACCGTTCAGCAGACGAGCTGCTTCGCGATCGATTAGGAAGAACAGCTTTTGTACTTGGACGGGCGTAAAGTTGGCGTTCTCGCCAGCGGAAGCGAGCGCTGCTAGTACCACCTCTCGGGGTCGTGCCCCTTGGGGTGGTGTAGGAGCTGTGGGTAAGTGGCCCGCCGCAGCGACCGCCACGAGTTTGGCGGCGGCGGGCCACTTATCCACAGCGGTGGTCATCGCGGATCTCCGGTAGGGTTTGGCTGCCAAACCTGAACGCGAACCAAGGACCCGACGATGACCGATGAGATGATGATCCTTCGCACGCTGCTGGAGAAGAGCTCCGACGCCGATTTGCTGCGCGAGATGGTGGGTTTTGCCGCACATCGCTTAATGGAACTGGAAGTCGAGAGCGTGACCGGCGCCGCCCATGGCGAGCGCAGCCCGGACCGAATCAATCACCGCAACGGCTATCGTGACCGGATCTGGGAGACGCGTGCCGGAGCGGTCGAACTGCGCATCCCCAAGCTGCGCAAGAGCAGCTACTTCCCGGCGTTCCTGGAACCGCGACGCATGGCTGAGAAGGCGCTCACGGCGGTGATCCAGGAGGCTTATGTCCATGGCGTGTCGACCCGCTCGGTCGATGATTTGGTCAAAGCGATGGGCATGACCGGGATCTCCAAAAGCCAAGTCAGCCGGTTGTGCACAGAGATCGACGATCAGATCGCCGCCTTCCTCAACCGGCCACTGGAAGGCGACTGGCCCTATCTCTGGCTGGATGCCACCTATGTTAAAGTCCGCGCCACCGGTCGGATTGTCTCGGTCGCGGTCATCGTCGCCGTCGCCGTCAACAGCGACGGCCGACGCGAGGTGCTGGGCATCGCGATCGGCGCCTCCGAGGCCGAGACCTTCTGGACCGAGTTCCTGCGCTCGCTGGCAAGGCGCGGCCTGCGCGGCGTCAAGCTCGTAATCTCGGATGCCCATGAAGGGCTCAAGGCGGCCGTTGCAAAGGTGTTGCATGCCTCCTGGCAGCGCTGCCGCGTGCATTTCATGCGCAATGTCCTGGCCCATGCCGGAAAGCAAGGCCGGCGTGTCGTCGCTGCCTTCATCGCCACCGCCTTCGCCCAAGAGGACGCCGAAATGGCCCGCCTCCAGTGGCGCCAGGTTGCTGATCAGCTCAGGCCCAAGGTCGCAAAGCTGGCGACATTGATGGATCAGGCGGAAGCCGATGTCCTCGCCTTTATGAGCTTCCCCAAGGACCACAGGCCCAAGATCCACAGCACCAACCCGCTGGAACGGCTCAACGGCGAAATCAAGCGCCGCACCGACGTTGTCGGCATCTTCCCCAATGAGGATGCCATCACTCGCCTGGTCGGCGCTATTCTGCTCGAGCAGAACGACGAATGGGCCGTGCAGCGCGCCCGCTACATGACCCTGGAAACAATCGCTCCACTGAGCGAAGATCCGATCTTCAAGCTGCCCGCCGTGGCAGCCTGACGACACCGGCCAAATCCGCTGGAGAGCGCGAACGACGCTGCTCTTACACCACCCCCTGGGACACGATCCCTCTCGGCGGGTTAAGGGCACGCGATCACCCATCCGTCATTGAGTTGTCACCGTAGGGACTAGGCGCGGCAAAATCAAGGGCTTAATTATTGCGTTTTATCGCTCAATCGCCGTTCAGGTGGATGTTTTGTACGCCGATCGCTTCCATGACTTGAAAAAAGAAAACGGCCGAGAAGGTGCCGCGATTGATTTTGTTCGAGATGGTCCGCTCGCTCATGCCTTTGATGCCAATCGCCTCTAGCCTCTCGACAAGCTCGCGATAGCTCATGTTCCGGCGCGCCAACTCAGCGCGGATCGTGCCTTTGACGACAGCTTGCCAATCTCGATTGGTACGCATCCTAATTCATCGCATTCGCTATCGTCAGACATCATAATTGATGATTTGCTGATTGACAAGCAAGAGCTTTGACGCCATATTTGATATTGGAGAACATCAATTTTGGATATGCCTCAACACTTCCTCCTCTCCGCAGCCGCAAGGACGCTCTCGCTGAGCGCCGTTGCGCGCATGTCGGATGAGGAAGCGCATGCCAAATTCGTCGAGATCCGCTGGGCCGATGCCGAGGGCAAACCCTATTGTCCTGAGTGCGGCTGCGCCAAGGTCTACGCGATCGCGACCCGCAAACTGTGGAAATGCAGCGCTTGTCGCTATCAGTTTTCGGTGACGGCGCGGACGATCTTTCAGGACCGCAAGCGCCCGATTTGGGATTACCTGCTAGCCATCGCGATCTTCGTTAATGGCGCAAAGGGCCACAGTGCCCTACAGCTGAGCCGAGATCTCGATTGCCAGTACAAGACGGCCTTCGTGCTCGCACACAAACTCCGCGAGGCGATGGGCTCCGAAGTTCACAGCCCCGATCAGCCTGAGTTAGCCGGCGAAGTCGAAATCGACGGCGCATATTTTGGCGGCAAGATCAAACCGGAGAACCGGAAGGCCGATCGCCGCGACCGGCGGATCGCCGAAGAACAAACAGGCAAGCGCCAGGTCGTCGTTGTCGCCCGCGAGGCGTCGGGCCGCACTCTGCCGTTCATTGTCCCGCGCGAGAGCGATGCAGTGTCCCTGATCCGACAGAACGTCGCCTCAGGCACGATCGTGCATGCCGACGAAGCGAGCGGCTGGGAGCGTCTGCATGCGTCCTACGATATGCGGCGCGTCAATCATTCTGCCGAGTACGTCGGCGAGGACGGCGCGAGTGTGAACCAAGCCGAAAGTTACTTTAGTCGGCTGCGCCGGGCCGAATTCGGTATCCATCATCGGATCAGCGGTCAGTACCTCTATCAATACGCGAACGAGAAGGCCTGGCGTGAGGATCGCCGCCGCGAGCCGAACGGGCTGCATTGGCGGCGTGTGACGGGCGCGGCGCTCCGCCATCCGAAATCGGAAATCTGGCGTGGATACTGGCAACGGAGCGCGGCATGACCGCCTCTCGGGATCATGTCGTCTCTGGCCTGATCGAGAAACGTCGCGAACTCGCTGGCATTATCGACCGGTTGCAGCGCGAACTCGATCAGTACCGCGCCAACTTGGCTCACGTAGACGGAACGTTGCGCCTTCTGGCCGAGGGCCTCGATCCCGCGACGCTTCGGCCAAAGCGCCCTTACAAACGTGCCGACTATTTCGGTCACAACGAACTGTCGCGGCTGGTTCTCGACATGCTCCGCGTTTCCGCGAGCGAGCCGATCGGCATCGAGGAAATCGCTCAGCGAATAGCTGAGGTCAAAGGCTTCGATCCGGCAGACGCGGAGTTGCGCGCCGGAATTCGCCAACGTATCCGCGCCGTCCTAACGCGACTGCACAAGCAAGACGTGATCGAAGGCGTCAGCGGCGGTCGCGGCAGCAAATGGAGGCTGGCCTCAGAGCTGACCGAGGAAGGCCAGCAGGTTTAGCGTCGTCAGCGATCTGTGAAGATCGCGGTTTAGGGCACCGGCATCTCGCGTCGTCGCTGGATTTAGTAGGCACAGCCAAATTATCCACAGAATCTTGCCTATGGCGACGGTTTGTGCGATGATGGACATTCCAGACGCAAGAAAGGCGACGGGTAGGACCGTCGCCTTGATCTTGTGACCCGCTAATGGTGGTAAGCCGCGCGGGCAATGGGCCTAACGAACGCGGCATATAATGCACCGCGTGTGTCCCGTCGTCAAGCGGCTTTCCTTAAAAACGGCGCGAGTTGTCGAACAGGAAGGCTTTGCCTTGATGTCGGGGTGTATAAATTGGCTTACGCTGACGCTCATTCTTTCTGCTGGTTTTGGTCTTTTGGGGATGGCGCTCTTGGGTAGCGTCTTATTGATCAGGCGGGATTGGCTCCTTCGGAAGAACGTTCGAGCGAGTAAGATCGTCAATCTCGCGTAGGATAAGGTAACGTGCGACCTCAGTAGGATTGCTGCCGTACCTTCCTAATTCTGCCAGAAACTCGAGGCAGGCGTATGCGTCAGCAGGAAGCCATGGCTTCACTTGCCGAGTTGGCTTTTCGTTTTCCGAGCGCGCCACAGGCCCTATTTAGGCCCTAAATAGGGCCTTGACCAGCCACCACAGAACCGCCAGGATATGGCGCCCAAAAAGGGCCGCCCCGAAGGACGGCCAGTTTTGGCACCTGTTTTGTGAGTGGACTTGTTTTTCTCCGGCCTTGGTCGCTTACGACGACCCCGGCCAGCCTCGGCAGTGGGAGCGCACGCGTTCCCACTTTCCGAGCCGCAGCCTCAGATATTCCCGCACAAACACGAGAATACCCTTGGCGGTGACGACAGCAGCCATTGGCTACCTCTCACCATAAAGGCGACGGCTTGGGCCGTCCCCCTCGAAGCGCCCCATGCGCCCCGCGCTTGAGGGCGCATTGGGGCTCGGAGGCTCTATGGCGAGGTCGATAGCCGGGTTTGCAGATCGACAGTGGTTAAGAGATTGCTACCCGACTGAAATGTCAACGCGATCAGGGACAGCAGGTGACTGGCGATCAGGAAACCCGCTCAGATAGCGGTCTGCGATCGATTGGTTGGCTTGAATCCAGGAGCACGCGCGATGCAGCGGATAGAAATTAACGGCGAATCTCTAACCGTGTGACATCGATGCGAGCCGACATCTAAACGTGCGTGGTGAGACAGCTACATAATTCCGGCATTATCAGCCAATATCAGTGACCGTGGGTGCTACCCACAATCCCGAGACGCTGCGGAACTGAGGTGCTCGAATGCCCGAAGGGGTAAAAAAAGTGGTGCTGGCGTATTCGGGAGGGCTCGACACTTCAGTGATCCTGCGCTGGCTGCAGGAAAATTATCGCTGCGAAGTCGTCACCTTCACCGCCGATCTGGGTCAGGGGGAGGAGCTCGAGCCCGCGCGCCGGAAGGCCGAGATGCTCGGCGTGCGCGAGATCTTCGTCGACGATCTGCGCGAGGAGTTCGTCCGCGATTTCGTGTTTCCGATGTTTCGCGCCAATGCGCTCTACGAGGGCGCCTACCTGCTCGGTACCTCGATCGCGAGGCCGCTGATCGCTAAGCGACAGATCGAGATCGCCCGCCAGGTCGGCGCCGATGCCGTCGCACACGGCGCGACCGGCAAGGGCAACGACCAGGTACGCTTCGAGCTCAGCTATTATGCGCTCAACCCCGGCATCAAGGTCATCGCCCCGTGGCGCGAATGGGAGCTGAGCTCCCGCACCAAGCTTCTCGAATATGCCGAACAGCACCAGATCCCGATCACCCGGGACAAGCGCGGCGAGGCCCCGTTTTCGGTCGACGCCAACCTGCTGCACGTCTCCGCCGAGGGCAAGGCGCTCGAAGATCCGTGGGTCGAGCCGGAAGACTTCGTGTTCAGCCGGACCGTCGCCCCGGAACTCGCGCCCGATAAGCCCGAATATCTCGAAATCGCCTTCGAACGCGGCGACCCCGTCGCTGTGGATGGCGAACATCTCCCTCCCGCTGCGCTGCTTCGGCGCTTGAACGAGATCGGCGGAAGGCACGGGGTCGGCCGGCTCGATCTCGTCGAGAACCGTTTTGTCGGCATGAAATCGAGGGGCATCTACGAGACGCCTGGCGGGACGTTACTGCACGCCGCCCATCGCGGGATCGAGAGCCTGACGCTCGACCGCGGCGCCGCGCATCTGAAGGACGAGCTGATGCCGCGTTATGCCGAGCTGATCTACAACGGCTTCTGGTTCTCCCCGGAGCGCGAGATGCTGCAGGCGCTGATCGACAAGAGTCAGGAGAATGTCGAGGGCGTCGTGCGACTAAAGCTCTACAAGGGCTCGGCGCGCGTCGTCGGCAGAAAGTCGCCGAGAAGCCTCTACAGCCTCGCCCACGTCACCTTCGAGGAGGACGCGGTCTACGACCAGCGCGACGCCGAAGGCTTCATCAAGCTCAACGCCCTGCGCCTGCGCCTCGCCGCGCGCCGAGATGACCGCCGCCCCGCCCCCCTTCCATTTCCTCCCCCGCAGGCGGGGGAGGGTTAGGGTGGGGTTCGGCTTGGTTAGCGCGCTCGGCGCTGTTCCTCGAGCCAGCCGAGCATTATCCGGTTGAACGCGTCGGGTGCTTCGACGTTCGGGAAATGGCGCATGCCCGGGATTTCCTCGTAGCGGCCGCCCGGCGCGAGACCGGCGAGCCGGCGGTTCTCGCTCGCCGGGGTGCCCTGATCTTCGGCCCCGCACACGACCAACACCGGGATGCGTAACGATGGCGAGTTCGCGGTGAAATCGAAATTCATAATCGCCGCGGAGCACCCCAAAAAGCCTGCCGGCGTCGTCGCCGCGACGGTGTCGCGGATCTGCTTCCAGCGCCCGGGTTTGCTCGACTTGAAGGCGTCGGTGAACCAGCGCTCCACGGTGCCGTCGGCAAGCGGTTCGAGCGAGTTGGCCCGGCGCACGGTGCTCATGCGCTCCTCCCACATCGCGGCCGCGCCGGAGGGGCTCGCCGGCAGGGTGTCACACCACATCGCCGAGATCAGCTTGGCGCCGTGCGCGATCGCGAAGGCCTGGCCGATCATCCCGCCGATCGACAGGCCAATGTAATGCACGCGCGGGATCGCGAGCGCGTCGAGCACGGTGGCAACATCGTCGGCGAGCGCCTGCATCGTGTAGTCGCCGGCAACCGGGTCGCTGCCGCCGTGCCCGCGCATATCGAGACGCAACACGCGAAACCCGGCCTGCAGCAGCGCCGGCACCTGCTCGGCCCAGCTGCCGCCGTCAGAGGACAGCGAGTGCGTGATGCAGACGACTGGCCCGTTTTCCGGCCCGGTGAGATCGTAGTAAAGGCGGCGTCCTGGAAGCGGCAACAACATGGCATTTACTCCTCGTCAGATGTTTCGGGCCAAGCCAAAGCTTAGCGCAGCGGGGGGGTGCGCGGGGAGGGTTCCGCAGCACACTCAGGGGATCACCACCGGAGCACCGGCGATGATGGAGTGACCGTTATAAAGGACCGCGTAGAGCAGCAGACCGGCGACAACCCGCAACAGGCTGATGTCGCGCCAGCGCAACCGGGTGCGGCCGGCGGCCAGCGCGGCAAAGGGCACGTTCGAGGTGACTTCGGCGAGCCGCGCCCAGTTGCTGCCGAGAGCGAGTTCTTCTTTCGGTCGATCAGCACGGTGCCGCCGAGCGAGAGGGCGGCGAACGCGCCAAATAACAACAACGAGCGCAGGTCGCCATTGGCGATGACGTGGCTGACCGCCCACAGCCCGATCGCCCACATGACCGGGTGGCGCGTAACGCGCAGCACGCCGGGGGCCGGATCGTCCGCCCTGGCAAATCGCTCCATCCCGACGGTGGTCGGATTGGGGGTGGTATAACCGGCGATCAGCAGCACTGTCGCCAATGGCATGACCACGACCGGAACAAGAGCCATCCACCTTTCCCGGGGCCACAAAGGAAGGGTGGGCGCATGTGAATAGGCCACCAGAAGCCAGGCGAAGGTCACCAAAGCGATCAGTGAATACACGGCGAGAAAGCCCCGTTCGCCCAGCTGATCGCGCAAGGCTCCGCGCAGCCAAGTGCTCGACAGGACCACGTGGCTGCCGCAGAACGCGATTGCGGCGATGGCCAGCGAGAGGAGACCGTGGCTCATCGCCCCGTTGCCTTACCCGCCGGACAGACGGGCGATCTCGGGAGCGACCTGCTCGACCAGCCGCTGCGGGTCGCCGGCGACGTGCACAATCTTGTTGCGGTTGGTCGAGCCGGCAATGATCGAGAGATCGCGGCGGGGAACGTGCCAGGCACAGGCGAGCAACTGTAACAGCGCCTCATTCGCGCGCCCGGCTTCTGCCGGCGTGGTAACCGTCGCCCTGAGCACATGTCCGCCCTGGGTCGACGCGGTGACCGCCACCAGACGATCGATGCGGGCCCGCGGCGACAGCCGAATCGCCACCCGCAGCCCGTCGACCGTTCAAGGGGCCGTCAGACAAGGTACTCGAACATCAGATTGCGCAGGAACCAGAGCAGCAAAATGAGGATCACCGGCGAAATGTCGATCCCGCCGAGATCGGGGAGCACACGCCGGATCGGCCGCAACAGCGGCTCGGTTACGCGCCACAGGAAGTCCCCGATCGTCGCGACGACGCGGTTGTACCGGTTGACAATGCCGAAAGCGACGAGCCAGCTCAGCACCGCCTGGGCGATCAGCAGCCAAACGTAGATCGAGATCACCGTGCTGAGGAGGTTCAAGAAGGCGTACATCTGGCGAGAACCTCAGCGGCGAGTGGCAGGCAGACCGTACCGTCAGCCGCCGGGGTCCGCAAGGTGCGGACAGCGCTCGGTCCGGAGCCTCGCTTGACACGCTGCAGCACCATAACCATAGTCCCCGCCGCGCCCCCGAGAGGGGCGACGAACGCCATGGGGCCGTAGCTCAGCTGGGAGAGCGTCGCGTTCGCAATGCGAAGGTCAGGGGTTCGATCCCCCTCGGCTCCACCAATGATCCCTGAAACTCAATCCTAATGGGTCGAGATATCCGCTCAGCTCAGGGCGACCTCGAAGCCGCGCTGCACTCCCGGCCGGGCCATCATTGTCTCATACCACCGCTTGACGTTCGGGAAGTCGGCCAGGTCGACCTGATGGCGCTCGTGCCGCCACGCCCAGCCGAGAATGGCAAAATCGGCAATCGAGATATCGCCGCCGGCGAACTCGACATCGCCGAGCCGCTTGTCGAGTACGCCGTAAAGCCGGCGGGTTTCTTTTGAATAGCGTTCGAGGCCGTAACGCCGGTCCTGCTCATTGGCGACTTGCAGGAAATGGTGCACCTGACCGGGCATCGGACCAAAACCGCCCATCTGCCACATCAGCCATTCGAGGACCGGAACTTGGCGGCGCAAATCCGCGGGCCAGAACTTGCCGGTCTTCTGGCCGAGGTAAATCAGGATGGCGCCCAATTCAAAGATGCTGATCGGCTGCCCGCCCGGCCCCTCTGGATCGACGATCGCGGGGATCTTGCTGTTGGGGCTGATTTTGACGAAAGCGGGGGCGAATTGCTCGCCTTTGGAGATGTTGATCGTCTTTACTGTGTAGGGCAGACCCATCTCTTCGAGGGCCACACTGATCTTGCGGCCATTCGGGGTGTTCCAGGTGTGGAGTTCGATGCTCATTGCGGCCGGCCCTCTCTTAGCGCTGTGGTTTCTCTCGTCATCAGGATTACCGTGATCACGCCCGGTATCAAGCGCCGATCGTCCCGTTACGGCCGAACGCAGTCGAAGAACGCGACGTTCTCCTGCGCCTCGAGGAAGTGCGGCAGCCGCTCGTATTGTGCGCAATGCTGCCTGGCAACGAGCGTCGCGCCCTCGATGTCGCCCGAATAGCCTACCTGGGCAGAACTCGCATCGCCCTGGAGCAGGAAAGGCTTCGGCCCGGTGCAGGCGGAGCCCAGCGCGCCGAGGAGAAACGTAAAAAAGAACAGTCGGGCAGCGGCGCGATTACAGCTGCTTAGTCCGAAGCATTCATCAACGACTGGATCAGCTGAACCGGGTGGAGCAGCGAGAGCGCGTCTGGCTCCCCGGCGCTTGGCGCAAGGCTGAGCGTCTGATCGATAGCGAAACTGACCATCGCCACGGTGGCAAAAACAATCGCCATCGTCCATGCGGAAAATGTTCCGCGCTGATTCCTGCCGTAGGCGAACGGGCTGCGAAGCTGCGATCTCGGGCTCATGGCGGTCCCTTTGTGCCAACCGTCGCACTCTCTCTCCTTTTACGATAGGTGAGCCACTTGCCGGGCGTCCCCGCCCGCTACCGATAACTGCTATTCGGCAGGCGAATAGCTGTTGGATTTCTCCGCCGCGGACAGCCCCGCCTTCGCCGCAAAATCGCGTCCGCGCTCGATATAGTCGCGATACTGACCATAGCTCGGCGCGGCCGGCGACAACAGGACAACACCGCCCGGCGGCGTCACTCGCCGCGCATACGCAACGGCATCCTCCATCGACCAAGCACGGTGGATCCGGCAGGTACCGTGTCCCCGCCGGGCCGCGGCCGCCCGCGCCAGCGAGTAAATCCGCTCCCCGCTGTCGCCGAGGCAGATGACGGCCTTGGCGGCGCCCGTGACCGCCTTTTCGACGAGCTTGCCGTAGTCGATACCGCGATCATGTCCGCCGAGGATGACCGTTATGTCGCGCCCCGCGTAGACCCTGAGGGCTGCGAGCGTCAATTCCGGTATCGTCGAGATGCTGTCGTCGACGAACAGCACCCCTCCGATCTCACCCACCTCCTGCTGGCGGTGCGGCAACCCGCGGAACCCGCTGGCCGCCTCCAGAGCCGCCGCCGGATCGAGATCGAGCGACGTCGCCACGGCCAATGCCGCACACAGATTGGACCGGTTATGGGGTCGCGCGAGATAGGGGTTGCGTACATGCCCGATTGCCGTTGCGCCGGTCAATATCTCGGTGCCGCAGCAATAAATCCCTCGTTCGTCTTCGAAAAATTCGCGTCGCGTCGGCGCACGGTCGGCAAACCGCTCCACAGTTTCGGCCGCGGCACGGTGAATAATGCGGCGGCGGCTGTGGTTCAGCAGGTTGATCTTGTCGCGATAATAATTCTCGACCGAGAGATGCCAATCGATGTGCTCGGGATAGAGCGAGGTCAGCACCCCGATATCGCATTGCCCGTCGAAATCTGCGGCTTGGTAGCTGGAGACCTCGATCACCGCGATATCGGGGATCGCACTGTCGATCCCGGTGATCGGGATGCCGATGTTCCCGACCAGCGCCACCCGTTGGCCGAGCCTTGCCAAGATGTGCGCAATCAGCGAGGCCGTCGTGCTCTTCC
This sequence comes from uncultured Alphaproteobacteria bacterium, assembly GCA_963787425.1. GTDB lineage: Bacteria > Pseudomonadota > Alphaproteobacteria > ATCC43930 > CGMCC-115725 > AP-15. Next base: position 346,869 of record CAWBCV010000013.1, read on the forward strand.
CCTTGGTCCCGGTCACACAGATCGTCGTGAGATCGAGCTGTTCGGCAAACCAGAGGTTCAACAGCGATGTAACGTATGTACCCGCCGCTCGGGCGGCTTGGATTTCACGTCGGTAGAGGCTGACGCCGGGGGATTTGACGATGATATCGACATCGGCGAGAGCGCTCGCGATCCGGCCCGCCCCAAGGGCGTATTCGATGCCGTCGCCGAGCCTCTCAGTCGCTCGTCCGTCGTCGGCATCGTCCAACACCAGCAGAGGCAGGCCCGGATGGCGTTGTCTCAGGAACGCGATTGCCGCCCGGCCTTCGCGGCCGAGCCCCCAGACCGCAACGCGCCTCGTCCCGATGTCAGCCGCACGCATCGAGCATGGCCAAATATGCTGCCGGCACCCGGTGCGGGTGCCTGATCTCGAAGAGCGCCCGGAATTCGGCCGAGCCGCAATCCCGCAAGGAAGGAAATTCCTCGTTCAGCCGGCGCACCACCATGTCGTCGCGCCAATCGGGATGGTGTGCGAGATAAGACATTACGCAGGCGCTTTCGGAAGTTTCGCCGACGCATTCGAAGGGTTTGTTTGCACGCAAGCCGCACAATTCCGCAAAGCCGTCGCGCTGGGTCTCGTCGTCCAGCAGGTTACAGCCGAAGATTCCGATCAGATCCGGCTTTGCGACAAACGGCGAAAGCGCCAGAAAAACGAACCGGCATTTCGGACAGTTGCAGCACCAGCGACGCCCGCGCGCCTCGCGCACCTGCCGGAACGCAGTATTGCAGCTTCGGAAGACGCCAAAATATTCCCGGTGTTTCGCGAATCTCCGGGCGATCTCGATCTCCGACAATGGCCGCAACAAAGAAAAGTAGTTGATGCTCGGTGAAATGAAACGTTCGACATATCGGGCGAAATCTTGCTCGAACTCTAGGGATTTGCTGTATTGGTGATTAATTTCGACACCATCGAGCCTGAGGTTTGGGGCGCTGGCGGAGTGCTCGTTCGACATCGCTACGGCATTGCAGCCAGACAGAATGGCAGAGGCGAGGGCGATGGCGCTCAAAATGCCCGTTATTGGAACGTGGCCATTCAGCGCGCCGGCCTCGTTGAGCTTCAACAGACCGGCATCCAGCCGGCGATGGACCCTGATGAAGGGCAGTTTTGCGGCTGCGACGCAGGCAGCGATCGGTTCGGCATCACCCAGCGAGAAGAGCGTCAGCGCTTCGCCGCCCTGCTTGAGGCATTCGATCGTGACGATCAAATCCTTACCGCCGCCGACCGGTACACAGGTCCTTCTCGGAAGCTGGACAGTTATCGGTGTGGCTACCGGCGCCGAACTCGACTGAAAGCGAAAATGACCGTGCAGCGAGACGCGATTTCTGAATGCAAACTCGGCCAAGCCTTTTTCATAGAACTTCTGCAAGAATTCCGCCGTCCGTTCGTCTATTTCGAAAGCTCGGCACGTCAGTACCTTTGGTATAAATGCCTTGTAATAGCTCACCCCCGACAGCAACAGGATCAGGCGGAAAATCCGGTCGAGGACTTCTCTGGTCGCCGATGAACCCTGTTGCGGAACAAAATCAAAAATCAGCTGCTCTTCAAACCTCGGGCCGCCGGTATAGCTGTAACAGAGCGACAGGGTCGATCGCGCCGGGTCGTAGCGGTAGTCTTCAAACACGAACTCGCTATACGCCATGCCCTGCTTACACGCTTTGCCCGGCCTGGACCAGCGCGCGGATCTCCCGCAACTTGCTGTGATGTATGGTCATGTCGAGATTGTCGACGGTCATGGTGCGCAAGCGCGAGACGCCGTCGACCGCGGGCCCGTTATTGACCGTCGCTTCGAGAATCGCTTGGTCGAGCTTCTCGTCCAAACAGACGAGCAGCCGCGCGCGCCACTCCGGGCGCAACGCGGCGAGCGCACCGAGAAGACCATAGGCGCCCCAGTTCGAGACCCCGACCACGATCAGGTACCGCGCGGGGGTGATGCAGGCGATCGTCTCCCCATGATCGACATGTTGCGCGATCAGTTCACGGGGGAGCGAGCCCATACCGATTTCGTTGCCGCCGTCCCCGATCGCAATCGTCTCCCACGGTCCGGCGGTGAACAAATCATCGAGTGGTGCCGTATATGAGCTGATATCGAGACCTCTCATATTGCGTGGCGTGCCGTCGGCGCTGCGCCCGCAACGCTCGATGGATATCGCGTGAGTAATCCCGGCGTGACGCCACGCCGCTATCGTCGCGGCGATATCGGTGGCATCGAGCGGCACGCCAGCGGCTCCCGCTCCCGCCAATGCGGCGGCGCAGGCGCTGCGACATGGTTCATCAGTGGCGAGGCGGCAGGAGATACCGACTTCGGCAAGTCCTTTGGCGAGCAACGCCGCGCCCACCGGCCCGTCGGTCTCAGCCGCAGGCGGCGAGCCCAGCGGAACGTAAAAGCCTGTGATCAATCCGATCCTGGCCGCAGGCGCCGCGGCCAAGGCGGAGGCGGCAGCCCACAGCCCGCCCCTAGAAGCCTCGAACAAAGCGGTGACACGGCGCCCGACATCGACCTGGATCAGCCGCTCAATATCGTCCACCACTGTTTGCGGAACCGGCTGGACCGCCATCGCTATTGCAACATCTTCCAGCCGGCATCTCCCCTCTCCGCCGCGTTGCGGGGGAGAGGGAAGGGCCCGCGCCCCACGGGTCCGCGCGGAGCGCGGCCCGAGTACAGGCTCCGGCGTGGGAGGGTGAGGTGGCTTCCCGGCGCCTCACGCGCAGTGGCGCGGCCCACCTCACCCCGGCCCTCTCCCCCCGCAAGCGGGCGGAGAGGGAGAGGATGGCGGTGGATACCTGCATCCGGGGCCGACACCAGGGCCTCTACAAACTCGCCAATTTCGAGTTGACCAGGTCGGTGATCAGCATCGAACCCGGCGCGTGCGTGATGCAGAATTCCGGCTTGACTTGGGCGATGACCGCTTGCGGAGTGACGCCGCAGGCCCAGAACACCGGCAGCTCGTCGCTTGCAACCGGCACGGCATCGCCGTAATCGGGTTTTGCCAGATCGGCGATGCCGATCGCGGCCGGCAAGCCGATATGCACCGGTGCGCCGTGCACCGAGGAAAAGCGGGACGTAATCTGAACCGCGCGAATTGCGTCGCTCGGTTTCAAGGGCCGCATCGAGACGACGAGCGGACCGGCGAACGGCCCCGCCGGCCGGCATTGGATATTAGTCCGGTACATCGGCACATTCGAGCCGCAGGTCATGTGGCGCAGCTCGATCCCGTCCTCGACGAGCGCATGCTCGAATGAAAATGAGCAGCCGAGTGCAAAGCAGACGAGATCGTCGCGCCACACATGCAAAACCTCTGCCGGTTCTTCGATCACTTCGCCGCGGCGCCAGACGCGATAGCGCGGCAGGTCGGTGCGGATGTCGAGATCCTCGCCCAAACTCGGCAGGCGTGGATCGCCTGGCTCGGAGACTGCGAGCACCGGACAGGGTTTCGGGTTTGCCTGGGCGAACCGCAGGAAATCGTGAGCCAGCGCCTGCGGCAGAATGACGAGATTCGCCTGGACGTTACCCGGCGCCAGTCCCGCCGTCGGCCCGCAGAGGTCCCGCGACCGGATCCGCGCTCGCTCGCGCCTACCGGCTTCGACAGCCCGAGAAGACCATAAATCCATCGAATTGTCCCCATCCTGCAGGCCACAATTCTACAGCCGATCGGGCTCGAGCGCCAAGCTATGCCGGAACAGCCGGCGGGTCGCGTACGGGCGGCGGCGGGGGTTCGACCGGCGGCACCGGGACCGGGTCGGGCGGCTCGATGATAGGCGGCGGCTGGTCAGGGTCGGGCGGCGGCTCGGGCGGTGTACCCGGCGGCGGGTGCGGCGTCGGGCCCTGGGCCGAATGCGAAGAGCGAATCAGCGTCTCAAAAATCGGTGCACCGCCCGTTGTATTCCCAGTCACCATAGCGGGTCGGCTCCGGTCCCTTCGGGCCGCCGATCTCGCGCGGCTGCTTCGGTCGAGCCGCTTCGGGGAGAGTGGCAGGACGCGGCTCGGTGGTGTCGGGAGGTTTTTCCTTCATGTACCGAATATGGGAGGAAATGTCGTAGCCTCAACCGGCGCTTCGCGCGTGCGATTTCGGAGGAGAAAATGGGTCGGCCGCTCGAAGGAATGCTGGTAGTGTCGGTCGAGCAGGCGGTCGCCGCACCGCTGTGCACCTGCCGACTTGCAGATGCCGGTGCCCGGGTCATCAAAATCGAGCGGCCGGAAGGAGATTTTGCGCGCGGCTATGACCGTGCCGCCCGCGGCCAGAGCAGCTATTTCGTCTGGCTCAACCGTGGCAAGGAATCCGTGGTTCTCGATATCAAAAACCTGGACGACCGTGATCTGCTATCGCGGCTGATCTCCCGCGCCGATGTGCTCGTTCAGAACCTCACGCCGGGCGCCATGGCGCGCGCCGGTTTCGATCTCGAAGAGCTGCGGCGCCGCCATCGGCCGCTCGTGATCTGCTCGATCTCCGGCTATGGCGAGAGCGGCCCCTATCGCGACATGAAGTCCTACGACATGCTGATCCAGGCGGAAACCGGCCTCGCTTCGCTGACCGGACCGGCAGAGGCGCCAGGCCGGGTGGGCGCTTCGGTGACCGACATCGCGGCCGGGCTCAACGCCTACGCCGCAATCCTCGAAGCGTTGATCGCACGGCAGCGGACCGGGGACGGGGCGCTGATCCGCGTATCGTTGTTCGACGCGACGGCGGAATGGATGGCGGTGCCGCTGATTCACTTCGATTATGGCGGCCGCGCGCCGGAGCGGATGGGTCTCGCCCACCCCTCGGTCGCGCCTTACGGCCTGTTTGCGACCGGCGACGGCAAGGAGATCCTGATCGCCATCCAGAACGAGCGGGAATGGCGACGTTTCTGCGCCGAAATCCTCGGCGATGCCGCGCTCTCCGAGGATCCGCGCTTCCGCGACAACAACCAGCGGGTCTCGCACCGGGCCGAGGTCGACGCGCGGGTTGCCGCAGAGTTCACCCGGCATACGCGCAGCACGCTCGCCGAGCGGCTGAAATCGGCGGAGATTGCCTTCGGCAATTTCAACACGGTCGAGGATTTCTCCTGCCATCCGCATCTGCGGCGGATCACGGTCGAGACCCCGCAAGGCCCCGTTCGGCTGCCGCCTGCCCCGGCGATGTTCGAGGACCACCGGCCCCCCGGGCAGGTGCCAGCTCTCGGTGAGCACACCGCGGCGGTGCGCGCCGAGTTTGCACAATGAGCCGCGCTTATCTCGCCGCGGCAATCGTTCTCGAGATCTGCGGAACGACCTCGCTCAAGCTTTCCGACGGGTTCACCCGCATTGGTCCGTCGAGCGCGGTCGTCCTCTGCTACGTATTGAGTTTTGCGCTATTGGGCCTGGCATTGCGCGGGATCGAGCTGCCGATCGCCTATGCCGTGTGGTCTGGTGTCGGCACGGCGGTCGTGGCGGCGATCGGCATTGTCTGGTTCGGCGAGAGCGCCGGGGCTGGAAACTGCTGTGTCTGGGATTGATCGTGCTCGGGGTCGCCGGGCTCCACCTCGCCGAGAACGCCTCGTAATCAGTTACTGAGCAAGCAACGCAGCGCAGCCGAGAAATGCCGGCAACGGATGGGTAACCACAAAAGTCGGGATCGCTTCAAGGTAACCCTGAAGGCGGCCCTTTGCCTCGAAACGCTCGCGAAAGGGCGAATTGAGGAACATCTGGCCGAGTTTGGGGACGATCCCGCCGCCGATGTAGACGCCGCCGCGCGCGCCGAGCGTCAGCGCCAGGTTGCCTGCCATCGTCCCGAGCATCGCGCAGAACATTGTTGTCGTCTCGACGCACAGCGGGTCCTCGGCGCGGATCGCGAAGTCGGTGATCTGGGCCGCCGTGTAACCCTTCGCCGGCACGCCGTCGATGACGGCGAGAGTATTGTAGAGGTTGACGAGCCCAGGGCCCGACAAGGCTCGTTCGGCCGAGACGTGATCGAAGTGCCGGCGCATCCGATCGAGGACGGCGCCCTCGCGATCGGTGGCGGCCGCCATTGTCGCATGCCCGCCTTCGCCGGTCAGCGCGATCCAGCCTTTGCCGGACGGCACCAATCCGGAGACGCCGAGCCCCGACCCCGGGCCGAGCACGCCAAGCGGCGCGCCGGCGGCCGCAGCGCCACCGCCGACCGCCTGTCGGTCCGCCGCGGCGAGGCGTGGGAGCGCCAGGGCCAGCGCGGTGAAATCGTTGATCACCTCGAGCCGCTCGAAGGCGAACCGGGCCTTGACTGCCGAGACCGAAAAGCTCCAGGGGTGATTGGTCATCGCAACACGGTCGCCGGTAATCGCCGAGGCGATCGCGATCGCCCCCTGCCCGGGCATCGGCAGCGGACCGCGCTCCGCGAGAAAGGCAGAGAGCGCATCCTCTATGGTCGGATAGTCTTCGTCGGCGAGCGTGCGCGAGTGGAGCAGCTTTGCGTCCGGTGAAACCAGGCCGAAGCGGGCGTGGGTGGCGCCGATGTCGCCAACCAGCCAAGTCTCGGGCGCCCCCGGCGCGGAATTCACCATCCCCGCGCGGTCGCAGTCAGCGCGCGCACAAACCTCTCGCGCCACGCAGTTATGTCGTTACGTTCGAGGATTTTCATCATTGCGGTCCAGCGTTCCTTGCGCTCGCCGAGAGGCATGTCGAGCCCCTGCAGGATCGCCTCCGCCATTTCTTCGAAATCGAACGGATTGACGATCACCGCCTCCCCGAGTTCACGCGCCGCACCGGCAAAGCACGACAATATCAGAACTCCGGGATCGTCGGCAGATTGCGAGGCGACATATTCCTTGGCCACCAGGTTCATGCCGTCGCGCAAAGGCGTGACAAGGCCAATCCGGCTCGCACGGAAAAACCCGGTCAAGATCGGGTGGCTGAAGCTCTTGTTGATGTAGCGCAGCGGCGTCCAGTCGAATTCGCCGTAGCGGCTGTTGATCTGGCCGGCCGCCGCTGCGAGCTTCCTGCGAATATCCCGATATTCAGGGACCTCGGAGCGCGACGGCGGCGAGATTTGCATGAGCACCGTTCGGCCACGCGTCTCGCGATAGGTCTCGATGAAGTGCGAATAGGCCTGAAATCGTGCTTCGAGACCTTTCGAGTAGTCGAGCCGGTCGACGCCGATCATCAAGGCGCGGTCCCCCACGCTTTGGCGCAGGCGCCGCATGTGCCGGCTGCCGTCGGCGGCCTCGGCCTGAGCTGAAACGGTCGCGACGTCGATGCCGATCGGGAAGACCTGCGCGCGCACGACGCGCCCGAAGGCGCGCAGGACGCCATGCCCCAGTTCCTCTCCACCGGCCCAGCGCAGCAGATAATCTCTGAAACCGTCCAAATCCGATTGGGTTTGAAAGCCGACCAGATCGTAAGCGCACAGCGATCGCATCAGCGACTGGTGGTTCGGCAGCACACGCAACAATTCGGCGGCAGGAAAGGGTGTATGCAGGAAGAAGCCGATCGGCTCGGTCCGGTCCAGCTTGCGCAGTTCTTCGGCGAGCGGGATCAAATGATAATCGTGAACCCAGACGAGGTCCTGCGGCAACAACATCGGCGCCAGGCTGCGCGCAAACATCCGGTTGACGCGCGAGTAACCGGAGAGATTACGTCGCGAGAACTGGACGAGCGAGCTCCGAAAATGGAACAAAGGCCAGAGCACTCGGTTGGCGTAACCGATATAGTATTCGTCGAAATCCTTCCGCGAGAGATCGACGGTCGCTAATGTTATTTGCCCATCCGCGACGATACCAGGCTCGGTCCCCACCGTGTCCTCGACCTCGCCGCTCCAACCGAACCAGATACCGCCGCTCTGCTGCAGAGCAGCGCGTATCGCGACGGCCAGTCCTCCCGAGTCGGGCTTTGCGGCGGCGGTCGGAGTTACGCGATTGGAAACCACCACCAATCGCCTGTTCGCCGCGTGTGCTCGAGTGAATACCAAGTCTGCCAATCGCGGTTTACCGGCTGCGTCGGCTCGACCGGCTAAAACAAAGTTACTCTCGGCCATTTCCGCCTCGCCGCAAGTGCGTGGATTAACGCCGGATCGTTCGATTATGTTCCGGTAGCGATCATTCGGCTAAGCTATTTTTAAACCTTGACGATGCTTAACGCGAACCGCTGCTCGCGAGCCAAGCGACAACCGCTTCGACTGTAGGCAGGCGGTAATTTGCGGCTGTCGCGCCATCGACAGGACCGACCCGGACCGCGATGCCGCCGCGTTGGCGGATTTCGGCAAAGCCGTCCTCGTCGGTCGTGTCGTCCCCGACAAATACGGGTCTGCGTCCGAGAAACGGCGGTTCGGCCAGGAAAGCAGCGATTGCCCGTCCCTTGTCGGCGCTGCGAGGCTGGAATTCGACCACCATCTTGCCGCTGATCAGGCGCAACACCGAAGCGATTTCCCGGGGGAGCGCCTCGACGACGGCGCGGATTTCCGGCTCTCGTTGCGGCGCCGCGCGGTAATGAAGCGCAAGGGTCCCGCCTTTATCCTCGAGCGTGAGGCCGGTTCCATCCGCCACGAGCGCCGCAAGCTTTGGCCGCAAGCGTTCGAGTGCGGCCGCGCCCTCGTTGTCGACCACGCAATCGAGAATACCGTCGGCGCGGCGTCGTTCGAGCCCGTGCAAACCCGCTGCGGCGCCTTGCCACGGCTGGAACAGCCGGTCGAGTTGGGCCAGCGGGCGGCCGCTGATCAGAGCGAGCGCTCCCTCGCGCGCGGCGGAAAGCCGCATGATCAGCGACGGCAAGCCGTCCGGTACTCGAACAAGTTCCGGACGGGGAGCGATCTCGAGCAGCGTCCCGTCGACATCGAGGAACAGAGCCCATAGCGGATCTAGCGGCGGCACCAGAGATTTGGCGGTCGTCAGAGAAGCGTCTTTGTGCATTGCACATTTCCCCGCCGCGGGACGTACGCTAAATGCCTGATCTGACCGCGATTCCTCAACCATGCCAAGGCGATTTCGAAAAGAGGCTTGACTTCGCAGTCCGACGCCCTAAATTGTGCAGTGCGGTAACGATCACTGGTTGTGGTTTTACCGTACGTCTTCTAGGCGTTTCCTCCCTAAACTTGGGCCGCGCTCAATCTGCGGCCCATTTTTTTTGCCTGCGCTGAGCGGATCCAAAGAAGCCTGATCGAGTTTGCGGTCGGAGCCGATCAGTGCATCGGGCTCGATGTCGGGCTGTCTCGCTATTTCACGATAGATCGGCGCGAAGTCGGGCCGGGTCGCATCGAACAGCTGCTGGAAATTGTCGATCACGAAATAGATTTGCTGGAAATCGTCGATGCGGTAGCGGGTCCGCATCACCCGCCGCAGGTCGAAACGGATCCGGTTTGGCCGGGGGTCATCGAGACAATAGACCGACTCCCCAGCGGAAGAGAGAATGCCCGACCCGTAGATGCGCAGGCCTTCTTGGCTCGCGATCAATCCGAACTCGACAGTGTACCAGTACAACCGGGCCAGATGCTGGAGGTGTCCGAGCCCCAATGCCTTCAGCCCGCCCTCCCCATAGGCCTGCATGTAGTCGGCGAAAACCGGGTTCATCAGCAATGGCACGTGTCCGCAGACGTCGTGGAAAATGTCGGGTTCCTGGAGGTAATCGAGCCGGTCACGCCGCCGGATGAAGCACGTCGACGGAAAGCGGCGGCGGGCGAGATACGCAAAGAAAACATCGTCGGGAACGAGGCCGGGCACCGCGACGATCCGCCACCCGGTTGCGGCGTCGAGCACCTCGCTCAATTTTTGGAGATCCGGAATCCCGTCCGCTGCGACCCCGAGTGCACCGAGCCCGTCGAGAAACTCCTGGCAGGCACGGCCGACCAGGAGCCGCTGCTGGCGTTCAAACAGCAGCCTCCAGATCACGTGCTCTTCTTCGCCATAATCCTGCCAATTCTGCTCGATCGAAAAATCCGAATTAAAATCCCGCCGGACCTCGGCCATCGCACCGTCCCACGCGTGGTTGTGTCACCTCTCAAATGTGACTGCCAGAATGGCGCATCAATTGAAATGTCGAGCTTCAGGCGGTCGTTGGCAGGCAGTCCTCCGTGACCTGGCCCAGCCGCTCGATGAGATCCGCGAGGTTTTTGACCAGCTGCGCAAAATTCGGCCTTCTGCGATAGCTGCGTTCGTCCATGTAGAGCGCCCGGTTGATCTCGATCTGCAGGGCGTGGCGATGTGCGCTCGGCCGTCCGTAAAATCCCGTCGTGAAGCCGCCCGCATAGGGCGTGTTGATCGCCACCCTGAAACCACGGTCGGCGAGAAACCGACGGGCCGCATCGAGGATGCGGGGGCCGCAAGCTGCACCGTAGCAATCGCCGAGTACGATATCGGCGCCGTCTTGGCCGCAACCGAAGCTCGACGGCATGGAATGGCAATCGACGAGGAGATAACCGCCGAACATGCCCGCCGCCTCTTGGACCAGCCGGCGCAGCATTTGGTGGTAAGGGTGATAGAGGCACTCGATGCGCCGTTCGGCATCGGCGAAGCGCAACTTCCCGGCATAGATATTCTCGCCGCTGGCAACGATGCGGGCAATCGTGCCGAGCCCAATGCGGACCCGCGGCGAACCGGCATTGACGTAGCTCGGCAAGACGTCGGAGAACATCGTCGGGTCGAGTTCGTAAGCCTCCCGGTTGACGTCGAGATAGGCCCGCGGAAAGCGGGCCGAGAGCAGCGGGGCGCCGAGCTGCGGGGCGGCGGCGAACAGCTCGTCGACGAAGCTGTCCTCGGATTGCCGCAGGGCCAGCGGATCGAGCCGCGATGCCGCCAAGAAATCCGCCGGATATTCGGACCCGCTATGGGGCGAGGCGAGGATGAGCGGCAGCCTGCGCGCTGCCGGTTCGCGGAGGTCGAGAACCCCGGCGGCGGCCGGCCGGGACGCGAATTCACCATCCATATCACCACCTTAGTGCGCAGCGGCGAGGTTGTCATTACCCCCGCATAAATGCGCTTGCGCGCCGACGTCGATAGGTGGAGACCGAACATCAAGATCGTTCTCGACATCACGCGGCTGGTGCAGGAAAGCAAACTCACCCGTGCCGATCGTTGCGATCGCCGTGATGTTGTGGCGCTATAACGCCGGCCGCACCGGCGCGGCGGCTCCCGCGATTGGCGGCTCAGGAAATAGTTCGAATGGAGCGGCGAAAGCTCGGGAACTTGGAAGTCTCGGCGATCGGCCTCGGCTGCGCGACAATGACGCCATTTTATGGCGAGCCCGATCCGGCATCGGCGATCGACACAATCCGCCGCGCACGTGAACTCGGCATCGACTTCCTCGATACCTCGGACGCCTATGGCAACGGCCGCAACGAGGAGCTGATCAGCCGGGCGGTCGGCGGGTGCCGGCACGATTACGTCATCGCCAGCAAGTTCGGCAATTTGCGGCAACCGGACGGAACTCCAACCGCGGATGGCCGGCCGGAATATGTCAAGGCGGCGTGCGAGCGCAGCCTGCAGCGGCTGCAGATCGAGATAATCGATCTCTATTATATTCACCGGGTCGATCCGACGGTGCCGATCGAGGATACGGTCGGCGCGATGAGCGATCTCGTCCGCGAAGGCAAGGTGCGTTTTCTCGGGATCTCGGAAGCGGGCGCGCAGACGATCCGGCGGGCTCACGCGACCCACCCGATGTCGGCGGTGCAGATCGAGTATTCGCTGTGGACCCGCGATGTCGAAGTCGAAATTCTCGATCTTTGCAGCGAGCTCGGCATCGGCTTTGTCGCCTATAGCCCGCTCGGCCGCGGCTTTCTGACCGGCACCGTGACTCGGCGCGAGGAGCTGCGGCCCGGGGATGCGCGGCTGCATATGCCGCGTTTCCAGCCGGATAATCTGACGCGCAATCTGGAGCTCGTCGCCGAGTTGCGCCGACTGGCCGGGGCCGAAGGGTGCCCGCCGGCGCAATTGGCGCTCGCCTGGGTTCTGTCCCGCGACCCCTCGATCGTGCCGATCGCCGGCACCAGCCATCGGCGATGGCTCGAGGAAAACGCCGCTGCGGCAGAAATCCGGCCATCCCCGGCGACCGCGGAGGCTCTCGAGCGGATCTTCCGGCCGGGCGCGGCAGCGGGTGCACGCTACCCCGATTTGTTCGGCAGGACGCTGGGGATCTGATACGGAGCCCAGAACGAAATCACAGGGCGATCCGGCCGTTGTGCCACGAGGTGATGTGGCTCTCGCCGTATGCATGGTCGCGTTGGCGCAGACCATCCCGGCCGCGGGAGAAGCCGGCGAGGTTTACGACCCCACCGCCGCCGTAGCGGCAATCTGCCGGGGATACGCCGCCGCACAACACGCGCTGCCCTACGACACAATGTACGCTCAATGCATGTATGCCAGAGGCTATGTCGTGCCCGGTTTCTCGCCGTCGCCCGATTCGCCGGGCTATCAGGGCGAATTGCCGGGACCGGGGGCGATCGGCGGCCGCCACTAGCGTCCCATGTCCATCAAGGGATCGCTTACCGCTTGCGTGCATAGAAAGACTGGCCGCAAGATCGGCATGGTTGAGGAAGCGGAGGGGACATGAGGGGCATCGATCGGCGGGTAGCGGCGATCGTGGCCGGGGCGATTTCGTTGACGGCGTGCGTCGCGCCGCCATTGGGGCCGACGATCCCCGCCTCGCCCGGGGCGTACAAGAGTTTCGACGCCTTCGCGGCCGATCAGGCGGCTTGCCAGCAATATGCCGCGGCGCAAACCGCGCCTGCGGCATACGCGGCCAACAACCAGGCGGTAGGAGGGGCCATTCTCAGCACGGCGCTCGGAGCGGCGCTCGGCGGTGCCATCGGCGGCGGTCGCGGCGCCGGGATCGGTGCTGCCTCGGGCGCCGCCTTCGGCACGGTGGCCGGGGCGAGCGGTTCGGGCTTTGCGCAAATGTCGCTGCAGCAGCAATACGACGTCATGTATGCCCAGTGCATGAACGCGCACGGCAACACCGTGCCCGGCTTCTCGCCGCCGCCCGGCGCCCCGCCCTATGGTGCGCCCGGCCAGTCGCCTTACGCGGGTCCGCCGCCTTATGGTCCACAGGGCTATCCAGGGACCTATTCCGGGCCAGGGTCCTATTCCGGGCCAGGGTCCTATTCCGGGCCAGGGTCCTATTCCGGGCCAGGGTCCTATTCCGGGCCAGGGTCCTATTCCGGGCCAGGGTCCTATTCCGGGCCAGGGTCCTATTCCGGGCCAGGGTCCTATTCCGGGCCAGAGTCCATTCCGGGCCAGGGTCCTATCCCGGGGCGCCGGGTCCGCCGCCCCCAGGCTATTGACCCGGCGATTGATCCGTCAGGCCGGGATCATCCGCCGGCAATTTTTCTGTTGTCGGTCAGGAAAAGTTGTTTCAGCCCGCGGCGGTGCGCCAGCAAGCGCCCCCAGGCGAGCGCCTGCTCCTCGGTATCGAACACCCGGACCCGCGGCTCCATCCGGGTGCCGCGGGCGACCTCGTCCCATTCCTCGACGAGGCTGGCGCGCACGCCGATCGGCGCGGGCTCGAGGATCAGGGTCAGTTTCATTTCAGATGACCTGTACGAGACTGGCTGCCCCCCAGGCGGCGAGCACCGCGCCGCTCAGCCGGCTCATCCGATCGCCCCGCGGGATCGTCTTTTCGAGCAGGACAAGGAGCGTGATCGCCGCCACCCAAGCGAGGTTCATCAGGCCGCCGACAAACAGCAGCATCATCAGCATCCAGCAGCAGCCCAGGCAGAAGAACTCCATGGCGCATCCCGGTCCGGACGGCGCCGAATGCCCCGGGGCGCCAGTGCCGCACAAGGAATTCGGCGGGCGAACGGCAGTGGGTGAGACAGGTGTCCTTGAGCGGCGTCCATTGATAAATGCCCGCGGCGACCAGGACGCCGCTCGCGACAACCGCGTTCCCGACCGCCATTGTCTCCGACAAGAGACCGGCCTCGCCGAGGCCCCATTGCAGCAATGTGGCGGCGGCGCTGAAGCCGACCCACACGAGAAGGTAGCCCGACGCGAACAGGGCAGTCCTGCCAGGAACCGCCCCGTCGCGGTTGCGAAATAGCGCACCGACTAACAGGATTGTTGGGGCGGCGCTCGGCAGCATCATTGCCGCCATCATCACTACCCACATGATGAAGATCAGCCCGGCGTAGCGCGGCGACCATTCCGGCAGCATCGCCATCAGCTGGCCGCCGCCCATATCCATCATATCCATCTCGATGCCGGCGCCGAGCAGCAGATAAGCCCACGCCGCCCCGGTCACCGCAGCAAGCGCGCCCAGCGCTATCGCTCGGTCGTGGCGCAGGAGTCCAGACAGAAGCTCGGCCGGCATTTGCGCTAGTCGATGACGCCCTTGTTGCTCAAATGAATGTGGGCGAATTGGCCGTAGCTGTCCTTCAGATCGAACTTTATGTCGCCGGTAGCTCTAGTTGTACCGCTGCCCATCTCGGCAATGCGATATTCGAACCCATGCGGCAGGTCTATCCGAGCGCGGTGCTCAGCCCCGGTGACTGGGTTACGTATCGGCTCGCCGACCAACTCCAGCAGACCCGGGATATTGAGCCGAGCGCGGCGGCCCTCGACATCGACGTCGAACTCGATCGGCAAGAACAGCGGCCCAAGCTTGTTCGGAGACATGGCAGAGTAAACCCACCACATCGTGGCCATTTCTTCGGTCTCTTCGCCCGACATAATCTTGACCAGCGCCTCGCGCTGGCGTGCATCGGCCCGCTCGTCGACCACCAGCTGAATGGTGCCGTTCCCCTCGTGAACCGCCCCGGGGAAATGGACGAAGAACGCGGTATTGAGGCCGTCGAGCGGGACGTCGCCGAAATGCCCCTCATGGATTTTCCACCCCGCGGTGGCCTTGCAGAAACCCAGCGTCGGTAAGGCATTGAACTGGCACGGGCAGCCATAGGCACAGTTGCAGTTTACGAACTCGTCCGCCCGTACCCGCCATTCGACCATCGCCATGATCGTTACTCCCTGCTCGCGCAAATTCCCGACATCGTCAGTTTCGCTCATGATAAACCGTGACGGGGGTTTTGTCATGCGGAGGGTCTTATGCTGGATTTGAGAATTCGCGGCCGAAAGGCTTTGGTTTGCGCGGCGAGCAAGGGGTTGGGTCGGGCTTGCGCGATGTCGCTGGGGCGCGCCGGCGTCGAGCTGACGATCACTGCGCGCACCGCCGAGACCCTCGAGCAGACCGTGCAGGAGATCCGTAACGAGACCGGCGCCACGGTGACGGCGGTCCCCGGCGACATCTCGACCGAAGCCGGCCGCGCCGCGGCGCTCGCCGCCTGCCCCAACCCCGACATCCTGGTCAACAATTGCGGGGGGCCGCCGCATGGCGATTTCCGCGAATGGTCGGTCGAGGACTGGCAAAAGGCGGTCAACGCCAACATGCTGACGCCGATCATGCTGATCAAGGCGGTGGTCGACGGCATGTGCGAGCGCAAATTCGGCCGCATCGTCAACATCACCTCGGGTTCGGTGAAGTCGCCGATCCCCAATCTCGGCATGAGCAACGGCGCGCGCGCCGGCCTAACCGCGTTCTGCGCCGGCCTCGCGCGTCAGGTCGCCAAATACAATGTGACAATCAACGGCCTTTTGCCCGGCCCGTTTCTGACCGACCGGCTGCGCTCGGGCATCGAATACGACGCGCGGCGCCAGAACGTCTCCTTCGAGGACATGCTCGCCAAGCGCGGTCAGTCGAACCCGACCGGCCGGGTCGGCGACCCGGCGGAATTCGGCGACGCTTGCGCCTTTCTCTGCAGCGCCTCCGCCGGCTTCATCGTCGGCCAGAACCTGCTTCTCGACGGCGGCGCCTTCAATTCGACAATGGGGTAGGAGCCATTAACTTGCTGACCCTAAAGACCCGGCACCCTCCCGGCCGGACGGGCTAACCAAGGACATTCTGTTAGCAATCTGGTTTATTCTTCAACCATGCGGTTGCCATAATCGCATGGTACGTTTCGGCATATCCGCGCCTGCGATCGGGCGGCGGTCGGCTTGGAGGGAGTTGGCGATACCTGATCTCGACCTGATAAAGCAGGCAAAACAGGTAGCGCAGCCATACCAGCCATGCGACAACTTGCAACTGAGAGCGAGTCGCAATATTTTGCGACTTATCCGAGAGAGCCCCATCATTCTCTAGGTGAACCAGAAAATGACAGTACCGCTCGGCGGTGCACCAGTCGGGGTGGCAGGAACAATTCGAGCGGTTCGCGTCGAGGGTGATGAGCACGGCTTCTCCGCCGCCGAACTCGAGCGGCGGCTGATCGAGCTAGGGTTTGTCGAAGGCGCTCGGGTCCAAATAATACACGAGGGCTTGTTCGGTCGTGATCCGATCGCCATTCGAGTGAACGACGCGACAATAGCGCTCCGCCGGCGCGATGCGGCTTGGATCTTCGTCGAGCCGGAGCCTCGATGAGCGACGTAGCGGCGCCGGCCCGCGTGGCACTCGTCGGCAATCCCAACAGCGGCAAAACCGCCCTTTTCAACGCGCTGACCGGCAGCCGTCAGAAGGTTGCGAACTACCCCGGGGTTACGGTCGAGCGTAAGGAGGGTCTGGTGGTGACACCCGCCGGGCTCGCGGTCCGGCTTATCGACTTGCCCGGGACATATTCACTGCGCGCCCGCAGCCTCGACGAGATCGTTACCCGGGACATCGTGCTGGGACGGCTCGAAAACGAGGCAACCCCGAGCCTTCTCGTGTGTGTTGCCGAACTCGACGAATTTGCGGCTGGCGCTGCGGCTGGCACTCGAGCTGAGGCGCGTCGGCCGGCCGATGATCCTTGCGCTCAACATGTTTGACATCGCCCGCCACCGCGGGTTCGAGATCGACCTCGACCGGCTCTCCGGCGAACTCGGAATTCCGGTGGTGACATCCGTTGCCGTACGGCGGGGCGGCACAGGCGACCTCCTCGCGCAGATCGACGAGGTCATTCGCGAGCGCGGCTTTCCCGCCGCCGAGAGTGCTTGGTCGGAGCCAAACGCGGCGCAACTGCGTGCGACGCAGCGCGAAGCCGACCGCATTCTCGATGCCGCAGTCAAGGTGCCGGGTCGGCCCGACGGCTTCACGCGGCGGCTCGACCGCGTGGTATTGCACCCGGTCCTCGGCCTCGTCATCCTCCTCGCGGTCCTCTTTCTGATGTTCCAGGCGGTGTTCACCTGGGCGCAGGCCCCCATGGATTTGATCAAGGGCGGCTTCGACTGGCTTGCGGCAAATGCAGCCGCCGTGCTGCCGCAGGGCTGGCTCTTGAGCTTCGTGCGCAATGGGGTCATCTCGGGGGTCGGCAGCGTCCTGGTTTTCCTGCCGCAGATCCTGACGCTGTTCTTCTTCATCCTGCTGCTCGAAAACTTCGGCTACATGGCGCGCGCCGCCTTTCTGATGGACCGCATCATGGGCGGCGCCGGGCTGCATGGCCGCGCCTTCATCCCGCTGTTGTCGAGCTTTGCCTGCGCGATCCCCGGCATCATGGCAACCCGGGTCATCTCGAGCCGCCGCGGCAGGCTTGCGACGATCCTGGTCGCGCCGCTGATGACCTGCTCGGCGCGCATCCCGGTCTATACCTTGATCATCGCGGCCTTTATTCCGGCGCGCACGGTGTTCGGCTGGCTCAGTCTGCAGGGGCTGGTGATGTTCGGCCTCTACACGGCCGGCATCGCCAGCGCACTCGGCATGTCCTGGGTGTTCAACCGCTTTCTGTGGCGGCGAGAGCCGAGCGAACCCTTCATGCTCGAACTTCCCGATTACAAGCGGCCGGTTTTGCGGAATATCGCGCTCGGCCTCGTGCAGCGTGGCCAGATTTTCCTGAAGCGCGCCGGCACGACGATCTTCGCGATGATGGTCGTGATCTGGTTTTTGTGCTCGATCCCACCAGCTCCGCCCGGTGCCACCGAGCCGGCCATCAATTACAGCCTCGCCGCCCGGATCGGCCAGGTGATGGAGCCGGTGCTGCGCCCGGTCGGCTTCAATTGGCAGATCGACGTGGCGTTGGTGCCGGGAATGGCGGCCCGCGAAGTCGCCGTCGCCGCGCTCGGGACGGTCTATTCGATCGCGGGCGCCGACGAAAATGGCGGCGAACTCGGCCGCGTCTTGACCGCGCATTGGAGCCTCGGCACCGCTTTGGCGCTGCTCGCGTGGTATGTTTTCGCGCCGCAATGCGCCTCGACATTGAGCGTAGTGCGGCGCGAGACCAACAGCTGGGAGTGGACCCTCTTCCTGTTCAGCTACATGCTGGCACTGGCCTATCTGGCCGCCTTCGCGACCTACCAGGCGGCATCCGCGCTCGGAGCGGGTTAAACCGTCGCGATCGCGTTGGCCGGAGAGCCGACCGCACCCGGCAGCCGCAATGGCGGCGCGGTCAACAGAAAACGCGAGCGACTATGAGCGCGCAGCCAGTCGGCGAGGTCGGAGAGGTGCCAGATTTCGCCGAGGTAGACGCCGAGCTTGAAGAGGCAATGGGCGTGCAAGGGCAGCGAGGCGCAGTGGTCCTCGCTCTCGCAAGGGCGCGAGGGCATCTGCTCGACCGCCCGGTTGTCGGAAATCAGCGCGACGATGCCTGATCTGGTGATCCAGTTGAGGAGCCGCTCGTCGCGCCCGTCGAGGCCCGCGCCGGGGTTGGCGGCGAGCACCGCTGCATCGGGACTCTTGTTCATGCCGAGGATCACCCGGTCGTAGCCGGTGCGGAAGCAGACGAGGTCGCCCTCCTCGACCTCGACCTTGTCCGCCTCAATGATCCGCATCAGCTGGTCGTAGCCGACAAAGCTCTCGCCGCGGCCGCAATGGTGCTCGAGGTCGATCATCACGCCGCGGCCCTGCATTCCCTTCGCGGCCATGTGGTCGATCGACAACTTGAGCGCGCCGATATGGTCGCCGCGCTCGACCGCGCCGCCGTCGCGATAGTCCATCGGCCCGATGATGTGCTCGCCGGCGCGATAGCCGTTGTAGAAGACGATTTCGGGCTTGCCGTCGCCATCAGCGTCGAACAATTGCCCGACATGGGCGAGGCTGTCCCACTGCGTCGAATACTGCAATGTCATCTCGACGATGTCGTCGCAGACGACGTCGATCAGTTTCGGGTCCTCGCGCGCCAGGGGATAGGCGATGTAGGGCATGCCATTGCGCTTGTTGGCAATCAGCCGCGGCGGGTGGCGGCGCGGGTTGACGACCGTGCCGCCCGGATAGTCGAGCGGCAGGCTAAGGCAGAAAACCCTCCCTTCCTTCACCTCGGCGACGCCTTTGAGCCTTTTCCGAGGTCAACAGATTGAGCCGGCCGAGCTGATCATTGGGGCCCCAATCTCCCCAAGTCGAGCCCAGCGGGCGGCGCTTCCAGCGCGGGTTCTCGGGCATCTTCTGCTCCTTCTTAGATATTCGTTAGATATTCCCGATCGTCGTCATCCTGAGGAACGGCCCTTCGGCCGCGTCTCGAAGGACGCACGCGCACCGCGACGCGAGGAAGGGCAACGCACCATAATCGCCGCGGATCAACGCGTCCTTTTTCTCTCGGCGCCAACCCTTGACTTGGCGCTCTGCTGCGGCCGCGTCTTCTAAACGATCGAAATGATGATGGAACACCAATATCACGGGCCGTCGAAGACGCGCGCTCCTCAGAGCCTGTGAATGTTTCGCGCATTTTTGCAGGATTGAGGGGTTGCAACAAGTTGTGGTGGTGCTATTGCGTGGCGGGGATGACTGGTCTGAGGGGAGCCGGTCTGTGTCGGGCAATAGCGAACTGTTTGGGGATTTGCCGGAGCAGCTGGTGCCGGAGGTGCCGGGTCGGGGAATGCCGCGGTTGCGGCAGCCGGAACGGCACCAGCTGGGCTGGTATGCCGCGACAATCGACGACTTGGTGGCGCGCGATCACCCGGTGCGGGCGGTGTGGGCGTTTGTCCAGGGGCTCGATTTGCGCGCCTTGCACGATGCGGTGAAGGCGCGCGAGGGGGTGCCGGGGCAGGCGCCGCCGGCGCCCGAGCTGATGATGGCGCTGTGGCTGTGGGCGACGGTGGAGGGGGTCGGCAGCGCGCGGCAGCTGGCGCGGCTGTGCGAGCAGCATCTCGCCTATCGCTGGCTGTGCGGCGGGGTGTCGATGAACTACCACACACTGTCGGATTTTCGCGTGGCGCATGCCGTGGTGCTCGACCGGTTGCTAGCCGGCGGGGTGGCGACGCTGGTGGCGCAAGGTCTTGTGGCGCTCGATGTGCTGGCGCAGGACGGGATCAGGGTACGCGCGGCGGCGGGGGCCGGCTCGTTCCGCCGGCGCGAGCGGTTGGGCAAGCTGGCGGCGGCGGCCGAGGCGCGGGTTGAGCGGTTGCGCGCCGAGCTGGAAGCCGATCCGGCGGCGGGCGATCGGCGCCAGCAGGCGGCGCAACAGCGCGCCGCGCGCGAGCGCGAGGAGCGGGTGCAGGCGGCGCTCGACCGGATGAGCGAGCTCGAGGCCGAGCGCACGCGTCGCGAGAAGACCAACAAGGCCGAGGTCAGCCGGCAGAAGGAGCCGCGCGCCTCGACCACCGATGCCGAGGCACGGGCGATGAAACTGGCCGATGGCGGGTTTCGGCCGGCCTACAACATGCAGATTGTGTCGGCGCCAAGGGGTCAGGTCATCGTCGCGGTCGACATCGACACCACCGGCTCGGATCGCGGCTTGGCGCGCCCGGCATTGGAGCAATTGAGCGCGGCTGGGACGACGCCGTCCGATTACCTGGTCGATGGCGGCTTCGCCAAGAACGACGACATCGAATGGCCGCATGCGAGCGGCATCGCCTTGTGGTGCCCGCCGGTGCACAGCAAGCATGGCAGCGATCCTTACGCGCCGCGGGCCGACGACAAACCGCGGGTGGCGGATTGGCGCCAGCGCATGGCCAGCGAGCCGGGCAAGGCGCTCTACAAGCAACGCGCAAAGGCCGAGTGCCCCAACGCTTGGGCGCGCCGCATGGGGCTCAGCCGGCTGTCGGTGCGCGGCAAAGAGAAGGCCCGCGCCGTGCTGCTGTGGTTCGCGCTCGCCCACAACATGCTGCGTGCGTTCGTACTGCAGCAGGCCGCCAGGGCCTCTGCGACTTGAGATGGTTACCAAAGACATCAACTCAATGACCGATGGCACCTGCTTGCTCGCTCGCCGCTCGCTCTCTATCCACCAGTGGAAAGGCCAGACCGCTCGCGGGCCAAGCCATCGTCAAGCGCCGCCCGCGAAATGCCGTCGCCGAACCCACTACACCAAGCAGACTAAACATTCACAGGCTCTCAGGATGACGGAAGTTCGCGCGTCAATTAACTCACCTTGACGAGCTTTTGCAGACTGCGCAGGCCGGGCGGCAATTGCTCGCCCTTGGCGCGGACGCGGCGACCCCAATTGGTGAACGAGACCTCGCCGACATAGATGTCGCCGCGCAAGTTGACGGCGAGCCCGTGCGGCGAGATGAACTGGCCGGGGTTGAGCCCGGCATGGGCATGCCCGAGCCGCGCCAAGAGTTCGCCCTTGCTCGTATAAATGCTGACCCGCGGCCCGCAATTCGGCAGGTCGATATTGACCGCCATGTCGGGCCCGATCTCGCCGATAAAGAAGCGCGGCGTCCTCGTTCCGCTTTCCATGTAGAGGCCGGAGGGGCGGTGCATGTTGTTCCACTGCGCCTCGTACTTGCCGTCGCCGTCGAAGACTTGGACGCGGTGGTTCTCGCGATCGGCGACATAGACCCAGCCTTCGGGGTCGCAGCAGATATTGTGGGCAATGTTGAACTGGCCGGGGTCGGTGCCGGGCTCGCCCCACGAGGTCACCCGCTTGCCGTCTGGCGTGTATTTATGGACGCGGGAATTACCGTAGCCGTCGGAGATGTAGAGATGGTCGCCTTGCGGCGACAGCGCGGTGTGCGTGCAGCGGTGGAACGGCTCGCCGCTCATATAAGGCGCGGGCTTGCCGGGGATGCCTATGGTCAGCAGCACCTTGCCGTCGAGGGTGCAGTGCCGCACCGTGTGGTCGCCGTCATCAGTCAGCCAGATCGTGTCGTCAGGCGCCATGTGCA
Source organism: uncultured Alphaproteobacteria bacterium (assembly GCA_963787425.1). Lineage (GTDB taxonomy): Bacteria > Pseudomonadota > Alphaproteobacteria > ATCC43930 > CGMCC-115725 > AP-15. The sequence continues at coordinate 368,821 of CAWBCV010000013.1, forward strand.
CCCCGTGCGGGCGCATGAAGATGCCCTCGCCCCAAGAGCGCAGGAAGTTGCCGTGGCGGTCGAACACGCACATCGGGTGCTTGCCGCGGTTGAAGGCGTAGACGTTGTCGTTCTTGTCGACCCCGACGGCGGCAACGTCGGCGTTGAATTCCATGCCGGGCGGCAGCTTAGCCCAATTGTCGGCCACCTCGTAACGATAGGCGTCCGTTCCAAGTACTACCGACATGGCGTTCTCCGTATCTGCGAGTCCCTGGATTGGGTTCGCGGCAATTATAGAAGCGCACTCTCGCGGCACAATCCCGATCCGGGCTCGCGCGGCTGAGGTGGCGGCCCATAAAATCCCATGCGGCCGTTTGTGTGCGGGTCGCTTCTAGCTTTGACAGACGCGCCGCGAACTCCCAAATTCTGAATGCCAGACGGCCGGATGGCCGCTTTCCGCCTTCGGGCGGAGGGAGGAAAGTCCGGGCTCCACGGAGGTACGGTGCCGGGTAACGCCCGGCGGGGGCGACCCCAGGGAAAGTGCCACAGAAAGTACACCGCCGGTCCGTCTCGGAACACCGGGCGGGCGGCAAGGGTGAAACGGTGCGGTAAGAGCGCACCGCGCCGCCGGCAACGGCGGCGGCAGGGAAAACCCCACCGGGAGCAAGATCAAGTAGGAGCGGCAGGCATTCCCTCGCGGGAATGCCGGGCGGACCTCCGCGCCGCCGCTCGGGTCGGTCGCACGAGGCGCTCGGCAACGGGCGTCCCAGAGGAATGGCCATCCCCGCCCCAGGACCAGCTCCAAGGGAGCTCCAACGGGGCGGGACAGAACCCGGCTTACACGCCGTCTGGCACTCTTTTTAAGAACATTTCAAGAACTCATGGGGCAGCAAAAAGAAATTGATGGTTTTATTTAGAAAACCTGTTGACGCCCATATTATACCATGATATCCCATCTCTACCCATGGACGGGCATTGCCGACGGGGGGAAACTCGGCAGTGCCTATCGGGCGCCCCTTGCCGAGCGTCCACGGGTGAGCGTTGGGGGAAGAAGTGGACTTGTTTTTCTCCACTTTCGTGAACAAGGTCGACCGCAAGGGGCGAGTTTCAGTGCCGGCGACCTTTCGCGCTGCTGTTGCAGACCAAAGCTTTCCCGGAATTATCGTCTTCCCCTCGTTCAAATATGACGGCGCTCGATGCCAGCGGCATCAAGCGGATGGAGGAGATGAGCTCGCGAATGAATACTCTAGAGGAGTTTTCCGAAGAGCACGAGAACCTCGGAATGCTGTTCGCGTCCTCACACTCGCTCCCGTTCGATCCCGAGGGCCGCATCATGCTCCCGGAAAGCCTCAGCCGAGCATGCCCACATTACCGAGAGCGCGGCGTTTGTCGGGCTGGGGAAGAGTTTTCAGATCTGGGAGCCGACCCGCTTCGCCGAGCACCAGGCGATGCTACGCGAACGCTCCCGTCGCCAGGGAACCAGATTGCCGCCGCCGGGCGGCTCCGCCGAGCGGCGCCGGGAATGACCGGGAGGCGGTCAGACCCGCCTGAACCAGCAGCACAGGCCGCCCGGCCCGTGGCGATGCGGTTTGTCGGGCATATCCCGGTTCTTCTCGACGAGGTGATCGATGCTCTGGTCCCGCGCGACGATGCCGTCTATGTCGACGGGACCTTCGGCGGCGGCGGCTACAGCGAGGCGTTGCTCAATGCAGCGCATTGCCGGGTCTTTGGCCTCGACCGCGATCCCGAGGCGGTTCAGCGCGGCCGCGCCTTGGCCGCGCGTTACGGTGAACGCCTTCGTATCGTCGAAGGACGGTTCGGCGACATGGCGCAGCTCCTGGCCTCGGTGAACACCTACCCGGTCGCTGGAATTGCCCTCGATCTCGGCGTGTCCTCGACCCAGCTCGACACACCCGAGCGCGGCTTCTCGTTCCGCTTCGACGGCCCGCTCGACATGCGGATGAGCGGCGCCGGAGAGAGCGCCGCGGATCTGGTTGCGACCATGTCGGAGTCCGACCTGGCCGGAGTGATCGGCGCGTTTGGCGAAGAGCGGTTTGCCCGTCGGATTGCCCGAGCGATCAACGCGGCGCGACAGCGTCGGCCCATCCAGCGCACCACCGAGCTCGCGGAGATCGTTCGCGCGGTGGTCCCGCAAACCGAGCCCGGGCAGGATCCGGCGACCCGGACATTCCAGGCCTTGCGGATGGCTGTGAACGACGAATTGGGCGAGCTCGATCGCGGCCTCGCCGCAGCCGAGCAGCTGCTGGCACCGGGCGGAATGCTCGCCGTGGTGTCGTTTCACTCGCTCGAAGGATCGCCGGGTCAAGGAGTTCCTGCGACGGCGCAGTGACATGGCGCCGCGAGCCTCGCGACACCAGCCCGTCGGGGCAGAATTGCCGCCGCCGAGCTTCACCTTACTGACACGCCGGGCGGTCAAGCCGAGTGCAGCGGAAATCGCCCACAATCCGCGCGCTCGGGCGGCACGACTACGAGCCGCGGCACGGACTGCGGCGCCGCCATGGCCGCGCAATGGCGAGCGCCACCTTGGCGGCTGGCACAGAGGACTGCGCGCATGATCAGGCTCGGCACCCTGTTCTGGCTCGTCCTTGTTTCGACAACCGCCTTTGCCATGTTCGGGGTCAAATACCAGGTTCAGGCACTCGAGGACGAGCTGGCGAGAACCAATCGGGCGACCTCAGCGGAAGAGCACGAACTGCGGGTCCTCGAAGCCGAATGGGCTTACCTGACGCGGCCGGAGACCCTCGAGGCCATGAACCGGCAATTCCTGTCGCTCGGCCCGATCGCGACAAAGCAACTTCACACGACGGCCGCCGACATCCCGCTGCGGCCTCCGCCGCCCGCTCCGCCGCCAACTCCAGCCGAACCGCCTACGGTCGAACCGCCTGCAGTTGTCGCGGCTGCCGAACCGGCTTCGGCGGAGAGCGCAGCCCTTGGTGCGGCCCCAAGCGCACCGGAAGGAGTTCCGGTGCGCGCTCCGGAACCGGCAACTCCCCAAACTGCAGCAGAGCCGCCCGTTACGCAAAGCGCGCTGCGCGCCATGCCCGCCCTGTTGGAGAGGCCGGTGGCGGCGCCGCAATTGGCCAAGGCCGTAACGGCCAAGGCGGTCGTAAAGCCCACCTTACCGCGGCGAGCCAAATCGCTCGACGACTTGATTGCCCAGATCATGACGAGCCGGTGATGATCGCAACCCAACCCTTTCAAGCTTATGACGACAACCCGTGCCGGCCGCGGCATTTCAAGCCGCCACCCTGCGCCCCCGTGGTCCCTGATGGGCCGGCGAGGAAGGCTCTGGAGGCCTGCCACGCCCGGCTGTTTTTCACCGGCATTCTGTTTGCCTGCGTCTTTGGCGTCGTCGCATTGCGGGTCGTCGAAGTCGTACTGCTAGAAGGCGGTACGGCCCAATCACATATGCCCCGGTTCCGAATTCCGGCACCGCCTGCGCCCGCCCGCGCCGACATTGTCGACCGCAACGGCAGGCTGCTCGCCACGACGCTCGACAGCCCCTCGGTCTACGCCAATCCGAAGCAGATCCTCGACCCGGCGGACGCCACCCGCAAATTGGTGAAGGCCTTGCCGGGCCTCAAGACCCTCGAAGTGTACGCCAAACTCACCTCGGGCAGGAGTTTTGTGTACCTGAAACGCCATTTGACGCCTCATGAGCAGTATGAGGTCAATCAGCTCGGTATCCCGGGGGTCCAGTTCCAGCACGAAGAGCGGCGCATCTATCCGGATGGGACACTGACGGCGCATGTCGTCGGCTATACCGGGATCGACAATGCCGGCTTCGCGGGGATCGAGCGCGGCCTCGACGACACGCTGAAGGACCGGCGAGAGCCCTTGCAGCTGTCGCTCGATCTGCGCCTTCAATACATCCTCCGGGAGGAGTTGCAGCGGGTGATCGACGACTTCACCGCGAAAGGCGCCGCCGGGTTGATCATGGACGTCAACACCGGCGAAGTGCTTTCGATGGTGTCGCTGCCCGATTTCGATCCGAACCACCCGGGTGCCGCGGACCCGGACCATCCCGATATCTCCATCGCGGACCGGATGTTCAACCGCAACACGCTCGGCGTTTACGAGCTGGGTTCAATCTTCAAGATCTTTACCGTGGCAATGGCGCTCGATGCCGGCACGTCGACGCTGACCAGCACCTATGACGCGAGCCATGATATCCACATTGGGCGCTTCACGATTGGTGATTATCACGGCAAGCATCGAGTTCCTGAACGTCCCGGAAATCCTCATGTATTCGTCAAACATCGGCGCAGCCAAGATGGCGATGGCCGCCGGTGGCCAAAGACAGCGAGAATTCCTCTCCCGTATAGGCCTGTTGCGCGCGCCGAAGATCGAGTTATCAGAAGTGGCGGCGCCGCATTTCCCGGCGAAGTGGCGGGAGGTCAACGTGATGACGATTGCCTTCGGTCACGGCATCTCGGTCACTCCGCTGAGTTTTGCGAGCGCGGCGTCGGCGCTTGTGAATGGCGGCATCCTGCGCCAGGCCTCCCTTGTCAAGCAACCGCCCGGTGACGTGCCGCAGGGTGAGCAGGTAATTTCGCCAAAGACCTCGGAACAAATGCGCAAGCTTATGCGATTAGTGGTTGAGCACGGGACAGGCACGCAGGCCGCAGCTCCGGGCTACGTGGTGGGCGGCAAGACCGGCACGGCGGAGAAGATTTCGGGCCGACATTATGCAGAGAAAAAGCTGCTCTCGAGCTTTGTCGGAGTGTTCCCGATCAACGATCCGAAATATCTGATTTTGACCGTGGTCGACGAACCCCACCCGAACAAGCAGAGCCACGGCTACGCCACCGCCGGCTGGACAGTCGCTCCGGCAACCAGCCGGACAGTCCAGCGCATTGCGCCGCTCCTCGGGGTGCAGCCGGTCGACGAGGCGTCGCCCGATATCCAGCGGGCGCTGATGGTCGACACGCTGCAGGGCAAGCGGATTGAAGCTTACTGAGCTGATTGCCCCTGTGCCGGGGTCCACGGGATTGAACGACATTGAGATCGTCGGCCTCACTGCCAATTCACGGAATGTGCAACCCGGCTTTCTATTCGCTGCCCTGCCCGGCACGAGACAAGACGGGCGCCGCTTCGCCGCTGACGCGATCGCGCGCGGCGCGATCGCCATTCTGACGGACGAACCCGCTGCGCTCGCGCTTCCAACGGAGGGGCGCGACAGGGTCTGTATTGTAACCGACCCGAACCCGCATCGCCGGCTGGCATTGATGGCGGCACGCTTTCAGGGTCGGCAGCCCCGAACGATCGCGGCCGTTACCGGCACCAATGGCAAGACCTCTGTGGTCCATTTCACGCGCGAGATCTGGACGGCGCTCGGCCACCCGTCAGCAAGCCTAGGCACGCTCGGGATCGTGACCGCCGCCGAGTACCGGCCCGGCGCGCTGACGACCCCGGATCCGGTCGCGCTGCACCGCGATCTCGCCGGGCTTGCCGAACAAGGGATCGATCACGTCGCGATCGAGGCGTCGAGCCACGGCCTCGACCAGTTTCGGCTCGATGGTATACCGGTCGCCGCTGCAGCGTTCACGAACCTGACGCGCGACCACCTCGATTACCACGGCGACATGGCACATTACCGCGCTGCCAAGCAGCGTCTCTTCACAGCCCTTTTAATGCCAGGCGGCTTTGCGGTCCTCAACCGGGACAGCGCCGAGTTCGCGCAGCTCGAGGCGCTCTGCCGCGATCGTGGTCATCCGGTGATCGCCTACGGCGCCGATCCGGCGGCCGATCTGCGGGTGGTTGATCGCGAGCCGCGGATCGGCAGCCAATCGCTTGCTCTGGAGGTTTTCGGCCAAAGGCACGAGTTGGTGCTGCCGCTCGCCAGCGATTTCCAAGCGATGAACGCGCTCGCCGCGCTTGGGCTGGTGATCGCGACCGGCAGCCCCGCGGCTGCCGCCACCGCCGCTCTCGCCGGCCTGACCGGTGTTCCCGGACGCCTGCAATTCGTCGCCTGGGACGAGGGCGGTGGAGCGATTGTCGTCGATTACGCTCACACGCCGGATGCACTGGCGACGGTTCTGGCGGCATTGCGCCCGCATGCCCGCAGCCGCCTCGCCGTGCTGTTCGGCTGCGGCGGGGACCGCGACGCCGGCAAGCGTCCGTTGATGGGAGAGGTGGCGACCCGCTTGGCCGACCGCGTTTTCGTCACCGACGACAATCCGCGAACAGAGCCGCCGGCCGAGATCCGGCGCGCCATCCTCGATGCGGCGCCGAACGCGATCGAGATCGGTGACCGCCGCAAGGCGATCGCGACGGCTATTTCCGAGCTACGGGCGGGCGATCTCCTGGTCATCGCCGGCAAGGGGCACGAAACCGGCCAAATCATCGGCACCGAGACATATCCCTTCGACGATACCGCAATCGCGCGTGAATTCGCAGGCGAGTCCCGGCCGTCATCCCGTCGGCGGGCTGGCCGATGACCGCGCTATGGACCGCCGCCGATGCCGCGGCCGCAACCGGCGGGTCGAGCCCGACGGAATGGGTCGCGACAGGAGTCTCGATCGACACCCGCGGCCTCGCCGCGGGTGACCTGTTCGTCGCTCTGCGCGGCCCCAACCACGACGGCCACGATTTTGTTGCGACTGCGCTGCAGCGGGGTGCCGTCGCGGCCATGGTGGACCGCGCAATCCCGCAGCTTCCGACGTCGTCCCCGCTGATCGGGGTCGCCGATACCCTGGCCGGTCTCGCGGCGCTTGGCGCGGCGGGGCGCAACCGCAGCCGAGCTCGCATCGTCGCGGTTACCGGTAGCGTCGGCAAGACCGGGACGAAAGAGGCGTTGCGCCTGGCGCTCGCCAGCTCCGGCCCGACCTATGCCTCGGCCGGCGGGCTCAACAATCATTGGGGCGCGCCGCTGTCGCTCGCCCGCTTACCGCCGGACGCCTGCTACGGCGTCTTCGAGCTCGGTATGAACCATCCCGGCGAGATCGCGGACCTGGTGCGGCTCGTGCGCCCGCATGTCGCAGTAATCACGACGGTAGAGCCGGTGCATCTCGGCTTCTTCCCGTCGGTCGAGGCAATTGCCGATGCCAAGGCCGAGATCTTCCTCGGGCTCGAACCCGGCGGCGTCGCTGTTCTCAACCGCGACAACCCGCATTACGCCAGATTGGCTGTTGCCGCCAAGCGTGCCGGCGCCGGCGAGATCCTCGGCTTTGGAGCCCATCCGGAATCCGCCGCGCGACTGCTTGATTGCGTGCTCGACTCGGACGGCAGCACAGTCGAGGCTGTGGTTAGCGGGTCAACTTTTAGGTTTCGGGTGCCGGTCCCCGGCCGGCATTGGATCATGAACGGACTCGCTGTGCTGGTTGCAGCGCGGGCCGCGGGCGCGGCTGTCGATCGCGCCGCGGAGGCACTGGCCGAGCTCGAACCGATGCCGGGCCGGGGCCGGCATCTTGAACTCGTCTGGCGCGGCGGCACTTTGACGGTGATCGACGAGAGCTACAACGCCAGCCCGCCCTCCGTGCGCGCTGCCCTTGCGGTACTCGCGGCCACCGAGCCCGGGCCCGGCGCACGACGCGTGGCGGTGCTCGGCGATATGCTCGAGCTCGGGCACGCATCCGAGCGCCTGCACCGTGAGCTCGCCGAACCACTCGCCGCAGCCGAGGTCGACCGCGTCTTTCTGATCGGCGAGGCCATTGCCGCGCTGCACGAGGTCCTTCCGGAAGGGAAACGAGGCGGGTTGTGGCGATCGCCCGAGGAAGCTGTGCCTGCGCTGCTGCGCTTTCTCGAACCCGGCGATGTCGTGACGGTCAAGGGCTCCCGCGGCGTGCGCGTCAGCCGCGTCGTGGAGCTGCTGCGCGCGCAGTCGGCCGGACTGAATCAGGCCCGCCCGAACCATGCCGACCCGAATCATGTCGGCTAGAGACGTGAACCGATGCTGTACCCGCTGCTCTATCCTTTCGCGGACGAATTTCAGTTCTTCAACCTGTTCCGCTACATCACCTTCCGCTCGGGAGGGGCGGTCGTCACCGCGTTGTTGATAAGCTTTGTCCTCGGTCCGCACCTGATCCTGTGGCTGCGGCGGAAGCAGTCGAACGGCCAGCCGATTCGCCCGGACGGTCCCAACGGGCACCTGTTGCGCAAGAAGGGAACGCCGACGATGGGCGGTTTCCTGATCCTGACCGCGCTGACGATATCAACCTTGCTGTGGGCGGATCTGACCAATCCTTACGTGTGGATCGTGCTGCTCACCACGGCTGGATTCGGGCTGATCGGCTTCTTCGACGATTATCGCAAGCTGACCCGGAATTCGCATCGCGGCCTCTCGGGCCGTGCCAAGCTCGCCCTCGAATTCGTGCTCGCCGCCGCTGCCTGCGCCGCCATCTCCTATATAGCGCCGGCCGGGCTGGCGAACGCCCTGGCAGTTCCGTTCTTTAAGAACCTGCTGTTTGCATTCGGCTGGTTCTTTCTACCGTTTGGCGCATTTGTAATCGTCGGAGCCTCGAACGCAGTCAACCTTACGGACGGCCTCGACGGGCTGGCGATCGTTCCCTCGATGATAGCGGCAGGCTGCTTCGCCGTTATCGCCTACCTCGCCGGCAATCTGGTCTTCGCCAATTACCTGCAGATCCATCACGTCATTGGGGCGGGCGAGCTCACGGTGTTTTGCGGCGCTATGGTGGGCGCGAGCCTCGGTTTCCTGTGGTTCAATGCTCCGCCGGCCATGGTTTTCATGGGCGACACCGGATCGTTGTCGATCGGCGCCGCGCTCGGCACGATCAGCGTCGTCACCAAGCACGAGCTTGTGCTCGCCATTATCGGCGGTCTTTTCGTCCTCGAGGCGTTATCGGTCATCGTCCAGGTCGCGAGCTACAAGATGACCGGACGGCGCGTCTTTCGCATGGCGCCGCTGCACCATCATTTCGAGCAGATGGGGTGGGAGGAGCCGAAAATCGTCATCCGCTTCTGGATCATCGCCTGGATCTTGGCGATCGCCGGCCTCGCCACGCTGAAACTGCGGTGAAGGGTGTGGTGCCGGCCCCTGCCGTCCGCGACAATTCCTGCGGTGCCCAGCCTCTCACCCCGACCCTTGCCCCCACCCTAACCCTCCCCCGCTCGCGGGGGAGGGAAGCGAGGGGGCAAGCGGGGCAAGGAAGACGGGCGGTAGATTCCTTCGGCCCGCGTGGACCAGATGTAGTAGATAGTACTACCAGATTGCGCTATATCTTCCGCCCCAAGTTTCTCCCGTCTGACCGCAAGGGCCACGGATGAGATTCGCCCGGATCGACCAGAGCCCGGTTGCGCGGTGGTGGTGGACCGTGGACCGATGGAGCCTCGCCGCGCTCGGCATGCTGATCGGCTTCGGCGTTGTAATGAGCTTGGCGGCGAGCCCTCCGGTGGCCGAGCGAATCGGCTATGATGGGCTGCATTTTGTCCGCCGCCATCTCGCGATGCTGCCATTGGCGCTGGGCCTTATGTTCGCGGTCTCGCTGCAGCCGCCCCGGACCATCCGCCGCATTGCGGTAATCGGCTTCGGCATCTCGCTCGTCCTGCTCGCGCTGACTTTCGTCGTCGGCGTCGAGATCAAGGGCGCGCGGCGCTGGATCAATTTCCCGGGTTTGTCGCTGCAGCCCTCCGAATTCGTCAAACCGACCTTCGCCGTCGTCGCCGCGTGGTTATTTGCGGAGCAGAAGTTGCGCCCCCGCTTTCCCGGCAATTTGATTTGCATCGTGCTCTTCTTCGTCGTCGTCGCGATGTTGATAAAACAGCCGGACATCGGCATGGCGGGGGTCGTCGCTGTCGTCTGGTTTGCCCAATTTTTCATGGCCGGGATGCGGCTTTACTGGGTTGCCGCGGGTGCTCTCGCCGGCCTCGGCGGACTGGTCGGCGCCTATATGTACCTGCCGCACGTCAGGGTCCGGGTCGACCACTTCCTCGATCCCTCGACCGGTGACAGCTATCAGGTCAATCGCTCGATAGAAGCCTTCGCCAATGGCGGGTTGTGGGGGCGTGGCCCAGGCGAGGGCACGGTGAAGGATGTCCTTCCCGACGCGCATGCGGATTTTGTCTTCGCGGTCGCCGGGGAAGAGTTCGGAGTGGTCGTCTGTCTCGCCATCGTCGCGCTGTTCGCGTTCATCGTGCTGCGCGGGTTTTCGCGAATGTCGCAGGAGGGCAGCCTCTTTGTCCTGCTCGCGGCGACCGGCCTGCTGGTCCAGTTCGGGCTGCAGGCGGCGATCAACATGGCCTCCAGCCTGCACCTGATCCCGACCAAGGGCATGACCCTGCCGTTTCTGTCGTACGGCGGGTCCTCGATGCTGTCGCTCGGGCTCGGCATGGGGATGATGCTCGCCCTGACGCGGCGCCGACTCGGGGGAGGCGAGCAGTGAGCGGCACCTTCGTGCTCGCGGCAGGGGGCACCGGCGGGCATCTGTTCCCGGCCGAGGCGCTGGCCATCGAGCTGCTCGGCGGCGGCAGCAAGGTGCATCTCCTCAGCGATGCACGAGCCGAGGCCTTCACCGGGCGGGCCGCCGAGATCGAGACGCACCATGTCCGTGCCGCCCAGCTGGGGGGCGGAGCGGCGCATACGGCCCAGGCGCTCGGTGAGCTGGCGCTTGGGACATTGCAGGCGCGCCGCTTGCTGCGCCGGCTGTCCCCGGCTTGCGTCGTCGGTTTCGGGGGTTATGCCTCGATCCCGACGATGCTCGCGGCGGTCTATCTCGGTCTGCCGACGGTGATCCATGAGCAAAATGCCGTCCTCGGCCGCGCCAATCGGCTCCTCGCGCCGCGCGTGCGCCGGATCGCGACCGGCTTTCCGGCGACCGCTGGTCTGCGCCCGGCCGACCGCACCCGCACCGTCCAGACCGGCAACCCGGTACGGCCGCCGGTGCTCGCCCTTGCTCGAACCAAGTACAAGGCGCCGCAACGGGGCAGCCCGATCGAGCTGCTGATCCTCGGCGGCAGCCAAGGGGCGCGCATCATGAGCGAGGCCGTACCGCCGGCCCTCGCCGCACTGCCGACCCGGCTGCGCGAGATGCTGCGGGTCAGCCACCAGGCGCGCCCGGAGGATCTTCCCGCCGCCGAGGCGATTTATCGAAAAAATCGCATCCAGGCGGAGCTGCAGAGCTTCTTTACCGATGTTCCGGAACGACTGGCGCGCGCGCATCTGGCAATCTGCCGCGCCGGCGCCTCGACCGTGGCCGAGCTTGCGGCGATCGGCCGGCCTGCTGTTCTAATTCCGTACCCCTACGCCACCGACAATCACCAGGCCGCGAACGCCCGGGCCTTTGCCGAGGCTGGAGCCGGATGGGTCATTGCGCAGCCGGAGCTGCGCCCGGATACCTTCGCTCTTTATCTCGAAAATCTGTTGGGGGACCCGGCGGCATTGAGCGGGGCTGCTCGGCGCGCCGCCGATTTCGGCCGGCCCGACGCGGCGCGCGATCTTGCGCAACTCGCCATCGAGCTCGGTCTCGGCTCTAGGCCGCAAGGACGGGCGGCATGAGAGCCCTTCCCCGATCGATCGGGCCCATCCATTTCGTCGGTATTGGCGGGATCGGGATGAGCGGCATCGCCGAGGTGCTGCACAATCTTGGCTATCGGGTGCAGGGCAGTGACCTGTCCGACAGCGCCAATGTCAGGCGGCTGGTCGATCTCGGAATTCCGGTGGCCGTGGGCCACGAAGCCGAGAACCTCGGCGCCGCCGAGGTCGTCGTGATCTCGTCCGCCGTCAAACCGGACAACGCAGAGGTCATCGCCGCCCGCGTGCGCCGCGTCCCGGTAGTGCGCCGCGCCGAGATGCTGGGCGAGCTGATGCGGCTCAAATGGTCGTTGGCGATCGCCGGAACCCATGGCAAGACGACGACGACCTCGATGATCGGCGCGTTGCTCGAGACGGCGCAACTCGACCCGACGGTGATCAACGGCGGGATCATCAATGCGTATGGGACAAATACGCGCCTGGGGGCGGGCGACTGGATGGTCGTCGAGGCCGACGAAAGCGACGGCACCTTCACCCGGCTGCCGGCGACAATTGCGGTCGTCACCAATATCGACGCGGAACATCTCGACTTCTACCAAACCTTCGAAGCGTTGCGTCAGGCCTTCGAGGATTTTGTCGGCAACATCCCGTTTTACGGTTTTGCCGCGCTCTGCATCGACCATCCGGTGGTGCAGCAGATGATCCCCAAGCTGTCTGACCGGCGGGTTCTGACCTACGGGTTCAGCCCGCAGGCCGATATCCGCGCCGTCGATGTCCGGCTCGGACGGGACGGTGCGCGATATGACATCGTCGTATCCGATGCGCTGGCGGATCGGGGGCGCACGATCGCGGATCTTTTCCTGCCGATGTTTGGCCGCCACAACGTACAAAATTCGCTCGCCGTGGCGGCGGTTGCCGAAGCGATGGCGCTCGGCGACGACGCTCTGCGGGCTGCGCTGCGCAATTTTAAGGGCGTGAAACGCAGATTTACGCGGACCGGCGAATGGAACGGCGTGACCGTTATCGATGATTACGGTCACCACCCGGTCGAGATCGCAGCGGTTCTCAAGGCAGCCCGCGCGATCGTCGCCGGAAAGGTGATCGCCGTCGTCCAACCGCATCGTTACACGCGCGTGTCCCATCTATTCGATGGGTTCTGCACCTGCTTCAACGACGCCGATGTTGTTGTGGTGGCGGACATCTACGCAGCCGGGGAGGCGCCGATCGATGGCGTCAACCGCGACGCTCTGGTCGCCGGGTTGATCGAGCACGGCCATCGCAACGTCCGTCCTCTGGCCGACCCGGGCGAGCTCGCGCCGATGGTTCGCGAGACGGCGCGCCCCGGTGACATGGTGGTGTGCTTGGGCGCCGGATCGATCACCGGCTGGGCGAACAGTTTGCCGGCCGATCTAGCGGCGCTGCAACCGCCGAGCCGCGTCGCATGAACCCGTTGACTGCGCAGCTCCCTCCGGTACGCGGGCGGTTGACTGCGGACGCGGCGATCGGCAAGCAGACGTGGTTTGGCGTCGGCGGTCCCGCCGAGGTTTCGTTCCGACCTGCCGACCTTGCCGATCTCGCCGGGTTTTTCGCAGCGCTGCCGCCGCAGATTCCGGTGACCGTGATCGGGGTAGGCTCGAACCTGCTGGTGCGCGATGGCGGCATTCCCGGTGTCGTGATTCGACTCGGGCGCGGGTTCGCGGGGATCGAGATCGAGCGTGATGAGCTCCGCGCCGGCGCCGCAGCTCTCGACCGCATTGTCGCGTTCGCCGCAGCCGATGCGGGGTTGGGTGGGCTCGAGTTCCTGTCGGGCGTCCCCGGATCGATCGGCGGCAGCCTGCGAATGAACGCCGGAGCTTATGGCCAGGAAATCAAGGATGTGCTCGTTTCCGCGATCGCCCTCGACCGCAACGGCGAAACCCATCCCGTCAGCAGCCCGGAGATGGGCCTCTCTTACCGCGACAGCGATATCGACCCGAGTTGGGTGTTTGTCGAAGCCCGGCTGCGCGGCGCGCCCGGCGATCGCGCTGCGATTGGCCGACGCCTGAACGAGATCCGCGCCGCGCGGGAAGCCACCCAGCCGGTGCGCGCCCGTACCGGCGGATCGACCTTCAAGAATCCACCCGACGACAGTGCATGGCGCCTGATCGATGCCGCCGGCTGTCGCGGTCTCGTCCGCTGCGGGGCAATGGTTTCGCACCAGCACACCAATTTTCTGATCAACACCGGCAGCGCCACAGCGGCCGATCTCGAGGGCCTCGGCGAAGAGGTCAGGCGCCGCGTCTACGACACCTCCGGGATCTGGCTGGAGTGGGAGATCGAGCGCCTCGGCCGTTTGAGCTTCGAGATGCAGGATATGGATTCGTTTTTTCCGCGAAAGCGGGAATCCAGCGACCCACCCAGCTGGACGGCTGGCCCCCCTGTTGGAGCCGGGGGCAGGCACTGGGCCACCGCTTTCGCGGGGGTGACGGAAGTACGCGATGAGGGGGGACCGTGACCAAGACCGTGGCGGTGGTGATGGGCGGGTGGTCGCCGGAGCGCGAGGTTTCACTGTCGAGCGGGCGCGAATGCGCCAAGGCGCTGGTGGACCGCGGCTACCAGGTGCGGCTGATCGACGTCGACCGTGACTTGCCGGGCCTGATGCGCGCGCTGGACCCCCGCCCCGACTTTATCTTCAACGCATTGCATGGCGTTGGCGGCGAAGACGGCACGGTGCAGGGCGTGTTCGAGATGCTGGGGATCCCGTACACCCATTCGGGCGTCCTCGCCTCGGCCATGGCGATGCACAAGCCGACGGCGAAGGCAGTATTCCGCGATGCCGGGCTGCCGGTTGCGGAGGGGGTGGTCGCCAGCCGCGAAAGCCTGGTCGAGAGCGACCCGATGCCGGCTCCCTTTGTTGTCAAGCCGACCAATCAGGGATCGAGCGTCGGCGTCCGGATCGTGCGGATCAACGATAATTCCTGGCGCGAGGAGGTGATGGAGTGGTGCTACGGCACCGAGCTGCTGGTCGAGCGCTTTGTTCCCGGACGAGAGCTCACGGTAGCGGTGATGGGGGATCGGGCGCTCGGCGCCTGTGAGATCGTCCCGCGCGGCAGCTTTTACGATTATACCGCGAAATACGCGGCGGGCGGGTCGGCTCACCTGACGCCGGCGCCCGTTCCGCCGGCGGTCTATGAAGAGGCGCTCGACATCGGCTTGCGAGCGCATCGCGCGCTCGGTTGCCGCGGCGTGAGCCGCGCCGATTTGCGCTATGACGACACGCCGGGAGGTTGCGGCCGTCTCTACCTTTTGGAGGTGAACACGCAACCCGGGATGACGCCGACTTCACTGGTGCCCGATATCGCTCGTCATGTCGGCATTCGGATTCGACGAGCTGGTCGCCTGGATGGCGGAGGATGCGTCATGCGACGGATGAAGGAGCCGGCGCCGCGACGCCCGCGACGCGGCCGCGTCTCCGCCTTCGTCCGCCGGTTGGGCTTGTGGGTCGGCATCCCGGTTTTGCTGGCGGGCGGGCTGTACGCAGCCGTTCAGCTGAGCCGCTCGCCGCTCGGCCAAACGGCGCTGCAGTATACGGCCGACCGGATGCTCGACGGCACCGCGCGGCTAGGCCTCGTCGTGACCGACGTCAAAGTCGAAGGGCGCGAGACGACGGATCGCGAGACGATCCTCGCCGCGCTCGGCGCCGGGCCCGGTACGCCGATCCTGGCCATGAGCCCGGGGCGAGCCAAGGAGCAACTCGAGACACTGCCCTGGGTTCGCTCCGCGGTGGTCGAGCGCCGCCTGCCGGACACGCTCTACGTCCGCCTCGTCGAGCGCAAACCGCTTGCCCTTTGGCAGCACGGCAGCAGGCTCGAACTGATCGATCACGAGGGCAGCGTGATCCCGGTGACCCGGCTCGACCGCTTCGCAAAGCTGCCGTTGGTCGTCGGCGAAGGTGCCGCGACGCATGCCGCAGCATTGCTGGACATGCTGGCGACCGAGCCCGAACTCGCCGCTCGCGTAAGTGCCGCGATCCGGGTCGGCGACCGCCGTTGGAACTTACGCATCGACAACGCGATCGATGTCCTCCTCCCGGCCGATGCGCCGGCCGGCGCGTGGGCCCAGCTCGCCCGACTCGAGCGGTCGAGCGCCATTCTGAAACGCGATGTGCAGACCGTCGATGTGCGACTGCCGGACCGGCTCGTTCTGCGGGTCAACCCGGAGGTACCGAAAGAAGCGCCGACATCGCCGACATCAAAGAAGGGACGCCCATCGGCGAAGAACACATGACGACAGTGGATGAAGCGCCGCCCCGCGCCAAGCGCGCCAGAAAAGCGGCAAAGAACGAAGCCGATGGCCAGCCGAAATCCCGCAGAGCGGCGACCCGGCCGCGCGGCAGTCTCATCACAGCCCTCGATATCGGCACGACGAAGATTTGCTGCTTCATCGCGCGGGTCGAGGACGATAGGCCGCGGGTTCTCGGCATTGGCCATCAGATCTCACGTGGCGTGCGCAACGGCGGAATTGTCGACCTCGAAGCGACTGGTACCTCGGTGCTGAATGCGGTGCACGCCGCCGAGGAGATGGCCGGCGAGACGATAGAGCGGGTCGTAGCAAACCTGTCGGGCGGTTTCTCCGCCTCACGGATCATCAAGGCGGAGATCGGCATCACCGGACGCGAGATCACCGATGCCGAAATGCGGCGGGTGCTCGAGCACGGCTATGTGATGCGCGACCCCGGAGATCGCCAGATCATCCACTCCGTCCCGGTGGGATTTTCGGTCGACGACAGCCGCGGCATCCGCGATCCGCGCGGCATGCTCGGCGAGCGGCTCGGGGTCAACATGCATGTGGTGACGGCGAGCGCAGCCAGCGTGCGCAACCACACCGCCGCCGTTGGACGCTCGCATCTCGAGGTCGAGGCTCTCGTTGTCAGCCCCTATGCTTCGGGGCTCTCCTGTCTAGTGGAGGACGAGATCGGTCTCGGCGTCACCGTCATCGACATGGGCGGCGGAACGACGACGATCGGCGTGTTCTTCGACGGGAATTTGATCTTTGCCGACTACGTCCCGGTCGGGGGCGTGCACGTTACCAACGACATCGCCCGCGGGCTCTCGACCGGGGTCGCCCATGCCGAACGCATGAAAACCTTGTTCGGCACCGCGATTTCAGCGAGCACCGACGAACGGGAGATGATCGCGGTTCCGCAAATCGGCGAGGAAGAGGAAGGGCACGTTAACCATGTGCCGAAATCCCTGCTCGTCGGCATCATCGCGCCGCGCATCGAAGAGACGTTCGAGCTGGTGCGCAATCGGCTGGAGGCGAGCGGCTTCGACAAGGTCGCGGGCCGGCGTGTGGTGCTGACCGGCGGGGCCTGCCAGCTGCATGGGGCGCGCGAGTTCGCCGGACTGATCCTCGATAAACAGGTACGGATGGGGCGGCCGCAGCGGGTCGCGGGCCTCGCCGAGGCAACCGGCGGTCCGGCCTTTGCTACGACCGCGGGGCTGCTGCATTTCGCCTTGTCCGAGCGCGCCGAGGTCGCGGGTGTTAAGCACCGCCCGGAGGGCTCGCGATGGGGTGTTCTCGGCCGATTTGGGCATTGGCTGAAGGACAATTTTTGAGGCAGATTCGGCTTTGTTGCTCGCCCGGCCACCGCGTGAGCCAGCGAGGGGGGGCCCGGACCGGACCGGGTATCGTTAGGGGCACAGCAGTGGAGGACGACCGCATGATCAATCTGAGCATCCCGAAGGACGAGCACGAGATGAAACCCCGCATTACGGTGGTCGGGGTCGGCGGCGCTGGGGGGAACGCCGTCAACAACATGATCCGCTCGAATTTGATCGGCTGCGAATTCGTGGTCTGCAACACCGACGCGCAGGCGCTCCTACAATCGAGCGCGCCGCGCAAAATCCAGATGGGGATCGGCGTCACCCGCGGGCTCGGCGCCGGCTCACGCCCCGATGTCGGGCGGGCTGCGGCCGAGGAGGCGCTCGACGACATCCTCGAGGCGATGGGCGGCTCCAACATGGTCTTCATCACCGCCGGCATGGGCGGCGGCACCGGCACCGGGGGCGCTCCGGTGATCGCTCGGATCGCGCGCGAATCGGGGATTCTGACCGTCGGTGTGGTGACGAAGCCGTTTCATTTCGAGGGCAGCCATCGGATGCGCAGCGCCGAGGACGGCATCGAGGAGCTGCAGAAGTTTGTCGACACGTTGATCATCATTCCGAACCAGAACCTATTCCGCATCGCCAACGAGCGCACGACCTTTGCCGACGCCTTCAAGATGGCGGACGACGTGCTGCATTCGGGGGTGCGCGGCGTCACCGACCTGATGGTCATGCCCGGCCTAATCAACCTCGACTTTGCCGACATCCGCACGGTGATGGGCGAGATGGGCAAGGCGATGATGGGAACCGGCGAGGCCGAAGGCGAGAAGCGGGCCACCGACGCCGCCGAGGCTGCGATCTCAAACCCGCTGCTCGAAGACGTATCGATGAAGGGCGCCAGGGGCGTCCTGATCAACATTACCGGCGGTCTCGACATGACCCTGTTCGAGGTCGACGAAGCCGCGAATCGCATTCGCGAGGAGGTCGATCCCGAGGCCAACATCATTTTCGGCTCGACCTTCGACGAGCGGCTCGAAGGTAAGATGCGGATTTCCGTCGTCGCCACCGGCATCGACGC
This sequence comes from uncultured Alphaproteobacteria bacterium, assembly GCA_963787425.1. GTDB lineage: Bacteria > Pseudomonadota > Alphaproteobacteria > ATCC43930 > CGMCC-115725 > AP-15. The sequence continues at coordinate 386,915 of CAWBCV010000013.1, forward strand.
CGAAGCAGTCGCGCAACCGCGCCCGGCCATCAGCCTGGTCAGCAGCCGCGATTCGGTGCCGCCGCTGCGCGAAGCGACGACGGGCGGTTACACCCAGCCCATGCTCACGCAGAATGCGGCGCAGTCGACGCGGCCGCGTCCGGAGATCGACAGCGAACCGCTGCCGCAAGCGGCGGAGGCGGCTGAGACCGCGGCAATCCGGAACGGCGCCTTCATTGCGCCAAAACCGGCCGATGCCGGGGCGGCGCGCCCGGTGCCGCTGACTCAGCCCGCCGTTCCTCCTGCCGCCAAAGAGGCCGCACCGAAGCCGAAAGGACGGGTGCCCAGCCTGATCGAACGGGTGACGGGGGTCGGACGCGCTCGCGCGACCGCATCGGAGCCCCCGCCGCGCCCACCCGTCCAGCCGGGGAAGGCTGCCAGCCAGCCGAATGCGCAACCCCGGCTGGCGCCGCTGGAGCCGGACGACCGGCCGAATTTGAGCAAGGAAGACGACCTGCTCGATATCCCTGCGTTCCTGCGCCGCCAAGCGAATTAGCCGGCGTTACCCTCACCCGCCAATCCCTCACCCTAACCTAACCCTCCCCGCTTGCCGGGGAGGGAGGGGAGGGGGCTTGGTCTCCCCGCTCCCGCAGCGCAGGAGAGGGTGCCGAGCGCAGTGAGGCGGGCGAGGGGCTTGACGAGCGCCTCAATCATCTTCGGGCCGTGTAACAATTGGCAACAAAGAGTGATTTGAGGTGAGATCGGGGCGAAAGTAGCTTTGGGCTCGCCAGGGGAACAGTTAACGGCAGTCTGTCGCATGTTGGGGGATATCGCGACAGCGTCTCAACAGACGCTGAAAACAGCTATCGGGTGCCGCGGAATTGGACTTCATTCGGGCGAGAGGGTGGCAATGACATTGCACCCCGCCGCCGCGGATACGGGTATTGTGTTCCGTCGAGCCGGCTCGGCGGTCGAGATTCGCGCAAATTGGGCCAATACGATCGAGGCGCCGCTCTCTACCGTGCTTTCCAACCGCGAGGGAAACACGGTGGGGACGGTCGAGCACCTGATGGCGGCGTTGGCCGGTGCCGCCATCGACAATGCGGTTATCGAGCTCGACGGCCGCGAAGTGCCGATCATGGATGGGAGTGCCGCGCCCTTCCTATTTCTGATCGAGTGCGCTGGAGTTGTCGAACAGGATGCCGCGCGGCGCGCGATCAAGGTGTTGAAGGAAATCAGCATCAGCGAAGACGGCGCGACGGCGGCGCTGCTCCCCGATCACGGCTTCTCGATGAGCTTCGAGATCGATTTCGACAACCCGCTGATTCGCCGGCAAGACATTTGTCTGATGTTCGATGCGGACACCTTCAAGACAGAGCTCAGCAGGGCGCGCACATTCGGTCTCCTGGACGAACTCGACCGGCTGCGGGCGGCTGGCTTCGCGCGTGGTGGATCGCTCGACAACGCCGTGGTCGTCGGTCGCGATCACGTCTTGAACGTCGGCGGCTTGCGCTATGCCGACGAATTCGTGCGCCACAAGCTCCTCGACGCCTTCGGAGACCTCTATCTCGCCGGCGGTCCGCTGCTCGGATCCTTCCGCGGCGTGCGCTCGGGGCACGCCCATACCCGACGCCTGCTCTCGGCGTTATTCGCAGACCGTGAGGCCTGGTGCTACACCACTCTGAGCCGATCGACCCATCGCGGCGAGCGGGAATGGCAGGACGGGCTGCAGCTCGCCAGCAATTGACGGGCGCGCCGGCTTGCTTGTCCGCCGGCGAGTTGTGCTATAACCGGCACGTCAACATTCCTCTCCAGAGTAGGTCGATGCGTTTGTTGCCCTTCCTTCGCTGGTTCGGCGTGGCCGCGCTGATTGGTGCGCTGACCGCCTGCGGCGGCTCGCAGAAGGAGGCTTATGTCGAGAAGCCGGTCGACGATCTCTACAACAAGGCCATGGATGAGCTGGTCGAGGAGCGCTATCCCACGGCGGCCAAGACATTCGAGGAAGTGGAAAGTCAGCATCCCTATTCCGTCTGGGCCACGAAAAGTCAGCTGATGGCGGCCTATGCTCAGTACGAAGCAGGAAATTACGGTGAGGCGATCATCGCGGCTGATCGTTTTATTCAACTTCATCCAGGCCATCGTGACATCGCCTACGCCTATTATTTAAAGGCAATCTCTTATTACGTGCAGATCGTCGATATCGGCCGCGACCAGAAGACAACCGAACTCGCTCTCAAGGCGCTCGACGACGTCGTAAGGCGCTTTCCCGACAGCAAATATGCCCGAGACGCCAAGCTAAAGCTGGATTTCACCCGCGATCATCTCGCCGGCAAAGAGATGGAGATCGGTCGCTATTATCTGAAGCGGGGACAATATCTGGCGGCGATGAACCGGTTCAAACGGGTCATCGATAATTATCAGACGACGACGCATGTTCCCGAAGCGCTGGAACGCCTCGTCGAGTGCGATTTGGCGCTCGGCCTCACCGACGAGGCCAAAGAGAATGCAGCGGTGCTCGGCCACAATTACCCGGGCAATGAATGGTATGTCGATGCCTACTCCCTCGTCACTTCCGGCACTCCCGGTTCGCCGACCAAAGGCTGGTTCGCGCGTAATTTCGGAAGCGCCTTCTGACCCGCTTCGGCGGCCCGATTTGCCCCGATAACATGAAAAATTGTTAATTTCGTGCCTGCTTCCGACTGACGTATTTCAGCGCGCCGAGGTTCTCGCTATCAGGTCAGTGGTTCGTGTCGGAGGTGTCGAGGATGTCGCTGCGCGTTGTCGCATTATGTTTTGTCCTATTGACGGCGGCGGGGGCCGACGCCGCGGACAAGCCCTCGAATGGCATCACCGGCGTCTATTTGACGACACGTTATCCTGCGCTGACCGTCCGCGCCGGCGAGACCACGACGATCGATCTGTCGTTGCGCAACTTCAATCATCCCCCTCAGCAATTGGCTCTTTCGGTCCCGGATGTCGCTCAGGGCTGGAAGGCAACAATCCTCGGCGGCGGGCAGCCGGTCGAGTCGGCGATCGTGGCGCCCGATACGGAAGAGAAATTGCAGCTGCGGCTCGAGCCGCCGACCGGTACCGGACCCGGCGAATACCGCTTTCTCGTCGATGCCAAGGGTGACGGAAGCGATCTCAAATTGCCGATCACAGTCACCATCGGGCAGGAGCTTCCGGCCAAGCTCAAACTCACCACCAACTTCCCGTCATTGCGCGGCACCGCGACGACTTCGTTCAAGTTCCGGGTGACCGTCGCGAATGACAGCGGGCGCGACGCCACGATCAATTTCAGTGCCGACGCACCGAAGAATTTCCAGGTCACCTTCACCGAAGCCTATGGCAGCCAGCAGCTCACCAGCATTCCGATCGAGGCGGGAAAATCGAAGGACATCGAAGCCTCGGTGGCCTTGCCGCGCGACACGCCGGCCGGCGATTACAAGCTCGCGCTGCATGCCAAGAGCGAGGCGGCGTCGGCCGATCTCGATCTCGGCATCACCGTCCTCGGCCAGCCACGGCTCGCGTTGGCCGGCGAGGGCGGGCGCCTCAGCGGCGAGGCCTATGCCGGCCAGGACGGCCAATTGACCGTCGTCGTCCGCAATGACGGCAGCGAAGCGGCCCGCGACGTCGATTTCAGCGCGACGGCGCCAGAGGGGTGGAAGACCAGCTTCGACCCCAAGCAGCTGCCCGAGCTGGCAGCCGGGAAATCGCAAGCGATCAAGGTCAGCCTGACCCCGTCGCCGCGCGCCATTGCCGGCGATTACCAGACGACGATCCGCGCCAATGCGGCCGGCGGTCAGTCCGAATCGGCGAACTTCCGCATCACGGTCCTGACCTCGACGCTGTGGGGTGCCGTCGGGATCGGAGTTATCGCGATCTCGTTGCTGGTCGTCGTTTTCGCGGTCGCCCGCTTCGGCCGGCGTTGAGTAGGATGGGCACAGCCCCTCACCCACCAAGCCCCGATGAAGGCAGGACAATATGGCTGAAGAAGTCGTCATCAGGGCGCAGGGGCTGACCAAGCGTTACGGCGCGACGATAGCGGTCGACCACATCGATCTCGAGGTCCGGGCCGGCGAGATCGTCGGCATCCTCGGGCCCAACGGGTCGGGAAAAACGACGACGATATTGATGCTGCTCGGGCTGACCGAGCCGACCGAAGGACGCGCCGAAGTGGCCGGTTTCGACCCGTTGCGCGACCCGCTCGAAGTGAAGCGCCGGGTTGGATATCTCCCGGATTCCGTCGGCTTCTACGACGGGCTGTCGGCCCGCGACAACCTCGCCTATACGGGGCGTCTGGCCGGATTGTCGCGGCGCGAGATCGACCAGAGATTTACCGAAGCACTGGCCCGGGTCGGCTTGCCCGATGTCGGGCGGGACCGGGTGGCGACGTTCTCGCGGGGGATGCGCCAGCGCCTCGGGCTCGCCGAGGTGCTGATGAAGCGCCCGAGCATCGCCATTCTCGACGAGCCGACAGCGACCTTGGACCCGCATTCGACGCAAGAATTTCTCGGCATGATTCGGGGGCTCAAGGCCGACGGCACCGCAGTTCTCTTGTCCTCGCACCATCTCGATCAGGTGCAGAGCGTGTGCGACCGGGTCGCCCTGTTCAATCGCGGACGCATCGCGCTGTCGGGCAGCGTGACCGAACTGGCGCAGCGAGTGCTCGGCGGCGGGCATGTGATCGATGTCGAGGCGCGCGGCGAGGCGGTCCGCAATCAGCTCGCCGCTGTGCCCGGTGTGGTCCGGGTGCAGGTGCTGGCCTCCGAACTCTACCGGGTCGATTGCGAGGGCGATCTGCGCGCCGAGATCGCGCGGCGGCTCGTCCCGTCGTTCGACCTGCTCGGCATCCGTTTCGCCGAGCCGAGTCTCAACGAAGTCTATACCCGATATTTCGACGAGGTCCGCGATGCGGCGTAGAGGCTCCCCCTTTACCGGGGTCGGGGTCGTCCTCGCCAAGGAGGCGGCGGATTACCTTTCGGGCGCCCGGATGTGGCTGCTCGAAGCCCTGGTGTTCCTGACCGCGATCGCCGCCGCCTATGCCGCGATCCTGTCGATCCGCACGAGCATCGGCGAGAGCCCGTTCCTCTTCCTGCGGCTGCTTACGATGGCTCAGGATCCGCTACCGTCCTTTATCGCATTGTTGGGGTTTCTGATCCCGCTGGTCGCGATTGCGATCGGCTTCGATGCGATCAACGGGGAATTCAACCGCCGCACCCTGAGCCGGGTGCTGGCGCAGCCGATCTACCGCGACGCCCTTTTGCTTGGGAAATTCCTCGCCGGGCTGGTGGCGCTCGCGATCGGGTTGTTCTCGCTGTGGCTGTTGACGATCGGTCTCGGCCTGCTGCTCCTCGGTTTGCCGCCCAACACGGAAGAAATGGTGCGCATGCTGGGGTTTCTCGTCGCGACGATCGCTTATGGCGGGGTCTGGCTGGCGGTTGCCTTTCTCTTTTCCGTGGTGTTCCGCGCACCCGCCACCGCAGCGCTCGCCGCGCTCGGCGTCTGGCTCTTGTTCTCATTGTTCTGGTCGGTGGTCACCCCGCTCGTCGCGACATTGATCGCTGGTCCGCCGGAAGGGATCTTCGGCCCCAACCTCGGCTACCTGCAGACCTCGCAGGTCCTGGACCGGATCTCGCCGAATACGCTCTACGCGGAAATCGCCCTCGCATTGCTGCAGCCGGCGACCCGCGCCCTCGGCCCGGTCTTTTACAGCCAGGTTCAGGGCGCCTTGCTTGGCGCGCCATTGCCGGCCGGGCAGAGCTTTATCCTGGTATGGCCGCAATTCACCGGGCTCATCGCCGGAATGATCGTGATTTTCGCGAGCGCCTATGTGGTCTTTCAACGCCAGGAGATTCGGGCTTGAAGTCTGCCGGGAATTAAAAGGGGCGGTCCGATTGGACCGCCCCTGGTGTGGTCTGAAGGCGCCGATTTTCCCCCTGAATTGGCCCGCCGACCTGTCGGCCACGGCCTCGAGTTCACCGTGTCAACCACACGAGGCAGCTTATCGCCGGAAATTTCGTGTACAAGCGGCGGAATCGTTGCCCACAGGGTTACCCCCAGGATAGCGACTCTATCCCCTAATCCGTCCACAGAGCGAGGTCCTTGAGCGTTTTCGCAGCTGATCACATTAGCCGACGCGCCGCCGCAAGAAGTCGAGGACCGCCTCGAATGCGCCATACCGGATGAGATCCTCGTGACCGGCCTCGCGGGCGAGCCACAATTCCTTAGGTTCCGGGGCTGCGTCAAAGAGCGCGCGGCCGAAGCGCGCCGGCACAATCCGGTCTCGCTCGCCGTGAAGGACCAGGATCGGAGCTCTGACTTGGCCGATCCAGGCCAGCGAGTTCGAACCGGTCCCGCACCAGCGCGGCGGCAGGGATAAAAGAATAATGATATTGGGCGACTTCGGCGACACTGGTGAACGGCGCCTCGAGGATCAGCCCGGCGATCGCCCGCTGCGCCGCCAAGTGCACGGCAACTCCCGATCCGAGAGACTCGCCATAGATCACGAGACGGTTCGGCGCGACCCCTTGGCCACTGAGAAAATCGAGAGCCGCGGCACCGTCAGCGATCAGGCCTGGCTCGCTCGGCATCCCGAGGTTGCTGCCATAGCCGCGGTACTCGGCCATCAGCATCCCATACCCGTAGCGGGCAAACCACCGCAGGCGCTCGGTGCGGTACCCGATATGGCCACCATTGCCGTGCAGATACGCAATGACGGGGCGGCCATCCCCCGGCGGCAGGTACCAGGCCAGCAGTGACAGCCCGTCGGCCGTCTTCAGCGTAATTTCGCGAACGCCGAGTGCAGCTAGATCGCCAAGCTGGGGGCGCGCTACATTCGGAAAATAGAGCAGCTGGCGTTGAAAAACGTAGAGCCCGCCGACCAGCACCCCATAGGCGGCGAGCGCAGATCCGAGGAGCGCATACAACACGCGGGGTAGCCGAAAATGAGACGGCAGCAAAAATCAGGCGACGGGCAGGGGCGGACGCTCGCTCCGGCGCACCCTGACGCTCGCCGATTTCAGCTGGCCGCAGGCGGCAAGGATGTCGCGGCCCCGCGGCGTGCGCACCGGCGCCGGATAGCCGGCAGCAAAGATGATGTCGGAAAACGCCTTGATCGCCGCATCGGGCGAGCACTCGTAGGGCGCGCCCGGCCACGGATTGAACGGGATCAGATTGACTTTAGCGGGAATCCCCGTCACCAGCCGCACGAGCTCGCGGGCATCGGCGGAGCTGTCGTTGATGCCTTTCAGCATGACGTATTCGAAGGTTACGCGGCGGGCATTGCTCGCACCCGGATAGGACCGGCACGCATCGAGCAGCTCGGCGATCGGGTATTTGCGGTTGATCGGCACTAGGCGATCGCGAATGTCGTCGCGCACCGCATGCAGCGAGACCGCGAGATTGACCGCGAGGTCGGCGCCACAGCGACGGATCATCGGAACCACCCCGGAGGTGGACAATGTGATCTTGCGCCGCGATATCGACAGACCTTCCGGGTCCATAACCACCTTCAAGGCAGCCGCGACATTCTCGTAATTGTAGAGTGGTTCGCCCATTCCCATCAGGACGATGTTGGTCACTTGCCGTTCGTCCGGCGGCGATGGCCATTCCCCAAGCGCATCCCGCGCGATCATCACCTGCCCGACAATTTCCTCCGACGACAGATTGCGCACCAGCCGCTGTGTGCCGGTGTGGCAGAAGGAGCAGGTCAACGTGCAGCCGACCTGGGAGGAGACGCACAAGGTCCCGCGATCATCCTCGGGGATATGAACGGTCTCGACCTCCTCGCCATCGGCAAAGCGCAGGAGCCATTTGCGGGTTCCGTCGACCGAGGCGAGCGCGCGCGATACCGCCGGCCGTTGCAGCACGTAGCGCGCCGCGAGCTTGTCGCGGAACGGCCTCGACAACGAGGTCATCGCCGCGAAATCGGTGGCGCCCCGACGATAGATCCAGTGCCAGAGCTGGCGCGCGCGGAATGGTTCGGCGCCGAATTCGGCCATTTCGGCGGCGAGCGCCTCGCGGCCCAACCCGACAAGGTTGCGGCGCGCCGGTTCGGATAAATCCTCGGTCAGCATGGCTCGCCCGTTATATGGGAAGCCGTGCGGCTCAGCGCTTCACGTCGCAGGCTTTGTCGATCAGCGCGAGCGCCTGGGCAAAACCGGCAAGCGAAAAAATGTCGGTAGTGGCAGGTCCCTTCTGTGGGGTCCCCTTGACGATCGCCTGTTTTCCTTTGGCCATCGCCTCGACGATTGCCTTGTCGAGTTCGGGCGTTCTCGCCCAGGCGCTGTCGCCCTTGGTGAACAGATCGAATTTCGCACCGCCGATATCGAGCGACACTTCGCTGTCCTCCTTGAGCGGATAGCCTTCGATGAAACTGACGACGTTGGCGATCTTCTCACCCGGCCGATGGGTGACCATCGCCAAGGGATGCTTGCGCTTGCCGCGGGCGGGCTCGCTTTTCTTCGGTTCACCGGCCAGATAGCACACCTTGCCGGATTTTTCTCTGTAGGCGTAGGCCGTCCACGCGAGGCCGCCAAGCCGCTCAGCAGGCATCCCCGCCGGGGACGACGCGGCAGTACCGGGATTTTTCGAGCTCTCGGCACGGCCCGCAGCAGAAATCGAGAGCAGCAGCCCGACAACAAAGCTGAAATGAAGCGGCTGACATCCCCTCATAGGGGCACCATAACGGTGCCGGCGTTTCAAGGCCACGCGGCAACGCATCGCGCAGGCGCAGAACCTCGACCCGCGCTTCGGGCATCCCTGGCCTCGCATGGCTCTCCCCTCGGCGCGCGAAACCGGGCAAAATGGCGCGTATGAGCGAGATCACGATCCGGCCGGCGTGGCCGGAAGACGCGCGCGGTGTCGCCCGCCTCGATGTCGAGACCTGGCGTGCCACTTACGCCGGGGTGCTCTCCACGGCCTACCTCGTCGGATTGTCGGAAAGGCGCCGTGAGGCCGGGTGGCGCGGCGTGATCCTGCGGGAGCCGCGGGACGTGCGCGTCGCGGTAGGTTCGAACGGCGCCATCCTCGGTTTTGGCAGCTGCGGACCCAATCGTGGAGACCGCTCTTTCACCGGTGAAGTGTTCACCCTTTACGTCGCCCCGGATTGGCAAAACCAGGGGATCGGGCGACGGCTGTTGATCGCCTTGTTCCGCCGGCTCGTCGCGGCAGGCCGCCGCTCGGCGATCCTTTGGGTGCTGCGCGACAATCCGTCTCGGTTCTTCTACGAACGGCTCGGCGCCCAGCAAGTGAGCCGAAAGCCAATAGCACTCGGCGGCACGGCAATCGAAGCCATCGCTTATGGCTGGCGTGACCTGCCCGGCTTTCTCGCCGAGGTCTCCAGCGAAGACCGCGAGTTCGGAACCCTGACTGCCCGCGCCGAGCTATTCGGCCCGACCGAGTTGCTGGATCAGGGGCAGGATCTCGTTTTTGACGTCCTCTGCGGTCAATGGACCGACGTGGCGAAGACGGATGCGTCCGCTGCCGTCCACGACATAAGTTTCCGGCACACCGTAAACCCCAAAATCAATCGCGGTCGTGCCGTTTCGGTCGACCCCGATATGGCCGAAGGGGTTGCCGAGGCGTTCCAGAAAACGGCGCGACTCTTCGGGTTTGTCCTTATACGCGATGCCGTCGAGCGCGACGCCGGGGAGGCGGCCCAGCGCCATCAGTTCGGTGTGCTCTTCGCGGCACGGGGCGCACCAGGACGCAAAGAAGTTGACGAGCGTCACGCGACCCTCGAGATCGTTGCGGGTCAACCCGTTGGCGCTCTCGTGAAGCCCGGGCAAGGCAAAATCCGGCGCGGGGCGGTCGATCAGCGCCGAGGGCAGCAGGTGCGGATCATGCCTCAGACCGACCGCAAATGCGATCACCAGCACCGCGAACAGCGCCACCGGTAACAGGAATATGAGCTTACGGCCCATCCTTCCCGGCTCAGATCCGTCCCCCGCTGCCCCTCACCCTCCCGCCGCGCGGGTCCCTCCCTCTCCCCGCGCGCGGGGAGAGGGTTGGGGTGAGGGGCCGTCCCTGGTCCGAGCCGGCACGCTGCCGCCCTCCTGCCAATGCCCGCTCTTCTTCAGCGCGTCGACAACCTCGCGCGGCATGTAGTTTTCGTCGTGCTTGGCCAGTACGCTCGATGCGGCGAAGACGCCGTCGGGACGTAACTTTCCCTCAGCGACCGCGCCTTGCTCCTCGCGGAAGAGATCCGGCAGCAGGCCCTGGTAGACGACCGCGACATCTTCTGCGCCATCGGTGATGCGAAACGAGATGCTGCGCCCGTCGGCGCCGCGCGACAGGCTGTGCGCCTCGACGAGACCACCGATCCGCACCCGGCGATCCGCCCCGACCGCCTTCGCCTTCAACTCGCTCGGGCCGTAGAAAAATACGAGATTGTCATTGAACGCGCTCAACACCAACACAGTGGCTCCGCCGAGAGCCGCCATGCCGAGAGCGAGAAAGCCCAATCTCTGATGCTTGCGGGTCATCGTCTCTTCCGGAGATTCTGCTGCAGCCGCTCCAGCGCGACGGTACTCTCGCGGTAGCGCCGCCACGAGAATAAGGCGAGACCACCGAGAACCGCGAAGGCGACGCCATAAGCCGGCCACACGAACCCGGCATAACCGCCCATCGAGAGAAAGGCGCCGATATCGCCCAACTAAGGAACCGCGCTGCGGGCAGCAACGGCCCGCTCGCGCTCGGGACGCGGAGCGTGCACGGTACCGGCATTGAGCCGCAGCGCCATTGCCCTGCGCTCGTTCAGCGCGGTTCTCATGCGCAGCAGCAGCAGCACGACAAACAGCAACGTGAATCCCAAAGCCATGATGAGGAGCGGGGCGAGCATCGATATGTCGACCCTGGGTCCGCCGATCCGCATGACACTCGCCGGCTGGTGCAAGGTGTTCCACCAATCGACGGAAAACTTGATGATCGGCAGGTTGACCACCCCGACTAGCGCCAGCACGGCGGCCGCCCTGCCGCCGCGCGAGGGATTATCGAAGGCGTTCGCCAGCGCGATGTAGCCAAGGTAGAGAAAGAACAAGATCAGCACCGAGGTCAGCCGGGCGTCCCACACCCACCACGTGCCCCACATCGGGCGCCCCCACAGCGAGCCGCTGGCGAGGCAGACGAAGGTGAACGCGGCGCCGATCGGAGCGGCCTCGTGGGCCGCCACTTCGGCCAGCGGATGCCGCCAGACGAGCGCAACGCCGCTCGCCACCGCGACAAAAAGGTAGACGCTGAGCGCCATCCAGGCAGCCGGAACATGCACGTACATGATCCGCACGGTGTCACCCTGCTGGTAATCCGGCGGCGCCACGACCAGGGACCAGAAAAGGCCGATCGCCAGGGCGAGCACAGCCGCCCAACCGCACCACGGCACAGCCCTTGCACTCAGCCGCATGAACCGCGCGGGGTTGGCGAGCCAATTAATCATCGCTGGGTAGATGTAATCCCGATGTTGCGTCAAGTCAGCATCGACGATGCTGCGCTTACTCCAGCGCCTGGCGCAAGGCCGCAGCACTCGCCCATGGACAGAGCGCCAGAGCGGCCAAAGTGACTGCGCAGAGGATCAGCAGATAAGCGCGGGCACCGTTGCCGGCGACGCTCGCCTCCACCGCCCCGGCGCCAAAGATCAGTGGCGGAATGTAAAGAGGCAGGACGAGGAGAGACAGCACGACGCCTTGACGCCGAGCCCCCAGGCTCAACGCCGCGGCGACGCTGCCGATCAGGCTCAGTGCCGGGGTGCCGATCAACAGGCTCGCGAACAATGTCGCGATCGACCCCGGATCGAGGTCCACGAGCAACGCGAGAAACGGGCTGGTCAGCGCGAGCGGAAGGCCGGTCGCCACCCAATGCGCAGCGCATTTCGCGAGCACCGCAAGCTCAAGAGGGAGGCTCGAAAGGGCCAGCAGATCGAGCTCGCCGTCCTGATAATCCGCCTCGAACAGCCGGTCGAGCGACAACAGAGCAGCCAGCAGCGCGGCAACCCAGATAACGCCGGCACCGATGCGCTGCAGGACTTCCGGCTCGGGACCGACGCCGAACGGGAACAATACAACAGCGAGAACAAAGAACCCTATGACGAGACCGGTGTCGCCGCCTTGGCGCAAGGCGAGGCTCAGATCGCGCCGAAAGAGACCGAGAAACGCCGCCATCGTCAGCCGGCGTCTGCACGGTCCGATAGCGGAGCAAACGCATCGAGGGTAATGGCGGCGGCGTTGGCTATGTCGATCGGCGTATGGCTGGCGACGACGACACGTCCGCCGGAGGCACGATGCTCGGCGATGGCATGTTCGAGCCGCGATTGGTTTTCATGGTCGAGCGCGCTGGTCGGTTCGTCGAGCAGCCAGATCGGCGCCGGCGCCGCGATCAGACGGGCGAGCGCGATCCGCCGGCGCTGGCCCGCGGACAGCCAGCGGCATGGCCAGTCGGCAACTCGATCGAGAGCGAATGCGGCCAACGCCGCTTCGAGAAGGCGCGGTACCCGGCTCGACTCTGTACCCCGGAGCGCCGCCCAGAAAATCAGGGTTTCGCGCGGCGTGAGGCCGGGCTTCACGCCATCCTGATGGCCGACAAAGTCCAGCTGCGCGCGATAGGCGGCGCTGTCGGCCTCGACTGGCGCAGCGCCCCAGAGAAGACGGCCGCTGGCCGGCATGATCAGTGTGGCGAGGACGCGCAACAGGCTGGTCTTGCCGCTGCCATTGGCTCCGGTGAGCAGCAGAGCGCCTCCTGCTGGCAGGCGAAACGACAGTCCGGCAAAGACCAGGCGCTCGCCGCGCCGGCAAGCGAGACCCTCGGCGACCAGATCGGGTGCGGTCAAAGCCCTCGGCGGGCAAAAAAGCGGCTCCGGTGGGGGAAAACCGGAGCCGCGTGGCCACGGTCGAATTGCTCGACCGAGTACGAGGTTTGGGGGACAAACCTGTAAGGATCAACCTTACCCGTACAATATGGGGAGGCGATTGAGACCTCGGTTTGAAAAAATTGTGACCTTTCAGTGAATTTCAATTCAACTGCCGTCGATCCTCGATCACCTTACCGTCGGCGGGCAGGCTGCCTTCCGGCACGCGGCTGACGGTGCCACGCATTTTCGTGACGACCCGCAGGGTCTCGGCGATGTCTCCCAGATCTTCCGCCGGCTCGCCAAGCTCGGCCAACAGGGTCATCTCGTCGGTGCTGCGCGGCCGCTCCACGACAAGGCGGGCGCGGATGACCGATTTGTGGCGCCGCAGAATTTCGGCGACCTGCTCGGGGTGCACGAACATGCCGCGCACCTTGGTGGTTTGGTCGGCGCGGCCGAGCCACCCCTTGATCCGATGGTTTGTCCGGCCGCATTGGCTCAGTCCCGGCAGCATCGCCGACAGATCGCCTGTGGCAAAGCGGATCAGCGGATATTCGGGCGTCAGTGTCGTCACGACGACCTCGCCAACCTCGCCGGGAGGGACCGGCTCTCCGGTACCCGGCAGGACCAGCTCCAGAATGATGCCCTCATCGACCACCATACCGTCGCAAAGCTCGCCCTGCGCGGTCGTGCTCTCATAAGCGATAATGCCGATATCCGCGGTCCCGTAACACTGCAGCACGCAGAGCCCGCGACTGCGGAATTCGGTGCGCAGCGCCAACGGCAAGGCTTCCGCCCCGACCAGCGCTTTTTTCAACGAGGAGACATCGCCGCCCTCGCTCGCCGCGCGGTCGAGCAGTACCTTGAGGAAGGACGGCGTCCCGACATAGCCGACCGGTCGCAGATCGGCGATCGTGCGCAATTGCTGCTCGGTCTGGCCGGTGCCGGCCGGGATGACCGGGCAGCCAAGCGCCTCGGCGCCGGTCTCGACCATCGCGCCCGCCGGGGTCAGATGATAGGAAAAGGTGTTGTGCACGAGATCGCCGGCGCGAAAGCCGGCGGCAAAGAGGGCGCGCGCGAAGCGCCAGCAATCCGGCCGCCGGCCCTCCGGTTCATAGATCGGCCCGGGCGACACGAAGACCCGTCGGAGGGCCGATATCGGCGCCGCCGTCAAGCCTCCAAACGGGGGATCCTGCCGCTGCAGCTCGATCAGTTCTGATTTGCGCGTCAGCGGCAATTCGGCCAAGGCGCGCCGGTCGACGACATCTTCCGGATGAACCATGGCGAGCAGCTTGCGATAGGCTGGCGCCCGCTTCTTCGCTGCGGCAATGATCTGCGGCAACGCCGACATCAAAGCCGTTTCGCGCTCGACCGGATCGCGTGTCTCGAGTGTGTCGTAGAACTGCGTCTCCACCCGAAGCCTCCCTCCGCTGCAGGCGTGCAAATCCCGTGCAATCTGCCCCCGACCGCTCCGCCGCATCAAGCTCCTGTTGCCTCCGCCGGCGGCATCCGCGCGACGGGCTCCGCCCGCGAGCGCGAAACCCATGGGCACGGGCCTCGGCGATAGAGCTCATGTGCCGGTCGTCCTCGCTTCCCCCCGGCCCAAGGCCTTCTCGGAATACGATTCGTTGAGCACGCGGAAGACGCTCGTTTCCCCGACGCGTTGCGGCCCGAGCGGCGTGCCGAGGCAGCGGGCGGATCCGGCTTTGACGGCCATCGCTGATCGGCGGGAGTCCCTTACTGTGCTAATTAAACGCGAAAAACCCGCCGGCTGCGCCGGCGGGTTTCGAAAGGAGGGATAAACTGGCGCAGGCGCGCCACGTGATTGTTAGTTTGTTTTAGGACCAAGATTGGAGGTGTATGGATGGCGGCTCGGGGCATTGTCGCCATCGGTCGCCTCATAATGCACGTCTTTGCCCGAGGAGTGCGACCCTGGCTGCGGGCCGATCGATGTTGAGTAGGGATGCTGCGACCTGTCGGCTTCATAGCCAACCGCCGGCTGAGCGTGTTCTTCTTGCCAGGTTGTGTTGTTGCCTGGGTTGGGGAAAATTTTGCTAGTCGAAGATGGGGACGTTGCGATCGTCGGAGCCGTTGTAGGGCTGCTCGGCGGCAACGACGAGACTGACTGAGCCAGCGCGATCGCCGCGGTGCCCGCCAATACCCCTAGACTCAGAACGGCCGATTTGAGCAAGCTCGACATAACAGCGTCTCCAGATCTTTAGTGAACTCGCGGGAGGTTGCCTCAAGTCCTTCTTGCACACGAATGATAATTGTGCATCGCATGCATGAATGATCTGCATTTCCACACACTCGATCTGAACCTGTTGCGGGTCTTCGACACGCTGATCGAGGAGCGCAGTGTCACGCGCGCCGGCGAGCGGCTCGGGCTGAGCCAGTCAGCGATCAGCCACGCGCTGAACCGGTTGCGCTATGTGCTCCATGATGAATTGTTCGTGCGGGTGGCGGACGGCATGCGGCCGACGCCGCGTGCCGCCGAAATCGCGCCGCGCCTGCGCGAGGGGTTGCTGCAACTTCAGCTGGCTCTAGGGCCGACCGAATTCGTGCCCGAGCGGACAGAGCGGCGTTTCGCGATCGCCTGCGGCGAATATGTCGGCACAGTGCTGATTCCGCGCTTTATTGCCCGGGTCCGGGCTCTCGCGCCAAATGCCGAACTCCGAATCCGGCCGAGCAATATGGGAGTGACAGAAGCGCTGCTCGCGGGTCGCATCGATCTCGCGATCGGCAGCTTTAGACGAGTGCCCGAGCCTTTTGTCTGTGAACGCTTGTTTCAGGAGACCCGGGTCTGGGTACTGAGCGCCGACCATCCGGCGGCCGACACCGAACTGACGCTCGAACGTCTCGCCTCACTGTCGCATCTGATCATCTCCGCAACCGGAGAAGACGAGCATGCGATCAACGGCTATGTCAGCGATCATGGCCTCGAACGGTTGGTCACCCGCAGCGAAGTCGGGCTCTTGCAGGGTGCGCTGGCGGCGCGCGGATTGCGCCGGGTGGTCGGCCTGACCACGCCGCATTTCCCTGCCGCCCTCGCCGTGGTCAGCCAGTCCGATATGGCGGCGCCGCTGCCACGCCGTCTCGCGGCCGCCTTCGCCAATGGGTATCGTCTCAAGCTGTTCGAACCTCCCTATATGTCGCCGCCCTTCGACATCATGGCATTGTGGCACCGCGACCATGGCGAGGACCGCGCCCTCGCCTGGCTGCGGAATGTCTTGCGGGAGGTCGCGGTGGGTCTGTGACCGCATGGGCGCACAACAAAAAGGCCCGCCGACAGCGCGGCGGGCCTCGAAGGTCGGATATTAGTTCTTGTTAGAACTTGACGCGGAACTTGCCGATCAAGGTTTGCTGATTGCCCTGGATGTTCGAGGAGGCAGTCACGCGCTGCCCCCAAAAATACTCGACGCCGGCATCGATGAACGCGACCGGGCTCCAGATCAAGTTGACGTGGGCAGTCTGCAATGCCTTGTTCGAGACGACCCCTTGCGTCGGCCCGATCAGCGACGTTGGATAACCAGTATAGGCGTAACCGTAAACCGCGGTGGATCGTAAATTGGGCAGCCAGAAGTGCTGGTAGCCGAGGGCATAACCGTATTCGAATATCGGCCTGACTAGGATGTTTGCTGCGGCGGCGGCGGTGACCGGAGCCGTGAGGTAGTTGGTCGCCAGTGCCGCGTTGTTACTCTCGTTGATATACCGCCCAATGCCGCTGCCAACCGAGAACTGGAATTGAAAGTCGTCCCTGTCCCAACCAAACCAGCCGGGTTTGACGTCACCGGAAATACCGCCGCCGTAACCAACGAATGTTCGGTCGACGAGATGACCGTCGTTGACCGTGAGTGTCGGACGGATCAAGCCGCGGAAATCGACGTGGCCCCAAGGCTGTGACCAGTATGAAGCGAAGGTGAGGTCGGGCGCCGAGGATTTGGTCGGATCGCCGGATAATGTGCAGGCTACTGTCGGGCTGATCAGGATCCCGTTTGCAACGCAGCCAGCGGTCGCATTGACCACCCCGCCAGGACCGCCCGGCAGGCCGCCCGTGTTGGTGTCCGTCTTAACGTTACCGGCCGGTGTGACGATGTCGGTCTCGGGGGTTTCGGCCGAGACCGACCAGGCGCTGCCCCATGGCCCTGTATAGGTATAGCGTACCTGCGGGATGCGGGTCACCCCAGCCAGACCGGCAGGGCCGCCGAAATCGAGCGTCTCGGGGTTGGCGTCAGGGTCGGAGAAATTCGAGTTCGCCTGTCCGGCGAGGAAGCCTCCGAGGGTGCCATAGGCATATCGCAAACGCGGGATCAAACCATCCGAGACCGTCGTTAAGTTGTTTGTGCTGAAGGCGTTGCTGCCGGCAAAGTCGAATTCTACGAAAGTCCGTGACTCGCCCCAAGCCGTCGGTGTGCGCGTCTCGACATTGAGACGTGTTTCCCGCGGGCTTTGCGAGAATACGCCGTTGCCGCGCGAAGTGGCTGTGCTCTGCGGCACCAGATTCCCTACGGTCGGAAAGCCGGGAACGGTCTTGCCAGCGGAGTTGAGTGGTGCCAACTCAAGATTGCCGGTGACTTCCACGGTCGTGGTCTGATTGCCGTTCGGCTGGCCACCGACGAAATAGTAATCGAGGGTCTCATCGATAAACCCACCAACGCGGATCGACGTATCGGTGCCCGGGATCAGAAATGACCGCGGGAAACTGCCACCGAGCATGGCCTGACCCGGCACCGCCTCCGCGCCATAGCCCCCAGGAACTCCCGGGCGTCCTTGCGCGGCCTGAGCCAGCTGGTCGATGCGGCGCTGCAGCAGCTCCTGATTGGCGCGAAGATCCGCCAGTTCATCGGCGTTCGCGGCCGGTAAGCCCATCAGCAGCGCGATCGACGCGGTCAAGCCCCCAATTGCCGCGGCACTGCCGAATTTCCGTTTTCTGGTCATTGCTCCCCCGAGAAATCAAAGGTTGCATCAGCCGGGTAAAGGACACCCGTGCCTCTCGCGCCATGATATGCAGAGCCGGGGGCTGATCAAGAAAGCTTTAGCTCATGCGTGGTCTTTTCGTCTCATCGTGGCGAAACCGCCACACATGCAGGCAAGGCATTGAGTTTATTAAATGGCTGTACCCATTGTTTGAAACTTAAAGTGCCGCTTTGGCTCGTTTTTATCCCCAGATCGCGCTAGCGGGATGCGCGAGAACCCCTGCAGCGGGTCCATGATGGCCGGGTCGATCTTAAATCTGGTTAGTCACAAAAATAGAATTATCTTGCTATTTTCGCATTGACATGCTAGGATGATTGGTATGGATATGGTGCCACAACGCGAACACGCCGCTTCAAAACAGCGGATGTCAGCCAGGATCAGCGATGGTTGTGGCTGTTTTTCAGGCCCGGTGCGGCAGGAGCTCCAGGATTTCTGCGGAGCCGATCAGATCGGCGGCTGATAATTTGGTGGAGAAACAGCAAAAACAGCGATGGCGAGAAGGAAGAGGGAGCCTTGCGTCCCTCCGAGCGCTAGAACTTGAAGCCGAGCCGCGCGCCGGCGTCGGTTATCCCCGCATTGTGCGGCGCGAGATCGGCGTTCGACATATGGTCGACGAACCCCGACAGGCTGAGGTTGGGCGTCAGCTGATAACCGAGTTCGACGCTTTCTCGGAACAGCGCCGTCGAGCCGAGCTTTTTGCGGTCCGGCGGGGCGCTGTTGGTATAGCCGTCCTGCAGAGCGCCCCCGAGGCTGCCATTGGCGAAGACACTCCCGCCCCACCCAAACAGGTTCTGGATCAGCGTGATCCCCCAGGTGAGGCCGAAATAGCCGGCGTTGGTATTGCCCGCCGTGTTGAGCGAACCGCCGAGATTAGGCCGCGGCGACCCGATCACGCGAAAGAATTCTGGCGGGGTGAACAACATTTCGAAATTGATGTCCGACCCCGATTCGACGTGCTTGTCGAACAGCCCGATGTCATGGGCGAGAACGCCAAACTTGAACTCATCGACCAGCTGGGTCTGCGCCACAGCCGCTGTCGGGACAACGACTGCAAATACAGCTGCGGCAACCGCGGAGCGGAGTGTTCGCACCATTATCGTTGTTCTCGATCCGCGTTTACCGACATCGTACCTAACGCAATACGTTAATAGACTTCTCGGCCGGCGCCAACCCTCCCGCCTCGGGTTCAGAGTTGCGGCGCAAACGGGTTGAGCGCCTTCCACCGCGCCGACCAGCGGTGGCGGTTGAGTTCGCGCCGGACGACGGCCGGTTTGGTCACCCAATTTAGCTGCACGATCCGGCGCTCGCCGACATGCGGGCGATGCCCGTGAAATGAGCGGGCGCTGCGGCGAAACGCCAGCATGGTTCCGGCGAGCGGCACGACCTCACGCACGTAGTCGTCGATGTCGTCGGGACCGCGCAGCAGCCGCAAACGGCCTTCGGGGCGCTCCCAGGTAAGGTTCAGATAGAGCAGCAAGGTGATGACCTTGCTTTCCGAATCGGTGTGGATGCGTCCGTCCCTGCCGTCGCTCCTGCCGCGCAC
Organism: uncultured Alphaproteobacteria bacterium; assembly: GCA_963787425.1. Taxonomy (GTDB): domain Bacteria; phylum Pseudomonadota; class Alphaproteobacteria; order ATCC43930; family CGMCC-115725; genus AP-15. The sequence goes on from CAWBCV010000013.1 coordinate 406,252, forward strand.
CGTCACCATCGTCGGGCGGCTACCGAGGTCGAGGCCAAACTTTTCCTCGACCGCACCGCGCAGCGCCGGCCCGGTCAAGACAGCAACGAGACGAGAAAAGACCGGCCCGCATGCCAGGTTTTCGACCGGGAAACTGCCGTGACCGGGGACATGCGGGAAATCGGCGACGAGGGGGCTCAGCTCGTCGCGGCCTACAAAGTCCTCAACGACAACAAAGTCGAACGGGTCGCGGCACAACGGCGCCGCGCGCAAGCAATCAAGATCGAGCAACGTCAATACCGGCTCCGGCAATCGTCGCCATCCCGGTGAAATATAGTCATTCGCCCCGTTCTTGGCCAAACCGGTTATCGTGATGGCATGAGCTGTTCCGAGGAACCTTCGCGCCCCCCTGCGGGCCTTTTCGCTGGCTTCCTCGCCGCCACGGCCTTCTTCACGCGGCTGCCGGTCGATCCGCGGGCAGCGGGCATGTGGCGGCTCGCCGATTCGGCCTGGGCATTTTCGCTCGTCGGCGCCGGGATCGGCGGCGCGGCGGCGCTCGTTCTTCTGGTGGCCCACCTGATCGGCTTGGCGAGTTGGCCGGCGGCGCTGTTATCGGTGCTGGCGGGGATCGCGTTGACGGGAGCATTGCACGAGGACGGGCTCGCCGATACCGCCGACGGGTTTTTCGGGGGACGCGACCGGGAAGAAAAGCTCAAGATCCTACGGGACAGCCGGCAGGGCACTTACGGCGTGCTGGCGATCGTTCTGAGCGTGCTGCTGCGCGCCGCGGCGCTCGCCGGCATAAGTGACGTGATCCACGCGGGTCTCGCGCTGATCGCGGCGCACGCCGCCTCGCGCGCAGCCTTGCCGGCGGCGATGTGGAAATTGGCGCCGGCGCGCCGCGATGGCCTCGGGGCTACGGCAGGTACACCTCGATCGGGCGGCGCGATTGCGGCGGCGCTGATCGGCGCTGCGATCGCCTTGGCAGCGCTGGGACCGGCGCGAGGCGCGATAGCGCTTTGCCTCACCGGCGCAATTGTATTCGCCATGGCCGAGCTCGCACGCCGCCAGATCGGCGGCTACACGGGCGATGTTCTCGGGGCATTCCAGCAAATCGGAGAGATCATGATATTGCTCGCCGCATCGGCGAGATGAGCCAGGCTCAACCGCCCGACTCGCCGGGCAACCCCCCGCTGGGCAAGGCAGTGCGCCGCACCAGGTGCAGGTGGTTGCGATCGCCCTCACGGCGGTAGCGGGCCTGGTGGACGAGCGAACGGACAATATGGATACCGAGCCCGCCAATGCCGCGCTCTTCTGCCGCCCCCCCCAAATCCGGCCCGCGGAAAGAGAGCGGATCGAAGGGCAGCCCATCGTCGACGAAGCTTATCCGGAGGCGGCTACTTCCCCACCCGAGCGAGACGGCGATGGTTCCTCCGGCCGAATGCGGCCCACGACCATGCGTTACGGCGTTGGTGAAGAGCTCGTCGAGAATGATCAGAAGCCGCGACCGCTCGACATCCGGCAGGCCGCATTGTTGCGCGAACTCGACGGCGAAGGCTTGAAGCCGACTGAGCTCCGCGGGTTTGGCGCATAGCGTGATCGATGCTCTCGTCACCGAAACTTGCTCATCTTGCTGCCAGCGGTCTGCCAATCTCGTGTATTAAGAAGACATTGATAAACCGGCGAGGAAGAACTTGGCGGTGCTGAAGAAATTGGGCTGGGTGCTGTGGTTGGCCGCGGCATCGTTGATTGCGGCGGAGGGGACTCCTTCGGCGGCCGAAAACCCGCCGATTGCCCAGATCAAAAAGGTAACCGGGCAGGCGGCGGTCCTGCGCTCCGGTGAGCGTCGGCCCGCGAATGTCGGGGACATGCTGTTCGTCAAGGACGTCATCGAAACAGGTTCGGACGGCGGGATCGGCATCACCTTCATCGATAACACGGTATTCTCCGCCGGTCCGAACAGCCAGATTGCGCTCGACGAATTCCAGTTCGATTCGAACGACTTCCGCGGCGCGATGCTGGCCGATATGCGGCAGGGGACCCTGGCGGTCGTCTCCGGCGACATCGCGCGCAGCACCCCCGGGGCGATGAAGGTCAAAACCCCGACCGCAATACTTGGGGTGCGGGGAACAACTTTTGCGGTTCAAGTCTACGGCGACCACTGATGATGCGGCGGACAATCCCGGCGCTCGTCTCAATGGTCCTGCTGGCGGGGTGCCCCCGGCAAGCTCTGTTCGTGGTTCTGCCCAATGCCGAAGGCGGTGGCGTCGGGGCGATCACGGTCGAGGAGGGCAAGACGGCCACGACCCTCGACCAGCCCTATGCAACGGCAGAGTCGCGGGCCGGCAGTAGCGCGCAGGTCGAGGAAAGCCGCGGTAATATCAGCGTCATCTTCCGGAGCGCGATCGCGGCACAGCCGATCCTGCCGCACCACTTCCGCCTCTATTTCATCCTGGGTAGCAATGAGCTGACCCCGGAATCCCAGGCCGCCTATCGCGCTGTGTTCGATGACGTCAAGCAACGACCAGTTTACGAAATGGAGGTGATCGGCTTCACCGACACGCTCGGCGATCTGCCCTACAACCAAGCGCTGTCCCTCTCTCGCGCGGCGGCCGTCCGCGACAAGCTGGTTCGCGACGGGCTCGATCGACAGGCGGTCTCGATCGCCGGCCGCGGCAAGCACGACCTGCTCGTGCCGACCGCCGATCAAACCCCTGAGCCCCGTAATCGCCGCGTCGAAATCACGGTCAGGTAGCGGCGGCACCGACCCGCCGCAGCGCCAGGACGGTCATGTCGTCCGCTTGCTCCGCGCCGCCGACAAAGCGGACAACGTCGTCGATTACCGCCGCAACGACGTGCTGGGCATCGACCGTTGCTGCCGTAGCCAGCGCCTTGGCCAGCCGATCGGAGGAATAAAGCTTATGGTCGGCGTTCTCCGCTTCCGTGATCCCGTCGGTAAAGAGCAGCAAGACCTCGCCGAGCTCGATACGGTCGTGATCGATCGGAAAGCGGAAGTCCTCGACCGCGCCGAGCGGCGGCCCGCCTTCGGTGACGAGCTGCCGCAAGCCGGTGCCGCCGCCGAGAACGAAGGGCAAGTCGTGACCCGCACTGGCATAGGCGACCTCGCCCGAGCCGAGGTCGAGAATTCCGGCGAAAGCGGTCACGAAGACGCCGCCCTCGCTCTGCAGCTCCGCACTCGCCGCCGCGGTCTTCCGGTTGGCCTCCGCGAGGATGCGGTCGAGCGCCGGCCCAAATGTCAGCACGGCGTCGCGGACGACCTCCTTGGTCATCGCCATTAACAACGCTGCCGCAATGCCCTTGCCCGCCACGTCGGCGATCAGAAAGAACAGGCGGCTGCTTCCTCCGATCAGCAGATAGTCGTAGAGGTCGCCCCCCACCATTCGCGCCGGCTCGATGCGGGCATAGACGTCGATATCGTGACGATCCGGAAACGCAGGAAAGCGCCGCGGCAAGAGGCCCATTTGGATCGCCTGCGCCGCGGCGAGCTCACCCTCGACCCGCTGCTTCGCCTCGCGCTCGCGAACGAGATCCCCCTGCGTGGCGCGAAGGTTGCCGACAAGCATTGCACCCAGCGCGCCGAGCAAGGTCAGCGCCGGAAAGCTGCTGTCGAAGAGGAGATCGGCAAAGCGGAAGAGCACGAGTTCGGCGACAAAAAACGCCGCCGTGATCGCCACAGCGATACTTACCGCGCGCAGCGGTCTCGCGTAGCCCAACAGCCAGATGACCACGAGCCCGGCAGCGAGCGCCGCAGCGAGCTCGAACCAATCGAGATACCAGGGGCGGTGCAGCAGAGCGTTGAACAGGATCGATTCGATCAGCTCGGCATGGAGGTCGACCGCGCGGACGAGGCCGAGAGGCGTTTGACGGAGCCCGGTGATGCCGACGCCGGCAACCCCGAGCAATACTAGCTGCCCCCGCAGTTCGGCCGGGTCAAACGCCGGATCGAGGACGTCCGAGGCCGAGATGGACCGCGCCTGTGACGGTGCGAAATGGAGGATCGCGCGGCCCCGCCTGTCCGTCGGGACGGTGGTGCCGCCGATCCGGAAACTTTCGATCCCGAGCGCGCCGGTATCGATCACGATCGACCGTTCGTCACCGGCAACGCGCAAGACCTCCAATGCAAAACTCGGGACGATCGTTTGTTGATAGGTCACAGCGAGAGCCAGCCGCCGGACGACGCCATCGGGATCGGGCTCGACCGCGATTTCCCCGGCGGCCCGTGCACCGGCGCGGAGATCGGGCTGGCTTTGCACCAGGGATTTATAGCTCTTCAAGAACGGCCTCGGATCGTCCCCCGCCTGGCGGATCGGAGCTGGGCGGAGCGGATCTGAATCTGGCGCCGCCTCCTCATGGCTGGGGGCGAGCGCGAGCACCGTCGGGACCGCCGCGATCGCTTCAGCGAGGTCGCGGTCGCTCGACGGCAGCTGCGCCAACGCATCCGCCACAGCCGGAGGCAGGCCGGGCAGTTCTCGCGCGATCTCGGCCGGCGACAGCCGATCTGGTTCGGCGAAGACGACGTCGATGCCGAGGACGCGCGGGTTGCCTTGGGCGATTCGGCGGACGAGCTCGGCCACCCGGTGCCACGGCCACGGCCACTGGCCATATCGGGCGAGGCTCTTCTCGTCGATGTCGATGATCGCCACTCGTGCCGAATCACCGGCGCGCGGCCACACTCGTTCTACCAAGTCGAAGCTGCGCACGCGCAATTCGGTGATGATGCCGGGGTCGATGATGCGCAGTGCCAAGGCGGCCGCGACCAGCGCGAGCGCGGGCGCGCGGCCCGGACCCCGCAGCAGAGCGAGGCCTCGGCCCACCGCGGGACCGCGCGTCACAACTCCAGTTCTAGCCCGTCATAGGCCGAGATCACCTCGACCTCATGGCCACGCCGGCTGATCGCCTCGAAGCGCACCGTGTCGGCGAAGATCTCCTCGAGCATGCGGTCATCATATACCGGCTCGTGGTGAAACAGCACGAGGCGCCCGACCCGCGCTGCCTGCGCCAGTTCGACCGCGACGACATTGCTCGAATGACCCCAATCCTCCTTCACCGAGACCGAATCACCGAGCGAATACATTGCATCGAAGATCAGCAAGTCGGCGTCCCGGTAGAACTCTACGAAAGGATAGGTTTCGTCGAGTTGGGAGTACTTGTGCTCGCAATCGGTAGAGTAGACGATCGACTTGCCGCTCCGGGAAAAACGATAACCGTAGGAATCTCCAGTGTGAAACTGCTTGAGCGAGATGACTGAAAGGCCGGCTACTTCGTAGGGGTAGCTGGGCTCCAACGTGATGAACTCGATGCTCGAGCCAAGCGAGTGAAAATCGACGGGAAACCACGGAGCCGAGTGCTGGGTGCGCAGCGCCTCGCGCAGCACGCTGTGGCAGCCATATATGCAAATCCGATTGCCCGGAATGTAGGCTGGGGCAAAAAACGGGAACCCCATGATGTGGTCCCAGTGCGGGTGCGACAAAAATATATTGAAGGTGTGTTTGCGGCCGGGGCCGTGCTCCCGGAGGACCCGGTTGCCGAATTCGCGCACGCCCGTGCCGAGGTCGCAGATCACATATTCGTCGCCGCCGGTAATGATCTCCACACAACTGGTATTGCCGCCGAAAGTGCCGCGTACTGAAAAAGGCAGCGTGCCGTCTATGAAATCATCGATCGCCTGCTCGGTCCCGAGCGCATGCCCGCGAGCGGCGAGCAGCGCATCACGGATCTTGGCGCGGACCGCCCGCTCCCGCAGCGGTGCCGGCAGCGAGCCGCGGGTGCCCCAAAAGCGGACGCGCAACGGTCCAGCCGGTTCGGTTTCGGCATTGGGAACCGCCCCCTCGGGTCGCGGCGGGGCCTGCCAGGCAGCGTTCGCTTCCTCGACGGTGGCGAAGACCGGGACGACATGCGAGAACCGGCTGATCGCGAAGATCTCGCGCACGACCGTATGGAGACAGGCGACGCCAAGCCGGCGCTCCTTGGGCTTCAGCCGCGTGGCTGCCATCAACGCCCGCAGACCGGCGCTCGAGATGTATTCGACTCTGGACAAGTCAACGACGACGTCGTTGGAGGTGGAGCTGACAGCGGCGAGCAGCCGCGCCTGAAACTCGGTGCTCGTGAGATTGTCGATGCGTCCGACCGGAGCCAATACAAGGATGTTTGCTTGGCGCCTCTCGCCGATATCCACGGCCGCACTCCCGTCCCTGTAGTAACGCGGCTCATTGTCGGGAGTTCGGCGGCCCGAAGCAAGAATCGCGGCCAATTTGCGGCAAGCGACCTCGCGGCTTCCACGAATTTACGTTTAGCCAGCCCGCCAGGCTTGGGGTACTGGTAGGCACCGCCGCCGCGACGGCGATTACCGGCAAGAGGGAGCATGCAACAGCGCTGGGGCCTGCCCCTGATCGCCTGGCCGTCCCGGCTGCGCCCCAATTTGTGGGATCTCGTCGCGCTGCCGATCGTGCTCGGGGCTATCGGGCTCGTCGCTTGGGGCGGCATGGCGATGAGCGCGCGCTATCAAATCGGCGAGGTTCTGCCGATCAGTCTCGACCCCAGGCAGCTGCCGGAATACGCGCTTCGCACCGTATTGCGCATGGGCTGCGCGCTTGTCGCATCGCTCGTCTTCAGCCTCGTCTATGCGGCGGTCGCGGCCAAGAGCCGACAGGGCGAAAAGATCCTGATCCCGATCCTCGACATCCTGCAATCGGTGCCGATCCTCGGCTTCCTGTCGATTACTGTGACCGGCTTCATCGCCCTTTTCCCGGGTCGGCTGCTCGGCGTCGAATGCGCGGCGATCTTCGCGATCTTCACCTCGCAAGCCTGGAATATGACTTTCAGCGTCTACCAGTCGCTGCGCACCGTGCCGACCGAGTTGATCGAGGCGGCTCGAATGTACCATTTGTCGCCCTGGAAGCGGTTCTGGCGGCTCGAAGTGCCCCACGCCATACCGTCGCTCGTCTGGAACATGATGATGTCGGTCTCGGGTGGCTGGTTCTTTGTCGTCGCCTCGGAAGCCATCACCGTCGCGGGCCAGACCATCATGCTCCCCGGCATCGGCTCCTATATCGCGACCGCGATCAATCGGCGCGACCTCACCGCAATAGGCTACGCGGTACTGGTCATGTTCGTCGTCATTCTGTTGTACGACCAACTGCTGTTTCGCCCGCTCCTCGCTTGGTCGCGCAAATTCCAGGCCGATCCCTTGGCCGACGAAGACAATGTTCGGCCTTGGTTTTTTATCGTGCTGCAGCGTGCCCGCCTGTTCGATCTGGTCCAGGCGGGAGTGCTCGAACTCAATCGGATCATCGACGCCGCGCTCGCTGGCCTGGCTCAGCGGCGCAGGCCGCCGATCGAACGGCGGCCGTGGCCCCAGCTCGAGCGGTTGTTCGACATCGCTTTGCTGGGACTGGCCGCCGCAGCGGCCATGTGGATCATTGCCTTCATTCGCCAGACGGTCAACCTCGCCGAGGTCGGGTGGGTTTTTCTGCTTGGTCTGGCGACCGCCGCGCGGGTGCTGGTCCTGATCGGGGTGGCCTCCCTGATCTGGGTTCCGATCGGGGTGGCGATCGGGCTGCGCCCGCGCCTAGCGGACCGCGTTCAGCCTATCGTGCAATTTGTCGCCGCTTTCCCGGCAAATCTATTCTTCCCGGTGTTTGTGGTGCTGATCCTGCGGTTTCAGCTGAACCCGGAGATATGGCTCAGCCCGCTGATGATCCTCGGAACGCAGTGGTACATCCTCTTCAACGTCATTGTCGGCACCACTGCCTTGCCGCAGGAGCTGCGACGCGCTGCACAAAATCTCGGGGTAAGACGAACATTGTGGTGGCGACGAGTGATCCTGCCGGCGATTTTTCCAGCATACGTCACCGGCGCCGTCACTGCGGCCGGCGGCTCTTGGAATGCGAGTATCGTGTCCGAAGTCGTCCAATGGGGTGACACAACGCTTACCGCCACTGGTATCGGCGCCTATATAGCGCGAACTACCGCCGACGGCGACAGCGCCCGTATCGCGCTCGGCATCGGCGTCCTCTGCCTTTATGTTCTCGGCTTCAACCGGTTGCTCTGGCGTCGGCTCTATGATCTCGCCGCCGAACGCTTGCGCCTGGATTGACGTTTTCTCGCCCGGAAGCTCCGATGAATGACCCGCTGCTGCGCACCGACGCGGTCTCAAAAACCTATCAAACTCCCGATCACCACGGGCAACTCGTTCTCGACCATATCGACTTCACCCTGCGCGACGGCGAGATCGTGGCGATCCTCGGCAAGTCGGGATCCGGAAAGTCGACCTTTTTGCGCATTCTCGCGGGTCTCGTGCCGCCCAGTGAAGGCGTTGTCAAATATCGCGGCATCCCCGTCACCCAGCCCGTTCACGGCACCGCGATGGTTTTCCAGAGCTATGCTTTGTTTCCATGGTTGACCGTGCTCGGAAATGTCGAGCTCGGGCTCGAGGCTCTCGGCATTTCCGGGGCCGAGCGTCGGCGGCGGGCGGTCAATGCGATCGATCTGATCGGGCTCGACGGGTTTGAAAATGCGTATCCGAAGGAGCTGTCCGGCGGCATGCGGCAGCGCGTCGGCTTTGCCCGTGCGCTCGTCGTCGATCCCGATATTCTGTTGCTCGACGAGCCCTTCTCGTCGCTTGATGTTCTAACCGCGGAAACCCTGCGTGGCGATCTCCTCGATTTGTGGGATGCTCACCGGATTCCGACCAAGGGGATCGTCATCGTTTCGCACAACATCGAGGAAGCGGTCGAAATTGCCGATCGTATCCTGATCTTCAGCAGCGATCCCGGCGGCATCCGCGCACAAATACCGATCTCGCTACCGCGCCCGCGCGCCTCGGAGAGCGCCGGTTTTCGCCAGATCGTCGATCAGGTCTACACCCTGTTAACGACCGAGCCCGGGCGCGACGGGCGGCGGGGGGCAAAAGCCGAATCTATTGGTATCGGCTTTCGCCTGCCCGATGCCTCCGTCCAGCAGCTCTCGGGGCTGATCGAGAACTTGACGGAGGCGCCCTATCATGGCCGCGCCGATCTGCCTCATCTGGCCGATGAGGAAAACCTCGTCATGGACGAGCTGTTCCCGCTGATCGAGACATTGCAGCTGTTCGGATTCGCGCATGTGAGCAGCGGCGACATCGAACTGACGCCCCTCGGCCGGGCGTATGCCGAGGCCGACATGCTCGCCCGCAAGCAGATCTTTGCCGAAGCTCTCTTAAAGCATGTGCCGCTGGCTGCCCACATCCGGCGCGTCCTCGACGAGCGGCCCGGCCATCGCGCTCCGGCGGCCCGGTTTCTGCGCGAGCTCGAGGATCTCCTGTCGGAGGAAGAGGCGGAGCGGGTGCTCGAGACCGTAATCAACTGGGGCCGGCACGCCGAGATCTTCGCTTACGACTACGACAGCGAGGTCTTGAGCCTGGAAAACTTCTGAGCCTCGCGAGAAAATGTGGGCGCCGTCGCCGACGGTCAGGTGCCGCCGTAAAAAGAGAGCCGAGCGACATCAGCTTGCGCGACTTGGTTCGGGATCAGCCACGCGTAAAACGTCGGCCGCTCCCATTGGTTTCTGTCCCCGCCCGTGTCCCAACTCGGCAGCGAGACGATTTTTACATAGGCCTCCTGGGCCGAGGCGAGCTCGAAATTAGCCGTCTGATTGGTGTCTATGCCGACCGTCTGCACGGTCACGAGGTAATGTCCAGGGGCAACATCGCGATAAAACGCGCCACCCAATTCGGCCGCCCCGACATATCCCCCATTAGCGGCGATCGCCGGAAGGCCCTTGCCGGCATAGGGCTCGTAATCGCGATAGAACCAGATCCGAGCCTCCCCCGCCGGGATCGGCGGAATGCTGACCGCCGCAGTCACCGCCGGCTGGGCGCAGCCTGCCATCGTGACGAGCAACGCGCACCGCGCAATGCGCATCGACCAGTACCTTGCCGAATTCTTGTTCTGCCACATGCGACACTCCAATCACGATCGTCCGTTGTACATCGCCAACGATCCGCCGCCTCTAATTCGCACCCCCGGGCGCTGGTCAGCGTGGCCGCAGGGTCGGGAAGGCGATGACGTCGCGGATCGACGGGCTATCGGTCAAGAGCATGACCAGCCGGTCGATGCCGACGCCGAGACCGCCGCAGGGCGGCAGCCCGTATTCGAGCGCGGTCACGTAGTCCTCGTCGAGGAGCTGCGCTTCTTCGTCACCCGCCGCGCGCGCCCGCATCTGCGCCTCGAACCTTTCGCGCTGGTCCTGCGGATCATTGAGCTCGGAGAACGCGTTCGCGATCTCCCATCCGTAGATGTAGGTCTCGAACCGCTCAACGAGACGCGGGTCGTGGCGGTCAGACTTGGCTAAGGGTGAAATGTCGCGGGGAAATCCGGTGACGTGGATCGGCTGGATCAGAGTATCCTCGACCCGCGCGGCAAAGGCTGCCTCCAAAGCCTGCCCCCAATTCTCGCCGCCGGCCAGCGCCGCACCGACGCGCGCCGCCGCCTCACGAGCCGGCTCGGCCGTGTCGAAAGCGAGGAAATCGACCCCGGTGGCTGTTTGAACGAGTTCGGCCATGCTGCGTCGCGGCCAGGGCGCCGATAGATCTATTTCGGTCCCGCCGTAGCCGATCCGCAATGTCCCGAGCACCGTCTCGGCCACAGAGGTGATGAGCTCCTCGGTCAGCTTCATCATTGCGGTGTAGTCGACATAGGCCTCGTAGAGCTCGAGTGTGGTGAATTCCGGATTGTGCCGGGGCGAGAGGCCCTCGTTGCGGAAGCAGCGGTTGATCTCGAACAATTTGTCGGCCACCCCGCCGACGAGCAGCCGCTTTAGATGGAGCTCGGGCGCAATCCGCAGATAGAGGTCAATGTCGAGTGTGTTGTGATGCGTGACGAACGGCTTCGCCGAAGCGCCTCCGGGGATCGTATGAAGCATCGGCGTCTCGACCTCGACATAGCCGCGCTCCGAAAGATGGCGGCGGATCGCCGCTACGACCTGGCTGCGCCGGAGCAGCGTGTCGCGGCTCTGCGGGTTCATGATCAGGTCGAGATAGCGCTGGCGATAGCGCAGCTCGACATCGGCCAAGCCGTGATACTTCTCCGGGAGGGGGCGCAACGCCTTCGCGAGAACCGTAACACCGGAGGCATTGATCGTGAGCTCGCCGCGCGGCGTGCGCCGAACCAAGCCGTCGACGCCGATCAGATCACCGATGTCGAGCAGCCGCACGATTCCAAGCGTATCGGGGCCGAGCAAATCCCTGTGGCAAAAGATCTGGATCTTGCCCGAGGCATCGTACATGTCGATGAACATGCCGTTGTTGCGCATCGCCCTGATACGGCCGGCGACGCGCACCCGATTTTCGGTTTCGGCGCCTGGTGCAAGGCCGGCGTAACCCCGCTCGAGCTGGCTTGCCGCATGCGTCCGCTCGAAGCTGTAGGGGTAGGGATCGATCCCAAGCGCCTGAAGACTCTCGCGCTTGCCTATCCGGACAGAGCGCAGCGCGTCCTCCGCGTCTCGTGGCTGGCGCTCGCTGTCGGTCATCGCTCGGCTCCTCCACTCCGCAGGATGGCTGACACTCGGTAGATTAGCCGACGGCCGCTCGCGAGACTGGGCTGTGCGCTAGATCGACGACCGCATCATGGAAACGCCGCAAGGTGCCGCGATGGCCGACGCTGACGATCGTCGGTTTCCACGGTGCTTCCCGCAACAGCCGGTATAACGCTATCTCCGCGGCCTCGTCGAGCGCCGAGGTCGCCTCATCGAGAAAGACGATCTCCGGGCGGCCCAGCAGAACCCGGGCGAAGGCCAGCCGCTGTTGCTCGCCGAGCGAGAGGCGCTGAGCCCAATTACCCTCCTCGTCGAGCCGGTCGACGAGCTCGGGCAGCCCGACAGCGCGCAGCGCGTCGGTAAGACTGTCACGCGGCAGTTCCGTGGCAGCCCGCGGATAGACGAGAGCATCCGCCAGAGTGCCGAGCGGCAGATAGGGCCGCTGCGGCAGAAACAGGCAGCGCCCGTCGCCGACCCGGATGCGCCCTCGCCCAACGGCCAGAGACCGGCGATGGCGCGCAGCAAGCGTGCTTTTGCCGAGCCCGGTGGCGCCAGTGATCAGCAGCGCTTCTCCGCGGCCGGCCGCCAGCGAAATGTCGGCCGCAATGACTGGCCGTCCGGCAGATCGAGATCGAGCATGTCGACTTCGACACCGGCGCCCTGGCGCTCGAGTTCGATCGGCTGCGGCGCGTTGGTTTCGGCGGCGATCCCCTCCATCCGCTCGCGAAGGCCGAAAGCCGCTGCACGACCGCCTGACATTCGGCGATGTCGGTATAGGAGTTGATGATGAAGGACAGCGAGTCCTGCACCTAGATGAAGGCCGCGAAATCTGCATCAGCCCGCCGATCTGGATCGTCTTGCTGAAATAGCGCGGCGCCGCGACGACGATACGGAAAGATGATCGCGAGCTGGGAGTAAACGAGGTGAACCAGGTCAGGTTCTTGCGGCGCACGATGATCCCCCAGAAATTCTCCACGATCCGTGCGAAGCGGGTCTGGAACGTGTCCGAACTCGCGCGCTTCGCCGCCGTAGAAGGCGACGCTCTCGGCATTCTCGCGCAGGCGCACCAGGCTGAAGCGGAAATCGGCCTCGTAACGCTGCTGGGCGAAGTTGAGCGGCACCAGCGGCCGGCCGATCCATCGTGTCAGCAAAGTGCCGGCGATCG
>CAWBCV010000014.1:0-258755 GCA_963787425.1 uncultured Alphaproteobacteria bacterium
TGAACCGGGGTTGCCGCTTTTCGGCAAAGGCGGCGCGCGATTCGATCAGGTCGCGCTTGGCGCCGTGCTCATGCAACACCGCGGCGAGGCGCTGCTGCTCAGCCGACGGAACCGGCCGCATCCGGCGCATCATATGGACGGTGTTGACGCGCGAGGCCGGCGGCAGGGTCAGCAAGTGCTCGGCCATCGCGAGCGCGCTCGGGATCAATTGGTCGGCGTCCACCAAGCGATTGAGAAAGCCGATCTCGTAGAAGCGCTCGGCGGTGAAGCGGAGCCGAGCGCCATTTCCATCGCGATCGGGTAGGGCAGGTTTGCGATGTGCCCATGATTGTAGCCGCCGAGCAGCCAGCGCTTCGCCTCGGAGACCTCGAAGACCGCGCCTCGCGCGGCGACCCGCAGATCGGTGCGCTCCACCAGCATGAGCCGCCGCCCATCGCATAGCCGTTCACCGCGGCGATGACCGGCTTTTCCAATGCGCCGGACAAGAACGGATCTTCGATCGCAGGCCGCCGCCCGCCGGGTGAGCCGTGTCAGCGATTCCTGGTATCTCGCCGGCACAGAACGCGCGGCCCGCCCCGGTGAAGATCGCAACTTCGAGCTCGTTGTCGCGGCGGAACTCGGTCCAGGTCTCGGCGAGCCGCGTCCGCATCTCATGGCTGAGCGCATTGAGGCGCTCGGGCCGGTTCATCCGTACGACGAGGACCTGCCCGTGACGCTCGGTTTCGACGACTGCCATTTTCGCCTCTCTTTAGATGATTTGGACCGGGAGCCTATCAGCTGCGCGCATGCTGCGCGTAGAGGTTGTCGGCGTTGGCCCAGCGAATCGCCTTCATGAACGCCTCGACATAGTCGCCCGCTTTGGCACCGTAATCCATCTGATAGGCATGCTCGTACATGTCGAGCGCGAGGATCGGCTGGCCGCCGGCCAGGGTCGTCGTGTGGTCGGCCGCCCAGGCGTTGACCAGCCGCTTGTCGCGCGGGTCCCAGCTAAGCAACACCAGCCCGAACCGCCACCTTCGGCCTTGCCCATTGCAACGAATTGCCCGCGCCACCACTCGAAAGAGCCGAAGTCATGGGCAGGGCCTCGGCGAGCGTCGGGCCGGGGCGGCTCTCTCGGGACCGAGCCCCGCAAAGTAGACTTCGTGCAATATCATGGAATTGGTGGCGGTCATTCCTCTCGCTTCCGCCCGTTGATCAGGTATCCGGGCGCCTTGGCGTAATCGAGCCCAGCCAGCTGCTCGGTGATTTGGTTGAGCCGTTTGACCGCGCCGGTGTAGTTGTTGGCGTAATGGCTGGTGAGAATCTTTTCCGACAAGCCTTTGATCTTGCCCGGATCGAACGGCATCGGCTTGACGTCGAAAGTCATCGGCTTGGGCGCGGCCGGAGCCGGGCCCGCGGTTTGCGCCGCCGCGGGCGCAACTGCGGCAGCCACAGCCGCCCCGGCGGCAAGCGCGACGCCCGCCGAACAAAAGCCCTTCTTTCAAGTTCGATCGTCATCGGATCTCTCCCGTTTCACTGCACGGATTTCACCGTGCCGATAGGACGGCGGCCTCCTCGGGAGGGCGCACCTTCTGAAACTTGATCAGCAGCAGAATGTCATAGACGCCCTTGATAACGCCGCCGATCACGAGCGGACAGCCGAAGCTCGAAAGCGTCAGCAGATAGCCGGAAATCATCGAGCCCGCCGCCCAGGCAAAGGTCTTCGGGACTGCGGTGATGCTGGCCGCCGCCGGCCGCTCGGGCGGGGTTACCACGGCCATCGCATAAGAGGTCCGCGTCGGCACATCCATTTGCGACAGCGCGCTGCGCGCAAGCAACAGGCCGATTGCGGTCGCAAGGTTGGGGGCGAAGGGGATCAGGATCAAAAGAATATTTGACGGCAGATGCGTGAACACCATCGTGTTGATCAGCCCGATCCGCGCGGCGATCGGCACCGCAACGAGATAAGAGACGGCCGAACAAAGGCTGCTCCAGAATAGGATCGCCGCGGCGGTCGTAACCGAAACGTGGAATGCCTGGTAAAGCCACAGCGCGAGCAGCGACTGCACCAAAAATCCGGTGCCGGACAAATCCATGCCGAAGAGCGCAGCCATGCCATAGACCAGCATTTTTGATTGTTGCAGCGGTGCCTTCGGCGCCTCGTCGGTGATCTCGACCGCGGGCGAGAGCGGCCGATAGACCCAGAGGGCGACCAATCCCAATGCCGCATAAAGGCCGAACATCAGCTGCATGGCAGCCGTCCGGGTGCAGCCAATCCACATCGTCATGAAGTCGGGAAGCGCCGCAGCCAGCACGCCGAGCGCGGCCGCGCCGGAGCCGATGACGCTGTAGCGCGCAAACAGCGCGGTTCTGCGGCGTCGCTCGATCGCCTGTGTGAGCGCCGTCTGTTCGAGGGGCGCGAAAATGCTCGCATCCCCCGAAGTCGGATTGATCGTGCCGACAAAGGCAATGACAAGGAGCGGCCAGAAATCAGTGATCATGGCAAAGCCGGCGCCGGTCGCCGCCATCAGCCCCGCCGCCACAAGGAGAAGCGACCGCCGGGAATAACGGCTGGCGATCCACCCCACCCCGAGCGTGAGGATGGCGGTACCGATAAGCGTGCTGGTCACGATGGCACCAATTGCCAGCGCGCTGAACCCGAGCTCGACCAAATAGATCGGAAGCAGTAGAGCGACAAACCCGTCGCCAAACGCGCGCACGCCACGCGCGGCCAATACACGCAGAGCATCTGCCGACGCTCCCGGAGGCATTGGCCGCCACCACTCGTCGCCGGTCGACCATCTGCCCCGCATTAGTGCACTCCATGCAGCGCCGCGGCGATGAAGCGAGACAAGATATCGGGCCCCTTCGTGACGCCGAAGGCGAAGGTTACCCCGGCGCGGATCTCGCCCGCCGTGTGGTCATTGACGCGCGCTCCCCGCAATCCGAAATCGACTGCAATATTGTCTTGCACCTGCCAGATCGCCCCGATCAGCGCGGAACGGGTGCGAAACAGGCCAACCTCACGCTCGTAAAAAATTTCGGCGATGGGCCGCACCACCCAGTCGTGCGGACCCTCGATGATGGTGTCCAGAAAATAATCGGCGTGCTGCTCGCGGGTAAGCTCAATTTGCGCATTGAGGTGCACCGTCGTCCAGTCCCAGCGCTGCGAGATTATGCCGGCAAGGACGGCTCCAGTCCCATGTTCGTCACTGACTCCCGGCAACAGGAGGCCGAATTCGGTTGCGATACTGGGCCCGGGCTTCTCCTGCAAGCTGCCCTCGCGCAGCACACCTTTGAGAAGAGCCTCGCTTTCAATCAGGCTCGCCCTGGGAATGCCGGCGGTCAGACCATGAGCGACTTCGCCCTCCAACGATGCTTCCCAGCCCGGGGTGAAGCCGTAATTGATCCTGACGTTGGGGGCGCGCAGCGAGCGGTCGGCCCCGTCGCGAAGGTATTCGACCGGGCCAAGCTCGATCTCCATCTCTCCTGTTTCCGCCACGGCCGCATCCGTGCCGTCGAAGGGACGGTAGGCCCGCCCCCGCCGCTCCAGGAGACAGTCAAAGCCGCGGTAATGAGCGCCGCAACGCCTCTGGCCGAGTTAAGCATCTGAATGAGGATGGTACTGATCGTGCGCGTGTTAGCAACCTTTGCGACCAGGGATCGGGTGAGGCCGGTAGCAAACAATTTTTTATATTCCGTCGACCGGTTTCCCGCGTCGATAAAATCCCACCATCTCGAGCTCCGCCAGCCGGCGGTCGTTGCACATCGACATGACATCGAGTAGCCGATCGATAAAGAAGGCGCCGTCATCCGGGCTGATGCCCAGCACCTCCTGTTCGAAGAAGTCGCGCAAAACCAGTCGCCAGTCGTCGATTGTTTTCGGCTGATGCGTCAGAAAAGTAAAAAAGGTCTCCCTTCCTGCGCGACTGTCGACTCCGGCGCGTTCACCAGATTATCGAGCACCCCAATGAGGTTGCTTCGAAAGGGAATCCGCCGCATTGTGTCGGTGACGTGCTGATAGAAGCCCGGAAAGAAGCGAAACCCGTGCTCGCCCGGAAGGTCGCGTCTACCGCCAGTACCTGAACCGACATTGGTGACGCTGCGGGCTTTGCCGCCGACCACGGCGGATCTCTCGTAAACCTCGACCTCGAAGCCCCTCTCGACGAGTTCGTGCGTGGCGCTGAGACCTGCCACACCGCCGCCCAAAACGATGACCTTGCCGTAGCCGCTCCCTCCGCAATGGCGCCGATTTCAATCGGCTAGACTGACGACGCTCGGCGTGCAAATGGGTGGCTCGATGCCGTTGATGGCGCCCCGCTGCATTTGAACCGGTATTGCCCCGCTGGAGAGGCGCAATCGGTCGCCAGTTTTCCGCAAGCCGATGTATGGTAAAGACAAACTCGACGCCGCGTAATTCAACCAAATCGATGCCAAGTGCATGAGGGCGGCTCGACAAGGTGCCCCGTCCCGGCTACAAGCCGGCGATGAGCTGGCTGACCAATTTCGTATTGCCCAAGATCCGGGCGGTCGTCACTAGGAAGGCGGTGCCAGAAAATCTCTGGTACAAATGCCCGGGCTGCGAACAGATGCTGTTTTATCGCGAGCTCGAAGCCAATCTTCATGTCTGCCGCAACTGCGGCCATCATCTGCGTATCGGCGCCGAGCGACGTTTGAAGATGCTGTTCGACGACGGCGCCTATACCCGGATCGAGTTGCCGCGGACGGCGGTCGATCCGTTGCGGTTCCGCGATAGAAAACGCTACACCGACCGCCTGAAAGAAGGGCAAGCCGCGCTCGGTCCGCACAGCGACGCGGTAGTCGTCGCGCACGGCCGGATCGGCGGCGTGCCGGCGGTGGTTGCCGCTTTCGAGTTCGCCTTTATGGGCGGATCGATGGGAGTTGCCGCCGGGGAAGCCATTCTCGCGGCCGCCAAGCTTGCTGTGTTGCAGGAGGCGGCGCTGATCGTCGTTCCGGCCTCGGGCGGCGCGCGCATGCAGGAGGGCGTGCTGTCCTTGGTGCAGATGCCACGGACGATCATCGCCGCCGAGATGGTCAAGGAAGCGGGCCTTCCCTACATCGTCGTGCTGACCGATCCGACGACCGGCGGCGTCTCGGCGTCCTTTGCGATGGTCGGCGACATCACCCTCGCCGAGCCCGAGGCGATCATCGGCTTTGCCGGAGCGCGGGTCATCGAGGAGACAATTCACGAAAAGTTGCCCGACGGGTTTCAGCGCGCGGAGTATCTGCTCGAGCACGGCATGATCGACCAGGTCGTGCCGCGCGCCGAACTGCACGCAACATTGGCGCAAATTCTTGGCCTGCTCCGGAATCCGCAGCCGCCGGCTGCGGTTGTTCCGCAGATCGCAGCCCTGCCGGATCTGAGTGGGGCAGAGTGACTGCGCCGAGCAGTGACCGGGTTCTCGAGCGTCTCGGCCGGCTGCATCCGAAGCTGATCGACCTGTCGCTCGGCCGCATCGAGCGGCTGCTTGCGGCGCTGGGCAATCCGCAGGACGCCCTTCCGCCTGTCGTGCACGTCGCTGGCACCAAGGGCAAAGGCTCGACAGTGGCCGCGATGCGGGCCTGTCTCGAGGCCGCGGCCTACCGCGTGCACACCTACATCTCGCCGCACCTCGTGCGGTATCACGAGCGCATCCGCCTCGCCGGGCAGCTGATCGAGGAGGAGCGGCTGATCGCGCTTCTCGAAGAATGCGAGCGCGCCAACCGGGATGCGCCGATCACCTTTTTCGAGATCACGACCGCGGCGGCCTTTCTCGCCTTTGCCCGCACGCCGGCCGACATCGTGCTGCTCGAAGTCGGGCTCGGCGGCCGGCTCGACGCCACCAACGTGGTCCGCCGCCCGGCAGTCACCGCGATCACGCCGGTTTCGCTCGATCATCAGGCATTCCTCGGCGACACCGTCGCTGCGATCGCCGGCGAAAAGGCCGGGATTCTGAAACCCGGCGTGACGGCGGTCATCGCCCCGCAGCCGCGCGAGGCCGCGGCGGTGATAGAGGCCCGTGCCGAAGCCGTTTCGGCGCCGATCTACCGCGCATGGCACGAGTGGCGGTGCGAGGGCTCCGGCGCAGGAATGCGCTATGAGGGCGAGCGCTGGCGCCTCGACCTTCCGCTACCTTCCCTCATCGGTGCACACCAGG
This sequence comes from uncultured Alphaproteobacteria bacterium, assembly GCA_963787425.1. Lineage (GTDB taxonomy): Bacteria > Pseudomonadota > Alphaproteobacteria > ATCC43930 > CGMCC-115725 > AP-15. The sequence continues at coordinate 6,138 of CAWBCV010000014.1, forward strand.
TCGTCAATGCCGGCACGGCGCTCGCCTGCCTCGAACGGCTATCGGGTTTCGATACCCCCCCTGAAGCCATCGCCGAGGGATTGCAACACATCGACTGGCCGGCGCGGCTGCAGCTGCTGTGCCACGGGCCGCTGGTCGATGCGGTTCCGCCGGACTGGGAACTGTGGCTCGATGGCGGTCACAACCCGCTGGCCGGTGAAATCCTCGGCGATGTCGCCGCCGGTTGGCGCGACCGCCCGCTCTGCCTCGTCGTTGGAATGATCAACACCAAGGACGCAGCCGGCTTTATCGCCCCGCTGGCCAAACACGCCCGCGCCCTCTGGGCGGTCACTATCCCGGGGGAGAAGAATGCGCTCCCCGCCGAGGCGATCGCTGCCGCTGCCGCCTCGGTCGGGCTCCCGGCGCAGACGGCTGATTCCGTTCTCGCTGCAATTCGCGATATTCCCGTGGACGACGGCAACGGGCGCATCCTGATCTGCGGCTCGCTCTATTTCGCAGGAAAGGTGCTCGCAGAGAACGGCTAAAAAGGGAGGTTCGCAATGATTTACAGCACCGATCGGATCCTGACGGCTCATGCCGGGTCGCTTCCCCGCCCCGACGATCTGCGGGAGATGGTCCTGGCAAAGGCACGCGGCGAGCCTTACGACCAAGCTAGGCTCGACGCGCGCCTGCGGTCAGCGGTGGCGGCGATCGTCAAGCGCCAGGTCGCGTGCGGTCTCGACGTCATAAACGACGGCGAATTGTCGAAGCCCAACTTTACCGATTACGTCTCGGCGCGGATCGCCGGCTGCGAGAATCGGCCGGGCACCGGGTTCCGTCGGCTCAGCATGACCGCGCGCGACGAAACGAAATTCGCCGAATATTTCGCGGCACATCCGCGCCCACACTACGCCGGCGGGCAGACCATGCCGGTCTGCGTCGATAAGCTGCGCTATGTCGGTCAGGCCGATCTCGCGCGCGACCTCGAGAATTTCAAGGCGGCTCTCACCGGGGTGAGCGTAGCGGAAGCCTTCCTGCCGGCGAACACGCCGGGGACGATCGAGCATTGGATGGGAAACGAACACTACCAGAACGACGAGGCGTTCCTGTTCGCGATCGCCGAGGCGATGCGCGAGGAATACAACGCAATTGTCGATGCGGGTTTCCTCTTGCAGATCGACGATCCCGACCTGCCGGACGGCTGGGCCTGCCTGCCCAAAATCACGCTGCCGGAGTACCGCAAATATGCCGCGCTGCGGATCGACGCGTTGAACCATGCGCTGCGCGACATTCCGAAAGAGAAGGTGAGGCTGCATGTGTGCTGGGGCAGCTTTCATGGCCCGCATCACGACGACATTCCTCTCAGGGACATCATCGATCTGATCTTCCGGGTGCGCGCCGGGAGCTATTCCATCGAGGCGTCGAACCCTTGCCATGAGCACGAATGGCGGGTGTTCGAAGACGTGAAGCTTCCGGATGGCGCCACCCTCGTCCCGGGCGTGGTCGGCCACTGCACCGATTTTATCGAGCATCCCGATCTGGTGGCCGAGCGCCTGGTGCGCTACGCCAAGCTCGTCGGACGCGAGAACGTGCTGGCCGGCACCGATTGCGGCCTCGGCACGCGGGTCGGCCACCCCTCGATTTGCTGGGCCAAGTTCGAAGCTATGGCCGAAGGCGCGCGGCGCGCGACTAAGATCCTCTGGGGCCGCGCTTAGCCGGCAAGAGCTGCGATTTTCCGGACATAGTCGTCGATGTCGGTCTTGCGGCGGAGGCCGGCGGCGGTCATCGAGCGGACTTTGCCGAAGATCGGCCGGTCGGGCCAGGGGCGGTCGTGCAATCCGAAAACCCAACCGACATTGGCGTAGGAATTTGCATCTCGACCATCCAGGAAGAACTTGTTGTTTAGCCGGAGCAGGGTGGCATAGCCCTCTTCGGGCGAAGGCGACCACTCCAAAATCTTTTTCCCCCAATACATGCGCATGTAATTGTGCATATAGCCCGTCAGCAGCATCTCTCGCATCGCCGCATTCCAGTACGGGTCGTGGGTGTCGGCCCGGGCGAGCTGGTCGAAGCTGTAAAGGTGTCCGCGGCGGTCTCGCCGATGAGCACCGAGTGTTTGCCGGGCCCATTCAGGCAGACAACCGTACCGATCATAATTCGGTGTCGTGTGCACGAAATTGACTGCGAGCTCGCGACGAACGATCAGCTCCTCGAGAAAGGCGGCGGTGTTTTCGTTTGCTGCTGCGTCGCGCGCCGCCAAAGCCACTTCCACCGGAGAGATTTGCCCGAAATGCAGATAGGGCGAGAGTGTCGAGACCGCCGCTTCGCCCGGATGCGCACGCGCAGCGACGTAATTCGGCAGCCTCCGAGTAACGAATTCGTGGAGACGCCGCTTGGCCTGTTTGTACCCGCCGTGGAAACTTGCGACCGGTGATACACTGTGGTCGATCCGCAATCGCTCGAGGAGCGCCGGAATATCGGACAGATCGACATCACTGCGGACCTCGATGCGTTTGACGGAGTGGGCGGGGTCCTGACGGCCAAGCGGGTGCAGGAATTGGTCGCACACCCGCAGCAATTTGGGGCGCAATGTCCGAGCGCCGATTTCCGCCTTGGTCGAAGCCAGCTCAACCGGGACGACCACGTCGCCCTCGACCTGCAGCACCCGGCGCTCGGCTTCGGCCGCGATACGCGCGCCCCACCTCCGCTGCGGACGCAGGTAGCCGCGATCGCAGACCACGAGCGTGGCTCGCTGCGCGAGGCCCAGCGCCACATCGTCGGGGCTGCCGAGACGGATGACAAAGCCGAGCCCCCGCTGCCGAACCGCGTGCTCGGTCTCGGCGAGTCCTTCGAGCATAAAGGCGTAATGTCGTGCATTCGCTTCGGGGTAGTTGGCAGTGAGCCCGAAACCGACGAGGACCGGCAGTCCCAACCGGTTTGCCTCGGCAATAGCCACCTCCAGTGCCGGGTTGAACTCGGCCCGCTGCGAATTCTGCATCCAGTAGAGGACGTAATCGCCGGGTTGCTCCGGCGCGGCGTTGACCTCGGTGAGACGCTCGGGCTCGATCACAGAAAGGTCGCCCCGATAACCGTCGTCATCTGTCGAATGAGCCCGGCCAGCGATTGCGATGTTTGTCTCAAAGGAGAGGACCAATTTGGAGGCAAGAATGCACCGGATATGTCTTGTTGCGGCAGCGGTTCTTGGTTTCGGCGCAGTCGCCGCCGCGGCCGAGGAGCCGAGCGGCCGCCCGGAGGCTGGTCAGCCGGTGACGCCGGCCGTGCCGCCGGCGAGCGGAACCCTCAGCTCAGATCTGAACCGGTCGGGCGGAGTGATCACCCCGCCTGCCGGGATAGATCCCGAAATCAAGCAGAGCCCACCTCCTACCGGCTCGACAATGCCGATAATCCCGCCTCCGGGCACTCCGGGCGGCAACCCGGCGGTCAAACCGAAATAACTTCTGCGTGCGTTGCCGCTCAACAGCGCCCGTCGAAGCTGAGCTGCGGATCGCGGATCAGGATTTCGGTGCGGCCGAAAAGAGGGGCTCCGCGATAAATGCGCGCGGATATCCTGTCGGGAGCAATGCGTTCTGCAGTGACATCATAGGTGTTGCCGTCTTGCGGGTCGTAAAGCCAGCCGTTCGACCAATGGCCCGCACCGTCGGGTTGCAGCCCCCAAATGATGGTCAGGCCGCATAGCGGCCGCTGCCGCAATGCGGGATCGGGGTTGAGGCGGTCGACATCGGGCTGCCCGGCCGGAGTGCGCGGCCGCAACAGCCAGACAATTCTGCCGCACACGAGACCGCCGCATCGGAAGACCTCTACCGCTACTCGGTTTGCGAACAGCCAGGTTCCATCCAGTGCCTCAGACGAAGCCGGGGGACTGTGGATGACGAGCATCAGCAGCGCCAGGCAGGTTGCGCGCAAGGCCAGCTTTGCGATGGATCGAAACCAGGAGATCGCGTCCTCCTTCGCCAAATGGCTCCAACCTAGCGCAGTCGCCCGCCGGGCCTGCCGGCGCGGACCGCGACGGCCCTGATCTATGCGACGTTGCACGTGATGGTGGATCTTGAGCTTGGCGGCCGAAACAATCCGCAGAAAAGGCTCGCGAGATAAAGAAGATCGCCTACCTGCTCCCGCGTCTCCTCCATTAAGCAGATACGCGCAGCCCGCAATACATCCCAAGATTGTCCGGCATATGTCCCGTTAAGGCGGAATTCGGAATATGCATTCCAATGGGAGTGGGTGCAGTAGGACTCGAACCTACGGCCCGCTGATTAAGAGTCAGCTGCTCTACCAACTGAGCTATGCACCCGCCGCGGGTACGCCCTATAGCAAAGCGCGCTGGGCTTGTCGATACCCGAGTCCCTTTAGTCGCTTACGACCTGAGTGTTTGCATTTTGTGAGGAGATTTGTCAGGCCAGAGCAGGAATGATGGTGTGTTCGGTGAGACGGCGGCCGGCAGCGATGGCGGCGCGGCCAGCGCGGGTGAGATAGTAGCGATAGGTACCGAGGACGCGTTTGATGACGCCGAGATGGCGCAGACGGGCGAGTTGTCGGGATAGGGTGGCGGGAGAGGATTGGCCGAGGAGCGGCAGTAGGTCGGCGCGGCGGAGACCGGCGATATTGAAGCCAGGACGCTGGAGGGCGGCGAGCAGGGTCTGTTCGGCGCGGCTGAAAAAGTTGAGGCCCTTGAGGTTTCGGCCTTTGAGCGGACGGGGTTGGGTGAGACGGTCGAGCGTCCGGATGCCAGCCGAGAAGTCGTCCAGACTGGAGAGGTATTCAAGGTAACGGCGATTGCAGCTTAGCAAGATCTCACGCAAGTCCTTGAGGCTGTAGATGGTCTTTCTGACGGGGGCCAGGGCGCGAGTTGCCGGGCCTTGGCGATGTTCCACCTTGCGGTAGTGCTTGAAAGCGGAGACGTCGTTGGTGGTCGTCTCGATACGTAGGACGAGGCCGAATTTGTCGTAGATCTTGATCGAGGACTTACTGAAACGATGCTTGACGCAGGTGCCCTCGATACGCGTGGTGAATTGGCTGCCGATCTCTTGGGCGAGTTGGGCAGTGATCTTGTGGCCGAGAAAGGTGGCGACGTGTTCGGCTTTGACGGTCAGGATGGCTTGCCGGGAAAGCTGTTCATAGAGGGGTTTGAGGATGGCCGGCGTGCGGAACACCAGATCAGTGGCGTATTCGACCTGCATGAAACTCCAGTGGTAGGACTGGGCGAAGACGTCGAGCACCGGACAGCACTGCTGGGCATAGTGATCGAGGATGCGATGCAGGTGGTCGGGCGAGAGGGTGTCGGCGAGGGCCTGCGCGCGCTCCCAGTCGTCAATGCGCAGAAAGGCGTTGTCGGCAAGGGTGAAACCGACGCCGGCGGCGGTGAGTTGGCGGGCCAGCCAGCTATGCCCATTGCAATAGAACTGCAGACGGAACGGGCACCAGGTCGGCACGCGCAGATAGATCAGGCCCAACTCGGCGTCGATGAAGTAGAAGTAGTAATGCAGGCATTTGCCAGTATCCGGCCGCAAGAAGGTGCGATGCGTGTGCTTGTCATGCCAGGGCTTGTAGGTGTGGCAGGCTTCCATCGCCGAGATGATATGCACCAGGCCGGGACGGTCGCCGCGGACGACAAGCACCCTGGCGACGACGTCCTCCTTGCGGATGTGGTTCTTGGCAATGTGTTCGATGGTAATGCCAGCGGCACTCGCCAACTCGGCGGCGCGCTCGCGTACTCGATCGCGAAGTGGTTCGGCAAATCGCGGATAGTCGAAGATCCGGATCTGCCGCGCAGAAAGAAATCCCGTCATTCCCTTCGCGTAACAGGCTCCCGGCAGCGTGCCGGTGACGATGATCCGGTCATAGCAGGAGAGCACCCCGGCGAGGCGCTCGCGGTAACGCTCCGTCAGCGGCTGCCTCAACCTCCCCTCCTGCTCCCCGCGTCTCCTGCGTCTATTTTAACCTGTTTGGTTCCGGCTTCGCCGGCTTAGGTAGTAAAGGGCAGACAATAACGTCTTGCCGCGGCTCGGGGTCACGCCATGGCACATCATGCACCCAGGCTGAGCTTAGATCCTCTTTCGTGATGCTCTCGGTACCGGGCCGGCTGTTGTCTTGCGCTATTTAACAAGGCGGCGAGCGGTCCGCACCACCTTTGCGCTTGCTGCCCCCATAGGGGCTCGGCGTCGACTGAGAGATCCCCTCGCTCCCGCCCTTCGTCCAACAGATGGGGCGCGGTACGGCGCTCGTACCTATTGCATCTATATCGAGACGCCTGTCGGAACGTCGCGCGGCGACAGCATTCAACGATATTCGCCCTTGGTCGGATGGCTCCAAAACGGGCGTGTCGCAATCAATTTGTTGCGCGGCGCGTAGCGCAGGCCCTAACCTCCACTCGGCGGGCGAATGGCCGATCAGCGGGAAGCCGGACCCGTTCGGCCCCAGCGCTACGCGAACGGCCGGCGTTCCGAAGCAACGGAGCCAACCATGATCCAGGACGCCCAGGGACATTACCTTTCCGGCGCGACGGAAGCGGCGGTCAACACATACGATCAGGCGGTACGGGCGTTCAACCTCGTCCATGGCGACGCCATCGGCCTGTTCGACGCAGCACGCGAGGGCGCACCCGACTTTGCCATGGCATATATGGGAAAAGCGTGGGTGTTTGCGGTGGCCAATGACCCCGGCTTGCTGACCCACGCCAGGACGTTGGTCGAAACCGCCCGGCGCCTGAGGTTGAACGAGCGTGAGCAAGCCCATCTCGCTGCGCTCTCACATTTCGTGCAAGGTGCCCGCGCCGCCGCCGTTGCGGTGCTGGACCGCCACTTGATGCACTACCCGTTCGACCTTGTGGCGCATCAGGGTGCGGCGCTGATCGACGGGTTCCTCGGACGCTTCCCTTGGGTCCGCGATCGTTCGGCGCGGGCCCTGCCATTCTGGTCCAAGGATCAACCGGGCTACGGCACCTTGTTGGCCTTCCACGCCTTCGGGCTGGAAGAAGCCGGCGATTACACGAGGGCCGAGGATGAATCCCGCGCCGCCGCCGAACTCGAACCGTCGAGCTTCTGGCCGCATCACACCGTCGCGCATGTGATGGAAATGACCGGGCGCCCAGAGGACGGGCTGGGGTGGATGGCGGCGCGCGAGGCGCTGTGGTCGACCCCCAGCCACCTGAACCAGGTCCACATCTGGTGGCACAAGGCGCTGTTCCACCTCGAGCTCGGGCAATACGAAGCGGCGCTCGCACTCTACGACGGACCGATGCGCGCCACGCAACGTCCTGTGGCCCTCAGCCTCACTAACGCCACGGCGCTGCTGTGGCGCCTCGACACGCTTGGCTGCGACCTCGGCAACCGCTGGCGGGATCTGGCCGCATTATGGGAAGGCCACGCCGACGGGAAATGCCTCGTTTTCACCGATATACACGCGGTTATGGCCGAGTTGCGCTCGGGTGAGGTAAGCGCTGTCGAGCGGCGGCTCGCGGCGATGCGCGAGACGGCGGCCAGCGGCCTCGAAGCGGCTGGCCTCTATCGCACCGTTGGCATTCCGGTGGTAGAGGGCCTGGCGGCGTTCCACCGAGGCGCTTGGGCCGAAGCGGTCGAGTTGTTGCTGTCTGTTCGTTTCGATCTATGGCAGATCGGCGGCAGCCACGCGCAACGCGACGTCGTGGACTGGACCCTGACCGAGGCGGCTGTCCGCGCCAGTCAGCGCGACATTGCGTTGTCGCTTGCGCACGAACGTCTGGGAACCCGGCCGCGCAGCGCCCCAAACCGGCGCTTTCTCCGCCACGCCGAGGTCATTCCGGGCTGATCGCCTCTGACTTCACTTAGCCTGATTGGGACGCTGGCGTTATTGGGACTCTGGCGTTCGATCGAGTCGCTCGGCAACGCGGACGAACAACGCTTCGTCCGCCGATATGTCGCCGGACGATCATAGCCCAAGGCTCGGTTTTGCTGGAAACCGCGCCGGGCCTCGGGGATGATGCGGCAGTTCTGTCGGGAGGGAAAGATGGCGAAGGGTATTCTTATTGCAGCGATGGATTTCTCGGCAGCCCCCAAGGACGAGTTTCACGACTGGTACGATTTGGAGCACATCCCCGAGCGGTTGCGCGTGCCGGGCTTCCTGAACGCCGACCGCTGGATCGGCGCGGAGAACCCGAAGATCTCGGTCGCGACCTACGACCTCGACAATGTCAGCGTGCTGCATAGCCCGCCCTACCTCGCGGTCGGCGGGGGACAACGGGTCGCCCTGGACCAAACGCACCGCAAAGTTCCGCAAGAGCATTTTGCGGTACGAGGGTGAGCAACTGTTGCCCGGGGACCGGACGGCGCCACCCCAAGCCGCTGCACTCATGCTGATTGGGATGAATGTCGCGCCGGAACACGAGCATGAATTCAACGAATGGTACAACACCGAGCATATTCCGGCGCTAGGCTCGGTGCCGGGGACGTTGTGCGCCCGCCGCTACCGCGGCATCGGCGGTACCCAGCGCTATGTGGCGCTGTATCATCTAACCTCGCCCGAGGTGGTGCGCTCGGCCGAATGGAAGAAGGCGGCGGACACCCCTTGGACGCAGAAAATGCGGCCGCATTTCCGCGACCATCTGCGCATCGAGTGCCGCCGCTACACCCGCGCGCAATAAGCCCCTCCCGCTGCGCGGGTCCTTCCCTCTCCCCGCAAGGCGGGGGGAGGTCTGGTGGGAGGGGCTACTCGGCGGCCGAAACGCTCGGGTGGTCCCTGGTCGGCGGGGCTGCCGGAGCGGCGATGTCACCCCTTTGGACCATGAGCATCGTCGCCCCCGCGAACGCGGGGCCCAGGGGCGCCCGCTGCGGGCTTGGCGAGTTTGGATTCCCGCTTTCGCGGGAAGGACCGAGAATGGCAGTTTACATCAAGAAGACGCCCTTGCCGGTGGTTTGCGTGTCGAACAGGCGGTAGGCTTCTTCGGCCCGGTCGAGCGCCCATTGATGGGTGAACAGGCGGTCGACGTCGACCTTGCGTTCGACGACGAAGCGCGCGCAGTCGGCTTGGCCCTGCCACGAGAAGGTCCAGGAGCCGATGATCGTCAATTGCTTGCGCAACATGTCCGGGCTGACGTCGATCGTCACATTGTTGCGTTCGCCGACAAACGCCACGGTACCCCACACTTTGGCGCTGCGCACTGCGGCGATGCGGCCTTCGGGCTGGCTCGACGTGTCGAGCGTGAAGTCAGCGCCGCCATGCGTCAAATCCTTGATCGCGCCGACCGGGTCGTTCGAGCGTGGATTGACGGTCTCCCAGGCGCCGAACTCCTTGGCCCGCTCCAATCGCTCGGGACTGACATCGAGCGCGATGACGCGCGCGCCCATCGCCGCGGCAAGCTGGGTCGCCGACAGGCCGACCGGGCCCTGGCCGAACAGCGCGATCGTCTCGTTGCCCGAGATGTTCAGCCTCCGCAGCGCTCCATAGGCGGTTCCGGTCCCGCAGGAGATCGCCGCGCCGGCAGAGAAGGACAGCTCATCCTGCAACGGCACCAAGGTGAACGCCGGCACCTTCAAATGGCGGGCGTGCCCGCCATGCGCGTTGTTGCCATAGACGAGCACCGGCTCTTCTTGGCACAGCTGCGACCACCCTGAGCGGCAATGCTCGCACACGGTGCACCCCTTGTAATGGTGCACCATGACGCGCTGGCCGACCCGCGCCATCTTCTCGCTGACCTCGGGGCCGATCGCCACGACGATCCCGCACGGCTCGTGGCCGCCGATGACCGGGTTCGGGTTGACCGGAAGGCCGCCGATCAACTCGCCCCCTGATTTGGGCCGGCGATACTGATGAAGATCGCTGCCGCACATTCCCGAGGCCTTCATCTCGACGACGACCTCGCCGGGCCCCGGTGTCGGGTCCGCAAATTCCATCAGCTCGATCTCGCGCCCGCCCGTGAAGACTACGCCGCGCATCGGTTCCTCCGCTTTTCGTTCCGGTTGGAAGAGCCAGCCTACGCTTTTTCGCGCGGCGGCGCGACAACCCCTCATTCGCGTCGCGGCTGACTGGTGATCTGTCCGGATTTAGAACTCTCGAAAGAGCGCGGGGGATGGGTCGGGGCGGAAGTGCTGCAAGGGCTTTAAGAGCCGATTGGGATGTGCGCGGGAAACCATGTAAAGTCGATCCGCCGAGCCCGCGGCGACCAGAATTAACGTGGCCAGATGATCAGCTCCTATCCGCCGGCGATAAGGCGCCAGATCCTGTCGAAGCATTTTCTGATTTCGACCATGCCTGAAGGAGCGCTCGACGACCTCGTCAAATTCACGACGGTCGCGCGGTTTGAGCCGCACCGAGTGATCTTCAGCAAAGGCGACAAGGGCGATTGTCTTTATGGGATCCTGTCGGGCCGCGTGCGGATCTACTCCAACTCGGCCGAAGGGGCCGAGATCATGCTCAACGTGATGGAGCGAGGCGATTTGTTCGGCGAAATCGCCCTGCTCGACGGCAGTACGCGGACAGCGAGTGCGGCGGCGATGGAGCAGACAGACCTGCTGCGCATCCACCGCGCTCATTTTCTGCCTTACGTCAAGGCCAATCCCGATCTTATCCTGGCAATGTTGACGTTGGTGTGCCAGCGGCTGCGCTGGACCAGCTCGGTGATCGAGGATGCCGCTTTTCTGGCGTTCCCGGCGCGGCTCGCGAAGCGGCTGCTGGTGCTGGCCGAGCATTACCGCAGACCGCACGAGCACGAGGTCACGGTACCCTTGTCGCAGCACGACCTCGGCAGCATGGTCGGCGCCGGCCGCGAAACGATCAACAAGCAACTCGCCCTCTGGCGCTCTGCCGGGATCGTCGATACGGGTCGCGGCGCCATTGTGATCCGCAATTGCGAGGCGCTGCGGGCGTTGGTCGACTGCGTTTGATCGCGGATGTTAATGACCGCCTCTGCTTCGCACCACCATCGGCGCCTTGATGAAAGGCGCTCGATTGGTGTCGAGTGGCGGCAAAAGGTGCCGCTTGGAGCGCATGCGGAATGGGCGGCGCCCGCCAATCGAGCCGATCCGCTGGATATTCTGATTGCGCAGGGCAGAGAGCGCATTCCGGAACTGCTGCCGGTGCGCTACGCACGGATGAAGACAGACCCGTTTGCCTTTCTGCGTGGTGCCGCGGCAGTCATGGCCGCCGATCTCGCTGCCAATCCGACGACCGGGTTGCGGGTGCAGTCATGTGGTGACTGCCACCTGGCGAATTTTGGTTCTTACGCGACGCCCGAAGGTACCCCGGTCTTCGACGTCAATGATTTCGACGAGACATTGCCGGCGCCCTTCGAGTGGGATGTCAAACGACTAGCCGCTAGCCTCGTCGTCGCCGGACGCGTTGCGGCAATGCCGGATCGCGATTGCCGCCGTCTCGCTCGCATCGCAGCGAAGAGCTATCGCGAACAGCTATCTGACTTGGCCCGGCTGGCGCCACTCGACGCGTGGAACATGCGCATCGACCTTGTCGGCACCGTCGCCAACATCGACTCCCCCAAGATCCGGCGCAACCTGAGGAAGCGCCTCGCCAAGGTGCTGGCGGCCGGGCAAGAGCATTTTGGCCTCGTTGAAATGACAGGCGGGCATTGGCGTACCAAGGACAAGCCTCCGCTGGTGCGGCATCTGAGCCGGCACGAGCTCCACGCGCACAAGGCCTTCTCGTCTTATTCCCAGACCCTGCAGGAGGACCGGCGCGTATTGCTGCAGCGCTACCATCTGCGAGACATCGCCTTCAAGGTTGTCGGGGTCGGCAGCGTCGGCACGTTCTGTGCCATTGGCCTGTTCGTGTCCGACGACGATGCGCCACTGCTGCTGCAGATCAAGGAAGCGCAGCAATCGGTTCTCGCGCCTTATGCGGGACCTTCGGATTACGCCAATCATGGCCAACGGGTCGTCGTGGGGCAGCGCATGCTGCAGGCTGCTGCCGACGTCTTCCTCGGCTGGACTGAAAGCGCAGTGGACGAGCGGTACTTCTATGTCCGGCGGCTCAAGGATCAGAGGCTGGCCGATATCGGGGCCCGGCTCGCAGCAGCACTGCCGTTCTATGCCGGCCTCTGCGGCCGCGCCCTGGCACGCGCCCACGCGCGATCCGGCGACGCGGCGTCGCTCTCAGGATATATCGGCGACAACACCGAATTCGATAAGGCAATCGCCGAATTCGCGCGGGCATACGCAGACCAGACCGAGCAGGATTGGCGTGCTCTTCTCAACGCGATCGAATTAGGACGGATTGCCGCCGAGCCGTATGCCGCGGCTCAGCCGCCGTAGAAGACGTTGTCGCCGAGATCCTTCATCTCTAGGATCGCCGCGTCGGGGCGGCCTGATATCGGCTTGGGCAGATGAGCCTCGACGACTTCACCGACGACGATGTGATGATCGCCCTGCTCGACGATGCTGGTGACACGGCATTCGACCGCTGCCGGTGCGGCATCGAGGATCGGGACCCCGGTCGCGCCCTTGTGGACGGCCTGCCCGCTGAGCTTGCCATCCTCCAGCTTGGTCGGCTTGAAGAAGGTAAAGGCGGCGCCCTTCTGGTCCTTGCCGAGCATGTTAAGCGCGAACGTCTTCTGGTCCTTGATGATCTGGTAGGCGCCGGAATCCGTCTTCACTCCGACGACCACCAGCGGCGGCGCAAAGGCAGTCTGAGTGACCCAGTTGACCGTCGCGGCAGCGACATTGCCCTTGCCGTCATCCGCGGTCAGCACATAGATCCCGTAGGGGATCATGCGCAGCACGGTCTTTTTGGCGTCCTGATCCATTTCCGTTCTCCTCAATGACGAATTTACTGGACGGATAATAGAAAAGGGCCACGCCGGCCGGCAAGCCGGTCGCAGCTCGGGCTCACGCCCGCCGCACGCCATAGAATTGCGGCCAGCCGTCGCGCACGTCTTGCAGGTTGGCGCGGAAGGCGGTCGGCTGGTACCACAGGCCGAGCGGCACGTAGGACGGGTTCAACCAGAACTCCTCCTGCATCCTGCGGCATATTTTCTGCCGGGCTTGCTGGTCTGACGCCTCGAACCAAGCCTCGCGCAGCGCCTCCATCTTCGGATCATGGGGCCAGCCAAACCAGGCACCGGCACCATCCGCCCGTAAGGGAAGATTGGGTCCGGGGGAGACATTCCCCATCCCGCCGAGGCTCGTGTAAAAGATGCTCCACCCGCCCTTGTCCAGCGGCTCGCGGCTGGCGCGCCGCGCGACCACGCTGCCCCATTCGAGCAGCTGCATATCGATGTTCATCCCGATGCGCCGCAGAACATCGGTTGCGACCTGCGACATGGCATGGATGCTGGGAATCGTCGAACAGGCCAGGACGACGACCCGCTCGCCTCGGTATCCCGCAGCAAACAACTCTTTTTTCATCTCTTCGTAGTCGTCGGGCCGCCGGGTGATCTCGACCCCCACATCGCTCGCCATCGGCGTTCCCGGCACAAACAACCCGACATCGATCTTGGTGAGCCGAGCCTCCCCCCCGGCAACGGCGGCCATCACCGATTCCTGGTCGACCGCATCCAGCACGACACGGCGCACCGCCGCATTGTCGAACGGCGAGAACAATTGGTTGAAGCGCAGACAGCCCATCCTAGCGGTGCGGTCCTTGACCGCGATCACCAGCTTGTTGTTGCGCTGGAGATGCGACAACAGGTCGATTGCCGGGTTTTCCCACCAGTCGACCTCGCCCTGGGCCAACGCTGCGGCCGCGGTCGTTGGGTCTTGCAGGTAATTCCACACCACACGCTCGATGTGCGCCACCTTGGGACCTGCGCCAAAGCTCGGTTTGCCCGGGGCCCGCGGGACATAATCGGGGTTCCTCTCGAAGACGGCGCGCTGGCCGGGTATCCGCTCGGAGGTGACGAATTTGAACGGTCCCGAACCGACCGCTTCCTTGACCTGCTCAAAGGGATCGGTCTTGGCCAGCTGCTCCGGCATGATCGAGCAGTAGGGCTCGGCCAGGGCTTCCGGCAAAAGCGGAAACGGCTTTTTCAGGCGGAACCGGATCGTCTTGTCGGAGATTGCCGCGAGCTCGTCAGTGCGGTCCATCAGCGCCTGACCCATCGGGTAGCGCTTGGCCCACCTCGTTATCGTGGCGGCGCAATCCTGTGCCCGAACCGGGGAACCGTCGTGGAATTTCAGCCCGTCCCGCAGCTGCAGATCCCATTGCAAGCCGTCATTCTCTACCGCATGGCCCTCGACCATTTGCGGCTGAGCGTTGAACTCTGCGTCGTAGCCGTAAAGCGTATCGTAGACTGCCGCAGCAAAGTTGCGGGTAACATCCGCGGTCGTCCAAACCGGGTCGAGCGAGGCGAGGTCGGCGTGCGGCACGAAGGTAATGGTCTTCTGCGCCCCCGTGCGCCCGATTTGCGGGATGGCGAGAGCTGCCGCACCGGCAAGTGTCGATTTCAGGAAACTTCGTCGTCGCATTCGCAAGGCTCTCCGCCCATCGCGCGGAGCCATGTTAACCACGTTTTTGGTTAAAATTCCTAACGAGTTTGCATCAAATGCGACCCGATCGTGCGCTCCAGCGCTGCCTCGGCTTTCGCCCGGCGATACAATTCATCAGGAAGGAAGCTGATTACAAAGTGATCCGTCCCTCACCGCCACTTGCTTTACTCGATGATAGCTCGGCAGAGGGTCAGACACCTGCTACCGAAGGGGACTTGACCACGATGTCGCGGTGCCACACCAAGCGGCAGGGTTGAACGAGAGGGAGTGTTATGAGAGAGGTGGGCTGGCACCGTGTCGGAATCGTTCGTCCGGTGCGCATCTGGCTAACCGTAGTAATGGTCGCTATACCCGCTTATGTAAGTGCCAAAGACGAAGACATCTATGCGTTAGGTGTTGGTGTATCAAGCTGCGGCGAGTTCCTGAGGGGCGCAGACGATGAAAGAAAGCGCCGTTCGCCGAATGCTGGATCGACCGCCATCTACGATATTAAATTTGGGTCGTTTGTATCATATGCTGACGGTTTCTTGACCGGCACCAACTACTCTGACCCGATAGAAGGCAATGTCGGCAAGAATACCGATCTAGCCAGTAGAATGGCGTGGTTGGAAAATTATTGCCGTAATCACCCGCTCGATCAATACATAAACGCTGTTATCGAATTGAGAAAATATCTGTTACATTAGGGCTGCACTATGGATTTTTGGGCGACCAATCGAAAACCGATTCTTGCCAATATCAGAAAAGAAGCTGAGCATAATTTACGCGCTGCCAGAGATGCTCAACGAAGTGACTCAAACGATCATCTTGAGCAAGATCCAAAATGGGACAGCTCGGATTTCTAATCCGTCTCAAACCGTTCCCAATCATGAGATTCACTTTTATCTCGGTTCGTATGAGTGGTGAGCACCCATGTCATGCCAGTGTCAGTATTCATGAGAAACGTGTGGCGTGCTGCCAGTGATGATGAGAAAAGCTGATAGTGACTCGTCGTGTCGTTAACGCAGGTTGGGCGCTTCTCGACGGGCATCGTTTCCCATGCCGCCCCTCCATCCTGCGTCTTTACCAGTTGAGAAACGTAGCCACAGATCTTGTCGAGACGAAAGGTCCATTTCGCCGCCAGATGGGATTGGACAATCTCATATCTGGCGTTAGGAGATATTGTAGTAGTTGAGTGTGGGGGAATGGGCATTTCCTGCGCTCGAACTGGCACTGATATAATAAACAGGGGCAGGATGACGAAATGCCTCATGATGGACAAAGGTCGATTTCCTCCTGTAGAAAGACAGCGATTTCCCCGTCAGTCAACGATTTGGCAGCTTTGCCCCTACTTCGTTTAGTTTCAATGACATTGGTATTATCAAATAATTCCCCCACGCGTTCCCACCGTGTTGGCTCTTTCGCTTGCCATGATCCTATGTAATCTCGGGATGCTAAATAATAGCCTCTGATCCAGTGATAAAAGTGGTGATGCGCGACTTCCGGGGTGATTTGGTCACCATGCTGATAAAATCCCAGATCTTCCAGGAAGTCCAAAACATCATCGATATCGGCTAGTTCGGGGTCCGTCCGACGCAACTTTCCCTGATTGTCCTTAAGGAGTCTGGCTGCTTTGGAACGAGCCCTTTGCATTTCCTCTCCATAAAACCTGTCATCAAATCTGAATACCCATGTTGGGTCATAAGTTCGTCTGGCGTATTCAGCAGTTGCTTGGACCAATAACAAGACGACGGCTAATGTGCCGCCAATTATGATCCACCAGGGGATCGAAATCACATTTGCATCGAGTGTCTTGGTTGCCGTAGCTACAGCCGCGGTTATTACTGGTGGTCCCGCAACGAGGAGTATACGGGAACCGGACGCGATAGCTCTCCGTGAACGGTGAACAAATACCGATGCCATCAACCAACCAACCCAGCGGCGGCGGCGCGGAGCGAGTCCGTCCGCTGCATGGTACAGGGGTTTTTATGCAGGATCACCGGGTTGCACAAAAAGGGCGGCGAATTTGTGGGTTTTATGGGCAGAGCCGCCCTAACGCCGCAAGATTTTCCAGAATCGGACCGCCCCCCTTTCACCTCGGCTTATGCCTATCAACGCGTGGTCGTGATCGGTCGTCTCCGTCACCCGAGACCGCGTTCAACAGCCCTTCGCGGTTTTCCAAATCGGTGCTATCCATTTGATCTGCCGTGAGCGGTTTTCCACTTTTCGAGCGTCTACGGAGTTGATTTTAACTATGCTCTTCGGCAATTTCCTATTTCCGGACTGTCGCGACGCGGCGCGCGACGGTGTGGTGATCGATGAGACCTTGCGCGAGGCGTGGCTGTCGGACGAGCTGGGTGTGGATGTAATCTGGCTCGCCGAGCATCACTTCGACGGGATCTGTGCCTATGTCGACCCGATCAGCTTCGCCGGCTCGCTGGCCACTTCGACGCGGCGCAGCAAGATCGGGTTTGCGGTCGTGCAGACGGCGCTGCATCATCCGATCCGCCTCGCCGAGCAAGTGGCGGTCCTCGACAACATCACCAAGGGGCGGCTTATCGTCGGTCTCGGCCGCGGCTCGTCCTACAACATCTACGATTACCAGGGCTTCGGCATCGACCATCACGAGGCGCAGCAGCGCCTGGAGGAGGCGGAGAAGATCCTGGTCACCGCGTGGACCGGCGAGGCGTTCCGCCACCATGGCAAGTTCTGGCATCTCGATGTCCCGATGCTGCGGCCGAGGCCCTATACCAAGCCCCATCCGGTGCTGGTTCGCGCCGCTTCGGGCGAAGCCTCGATGCTCGAACTTGCCCGCCAGGGCCGCCCGTTTCTGATGAACGTGCAGTCGATGGCAGTGACGCGCCGGCGCGTCGACCTCTACCGCCGGGCGATGCGCGAGGCGGGCAACGGCGAGGAGCGGATCGCGCGCGCCCTTGCGGAATGCTGGGTGTGGCGGAATGTGTTTGTCGCCGAGACCGATGACGAAGCCGAGCGCGTCGGCGTGCCGGTGTTTCGGGCGATGGTCGAGGCGCGGGCGGCGCTCCGCAACCGCATCTTTCGCGAGACCGGCATACGCATCGCAGTGCCGGAGAGCGATCTGCCCTCCGCCCGCGCCACGGTCGAGCACGGTTTCATCCACGGGTCGCCGGCGCGGGTCGCCGAAGCGATGGCGGATATCGACCGGCTCGGCATCGGCGGCGTCATCGCATCCTTCCGCCTCGGACCGATGCCGCATGAGACGGCGACCAGCAGTCTCAGGCTGTTCATGGAGAAAGTCGCCCCGGAAATTCGCCGCAACTCGGCCGTGCCGACGCGGAGCTAACCCGCCAGAATCCGCGGCCTCTCGGTGTTGCCCTCGCCCTGGAGATGCGGCGCCCGGGCGCCGAGGAGGCGCGCTTCGAGGATGGCGACGAGATCCTGATGCATTTGAAAATACTGAGGGCCGGGCGGCGCGGCAGCCGCCAGAGGTTCGGGCATTCTGCCGCCGACGATCGATGCGACGACATCGCCGAGCAGCGCCAGCTGAGCACGGTCGATGGCGTCGCGAAGTCCTGCAACCGAGCCGCATCCCGCGATGTCCACCTCCCGCGTCGCCAGGATCGGGCCGGTATCGATGCCCGTGTCGATCAGATGAACCGTGCAGCCGACCGGCGCTCCTTCGAGCGCCGCCCATTCGGCAACATTCATCCCGCGATAGGCTGGCAGCAGGCCCATATGGGCGTTGAGGACGCCGAGCCGAAAGGCTTCGATCAGCGGCAGGCGCAACAGGCCGGCGCCAGCGTGAATACCGAGGTCTGGGCGGAGAGCTTTGATCTGCGCGACGGCATCGGCGCTGTCCAGCGGGCCGGTTTCGAGAACCGCGACGCCGTGCGATCGGCAATAGGCCGGCACGTCGACCGGCGGCACGTCCTGCGCCGCTGGTTCTGCTGCGCGATCGTTTGCCGCTCTAAACCGGGTAGCGATCCAGCTCAGCCCTTCATTCCGTAAGCGGCGGCCTAGCCTGGCCGCTGCCGTTTCCGCCGCCGCATTCTCCACGACCACGGTCAGATTACCGATGTCCCGCTGGTCCCATGCGCTCAGCATCTGCGGGACCTTTTGCGAGCGGATGGTCGTCAGCATCACGGTGTTGAGGCGACGCGTCGGAACTGATGCAGATCCCGGCAGAATCGGGCCTCTTGGGTTTCCCGCAGCGGCAGGCCTCGCCGTCTCGATCTGCAATTGTGCCAATACGCGCTGCTTTTCGAGCAATGCGTCGATGAAGTATTTCGCCGCCCAGTTCGGCACGGCACCTTCGATATAGGACCCGTGGACCGGATCGGAACCGGGTATGCCGCCGAACAGGCCGGGATTTGGATTGCGCATGGGCTGGGCGAGTTTGACCAGGTCGATCGCCTTCAATGCCGCATTGACCAGCCGCATATTGCGCGAGAGGCCATGCAAGCGAAACCAGATCAGCGCCATCTGGCAATTGCCGGTGAGGCATGCATAGCGGCCGCGCCCGCGCCAGTCGCCGCCGACCAGTCCGGGCAGAAACCGCGACAGCTCCAAGCGGCGCGCTAGCCGCCCGGCCGCTGCAGCCACCGCGGTAATACTGTCGCTGTGACCCAACGTTTCGGCAGTCGATAAAATACCCGCGAGCGTGTAGGCTATCGTGTGCGTAAATGCCTCGTCGGTCTGGTGTTGTTCCTCGTCGAAGCCGGCGAGAGCAATCCAGTCGTTGGGTCTGCGGTGGGCGAGAGTCCAGTCGAGATGCCGGCTGGCCGCCGCCAATGCCCCGCGATCGGCGGCGTAATCGCCCCACTCGGCGAGCCGGCATGCCAGATAGGCCGAATAAGTGCTGGCGCGATCCTCGTAAGCATAACGGCGGAACGCCCCGTCCGGGTCCTGCAAACCCAATAGCCACTGCACCGCGCGCTCGGCGGCAATCCGCACCTCCTCGTAGCCCGTCTCGCGATGCCATGCCGTCAGTCCATGCAGTATCTGAGCGGTGTTGAAGACCGACGGGGTTTCCCGGTTGTCGGCGATTTCGAGCCCCGGAAAACCGCCTTCCGGCAATTGCACGGACAACAGGAATTGCACTGCCCGTTCGGCGCGTTGCCGGAAGCCGGCTTGCGGCAGAGCTCGGCTCAAGGCGAGGAAGGTCGGTACTATGTAGCCGGTGGTTTCCGGATACGAGGAGGTCCATCCGCGGCCGAGCTGATAGCGGCCGGCGACGCCGCCGTCCGCCTGTAAATCCTGTGCCGCCGCAAGCCACTGCGCCGCCGCGCGCAGGTGATCTTCGTCGGTAAGCCCGCGCCGCACATTGCGCTCGTGATCGAACGACTGGCTCAGCAGAAATGCCGGATGCCCGCTCACCCAGGCGCGGTAACGCACGGCACGTTTCAGTTCCACCAGCATGGGCCAGCCGATTGCAACAACAGACGGTACGCGATAGGAACAGACCCGGCCATCGCTTGTCGAGCACGGCTTACCATCACTAGAGTCAACGGACCGTTAGCACGGCTCGGCAAAGTGACCAGGAGGAGGACAGCGCCCTGACCACCACTGCCATCCGCAACGCTAGTTGGGCGATCGCCTGGGACGAGGCAGCCGGGCACCACGCCTATCGCCGGGATGTCGACATCGCCTTTGCCGACGACCGGATCGCCTTTGTCGGGCGCAATTACGCCGGGCCGGCGGACCGGGTGATCGACGGCAGGAACCGGCTCGCATTGCCCGGGCTCATCGACATCCATTCGCACCCGGAGCACGAGCCGCTCTATCGCGGGGTCCGCGAGGAGCACGGGGTGCGCAACATGCACATGACCGGCCTCTACGAGCGATCCCAAGCGTTTTCGGCGCCGGATGACGACGCCCGCGCGGCGAGCGCCGAATTCGCCTATTGCGAGCTGCTGCTGAGCGGCGTCACCTCGCTCGTCGACATTTCACCCCCTTGGGACGGCTGGATCGATCTCTTCGCCAGGAGCGGCATGCGCGGCTTTGCCGCCCCCGGCTTCGCCTCGGCGCGTTGGTGGCTCGACAATGATTTCGAGCTCAAATTCGCCTGGGACGAGGCGCGCGGCCGCGCCGGCCTCGCAACGGCGCTGGAGGTGATCGAGCGCGCCACTCGGCACCCGAGCGGCCGGCTCTCCGGCGTCGTCTCACCGATGCAGATCGAAAATTGCACCGCGGAACTGCTGCGCGACAGCCGGGATGCGGCCCGCGAACGCGGCATTCCTTTCACCGTCCACATTGCGCAGTGCGTTCTCGAGGTCCAGGAGATGATCCGGCGCCACGGCAAGACCCCGGTCCAGTGGGCGCATGAGATCGGTATCCTTGGTTCCGACACCATTCTCGGCCACGCATTGTTTCTCGACACGCATTCGTGGATCCGCTGGTGGACGAAGACCGACCTGGCGCTGATCGCCGACACCGGCTGCTCGGTCGCCCATTGCCCGACGCCGTTCGCGCGCTATGGCCAAGTCATGGAGAATTTCGGCGACTATCTGAGGGCGGGTGTGAATATGGGTCTGGGGACCGATACGACGCCGCACAATTTGGTCGAGGAGATGCGCAAAGCGGCGGTGCTCGCCCGTATTGCCGCGCGCGACATCATGACGGTGACCACATCCGACTTGCTGCATGCAGCGACAATCGGCGGCGCCAGGGCGTTGATGCGCGACGATCTCGGGCGGATCGCACCCAGCGCAAAGGCGGACCTCGTCCTCGTCGATTTGACGGTGCCGCAGATGCGGCCGGTGCGCGACCCGCTGCGCTCGTTCATTTACCATGCGGCGGACCGCGCCGTGCGCGATGTCTTTGTCGACGGGCAGCAGGTCGTGGCCGACCGAAAGGTGCTGACCATGGACCAGGATGACGCAGCCGACCGCCTCGCCGGGGCGCAGCGCCGCATGTTGGATGCGGCGGCGCGGCGGGATTATCGCGGCCGCAGCGCCGAGCAGATCTCTCCGCTCAGCCTGCCTATGGCCGATTAAAGATCGCCTGACCTGAGTTATTCCTGCGGGTACCGCCAAATATTTGCAGGCTGCGGCGTGGTCGTGTCGATCGTCCATTGCGGCAGGGCGAGACCGGGGGTGACATCGCTGAACACCATGCGTACACGGGTCCCGATGCCGACTTGGCGCACCTGGTCGGCCGGCGCCAGCTGACCGTCGGGCGTGCACAGGTTCCCGACGACGCGCAAGGCTTCGTCGGGGGTCGGCTCGCCCTTCTGCGTGTCGAGGTCGACGATCAGGATCAGATATGGCGTGTGCCCGCGGAACGCAGGCTGAATGGCGTGGTGCACCTCGCTGTAGGAATGCACCGCCCCCTTCCCCTCGACTTTCCTCCACATCGACTCAAGCGCAGCGCACCACGGGCAGGCGGTGGTCGGCGGGTAGCGCAGCCGGCCGCACTGCGCGCAGGCCTGCAGATGGAAATCGTGCTCCGCGCAATGGCGAAAATATTCGAGGTTCTCGATATCGAGATCATCGAGAGTGAGGGTCATGCCCAGATATTCGCCGCGAATAGCCATGTTCTCTCTCCTCCTCAACCGCGGCGCATGATCATCGACGAGGCGGTCGACGGGTTGGCCCAGCCGAGATTTGCGCTGACCTCTACATTCCTCATCTGGCGGCAGCCGCCCTCGCGGTAATCGTAGGTGTGCTGGCGTTTGCCGTCTGTGCCGACCGGGCAGGAATCATCGGCGTCGTGGCGCAATTGGCGGGTGTTCTCGATGACCATGTTCATGCCGTGCGTGTAGCCCTCGCACAAATGTCCGCCGCTGGTGTTGTTGGGCCGGCGCCCGCCGAGCTGGATCGCGCCGCTGCTGACGTATTCGCCACCCTCGCCCTTCTTGCAGAAGCCGTAGTCTTCGAGCTGCAGCATCGTCGTGAACGTAAAAGCGTCGTAGGAACCGGTGATGTCGATGTCCTCTGGCCCAACGCCGGCATTCGGCCACAGGATCTGCCGGGCGTAATAGCCGGCGACGGTCGAGATCGGCCCGTGCTGGTAATGCATGTCGAGCCGCGGCTTGTTGCAGCGGCCGACGACGCCGCGGATCAGCACCAACGGGTGCTTGCAGTCGCGGGCGCGCTCGGCCGAGGTTACGATGATTGCCGTCGCATTGTCGGTCTCGACGCAGCAATCCAAGAGATGCAGCGGCTTGCAGATGATGCGGCTGTTGAGCACGTCCTCGATCGTGAACCGTTTTTTGTAATAGGCCTTCGGGTTATTTGACGCGTGGTGGCTGTGAGCCACCTTGACCGCAGCGACGTGCTCGGGCTTGGTCCCATAGTCGTACATATGGCGCATGAATGTCGGCGCGAAGCTCTGCCCCGCGCTCTGCCAGCCATAGGCGCGGTTGTGCAGCATATCGCCGCCGACCGGAGCGGCGGAGCGCGCACCGGTGCCGCCGATGCGGACCTGCGAATAGCCGTTCATCGACCGGAAGATCGCCACGACCTTGCAGCATCCCGCCTCGATCAGGCCGATCGCAATACCGACCAGCGCCTCGGTCGACGACCCGCCGCCGAACACATCCATGTAGAAGTTGAGCCGCATGCCGAGGTCGCCGGAAATGAAGGTCCCGGATGTCGAGTCGCCGCCCTGATAGGACAGCATGCCGTCGATGTCGCCCGGCTTCAGCCCAGCATCGAGCATCGCATTCCGGACCGCCCAGCTACCGAGCGCCCGCGTCGTCCTGCCCGAACCTCTCGTGTAGGTGGTCTCGCCGACGCCGACGATCGCGTATTTATCGCGCAGGTATTTGGGGGTGGTGGCATCCACGTCATTGGGCAGCGGCATCATTATTCTCCTTAACTCCGGGCAGCGTCAGCGCGAGCCCCCACCCGCCTCGCTCCGTTCGACACCCTCTCCCGCGGTGCGGGAGGGGGACCCGGCGCGGCAGCGACGGAGTGGGTGAGGGGCGGCTCTTCTCACACGTCTAGTCGATAGGCCTTCTTTGCGGCGCCACTGAACAAAGCCGTTCTTTCGTCGGCGGAGCAGCCGGCGGCGATCCGCTTGAAGGCGTTCCACATGACCGGATAGCTGCACATGCCCTTATCGACCGGGAAGTTGCTCTCGAACATCGAGCGCTGCGGACCGAACGCGTTGATGCAGGTCTCCATATACGGTCGCCAGGCTTTCTCCAGGTCCTCCGACGAGGGCGGCATGTCGTTCTCGAAGAAGGTGAAGCCGGTCAGCTTCATACCCAGCCCGCCGAGCTTCACGCAAGTATTGGGGAAGCTGGCGACCTGGCGGACGCCGTCGCGCCATTCCGCAAACGCCTCCTCGCCCTTGCCCGCGTAGGGGCCGATTGCGAGCGCGCCGCCCACGTGGTTGAGCACGATTGTCGCCTGCGGGAAGGCGCGCGCCAGATCCGCTACATCGCTCAGCTGCGTCTGAAACAGCCACGCGTCGAAGGCGAGCCCGAGCGAGGCGAGCCCGGCGAACCCTTCGCGGAAATCGCGGTCGCGGTAGAGGCCCTGAGGGGCGCCGGAACAGTAGATCGAAAGACTCGGATCCTCATGCCACGTCGCGCCGTTGCGGATGCCTTTGAACCGGCCCCCCGAGACCGCGACGTGCTGCTCGAGGATGCCTTTGGCGCGTGAGCCGATGCGCAGATCGACATTGCCGATGATGCCGGCGCAGCAGCGCGCCGGACCATATTTGCCCGAAGCGCTCATCGCCGCGACGCCGTTGACGAACTCGGTCTCGCCGAGCGACTTCTGCTCCTGCGCCCCGTCGGCCCGGTACATCTCCCGGCATTCCTCGAAGCAGGTTGCGACGATGTTGTGCCCGCTGCCGGCATCTTCGAGCAGATCCTGGAACAGATAGCGGTTGCCGGGCCGGTCCCACAGATGATGGTGCGGATCGACGATCGGCAGGTCGGGTTCGAGGATCTCCTCGCGGCGCTTGTTCAACCACTCCGGCCGAACCGGCGCGTGACGTCCCGGTGGTATCGCGGATTGAGGCATGGGTGGGTTCCTCGCAAATTGGGCTTTCGGCTCCCTCAACTCTGCCCCGACGCAGCGCGCAGCGCCATGGTTTTGGTGAGCTGGAGAGAACGGCGGGACCTACAATTTCAGTCGATAAGCCTGCGTCGCACTGCCGCTGAACAGAGCGGTCTTCTCGTCGGCTGAATACCCGGCGGCGAGCCGCTTGAAGGCGTTCCATAGCACTTGATAACTGCAGGTCCCCTTGTCGACCGGGAAATTGCTCTCGAACATCGCGCGCCGCGGACCAAAAGTCTCGATGCAGGTCTCGATGTAGGGCCGCCAAGCCGTCGCGAGATCTTGCGAGGACGGCGGCACGTCGTTCTCGAAGAAGGTGAAACCCGGCATCTTCATACCGAGCCCGCCAAGCTTGACATAGGTGTTGGGTAAACTCGCGACCGCGCGGATTCGGTCGCGCCACTCGGTAAAGGCCTCTTCGCGCCTGCCGGCATAGGGTCCGATCGCCAGCGGTCCGCCGACATGGTTCATCACGATCGTCGTTTGCGGAAAGGCACGCGCCAGATCGGCGAGATCATCGAGTTGCGTCTGGAACATCCAACCATCAAAGGCGAGACCCAGCGGGGCTAGGCTCGCAAACCCCTCGCGAAAGCTTTTGTTCGACAGCAACCCTTTCGGTCCGCCCGCAGTGAAGGTTTTCAGCGTCGGGTCGTCACTCCAGGTCGAGCCGTTGCGGATCCCTCGCAGGCGGCCGTCGGAAACAGCAATGTGGCGCTCGATGACCCCCCTGGCACGCGGGCCGAGCTCCAGATCGACGAAGCCGATAATTCCCGCGATACACCGGGTCGGCCCGTATTTGCCCGAAGAGCTCATTGCCGACACGCCGCTGACGAATTCGGTCTCACCGAGCGACTTGAGCTCTTCAGGCCCTCCGGCGCGGTACATCTCGCGCGCTTGCTCATAACAGGTCGCTCGGATGTTGTGGCCGCTGTTGACATCCGCGAGCAGCTCTGGAAACAGATACCGATAATTCGGGCGGTCCCACAGATGATGGTGCGGGTCGACGATCGGCAGGGCCGGCTCGATGATCTCCTCGTGACGCTTATCGAGCCAGTCTTGCCGAACGGGAGCCTGTACCGCCGGCATGCCGGGCGCGGCCGGCGCGGCCGCTTGCTGGGCGAGAGCCCCGGAAGCGGCGGCTGCGGCGCCCACCAACCCGGCGCCCCCCGCCAACAACGACCGCCGCGAAATGGGTTCCTTTGTCTGGCGAAGCACAGGCTCTTCAATGGCCGCATTCTCTGACATCAGGCCGTTCCTCCCGGGTGTGCTTTTCGGATACCCAAGTCTGCTCCGGCGAGCCGCCGAATTCTATCGTTAAGTACGTGGTCCGCACGCCCGCTGCGTATGCGTAGCTATCATCAAAGACTGCGCCGAGATCCGCGACGCTCCACTTCGCCAAACGCAACACCGGCCTCCGCCTGTTTGCCCGCCGCCTCGAGAGCGTGGCCGAGCTGGAGCCAGAGGTCCGAAGCATCAGGAGTCGGCGAGAGAGCATCGAGATAAAAGCGCGCGGCCCTCTCCCACTCGCCCGAGGCTCGCGCGTGGTCAGCCCGCTCGATCGCCTCCCCGCTCGCTCGGCGAAAGCCGGCCTGAAGCGATCGCGCCAGCCTTCGCCATCCTCGGCTGCGGCGGGGCGGCGGTGTCTGGAAGATCCGCTCCGCCGAAGCTAAAATTGCCGCGTCGAACCACCGGGCGCTCTCGCGGGAGACTGCGTCGCGCTCGGCGGTCAGGCGGGAAACCTCGGCCCGCGCGCGCTCCAAATCGTCTTGGAACGGGTCCGGAGGGCCAGCGAGATCCCATCCGGGCGGATCGACCTTTTGGAGCACGAGCTCGATCTCATAACCTCCGCCCGAATGAATTTCCGGTCCTATTTCATAATTATAATTCTCGTCACTGTCGCGCAGATGTCGAACGCGGTAAGTATTGGGCCCTAATGAAGCTTCGAACTCGCCCAGCAAGGACGCCGGCGTGTAAAACCGCTTGTGATCGGCGTTCCAGGAGGAGGGTAAGCTGCGTCTTTCTTCGTAAAGGAATTGGTGGGGGACCACACACACACGATAAACCCACGGGATCTGACGACGCGATGCCAGTCGCGAATAGTCGTGCGGAAATCGGTGACGTGCTCCAGCATGTGACTGGAGTAGACAGTGTCGATGCTTTCATCGGGAAACGGCGGTCTTTTCCCGTCGTATTCGGGGCAGTCGAGGTCCACCCCAATCGCATGGGGCAATATCGGGACCGCATCTTCAAAGGCACCGCGATACCCGACATCGATCGTGACTTCACCCGCCATATAGGTGGAAAAAAAAGCCGTTGTTCAGTTTGTCATTGAAGGTGCGGCCGGCCTCGCCCTTGACCGGCCAGTCCTCAGGCACCTCGAATCTACCTACCGTCGCCATCGTTCTTTGGGAATCAAGCTATCGTTGATTTTGCGTGGCGAGAATAGCTCTTCGAGCCCGACAGCATGGCGGTAGCTTGGTCGGCGATCGTTTCCGGCGCGATCTGCTTCATGCACAAATGATCGTTCGGGCATTCCTCGAGTTTGTCGTACCCGCAGGGCGAGCACGGCACCACCGCCATCACCGCGCGGACATTATCGCCGCGCGGTCCCCATTCCTGCGGCTGGTGGCTGCCGGAGTAGATCGCGAGGGTCGGCGTGCCGCAAGCCGCGGCGAGGTGGGCGACCCCCGAATTATTGGCGATCACCAGATCCGCGGCGCGGACGATTTCCGCGGTTCCAAACCAGTCGCTGGCGCCGGCAACATTGGTGATGCGGGGGTTCAGTCCGTTCTCCTCCAGGATCCGCTCGAGTTGGCGATGTTGCGCGCTGGAGCCGACAAGAACAGCCCGGCAATCCGTTCTGTCGAGCAGCAGCGCGATCAATCGTGCGTAATTCGCCATTCCCCAGTCGCGGAGCTCCGAATTGCTGACCGGCGAGATGACGATCTGCTTGCCGATGCGTCCCCTGTGGCGATCTGAAACTCGGGCGGCGCGTAAGCGAACAGGTCGCGTGCATACAGAGTACGCGTTCGCTGTTCGATCACATCGACGAGCAACGAGATCTGTTCGCCGATGTGCAGCTCCGAGCGTTTGAACCGCGCGGTCGACCCGCCGACCAACTCGATCCGGACCCCGAAGAACCGCAGACGGGAGCACATGGGACGCCCCCGCGCGTGAATGCGGAACTCGTAAAGGGCGCCGGGGTCCTCAGTGACGAATTCGAGTGCCTCGCCGAGCGGCTCTCCGCGATGCGACCACGAGACACGTCCGGTCGCGACCGTCTCGGAACCTGCATTCCGGGTCACGTCGATCACTAGCCTGACCCGCGAAAGGCGCGGGAGGGCCGCCAACAGGCGCAGGGCCAAAATGTGCTCGCAATCTGCCTCGCGGCAGTAGGATGTACGGCCCGAAAACAAGATGTCTGTTGGTGACCGAGAAATCGTTCTCGTGGAAGAACGGCGTCCGTCTCGGCATGCATGATTCGAAACGGTCGGGCTCAATCGAGATCCATCGGCCCTCACTCTCGCGCCGCTCGAATTGCGGCGGCAGCACGATGTCCAGAAACGGGTAACGGGCTCGCAGGCCGATCCCGCACCGCGTCGCCGCCTCGACATGTTCGAGCAGGAAACGGGTGTCCTCATCGGCCCGCAGATCGATCGCGATGTCGAAGCCGCCGCTGCAGACTTCGCGGAAGCGCGGCAAACCCTCGAAAGGCTGCCCGCTCCATAAAGCACCGTTTTCGGGGAAGAAATCGTAGGCGCGGACCTCGTCCGCTACGCCGAGCCGCCGCGCGAGCTCGAGGTTCCACGACCCGCAAACCAGGGTTATGTGATCCGTCGGGAAGGCTTGGCGCACCCTTTTCAGGGCGGGCAACCCGATCAGGAAGTCGCCGTAATGGTCGAGCTTCAAGACGAGCAGCCGTCGGCCGCCCCGCCGCTCGAATGCGAATTGATAGACCACGACGGGCCCCCGAGGACCGGCGACGATCTCGGCTGAATAATTGCCCGCCCGCAGCGGCGGCACCGAGAAGTCGGGAGGGCTTGCGGTTTGTGACATGATTGCGACCGGCAGACGGAGTTATGGCCGATCTCTGCGGGCGGGTAAATGGGGCGCCCGCAATTCCCGCATGCGCTTGGCGTCCCACTGTGGCTAAATACCCGAACCACTGCCGGGCGGGGTGCCTTTATGCCGAAAGTCGAACCACATCGTCTTTCCGCCACCAGCTTGGTTCGCCTGGTCGAGGGCGGCGAGTTGACGGCCGAGGCTGTCGTCCGCAGCTGTCTCCAGCGGATCGCCGAACGCGAGCCGGTGGTGCGTGCGTGGAGCCACCTCGCCGCGGAAGCGGCGTTGGCCAAGGCGCGCGAGGCCGACAAGGCGCGGCAAAACACGCTGCTCAGGGGCGTGCCGTTTGGCATAAAGGATATTTTCGATACCGCCGACATGCCGACGACTTACGGCTCGCCGATTTATGTCGGCTGCCGGCCCGGGAGCGACGCCAGCGCCGCGGCATTGCCGCGCGCTGCCGGCGGCGTGCTGCTCGGCAAGACGGTCACGACCGAATTCGCCAATCGTCATCCCGGCCCGACGACGAACCCGCACGATGCCGATTTCACCCCGGGAGGTTCTTCGAGCGGCTCGGCGGCGGCGGTTGCCGACTTCATGGTGCCGCTCGCCATCGGCACGCAGACCGGCGGCTCGGTGATCCGGCCGGCCGCCTATTGCGGGGTCGTCGGGTTCAAGCCGAGCTTTGGCCTGTTTCCGCCGGCCGGCATGCGGATCAACACCGAGGCCCTCGACACGGTCGGCATCATGGCGCGCTCGGTCGGCGACATTGCCCTCTTCCGCGCCGCGGTGATGGCGATCCCCTATACGGCTCCGGCGATCCCGCAGACCGCACCACGGCTCGGCCTATGCCGGGGCCCGCACTGGGACGACGCGCAGCCGGAAGGCAGGGCCGCGCTCGAGAGCGCGGCCGAGCGGCTTGCTGCTGCTGGCGCCGCCGTCGGCGAGACCGAGCTGCCGGCGGAATGCGCCCAAGCAGACGAGTGGCAGAGGGTCCTCGGGTCGTTCGAAGGCTTGCGCAACCACATGCCCGAACTTTATCGGCACGAGGCCCTGCTGAGCCCGGAGCTGCGCAACGAAAAAATCGCGCGCGGCCGCGAGCTTACGCTCGACGCCTTCCGTGCGGCCTGCCGCGGCGCCGAGAAGGCGCGGAGGGCCGCGCAAAACTGGGCCTCGAGCTTCGATGCGATCCTGACCTTGCCGGCTCCCGGCCAAGCCCCGCGCGGGCTCGCCGATACCGGCTCCGCAGTTTTCAACGCCCTGTGGACGCAGCTTTACATGCCGTGTCTGACCTTGCCGGCCGGAAGCGGCCCGGATGGCTTGCCGGTCGGCGTTCAGTTGGTCGCTCGCCGGCATACGGACGAGCCGCTGCTCCAGGTCGCTCTCTGGGTCGAACAGCGGCTCGGCGAGGGAGAACGCCGATGAAAGGCCCCGAGCGTCTGACCGCCACCGAGGCGATCGCCCAGCTGACGGCCGGCACACTGACCGCCGAGGCAATGACCCGCGCCTGTCTGGAGCAGGCCCGCGCCGGCGCCGAGATCAAGGCCTGGGCCTGGCTCGATCCGGAACAGGCGATCGCGCGAGCCCGGGCGGTCGACCGCGCCGGGCGCAAAGGCCGGCTGGCCGGCGTTCCGGTCGGGGTCAAGGACATCATCGACACGGTCGACATGCCGACCGGGCACGGCTCGCCGATCTACCCCCGACACCGGCCCTTTGCCGACGCGGCTTGCGTTGCGCTGATCCGCGCCGCCTCGGGCGTGATCCTCGGCAAAACGGTGACGACCGAGTTCGCCAACCGCCATCCGGGGCCGACCGTGCATCCGCACAACGCGGAGCACACTCCCGGCGGCTCGTCGAGCGGCTCGGCTGCGGCAGTTGCCGATTTTCAGGTGCCGCTGGCGCTCGGGACCCAGACGGGCGGGTCGGTGATCCGCCCGGCGGCGTTCTGCGGCGTCATCGGCTACAAGCCGAGCTTCGGCGAGTTCAGCCGGGTCGGCGTCAAGATGCAGTGCCACGATCTCGACACGCTAGGGATCATCTGCCGCAGCCTCGAGGACGTCGCATTGCTCCGTGGCGTGCTGCTGGCACAGGAGCCGCACCGGGTCGACCGCCGGCCCGCTTCCCCGCGCATCGGTTTTTGCCGCACCCCTGCCTGGGAGCATGCCGACCGGGATACGCATGGGCTGCTGCAGCGAACCGCCGAAGTGCTGGCGGCCGCCGGTGCCAAGGTGCAAGAGATCGCGCTGACCCCCGCGGATATCCTCGATCACCACCGCCGCATCTTCGAGTTCGAAGCGGCGCGCAATTACGCCTACGAGTATGAAGTGCACGGCGAGAAGTTGAGTCCGGCTCTGCGCGAAGGGCTCTTGGCGCCCGGCCGCGCCCTGCCGCTCGCCGCCTATACCGAGGCAATCGAGACGGCGGAGGCGTTTCGCCGCCACCTCGACGACACTTTCGCTGAAGTAGACGTGCTGCTCGCCCCGAGCGCCCCGGGCGAAGCTCCGAAGGGGCTCGACTCGACTGGCGACGCCCGCTTCAATGCGATCTGGACGCTGGCCTGGACACCCTGCCTGACCTTGCCCGCCGGCAACGGCCGCAGCGGGTTGCCGCTCGGCATTCAACTGGTCGGTCAGCGCTTCCGCGACGAGGCGCTGCTCGACGCAGCCGCCTGGGTTGAATCCCGGCTCCACTAAGTTTTCCTGAAACCCACCCAAAGGAGGAGAAGAGATGATTTACGAGCTACGGGTTTATCACTGCGTGCCGGGCCGCCTTCCGGACCTCATAAAGCAATTCGACACGCTCACCTTGCCGCTTTGGAAGAAGCACGGCATCCAACAGGCCGGGTTCTGGACCGTGGCGATCGGACCGTCGAACCAGGACCTTTATTACATGCTCAAATGGGAATCGCTCGATGATCGGGCGAAGCGGTTCGCCGGGTTCCAAGCCGATCCCGAATGGATCGCGGGACGCGCCGAGACCGAGAAGAACGGTCAGATCGTCGCCTCGATTACCAACACAATCTTGCAGCCGACGACCTTCTCGTCGGTAAAGTAAAGGGGGAAGTCATGCTCTGCGAACTGCGCGTCTACCATTGCGTGCCGGGCCGCCTTCCGGACCTGTTGAAGCGGTTCGACACGATCACTTTGGGGATCTGGAAGCGGCACGGGATCGAGCAGGCCGGTTTTTGGACCACCGCGATCGGCAATTCGAACCAGGCCCTCTACTATCTCCTGAAATGGGAATCGCTCGCTGACCGCGAGAAAAAATGGAACGCGTTTCAGGCCGATCCTGAATGGCACTCCAAGCGCGCCGAGACCGAGAAAAATGGCGCAATCGTCGCTAGAGTCGAGAATAGCATCCTACAGCCGACGAGTTTCTCCTCGGTGAAATAAAGGTCCGCGGCGGAGGCGCGGAGAAAAGCACTCGTTTCTCTGCAGCTCTGCGTCTCCGTGGTGATTATCCCTTAAAGAGCTTTTCGAACCCGGTCCAGCAGGCGTCGTAATCGCGCTGCAGCGCGTCGGTCTCGAGCGCGAAGCGGGTTGGGCGGATGACGAGGCGCGTCTCGAACATGAAGGCCAGCGTGTCCTCGACTTTGTGCGGCGCGAGGTCGGCCGCTACGGCCCTCTCGAAGGTGGCGTGGTCGGGGCCGTGGGCGGACATGCAATTGTGCAAAGACGCGCCGCCGGGAGCGAAACCTTCGGCCTTGGCGTCATAGACGCCGTGCACCAGACCCATGAACTCGTTCATGTAGTTGCGGTGGAACCAGGGCGGCCGAAAGGTATGTTCCGCCACCAGCCAGCGCGGCGGAAAGATCACGAAATCGCAATTGGCGGTGCCCGGCGCCTCGCTCGGCGAGGTCAGGACGGTGAAGATCGACGGGTCCGGATGGTCGAAGCTGACTGTGCCGATCGTATTGAACAGCGCGAGATCGTAGACATAGGGCGCGTAATTGCCGTGCCAGGCGACCACGTCGAGCGGCGAATGGTCGAGCTCGGTCAGCCACAAATTGCCCTCGAATTTGGCGACTACCTCGCAGGGCTCGCCGCGGTCTTCGAAAGCAGCGACCGGCGAGCGGAAATCGCGCGGATTGGCGAGGCCGTCGGCGCCGATCGGGCCCAATTCGGGCAGCCGGAACAGCGCACTGTAATTCTCGCAGACATAGCCTCTCGCGCGGCCGTCCGGCAGCTCGACGCGGAACTTGATGCCGCGCGGGATCACGGCAATCTCGCCGGGTTTTGCCTCGACCACGCCGAGCTCGGTGGCGAGCCGCAGCCGGCCTGTCTGCGGCACGACCAGGAGCTCGCCGTCGGCGTCGTAAAGAACACGGCGCTGCATCGGCTTGGTCGCGCGATAAATATGGATCGCAACCCCGCACCGCCCGCTCGCATCGCCATTGCCACCCATCGTGACAAGCCCGTCGATGAAGTCGGCCGGCTCGTCCGGGAAAGGCAGCGGGTTCCATCTGAGCCGGTTCGGCGACGGCGTGACCTCGTCGAAGGGAGCGCTGCGAACGAGCCCATTGTCCATCCGACGAAACAGCGAATGCATTGCCGAGGGCCGGATGCGATAGACCCACGACCGCCGGTTCTCGGCACGCGGCGCGGTGAACGGAGTCCCCGAAATCTGCTCGGTGTAGAGGCCGCGCGGCGGCCGTTGCGGCGCATTCTGGCCGACAGGGAGGGTGCCCGGCACTGCCTCGGTCGCGTGCTCGTTGCCGAAGCCGGTGAGATAGCGGAGCACATTCTTTTCCATGCCAGCTGCTCCTGACGTAAACTCATGACGGACTTATCGCGCCCGGAATTCGCCCCTCTCCGCCCCTAGGGGCGGAGAGGGAGAAGCCTCCTCACTCCCGCGGAATGATTACCTTCTCCTCGGTAATGAAGCTTTTTATCCGGCCGATGAAGAGGGCGCCGTCGGCATGCAATGCCCTGGCCTCGGGAGAGGCATTGGCGCGCTCCATCGCGGCCAGATCGTCGTACCAGGTTTCGGCAACTCCATCGACTTCGACATCCGTCGCCGGGATGTCGGGCCGGGTCCGCTCGCCGACAATATGCGACTGAACATAGCGGCGCAGTCCGGGTACCGCATGAGCGAGAGGAGCATGCACCTCGAGCCAGTGCTTGACGAATTGCTCGTGCGACAGCCCCGCCTTGCGGGTCAGCAGCGAGACGCTCTTGATCATCGCCTAAGCCCTTCCGTAGCCATGTTCTCTAGCGCATGCTGCGCCGGAACATCCTGAGGAGGAAGCATGAAGATCGACATTGCCGGCAAGCGCGCGATTGTCGCCGGAGGCAGCCGCGGCATCGGGCGCGCGATCGCATTGGCCTTTGCCGAGGCCGGTGCCGGCGTGTCGATTTGCGCCCGCGGCGCCGAGGCGCTCGCTGCGACCCGCGACGAGATCGCCCGGCATGGCGGCGTCGCGCACGCCGCGGTCTGCGATCTTTCGGACGCCGCGGCCATTCCACGCTACATCGCAGAAGCGGCCGACGCTCTCGGCGCTGTCGATATACTCGTCAACAACGCCTCGGGTTTCGGGACCACCGATGACGAAGTCGGGTGGGCCGCCAGCATCTCGGTCGACCTGCTGGCGACGGTGCGAGCGACGCGGGCGGCGCTGCCCTACCTCGAAAAGTCCGAAGCAGGCTCGATCTTGAACATCTCGTCGATCTCGGGTTTTCGAGCGTCGGTCCGCACGCCGCCCTACGGCGCCGTCAAGGCCGCGGTTCTGGAATACACCTTGACCCAGGCCGCGGCGCTCGCGGGCAAGCGGATCCGGGTCA
Organism: uncultured Alphaproteobacteria bacterium; assembly: GCA_963787425.1. Taxonomy (GTDB): domain Bacteria; phylum Pseudomonadota; class Alphaproteobacteria; order ATCC43930; family CGMCC-115725; genus AP-15. Next base: position 40,356 of record CAWBCV010000014.1, read on the forward strand.
ACTGCATCGCCCCCGGCTCGATCGAATTCCCCGGCGGCACCTGGGCGCGGGCCAAGGCCAACAATCCGGACCTTTACGGCCGCATCCTCAGAAGCATCCCGTTCGGCCGGCTCGGCCGACCGAAAGAAATCGCGCAGGTTGCGCTGTTCCTGTGCTCGCCGCTCGCCAGCTGGGTCACCGGCCAGAATATTGCCGTCGATGGCGGGCAGATGCTCTAAACCCGATGCCATTGTCGTCCTCGGCTGCCCTGGTTCGACGGCGCTAAAACGACGGTTGGGGATTGGCATCCGGCTCTTCGAGGCAGGCGCGGCTCCGCTGCTCGTCCTCTCGGGCGGCGGCAGCGGACCGCTGCCCGAAGCGGAAATCATGCGGCGGGCGGCGATTGCTCACGGGGTTTCCGAGCCCGCAATGCTGGTCGACCCCGTTTCCCGCGATACCTTCGAGAATGCGCGCGAGACCGCGCGGCTGCTGGGCGCGCGGGGGTTAGGCTCTGTGCTGCTCGTCAGTGACCGCGTTCACCTGCCGCGCGCGCGCTCTTGTTCCGCCTCGCTGGGCTGCGGGTCGCGGGGCGGGCCGCGGTGCCGGCACGCTCGCTTTGGCAGACCGCCGGCGCGGCCCTTCGCGAGATCGTGGCACTGCCCTGGAGCCTGTTGCGCGCTGGGTCAAGTAGACTGGACGACGGAGAGCCGGGGCAGCATGCGCCAAAACTGCGCCGCGACAGCGAGCGTCGCGGTTCCGGTCAGCAAAAACAGCCCGGGGATGCTGACGCCAATTGCGATCAGCGCCATCGTCACGGCCGATGAGATCACCATCGCAGCGGCATTGACGATGTTGTTCGCCGCGATCGCCCGGGCGCGGTGCTCGCGTTCGGTCATCGCCTGCAGCAGCACGTAGAGCGGCACGACAAAAACCCCGCCTGAGGCCGCGATGCCGAAGAGGTCGGCAAGAATTCGCCAATGCAGCGGGTCGCCGAGAAATGCCCCTAGGGTTGTGAGCTCTGCGGTTCCCGCCGGCGGCGGGCTGGCGAGCCACAGATCGATCGAAAACAGCCCGATCCCGAGTGCTCCCCAGGGGACGCAGCTTGCGCTGAGCCTCCCGGCGAGGAGGCGATTGCACAACAGCGAACCAAACGCGATCCCGACGGAAAACAACGTCAGAAACAAGGTCACGACCAACTCTTCCGCCCCGAGGATGAAGCGGACATAGGCGGGGAACTGCGACAGATAAATCGCGCCGGCCAGCCAGAACCATGAAATGCCGAGCATCGCGCGAAACGGCCCCGGTTCCTGTGCAGCCTGCCGTACTACCCGAGCCGTCGCGCGGAACAGATTCCAGCGCGCCGCGCCACGGCGCGCCGCGGGTGTCGTGGGCGGTATTTGCCGGCTGGCCGCCCAGGCGGCGAGCGCCACTGCGACGATCAGCACCGCGACAGCCGCCGACCCATGCCGGGTGGCGATCACCATGCCGGCGATCGTGCCGAGGAGGATCGCGATAAAGGTCCCGGCCTCGACCAGGGCATTGCCGAGCAGCAGCTCTTCGGGGGCGAGCAGATCCGGCAGGATCGCATATTTGAGCGGGCCAAAGAACGCGGCGACGATCCCCATCGCGAAGAGCAGCGCCAGGAGCACCGTCGCGCTGCCGGCGAGGACCCCACCGGCGGCCGCCAGCATCACCGGGATCTCGATGAGCTTGATCTGGCCGATCATTGACGCCTTGTCCAACTCGTCGGCGATCTGGCCGGCGGTCGCCGAGCACAGGAAAAACGGCAGCATGAACAGCCCGGCGGCGAGCGGGATCATGAGTTGCGCCGAGAATTGTCCTCCCTCATCCGCCCGGTAGGCGATCATCAGCACCAACGCATTGCGCAACGCGTTGTCGTTGAAGGCCGAAAGGAACTGCGTCGCGAAAAGCGGTCCAAAGCGCCGCGAGACGAGCAGCCCAAACACGCAGCCGGGTTGCGAATTACCTCGTGACCTGCCGACTCCTGGAATGGTCTTATGGTTCAGGAGCTTTTTCGCTCCCAGTACCCGGCCGCAGCGGGAAAGACGGTCTGGCAGCGCGTCGCCTGGGGCGCGCCGTCCAAGGTGTCCGCGGCTGCCCGCCAGACGCCGTAGTGGGGGGCCGCCCGATGCGCCTCCAGCGCCGCTTCGTCCCGGTAGACTTCGTAGAAATAGTAGACGTTCTGGTCCTGCGCGTCCTGCAGGACGTTGAAGCGCATGCAGCCCGGCTCGTCCCGCTCGGAGCCTAGGGCATCCACCTCGATCGCCTCGAGGAAGCGCTCGCGCGCGTCAGGCTTCACCCGAACCTTCACCCACATCGCCAGCATGCCGCTTCCTTTTTGTTGACCGATCGAACCCGCCGGCCACCCCACGCCTCCGGCTCGAGCCTGACCCAAACACGCATCTTACGCGAACGTCGAGGCCGGCGTCATCCGCAGATCATGGCGAGTGGCTCGCGATCCTGTTGAGCAAGACGCCACCCGCGAACGACTGACATGACCTTAACTCAAGATCCGGCGCGACATCACCACTGCCGGCGAGACCAAACGCGTGTTGGTGACCGGGATCGAAGGTCCGGCTGTGCTCGTCATGCACGAGGTGTTTGGCTTCACTCCACGCTCGCACGCCTCTGTCGCTGGATCACACAAGCCGGCCTCCGCGTCTACGCCCCTATTCTATGTGGCTCGCCGACGCCACCAATCCCGAGAAGGTCAAATCAGCTGCACCATTTGCCTCTGTATTTTCCGCGAATTCAATTTCCCCGCCAACCGGAGCGGCCCGGTTGCGGATTGGTTGCGGCAGTTGGGCCCGCCTGGCACACCAGGGATACGGCGGTCCCGATGTCGGGGGCCATAGGACTCTGTCTCACCGGCGGTTTTACATTGTCGATGGCGGTCGACCCGGTCATTCTGGAACCCGTCCTGGGCGAGCCAAGCCTGCCCCGCCTGGCCTGCCGCGCTGGACATTTCGCCTTCCGACCTGGATCGTGCCGAAGCCGTATTGCGCCGAGGGTCTGACCGTCCGTGGCTACCGCTTTGATGGCGACGCGCTCTGTCGTGCACAGCGCTTCGAAACCTTGCGCATGCGGCTTGGCACAGCCTTATCGGTACCGAATTGCCGGATGATGCGGCAACCCCACAGGAATGCTTCCGGCGCGATCATCGCCCGCCTCGCAGCAATCGGGAGATGGCGGGCTGCCCGGCGAGAAAATCGCACTCGACCTGCAGCTGCCCGATCTTGCGGTGCAGATCGTCGATCACCTTCTGCGCATCCGCGGCCGCCGGCGCCTTGCTGCCGCCCCCGAACAGCTCCCCCGCACGCTTCACCAGCTCCTGCTTCCAGTTGCTGATCATCGTCGGATGAACCCCCAACTCCGCCGACAGCTCAGTCTTCTCCCCCGAAAGCGCCGCCATCGCCACCCGCGCCTTGAACTCCGCGCTGTGCTGCTTCCTCTTTACGCCCACTTATCGCGCCCCTTTTGGACCGGTCAGCCTTAGCTTATCGCGCTGTCCAAAAATCCCGAGCCGCCGCATGCGAGCCGGCCGGACAGCTTCGCAATCAGCGATTGGGTGCTGGCCGGGTTCTCCTCTGCCCTCTTTATAGCTGCGGGCCGGACAGATCGAAGCCGTTCACCGAGCCGACGCGCTAACGATGTTCACCCGGCTGGCGACGGAGAGCGTTGCCATGATAACGGCATCGGGGTAGCAGTTTCGCACGGCGACCCGGCACAGTCGACCGGCGGCTACGCGGTTTCGGCGCTGGGTGTGTAAATAGAATGCTGATTTACCCCCGATGGCTTTCGCGCGACATCCAGGGTCTGGAACCCCATGGGGTCGATAGGTTAACATGGGTCAAGAGCCCGGTATTATGTAGAAGACGCACCCCGCCCTGTCGTTCCAGCCTCGTTCTCCGGTTAGGGGCAAAAAATTAACTGAAGGCGATTTGAACGTTTCGCGAATTTTGTGTCACGTTCACCCGGCGAACCGAAGTCAGCGCAGGGGGAGCTATCGGGTCAGCACCTCGATCCCGAAGAGAACGAAAACGGCGGCGGTTAGAAGCGCCAAAAGTGCGATGCGGGTAAGGTCAGCTTGCGTCGGTATGGCCGCGAGTTTGGTTTCGATCAAATCGAGCTTGTTCTCAATTTGGTAAAGATCGACGCGCAAAAGGCGATCTTCTGATTCCTCCTCTAGCATACGTAGGGTTATGCCAGCGGAGCGTTACTCAACCGTTAGCGGCAATTCCCGGCTTTGCGTAGTGTTGCCGACCCTCGGCCGGAACCGCCCGCGGTATTGCCGGCGTCACCGTTTGAACAGCGCTTCGGCGCCGCGCCGCTGACCGAGCTTTGCCGCGATCTCGACCCGCGCTCGGGCGATTTCGGCCTCCAGTTCGGCGATATAGGCTTCGAGTTCGGCGATCCCTAACATGGTCAAATCTTTCGGCTGCACCGGCTTGCGCCGCGGTTCGAGATCCGACTCGTCCATGCCTCCCGTTCTCCTTTCGTCTTCCCACTGTCTTCCCTGGGGCGGCCGGCGCGATTATATAGCGTTTAACTCTTTCGAGCGTGTCCCCGGTGCCGCTTTGGCCCGTTCGCACGCCGTTGCATCGGAATTCAGCATGGCCGCTCCGTTGATGCCCAAGGCGACCGCCGTTTGGCTGGTCGAAAACACCTCACTCACCTTTGACCAGATTGCGGATTTCTGCGAACTGCATCCGTTAGAGATCCAAGCCATCGCCGATGGCGAAGTGGCGAACCAGATGCAAGGGCTCGACCCGGTGGGGAACGGCCAGACCACGGCGGAGGAGATCGAGCGCTGCCAGGTCGACCCGGAGGCGCGGCTCAAGCTTTCTCCACAAGCCCTTCCACCGCAGGTCTTCAAGCACAAAGGCCCGCGCTACACGCCGATCTCCAAGCGTCAAGACAAGCCGGATGCGATTGCTTTTCTGCTCAAGGGCCATCCCGAGCTGTCGGAGGCCCAGATCACGAAGCTCATCGGCACGACCAAACCGACGATCGCGGCCGTGCGCGACCGCACGCACTGGAACAGCCCCAACATCAAGCCCCGGCACCCGGTCGAGCTCGGTCTTTGCACATTCGCAGATCTCGAGCGGGCGCTCAGTTATGCCCGCGCGCGAAGGCCCGTGGCAAAAGACGAACTCGGCAGCGAGGAGTCCGAGCGGCTGGAGGGTTAGGCTTACACCCTGTTTCGCTTGCGTAGCCGGCATTTGCCAGAGCGGCGCTGATTTCGCCGAGGACCGCCGGATCGCGATCGTTGCCGGCAAGGGATAGTCCTCGCCGTCGGCGATCCGGTGCATTGTGCCGCGCAGGATCTTGCCGGATCGGGTTTTTGGCAGACCGGCAACAACCAGCATTGTCTTGAAGCTCGCGACCGGGCCGATGCGGTCGCGAACGAGCGCGACGGCTTCGCGCTCGATCTGGTCCGCGGGCTGGTCCGCGGGGCGTTTGATGCGGGCCTTGAAAACCAAGAGGCCCAGCGGGACCTGGCCTTTCAATGCGTCGGCAACACCGATCACGGCACATTCCGCGACGTCGGGATGGGCCGCCAGCACCTCCTCGATCTCCCCGGTCGAAGGGCGGTGGGCGGCGACATTGATGATGTCGTCAGTGCGGGTCATCCCGTGGATATACCCGTCCGCATCGATTAACCCAGCGTCTCCGGTCTCATAGAAGCCCGGAAAGGTGCTCAGAGACGAGCGGACGAACGCGTCGTCGGCTTGCCAGAGGGTCGGCAGTGCGCGGGGCGGCAGCGGCACCATCGCCTTCATCCTGCGGCACGGCGAGGCAAAGGTGCTGATCACCGATACCGAATTTGCGCCGTTGGTTGCGCAGGCGCTGGCTCAACTCGACCAAAAGCCGGTCGTAATCGATATCGCCGATGCGATGGGACCCGGCGGCGAGCGGCTCGGCGAGATAGGATACGAAGAGTTTCTTGCGACCGGCGACCCAGCTTTCCCGGAAAGACGAGCATCTGGGACCATATCCGGGACACAACCGGGACACTAGTATTACTGAAATTCTCAAATGTTTGAAATTATTGGCGTCCCCTACCGGATTCGAACCGGTGTTGCCGCCGTGAGAGGGCGGTGTCCTGGGCCTCTAGACGAAGGGGACGAAGCCGTTTGCCGTTATTAGCAGCTGGTCTCCCCGCGATCAAGCGAAGCGCCGCCGGACTGCGCCATATCACCGGGTGTTGGCGTCACGACGATCGAGGATGCCGAAGTCGCCCTCCAGGGGATTTGACAGCTATGGGATTGCGCCTAACAAGCCCATCAGTGGCATCTTCGCTACAAGCATTCTTGCGCGTGCACCACCTGGCCGAGGTGACCTGGCCCCGCACGCCAAGCCCTAACGCTGCCGACCAGGACCGCAATCGCCGATGTGCGACGTTTCCAGCAATTGTTTTCTGTGTCGACCACGACCGGCCGGCCATGTAGGACGGCCAATCAGGTACAGGACACGAACAGCGTCGCAACCATACTCGAGCATGGCGTTTTTTGACGTCCAACGCCGCCGACTTCGGACGCTTCGCGGGGATTATCGAGCTCGAGCCGCCGCATGATCGTTTGAACCTTATTATTAGTCGCTTACGACCTGAGTGTTTGCATTTTGTGAGCAGATTTGTCAGGCCAGAGCAGGAATGATGGTGTGTTCGGTGAGACGGCGGCCGGCAGCGATGGCGGCGCGGCCAGCGCGGGTGAGATAGTAGCGATAGGTACCGAGGACGCGTTTGATGACGCCGAGATGGCGCAGACGGGCGAGTTGTCGGGATAGGGTGGCGGGAGAGGATTGGCCGAGGAGCGGCAGTAGGTCGGCGCGGCGGAGACCGGCGATATTGAAGCCAGGACGCTGGAGGGCGGCGAGCAGGGTCTGTTCGGCGCGGCTGAAAAAGTTGAGGCCCTTGAGGTTTCGGCCTTTGAGCGGACGGGGTTGGGTGAGACGGTCGAGCGTCCGGATGCCAGCCGAGAAGTCGTCCAGACTGGAGAGGTATTCAAGGTAACGGCGATTGCAGCTTAGCAAGATCTCACGCAAGTCCTTGAGGCTGTAGATGGTCTTTCTGACGGGGGCCAGGGCGCGAGTTGCCGGGCCTTGGCGATGTTCCACCTTGCGGTAGTGCTTGAAAGCGGAGACGTCGTTGGTGGTCGTCTCGATACGTAGGACGAGGCCGAATTTGTCGTAGATCTTGATCGAGGACTTACTGAAACGATGCTTGACGCAGGTGCCCTCGATACGCGTGGTGAATTGGCTGCCGATCTCTTGGGCGAGTTGGGCAGTGATCTTGTGGCCGAGAAAGGTGGCGACGTGTTCGGCTTTGACGGTCAGGATGGCTTGCCGGGAAAGCTGTTCATAGAGGGGTTTGAGGATGGCCGGCGTGCGGAACACCAGATCAGTGGCGTATTCGACCTGCATGAAACTCCAGTGGTAGGACTGGGCGAAGACGTCGAGCACCGGACAGCACTGCTGGGCATAGTGATCGAGGATGCGATGCAGGTGGTCGGGCGAGAGGGTGTCGGCGAGGGCCTGCGCGCGCTCCCAGTCGTCAATGCGCAGAAAGGCGTTGTCGGCAAGGGTGAAACCGACGCCGGCGGCGGTGAGTTGGCGGGCCAGCCAGCTATGCCCATTGCAATAGAACTGCAGACGGAACGGGCACCAGGTCGGCACGCGCAGATAGATCAGGCCCAACTCGGCGTCGATGAAGTAGAAGTAGTAATGCAGGCATTTGCCAGTATCCGGCCGCAAGAAGGTGCGATGCGTGTGCTTGTCATGCCAGGGCTTGTAGGTGTGGCAGGCTTCCATCGCCGAGATGATATGCACCAGGCCGGGACGGTCGCCGCGGACGACAAGCACCCTGGCGACGACGTCCTCCTTGCGGATGTGGTTCTTGGCAATGTGTTCGATGGTAATGCCAGCGGCACTCGCCAACTCGGCGGCGCGCTCGCGTACTCGATCGCGAAGTGGTTCGGCAAATCGCGGATAGTCGAAGATCCGGATCTGCCGCGCAGAAAGAAATCCCGTCATTCCCTTCGCGTAACAGGCTCCCGGCAGCGTGCCGGTGACGATGATCCGGTCATAGCAGGAGAGCACCCCGGCGAGGCGCTCGCGGTAACGCTCCGTCAGCGGCTGCCTCAACCTCCCCTCCTGCTCCCCGCGTCTCCTGCGTCTATTTTAACCTGTTTGGTTCCGGCTTCGCCGGCTTAGGTTCGAGCGCGCGTCGACCGGAGAGCCGATTGTTTGACACCGGCTCGCGGTGCGAGGCGGCCGGCGGCGAAATCTGGGTCAGCTCGCGACGCGTACGCTCGTCACGTCCGCGAGGATCTCGCCGTGATCGGCTGAAGGCTGCGCCTGGACGTCGCCGGAGATCTGGCCGCCGCACTCGATCTCGATCTGGCCGTAGCGGATCGTGCCCGACACCCGCCCGCTCGCCTTGATCAGGAGCCGCTTTCGAACCACCAGATTGCCTTCGAAACGGCCCTGGATTTCGGCTTCCTCGATCGAGGCGGTACCTTTGAACAGCCCCAATTCGGCGATCTCGACGTCGCGGCAGTTGTTGAGGTTGGCCTCGACGCTGCCTTCGATGATCAGCTTGTCGCAGGACGTGATCTCGCCCGAAAGGGTGATTTCGCGGCCAACGGTCAGCTTGCGGACCTCGCCGTCGTTGGGTCGCCGGGCCGCCGGGTCGCCGGGTCGGCAAATCGGCTCCGCCGGGCGAATCGCCATCGTCTCGCCGGCGCGCGCCAGATCGGGTGCGCGCGGCGGCATTGTGGGCGGCTTGGCCGGGCCATTGGGGCCCGGGTTTGTCCCAGGGCCCGCTCCAGGGCCCACTCCGGGGCCCATTGGGCGCGCGGGCTTCATCGGGATGCCCAAATCGTCAGACGCATCTGCCATTTTGTGGTCCTCTGTCTCGGTTTTCTTTCTGCCAAACATGGTTGGGACACCCGATCGACATTGTTGAAAGGATGGCTATGCCGCAGACCGGGTCAGGGGGTGCGGCCCAAAGGGTGCAATTCGGGGCGCGGCAGCGCCTCGAAGATGTGCAACATAAAGGCGGTGGCGATCACCGGCGCGACGAGATTGACGAGCGGCAGGGCGAACAGCCCTGCAATCACGACCCCACCCAGGAAAATGCGGCCGGCGAACCGGCTGCGCACTCGCCTGGCTGCCCCCATATCGAGCCGTCTGAGCGCGACCACTTCAAAATACCCCCGCCCGAAAAGATATCCGTTCAGGGCGAGGAAGAGAAAGAGATTTATCCCGGGCACCAGCAGATAAACCGGAAGTGCCAATAGGTTGAACAGGAGCGCCGATAGGCTCAACCGCAGCGTTATGGAGACGATCTCTCCCAAAGGTTGCGGGCGCGGCGGGCCGCGCCCCGGATAGTCGACGGCCTCGACGGCGGAAGCAACGCGTTCGAGGTAGAAACTCATGATCAAGGTGACGGCGGCCGGAAAAAGCAGCCAGGTCAGCCCCAGCACGGCGAGCCCGCCCAACACGCCGACGAGCCAGTTCAGCAGCCGCCAATCGAAGAAGGTCGTGTGGTAGAGAGTGGCGGCAACGGCCAGCCAGAGCAAAGCAAAACTCGCGACGGCGAGCGCGAAGCTCAGCGCGACCACCCGCCGCATCGGCGGTTCGAAGAGCGCGCCGACGGCACGAAAAAACGCGACAATCATCCGCGACGGGTTCTAGCCCAACCGCGCGGGACGGCCAACCGACAACCTCGACAAGACGGCTGCCCTTGCCGCAGTCAGCCGCATCTGGTGTACAGTTTCGTCTCCCAACGGATCGCTTAATCAATCAGAGAGGGAGGAAATGGATAAACGATCGAAGCCTTGCGGCGGTCACATCCGACGGCGAATCGTCCTGCAGAGCGCCGCTGCGCTGGCCATCGCCGGACCGGCCGTCCTCGGCGCCAGAAAGGCCGGCGCGCAGGCGCGGATGAATGCCCCGCCGGGCAAGGCGCTCTTCGTCTATGTCGGGGCCTTCACCACGCCCGAACGGAAAGGCAAAGGAGACGGCATCAACGTCTATCGAATGGACCCGAGTTCCGGGGTTTGGACGCATCAGCAGCTGGTCCCGAACGTCATCAACCCTTCCTTCCTCGCCTTGGACCGCGAGCGGAGGTTTCTCTACTCGGTCCACGCCGATTTGGACGAGGTCAGCGCCTATGCGATCGACAAGCAAACCGGTCAGCTGACGCCGCTCAACCGCCAATCCTGCGGCGGCAAGAACCCGGTTTATCTGGCGATCGACCCGACGAACCGCTTCATCGTCACGGCGAATTACGGCGCCGGGTCGGTGGGGGTCGTGCCGATCGCGAAGGACGGCACCCTCGGGGCACGGACCGATCTGGCGATGTTGCCCGGCGAGCCGGGCCCGAACCGCAAGGAACAGGCGAGCTCGCACCCGCACGACTGCCCGTTCGACCCGGCCGGCCGGTTCATCCTCGTGCCCGACAAGGGGCTTGATCGGGTCTTCGGGTTTCACCTCGATGCAGTGAGCGGCAAATTGACGCCGAACGATCCGCCGTTCATTGCAACGCGGGAAGGTGCGGGACCTCGCCATATCGCCTTCCACCCGATCCTGCCCAATGCCTATGTCATCGACGAGCTCGATTCGACGATGACGACTTATCGCTACGATCCGGCGCGCGGTGCGCTGCAGCCCGTTCAGGTCATACCCACAGTCCCGCCGAGCTTCACCGGCAACAATACCGGGGCGGAGGTCGCCGTCGCCACGTCGGGGCGTTTTGTCTACGGCTCGAACCGCGGGCACGACAGCATCGTCATCTTTGCCGTCGATCGTGCCGCCGGCACCTTGACCCCGGTCGGCTGGGAACCGACGCAGGGCAATACGCCGCGCCACTTCGCGCTCGATCCCACGGCGAACTTCCTTTATGCCGCCAACCAGGATTCCGACAGGATCGTGACGTTCCGGGTCAACAAAGCGACCGGCAAGCTGGCGCCGACCGGCGAGGTCGTCAAGGTCGGCAGCCCGGTCTCGATCGTTTTCGCCGGCGCCTGATCGGCCCCCGCCTGATCAGCCCCCCGCCTGATCGGCCTCGCACCTGATCGGCCCCCACCTGATCGGCCCCCACCTGATCGGCCCTGCGCCTGCGACATCGTAATCGCTTGGATCTTGTCGGGCGTCGGTGCTGTTTACCCGACGCGTTCCGCTGCGCCGGCTTATCCAACCAAGAAGGGAAGACGATGCTCGCGATCTCCGAGAGCAAGATCCGAGAAGGCCTGCCGCATCCGCTCGGGGCCACCTGGGACGGCGAGGGGGTCAATTTTGCGCTGTTCTCGGCCAATGCGACGCGCGTCGAGCTGTGCCTCTTCGACGAGACCGGCGAGCGCGAGACGGCGTGCATCGACCTACCCGAATTCACCGACGAGATCTGGCACGGCTATGTGCCGGATGTGCAGCCCGGATCGATTTACGGCTATCGCGTGCACGGTCCCTACGAGCCTTGCGCCGGGCACCGCTTCAACCCCAACAAGTTGGTGCTTGACCCTTATGCCCGCGGGCATTTCGGCGATTTGGAGTGGCATCCCGCGGTCTTTGGGTATCAGCTCGAATCGGGCGACGATATGACCTTCGACGAGCGCGACAGCGCGCCTTTCATGCCGAAATGCGTTGTCGTCGACCCGAATTTCGACTGGAAGGGCGAAGCTGTGCGCCGCAGCGTTCCATGGGAGCACACGATTGTTTACGAGCTCCATCTCCGCGGCTTTACCAAGCTCCAACCTAAATTGCCAAAGGAATGGCGCGGCACTTATAAGGGCCTCTCCAATGAAGTCGTAGAATACATCAAGTCGCTCGGCGTGACATCGGTAGAGCTGCTGCCGATCCACACCTTCATCAACGACAGCATGCTGCTCGACAAGGGGCTGACCAACTATTGGGGATACAATTCAATCGGGTTCTTCGCGCCTGATCCGCGTTATGCTCATGAACGCGAGCAGACCCTGCGCGAATTCAAGGAGATGGTGGCGCGACTGCACGAGGCCGGTCTCGAAGTCATTCTCGATGTGGTGTACAACCATACCGCCGAAGGCAACCAGCTCGGCCCGACCTTGTCGTTCAAGGGCATCGACAACGCCTCCTACTATCGCCTGCTGCCCGATAAGCGGCGCTACTACATCAACGACACCGGCACCGGGAATACGCTCAACCTCGACCACATGCGGGTGATCGAGATGGTGACCGACAGTTTGCGCTATTGGGCGAGCGAGACGCATGTCGACGGCTTCCGCTTCGACCTTGGCACGATTCTCGCCCGCCAGGCGACCGGCTTCGACAATCAGAGCGGGTTCCTGAAGGCCTGCTGCCAGGACCCGGAGCTGCGCACGGTCAAGCTGATCGCCGAGCCGTGGGATTGCGGCCCGGGCGGGTACCAGGTGGGTGGCTTCCCGCCGGGTTGGGCCGAGTGGAACGACAAATACCGCGATACGGTGCGCGACTTCTGGCGCGGCGAGGCCCCGGCGAGCGCGGTTGCTCCGCGCCTCTGCGCCTCGGGCGACATTTTCAATCACCGCGGCCGCAAACCCTGGGCCAGCGTCAACTTCATCACCGCCCATGACGGGTTCACTCTCAACGATCTCGTCTCCTACGACGACCGGCACAACGAGGCGAACGGCGAGGACAACAAGGACGGCCATTCCGACAACCGCTCGTGGAATTGCGGCGCAGAGGGCCCGACCGACGACGAGGAGGTCAATGCGCTGCGCGGCCGCCAGCGGCGCAACTTCCTTGCCACCCTGTTGCTGTCGCAAGGCACGCCGATGCTGCTCGCCGGCGACGAGTTCGCGCGAACGCAACAAGGCAACAACAACGCCTATTGCCAGGACAACGAGATCAGCTGGGTCGACTGGAAAATCGGGGAGGAGGGTGCGGCGCTGATCCGCTTTGTGCGGCAGCTGACGGCGCTGCGCCATAGATACCCGATCCTGCGCCGCACGCGGTTTCTGAGCGGAACCTACGATGAGGAGCTGGGTGTAAAGGACGTGACCTGGATCAACGCCTCGGGCGCCGAGATGAAACCCGAGGATTGGGGCGACATGAACATGGAATGTTTTGGCATGCTGATGGATGGCCGCGCCCAGCCGACCGGCATTCGCCGGCGCGGCGAAGACGCTACGTTGTTGATGGTGTTGAACGGTTACCACGATCTCGTCGGGTTCACGCTGCCGGAGACGGTCGGAGGCTGGCATTGGCAGTTGCTGATCGATACGAACCTTCCCGAGGACGCAGAGATGGGCACTTTTGCGACTGGTGAGGTCTACGGCGTTACCGGCCGATCGCTGCTGCTCTTCGCGCTAGAATCGGACACGCCAGCGGATGCCGTTGGCTGATATCGCTGATAATACAAAGGGAGACAGCGGAGAGGCCGGCCTTCAGGGGCAGAGATCCTCGCCTTTCAAGCACGCCGCCGGCGAAATAACAGCGAGGAACAGCCAGCAAGAACAGCACCGCTGTTTACCACGGGAAACATCATCTTCTATCCCCGCCGTCGCCCCCGCGAAAGCGGGGGTCCAGGGCAGGGCCGGCCACTCCTCGTCTGTCGCTCTGGATTCCCGCTTTTCGCGGGAATGACGGAACATGGCTCGCTCCTGCACCGATGATGAATTTGCGCTCCTTAAGCGAAGCCAATATGCCGGCCCATTGCGGCAATTTTCGGGTCGGTAATCGAGCCGCCTTCGCCGAGTTCTTGCCCGGCTAGTGAACGCGGTTATAGTCGCCGCCGGTTTCCTGCGGGGGTCATCTCTAGCCAAATGACGCAAGCCAGCATCGATGTCGTCGGCATCGGCAATGCCATTGTCGATGTGATCGCTCATGGCGAGGACGAGTTTCTCGCTCGAGAAGGGCTCTTCAAAGGAACCATGACCTTGATCGACGCCGACCGGGCGGACGCGCTCTACCGGATGATGGGTCCGGCGATCGAGGCGTCGGGCGGGTCGGCCGGCAACACGATTGCCGGGATCGCCTCGCTCGGCGGCACCGGCGCCTATATCGGCAAGGTGCGCGACGACTTTCTCGGACAGGTTTACCGGCACGACATCACCGCGACCGGGGTGCGCTTTGAGACGCCGGCCGCGACCTCCGGCCCGGGCACCGCGCGCTGCCTGATCCTCGTGACCCCTGACGGGCAGCGTACGATGAACACTTATCTCGGCGCCTGCGTCGAGCTCGGGCCCGCCGACATCGACCCAGACGTGATCGCTGCGGCGCAGGTCACCTACCTCGAAGGCTTTTTGTTCGACCCGCCACTCGCGCAGGAGGCTTTTCGCAAAGCCGCGGCGATCGCCCATTCGGCGGGCCGCCAGGTGGCGCTCAGCCTTTCCGACCCGTTCTGCGTTGGGCGGCACCGGGAAGCGTTCCGCGACCTGGTCGACGGACATATCGATATTCTCTTCGCCAACGAGGCCGAAATCTGCGCGCTTTACGAGACGGATGATTTCGCCGCTGCTGCGGCTGCGCTACGCGGGCATGTCGCGATCGCCGCCTTGACGCGCAGCGCGGCGGGCAGCGTCATTCTGGCGGGAGGAGGTGAGCATCCTGTCGCGGCGGCGCCGATTGCGCGCGTCGTCGACACCACAGGGGCGGGCGATCTCTACGCCAGCGGCTTCCTCTACGGCCTGACCCGTGCCCTGCCGCTCCCCGTCTGCGGCGAGATCGGCAGCTTGTGCGCTGCCGAGATCATCAGCCATTTCGGCGCCCGCCCCGAGGTAAAGCTCTCAGAGCTCCTCGCAAAACCGACCCGCGCCTGACGGCGTTCCATTGCGGCTCAGAAGGTCTCGACCCAAGGCCGAAGCTCGACCTCCAAGGACCACGCGCTGCGGGGTTGGCGCAACACATCGAGATAGGTCTGGGCGATCGCGTCAGGGTCGAGCGTGCTGTCCGGTCGGTCGGCGGGATCCTGCCGCCTCGCGCTGCGCACTCCGCCGTCGATCACGAAATGGGCGACGTGGATGCCCTTCGGCCCGAGCTCGCGTGCGGTGCTCTGCGCCAAACCTCGCAAGGCGAATTTGCCCATCGCAAAGGCCGCAGAAAGCGGGTACCCCTTCACGCTGGCGCTGGCGCCGGTCAGCAAAATGGCGCCGCGGCCATGGGCTATCATTCGCCGCGCCGCCTGCTGGACGACGAGAAACCCGCCAAAGGCCGACACTCCGACCGCCCTGCGCACGGCTTCCGGATCGAGCTCGGCGATCGGGCCGTGCGCCCGCGCACTGGCGTTGTAGAGCACCATATCGGGCTCGCCGAGCCGCGTATCGGCCTCGCCGAACAAGCGCGTGACGGCCGCGGGATCAGTCGCATCGACGGCAAATGTTTGTGCGCGGGTCTCGGCGGCGAGCGCCGCCAGCTTCTCTATGTTGCGCGCCGCCAAACCAACCTTGAGACCAGCCGCCGCCAACCCGCGGGCCACCGACGCGCTGATGCCCGAGCCTGCTCCGACGATCAGAGCGGTGCGATAGGGAATGTCTGTCATGACCCAACTCCTCATGCTGATAGGTTCAAGCCCGCCTGGTTTCCGGGTTATAAATGACGATCGTCATGCATATATGTATGATAGGCGTCATATATCCTGTCAAGGGGCGAATGAGAGCGAGGAGCCACAATGCGCGTCAGCCGAGAGCAGGCGGCCGAAAACCGCAGGCGGATCGTGGAAACCGCTTCGCGGATGTTTCGCGAGAATGGCTTCGACGGCGTGGGCGTCGATGCAATCATGAAAGGCGCCGGCCTCACGCATGGCGGCTTTTACGGTCATTTCCGATCGAAGGACGATCTTGCCGCCGAGGCGGTGAGGCGCGCACTCGAACGGGGCACCGAAAGACAGAGCCGCTTCACGGACCTGCGCGATCTCGTATCCGACTACCTATCGGAGCGGCACCGAGCCAACCGGGCGGATGGCTGTGCCATTGCAGCTTTGTGCGGCGAGATGGCGCGGCAGGGCGAAGGGATGCGCCGCGGCGTGACTGCGCATGTGCACGCGCAGCTGGACCGCTTCTCGCACCTGCTCAAGGGTAGCACTGCAGCAAGCCGACGCAAGCGTGCGATCGCGACCCTCGCTGGAATCATCGGCGCCCTGATGATCGCCCGGGCCGTGGAGGATCCTGCGCTTTCGGATGAGATTCTCACAGCGGCGCGAGACGCTTTTGGGGAAGGCCGGCCGTCAAGCCAGAACGATAGTCAGCCAGCGGCTTCCTCTACTGCTTGACCCGCGTTCCGCCGCTTCCCATTTGCGGCGAGATCGGCAGTTTGTGCGCTGCCGAAATAACCAACCGTGCCTGAGGCCGGCGCCCCCGCTGCGTGCGGGTGAGGTTTTGCATTAAATGGACATTCGCAACATCGCGATCATCGCCCATGTCGACCATGGCAAGACGACCTTGGTCGATGCGATGCTGCGCCAGAGCGGCGCGTTCCGCGCCAACCAGCAGGTTGCCGAACGCGCCCTCGATTCGAACGAGCTCGAGCGCGAGCGCGGCATCACGATCCTCGCCAAATGCACCTCGGTCGTCTGGCAGGACGTCCGGATCAACATCGTCGACACACCAGGCCACGCCGATTTCGGCGGCGAGGTCGAACGCATCCTCAGCATGGTCGACGGGGTTCTGGTATTGGTCGACGCTGCCGACGGCCCGATGCCGCAGACCAAATTTGTTGTCGGCAAGGCGTTGAGCCAGGGTTTGCGGCCGATCGTCGTCATCAACAAGGTCGATCGGGCCGACGCCCGCGCTCAGGCGGTCCACAACGAGATCTTTGATCTGTTCGCGGCGCTCGACGCGACCGAAGCGCAGCTCGATTTCCCGACGGTTTTTGCTTCCGGCCGGCAAGGCTGGGCGACTGCCGCTCTCGATATGCCGCGCAAGGACTTGTCGCCGCTTTTCGAGCTGATCCTGTCGCATGTCCCGCCGCCGCAGGCCGATCCCAACGCACCGTTTTCGATGCTGGCGACGACGCTCGATTACGACCCCTATCTCGGCCGGGTGCTGACCGGGCTGATCCATTCCGGGGTGGCGCGTCTCAACATGCCGGTCAAATCCCTGGGCCGCGACGGCCGGGTGATCGAGCAGGCGCGGCTGACCAAATTGCAGGCGTTTCGCGGGCTCGACCGGCGGCCGATCGAGGAGGCCAGGGCGGGCGACATCATCGCCGTCGCCGGGCTAACGCTGACGACGGTCGCAGACACGATCTGCGCCCCTGAGGTCACGACGCCGCTCGCCGCCGATCCGATCGACCCGCCGACCTTGGCGATCACCTTCTCAGTCAATGACAGCCCGCTCGCTGGCCGGGAGGGAACCAAGGTTACCTCCCGCATGATCGGCGAGCGCCTGTTCCGCGAAGCCGAGGGCAATGTCGCGATCCGGGTCAGCGAGAGCACGGAAAAGGATGCGTTCGAGGTCGCGGGCCGCGGCGAGTTGCAGCTCGGCGTGCTGATCGAGACGATGCGGCGCGAAGGCTTCGAATTGTCGATTTCGCGTCCGCGCGTGTTGTTTACGATCGATCCGGCGACGGGCCGGCGGCTCGAGCCGATCGAAGAGGTGGTGGTCGACGTCGACGAGGAATTCGCCGGCGTCGTCGTCGAGAAGATGAGCCGCCGCAAGGCGGAAATGCAGGAGATGCGGCCCTCCGGCGGCGGCAAGCTTCGCCTCACGTTTTTCGGCCCGACACGCGGTCTCATCGGCTACCAAGGAGAGTTTCTCGCCGATACCCGCGGCACCGGCGTGATGAGCCGTCTCTTTCACGGCTACGCGCCCTTCAAGGGGCCGATCGAGGGACGCCGCAACGGCGTTCTGGTCTCGAACGCGAACGGCGCCACGGTCGCTTACGCGCTGTGGAACCTCGAGGAGCGCGGGCCGATGTTCGTCGAGCCCGGGACCCACGTCTATCAAGGGATGATCATCGGCGCCCACAGCCGCGGCAACGACCTCGACGTCAACCCGCTGAAGGGCAAGCAGCTGACCAATATCCGCACTACCGCCAAGGACGAGGCGGTACGGTTGACCCCGCCGCAGGACATGACCCTGGAACAGGCGATCGCTTATCTCGCCGATGACGAGCTCGTCGAGGTCACCCCGCAATCGATCCGCCTGCGCAAGCGCCTGCTCGACCCCAACGACCGCAAGCGCGCTAGTCGCGCCGCCGCGGCTGCAGAGTAGGCAAGTTTGACTTTGCGCCTCTCACGATTATAGTTCGCGCCACCCGAAACCGGATCTAAACCGTATATGAGCAGCAAGCGTCAGGAACCGAAATACAAGATCAACCGGCGCCTCCAGGTGAATTTATGGGGACGGCCAAAAAGCCCGCTGAACCGTCGCGAATACGGCCCGGGGCAGCATGGGCAGCGGCGCAAGAAGCCCTCGGATTTCGGCACGCAGCTTGCCGCCAAGCAGAAGCTGAAGGGCTATTACGCCAATATCGGCGAGCGCCAGTTCCGGCGGCTCTATGCCGAAGCGGTGCGGCGGCGCGGCGATACCGGCGACAATTTGATCGAGCTGCTCGAGCGGCGGCTCGATGCGGTGGTATACCGCATGAAGTTCGTGCCGACGCCGTTCTCCGCGCGTCAGCTCGTCAACCACAGGCACGTGCTCGTCAACGGCCGCCGCATCAATATTCCGTCCTACACGGTGCACGACGGCGACACGATCGAGCTGACGGCGAAGGCGAAACAGCTGGCGCTCGTGCTCGAGGCGTCCGGGTCCGGTGAGCGCGACGTCCCCGATTATCTCGAGATCGACCACGACCGTATGCGGGGCCGGTTTATCCGCGCACCCAAGCCCACCGATGTGCCCTACCCGGTGTCGATGGAGCCCAACCTCGTCATCGAGTACTATTCCCGCTGATCCTTTAGCCCATCCGATACAGTTACAGCCGCGCCCGCCGCGGCTTTTTCCATTGCGCGATCGCCTTCCTGTTCCACACTGATGGCGGCGCGCCCGCTTGCGACGGGCGCCATCTCGACAGGCGATTGCGATGCTCATCCTGCACCTCTCGATCGTCCTCTTGCTGATCATCGTGAACAGCGTCTTCGCGATGGCAGAGATCGCGCTGGTCTCGGCGCGAAAGGCGCGCCTGGTGCCGCTCGCTGAGGCCGGTAATCGCGGCGCCCAGGCGGCGCTCGAACTGAAGGCGGATCCCTCGCGACTGCTCTCGACCGTCCAGATCGGCGTCACCTTGATCGCCGTCCTCTCCGGTACTTTTGGGGAAGCCACCTTGGGCGACCAACTCGAGCGGCAGCTCGGGATTTATCCCGGGTTTATTGCGCGATACGCCCATGTGATCAGCATGGCGGTTGTTGTGATCGGCATCTCGTATTTCTCGCTGATCCTCGGCGAGCTCGTCCCAAAACGCATCGCCCTGCTCCACCCCGAGCGGATTGCCGCTGCGCTCGGCCGCTTCATGCGAGCGATTGCCCGGGCTGGAGCGCCGATCGAATGGTTCCTGAGCGCGTCGACTGATTTTGTGCTTCGCCTGCTGCCGGTCCGCAGCCAGGGTGCCGCACCCGTCACCGACGAGGAGATCACCTTCATGCTGCGCGAGGGAGTTGCGACCGGGCACATCCCGCTCGCCGAGACGGCGATCGTCGAGATGGCGCTGCGTCTCGGCGACCGGCGCGCGAGCGCCGTCATGACACCAAGGACGCGGATCGAATGGCTTGACCTAGACGATCCCGAGGAAGACAACCGGCGCAAAATCCGCGAGAGTAACTACTCTCGGTTTCCGGTGGTGCAGGGTGGTTCTCAACAGGTCATCGGAATTGTCCAGGCCAAGGACCTGCTCGCCGCGTGCCTTGCCCAGCAGCCTCTCGACCTGCGCGCCGCGACCCGGCCGCCGCTCTATCTGCCCAATACGGTCACCGTTCTCCGTGTCCTGGAGGTGTTCAAGACTTCCGGTGAGCCGATGGCGTTGATCGTTGACGAGTACGGCGATCTCGAAGGACTGGTCACGCCGAGCGACATCCTCGAAACACTGGTCGGCGATATTCCGGGCTCGCCCGAGGCCGATCAACGCATCGTGCGGCGTGACGACGAGACTTGGCTGATCGACGGCATGGTCGGCCTCGACGAGCTGAAGCAGGTGCTGGGAATTCCCCGCTTGCCCGGCGAAGACCCGGACTTCCACACCCTAGGCGGCTATCTGATGGCCCGCCTCAATCGCGTCCCGATGGAAGCCGACCGCATCTCCGCCGGCGACTGGCGCTTCGAAGTCGTCAAAATGGACGGCCGCCGGGTCGATCGCGTACTGGTAATGCCAGTCAAAGCCAGAAACCGGCGATGATGGAGCGGTCCCGTAATTGTGACTGATCTCCGATCGCATTGTGATCCCGGGGCGCGGGCGCAGCCCGCGAGCCCGGAAACCAGGAACACTGGTCTGTGAAAGACAGGAAAAGACGGTGTTCCTGGGTCCTGGCCTGGCCCTTGGGACCATCCCGGAACGACGGGAGAGCTACCTTACCTGGATTGGCATTCTTTAACACGCTTCTCTCATGGGAATGACGCCAGACAAAGGAAGGCTGAAGCGGTGACGATCGACAGCCCCGTCACGGGAGCGCCGCGCGAAATCGCTTGGCTCGCCAAACTGTGGGCCGATATCCGCGTCTGGCGATGGGCCGGCAGGGTTTTGGCGACCCTGTCGCTCGCTTTGCTCGTCGCTGCGATCATTGCCCGCGATCCGCCTGATTTTTCCGAGACCTCGATTATCGCGGTCGTGCGCGACGGCGAACGGCATCCCGTCTGGGCCATCCGGCTCGCCAGCGCCGCGCATCAGATTGCCGCCGACACTCTGCGGGACGAGCCGGCTCCGGCGGGACGCGTTTACCAGCTGTGGCTCTTGGTCGCGGACCGGACCGGACCGCGTCAGCTGGGCCTCTTGCCCCCGTCCGGGCGCAAGTGCATCGCCGTCTCTCCAGACAATGGGCGCCTGTTGGCCGGCGCCGGCGAACTCGTCGTTACGCTTGAACCCGCCGGCGGCTCGCCAAATCGCGAGCCGAGCGGCCCGCCGGTGTTTCGAGGGGCCCTCGAGAGAGCTGGCTGAACGCGGTCTCAGCCGACGCGAATTTGCAAAGCCAGCGTGAATTTTCAAAGAATGTCGCTAATTCCTTGCCCGAGGCGCGTTGCGCCACTGTTATAAGGTGTGCGACACCGCGGCGGTATGATTGAGGCTGCCAAAGCGATGGCGAGGAATTATGCGGCAGTGCGGCAATCGCCCCGTGGCCGCGATCGTCATGAGGGTTTCGGGTGCCGGAAAGTCCACCGTCCGGCGGCAGCGGCCCGTACGCGGAGAAGATCCGATCGCGGTCGATATTGATCGGCCAGTCATTGAGATCAAAAAGAGCATCTTCGGCGTTCTCTACCTGGCGGCGCGAAAGCCGTGGTGACTTCGGTCCAATCTGAGAGGGACGATTTGATGGACCCTACCGGCTCGATCGACGAAATCTGCGTCAATACCATCCGCACCCTGTGCATCGATGCGGTCCAGAAGGCCAAATCCGGACACCCCGGGACGCCGATGGGGATGGCGCCAGTGGTTTACACGCTGTGGCAGGACTTCCTGCGCTTCGATCCCGAGGATCCGATCTGGCCGAACCGCGACCGTTTTGTGCTTTCCAACGGCCATGCCTCGACCTTGCTCTATTCGATGCTGCACCTGACCGGGGTAAAATCGGTCGACGAAAAATACGAGCGGCTCGGCACGCCGACCGTTGCGCTCGACGATCTGAAGCGGTTCCGGCAGCTCGACAGCAAGTGTCCGGGTCATCCGGAATATCATCTGACCTCTGGTGTCGAGACGACGACTGGCCCCTTGGGGCAGGGGATCGCGACCAGCGTTGGGATGGCGATCGCGGCCAACTGGCTGGCGCGCCACTTCAACCGGCCGGATTTTACTTTGTTCGACTACGACGTTTTCGCGCTGTGCGGCGACGGCTGCATGATGGAGGGCGTCGGCAGCGAAGCGGCGTCTTTGGCGGCCCATTTGGGGCTCGGCAACCTGTGCTGGATCTACGACAGCAACCACATCACGATCGAAGGCAACACCGCCCTCGCCTTCAGCGAGGATGTCGCCGGCCGGTTTCTCGGTTATGGCTGGCATGTTCAGCGGGTCAGCGACGCCAACAACCGCGAGCGGGTCGCCGACGCGATCACCGTCGCCAAGCGGATCGACGATCGGCCCAGCCTGATCATCGTCGAAAGCCATATCGGCTATGGCGCGCCGCACAAGCAGGACACCTCGGGAGCCCATGGCGAGCCGCTGGGCGAGGCTGAGGTCAAGCTGGCCAAGCGCTTCTATGGCTGGCCCGAGGACGCGCAATTTCTCGTTCCGGACGGCGTGTACGAGCATTTCGCCGAGCACTTCGGCGCTCGGGGGGCGAAACTTCGGGCGGAATGGATGGCGCTGTTCGAGCGCTACCGCAGCGCCTATCCGGAGCTAGCCGATCAATGCGAGCGGATGCAGCGGCGCGATCTCCCCGAGGGGTGGGACAGGGACATTCCGGCGTTTCCGGCCGACCCGAAGGGTATTGCCAGCCGCGACTCGTCGGCTCACGTGCTAAACGCGATCGCCCCGCGTCTGCCTTGGCTGCTCGGCGGCGCTGCCGATCTCGCGCCCTCGACCAAGACCCGGCTGACTTTCGAGGGAGCCGGTGATTTCGAGCGCGACGACTACAGCGGCCGCAATTTTCATTTCGGCATCCGCGAGCATGCCATGGGGTCGATCTGCAACGGCCTTTCGGTATCGAAGCTCCGGCCGTACGGCTCTGGTTTCCTGATCTTTTCCGATTACATGAAGCCGCCGATCCGGCTCGGAGCTATCATGGAGCTCCCTGTCGTTTACGCCTTTACGCATGATTCGATCGGGGTGGGCGAAGATGGTCCGACGCATCAGCCGGTCGAGCAGTTGGCGGCGCTGCGCAGCATTCCCGGCCTGATCGTCCTGCGCCCGGCGGACGCCAACGAGGTGGCGGAGGCTTGGCGAGTCGTGCTGAGCCTCAAACACGAGCCTGCCTGCCTGATCCTGAGCCGGCAGAATCTGCCGACCTTCGACCGTACCCGGTATGCGCCGGCCAGCGGCGTCAGGCGCGGCGCCTATGTCTTGGCTGATGCCGGCAACGGCAAGCCGGATTTGATCCTCATGGCCACCGGAAGCGAGGTAGGACTCTGCGTCGAGGTCTATGAGAAACTGACGGCCGAGGGAATCGCCGCGCGGCTGGTCAGCATGCCTTCGTGGGAATTGTTTGAGCATCAGCCGGAAGAATATCGCGCGGCGGTATTGCCGCCCGACGTGACCCGGCGGGTCGCGGTCGAGCAGGCCTCGACTCTCGGCTGGGAGCGCTACACCGGATTGCGCGGCACGATCCTCGGCATGAAAACCTTCGGGGCCTCCGCCCCGTTGAAGGAGCTGCTGGTCAAATTCGGGTTCACCGGCGAAAACGTCTATGCGGCTGCCAAGCAGCAGCTCTCGCGCAAGGAGTAGGGTATATGGCCAATCCTTTGAGGACGCTCAACGAGTTCGGGCAATCGGTCTGGCTCGACTTTGTCAGCCGCGATCTATTGAAGAGCGGAGGCCTTGCCAAACTGATCCAAGAGGATGGGTTGCGCGGCGTCACCTCCAACCCGTCGATCTTCGAGAAGGCGATCGGCCATGGCGACGATTACGACGCGTTGATCGCCGAGGCGGAGGCCTCGGGGGATCTCGATCCGGGCGCGCTGTTCGAGGATCTCGCCGTCCGCGACATCCAGGAGGGCGCCGACACTTTGAATAGTGTCTACGAGCAGACGCAGCGGCGCGACGGTTTCATCAGCCTCGAAGTCTCGCCATATCTGGCGATGAACACGCATGAGACGATCGAGGAGGCCCGCCGGCTGTGGCACGAGGTGAACCGCCCCAACCTGCTGGTCAAGGTCCCCGGAACCAAGCCGGGTTTGCCGGCGATCCACACCCTGATCAGCGAGGGGATCAACGTCAATGTCACGTTGTTGTTCTCGCAGCAGGTCTATGCCGAGGTTGCCGAGGCCTACATTTCCGGGCTCGAAGCTTTCGCCAAGAAAGGCGGCGACCCGCATAAGGTGTCCAGCGTGGCGAGCTTCTTCGTGAGCCGCATCGACACCTTGGTCGATGACGAGCTCGACAAAAAGATCGCCGCAACCGCCGATCCGGCCGCCAAGGCAGAGCTGCAAAAACTCAAGGGCAAAGTCGCGATCGCCAACGCCAAGCTCGCTTATCGGCTCTACGGAAAAATATACTCGGACGAGCGCTGGCAGCGTTTGGCGCAGCAAGGCGCTCAGACCCAACGCCTCTTGTGGGCAAGCACCGGAACCAAGAACAAGGCCTACAGCGACGTTCTCTATGTCGACGACTTGATCGGCCCGAATACCGTAAACACGATGCCGCCGGCGACGATGGATGCATACCGCGACCACGGCCATCCGCGGCCCAGCCTCGAAGAGGATGTCGATGGCGCCCAGGCGGTGATGGATGCTCTCCCCAAGGTCGGCATCTCGATCGATGCGGTGACCTCGAAGCTCGTCGAAGACGGCGTGCGACAGTTCGCAGACGCCGCCGACCAGCTCTACGCCGCGGTTCAGAAAAAGCGCCGCACAGTGCTGGGGCCCAAGCTCAATTCGATGACTTACAAGCTGCCCGATGAGTTGCAGAAAGATGTCCAGGCTGCTCTTGAGGACTGGCGCAAGGAGGGCAAGGTCAGGCGGCTGTGGGCCGCCGACGCCTCGCTGTGGACGGAGGCGGACGAAGCCAACTGGCTCGGGTGGCTGGAGGTAGTCGACAAGCAACTGAAGGGTGTCGGGCATCTCCAGGACTTTGCCGACGACGTCAAGCGCTCCGGCTTCCTGGATGTGCTGTTGCTCGGCATGGGCGGTTCGAGCCTCGGCCCCGAGGTCTTCGCCGAGACTTTCGGCAGCAAGCCGGGCTACCCGAAACTGCATGTGCTCAATTCGACCGACCCGGCGCAGATCCGGCACTTCGAATCCCGCATCGATATCGCACGCACCTTATTCCTGGTGTCGAGCAAATCCGGGAGCACGCTCGAACCGAACATCTTTAAGCAATACTTTTACGAGCGGGCCAAGCAGACCGTCGGCGCGGCAGAAGCGCCGAAGCGCTTCGTCGCTGTCACCGACCCGGGCTCGTCGCTCGAAAAGGCGGCGCGCAACGAAGGGTTCCGCTGTGTATTCCATGGGTTGCCGAGCATCGGCGGCCGCTATTCGGTGCTGTCAGATTTCGGCATGGTGCCGGCGGCCGCGATTGGCATCGACACGCGCGCCTTCCTCGAAAACACGGCCGAGATGGTGCGCTCCTGCGCGGCGAGCGCGCCGCCGGTCGAGAACCCGGGCGTGATCCTCGGCGCGATCCTCGGAACCGCTCAGCGTCGCGGGCGCGACAAAGTGACGATTATTTCGTCTCCCGGTATCGCCGATTTCGGCGCCTGGCTCGAGCAGCTTCTTGCCGAGTCGACCGGCAAGCTCGGCAAAGGTATCGTGCCGCTCGACGCCGAGCCGTTGGGCCCACCGGCGGTCTACGGCAGTGATCGCGTTTTTGCGTATCTCCGGCTCGCCGCGGATCAGGATGCCGAGCAGGAACGGGCAATTGCCACGCTGGAAAGTGCGGGACACCCGGTGGTGCGGATCACCGTGTCTGACGTGATGCAACTCGGGCAGGAGTTCTTCCGGTGGGAGATGGCGACCGCGGTCGCCGGCTCGATCATCGGCATCAACCCGTTTGATCAACCCGATGTCGAGGCGGCCAAGGTCAAGACCCGCGACCTGACGGAGGCCTATGAGAAAGCCGGGGCGCTGCCCGAGGCGCGTGCGTTCTTCGAGGGCGACGGGATCAAGCTGTTCGCCGATCCGCGCAACGAGGCGGCTCTCAAACCGCAGGCCACGAGTCTCACAGCGGCGCTGAAGGCCCATTTCGGGCGCATCGGCTCGCGCGATTACGCGGCATTGCTCGCTTATATCGAGCGCAGCCCCGCCCATATCGATGTGCTGCAGCGCATCCGCCGCACCATCCGCGACCGGACCCGGGCAGCGACCTGTGTCGGCTTCGGACCGCGCTTTCAGCATTCGACGGGACAGGCCTATAAGGGCGGGCCGAACAGCGGCGTCTTCCTGCAGATCACCTGCGACGATCCCGAGGATTTGCCGGTGCCCGGCCAGTCCTATACCTTTGGCATCGTCAAGGAGGCGCAGGCGCGCGGCGATTTCGAGGTCCTTGCGGAACGCGGCCGGCGCGCCTTGCGGGCGCACATAACCGGTAATCTCGATGCCGGTCTCGCCACTTTGAGCCGGGCCATCGAGCAGGCTCTACAGTGACGAGCCCGGAAACCACAGCAGAGGGCCGCACGATGGATGCCCCGGTCGAGGACAGAACAAATCGGTCGATGACGCAGAGGGGCGGCCGCAAGGCGCCGCCCTGCACCTTGGTGATTTTTGGCGCCGGCGGCGATTTGACAAAGCGGCTGCTGATGCCCGCGATTTATAATCTGGCAAAGGCGAAGCTGCTGTCGGAGAAATTCGCCATCATTGCTGTCGACCGCACGCCAAAGCCGGTCGAGGCCTATCGCGATTATCTGGCCGACGGGATCAGGAGCTTTGTCTCGGATACGGCTGCGGGTCCGGCGACGGAACCCTTCGATGCCCAGGCCTGGGATTTCATCGCTAGCCGCATTTCCCATTTCGCAGGGGACCTGACCCAGCCCGATACTTATGCGCGGCTCCACGAGACCCTGGAGAAGACCGCCGCGGAGCATCAGACCGGTGGCAATGCGGTGTTTTATCTTGCAGTCGCCTCGCAATTGTTCGGCACGATCGTCGAACAGCTCGGCGCTGTCGGCCTTCCGCGGGAGGAAAACGGCGATTTCCGCCGCGTCATCATCGAAAAGCCGTTTGGCAGCGACCTCGCCTCGGCCCGAGCGCTGAACGCTCGGATCCTCAAGGTGCTTTCCGAGTCGCAGATCTATCGCATGGATCACTTCCTCGGAAAGGAGAACGTCCAGAACATTATGGTTCTGCGTTTCGCGAATGGGATCTTCGAGCCGATCTGGAACCGCGATCACATCGACCATGTGCAAATCACGGTCGCGGAAACCGTCGGCGTCGAGCTGCGCGCCAGATTCTACGAGGCGACCGGCGCGTTGCGCGACATGGTGCCAAACCACGTCTTCCAGCTTCTCAGCCTGACCGCAATGGAGCCGCCCAATTCCTTTGAGGCCGATGCCGTGCGCACCGAAAAGCACAAGGTCCTCGAGGCGGTGCATCCGCTCGACGATGCCGAGGTGCGCCGCAACAGCGTGCGCGGGCAGTACGGCGCAGGGATAATGGGTGGTGCGCTGGTCAAAGCCTATCGGGAGGAGCCTGGCGTCGCTCCCGACAGCATGACCGAAACCTATGTCGCGATGCGGCTCGGCATCGACAATTGGCGCTGGGCGGGGGTGCCGTTCTATCTGCGCACCGGCAAGCGGCTCACCCGGCGCACCACCGAGATCGCCATCCAGTTCAAGCAGGCGCCGTTTGCGCTGTTTCGCGACACCCCGGTCGACATTCTGACCCCCAATGTTCTCGCCCTTCAGATTCAGCCCGACGAGGGAGCGTCGCTGCAATTCGGGGCAAAGATCCCAGGGCCGGAAATTGCGCTCGGCGGCGTGCGGATGAACTTCTCCTACAAGGATTACTTCAATACCGAGCCGACGACCGGCTATGAAACCTTGGTCTACGACTGCATGATCGGTGACCAGATGCTGTTCAACCGGGCGGACGGGGTGGAGGCCGGGTGGGAAGTGGTGCAGCCGATCCTCGATCTGTGGCAGAACGACAAGACCGCCCCGCTCGAAATATACCCGGCGGGCAGCGCCGGTCCGGAAGCCGCGGACAACCTGCTGTGGCGCAGCGGTCGGCAATGGCGCCCGATCGCGTGACCTCGAGGGTTGACGGATGAGCCGTCCCGTCATCGTCGCCCCGTCTATCTTGTCGGCCGATTTCGGCCGGCTCGCCGAGGAGGTTCGTGCCGTCGACGCTGCTGGGGCCGACTGGATCCACGTCGACATCATGGACGGGCGCTTTGTTCCCAACTTGACGATCGGACCGGTCGTCGTCGAGGCCGTGCGGCGGGCGACGGCAAAGCCAGTCGATGTGCATCTGATGATCGTCGAGCCCGAGCGTTACGTGGAGGACTTTGCCCGGGCCGGCGCAGATCATCTGTTGGTTCATTGCGAGCCGAGCGCGACGATCCATCTGCATCGAACCCTGGGGCAGATCCGTGACCTCGGGAAGATCGCAGGCGTAGTCCTGAACCCGGCGACGCCTCTGGCGATGATCGAATATGTGCTCGATCTCTGCGGCATCGTGTTGATCATGACGGTCAATCCGGGGTTTGGCGGCCAGCAGTTCTTGCCCGAAATGCTACCCAAAATCCGCTCGCTGAGGGGATTGTGCGACGAGCGTGGTCTCGACCCCGTCATCGAGGTCGATGGCGGGTTGGGCGGGGAGAACGCGTGGCAGGTCCTCGACGCCGGGGCAAACGCCATCGTCGCTGGCTCGCATGTATTCCACGCGTCCGACTACGGCCGGGCGATCGCCTCGATCCGCAACTCGAGGCGACCGCTATCGTAGGAGAGGCAAATGGCGCCAGGACCAGCAACCGCTTCTGTCGAGGTTGCAAAAGATCCCGAAGCTTTGGCCCACCGTGCTGCAAGGTGGATCACAGATCTGGCCGCCGCCAGCCGCGACCGGTTCGCGATCTGTCTTTCAGGCGGCTCGACCCCGCGCCGGCTCTACCAGCTGCTCGCCGAAAGCCCGTATCGCCACGCCCTGCCATGGGGCCGTGTCCATTGGTTCTGGGGCGACGAACGCTTCGTGCCATGGGACCACCCGGACAGCAATTATGGGATGGTGCATGCCGCGTTGCTCGGGAGGGTGCCCATTCCCCCCGGCAATATCCCCCCCGGCAATATCCACGGCATCCCCACGAACGGCACGCCGGCGGACGCCGCCGCCGCTTATGAGCGGGTGCTGAAATCCTATTACGGCTCAGAAAGCCTCGACCCTACCCGACCGCTCTTCGACATCGAGATCCTCGGGCTGGGGCCGGACGGTCACACTGCCTCGCTGATTCCGGGGACGAGCGTCCTCGAGGAGCGGAATCGATGGGTTGCCGAAGTCATCGGCGGCCGGCCGGAGCCGCGCATCACCCTGACCTACCCGGCGATCGAGAGTAGCCGGCATACGGCTTTTCTCGTGGCCGGGGCGGACAAGCGGGATACGCTGTATCTGGCTCTGGCGGGGGATCAGGCATTACCTGCCGCTCGGCTACGCCCGGTCGGCGAGCTGATCTGGTTTGTCGATGAAGCGGCGCGACCGCGACCATGACCCCCAATCGTGACGAGCTGAAGCGCGCAGCCGCACTACGCGCCATCGAGGAAGTCGAGGACGGCATGGTCCTCGGGCTCGGAACCGGATCGACGGCCTTCTTTGTGGTCGAGGGGCTGGCGCGCCGTGTTGCCGCCGGGCTCCGGGTGGTGGGCATCCCGACCTCCGAGCGCACGGCAGCCCAGGCCCGCGGGCTCGGCATTCCGATCGCAACCTTTGCTGAATATCAAAGCCTCGATTTGACGATCGACGGTGCGGACGAGGTCGAGCTCGGCACCCTCGATCTGATCAAAGGGCTCGGAGGCGCCTTGCTGCGCGAGAAGATTGTCGCTGCAGCGAGCCGCCGGCTGGTAATCGTGGTCGATCAGGAAAAGCTGGTCGAGCGACTCGGGGAGCACACTCCGGTGCCGGTCGAAGTCACTCAATTCGGGTGGCAAGCGACCGCGGTCGCTCTCGCCAAATTGGGCTGCATCCCCGAGCGGCGTTACACCGACGGTGAGCAGCCTTATGTCACCGACAGCGGCAATCACATCCTCGATTGCCGGTTTGGCCCGCTGTCTGATCCGCGCGACATCGAAGTGAAGATCGCGATGACGGTCGGCACGGTCGAAAGCGGCCTGTTTGTCGGACGCAGCTCCTTGGTGGTCGTCGCGTCCCCGACCGGGGTCGAAGTGTTGACGCCGCCCTCTCGGCCCCGAGCAGCCAAATAAAGGCCGCCCGCTGGGGGCGGCCTTTATTCCCAACAGACCGATCAGCGGCCCATATCGCTTCGCGTGTGCCGGCGCGAGGAGGAGGAACCCGAGGAAGGCTCGTCCTGATGGAAGCTGACGAGGCACTGTTGATGGAGTTCCGGATCGGTGATCGGACCGCATTCTCTGCGCATCCGGGCTTCACGGAAGCCACGACTGGTTTCGAGCAGCCTGTCATAGTGTTCGCTCTGCTTGACATTCTGCTGCGCAGACCAGTTGGACGGCGGCGAGCCCTGCGGGCCATTGGTTATGACCTCGGTACCGCCCATTTCCGCCGGAGAGGGTGACATATTGCCCTGGTTGGATTGCGGGGCGTAGTTGGCGGGACCCGCGCCATAGTTGCCCTGATTGGCTTGCGGGGCGTAAGAGCCGGGCGTAGATCCGGGGTTGCCTTGCGACCAATTAGGAGCTGTGCTTCCTTGATAAGTCTGAGCGCCGGGGTATCCCGCCGCCGAACCGCCCGCACCTGCTGTTTGGGCATAAGCGGGCATTATTGCAATCGCCGTAAAGCAAGCGGTTGCAAACGCTAAGCTGGTCGCTGTCTTCAGCATCATGATAGTCACCTCATGAGGTTGTTACCCCCTGGCTGAAAAACGCCTGAGGAGCCGTTCCTGTTCCGCGCAATGGTCGTGTCAAAGGACGGCCCGGGTCAGACCGATCGGGCGAGGAAAATTTCGCAGGGGCCGCCAGACGCTGGCGGCCCCTAGGAAGCACTTATCGGCTCACCGTCCGGAGCGGCTGCTGTAGTTACGGCTTGAGCTCGACGAGCCATAGGCGGGCGCAGATCCGGCCCAGGGCGAGTATTCGGCGAAGCTCGCGAGGCACTGCTGGCGCAGCTGCGGGTCGGTGATCGGCCCGCACTCCCTGCGCTCACGAGCCTCGCGAAACGGGCGGTTGTGCCCCAGCAGCCAGGTGTAATGCTCGCTTTGGAGAACGTTTTGCTCCGGCGACCATCCCGGCGGCTGAGGGGGGTTGCTCACGAAGCCGTTGGTCACCGTCTCGGTGTTGCGGGTGCCGGCCGCAGTGGGCGCAGGGTAAGCCGGATAGGGCTGGGTGGCTCCGTAAGTGCCGGGAGCAGTCGGGTAACTCGGATAGGGGTGCGTGGCCCCCGGCGCACCGCCGGTATAAGGGGTCAGGCCGGGACCACCGGGATTAGGACCCAGCACTCCCATTGAGTTCCCACCTGCGTCACCGGTCGGCGGCGCCGTGGTCCCATAGGCCGTCTGCGCGTGTGCGGCCGGCAGGGTCGCGATCCCGGTCAGGCAAGCGGCCGTAAAGGCCAAGCATGCTGCACGTTTAATCATCATGACTGTTCGCCTCGTTGCGTGTTGATCAAGCGAGAACGACCAAGACCGTGTTCCCGATGCGTCCGGGCCCGGTGAAAAAAAGTAAAAGGCCCGAGATCAGAACATCGGGTCGGCAAGACTGCGACGGCGGCAGGCGGCGCGCAGGGTATTGAGCACCAGGCAGGCAATCGTCATCGGCCCGACCCCGCCGGGTACCGGAGTAATCGCCCCGGCGACCGCGCGGACGGACGCGAAATCGACGTCGCCGAGAACCCGGCTGCGTCCTTCGGAATCCGCCGCCGGGTTTATACCGACGTCGATGATCGTCGCGCCCGGCTTCACCCAGTCGGCGTTGACCATCCCGGGCCGCCCGGCCGCAGCGATCAGAATGTCGGCACGACGAGAGATCTCGCGGGCATCACGAGTCTTGGAGTGGATCACCGTGACCGAGCAATCAGCCCCGAGGAGCAACGCGGCCAGCGGTTTTCCGACGATGTTCGAGCGGCCGAGGACGACAGCGTCGAGACCGGTCAAGTCGCGGTGCACCGTGCGCAGCAAGCGCAGACAGCCTTGCGGCGTGCACGGCACCATCGTCGAAAGCCCGCTCCACAACCGCCCGACATTGACCGGATGGAAACCGTCAACATCCTTCGCCGGGTCTATCGTACCCACGATCCGATGCGGATCGATCTGCCCTGGCAGCGGCAGCTGAACAAGCACCCCGTCGATGCGGTTGTCGTCGTTCAGCTTTTCGATCTCGGCGGCGAGCCCCGCTTCCGAAATGTCGCTGGGCAAGCGAATGTCGAAGGCGGCAATCCCCGAGCCATCGCAGGCGCGGCCTTTGGCGCGGACATAAATCTGGCTCGCCGGGTCGTCTCCGACCAGCACGGTCGCAAGACCCGGCGCGGTCCCGATCTCGCTGCACAGGCGAGCCGCGACCTCGGCGGCGCGCCGGCGCAGTTCCGCAGCAACCGCAGCGCCGTCGATGACTGTTGCCCGCCCCACTCCGACTTCCTCCTCGGCCGACCATCCCGCCGGGCGAAACTACTCAACGGAGGAGATTAGTGTAAGAGGCTGCCGCTGCTCGTGCTGAGCGACTCAGCGTTTGCCGTGATGGCGGCTGGCGTGGCTTTCGCCGTGCTCGCGGGCTTCAGCGGTTTCACGGCCGACGAGTTTGTTGAAGTTGCTGCGCTGGCCGCTCGCGGTTTCTTCCTGATAGAGCAGCGCCAGGTTCGATTCGTCGAACTTTTCGAAAAATTCGTCCCAGGAGACCTCTTCGAGATTGTCGTCCTTCGCATTCGGGGCGTCGGAGAACTCGATGCGGATGACCCCGGTACCCTCCTTCGACTGCGTAGAGCGGACGGCAGCGGGGCGCCCGCCGCGGGCCTCCGCCCATTGGCGGATGACGTCGTGGTCCGTCGTGACCTTTGCCTGGGCCATGTCCAATTCCTCCGTAGAAGCCAGCCCGCTGCTGTCGCGCATGCGGACCTCTTGCCGAGAACAGAGGCGGCAAGGGTCGAGTTCAGCTAGCCTCTGCCGGTATGGGCCTGTGACGATGACGATCGCGAGCTATCATTGCCCCGCCTGCGGGCTCGTATACCCTCCCGACAGGCCGATGTGGCGGTGCGATTGCGGCGGACACCTCAATCTGGCGCCCGGCCGGGGTTTCGGACGAGGCGAAATTGTTAAAACGGATGCGTCGCTTTGGCGCTACGCTGCCGCGTTGGCGGTGTCGGGGGCGCCGCGCGTCTCGCTCGGGGAAGGATGGACACCGCTCGTCATGCGTGATTGGCGGGGCGCAAAGATCCATTTTAAGCTCGAATCACAGATGCCGACCGGGTCATTCAAGGACCGCGGCACCGCGGTCATGATCAATCATTTGCTCGAAGTGGGGGTAGGGCCGATCCACGAGGATTCCTCGGGCAATGCCGGGCGCCTCGATTGCCACCTACGCAGCGGCAGCGCGGATTCCGTGCCGCATCTATGTCCCGGCCGCGGCGCCCCGTGCCAAGCTGGTGCAGATCGCCGCCGCGGGGGCCGAGGTCCGGCCGATCCCCGGCACGCGGCAGGATGTTACCGAAGCGGCGCTCGCCGCGACCGGCGAAAGCTTTTATGCCAGCCACAACTGGCAACCCTTCTTTATCGAGGGCACCAAGACCCTCGCCTTCGAATTGTGGGAGCAGCTCGGCTTTCGGGTTCCCGACAACATTCTTGTTCCGACCGGCTATGGCAGCAACATTCTCGGGCTCGAACGCGGGCTTCGACGAACTCGAGAGAGGCGGCGAGATCGTCGCGCGACCGCGCCTGTTCGCCGTGCAGGCGGCGAACTGCGCAGCCTTTGCGGCCGCCTGGTCGGCGGATGCGGACCATTTTGTGCCGTTTCCCGCGAAGCCGACCGTTGCCGACGGGATCGCCACCCTGAAACCGGTCCGCGTCGCCGAAGTCTTGGCGGCGTTGCGCCGGTCGCGAGGCGGCGTCGTCGCGGTCGCGGAAGAGGAGATCGCGCCCGCGCTCGCTGCGCTCGGCCGGCTCGGGCTCTTTGTCGAGCCCACTGCCGCCACCGCCGGCGCGGCGCTGACCCGGCTCTTGTCCGACCGGACGATTACCGTCAATCAGACAACTGTTGCGGTCCTGACCGGCTCCGGGCTGAAGGCGGCAGACCGTATCGGCGAACTCCTCGGCATCGCCACGGGATGACGTGGGCGAGACTCGCCACGCCGAACGCCATCATTCATCGGGTCATTCCGGGGCGCGGGCTCGGACCGCGAGCCCGGACCCATGACCACGGGCCGTTCTGGAATGACGTTCTTACTCTCGCAATGACAGCGCTTTTCGCGTCCGGGATGGGCTCAATATCTGAGGATCGCGGCGGAAAAACCGGGCGGAGGCAACGCCTCTCGCGCGACGAGCGTCACCAACCCGCCCTGACGCAAGGTCATCAGGGCAGCAAAATCCAGGAGATCGATATCCCCATCGGCGGCGCTGCCACGAGCGACGACGCGGTCTGCCGATTCATCGAAACTTCCCCAGAGATGGTGGTCACCCGTAAGAAACAGGGTGTCGACACGGGTATAGCGGGCAGCCTTGACGATCTCTTCGGGTTTGGTTGTCGCCTTGCCCGCCCCAAGCAGCGCGTTGAGGCGATCGACAGCCTCGGCGCGGGCATCGGCCAGCTTTGGCTCGTCGAGCGCGTAGGCGCGCCGATGAAGTTCATCTTCGGTCAGAGCATCTGGATTTTCGGAAATCCGTCGGGCTCGATCTTCCTCCATCCCGCGATCTCACGGAAATGCCCTTGGATCTCGGGATGGGCGGCGAGAATGACTGGCGGAGGGTTCTCCTTCAGACGAGGCTCGACAGCTGCAGCCACGCGGCGCAGGAACTCGATCAATTCGCTCTTGCGCAGCTCTTCCGGTGCTTCGCCGAAAGATTGTGCGTGGGCGAGCGTCCCGCGCCGACCCACCGGGCTGGCATATTGCGTCTCCTCGTAATCCGTCATCCCTCGGATCTTGCCGAACTCCTTGCGGCAGATCGATCTCCTTGTCTTCGGCAAATTCCCACCGGGACCCATGGTAAAGGCGGGTGTCTTTAGCGCTGATCGTCAGCAACCAGAATGAGCCGGCGTTCTCAAGCAGCGGAAGCAGCGGCTTGATGTGGAAATGATCGCCGAGGAAGGTCTCCTCCGGAACTGCGGATCGGCAATTTGTAGACGCGGTTGAAACCGGGGGCCAGAAACACCGCCAGCCCTTGCAGCTGATGCCGCCAGAACTCTTCATCTCCGACCAGTGACTTGGCTGGTCTGAGGAAATCCTCGATCTCGGGCCTGCGCCACGGGGCGGGGAGGCGTTCCGCTGCAGCAGACAACAGATTTTTGAGCCGGATCGGATCCTGCCAAATCTCACGCCCGGCAACGTGCGTCGGGAGATAAATCGAGACGGCCGGCCGCGCGTCCGTGGCCACCAATTCGTCCAAGTCATTTCGGCTGAACATAGATCGTCCTCGGAGCGGGAAGGGTCTGCCTTTCGAACCTCGGAACCGAGCCGGCCGTTCCCCGGCCGATTGCCGTCAGACCACGGGCATAACGTTCCGCATCGCCTGAAGGACGGGCATAAAATTGCCACAGCAAGATGATATCTGGGGGGTCACTCGCAACCGACGGTCGACGAACGACACACGCGCGGCCGCACCGAGCATCGGCCGTGGAGATAGGTTTTGGACGCCGCAGATACTTACATACGTCAGCTGACGCCCGGGGACGCCGCCTTATACCGCAGCATTCGTCTGGCGGGCCTCAAGGAGAGCCCGGAAGCCTTCGGCAGCACGTTCGATGCTGAGTTTACCAAGCCTTTGGCTTGGTTTTTCGACCGACTGAGCAGTTCCATAGTATTCGGCGCAATTCGCGATGCGAAGATTGTGGGAGTTGCGGGGTTTGCCGTTCGACGGGAAGAGAAGGAGGCTCACAAAGGCCTGCTGTGGGGCATGTATGTCCACCCGGACGCCAGAGGGGCCGGGGTCGCGCGCCGATTAGTCGAGGCGGTAATCGCTCACGCCCGCCCCCATGTCGAACTAATCCAGCTCAGCGTGGTGGTGGGCAACGAGCAAGCACGCCGGCTCTATGCGCGCCTCGGTTTTGTCGAGTACGGGGTCGAAAAGAACTCCTTGAAATACCGCGGCAGGTACTACGACGAGATCCTGATGGCAAAGCAACTCGGCGCCGCTTCGGGTCACGACGCGATCCCCGCGGCATCCGATGTCGCCGCAATCCGTTCGAATCGAGAGGCGACGCCGTCCCTCATTCCCTGACGCTTAAGCCGCGCCCGATGATCTGGCCGTCGGCTCAGCGATCGCGAAAGGCGGGTTTGCGCTTTTCGAGGAAGGCCAGCATGCCTTCGACCGCATCGGCGGTCTGGAAGGCGAGGGTGCTGAGATCGGCTTCGATTTCTAGCCCGTCCTTCAACGGCAAGGCGAGGCCGCGGTGGACGGCGTCGCGGGCCAGGCCCAGGGCAGGCAGGCTGTAGCCGGTCATTTCGCGGGCGAAGCTCGCCCCGGCATCGAGGAGATCGCCTTCGACGATGCGGTTGACGACGCCGATCCGCTCTGCCTCGTCGGCCTCGACAGTGCGGCCGGTAAGGATGATCTTGAGCGCGCGCGCTTCGCCGATCAGCCGCGGCAAGCGTTGCGTCCCGCCATAACCCGGGATCAGCCCGAGCTTGATCTCGGGCAATCCGAGCCTCGCGCTACGCACGGTCAGCCGAAATGTGCAGGCGAGCGCCAATTCGAGCCCGCCGCCGAACGCATATCCGTTGATCAGTGCAATCGACGGGATCGGCAGCGTGTCGAGCCTGGCGAAAAATCGCCTGCCCGAAGGCGGCGCCCTCACGCTGGGCCCGTAATGACCGGTCCATCAGCTCCTTGATGTCGGCCCCGGCGCAAAAGGCTCTGTCGCCGGCGCCGGTTACCAGCAGCGCACGGGCATCGCCGCCCGCCACCTGGTCGAGCGCGGCCCCGACATCGTGCAACAGTTCAAAATTTAGGGCGTTCAGCACCTCCGGCCGGTCGAGCGTGACGAGGGCCAGCTCGTCGATGCGCGTCAGATGCAGCGCCATCGGATCGGATTCGGCTGACCAGACCCCGCTGCCAAACCCCGGCGCTACTGCGGGCCGCCGCGCATCGACGCCGGGTGGCCCGGTAGCTTGATGCGCTGTTGGTGTCGGTCAGCTTGCTGCCTTCCACGTGCAAGACCCACACATCCCCATCCATGAAATTCCCCACATAGAGGTATTGCCCGTCCGGGCTGAAAGCCACGGCCTCGGGAAGCGCGCCGACATTGATGTCCCCGACGTTGGTGACCTTCTTGCCGTCGATCTTGAGCGCGGTGACCGCGCCGGCCGAATGATGGAAAAAGGCGGTCTTGGGCATGTTCGAACCGCGTGCCTCGACCACGACGGCGAGATCGCCCTTCGGGCTGATCGCCAGGCCCTCGGGCAAATCCCCGACCGTCACATGATCGATCACCCGTGACGGGTCGGCCTCGAGGTCGATGACACTGACCGTGTCGACATTGCCGTCGGAGCTTCCGCCGCCGCCGTTGTCGGCGGTGAGCGCCAGCTTGCCGTCCGGCGTCACTGCAATATTGTACGGGAAAAGGCCGGGCGGCAGGTCGCGTTTGCCGTAAGTCACCTTCTGGCCGTCGATCGACAGGAGCGCCACTTTGTTGACGGCGGGTTTGACGGCGAGCGCGTGCTTGCCGTCGGGGGTGATCGCGACCGCGGAAACCTGATCGCTCGCGGCTCCGACCGTTACCGTATCGAGGACCAGCACGTCCTTGCCGCGGATCGACAGGACCGAGATGGTACCATCGGCGCGATTGGCTACGAGAGCCAGATCGCCCTTTTGGTTGATGGCCATTCCCGAGGGCTGCTTGCCGACCGTGATCGTTCCAATGTCGGCGGGCGGGTTTGCCTTAAGGTCGATCAGGAAAACCTTGTTGTCCGGCTCCAGCCGGTGGCCCCAGCCCTGAACGACCGGCTCCAGGGAGTTGGCAACGAGAGCAATGTCACCCGATGGAGTGATCGCCAGGTTGGTCGGGGGCCCGACCACCGAATTCATCAGCGGTATTGAAGAGGTTATTCGCGGCGCGTCCGGTTTGGAAATATCGATGACCGTCAGCGTGTCTTTTCCGGGCTCGCGAAGGATCGGTTTGGCGTTCTCGTCCCATCCCTGCTTCTCGTCATTGCCGACGATTAGAATTTGAGCTGACGCGCGCGACGAGAGCCCGGCAGCCAGGCCGCCGATTAGGATCGCAATGGCGGCAATTCCGCCGAACCTCGATGAAACCATTTCCCCCGTCCACTCCATTTCCCCCTCCATTATGTGCCGCGCTCACCCGCGGCGCTGTGATGCTGCTCCGATCTGGTGCGGGCGACAAGCCGCCTCGGACGGGCCCTAGCGTGCTTGCCTTGCCGAGATCAGCGCCGAGCGGCACTGGCGCGAGAGAGAGGGGCCGTTCTCTCTCAGGCATTCGATGACCCGGCCGCCGCCGAACGGCACCGCACTGCAGTAGGTCCGGTAATCCATGCCGCAGGCGCGGCGCAGCAGCATCGCTTCCTGTCGTCGAGACATCGGAGGCCCATATGTTCGGGCGGCTGGTGCAGCCAGTGCCGGCGCCGCGGTGCCCGGCGCGGTAGTTGCCGGGGCGGCTGGCGCCGGTCTGTCGATGGCGGCCACCGCCTGCCGGCACGGCTCCGAAAGGCTTTGCGCATTTTGCTTGAGACACGCCAGCGACGCGGAGCCGCCGGTCGGGACATTTGAGCAATAAGTCTGGTAGTCGGCGGGGCAGGCCTGTCTGATCGCGTCGATCTGCGCCTGGCTCGGCTTCTGGGCAACCGCCGGGCTGACCACGCCGAACGAGATCACTAAAAGACCCAAGAGCCGGCAAAAGACCCAAGAGCCGGCCCATCGCCGCTGGCCTTGGTGTATGCATTTCAGGCGTCTCCTCGTGATTGGCGGTGCGGCGCGCGCGAAATGCGGTTCTCTCATCCGCGGTACAGATAGGCAACGACCTATGATGCTTCCGAGATGACCGGGCCCGAGCTGATCGCTCTGGGACACGCGGCGATCGCCAGGGCGCACGAGCTGATCCTGCTGGGCGGCATGCTCGGGCTCTTGAGCATCATCGCCGGGCTGATCTCGCGGCGCGTCGGCGCGCCGATGCTGCTCGTCTTCCTCGCCCTCGGCATGCTCGCGGGCGAGGACGGTGTGCTCGGAATTCCCTATGACGACTTCACCTCGGCTTATCTGATCGGCAGCGTCGCGCTTGCTGTGATCCTGCTCGAGGGCGGGCTCAAGACACCGCTCGCCATGCTGCGTCTCGCGTTTTGGCCGGCGGCGGTGCTGGCCACAATCGGGGTTGCAGTGACCGCTGCCATCCTCGGCATCGTTGTCTGGCTGGTCGACGGCCTGCCGCTCGTCGCCGCGCTGCTGGCTGGTTCCGCCGCGGCACCGACTGACGCCGCGGCTGTTGCGGTGCTGTTGCGGCGCGCCGGCGCCGCGCTACCGGAGCGGTTGCTCGCGCTGCTCGAGGTCGAGTCCGGGCTCAACGATCCGATGGCTGTTTTCCTTACGCTGCTGCTGTTGCGCCTCATTGCCGAGCCCGGCTCGGTCGGCAGCGGCGAAGCCGCGCTGATGTTCCTCGAGGAAATGGCCGGGGGTGCGGTGATCGGCCTCACCGGCGGCTGGGTCCTCGCGCAGCTTCTGAAGCGGCTAGCGCTGGAAGCCTCGCTCGCGCCGGTGCTGGTGCTGACCGGCGGACTTGCCGTCTTCGGGCTGGCACAGCTCCTCGGCACCAGCGGCTTCCTCGCAACCTACCTCGCGGCGATCGTCACCGGCGCGACCCGGCACCGCGCGCGGCAGGAGGTCGAGCACTTTTTCGAAGGAATGGCGTGGCTCTCACAAATCGTCTTGTTCTTGATGCTCGGGCTGCTGGTGACGCCGCATGATCTCCTGCCCTATTTGCCGGGCGCGATCATCGGAGCTGCGGTGCTGATCCTGCTGGCACGCCCGGTTGCTGTTTTCGCCTGCCTCATCCCCTTCGGGTTCACGATGCGCGAGACCGCGTTCGCCTCCTGGGTCGGATTGCGCGGGGCAGTGCCGATCTACCTCAGCATCATACCAGGGCTCGTCGACCCCAACCGCGATAAACGCCTCTTCGCAAGCATCTTCATCGTGGTGATCGCGTCGCTGATCGTGCAGGGCTGGACCGTCGGCCTTTCCGCCCGCTTGCTCGGCTTCGCGCGCCGCCCGGCGAGCTAGGCCGAAGTTTTTAGTTCGAGGGTCGTTCACGCTCCGCCATGAAAGCGGTTTCTGCCGGGGTTGATTCTCGGCCAAGGATTTCGTTGCGGTGCGGAAAGCGCCCGAAGCGTTCGATGACCTCGAGATAGGTGCATCCGTAACGACGCAACGAACCGCCGCGATCGGGGTTCCGCGGCAGGGAGTTGAAAAGCGCCAGCGAGCGCCGTTGGTCGGCGATGTTCTCGCTGTGATGAAACGGCATATAGAAGAACAACCGCCAGGCAGGGTGGGACCAGCTGGTCGAAGCCGCGTTCGAGCGCCCGGTCGGCGGCGGCGCGCGCCGCCGCGTCGGTCGCGTAAGCGCGCGCGGTGCCGCGAAAGATATTGCGCGGCACTTGGTCGAGCAGCAGCAATAGGGCTAGCGCCCCCTCGGGTGAGGCCTCCCAAGACTGCAGTGTGCCGGCCGCGGCCAATTCGTAATCGGCGAGAAACTCGCGGCGCAGTGCGGCGTCGAATTCATCGGTGCTTTTGAACCAGATCGGGCGGTGTTGCTCGCGGTCGGGGTCGCCGGGCGGACCGAACCAGAAATCGAGCAACGATTTCGCCCGGTCGGGCGGCGCAGCCGTCAGCCGCTTGCGAAGAAAGAACTTTGAATGCCCCGGCGGATAATCGTCCAAGGTGGCGAAGACCTCGTATCCGCGCTTCTCATAGAATGGGCGTGCTTCGAAGCTGGTCGTTTCCAAAGTCGCGCCGATGCAACCGCGCTCGACGGCGTAATCCTCGGCGGCCTGCAGCAACCGCGTGCCGTGCCGTTGCCTGCGTACGGCCGAGGCGACCCAGAGATGCGTGACGTGCAGCCAGCCGCCCCAGATGTTGCCGAGCAGTCCGCCGAGCCATTCGCCGCTCCGGCTCTTTAAGAAGAAGCCCACCGGGTACCAGGCCGAGAGGCCAGTCGCAGCGACATTGAAGGAGGCGAGACTCTCGGTAACGAACCGGGTCAGCGGTTCCGGCGGCAGCGGATCGAAGACGATATCGAGTTCTTCCACCGTCATGCTCCGGCAGAGGCTTCATCGAAGATGCGGACGAGATGGCGGGCTTCGCGTCCGGCGGCATCAGCGATTTGGTGGCGGCAGCTCGTACCGTTGGCGGCGAGCAGCGTATCGGGAGGCGCGCTGCGCATCTTCGGCAACACACCGAGCTCGCCGATCTCCAGCGACATCTCGTAATGCTCGGCCTCGTAGCCGAACGACCCGGCCATGCCGCAGCAGGTCGAGTCGAACGTCTCAACGGTGAGGCCGGGGATCAGCTGCAAGGCCTTCACCGCAGCCCCGAGCGTTCCAAAGGCCTTCTGGTGGCAATGCCCGTGCACCAATACGGTCCTGCCTTCCATCGGGGTCAGCCTCAGCTCAAACCGTCCCGCCGCGCGCTCACTCTCGACGAACTCTTCGAAAAGCTGAGCGCGCTCGGCGAGCGCCTTGGTCTGTGCATTCGGCAAGATCGCTGTGAACTCGTCGCGCAACGTTAACAGGCAGGAGGGCTCCAAGCCGACGATCGGCGTGCCGACATCGACGTGCGACGCAAGCGCGTCCACCATTCGCCGGGCCTCGGCTCGCGCCTCGTCCACGAGA
This sequence comes from uncultured Alphaproteobacteria bacterium, assembly GCA_963787425.1. GTDB lineage: Bacteria > Pseudomonadota > Alphaproteobacteria > ATCC43930 > CGMCC-115725 > AP-15. The sequence continues at coordinate 82,193 of CAWBCV010000014.1, forward strand.
CCCGCCGATAGAAAGGTCCGCCCGCAACACAGCGGCGGGCCGCGCGCCGGGTCGGGGCTGACGACGCGATAGCCGGCGCGAACCAGCACCCGCTCGGCCGCACGCGCGTTCTCCGGCTCGAAATAGCGGTTGAAGGTATCGACCAGCAGCACGACCTCGCGCCCACCCCCGGATGACCCTCCGCGATAAGGGTGGCTGGACCAGCGCGGCAACTTTCGTTGAGCGCTGAGCCCGAACCTCCGCTCCCCTAGCTTGGCCAGCACCGGGACGCGGTTCCTCAGGTTCAACAGCGGCGCGATGCGCGCGGCATATGGCGCATAGCGCGGCACATACGCGATCAGCCGGTCGCGAGGCGTGAGGCCTTGGCGTTTCCGGTAATGGTGCAGAAATTCGATCTTCATGCGCGCCATGTCGACGCCGGTCGGGCATTCGCGCTTGCAGCCCTTGCACGAGATGCACAGCGCCATCGTCTCGCGCATGTCGTCGGAGACGAGAGCCTCGGGGCCGAGCTGCCCGGTCAAAGCCAGCCGCAAGGTGTTGGCGCGGCCGCGGGTCAGATGCTGCTCGTCGCCGGTCGCGCGGTAGGAAGGGCACATGACGCCGGCATCGCGGGCGCGGCAGGCGCCGTTGTTGTTGCACATCTCGGCGGCCGCGGCGAAGCCACCCCATTCCGACCAGTCGAGCGCCGTCTCGACCGGCAGCGGGCGATAGTCCGGCTTGAAGCGGAAGAGGCTGCGGTCGTCCATCTTCGGCGCCCGCACGATCTTGCCAGGGTTGAACAGCCCTGCGGGGTCAAAGGCGTCCTTGACCTCCTCGAACGCGCGGACCATGCGCGAGCCGAACATCGCCTCGTGAAATTCCGAGCGCACGAGGCCGTCGCCATGCTCGCCCGAATGCGACCCCTTGTATTCGCGGACCATCGCGAACGCTTCTTCGGCGATCGCCCGCATCTTCTTGACCTCGAGCTCCTGCTTGAGGTTGAGGACCGGCCGCACATGCAGGCAGCCGACCGAGGCATGCGCGTACCAGGTGCCGTAGGTGCCGTGCTTCTCGAAAATCCGGGTCAGCCGGTCGGTGTAATCGGCGAGGTCTTCGAGCCGTACGGCGCAATCCTCGAGAAACGAGACCGGTTTCCCGTCGCCCTTCATCGACATCATGATGTTGAGACCCTGCGCGCGGATCTCCCACACCGCCTGCTGAAAGGCGGGGTCGATCGCTTCACGACACCCTCGGGGAAACCGAGATCGCCCATCAATTCGACCAGGGCCTTCAGGCGCCGCGAGTTTTCCGGCGGGTCGTCGCCGGCGAATTCGGTCAACAGCAGCGCGGCCGGCTCCCCTTGCACGAAGCGCTCGACCACCGGGCGGAACATCGGGATGTCGCGCGACAAATCGATCATCGTGCGATCGACCAGCTCGACCGCGCTGGGGCCGAGCTCGACGATCCGCCGGGTCGCGGCCATCGCGCCGTAGAAGCTCGGGAAATGGCAGATCCCGAGGACCCGGTGCGCCGGGATCGGCTGCAATTCGAGCTCGATCTCATTGAAGAAGGCGAGGGTGCCTTCGGAGCCGACGAGCAGGCGCGCCATGTTGTGGCCGCTGTCGCTAATGCTATCGATGTTGTAGCCGCCGACCCGCCGTAGCACCTTCGGAAAGCGCCGCTCGATCTCCTCGGCCTCGCGCCGGTGCAGGGCGCGCATGCGGCGCACCAGCTCGCGATAAGGCTCTGGCGTGGCGCCGCCATCGGAATCAGCTGGGAAATTGCCGGGGACCTCGCCGAACCACGCGGTCGTCCCGTCGGCGAGCAGCGCATCGACGCCGCGCACATTGTGGACCATGTTGCCGTAGCGCAGCGAGCGCGAGCCGCAGCTGTTGTTGGCGGTCATGCCGCCGATCGTCGCGCGGCTCGCCGTCGAGGGATCGACCGGAAAGAAAAGCTTGTCCTTGCGCAGCTGGCGGTTGAGACGGTCGAGCACGACCCCCGGCTCGACCCGCGCCCGCCGCCCTTCGACATCAACCGAGACCACTCGATCGAGGTTTTTGCTGCAATCGATGACCAGCGCCCGCGCCACCGTCTGCCCGCATTGCGAGGTCCCGCCGCCGCGCGGCAGCACCGGCACCCCCTCCTCCCGCGCAATCGCGATCGCCGCGGCCGCATCCTCGCGGCTCCGCGGCACGGCCACACCCAGCGGCTCGATCTGGTAGATCGACGCATCCGTCGCATAGCGCCCCCGGCTGAACGTATCGAACAGCACCTCGCCGCTGATCTCGCGCCGCAGACGCCTTTCGAGGATAGAGCCCAGGATGTTGTCGAGCGGCATTCGCTTTCTCAAAGGGACCAGTCCTTTCCAATCAGACGCGGGTCCGCGGACATGCGTCAACGGCTATCCACATTAAACGGAGTTGACAACACGCCTAGCCCGATCCTTTAGGACGAGTCCACACATACGGAGCCCTGCCATGATCCTTGGCGTCCACCCGCTCATCGCCTTGGGGGTGCTTGCCTCCACTGCGGCTACTGATGCGGCTTACGTGTTCTTCAATGCGGCGGTGAGCGGCAGGCGCCGCTTCTCGGCGGCGAACTGGAGCGCCATCTGGTATTTGTTGTCGGCGTTCGCGGTCATCAGCTACACCGAGAACGCGGTCTACGTCCTGTTTGCGGCTACGGGCTCGTGGCTCGGTGCATTCGCGTCCGTGACCTGGCTGCACCGCGGATCCCCCGAAGCCGCGCAAGCCCGGCATAACCCGCCCTAATGCAAGCAGACCAGAATATGATAGAACTTGGGAGTGCGGTTGAGAGGGAGAAAGACGTGACTGATCGGCTGATCTCTTGCGACGATCACATGGACCTGGGCCAGCTGCCGGCGGACTTGTGGCTGACGCGGCTGCCGGCCGCATTGCGTGATCGGGCGCCTCGCGTCGAGGAGCGCGACGGGCAGGCGGTGTGGATCTGCGACGGCAAGGTGTGGGGTAGCTGGGGCGGGAAGCGGCCGCCAACCGGCGGGGTGCGGCCGGTGAAGCCGCTCTACAATGCCTTCGACCGCGCGCAAATTTATGATCAGAGCGAGCGCCGCCCCGCCGTCGCCGAATTGCGGCTGGCCGATATGGACCGCGACGGGGTCGAGACGCAGGTCATCTTCGGGCCGATCTTTCAGATCTCGACCGAGGATCCGGTGCTGCGCGAGGCGTGCTATCGCGTCTACAACGACTGGCTGTTGGAATTTTGCGCGGCGGCGCCGAACCGGCTGATCGGCGTCCCGATGTTGCCGGAAACCCCGGACAAGGCCGTGGCGGAATTGCGACGTCTCGTCGCCAAGGGCGGCGTGCGCCAGGTCAATCTGATGATCGCCAACGTCAAATCGAAGCTCGACGACCCGGCCTGGGAGCCGCTCTGGTCTTTGCTCGAGGAAACCGGAATCATTCTTTCCTGGCACATCACCGTGTTTGTCGGAAAGCCGGGCGACCGGGTTGCCGGCAAGCCGGCGAGCGTCTTCGAGAACACCAAATTCTTCATGGGGAATTTTCTCGAACCGTTTGTCGACCTGTTCGCCTGGGGCATCCTCGAACGCCACCCGAAATTGCGCATGGTCATGGCCGAGGCCGGCACCGGCTGGCTGCCCTGGCTCGTCCAGGAGCTCGACTACCGGCATTGGCGGCTGTGGGAAGCGAAGGAGTTCTGGGCCGACAAGGGCGGCATCGCGCTCGAAACCAAGCCCAGCGAACTCTTCAAGCGGCAGATCTACGCGACCTTCCAGGAGGACGACGCGGCAATGGCGCTGATCCCGTTCTTTGGCGACGGGCACTTGCTGTGGGCGTCGGACTACCCGCACCCCGACAGCGTGTGGCCCAATTCGCGCGCCGCAATCGAGCGCCAGATGCAGCATTTGTCGCCGGAGATGCGCCGCAAGCTGACCCGCGACAACGCGGCGAAGCTCTACGGGCTCGCCTAAGCTCAGAGCGCGGGGTCAGCGTCGGTGCGTCCTTCGAGAAGCCGCCTAACGGCGGCTCCTCAGGATGAGGTTATTTTCGACCGCGATCATAGGCTTACCTCATGCTGAGGAGCGCCTGAAAGGCGCGTCTCGAAGCACGCAAGACAGCGGTGCAGGCACCTCTTCCAAACTCTCAGCATGCGGGTAAGGGATTGCGACCGGAGAGCCGATGGGGTTCGAGACGAAGCGGATTCACAGCGCGCCCGACGCGAGCGCACCGGACGGCTCCGAAGTTCGCGTGCTGTGCCAATTATCGCGCGGGGGCCTCGCAACCTTTTCGCTGCCGCCGAATGCCGTTTCGAAAGCCGTCGCCCATCGCACGGTCGAGGAAGTCTGGTACATCGTTTCGGGAAAGGGGCGCATGTGGCGCAAGCTCGGCGATCAGGAAGAAATCGCCGAGCTCGGCCCCGGCGTGTCGTTGACGATACCGACCGGCACGCATTTTCAATTCCGCTGCGACGGGCATGAGCCCCTCAACGCGATCGGCGCCACGATGCCGCCGTGGCCCGGAGAAAACGAAGCCTTGTTCGTCGACGGAGCCTGGCAGCCTACGTTGTAAACGGACCAGCGGGGCAAATCTCCGACCATCCGATACTGGTCGAAGCGCGAGATCTGCGCGAGCCGGCCAACAGCTTCACCAAAGCGCTCCCGACCCAATGGTCGGGACTGTCCCGTTGCCCTCCGCGCAGTCGCCGTCATCCGTCGAACCATCAGCCCAAACAACCCCGAATGCCCGAGAAAAGTGTCATCTCTAATTGGCAGAGGGGTGTCATTTTGAATCCGGCACCTACAGTCATAGCTCGAATATGGACCAGGGCAGCTCGCTGGTTCTGGTCAATCGGCCCGGCCGCGGAGCGCAACGGGGCCGGGTGAGGCGGATTTCCGGCGGCCTTCACCAAACACCGGGGAGCAACCGCCAACGCACCTGGCGGGCGTATTCGGCGTAGCCGGGCAATACGGCGCGCAATACACGATCCTCGATAATTGTTCGCCAGATGAGGAGCGGTACTCCGAGGGCGCCGAGCGCGGTTGCGAGCCAAGAGCAGAGGGCGATGCCGCTCGCCACGATTGCGGGGATCGCGCCGGCATACCCGGGATGGCGCACCCAACGATAAGGGCCGGCGGTGACGGTTTGGTGCCCGCGGTCCTGTTGTATCCGGACGACCGAGGAGAAGAACCGGTTTACGTGCATCGCCCAAATGAAGAGCGCCAACCCGGCGGCGAAGACCGCGAGCGCTGCGATCCGCAACGACAGCGGAACCGTATCGGACCAGTGGAACCGGCGATCGAGGCCGGCAATGGTCCAATGCGCAATACAGAGCAGGAAGATGAAGTAGAGCCTCAGCCCCGGCGGGTGGCCGCCCGGCCGCATGCGTTCCCGGGCGAGGTCCTCGTCGATCAAGAAGGGGCCTGCTGTCGAGACCGCGGCGAGGACCCCGAGGTAGGCCCAAAATAGCGGAATGTCGATCCGGCCGGCAGCACCGAATAAGACGACAGCGACCAGCAGGATAAACCCGAGTGTCTGGGCGACCATCGGCCACGACGGTTTCCTCACGCGCGCAACTGGCCGCCGGTCGCTTTTTCGACTTGCGCGACGAGCCGCTTCGAGAAGCCTTCGATTTCGGCGTCGGTCAGGGTCCGCTCCTGCGGCTGCAGCACCACCGTGATCGCGAGCGACTTCTTGCCTTCCTGCAGACCCGTCCCTTCATAGACGTCGAACAAACGGATCTCGGAGACGAGCGTCCGGTCGATGCCGCGGGCGGCGCGCAGCAGGGTCTCGGCCGGCAGGTCGCGGTCGACGACAAAGGCGAAATCGCGTTCGATCGGCTGGAATACGGATAGGCGCAGCGGCGGTTTCGCGCGCGCTGCACGCGGTTGGGGCACGGCGTCGAGAAACACCTCGAAGGCGGCGACCGGCGGCCGCGCATCCAGCGTCTCGAGCACCGCCGGATGCAGCTCGCCAAAGGCGCCGAGCACCGTCGGCCCGAGCCGTAATGTGCCGGCGCGGCCCGGGTGGTACCACGAGGGCGGGTCGGCGGTGGCCTGGATGTTCTCTGCCGGGGCGCCCATCGCGGCGAGAGCGGCGAGCGCATCGGCTTTGACGTCATAAAGATCGGCCTCGCGCGCCGGCGTACGCCAGTGCTTTGGGCCGGTGCGCCCGCTGCGCACGCCGGCGGCGGCGAGCACCTGGCCTTCCGGCGTGTCGTCGCGGTAGAGCGGTCCCAGCTCGAACAATGCCGTATCGGGATAGCCGCGGTCGGCGTTGCGGCGGGCGGCCGCGACGAGCCCCGGCAACAGCGACGGCCGCATCGCATCGAGGTCGGCGCTGATCGGATTGACGAGACGCAATTCCGGCTTGGCGCCACCGAACAACTCCGCCTCGCGCGCCGAGACAAACGAGAACGTCACCCCTTCGGTCAGCCCGCGCTCGGCGAGGGTGCGGCGGACCAGCTCGGCCCGGCGCTGTTGCGACGCCAATGCCGGCCGCGACAGCGGTGTCGCTCGTTCGAGCGGCACCGCCGGGATCTGGTCGTAGCCCTTGATCCGCAATACCTCCTCGACGAGATCGGCCTCGCCGACAATGTCGCCGCGCCAGGAGGGCGGCTCGACCGAGAGATCGTCGCCCGCGAGGATCTCGATCGCGCAGCCGAGCGAGTTGAGGATTTCGGCGCTCTCCTGGTGCGGTACGTGGAGTCCGCCGAGGCTCGCCGGCCGCTCGGCGCGCAGCACGTATCGGCGCCGCCAATCGGGGGGGCGCCGGCCGTGATGACCTCGGACGCCTCGCCGCCACACAGCTCCAGGACCAGCCGCGTCGCGATCTCCAGCCCATCCCGGACAAATTCCGGGTCGAGGCCGCGCTCGAAGCGGTAACGGGCGTCGCTCGCGATGTTGAGCCTATGGCCAGTCGCCGCAGTGCGGACGGGGTCGAAGAGCGCCGCCTCGATGAGCACCTCGGTCGTTGCTTCGGTGCATGCGGTCGCCTCACCGCCGATCACGCCGCCGAGGCTCTGCACACCGGCAGGGTCGGCAATGACGGTAATTTCCGGATCGAGCGCGTATTCCTGTCCGTTGAGGGCGAGCAGGGTTTCGCCCGGCCGCGCCAAACGCACCGTCAGACCGCCGGCCAGCCGCCCCGCGTCAAACACATGCAGCGGCCGGTCGACGTCGAAGGTCAGGAAATTCGTGATGTCGACGAGCGCCGAGATCGGCCGCAGCCCCACGGCTTCGAGCCGGTTTTGCAGCCATGCCGGGCTCGGCCCGTTGCGGAGACCGCTTACGTGCCGCCCCAGAAACAGCGGGCAAGCGATCTGGTCCTCGATGTCGATGGCGATCGGCGAACGAAAGCGCCCGGCGACTGGGGTTGTATCGAGCGGCTTTAGGCGGCCGAGCCCGGCGGCGGCGAGATCGCGGGCAATGCCGCGGACGCCGAGGCAGTCGGCGCGGTTCGGCGTCACCTTGATGTCGAGCACTGTGGCGCCGAGCCCGACGATGTGCGCATAAGGCGCGCCGACCGGCGCATCCTGCGGCAATTCGATGATCCCTTCGTGATCGTCGCCGAGGCCCAGCTCATAGGCCGAGCACAGCATCCCGCGCGAAGCAACGCCGCGGATCACGGTTTCTTTCAGCAAGGCACCGGTGCGCGGGATAATCGTCCCGGCGGGCGCGAACACACCCTTCATCCCGGTATGGGCGTTGGGTGCCCCGCAGACCACCTGGACCTGCCCCTTCCTGGTATCGACGATACAGACCTTCAGCCGGTCGGCATTCGGGTGCGGTTCCGAGGACACGACCGCAGCCACTGTGAACGGTTCGAGACCAGCAGCGCGGTCCTCCACACTTTCCAGTTCATGGCCGAGCATCGTGAGCCGCTCGCCGATGACGGCAAGCGGCGCCTCGGTTTCGAGATGCTCCTTGAGCCAGGCGAGCGTCGTTTTCATGCCGCTCCTCCGGGGAGCGGCCCGCGCACGAGTGAGGGAATATCGAGCGGCAGGAAACCGTAATGCCGCAACCAGCGCAGATCCGAATCGTAGAAGGCCCGCACATCGGGGATGCCGTATTTCAGCATTGCCACCCGCTCGATTCCCATGCCGAAGGCAAAACCCTGAAACTCGGACGGGTCGATGCTGCAGTTCTTCAGAACCTGCGGGTGGACCATGCCGCTGCCGAGGATTTCGAGCCAGTCGCCGCCGGCGCCGATCTTGAGCTCGCCACCTTGGCGCGAGCAGCCGATGTCGACCTCGGCCGAGGGCTCGGTGAACGGGAAATAGCTCGGGCGAAAGCGAACCGGCAGCTCGTCGAGCCCGAAATAGGCGCGGAGGAACTCGATCAGGCAGCCCTTCAAGTGGCCCATATGGGTGGTCCGGTCGATTACCAGCCCCTCGACCTGGTGAAACATCGGCGAGTGCGTCGCATCGTGGTCCATGCGGAAGGTGCGGCCGGGGACGATGATGCGGATCGGCGGTTTCTGCGCCAGCATCGTGCGGATCTGAACCGGCGAGGTGTGGGTGCGCAATACGAGCCGCGAACCGTCCGGCCGCTCCGGCAGATAGAACGTGTCGTGCTCCTGGCGAGCCGGGTGCTCGGGCGGGATGTTGAGCGCGGTGAAATTGTAGAAATCCTCCTCGATATGGGGGCCTTCGGCGACCTCGAAGCCCATTTCGCCGAAGATCGCCACGATCTCGTCGACCGTCTGGCTGATCGGATGGACCCGTCCCGCGGCAGCGAAAGGCACCGGGAGGGTCGGGTCGGCACGCTCGCCGGCGAGCCGCTGTTCGAGCGCCGCCCGCCCGAGCCGCGCGGCGGCCTCGCCGAGCGCCGCCGTGATGCGGTCCTTGGCGGCGTTCAACGCCGCGCCGGCGCGCCGCCGCTCGTCCGGCTCGAGCCCGCCCAATTCGCGCATCGCCAAGGTCAGCGACCCACGCCGCCCGAGCACTCTGACGCGCATTTCTTCGAGCGCCCCGGGCGACGCCGCGGCGGCAATCTCGGCGAGGATCACTTCGGTCGAAGGGTCCGAATCGGTCACTAGCTCGTCCTCATAAATGGCAAGACCCTCACCCGCCTCGCTGCGCTCTGCACCCTCTCCTGCACTGCGGGAGAGGGGCTAGAGAGCATCCGAAAAAGCCCCTCTCCCGCACCGCGGGAGAGGGGGGACCAAGCCTGAATGGGCTTGGTGGGTGAGGGTAGCCGGTTCCCGGCAAGTTGGAATCAGTTTTCGGGAGATGGTTGCGAGACACGCGGATGGAAACTACCGTGGCGGGACGAACGCGCGCGCAGGAGAAAACAATGGAAATCGGCGTCTATCATGAATTTCACTGCCGGGCGGATCAAACCGCGGCGGCGGCGTTCGAGGAGGCGCTGGGACAAATCGAGGCGGCCGACCGTTGGGGGCTCGACGCGATCTGGCTCGCCGAAATTCATCAGCAAGCCCGCCGTTCGGTGTTGGCCGCGCCGCTCACCGTCGCCGCAGCGATAGCCGCCCGGACGCAACGCATCAAGATCGGCACCGGAGTGCAGGTGCTGCCGCTCTGCCATCCGTTGCGCCTTGCCGAAGAGACCGCGACGATCGACCAGATCAGCAAGGGCCGATTGCTGTTCGGCGTCGGCCGCAGCGGCAACCCGCGATCCTATGTCGCCTATGGCGTGCCCTACTCGGAAAGCCGCGAGCGTTTTCTCGAGACGCTCGAAATCGTCAAGCAGGCGTGGACGCAACCGAGCTTTTCCTATGAGGGCAAGTACTACAATTTCAACAACGCTTCCGCGGTCCCGAGACCCTACCAGCAGCCCTATCCGCCGATCCGCGTCGCCGCCGCCAGCGAGGAGACCTTTCCGTCCCTCGGCGAGGCGGGCTATCCGATCTTTGTCGCGGTGCGCAGCGGGTCGCTGTCGGGGTTGGCGCCGGACTTGGCCGCTTATCGCAGCGCTTACCGCGAGGCCGGCCACCCCGGTGAGGGCGAGGTCTATCTGCGGCTGACCCTGCACATCGCCGACACCGATCGGCAGGCGCAGGAAGAGGCCGAGGAGAGCATCATGTCCGGTTACCGGACCTTGAGCACGCGGCTCGAAAACTCGCCCAACCGCCGCCGTGCTGCCGAGGCGGCGACGGTGCGCACGATCTCCTATGAAGAAGTCATGCGCGACAAGGTCATCATCGGCAGCCCAGAAAGCGTTGCCGACCGCCTGCAGCAACTGCATGACGAGCTGGGATTGGACGGCATCCTGGCGGAGTTGAACTTCGGCGCGCTGATCCCGCCGGAGCCGATGACCCGCTCATTGCAGTTGCTGTGCGAAAAGGTCATGCCGCGCTTGAGATAGCCTAAACCCAAACTAGGCTGACGACGAAACGCAGGGATGCAGCAATCAGAAACAGCCCAAAGCCGATCTCCAGCCGGCGCCTCGGCAGGGCATGCGCAAATCGGGCGCCAAGCGGGGCGATCCAGCTCGAGATCGGCGCAATCATGACGACGCCGATCACCGAGACAAAACCGATCGACAAAGGCGGCAACAAGGCCTGATGGGGTAGGCCGGCAATCAGATAGCCGACGGTGCCGGCAATCGCGATCGGAACGCCGAGGCCGGCCGAAGTCGCCACGGCGTTGTGGATCGGCAGGCCGTACAGCGTCATTATCATTGTCGCGATCGAGCCGCCGCTGATCCCCATCAGCGACGACGCAAGTCCGACCAGAAAGCCGCACCCCGCCATCCCGGCTCGGCCCGGCAGGCTTCTGGCGAGCACCCAAGTCTCGCGGCCGACGAGGAGCTTGGCCGCGATGACGCCGGCGATCACGACGAAGGCCAGCTCGAACGCCTGGGCGGGCGCAAAGGCGGCGGCTACCGACCCGGCCGCGACGCCTAACACTGCCGGCACAGCCCACGAGCGCATCACTGCCTGAATGACCAGACCCTTTGCCCGATGTGCCCGATACGACCGCACGGTGGTCGGGACGATGATCGCGAGGGAGGTTCCGATGCAGAGCTGCATGCGGACCTCTTCGGGCACGCCGAGGAGACGGAAAACCTCGAAGAGCACCGGAACGATGACGGCACCGCCGCCGACCCCGAACAACCCGGCGAGCAAACCCGTGATGACCCCGGCAGCCATTACGGCAATGGCAACCCAGACCAGTTCGCCGACCGGCACCCCCGCCATGGCTCAGCTGCGGCCGAAGCGGCGCAGCGGCTCGGTCAGTTCGGCGATGCTCTGCCATTCCTCGCAGCGATCGACCGCGTTTTCGACGCTGCTCACCCCCTCCGGGCGCAGGACCACGCGGGCCAACTCGCAGAATTTTCCGCGAATCTCGGATTCGGCAAAGGGCTGCTGAAAATCACCCCTGTGGCTTTCGCGCGAATGCGTGCTGTGGCGGCCGTCCATCAGGGTCACGGTGACGCGGGCCCGCCTCAGCCGCGGCGCCACCGCGGTCATCGCCGCGTCCTCCGTCACATGCACCCGGTAGCGCAGCGCGGTTATCGCCGGGTCCTGCAGAGCGGAATCGTCGAGCGCCGCGTACCCGGCGCCGGCCCGCACGACCATCGCCGCGGCGGCATGAGGGAGGGAGTATTTGGAGGCGAAATAATTCGGCGGATTCGGGTTGCGCATGACCGAAGCAAACCGGTAGGTCGCAACGTCGATCCGCTCGATCTCGTCCGGCTGGGGGTGCAACGCGGCCAGCGCCTCCTGAAGACAGTCGAGCGCCGGGTGGATCGGGTTGCAGCACGCATAGAGCCGGAAATAATTGCGCGTGATGTGCCAGACCGTGCCGAGGTCGTCGAGCAGGCGTTCGGGCGTGAAGCCGCCTCCGATCAGATCGCCCAGCGCCTGCTCGATCGCGTCTTCTTGTGCTTCGAAACCGGCGCGGGCCAATTCGGGCGCGAGTGCTGCGGCAAAGCCGCTCATTCCACCGGCAACATTGAGCGCCGTCGCGCCCGCCACTGCGTTGGTATAGCTAGGCGTCAGCAGCAACGTGGTCGCAATGCGCATGGCCCGGCTGATCCCGGCCGCATCGAGCCCGTGCAACCGCGCTCCCGCGGCGGCTGCGGCCAGCAGCGACACCTGGCCGTTCTGGTGCGCCAATGGGCGGGGCGTGAAGCCGCCCGCCAGCCGCGCGGCGACATCGTAACCGAGAACGAAGGCGGCGAGCATGTCGCGGCCTGAACTTCCGAGGTGCTCGCCGACGGCCAATACCCCCGGCAGCACCTGCATCGCCGCCTGACCGGAAACAAAGCGCAGCCCCTCGCACAGCTCAATCGATCGCCCGGCGATTCCGTTCAACAGCGCGGCGGTGCGCGGATCATGGGTCGGCCAGCCCCGCGCAAATACCGTGGCCCCGGTTCCGGCTGTACCGGCCAGAGCGCCCCTCAACGCGCGCACTTCGGGACGTTCCGCGCCCGCCAGGACGACCCCCAGGGTATCGAGCACCACCAGCTTTGCATGCTGCTGCACTGACTGTGGAATGTCCTCCCACCGTGTCTGTGCGGCGAACTGGGCCAGGGCTTCGATTTGCAGACCCATTGCTCAAGGGCTCCCGCGATTTCGTTTTCTACCTGAACACAGTCTAACAGCCCGGCTCAAAATGAAGTCGGTCTTTACGACGGGTTATCTTCGTCCCGAGAGAAACGCCAGGGCACGCACATCTCCCGGGCCAGTGAACAATCCCTCTCCGCCCTTCAGGGGGGAGAGGGAGGGGCCCACGCCACAAGCGTGGGAAGGAGAGGTGGGCGACCGTTACCGCCTGGAATCCCCCATCTCACCCCGGCCCTCTCCGCCCCTCGGGGCGGAGAGGGAGATGCCAAGCTTACCGGCCCGTAACGAGGAGACTCACCCGCGACACCAGCAAGAGGACCAGAACCAACGCTATACCGCCCGGCGCGGTTGGAATTTTGGGGGTTGCCTTCGCGCTATCGGTCACCTACATCACCGGCTCGGGGTTAAGCAGGCACCCCGTTAGACGGCCATCGTCCAAGCTCTGCGCCACTCGTCACGCGAGGAGCGCGCAACCATGGACAAAGGTCGTTTTTCAATATCCGCATTCGATTTGTACCGCTGGCTCGGCACTGCCGCCGCGCCGCGGTTGATCGATGTCCGCCGTAGCCCTGTCTTCGAAGCCGACGAATGGATAATTGCCGGCGCAGTTCACCGCCCGCCAGAAGAGATCGAGCAATGGGGCCGCGAGATCGCGCCGGGATCCCCGGTCGTCGTCTATTGCGCGCATGGCCACGAAGTCGGTCAGGGCACCGCCGCCATCTTGCGCGAGATCGGTGCGGCGGCGCGCTATCTCGAAGGCGGCATTGCAGCGTGGGCAGAAGCCAAACTGCCGCGGCGGCATAAGCTCGCGCAGAGCTCGGCCAGCTGGGTCACTCGCGAGCGCCCGAAAATAGACCGCATCGCCTGCCCGTGGCTGATTCGCCGATTTATCGACCCACAGGCCTCCTTCCTCTACGTCCCGACCGAGCAGGTGTTCGACGTGGCGAAGTCGACCGGCGCCGTCGCCTATGACATTCCCGGCGCCGAGCCGTTCTCCCATGACGGCGAGCTGTGCAGCTTCGATGCGTTTCTGAAGGTCTATGGGATCAGCGACCCGGCGCTCGACGCGCTCGCGCTTATCGTCCGGGGGGCCGATACCGCACGCCTCGAGCTCGCGCCGCAATCGCCAGGGCTTCTGGCGCTGTCGCTCGGGCTGTCGGCGAACTTCCCGGACGACGATGCAATGCTCGAACACGGCATGGTGATGTACGACGCGCTTTACGCCTGGTGCCGCGACCGCCAAGGCGAAACCCATAATTGGACGCCGCCGGCGCAAGCGTAACGGAGCGACCGGCGTGAGCGAACTCTCCATCGCCGTGGGAACCCCGCGCCATCCGGCGCACGGGGTTTCCCTCGGCAGGGCGCTCCAGGTCTGGCTGCGGGTCGCGGCCTTGTCTTTTGGCGGCCCGGCCGGTCAGATCGCGGTCATGCACCGCATCATCGTCGACGAGAAGAAATGGGTCGGCGAAAGCCGCTTTCTGCATGCGCTGAGCTACTGCATGTTGCTGCCGGGACCGGAAGCACAGCAATTGGCGACCTATATCGGCTGGCTGATGCACCGCTGGCCTGGTGCGATCATGGCCGGCGGACTGTTCGTCCTGCCCGGCGTTATTGCCATCATGGGGCTGAGCTGGGTCTATGCTGCGTTTGGCCAGATGCCGATCGTTGCGGCGCTGTTCTTCGGGTTGAAGGCAGCGGTCTTGGCGATCGTGCTGCAGGCAGTGCACCGGGTCGGCAGCCGAGCCCTCAAGACCGGCGCAATGATCGCGCTCGCGGCTGTCGCCTTTGTTGCGATTTTTTTCAGCAATGTGCCCTTTCCGCTCATCGTGCTCGCCGCAGGCGTCATCGGCTTTGCGGGTGCTCGTTTTGGTTCTTCCGCTTTTGTGGTCGGTGAGGGACACGGCTCCGGGACGGCAGCGACCATCGAGAGCCTCCTTGGAGAGGAGCTGCCCGAACATGCGCGGCCGACAATCGGGCGCGCTTTGCGCGTCTCAGCGGTCTGGCTCGCACTGTGGCTGGTCCCAGTGATTGCGATCATTGCCACGCTTGGCGCCGGGAGCAGCTTCGGCGAGATCGGCGTGTTCTTTTCGAAGATGGCGGTCGTCACTTTCGGCGGCGCCTATGCCGTTCTCGCCTATATGGCGCAGCAAGCAGTCGAGACTCATCATTGGCTGCGGCCCGGTGAGATGCTGGACGGGCTCGGCATGGCCGAAACGACGCCTGGGCCCTTGATCATGGTCGTGCAGTTCGTCGGCTTCATGGCCGCCTACCGCGACCCCGGCACTTTACCGCCGATGCTGGCGGGGACACTCGGCGGCTTGCTCGCGACCTGGACAACCTTTGTCCCCTGCTTTTTGTGGATCGGGCTGGGCGCGCCTTTCATCGAAAGATTGCGCAACAACAAGCCGCTCAACGGCGCCCTCGCCGGAATTACCGCCGCAGTGGTCGGGGTCATCCTCAACCTCGCGATCTGGTTCGCATTGCACACCTGGTTTCGTGAAACCGTTCCTTTGCAAGGTTACGGCTTCTTCTTCGATGTGCCGGTATTGGCGACCGTCAACCTTTGGGCGGTCACCTTGTCGGCCGCGGCGCTGGTCGCAATTTTCCGATTCAAAGCCGGCATCGTCCAAACGCTGGCGGCGTGCTCAGCTGCCGGAATCCTCCTCTATTTATCGGGCGTGGTGACGCCATGACGCGGCATCTCATCGCAATGGTTATCGGAGGCGTGCTCGTGTCGACTGTTTCCCTTGCTCAGAATACACCGATTGAGATCGACACCTCGGCGATGCAAACCGGCGGGGAGCCGGAGGACTTCACCTTCTCACGCACCGGCCAGGGCGCGGGCGGCAAGTGGACCGTCGTCGGCGATCCGACGGCGGCGAAGGGCCGTGCGATTGCGCAAATAAGCAAGGATCGCACCGATTACCGATTCCCGCTGGCGGTCTACCAGCCCTTCTCGGGTAAGAACCTCGAAATCTCGGTGCGGTTCAAACCGGTAGCGGGGACGGTCGACGAGGCCGGCGGCGTCGCTCTGCGTTTGCTGACGCCGGACGATTACTACGTCGCCCGTGCGAACGCGCTCGAGGACAATGTGCGATTTTATCGGGTGGTCAAAGGCAAGCGCGAACAGCTTGCCAGTGCCGATGCCAAGGTCTCGGCGAACCAGTGGCACACGCTGGCGCTCAAGGCCGAGGGGGGACCGCTTCACCGTCTCCTTCGACGGCAAAGCGCTGATCTCGGCGCAAGACGGAACTTTTCCTAATGCCGGCAAGGTGGCGCTGTGGACCAAAGCCGACAGCGTGACCTACTTCGACACGATTTCGATTAGGCCTCTCAAGTAAATTACATCAGAGGATCAGTAACAGAGGAGTATCACTTGATGTACACAGCGCTTCGATTGACATTGATTTTCGCCTTGATTGGCGTGTGGAACGCCTCGCTACCACCGGCATGGGCCGAAAGCGACCCGGCCGCGTTGGCGACAGCCCTCAAAGTTACGACGGCAACGTTGCAGGGCGGGCTGAAAGCCAGTGAGCGCGAGGGAACGCCGATCTCCGCCAAGTTCGAAATCGAGGACGGGAATTTGCAACTCTCGGTCTACACGATGAAGGACGACGGATTTAAGGAAGTCGTAGCCGATCCCAAGAGCGGCGCGGTTAAGGAGGCCGAGAAGATCACGGATGCCGACGACCTCAAGGACGCGACATCGCAGAAAGATGCTATGGTGAAGGCAAAGGTGCCCTTGGTCGTTGCTACCGAAAACGCGGTCAAGTCCAATACCGGGTCCCGGGCGGTCAGCATTTATCCGCAGCTGCAGAACGGTCATCCGGTGGCCGAGGTGACCCTGCTGCAAGGGACGACAATGAAGAAAGTGACGGAGAAGCTCGATTGAACGCAGTCGGCCAAACTTGGCGCAACCTCGATTCTTTAGGGAGGGAACTACCATTAAGTTTCATGCGCGACAGTTGGCGCTTACGGCTGTTCTAGCTGGAGTGTCCAGTCTCGCCGTTGCTGCCGATGACGATTGGCAGGCGCGCGTCGGCGCGGCGCTTGGCAAGACCGGTGCGGTGGCACCGGGCGGCATCTATCGGGTTGGCTTGCCGCGCACCGATCTCAAAGTCACCCTCGACGGCGTCGAGCTGAAACCTGGTTTCGCGCTCGGCAGCTGGCTGGCTTTCGAGAAAATGGGCGACGAAGGCATGGTGATGGGCGATCTCGTGCTGACCATGGACGAGGTCAACCCGGTCATGACCAAGCTCGCCGCGGGCGGCATCGAGATCACGGCACTGCACAACCACCTTCTGCGGAACCAGCCTTTCACGATGTATATGCATGTGCAGGGGAACGGCGATCCGGTGAAGCTCGCCGGGGTGCTGCATACGGCGCTTGCCGAGAGCAAGACGCCGCTCTCTATCGCGGCCGCCCCATCGCCCACGCCACCGCCGATCGATCTCGACACCGCCGCCATTGATCAGGCGCTCGGCGCCAAGGGCACCAATAATGGCGGCGTCTACCAGTTCGGCATTCCCCGCGCGGAGCCGATCAAAGACGGGGACATGAACGTCCCTCCGCCAATGGGCTCGGCCAATGCCATTAATTTCCAGCCGACCGGTGGCGGCAAGGCGGCGATCACCGGCGACTTCGTGCTGATCGCCAAGGAGGTGAACCCGGTGCTGAAGGCATTGCGCGAGCACGGAATCGAGGTCACGGCGATCCACAACCACATGCTGGACGACACGCCACACCTTTACTTCATGCACTTCTGGGCCAATGACGACGCCAAGAAGCTCGCCGAAGGGCTGAAGGCAGCGCTTGCGCAGATCAATATCGCAAAGAGCTGAGCGTGTTTTCGCGGGCGATCCTGCTGACCGCAACCCTGATGTGGCCCGCCACCCTGCTGGCGCAGACGGCGGGCGCGCCTCTTACCCTCGAAACCAAGATCCCGCTCGGTGAGGTAAGCGGCCGCATCGATCACCTCAGCATCGATGTGAAGCGGCAGCGGCTGTTTGTTGCCGAACTCGGCAACAACAGCCTGGGCGTGGTCGATTTGGCAGCCGGGAGGGTGCTGCGTACGATCACTGGTTTGAGCGAGCCGCAGGGCGTCGCGTATGTCCCGTTTGCCGACAATATCTTTGTGGCGAATGCTGGCGACGGCTCTGTGCGGGTGCTGCGCGGCGAGGATCTTGTGCCAATCGGGCGCATCGATCTCGGCGACGATGCCGACAATGTGCGCGTGGACGCAGCGCGCAACCGGGTGATCGTGGGTTACGGCAAGGGCGCGCTCGCGGTGATCGATCCGGCAACCCGGACCAAGGCCGCCGATATCCGTCTCAGAGGGCATCCGGAGGGTTTCCAGATCGACGAAACCGGTACCCAGGTTTTTGTCAATGTTCCGGACGCGCGCGATATCGAAATCGCAGATCTTGCGTCCCAGGCGAACCGATCTTTGCCGATGCACGGTGCAGGATCGAATTTCCCGATGGCCGTCGACCGTGACGAGCACCGGGTGCTCGTCGTGTTTCGCAGCCCGCCTACCTTGATGGCGCTTTCCAGCCAGGATGGACGCATTGTCGCCAAGATCGAGACCTGCGGCGACGCCGACGACGTATTCGTCGATCCCAAGCGCCACCGCGTCTATGTGAGCTGCGGCGAGGGAGTTGTTGATGTGCTCGAACAGCGCGAGGCCGAGTATCTGCAGCTGGCGCGGGTGCCCACGGTATCGGGAGCGCGCACCTCGCTCTTCGTTCCCGAGCTCGACCGGCTCTTTGTGGCGGTGCGGGCGAGGTCGGGTGAACCAGCGGCGATTTGGGTGTTCCGGCCGGCCCCGTGATGAGCCTCGCCCAGCAGTTTGGCACCCTGGATCGCGCAATGAACGGGCGGACCTGCGATGTATGGTTGGCCCCGTGGGCTGATTTATGACAGCGCCGATAATGACCGTCCCGTCGAAATCGAACCTGCCGATGGCCGAATTCTTGAATATTTTCACTCCTTATCTTAGTGAGAAGGGTTTCCCAGGGGGCGATCCCATCGCTGCGGGATTCTCGCCGCACAAAACCGAGCTAGCCAGGACAAATACTCCTATATCGAAAATGCAGCGGCAGATCTCCTTGCTGTAATTGACAAGCAAGCACGAGAATAAAAGCCCGGTGAGGCCAGTGGTACTCCACCCAAGTCGTCGGCTTCGTCCTCAAGCAGTGACGGGTACAAAGCATAACAGGCGATCCACTGCCGTCAAGGTCGGCTCAGGTCACGCGAACGGCAGCTTCGGCGCGATCCTGCGGCACACCCGCAAGTTGGTCGGGAGTTGCCCCCAAAGCGGAGCACGAGCCTTGGCAGGCAACCATGCCGGAGCTGTCACCGCGCAGCTGGCACTACGGAGCGAGCCCTGCGCGTCATGCTGCGCTGTCACTGCGGTACCGTTTTCTCGCAGGCGCCCGGTAATGCTGCAGGAACATCCGGATCGTCTCTTCGATTATGTCCTATTCCGGGACGGGTACGCGCTCGCGACCCGTCATCCAGGGCCACAGAGACAGCTGGCTGAGCATCCCCATGACCTGGTGAGCCGCAAGCATCGGATTGCGGCAGTCCAGGATGCCCATCGCAGTCAGATGCGCGAGATAGCGCGCGAGCCGCTACGCTTGAGGCTCCATGACGGCGGCGAACTCCTCGGCGATCCAGGGAAACTGGCGCGAGTTGGCCACCACCATGCGGAGAAACCCGAGGTATTCCGGGTTCTTGTGGAGCCCCAGAATCATGCGCGCGATCAGGCGCAGCACGTTTTCGACCTCGCCCCGGGTCTCGGAGCGGGGCTTCGGCTCCGTCACGATTTGTAGCTCTCCGCGCAACCTCGATCCTTTTCTCGCCGCATTGGAACAAGGCGGGAACTTGCGGCAGCAGTCCTCGCCGATGTTGCTGAACCTGACCGCAGCAACGCACCGGCAACAACCCTGATGCTTAATAGAAATTGAAGTCGGTTCGGTGGCCAGCTACCTCACCTGTGCCTTTCGCGTTCCGACGGGTCAGAGGACATTATGTTTAGGGTATCGAAAGAGTATTCACTCGAAGAGCTGCTAGACCACCCGGTACTCGGGGTGCAAATGACCAGCGAAGGCATCGAGCGCCGCTGCCTCGACCTAATGTTCGACGCAATGAGCGGCCAGCATCGTTCCGCAGAGGCCGAGTATCGCGAACGATTTGCCGGTTCATTTCTGCCTTGAAGCTCGACGAGGGCTTTAACTCCGGAACGGTGCGCCGAGCGGGGTGTTGGCAGGTCCGACCGTTGCCCATCCCTCGGCGAGAGGATCGAGTTGGCCGCCCGGAACCAGGCTTGCAACACTTCATCGACCCTGAAGCAGAATAACGGGGCTGCCGCACTCGAGGCGGCGCTCGATCCGTTGGCAGCGGCAAAGCTCGCCAAGCTGCGGCACGTCAGCGACGATATGCCCGGGATTACCCGGCGCAAGGCGCGGCATGGCTTCGACTACCGCCTCACCGACGGGCAACTGGTGCGTGATCTCGACACCCTGAAGCGCATTCGTTCGCTGGTGATCCCGCCGGCCTGGACCGCGGTGTGGATCTGTCCCCATCCAAACGGCCATATCCAGGCGATCGGGCGGGACAAGCGCGGCCGCAAGCAATACCGCTATCATCCGCGTTGGCGCGAGATCCGCGACGAGTCGAAATACGGCAAGATGCTGGCTTTTGGCCGTGTCCTTCCGGCTATCAGGGCGCACGTCGAGGCCGATTTGAGGCGGCGCGGTTTGCCGCGGGAGCGGGTGCTCGCCGCGGTCGTGCGCCTCATGGAGACAACCCTGTTCCGCATCGGCAACGCCGAATACGCCAAGGCGAACAAGAGCTATGGTCTGACCACCTTGCGCGATCGGCATGTCGAGATCGAAGGCAGTCACATCCATTTGAACTTTCGTGGCAAACACGGCATCCGGCACGAAACGGACATTAATGATCGCCGGTTGGCGCGGATCATCAAGGATTGCCGCGACCTACCCGGCTACGAATTGTTCCAATACCTCGACGAAGAGGGAAACCGGCATACGATCAACTCGGCGGACGTCAATGATTACTTACGCGAAATCAGCGGCGAGGAGATTACGGCGAAGGACTTTCGGACCTGGGCGGCGACCAATCTCGCCGCTCTGGCCCTGCAGGAGTTCGAGCTGTTCGACACTGAAGCGAAGAGAAAACGCGCCGTCGTCCGCGCGGTCGAAAGAGTGGCGAAACATCTGGGCAATACGCCGGCGATTTGCCGCCGCTGTTATATTCATCCGGCCATTTTCGACGGCTATCTCGATGGGACTTTGCTGACTACTCTGAAGGACCAAACGCAAACCTATCTGGCGGAAAACGTGGCCGGGATGACCGCCGAGGAGGCTGCGGTGGCGGCGTTTCTGCGGTTGCGTCTCGGCGAGCTGGAAAAGCAACAGAAGAAAGCCGGCAGCTCCACAGCGAGTAGCAAGAGCGGTCGCAGCCGTTCGCCGCGCCCGGATCCGGCCCCGCCATCGGAATTGTTGCACAACCAGTTGAACTGATTGCGTTCTGCGTTGTTCGTTTCCTGACGCCGGTGCGCCTCTGGGTTGCGTACGGTACAGGAGGAGGAGCAGTTGGCGAAGATCAGGGTCTGCGTCGTCGGTGTCGGAAATTGCGCCTCCTCGCTCGTGCAAGGGGTCGAATTCTATCGCCGCGCCGCAGGGTACTCTGCGATCCCCGGTATTATGCATCTCGAGCTCGGCGGCTATCACATTGGCGACATAGAATTCGTCGCTGCTTTCGACGTCGCTGCCGGCAAGGTGGGCTGCGATCTGGCCCAAGCTATTCTTGCCCCTCCGAACAATACCGAGCGGTTTTCGAGCGTCCCCGCCACCGAGGTGGAAGTACGCCGTGGCCCGACTTATGACGGTATCGGGCGATACTTGAACGGCATCGTTGTCGAGTCGCCGGCAGCGCCCGACGATGTCGCGAAAACCCTTCGGGCGACAGGCGCCGAAATCGTCGTCTCTTATCTGCCGGTCGGGGCCGAGATTGCCTCGCGGTGGTACGCGGAGCAGGCATTGGCGGCGGGCTGCGGCCTGGTCAACTGCATCCCGGTATTCATCGCCAAAGACTCGGGATGGCGCGGCCGGTTCGAGGAGCGCGGGCTGCCGTTGGTCGGCGACGATGTCAAAAGTCAGGTCGGAGCCACCATAATTCATCGCGTGCTGGCCAATCTGTTCCGCGAACGGGGTGTTCGCGTCGACCGCACCTACCAGCTGAACTTTGGCGGCAACAGCGACTTCCGGAATATGCTGGAGCGCGAAAGGCTCGAGTTCGAAAAAACGGTCGAAGACCGATTCGCTGACGAGCCAACTCGATGAGAAGCTTTCCGACGCCGAGGCTCACATCGGGCCGAGCGACTTTGTTCCGTGGCTGACGGATCGAAAATGGGCGTACATCCGGATAGAGGGAACGAGCTTTGGCAATCTGCCGTTGAACTGCGAGATGAAGCTCGAAGTCTGGGATTCACCAAATTCCGCCGGGGTGGTCATCGACGCGATCCGCTGCGCCAAGCTAGCTCTCGACCGGCGAGTTGGCGGCGCCCTGATCGGCCCGTCCAGTTATTTTATGAAGAGCCCTCCGGAGCAATTCACCGATTACGAGGCGCGTGCCAGGACCGAGGCTTTCATTCGCGGTGAGCCGGAAGGGTCAGCAGGAAGGTCAGCCCGTCCCACAGAGTAAAATCCCGGGTTCCCGCGCGTCGGATCGTAAATCCGTCGATGGCGGCCAGCCGCTCGATGTCGTGGCGATCGGCCTCCTCGTCACCGCGGTAAGAAAAATTCAAGATGACGACAGCCCCACCCGGCCGAAGAACCCGGGCGCCGTCCCACAAGTGTTGGGTGACGATTTTGGGATCCGCGGCGAACAGATAGGGAAACGAGTCGACCGCCAGCACCAGATCGAAAGTCCGGTCGCGGAACCCGGCGAGATCACGCCCGCCGCATTGCTGGAAGGAAACATTAGCCAGATCTCCGCACCGCCGTCGCGCCTCCTCGATCATACCGGACGAAACGTCGATTGCGGTGATCGCGCCGACTTGCGGCGCCAGAAGGCGCTCGAGGCGCCCAATGCCGCAACCGACATCCAGCACAGCAGCATCGGGTCGCAACAATTCCCATTCGGCCAAGCGGGCCACGATCTCGGTTGTGGCACGGTCCAGAATATCGGCGGAGCCGAGAGAATAGAGCGCAACCGAGGCTTCCGGCGCGACAGCCACTGCCCTGTCGAATTGCTCACGGATCGCGGCAATGGCATCGCCATTATCGGAAGGGATGCTCACCAGCCCCTCTTTAGCGAGGCCGACCACCTGGGCGAGATGATCCATGTTCGTTTCGGCCAGTCGGAGAAGAGCGGCCAACTCTTTCCGCTCCGGTGCCGCGCGGGCGAGGGTCGCTAATAAGGAGCACAGCAAACCAGCGTTGCCGAATTGCAAAGCAAACTGCATCAATGTGATCTCGCTGGAAGCTTCGGCGCCGAGATAAAGGGCCAGCGGAGCACGCAATCGCGGTGGACACTCGGCAATGAGCCGAGGGGTCAGCACTTTCTTCTCAATGTGAGGGCGGTGTTGGGCCGGTCGATGGCGCCCCAGGCATATTTGTAGCTTTCGCCGCCGCGTAGGAAATGGAATTCGCGCACGCCTTCCCGAACCGCCTCTTCGATGGCATGAGCAACAATCTGCGTCCCCGGGCTCAACTCCGCGAATTCGGGATCGAAACCGCTCAGATAGGCATAGGCGGTGCGCTTCGCAGTGAACCCATAATAGGCAGCCGCAGTTGAATTTCCGACCCGTAGCAAATAGAGGCGGAGCATGCCTGCATCGAGCATCCTGCGTGCCGCGGTCAGGTGGAAGTCCCGAACCACTGGATCGGCGCAGACACCGTGCCCGGCGATCGGCTGCCACCGGCCCTCGTGCAGCCGGAAAAAGTCCCGCATGTACCCCGAAACAGTGCTCGCGTCCGCCCGGAGCGCCACGACCGTGCCCGCGGCCGCGGCGCGGCGACGCGCCTGCCGCAAATCCCGCAATGTCTTTCGTGGAACCACCTCTGGCAGCCCCGCTACGGCGCTGGGCAGGGCGAGAACGGGGCAGGTCTCGCCCGCGCCCCGGTGTCCAATGAGCTGCGCTGGACATTGAGCCGCAAGCAAGCCCGCCCCCGGAGGAAGGTCTGGAATGTAGCATTCCTCCCAGTGCGGCAACTCGACAAGCGAACCCAGCAAAGGTGCAGCCAAACCGAAACGGTCCGACTCCACCAACGCGTCGATGTAGTCGGAGAGGCCGATCCCAATAGGCAGCAGCTTGCTGCACTCGGGTTCGTCGTGATGGTAGAGCGACAGGATGCCAACCAGTCGCCCGTCCTCGCGGGCCGCCAGCACCAATGGCGCTCCATGGCCGAAAAAACCCCACCAGGATAACAGCCACTCCGGCGACTGGAACGGGGTCGCCTCAGAACCCCTTTGCCATAATGCCTGCCATTCAGGCACGAGCCGATCGATGGCAGCCTCCGACGTGAACTCGTTCTACACGCGTCATCACGCGATTGCCGCATAGCGCGGTGTGGCAGCCAATATCCGGTAATATCGAAAATAGCCTTCGATCGTTCGCTTCAGCGAAAACCGTTGGCGAGCCACATCCCGGCAGCGCTTGCGATCAATACTGCCGCTGGCTCGAATCGCCTCGGCCATTTGCTGCGTGTCGCGGACGAGAAAGCCGGTGACCCCCGGTTCGATAAGGTCGGGCAGAGCGCCCACCTGGAACGCCACCACCGGGGTACCGCAGGCAATCGCTTCCATCGCCACCAGCGAACTCGTCTCGGCGATCAGGCTCGGCATCAGTAGGCACCGCGCTGCCATCAGGAAACGGCGCTTGCGGGCAAAATCGAGATTGCCGAGAAACCGCGCCTGCGGTCCGAGCCGTGGCTCGATCTGCTCGGCGAAGTATTGCTCATGATCCGGATAGGGAAACACGCGCCCGGCAATCAACAGCGGTGTCTGCGCCAGAGCCGCCGCATCGAGCGCATAGTGAAAGCCTTTCTCGGGGCAGATCCGGCCCAAGGCCAGCGCAAAATTCCTCTTGGCGTGGCGACCCTGCAACTCGCCGACGGGTACGCCGTTCGGAATTTCCGGCAGCATTGCCTCATTCGCCGGAAAACTCCGCCGCTGCGAGGCCGAGACGCAGTTGAAGTATCGCCCCGGGCGGCGTTCCGACAGCGCCTCCGGCGGGTAATAGTCGACCGGCAGGTGCAGCGTCACCAGGGTCGGGACGCCGGGCGAAGGCAGATACTCGGCGAAATCGTGCCCATGGCAGTGCACGAGGTCTACCGGCGATTGTCGCAGCGTCCGCAATATCCGCTGCCGATGCTCCTGTTGCGCCCGGCGGCGCAGATCCTCGGTGAACTTCGCAGGAAGCGGCGCAGTGTCGAGCAACTCACCAGCCGTTTTGGAGCCCGCACAAGCGATGACCAGAGAGCGGTGGCCCTCCGCAACCAAGGCTCGGTCGACCGTCGCAAGCACCTGTTCCGCGCCCCCGGCAGTATCGGGACCCACCGGCGCAAAAACGTAGGCGACACTGAGAATAGTCAGACCCATGGCCATTACTCGTGGTTCGACCGTGCGGCGTTCGGCCAAAATCTCACGGACTTACCGGCCCACCTAATCACGCCGACGTTGGCAATCTGAGCGGGGCAAACCCGCCGCCGGCTCGCCAATAGCGTCGCAACATACGGCAGCAGAACTCCGCAAATTCTTCCTCGACCAAAGGCGGGCTCGTGTGATGCGGCTGGAGTCCACGGTGCTCGGGCGTAAAGCAGAATGTGACCGTGACGTCAAAATCTTCGAGCGCCCGCATCTGGCGATCGAACCATGCTTCGGCATTGGGACGAAAACTATCGGCCCAGCTGAGGCCGGTGCGCAGGTAACGAACCCCGAGCCGCTTCAGCCATTGGGCCGCGTCCTCGAGGCGATGGTCGTCGAAATGAAACCATTGGCAGATGCCCAACTCCGGCGTGCAATCCGCAAAGCGGGCGGTGGCGCGTTTCGGCGTGCCATCCTCGCGCAGCAGACCCATACAAAAGTGGCGGTAGTAGGATGAGCCCTCGGCCTCGCGGTGTCGGGTGGTCGCGGGCCAGGCCTTAGGCAGATCGTAGAGGCTATACCAGTGGATGCGGGGCGTTCTGCCGATCAACAGCTCGGCAGTCCGTTGCAGACCGAATTCCTGGACCTCCTCCGCCCCGAAACTCGATGCCCCAACCTCGGAGACCCATACGGGAAGACCGCCGGCGGTGGCGATCTCGGCGAGCTTTGCCGGCCACTCGTCGATCATCCAGAGGTTCCAGTCGAGCGGAAACCCGTGCACCGCCACGACATCGAGTCGATCCAATGCGCCCTTGCCGGTGAGGTTGGCGATGAACAGCGGGTCGATCGGAGAAATACCGCCCAGTACACGCGGCAGACCAGGCGTCTCTGCCGCAATTGCATCACCGGCTAACCGCGTCATTCTGGCGAAGCGTTCCCAGTCGGGATCGAGCTTGAGATCCCAATGCGATTTATTATTGGGCTCGTTCCACAGCATTGCAGCTTCGATCATGCCGCGAAGCTTCCTGCAGTCTGTGAACCAGCCTTGGCCGGGTAGACCGCGCCGAAGGCGGTCGGCGGCCGGGTCGGCCGGCATACGAACACCTCCTCCTCCGGATTGGCCTCGATCAGAAAACCGGCGCTGCGCAGCATCGCCTCCGTGCAAGCGCGGTTTGGGACCCACCAATTCGTGTTGTCCCCGGCATACCGCTGCTCGATAAAGAACAACCGCGGAAAGCTCGGCCGATCGAAGATCGCTCTCTCGGAGAACGGGTAGTCCTCCTCGAGCGGATCTGCGCCGAGTTCACCGCGCTGCATGGACTGGCAGACAAACAGATCGCGGGCCACATGCTCGCGGATCAGATCGAGTGCTAGAAGCGGATGCCGCAAATGATAGAGAACGCCCAGAAAAAGCACGATGTCGAACCGCTCGCCGAGCAATCCGATGTCATAGGCCGACATCTCGGCGAACTCGATGTTTACGCCGATCGTCTCCGCGGCGAACCGCGCCTGCCGTAAATAATCGGGATCGAGATCGATCGCGAGAACGCGAGCAGCATTGCGCAATTTCATTTGGATCGAGTAAAAGCCGCCATTGCAGCCGATATCGAGGACCGTCTTGCCGCTTAGATCGGCGGGGATCGCCTCGGCAAACCGGCGCCATTTGACCGCCGGGTAGTCACCGAGGAAATGGTCTGGCGCGGTCATCACCCCGCCCAGATCGATGTTGTGAAACCAAGGTCCGAGTGCTGCTGCGGCATCCCGCAATTCATCGAGAGTTTTCTTGCGGCTCATCGCGCGCTTTCCGCCGCGAACCTGATTGGTGTAACCGCAGACGGAGCCTGGTTCTTGGCATCTCCAAGAAGTCGCATGGCTTCGCGGTAGCCGCCCAAAGTCCCGACATCGACATAGGCCGTGCCAGACGGCACCGCCAACGCATCGCCACCCGCCGCCAAATAGGCATTCACCAAGGTCCCGACATATTCGTCGTGCGGGTCGCGTTCGCACCATAAACTGTGAAGATCATGTAAGACTGCACCAGGCAGCTTGAAGGCGCCCCACACCCACCGCGACACCGCACCTTGCCGCTTCACCTGAATTTCCCGAACGCGGCCCTTATCGTCGCTGACGACCGCGTCGAACAGCTCCGGCCGATCGACGGGGAAGGTCAGAAAGGTAAGGCCGTCATCGGGAAGGCACGCCAGCGCGTCGTCCGGCAACCAGATCGTATCGGGCAGACCGACCAGCACCAGATCATCGCGCTGGATCAGCGGCAGTGCGCGGAAGATCGCGTCGCACAGACCGGCGGGCTCGGGCTGCACGACATAAGCGATAGCGGCCGGGCCGATCATGCCACCGTAGTACTGCAGAATGTCGGATTTCCAGGGCGAAATGACAAAACAGATCTTGTCGGCGCCGGCTTTCAGCATCCGCTCAATCAGGTATTCGCTAACAGCGCGCGGGCGCTCGGTCGCACCATCGAAGCGGCTGCCGACCGGCAGCAGCTCCTTGGAGAACGCCAGCGGCTGGATGCGCGTGCCGCTGCCCGCGGCAGGCACAATGCCCCACATCGCAACTATCCCTCCAACTGCGACAACAGCATCTCGAGCTCTGCGGCGCGGCGTGCGGCGGTGTGTCCAGTGAGCACTCGCTCCCGCGCCGCGGCGCCGATTCGCGACAGCTCGGTGTCACTGCGCTCGAGCGCTGCCATTACATCTTCGGTCGTCCGTACGACGATGATCTCGCTTTGCGGCTCGAAGAACTCGTCGAGGCCCTCCCACCAATCGCTGACGATCGGCGTGCCGCAGGCGGCCGCCTCGAACAGGCGCCCCGAGGGACACCAACCCAGTGCGGCCATCGCTTGCCGCGTCACGTTGAGTGTCCATCGAGCAGAAGCGTAGAATTTTGGATGCTCGTGTGCAGCTACGTGTCGCCAAAAAAATAAATTGCGGCCCCACGGAAAATCGGCGGGGTATTGTGCGCCGCCAATAATGAAACGATCATGCGATCGGCGCCGCGCGGGCTCGACGAACAGCGTTTCGAGGTCAGCTTGACGATCGGCAGCGTAGGTCCCGAGATAGGACAGTGCGGCGCGCCCCCCCTCCGGCGCGGCCGGGCGATAGTGATCGGGATCAACGCTGCCGTACAACGGCGCTACTCTCTTCGCGCCGAGCCGGTCGCGCAGTCCTGTTAACGCCGCACCTCCCGTATAACTCAGCACGAGGTCGAACGGCGCGAGGCCATCGCGTCCGATATAGGTCACTGCCCGGCCTTCGGCGAGCTGCGACAAAGTCACCGGCGTGTCCAGATCATAAAACAGATGAAGTGTCGGCGCCCCGAGAACCACCTCAGTCGCGGCGAGCGCATCCGGGCAGTAAGAGGTTACGATACCCGCGTCGGCTCCGGCCAGTTCTCGTTTCGCCTCGGGCAGCACCTCCTCCCAGTCGTCGTACAAAACCAGCCGACCGCCTGCAAGGATCGTTAAGTCGCGGTTCTCAGCGTAATAAGGCACGTCTCGCTCGAAAAACACGGTGTGGTGACCGAGGGTAGCGAACGCTCGGATCAAGGCGCGCCACAAAACGGCATGGCCGTTGCCCCATGAGGAGCTGACCGCCAAACCGAAAATCACAAGTTTCATCACCGCCCCGGCAAGCTATCCCGCGGCGGCGATCCGGCGCGGCTCACGATGCTCGAGCAGCTCCTCGACATAGCCTTCGAGAGCGATCGCACGGTGAGCTGCCGTATGCCGCGCGAACACCTGTTCGCGCGCTCGGATCGCGAGCTGCCGCCGTTCGCAGTCAGGAAATTCGCGGAGATAGTGAAGCACTTCGTCGGACGATCGTGCGACGAGAATATGCTTTCCCGGAACGAAGATCGTTTCGAGACCGGGCCACCAATCGGAGATGATCGGGACGCCGCACGCGGCGGCTTCGAACAGCCGCACGCTCGGCGAATAGCCCATGCGGATCATGTCTGCGCGGGTAACGTTGAGGGTAAAGCGCTGACGTGAGTAAAACCACGCGTGCCGGTCGGGGCCGACATGCTCTATGCGCTCGACATTGGCGGGCCACGAGATATTGGCCGGATAGAGCGGGCCGGCCACTGCGAAGAACTCCTTCGGACAGCGGCGCGCGGGGCCACACATCAACTCTTCGAGGGCCGGCTGGCGGTCGGCGCTGTAGGTGCCGAGATATCCCATATCCCAAACCGGTTCCGCGGCGATGGGGGTGTGGCGGTCGGGATCGACCGAGCAATAGAGCACCCGCGTCGCGCGCGCACCGTACCGACGTTCGAGCACCTGCAAGGCACGGCCGCCAGTAAAGGAAAGATAGAGATCGAAGCCGACTACCAGTTCGGGGTTGATGTAAGGGCAATCACCCTTGGCGAGGCTCGCCAAGGTGACGGGAGTATCAATGTCGTAAAATGCGACGATCCCGGAGCCGATCGATTGGACCAGCGCGCTGACCCCAATGCCTTCGGGAACGTAGGAGCCGATGATGACGAGGTCGGCATCCGCCAGGGCACTGCGCCAGCGTCCGCTGAGCTCGTCGATGCTGTGATAGAGGTGAACGGATCCGGATGGAAGATCGACTGCATCGCGGTTGGTCCGGTACCAAGGCGCTTCGCGTTCGAGGAACAGCACATAGTGACCGCGTTGCGAAAGGGCTCGCACGAGACCGCGGTATGTGGTCGCGTGGCCGTTGCCCCAGGACGAGGTAATCGTCAGACCGAGAATGACGATGCGAAGCCGTCGCGTTGCCGGCGGCAGTGCTGCGCAAATCACGCCGACCCGCCCTCCAATGCCATCTCCAATAGGTCGACGCGCCGTTCATAAGTATGCTCGGCAAGAGCGCGGGCTAGGGCAGCCTCGCCGATCCGCCGCGCATCCCGCAGTGTGAGCCTCGCCAGGATGTCTGCGACAGCCGGCCCATTGGGAGCCACCAGAATCTCTCGGCCCGGCTCGAAAAATTGGCTGATGCCCTCCCACGCATCGGTGATGATGCAGGAGCTGGCGCCGGCTGCCTCGAATACCCGGGTTGCGGGGCTGTAGCCGTAAGCCGCCATGCTGTCACGGCTGACATTCAGTACCGCGCGCGCGGACGCATTGAAAGCGTTGTGATCGCGTGTATAGACATGGCCAACATAGGTGATATTGGACGGCAGCGGCTTGTCCGACCAGCCATTGCCGCCAAGGATGAACCGCTGCTGCGGCAGGTCTGCCGCTACCGCCAAAAAGAAATCCTCGATGCGCCGCTCGCGATCCGGCAGGCGATTGGCGATCAGCCCGAGACCGCAGGAAAATCGGAGCTCGGCCGGCACCGGATAGTGGGCCGCCGGATCGAGGCCGTTGTAGATCGGCACGCAGGCTCGCGCCCCGAGGCGTTGGTAAGCCGACACCACAGGCGGTCCGCCGCCATAGGTCAGAATCAGGTCATAACCCGGGATCAGCTGGCGAAAGGGATTCCCGCGATCTGCCGCGACCCGATCCAGCGTCGCCGGCGCGTCGACATCCCAGAACACGGCAAGCGCGCCCGGCTGCTTGGCCGACGGTACCCGCGCCTCCAGTAATGCGTCGAATACGCCGATCCCGCTGGCCTTCACGATGAGGTCGCAGCGTCGGGCCTCGTCCAACGCACGCAGCACGCCATCGGTGCCGTCGACCGGGTAGACCACGACCCGTGCCCAGCTCGGGTCGGGAATGTCCCGATGCGCCTGGCGGTCGAACGCGTCGGGCTCGTAGAAAGTGATACTGTGGCCGCGAGCTGCGAGCGCCCGCAATATGCCCCGGTAATAGGTCGCCGCGCCGTTCCAATAGGCCGATACCAGGCTCGAGCCAAAGAATGCGATCGACAATGGTCTCATTGCGCTGCAACGGTCTGTGGTGGACCGAGATCACGGCCGAGCGCCCGGCAGATCGCCAGCAGCTCGTCGACGCGGTGAGCGCAGCTGTGACGAGCCTCGATGGTCGCGCGGCCATGTTCCGAGAGTGCCGCGCTGAGCTCCGGATCGCGTCGGATTGCGTCGAGATGACCCCGCATTTCGACGCCGCTGCGGGCGACCAGAAAGTCTTCGCCGCGCGTGAATAGCTTCTCGGTGTCTTCCCACGGCGCGCAGACCAGCGGAATCCCGCAGGCCAGAGCCTCGAACACGCGTATCGTCGGGATCCCGGGCAACATCCGAACGTATGGCCGTCGCAGTATATGGACGGTTGCAGCGGCCGCGGCAAACGCATCGGGGACCCGGAAGTTCGGCAGGTAGCCGGCGAATTCTACGCCCGTTTCGGCGAGCGCTTGCCGCGCTTCGGGGGGATAGCGTACTCCGTGCACGCGTGCCGAAAGGCCGAGCGAAGCGACTGGCTCAATCAGGAATTTTTGCAGCTCCGCGGTTCGCTCGTCGTCGCCCCAATTGCCGATCCACACGAGATCGCGTTGCCGCGCGACCCCCAGCCGCGAGCGAAAAACTCGAAGGTCCGCGGCCTCGTGCCAAGTGAAAGCGCGTCGTGCCCAGTCCCGCCGGATATAGGCTTCGCGCAGGACCTCCCCGAAGGCCAGCACCCCGTCGAAACCGTCCAGTTGCACAGCCGCCATAGAAGCCGGCGCGCTCACCACGCGATGGTGCGTATCATGGAACAGCAGCAAATACGAACTGCTGGACTTCCGGTGCGCGGCGATGCGGGCGACAAGCTGAGGCTCGTTCCACTCGTGCACCAGAACGAGATTCGCACCCTCCAATACCCGATCGAGATCGAGGCGAGCCGGATCATAAATTATCAATGGCAGCGGCGGGTAGACCTCGCGCCAGGCTTCGAGAGCGGCCGGTCCGTGATCCTTCAACAGGTTTTGGGCGCTCCAGCTATTGGCCGGCTCCAATGCGAGGACATCAAAACTGCGATGCCAACACTCGCTCAATACCCCGCGCAGGAAATGCGCGTTGCCATGGTTCCAGTCCGAGCGCAACGAATGGCAAAACAGAACCAGCTTTGGCATCAAGCGGTTTCCAGCCGAGCGGACGACCGCAGCAGGTCGCGGTAGAGCGCCGAATAGGCCCGCGCCATGTGATCCAGCGTAAAGCGGCGCGCGCGGCATCGAGCTGCCGATGCAAGCCGGGCTCGCTCTACCGGGTTGGCAATCAGCGCGTCAATGGCGGCGTGGAGCAGCCACGGATCATCGGGGTCGACAAACAGGGCCGCCCCGTCCCAGTTCTCGCGCAACGAGCGGATATCTCCGAGCACCAGCGCACATCCGGCTGCGGCTGCTTCGAGGATGGCCAGGCCGAATGGCTCGTACCGAGCCGGTGCGGCAAAAATTCCTGCGCTGCCGAGATGGCGCGCCATCTCCGCCGGCGTCAGACGTCCGAGCCGGCGAACATGGGCATGGGTTGCAACGCCGCCATCCGGATGTTCGAGTTCTCCAGCGATTTCGACCGGCCACGCAAGGCCCGGCGCGGCCGCGTCGAGAGCGGCAAGGTTTTTCGCGGCGTCCCACAGCCTGCCCGCCGCCAGCACGACAGGAAGCTTATCTAGGACGGGAAAGGCTGCCGGCTCG
This sequence comes from uncultured Alphaproteobacteria bacterium, assembly GCA_963787425.1. Taxonomy (GTDB): domain Bacteria; phylum Pseudomonadota; class Alphaproteobacteria; order ATCC43930; family CGMCC-115725; genus AP-15. Next base: position 114,858 of record CAWBCV010000014.1, read on the forward strand.
ACCCCGTTGGAGATCACCACGCCTTTGTTCGCCAGCGCTCCGTAACGGCGCTCGAGATCGTCCAGAACCACGGCGGTCGGCGCGACGACGCGGGCGGCCGCGGCAAGCCCGGCCATTACTTGCCTGCGATATACCGCCCATCTCGGCGGCGCGGCGGATTTGTAAATCGCTTCCCACCAAGAGAGCACGTCCGAATGTGCGACAACGACGACGGAGCATCCAACGTCAAGTCGGGCATGGGAATACCCGTTTACATGGATGACATCGACTTCGTACCGTTGGGTCAGGTCAATGAGCCAGCCGCGGCTCTCCGTAAAGTCAACTACTCCGTCCGCCATCCATTCGAGGCGATAGTCGCTTTCGACCAGGGTCACATTTTCGAGCTCGTGGATGGCCTCACGTTGAGCTTGACGCGGACGCGGCCCCATTGTGGCCAGGACGAACCGGGTTTCGGGCAAGGAACGGCACAAGCCCACCGCATAGGACCAGACCCCGCCGACAGCATCCGCCGTCATCAACACCGTCGGCGCCCGATCAATGACCCTGGGCCTTCTGATCATTATCCGGAATGTACCTCGAGAGCGGCAAGCCGGTGCGGGCGCGCGTCCTGGATCTCGCTGAATGTGGCGTACCGGTCGAGGTAGTAATCGACCGCACGTTCCCACGCATTGTCGTCGGGTACTCCCCAAAGCCGACGGTAGTCCGGCGAGCCGGGATACGGGAACAACGGCACCGGATCGTTCGCCCACACACCGGCATCGCGCAGCTCGTCGCGCCAGCGCCGTACCATCTTTGTGTCGTCGCCGCTCGCGATCAGATTGGCCTGGACAAACGGTACCGAACGCTTCGCGTAAATCAGCAGCTCGGTGAGGGCCTGGGTAGAGAGCTTGCAATGCTTTTCGAGCCAATCGCGTCCTTCGTGGGTCAAGCTCTCGACACCCGCCTCGATGGAAACGCAACCGGCGGCGCCGAGCAGATCGAGCATCTCGCGGCTCCACAAGTCGATGCGCGTCTGCACCCCGAACCGCACCGGGCGGGTCGCCACAGCCTCGATCAATTGGCGCCACGGAAGAAAAATCTCGTCGATGAAATAGACGTAGGTGACCCCGGCGGCGATCAACCCGTCGAGCTCGGCCAATATCGTGGCAAGGGGGCGGCGCCTATATCTATCGCGAAAATTCTCTTTTGCACAAAAGGTGCAGTGGTATGGACAACCGCGTGACGCCTCGATTTCGGCGCCGACGCCGGAAGGGGCCACATCGAACCGGTGGTGATGATGTCCGTGTCTACCGAGGGTCGCGGCTGGCCAAACGAGCGCCGGCAAGTTTGCTAAATCCGCGGCTTGAGGGCCCCCATGGACGACGATCTGGCCATGATCGTCGTAGCAAAGACCGGCGACTTCATCCCACCGATCACGCGGCAATTCGGCGAGCCGGACTAGGGTTTCCTCGCATTCGCCCAGCACCACCGCATCTACGCGGAGCTTGCGCAGGCTCGCTCGGGGAGTAGTGGAGCCATGCGGTCCGACGACAACCTTCGTTCCGCCGATGGTTTCAAGCGCGCCCAGGGTTTGCTGCGGGAATCGTAGCTCGGGAGGAGCACAACGCCAGAACAGGTAGCTGGGAGCAGTCGTGACCACCGTCATCTCAGGGGCAAAATCCGCCACTTGATCCGCGAGAATCCTTGTGTCGATTGTTTCGGCATGTGCGTCGAAAATCTCGGCCGTATGGCCCGCGCGCGTCAGCAGAACCTTTGTGTAGCCGTATTCCAGAGGCAAATGCGGCTCGCGGCATCCGAAATAGATACTGCCCTCGAACGACCAGCTCGGGTTTATCAGCGCTACCCTCATGATCCGACCACCCGCGCCGCCGGAGCCGTCCGGCGATTGACGGAAATCCACTGGTGCAGCTGCCGGATGCCGTCGTCGACATTGGTCTTGGGGCACCATCCCGTGGCGCGTTGGAATTTGCTGGGGTCTGTCACGTACCAACGCTGGTCGCCGACCCGCCAGGGGCCATAGGCGATTTCAGGCACATCACCGTTCAGCGCGGAAATTCGCTCTACCAGCTCGCAAAGACTGATCGTATTGTCGGGGCCTCCGCCAATATTGAACGCCTGGCCGGCGATCTCCGGCAGGTGGTCTTCCGCCAGCAGAAACGCCTCGATCAGATCGTCCACGTAGAGCAGGTCACGAACCTGCTTGCCGTCGCCAAAGATGGTGATCGGCAAGTCCTGCTGTGCCCGAATGAGGAAGTGCGCCACCCAGCCCTGATCCTCGGTGCCGTATTGATGCGGCCCGTAAATGCAGCTCATGCGAAAGACCGTCGCGTCGACGCCATAGCCGCGTGCATAGTCCAGGACATATTGATCGGCGGTGCCCTTCGAGCAGCCATATGGACTATGGAAGTTGAGAGGACGAGCCTCGTCGATGCCGCATAGATCGGCTACCGGATGGTAGCGCCTCGCGAATGCCACGAGCGGTAAGTCATCGAGAGCGCCATAGACTTTGTTGGTCGAAGTGAAGACGAGAGCGATGCAGCGGTCCGCCTCACGGATCAGCTCCAGGAGGTTCAATGTCCCAGCCGCATTGACGGCGAAATCATCGCGCGGATCAGCAAGACTGGCCGTGACGGCAACTTGAGCGGCCAGGTGAAAGACCGTTCCAACGTCGGCGAGCGCCTCACGCAAACGCGCGGTGGATTGCACGTCTCCTTGCACGACCTGCACTCGCGAGCCATGCGTCGTACGCAGCCAGCGCAGGTTGCGCTCGGCTCCCGGCCGGCTGAGGTTGTCGTAGACCCGTACCGGGCGCCCACCGCGCAACAGCCGGTGGGCCAGATTGGTTCCGATGAAACCGGCGCCGCCGGTGATCAGAACAGGCCGGCGGCTGGCCGGAGGAACGAGCGAAACGCTCATAACGTGAGCCCGCGAGCAACCAATGCCGCTCGCGCCTCGCCTACTCGATCAACGGCGACGCGCCCCTTCAGCCAACTCACCAACTGGCCCAGTCCGGCTTCGAGCTGCGTTATCGGCTGATAACCGAGCACCGAGCGCGCGGCGCCGATGTCTGGGAAACAATGCCGGACATCGCCGACGCGGCACTCTCCGGTGATCTCGGGCTCGATTGGAACCGCCAATGTGTCGGCTAGGAGCCGGGCTACTTCCTTGATGGTGACCGGCCGGCCACTGCCGATATTGAAGGCGCGGCCGACCGCTCCCTCGACATCCAGTGCCAGGCGGCAAGCCTCGGCGACGTCGCCGGCATGGACGAAATCGCGGCGCTGCTCCCCATCCTCGAAAATCAGTGGAGGGCGCTCGTTGAGCAGCCGAGCGGCGAAAATCGCCAGAACTCCGCTGTACGGGTTCGACAGCGCCTGATGCGGCCCATACACGTTGAAGAACCGCAATGCGACAGTCGGGATCTCGTAGGCCCCGCCGACCATCAGGCAGAGACATTCCTGATCGTATTTCGATAAGGCATAGACCGAGAGCGTCGACGGGGTTTTACTCTCATCGGTCGGTACCGCCTCGATCGGTCGTCCGCAGCTGTCCGTCGGCTCCCAATAACCTTGCTTCAGCCGGGTCGGGCTGCGCTCGACATTGGCCAATAACCCGCCGTCACTTGCTCGGTAACGCCCCTCGCCGTAGATGCTCATGCTCGACGCCACGACAAGCCGGTCGAAAGGGTGGCGCTTTGCCCGCTCGATCATCGCTTCGAGTAACACCGCCGTCCCGCGGCTGTTCACGTCGGTGTAATCGGCCACCTCGTACATGCTTTGCCCGACCCCGACGCGGGCCGCCAAATGCAGCACCGCATCCGCATCGCTCAGTGCACGACGCACCGCCTTCGGCGAACGGATATCGCCGACGAGCAGCTCGACGCGGCGGTCGAGATAATTGGGTCGCTGGCGCTCCGCACCGTGGATCTGCGGGTCTAAATTATCGAGCGCCCGGACGCGGTAACCGTGACGTAGCAAGGCAGTGGCGCAGTGAGAAGCGATAAAACCGGCTCCCCCAGTGATCAGAACGGTTCTTGCCATCGTTGGTTGCGAGAGTTGTTGCTTTTTCGCGGGTTTAACACCCCGACACCAAAAAAGGTTCAAACGTTTGACGAGAATCTTTACCTTTTCTAATAACCTGCATTGAGCGGCAGGTTCAACTTTCAGGTGTACGGCGAAATCGCCAATCAGCTTGCTCGGGCGGGCGTCTTTTCCATCCAGCATCGAGTTGATCATCCAGCATCGAGTTCGACGATCATTGCGACGGCATCGCGCAATGAGAATGCGACAGCCTGGGCCGAAATTGCGCGCGTCGTGTCCTCGATCGCGAGCTCTCGAGCGGGAGCTGCCCAGAGCCCGACTACTACTCGTTGCGAAAGGAGCACGGAAACCGCGCACGCCCGGGTGAACTGGTGCTGATCAAAGACAGACAAACCACTGAAGCATCCTTGAACAGCGGCAGGAAGGCTGTGTCAGCTGACAAAGCGGTTGCAGACAGTGGCGCTCCGAGTTCCAGGTGATGCTCCAGACGTAGCATCTCGACCAACAACAACGCCGCAGCTTCGTCGAGTTCATTGCGGCCGGCTACGCAAACGATTCTGGGCATCCATTCCGGTTGGGGACGGGCTGCGTGTTCCGGGGCGGAACCGGAATCTTCGTCTTCCGACAGATTTTCGACCATTGATTCGATGGCAATTTTGAATGTGGTGCGGCTTTCGGCAGACAGAAATCCGCGGTCGCTGTCCGCCTTGCGCTCGCGACAGAGCAGCCATCGCAACCTTGTCGAAAATTCGGGCAGAGATCGGTCCTTGGCGAATTCTTCAGCCTGCTCCGTTGCTTCCTCGGGATCGTTTGCGAGGAGGCGTTGATAGAGTCTCCTAGGGCGTCAGAACCGGCTCGTTCCCGAGCAATACGTCGAGGAATTGCAGCTGCGGCACATGCCGGCCGAGGACGACCAGACAAACCGTCATCGGTGTCGACAGCAACAGTCCGATCGGCCCCCAGAGCCAGGTCCAGAAAGTCACCGCTGCTATCAGCGCCAATGAGGAAACCCCGGTCGTTCCACCGTAAACCAGCGGTTCGACTATGTTCGAAACGACCAGTTCGATACCAACGAATAGCAGAGCAGTCCAAACGAGCAGCATCCAGTCGGGAGCGACAGCGATCGCCAGGGCAAGCGGAAACGCCGCAGCAATCACGATCCCGAGATACGGGATGAACCGCAGTAGAACCGTCATTATAGCCCAAAGCGCCGCGTTCGGGATCCCAATCAGGGTCAGCCCGATGCCGATCGGCAGTCCGCAGCTGATGTTTACGATGAGCTGGGACAGCAAGTAGCTGATCCGCTGGCCCGCATCGTTCATGGCCTCAGTGGTTCGGTGCAAGTCGTGCCTTCCGGCGAGCCGAAGCAACCGATCGCGGAGATCCTCCCGCTCGAGCAAAATCATGATGACGAAGACGATGACCAACCCGCCCGCTGCCATTGGCTGCAGTAACGGCCCGATAATGCTTTGGACTATCTGCAGCGGCCCCGGCTCGGGCTCCTCGATCTGGACGGGTATCGGCTTTGTCAGCGGTGCGGAACGAACAGTGTGTGCCGTACCTTGCGCTTCTTCTTTCGAAAGCTCCGTGCCGAGCTCACGGAGCATGTTCGTCACCCGCCTGAAGACCCCTCCCCCGGGAACTATTCCGGGAAGCGAGCGGATTTGGTCTCAAGATTATATCTGTATTCCGGGAGTTGGCGCGCCAGCGACGACCCCTCTCCCACGACAACCGCGGCGAATCCGGCGATCGCTATGAAGGCGAATAGCACGGTCAAGCCGACTGCCAGAACCCGACCCACCCGTAAGCGGCCCAACCATCGAACCGCGGGCTCTAGCAAGAAGCTCAGCAGAACTGCCAGCGTGATCGGGACAACAACTTCGCGGGCAAAATAGACAATCGCTATGACGGTCGCGGTGACTAGAACCGCCATCATCCCCCAATACGCCCGGCGGCAAGTCGGCGCGTGCGCGGCCGTCAAACTCACGAGCCTGATCGGCCATTTTTATCACTCGCAGTCGAATTAGTACGGCGGCCTGTTAATAGCCGCCGCTGCACACTACCGACGTCGGGCTCGACTACGCTCTCCTGGCGTGCTCATTCGAGCCCGGTGCGGAACACCGTTTAGCGGCGGTGGATCAAATACGCAAGGCCGTAGCCGATTGCGCCGGCGACGAGCAAAGCGGTCACCGGTTGCTCTGCCGCATATTGGCTTATGAAATCGCCGGCTCGGGAGCCCTGCTGATAGAGGTTCGTTGCCGCTTGAGTCGCCTGGTTACTGGCTTCGCGCGCCACCTCCCCGGCTTGAGCCATTGCTTGTCTGCCAGCTTCCGAAGCCTGGCGCGCCAGTGTGGCGGCGCTGGCTTGGGCATCCTGGACCATCGCCTTGCCCTGATCGAGCTTGCCTTGCATGCTCGCACCCACCTGCTTCGCGGCATCGCTGGCCATCGTTCCGACTTTCTCGGTAGCCTCGGACGCGCGGTCCTGAATTCGCTGCTGGTCCATTCTCTCCTCCAACGCGCAAAATGCCAGTGCGCTATACAACACCGGGCGCGACGAAAGGCTCCGCCGGGCTCAAACTTATTAGTGCAGAGCGCGCGCGAGCTCGTGTTTGTTCATCTTCGAGCGCCCGGGAATATCCCGACGCTTTGCCTCTTCATAGAGCTGAGCCCGCGTAGGTTCTCGCGAGTTCCCGTGCTCGCTGCGGTCCTTCTCGGTTGTGCCATGCCGCTCGCGCGCCTTGGTACGCTTCAAATTGTCTCGGTTCTTCTCCTTACTCTCGTATTTGGAGGCGCCTGCCTCGTGCAGCCCGATCGCGATCGCCTGTTTCGGGTTTTTGACCTTTTTGCCCCGGCTGGTTTCGAGCTCCCCACGCTTGAACTCGTGCATGACGCGCTCGACGGTTTCTTTTTGTGCCTTAGATTGGTGAGTGGCCATTGTCTACCTCGCTCTGTTAGATCCTTTGCAGAAATCGTTGTCCGATAATCATTAGTTCCGGGATCAGCATTGAAAACCGACCCGACAGCTGGCCCGGGGAACCGTCGCGTAACGGGGGTTGTTGGCAGAACGTCAATCAACTGTAGAGGAGTAATACCGTGCCTAAATTTCATTTAACAGCAGCTGTCGCGCTGGCACTGGCCGCCGCGGCCCCAGTAGCATACACACAAACTGCCGCAACCCACGACACGCGCGCTCTGGCGGCGAACGAGGCGCTGCCTCACAGCATCCAAACGGACGAGATCCGCGCCAGCAAAATGATCGGCAGCGCGGTCTACGACGTACAAAACCGTAAGATCGGCAGCGTCAACGACATAATCCTCAACAAGGATGGCAAAGTCGACGCCGTCGTCCTCGACGTAGGCTCCTTCCTCGGAATGGGAGGCAAGGACGTTGCGGTCCTGCCCAGTGACATCAAAACCGACAACAACCGGCTGACGCTAGATCGCACAAAAGAGCAGCTGCAGCAGATGGCAACTTATAACCTTGAGAACAAGAATACCGGTGCCGGTACTTCGACGTCACCAGTGCAGGGCGGCAATCTTCACAACGGAACATCAACCGGTCGTTAATCCCTGCGACATAATGGCGTGGACCGGGCGGACCTCCTGCCCGGTCCAGGCTTTTATCAGGCTTTTACAGAGGCCGGTACAGAGGCCGGGAACCGGTGCCGGGTGGCCGCGTTATCGCCTGGGGCAATTAGCAACGGGCGGTAGAACGAGATATGTCAAGCGAGAACCTGCACGCACCGCGGGAGCGTCTGTCGCAACAGACGCTCAATTTGCATTTCGCGATTGTTTCGCTGATGGAAGAGCTCGATGCGATCGATTGGTATCGCCAGCGCGCAGACGATGCCGAGGACGAGACGCTGAAGGAGTTGCTGCTCCATAACATGCGCGAGGAGATGGAGCACGCTTCATAACATGCGCGAGGAGATGGAGCACGCTTCGATGCTGCTCGAATGGATTCGGCGCCGCGACACCGATTTCGAACGGTTTCTGAAGACATACCTTTTCACCGAAGGCTCGATCCTGCAGGAGGAAAAGGCCGCGACCGCCGAGGGCGTCGGCAAAGGCGGCGCCGAGACGAGCCGAAGTGGCGCCCACCCCGGCTTCACGATCGGCTCGCTGAGGGACGCGTAGGCGATGGACTATCTCAATCGCGGTCAGTCGCATCTCCCCGACGCAATCTGGCGAGAGATCGACAAAGCCGCGGCCGAGGCCGCGCGCGACCGCCTCACGGGCCGGCGATTTCTCGACCTGCAGGGGCCATTCGGCGCTGGCCTCACCTCGATCGAGGCCGGTAACGACAATTATTGCCGCCAGCCATCGGCCGACGAAGCTGGCGCTGTCATGGGGCGCGCCATTTCGGTGCCGATGCTGCGGCGAGCGTTTCGCCTCAGCGTTCGGCGGATTGCCGGGTATTGGAAATTGGCCAACCGCTCGATTTGACGCCGGCGCAAGACGCCGCCGAGGCGGTTGCCAATCGCGAGGAGGAGTTCATCTATCGCGGCCAACCGGATTTCCGCCTTCCCGGCCTCTTGACGCATGAAGGCCGGCAGCAGTTCGACGACGGGGACTGGGCAGCGGTCGAGCGGGCGCTCGGTGACGTGCTCGCCGCGGTGACCCAGCTCGATGATGCGGGGTATCGCGGGCATATGCCCTGGCATTGGCTCCGCCGCTCTATAATGGGCTTTTCCGCCTCTATCCCGGCGCGGACGTCTCGCAAATCCAGCATCTGCGGCATCTGTGCACCCGCGGCATCTACAAGGCGCCGATCGAGGGCGGCGTGCTCGTCGACCCGCGCGTCGGCGCCCTTGTGCTGGGGCAGGATTTGCAGGCCGGCTACATTGGCCAGGACGGGGTGCATTACCAGCTTTATCTGATCGAGAGCATCGTATTGCGGATCGACGAGCCGCAGGCGATCTGCACGATTTCGGCAACGTCGAGCAGCCTGCGTTCCGGCACGACGGCGACGTCAGCCCCTGCCTGAGTTACGAGGCCGACCATGCGTTCGAAATTGCTCAATGCCGATCCCCCGATCACCCATGCGGTCGTGCTCGACACCGGTGACGAGGTCATCGGCGAACTCGGCAAATTCGTGCGGGAGCAGGAGGTCGAAGCCGCCTCGCTCACTGCGATCGGCGCGTTCAGCCGGGCCGTGCTCGGGTATTTCCAATGGGAGGCCAAGCAATACGAGAAAATCCCCGTCGGCGAGCAAGTCGAGGTCTTGTCGTTGCTCGGCGATGTCGCGGTCGGCGATCAGGGCCCGACCCTGCATCTCCATGCCGTTCTCGGCAAAGCCGACGGCAGCGTAGTTGGCGGCCACCTGATCGAGGCATATGTCCGGCCGACCCTCGAAGTAATCTTGATCCAACCGCCGAGCTATCTGCGCAAACGCAAGGATGCCGAACCTGGCCTCGCCCTGATCGACGTTGCTTGATAAGGTTCGTCGGCTGCCGTTGTCCCCGATCAAGCCGCGGCAGGACGGAGGAGTTGGGCAATGGCGAAGACGCGTGGAACCGGACTGCTGATGGTATGGACCGATATCGATCCGCAGTTCGAGGCCGAGTTCAACAATTGGTATGACGAGGAGCACTTGCCGCGCCTGCTCGAAGTGCCGGGCTTTCTCAGCGCCGGGCGCTATATCGCGGTCAAGGGGGCGCCGAAATACCTCGCCATGTACGAGCTCGAGGACCACAACGTGCTGCGCAGCACGGCCTATCTCGATACGGTCAAATACCAGCCCTCGCCGCAGCGGACCAGGGTCGGGACGAGCCGGATCGGGCGCAATTTTCTGCGCAACCTCTACCGGCAGATCTTCCCGGTGCACACCGACCCGATCGAGCAGACGGTCGAGATGGCTCCATTCCTGCAGATGGGGCGGATCGATGTGTCGTCCGCCATCGAGGAAGAATTCAATGCCTGGTACAATACCGCTTACATTCCCGGGTATCTGGCGGTGCCGGGCTGCCTAGGAGCCCGACGGTTCGTCGCGATCGAGGGCCAACCCAAATACCTGACCGTCTATGAATTCGAGCACGCCCGGGTGTCGGAGAGCGACACTTGGAGCCGCGCCCGCGTCAGCAATCCGTGGACGAAGCGGGTGCACCCCCATCTGCGGCACGACGAGGGTTCACCCGGCGTCTATCAGCGCGTGTCCCCGAAATATTAGAACCAGCTATGCGGGATCGCCGGTGTCGGGAACAAGGCCGGCGCACCCGATGCCGTAGACCGCACAGGTCTCGTCATTGTCCGAAGTGTCGCCGCTGATCCCGATGGCGCCGACGATCTCCCCAGCCTTGTCGCGTATCAGCACGCCACCGGGCACCGGAACGATGCGCCCTCCCGAAGCAACGCTCAGCGCCTGAATGAACGCCGGGTTGACGGCGGCGCGGCGGGCGAACTCGCGCCCGCCGAACCCCATCCCCAAAGCGCCCCAGGCCTTGCCGCCGGCGATCTCGGGACGCAACAGGCTCGACCCGTCCTCGCGCTTCAGTGCGGTGAGGTGACCGCCGGCGTCGAGCACCGCCACGGTCAGCGGCTTGAACCCGAGTTCGCGTCCCTTCTCCAACGCCTTGTCGACGATGATCGAGGCCTGGGCGAGGGTCAGCGACATTTTCTTCCCCGCCTCAATGCGCGGTCTGGCGGATCAGCTCGGCCCAGCGGTCGAGGGCCGGGAGGGTTTCGTCGCGGTTTACCGAAGGCAGGCTAACCACCGCGCGTGCGATCCCCTGATCGCGGTAGCGCTTTAGGCGATCCAAATTTTCCGGGACGCCCCATATCGTCACTGAAATCGACGCCGGATCGCGCCCGGCCGAGGTTGCCATCTCCCGGAACTCTGGCAAAAACTCGGTCACATCGGCATAGTGCGCCCGGCTCGCATTGGGTATCCAGCCGTTGCCGTAGCGGATCGCACGACGCGCGCTGTGCGGGAAAGCGCCGCCGACGATAACCGGGGGGTGCGGTTTTTGCACCGGCTTCGGCCAGGTCCGCATCTTTGGAACCTGGACGATCTCGCCGTGATATTCGGGCTCGGATTTGGTCCAGATCTCCTTCATCGCCTCAACCTGCTCGCGCATTTTCTTGAAGCGGGTCGTGAAGACAGTATCGTGACTCTCGATCTCGTCCTGGTTCCACCCGCCGCCGATGCCGAACAAGAACCGGCCGCCAGAAACGTGGTCGATCGAGGCGACGAGCTTTGCGGTCTGGATCGTGTCGCGCTGAATGACGAGACACACCCCGGTCCCGACCTTCAAGGTCTTTGTGGCCATCGCCGCCGCCGTCAATGTGACGAACGGGTCCATCACGTCATAGTACTGCTTGCCGAGCTCGCCGCCGCCAGCCGGCGGCGTCTTACGCGTGCTGGGAATATGCGAATGCTCGGGCGCCCAGACGGACTCGAAGCCCCGCGCCTCCAGCGCCTGGCCGAGCTCGGCCGCGGTCATCGAGTAATCGGTGAAGAACATCGCCGCGCCAAAATCCATTATCCCTCTCCCGTACCGGTGATGGTGCAAGCTTACTCGCGATCCCTCACCTCCGGCCAGCATCACCTCACCCGGTTTGCGAGACTACAACCATAACTCGAGTCCGAAATTTATTTCCGTTGCACCTGCAGCAAATCTGCAGCGAGATCTCTCCTTAAGGTTGAAACGTCGGACAGTGCGCCAGTGCAGGAGAATACAACGCGATTGCGGCGATTTTATATCGATCAAGGCAGGGGCGGTGAGGCGCACGCACAGTCTAGTCGACGGAGAGGTTTCCCCAACTCCTTACCCGCTCGATGCGAATGGCGATGACCGGGAGGCCATCGAGCTCCATCCCCTCATACTGGGAGTAGCGCGACCGCAGCAGCGCCTGCGCCCGGTCGTGTTCGGCGCCGCCAGCCAGGATCTCGGCCGAGCCGCGCAGCATGACCCAGCCGAGCCGGGTCCAGTCCTCGTCCCAGCGGTCGGCGACAAAAGCGGCAACCGGATTTTCGGCGATATTCCGCAGCCGCTTCAATGCCCTGAAGTCGCCCTTCGGCTTCCGATCGATCGTGATGTAGAGCGCGCTCTCGCTGACGACAAAGCAAACCGGCACGAGATGCGGCATCGCCCGCGCATCGGCGGTCGCGAGATGACCGACCCTGCGGCTGGCCAGAAAGCGGGCTTGGTCCTCGGACAACATACGAAATTCTTGCATGACTTCCGCCCTCCTGGCCAGAAGCCTCTGTTCCGTGCCAAGCTCCGGAACTTCTCAACCGACGAGGCCGGCCATGAAGATCGAGCGCATAGACCATCTGAACCTGACCGTCGCCGATATCGACCGCAGTGTAGAGTTCTACCAGCGCGTGCTCGGCATGAAGGCCGAGAGCATGGGCGAAGGCCGTGCCGCACTCTATTTCGGCCAGCAGAAGATCCATCTCGACGCCGCGGGCGGTGCTGCGGCGATGAGCGGCGAAAAACGGATGCCGGCCCATATTTGCTTTATCACGGAAGCGCCGATAGGCGAAGTTACGGCCCATCTCGAAACCTGCGGGGTGCCCGTCCGAATGCAAGGGCCGCGCGCCGGAGCGGTCGGCACGATCCAATCGGTCTACATCGACGACCCGGACCGAAACTCGATCGAGATTTCCACCTACTGAGCCGCCCCCAGCCGCCTCGCTGCATTCAACGCGTACAACTGAAAGCCCCTGTCCTCACCGGGTCCCCGTGGTGGATCTCGGTGATTAGCTGCCGCCGCAGCGGGGGCACGAGGTTCCCATCACCTCCTCGTCGGCCGGGTGAACGGAGCCGGCTTGGGTGCGGCGCGGGCTCGATTTCTCCTTGTTTCTCCCGTCACGCAGGAAATTGCCGAGCGGGTTGCGGCTCGCTCATCGCGCATCGTAGGGATTCTTTCCCTTGCGCAGCATCATGCGGATCGGCGTGCCGGGCAGTTCGAATTCCCGGCGCAATGCATTGACCAAGTAGCGCCGATAGGAATCGGGGAGCTCGCCGGGTTTCGAGGCGAACAGGGCGAAAGTGGGCGGCCGGGTATTCACCTGGGTGACATAGCGCAGGCGAAGCCGCCGGCCCGCGACGAGCGGCGGCGGGTGGCGTTGTTGGACCGTCGCCAGCCAGCGGTTGAGATCGGAGGTCGCGACCCGCCGGTTCCACACCTCGCCGGCGGCCGAGACCGCTTTCATCAGTGCATCGAGACCGAAACCGGTCAGCCCCGAGACTGGGACGATGGCGACACCCTGCAGCTGGGGCAGCGACACGGATACCCGCTCGCGCGCATGCTTCAGCAGTGCCGCAGGTTCATTTACGGCATCCCATTTACTGAGCGCCAATACCAGCGCCCGGCCCTCATTCTCGACGAGCCGGGCGATCGTCAAATCCTGCCGCTCCAGCGGCTGCAATGCGTCGATGACCAGGATCACGGTCTCGGCAAAACGGATCGAACGCAGCGCGTCACCCACCGAAAGCTGCTCGAGCTTGCCCTCGACTCGCGGCTTGCGGCGCAATCCGGCGGTATCGATGAGCCGCATCGGATGGCCGTGCCAAATCCAATCGACGGCGATCGCATCGCGGGTGATCCCGGCTTCTGGGCCGGTCAGCACTCGCTCCTCGCCGATCACCCGGTTCACCAATGTCGACTTTCCGACGTTTGGCCGCCCGACGATTGCGAGCTGCAGTGGTTTGTCGGGCCCGCTCGGCTCAATTTCGCCGGAACGGGAGAATGGCACCAGGCGGTCGTAAAGCTCGCCCAAACCCTCGCCGTGCTCCGCCGAGACCGGTACCGGATCGCCGAGACCGAGACGATAGGACTCGCCGATTGCGGGCAGCACGGCGCGGCCTTCTGCCTTGTTCGCTAACAGCACGACCGGCTTGCCCGATCGGCGCAGCCAGTCGGCGAAATGTCGATCGGCCGGGGTAATGTCCTCGCGCGCGTCGATGACGAGGAGCGCCACATCCGCATCGGCCAGCGCGCGCTCCGCCTGCCCCTGCATCCGGCCGGCAAGCGAACCGGACGCGGCTTCTTCGAGCCCGGCCGTGTCGACCACTCGGAACATGAGATCGGCGATCCTCCCCTCACCTTCCCGGCGGTCGCGCGTCACTCCGGGGGTGTCGTCGACCAGAGCCAGACGCCGCCCGACGAGCCGGTTGAACAAGGTGGATTTACCGACATTTGGCCGGCCGAGTATAGCGACCGCAAAGCTCACCGGCGGCGGCCTCGCGCCGACCACCGCGTCAGCGGTAGGCAGACAGGCTCGCGTCGTCGGTCAGCACATACAGAGAATTGTCGGCGATCACCGGACCCAGATAGCCGCCGGCCGGCATCGCCTCGCGCCCGAGCGGCTCGCCGGTATAGGGCGAAACCGATATCGCATCGCCCGCCGAAGACAATACGATGAGCCGATCGCCGCCCAGGACCGGACCGGCCCAAGTCATCGGATCCTTCTTTTTCTTTTCGTCCTGATAGCTGGGAAACTGGCGTACCCAGCGAATCTTGCCCTCGTTGCGAGTCAGGCATATCAGCTCGTTGTCGTTCGACAGCACATAAACATAGTCGCCGGCGACCCACGGGCTATGAGTGCTGCCGAAGTCTTTCTCCCAAGCGCGCTCTCCAGACCTCAGATCGATTGCCGCAAGCCGCCCGCTATGGCTGGCGGCAAAGACCCGGCCGCGATCGAGGACGGGCCGACCGCGGATGTCGGCCAGGCTAGAAACGGCGTTGACGCTGCGGGTGTTGGAGAAATTGTCCGACCACAACGGCCGGCCGGTTTCCACGGTCAGCGCATAGAGCTCACCGGAGGAATAGGCCGCCACGACGACCTCGCCTTCGACGGCGGGGCTAGCGCTCCCAAGGAGGCTCGCCGTTTCCGGAATTGCATTGTGATTCCACAGGCGCCGCCCGTCATCGGCGGCGAGCACGACCAGCTCGTTTTCGACCGTAACCACAAAGACCCGTCCATCCGAGACTGTCGGCCCGCTGCGCATCGGGCCGGCAACGCCGGTCTTCCAGATGACCCGGCCATCCGCCGGATCGAGCGCCAGGACCTGCGCATAACCGGTCGAGACGTAGAGGCGGTCGTTCCAATAGGCCACGCCGCCGCCAAACGAAGTGCCGCGCTCGTCCTCGGGCTTGAGATCGAGCTGCCAAACCCGGTTGCCGGTCGCGGCATCGACCGCGCTGATCTGGACCCCTCCATCCATCGCGTAGACCCGGCCTTTGGCAACCACCGGCTGCGACAGCACTCGTGTGTACCGGGAAGCACCCTCGCCGATGCTGGTGCGCCACGCTTGGGTGAGCGTGTCCGGCAGCGCAAGGTGCTGCATCGCATGGTTCGGATAGCCGCCGGGTTCCGGCCACTCCGCATTGACGACGGGCGGCGGCAGGGTGATCGGGATTTTCGCCACGTCCGGATCGGGCTCGAGTTGCCGGTCGAGGCTGAGAACCGAAATGCGCTCGCCCGGCAACGGCTGCTTCTTGTCACCGAACAAGCCGCACCCGCCCAGCCCGAGGGAGACCAACAGCAACAACGCAATGGTGAAGCGGATCATTGGCTACCAAAAAAGGCGACGGGCGGAGCTGTGGCACCTAAGGCATCACCCCCGAACCACAAATCGACTTAGGAGGCGAGAGCCGCGGCCATTTCGGCGGCCCGGGCGCGCGTCCCCTGCGGTGCCGCGAGATCATCGGCAAGGGTCTTAAAAACCTCGAGCGCGCCGCTCTTGTCTCCGGCCTCGAGCCGAGCCGCCGCCGTCAGCTCGAGGGCGGTGGCGCGCCACGGATTGCCGGGCGACGTCATCGGCGCCAAGCGATCGATCACCGAGTGCAAATCGGCTCCCGGCAAATCTTGCATGACCGAGAGCAATGTCGCGAGTTCGCGAAAGACCGGATCGAGGCCGCCCTTCGCGGCAATACGATCATAGGCGGCCGCCGCTCCCTTGTGATCGCCCGTTTTCGCCAGCAGCTCGGCCTCCTCGAACGAGGCGAGCGTGGCGTATCCCCCGCCTTCCTGCGCAACGAGCGCGAATACCTTGGCTGCCTCGGCGTCTTTTCCTTCGCGTATCAGGGACACCGCCGAGGAATAGCGCATCGACTGCGCGCGACGCTCGGAAAGCTGGTGGTCTCGCCAAGACACGATGCCGCCGGCGACGACCAGCACAAACACCGCCAACGCCACGATGTAGCGTCCGTACCGCGACCAAAGCTTGAGCAGATTGTCTCGACGGAGTTCTTCGTCGATCTCGCGGAAAATGTCGCTCACAAAAACTCCGGTCGGCCCCCGCCTCTACCCACCCCGCCTGAACGAGCCCAGCTTAGCGGCTCATCCGACTGGAAGCAAACCCGGCCGATAATGGCCGAGAGATCGGCTCCCTCGGGAGACCGCCATCAGACGGCTGGACGCCACCGCCGAAATCGTGAACACTACGTGACAGCGGCAACGGCGATGGGTAGCGATGAGCCGAAAAAGTGCGACGGTGCTGGCACTCGCGGATTTCCGGACGAAGCATCGAACGCTGTATTTCACCCGCCACGAACTCAACCAGCTTCTCAGCGTTTACAGCCGGCATGTTGCCCGCGGCGTATGGCGGGACTATGCGATCGACCACCAAGACGGCATGGCGTTGTTTTCGGTTTTTCGGCACACCCACGAAGCGCCTGCCTACAGCATCATAAAAACCGCCGCGGCGCCGAATTGTCCCGCTGAGTTCCTTGTTCAGAGCGGGCGCCAGAGGCTCCGCGTCTCGCCTAGCCTGCCCGAAGCCCTGGAGTTCTTCCAGACCCGGCTCAGCCTCGTCTTCGCCGAGGGTTGAGCGCGGCTGACACGGCGCCGCGGCAGCATCCGTTCGAAAACGCCGTCCCGTTTGACGATGCCGTGCTGCAGCGCGCCCGCGACGTGGAGCGGCCACACGGTGCAGCAGCAACAGGAGATCGCGGGACGGCGTGTTGCGCGCCGCGCCGCCTATCGCCCAACCGAGGGAAACGACGATGACGGCAAGAGCCGCGATCAGCCCGTGGACCGCGCGGGAGATCCGGTCGTAGCCCGTCGCCGCATCGGAAGCGGCGGCTGGTGCCTCGGTCACTCGTCGGCGGGGAATGCGACCTCGACGCGCCCGAGCGGGCCGAAATCGGCGATGATCCGTGTGCCGCGCTTAGCGAACGCCATACCGGTCCACGACCCGGTCGTGACCAAGGTGCCGGCCTTAGCCCCGCCCCGGCCGTTCATCAGATTGGCAAAGTCGACGAGCGCCGCGATCGGATCGCGGGCGGCGCCTGCGGCGCTGTCGGCAAAAGGCTCGCCATCCTCGCTTACCGTGATCGCGGTCTGGCCGAGGTCGAGCTTCTCCCAGTCCGGCACCGCCGCCCCATAGACCAGCCCGCCATTCGAAAAATTGTCGGCCAGTATCGAGAGCCGGTCGAGCGAGCGGAAGTCCGCATAGCGGGAGTTGACGACTTCGATCGCCGGATGCAGCGACCCGACCGCGATGACCTCGGCGCGATCGTAAACCGCGGCGCGGGCCGGAAGATCGCGGCCCAGCCGGAAGGCGATCTCGGCCTCGATGCCGATGAGCCTGAGCTCCGCGGCGTCGTAGGCAGCCGGGCTCGGACGAACCATTTTCATCCAGATCGGAGCGCAGAACGCGGCGCTGTTTGCGGACGCCGCACCGACCTTCCACCCACCGATCGGCTCTCCGAGCTGGCGGATCACCGCTTCTTGAATCTCATAGGCGTCAGCGTCCGATTGCGGCCGGCAGCTTGGCGGCAATTCGTGAACCGGCGCCCCACCGCGCGCTCCGCACAGCAGGCGGGCGGCTTCTTCGCAGCGCTGTTTGAGCATTTGCTGGCCTCGGCTTCGAGTTTCCCCGCCCGATGTTACGCCGCCGGTGCGAGGTCGGACAGCACCGAGCCGAGGAACGCGACGGCAGCCGCGATCCCGCCGGCGCGGTGCGGTATGCCGGCGCGGTGCAGCCCCATCTCGACGCCGGCCAGAGTGCCGCACAGCATCAGATCGTTGAAATGGCCGAGATGGCCGATGCGGAACACTTTGCCCCGCAACTTCCCGAGACCGGTGCCGAGCGACATGTCGAAGCTTTCGAGGATGATCTCGCGCAGCCGGTCGGCGTCGAACCCGTCGGGGACGAGGATCGCGGTCAGCGAGTTCGAATGCTCGTGCGGATCGGAACATAGCACCTCGAGACCCCAACCGGCGACCGCCCGCCTCGTCGCCTCAGCGTGCCTGGCGTGGCGGTGGAACACCGCCGGAAGCCCCTCCTCGTCGAGCAGCATCTTTAGCGCCTCGCGCAACCCGTAGAGCAAATTGGTCGCCGGCGTGTAGGGGAAAAAACCGGTGCGGCCCGTTTCGAGCATCGCCTCCCAATCCCAGTAGGAACGGGCCAGCCGGGCCGCTTTATGGGCCGCAAGCGCTTTCTTCGAAACGGCGTTGAAGCCGAGCCCCGGCGGCAGCATCAACCCCTTCTGCGATCCGGCGACCGTGACGTCGACCTTCCACTGGTCATGACGGTAGTCGATCGAGGCCAGCGAAGAGATCGTGTCGACCATGAACAGAGCCGGATGCCCGGCTCGATCGATCGCGTCACGTATCTCGGCGATCCGGCTCGTTACCCCGGTCGAGGTCTCGTTATGGACGACGCAGACCGCCTTCAGCCGATGCTCGCGGTCGGCGGTCAATTTCTCCTCGACCAGTGCCGGGTCGACGCCGTGCCGCCAGTCGCCGGGAACATACTCGACTTCGAGCCCGAGCCGCGCCGCCATCTGCCGCCACAAGGTCGCGAAATGGCCGGTCTCGAACATGATCACACGATCGCCCGGTGACAATGTGTTGGACAATGCCGCTTCCCACGCCCCGGTCCCGGAAGAGGGGTAGATGACGACGGTGTCGTCGGTCTGAAACACCCGCTTCATCCGGGCGACAACCTCCTGCCCGAGCGCGGCAAATTCCGACCCGCGATGATCGATCGTCGGCATTGCGATCGCCTGCAACACCCGGTCGGGAACATTGGTCGGCCCCGGGATCTGCAGGAAATGGCGGCCGGTATGCGCAGGGGCTCTATTTTTCATCGCGACGGGTTCCTTGCTCCTCGGCTGGCCAAGTGTGGGCGCGAAATGCGATTGCGACAAGGCATGCGATCCTAAGACACGGGCGCGAGCAACGAGCGCGCTCCCGCTCGATGCCGCCGGGCACCAACTCGGGCGCACCTGCTTCATCTGTTTTAACAGGAAATTTTCGGGCGTTCTTTTTCCAACTCACCCCGACACGATCTGCGACCCGCCACGACCTCGTATCGCAGGCTATAATGCAAATGGGGCGAATTTAGCGCCGACCTCTGGCGGCATCCGTTTCGCCTGCAACCGGAAGAGAGACGAAATTACATGTTGGGGACAGAGGGGTGCGGATGAGGCACGGGTGATCGCGGCAGCCATCTTGCTGATGCACGGACAATCGGCAAAGGCCTTACTACTTTGGAACTGGAGCTATAGCGGCGCCGGCGTTTCCGCTTCCGGCACCTTCACGACGAACGACGCTCCGGACACGGCCGGCTTCTATCAAATCGTCGGGATCACCGGCAGCGAAAACGGGGCGATGATCACCGGCCTCCAACCCTGATTGTAAAACTCGTGACGCTGTCGGGACGTGTCTACAACAACAGCATGAAAATCGATTAGGGCGCGCGGTCTAGAAAAAAAGAAAACGTCTATGAAGCGTGTGTAAGCGTCCAATTTTGTGCGAGACACCTTGTTCCACTTCATCTCCCCCATAGGTAACTCTGGCCGGCGCGCATTCCATAGATCTTCTGAGAATTGTTTTGTGTTTGTCGCGAGAATGACGATCGCTCCGAGGACGAGATATCGGAGCTGCGTGCTGCTCTCGTCGATGTAGACCTCGGCAATGGGGAGAGAGGGCACCGGGATGGCAGCCGGGGGCCTACCGGCCCTTTGGTTTCCTAGGTCTGCGCGTTTTCGGCGTTGGCTTTGGGCGCGGGGATCGCGCCACCTTCTCCAACAGGCGGTCGAACACCCCTGTATCGCCGCTTTCGGCTCCCACTTCGCGAGCAGTCTCGACGAATTGCTTGAACTGCTCAGGATCGTCGGGTGTCGGTTTGGGCTTGCGCGGCATGGTTTGCTTTCTCCCAGGCACCTTCATACATCAGGCGGAAACCGCTTCCGTGCAAGCGGAGATCCCAGACGCGAATCGATCCCTGCAATACCCCTACCGTAACCGATCTCTGATACGACGGTAACCGGCCGTTCCTGCGCGGTATCGGGACCGTTACCGTTATGGTCTTGACGGTCGTGACCGTCCGTAATAGGAATTGAGCATGGTCCAGACCGCCGCACCCAATCTTCGCCCTCTGCCGATTTACGCGACCTATTTGACGTTTGAGCGCGCGATGGATCAATTTCGACGGAGCGGGCTGCCTTCGGTAGTCGCAGCGGAAACGATCAGCGCAGTCCCACCGGATACTGCTCGACGCCTCGTAGCCGGATTCCGCGCGGTCGGCTGGATTGACAATGCCGGCGCCCCGAGCGCCGATTTTCAGGCAATGGCCAGGACGAGAGGTACATCAGACTGGCAACAAGCCCTCGGCAATGCCTTGCGTCATGCGTATCCGTTCCTTCCACGGGAGTGGGAGAGCTTGACCTCCACCCAACTGGCGGCTGCTTTCCAAAAACACACAGGCCGAGATGATAAGGCTCTTAAAAGTGCACAGACATTCTTCATCGCCGCCGCGCTTGATGCTGGCATTGCGCTCACAGCCGAGCTGACCATACGTGCGAGCAAGACGCGAGAAGACATGAGCGTCAGGTTCCGTAGGGATGTTGGGGAAACTAGCGCAGCCAAGCCGAAGGAACACGCCGGCCGTAGAAACGGTGCCACCCCTCACGCGGAAGCCGACGTTGCGCAGGTCTGGGATCTGCTCGCCCTCGTCGACGACGCGGAAATGACGGATAAGGAAAAAAGCGCCGCGCTGACATTTTTCGCCTATCTCAGGCGACGAGCCGACCGCAATCGGGGTCCTCGCGCATGATCGGCGACACAGAAAAGAGGATGGAAGCGGACCGCTCTTTCGCGGCCGATTTGGACCTCTTAGCGGGGAGACCCGGGCTACCTGCGGCCGCAGCGTAGTCCAGGTCTCTGCTGCGCAACTGCGGAGTGGCGTTCGCTTCCTAGGGCAGCGCCGCCCGCAAGGGGCGGGTCGGGGATCTTCCCGGCCCGCTTTCTTTTTACCTCACGCCGACAGAAATTTCCACTAGGACCTACGAGCGAGCCTGCAGCGAGCCGGGTAGGTCCTTAATGCCTAGGAAAGCGCCGTCGGTGACGGTGCCCCGCTTCCACGAGGCTTTCGGTACATGAGCCGCTTGCCTTTTGCCCCGACGAGCGCCGCGTCGGCGCGCGCCAAATCGTCGAAACCCAGCCGTTCTCGATGGTTATAAACGAAATCGCGCTCGGCAGTGTAGCGGTGCAGATGCGCTTCGCTCACGTGAAAATAGCAGCCGAAGATCGCTCTTTTGAGTAGGCTGAAATAACCCTCTACCGAGTTGACGTGCCAGAAATAGGCGCGGACGTATTCCTCGGCGCTGTGATTCACCGCGCCGTGCCCGGCGAATTGCCGACCGATCGACCAATAGACGGGGCTTTCGTCAGTCATCAAGTAACTGGCGCGGTCGACATTTGCGGTGATGATCGGTCGCAAGGTCTGCGCGGTGGCGTTTGGGACATGGAAGCTGCGCACCCGACCATCTCGCTCGACCAGAGCCAACACCGGGGCCTTGGGCGGAATTTTGCCTTTGCGGTTCGCAGCTTACCGCCGATGAAGGTTTCGTCGCTCTCAACAACCTTGTTCTCGCCACCGAGCGGACCGGCTTCAGCCATGCCGAGTTCGGTCATCGCCTCGCGGACACGCATCCCGAGAAACCACGCGGTTTTCATGCTGCAGCCTAAAGTGCGCTGAAGTTGACGCGTAGCGAGGCCCTTTTTTGATGAACAAAACAGATAAATCGTTTGGAACCAGATATGCAGTGGAACGTGGCTCGATTCGAACACCGTTTTGATTTTCACTGTAAACGGCTTGCGGCACGCGCGGCAATTCCACAGACCTCGGCGCGTGGTTTTCCCCTGTGACCGAGTTGCATCACCGATCGCGCCGCAGTGCGGGCAGACTGGACCCTCCGGCCACAAACGGCTTTCGACATAGGTGATCGCGGCTTCCTCGTTGGCGAAATGAGCGACGTTCAGTTTTGATTGCATGGTCAATTCCCTCGATCGACCTTCAATCTAGGCGTTGTGTCGTTCTATGTCAAGTGTAACGTTGCCCGCTTTGCCAGCATCATTTCCGTGGTTTCTTTGGTGGCGTGTGCCTCACCGGCGCAGCAAGCGACACAACAGGTATCGACTGCGGCGATGCCCTTCGGAGAGCCCAATTATGTCTACTGCCCTTCCGCAGGGCGGGTTATGCCCTTTCATTGCCACAATCCTTCGGCCGGAAACACAAATATTGATTTTAGACATCCCCGCCGTCGCAAAGCCGATGTGCGCGACCATTGTTATCAAGCTGCTTTCCTCGGCGGAGCGAGTTCGATTTCCCTTCTTGCGGCAACCGGGGGGGCGAGACCAACGCCACGCGATACTGGCCCTCTGCTCCCGAGCCGGGGTGATAATCGCGTCTCTTGCGTTGGCAACGTCGGTTGCCGCGCAAGCCCCCGGATCGACAACAACAGTGTTCGACGGCACATATGCGGGCGTATCGAGAGAGTATAGTTGGATTGCAAACCCGACCCCTGGTCACAATGTCAAATGCGGGCAAAACGGCGTTCCGTTTCCGCTGACGATCACGAAGGGCGTCGTCCGGTCCACGCCAGATTTCTGGGAAGGGAGCGTGGGCCCGCATGGTACTTTGGTTATGCGCAACGGTACTCGCGTGCTGACGGCTCAGATTGACAATCAAGGCATCATACGAGGACAGCGCGGCGGTACCGATTGCGCCACCACATGGGTCTGGCGCAAGCAATCCGGGTGAACCGATAAGGTTGATGCCATCGGTCACGCGATATCGAAGAACCTTCACTTGAGGAGCAAAGGTATGCTCATACGCTCGGCGTCCATCATCCCTGTGTTTCTATTGTTGGCGTGCGTCTCGCCAGCGCAAGAAGCGGGACAGCAAGCGGCGGCCCGAGCGGCGCAGATCGAATTTGCCGAACAAAATAAATGCAGGATTCAGGGCTTTAAGGAAGGCACGGACGCTTTTGACCAATGCGTCAGGATGACAATCGAGCAGCAAAGCAGACCGCACCGTTGCACCTATTGCCGGAGCCTTGATTAATTCGCTGCCCGAGAGCGGCCTCCGACGCGCTGCGAGCTTTCCAGAATCCCTCGCCCTTTTTTCCAGAAGCGATCTTACGCGGCTTTGACAACAGCAGCCACCACCACGCCGCTCCGTTTGATCGGTGCCGGTCAATAGCCTCCGCCATGCCCCGAGTGGGTGTTTGGACATTGGCCGGCCGGGGGACAAATTATGTCGATCAACTTTGTTGTCGAGCAGCCGGATAGCCCCATCACTAAGCCAAGGACAAACACGCCCGGCGCGATTACTCGCCTGCACTTCATGGTTCGCACCAACGCCACCATCGAAAGCGGGCCCGTAATCACCGTTTGTCGATCAACGGCCAGGTGAACTTCAGTTACGAGGCGCGGGCCAGAGCCGTCATCGGTGCCCGCCCTGGGCCGCCAAACGCGGGACCTCGGTTTCCGCGACATGCAGGGAAACCAGCCGGGCGCTGAAGCCCGTCGGCTGGCTTGCCATCGACCCGCAGTCGTTACATCGGCGGTTCAAAATGATTTTAACATAGGCCTGCTGCCCAGTGGCGAGGTCGAAGCGCGCCGATCCATAGCTGGGAACGGCGTGGATGCTAACATCATAATGCCCGGCGGAACATCGCGGTAAAAGACGCTCCGATCCGCCGCCGGCCCAATGTCGCCGCCGTTTACGGCGATGGTAGGTGTCGTCGTGCCGATTTTGGCGTTAGCGCCAGGGGACTCATACCCTCTATAGAACCAGATGCGGGCCTGGCCCGCAGGGATCTGCGGTGCGGTGATCGCCGTCGGCAGCGACTGAGCGCACCCCGTCGCAATCAGCAGCAAGCCGCTCGCCAGTCGTAACCATTTTCGTGGTCCTCTCGTCATGAACGTCTCCGTCCTTACCCGCCCCAGGGGCGGATCAATCACTCGTGACAGGGTCGTTGCTCGAGTTTCAGGCCTGCTTTGCGACGGAAAACGCCTGCGCGCAGCATCTTTTCGAGCGGCGTTGGCCCGAGGGGTGTGTCTGCCCGGGTTGCGGTGAGGGCCGTGCTTGGCTGCTCAAGACCAAGGACTTCACCTATGAGTGCGCTGGCTGCGGCCGGTAGACCTCGGTGACCGCCGGCACGATCATGCATGCCAGCAAGCTGCCGCTGACGATCTGGTTCTGGGCGGCGTTTTTTGATGGCGACGCACTCCAATGGCATCTCGGCACTGCAACTGCAGTGAGCCGCGCGGTATCACCGGCGGCAAGCCTGCCGATGTGTCTCCCCAGCCTGGTCCGCGACACGTTGTGATCTTGTCAACCATAAGGCGTGAAGGCGCCTCCAAGTCTGTCGTAGGTTCGATCACCAGCCGAAACAATGGCGCGTCGGTCGGGTCAGTGGTGAAGCTGCACACCATCACCGACGTGGCACCGAAGCGGTCGTCCTGGACGATCACCACCGGACGCGGCTTACCCGCATAGCCTGACCCGCCGGCAGCCGTCCAGATGTCGCCTCGCCGCATCAGCGGTCGGGGTCTGACACTGCGTCGATAAATGCCTGGTCTGTTGTTTGGTACGGCCTCCGGGCAACCGCCGCTGATTGCCGGGCGCTCGACGGCAAAGCCGCCGAGCGGCACGTCGGGTACCCAGATTTGGATCGGCCGCGGCCCCTGTCGCCGCAAGCGCTCGCAATGACCCCTGACCCGATCGCGCGTCGATTGCGGCTCTGTTGATCTCGCTATATCGAGCTCTCGAAATTTCCGTTACATGTAACAAAGAGCATCTGCGCCCATGATGTCAATCTCTCGCGCAAATTGAACAAAGCGCTAGACTTTGCCCGGGTCGCAGAGTCATGTCCGTCCGGAGCAATCCGGACAGCTGTCCTGGGATTGGTTATCGGCTTACCGGGCATTATTGTTTTCGCGGCGATGAATAAAGGAGCGCGCGATGACCGACACGGCGACGATGGTGGCCCTGGGCGAGGATTACCCCGAGCTGCGCGAATCTGTGCGCAAGATCTGCGAGCGCTATCCCGGGGTGTATTGGCGAAAGCTGGAGGCGGAGCAGGCCTATCCGACCGAGTTCATCACCGAATTGACGCAGGGCGGGTTTCTCGCCTCGCTGATCCCCGAGGAATATGGCGGCTCGGGGCTGCCATTGCGGGCCGCCGCCGTGATCCTCGAGGAAATCAACGCGTCGGGCTGCACCGCCAGCCAAGGCCACGCCCAGATGTACATCATGGGCACCGTACTGCGGCACGGCAGTGAGGAACAGAAGCAGCGCTATCTGCCGAAGATCGCGTCCGGCGAGTTGCGACTGCAGGCCTTTGGCGTGACCGAGCCGACGACCGGCTCCGACACGACGAAGCTGAAGACCCGCGCGGTGCGGCATGGCAATCATTATGTCATCAACGGCCAGAAGGTGTGGACCTCGCGGGCGCGGCATTCCGATCTGATGCTGCTGTTGGCGCGCACGACCCCGGTCGACGAGGTGAGGCGGCGCACCGACGGGCTCTCGGTGTTTCTCGTGGATCTGCGCGAGAATTTGGGGCACGGGGTCGAGATCCGGCCGATCGAAGCGATGATCAATCACAACACGACCGAGGTGTTCTTCGACAATCTCGAAGTGCCGCCCGAAAACCTGATCGGCGAAGAAGGAAAGGGCTTCCGCTACATCCTCGACGGGATGAATGCCGAGCGCATCCTGGTCGCGCAGGAATGCATCGGCGACGGCCGCTGGCTGCTCAAGAAGGGCATCGACTACGCCAAGGAGCGCATCGTCTTCGACCGGCCGATCGGGCAGAACCAGGGCGTGCAATTCCCGCTCGCCCACGCCTATGCCGAGCTCGAAGCGGCCGACATGATTTGCCGCCGGGCCGCCGCCCTCTTCGATGACGGCAAGGAATGCGGCGCCGACGCCAACATGGCAAAACTCCTCGCCTCGGAAGCCACCTGGCACGCCGCCGAGGCGACCTTTGCCACCTTTGGCGGGTTCGCGTTCGCCAAGGAATACGACATCGAGCGCAAATGGCGCGAGGCCCGCCTCTACCAGACCGCGCCGATCTCCACCAACCTGATCCTCGCCTATCTCGGCCAGCACGTCCTCGGCATGCCGCGGTCGTATTGAGGCGATTTCGCAAAGGACTGCATAGGAAGGATGACTGTGGGGTCCACGGTATTCGGACTGCGGCGGCTCCGGATTTTTGGACAGCGGGATAAGCTAAAGGCTGACCGGTCCAAAGGGGCGTGAGAGGTGGGGATAAAGAGGAAGCAGCACAGCGCAGAATTTAAGCCGAGAGCGGTTGAACGTCGAATATCTACTGGAGGATAGCCCGAGTCTCAGAGGTGAGCTCGGACCAATGATCGAGAAACTGAAGCCGCGCGTGGCGCGGTTGGCGATCGCCAGCTTGTTTGGTCATGGCGAGACGGTCAAAGAACTCCCGCTTCCCCGTTATACCGAGGAACAGGTGCGCGGGGACTGGTTCCCGGGGAGATGAGGACCCTCTCCCCGGGGGCGGGGAGAGGGAGGAGCTTTCGTAGGGCGATCTATCCCAGGTGCTTCTTGAAGAAGGCGGCGACCGGGTCGAACGATGCGGTGGTCGAGCGCTTCTCGTTGTCGACATAGACGATCTCAATGTCGCCGCCGGCCTTGCGGTAGTTCGAGACGAACCGCTCGGGCTCGTTGCCGGGGAAATTCGAATCGTCATCGTGATAGTCGTGCACGATGTCGGGGCGGCCCTGTACCCATAGCGCCGGCGGCATCTGCACCTTCTCGCCGCGTTCGAGAAGCAGCATCGGGTTGCCCTCGGTCATTGCGGCTTCGGTCTTCCAGTAGGTGTCGTGCTTTTCCTTCATGCCGATCGAGAAGGCCGGCGGGTTCGGTCCCTTCTCCAACTTCTGGGCATTGCGATAGCGCGACAGCGGGTTGATGACCGGCCATGACATCGCGACGGCGCGGACCGTCGCATCGACTTGCGGCGACCCCGCCGGCAACGGGGCCGAGACGTATCGCGAACTCATTCGGCCGCATCGCCGCCAGCATCGCGAGATGTCCGCCGCTCGACTGACCGGCGATGCCGATCCGGTCAGGATTGACCTTGAGCTCGCGGGCATGCGCCTTCACCCAGCGGATCGCATAATTGATGTCGATCAGCGAGTTCGGATAGCCGTCGGCGGCATGGCGGAAATTCAGCGAGGCGACGACAAACCCGTTTCTGGCCAAGGTTTCATCGAGCCCCTGGGTACCGGTCAGGTCCCCGCTGTTCCAGGCGCCGCCATGGAGGTCGATTACCGCCGGGAACGGACCCTCGCCCTTCGGCTTGTAGAGCCGCGCGATCAGCCGCGTGTCGCCATGGCGGAGATATTCGACATCTTCGGTCGTGAATTCGTGAGTGGTATTCGGCATGTTCACTCCCCTCCGGGGTTGCTCTGCTGTATCAGCGGCTCCGAAATCGAAGCCGACATCATACACCCTACTCGCTCCGCCCAGAGCGGGAAAGACGGCAGGCTGGGATGGCACTCAAAGATCCGGTTATCTGGACCTGCCCGATGCACCCGCAGGTGCAGCGCGCAGGGCCCGGCAGTTGTCCGATCTGCGGCATGGCGCTCGAACCGATGACGCCGGCCGGAGGTGACGCGGTCAACCCGGAGCTGCGCGACATGACGCGGCGGTTCTGGGTATGCGTGGGGTTGTCGGTCCCGCTCGTCTTTTTGGCAATGGCTGAGGATTTCGGAAATCCGGCGCTGGTCGCGGCGCGCGCTCGCGGTATGGGTGGAGTTTCTGCTCGCCACGCCGGCGGTGCTGTGGGGCGGTTGGCCCTTCTTCGAGCGCGGCTGGAGGTCCATCATCAGCCGGCGCCTCAACATGTTCACGTTGATCGCCCTCGGCACTGGCGTCGCTTATGCCTATAGTCTCGTTGCGGCGCTGATGCCCGGCATGTTCCCGCCTTCGTTCCGCACACCGGAAGGCGAGGTTCCGGTCTATTTCGAGCCGGCGGCCGTCATCGTGACCCTGGTGCTGCTCGGCCAGGTCCTCGAGTTGCGCGCGCGTACACAAACCGGTACGGCCATCCGCGCGCTGTTGGATCTCGCGCCAACGCGCGCCCGCCTGGTGCGCGACGGCGGCACAGAAACCGACATCCCGCTCGAAGAGGTCCAGCCGGGAAACCGCCTGCGGGTTCGTCCCGGCGAGAAGGTGCCGGTCGACGGCGTCGTGCTCGAAGGAAAGAGCGCCGTCGACGAGTCGATGATCACGGGGGAACCGGTGCCGGCGGAGAAGGCTCCGGGCGACAA
Source organism: uncultured Alphaproteobacteria bacterium (assembly GCA_963787425.1). Lineage (GTDB taxonomy): Bacteria > Pseudomonadota > Alphaproteobacteria > ATCC43930 > CGMCC-115725 > AP-15. The sequence continues at coordinate 143,459 of CAWBCV010000014.1, forward strand.
GGTTACCGGCGCGACAGTCAATGCCACCGGCACCTTTGTCATGCGCGCGGAGCGCGTCGGCAGCGACACCTTGCTTGCGCAGATCGTCCAGATGGTTGCCGAGGCGCAGCGTTCGCGCGCACAGATCCAAGCCCTGGCCGACACCGTTTCCGGCTGGTTCGTGCCGGGCGTCATCATTGCCGCGCTCCTGACTTTCGCCGCCTGGTCGCTCTTCGGCCCCGCTTCGGCGATGACCTTCGCGCTGGTCAATGCGGTTGCGGTGCTGATCATCGCTTGCCCGTGTGCGCTCGGTCTGGCGACCCCGATGTCGATCATGGTCGGCACCGGGCGGGGTGCGCGCGCCGGCGTCCTCGTCAAGAACGCCGAGGCGCTCGAACTGATGGAGAAAGTCGACACCCTCGTCATCGACAAGACCGGGACCCTGACCGAGGGCAAGCCGCGCCTCGTCGGAGTTACCGCGATCGGGCCGTTCGCCGAGGCCGAATTGCTGCGCCTCGCCGCCAGCCTCGAACGGGGCAGCGAGCACCCGTTGGCGGCCGCCATTGTGCGCGGCGCCGAGGAACGCGGCCTCTCGCTCGACGCAGTGGCAGATTTCACGTCCGAGACGGGGAAAGGCGTCGTGGGGGTGGTCGACGGCAGGCGGGTCGCGGTCGGCAATCTGGCTCTTTTCGCATCTCTCGGCATCGAGCCGGCGGGATTGGCCGCACGCGCAGAGGAACTGCGGAAGGACGGCCAGAGCGTCATGCTCGTCGCGGTCGACGGCATCGCGGCCGGGCTCCTCGCGGTCGCGGATCCGATCAAGGAAAGCGCGGTCGGCGCGTTGACGGCGCTGCGCGGCGATGGGATGCGCACGGTCATGCTGACCGGCGACAGCCGGACCACGGCAGAGGCCGTCGGCCGCAAGCTCGGCCTCGACGACATCGCCGCGGAAGTCCTTCCGGATCAGAAGGCCGCGGTAGTCAGGGACCTCCAGCAAAAGGGCCGGGTCGTCGCGATGGCCGGAGACGGGATCAACGACGCGCCGGCTCTGGCGCAGGCGCAAATCGGCATAGCGATGGGCACCGGCACCGAGGTCGCAATGCAGAGCGCGGCAATGACATTGGTCAAAGGCGATTTGCAGGGCATCGTGCGGGCCCGCCGGCTCTCCCGCGCGGTGATGCGGAACATCCGCGAGAACTTGTTCTTCGCCTTTGTCTTTAACGGCTTGGCGATCCCGATCGCCGCCGGCGCGCTCTACCCGGCATTCGGTCTCTTGCTCAACCCGATGATCGCGAGCGCAGCGATGAGCCTGAGCTCCGTGCTCGTCATCGGCAACGCGCTGCGCCTGCGCAATGTGCGCCTATAGCGGCACGCTGTCATTGCGAGCGGAGCGAAGTAATCTCGTCTGAAGTGTATTGCTGGGGCGAGATTGCTTTCGTCGCTTCGCTCCTCGCAATGACAACCAAGGTTATCGCATGTTTCCGGTGTGGCCGAGCGAGTAGCGGCCGGGCTGCGGCCATACCGTCAGCCCGTGCGGCTCCTGGCCCACCGGAACGCTCTTTACCGACCCGTCCGCCGTGTAGATGTCGTAGACGACGTTGTCGAACCGCCCGGACAGCCAGAGCTGTTTTCCATCGACGCTGACATTGCCCATGTCGGGGCTACCGCCGCCCGGGATCGGCCAGGTGTGCTCGACCTTGCCGGTTGCGAAATTGAGAACCACGATGCTGCCCTTGCCGTGCGGCTTGCCGCGCGTCGAGTGCGAGCCGCGGTTGGCGACGTACAGCTCCTTGCCGTCGCGGCTCGGGTAGAGCCCGTGCGTGCCGACGCCAGTCGGGATGAAGTCGGTCTGCGTGAAGCTGTCGCCATCGACGACGTAGACGCCGTCCGCATGCATATCGGCCACATAGAACCGTGTGCCGTCGGGTGAGATGCGGATGTCCTGAGGCATCCCCCGCCGAGGGAAGTGTAAATAGCCTAGCACCTTGCGGTTGACGAGGTCGATCTTCACCAGCCCGCCGCCGCGGAACTCGCAAGTAAAGATCGCGTACCGCCCGTCGATCGAGAAGTCGGCGTGATTGATGCCGGAGCAGTTCGGGGCCTCGATCGATTGCTCGAGCGCCATCGTGTGCGGATCGCGGAAGTCGAGGCGCTTGTGCCGCTCGGCAACGACGATCGCCGCACGCCCATCCGGCGTGAAGTACAGGTTGTAGGGGTCGTCCACGGGAATGGCATTGCCGGGCTTGCCGGTGGCGGGATCGATCGGGGTCAAGCTGCCGCTGCTGCGGCGCGCCCCGTTGTTGGCGACCCACAACGTCTTCAGATCCCATGAAGGGACGACATGCTGCGGACTGGCGCCGACCGGAAAACGGTCGACGATCGCAAACGTTGCCGGGTCGATCACGTAGACGCTGTTCGAGCGCCAATTCGGCACGTAAATGCGGGACAGCGCCCCGCCGACCGCCGCGCTCAAATGATCGGGCGCGGTGCCGGTGTAGAGATTGCCTGCATCGAGCACCGGCGGCATCCCGGGTACGGTTTGCACCGGCTCGCCGGGATTGGTGCGAACTTTGCGCAAGAACGCTGATGCGGGCTGAGCCGCGCGCACTGCGGTCGAACCCGCCGAACACAGGGGTCCGTCTCGCTCTTCCGCCGCACGAGACGGCAACGCCGAGCTGCCGATCCAACCGCATAGCGCGACCACCGGGCTGACCCACAGGGCCACGCAGACCCAACGAAGAAGGCACCGACGCACAAAGATCTCCCGATGAGAGGGGTTAAGGATGGCTGGTGGCGTTTCTAATCGCGTCCACCGTCCGCGTCACGATCAGATCAACGCCGAGCTGACCGAGTTCAGCGCTCGACCGGCGGGGATCTCCGTTGGCGCCGTCGCCTGGCTTGAGGCGATCGGTGCGCACCAGGCGAGGATCCACCGCGAGCATCAGCGAGGTGTCGGCGAGGCCGGCATGGGTCCCGACTTCCTCTTCGGGGTAACCCTTGCTCGTCAACAGCCGGCCGAATTCGCTTTCGCTCGCGCGGTAATATTCCTCAATGCCGTGGACGCGGGTCGGTTGGGCGGCCCATTCCCGGTTCAGCCGGTCCGCAACCGCTTTCTCGTCCTTTTGATACGAGCCGTGATCGCCGAGGAAAGACGATGTCGCGGAATCCGGCGAGCTTGAAGCTGCGCGCCGCATATTCGAGGATTTTGTCGAAGGCGTCTTCCGGCACGGTGATCGTGCCGGGAAATCTCATATGTCCGGTCGGCGGGGCGAGGGCGCCTTCCGGCACGTAGGCAATCACCGGCGCCACCAGCGCATTGCCCAGTGCCCGGGCGATCTTATCGGAGAGATAGCGCACCCGCAAATTGTGTTTGCCCAAAGCCATATGTGTGCCGTTCTGCTCGGTCCCGCCGATCGGGACGATGACCGTCGTCTTGCCGGCGCGGATCTGGTCGCGCAATTCGGTCCAGGTCAGCTCCTCGAGAAACACGCTCTCCACTGCCTGCGCGGCCGGCACGCCCAGCAACAGAAAACACAGGCAAAGAAATGGCTTAGCCATTCAACATCGGAATGCCGGAGACCACCGTGGCGGCGGCTGCCCCAAAGATTACGACGAGCCAGGGCGGCACCGCCCAGAACGCCAGCAGCAGGAAACCAACAATGCCGATCGCAAAGTCCGCCGGTCCGAATATGGCGCTGATCCACACCGGCTTGTAAAGCGCGGCTAGCAAAAGGCCTACGACCGCCGCATTAACGCCGCGCAATGCCGATTGCACGCCCGGCCGGCGGCGCAGCGTGTCCCAGAACGGCAATGCGCCGATAAGCAACAGAAATGACGGCAGAAATATCGCCACGACACAGATCAGACCGCCGAGCCAGCCATTGGGCTCCGGACCCATGACCGTGCCGAGATAGGCGGCGAAGGTGAACAGGGGCCCAGGCACCGCTTGCGCCGCGCCATAACCGGCGAGAAAGGCGTCATTCGTCACCCATGCCGGCGGCACCACCGACGCCTGCAGCAGCGGCAGCACCACATGGCCGCCGCCGAATACCAAAGCGCCCGAGCGGTAGAACGAAGCGAAGAGGGTGAGCGTGTGCGACGGAACCGCTGCGGCGAGCAGCGGGAGCCCGACCAGCAATGCGAAGAAGCCGACGAGAGCGATCATCGACCAGGCACGCGGCAGGTGAACCGCGAGCGAGTTTTGAGGCTGAGGATGCGGTCCGGCGCGCAACAGCCTCCAGCCGATCAGCCCGCCGGCAGCGATCGCGCTGATTTGACCAGGAGCGGAGGGGATTGCGAGCGCGACCATGGCTGCACCGACCGCGATCGTGGCGCGTTCGCGGTCGGGACACAAATTTTTCGCCATTCCCCAAACGGCCTGCGCGACAACCGCCACGGCGACGATCTTGAGGCCGTGCAGCCAGGCCGAAATCGGCCAGATTGCCCAACGCCGTCACACCGTAGCCAAACAGGATCATCGCCACGGCAGAGGGGGCGGTGAAACCGAGCCAGGCAAAAAACCCTCCGGGCAGCCCCGCCCGCAAGATGCCGATGCTGATGCCGGTCTGGCTGCTCGCCGGGCCCGGCAGGAATTGGCAGAGCGCGACGATGTCGGCGTAGGCTCCTTCGTCGAGCCAGTGGCGCCGCTCGACAAACTCGACGCGGAAATAGCCGAGATGCGCCACCGGCCCGCCGAATGACGTTAGCCCCAGACGCAGAAAGATCCGCAGCACTTCGAATGGCGAGCCGCGGTGTTGTGCGTGATCAGTCGCTACAGCGGTTTGCGCCACTTGGTCGTCCCGCCTTTCTGCATCAAGGCTTGGGCGGCGGCGGGGCAGTGAACTGCGCGAGGTCGGCAAAGCCGAGCGCTTGTTCGATCTGGCCGAGCTGTTTGACGGCATCCTTCCAAGCCGGGAAGACGATCGTGTCTTCGCGCGCTGTGTGGTTCTGATACATCAGGACGAAGGTCTCGAAGACCCGGGCCAGCGGCTCGGCATCGTCGCTACCGACCGTGCCCCTGCCGGTAACGGCCAGGATGTAGTCGGTGATCTCGCGCCCGCGATTGTGCTGCGCGATCAGCACGTCGACGTAACCGGCGGCGGGGCCGCCGGCCTTGCGCAGCGCCGGAAAGATGTGGGCTTCCTCGAGCTTCTTCTCGTGATAGTCCTCGCCAAAGCTGCGGAACAATTTGGCCGTTTGGGCGAGTGCGCCGGCATCGATACCGCCGGGATTGGCGCGCAGTTTCGGGACGGTTTCTACGTAGACCAGCAGGGCGCGGCGCAGCACTCCGTGCTCGCGCATCAGGTCCTCGACAGCACCGACCTCCTTCTCCTCGGCTCGCTTTCTTCGCTTCTCAGCCGCCGGCGCGGGGACCAAGCTCAAGGATGACAACAGGAGGCCGGCCCCCGCCATGCCGGCTGCGAGCATTCGACGTCGGTGCGCATCAGCAACATCCGCCATCTTTCAGCCTCTACCGAGCAGTTCCGGCAACAGAACGCGGTCTACCCGCTCCAGATCCGTCGTTTTTGACCTACCGCGGGACCATGCCCATCCAGAACATCGTTCTGTTGTCGACATCGACATCGTACTTGCGGACGAAATCGAGCTTGCCGCTGTCATCGATGCGGAACACCGCGAGGCTCGCTGGCACGGTACGGATCGCTGCGCCCTCTCTGATCGGCAACGCCATGATGTGCGCGGCGACCAAAATGCGGCCGCTCGGGTCGATGTGGAAGGTGCGGCAGTGGATGCCGCGCGTGTCGACGTGCTGGATCGGAACGGGTTCGCCGGTGGTCATGTCGATCTCGTACACGGCAAACGTATTCTCGCCGCCGGCGAAGACGTTTTTCCCGTCGACCTGCACCGTCGAGGACGCCCGGTTGGCGGCATAGACAAAGCGGCCGTTCGGGTGGACGTGAACGGTGCCGGCGGCCTGCCGGCCACGGATGTTGCCCGGCTCGGCCAAGGTCTCCGTGCGGAACACCGGCACCGCCGAAAGCTTGCCGTTGGCGATCTCGAACATGTCGAGCTTGTTCTGGCGCTCGAGCGAAACGTAGACCCAGGGCTTGGTCGGGTGGAAGTCGAGATGGCGCGGCCCGAAGCCGTAACCGCCGTTTGGCTCCACCGAAACCTCGCCGGTCAGCAACCCGTCTCGGTATTGGAAAACCTTGAGCGCTCCCGGCTCTTCGGGTTTGCCCGCGGCGGCGTCATGACCGCGTGTGACGAGGATCGCCAGCCGATTGTCGGGGCTGACCCGCACCTGGTGCCCGTAGATGCCGGCGTCGATCGGCCCCGGCTGACGCACCTCGTCACCGGCGGTCGCGTCGGGATCGACGCGGTAGATCCTGATCGCACTCGGATTGCTGAAGGCAACCAACAGGTGATCGGAGGGAATATCGGTCGTCATATGGATCGGGCGGGTCGGCAGCGCTATCGGGGCGCCGTGCGGGGTCAACGCACCCGAAGCCGGATCGATGCGGAACGCCGTCACATGATGCTTGTCGCCCGCCGAACCCGCCCCCGGCGCGCTGTCGCTGGAAGCAACATAGAGGTACCGGCTCGACGCATGCGGCCAGGCATAATGCACATTGGCCGGCAAGGTAACGGTGCCGCGCCTGGCCAGCGCGGCGGCCTCGACGTCGACGTCATATTGGGTGAGCTCAGGGCCTACACTGGCGTAAAGCGCCACCCGAGCTGATGCAGATTGCGGCATGACGGGCCCCCGATGACGGAATTGAAATTCAAACCATCCGCCATGTGGCGCTCGGCGTCCAGTATTTCGGGCGCAGGCAAGCGCCTCGCTCGCGCAGGGTTCCAGCTGGGAATCCCGTTGCAGGTCCTAGCGAGCGCGGGTGACTGCATAGCCCTCAGCTCGCCTATTTCAGGGCAATTCGCGGACCAGATCGTCGATATCTATCGTGCGCTCGCTATGGTCAGGTGCCGGTCGGGCGAACCCCGGCCTATCGAAACCGCTGTTAATGTCCAGTTGAACAGCGCGACGCTCGCCCAGATGATGGATCGCTCGTCTCAGCTCGCGCTGTGTATTGGCGATCAGCTCAAAAGTGTAACTGAGGCGGAACAGGATTGCCAGCAGCGCTCCCATCTGCATCCAGTTCAGAAGCAGGCTAATCGTTTCGAAACTCATTCAACCCTCCCTGGCTCTCGTGTCCTCAGAAGATACAGCCCCCGGTAGTCCGGCTTGGTGACGTAACCAAGGATGGGCGCGGGCTCGCGCGGAAGCAGTGATTGCAAGAACTCCAGCTCCAGTGAATTTAAATTAAATGCCGTCGACACAGTACTCGGCCAGCGTCAACGAGGCGTCTTTTGCGGGCGGGTTTCTTGGTCGGAGCAGGAACGCTGCCGGATCGCGACCCCTTCCTCTGCCGAACCAACGCGAAATTGAGTCGCCGCGGTCAGCGTTGCAGCCGCCTCTCGATCTTTTCGAGAACCTTCTCGCGCCGGTGACGCGCATCACCCACCACGCGCGCCGTCTCGCTGCTGTTGGCGCACTCGGCGAGCAGCATGTCGAACATCGCGATCGAGCCCCGCAAAGTATCGCACAACGTGCGCCAGTCGGCGTCGGTCAGCTCTTGGTCTTCGGCCACCGCCTAATCCTTTCCCAAGAATGGCGCAGAGCAATTATGGTTAATCACTGCAGGTGAGAAGAATAACATACGAGCGCAAATGGGCAATCGATCGAGGGCCACCATACCGCGTCCGCTCGATCGCGGCGATCCGCTCCTCAAGAGCTCAACCAGTACGAATTATTGCGGCGGGTGCCGGGCGAAAATAAGCGCACGGCCCTGCGAACAACTCCGGATCGATTTGCCCCGAGTTTGCCCTGGCGTTTCACGGAATCCAGGAATTTGAGGCATTTCAGGGTAAGATTTTCACCCTTTGTTCACCTGCGATTTTGGCTCGGAAAAACAGCAAAACCATTGTGATTTCTAAGCATTCGGGTGGCGCACCCGGCGAGATTCGAACTCACGACCTCTGCCTTCGGAGGGCAGCGCTCTATCCAGCTGAGCTACGGGTGCCGCGCAGGTCTTCTACGACCCGGGCACAACGGGATACAGCCCGAAAGCGGCAAGGGCAAGGAGAGATCTTCATTCTCTACATTGCGGCGCAAAACTCGCCTAGTTCGTGTCGCATAACGCGAGTCGGGGGGCGGACTGGGCCGGCGCTAACCGAGCGGGCAATTCAACTTTTAGAAGAGATTTGGCTGCAGATTTACTGCAGGTGCAGTGATGGATTTTGGCGATGCAAACTAGGATTGTAGTGGGCGGGTCGATCGACGGTGTCGCCATGCATTCGCCGCAATTTTCGCGGCTAGTCGGCGCCAGACCGAGCCCGAGGGGCGCGCGGCAAACGCGTCCAGGGGGATAAATGGATCTTCAGCTAGCCGAAAAACCGCGGCATCGCCTCGGCCTTTCGATCGATAGTGGCGCGCTAGAGAAATTGGAGCAGCGGCTCGGGCGGCTGCACGCGCGCCAGCGGCTCGGCATCGAGGACGAGCACGAAGGCCGGGTATTCGGCCAGGGCATCAATTTCTTCCATCCCGAACACTGGTATCTCAGCGCTTCAGTCATTCGCACGGCGTTAATTGCGACCGGGCTTTATTGGCGCGCCCGCAAAAACGCCGAAGACATTAGAATTCGGCGCCATGACGTCCGCTCGCCCGAGGTGCCAGCCTCGTTCGACGGTTTTACGATCCTTCATCTCAGCGATTTGCATGCCGACATGAACGACGGGGCGATGCGCCGCCTGTTGGAGCTGCTGCCGAAAGTTTCCTACGATGTCTGCGTTCTGACCGGCGATTACCGCGGCAAGACCTATGGCCCGTACCTCGAAGCAATAGAGGGCCTGGCGCGGGTGCGGGCGCACCTCGAGGGTCCGGTCTACGGCGTCTTGGGCAACCATGACACGATCCGCATGGTCCCGAGGTTGGAGGAGATCGGGATTCGGATGCTGCTCAACGAGTCCGAGGCAATCGAGCGGGGCGGGGAGCACATTCATCTCGTTGGCATCGACGATGCCCATTATTACCGGGTGGACAATATCGAAAAGGCGGCAACGAGAGTGCCCTGCTACGGAATTTTCGATCCTGCTGTCTCATACCCCGGAGATATATCGGCAGGCCGCGCATGCCGGGTTCCAGCTGCTGCTGAGCGGGCATACCCACGGCGGCCAGATCTGTCTGCCCGGCGCCATTCCGATCATCCTCGATTCGGTGCTGCCGAGGCGTATGGCGGCCGGAGCCTGGACCTATCGCGACATGATCGGATACACCTCGGTCGGGAGTCGGCTCCTGCATCCTCCCGGTGCGGCTCAACTGCCCTCCGGAAATCACATTGCATCGTCTGCTGCGCGATCGTCGGTCGCTTTCGGTTTAGTACGGCCGATCGCGCAGGCGGACGGCATAGAGCAGGCGCGAGAGCACCACCTCCCCGATAACGAACATCACGACGCAAACCGCAATGTCGGCGGCCGTCAATGCCAACAGATCGCGGCACACGAGCAACGGCAGAAGCGATTCCGGAATTTGGTCGAGACCGCTCGCCCGGCTGCTCGACGGCAGAGCGAGGCGGCGTTTGCAGAAACTCGAAAAGAGGTCGCCGGCCATGGCGAAGCTGCCGACCAGAAGACCGATTTTCCAACCGAGGCCGATGATAGGTGCGCTCGCCGTCGTTACCAGGACGGCCAGCAGAATGCCGCGTATCGTTTTCGAGCGGCCGAATACCGGTTGCCCGTCGGCAAATGTGAGATTGCCGTCCAGGGGATAGGAATAATGGCGGCCGAGCACTTTCTTGGCGATCACCGGCGTGCCGTTGGCCAGCATCAGCAAGATCAGCAATTGCAGGACGATGACCGGGTGCATCTTGTCAGCGTGCGTTGAGCGAGAGTTGGCTTGCGCCGCGCGAGAAAGCTTCCGCCGCGGTGCGATCGGCGCCCGAGGGCAGCGGCGCGGCCGGAGTTAGTACCCAGCTCGCGACATCGTCGGCCACCATCGGCCCTTCGAGATCGCGCAACAGCATGTGGTAGCCGTCTTTGTACCAGGCGAGCTTCGCGCGGTGGCGGCACTCCGGCGGCAAGCTGCCGACAAAACGCCGGATCGGCGTTTTCGGCACGATTTCGTCCTTCGCGCCGTACATCACCAGCAGCGGCACGTCGAGCAACGGTGCCGAATCGAGCGCGGCATCCATCAGATCGACCAGGCCGTAGATCGTATCGACCCGGGTTTCCTTGATGACCAGCGGGTCGCGCGACAAGGCGCGCAGCATCGCGATATTGTCGGATGGCTTTATCTCGAGGCCGCGACCGGTCACGGTGAGCCCCGGCATCAGGCGAACCCCGGCCCACAGGGCCAGCCGGGGCAAGAGGTCCATCGTCGCGCGGCCCCACACCGCCGGCGCAGTCAGGATGACGCCGTCGACATCGGGAACCGGTGTGCCGCTCTCGCGTGTCATCGCCACGACCGCCACCGCGCCGCCCATGCTGTCCCCGAGGAGGTAGAGCGGCACTCCCGGGTAGAGATGGCGCAGTATTTGAGAGGCCGTCGCGGCATCGGCGGCGAGCGCCGCCCGGCCCGGCCAAAAGCCTGCGCTCGGGTGCGGCGCCAAAGCCGCGCTGATCATAGGCGTAAGTGGCGATGCCGCGCTTGGCCCAGGCTTCGCCCGGACCCTCGAACGCGTTGCTGTAATCGTTGAACCCATGCAGGGCGAGGATCACCGCCTTGACGGCGTTGCCTGGCAGCCATTTGCGCAGCGGCAGCACCTGACCGTCGGCGGCGATAAAGCTCGTTCCGGTAAAGTGCGGCATCGGGTTCGGCTCGGGCGCCGCCCGCGCCGTGCCGATGCCGGCGAGCCGGGCGTCTTCGTCGATCGTCGGCGCGCAGCCGGCCGACAGCAGCAACGCAGCGAGCACCCAAGCCCACACAAAGGCCGGAAACTATCCGTCGCCAGCCGCTCACGCGTTCTCGTCGATGCCGCGAAGCGCGAATGTCCTGGAGGGGATCATTGATTGTCGAGCGGCAAAGCGTATCATCATGCTCGTCAAACGGTCAGCCGCGCGGGCCAGCACCCACACCATTTCCCGGTCGCATATGGGACCTTTCGAAACCATCTACATTAACGAGACGGTTGCTGCCTGCAATGGCGGCGGTGGGGCGCTCGGCCATCCGAGGGTCTTTCTCAATCTCGGGCGCGACGGGAAGGTCGAGTGCCCCTATTGCTCCCGTCTCTTTGTCAACCGCGCGATGCAAGAACCCGCTCCCGAGTGAGCGCGACTACGCCGCCCAGGGTGTCGGAAGAGCGCAATGCCTGAGTGAAGGACGCCGTGGACAGATCTGATCGAACCGATCGTTTCGGAGCGCACGCGCCGACAGCCGCTGCGCATGCCTCCTTCGGCAGCGCCGCACCACGTATTTCTGATCGACGGCTCGGGCTTCATCTTCCGGGCCTATTTTGCGCGCGCCAAGGATCCCAAGGCAGAGCGGTTCCAGCGCCAATCCGATGGCATGGCGACGGAAGTCGTCATGCATTTCAGCAATATGCTGGACAAATACTCTGAGGGATACCGACGCCGACCACATAGCCGTGATCTTCGATGCGTCCGGCCGCAGCTTCCGCAACGAGATCTACGATCAGTACAAGGCGAACCGCCGGGAGATGGCCGATGATCTCGCTCCGCAATTTGGCGCATGTGCGGCGGGCGGCGGAAGCCTTCGGGGTTTGCCGGATCGAGATGCAGGATTTCGAGGCCGACGATCTGATCGCCACCTATGCCCGCCATGCCGTCGAGGCCGGCGCCAAGGTGACCATCCTGTCGTCCGACAAGGACATGATGCAGCTGGTCTCGGATGACCGGGTGACGATGCGCGATCCGATGACGGACCGGCCCGATCGGCGAAGCCGAGGTGCGCGAGAAATTCGGCGTCGGGCCCGGACAAGGTCATCGACGTCCAGGCGCTGTGCGGCGACAGCATCGACAACGTGCCGGGCGTACCCGGCATCGGGGTCAAGACTGCAGCCGAGCTGATCAATGCCTATGGCGACCTCGAGACGTTGCTCGCCCATGCCGGCGAGATCAAGCAGCCGAAGCGCCGCGAGACGTTGATCGAAAACGAAGAAAAGGCGCGGTTGTCGAAGGAGCTGGTCAAGCTCGACGACAAGGTCCGCTTGCCTTGCCCGCTATCGGCGCTCGAGGTAAAGCCATAGGACGCGGAAAAGCTGTTGCCGTTTCTGGACGAAATGGAGTTGCGCGCGCTGGCAGACGCGCATGGCCAGCGGCTCTCGCATGGCGGCGGACCCATCGCGCCGATCGAGCGGCCGGAGCCGGTCATCCCCGAGATCCCGCCCTTCACCGCGCCGCGTACCTATGCGCTGGTCGACACGGTCGAGGGCCTCGACCACTGGATCGAGGCGGCGCAGCAGGCGGGTACAGTCGCGATCTGGCCGGAGGCGAGCAGCGTCGCCGGCGCTCGCCCGGCCCTGTGTGGGATCGCACTGGCGCTGGCGCCCGGGCTTGCGGCCTATATGCCCGTCGGCCATCGCGCGGCCGAAGCCGAGGCTCCCTCCCTGCCACTTATGGGTGGGGCTACCAAAGCGGGTGAGGGCAAGCTGACCCTGGAAATGGCGATCGACAGATTGCGGCCACTCTTCGAGGATCCCGGGGTTCTCAAGATCGGCCACGACGTCAAGACTGCGGCGCACCTGCTGTCGCGCTACGGCATCACACTCGCGCCTTATGACTGCACGATGCTGATGTCCTACGTCCTCGACGGCGGCCAGTTCGAGCACACAATCGAGAATTTGGTCCGGCGTTCCTTCGAGCACGAGCTTCCGCCCTTGAAGGAGTTGGTCGGCACCGGCAAGAGCCTGATTGCCTTCGCCGAGGTGCCGTCGCGAGAGGGCGCGCGACTTCGCGGCCGAACGGGCCGACGCGGTGCTGCGGCTGTATATGCTGCTGAAGGCGACGCTAGTGCGCGACCGGATGACTGCCTTCTATGAGACGATCGAGCGGCCGCTCGTGCCCGTCGTCGCGGCGATGGAGTGCGAGGGCATCAAGGTCGACCCCGTGGCCCTCGCGGAGCTGTCGCGCGATTTCACGCGCCGCATCGCGGATCTCGAGCAGGCGATCTTCCGTGCCGTCGGCAACGACTTCAACATCGGCTCGACCAAGCAGCTCGGCGACGTGTTGTTCGAGAAACTCGGGCTGCCTGGCGGCAAGAAGGGCAAGACCGGCGCCTACGGCACCGACGCCTCGATCCTCGAGGAGCTGGCACCCTTGCACGAGGTGCCCGGGCATGTCCTCGACTGGCGCCAGCTGACCAAGCTCAAATCGACCTACGCCGATGCGCTGGCCGAGGAAATCGACCGCGACAGCGGGCGGGTGCACACCTCATACGCGCTCGCGGTCGCGGCCACGGGACGGTTCTCGTCGAACAATCCCAACTTGCAGAACATCCCGATCCGCACTGAGGAAGGCCGCCGCATCCGCCATGCCTTTGTCGCCGAGCCCGGGCATCTGCTGCTGTCGGCCGACTATAGCCAGATCGAATTGCGGCTCGCCGCAGATGTCGCCGACGTCCCCGAGCTGAAGCGGGCCTTCCGTGACGGGGTGGACATTCATGCGCTGACCGCGAGCCAGGTATTCGGCGTGCCGCTCGCGGCGATGGACGCCACCACGCGGCGCCGCGCGAAGGCGATCAATTTCGGCATCATCTATGGCATCAGCGCCTTTGGCCTCGGAGCGCAAATCGGCGTACCGCAAAGCGAGGCGGGAGCCTATATCCGGGCCTATTTCGACCGCTTCCCGGCGATCCGAGCCTATATGGAGCGGATCAAGACCGATTGCCGCCGCACCGGCTATGTCGAGACGATCTTCGGCCGCAAATGTTTCATCCCCGGGATCCGCGACGCCAACCCGGCGCGCCGGGCCGGCGCCGAGCGGCAGGCGATCAACGCCCCGCTGCAGGGCTCGGCCGCCGACATCATCAAACGCGCCATGGCCCGCATCCCTGCTGCCCTCGCTAGGGAAAAGTTCCATGCACGCATGCTGCTGCAGGTCCATGACGAGCTGTTGTTCGAGGCCCCGGAAGCCGAGGTCGAAGCCACCGCGCAACTGGTCAAGGCAGTCATGGAAGGCGCCTGCGCGCCCCATTGCGAGCTCTCGGTCCCGCTTGTCGTCGAGACCGGTTGGGCCAAGAGCTGGGACGAGGCGCATTAAAAAGTCGGCCGGGCGCGAGGCCCGGCCGATCGAGGGTGGTTCGGATTTTCGGCTCGCGGTCAGTCGCGCCGAGTGCCCATGAGCTGCATCAGCATCATGAATAGGTTGATGAAGTCGAGATAGAGGCGCAACGCCCCCATGATCGCCTTTTTGCCGGCGATCTCGGAGCCGTCGCCCTCGTAATACATCTCCTTGATCTGCTGGGTGTCCCATGCCGTCAGGCCGGTGAAGACGAGGACGCCGATCACCGATATCGCGAACTGCAGCGCAGTGGACCCGATGAACATGTTGACCAGCGAGGCGATGATGATGCCGATCAGGCCCATAAACAAAAATGAGCCGAACTGCGACAAGTCGCGCTTCGTGGTGTAGCCGTAGAGGCTCATCGCGGCAAAAGTGCCGGCGGTGATGAAGAACACGCGCGCAACGCTACCCCCGGTAAACACCAGGAACACCATGGCGAGCGACAAACCCATCAGCCCGGCATAGAGCCAGAAGACGAGCTGCAACGTGCTCGCCTGCATGCGCTGCACGCCAAAGCTCATCAGCATTACGAGGCCGAGCGGCGCCAGGATGACGAGCCAGATCAGCGGTGTTCGGGCGATCGACTCGTAAAACCCCGAAAAGGCCGCGACATAGGCAACGATACCGGTTAGCGCCAGCCCCGACGCCATATAGTTGTAGACGCGGAGCATGTAGTCCCGAAGGCCGACATCGATGCCGACCCCGGCGTCCGCCGACCGCACCGTCCAGCGGGGCTGCGAACCTAAAGCCATAAACCCCCTCCAAGGAGAGAAGCGAGAGCGAGGGAGATTCCTCGTAGCCGCGATATTGGCACAAAACGGGATCTTTTCAATACGGACCGAGCGGCGGTTCCCTCTGCAACGTCCTTTACGGGCACCTAATCACTTCGCAGGTAGGGAGCCGGCTTGGCGCCGAGCGCGCGCCAGGTTCCAGCAAAGCCCAGCGCCGCAGTCAGCAATGCCGCAAGGCCGACCGTCCATGCCAGCGGCCCCGGCAGAAAAACCCAATCGATCTTCATCACACGGGTCACCAGGAAGAATGCGGCGATCGTGCCTAGGACGCCGGCAACCAAGGCCGCCAGCAAACCGGTAATACCGCTCTCGACCAGAAAAGCCCGCGTGATCATGCCGCGCGTCCCGCCGAGCACCTTCAGCACGACGGCGTCGTAGACCCTCCGCCGATGCCCGGCGGCGACCGCGCCGCCCAGGACGAGCGCGCCGGCGCCGACCGTCACCAGTGCGGTCAGGCGGATCGCATTTCCGATCATGCCGATGATGCGATCGACCGCGGCCAGCGCCTCGCGCACATGGATGGCCGAGATGTTGGGAAAGCGCTCGGTGACCGCGCGGACCAGCCGCTCCTCCTCGTTCTGCGGCAGATAGACGGCGGCGAGGCGGGTCTGCGGCGCGTTTTCGAGTGTTCCCGGCGCAAAGACCAGCGCAAAGTTGATGCCGAGCCGCTCCCAGTCGATTGAGCGCAGGTTGGCGATCGTCGCGGTGATTTCGCGGCCGAGCAGATTGACGGTCAAGGTGTCGCCGACTTTGAGCCCCATACCGCGGGCAAGGGCCTCGTCGAACGATACGAGCGGCGGGCCCTTATAGTCGGACGGCCACCAAGTTCCGGACGCCACGCGCGAGCCTCGCGGCAAATCCGCCGAATAAGTGAGGCCCCGATCGCTGCGCAGTGCCCATTGCGCTTCCGATGCGACGGACGCGTCTTCCACCGGCACGCCGTTCAGCCGTGTGATGCGGCCGCGCATCATCGGTACCTGATCGAACCGCGCCCCGGGGGTGGCGTGCACCAGAGCCGCGAACCCGGCCAGCTGATCGGGCTGGATGTCGATAAAGAAGTAAGCGGGGGCGTCCGCCGGCATTCGAGCCTCGACCTCATGCGAGAGATTTGCCTCGACGAGTGCAATAGCCACCAGCACCGTCAGCCCGATCCCGAGCGACAGCACGATCTGCGCGGTCGGGGCTCCCGGGCGGTGCAAATTGGCGAGCGCCAGGCGCAATACCGGCCGGCGTGGCCGGCCGAGCCGCTTTGCGACCCAGAGGATCGCCGCGCCCGCCCCCCGGAAGAGGGCAAAGGCGGCAATCGCCGCTGCGACGAACCATAGCGCCACCTTCCGGTCCTGCGCGCTAAAGACGGCCAGGGCCGCGAGCGCGAGCACCAAAACCGCCGTCGTTCCAAGGATGCCGGCAGGGAGGCGGCGCCGCGCCCGGTCGACGCTGTCGCGGAACAGCGCTCCGGCGGAAACCCGGCCAACTCCGGCGAGCGGCCATAGCGAGAAGGCGAGTGTCGTCAATAGGCCGAACAGTCCCGCGAGGGCCAGCGGCGCCGGATGGACTGCAAAACGGATCGAGATCGGGAGAACACCGGTCAGTAGCGGCGACACCGCGACCGGTGCGAGTGCCCCGAGCGTGAGCGCGACGGTGATGCCGAGGAGGGCGAGGGCCAAGACTTCGACGAGGTAGGTCGCGAAGACCAGCCGGTTCGAGGCTCCAAGACATTTGAGGGTTGCGATTGTCGAGGTCTTCCCCGCGATGAAGTTGCCTATCGCATTGCCGATCCCGACCCCGCCGACCAGCAGAGCAGTAAGCCCGACCAGGCTCAAAAACAGGCCGACGCGGTCGATCAGCCGCTGCAGTCCAGGCGAGGTTTCGCCAAAGCTGCGGATTTGCCAGCCGGCTTCCGGAAAGGCCGCGCGTGCGGTATTTGCCCAAACCGCCGGGTCGACCCCGGCGGGCAGTCGCACCCGGTAGCGATACGTTACGAGGGAGCCTGGCTGAATGAGCCCGGTTTCACCGAGTGCCTGCGCCGAGATCAGCACGCGCGGCCCGAAAATGAGGCCCGCCGTGGCGGCATCGGGCTCGCGCACGATGGTTGCGCGGATCTGCAAGAGTGCCTGGCCGATCTTTATTCGATCGCCGATCGCCAGACCGAGACGGGTGAGAATCGCCGGATCGACCGCAGCGCCGTAACTGCCGCCGCTCGAACTCAGCGCCCCGGCTAGGTTTTGAGCCGGCGAGAGGTCGACTGAACCATAGAGCGGGTATGCGGCGTCGACCGCCTTCAACTCGATCAGGCTGCGCTTGGTGCCGTCCTCGGTACGCGCCATTCCCCGCATCGTCGCGACTTCCGACACCAAGCCGCTCTGTTCCAGAAAATCTCGCTCCTTCGGATCGGCCGGACGGTAGGCGAGCCGCGCCTCGGCATCACCGCCGAGCAGATCTCGCGCATCGTCCTTGATCGCCGCGGTGACCGAAGTGGCAATGGAGCCGATCGCGGCGATCGCGGTGACGCCGAGGACGAGGCAGCCGAGAAAAACGCCGAGCCCCTTCATGCCGCCGCGCAACTCGCGCCGGGCAAGGCGGAACGCGTAGAAAGGCGAGGCCGCGCTCAAAAGGCGTGCCAGACGGCGGCGAGCCGGCTGCGGGAGATGCGCCGATCTTCAGCGATCCTACCGTCCACCAGCCGAACCTGGCGCTCGCATCGTTCGGCGATCGCGGGATCATGAGTGACCAACAGCAGGGTCGTCCCGTGCCGGGCGTGTTGCTCGAACAGGCAATCGATGACGAGCTGACCGGTATTGCCGTCGAGGTTGCCGGTGGGCTCGTCGGCGAGCAGCAGCTTCGGTCCGGCGATGAAGGCGCGAGCGATCGCCACGCGCTGCTGCTCGCCGCCCGACAGCTGGCTGGGATAGTGGGTCAGGCGGTGACCGAGGCCGACCGTCGCGAGGGCTTGCGAAGCGGCGGCAAATGCATCGGCGCGGCCGCCGAGCTCGAGCGGGATCGCGACATTTTCCAAGGCTGTCATGGTGGGCAACAGGTGAAAGGACTGGAAGACGATGCCGATCCGAACGCGGCGGAACCGCGCGAGCGCATCCTCATCGAGGCCGCCGAAATCGACCCCGTCGATCATTACTCGCCCGAAGCTCGGCCGCTCCAACCCACCGAGCACCATCATCAATGTGGATTTCCCGGAGCCGGATGGGCCGACGATGCTTACCGTCTCGCCCGCCCCGATCTCGAGCGAGATCCCGCGGAGAATATTGACGGGACCGGCGGCGCTCCCCAGTGTTAGCCGGACATCGTCCAGCATCGCGAGCGGGCCGCCGGGATGAAGCGAGGTGGTCATACTCCGTCCGAACCAGAAAAGGCGGCCGGCCGCCAAAACCTCCGACCATATGGCGCGCTCACCCGTGCTTTCAACGCGGTGCAAGACCACGCCTGCTATTCCCGGCTGCGCGACGCCGGTCTTGTTCTTGCTGCAGTCGTGCTGCCTCTGATGACTGTCACTTCACCGGTTATGGCGCGAGTTCCGGTGATTCTGGATTTTGGCGACAGCCTCACCGCCGGCTTCGGTGTGCCGGCCGGACAAGCCTTTCCCGCGCGGCTCGAGGCGTGGCTTCACGAGCGCGGGATCGCCGTGCGCGTGGTCAATGCCGGGGTGTCCGGCGATACCACGGCGGGCGGCTTGACACGCCTCGACTGGGCGCTCGCCGACAAGCCCGACCTCGTCATCCTGGCGCTCGGCGCCAATGACGCGTTGCGCGGCATCGAGCCTTCGACCGTGCGCGACAATCTCGATAAAATGATCGGTAAGATCGAGGCCACCGGCGCAAAAGTGCTGCTTCTCGGCATGCTTGCGCCGCCGAATTGGGGAGAGGAGTACAAGCGCGCGTTCGACCAAATCTTTCCCGAGCTTGCACATCTCTACCATCTGCCGCTCTATCCGTTTTTTCTCGAGGGTGTGGCGATGAACCCGGAACTCAACCAACCCGACGGCCTCCATCCAAACGAGAAAGGTGTCGCCGTGCTCGTGGATAGAATCGCACCGGTCGTAGCCGGCCTGATCGGAGGGCCGTCATGAGCACGCAATTTGCTGCCGCCGTGGCGACCGGAGACCCGGTCAGCCTCGTAGCGCGATGCGTCGCCGGGATCCCGGCGATCGAGGGAGCAAATTTGGGGATACTGTACCTGAGCGAGCCGGCTGCCCCGGTTTTCCCTCAACTCGTTCGTGCGCTAACCGAGCGCACCGGGATCCATTCCTGGGTGGGCGGTGTCGGGCTGGGTGTCTGCTCGGCGGAGGATGAAATTTTCGACGAGCCGGCGGCGGTTGCAATGACGGCCGTTTTGCCGCCGGACAGCTTTTGCATCTTTTCGGCGACCGATGATCCGGGTTCGGAGCTGCCGCGCCGGCATGCCGCCTGGATCGAGACGTCGCAGCCGGCGTTGGCGCTCGTCCACGCCGACCCGCGCTGTCCTGATTTGGCGAAGGCCGCAATCGATGTGGCTACGGTGAGCGGCGCGTTTCTGGTCGGCGGTCTCGTATCGCACCGCTGTGCCAGCCCACTGTTGGGCCGCGCCTCCGGCGAAGACAACGGCCTCGGCGGCAACGGGTTCGCCGGGCTGATGCTGGCCCCCGGAATTGCCGTCGCCACCGGGCTGACGCAGGGCTGTATGCCGATCGGACCGGTTCACCGGATCGACGAGGCGCGCGACAACGTCGTCATGAGCATCGACGGACGCCCGGCGCTGGCTGTGTTCACCGAAGATATCGGGCCCGGTCTCGCCGGCGATTTGCGGCGCATCGGCGGATTGATCTTCGCTGGGCTGCCCGTGCCCGGTTCTGATACCGGGGATTATCTCGTGCGCAATCTGATGGCGATCGACCCGGGCCGGGGCTGGCTGGTGCTGGGTGCGGAGGTTGTGGCGGGCGATCCGATCGTGTTCTGCCGCCGCGACCCTGAGAGCGCGCGCCGCGACATGGTCCGCATGGTGAGCCAACTCGCCGGGCGGCTCAGTGGCCCTCCAAAGGCGGGAATTTATGTCAGTTGCGTCGCTCGGGGAGCCGCATTGTTCGGTGAACCCGGAGTGGAGACCGCGCTCATCCGAGAGGGTCTGGGCGAATTTCCGTTGATCGGCTTTTTCGCCAATGGCGAGATCTCGCGCGATCGCCTCTATGGCCATACCGGGGTGCTCACCCTCTTTATTTGAGGCGGGGTGACCGGGAGCTGTGAGCGGATGGCATGTTGCGTCTTTTTGTCGGAATCGGCTTCCCGCCGGAACTCAAGCTGCGGCTGTCGCTACTGTGCTCGGGGTTGCCGGGTGCAAAATGGGTCGACCCCGGCAACTTGCATTTGACCCTGCGTTTCATCGGCGAAACCGGCGAGGATGTTGCGGCCGATATCGATGACGCGCTGTGCCGGCTGCGGGCGCGCCGCTTTACACTGCAGTTTGCCGGGACAGGCGTGTTCGGCGGCGGCGAAAAGCCGCGCAGTCTCTGGGTGGGGAGTTCGAGCGCAGTCCCGAGCTCGCCGGGTTGCGCGACAAGGTCGAGCAGGCGCTGATCCGCATCGGCTTGTCGCCGGAGCCGCGCAAATTTTCGCCTCACGTGACTCTGGCGCGGCTTCGCGACCCGCCGCTCGACAAGTTGCGCGAGTTTCTGGTGGCCCATGCGCAGTTCCGCGCCGATCCCCTCCGGGTCGAGGGTTTCAGCTTGATCGCGAGCTTTCTGACCAAGTCCGGCTCGGTTTATGAAGACCAGGCTGATTACCCTCTGCTTTATTGAACGGCGGGAAAGGGCCCTTCATGGCTTATTGGCTGCTCAAATCGGAACCATCGAGTTATTCGTGGGAACAGCTGGTGGCGGACGGCCGCACCCATTGGGACGGCGTGCGCAGTGCGCAGGCGCTGAACAATTTGCGGGCGATGAAGCTCGGCGACCGCGCCTTCTTCTATCATTCGAACGAAGGCAAAGAGATCGTCGGGGTCGCGGAGGTCATCAGAACATTCTACCCCGATCCCGCAGATAAGAGCGGCAAGTTCGGCATGATCGACATCAAGCCCGTGATGCCGGCAGCGGTCCCGGTCGGTCTAAAGGCGATGAGGGCCAATCCTGAACTCTCTAACCTTTCACTCCTGAAGCAATCGCGACTGTCTGTCTGCCCTATTACAGAAAAAGAATGGTCTGTACTGTGCAAAGTAATAGGCATCTCCCCGGATACTCAAGACGGCAAAAGCAGCTGACCGTCAAATTTCCGTCCTATTTACGATCTGTTACGTTGAATTTACAAAAAATTACCATTTGCACTTTAGAAGAGGCATCATTCTCCAGCAATCAAGCCTCACAACGAAAGCATTTCGCGGGGATGGCTGACATGCTCGATCATTATGTTGAAACTGCGGCAAGTTTCTCGCACAGCGTAGTTGCTGGATTTCCGGGGGCAGTTCGCCGACATCTCGCCATTGTCGACCAAAGCCGATTACGGTCCGATTGCCTCAAACTGGCGCTCGGCATGCAGCCCAGGCGCTGGCGTGTGGCTGACGTTGCGACGGTTTCCGAGCTGATAGAGCGGGTGCTGCATGGCGAGGAGTTCGACGTGATCTTCCTCGGCGGATCGACGTGCTCGCAGATTGATCTCGCCGACATTTCCTCTCTGGCCGCAGCGGTCCCCCAAACGCCGATCCTCGTCGCCGCAGACTGCGACGACCCGGAGCGGGCCCGCGTGATCCTAGGTGCCGGCGCTCGCGGTTTCCTGCCGGCGAGCTATAGTCTCAAAGTTTTGATTGGCGCCCTCGAGCGGGTCCGCTCTGGCGGCACCTACGTGCCGCTGGCATTGACCGAGGTGGCCCCGATCGCCGAGCGCGCCCCATGGCGCGCGCTGACGCACCGCCAGTGCGATGTCCTCGCGCTGATCGCCGAAGGCAAAGCAAACAAGCTGATCGCCGACGCGCTCAACATGTCCGAAAGCACGGTCAAGGCGCATGTCAAGCAGATCATACGCCGCCTCAATGTCGCCAATCGGACGCAGGCGGCGCTGCTCGCGACGCGAACCGGCGCCGGCCATTGAGGGGCCGAGCCACTCGACGGGTATTGTAAGGCGTTAGCGGAGCGGAATATCCTCGACAGACAGTCCGACGCGAGGCCAGCGCCGGAAGCCGAGGAGGAAAACGCCATGTCCGGGCGGACCGTCATCCCCATCAATGCCCATCCACAGGTGGGCAAGATCAGCGAGGCCGAATATTTCCGGCTCTACGAGCAATCGCTGGCCGACCCGGAGCGGTTTTGGGCCGAGCACGGCAAGCGCATTGATTGGATTAAGCCATTCACCAGGGTGCGGAACGCCGCGTTTGACGGCGACGTGCACATCGCCTGGTACGAGGACGGAACGCTCAACGCGTCTTACAACTGCATCGATCGCCATTTGCCGAAGCGTGCCGAGCAAACCGCGATCCTTTGGGAGGGCGACCACCCGGCAGAGGACCGGCGGGTCACCTATCACGAACTGCACGAGGCAGTATGCCGGCTCGCCAACGT
The DNA here is from genome assembly GCA_963787425.1 of uncultured Alphaproteobacteria bacterium. Classification (GTDB taxonomy): domain Bacteria; phylum Pseudomonadota; class Alphaproteobacteria; order ATCC43930; family CGMCC-115725; genus AP-15. Next base: position 166,010 of record CAWBCV010000014.1, read on the forward strand.
CCTGAAGGCGCGGGGTGTCCGGAAGGGCGACCGGATCACGATCTATCTCCCGATGATCCCCGAGGCCGCTATCGCGATGCTAGCATGCGCCCGGATCGGCGCGATCCATTCCGTCGTTTTCGGCGGCTTCTCGCCCGATAGCCTCGTCGGGCGGATTCAGGATTGCCGCTCGACCGTGCTGATCACTGCCGACGAGGGCCACCGCGGCGGGCGGGCGATACCGCTCAAGCGAAATGCCGACAACGCGCTGCGGCATTGCCCCGCGGTACGGGACGTCGTCGTCGTCCGTCACACCGGCGGCGACATCGACTGGGTAGAGGGCCGCGACATCTGGTACCACGAAGTCTGCGCTGCCGCCTCGCCCGATTGCCCGCCGGAGGAAATGTCGGCCGAGGACCCGCTCTTCATCCTCTATACTTCGGGCTCGACCGGACAACCGAAAGGGGTGTTGCATACCACCGGCGGTTATCTTGTCTATACTTCGATGACACACGAATACGTGTTCGACTATCGTGAGGGCGAAGTCTATTGGTGCACGGCCGACGTAGGTTGGGTCACTGGGCACAGCTACATCGTGTACGGACCGCTCGCCAACGGCGCGACCACCTTGATCTTCGAGGGCGTGCCCAACTACCCGGACTCCTCGCGGTTCTGGCAGGTGGTCGACAAGCACAACGTGCGGATCTTCTATACCGCGCCGACCGCAATCCGCGCATTGATGCGCGAGGGCGAAGAGTATGTCCGGCGCACCAGCCGGCGCTCACTGCGGATCCTCGGCAGTGTCGGGGAACCGATCAACCCCCAGGCGTGGCTGTGGTACTACGATCACGTCGGCGAGCAGCGCTGCCCGATCGTCGACACCTGGTGGCAGACCGAAACAGGCGGCATCCTAATCACCCCGATCCCTGGCGCGACAGCATTGAAGCCGGGATCGGCGACGCGGCCTTTCTTCGGCGTCGAACCGGTAATCGTCGATAACGACCACAACGTAATCAACGGTCCTGGCGAAGGAAATCTGTGTATCGCCCGCGCGTGGCCCGGGATGATGCGTACGGTTTTCGGCGATCACCAGCGTTTCGTGCAGACTTATTTCTCGACTTTTCCGGGTCTCTATTTCACCGGCGATGGCGCCCGACGAGACGAGGACGGCTTCTATTGGCTGACCGGACGAGTGGACGATGTCATCAATGTCGCCGGCCATCGCCTCGGCACCGCCGAGATCGAGAGCGCGCTGGTCGCCCATCCGCGGGTCGCTGAAGCTGCCGTTGTCGGATTTCCGCACGACATCAAGGGCCAAGGCATTTATGCCTACGTGACCCTAAAGGTAACCGAGCCCCCCAGTGAGGAACTGCGGCGCGAACTCGTCGCTTGGGTGCGGCAGGAGATCAGCCCGATTGCCGCGCCCGACCTGTTGCAATGGGCGCCGGGGCTGCCCAAGACACGCTCCGGCAAGATCATGCGGCGAATTCTGCGCAAGATCGCCGCCAACGAGCACGATGCCCTCGGGGATGTCACGACCTTGGCCGACCCCACAGTGGTCGATGAGCTCGTCGACAACCGCATGAACCGGGCATCGTAGCCTCACACCCTGCCCCCAAACCTAACCCAGCGCGTGGCGGAGCTGGCGGCTGGCGACAACCAGCATTGCAAGGTCAGGAGTGGTAGTAACACGCAGCTCCCTGATCAACGGCTCGGCAGGCGCCAGCGCTGCCGCGTGCGCAGCCGACCATGCGGCAATCGGATCTTCTGATTGGGTTGAGCTGCAGCTCGCCAGTATGCGTGTTGCGAGATCAGTCTGCAGCGCAAACAGATCATCGATCGTCGCTTCGACCGCCTGCTTCTGCCAAGGGGTCTCGGTCCTCAGCCGGCGCGCAGCTATTCGCATCTCGTCAAGTGCGAACTGGGCGCCGACCGCGTAGTACACCCGGGCGGCTTGGTATAGTTCTTGTCCCGAACGCTCCGCCAGATCGGCGATGTCGAGCGCAGCGGCGAGAAACATCGCCCCCCCGATGCGGGTTGCGAGCGCTTCGGGCGCGCCAGCCTCAGCGAAGCGAAGGCTGCGCTCGGACACTAGATTTCGATCGCTCGGCGGCAGCAAATCGAAGAGGGAATCAGCGACGCCGCGCACGCTAGGCGTAAGCTTGCCGATCTCGGGGCCGATCGCGAGACGCTTGCGATAAAGCAGCCAAGCAGCTGCGCGTTCGACCAGATCCGCGATCTCGAGAAGCATTTCGATCTGGAGTTGAGCTGCCACTTTGTTGTCGAGCGCCTCGATTTCAGTCCACAGATTTCTCAGCTTAAACACCTCGCGCAAAATTATGTAAGCTTGCACCACCTCAGCCGGCGACCGGCCGGTTCGCGCGCGCATGTCGTGGATAAAGGTCATTCGCGCCCGGTTGACGATCTCGTTGGTCAGAACCGTAGCAATGATCTCCCGGTGCAGCGGGTGGGTTGCGATCTGTGGGGCGAGCCGGTGCCGCACGGCCTCCGGAAAATAGCTGCGCAGCTCATCGGCTAGTTCCGGAGCGTCCGGCACTGCGGAGGCTAGCAGCGCCTCGTACAAAGTCATCTTGGCGTAGGCGAGCAGCACCGCCAATTCCGGGCGGACGAGCCCGCGGCCGTGCGCCGATCGTGCGGCGAGGGTCTCGTCATCGGGCAGGAACTCCAGCGTCCGGTCCAGCCGGCCCGCGCGTTCGAGATCGCCGATCATGCGCAGTTGCCGATCGAGCGAGACGACGCCGCGCGCCTCCGCGGCCGACAGCGCCTCGCCCTGTAGGTAATTGTCGCGCAACACCAGCGAAGCGACCTCATCCGACATCTCGGCGAGGAGCGGCTGGCGGGCTTCGCCCGCAAGGGCGCCCGAAGCAATCGCCTGATCGAGCAGGATCTTGATGTTGACCTCGTGATCCGAGGTGTCGACACCGGCCGAATTGTCGATGGCGTCGGTGTCTATGCGCCCGCCCGCGAGGGCGAAGGCGACCCGCCCCCGCTGGGTAACCGCAAGGTTGGCGCCTTCTCCAATGACCTTTGCCCGGATCTCGTCGCCATTGACGCGGAGCGCATCGTTGGCGCGGTCGCCGACCTCGGCATGACTCTCGCTCGGGGCCTTGACGTAAGTTCCGATCCCGCCGAACCACAAGAGGTCGACCCGGGCGGTCAGCAATTTACGGATAAGCTCGGCCGGTGTGAGATGGTCCGCTTCGATGTCGAAGGCGCGCTTCATCTCGGGGCTGATCGGGACAGATTTGGCGCTGCGCTCGAAAACACCGCCCCCCGGCGAAATCAGCGCGCGCTGATAATCGGCCCAGCTCGACCGCGGCAACCGGAACAGTCGTTGCCGCTCGGCGAAGCTGCGCTCGGCATCCGGGTCGGGGTCGACAAAGACATGCCGGTGATCGAAGGCGGCGAGCAGTCTGAGTTGCCGAGACATCAACATGCCGTTGCCAAATACGTCGCCGGACATGTCGCCGACACCGATCACGGTGATTTCGCTGCTCTCGATATCGCGCCCGAGCTCGCGGAAATGACGCTTGACGAGCTCCCAGGCGCCGCGGGCGGTGATGCCCATCTCCTTGTGGTCGTAGCCGGCCGACCCGCCCGAGGCAAAAGCATCGCCGAGCCAGAACCCGTTCTCTTCGGATATGGCGTTGGCAAAATCGGAGAAGGTGGCAGTACCTTTGTCGGCCGCAACAACCAGGTAGGGATCATCGTCGTCGTGCCGGACAACGTCCGGCGGCGGAACGACGCGATGTCGTCCCGGTTCTTCGGAGACGATGTTGTCGGTGAGGTCGAGCAGGCCGCGGATCAGCGTCTTGTAACATTCGACTGCCTCAACCCCCCGCTTGTCGCGTGCATCGGGCGATTGCTTGACTACGAAGCCGCCTTTTGATCCGACCGGCACGATCACCACATTCTTGACGGTCTGCGCCTTCATCAGGCCGAGGATCTCGGTGCGGAAATCCTCTTTTCGGTCGGACCACCGGATGCCCCCGCGGGCCACTTTGCCGGCGCGCATGTGCACGGCCTCCACCCGGGGGCTATAGACGTAGATCTCGAACAGCGGCCGAGGTCGCGGCAGCAGATCGATCTCGCTGCTGGCGAGCTTGACGGCTAAATAGGGCTTTGCCTCGCCCGACGGCGATTTTTGGTAATAATTCGTGCGCACGGTCCTGAGAATAAGGGTCAGGAAGGTGCGCAGGATGCGGTCCTCGTCGAGGCTTCTGACCGCATCGAGCGCATGATCGATCGCTTGAATCTCGGCTACGGCCGTTAGTGAGGAACCGGTACGTTCAGGATCGAAACGCGACTCGAACAGCTGGACGAGTCGACGGGCGATACCGGGATAGCCGCTCAGCGCGTCCTCCATATAGGCTTGGCTGAAGGTGGTTCCTGCTTGCCGCAAAAATTTCGCGTAGAGCCGTAGTACCGTTACCTGCCGTGCCGATAGGCCGGCGGCCAAGACGAGACGGTTGAACCCATCATTCTCGACCCGCCCGGTCCACACTTCGCTGAGCGCTGCTTCAAAACGCGCCCTGATTGCCGGGGAGACCGAGGTCAGCAACGCGACCCCGGACAGCTGAAACTCATGGATCCACACTGCCGTGCCGTCGGTGCTGTCGATCTGGAACGGTTCTTCGGCCACCACACGCAGACCGAGGTTCTCTAGTATCGGCAGAACGTCGGAGAGCGCGACCGGCTCTTTCGCCCGATACAGCCGCAACCCGGGCAGCTGCCGATCGGGGGCAGGGTGAAGCGAGACTTCGAGCGGGGAACCTGCCGACACAGCCTCGATCCGCTCCAAATCCGCGACGGCCTGGGCAGCGTCCGTTCTTGCCTGATAGGCAATCGGGAAGGATTGAAAGCGACGCAGCCGGGCACGCGCCTCCTCATCGCCAAAAGTCGTCGCGGCCGCCTGATACAGCCGGTCCGTCCAGCTGCGTCCGGCTTCGGCAAGCCGCTCTTCGAGTGCTGTGATGTCGACCGCGGGACTGCACCGCGGGTCGTGCGAATGATGAAGTGGATGCGTGCCAGCGCCGATTTCGTCGAGGTGAGTGTGAAAGGCCGAGATCTGCCCGGCAAACGCCTCTTCGAGGATTGCCCCGAAGCGGCTGCGCAATTGGCTGTCGTAGCGCTCGCGCGGCACATAGACGAAGCAGGAGACGAAGCGCTCCAACGGGTCGCGGCGGACAAAGACGGCAATGCGCTGGCGCTCTTGCAGGTTGAGGATGCCGGTTACCGTGTCGAACAGCTGGTCCTCGTCGGCCTGGAACAGTTCGTCGCGTGGAAACGTGTCGAGGATGTGCAACAGAGCCTTGCCGTCATGGCTCGCCGGCGACAGCTCCGGAGCGCTCGACGATCCTGCGGACCTTGAGCCGCAGCAGCGGGATCGAGCGAGAACTGCGGCTGTAGGCTAGGGACGTAAAGAAGCCGAGGAAGACGCGAACGCCGGTGACGTCGCCGTTTGCGCCGAACCGCCGCACTCCGATGGCATCCATGTGAGCGGTCCGGTGAACCGTCCCGCGGCGGTTTGATTTGGTGATGACCAGCAGTTCGCGGCGGCGGACAAAATCCTGCACGTCCGAAGGCAATGAGGCGAGATCCCGCAGACCCCCGAAGACCGGAGTGGGCCTCGTCGCGCAGAATGCCGAGCGGCCCGTATTCGGGTTGGGCCGCTCCATCGAAAAAGTATTCGCGGTAGCCAAGAAAGGTAAAGTTGTCGTCATCGAGCCACTTCAAGAAATCCTGGGCTTCGGCGAGTTCGGCGGCGGGAACCGGCGGGGTTGCGCCGACAATTCGGCTACGACCTCGCGCAAGACCCGGCGCATATGCTGCCAGTCGGTCACCGCCGCGCGGACGTCGGCGAGGACACCCGACAATGTTTGCGTCAACCGGGCGAGGTCCGCCGGATCCGCTTCGGATGTGATCTCGATTTGCATCCAGGATTCGCCCGTCCCGGCAGCGCCCGGCTCTAGAACGTCGCAGAGCCGCCCGTCCGGGTCGCGGGCCACCGTCAGGATCGGATGGATGATCAGATGGACGACGCGGTTGCTGGCATTGATCGCTCCGGTAACCGAATCGACGAGGAACGGCATGTCGTCGTTGACGATCTCGACAATCGTGTGCGGCGACGACCATCCATCCACCGCCGGGTCCGGGTTGTGGACCCGGATCTTGGCTTGGCCGGGGCGCCGACGCTCTCCAAAGCGCCACAGCGACAGAGCGGCTCCGTAGAGATTGCGGGGCGTGCGTTCGGCAACATCCGCCGGCGGAACGTGCTCGTAAAATTGCGCAATGAACCGATTGGCAGTGGCCTGATCTGTCGGGTCGAACAGCTGACCGGCGAGCGCCGCCGCCTTGCGGACGAGCGTCGCCTTTTTGGCTTCGATAGTGCTCACCGTCGCCCTTTCGATCCTTGACGCGCTTGGAATGTTAGGCTCTTGGGAAGATGATCACGACTGCTCGTAAATGCGTTCCGCCCCGAGGCGAAACCACCCCACCTCTCGGTCGCCGTCGCACAATGCGGCAGCATCATGGCGAAGTCTTCGCACCGTATCAGTCCGTAACAAAACATCTTTATTTAAACCGCGAGGCGATCATATTTTTTTGCAAAGTATCGAGCGGAGGTAACGACTGGAGCAAATGCGAGTGATGGAATTTCAGGTCTGTCGGCGGGGGCGGACAACCAGATGGGTCGTTATGCTCGGCGATTCCGTATATGGCGCCTATCTCAATAAGGAGCAGGCGCTTCTTGATGCTGTGGATGCAGCGCGCGACGCGTTGCAGTCGGGTCGCGAGGCCCAAGTCTGGGTCAAGGATCGTTCGAACGCTGCCCGCGTGTTCTAACCGGACTGCCCTCGAGTTCGCCCGCGGGGACATCTCAGCAGGAGATGATTAGACCTTCAAGAACCGGGAGGATTTATCCGGGCGGTGAAATCCCGCGTCGCGCGAGCTTCGCGATCATGTTGGAGTGCCCAGCCTATGGAGGGGAACGCGAGTTCGTTCCACGGAATTTCTTCCCACCTGAAGAGCTTGACTTCGAGGCTTTCCAAGCCTGCCTGGATGGCGTTGTCGAGAAGCCTTGCACGGTAGATCAGCTGTACTTGGCTGATCCGCGGAATGTCGTAGATTGCGAGCAAGCCCTCGATCTCGATCCGCGCACGGGCTTCTTCCCAGGCCTCGCGCTCTGCCCCCGCGCTGGCCGCTTCATTGAGTTCGAGATAGCCGGCGGGCAAAGTCCAATAGCCATAGCGTGGTTCGATCGAACGGCGAACCAGCAGGATGCGGTCGTCCCAACGGGCGACCGAGCCCACGACGATTTTCGGATTGTCATAGAGGACATACCCGCATTCGGCGCAGATCATGCGCTCGCGGTTGTCCCCTTCGGGGATCCCGCGGACGGATGGGCCGCGAAAAGGGTTATCGTCCGACATCGCGCCTTCCCTCGGCCAGCGATGGGCTCCAACCATGGCCAATTTCACAATTTCCGGCCAGCGATCGGCAATGCTCACTTAGCGCCATCTCGGTCGATCAGTCGCTCCGTCCGATTATCGATAATACCAGCACCCCGATGTGGGGCAACATCGCTCGCTCGGTCCCCCTTGCAAAGCCGCGCCTCAGCGTTAACTCCTCGTTCGCCATGATATCCCCATTGGACAGGATGGCTTTCAACACGGCGCAGAGCGCGCGCATCGGCTGGTTTTTCGGCCAAAAGCTGCTGGCCGCCCGAATGGGTCGTCCAGTGCGATTGCCGGAAGCGCTTCGCGCGCGGCCAATGCCGGACCGGCAACGTCTCCTCGCGGATCTGCGCTCGCTGTTGGAGCAGGATTGGCGCAACATCGAGGCGGGTTACTATGCGCCCCCGGCCGACAGGCTCGGCAACCCGCTGGAGGAGATCCGCCGCGCAATCGACTTCTTTGTCGATCTGAGTGCGGTCGAACAGAGGCGGCATGGCGGACAGAAGGAGCGCGTTCTGACAGACGCGCCGGCCGGTCGATATCCGCGGTATTATCTCCAGAAATTCCATTTTCAGACCGATGGGTATCTGAGCGATGCCTCCGCCGAGCGCTACGACCATCAGGTCGAGGTGCTGTTCGGCGGCGGCGCAGCAGCGATGCGGCGTCAGGCGCTCGTCCCGCTAAAGGGCGCTCTCGCCGGAAGCTCCGCCCCCGCGAGCTCGGTCGTCCAGCGAGGTGAGGCGCGATTGCTCGACGTCGCCTGCGGAACCGGGCGATTTCTCCGCGAGGTAAAGGCGAATTACCCACGCCTCCATGTGACCGGTCTCGATTTGTCACCGCATTACCTCTCCGTCGCCCGCCGCGAGCTCGCGCCGTGGTCGCGCACTCGGTTTCTCGAGGGCATTGCCGAGGCGATGCCCTTTGCCGATGCGGAATTCGATGTCGTCACCTGCATTTATCTGTTTCACGAGTTGCCGCCGCGAATCCGCCGCGCGGCTGTGGCCGAGATCCGGCGGGTGCTGCGGCCCGGCGGGACGCTGATCTTCGTGGATTCCCTGCAAAGCGGTGACGAACCTGATTACGACAGTACGTTGGAGCTTTTTCCCGTCGCCTTTCACGAGCCCTATTACGAGAGTTATCTCCGCGAAGACCTCGATCGGTTGTGGAGCCCGGGGTTCACACCCGGTGAGCGCATTCCGGCCTATTTCTCGAAAGTGGTGAGCTATCGCCGCCACGGAGATATTTCTTGACCCAGATATAGATATTGCTTGCCAGCGGGCCACAAGCGTGGTACCGTATTTTGTGGGGTGGACTGGGGGGTCCACAGTATACGGGGGAAATCGATGGAAATGACCTGGACGCCCGAGCGCGTCGAGATGTTGAATCGCCTGTTTGAGGAGGGGTTGCCGACCTCCGAGATCGGCCGCCGCATGGGGCTGACGAAAAATACGATAATCGGCAGGCTGCATCGCAACGGAATGAGTCGGCGCGAGACTGGGCCAAAATTCGTGCCGCAACGGAATTTCTTCGAATTCAGCGGGCCGGGCTGCCTGTGGCCGCACGGCCACCCGGACGATCCTCAATTCCATTTCTGCGGCTGCCAACCGTTGCCCGGCAAGCCGTATTGCGCGGCCCATGCAGCGATCGCCTATGTGCGGCCGAAAGAGGAAAAGCAGGCCGCATAGGAGGCACAGTCAGCGGGTGAGGCGGCGCATCGCGCGGTCGAGCCCATCGAGGGTCAATGGGAACATCCGGTCCTCGACGATCCGCCGGATCATCCCGATGCTGGCGGTGCCGGTCCAATATTTCTCCGGCACCGGGTTGAGCCAGACCGCCTTCGGATAAGCGTCGAGCAACCGGTGGAGCCACGTTTCGCCGGCCTCGTCGTTCCAGCGCTCGACGCTGCCGCCTTCTTTTTCGATCTCATAGGGGCTCATGCTGGCGTCCCCGACGAGCACGATCCGCCAGCTGCCATCATAGGTATGCATCAGCTCCATGACCGGCGTCTGCTCGATTTGCCGCCGTCGCGAGTCGCGCCATACCGAATCATAGATGCAATTGTGGAAGTAGAAGTGGATCAGGTGCTTGAACTCGGAGCGCGCCGCCGAGAACAGCTCCTCGCAGACGCGCACGTGATCCTCCATCGACCCGCCCACATCGACGAACAACAGCAATTTGACAGTGTTGTGCCGCTCCGGCACCAGCTTCAGATCGAGCCAGCCGGCGTTGTGAGCGGTCGATTTTACCGTGCCGTCGAGGTCAAGCTCTTCGGCCGCCCCCTCGCGGGCAAATTGCCGCAATCGCCGTAACGCCAGCTTGATGTTGCGGGTGCCGAGCTCGACGGTGTCGTCGAGATTGCGGAACTCGCGCCGGTCCCACACCTTGACGGCGCTGCGGTTGCGGCCCTCCTCCTGGCCGATGCGCACCCCTTCGGGGTTGTAGCCGTAAGCGCCGAACGGCGAGGTGCCGGCGGTGCCGATCCATTTGCTGCCGCCCTGGCGCCGCGCCTTTTGTTCGGCCAATCTCTGGCGCAATGTCTCCATCAGCTTTTCCCAGCCGCCGAACGTCTGGATCAGCTTTTTCTCGTCTTCGGTCAGGAAGCGCTCGGCGAGTTTCTTCAACCAGGCCTCGGGGAGCTCGGCCTCCGGGTCCGCTAAGGTCTCGATGCCCTTGAAGCAATGCCCGAACACCCGATCGAAGCGATCGAGATGCCGCTCGTCTTTGACCAGTGAGGTGCGCGCGAGAAAGTAGAACTCCTCGATATCGAACGCGGCGACGCGGATTCGCATCGCTTCCATCAAGGTCAGGTACTCGCGCAGCGAGACCGGTACCTTGGCCTCGCGCAGCTCCGCGAAGAACGAGAGGAACACGGCGGCTAATCCTGAGCCGGTGAATGCCCCTCGCCCCTGCTCTTCCCCCTTCTCCCTAACCCTCCCCCGCTCGCGGGGGAGGGAGGGGTGGGGGCAAGCGGGGCGACGAGGGTGAGGGGCAGGTCACCGCGCGGTCAGCCGCGCTCGCGGCGATGCAGGAACGCGAGGCGCTCGAACAGGTGAACGTCCCGTTCGTTCTTCAGCAGAGCCCCGTGCAAAGGCGGAACGAGCTTGGCCGGGTCGCGCGTGCGCAGCACATCGGGCGCGATGTCTTCGACCAGCAGCAACTTGATCCAGTCGAGGAGCTCGGAGGTCGAGGGTTTCTTCTTTAATCCCGGCACGTCGCGGATGTCGTAAAAGATCGTCAAAGCCTCGTGCAGCAGTTCGTGCTTAAGATTTGGAAAATGCACGTCTATAATCTGCTGCATCGTCGCTCGGTCAGGGAAGCGAATGTAGTGGAAGAAGCAGCGGCGGAGAAAAGCATCCGGCAGCTCTTTCTCGTTGTTGGAAGTGATAACGACGATTGGGCGATGCCGGGCGGAGATAGTACGCCGGGTCTCGTAGACATAGAATTCCATGCGATCGAGCTCAAGGAGCAGATCGTTCGGGAACTCGATGTCTGCCTTGTCGATCTCGTCGATCAGAAGCACCGGAGCCTCGGGGGCCTCGAACGCCTCCCAGAGCTTGCCCGGCACGATGTAGTTGGCGATGTCGTGGACGCGCTCGTCGCCGAGCTGGCCGTCGCGCAGCCGGGAGACCGCGTCATATTCATAGAGTCCCTGCTGGGCCTTGGTGGTCGATTTGATATGCCAAGTGATCAGGTCCTTGCCGATGCCGCGGGCGATTTCATGGGCGAGGATGGTTTTGCCGGTGCCGGGCTCGCCTTTGACGAGGAGCGGGCGCTCGAGAGCGATGGCGGCGTTGACCGCGACCCGAAGATCCTGCGTCGCGACGTAAGTATCTGTGCCCTCGAAACGCCGCATCCCGACCATTTCCCTCGCGCCTGGATTGCCTCTCATGCTCATGATGACATAGACCGAGGTACGCGATGACGCCAGCCCCACCGCAGCTTGCGCCGCCCCGAGCGTGGATCAGGGCCATACTGACAATTGTCCTTGGGGTAGTGCTGCTCGCTACTCTTTTTCTGCCGGCTCGCGACTCCGTGACGCACAGGCTCGCCGCAGAGTGGCGCCCCTCTGCTGAGCTGGCGGGCGTCCTATTTCTGATGGCGATGGCGGCTCTGGCCAGTCCGCGTCTTGTTGCCGGACGCGGTTTCGCCTTCGTGCTGGCCCTGCTCGTGGTCGGGGGGGCCCTGCTCAACCTCGCCGATGCCGCAACCCCGAGCTTGCTCGGCCGCGACCTCAACCTCTACTGGGATCTCCAGCATCTCCCGTCGCTTTTCGGACTGGCCCGCAACTCGGCGGGATTGTGGAGCGCCTCTGTCGCGGCGGCCCTGCTCTTTGCCGTCGTCTTGTTGGTGATCATGGGCGCCTATTTGATATGGCGGAGGGTTCTGGCCACCCTGGCTGACCGGCGGATTGCCATCGGCGCTGCGGTCTTGCTGGGTGTCGCGCTCGACGTCTCATCGTTCTTGCCCGCCGAGCAGCGCCCGCTCGCGATCGGGCTGGGCACCGACATCGTCCGGCATGCCGCGGCCTTCGAACGCGGGTGGCGGGCGGAGGCCGCGGCCGGGCTGCCGTTACCGGCGGCGCTCGCGTCCTCGGGCCCTCCCGGCAGCAATCTTACGGGCCTCAAGAGACGCGACGTGTATCTTGTCTACATTGAATCCTACGGCACGACGGTTTTCGACACGCCGGAGTTCCGCTCCGCATTGCGCGGATCGCTCACCGAGTTCGAGTCGGCACTGCGCGCAGCCGGCTACACGATGGCCTCGAACCGGCTGGTGTCGCCGACGTTTGGGGGCGGGTCCTGGCTGGCCCATGCCACCCTCGCCAGTGGCGTGCGTCTCGACGATCCGGTTCTCTACTCACAGCTACTCCGTTCCGACCGCAAGCTGCTGCCCGGCTATTTCAAGGATGCCGGCTGGCGTGCGATCGAGATAATGCCGGGGATAAAAGCGCCGGATCCGGAGGCCCGAGCTTGGGGTTTCGACCGTGACGTCTATGCGGCGGAACTCGGCTATCACGGCCCGTCCTTCGGCTGGTTTGCGATCCCCGATCAGTTCACGCTCGAACGCGCCGCGGAGATCCGCAAAGCGCTCGGTTCCGAAACGCCGGTATTCACGCAGATCGTGCTCGTGTCGAGCCACATCCCGTTTTCGCCGGTTCCACCTTATCTGGCCGATTGGCGTGATTCCGGCGCCTTTACGACTGTGCCGGCCGCTGCCTGGGAAGAGATTCTCCGGCCGCCCGACTGGACCGTGCTGGCGCCCGGCTACCTGAAGAGCCTCAAGTATGACCTCGCAGTGCTCGGCGATTGGCTCGCCAAACATTTGGCGGGGAACGGGCTCGTCATCCTGCTCGGCGACCACCAGCCGCCGGCCGTCGTTGGTGGCGAGCTTCAGCAATGGACCGTGCCGGTACACGTGCTGTCACGTGACTCCGACCTGGTGGCGCCCTTCATTGCAGCGGGATATGCCGCCGGCCTCGTTCCACCGCCAACGCCACCGCCCAAGGGAATGGAGACCTTCCTGCCGAGCTTTCTCGCTGCCTTTGACCGGTCGGATTGACCGCGTTCAGCCGCTCCCGGGCGTTACTCCCGCGGCTTGAACCATAATTCGCAATTGTAGTCGATCGTAACCTCTCCGCCGGGTTCGATCTGAGCGATCGCGATAAGGTCCAGGGTGAGCCGGGCATGATTGCGATCGACGCGGGCAACCGGGCGGCTGGAATGGTTGCACAAGGTGACGAGGCCTAGCCCCAGGGCTCCGCGCCCTTCCCCATCGGGGTCCCCGTCCCAATGAAAGTAGTAGTCGTAGATGATGGTGTGGTCGAGCGCCGGACAGTCCTGAGCCGGCAGGATGATGACCGGCGACGCCTCGATCAGCGTCCCTGGCGCGATCGGTTCCCTGGCGAACACCCCGCGCCCGCGTCCCGGGCTCGTTCGGATTTCGACGCGATCATTAGGAACCGGCAGGATGCGGCCGCACCCCTCCGCATCGTACAAGAATTGAACCTAGATTGTCTTGGCGGGCTCACGCGTGTGGTCCACAACGCTCGCAGCCGGGGCCGCCGAAGCCTTGGCACCCCCAGGAGGAGGCACCTGGGCGGGCGGCGCCGTTGCTTCGGCTTCGTCCTCCTCGTCCTTCATTCCAGCCTTGAATGCCTTAATGCCCTTTGCGAAATCGCCCATCACCCGGGGCAGCTTTCCGGCACCGAACAGAATGAGGATAATGGCCAAGACCACGATCCAATGCATCAAGCTGAAGGAACCCATTGCAACGACCTCGAAACGACGGCGGAAGTTTAGTCTAGCAAGCTTTTCCGCCGAATTGCCAGTATATAGCGGCGCAGCCTTACGTCCCTACGAGGTCGTGCCGATGGCTGGAAAGTCAACCCCGCCCACCGAGAACGAGCGTCAATGACTTATTTTCCACCGCCCCACCACGCCCCCTGGCAGCGCGCGACCCCCGGCGAGACCGGGCTCGACCCGAACGCCGTCGCTGCCGCCGCGCGACATGTGAGCGAGCATGAAACACCGTGGAGCCGAGATCTCGCACGGATGGTGGCGAGCGACTTCGCGGAGCGGCCGCCGTGGAACGAGACGCTCGGGCCGGTCCGTCCGCGCGGCGGGCCGAATGGTCTCCTGCTGCGCAACGGGCTTGTCGTGGCCGACTGGGGAGACACGACACGCGTCGACATGACCTTCAGCGTTGCCAAGAGCTATCTCTCGATCCTGGCCGGTCTCGCCTGGGACCGCGGTCTGATCAAAGATCCACACGAAAGGGTCCGACTCACCGTCGATGACGGTGGGTTCGATCCGCCGCACAACGACGCGATCACCTGGCATCACCTGTTGCAGCAGACCTCGGAATGGAAAGGGGTGCTGTGGGACAAGTCGGACATGATCGACCGCAACCGAGCGGTCGGCGGCCGGCCGAGAACAGCGTTAAAGGGCAGCCACCGAGATCTCCAGCCGCCCGGCGAATTCTGGGAATACAATGACATCCGGGTGAACCGGCTGAGCCTCGCCCTGCTGCGGCTCTGGCGGCAACCACTCCCCGAGGTATTCCGCGAACTTGTCATGGATCCGATTGGCGCTTCGCCAGAGTGGGAATGGCACGGCTACCACAACTCTTACGTCGAGATCGACGACAGGCGAGTGCAGTCGGTGTCCGGTGGCGGGCATTGGGGCGGCGGGGTTTTCATCAGTACCCGCGACCAGGCGCGGATCGGCCTCATGTTGTTGCGCCGCGGTGTTTGGGGCAGCCGCCGAATCCTCTCGGAAGCCTGGATAGAACGGATGATCGAGCCCTGCCCGCTCTACGCCAACTACGGTTACCTGTGGTGGCTCAACACCGGGCGCGCTCTTTATCCGAGTGCCTCGGCGCAGAGCTATTACGCTCGCGGCGCGGGCGGCAATCTGACATGGATCGATCCGGAAAACGATATCGTCGCGGTACTGCGCTGGGCCGACCCCGCCGCGATGGACGGTTTCATGAAGCTGACCATGGCGGCTGTCTCAAGCTGACCGGTCACGTTCACGAAGGGACCACCATTCATGCTCACGCTGTATTTCTCACCGGGGTCGAGTTCGATGGCCGTGCACATTGCGCTGCACGAAATCGGCGCTGATTTCGAGCGCCGGTTGGTGTCGCTCGCCAAGGGTGAGCAGCACAAACCCGACTACCTCGCGGTCAACCCGGAAGCCAAAGTGCCGACCCTACTGATCGATGGACTGATCGACGGCCGACCGCTGACCGAAGTCGCGGCGATCCTCTATTATCTTGCCAAACGCTTTCCCGAGGCCGGGCTTTGGCCCGCAGGCGCCCTCGAAGCCGAGGCGCAGGCGATATCGTGGATGTCGTTCATCGCATCGACGATCCACCCGGCCCGGCGGATCGGTCCCGAGCGCTGGCGGGAGGTGTTCGGCATCTCCGAGCGACGATTGGCCGGCAGCGAATGGACGGTCGGGCGCTATTCGATCGCCGATATCCATTTGTTTCGGCTCTATTGGCGCTTTGTGAATTCACTGAAGCCGGACCTCGGCGATTTCCCCGGACTGTCGGCTCACTACGAACGCATGATGGCGCGTCCCGCCGTTCAGCGAACGCTCGAGATCGAAAGCGCGATCGGGTACACCCTGCCGTAATAGCAAGGGACCGCCGCGTCCTTCGTCTAGCTTGCACAGGGATGAGGGCGTTGATCGTCTTGAACCCCCGCAGCGCAGCCTCGCGAAGCTCGGGATCGATCGGGCGAGGCAACGGATCGCGGCTCGCTGCGAGGCGAGCAATCTCGACGCTATGATTGCCGTTGTGCCAGGCGCCGGAATCGCCGATCGAATAAGGAGCGAGATTGCCGCCGGCCGCGGAGGCGCGCGGCCGGGTTTCGATACGATCGTCATTGGTGGCGGAGACGGCACCGTACAGGCCGCCGCCTCGGTGCTCGCCGCCTCGGATCTCCCATTGGGGATTTTGCCGCTCGGCACCTTGAACCACTTTGCGCGGGATCTCGGGCTGCCGCTCGATCTCGAAGCCGCACTGCGGGTCGTCGCTGCCGGCCGGATCAGATTGGTCGATGTCGGTGAGGTGAACGGGCGCGTGTTCATAAACAACTCCTCCCTCAACATCTATCCGCAGCTGGTAGCCGAGCACGAACGATACCGCCGCCACGGCCCGGCTCGGTGGCTCGCCGCGGCGCTTGCCCTCTATCGCGTATCGTGGCGGCTGACACGCCCGAGGGTCCGCGTCCTTGCGCCCGGTCGGCAAGCGGAGCACCGGACAGGCTGCCTGTTCATCGCCAACAACATGTATCGGCTGGATGCGTTCGCTAGCGCCAAGCGCATGCGGTTGAATGACGGCGAGCTCTGCCTTTACATGGGCAAATGAGGGGGCCGCCTGACACTCCTGCAGCTCGCTATGGGAGCGTTCCTCGGCCGCCTCGAACCCGACCGCGATTTTGTTCTGGCGGATTTGAAGTCGGTGGACATCTCGGCGCACAGGGCGATTGCGCGTGGCGCTCGACGGCGAGTTTTTGATGTTGCGTCCGCGCTCCATTATCGCATTCGACCGCTCGCGCTCCGCGTGATCGTCGCCGGACCGGCCTTGTCGTGAAAACGATCGCCCATCTGTCGGATCTGCATTTCGGGCGGCATGACGAAGCTGCGGCGGAACTCTTGCTGGCCGATTTGTCGCGCGCCCAGCCCGATATGGTCGTCGTCACCGGCGATCTCACTCAACGGGCCCGCCATCGGCAGTTCGCCGCTGCCCGCGCGTTTCTCGAGAGATTGCCCCGGCCCGTCATCGTCATCCCCGGCAACCACGATGTTCCGCTCTACGACATCGTCGAGCGCTTTGTCGGACGGCTCGCCCGCTACCGCCGATATATCTGCGCGGAGCTGCAACCCTTTTTCGCCGATGACGAGATTGCGCTTTTGGGCCTCAACACCGCCCGCTCGGCAGCCTTTTCAAACGGACGCATTTCATACCGGCAGGCAGCCGCAATCAAATCGGTCTTCGGGGAGGTGCCAGCGAACCGCTTGCGGATCCTGGCGATCCATCATCCCTTGGCGGTACCCGTCACGGCCGGCGATCTCGCTCCGGTCGGCCGGGCCACAATGGCGCGCAAGGCGATGACCGAGGCCGGGGTCCGGCTCGTGCTCTCAGGACATTACCACCGCGCCTTCAGCGGCGACCTGCCCGGCAGCGACCTCTTCAGCGACGGCTCGATACTGTTCGTCCAAGCCGGAACCGCAATCTCGACCAGGCTTCGCGGCGAACCGAATTCCTATAACTTACTCCACCTTGAGCCCACCGCCGTGACCTGCACAGTCCGCAGCTTCGCCGGCAAAGACTTTGAGGATGCCGAGACGGCTCGTTACACGCTGCTCGGCGGCCGGTGGACGCGACATTAGCGCAGATTTTCGATCCAAATTGGCGCGTCATTGCCAGGCGCGCCCTGCGCGACGAAGCAATCTCGACCGATCGAGCACTCAGCGGCGCGAGATTGCTTCGCTGCCGCTCGCAATGACGACTGGAGTGAGTGGTGCAATCTCATCGAAATCTACGGCAGCGCATCAGCGTGGAGCGGGTGAAGGGAATCGAACCCTCGTCAGAAGCTTGGGAAGCTCCTGCTCTGCCATTGAGCTACACCCGCCTGGCCGCCGATGATAAGTGATCGGCGGCCTCCTGCAAGCGGTTTGCGGGTCTTAGGCGCCGTTCGTCCGTCTTGCCGGCGGGTCGACCGCAACGGTGCCCATGTCCGCGGGCACCGACATTTCGAGGATCTCGAGATCGTCCGAGGTGCGGTTCTCCTGATGGAGCATACCTCCCGGAATGAAAACGGAGTTGCCCGCCTCCAGCCGGCAATTCGTGCCGTCCTCGAACTCCAGCTCGACCCAGCCCTTTAACGTGTAGACGAACTGGCCCTCGCAGACATGGTAATGCCATCCTGTCGGCTGGGTCATTCCGGTGACGGCCGACGTCACCTGCGCGCGCATCCACCCGTCGGTCGCCTTGGTGACGCCGAGGTCGCGGTACTTGAAGAAATCACGCCGGCCTTTGACAAATTGCGGCGCCTTCGCGCTGGCGACGGCAAGCTCCATTGGCGACTGTGCCGAAGTCGGCTTTTCTTTCAACGCCGTCTGCTCGATGGTCATGCTCGAACCTCCTCCCGAAAATAGTCTGGACATCATAGCAGGATCGCCCCTCCCGCAGCGAGGGCCACCTTCACCCTGCCGGAAGATTGGTGTTAACTACCGATCTCGTTTCAAGGAGGATCGCATGGCGAATATCCCGGGTGCAGTGACCGATCCCAGCCGCGTGCGCGGCGAAAATATCGAATTCAAGAGCGGCGGCGACACGATAAAGGGCTATCTCGCGCGGCCGAGCCAGTCAGGGCGCCCTCCCGGCATCGTTGTCACCCACGAGGCCTTTGGGCTCGTCGAGCATATCCGCGACATCGCGCGGCGTTTTGCGAATATCGGCTACAACGCGCTGGCGCCCGACCTCTACTCCCGCAAGGGTGGGCCGTCCGATCCGAACGACATCAACACTGTCTTCCCGGTCATGTTTGGCAAGTCCGACGCCGAGGCGGTGCAGGATCTCGACGCGGCGGCGGATCATCTGAACGAACTTCCCGGCGCGACCGGCAAGATCGGCGTAATCGGGTTCTGCTCGGGCGGGCGCCAGACCCTGCTGTTCTCGTGCAGCAGCGACAAACCCAATGCGGCGATCGATTGCTGGGGCGGGTTCATCCACCGCGCAACGCCGGACGCCGAGACGACCCCGTCGCGCCCGACCCCGATCTTGAACATGGTCGAGCGCCTGCATTGTCCGCTCTTCGCGGTCTTCGGCGAAGAGGACCAGAACCCGACCGTCGCGCAGGCCGAAGAATTGCGCAGTCTCGCCCAGCGGGCCGGCAAGGACGTCACGATCAAGGTGTACAAGAACGCCGGACACGCCTTCCTCGCCGATTACAGGCCGAGCTACCGCGAGGGACCGGCCGCCGTGCTGTGGCAGGATGTGGTAGCGTTCTTCGAGAAGCACCTGAAGGCGTAAAACTGCTTTAAATCGAGCGCCGGCGCCGGCGACTCACACGAAAGGGATGGGGCATGGCACGCAACAAGATCGCGCTGATCGGCGCCGGTCAGATCGGCGGCACCCTGGCGCTCCTCGCCGGGCTAAAACAACTCGGCGACGTCTTTCTCGTCGATGTCGTCGAGGGCGTGCCGCAGGGTAAGGCGCTCGACATCGTCCAGGGCTCGGCGATCGAGGGATATGACGCGGCCGTCATGGGCTCCAACAATTATACCGACATCGCGGGCGCCGATGTCGTGATCGTCACCGCCGGCATTCCGCGCAAGCCAGGGATGAGCCGCGACGATCTGATCGGGGTCAATGCCGGCATCGTCAAGACGGTCGGCGAGGCGATCAAGAAGCACTGCCCGCAGGCTTTCGTGATCACGATCACCAACCCGCTCGACGTCATGGTATGGGTCATGCGCGAGGCCTGCGGGCTCCCGCCGCAGCGTGTCGTGGGCATGGCCGGCATCCTGGACAGCGCCCGCTTTCGCTACTTCCTCGCCCAGGAGTTCGGGGTTTCGGTCGAGGACGTCACCGCCTTCGTGCTCGGCGGCCATGGCGACACGATGGTGCCGCTGGTGCGCTATTCGACGGTCGCCGGAATCCCGTTGCCGGACCTCGTCAAGATGGGATGGACGACGCAGGAGCGGCTCGAGAAAATCGTCCAGCGCACCCGCGATGGCGGCGGCGAGATCGTCGGGCTGTTGAAGACCGGCTCGGCGTTTTATGCGCCCGCCAGTTCGGCGATCCAAATGGCCGAAGCCTATCTCCGCGACAAGAAACGCGTCCTGCCCTGCGCCGCATGGCTCGACGGCCAGTACGGGGTCAGGGACCTCTACGTCGGCGTCCCGGTCGTGATCGGCGCCGGCGGCGTCGAACGCATTGTCGAGATCTCGCTCGATAGCGAAGAAAAGACGGCCTTTGACAAATCGGTCGGCGCGGTCCGCGAGTTGATCGGCGTCGTCAAGCAGATGCAGGTCCTAGGCTGAGCGGAGCCGATAATGAAGCTCCGATTGTCAGTCAGAAGCCGTCATTCCCGCGGAAGCGGGAATCCAGGGGCCGCAGCTTGCCCCTGGACCCCCGCTTCCGCGGGGGTGACGAGTAAGGAGACAAAATGAATATCCACGAATATCAGGCGAAAGAGTTGCTGGCCAAGTTCGGCGTCGCGGTGCCGCGCGGCCACGTGGCCTATACCGCCGCCGAGGCGGTCGAGGCGGCGCGCCGTCTGGGCGGGTCGATCTGGGTCGTGAAGGCGCAGATCCACGCTGGCGGCCGCGGCAAGGCCGGCGGGGTCAAGCTCTGCCGCTCGGAAGAGGAGGTCGCGGCTGCTGCGCGCTCGCTATTGGGCAAACACCTCGTGACGCGCCAGACGGGAGCCGCGGGGCGCGAGGTCAAGCGGGTCTATGTCGAAGAGGGTTGCGATATTGCGCGAGAGCTTTATCTCGGCCTGTTGATCGACCGCGACACCGGGCGGGTCACCTTGATCGGTTCGACCGAGGGCGGCGTGGAAATTGAGGAGGTCGCCGCGCGCTCGCCGGAAAAGATCCTCAAAATGGCGATCGATCCGGCGAGCGGGATCGAGCCGTTCCACGCCCGTAATATAGCCTACGGTCTCGGTTTGGAGGGAGCCCAGGTGGGCGTCGCCGTCAAGTTCGTCTCGGCGCTCTACAAGGCATTTTGCGAACTCGACGCGTCGGTCATCGAAATCAATCCGCTGGTCGTGACCGGCTCCGGGCAGCTCTTGGCACTCGATGCGAAGATGGGGTTCGACGACAACGCGCTCTTCCGCCATCCCGACGTCGAGGCATTGCGGGATGAAGACGAGGAGGATCCGACCGAACTCGAAGCCGGCAAGCACGCTCTCAACTACGTCAAGCTCGACGGCAATATCGGCTGCATGGTCAACGGCGCCGGCCTCGCCATGGCGACGATGGACATCATCAAGCTCCACGGCGGCAGCCCGGCGAATTTTCTCGATGTCGGCGGCGGAGCGACGCGCGACCGGGTGGCGGCTGCCTTCAAGCTGATCTTGAGCGACCCGAACGTCGAAGGGATGCTGGTCAACATCTTCGGCGGCATAATGCGCTGCGACGTAATCGCCGAAGGCGTCGTCGCCGCGGCGCGCGAGGTCAACCTGCACGTGCCGCTCGTCGTGCGCCTGGAGGGCACGAATGTCGATCTCGGCAAGAAGATATTGCAGCAATCCGGGTTGCCGATCCTCGCGGCCGAGAACCTCGCCGACGCTGCCCGGAAGGTCGTCACGGCCGTCAAGGAGGCCGCCTGATGTCGATCCTCGTCGATGCGTCGACCAAGGTGCTGTGCCAGGGGTTCACCGGCGCCCAGGGCACCTTCCACTCCGAGCAGGCGATCGCCTACGGCACCAAAATGGTCGGGGGCGTCACGCCGGGAAAGGGTGGCACCCGCCATCTCGACCTTCCGGTATTCAACACGGTTCACGAGGCGTGCGCAGCGACCGATTGCAATGCGACGGTGATCTATGTCCCGCCGCCCTTTGCCGCCGACGCGATCCTCGAAGCCGCCGACGCCGAAATTCCGCTGATCATTTGCATCACCGAAGGCATCCCGGTGCTCGACATGGTCAGCGTCAGGCGCAGTCTTTTCGGCGGCCGCTCGCGGCTGATCGGGCCGAATTGCCCCGGTGTCATCACGCCCGACGAGTGCAAGATCGGCATCATGCCGGGCCACATCCATCGCCGCGGCAAGATCGGCATCGTCTCGCGCTCGGGCACCCTGACCTATGAGGCGGTGGCGCAGACCACCGCGGTCGGCCTGGGTCAGTCGAGCTGCGTCGGCATCGGCGGCGACCCCATTCATGGCACCAATTTTGTCGAGGTGCTCGAGATGTTCCTCGCCGATAACGAGACTGAGGCGATCGTCATGATCGGCGAGATCGGCGGCACCGCGGAGGAAGACGGCGCCGATTTTCTGAAGTCGTCGCGGAGGAAGAAGCCGGTCGTAGGGTTCATTGCCGGCAGCACTGCACCGCCGGGCCGGCGGATGGGGCATGCCGGCGCGATCATCGCCGGCGGCAAGGGCGGCGCCGGCGACAAGATGGAAGCATTGCGCAGCGCCGGGGTGGTCGTGGCCGAATCCCCGGCCGCAATCGGCACGACGATGCGGGACGTGCTCAAGGGTTAGCTGCGGCGATATCGACGCCCATATTATTCTTTCCTCTCCACCCGCTTGCGGGGGGAGAGGGTAGGGTGAGGGGGGGTTGCGCCGATGCGCCCGACCCTCTCGGCAAGCCACCTCACCCTTCCACGCCTTCGGCGCGGACCCCTCCCTCTCCCCCGCAAGCGGCGGAGAGGGGCAGGCTTCGGCGATGCGCGTTTGATTGCGTTCCGCCCACCATCCCGGTGACTGCATGGCTGATATTGACGGCACGACGTTTCTGACCGGCGCCAATGCCGGGTTCATAGCCGAACTCTACACTCGTTTTCTCGAAGACCCTGGCTCCGTCGACGAGAGCTGGCGCCGGTTCTTCTCGGAAATGAACGACGATGTCGGGACTCTGCTCACCGAGGTGCGTGGACCTTCTTGGGGCAGGCGTGAACCGCCGATCATTGGCAACGGGGCAGCATCTACGGCGGGAATTGATGAAGAGGCGCTGCGCCGGGCCACCACCAATTCTATCCGCGCATTGCAGCTCATCCGCGCGTACCGGGTGCGCGGTCATCTCGAAGCCGATCTCGACCCGCTCGGCCTGGAGAAGCGGGGGCGTTATCCGGAGCTCGACTACCGCAGTTACGGCTTCACCGAGTCCGATCTCGACCGCGAGATCTTTATCGGCAATTTGTTCGGACGCGAGCGCGCCAGCCTTCGCGAGATCATCGCGATCTTACGCGAGACCTATTGCGGCCGGATCGGCGTCGAGTACATGCACATTCAGGCGCCAGCCGAGCGGGCCTGGATCCAGGAAAAATTCGAGAGGCGACTGAGCCGCTCGGTCCCGTCGACCGGACTAAAAAAAGAAATTTTGCGGACTTTGACCCAGGCGGAGACCTTCGAACGGTTTCTCGACCGGCGCTACACCGGCACCAAGCGGTTCGGCATCGAAGGCGCCGAGTCGCTGATGCCGGCACTCGAAACAATCCTGCACCGCGGCGGCGAACTCGGCATCCGTGAGTTCGTGATCGGCATGCCGCACCGCGGCCGGCTCAACGTGCTCGCCAATTTCGTAGGCAAACCGTTTGCCGCGGTCTTCTCCGAATTCCAGGGCAATTCGACCAACCCAGAGCACGTCCACGGCTCCGGCGACGTCAAATACCATCTCGGCACTTCGGGCGATCGAGAAGTGGGTGGGCAAACAATCCATCTGTCCTTGGCTGCCAACCCATCGCACCTCGAGGCCGTCGATCCCGTCGTGCTCGGAAAGGTCCGGGCAAAGCAATTGCAGCGCGGCGACGCCGAGCGATCGCAAGTGGCCAGTATTCTCATGCATGGCGATGCGGCTTTCGCCGGACAAGGGCTCGTAGCCGAATCGCTCGAATTATCAGATCTGATCGGCTTCTGCACCGGCGGCACGATCCACATCATCGTCAACAACCAGATCGGGTTTACCACCGCTCCTTCCGCCGCCCGGTCCAGCCCATACCCATCGGATGTGGCGAAAGGCGTCCAGGCACCGATCTTTCACGTCAACGGCGACGATCCCGAAGCGGTCGTCGAAGTCGCCCGCGCCGCCACCGAATTTCGCCAGCAGTTCAAAAAGGACGTTGTCATCGACCTGTTTTGCTACCGTCGGCACGGGCACAATGAGACCGACGAGCCGGCCTTCACCCAGCCGCTGATGTACCGCACCATCGCGCGCCACCCGACAACGCGGCAGATCTATGCCAAGCGTCTCGTCGAGGCGGGCGTGCTGCGTGAGGGGGAGGCCGACACGATCGCGACCCGCTTCATTGCGGAACTCGAAACTCAGTTCGCCTCGGCGAAGAGCTACCGCCCGAACAAGGCGGACTGGCTCGAAGGCGCCTGGGCCGGGCTCGAACAGGCTCCCGACGACGATCGCCGCGGCGATACCGGGGTTGCCGGCGAGACGCTGAGGGAGATCGGGCGCGGCCTCGTGACGGTGCCGGACGGCTTTCGCCTCAACCCCAAAATCGCTCGACAGCTGGAGGCAAACCGCGCCGCTATCGAAGCCGGCGAAGGCATCGACTGGGCCACCGCCGAAGCGTTAGCGATCGGCTCGCTCTGTGCCGAAGGAACCCATGTGCGGATGTCCGGTCAAGACAGCGGGCGCGGCACCTTTTCGCAACGTCACGCCGTGCTGGTCGACCAGGAGACCGAGGAACGCTACGTCCCGATCGACCATGTCAGCCCCGGACAGGCGCCGTTCGAGATTATCGACAGCCCGCTCTCCGAGGCCGCCGTGGTCGGCTTCGAATACGGCTACAGCCTCGCCGATCCTTCCTCTCTCGTCTTGTGGGAGGCGCAATTCGGCGACTTCGCCAATGGCGCCCAGGTCATCATCGACCAGTTCCTCAGCTCGGGCGAAGCCAAATGGCTGCGCATGAGCGGCCTCGTCATGCTGCTGCCGCACGGTTACGAGGGTCAGGGTCCCGAGCATTCCTCAGCCCGCATCGAGCGCTATCTGCAGCTCTGCGCCGAGGACAACATCCAGGTGTGCGACTTAACCAGCGCGGCGAACTACTTCCACGCCTTGCGGCGTCAGATCCGCCGCAATTTCCGCAAGCCGCTCGTCATCTTCGCCCCGAAATCGCTGCTACGTGCGAAGGAAGTCATGTCGCGCCTCGACGAGATGGCGTCGGGCAGCTCGTTCCATCGGGTCATTGGTGAAACCGAGGCCATTGCCACAGAAGATCGGGTGCGCCGTGTCGTGCTCTGCACCGGAAAGGTCTATTTCGATCTGGCAAAGGCACGGGCCAGCAGCGGCGATAAACACGTCACATTAATCCGGCTCGAGCAACTCTATCCGTTCCCGTTCAACGCGCTCGCGAAGGTGTTGCAGCGCTATCGCAACGCCGAGATTGTCTGGTGCCAGGAAGAGCCGCAGAATATGGGCGCCTGGAATTTCGTCGACCGGCGCATCGAACAGGTCCTCGCGGGTCTCGATGTGGCGGCGAAGCGGTCGCGATTTGCCGGCCGCGCCGAGGCGGCTTCCCCGGCGACCGGCCTCTTCAAGCGGCACGTCGAGGAGCAGGCGCACCTCGTTGCCGAGGCTCTAGCGGCGTAAGACCTAATGGCGACCGAGATCAAGGTCCCGAGCCTCGGTGAATCGATCACCGAGGCGACAGTCGCGAAATGGCTGAAGCGGCCGGGCGAAGCGGTCGCCGCCGACGAACCGGTCGCCGAGCTCGAAACCGACAAAGTGACCCTCGAGGTTCCCGCGCCCGCCTCCGGCACGCTCTCCGAGATTCTCGCCGAGGAGGGCGCCAACGTCCCGGTCGGCGCAGTTCTCGGCAGGATCGCCGACGGACTCGCGCCGAAAGCAGCCCCTCACCCCAGCCCTCTCTCCGCAAGCGGGGAGAGGGAGGGACTCGCCCAGCAGGAGGGTGCGGGGCAACGGGCGCTTGAACGTTCCGGGCCTGCCGTACGCAAGCTGATCGAAGAGACCGGACTGGACGCGACGAGGGTTGCAGCGACTGGACCAGGTGGGAGGATCAGCAAGGCCGACGTGCTCGCCGCCAGGGTGCCCCCTGCTCCCGCCCCACCGACACCGGTGCCCGCGGTGGGCGAGCGTGAGGTGCGGGTGCGCATGAGCCGGCTCAGGCGGCGGATCGCCGAGCGGCTGAAGGCGGCGCAGAACACCGCCGCGATACTGACGACCTTTAATGAGATCGATATGAGCGCGACGATCGCGCTGCGAGAGCGTTACCGGGACGCCTTCGAGAAAAAGTACGGGGTCCGGCTCGGATTCATGTCGATCTTCGTGAAGGCGGCAATTGTCGCGCTGAAAGAGCTTCCGGGAGTCAATGCCGAGATCGACGGCGACGACGTGGTCTACAAGAACTATTACGACATCGGCGTCGCCGTCGGCACCGAGCAGGGCCTCGTCGTGCCGGTCGTGCGCGACGCCGACCGGATGAGCTTTGCCGACATCGAGAAGACGATCGGCGAGTACGGGCGCAAGGCGCGCGACGGCAAATTGACGATCGAGGAGCTGTCTGCCGGCACTTTTACGATTTCGAACGGTGGGATCTACGGCTCGCTGATGTCGACGCCGATCCTCAATCCGCCGCAATCCGGCATCCTCGGCATGCACAAGATCGACAGGCGTCCCGTTGCGGTCGGCGAGAAAGTCGAGATCCGCCCGATGATGTATGTCGCTCTCTCCTATGACCACCGCATCGTCGACGGCCGTGAGGCCGTCACATTCCTGGTGCGCATCAAAGAATGCGTCGAGGATCCCTCGCGCATTCTGTTCGAGATGTGAGCCTGCGCGCGATGCCGGATCGTTACGACGTCGTGATTATCGGGGCGGGGCCGGGCGGCTATGTCGCGGCTATCCGGGCGGCGCAACTCGGGCTGAAGACGGCTTGCATCGAAAGCCGCGCCAACCTCGGCGGGACCTGTCTCAACATCGGCTGCATTCCATCGAAGGCCTTGCTGCAATCCTCGGAGAAATTCGCCGAGACTGGGCATGCGCTCGCCGAACATGGGGTCAAGGTCGGCGAGGTGGGGCTCGACCTCGGGGCGATGATGGGCCGCAAGGACAAGGTCGTTACCACCCTGACCCGCGGCGTCGAGTTCCTGTTCCGCAAGAACAATATCGATTGGCTCAAGGGCACGGGGCGCATCGCTGCGCCGGAGCGGATAGTCGTTACTGGCGCGGACGGTGCTGTTCAGGAAATCGAGGCGACATCGATCATCATAGCCACGGGCTCGGAAAGCACCCTACTGCCCGGTATCGACATCGATGAGAAGCGCATCGTCTCGTCTACCGGCGCATTGTCCCTCGACCGTGTGCCGGAGCGGCTCACTGTCATCGGCGGCGGGTATATCGGCCTGGAGCTCGGGTCGGTCTGGCAGCGGCTCGGCGCCAAGGTGACCGTCGTCGAAGTCCTCGATCACATCGTCCCGAATATGGATCGGGAGCTCGGCACGGCATTGCAGCGGGTCCTTACGCGCTCAGGGCTCGACTTCAAGCTCGGCACCAAGGTGCTTGGGATCCGCGATACGAATGACGGGCTGAGTTTGGAGCTCGACGGCACGGAGCGGCAGACACTCGCTGCGGATGTGGTGTTAGTATCGATCGGCCGGCATCCCTATACGCAGGGACTAGGCCTCGAGAGCGTCGGTGTTGCGCTCGACCAGCAAGGCCGTGTCGTCGTCGATGACGGCTTTGCGACAAACATCCCGGGCATTTACGCGATCGGCGACGCGATCCGCGGCCCGATGCTCGCGCACAAGGCCGAGGAGGAGGGTATCGCGCTCGCCGAGCGTCTCGCCGGGCAGAAGTCGCGCGTCGATTACGACGCGATTCCAACCGTTACCTACACCTGGCCCGAGGTCGCCTCCGTCGGGAAGACCGAGGAGGAGCTCAAGGCGGCAGCCGTCCCTTACCGCACCGGCAAGTTCCCCTTCACCGCCAATCCGCGCGCCCGAACCAACGGCTATACCGAGGGCTTCGTCAAGATCCTCGCCGAGAGCGAGACCGACCGGGTCCTCGGTGTCCACATCATTGGCCCCGATGCTGGAACCATGATCGCCGAAGCGGTGCTGGCCAAGGAATTCGGCGCCTCGTCCGAGGACATCGCGCGCACCTGCCACGCCCACCCGACCTTGAGCGAAGCCCTCAAAGAGGCGGCGCTCGCGGTCGATGGGCGGGCGATTCACATTTGAATTCGCCTGGTGAATCAGCTCGGCAATTTGTCGCCGTCGGGCGGAGCCGGCACCTCGAACGGATTGACCATCCCGGAGAGGAACGCGAAGTAGTTCGCGACCTCCGTCAGATCGACCATCCACTGCGGGTCGTGGCGGTTTTTCAGCCGGTCAAAGACCGCTTGGTCGACGCGGTTGGTGCGCATCAGCTGGCGAACAAAGGTGACGATGTCGCGCTCCTCGTCGGAGAGCCCGGCCGGGTCGCCCTTGGCGCGGATCAGGTCGATGACCTCCTCGCGCAGGCCGGCGCGGCGGGCAGCGCCGACTTGGGCCGCCCAAACATAGGCCGCCTCGCGCTCGCGCACCGCGGAAAGGATCGCAACCGAGCGCAGCTTCGGCTCGACCACATTGTCCTCGCGGTTGAACGTGACGAGCTTCAACAGACGCTCGGCCAGTTTCGGGCTGTGGAGCAGTATGCTGAACGGACCGCGGATGCTGCCGAACACCTTGAGCACGTCATCGACAACACCGTGGTACTCGACGGGGACATCCGATTTGCCGGTGACCGGCGCAATTCTCGGCATGATTTCCTCCCTCCCATTATATCCCGGGGTAGGGCTTGCCCCACCCGTCGAGATAGACAACGTCCGAGAGTGGTCCGCGGCCGACCGGCCCGAAGCGCCCCATCGGATAGCCGATCGGCAGGATGGCGTAGGAATGGCAGCCGGGTGGGATGCCCATCGCGGCATCGACCTCCTTCTCGTAATTGATGTGCCGCGTCGTCAAGGTCGAACCTAGCCCGAGCGCACGCGCCGCCAACAGCATATTCTGCACCGCCGGGTAGATCGACGAGCCGGTCGAGCGCGTCGGATTGGGGCCGTCCTCGAGACAAGCGACGATCCAGACCGGCGCTTCGTGATAGTGATCAGTCAAGTATTCGACGGCCCTGTGCTGACGGCTGTATTTGGCAGGATCAGATCCAGGCGGCGGCGCGCTGCTCGCATAACGCGGCCCGACAACCTCGTCGAAGGCTTTCTTGTAATAGACCTGAACCTGCTTTTTGATCTCGGGGTCCTTCAGCACCAGAAAGCGCCAGCGCTGCGTATTCCCACCGCTCGCCGCGGCTTGCCCCGCCAAGAGGATCTGACGGATCAGATCATCGGGCACCGGGTCGGGCTTCAACCGCCGCATCGCACGCAGAGAATGGATGATCTCGAAAAGACCGGGTTCTTCGGGCATGTCGTCCTCCTTCGCCGGTTTATTGCGCCTGGGGCAGGTCGAGCCTCACCGCAACGGCGGCGCTGGCGATCACTGCAATATCACCCGATTCCTCATCGGGCACGTCCAGCCCCCCTTTAACCACCCTCACCGAGACCTCGCCGTGCGGCAAAGTATTCTTTACGAGGGCGGCATCGACCTTTTCGGGATGTTGCACACCGATCGTGACCTCGACCTGCATTTTGCGCGAATCGAGCCCAAGCGTTCGGATCAAGGTGAGCGAGCTGTGATGGATCGCATCCTGCACGGCCCGGATCGCGGCCTTGGTGTAGTCGCCGCCATGCAGGTCGTTGCCGGTCCCCATCTCCAGGATCACACGTTTCGCGGCCATGGCCCCTATCCTCACCCGATATCGAGCCGAACGACGGCCGCCGCATTGGCGATCACAGTCATGTTCGTGCCGGCGTCATTGGGGATTTCCAACCCGCCTTCGACGACGCGCACCGTTCCGCTGCCATGCGGCAGCACCGCCAAGACCGCCTGTTTGTCCACTTGATCGGGGCGAGGAACACCGATGATTACTTCGACCTGCATCGACTTTACGGGTAAGCCAGCTGCGTCGGCGACGCTCAACGAGTTGTGCCAGAGCGCGTCTCGCAGAGCACGCACCGCTGCTTTCGTGTAATCTGCGCCACGGATGTCGGTTCCCATACCGATCTGCAGCACCATGCGCTTCAAAGCCATATCCGCCTCACTCAGCCGCCCCGACCGGCCGGTCGATATGGGCGCGGGGATGCGCGGCGTCGTAAATCGCAAGAAGGCGCTCCGTCTCGACCGAAGTATAACGCTGGGTCGTCGACAGGCTCGCATGACCCAACAACTCCTGAATTGCGCGCAGATCGCCGCCGGCGCCGAGGAGATGGGTCGCAAAGCTGTGCCGCAAGGCGTGCGGGGTCACCGTTTCAGGCAGGCCGAGAAACCTGCGCAGCGCCGCCATTTGACGCTGCACGATCCGCGGATTGAGCGGCCCGCCGCGGGTGCCGACAAAGAGCGGATCGTCTTTGGTCAGCATGAAGGGGCACGCGGCGAGATAATCGGCCACCGCTTGCCGCACCGCAGGCAAGACCGGCACCAGGCGCTGTTTGCTGCCCTTCCCGGTGATCACCAGCATTTCGCTGAGGGGCGCCTCGCCCCGGATCAGCCCGAGCGCTTCGGAGAGCCGTAAGCCGCAGCCATAAAGAAGCGTCAAGATCGCGGTGTCGCGCTTGCCTTCCCATTGCTTGGTTGCAACCTCGGCCGCGCTGTCGAGCGTGCCTGCGGCATCCTCGACCGTCAACGGCTTCGGCACACTGTGCGGCAACTTGGGCGAGCGAAGCGCGGCGAGCGCCGTTGTCTCAGCGAGCCCGCGACGTTGTAAAAAGCGTAAAAACCCGCGCAGCAGCGAAAGCCCGCGGGCGAGGGAGCCGCGCTCGATCCCCTCTTGGGCGCGGCGGGCCAGATAGGCGCGGAAGTCGCCGGGTCGCAGCGCATTGATCGCCCCCAGGCTCGGCAGCTCGCCCAGATGCTCGGTCATAAAGTCGAGGAAAAAGGCGAGATCACGGCCGTATGCGGCAACGGTATGCGCCGAGGCGCGGCGCTCGCCGCTCAGCCAAGCGGCCCATAATCCGATTGCTGCGCGCAGGTCGTCAGTTGCCGAAAACCGAGCGAGCGGCACGGGTTCCGGTAGCGTCGGAAAACTGGCCTTCTCTTGCCTCACCGGGCGCGATCGAGCCACTGCGCGATCGTGATCTCGAGCGTACGGGAGAGGAAGGTCAGCAGCTCGGTGCCGAGGCCGGGCTGAAAAGTGGCGGTCGTGCGGGTCCCAATGCACATCAGCCCGTGCGGCGCGGAGCGGCTGAAGGACAGCCGCAGCAGCGCCTGCGAGCGAACGAGACCGGCACCCTCGCCAAAGAGCACCGGGTCGCCTTGGATATCGGTGCACAACAGGGTGTCGCGGTTGGGGCCGAGCAGCCGATCGACGGTTCCTGAGGGCAAAAGATGAATGCCGTGCACTGGGAGGCGCGGCGTGCGCGATGCCGAACTCTCGACACCCAGAGTTATGATGTCGACGTCGATCAGCACGGCGAGATCGGTGGTGACGATTTGCAGCAGGTGCTCGAAACTCGGAGCCCGCAACATCGCCAGCACCGCCTTGTGCACGCGACACTGGCTCGCAAGATTGCCGCGGCTCGTCGCGATCAGGCTCCTTTGTTCGTCCTGCAGACGCGTGAGATCGCCGCGCAATCGCTCCAGCATAAAATGCTGGAAATCGAGGATGCCGTCGCCGGCGAGCCGGCTTGGAGCGCGCAACAGTCGCAACGCATCCGGGTGGCGGTCGAGGAAATCAGGATGCTCGCGCAGATACGCGACGACCTCGCGCGCGCCGATCTCGGCCGGCCGCACCGGCGCCGGCAGACCGCCGCGCAGCGGCTTCGGCTGATCTTGCGGGCGATCGGCCACGCCTATTTCCGCGGCGCGGCGCCGAGACGTCGGCTCAACAAGAATACAGCGGCGGAGCAGTGCGCAATCATTCGGAAGCCACCTTGAACTACGCTCGGGCGACGTGCGGCGGGCCGAGATGCTTGCCGCGCGTCATTCCGGGAGTGAGTTTAGCCGATGCCTGACGATCATGCCAGCTATCGCGAGCCATCGCCGATCGGCGGCGGCGAGCAGGAGACAGCTCCTCGGCGGCTTCGGGTTCTGCTGCCGTTGCCGCTCCCGGAGGCGCTCGACTACCTCGCCCCGGAAAGCGCAGCGGCGCCGGAGCCCGGCAGCTTCGTCAACGTACCGCTCGGACAGCGCAGTTTGACCGGCGTCGTCTGGGACGGAGTGGGCGACGAGCTTGCCGAGGAGCGGCTGAAGCCGATCATCGGGACATTGCCCACTCCGCCGCTGCCCCCTGAGCTGCGCCGCTTTGTCGAGCGCGTCGCCGCCTACTCGATGGCGCCGGCCGGTTCGGTCCTACGCATGACGATGAGCGTCCCCGAGGCGTTGCAATCGCCACGGCCGAGGCGGCTTTGCGCGGCATCCCCAACTGGACTGGCGGCACTCGCTGGTTCGACGACGGAAATGCGCCTGACCCCCGCGCGGCGGCGGGTGCTCGAGCTGTTGTCCGGCGGACCGCCGATGCCCGGCGCCGAACTCGCACGGCTCGCCGCTTGCGGCACCGGCGTCGTCCGGGACCTCTTAGGCGCGGGGCTCGCCGAGGAGCGATTCGCCTCGACCCAAGCACCCGAATCGCCGCCACCGGATTGGCGCCTATCCGCTCCACCACTCTCGCCCGACCAGTCGATTGCGGCCCAGCGGCTCGTCGACAGCGTCGAGGCGGGCGCCTTTCGGGTGACCGTGCTCGACGGCGTGACCGGTTCCGGCAAGACCGAGACCTATTTTGCCGCTCTCGCCGCGGCATTGGCCGCCGGACGGCAGGTGCTTGTGCTGTTGCCGGAAATCGCCCTCGGCGCACAATGGCTGGAGCGGTTCCGCCAACGCTTCGGGACGCTACCCGAGCAGTGGCATTCCGATATGACGGCAGCCGAGCGCCGGGACACCTGGCGGGCAATCGCCGCGGGCCGGCCGCGGGTGGTCGTCGGCGCCCGTTCCGCCCTCTTCCTGCCGTTCCCCGAGCTCGGGCTGATCATCGTCGACGAGGAGCATGACCCCTCCTACAAGCAGGAGGATGGGGTCATCTACCAGGCCCGCGATATGGCAGTGCTGCGCGCCTCCCTGGCCGGCATTCCGATCATCCTGGTCTCGGCCACGCCATCGCTCGAAACGGTCATCAATGTCGCGCGCGGCCGCTACCAACGCGTCGCGTTGCCGCGCCGTCACGCGGCGGCTGAGATTCCCATCTTCCGGCTCGTCGATCTGCGCCGCGAGCGCATCGAGCGCGGGCACTTCCTGTCGCCGCCCCTGGTAGCCGAACTTGCCGCGACCTTCGAGGCCGGCGAGCAGGCGCTGTTGTTCCTCAATCGTCGCGGTTACGCGCCCTTGACCCTGTGCCGCGCCTGCGGCCATCGCTTCCAATGCCTGAGCTGTACCGCGTGGCTCGTCGAGCACCGCTTTACCGGGCGCCTCTTATGCCATCATTGCGGCCACGCCGAGGCGGTGCCGGCCTGCTGCCCGGAATGCCTCGCCGCCGGTGCCCTCGTCCCGTGCGGGCCAGGGGTAGAGCGCCTGCTCGAGGAGGTGACGGAGCGCTTTCCGACGGCGCGAGCGGCGCTAATGGTCAGCGATCTGCTGCCCGGCCCGCGCGCCGCGGCCGAGCTCGCCCAGGCGATGACCGAGCGGCGTTACGATCTACTGATCGGGACCCAGATCGTCGCCAAGGGACACCACTTTCCGATGCTGACCCTGGTCGGCGTCGTCGACGCCGATCTCGGGCTCGCCGGCGGCGATCTGCGGGCCGCCGAGCGGACCTATCAGCTGTTGCACCAGGTCGGCGGCCGAGCCGGCCGCGCCGAACACAAGGGCCGGGTGCTGATCCAGACCTGGATGCCGGATCAGCCCGTTATGAAAGCACTCGCTGCCGGCGACCGCGACCGGTTTCTCGAAGCCGAGGCGGCGGCGCGCCGCCATGCCGGACTGCCGCCCTTTGGCCGGCTGGCGGCGCTCATCGTCAGCGCCGGCAACGCGGAAGCCGCCGATTTCACGGCCCGCGCTCTGTCGCGCGCCGCGCCGCAACTTCCCGGCGTCACCGTGCTCGGCCCGGCCCCCGCCCCGCTCGCCGTGCTGCGGGGCCGGCACCGCCGCCGGTTTCTCGTCAAGGCCGGCCGCGACGTGCGGCTCCAGGCGGTGCTGCGGGATTGGCTCTCCCGCGTCCGCACCGCCGGCTCGGCCCGCATCCAAGTCGACATCGACCCCTACAGCTTTCTGTAGTGAGCGCCATCTGGAAAAAACGGCCAGGTCGTTCCGGGGCCCGGGCTCCGCCCGCGAGCCCGGAACCCGTAGGGGGCCGTCCACCCAACATGAGCACGGGCCTCGGAGAGAGGGTTCATGAGCCGGTGTTCATGGTTTCCGGGCCCGGCCCACGAGCCGTCCCGGAATGACGATCTTGCCCCTCAGGCGATCGGGAAGCGGGTGCCGACGATACAATTTTCGAGAATCCCGCGGCCATGGTCGAGGATGTGGCGCTCCCGGACGAGGCGTTCGAGAACATCGGTCATGGTTTCAGCGCCAATCTCGGGTTGGGTCGCCACGTACTGGACGAGATTGTCGCGGAAGCCGCGACGGGTCACGAAGATCGGCTCGAGGCCGCGGGCCCGCGCCACGGCTGATAGGGAGTTCTGACATCGGCCGGACCTTAGGGTTTACGGCGAAGTCGGCCCAGTTATTGGCGAGACAGCCGCCTGGCGCGAGAGCATCGAGGCAGCGCATCCAAAAAGCCTCGTCGCTCTCGGCCGGGCCACCGGGGCCGTACAGATCGACGAGGATCACGTCATATCGCGCGCTCGACCCGGCGAGAAATCGCTGCGCGCGGTCGAGCACGACCGGCTGCTTGAGGTGGAACCACCGGCGGGCGGTCGCGATGATCGTCTCGTCCGAGTCGACGAGGGTCGGCGCGCAATCCGGCAGGTAGGCGTGCATAAACCGCCACATCGCCGCGCCGCCGACCCCGAGCAAAAGCGCATTGATCGATCGCGCGCTCATCGCGAAGGCCAGCGACATCAGCCGCTCGTAATGAAAGACGAGGCGGGAGGGATAGAGCAGGTCCATGCTTGATTGCTCGGTGACCTGCGCCCCGGCGCCGAACGAACCCAAAGTCCGGAAGTTCCGCGGCCCCCGGTCGAAATCGACGACGAAGATCGCAGCGCCGAAGATCTCCGCCCGGCGCAGCACCCGAATCCGCGCGTCATTCCCGAAATAATCCAGAACCAGGCTGCGCTGCCGCGTTTCAGCATAATCGGTAATCATGGCGACAAGGCCGGGATCGCCTCGGCAAAACGGCTCAATGCGAGATCGCCCTCGGGTGTCAGTCGGTAAATGCCCCGTTCGATCCGGTCGAACCAGCCGTAGACATTGCGCTGCAGGATGCGTGCGGCCCTCGGCACACCGGCCACAGCCTGCAGCGCAGCAAGGCGCATCGGACCATAAAGTGACAGGGTACGGGCGCAGCGCAAGGCGTCCTGGCGATAAGCGGTGACCAAAGGCACGCCAACCGCTCCGCCAACATTCGCATCGCCGACGCGCCGGGAAAATTCATCCAGCAGCCGCAGGGCCCGCAATTTGGCCTGGCGCGGCCGGTAAGGCACCGGCTCCTCCAAAATCTCGACTGTCTTCCGGGCGAGGCCGACCACCATCAGCCCCAATCCGATCCGGCGGCACAGCTTGCGGATCTCAGGCCTTTCCGGCGCGAGCAGCCCGCCGCGGACCCGCCGTTCGGGCCGCGGGACCGCGAGGTAGACTCGCTCCGTCAACGCGAGCCGGTCGACTCCTTGCAATACCAGCGGCAGGTTGAAGCGCAGTTTGAGCTCGACGATGACCGGCGGCTCGTCACCGCGTCGGGCGACGAGGTCGCAGCCTCTGACCTCGCCTTTGACCTCGTACCCCTGCCGTTCGAGGAACTGCTTTACCGGCGAATAGAGCGCCGCCTCCAGGTAGGCGTTATCATCTTGTTGCTTCACGCCGAGCACTACTAATGGAGAGGCTCATGCGTGCACAAGTGCTGACCGCCGCAGGGCGCCCGCTCGCCGCGGCCGAGCTGCCGGTTCCGCGGCCGGGGCCACAGCAAGTGTTGATCGCAGTGCGGGCCTGCGCGGTGTGCCGGACCGATCTGCATGTCGTCGACGGCGAGCTGCCCGACCCGAAACTGCCGCTAGTACCCGGGCACGAGATCATCGGCAACATCGTCGAAAAGGGAGAATCGGTCGAGCGCTTTGCGATCGACGACCGCGTCGGCGTGCCGTGGCTCGGCTGGACCTGCGGCGTCTGCGAATACTGCCGCAGCGGCCGTGAGAATCTGTGCGACCGCGCCCGCTTCACCGGCTACCAGATCGACGGAGGCTATGCCGAGCTGACCGTCGCCGACGAGCGGTATTGCTTTGCGATCGACCCGCGCTATGGCGACGTCGAGGCGGCGCCGCTGATGTGCGCCGGCCTCATCGGGTATCGCACCCTGCGCATGGCCGGGGATGCGCCGCTGATCGGGATCTACGGCTTTGGCGCCGCCGCCCACATCGTCGCGCAAGTAGCGCGTCACCAGGGACGCCGGCTCTTCGCCTTCACTCGCCCTGGCGACGTTGCCGCGCAGCAATTCGCCCGCTCGCTGGGCGCGGAATGGGCCGGGGGTTCCGACCAGCCACCGCCCGAGCCGCTGGATGCGGCGCTGATCTTCGCGCCGGTCGGCGCGCTCGTCCCGGCAGCCCTCGCCGCGACCAAAAAGGGCGGCACCGTTGTCTCGGGCGGTATTCACATGAGCGACATCCCGTCTTTCCCGTACCGCATTCTCTGGGGGGAACGCGTGCTGCGCTCGGTCGCCAACCTGACCCGCCGCGACGCCGTAGAATTCCTCGCACTAGCCGCCGCAGCCGGGATCAGGACCGAGACGGTCACCTACCCGCTCGGCCACGCGAATAACGCGCTCGCCGATCTGCGCAACGGCGCATTGCAAGGCGCCGCCGTGCTGATCCCGTGAGGTTCAGGACAGCGGTCTCATCCTGATAGTGGTGCGACGATTTGGCCGGTGGTACCGTGCACGACGGACGGATGGTACCTTTGTAATGTTACGGCCGTAATATACATACTGAGCGATGGCGACTTACCCTTGGCTACTGCTCATCTACAAGGTCCCTCCTGAGCCTGCATCCAAGCGGGTCGCGCTGTGGCGGCGGCTGAAGAGCATGGGCGCCGTCTATTTGCAGAACGGCGTATGCCTCTTGCCCAAAACCGATGACCACGCGCGGCGGCTGAAGATGTTGGCGAACGACATCGCCGAAATGAATGGGGAGGCGGTCATTCTGGAAACGGCCGCGCTCGATCATCGGCAGGAGGACAAAGTGGTCGCCCGCTTCAAGGCCGACCGGGACGATGCTTATCGCGAATTCATCGACAAGTGCGATGATTTCGAAACCGAGATCGCCAAGGAAACGACCGCGCAGCACTTTACTTACAACGAGCTCGAAGAAAACGACGTCGAGCTGAAGAAGCTGCAGGGCTGGCTCGAAAAGATAAGAAAACTGGATTTTTACGGTGGCGGACTTGCCGCCGAGGCCGCGGAGCGGCTGAAGGGCTGCGAAAGTCTGCTCGATGCCTATGCGCAACGCGTATTCGACGCCCACGACGAAAACCGCTGAATGGAGGGAACATCATGACCTGGTCCACTGCGGCGCCTGCTATAACCGCCGCGTTTTTGGCCTCTCTCGTGGAAGTCGTCGAGGCCTTCACGATCGTGCTCGCCGTTGCCACCTTGCGCGGCTGGCGCCCGGCGGCGCTCGGCACAATCGCCGGCCTCGCCGTGCTGGCCGGGATCGTCCTGCTGCTGGGGCCGCTTCTCGACCGCATCCCGATCACCTCGCTGCAGCTGGCAATCGGGATCCTGCTTCTGCTCTTCGGCATGGGCTGGCTGAGGAAGGCCTCGTTGCGGGCGGCCGGTATCATCCCGTTGCATGATGAAGACGTGATCTTCGCGACCGAGACCGCTGCGCTCAGCGACGAAGCGCGTCGGCGGCAACAAAGCCTCGGCTGGGCCGCCGGCATAACCGCGCTCAAGGCGGTGCTGCTCGAAGGTATTGAAGTCGTCTTCATCGTGATCGCGGTAGGAACCGGGCGCGGGCTGATGGTGCCCGCCAGCCTCGGGGCGCTCGCCGCCTGTGTCCTGGTTCTCTCGATAGGCGCCGTCGTTCATCGGCCGCTGTCACGCGTTCCGGAGAATCTTCTCAAGTTCGGAGTTGGCGTTATGTTGTCTTCTTTCGGCGTGTTCTGGACCGGAGAGGGGCTCGGCATCGCGTGGCCCGGGCAGGATTTGGCGCTTCTCTTGTTCGCCGCCCTATTCCTCGGCGCGGGTCTGATCGGCTCGGTCTTCGCCCGCAGGCTCAGCGTGGAGTTTGCGTGATGACGATGCTCAAAGAACTCGCCGCCGAATTGATCGGAATGTTTTTCGCCGAAAAGCGATTGACGCTCGCGGTTCTCGCGCTTGTCGCAGTCACCGGTTTGCTGGCCGATTTTGCGGGTCTCGATCGCCTCGTCGGCGGCGCCATCCTGCTTTTCGGGTCTCTGGGCCTTCTCGTCGTGAGCATCTGCCACGCTGCCAGGCCGCGCACCTCCTAATCGGAGGCTCCCATGACAGTCTCACCGGTCATAAACCAAAAATCCGCCGTCAAACATCGGCGTTGGCCTCCACTGCTCATTGGCCTAGTGATGATCGCGGTCGTTGCGGCGGGTTACCTAGGCTGGCAGCATTTCACGCAAAAGCCTAGCACCGCGCCCGAGCCCCCCGCGCCGGTTCCGGTCATCGCTACTGCGGTCAAGCAGCAAAATTTCCCGATCGTGCTGACCGGGATTGGCAATGTTGCGGCGCTGAACTCGGCGACGGTGCGAAGCTTGGTCACCGAGCAGATCGTCAGCATCGACTTCAAGGACGGCCAGTTTGTCAAAAAGGGCGAACTCCTGGCCCAACTCGACCCGAGCACCTATCAGGCGCAGCTGGACCAGGCGGAAGCCAATCTCGCCCGCGACGAGGCCCATCTCGAAAATGGGCGGATCAACCTCGGCCGGTATATCCCACTGCAAAAGCAAGGGTTTGCGCCTGCGCAACAGGTCGCCACGCAGCAAGCGAAAATAGCTCAAGAACAGGCCGTTATCAAAGCCGATCAGGCGGCGGTCGAATACGCTAAGACTGAGCTGAGCTATACGAAACTGGCGGCGCCGTTCGACGGGGTCACCGGAATTCGTCTGCTCGATGTCGGCAACATCATTCACTCGAGCACGACACGGGGGTCCCCGACCGAGCCAAATGCTTTGGTGGTCATCAACCAGGTGCAGCCGATCAGCGTGATGTTCACATTGGCCGCGACCGAGATCCCGGCGGTGCAAGAGGCACTCGCAAAGGGTCCCGTGAAGGCGATCGCATTGAGCGCGGACGGTAAAACCGAGCTCGATACCGGCACGCTCGCCGCGATCGACAACCAAGCGAATACCACCTCCGGGACGATAACCCTCAAGACGATCTTCCCTAATCCCGATCGCAAGCTGTGGCCCGGCATGTTCGTCAATGTCCGGGTCGTCACGCAAGTGCAGGATAATGGTCTGACGGTCCCGCTCGATGCCATCCAGCAGGGGCCGCAAGGGCAGTATGTTTTCGTTGTCGGCGCTGATCACAAAGCTGCGATGCAGCCGGTCTCGGTGCGCGAGACGCTCAACGGCGAGGCGCTGATCGACAAAGGCTTGAGCGCCGGGGAGACCGTTGTCGTGCGCGGCCAATACCGGTTGATGCCGGGTACCGTCGTGTCGCTCGCCAATCCGAACGACCCGGCTGCGGTGCCGAACCCCACGCCGGCAAGCGCGGGCCTCTTGCCATGAACATCGAGAAGATCGTAATGGCCGGACTTGATCCGGCCATCCGGGACGTTGCTATCGCCTACACCGAGCCCAAAGAGGTAGTGGATCATCGGGTCAAGCCCGGTGATGACGATCGAGAATAGCGGATTAGGTACATGAACATCTCGGCGACATTCATCCGCAAGCCGATCGCCACGTCGCTGCTGATGGCGGCGATCCTGCTGCTCGGCTTGATCAGCTACGAGCTGTTGCCGGTGGCGGCCTTGCCGAATATCGACACGCCGACGGTCCTGGTCACCGCGCAATTTCCAGGCGCCGATGCGCAGACGGTTGCGGGTACCGTCACGACGCCGCTCGAACGGCAATTCGGCCAGATCCCCGGCCTCACGCAAATGACTTCGAGCAGCGGCAATGAAAGTTCCGAGATTACATTGCAATTCGATCGCAGCATCCCTGTCGATACGGCGGCGCAGGCCGTGCAGGCGGCGATTAATGCGGCGGCTGGCTTCCTGCCGCCGATGCCAAGCCCGCCGATTTATCGGCTGACCAATCCGGCGGATACCCCGGTGCTGATGCTGGCGCTGACTTCGGAGACGTTGCCGCTCACTACGGTCAGCGATTACGCCAACAGCATCCTGGCGCAGAAGATTTCGCAAATGCCGGGTGTTGGCCTCGTCAGCATCGGCGGCGAGCAGAACCCAGCGATCCGAGTGCAGGTCAACCCGGCGCAGCTGGCCGCGGCTGGCCTCGACCTCGAAGCGGTGCGAACGGCGCTGGCCACGGCCACGGTCGATCAGCCGAAAGGCACATTGTACGGTGCCAATCAGGCCTTTGCGCTGCAGACCAACGATCAGTTGCTTACGGCCGAGGGCTTCAACAACTATATCCTCGCCAACCGCAGCGGTACCTTCGCCACGACGGCGCAGGGATCCAACGACATGCTCACCAGCTCGACCACCGTCAACCCCAACCCCGGTGTCGTCGGCGTGAGCGGCCCGGTACGCGTGCGCGATGTCGGCCGCGCCATCATCGGGCCGCAAGATGTGAACCTGGCGGGCTGGATGAACACCGAGCCGGCCATCATCATAGCGGTCCAGCGTCAGTCGGGGGCCAATGTCATCGCCACCGTCGATGCAATCAAAAAGGCGCTGCCGCAGCTCGAAGCCTCACTGCCGCCATCGCTCAAGATCCACATCGTGTCGGACCGCACGCAGACGATCCGGGCCAGCGTCGCCGACGTCCAACACACACTGCTATTGACGATAGGGCTGGTCGTCGGGGTCATTCTCCTCTTCCTGCGCAAGTTTTGGGGGACGGTGATCCCGGCGGTATCGGTGCCGATGTCGTTGATCGGCACCTTCACGGTCATGTATGTGCTCGGCTACAGCCTCGACAATCTGTCGCTGATGGCGCTGACGATCGCGGTTGGCTTTGTCGTCGACGACGCGATCGTCATGATCGAGAACATCGTGCGGCACATCGAGGAGGGGAAGACCCCGATGGAGGCCGCTCTGCAAGGAGCGGGCGAGATCGGTTTTACGATAATGTCCATTTCGATCTCGCTGATCGCGGTGTTCATACCGTTGTTTCTGATGAGCGGCATTGTCGGCCTGTTGTTCCGTGAGTTCGCCGTCACCGTCGCGGCGGCGATCCTCGTCTCCGTCATTGTCTCGCTGACATTGACCCCAATGATGTGCGCCCGCCTCTTGACGGCGGAGGGCGACACGCGACCGGGCCTTGTTTCGCGCGCGCTCGAGCGCTTTTTTGATTGGCTGGCCGCCGTTTACGATCGTGGGCTGGTGGTTGCCCTGCGCCATCGTTTTATTACGTTGCTCGTGATGATCTCAACCGTCGCTTTGACCGGCGTGCTGTTCGTCGAGATCCCCAAGAGCTTTTTCCCGCAGGAAGA
Organism: uncultured Alphaproteobacteria bacterium; assembly: GCA_963787425.1. Lineage (GTDB taxonomy): Bacteria > Pseudomonadota > Alphaproteobacteria > ATCC43930 > CGMCC-115725 > AP-15. The sequence continues at coordinate 207,497 of CAWBCV010000014.1, forward strand.
CACCGGCCTGATTCAGGGCATCGCCGAGGGCGCGGAAAACATCTCGCCGCAGGCGATGCAAGACCGCATGCGGGCGGTTCTGGCGGTAGTAATGAAGGACCCCGCGGTCACCGCGGCCAATGCCTATATCGGACCCGGCGGGCCGACCGTGACCGAGAATGACGGGCGTGTGTTCATCACGCTGAAGCCGCTCAGCCAGAGGGTCGGCGTTGACCAGGTGATCGCGCGCTTGAACAAGGCGCTGCAGCCGGTCTGGGGCATCACGTTGTACATGCAGGCCGCGCAAGACATTACGATTGGCGCGCGGGTTTCCAAGACCCAGTACCAATACACCCTCGTCGATGTCGACATCGACGAGCTCGACCACTGGGCGCCGATCCTCTTCAACAAGCTTAAAACGTTGCCGCAGCTGACCGACGTCGCAAGCGACCAGCAGAGCAGCGGCCGGGTCCTGAAAGCCCAAATCGACCGCCAGCTCGCCCAGCAGCTGGGCATCAACCCTTCGGTGGTTGATTCGATCCTCTATGATGCGTTCGGCCAGCGGGTCGCCGCGCGCATCTATACGAGGCTCAACCAGTATTTCGTGATCCTCGAAGTCGAGCCCGATTTCCAGCTCGGGCCCAACGCGCTGAGCCGCATTTACGCGACATCGTCCAGCGGTAAAGAAGTGCCGCTCAGCGAGTTCGCCAAGATCACCTCGACTGTGGCGCCGATTGCGGTCAACCACCAGGGTCAATTCCCGTCGGTAACGCTGAGCTTCAACCTTCCTCCGAATGTCTCTATCGGCGCGTCGGTAACGGCGATCCAGCAGGCCACAAAAGAGCTGAACCTGCCGCCTTCGATTGCGACGAGTTTCCAGGGCAGCGCGCAAGCGTTTCAGAATTCGCTCAGCAGCACGCCGATCCTGATCCTGGCGGCATTGATCGCGGTCTACATCATCCTCGGCATGCTGTACGAGAGCACGATCCACCCGATCACAATCATCTCGACCTTGCCCTCGGCCGGGCTCGGGGCGTTGCTGACCCTGATGCTGTTCGGCATGCCGCTCGACGTCATCGGCATCATCGGGATCATCCTTTTGATCGGCATCGTCAAGAAGAACGGCATCATGCTGGTCGACTTTGCGCTGGTCGGCCAGCGCGAGCGTGGGCTCGGCACCGAGGAGGCAATCCACGAGGCGTGCCGCCTGCGCTTTCGCCCGATTCTGATGACGACGATGTGCGCCTTGCTTGGCGGTGTCCCGTTGATGCTCGGCACCGGCATCGGCTCGGAAATTCGCCAGCCGCTCGGCTATGCGATCGTCGGCGGCCTTCTGGTGTCGCAGGTCCTGACTTTGTTCACGACGCCGGTCGTCTACATCTACATGGACCGTCTCGGCAACTGGCTGGGGCGCCGCCGCCATCAGCCCACCGGAGCGGAAGCGGCAACCGCCCCGCGATAACTCAGCTGAGCCGCTGGCCGGCGATCGTGATGCGGTGCAGGAGGCGGCGTTCGCCGTGATAATCGTTGACCGCAAAGTGCCAGGTCGAGCGGTTGTCCCAGAAGGCGAGGGACCCTTCCCGCCACTGGAAGCGGCAGGTGAATTCGGGCCGCACCGCGTGGCGGTAAAGATAATCGAGCAGCGGGCGCAACTCCTCCTCGGTCCAGCCGTCAAAGCGCACGGTGAACCCCGGATTGACGTACAGGACCTCGCGGCCGCTGTCGGGGTGGCGGATGACGACCGGATGCACGGCGTCCTGGGTCGCGAGCTCGGCATTGCGAATGCGGCCCTCGAGATCGCCTCGCCTCGCCGCCGCTGCGGGGCCGAAGACGTGGCGGCTCGAATGCACTGCCCTTAGCCCTTCGAGGGTCGATTTCAGACCGTCCGAGAGCGCGTCGTAGGCCGCGTACATGCTGGCAAACAGCGTGTCGCCGCCGGTCCTCGGCACCTCGCGCGCATAGAGCATCGAGCCCAAAGCCGGGGCCTCGTCATAAGAGTGGTCGGTATGCCAGCCATTACCGATATTGCGCTGCTGCTCCGGCTCCTTGCGCACCTCGGCGATCATCGGGTAGCCGGACACAGTGGCAAAAAAGCGGTTCACGTCGATCGCGCCAAAAGAGCGCGCGAAGGCGATATGCTGCTCCGGGGTCAGCTGCTGGTCGCGAAAGAACACGACCCCGTATTCGCCCAAAGCCCGCCGGATCTCGGCCACCCCCGGCTCGCCGGGCGGTCCCGCGAGATCGATGCCAGAAATCTCAGCGCCGACAAAGGCCGCGAGCGGCGTCACCCGGATATGATTGTACGTCATGCTCATCTCCCAAGCCGCTGGCGGCTCAACCGCCATTCGTGGACGGGCCGCCCGCGCTTTACTACTCTGCCGCGGCGGCGATCTTGACCGGGCGGAAGGCGGGCATGACCTCCTTTCGCGAACCGGTCCAGGTCTTCGAACTGAACCTCGAGCGGGGGTGCCGAGCGGCGCCGCGCAGATGACCCGGTCGAGGCCGGGATAGCGATTTTCGACCGCCTTCAGCGCCCCGATGATATCCTTCGGCGTGCCGGCGAGGAAGCCGCCGGCGTTCACCGCATCCTCGATCGTCGCCGGTTTGAGGAGCGCCCGCACGCCGGTCTCGCGCTGGCCTGTTCTCCCTGTTTTATCTGGTCGAGATCAGGCATCAGCAACTCCTTTGATCGCAAACGCGCACCCGGTGACAGGCATCGATGCGCGTGAGATTACACCGCGATTATGGCAATGGCGTGTTGTCGATGCCGCGAGTCGGAGCGACGGCGCCGCCTTCGGCCGAGCCGCTTGGATCGGCTGCCAGCATTCGACCGGCAACCGCTCCGGCGCCGGCGCCGTCGTGATCTCCTTCAGCGTATAGCCGCGGTACGGCACTTCCGGCGGGATCGTGTAGTACTTGCCCTTGTGCGAGAACGGCTTGCCCGCAAATGCTTTGAACAGGATCTCGACACCCGCCTCGAACATCTCGCGGTTGGCATTCTGGTCATCAGCGGCGGCGAAGGTCTCGACTTCACGGGTGTGGTAGCGGCGCCCGACGCCGAAAATCACCCAACCGCCGGTCAGGATGTCGGCCATCGCGTAATCCTCGGCGAGGCCAGCGGATGCCGCATCGGCACGATGTTGAAGTCGCAGCCGATCTTGATGTTCCTAGTGACACCGCACAGAAAAGCCGCCTGAGAAAACTAAATCGGTGTAACGTTGCCGACCTGCAAACTCGGTTCACACAAATCGCCGCAACAGTGGCAAAATCAGCTTGCGCAGCGAGGCTGGACGTTGGAATTGATCGATGAAGCGATCGCCAGCGGGCGGCGCTATCCAGCGCACAATTACGTTAATCGGGGAAACACCGCTACACGGTATATTAGCCCGCGGACCGGCCAGTCGGTAGTTGTCGACGACCAAACTGGAGAAGTCTTGCATGTCGGTGCACCAGGATACCGATACTGAGGTGGTGGTTTACGTTCGACTGCTGGACGAAGGCACCGATGTCTGGCGGCCAGTCCGTGCGACGGCCTTGCCCGACGGAACCTTCCGGCTGCTGGAGTCTAACGGTTACGATCCCAACGCCGAAAGGTGGGAATTCCCCCCGCTGACCAAGGTGCGTTGCGTTACGACAAAGTTCACGGACGGTGACGAAGGCCTCGTCGCGGTCGCACGCGGCTGATCCTCGGATCTACTGCGCCGCGGCGGCGGTCCGGGTGTCGCGGAAGGCGGGGATCACCTCCTTTGCGAAGCGGTCGAGGTCTTCGAGCTGCACGTCGAGCGGGGTGCCGAGCGGCGTCGCGCAAATGACGCGATCGAGGCCGGGGCAGTGCTTCTCGACCGCTTTCAATTGCGCGATGATGTCCTCCGGCCGGCCGGCGAGGGAGCCGCCGGCCTTCACCGCGTCCTCGATCGTCGGTAATTTGACTGTGCCGGCGAGCCGCGGGTCGCGCATCGCGGCGATCTGCTCGTCGGTCAATGCCCGCACGAGGCGCAATTCGCCGAACATTTTCATGTTCTCTTCGTAATGCGGCGCGGCCTCGCGGATCGCCTGCTCGCGGGAGGGCGCGATGTGGAACTGGTAGCCGAGCGCCAGCCGCTCGCCGAGTTCGAGCCTAATGCCGCGCCGGGCGTAGGCCGCCTGGAAACCGAGCATGTGCCGCTCGACCGCGCCGCCCTCGGCCGACCCGCCGCCGATCACCCCGCTGACGCCGTATTTCGCCATGAAGTCGAAGGCGCGGTCGGAGCCGCTCTGGATCGGCTGCCAACATTCGACCGGCAGCCGCTCCGGCGCCGGCACCAGTGTGATTTCCTTCAGCGTATAGCCGCGATACGGCACCTCCGGCGGGATCGTATAGTACTTGCCCTGGTGTGAAAACGGCTTGCCCTCGAACGCCTTGAACAGGACCTCGACCCCTTCCTCGAACATCTCGCGGTTGGCATTCTGGTCGATCAGCGGCGAACCGAAGGTTTCGACCTCGCGAGTGTGATAGCCGCGCCCGACGCCGAAGATGACCCGCCCGCCGGTCAGGATGTCGGCCATCGCGTAATCCTCGGCGAGGCGCAGCGGGTGCCACATCGGCACGATGTTGAAGCCGCAGCCGATGTTGATGTTGATGTTGATGTTCTTGGTGACGCCGCACAGGTGCATCGCCATCATCAAGAGGTTCGGGATCAATTTCGTGCCTTCAGGCTGGAAATGATGCTCGGCCATCCAGAAGGTGTCGTAGCCGCTCTACGCGCGGGTGCGCGCGAGGCGAAAAGAGATCAGGTGCAACCGATTGGGATTCCTCGACCAGGTCGGCAAAACAGGAGCCAGCAGGACGCGGCAAGGGAATAGCAGCCAGTGGCACGGGCATGCCTCCGAAGGCCGTGGCTCTGGCAAAGGTGCCTCATTGTATGTTCCCCATACGTTCCAGTCAAAGGGCTGCCGTGCCGATTGCGGAAACAAGTGACCGGTGATCCCGCCTTCCCGCCATCCTCGAACACCATCATCGGCTTCTCAGCGGGTCGGGAAAGCTTTATGTGCGGGGCCGAAGCGCCTCAGTCTGCTGACGTGGGGTCACGGAGCCGACGAGCACGACGAAGGGGTCGATGCGCTTATTTCTTGGCTTGTGGGCGACGGGGTTGAGGAGCAGAACATCCATATTTTTCAGGTTGGTGAGCCCGGCTTCGGTCGAACACGGAAGGGGGCACGTGGCTGATGTCAACCCGTGGCATACTCAGCTCGCCGTATCAGCGCCGAGTGATAGTCACCTTTTCCCTCGTAGCCATTGTGGGGCTGCTGCTGGCCGTGATTTTGGTCAATGCCCTCACTCCCGAGACGCGCGCGTGGAACCTCCTATCTAATATTTTGGTGGCCTTGACCGCGAGCGCCATGTTCGCGCTCCTTTCTGCCGGATTACTTCATTTCTTCACCGACCCGTCCGAGATTGAAGCCTCAACGCAGCTCCTCCCAGGAGATATCGACGGGGCGCTTGACGCTCTCGCCCGCAGCGCCGCGGATTACATCCTCTATGTCCGAACGGGCAGGCATTTTCGAGCCAAAGTGCTGCCGCTTCTCGTCGAAAGAGCAAACGCCGGTCGCAGGCGCATCAGAATAGAAGTTGTGCTTCTCGACTTTCGGGAAGCCAAACTGTGTCAACGGTACGCCAGTTATCGGAATTGGAGCTTGGAATACGTGCAGACAGAAATAATGGCGACGATCTTGAGACTCATCGACGCGAGCGTGGCCACGTCGTTCGTGGACATCGATCTGTACCTGAGCAAGCGCCTATCGACGTTCCGACTCGACGGAACGACGGATGAAATCATCATCACTCGAGAGGACCGGGGGGACTTCGCGTCGCGCTATAAGCGCTCAGATCCCTACTTCGCGGCGTTTGATAACGAGTTCAGTTGGGTCAAGGCGGAAGCCTTCCAGGTGAAGAAAGCGCCAGGCACAGCCGCATTGCCGCCGACGCTGCGGGACATGTTCGGTGACCTTCCCGTGATCGGATGCCTTCTAGAATCCGCAACTCAGGCGAAATCGGAGCCCTCGCCATATGCGCGCTGACTTCGCCGCCATATTGACGCCGGAATACGTTCGGGCGGCAACACCGAGCGCCTTGCTCACGGATTTCCGAACATGGGTAGAAGCAGCGCGGCCGTCGTCGCTGATCCACCCGCACGGTTTCCTTGTCCTGTTGCTGCACCGCGCGGACGGCGAAGAGTGGCGCTTCCACGTATGGCCGCAAGGCACGCGCCACATCAGTGGCTTGCCGGGCCCCATTCATACACACGACAAGGTCGTGGACAGCAGAGTTTTGAAGGGCGAGCTGATGAATGTAGTTTATTCGGTCGCGGAAGGTCCGACCGGCGGATTGCCCCTCTATGAAGTCGAATACCCTAGCGATAAATACGACCCGCAAGGCATGAATCTGTTGAAGCGCAGCTCGGCTCGCGCAGAGGCATCCGCGATCCACAAGCGGCTGGTCTCGGCTGGCGAGCGCTATACCGTCCCAGCCCATGTGTTTCATCAGGCAGTCGTGGAGGAAAATGTCTGCACTTGCACCATCGTCCGCATGCACTCGCCGGCGCCGGGTCAGGTCAAAGTCATTGGCGTCGACGGCTATCCAGACACGATCGGCCTACGGCGAGTTGAGTGTTCCGCGGCCGATACACTAGCCGCCGCACGGATATAATTAGTGGCCATGCCCGGGAGGTCTCAAATTGTGGAAACGGGCGTTCGCACCAGATTTCTGCTCGAGCTAAGCGATTATTCCGCCAACGTCAATGACGCGGTGCGAAGATCTTTAATTCTGCAACATCCACCCTTGTTGAAATCGAGTTCCTAACTGCCGAATTGACCAGGCGGCAAAGCACCTGAGGGCCGGGTCCAGAAAAAATGTCGCGAAAGTGGGTTTCTAGCGGTCCCCGCTGTTCATCTCGGGCAAATCTATGACACCCTCGGAGGAGCGTCCGCACGGCATTGTACCGAGCGATAGGGATCGCGAACTCGCATTCGAGGCGCTAATATCTACTGCCATAGCCGACGCCAACAAGATTATCCTAAACGCAAAAGACGTTGAGGAATACTACCGAGGGTTGTTGATCGAATCAGACAGGGCAGCGGGGATCTTAGCTTTCGCGTTTATCGAATCACAACTTAGCGAACTTTTCGCTCAACGCCTTGACCACAGTATCTCGGGCGGCATTTCCTCTATCATTGGGCACAACGGAATACTGGACAGCGTAGGGTCTCGACTTAAGATGTTGCGAGCCTTGTCTTGGATAAAACAAGAAACCTACAGCGATCTGCGCCTTTTGGCCAATATTCGTAATCGTTTTGCCCATTCTCACGTCACCCTTAGCTATAGCGATGCCCAAATAAGTGGATATTTTAGCTCTCTCCGAAAGCGCGAGACTATATTCGCGAAAGAGCATCCTTCTGTAACTCTTTCGACCAGACAGGTCTTTTTAGTGCGCGCGGTTTTGACTTTGTGTGCATTGTATGCGGAACTTGTCTTGATGCCGTCATCGCTGCGTGCGGGCCTTGGCCCTACAGGGGCATTTGCAGCGGGCTTCGACCGATTCCCGCCCCAGCTTCAAGACGCACTGAGCCGTTGCACCATGACTGTTCGTCTGATCTACGAGAGCGTCGAGGCTGGTTCACTGGTGCGCGACGCATAAGCCCATTCTGGAAAGTCAGGCCGTGCAGGAGTTCTCGCCTTCATGCGCGATCGAATGTCCGGAAAGAGTCGGTGCAGTCAATGTCCGACGAGGATATAAGGGCTGTTGCGGCGCGAAGCCGTCATCCCGCCCAGCGGACGAACTCGGTGGGTCACGTCTTTAGCGATACGACCCGTCGGCGGCGCTGATGTGCCGCCGAAGGGAGGTGCCCAGGCTGATCCCGCGGTCTACTGCGCCGCGGCGGCTACCCTGGTGTCGCGGAAGGCGGGGATTACTTCCTTCGCAAACCGGTCGAGATCTTCGAGCTGTACGTCGAGCGGGGGTGCCGAGGGGGGCGCGCATATGACGCGGTCGAGGCCGGGATAGCGCTTTTCGACTGCCTTCAGGGCCTCGATGATGTCCTCCGGCCAGCCAGGAAACCGCCGGCCTTCACCGCATCCTCGATTGTCGGCAATCTCACGGTACCAGCCAGCAGGGGGTCGCGCATTGCCGCGATCTGTTCGTCGGTCAATGCCCGCACGAGGCGCAATTCGCCGAACATCTTCATGTTCTCTTCGTAATGCGGTGCCGCCTCGCGGATCGCCTGCTCGCGGGAGGGCGCGATGTGGAACTGGTAGCCGAGCGCCAGCCGCTCGCCGACTTCGAGCTTGATGCCGCGGCGGGCGTGCGCCGCGAATGCCTTGTTGACAAGTGACAATTGTCACCTTACCATGTCTAGATGATCCGGCGGTTTCGCCATCGAGGCCTCAGGCGCCTCTATGAAGATGACGATCACCGCGAGGTAAACGCGCAGCACGCCGACAAGATCGCGCGCATGCTGGCGCGTCTGGACCAAGCAACCGAGGCGCGCCCATCTCGATTTGCCGGGCTGGCGGTTGCACCCGCTGAGGGGCGATCTCGTGGGCTATTGGAGCATTACCGTTAGCGGCAACTGGCGGATCATTTTTCGCTTCGACGAGGGCGACGTCACCGATGTCGATTTGCTCGATTACCATTAGCCGACAGGAGGCACCGCTATGGCCATGAAGAACCCGCCCCACCCCGGCCTTTCCGTGCGACACGACTGCATTGAGGCGCTCGATTTGACGATCACCGAGGCCGCCGAGATTTTGGGCGTGACCCGCCAGACGCTCAACAATCTGGTCAACGGCAAGAGCGGCATGTCGGCCGACATGGCAATCCGGCTCGACAAGGCATTCGGCGGCGGTGCTGAAACCTGGCTACGGCTGCAAATGGCCTACGACCTCGCGCGGGCCCGCCAGCACGAAGGCGAGATCAACGTCAGCCCGGTGCGGCGGCGCAAGTTGCAGGAGCCGCGCCCTTGACCTGCCGCCGAGCGGGGCGCCCGGCGGATGATCCTCAGGCCTAGGCCTACTGCGCCGCGGCGGCGGTGCGGGTGTCGCGGAAGGCGGGGATCACCTCCTTCGCGAAGCGGTCGAGGTCTGCGAGCTGAACGTCGAGCGGGGTGCCGAGCGGGGTCGCGCAAATGATGCGGTCGAGGCCGGGATAGCGCTTCTCGACTGCCTTCAGGGCCTCGATGATGTCCTCCGGCCGGCCGGCGAGGAAGCCGCCGGCCTTTACCGCATCCTCGATCGTCGGCAGTTTCACGGTGCCGGCAAGCCGGGGGTCGCGCATCGCCGCGATCTGCTCGTCGGTCAGCGCGCGCACAAGGCGCAATTCGCCGAACATCTTCATGTTCTCTTCGTAATGCGGCGCCGCCTCGCGGATCGCCTGCTCGCGGGAGGACGCGATGTGGAACTGGTAGCCGAGCGCCAGTCGCTCGCCAAGTTCGAGGCTGATGCCGCGCCGGGCGTAGGCCGCCTGGAAGCCGAGCATGTGCCGCTCGACGGCGCCGCCTTCGGCCGAGCCGCCGCCGATCACGCCGCTGATGCCGTATTTCGCCATGAACTCGAAGGCGCGCTCCGAGCCGCTCTGGATCGGCTGCCAGCATTCGACCGGCAACCGCTCCGGCGCCGGCACCAACGTGATCTCCTTCAAGGTATAGCCGCGATACGGGACCTCCGGCGGGATCGTGTAGTACTTGCCCTGGTGCGAGAAGGACTTGCCCTCGAAGGCCTTGAACAGGACCTCGACACCCTCCTCGAACATCTCGCGGTTGGCGTTCTGGTCGACCAGCGGCGAGCCGAAGGTTTCGACCTCGCGCGTGTGATAGCCGCGCCCGACGCCGAAGATGACCCGCCCGCCGGTCAGGATGTCGGCCATCGCGTAATCCTCGGCGAGGCGCAGCGGATGCCACATCGGCACGATGTTGAAGCCGCAGCCGATGTTGATGTTCTTGGTGACGCCGCACAGGTGCATCGCCATCATCAAGAGGTTCGGGATCAATTCCGTGCCTTCGGGCTGGAAATGATGCTCGGCCATCCAGAAGGTGTCATAGCCGCGCTCGTCCATGCACTTGGCGTAAGCCACCACCTTGTGCATCGCCTTCGCCAACTCCGCTTTCGAATAGCAGCGGTCGTTGATCGGCGTGCCGGCATAGCCGAGATTCTCCATGTCGGCGGTGCCATAATAGGAGCTGTCGAATTTCGTGATCATCGTGTGCCCTCGCAGATGCTGGCACCGACTGTCACCGGCGCCGGCGGTTTCGTCCAGCGGAAATCGCACAGCCCGGCCATGCCGGCGGCGAGCCTTTGTCTACGCAGTCCACCCCGGAGAGAGACCGAGAGCTCGAATGCCGTCACAAGAAAAGCGCCAGCAGGTGTCGACCGAGCACCATGATGGCCGCGAGGGCAATAATCATCAGCGGGATGTAGTTGAGTTTCCCCGGGCGGTAGGGGCGGTGGTCGAGGATAATCGCGACAACGAGCACGAGCACACAACTCGCCAGCGCGACGCCGGTTTCGGTCAAGCCCACGGTTCAACTGTCGGCTCAGGGCGAGCTGCCGCCGAATGACAGCGACTGCCGGTCGACGCAGCCGCGCCACCCTCGTTCCACCGGATGTGACGCTGGAAGCCGGAATGAAGCCATGTAGCGAGATTAAGATTATGAAGCCGATGGACTCGAGGCCACCCACTCCGCTCCAACCGCGATTTGGCCTAACCCGCCCGCCTAAACGGCAAAATGTTTATGTGTTTCCCTTCTTGCCCTTGCTTATCGCAGTACGCTCGAGCGGCAATAGCTTCCTTGTGAATGGTCATGATCTCGACGGCGGGTGGAATAATTCGCTCCCGTCGACACGCCATACCGGTATCGACAATCCGACCGTAGGGAAACTCGAACACGACATCGCCGGGCTTGAGGCCTAATTCGACCCTTTCCACGACGTGTACGAAGCGCAGACCGGTTTTGGCCAAGGGATGCTCTTTATCGAGTGTAAACACCGCCATCGGGAGCAACCACTTTGGCCGTTGGAGCACCGCGAGCAAGATACCGAACTTGGTAAATGGCGTCACCATCATTCCATCGCGAGGGCACGAATGGCTGAACCGGGCTTTGTCACGGCAACAAAAGAGCGGCATGACGTTTGACTCCTTCTAGCTCGCCGTCGCACCACCTGATGCGAGTTCTCTGCCCGATTGTTTCGCCTGAGCCCTTGTTCATGCGGGCAAGTCAGTCCCAATTGACGGAATGCCGTGCCGTACGAACGCAGTTTGTCGGTTACGAGCAATTTCGGCGCTAACCCTTGTTTCTTGAGCAGCTCGCGCATCAGCCGCAGCGCATCGCATTTGTCCCGCCGGCGCTGAACCAGCATATCGAGGATCTCTCCCTCGCGGTCCACGGCCCGCTACAGATACATCCGCCTGCCGGCGATCCGAACCACCATCTCGTCGAGGTGCCATCGGTCACTCGGCCGCGGGCGGCGCTGCCGCAGCGTGCGGGCGAAAGGATTTTGCGCAGCGGCGCGCATGCGCTGCTGACCCAGGCCGTTGAAGCGGAGGTCGCCGATTGTGTGGCAAAGCATGCCGATCCGAAGACGGAGACGGGCCATCAAGGCGTCGTGCGCCACGGCCATCTTCGGGAACGCGAGATCGTGACCGGCATTGGCCCGGTCGCCGTTCGCCAGCCGCGTATGCGCGACCGCGACGCTGCCGAGGGCAAGCGCATCCGGTATTCGCCATCGATCCTTCCGAGGCATGGACCGAGGAGCATGCGCGCTGACGGAAGCGCGATCCGTCGGCCAAGCGCTGACGTCTATTGCTGGGCCGGCGGCATCCATTTGGAGGCTCGGCTCGAGGACCAGGCGCAGTGCATCCTGGTCATCATCATCGGCGCCACGCCGGAAGGCAATCGGGGCGCGATCGGCTGCTCGATCTGAAGCGTCGCGGTCTGACAACCGCGGCGCAGATTGCCGCCGCCAAGCCTGCCCTCGCATTGACAGCACCTTTGCCACCGTCCGGCACCGCACGATCCGATCAAAAGGCTGCCTGTCGAACAAGACCGCACTCGCCATGGTCTTCCCGCGCCCCGCCGAGACTGCCTATTCAGGCCGAGTCGCGCTCTTCCAGTGTGGTGCTATACCAAAGTCTAATAAGAATGATTCTCAAGCGGCAGTCATTCATCCGCCGATGCAATAGCACGGTCTCAACCGCTCCCTTAGCTTTGATGGGAATATTAACCCGTTTGTTGGAAGGCGCTTATGCACCGACGCAACCTACGCACCAATCCACGCCAAATTGCAAGGCGCCACAACCCGAGGCGATGGGCTGCAATGAACACGGATACTTATCCAGAGCCCGCCTTCCGGCGCGAACATCCGCTGCCGCAAGGCGTGTACCGCTCAAGTCCGGCTACCGCCGACGCGGCTGTCGAATTCGGGCGTTTCCGCGTGCTGCTACGCCAACGGCAGCTGCTCGCCGATGGTGTTCCGGTCGAGTTCGGCACGCGCGCCTTCGATCTGCTTCTGGTCCTTTTGGAGGCCGACGGCCTGCTCGTCTCAAAAGAGGAACTCCTCAGCCGGGTGTGGCCGGGCATAGTGGTCGCGGACGAAAACCTCAAGGTCCAGGTCTCCGCATTGCGCAAAGCGCTCGGCGCGGACCGCGATGTCATTCACACCGAATTCGGCCGCGGCTATCGCTTCATCGGCGTGCTCCGTTCGAATGCCGGCCGGGATGCATCGCAACGCCCGACACGAGCAACGCTGCGGTCTGCCCCCACTCTTTCCTCCCTTGTAAGCGGGGGAGGGAGGGGGCCACAGAACCCCTGGCAATCGCGCCGGTGTAGTTTCGGCTCGAGCTAGCGACCGAGCGCGGTAACCGAAACCGGCAGCAATGGTGGTGTCATAGCCACACCTCGCCGCGATGCGAGATGGCACGGCTGAGGGGTCGCCAGCAATCAGGATTAGCTGACCATTGCTGCCAGCTTCGGCTCTGTTGCATCACGATAATTTACTGCGATTTACCGCAGTTAACGAGGCTGGGACGTAGCGCCGATTAAATTGGGGCCATGCGTTTGGTGTCGTGGATTGGAATAGCTGTTAACCTTGAACTGCAGGAGCGCAACGGGTGACGCAGATAACTGGTTTGGACGCTTTAGAGGCAACTGCGAAACGAGCGGACCGTAGTGGTTCTGAAAGGGTCTGGGGCGGTTTGCCAAAACCGGTTCTTGACGATCAATCTCTGCGCGAAGAAATTCTAGCGCAGATCCCACGCCTCGCGCGTTTTGCGCGTGCTCTGACGCATGATGTCGTGAGCGCAGACGATCTCGTTCAGGACTGTCTCGCTCGCGCGCTGGAGAAGATCCACCTGTGGGTGCCGGGAACCGATCTTCGGGCCTGGCTATTCACAATTCTGTATCGCCAGCACATAAGCCACACGCGCCGGGACGCGCGACGTCGCGAGGGTGCCGAACTGCATGAATCTGATGCGAGTTTGGTGTTCCCCCCCAATCAGACTGCGCGGCTCGAGCTTCGCGACTTGGAACGCGGTCTCGCCAAATTGCCTGAGGAGCAACGCTCGGTAATTTTGCTCGTCGGATTGGAAGGCATGGATTACTCCGAAGCCGCGGCCGCCGTGAATACCCCGCTCGGGACAGTACGCTCCCGAATTGCCCGCGGCCGCGAGAGCTTGCGTAAGGCGACCGGACTGTTTCCCGCTCGCCATTCCCGCAGGAAGGATTTTCCGCCTGTCCGTAGACAGGCCTCACCGCCGCCCAAATCACAGGAGGTCGTCCAATGAAATTGTTGCCCCTCGCCGTCTTAGCATGCCTCGCGACAACCCCCGTTGCAGCTCAGCAGCGTGAAGTCGGCCCGACGCCCCAGCTGCACGCGGTAAACCCCAGCATGTCGCTGTCCACGTCGACGAACAGCCCGCTGCAAGAGCAGATGCGACAGGACTATGCCACTGGGCTTATGGGGTCACAGCGCGAGCTCCTCCAGCAGAACCCGTCCGGCCTCGGCCGGCAGGAGCAAGCGATCGGTCGGGAGCTCAACGGCTACACACCGCGTTAGCCGCGAAAGGTCTCATCACCCGGCTGCCGCGGAAGGCAGCCGGGTGAATCGCTCGACGGGGGTCAGCTGGCTGGGACCGCCTGCCAGCCGGTATTGCACTGCGATACATACGGGTAATAGCCTGCCGGATCGGAACAATAGTACCAGGTCTGGCTGGCATAAGGCTGGCTGTAGTCGTCGTAGCCGTAATCCGGATAAGAAGCCCACCCCGGATAATCATAATACGTCCCCGCCAGTCCGGGACCGGCCAACCACCAGCCGTAGCGCCCGTTGTGCCAGCCATGGGCCCAGTGCCCCCCGCGCCCGCCGGCAAAGCCGTTGTGCAAGCCCGCGAAGCTGCCGCGGAACCCGCCGGCGTGAAATCCACCGCCGTGAAAACCGCCGCCGTGAAAACCGCCGCCGTGGAAACCGCCGCCGTGGAAACCGCCGCCGTGGAAACCGCCTCCGCCGCCGTGCCCTCCACCTCCGTGCGCTGCGTGGGCGAGATCTGGCTGGCAGAGAACAACCGCGCCCAGTAAGGCAGCTGCAATACTAACCACACGCGGCCTTTTGCCGGGCCGGGCGCTGCGATTCCGTAATTCGCGCATCGATAACTCCTTTGTTGCACCTGGCCGCAAAGGGCACTCGAGCGACCTAGCCGGCCATTCATGAGCGGATATGTGTTGGCGGTGCCAGCGGCGCCAATCAGACTTAGTAAATTTTGGTAAATACAATATCGCGAACCGCGCAACGGAGCTTCAGCCGTCCCCGGCTTGCGAAGCGCAAGATTCCTAGGCGTTACAAATTCTTACCGGATTTTACTCGTGGTGGGTCACCGCACATCTAAATCTGAAATTCGAGGTCGGCCCAGAAGTGAATGGGGGTATTGCTTGGGGATCGTTCGCTTTGCGCTGAAATACCCGCACACCTTCTACGTGGTGGCGGCGCTGATCCTATTTCTCGGCGTGACTGCCGCGGTCGAAATGCCGACCGACATCTTCCCCGAGATCAATATCCCGGTGGTCTCGGTGATCTGGCAGTACACCGGCCTCGACACGACCGAGATGGAGCAGCGCTTCACCACCTACAGCCAGTACGCGATCAGCTCCAACGTCAATGGCATCAAGGACATCGAAGCCGAGACCGTCAACGGCATTTCGGTGCAGAAGATCTATTTTCAACCAGATGCGAACCTCGACCTGGCGATCTCGCAGGTCGTCGCCGCTACGAATGCGATCCGCGCCTTGCTGCCGACCGGAACCCAGCCGCCGATTGTCGTGCAGTACAGCGCGTCGGCCGTTCCCGTCCTGCAGATCAGCCTCAGTTCCGACAGGCTCAGCAAGTCGCAACTCTACGATTACGGTATCTATCGGCTGCGGCAGATGATCGCCCCGGTCCACGGCGTCACTTTGCCGACGCCCGCCGGCGGAAAATATCGGCAGATCATGGTCGATATCGACCAGACCAAGCTGCTGGCCAAAGGCCTGACACCGTTGCAGATCGTCAATGCAGTCAACGCGCAGAACCTGACCCTGCCCGGCGGCGATACGAAAATCGGCAAGACCGATTACACCGTCCGCACCAATTCGATGCCGCCGGCGATCGAGGCGCTCAACGACATCCCGGTCAGCTACTCGAACGGCGCCACCGTGTTCCTGAGGGACATCGGTCACGTCCGCGACGGCAATCTGGTGCAGCAGAATGTCGTGCGGGCGGACGGGAAGCGCTCGGTGCTGCTCAGCATCATCAAGAACGGTAATGCCTCGACCTTAACGGTCGTCAATGCCGTCAAGCATGTGCTCGACATCGCGCGGGCCGCGGCGCCGCCTGGCCTGGTCATCAAGTCGCTGTTCGATCAATCGGTGTTCGTCACCTCGTCGGTGATTGCCGTGCTGCGCGAAGGGGCGATCGCCGCCGGGCTCACGGCGCTGATGATCCTCCTCTTCCTCGGCTCGTGGCGCCCGACGATCGTCGTGATGATCTCGATCCCGCTGGCAATGCTGACCTCGCTCGTCGTGCTCTATTTCCTGGGCGAGACGATCAATACGATGACACTGGGCGGCCTGGCGCTCGCGGTGGGCATTCTCGTAGACGATTCGACTGTCACGATCGAGAACACCTACCGCCTGCTCGACGAGGAGAAGATGCCGCTGCCCAAGGCCACGCTCCATGGCGCTGCCGAAATCGCGATGCCCACCTTGGTGTCGACCTTGGCGATTAGCTGTGTATTCACGTCGGTGATCTTCCTGGAAGGCGCCGCGAAATACCTGTTCACCCCGCTCGGCCTTGCCGTCGTCTTCGCGATGCTGGCTTCCTACGGCCTTTCCCGCACCCTGACGCCGATCACGATCGGGCAGTTGCTCAAGCGCCAGCATAACGCTGGCCCCCCGCGCCCCCTCCCCACCCCTCCCCTCCCCGGGCTTGACCCGGGGATCGCGGCGAAGCGAAGGGCGGAGGGCTTCTTCTCCCGTTTCCACGCATCGTTCGAGCGCCGCTTCGAGCATCTGCGCGAAGCCTATGTCGGGCTGCTCACGATGCTGCTGACCCGCCGTGCCATTGTCCCGATCCTTGCCGCCCTTGTGCTCAGCCTGGGCGCCGTGATGTTCGTCTTTGTCGGCCGCGATTTCTATCCGGCCATCGACGGCGGTATGATCCAGCTTCACGTCCGCGCGCCGCCGGGCACCCGCATCGAGGTGACAGAGCAGATCTTCCAGGCGGTCGAAGACAAGATCCGTCAGGTCATTCCGAAAGAAGACCTAGATCTGATCGTCGACAATTTCGGGGTACCGGCACGCTCCTACAATTGGGCATTTGCCGACGGCACGACGATCGCGGTCAATGACGGCGTGATCATGGTGGCGCTCAAGGACGGCCACGCTCCTACCGGCGATTACGTCCGAAAATTACGACAGGAGCTGCCGGCGGCTTTTCCGGAGGACATGTTCTACTTCCAACCCGCCGATATGGCGACGCAGATTCTGAATTTCGGGCTCACCGCGCAGATCGACGTTCGGACCGTCGGCTATGACCGGGTCAAAAACCTGCACCTTGCCGAGGATCTGCGCCGCCGCATTGCCGCTATCCCCGGCATTGTCGACGCCCATCTGCAGCAAGAGGTCTACGCCCCGGATTTCTTCGTCCAGATCGACCGTGCACGAGCCCTGCAGTTCGGCATTACGATAAACGACATCGGCAACAACGTCACAGCAAGCTTGAGCTCCTCAGAGCAGGTGTCGCCGAATTTCTGGACCGATCCGACGAATGGGATTCCCTATTACATCGCGGTTCAGACACCTCAATACCAGCTCAGCTCGCTGGGTGACCTCGGCAATACGCCCGTCAGCACCGGGACCGCCCCGCCGACAACCCAACCAGTGCCGGGAGAGCTGCAGAACGTGGCGACCTTCACCCGCAACTCGGTGCCGGGCAGCGCCAACGAAGCCAATATTCAGCCGGTCTACGAGGTCTATGCCAGCACCCAAGGCCGCGATCTCGGCAGCCTCGCGACTGACATCGACAAGGTCACGACCGACCTCAAGAAACAGCTCGCGCCCGGGAACACGATCCAGGTGACCGGCCAGATCGACAGCATGAACCAGGCGTTCCGCGATATGACGATCGGCTTGTTGTTCGCGGCTGTCTTCGTCTACCTGCTGATGGTTGTCAATTATCAGAATTTTGGCGACCCGTTCGTCGTTATCCTGGCGTTGCCGGCGACCTTCTGCGGCATTGTCACGATGCTATATATCACCAATACGACGCTCAGCGTGCCGTCCCTGATGGGCGCGATCATGGCGGTCGGTGTCGCCTCGGCAAACTCGATCCTGCTCGTCACCTTCGCGCGCGAGCAGCAGCTCGCCGGCACTAACGCCTTCGATGCTGCGATCTCGGCCGGCCACACCCAAATCCGGCCGGTTCTGATGACCGCGACGGCAATGATCGTCGGCATGATTCCGATGGCGATCGGCGGCCCGGGCGAGGAGCAGAACGCCGCGCTGGCGCGCGCGGTCATCGGCGGCCTGCTGTTCGCGACCCCGACCACCCTGCTTGTGGTGCCCTACCTGTTCGCGATGCTGCGCAAAGGCAATGACGGCAAACAGGCCCACGGCGTCTTCGAGGAGGTTCCCGAATGAACGAACTCGACGCACCGCCCGCGCTGAAGGGGCCGCCTCCACGGCCGCTGCTTCCGCCGCCTGGTCGCGATACCCCCGAACCGCCGCCAAGCGGGCCAACGGGGCGAGGCGGGTCCGGTCGCCGGTTGCTTGGCCTCGGCGTGTTCTTGCTGTTTACATGCGCACTCGCGCTGGGTGTATGGCGGCATTACGAGCAGCACAGGCAGGTCACGGACACCGCCGAACAGCAGGCGAATTTCGTCCCGAGCGTGCGCGTCGAGGCAGTAGCGCAGCGTTTCGGCAGACTGCACGTGACACTGCCCGCGACGACGCTCGGTTTCGTGGAGGCCAACGTTTACGCACGCGCCAGCGGCTATGTGCTGAAGCGCTATGTCGATATCGGCGATCACGTCAAGGCCGGGCAGCTTCTCGCCGAGATCACCGCGCCCGAAGTCGAGGACCAGATAGCGCAATATCAGAATAGTCTGCAGCAGGCTCACCAGACGCGGGACCAGAATCAAGCGCAACAGTCGCTGAACCAAGTCACCTGGGGACGCGACTCGGTCCTTGTCAATCAGGGCTGGGTGACGAAGCAGCAGGGCGACGTCGATCGGTACACCTTACAGGCCCAGCAGCACGCGACGCAGGCGTCTCACTTCAATGCCGTGGCAACGCAGGCACAGCTTAGGTACTACAATCAGCAGAAGAACTATCAGCAAGTTGTCGCTCCGTTCGACGGCGTGATCACGCAGCGGAACATCGATGTCGGCAGCCTGATCACGGCGGACGCGACGAGCGGCACCTCGATGTTCTCGATGACCCACAGCGACGTGATCCGCGTCTGGGTTTATGTGCCCCAGGATTCCGCCTTTGGCGTTAAGCCCGGCATCGAGGCCGTCATTCGCGTGCCCGCGATGCCTAATCTCAAGTTCCATGGGAACGTGACGCGGATCGCCGATGCCCTCCAGCCGGGAACACGAACTCTGCTGACGGAGGTCGACGTACCCAATCTGGACGGCGCGCTGCAGCCAGGCGTCTATTGCACTGTCGAGCTGAAGATCCCCCGCCAATCGCCGGCGCTGATCGTTCCCGGCTCGGCGATCATCTTCAATCAGAACGGGATGCAGGTCGCAGTCGTCGAAAACGGCGTCGCGCATCTGAACAAGATTGCGATCACGACGGATTACGGCACCGAGGTCGAGGTCAACGAGGGCGTCCAGAACGGCGACCAAGTAGTATTGCAACCTCCCGTGAACTTGGCTGACGGCGACAAGGTGCAGATCATCCCCGAACCGCCGGCAGCGACACCGTAATCGCATCAGTAGAACGGATCGAATGTGGCAAATCATCATTCGCCTGATCGTGGTTGGCCCAGTGCTGGTGATCCCGGCCTGCGCCAATGCGATTGACATTATCTGTCCTCCGGCAGGCCAGTGTCCAAACGTGCGTTCGTGGCATAAACTGTGGTGAACGGCGGTCTTCTGTATCGGCAGCCACGAGGTTTCAAATGTCAGCGAAAGTTCAGGTAATCTTTTACAGTATGTATGGACATATTTATCAGATGGCGAAGGCGGTCGCCGCCGGCGCACGCGAGGCCGGCGCCGGCGAGGTGAGCCTGTGGCAGGTGCCCGAACTCGTGCCCGACGAGATATTGGAAAAGAGCGGCGCGCATGCTGCCCGCGCGACATTCGCCCACGTGCCGGTCGCAAATCCGACACTATTGGCGGAAGCCGACGCGATCATTTACGGCACTCCGACCGGCTTCGGCAACATGGCCGCCCAAATGCGAAACTTCCTCGATCAAACGGGCGGGTTGTGGGCAAACGGTGCGCTAATCGGCAAGGTCGGGAGCGCCTTTACTTGCACCGCGTCACAGCACGGCGGCCACGAGACCACGCTCGTCAGCTTCCATTTCACCTTGCTCCACCACGGCATGATCGTCGTCGACATCCCCTACAGTGAGCAGCGGCTGGTGAATATGGCTGAAATCAGCGGCGGCACTCCTTATGGTGCCACGACTTTGGCCGGAGTCGACGGCTCGCGCCACCCGAGCGAAAACGAACTCGCCATCGCCCGCTTTCAGGGCAGGCATGTCGCGCAGATCGCCAATACACTGATCGCCGGCCGCAAAGCAATGGGCTAAGCCCAGGCTAACTGGTCATCGGGAGAGATACCATGCATCAAGACAACATCGGGGATGCACTAACTGAAAAGGCCCTTACCGCGTATTCCCGGATCGAGAACGCTCGCCTGCGAGAACTCGTGACGAGCCTGATCCGGCATCTGCACGCCGTCGTACAAGAGACCAAGTTAACCCACGAAGAGTTCGAGCTTGCGTGGACCTTGTTGGCGGAGATGGCGAAGTTCACCGACGATCGGCGCAACGAGTTCCTGCTGTTCTTGGACGTGATCGGCGTCAGCCAACTCGTCGAGGCAATCAATCATTTGAGGCCGCAATCGACTGTGGGGTTTGCCCTTGTCGGCCCCTTCTACCGGGCCAACGCTCCGTTACGGAAGCGGCGCGAATGCATTGCCAGTGACGACACGGAAGGAGAACGGGTCCGGATCAGCGGTAAAGTCTACAACTTGACCACCAATGCGCCCGTCGCGGGCGCGATGCTGGACGTGTGGCAGGCGGCGACGAACGGGTTGTATGAAAATCAGGACGAGAACCAACCCGACTACAACCTTCGCGGTCGATTCCAGGCGAACGAGGCCGGCAGCTTCGAACTGGTGGCATTGCTGCCCACACCCTATCCGGTACCTACCGACGGGCCGGTAGGCGAACTGATGAAGCTCGCCGAGCATCAACCCTATCGTCCCGCTCACATCCATTTCATCGTATCGGCGCCGAATTATGAAACCCTGATTACTCAGGTGTTCCACAAGGGGGACGACATTATCGATGCGGACCCGGTTTTCACGGCTGATCAGACTATGATCGGCGAGTTCCGCAAAGATAACGGTCAATATAGGCTCCATTACGACTTTCAGCTGAAATCCGGCATCTCGACAATGCCGAAGGCGCCCATTCCGTAAAGTTGCCGACGCGCGGCAGCCAACCCCAGCCGCCAGAGGGAGGCGTTTGTCTTGCGCGCATTGCAATTTCAAGACTTTGGCGACCCGGCCGCAAAGCTCGCGCTCATCAACCTGCCCGACCCCCAGCCGCCCCGGGGCTGGGCCGTCGTCCGAATCCGCGCCGCGTCTGTGAACCCGAGCGATGTCAAGAACGTCGCAGGGCAGATGGAGGGGACGGTGCTGCCGCGCGTGCCCGGGCGCGACTTCTCGGGCGTCGTCGAGGCTGGCCCGCCGGACTGGATCGGGGCAGGGGTGTGGGGCACCGGCGGCGACGCGGGCTTCACCTTGGATGGCAGCCATGCCGAGCTGATCGCCATTCCCGAGACGGCGCTGTCGCGCAAGCCGAGCCGGCTCGATCACGCCCAGGCGGCCTCGATCGGCATTACCTTCGTGGTGGGCTGGCTTGGTCTTGCCGACTACGCCGCCCTGCAAAAGGGCGAGAACGTCGCGATCGTGGGCGTATCCGGCGGGGTCGGCGGCGCTGTCGCGCAGCTCGCCCGAGCACTTGGCGCCGCACATGTCATTGGCATCGACCGGTGCCCGCCTGCCGAGGGTTCGCCTGCCGCCTTCAGCATCGATGCCTATGTGGTCACCGATGGGGAGGCCGCGGCGGCAGTCAGGATGCACACCGGCGGGCATGGCGCAGATGTCGTATTCGATGCCGTAGGCGGCGTGATGTTCGAAACGGCCCTCGGCTGCCTGGCCCACAAAGGCCGCTTGATCGAGATCGCCGCCACGGGGCAGCGACGCGTCGAATTCGACCTACTCGACTTCTATCACAACGAAAGCCGCATTCTGGGCGCCGACAGCCGCAAGCTCGGCCTGGTCGCATCCTCGGCGATCCTCGACCGGCTCGCCCCGCTGTTCGACGACGGCAGGCTGAAGGCGCCGCTCGTCAATCGCGCGCTGCCGCTAGACCGCGGCATCGAGGCCTATCACGCGGTTGCAGCCGGCGCTCAGGGACGCTTCGTGATCGAGCCATGAACAATCCCCGACGCTTCGGCAACGGCCGCGCGGATCAGTCCGACCGTTTCGGCCGCCGGGACCTTGCGCAGGATGGCGATGGCGATGCTCGCGAGACGTTCTTCAATCGTGGCGGCCGTTGGTGCGATCCTCTCGAAGGCGCTGGTGATTTCGCGCACGCGGAACCAGGCGCCGTTCCTGGGTTATATGGATGCCTTCTGGGTTCTGATGCTGATCTCGCTTGCGGCCGTGCCGCTCGCGCTTGCGCTGCGCCGGGGCACGCTGGGCGGCGCCGTCCCCATGGGTCATCGACTCCGGAAGACCCTGATGCAGTAGACGTAGGGCGGGTTAGCCGAAGGCGTGACCCGCCAATTCAACGTGGGACGGCGGATTACCCTGCGCTAATCCGCCCTACTAGGCGGCCCGCCGCAGATCGAGTTCCGACCAGATGATCGCGAGCGTCCGCACCAGATGATCGATGTCGTCGTCGCTGTGCAAGGGCGTCGGGGTCAGGCGCAGGCGCTCGGTGCCGCGCGGCACAGTCGGGTAGTTGATCGGCTGCACATAGATCCGATGGCGGTGCAGCAGCTCGTCGCAGGCGACTTTGCACAGACCCGGGTCGCCGATCGGAACCGGGACGATGTGGCTGGCCGATGCCATCACCGGCAGGCCCGCCTCGACGAGACGGCGCTTCAACGTCGCGGCGCGCTCCTGGTGACGGTCGCGCTCGGCCTGGCTTGCTTTCAGATGTCGGATCGCGGCGAGTGCGCCGGCGGCGAGCGCCGGCGGCAGTGATGTCGTGAAGATAAAACCCGGGGCACGGCTGCGCAGGAAATCGACGAGTGCGGCCGAGCCGGCAATATAGCCGCCGATCGTGCCGAAGGCTTTGCCGAGCGTCCCCTGGATCACCGTCGGGCGGTGCATGACCCCGTCGCGCTCGGCGATGCCGCCGCCGCGCGGCCCGTAGAGGCCGACGGCGTGGACCTCGTCGAGATAGGTCATCGCCCCGAAGCGTTCGGCGGCGTCGCACAATTCGCCGATCGGCGCGATGTCGCCGTCCATCGAATAGACCGACTCGAAGCAGACGAGCTTGGGCCGTTCCGGGGCGATGCGACCGAGCTGTCGTCCGAGATCGGCGGGGTCGTTGTGGCGGAAAATGTGCTTCTCGGCTCGGCTGTTGCGGATGCCGGCGATCATCGAGGCGTGGTTGGCGGCGTCCGAGAACACCACCATGCCCGGCAACTCGCGCGCCAGTGTGGACAATGCCGCGTCATTGGCGACATAGCCGGAAGTAAAGATCAGCGCCGCTTCGCGGCGGTGCAGATCGGCGAGCTCGCGCTCGAGCAAGAGATGCACATGGCTATTGCCCGAGATGTTGCGGGTGCCGCCGGCACCGGCGCCGACCGCCCGCAGTGTCTCCTCCATCGCCCGGAGCACCGCCGGGTGCTGCCCCATGCCGAGATAGTCGTTCGAGCACCACACCGTGACTTCGGCGCCAATGCGGTGATCGAAGGCGCGCGGAAAGCGGCCGCAGCTCCGCTCGAGATCGGCGAATGTGCGGTACCGCCCCTCGGCGCGCAACGCGCCGAGGCGCTTTCTGAAGAACCCCTCGTAATCCATGCCGGCCCCCCGCTGGTTGCCGTTATTTTGGCTGCGGGTAATTATTGATTACCTCGCCGGGTGCGGGTGTGATGAAGTGGTTGACAGGGCTCTCCACTCCATCGCTCCGCCCATCGTACCCCATCGACGTCACTGTGTAGTAATAGGTCGTCTCCGGCTCCAGATGATCGAGCCGCGCTCGGAAAATCGTTTCCGGATGGCCCTGGTTGAGGCGGATGTGATTTTTCGCCGTCTGGCTGAGCTCCTTGGGATCCGTACCATAGTGCACGACCGCAAAATGATCGTCGTCCCCGCCAGGGTTGTTGGTGGTCCACTGGACAATCGCCAGCCAGGAGTTAGCCAATTCGAGCTCCGGCCCCTTGGTGATCTCGACATGCGAGGCTTTCGGCGCCGGCGGAGGATTTTGAGCGGTGGTTGGGTTGGAGAAAAGGCTACCGACCGCGGCGGTGATTGCCAGTTTCACAAGCAGTCTATTCATCGAACAGACCCGCGATAGCTGTTCCGTTGGAAATCGAGGGAGGAGTATGGGGGCCGCGCACGGCCCCCATACATGTTCCCGGCCCTATGGGATCGGCAAGGGCCCCGGAAGCGGCGCGACGCCGCAGATGTCCAATGCGCACGGAAATTGCGTAAGGCTCCAGGTCGGGATGAGGGACGAATTACCTTGGTTCGATGCAGTCTCACCGGGTACGGGGGGCGAGCACTGACCCGTGAAGGTATCGATGTTCTTATAGGTGCTGACGGTGGGGTTGGCCGGGTTGTAACCGTCAGTCAGCGTTTGCATGAACGCTACAATCTGGTTCTCCTCCGTATCCGTTAAGCCGAGATTGCCGGTCGTCATGTCGATGTTGTTCGGGACCTCGGGCTGCGGCCAGCAAGTGACCCTCTCGACGGTTCCCGGCGGGCAGTGTCCCGATGTGACGGGATATCCAAATCCAATCGGAAACGCATCGCGCGTGTTGTAGAAATGGACGAGTTGCTTCAGGCTCTTGATGTAGCCGTTGTGGAAGAACCCTTTCTGGAAGAACCCTACTGGGTTCCCGTTCGCGTCGACCTGGCCGGCCTCGGTCGTCGGGCACTGCGGTGGTGTCATCGCCACATC
This sequence comes from uncultured Alphaproteobacteria bacterium, assembly GCA_963787425.1. GTDB lineage: Bacteria > Pseudomonadota > Alphaproteobacteria > ATCC43930 > CGMCC-115725 > AP-15. Next base: position 232,410 of record CAWBCV010000014.1, read on the forward strand.
GCGGGCCGTCATCACCTGCGCTTGACCGTCCGTCGTCGTCGCCTGCGCTAGCCAGTCCGGCTGGTTGGGATCGGGGAAGGATTGCGGGCCGCTCCTGAGGAAATTGCCGAGCAACAAATCTCTGTATCCGAACCCGTCGGGATTGGGCGTAAACCCGAAACGATCCGGCGTGCTCTCATAGAACAAACTGATCCTGGGATTGAGCGGCAGGCCTTCGTTGGCAAAGCCATGGCAGGTGAACAGAGGCTGTACGCTGGCGGTGTTGCCGGTATCGGTCTGGCCCGGCGTCAGGAGGGTGGATCTACCGTCAACGTGGCATGAATTGCAGTTTCCTTTGCCGTTGAACAGCTGGAAACCAGCCATCTCGTCCGCCGTCAGCGTGACGCCAGCGGTGCCCTTCAGGAACCAGTCAAATTTAGAGTTGAAAGGGCTGATGTCCGTTGTGCGTTCGAGGAAGGAAACGGACTGCCCCCAGTGATCATAAATATTGCTTGCCTTGGTGCGGTCGGTCGCACTCAGCGCGATTGGCGTGGCGCTCCCGTTGAACCGCTTCGCTCCATTTGGGGTGGCGCAGATCTCAGCAGTGTTGCCCGGCCAACGGATGTCGAAATCCGTTCCCCACACTAGCTCGAAGAGCGGCCGGTACGGCGCCTGGGATATCTTCCACGCGATGCAAGCGATATCAGGATTACCCATTTCGAGAGGATCGACCGGCGGACCCTGCGCCTGTTCTGCGTCGGGAGCCTGCAGCTTCATTCCGGTCGCACGCCCATCCCAGAAGTTTCCGCCGAAGAACAGGCCCTGTACGGTATTGAAGTTGAGAACGGGGAATGTGTGTGAATACGTATACCCTGCGCCGTCCGTTTGGCGGCCCGATAACGATAGGAACCGGGGAAAGCGACCATCGTCAGATTTACGGACGGGATCGGCCCGCTGAAGCCGGTATACGGCATGTGGCAGGAAGCGCAGGCCGTGTTATTGAAGGGCGATATGGTTTCGTCGAAATTCAGTAGGCCCCCTAATATCCGTTGTGCCTCATATCCGTTTGGAACAAGTATTGGGGGGTTACCGGCATAAGTCGGCAGCGGCGTCAATGCCTGATACTCTTCAAAATAACGGGCGAAAATCAATTCAACTTCAAATCGAACCCTATATATCTCCGGCTGTATATCAGGGGGGAGAATGCTGGGCGGGGTGAAACCGGGCAGCGCCGGATACGGGTTGTAGGGTGGGACCGGAATGTCCGGCTGGAACTGGGCCTGAGCGGACGCGGAGTGGGGAACGCTCAAAATCCCGAGGACCGCGGCTAAACTTGCTGTTGCGATTGTAGATGTGCGTCCACGCATCGGCGTTTCCTCTTGAGCTCACATGCAGGTCGTGCTGATTCACGCACCCGCTGCTCCGGCGGTCGGTGAAGAATCCACAGATCACCCCGGCAACCCGAGGTTAATGCCGAGCTGGCCTGCCGGTCTTTGGCGCACATCTGAGATTTCCAAAGATTAACTTAGATTACGAAATCAGGCGAGACGGCTAACGGCGATCCCAGAGGAATTAACCAACATTTATGAGCATTTTTCGAGAGGTCGTGCGCCACCGGCTGCGCTTAAAGGAACTCATCGGCATCCCGTGAGTAAAATGACAGTAAATTGACATCGAAACGCGGTTGGATCGCAATAGACCGGGAACTATCCGGCGCTGGCAGCGTTGAGCATATCCGCGCCTTGACAGGAAGGCCGGACGGGGGACGTGTCTTATGAAATTAACTATGTTTAAGAAGGTTAGGCCCGCGTTAACCACGAGAGCCTGAATGACCTTAAAATTCGGCCGCTTTCAGGTGCTGCCGCACCGCCGCGAAGTTTTAGCTAACGGGGTGCCGGTCACCCTCGGCAGCCGGGGCTTTTGATATTCTCATGGTACTGATCGAGGCGGGCGGCGAACTCGTTACCAAGGACGAGATCCTGAGCCGCGTCTGGCCGGGGATGGTGGTCGAGGAGCACAGCCTGCAGTTCCACATCTCGACGCTGCGCAAGGTCTTGGGAAAAGACCGCAGCTTCATCAAAACGATTTCCGGCCGCGGCTACCGGTTCGTCGCCGATATCACCACCGCTGCCGGCGGCGAACCGGAAGCGCTTCCCGACCACGGGGCTACGTTGCCACCGAGCCTTCCCGATGCGGAGAGTCTAACGAACCTTCCAGCCCCGACCTCGGGGCTGATCGACCGCGAGGTCGAGCTCTCCGAGGCGGCCACCCTCCTGACGGCTCAGCGGCTCGTCACCTTGGTCGGAGCTGGGGGCATCGGGAAGACGCGACTGGGCCTCGCGGTCGCGCGTCAGCTGCGCCCCAACTTTGCCCACGGGGTGTGGGTCGCGGAGCTCGCGCCGCTGTCCGATCCTGACCTTGTCCCGGTCACCGTTGCTACTGCGCTGCGGCTCGAAATCACCGGCGGCGCGGTAACACCTGAACGGGTCGCGGGTGAGCTCGGCGCGAAGCAGCTTCTGCTTGTGCTCGATAATTGCGAGCATGTGATCGACGCCGCGGCGAGCATGGCCGAAGCGCTGTTGCGGGCCAATCCGGCAGCACATGTGATGGCGACGAGCCGCGAAGCGCTGCGAGCAGCGGATGAGTGCCTTTACCGAGTGCCGCCGCTCGCTGTGCCGGCCGAGGGTATCGAGGATATCGAGGATTTGCTGAGATACGGCGCGGTTCGGCTGTTTGTCGCACGGATGCGCGCGACGGAGCCGCACTTCGCGCCGGACCGACGCATTGCGCCGGCCATCGCGGCAATCTGCCGTCGCCTGGACGGCATTGCGCTGGCCATCGAGCTCGCGGCCGCCCGCGCCGCAGCGCTCGGAGTGGAAGGGGTAGCAGCCCACCTCGACGACCGTTTCCATCTGCTCACCGGCGGTCGCCGCACTGCGCTGCCGCGGCATCAGACGCTGCGGGCGACGCTCGACTGGAGTTACGAGCTGCTCTCTCAGGCCGAGCGCGTGGTCTTGCGGCGCCTGTCAATCTTCGCCAACGGATTTGCGCTGAAGGCAGCGACTGCGGTTGCTGCAAGCCCCGAGATCGCCGCTTCAGACGTCATCGATTGTGTCGCGAACCTGGTCGCGAAGTCGCTCGTCGTGATCGATGCCTCCGGCGCTAAGGTGCGTTATCGGCTGCTCGAGACAACGCGTGCCTACGCGCGTGAGAAACTCGTCGAAAATGGCGAGTTCGAACAAGTCGCACGAGCCCAGGCCGAACTTTTACGGCATCTCTTTGAGCGGGCCGAGACAGAATGGGAGACGCGGCCCGCTGTCGAGTGGCTGGCACATCATAGCCGCCGGATCGACGATTTGCGGGCAGCGCTGGACTGGTCCTTTTCGCCGCACGGCGACACATCGATCGGCGTCGCGCTCACTGTCGCCTCGGTGCCCCTGTGGCTCCAATTGTCACTGATGGAGGAGTGTCGCGGCCGCGTCGAACGCGCACTCGCCAGCGGCGATCCAGGATCATCTGGAGACCTGCGCCGCAGGATGAAGCTCTACGCAGCACTTGGCCTCTCGCTGATGCAGACGAAGGGTCCGGCGTGTGCCGGTCCGCCCTGGACCATGGCGCTCGAACTTGCGGGAAGCCTTGACGACGCCGAGTATCAGTTGCGGGCGCTCTGGGGGCTGTGGATGTGCGCTCTCAGCAGCGGCGAGTACCGGACCGCGCTGGCGCTCGCTCAAGAGTTCTGCAGCCTTGCTGCAAACCAGCCCGACCCGGTCGATCTGCTCATTGGCGATCGAATGACAGGGACTCCGCTGCATTATCTGGGAGACCAGACCAATGCGCGACGCCAGATCGAGCGCATGCTGGCTCGCTATGTCACCCCCGTCCGCCGGCCGCATATCATCCGCTTTCAATTTGATCAGCGGTTGATCGCGCGTTGCACTCTGGCGCGGATTCTCTGGCTTCAGGGATTTCCCGATCAGGCAATGCGCACTGTTCAAAGCAGTGTTGAGGAGGCTTGCCTCACCGATCACGCGCTTTCGCTGTGCAACACGTTGGCCCAAGCCGCGTGCCCGATCGCGCTGTTCATCGGTGATCTGGCGGCGGCGGAACGCTTTGTGGCGATGCTGCTCGACCATTCAGCAAGGCATGCGCTGGCCATCCGGCATGCCGAGGGCCATTGTTCAAGGGGGGCGTTATTTATCCAGCGCGGGGATGTCGTTATCGGGTCGCGGTATCTCTGCTGCGCCCTTGACGAGCTTCGCAAGCTCGGCTTCGTCCAGCGCTGCCCGGCATTTCTCGGCGCTCTGGCGGAGGGCTTGGCCCTTGGCGCGCAGGAGGCCGAAGGTCTTGTAGCGATCGACGAAGCGCTCGCACTATGCGAGCGCGATGAAGAGCGCTGGTGCGTGGCCGAGCTACTGCGCATCAAGGGCGAGCTTGTTCTGTCGGAGGGCGGGCCTGACGCCGCAGAGGTCGCTGAAGATCACTTCGGGCAAGCCCTCGACTGGGCGCGCCGGCAAGGCGCTCTGTCCTGGGAGCTGCGTGCGGCCACGAGCCTCGCTCGACTTTGGCGCGACCAGAACCGCACCAACGCGGCGCGCGAAATTTTGGCCCCGGTGTACGATCGGTTCACCGAGGGGTTTGAGACGGCCGATCTCAAAGCGGCAAAATTGCTGCTCGGTGGTTTACGTCCGTCGCGACGCCAACGGGTGGGTGTCGCTACCCTTGCGATTTCGCTTTGCGCAACCCTTGGCAGCGTGGCCGAAATACTTGCTGCTTTTTGAGCCCTAAGCAGGTTCCGATCAGGTTGCACCCCTCACTCCAATCGTCATTGCGGGCGACAGGAAGCAATCTCGAGCCGCTGAGCGCTCGATCGGTCGAGATTGCTTCGTCGCGCAGGGCGCCACTCGCAATGACAGCACCAAATTGTTCGAAATCTGCTTAAGGAATAGGGTGCGGCGCGGGCGGCGGCTGGACGCCGCAGATTGCCGATGCGCAAGGCAAAAGCGGCGGGGTCGGGATGAGAAACTCGTTACCCTGGGTGGCGGCCGAACCACCGGTCATGCACTGACCCGTAAAGGTGTTGATGTCTGGGTAGGTACTGACGTTGGGGTTATCTGGGTTGAAACCATCGGTCAGAGTTTGCAGGAAGGCCACGATCTGGTTTTCCTCCTGATCGGTCAGGCCGAGGTTGCCGACTGTCATGTCAATGTTGTTCGGAACCTCGGGCATCGGCCAGCAATCGACCTTTTCCGTCTTTCCTTCCGGACAGTGTCCCGACGTGACCTTGAACGGAAACACGTCTCGCGTATTGTAGAAATGGACGAGCTGCTTCAGGCTCTTGATGTAGCCATTGTGAAAGAATTCTTTCTGGAAATAGGGTCCCGGCGCCTCGGTGGTGGGGCACTGTGGCGGTGTCATCGCCACGTCGCGCGCCGTCGAGGTTTGCATTTGGCCGTCGCTGGTTGGCGCAAATTGTACTCATTGCGAGTGTGGATTGACGGCGCTTCTGAGAAAGCTGCCCAATCCCAGATCTCTGTAGCCAAAACCGTAGGGATTTGGCGTGAACCCGGAGCGGTCCGGCGCGGTCTGATAAAACAGCGCAACCCTGGGGTTGAGCGGCAGGCCTTCATTGGCATAGCCGAAACAGGTGAACAGAGGCCTCGTATTGGCCGCGGCGCCGCTGTCGGTCTGGCCCGCCGTCAGTGCCGTTGATCTGCCGTCGAGATGGCATGAGTTGCAGTTGGCTTTACCTTTGAACAGGTTGTAACCGGCCATCTCGTCCGGCGTTAAGGCGTATTTCCCCGTCGGGAAGGCGTCGAATTTCGAGGTGAACGGGCTGAGACGGTTTGAGCGTTCGTATTTCGAAATGGACTGCGCCCAATGATCGTAGACATTATTAGCCTTGCGGTCTTCCGGGCTCAACCGAATTGGTGTGGCGCCGCCGCCGAACCTTGCCGCCCCTCCCGGGGTGTCGCAGATCTTCTCGGTATTGGCGGACCAACGAATGAAGAAATCCGCACCCCAGACCTGCTCAAAGAGGGGCCGGTACACCGCTTTCGATAGCCGAAACGCGATGCAAGCCGTGTCAGGAAAACCCATTTCCTGGGTATCGACTGGCGGATGCTGTGCCTGCTCGGCGTCCGCACTCTGCAGTTTGTAGCCGGTCGAGCGCCCATCCCAGAAGTTTCCGCCAAAGAACGCGCCCTGCGTTGTGTTGTATTCGAGCACCGGGAAATCCGGTGAATACGTGTATCGTTGCGCGGTCCGTTTGCCGGCCCGATCGTGAAATGATCCGGGATACGCGATCATCGTCAGATTGACGGACGGTATCGGTCCGCTAAAGCCGACATACGGCATATGGCAGAAAGCGCAAGCCTCATTCCGGAAGGGCGACATGTTTTGGTCGAAATTCAGCAGCTTGCCGAGTATTTCCACGGCCTCATATCCGGTGCCTTTCAGTGTCGGTGGATTCCCTGCCAGAGTCGGAGTTCGCAGTGCTCTCGATTCGTTGAGCGCTTCATTGAAGATGAATTGAACTTCGCTCTGAACCCGTGCGATCTCCGAAGCCAAATCGGACGGCGGAATGCCGGGCGGATAGGGGTTATATGCCGGGGCTGACGTCGGAACGGGTTTGGTCCTACGGTCGTCGGCAGCCGCAGCGTCGCGTACGCTCAAGATGCCGAGCACAGCTGTTAAGCCTGCCCGTACGAATGCAGATGTGTGTCGGCGCGTCGGCTCCTTCGTCGCGGTAAGATTTCCACTCGCCCATTCGAAAGGCCCGAGCTTCAGCTTCTCGGCGCGTTCGCGGATCCGCCTTATGGCGGCCCGCGCCTGGTCGCGGTTGAATGCTTTTCGCGGCATGACGAGGCGCGCCACCGCCTTGCCGTGTCGCGTGATGACGATCTCCTCGCCGCGTTCGACCAGATCGAGCAGATGGCCGAGCCTGTTTTTCGCCTCGACGGCGCCGACTTCGGGCATTGTACGTTCCTCAGGATTTAGCCAGCTTAACCTACCTGAAGCCAATATGTTGTCCTGCCCGGGCTTGCGCCATACCTGCGCGGCGCCGGGCAAGAGCCTCGCAAGTGTTTGATTTTCTCAACTGGACGAGACGTTATCCGGTAACTTGCTCCGAGCAACGATTTGGGCAGGCGTCCACGATCTTCTAAAGCGGCTATTCGATGCTTCGTCAGTATGACCGGGCAAGAAATTAACCACCATACGCTTAAAGAAGAAATTTATCCGCAAAGCGGGAATTCGCTTGCAATTTACCAAGCAGCGCTGAGAGAATGTTCATATTATGTTCCGGAAAGAGGATCATCTGCATCCTTGGTGGGCCGTGGACAGAGCATCAGGGTAGCATAGGCAATGGCAGGCAAGCATAATACATGGAGTGGACCTCTCGGTCGGCATACATTTGATAGCCTAGTGCGACAAATCTCCGCCCGTTGAATTCAGCAGTTAACAAACGAGGATCAGACCTCATACCACTCACGGCGGGTGCTGACCCTAACTCCGTCGCCTGCATGTCTGACATGAGTTGACTTGTTCTGCGGGGCAGGTGGCTTTTCCGAAGGGTTCCGGCAGGCGGGCTTTCATACGGTTGCCGCTACGGATATTGATCCTTGGGCAGGAGCCACTTTCGAGCTGAATCACGCGCGCTATGGAACTAAATTCATAGTCGGGGATCTTGGCTCGATGAGTGTGCAGTGTTCACTGCTGGAGGCTGTAGAGGGGATTGCGATCGACGTGGTAATCGGCGGGCCGCCCTGCCAGGCGTTCTCGCAGGTCCGCAATCACAACCGAATTATTGGGGATCCACGCAATAAGCTCTATCGGCATTACATTGCAATAATCCGAAACATCCGGCCGAAATTGTTCGTCATGGAGAATGTCCCGGGGCTGCAGAACCTTGGAGGTGGGTCGGTGAGGCGCCAGATCCTCGATGATCTGACACTCGATGGGGAGTACCGGGTGGCCTCGGAAGTAGTCGATGCCGCTGCGTTCGGCGTGCCGCAGAACCGGCTTAGGGTGCTATTCGTCGGGGTAAGGGCGGATTTGGGGATTGAACCGCGGTTCCCGGAGGTACCGGAGTTCCCAGAGCTTCCGCAGCTAGAGCGGCTGCCGGCTCGGGCTGGTGGCACAGAGCACAACCGCTCGCTTTTGACTGAAGCAGCGCGCTCGGCGCTTCTGGACCCAGAGGATTTTCGGCTGGTAACGGTCAAGCAGGCAATTGGAGATCTTGCATATCTGCAACCATGCCAAAAGCTTGTGCGGAAGCCATCGGACGATCCCTTGCCGTACGAGACCGCCGCGCAGTCCGCTTACCAGCGGGCCCGCCGCGCAGGCTCGAGGGAACTCTTCAATGCCGACGTCCCGTCGAATTCGAGAGGATACGGTTTCGCGCTTGCAGGTGATCCCAGCAGGGGGGAATTTCCGCGACCTTCCAGAGGAGCTCTCAGCGCGTTACCTGTCAGGGAAAAAGTGGGGGCCGGAACTCGGGCGGAAGAACCTGAGTTCGGAAATACTTCTTTGCTTACCGAAAGCTGCACCCTGATCACTTCAGCTGGACGCTCAACACCAAGTCGGATTGCGTGTTTCACTACGATTGCCCTCGGGCCTTGACCGTGCGCGAGTTCGCGCGGCTGCATTCGTTCGACGATACCTATCATTTTATGTTCGGCGACCGGCACAGCGGGTATCAGCAGGTCGGCAACGCTGTGCCGCCATTGTTTGCCCGTGCGATAGGGACGACGCTGCGGGACCTCCTAGCGGAGGCCGACGCGAGCAAGGCCATACGCGAAGCGGCCGCATAATCATTCAGGACGCGCCGTACCGGCCGCGCATGTCGGCCAGGAAATCGGAAAGAGCGAGAATCTTCCCTGCTCCAATCCAGTGGCGGACCGTGCCGATGCGGTCGCCTTGAGTGTGAAGGAGCAGTTCCGGGCTGATGTGATAAATATTGTGGAAGATGTACCCGCCAGCGCCGCCCGGGATGGCGCGCGCCACATTGTTTAGGCGCGCGACGTCAAATTCGTTTGTGATGAGCGCGAATTGCAGCTCCGTCGATTGTGTCTTGTTCATTTGGTAGGCGGTGTACTCGGACTGGAACTGGGTTTCTCGGTCTTGGCGCATGCTCCATTTCGCGGACGTGATGACGTGAGTGATGCCCCCTTCCAGAATCGCAATATCGGGATGCGGGTCGAGATCCCGGCAGACGCGGCGGAGCACGACGGAAGCCAGGTAATTCGGAGACGGGCCGGCGCAACGCTATTTTCTCCGGCGGAACTCCAGCCACTCGTACAAGGAGAAGATAAAGGAGGTCCTCGAAGCCTTCGCCGAGCGCGTTCTTGCGTTTGTTGCCGATCGTGAAGAAGTCGCGGCTGAGGACCTCGAGATGGCGCGCTACCGGACGCACCCGGCTATCCGCGACGCCCTCGCCGCGAAGCACCTGTTCGATAACGGCGACTAGCTCGCTCTCGAGCTCGGTGTCTATGTCGGTGGAGCGTCTGCGCTTCCATTCCTCGACGCACCCCTTGAAGAGGTGATCGATCTCCGCCGGAAGCTGCGCTCGGGTAACGCCGAACAGGCGGCATAATTCATCGGTGAACCTGATAGCCCGGCTGTGGAAGTTACCGCCCGGCTGCATGTGGTTGGAATCATATATGTGGGCGAGGCCGGCCCCTTGGTTCATCCAGAGCAGGCACCTATAGACGTGCTCCCAGGCGTTTTCTGCCGTGACTTCGCCTGCCCGTGCGAAATACGCCTCGAGCACTCGCATCCGGGTCGCCTGGCCGAACGGACTTCCGGCCCCCTGGGACCTCGCCACGCCGATCTCCTCCCGAATGATCTCTTAAAACCGCTAAACCGCGAACATGCGAATACGCCGGATCCCGTTGCGGAGCGATTAAAGACGACGGGGGACGGCAGCGTGCACGTCGTCGGCAAGGGTTTTAAGGACCGCAAGGTCGTGAGACTGGCATTCCCAAATAGTAAGCACGGTCCATCCGGCCGCCTGCAGTGCCTCGCGGTGCCGCTCGTCGCGAGCGCGGTTGGTCGCGATTTTGGGGCCCCAGTAGGCCAGGTTGGATTTGACCTTACGCCTGCCGTCGATGCAACGTGGGCAACCATGCCAGAAACAGCCGTGAACGAAGATGCAAACGCGACGGGAAGGAAAGACAAGGTCCGGTCGCCCCGGGAGTTCGGGCGGACATAACCGGTACCGGAGGCCGGCGGCATGGAGGTAGCGGCGCACGGCGAGCTCAGGGGCAGTGTCCTTGCTACGGATGGCCGCCATGATCTCGCTGCGCCGGGCCGGAGTTACCGTATCCACGGAGCGTTAGGATAGCGATACTCCACCCTTGAGCAGGAGGGCGGTCTAGTCAAGGTTGGTCTTTACGGCGGCTGTACCGCGACAGCACCCGGCGCGATGGCTGTCGCGCTGCTTGCGCCCCAGCTGCCTTTGAGAGAACATATCGTGAATATATATTTCGGCCTCGTTGGCTTTGGAGCCCCGCCGATGCCGGAAATTGTTGCCGATCCGCCTTCGCCTTCCTGTTATCACCTGTTTTCCGGGACTGGAATCAAGGAATTTCAAAGGCTTGGTCCTGATCCCTTTTTGCGTCGCGCGAGGCACGCGGGCGGTTCGCTAAGGGAAGCTCAGGCAATCCGCGCGGGCGGCCGCGCGGCATTCACAATCCCAGGCGCCGGGTGCCCGATCTCGTTGCGCGGCCGCTGAGCGCGCAGGCGCTGTCGGATCTGATCGACCGCAAGCCGCATCTGTTACGGCCGCTCGCGGCGCAAGTATTGCCGCCGCCTCTGGCCGCACCCGATCCGGCGGAGCGTTTCGGGATCGACTTGGCGTCGTTGCGGACGCCCGAGGATTGCCGGCAGATGCTGGTCACCGTTCTGGCGGCCCTTGCGCGCGGTGGAATCGCGCACGGCGAGTGCGTGCCCGGCTGCGCGCCGTCACACGCCTCGCGCGGTCCTCGTATTCTAAATTAGGCGGCGCAGCGCAGATCGCGCTCCGACCAGATGATCGCGAGCGCGGTAACCAAATGGTCGATGTCGGCCTCGCTGTGCAGGGGCGAGGGGGTCAGGCGCAGCCGCTCGGTGCCGCGCGGCACGGTCGGGTAGTTGATCGGCTGCACATAGATTTGGAACTCGTCGAGGAGCCGATCGGTGATGTGTCGGCACAGTACCGGGTCGCCGACCATGACCGGCACGATATGGCTCGGATTGTCGAGGTGCGGGATTTGGGCGGCATCAAGCCGGCGGCGCAGCAGCCTGACATGCTCGTGCAACTGGCGGCGTTCGGCGGAGCTGTCCTTCAGGTAACGGATGCTGGCAAGGGCGGCCGCCGCCACGGCCGGCGGCAGCGCCGAGGTAAAGATGAAGCCGGACGCGAAGCTGCGCACGAAATCGCACAGCGCCGCCGAGCCGGCGATATAGCCGCCGATCACGCCAAAGGCTTTCGCCAAGGTGCCCTCGATGACCGTCAGCCGATGTGCGATGCCGTCGCGTTCGGCAATGCCGCCGCCGCGCGGCCCGTAGAGCCCGACTGCATGCACCTCGTCGAGATAGGTCATCGCCCCATGCGCCTCGGCGATGTCGCACAGTTCGGCGAGCGGCGCGATGTCGCCGTCCATCGAGTAGACCGATTCAAACGCGACCAGTTTCGGCACGGCGGGATCGAGCGCGGCGAGCTTGCGGTCGAGGTCGGCGGGGTCGTTATGGGCGAAAGTCCGCTTTGCCGCCCGGCTGTGCCGGATGCCCTCGATCATCGAGGCGTGGTTCAATTCATCGGACAGCACGACGCAGCCCGGCAGCCGCGCCGCGAGCGTGCTCAACGTTGCCCAGTTCGACATATAGCCGGAGTTGAACAGCAGCGCGGCTTCGGTGCCGTGCAGATCGGCCAGCTCGCGTTCGAGCATTACGTGGTAATGGTTGGTACCGGAGATGTTCCGGGTGCCGCCAGCGCCGGCGCCGCAACGGTCGATAGCCGCATGCATCGCCGCCAGCACCTTCGGGTGCTGCCCCATGCCGAGATAGTCGTTGGCACACCATACCGTCACCTCGCGACAGCTGTTGCCGCGATAGTGCATCGCTCGCGGGAAATGCCCGGCCCGGCGTTCGAGATCGGCAAAGACGCGATAGCGTCCCTCGCGCCGCAATTCACCCAGCTGCCGTTGGAAAAAAGCCTCGTATTCCATGATCCTCCCGTTCCTCGTTTTGTGCCCGGCCGCCCGCTCACCCTTCCCTCTCCCCGGCCGGCGGGGGAGAGGGCGAGAAAGGGCCTAAAGCTGTCTGTGCGACTCGACCAGCCAGAGCTGGTAGTCGATGCCGCGCGAGACCTCGGTGAACAGGTCGGAGGTATCGATATCGCCGAACTCGTCGCTTTCGTCGATCGCGTTGCGCGCCGACTCGCCGAAGCTCGCCAACGCCGCCGTCACCGCCTCGATATGGGCCGCGGCGTCGGCAACCCCCAACCGGTACGGCTCGAGGAACGACTGCTCCGCCGCGGTCTGAACCGTTCCCTCGGCAGTGCCGCCGAGAGTGCCGGCTCGTTCGGCGATCTTGTCCGAATACTCTTCGACGACATCGGCGACCTTGTCGAACAGCTCGTGAACTGCGATGAAGGTCGGGCCGCGGACATTCCAATGCGCCTGCTTGACCTGCGCGTGCAGGTCAATGGCGGCGGCGAGGTGGCGATTGAGCAGAGCCACCGATCTCGACCGGATTTGCTCTGGCAAGGTATTGGCGGTTCTGTACATTACTCTTACTCCTTGGGCTGCAATTGCAGTGATTGCGGCGGGTCACTCCGCCGCCGGCTTGAGCTCGAGGCCGAGAGCCCGCGCGACCCCTTTTCCATAGGCCGGGTCGGCGCGCAGGCAATTGGCAACGTGCCGCTCCTTGATGTGCCGTCGCGCATCGCCCATTGCGCGGGCGGTGTTGTCGAAGAGCCTCTGCTGCTGATCGGGCGTCATCAGCCGGAAAAGATTGCCCGGCTGCTCCCAGTGATCATCGTCGACGCGATGGTCATAGTGCGCCGCCTCACCCTCGATCGGCAGTGGCGGCTCGGCGAAATCGGGCTGATTGTCCCACAGCCCCTGGCTGTTCGGGTTGAAGCTGGTCGTGCCGCCGAGATTGCCGTCGACCCGCATTGCTCCGTCCCGGTGGTAGCTCATGACCGGGCATTTCGGCGCGTTGACCGGGATCTGGTAGGAGTTGACGCCGAGGCGGTAACGAACCGCGTCGTTGTACGAGAACAGGCGCGCCTGCAGCATCTTGTCGGGGGAGAAGCTGATGCCGGGGACGACGCTCGACGGCCCGAACGCCGCCTGCTCGACTTCGGCGAAATAGTTGTCCGGCCAGCGGTTGAGCTCCATGACGCCGACCTCGATCAGCGGGTACTCGGCCTTCGGCCAGACCTTGGTCAGGTCGAATGGGTTGTGGCGATGCGTCTTCGCCTGCGCTTCGGTCATCACCTGGATGAAAAGCGTCCAGCGCGGGAAGTCGCCGGCTTCGATCGCATTGAACAGGTCGCGGCCATGACTTTCGCGATCCTTGGCAACGAGAGCTTCGGCTTCCGCGTCGGTGAGATTGGCAATCCCCTGTTGGGTGCGGAAATGGAATTTGACCCAGACGCGCTCGTTCGCTGCGTTGATCATCGAAAAGGTGTGGCTGCCGAAGAGGTGCATATTGCGGAAGCTCTTCGGGATGCCGCGGTCGGACATGACGACTGTGACCTGGTGCAGCGCTTCGGGCAGCAAGGTCCAGAAATCCCAGTTGTTGTCAGCGCTGCGCATCCCGGTGCGCGGGTCGCGCTTGATCGCGTGGTTGAGGTCGGGGAAGCGCAGCGGGTCGCGAAAGAAGAACACCGGCGTGTTGTTGCCGACGATGTCCCAGTTGCCTTCCTCGGTGTAGAACTTGAGTGCGGTTCCGCGAATATCGCGCTCGGCGTCGGCCGCACCACGCTCGCCGGCGACGGTCGAGAAGCGGGCAAACATCGGAGTCTGCTTGCCAATCGCGTTGAAGATCTTCGCCTTGGTAAAGCGCGTGATGTCGTGCGTAACGGTGAAGGTGCCGTAGGCGCCCCAGCCCTTTGCGTGCATGCGGCGCTCGGGAATCACCTCGCGGTCGAAATGCGCCAGCTTTTCGAGCAGCCAGATGTCCTGCAATAGCGCAGGACCGCGCGGGCCGGCGGTCATGATGTTGGTGTTGTCGGCGACCGGTGCGCCGTTTTCATTGGTAAAACGCTTCGTTGTGGACATGAGAAACTCCCTGGGTTGTATCGGTGGTGGGTGGGGCGCGGATGTGTCTAGCCGGGCCAGGCAGAGGAGCGGATCACGCGGCAGAAATTCTCGGCCCGGAAGGAGGGGTCCTTGTCGGCGAGCACGTCGGCGTTGACAGTGCCGAAGGTCGTTTCGGGCTTGTGGTGGAAGCCGTCGTAGAAGGCCTGGATGATCTCTTCCTTGAAGCGGCTGGGGCGCGGGTGCGCGCGGACCACGACTTCGCGCTCGGCCTCGGTGAACTCGGAAAAAGCGATGCCGAGCACGTCCATCTCGACGCCGGCGGTGACGAGCGCGATGACGGGATGCATATGCGGTGGGATGCCGGGTGTCGTGTGCAGCGCGATGGCGGTCCAGACCGTCTCGACATCCTGCTCGGGGATGCCATGGCTCCGCAGGAAGTCACGGGCGGCGTTGGCGCCGTCCACCTCGAAGCGCTCACGCGCACTCGCGTGCTCAGGCGTGAGGCCCATATCGTGGAACATAGCGCCGGCATAAAGGAGCTCGGGATCGAAGCGGAGGCCGCGGCGCTTGCCGGTGAGTGCGCCCCAGTAATAGACGCGGCTCGAGTGGTGGAACAGCAGCGGTGATTTAGTATCCTTGACCAATTCGGTCACTTCGCGTGCCAGTTTGCTGTCGGGGATGATAATACCTGCGATTGGCTTCTCGCCGATTGCGTGTAAGGGGACCAACCTCATTTGCTTGCTCCTGAAAAAATTCTTGCCCGGCAAACTCGCCATTCAGCAAATCGATCTTCGTCGGTGGGCCGATCCGATATTGTCTGAACCCTCTTCTCCGTCGGGCAGGTTCGAATGGGAGACCCTGTCAGAGATCAATCCGCGTGGTGCTTCATCAAATCGATATTTCCGATCTACGCGATAGGCGGTCTCTATCGCAGCAGGCGATCTCACTGCAGCGCTCGCCCTTACTCGGCTACGGCGCCAGCCGCGAGTTATGGCAGGATTGAAATGGCCGCTGCTGATATCGCCAAATGCCGTGATGGATACCAGGATGGTGAGGCCGTGCGCGAACGCAACTCGCGGCTCATGGTTGACGCCGAGCGCGATTGCCGCCCCGGCGCCGATGAAGATCAGTGCGAAGGTGCCGATGAACTCGGCGGCCAAAGTCCGCACCGAACCGGTTGCTGTTTCAGTCACAGACATCTCCAAACACGGCCTGGCGAGCGCATATCACCCCCTTTGCCGCCGACTTTGCTACCCCTGCCCAACACCATGGGGCTGGCGATTACTTACGAAGCAGGGTATCGGGGGCCAGTGAATCTGAGTAAATCGTGGTAAAATGTGCTAACAGCCAGGCGGGCGAATGAGGCCGCGTCGCCAGAGGTGCCTATCGAGAAGTGACACGATGCCGTTCTGCACCAGATTGTCATGGCATCGAAGTTTGGCGCGAAACGGGTCAGTCTCACTAACTTTTACGGGATCTTACTCGGATTCAGTCCACTACCGGCCTAAGTGCAGCGGTATGGATGAAGCGCCAGCAGCCGGCGGCGCCCCGGAATGAGCATTCGCTCGGCCACCAGCTCGCGTCTGCTGAACATAGCATCCGCGGCAGCTGATCTCGCCAGTCGGGCCCTTCCGTTCGTTTTGAGCCTGATTGCCGGATCCACCGACATCATCGGGTTTCTCGGCCTCAACGGGCTGTTTACTGCCCACATCACCGGCAATCTGGTCGTTCTGGCCGCGCATATTGTCGCTGGCGACCCGACGATATTCTCGTACATTTTATCGGTTCCGGTCTTCATGCTGATGCTGTTTCTAACGCGCGTGCTCGCCGGCGGCCTCGAGCAAATTGGGGTTTCGACCTTGCAGCCGCTGCTGCTGCTGCAGTTGATTTTCCTCGTTGCGTTCCTCTCGATTTGCGTTGTGGCGGGTCCGTGGCGCGACGCCAATGCAATTCTCGCGGTCCTCGCGGGCATGTTCGGCGTCGCGGCGATGGCGGTGCAGAACGCCCTCGTGCAGGTTTCGCTGACGAACACGCCAACCACTGCCGTAATGACGACGAATGTCACTCATTTCATGCTGGACCTGGGTGCGGCGTTGGTTGGCCGCGATGATGCCAAGGTCGCCCGGGCGCGTGCCCGTGCGGTGCACACCTTGCCGGTGATCGTCGGCTTTGCCATGGGGTGCGTGCTCGGCGCGGCATTTGAAGCTGCCGCTGGCTTGTGGTCCTTGACTCTGCCCACGGCGCTTGCCTTGCTCGCAGTCGCAACGGGATTGGGTGACCAGCGTCGCCCCTCGTGAAACCCTGGTCAGCTGCTACGAGCGCGGTTCACGATGATTTTACCGAGCTTTACCCCGCTTTACTCGCAGGGCGCGGGATTAGCAACAAATCACCCGGAGACAGCGTTAGCGGTGCATCACCTGCGATCAGAGAGTGACGATGCGCAGATATCATCTCATAACCATGGCCTTGCTCGGCCTGTCTCTCGTAGTGCTCGCCGAACGCGTGCCGGAGGCCGCAGCGGCGGCCGCGGAGGCGCAGACCCCGGCGACGGCGCCGGAAATGGCGCGAGTTTGGTTTTGCGGCCGGCGGGCTCGGACAATGGCAATGTGTGGGCAGCAGCGCCGGTGATTTACGCGAATGGCGCACCTATCGGCGACATCCCGGCGGGAACCGATTTTTATCGCGATCTTCGGCCGGGAACGTACAGCTTTACGGTGCAGCCTTACGGCCTACCTAATGGTCAGGCCGATACCGTGCAGCTGGCGCCTGGGACGCAGACCTATCTCAAATCCAGTGGCTGGCCAGCTGGGAGGAGGGCTATCCGGAGGCAGGTTGGGGGTTCGCCCCGAATACCTTCGGTATCTTGACCATGTCGCCCCAGCTGGCACAGGCATATCTCCCGACGTTGACTTATCACCCGCAATAATCACAGGTGCACGGGAAGACAGTGAGATGAAAGTAGGAATAATCGGCGCGGGCGCTGTTGGTTCCGCGTGTTTGACGGCTCTGGTCGCACGCGGCTGCGCGCACGAAATCGTCGTGGTGAACCGAGAGCGAAAGAGGGCGGAAGGTCTGGTAACCGACGCCCAATACGGCGTCGTGTTGTGCCCTTATGCCGAGCTGCGCGCCGGCGACTATTCAGATCTCGAAGGCGCCGCACTGGTGATGATCACCGCTGGAGTAAACGAAAAGACTGGCGGCGCTACCGATCGGAACGACCCTGCGGGCAGGCTGCGGCTGCTTGACACTAATGCCGCAGTTTACAAGAGCATCGTTTCGCAGCTTCAAGCAGTGGCGCCGCAGGCCCTCGTCCTCGTCGTCACCGATCCTCCGGACCCGCTGGCCGATGTGGTTCGCATGTTGGGGTACGAGCGCGTACTCAGTACAGGGACATATCTCGACAGCTTGCGCTTTCGGTTTCACCTGGCGCGGGGGCTCGGCGTAAGCCCGGCTTGCGTCGATGCGCAGATCGTCGGGGAGCACGGCACGACCGAGGTGTTTCTGTGGTCTTCAGCCCGCATCGCAGGGAAGCCGGTTTTCGAGCTACTGGAGCGAATATCGAGGCAAGACCGGGACGAGTTTCGCCACGAAATCGAGCGGCAGGTCCGGTACGCCAACATTGCCATAATCGAAGGCATTGGAGCCAGTCAGCACGGTATCGGGATGGCGTGCGCGCGCATTGCGGAGATCGTGTTGCGGAATGAGCCGGCTGTCATTCCGATCGCCTCGTACAACGAGGCATACGGGGTCACGCTGTCTTCGCCGAGCGTTCTCGGACGCAGCGGCGCGCTCAGGATCCTCGAGCCGCCGACTTCCGACGAGGAGCGTGAGGCGCTGCAACACAGCGCTGACGCGCTTAAATCGGCATTGGCAAGGATACAATTTAGCCCGTCCTGAATGAGAATGCCGCTGTCATCGGTAATTTACCATTCTTGACCACAGTTTACTCGGGAGGCGGGTGCGGTCCGCCCTATATTCATCGAGATCGTAGTCCGGAGGCCGTCATTATCCCGGCCACCAAGACGGTTTGTAACGGCCAGGCCTACATCCACGATCAACCGACCCGGTGATCCTTCTCCCGCACCGGGTCCGCCAGCGGCCGGTCCTGGATCAGGACCGAGCGCATTATGTGGTGCTGGCAGGAACTGATGGGACGATGCCGAGAGAATTGCACATCCTAATTTCGACGCCGGTCGCTACTTCCCTACCCGAGAGGAGGCGCATCGAGAGGCTCCCGCTACGTGCAGCGATTTGTTGCATCGGCGTTCTCTCGCTGGGCGGCTGGGCTATAATCATCGCCCTGGTTCTTGCGCTCGATTAACCGCGGCTGGGCCCGTAATCCAATCCGCCCATCACAGTTGAAACGTTGTAGGCTAATAGCCGGGGTTCTTCGCGGCAATGTGGGCGATATCGCGCCCGGCGTCAGCAAGGCGCCCGCCAGCACGACCTGTCGCCGTTGCGCCAAACTACACCCCGACCCACTGATCGGCAGCGCAGTTTCCAGAGGTGAACCGCGGCTTTCGTTGCTGTCGGGTCGGTAGACCGTCGTTCCCGCGAAAGCGGGAATCTAGGGTGGCAAGGCCGCAGCTGTTGGCATGGACGCTTTCGCGGCGACGACGATGATTTGTTATGGAGTTTCACTCATTCTTACCCGGCTTAACTGGGCTTGGAGCGCCAACGACCTAATTCCTTGGCTGCGAAACCTGGCCTTTGACGGGCCGCTCGCGATGCAGTAGGAGAAGCAAAATCCGATTGCACGCCTTATGTTTGACTGGTGCCCTTATCGCGACGGCAATCCCGCTCTCCGCGGGAGCGGTACCCGTCGCAGCGGATCACGAGGCACGCGCCAGCGCTCCGCAAACCGTGTCGGCTGCATACACTTGCCCCACCGGTTATTATTGGGAGCCGGATGGCTATGCTCCGCACGGCAAGTTCAGGCCGGCGCATTGCGCGCTCCGTTGGTAAAGAGCCGGCTGCCAGCCTCGCAGACATTCGGATCGACTGGATGCGACATATGAGACGATCTCCGACCACAGCACGTCCCCACCCATTGAGGGCACACCGCATCCCCCACTGTGGGAAGTTGGTCGTGTTTCTCGGGCCCGGACCTGGCGAGATCTCCAAGGTGGCGGGAATTTTTCTGGTCTCGCCCCTTTGTCTCGTCGACGCGAAGTGCGCCTGCGCCTAGCCCCGCCGCACGACGTGTGGTATGATAAGATTGTCGGGATGGGGACACGGTGTGACGGATCAGTCTCTGCTGCACGCCGCTGGTCAACCTTTGGGGTGCCTATTGGCCGGCTGGGTGCCGTGTCTGGTGTGCGGCATCCTCATCACGGTCGTTTCCCGCCTTGTCTTCTCTTGGTCCGGCCTGGAGCCGCATCTGGGTCCGCTCCTTCTGGTATACCCGATGCTCATCGTCGCCTACTCCTGCGGGCTCTGGCTCCTGCTTTACCGCGGTTGAAGATGAGCGGCCAAGCGCCCTGGCCTCTACGCGTTCTCGGGCGGCTGATCGGGTTGGCGATTGTCGTGACCGGCGTTGCAGCGGCGGTGATGGCCGCGGGCACCAGCAGCGGAAATCCGCGCACTGATGATGCTTATGTCAGCGCAAACGTCATCGGGATCGCGCCGCACGTAGAAGGCCCGCTGGTACAGCTGAATGTCGTCGACAATGAGCAGGTTGAGGAGAACGATCTTCTCTTTGTCGTCGATCCGCAGCCATGCGAAGCCGAGGTGCACCGTGCGCGGGGCGAGCTTATCCTCGCCCAGGCAGAAGTCGGCGGCATCGAGCAGGCTATGTCGGCCGCGGGCGCAGAAGTCGACCGATTCAGGCGAACATGGGCTATGCGCACACCCACGCCGGCCGGCTGGAGCCGCTCCTCGGCAGCCGGCTCATCAGCGCCGACCAATATCAAGAAGCGGTCACAAAGGCCAGGTCGCTCGATGCCGCGGTTCAGCACGCTCAATCCCGGTAGGGAGCAGGAGAAGCTGCTGGCGCAACAGGGGGATGTGAACGGCAGGCTGGAGACGGCCAAGTCGCGCGTCCGGCTGGCCGAGCTGAATGTCGAGTATTGCTATGTCCAGTGCGCCTCAAGGGGCTGGTGACTAACCTCAATATCTCTCTGGGCGATTATGCTCACGTTGGCGAGCGCGTCTGCGCATTGGTCGACCGTCGGATGTGGTACGTGCTGGGAAACTCCCTCGAGACCCTGCCGGCAATCGGCCCGGGCATGGAAGCGCGGGTGAACCTGATCGCTATGCCGACCACGCTTCACGGCGTCGTGCAGGGGATCGCCTGGGAGCGTCCTGTGGCCTCCGGACAGGCAGCGGGGCTCCTACCCAAGATTGATCCAACGCTCAATTGGGCACGCCTGGCACAACGCATTCCGGTGCGGATCATCCTTGATGCGCCGTCGGCCAACGCCCCATTTCGTATGGGGATGACCGCCGTCGCGACGATTACCGGCTTCCCGCCGGACGGCAAACCGTTGAGCGTTCCGGGCATGCCCGTCGCCCCCGCACAGTGAAATCTCCGGCTGACCGTGACCGCCTCCTCGTCCGAGGATCCGTCGCTGCGTTTCATCCGCCGGGAGCTGGCGCCTTCACGAGAGCGTTGGATCGCTACTCTGAGCTTTACCGGTCTGGCGGTGATCGGGGTTATCGCGACCGTCACTTTCCGCATTCCGTATCCAGTGCTGGTCTTCGCCGGCATCCTGCTGCTGACCGTGCCATCGGCACACGGCCCGTTCCGGCAGGTTATCGAAGCGACTGGCACCGCGGTCCTCGGCACCGATTTCGCGAATCCTGCTTGCTGTCACCACCTACGATCAGCCCTGGCTCTACTTGCCGCTGCAATGTGCAGCGTTGACGGTGCTGCTGGTGCTTTCCCGCCTCACCTCTGCGCGGGCGGCCTTGATCCTGGCCGCGCTGGTCCTGTCCTTTGCCGAGCCTGCCTACCTGCCCGATCCGGAGGCAGCAATCCGCGCCGCGCTATTCAATGCGCTCGCCCTCGCCGGTACAGCATGGGCGGTCGCGGCGGCGAGCGGCCTATTCGTGCCGCCAGCCAGCCGCGAAGACGTCCCGGTGCCCCCCGGACGAAGAGAATTGGTTGGCTTTGGGCTGCTCGCGCTGAGCGCAATCGGCCTACAGATACTGTTCTACAACACGATAAATCTGCCCGAAATCCGCACCGGGGTCATTGCGGTCCTCCTAACCGCCGATACGAATATGCGGGCGGTCTGGCGGAGAATGCCGCTGCGCCAGCTTGGCGCTGCGAGCTGCGCCGCGCTCGCCTTGCTGATAATAGCAGTTGGGACTCCATTGATGGACGATCTCGGCTTTTTTGCCGCACTCGCGGGGAGCTGCTATTTTCCGGCGGGTTGGGTCGCGCATGGCGGTCCACGCATCGCCTTTGCCGCCGTGCCGGGCGCGGTCGCAGTAACTCTGGTACTATTGCTGGATCTCCGATTTACGATCGATATCATCCCCAGCCTGTTGAATGTCGTCGGAGCTTTGTGGGGGTTTTGGTTACCGCGCTGATTGCGCTGCTGCTGGCTCCGTTGGTGGAGCAGCAGGACGAACACCAATCCTAATTTGCGGTTGTTCCGGCAGGCTAGGGCGAGCGCGGCCGCGCTGTCGAGGATGGCAGCGCGAGTGTCGACCTCGACGGCGAGTGCGCGCGCGTAATCCCTCGGCAGCAAGGAGGTCGACGAAATTGATGATTCCACTGCCGTAGCCGGTCAGCGCGCTTTCGTACCCAGATTCGTCGTGGCAACCAGGGCGACGGCGAACTGGTGCTGCGAAAGGGCCGATTGGAAATCGGCATAAGCGGTCCAAACCTCGGCCTGGCTTGCGAGTTGCAGTGCATCGAGATCGGCCCTCGCCTGGTAGCGACGCGCCTTGGCCTCGCGCACCCGGTTGTCCGGAATGAAGCCGTTGAACAACTCCCAGCTGAGCTCAAGCTCTACGCTCCAGGTCTTCGGGTTGGCATAAAACGTCGTGCCGTGGGGGCCCGACTTAGGCTGTCCAATTCGCGGTCGACACGGCCCAATGTGCCATTCGCGAGATAATTTCGGCAGATAGTCGGCACGAGCCCGTTCGAGTTCCGCTTCGCGTGCTCTCACATCCGCGAACTTTGCGGCGAGGTCCGGGCGGGCGGAAACGGCCTGCTGGAGCAGTGCATCCACCGACGCCAGCAGTCCCTCGGGCAGCGGCAGGGAAGAGAGTGATGCAACCTGCGTCAGGGAAACAGGAGAAATCCCGATCGCCTGCGCCAGCTGTGCCTCGGCGGCGTGCACGTCTCGGCGTGCACTGGGATATCGAATTGCTGTTGCAATACCACTTGATGCGCGAGGAGCGCATCGGTAACCGAGGCGAGACCGCTGCGGCTGCGGATATCAGTCGCCTGTTCCCCGCGGCCGGAGCCTTCAGCGCCGTCTCTCGTGCCGTAACACGGGCGCGGCCGGAATCGAGCACAAAATACGCTTTCTGCACAGCGAATATCACGCTCTGCTGCTTGCGGTTGAACTGCAAATTGGCGGCAAGGAGGGTCTGTGACGCGCTGTCGAGATCCGCGGTGCGTCGACCGAAGTCGAGCAACAGCCAATCCAGCCGCAGCAACGGCTCCAGCACACCCGTGCGAACCACAAACGGCCCCATCCTGTCGTAACCGGCAGAAAGGTGTAGCTGGCCATGCCAATGGCAGCGAGCGTCGGCAGATAGGCGCCTTCGGCAATCCCGAGCGTGGCCGCGAAGGCGCGCGTTGATTCCCATGCCGCACGCGTTTCGGGGTTTGTCTGCTGGGCAAGATCGATCAATTCGGCAGATCGTAGACCTGCCTAGGCTGAATTGCCGCGGCAGATGGAGCCGACCGAGCAGAAAATGCATTCAGCGTGGCATTCCCAACGGGAATCCGCGTCGCCTCTTCCGGCACCCATGATCTTGTCGCGGTCGGCGGCGCGAGCGCATTTGGATCGATTGCCAGCTTCGGCTGGATCGCCCCGCAGGCCGCCAACAGACAGGCCAAGCCGGGCGACAACCTCTTCAAGAGTTTTGTGCTAGTCGGGTGGATGGACGCAGGGCTGCAGCCGCCGAGCCGTCCTTCTGGGCGGGTTAAAATCAGGGCAGCGGAGAAAAGTCGCGCGCCCAGGCCACTGTAGATGCGCTGTGGGGCGACGCCGGGCGTCGCCGATGACCATGTCGCGCCTTCGCGCCAATGAGCACGGGTGCTGATGCAATACCTGGTGATCCGCATGCGTAATGCTCAACCTCGCGTGAGCTGAATATTCACTGGCTCGAATTTTACCTAAACGTTGTATTCTTCACAAGCGCTCGGGCTTGGACTACGCGGCAAGGGCGGTGCGGCGGACGCCCACAACCCCCGAGATCGCCACCGGATGTCCTATGCGCGCGCTGACCGATGAACCTTCTGACCTATCCGCGCGTTTTCCCTGCCACGCGGCGGGAACCGGGACAAATCGATTTCCGGCAGGGAAATCGGTCGGGTTAATCGCCAATAAACCGTTCTCGATCGCTTCGAACTTGTCGCCAAGATGGCGACGCAAAGCGCGCCGTCGCCGATCCAAGCATGGAGTGACACATAGCTATCACCCATTCAGGATTATTTAAGCCCTAGTATCGAGCTGCAAAGCCGGGCGGGATGGCCCCGGAACCGAAAACGGGGGGCTTTTGGTATGCCGGACAGTGCCGTTGTGACCTTCACCGACCCCGATGCGTACCACGCGAACATTCGACGCTTCCGGGTAGAGGGCGTCGTCACCGGTCGCGGCGAATACCGTGCCGAGTTGACGCGCATTGAACTCCACCGCCTGTGGATGCAGCGCGGCGACGAAAGTCTGCCGCGCATCCTGAACGTCTCGCCGAGCGGGGAACGGCCCGCGATTGTTTTCGGCACTGATCAGAATCAACCAGCCATGCATTTCGATGGCAGGGAACTGCCACAACACGGGATCATCGTCATCGGATTCGGTTTGCCGGTCCACTTCCGATCCTCGGGGGCCTGTGATTGGGGTGCTATGTCGCTGAGTTCGAGGGATCTTGCCACCGCCTGCCAAGTCATCACCGGTCGTGGATTTTTTGCACCCCTTTAACGCAGTTCGTCAGCCCGCCTCCTGCTTTCCTTGCCCGGCTGTCGAGCCTGCATGAAGCGGCCGGCCATCTCGCCAAGACCGCGCCTGACATCCTGGCACACCCCGAGGTAGCCCGGGCGCTGGAGCAGGGCCTTGTGCAGGCGATGGTGTCGTGCCTGAGTGGCGGAGAGACCGCCGAGACCAGCAGCGCCCACCACCGCCACGCAGTGATAATGCGGCGATTGGAAGAGCTGCTGGAGGCAAACCCCGATCGCACCCTGTACGTGGCGGAGCTCTGCGCGGCCGCGGGGGCATCCAGCCGCACCCTCCGCGCCTGCTGCCAGGAACATCTGGGCATCGTCAACACAGTGTGTGGGCTGCGCCGGATGCATCTCGCCCGCCGAACGCTGCGAATGGCCAACCCGGCGGCGGCGAGCGTGACCGAGATTGCGACAAGCTACGGCTTCTGGGAATTAGGGCGCTTCTCGGTGGCGTATCGGTCGCTGTTCGGAAAGTCGCCCTCGGCAGCGCTGCTGCGGCCACCCGACGACCCCCGACCGCAAAAAAATACCGATTTTCGCCCGGTGGGCAGTCTGCCCAGCAATCTGCATGGTCAGCCACGGTTCGAACGACCTTACCCTTCGGGTTTGGCGCCAATTCCGGTCGGCATCGTGGCTCTTCGGAACTGCTGTTTTAATACGGCTGGCATGCAGAAAGGCAGATGCCGGGAAGCGGCACGATCACCTTCATCGATCCCGATGATTATAAGCGAGCCTGCGCCAGGTGCGGATCGATATTCCTCGCGATCTCTACAGGGTGTGCTTAAGGCCAAGCTGACCTGGGCAACGCTCCATTGCTTCCAGCTGCTGCACAGTGAGGAGGATTTGCCGCGCATCGCTTATGTTTCGCTGGCTCCGGGGCTGGTATTTGTCGGGTTTGCGACACGCAGCGGACGACCGGCCCTTGCAGCTGGAGCCTCTAGGACTCGCTCCAGAGCACCTCGAAAGATATTGTGAAGCTCTTTCCGGAAAGCCGCTACTCTATCCCGGCTTCCGCGCGGATCCTGCACCCCGCGCGCGCGACGCAGCCCGCCTGCGGCGACTGCATGCGCAGGCTTGCCGCCTGGCTGGGACCCAGGCCAAAGTGATAGCCCCACCCGAGGTTGCGCGAGCTATACAACATGGCCCGACCGAAGCGCTGGTCACCTACTGGCCGCCAGAGCCTGGGATGACGGGGCTGCCGAACGCCGTCACGCCAGGATCATGGTCCGCTTCGAGGAGGTGCTTGGCAGAGCATCCGAACCGGCCGTTGCCCATGCCCGAGCTGTGCGCGCTGATCGGCGTGACTGATCGGAGCCTGCCGGTGTCCTGCTGCGCCGAGTTTCTCGGTATCAGCCCCACCCGGTATAGCTCCTGCGGCGTTTGAAGGCGGTGCGGATCGCGCTGCGCGATGCCGACCCGGCTACAGCGGGCGTCGCGGGAATGGCAGGTGCGTTTAGGCTTCATCGAGCTGGGGCGCTTTGCCGGGGCCTATGCGAGACACATTGGCAAGTCGCCATCAGCAATTCTCCAACATGCAGCCGAATCAGAGATTTTCGGCGCAACATTCGCCAATTCTCCGTGCGTGGGCCGGAAAACCAGGGGTCTCGGCTTAGGACTGGGCACGCTCGCTTAAGTGGGACAGTGAACCCCCTGATGGAGACAGAGCCATGAACTTAAACCTCGCGGCAGCAGCCAGGATCATGGCCCTCACTGCGCTGATGTTGGGAGCTTGCGTATCGCAGAGTGCCATTCGGAAGGCGGGAGCAGAACTCCAGCAGGCTCGCGCCCGTCGGCAGCAGAGCAGTCTCAGATCACCAAGATGCAGCAAGAGCAGAAATGGGTTGTCGCCGGCGACATGCTGTTCCCCGAGGGCGCTATCAGCTCAGCGCCAACGGCAAGCAGGCGCTGAACCAGTACGTCCCAAGCTGCAGAATTGCAGAACGCCAAAGTCGTCGTCTACGGTTATACCGACGACCTGCAGGTCGGACCCGC
>CAWBCV010000015.1:0-179430 GCA_963787425.1 uncultured Alphaproteobacteria bacterium
GACCATGTAACCCGGGATTTCGATCAAGACACCCCACCGAGCGGAATCGTCAGCGCACCGGACAGCGTCCACAGAATTGTGATGAACGACGCGAGAGTCACAAGGGAACTCAAAAGCCCAAGCGACAACCCCAGAGTTATCGTCGCGAACCGGTCGAGATCATCGGAAATTCGTTGATCCGGATTGTCGGTCGTCGTGTGGTCCAATTGCATCCGGTAATAAGCTTGGTTCTCCAGCCAGTTGCGCAGAAAACGATCAGTCAGCCAGCGGCGCCAGCGGATGTGCAGTATTTGCCTAAGGTAAAGCGAGTAGACGGCAACAACGATCAGCAAGAAGGCGATGATCCCGAAAATTGCGAATTGGCGCCAGAACTCCGGCCAGTTGTACTGCTGCAGGGCATCATAGAAGTCGTTGTTCCAGGCATTGAGACGGACATTGAGAGCGACGGTGATCAGGTTCAGCGCTATGACAGCGAGCAACAGCCCGCGCGCCGTCCATTTCTCGTCGGAATTCCAATACGGCCACGCAAGGGCCCAGGCCTGCCGCAAGAACCCCTGCTTGGTCACCACTGCCATTATTACCTCCGTCGATCTCGCCCTGCCTGATGATACGCCTTATGATCCCCGCCTCGTCATGTCTGCGTCCGCCGCCGAGCTGACCGGGGCCGCCCTTCTGGCGCGCGGCGTCTGCCGTACTCTGGAGCAGCTCGGTTATGTGAGCCTGGTGGAATTCCCGCTCGCTAATGGCCGGCGCGCCGATGTTCTCGCTCTCGGCAGGACGGGCGATCTCGTCATCGTCGAGATCAAGACCTCCGTGGCCGATTTTCGGGCCGACCGCAAGTGGAGCGCCTACCGTGACTTCTCGGATCGCCTTTACTTCGCTGTGCCAAACGACTTTCCGCGCCCGCTGATCCCCGATGAATGCGGCCTAATGGTGGCGGATTCGTTCGGCGCGGCCGTGCTTCGCGACGGCAGCACAACGAGGCTCGATGCCGGCCGCCGCCGCGCCCTGACGATGCGCTTTGCCCGCATCGCGGCGACGCGGCTGCGCCGCCTTCTCGACCCCGAAGCGGGACGATTGGGCGGAATGTGACGTTCGCCGCGGCGCTCAGCTGCCGTGGATCCGGGAACCATTCTTTCAATCGATCCGAACTACTATCACGGCCCTCATATGCTCTGGCTGTCGAAGCAAAACCAGGGGCATCCCCAGGTGGAACGGTGTCGGCGCTAGGACTAGCGTTGTGAGCGCACGCGTCGAGTGGTTGACCGGAATGACGCGCGCAGACCGGTTCGGCCGGTAAGGCGTGTCAGCTGGCGAGGCGCGCGATGGTTGCCGTCGTGCTGTAACCCGGCACGACTTTGGCGAGAAGCACCTCGCCACCTGAGTGCTTGACGAAGTCGGCCCCGATGACCTCATCGAGGCGGTAGTCGTCGCCTTTGACGAGGAGCTGCGGACGGATGTCCCGGATCAGCTCCATCGGCGTATCCTCCTCGAACACGACGATCAGATCGACCGCCGCGAGCGAGGCCAGAACAGCCGCACGCTCGGTTTCGCTCTGGATCGGACGGCGCGGCCCTTTGACCCGCGCCGTTGACACATCGCTGTTGAGCCCGACGACGAGCCGATCGCACGCGGCCTTGGCTTGCCCGAGCAATGCCACGTGCCCGGGGTGCAGCAAGTCGAAGCAGCCGTTAGTAAAGCCTATTTTGAGCCCATGGCGGCGCCAGCGCGCCACCAAATCGAGCGCGTGCGAGCGTGGCACTACCTTGTCCGCGTCGTGGCGATCGCGGCCATTGAGAGCGGCGGTGAGCTCGCTCGCATACACCACTGCGGTGCCGATCTTGCCGACGACGATGCCGGCAGCGACATTTCCGAGACGAGCCGCATCGGTCAAGCCGACGCCGACCGCGAGAGCCGCGGCGACCCCCGCCACGACAGTATCGCCAGCGCCGGAAACATCGAAGACCTCGCGGACCTCGGCGCGTTGAATGTGAGCCGCACCGTCGGCCGCAATCAGCAGCGACCCTTCCGCGCCGAGCGAGGCGAGAACCGCGTTGAAACCGCAACGCTCGATCAGCGCGCGGGAGGCAGCAATTATCTCATCGTCGGTCGCCACGGGCATTCCCGTGGCGTGGGCCAGTTCGCGCCGGTTGGGCTTTACCAGATCGGCGCCGCGATATCGTATGTGATCGCCGCCCTTCGGGTCGACGATGACACAGGCGCCGGCCTCGCGCGCCGCCCGGATGATCTCGAGCGCCACCCCTTCGGTCAGCACGCCCTTGGCGTAATCCGAGATAACCACGACCGAGTGGTCGGCCACAAGCTCTCGCGCCAGCCGCAACAAGTCTTCGCGGATATACGGATCGAGTGGGATCGAGCTTTCGCGGTCCGCTCGGAGGAGCTGCTGATTGCCCGCGATATAGCGCGTCTTGACCGTGGTCGTGCGTTGCGGCTGAACCAGGACATGCGCCTCGGCCCCGTCCTGCGCTTCCACCAAACGCCCGATCTCGCGGCCGGCTTCGTCGTTGCCGACAACGGAGATAAACGATGCGGCCGCCCCAAGCGCCCGCAGATTGCGCAGCACGTTCCCCGCGCCGCCCAACGTCTTCATCTCGCGTTCGATCCACAGCACCGGGATCGGTGCTTCGGGCGACACTCGCTCGACTTGGCCATAAACATAGTGATCGAGCATTACATCGCCGATGCACAACACGCGCGCCGTTTTCAGACGCTCAATGTAGGGTAGGAGCTCGCTGTCGTCGGCCATTGGCAATTCGTGAGGTGGAAGCTACGTGGTCTTGTGACGGTACCGACAGATCCTCGCAAGAAAAATGCCGCGGCATTCTTGCCGTTCTCGCGTGAAATGCGACTATTCGTCTCGTCTCGGTTTAGCGGCGGCGCAGCAGCAGATAGGTGGCGCCGGGACCTCCGTGATACGGCTGCGCCGGCGCGATTGCGAGGACGTGCCGCCGCAGCTCCGGTTTCTCAAGCCAGCGCGGAACCGAACTCTTGAGGACGCCAGGCCCGCTATGGCCGAGTCCTCGCCCGGTGATGACGAGCACACAACGCCGTCCCGCGGCCCGCGAAGCCGCGATGAAGGCAGAGAGCACCTCATGCGCCTCGGCTTGGGTCATTCCGTGCAGATCGAGGCGTGCCTCGATCCTGTGCTGACCGCGCTTCAGCCGTTCGGCGTTGGCGCGGTCGATCCCGGCAAAGCGATCGAGGGGCGGCAAGGGGGTCGCACGGTGTCGCTCAACCCGCGCCGAAGCGACCTCCGCCTCCCGGCGCGACGCTTCCGAATTGGCCGGCCCGGCGCCCCGCAACGGCCGAACGTCGCGAACCGCCTCTTGCCATAATCCATGATCACCCCGCGGGCACCGTCTATCCCTCGTCCCGTTCACTTCTCGCCGCCTGACCATCCTCGACGAGAACGATATGGAGACGCCTGGGCCCGTGCGCACCCAGTTCGATGTGCTGCTCGATATCTGCCGTGCGCGACGGACCGGTGACGAAGTTTATGGCCCGCGGCAATGCTTCCGATGTTTTGCCGGTTTTAAGGCGGTCCCAGCCATCTTCGTACGTCGCGACAACCTGGTCGCGGCGGACCACCACGATATGGGTCTCCGGCAGAAAATTGAGCGTCGTTGGGGTCTGCGCTCCGGAAACCAGCATCAAAGTGCCGGTTTCGGCAATTGCGGCATGACAGGGGGTGAGGCTGACCCGGTCTTCGGCCGCAGCCCGGCCGCGGCAGATCTGCAGCAACGGCCAGGTGTTCCACGGGATCTCATCGAGACTTGGGTCGGGGGCCATGACGAGCTCGGCCGGAAGGTTTTCCGCGACAAGATAACGCGCGATCGCCTCCGGCACCTCCGCGGGTGAGCCCACCCTTGTTACCGTCGCCTGCACCTCCTCTGCCATCGCAATAAACAGCTCGACCCGCCCCCGCTCGTCGATCGCCGTCGCCCGGGCGGGAACCAGGTTTCGGCGATGCGCCGCGATGCGGGCACGCAATTCCGCCTCCCCAGCAGAATCGAGCCGACCGCGGCCGAGCGAGTTCCGAAGGGTGGCAAGAATTCTTTCGCGGGCCTCGCTCACTTCGCAGCTCCGCTCTTCTGCCGCTGCACCCAAAGGCTGTGAAAGCTGCGGCCCTCCGGCGCCGGCATATCGCGCACCCCGGTCCAGCCAGCGGCCAGGGGCAGAGTGCGGAACCGGCCGCGCCGGCCGCCGGCCCAGCCGAGCGCCCGGCTGCCTATCTCCGTAAGCGCGTGATAGAGCGCCGGGCGGCGTGCCACCCATGCCCACGCGGCAAGGCCACTGCGGTAGGCCCGCGGGCTCAGCTTTTTGGCGTATTCGCGCTCGCGCCAATAGCGCATCATCTTCGTCAGCGGGATCTTGACCGGGCATACGCTCTCGCAGCGCCCGCAAAACGTCGAGGCGTTCGGCAGATGCCCAGTTTCCTCGATGCCGATCAGGCTCGGCGTCAATACCGCGCCCATCGGCCCCGGATAGACCCAGCCATAGGCATGGCCGCCGACCGCGGCATAAACCGGACAGTGGTTCATGCATGCCGAACAACGGATGCATCGTAGCATGTCCTGGAATTCCGTGCCGATCATCGCGCTGCGGCCATTGTCGAGCAGAACCACGTGGTACTGCTCGGGACCATCGAGATCACCCGCCCGGCGCGGTCCGGTCGAAATCGTCGTGTAGCTCGAGAATTCCTGACCCGTTGCCGAGCGCGCCAACAAACGCAGCAACGTCGCGGCATCCTCGAATGTCGGGACCAGCTTTTCGATGCTGGTCATGACGATATGGATCCGCGGCAGGGTCTGCGTCAGATCGCCGTTGCCTTCATTGGTGACGATGATACTCGACCCGGTCCCGGCAATGAGAAAGTTGGCGCCGGTGATACCGACATCGGCAGCAAGGAAACGCGGGCGCAGCACCGAACGCGCCTCGTCACACATCTGCCGTGGTTCGACCAACAACCGGTCCGGATCGAGCGAGCGATGCTCGGCCCGGAACGTGTCGGCGACCTGTTCCTTAATCAGATGGATCGCCGGTGCGATGATATGGCTGGGCGGCTCATGCCGAAGCTGGATGATGTATTCGCCGAGATCGGTCTCGACCGGGGTAATGCCGTTCGCCTCGAGGAAATCGTTGAGCCCCACCTCCTCGGCGATCATCGATTTGCCCTTAGCGACGAGCTTGGCGCCTGCCGAGCGGCAGATTTGCAGCACCGCTGCGCAGGCCTCCTCCGAGGTGGGCGCCCAATGCACCTTGCCGCCGGAAGCCTCGACTTTGCCTTCGTACAGCTCAAGGTAGAAGTCGAGGTGCTGCAGAGTGTGATCCTTGATTGACCGGCCGGTTTCGCGCAGCGCCTCGAACTCCGGCAACCGCTCGACAGCCAGACCCCGCCGCAGCGGAAACCCGGTTCGCGCCAGACCCAGCGCGCGCTGCAAATTTTGGTTGGCCAAGCCGGCCTGGGCTGCAGCCTCGAAATTGCGGCTGGTCGCGAGCATTCCCCTTACCGCGGCGCGCCGATCGGCGGGACTCGGTCGGTCATGCCCGCGAGAACCTCGGCCACGTGGCGAACTTCGACCTGCCGGCCTTGCCGGCAGAGTTTGCCCGCTATGTTCAGCAGACAGCCGAGATCTCCGGCCAAGACCGCTTCGGCGCCGGTTGCGGCGATGTCGGCCGCTTTGTCGGTCACCATCTTGTCGGAAATTTCCGGGTATTTGACGCAGAAGGTGCCGCCAAAACCGCAGCACACTTCCGCCCCCGGTAGTTCCTCGATACTCAGACCCGCAACGGATGCGAGAAGCTGGCGGGGCTGGAGCTTGACGCCAAGCTCGCGAAGACCCGAGCAGGAGTCGTGGTAGGTAATTCGACGTTGCCACTTCGCGGCGACGGCCGGCACGCCGCAGACATCGACGAGGAAGGAAATGAGCTCCCAACTCCGCTCGGCGAGGTCCCGCGCGCGCGGCCGGTTCTCCAAATCGTCGGCGACGAGCTCCGGGTAGTGTACCCGCAGCATCCCGGCACAAGATCCCGAGGGTGCAACGACATAGTCATAGCCGGCAAAGGTATTGAATACCTGCAACGCGATTGCCTTGGCATCGGCCCGGTCACCGGAGTTGTAAGCGGGCTGACCGCAGCAGGTCTGCCGACGCGGGACCTCGACCGTGCACCCCGCCTCTTCGAGCAATTTGACGGCCGCAAGGCCCACCGTCGGGCGGAACAAATCGACCAGACACGTCACGAACAGCGCTACACGCATTCAATTCGGCCCGCCGTCATCGACTCAGAACAAGCGTTCCGAAGTTAGGCTCGATCCAGTCGGCAAATCAATCCGGCCGCGCCCATCCGCCGGGTGCGAGACGGCGCGCAACGCCGCGCGGTAGCAACAGATAATACCTGCCGCTGGCATTCATGACGCCGGCACGGCTGCCCGCCGCATCTCCGGTGCCCCAGAAGACATCGCCGCGCACCGGGCCTTTAACCGCACCTCCGGTATCCTGCGCGACCATCAGACGACGCACCCTGTCCGCCGAAGCGAACCGCTCATCCGCTTCGAGCCAGACCGGGATACCGAGCGCGACGAAAGCGCGATCGACCGCGATGCTCCGCGCTGCGCTCAAAGTGGTCCCTTCGGCCCCGATCGGTCCATCGCCCTTGACTTCCCGAAAGAAAACGTAAGCCGGGTTCTCGCGGCGCAGGGCGGCTCCAGCTTCCGGATCCTGCTTCATCCACGACCTGATCGCCGCCATCGTCAGCTTGTCTCGCGGGATCATACCGCGTTCGATCAGCAGTCGCCCGACCGGCACGTAGGGACGGCCATTCTGCCCGTCGTAGCCGACCCGAACGGTGCCGCCCCCATTCAACCGGACGCGCCCCGACCCCTGGATCTGTAGAAAGAATGCATCAATCGGATCGTCGACCCAGAGGAGTTCGAGCCCGTGCCCGGCAAGCGCTCCGTCCTCGATCTCGGCGCGTGTCGGAGGGTCAGCGCCGAGATCCGGAGGCTTGCGGTAAAGCGGGGTCTGATAGCGGCCATGGCGTTGCCGCGAGCCATTGAGCTCGATCTCGTAATACCCGGTGAACAGTCCCTCCGCATTCCCGTAATCCGCTACAGCAAGCGGAGTAAAACCCTTCTCAAAAAATTCCCGGGCAGCCGCATCGTCCCCGGTCGGCAGCGCTTCAGCCAACTCACACAGCGGCCGCCAGTCCCCCACCCGCCCGAAATCAACGCTCACAGCAACCGCATCGAGCGGAGCCACATCTGTGCGTGTCAAGAACCGGGCACAGGACTTCAGGAACACCGAGACCGCGGCCGAGACGTGATCTTGGGTCCAGCCCGATAACCCGTAGAAGCTAACCGGTTCAAGGCTGAAATCGCCTCCGTCCACTGTCATGCGTTAGGACAATCGCCAAGATACCGAGGAGCACGGCCGCCGCGGCAGGGCCGGCCCGGCTTACCCGCGGCCGATGCTCAGCCGCTGCTCGTGGCGACGAGAACCCAGTTGGGATCGGCGGATCGGGTATCGCGCGCAAAGGTCCAATAATCGGTCTTCTCGGTCGGGTGCTCCGGGTCGCCATCGACGATGCTGCCGTCCATCGCACGCGTCACGTTGATTTGCTGCGAGGTCAACTTAACCGTCACCTGCGCGTTGCGCCCCAACAGCTCGGCTTCGACAATATCCGCACTATCCAGACGCTGAATTCGCGTCTCAAGCGTCTCCTTGGCACCGGTACGCTCGTCGATTGCCGTGACAAATTGTTGGAAGACCTCATCGCTCAGCAAAGGTCGTAACCCCGCTTTGTCAGCATTCGCAAACGCAGTAACAATCATCTCGAATGCGGCGCGGGCGCCCTCGAGAAATCGAGAGTGGTCGAAGCTCGGGTCGGCGCGATGGATCTGGTTCAATCCTTCCGCCACCGCATCGGCCGGTGGAGCGGCTGTTGCAGTAGGAGCAGCGCTGGGGCTGGGCTCGATCAAAGTCGGTGCCTTTTCCGGTGCAGGCGGGGTGCGCCGCACAAACAGTTCGCGCCGCCGCTCGTTTCCGGTCCGCCGCCCAAGGACGCTGCGCAGGCGCAGCACCAGAAACCCTGCAACCATCGCGAACAGGATGATATCGAAGTATTGCTGAAACTCGCCCATCTCCCTTCCGCGCCCTGCGCCGTAAAGAAATACCGGGCTCCGGGCCTCGGCTGGAGTTGACTACATGGGGCGGGGGTGGCACCACGGCAAGCGCGTTGGTGCGAGGATGCGCGGCTTCTCTATCCGCGCCGCGGCTCCCGATCGGAAGAGCTCCGGCTTTCCTCCACTTTCCCCGGAATTGAGGAAAACCCGCGTGATTTTGATCCGCCATGGGCAAACCGAATTCAACCGGGTCTTCTCCATCACCCGGCGGGATCCCGGCATCCGCGACCCGCATTTAACCGATCACGGACGCCGCCAAGCACAAGCCGCGGCCAGGGCTCTGCTGCCTTTCAATCTCGCTTGCCTCATCACGAGTCCTTATGCGCGCGCACTCGAAACCGCCGGGATCATAGCCGGGCATCTGAGCGTGCCGATCACGGTGGAGCCGTTGATTGCCGAACGCTTCTCGTTCATTTGCGATATCGGCTCACCCTTGGCCGAGCTTCGTGCCGGATAGCCGGATCTGGCATTCGATCATCTGCCGGATCCATGGTGGCCCCAGGCGGCGGAGGAAACGGAGGAGATGATCTGCCATCGATCCCGGAGCTTCCGTCTACGGATCGCCGGTGAGCCATGGTCGCAAATCGGTGTGGTTACTCATTGGGGCTTTATCCGTGCACTGACCGGGCTGAAGGTGCCGAACGGCGCCGTGCTGCGGATCGACCCGACCCGACCCGACCGCGAGCCCGAGCTGCTTTTTGTGCCGGACGCGGGCTAGGGCCGGGGCCGACCGTTGATGCGCCTTCCCGATCCGTGTTAGGCCAGCAGCCTCCAGTCTTGGGGAGGGCGGCGATGGCGGAAGAGACGAGAGGCAACGGCCAAAGCGGCATGCCGCCGGTAATGCCCGACAGTCAGCAGCAGTTGATCGTCAACGCCCAATATATCAAAGATTTGTCGTTCGAAAATCCGCGGGCGCCGCAGAGCCTGATCCAGCAAACGACGCAGCCCTCGGTCGACATCAACGTCGATGTCAAAGCACAGAACCTTGGGCCGGAAGTTTTCGAAGTCGTCCTGACGATCAACGCGACGGCCCGCATCCAGGACGAACCGGTCTTCCTCGTCGAACTCGCCTACGGAACAGTGGTAACGGTCAAGAACGCGCCGCAGGAGATGCTGGCTCCACTGGTTCTGGTCGAGACGCCGCGGATCGTCTTTCCATTTGCCCGCGCGATCATCGCGAACGCGACCCGAGACGGCGGTTTTCCACCTCTGATGATCAATCCGATCGACTTTGCCGAGCTGTTGCGCCGCCAGCAGGCCGACGCCCAAATCTCCGCTCCGCCCGGCAATCCGGTGGTGTGACGCTCACCCCTCCACGAGCCAGATGGGCTGGGTGATCATTCGCAGCATCGCGTGGTGAGCGATCACTTCCTCTGCCGAAGGCGAATGGGGACGCGGCGGCCGCATGATTCTCTCCGCTATGACCACCTCATCAGCGGGCATGGCGAAATCGAGACCGGGTTGCCGGCCACCGAGCAATTCCAGATAGACGGCGGCGAGCAATCTGCAATCGATCTCGGCGCCATGCTCGACGCGGTCCGACAGGTCGATCTCGAAACGCCGGCACAAGGCGTCGAGACTTGCCGGCGCTCCGGGAAACCGCACCCGCGCCAGCCCGAGAGTATCGACGAAGGCGCAGCCGATCGGATCTCGTTGCAAGCGGGCTAGTTCAGCGTTCAAAAACGAGAGGTCGAACTCGGAGTTGTGAATCACCAGCCGGTCCGAACCAATAAAGGCCAGCAACTCGTCCGCGATCGCAGCAAAGGGCACCTGCTTCGCTAGAAACTCTGCGGTGATGCCATGGACCGCGAGAGCCTCTTCGGGCATGTCGCGCTCGGGATTGACGTAACGGTGAAATTTTCGGCCGGTCGGGACGTGATGGACGAGCTCAATGCAGGCAACCTCGACGATGCGATGGCCTTCACCTGGATCCAGACCGGTCGTTTCGGTGTCAAGCACGATTTCGCGCAATTACCGTCTCCCCCTTGCGCGGAGAAGTCTGAGGATCGACTTCAAACGCCGCAAGGTCAGGCCTCGGCCCGCCCCAGTCGGCACCACGAAATCCGCGCGTTGCTGCTTCCGGTGATCCGGCATCTGTTTTCGCAGAACGGCGTTTAGGCGAATCTCGGTCATCCCCGGCCGCCGCATGACGCGGTGCCGCTGCAAAAGGGCGGGTGCCGAGACGACGAGCACATAATCGCACCGGCGTTCGGCGCCGGTTTCGAATAGCAAGGGTATGTCGAGCACGGCCAGCGGTACTCGCCGGGCCCGTAACCGAGCAAGAAACCGCCTTTCCTCGGCAGCCACCATCGGGTGAAGAATTGCTTCGAGCCGCCTCAGCGCCGCGGGATCAGTAAAAACCCGTCGCCCGAGCAGCACTCGATCGATGCCGCCCTCTTCCGTCGCGACACCAGGAAATACGGCAGAAACCGCCCGAACGGCGGCCCCGGACGGCGCCAGCAGTTGGTGAACCATCAGATCCGCATCAAACAGCGGCACTCCGAGGCGCCGCAGCATCGCCGCCGCGGTGCTCTTGCCCATGCCGATCGAACCGGTAAGGCCGAGAACAATCAAGGCAGCGCCAGGGTCGCAACGATCCTCGCGCGCAACTCTGGCGACACCCGCACTGGCGCGCCGAACCAAGCTTCAAATCCGGGACGGCCCTGATGCAGCAACATGCCGAGCCCATCGACGACCGGGTTTCCCCGCCGACGAGCGGCGGTCAGCAGATCTGTTTCGAGCGGCACGTATACGATATCAACAATCGGGGCCGTAGGCGGCAACGACAGATCAAGAACAAGAGGCGGTTCACCGATCATGCCGAGGCTCGTCGTGTTGGCGAGCAGTCCGGCATCCCGCTGGACATTGCTCACCTCGCTCCACGGATGGACCGTAATCTGCGTCTCCGATGTCTCGAGATCGTGCGCCAGGATCTCGGAGCGCGCGAGCGTGCGGTTGACAATCCGGATCTCGGTCACCCCGGCATCGGTCAACGCCGCCACCACCGCCCTCGCCGATCCGCCCGCCCCGAGGATTACCGCCGGACCTGCCTCCGGCTTCCATTCCGGGGCCGCTTCTCGGAGGTTCTCGCGAAACCCGAAGACATCGGTGTTGCATCCTTCGAGAGTGCCGTTGGGCGCGACTATAATCGTGTTAACCGCACCGATGCGACGCGCCAAGGGTTCGACTCGGTCAGCGATATGAAGCGCCGTCTGTTTGTGCGGTATCGTCAGATTGCAGCCACGAAAGCCTAGGATCGGCAGTGCGCGCAATGCCTGCTCAAGGTGTTCCGGCCTCACCGGTAAAGGAACATAGGCGCCATCGGTCCCGGTCTCGTCCAGCCAGAAGCCATGCAGCATGGGTGATCGGGAATGGCCGACGGGCCAGCCCATGATACCAGCTAGCCGGGTCGTCCCGGCGATTTTCATCGGTAATGCGTCACGCCAAAATGCTCCTCACTCAAAGTAGTTCCGGACTCGCGATAGGATCATGCCCTTACTTCGCAGAAAACCGAGAAGCTCCAGAAGTGGCAGCCCAAGGATCGCGAAATAATCTCCTTCGATATGCTCAAATAGCTGTACCCCTCTGCCCTCGAGCCGGCAAGCGCCGACCGATCCGAGAATGTCGGCTCCCTCGGCGGCAATATAGTCATAGAGGAACGGGTCGGTGAAACGTCGCATAGTCAACCGCGGGCTGCTCACGGTATGCCATAATCGCGATCCGTCCTGAACCGCGCACACTGCCGTGACAAGATCGTGAGTCCGGCTACGCAGAGCCTGAAGTTGGGTGCGGGCCTATCCGAGATCGGCGGGCTTGTCGAACCATGCCTCGCCGCAGACCAGAAGCTGGTCGGCGCCGATGACGAGGGCTCGACCAAAGCACGCCGCAACCTGACGCGCTTTCCCTCGGCAAGAGCAAGCGCGCAGTCGGCCGCATCCCACCGCTCTGCCCGGCAGGCCTGTTACAGGAAACCTTCGTCAAGCTCGGCTGGTTCTATGCGGAAATTTACACCAGCAGCGGCGAGGAGCCGCGCGCGCACGGTACTGGCCGAAGCGAGAACCAAACCCTCAGTCATTCATGCCATGACGGCGGGCTAGCAATTTCATAACCGACGCCGCTGTCTCCTCGATCGAGCGGCGCGTCACATCGATCACCGGCCAATGCATTTGAGCAAAGATCCGCCGCGCCTCACGCACCTCGGCTTGGACTGCCTCAAGATCCGTATACTCGGTCGCGCCATCATGCTGCAGTAGGTCCAACCGGTTCCGGCGCAATTGGATCAGTCGCTCGGGATCGTTCGTCAGTCCAACGATCAATGGGTGCTCGGCTTCGGTCAGCTCCGGCGGCAACGGCACTCTCGGCACATAGGGCACATTGGCTGCCTTGATGCCCCGGTTGGCCAGATAGAGACAAGTTGGCGTCTTCGAGGTACGAGACACGCCGACGAGACAGACATCGGCATCGTTGAGACCCCAACTCGATTGGCCGTCATCATGATTGAGAGCAAAGGTAATCGCGTCTATGCGCGCAAAGTACTCGCTGTCGAGAAGATGCTGTTTGCCCGGCACCCCACGGCTCTTCCGATGAAGATAGGAAGCCAACGCGCCGATGACCGGGTCGAGAACCGGGATGGCCGGCACCTGCAGCCGGCGGCAGCCCTCCTGCAGCAATTGACGAAGAGCGTCGTTGACCATCGTGAATAGGACGACCCCGGGATTGGCTTCGACCCCGGCTATCACCCGGTCGATCTGACTGCGGGTCCGCATCATGCTCCAGACATGCTCGACCGCCTGGGCGTCGTCGAACTGCACTAGGCAGGCCCGGGCCACCGAATGCACGGTTTCTCCGGTGGAATTGGAAACGAGGTGAAGATGAAAGCGGGTCACGGCAATTTTGCCCGAATTATCCGAAGAGGGTGTGAGTCATTTGAGACTAATGTGGGAGAAGTCGGTTGAACGGCGCTCCATCTTCGAGTTTTCCCCGGATTGCCTCTGCGCGCCCATCTGTTGTGCCACGCCACGATCGACTTTTCCCACCCGGGGTAAATCGGGCACAGGGCAGATTTGTTATGGTGGTCATCCCCCAACTCTCTATCCGACCACAGCCCCAGCTTCTGCCTGGGCGCAAAGAAAGACCACAATCTTATACACATCCCTCACGGTCGCGTTCGAGTCCCCGCAGCCCGGCTAAGGTTCCGAGGATAACTTTCAATCCTCGGTATCCACACCGATCCAAATCTATCACTATTTTACCTATATTTAATTAGGAGTGAAGGAGGGTGGCGCATCCATGCAGACTGAGCCATCAAAACCACTGCTGCGCGCATTGGCGGGCGAAACGCTTCCGTCTCCGCCGTGGTGGCTGATGCGGCAAGCCGGACGTTACTTGCCCGAGTACCGGCAGGTTCGTGCCAGAGCACACGACTTTGTCGAGCTGTGTCTAACCCCGGATCTGGCCGCCGAGCTGACGCTGCAGCCGATCCGGCGATATGGCATGGATGGCGCCATCCTGTTCTCGGACATTCTGATGCTGCCCTACGCTCTGGGACAAAAGTTGGCCTTCCACGAGGGAGAAGGGCCGGTGCTGGAGCGCATCGAGGACGCTGCCGGGGTTGCAAGGCTCGACCCCAGCTGTGTTGGTTCTTCTCTCGATCCGGTGTTCGAAACGACCCGACGGGTCAGAGACGCGTTAGATGCTCGGACGACGCTGATCGGTTTTGCCGGTGCGCCCTGGACGGTTGCGACCTACATGGTCGAAGGCGGCGGAAGCCGCGATTTCCGCCGGGTCAAGAGCTGGGCTTATCGTGACCCGGAGGCGTTCA
The DNA here is from genome assembly GCA_963787425.1 of uncultured Alphaproteobacteria bacterium. Lineage (GTDB taxonomy): Bacteria > Pseudomonadota > Alphaproteobacteria > ATCC43930 > CGMCC-115725 > AP-15. The sequence continues at coordinate 14,025 of CAWBCV010000015.1, forward strand.
ACGCGCTGATCGACTTGCTTGCGGAAGCCACGATCGAGTACCTCACCGGCCAAATCGAGGCCGGCGCGGAAGTGGTGCAGCTGTTCGACAGCTGGGCCGGAATCCTGCCCGAACCGGAATTCGTATCCTGGGTAATTGAGCCTACCAGACGCATCGTCTCAGCATTGAAACGTCGTTTTGCCGATTATCCGGTCATCGGTTTTCCCCGCGGCGCCGGCATATTGCATGAGCGCTATCTTCGCGAGACGGGAGTTGACGGGATCGGCATCGATACGGCGGTGCCGCCAAGCTATGCGCATCGAACTTTGCAGCCGCACGGGACGGTTCAGGGCAATCTCGATCCCGTCCTGGTGATTGTCGGAGGGACGGCTCTCGAAGAACCGGTGCGGAAACTCCGCCAGACGCTCGGCCGGGGACCCTACATTTTCAATCTCGGCCACGGTGTGCTGCCCGAAACACCTCCGGAAAACGTGAAGGCGCTCGCCCGCCTCCTGACCGAACCGATGGATGCATAACGTGGCTCGTACCGCGGTCGTGCTGATGAACCTGGGAGGTCCGGATCGGTTGGAAGCGGTGCAGCCCTTTCTGTTCAACCTGTTCAGCGATCCCGCAATCCTGCGGCTGCCTGCGCTCGCTCGGCTGCCGCTGGCGCGCATCATCGCTTGGCGTCGAGGCCGAGTAGCGCAGGATATCTATCGTAAGCTAGGCGGCGGGTCGCCGCTGCTCGCCAACACCGAGGCGCAGGCACGAGCGCTCGAGGCAGTTTTGGGGCCGCAGCACCGGTGTTTTGTCGCAATGCGCTATTGGGACCCCACCAGCGAACAGACCGCACGAGAGGTCGCCGATTGGGCGGCGGACGAAGTCGTTTGCCTGCCGCTCTACCCGCAATTCTCGACGACGACCACGGCTTCGTCGCTCGCCGCTTGGCGCGCTGCGGCAACCCGCCGTGGGATTGAATGCCCAACACGGGTTGTGTGCTGCTATCCATCCGATCCGGGGTTTGTTGAAGCAGTGGCCGGGATGATCCGCCCGATGCTCAGCTCAATTGCGGGTCACGAGAAGCCACTCCGTCTGCTGCTCACCGCGCACGGCTTGCCGAAAAGGATCGTCCTGGCTGGTGACCCCTACCCCAACCAGGTCGAGACAACCGCCGCGGCCGTGATCGCTGCGCTGAACCGCCCGGGTCTCGATTGGACGGTCTGCTATCAGAGTCTGTGTCGGGCCGCTCGAGTGGATCGGTCCGGCAACGAACGACGAGATCCGCCGCGCGGGTAAGGACGGGATCCCCGTGGTCGTGGCGCCAATTTCTTTCGTTTCCGAGCACTCCGAAACCCTGGTCGAGCTAGACCTCGATTACCGCGGTCTGGCCATAGCCTCGGGCGTCCCGGCGTATCATCGGGTTCGGACAGTCGGAATCGAGCCGGGCTTCATCCGATCGCTCGCCGTGCTCGTCCGCCGTGCTTGCGCGGAGGATCGGGTCGGGGGATGTGCTTCCGATTTTGCTCGTTGCGCCTTGTCCGGACTTGCCGCTTGATCGGGTGGCTTTCCGAAGCTTATCCCTGGATCAAGTCATTCCATATCGTGAGCATGGTCGCCTGGATGGCCGGCCTGCTGTATTTACCTCGACTTTATGTTTATCACTCGATGGTGCCGGTCGGATCTGACGTCGCTGAGACCTTCAAGGTCATGGAACGGCGCCTGCTCCGCGGCATCATGGCACCTGCAATGCTTGCTACCTGGGGGTTCGGACTGTTGCTTGCAGGAATACCAGGGGTGGTTAACTGGCGGATGGATTGGATTTGGGCTAAACTTGCCCTTGTGATCGGATTAACCATTTTTCACTTTGTGCTTGCGCGATGGCGTCGCGTCTTTTCGGCGGGCCAAAATCGGCACCCGACATCGTTTTTCCGCATCGCAAATGAGCTGCCAACCTTGGCGCTGCTGGCGATCGTCGTGCTGGTCGTGGTCAAGCCGTTCTAGCCCGGTGACGCGCTTTTCCCGAGGCGCGAAGACCTTGTAATCGCATTTTACCCGCTTATCTCAAGCGAATAAAGGGATTGCCGAGCCGGTAATCGGTTCCTTCTGCTAGTCCCTGTCAATACTCGCCTGAACCTAAGATCCTGCTCGAAGCGTTTGAAGCAGGAGTCCGGCTCGACGGGCGCCCCTGGTCCTCATCTCGACACGAACCTCCATGAATTTACAGGAATTAAAGCGGAAAACCCCGGCAGAGCTCCTCGCTTTTGCCGAAGAGCTGGAAATCGAGAATGCGTCCTCGCTGCGCAAGCAGGACATGCTGTTCGCCATTCTCAAGCAGCTCGCCGAAAACGACGTGCCGATTTCCGGTGACGGCGTGCTCGAAGTGCTGTCGGACGGCTTCGGATTCCTTCGGTCTCCCGAAGCCAATTACCTGCCCGGGCCGGACGACATTTATGTCAGCCCGAGCCAGGTTCGTCGGTTTGGCCTGCGGACCGGCGATACGGTCGAGGGCCAGATCCGCTCACCGCGGGACGGCGAGCGCTATTTCGCGCTGCTCAAGGTGAACGCTATCAATTTTGACGAACCCGATCGCCTTCGGCAGCGCATCAACTTCGATAACCTGACGCCGCTCTATCCCGAGGACAAGCTCGGACTGGAATTCGATGACCCGACACGCAAGGATCTGACAACGCGGGTCATCGATCTGATCACGCCGCTCGGGAAGGGTCAGCGCGCCCTGATCGTCTCGCCGCCGCGCGCGGGCAAGACAGTGATGCTGCAGAACATCGCCCACGCGATCATGGCTAACCACCCCGAGGTCTACCTCATCGTGCTGCTGATCGACGAGCGGCCGGAGGAAGTGACCGATATGGCCCGCTCAGTGCGGGGCGAAGTCATCAGCTCGACTTTCGACGAACCCGCCCAACGGCATGTCCAGATTGCCGAGATGGTGATCGAAAAGGCCAAGCGGCTCGTCGAGCACAAGCGGGATGTCGTGATCCTGCTCGATTCGATCACCCGTCTCGCGCGCGCGTATAACACTGTCGTCCCCTCCTCCGGAAAAGTGCTGACCGGCGGTGTCGACGCCAACGCGCTGCAGCGGCCGAAACGGTTTTTCGGAGCTGCCCGGAACATCGAAGAAGGCGGCTCGCTGACGATCATCGCGACGGCTCTGATCGACACCGGATCGCGCATGGATGAGGTGATCTTCGAAGAGTTCAAAGGCACCGGCAATTCCGAAATAATTCTCGACCGCAAGGTCGCCGACAAGCGCACCTTCCCGTCGATCGACATCACCAAATCGGGGACCCGCAAGGAGGAATTGCTGGTCGATCGCGGTGTTCTGTCGAAAATGTGGGTATTGCGCCGCGTCTTGACCCCGATGGGCACCGTCGACGGCCTCGAATTCCTGATCAATAAGCTCAAGGAGTTGAAGAGCAACGCCGAGTTCTTCGACGCGATGAATACTTAAGTTGAGAATCCTCACCCGCTTCACCACACATTGGGGCGGGTGAGGACGAGTGCCGCATTAAACCGTAAGTACCGTCGATCCGGTGGTTTTCCGGCCTTCGAGATCGCGATGAGCGCGAGCAGCTTCGCGTAGCGGGTAGGTCTGGTTGATCGCCAATTTCACTGCCCCGCTCTGCACCACCTGGAACAGCTCTCGCGCAGCGGTCAGCAAATCCTCTCGGCTTGCCGTGTAGGTGTTCAAAGTCGGCCGGGTTAGGAAGAGTGAGCCTTTGGCCGCCAGGATGCCGATGTCGACGGGTCCGACCGCCCCCGAAGACTGGCCGAACGACACCATGAGCCCAAGGGGCGCCAGACAGTCGAGAGACTTGTAGAAGGTGTCCGTGCCGACCGAGTTATAAACGACGGGCAGCTTCTTTCCCTGGGTCAGCTCATTGACCTTGGCAACGAAATCCTCGTGCTTGTAGAGGATCGTGTAGTCGCAGCCGTTCTGTTTCGCGAGCGCCGCCTTCTCCTCGTCACCGACAGTGCCGATGACGGTGGCGCCGAGATGCTTGGCCCATTGGCAGACGATGAGGCCGACTCCCCCCGCCGCGGCATGGATTAGAACCGTCTCGCCCCGCTTCACCGGATGGGTGCGGCGGACGAGGTACCACGCAGTCATGCCCTTCAGCATCATTGCCGCGGCCTGCTGATCGGTGATGCCGTCCGGCACCGGAACGAGACGGTCGGCCGGCATCACCCGCTCGTCGGCATAGGCGCCGAGGGGTCCACCGGCATAGGCGACACGATCGCCCGGCTTCAGCCCGCTGACCCCGGGCCCCACTTCCTCGACGACACCCGCCCCCTCGGAGCCCAGCCCGCTCGGCAGCGGCAGCTGATAGAGGCCGCTGCGCTGATAGGTGTCGATGTAATTGAGGCCGACCGCAGTATGGCGGAGGCGGATCTGGCCCTGACCGGGTTTGCCGACCTCGACCTGCTGCCATGACAGAACATCGGGGCCCCCGGATTTCTCGAAACAAATCGCGTGCGCCATGACTTTCTCCTCGGTTTTTGGAGACCCAGGACGTTAGCGTACTCGGGTAAGACTTTCGAGCAAACTCTCCGCGTCAGTGATGGGCAGCGAGCATACCGGCCCCTCACATACATAGGCGGCCGGTTTCCCATCAACCAAGCCCTTCCCGGCGGCTGGATGGCTAGGAGGGAGCGAGCCGCTAGGCGGCAAGGCGAGAACGACCCGGTTCGGCAGTGAAACACGGTAAACGGCACGGAATAGGGATTGGAATAGCAGATCGTCATTCTCTCCGACGACGACGATCTGTAACGGTTTTTCGAGCAGTTCAGCGTTGTTGAGCAAAGTCGCGAGCGGCAAAAAATTGCGGGCGACTTCGCCGGAGAAGGTCTCGACGATTGCCTCGGCCCGGCGCCGGTAGGCTTCTTGGCCGGTCAGGATCGCCAGGCGGGTCAGCACCCCGACCAGGGTGCCGTTGCCGGCGGGGACGGCAGAATCTGCGGCGGTTTTCGGGCGGGCGATCAGTCCCTCGGTGTCCTTGGCGGCAAAAAAATAGCCGCCCCCCGCCTCGTCCCAATGATATCGATCAAGCAAGGCGATCCAATCGAGGGCTTTCGAAAGGAAGTGCTCATCGCCGGTCGCTTCGTGCAATGCAAGCGCCGCTCGGCCGAGATTGGCATAATCGTCGACATTGGCAGAATGGCGGGCGCGGCCGCCGCGCCAGCTGTGCAGCAGCCGACCGTCGGCGAGGGTCATCTCTCGGCAGATGAAATCGAAGGCGCGGCGAGCGCCATCGATCCACTCCGGCCGCTCGAAGACGATGGCGGCGTTGGCCATCGCCGAAATCATCAACCCGTTCCAGTCGGCGAGTACCTTGTCATCCCAGCCCGGCCGCACCCGGTGCTCGCGCGCCCGCAACAGGAGAGCCCGGCAAGCAGCGAGCTCTCGCTCGGTCTGCTCATCGGCACGTTCGGGCATCTCCGATCGGTTGAGAATATTCTTCTCTTCCCAATTGCCTTCCGGCGTCACGTCGTAGAAGCGTTTGAACAAGCTGGCACGTTTGCCGAGGACCTGGTCGATCTCGGCTTCGGACCAGACGTAGAATTTCCCCTCCTCGTGCTCGCTGTCGGCGTCGAGGCTGCTCGCGGAGCCGCCTTCGGGGGTCACCATCTCGCGGCTGACCCACCCGAGCGTCTCGTCGACCCGCTCTCGATAGAGCGGGTCGACGGCCTCCTGCCAGACCAAGGTCAGCAGATCGACGAGCTCGGCATTGTCGTAGAGCATCTTCTCGAAATGCGGAACGAGCCAGCGCGCATCGGTCGAATAGCGGGCGAACCCGCCGCCGAGATGATCGTAGATGCCGCCCTGGCACATCGCGTCGAGCGCCTTCACCACGGCATCGCGATAAGGCGGCTGACCGGTGCGTTTCCAGGCCCGCCACAGCAGTTCGAGTACCCCGGTCTGCGGGAATTTCGGCGCGGTGCCGATCCCACCATGCAGCTGGTCGGTCTCGCGCAGCAAACGTTCGGCGACTCGGTCGAGCAGCTCTCGGCCGATAGCGCCGCCCCTCTCCGGACGCCCGAGATTTTGCAGAGCCTGGCGCAGTGCGACGACGTTCTTCGCGACTTTGTCGCGGTCCTGCGCATAGGCGTTGCTCATCGCCTCCAAAACCTGCGGAAAACCGGGCCGCCCCCAACGCTGCTCCGGCGGGAAATAGGTGCCGCCCCAGAATGGTTCGCCATCGGGGGTCAAGAACATCGTCAGCGGCCAGCCGCCTTGCTCGCCCATCAATGCCAGCGCGTGCTGGTAGATGGCGTCGAGGTCCGGCCGCTCCTCGCGATCCACTTTGATGTTGACGAACAGCTCGTTCATCCGCGCGGCGATTTGTGGGTTTTCGAAGCTCTCGTGGGCCATCACATGGCACCAATGGCAGGCGGCATAGCCGATCGACAGCAGGATCGGCTTGCCCTGCGCCTTGGCGGCGGCAAGGGTCTCCGCGCTCCACGGCCGCCAGTGCACCGGGTTGTCCTTGTGCTGGAGGAGATAGGGGCTCGTTTCCTCGCCGAGGCGGTTGCGGTCCATGATAACTCCCGTTGTTTGATAGCAGCGTTGCCGCCACCGGCTCGACGCGTTAGGTTTCCTAGCTTACGTCCGAACGGCGGCTCGCGACATTCGCTCCGCCACTACAACAACATGGAGAGCCCGAATGCCAAGTGCGCCGGCGGATCCGCCGCTCTTTTACGATCGCCACATATTTTGCTGCACGAATGTGCGCCCTGAAGGACACCCGCGCGGCTGCTGCAGCGCCGGGGGTAGTGAGAAGTTGCGCGCCTATATGCGCGAGAAGGCCAAGGCGCTCGGTATCGAGAATATTCGGGTGAATGCCTCCGGCTGCCTCGACCGCTGCGAGCTCGGTCCCAACATGGTCATCTATCCCGAGGGCGTCTGGTATCACTATGACAGCACCGAAGACCTCGACGAGATCCTGCAGAAACACTTGATCGAGGGCGGCCGGGTCGACCGGCTGATGCTGCAGCCCGACCAGAAATAGCCGAGCCGATCGGTTCGCAACATCCGACAAAGAATGGCCGGGTTTCGACCCGGCCATTTGTTGCCGACAATAAGGAGGACTTGCCTTATGCCCGAAACACCGACATTCGGCCGTTATGCCGAGATCCCGTATGAGCAGATGACCCCAGAGCAGCAGGAGGGCTACCGCTCTCTGCTGGAGACGCGCGGCCGCTTGCCGGGCCCGAACAAGATCTATGTCCACAACCCCAAGCTGGTGAAGGTGATGGGGCCGCTCGGCGCCTATTTCCGCACTGGCTACTCACTGAGCGAGCGCGAGCGCGAAATCGCCGTCGTTATTATCAACAGCAAGTGGCATTCGGCCTACCCGACCAACGCGCACGAGCGCGCCGCGAAGGCGGCCGGTCTGCCGGCCGACAAGGTCGAGGCGATGTTGTCCGGCCTGCCGGCCTCGTTCGATGACAAGCGCGAACAGGTCATCTACGAGATGGCCACCTGCCTCGCGAATTCGCGCTGGGTCTCCAAGGGCCTCTTCGACCGAGCGGTCGAGGCGCTCGGCCATGAGGGCATTACCGACGTGATCTGCTTGATGGGCTTTTACAGCAGCGTGTCGATGACCCTGGCCTTCTACGACGTGCCGGCCGGCGCCGAGGGCATGCAGCGGTAAGCCCGCAAGGGCCGTGCCGCCCGGCCCTCTCTTGACATTCCGCTGGCCTTTGGGTTCTTGCAGGAGATCAAAAGAAGAAAGAAAAGATCGTTCGGAGCAACCCTCAAGGAGGCTTTCTATGGCAGACAGGGCTCCATTCTTGAAAGCGCGGTACAGCGGGTATCACCATCGGCAAGTGCCGAGCGAGGATAGCGAGCTAACTCACGTCGGCCCGGATACGGCGTGCGGCGAGTATATGCGGCGCTTCTGGCAGCCGGTCTGCTACTCCGACGACATGAAGGATCTGCCGGTACGGGTGAAGATCCTCGGCGAGGAACTGGTCGTCTTCCGCGACCGGAGCGGCGCAGTCGGCTTGCTTGAGTTGCATTGCCCGCACCGCGGCACATCGCTGGAATTTGGGCTTGTCGGCGATAAGGGAATCCGCTGCTGCTATCATGGGTGGCTGTTCGACGTTGACGGGACCATCCTTGAGACGCCCGGCGAACCGGCCAACAGCACCTTGAAGGACCGGCTGTTCCACGGCGCTTATCCGATCCACGAGGCGCATGGCATCGTATTCGCGTATCTCGGCCCACCCGAGCAGCGGCCGGCGTTTCCGACCTACGACAGCTTTGTCCGGCCGGGTTTTCGAGTGATCCCAGGCCAGAAGTATTTCTATCCGTGCAACTGGCTGCAGATCCTCGAAAACACGATGGATGCGGTGCACACCGCGTTCCTCCACACGATCGTCAGCGGCGCGGTGTTCACCGACGAATTCGGTGTCTTGCCGGAGTTGGAGTTTGCGGAGACCCCGGTCGGGATCATCTACATCGCGACGCGTCGGGTGGGCGACAACATCTGGGCGCGGATGGTCGAGAACGTGCTGCCCAACCTCCAGCAGGTCGCGCCGATCTGGGAGACCGGCCATCAGGAGCATCCGTTCAGCGGGCCGATGATGAGCCGCTGGATCGTCCCGCTCGATGACACCAACACAATGCTGATCGAGCTCCGGCACGTGAGTGAAACCGAGGGTGTCGTGACGCCCGACTGGTGGGCCGACCGGAGCATCATGCTGCCGGGCCAGCTCGGCTTGGATACGTATGAGGAGAGCCAACGGCATCCCGGCGATTTCGAAGCTCAAGTCTCGCAGCGCCCCATCGCCGTCCATGGTTTGGAACATCTCGGCACCACCGACCGGGGCATTACGATGTTCCGCAACCAGATCCGGCGCGGCATCCGGGCGGTCAAGGCCGGCCAAGACCCCGACGGGCTCTTTCGCGACGGCGGTGGGGTGATCCCGACCTACTGCAACGACACGGTGGTGCGGGTCCCGCCGGCGAAGACACCGGCGCTCGACAAGCAGCTGATGCGCGCGACCGGGCGACAGCTCGCCGAGAGCTATCTCAAACAGCCGCCGCTGCTCGCCGCCGCCGAATAAGCCTACCCGACGGCTGGGCAATACAACGGAGTGAGACGCCATGCTGATCGTCGACGCACAGGTTCACATCTGGTCGGCCGGGCCGCCGACCAATCCGTCGCATCGTCAAGTCAATTCCTATACCGCGGAAGAATGCATCCGCGACATGGATGCCGCCGGCGTCAGTGCCTGTCTGCTGCACCCGCCGGGCTGGGACCCGAACTCCGGGAAGATATCCGAGGAGGCGGCGGCCAAATACCCGAACCGCTTCGGGATTCTCGGAAATTTCCCGCTCGACAAGCCGGAAAACCGCTCATTGATCGATACCTGGAAGAGCCGGCCGGGCATGCTCGGACTGCGTTACGCGTTCACCCAGCCGCACCAGGCCAGTTGGATGACCGACGGGACGATGGACTGGCTGTGGCCGGCGGCCGAGAAGGCCGGGATCCCGATCGCGCTGATGGCGTCGAACTATCTGCCGCAGGTCGGGCGGGTTGCCGAGCGTCATCCGGGACTGAAGCTGATCATCGATCACTACGCGCGGGTCCGCGACGGCAAGGATGACGCCGCGCACGGCAATCAGCCGGCATTGCTGGCGCTCGCCAAATATCCCAATGTCGCCGTCAAGGCGACCGGCGCGCCGGGTAATTCGAGCCAGCCATATCCCTACCGCAACATCCACAAATACACCCAGCAGATCGTCGAGGCGTTTGGGCCCGAGCGCACTTTCTGGGGGACGGATATCACCCGCATGCCGTGTTCGTGGAAAGAGTGCGTGACGATGTTCACCGAGGAGATGCCGTGGCTCAAGGGCCGGGACCTCGAACTCGTCATGGGCCGCGCGGTCTGCGACTGGCTCGGCTGGAACCTGCAGGGCTGACGATTTGCCCCTCACCCCGACCCTCGCCCCGCTTGCGGGGAGAGGGAGAAAACGGGGTCCCCTCGCTCCGCTTGCGGTGAGAGGGCTAGGGTGAGGGGCCTTGCTCTTGCGGCCTCTCTGCTGACCGGATTTGCGAACCCAGCGGGCGCGGCAGATTTGGCGGCGCTCGAAGCGCTTCTGCTTGCCTACCCTGAGCAGCTTGCCGGCTACGATGCTACCGGTCTCATTTGGCGGGACGGCACGCGGATGCCGCTCTCCGACGGACTGCCGTACAAGAGCTTCGAGGAGATGCTGCGGCACGGCTCGATCCTCGATCAAATTCGCCTGCCCTACCCGGCGGGGGTCAGCGCCGCCGTCCTCATTCCGCAAGGCGACCCCGGAAGGATCCGCAACCGTGCCTTCTTTGATAAGATGTACGGCGATTGCTGGCGGGGTGAAGTAACCCCGCATCTGGTGCCTGTGGATTGGCTCCCGCGGAGCTGGGGCCACACGGTCCGGATAACATCCGTGAACGGGGTCGCCGCGAGCCTGGCCGCGCTCTCCGCCGAGCTGGATGCGCTGCCCGCCTCGGTAAAGCGCTATGTCTTCCCGCCTTCGGGCACCTACAATTGCCGCACCGTGGCCGATACCGGGGAGCCGAGCATGCATTCCTGGGGCGCGGCGATCGACATCAATGCCGCATATAGCAATTACTGGCTCTGGCCGCGTGTCGCACCGCGCAATGCCTTACCTACGGAAATCATCGAAATCTTCGAGCGGCACGGCTTCATCTGGGGCGGTAAGTGGTCCCACTACGACACGATGCATTTCGAATACCGGCCGGAGTTGGTCAAGGGCTCGCCTGTGACGCAATCGAGCGCGGCGCGCCGGTGAGGAGATCCGGCTGAGCATGCGCGCACTTGTGAGACCGTCATGAGCAGCCTGGACCCGATTCCGTATTCCGACGCGCAGCTCCGCTTCATCCTGCAGCGCGTCAAGACCATTGCGATGGTCGGCGCTTCGTCGAACTGGAACCGGCCGAGCTATTTCGTCATGAAATACCTGCAGGGCAAAGGCTACCGGGTGATTCCGGTAAACCCGGGAATCGCAGGACAACTGCTGCTCGGCGAAACGGCTTACGCATCGTTGCGCGACATCCCTGAGCCGGTCGACATGGTCGATGTCTTCCGTCCCGCCCGTGATGCGCCCGCCATCGTCGATGATGCGATCGCGATCGGCGCCAAGGTGGTGTGGATGCAGCTCGGCATCCGCAACGACGAAGCGGCAGCTACCGCCGAAAAGGCCGGGATCGAGGTTGTCATGAACCGTGCCCCAAGATCGAGTTCGGCCGGCTCGGCGGGGAACTATCCTGGAGCGGGGTCGACAGCGGCATCATCCGCAACCGGCCCCCCGAGCCGCCGATCGCCCGGCACGGCAAGGAGCGGCCCGCGCCCTCGCACAACATGACTTACGGGTTCGAGACGCGCGCGATCCACGCCGGCGCGTCGCCCGACCCGGTGACCGGGGCCCGCTCGACGCCGATCTACCAGACGACCTCCTATGTCTTCGACGATGTCGACCACGCCGCCTCGCTCTTCAACCTGCACAATTTCGGCTATGTCTATTCGCGCCTCAACAATCCCACCGTCGCGGTTCTCGAAGAGCGAGTCGCCAGCCTCGAGGGCGGCCGCGCCGCGCTTGCCGCCGCCTCGGGGCACGCCGCACAGTTCCTGATCTTCTTCACGTTGATGGACGCGGGAGACGAGTTCATCGCCTCGCGCAATCTCTATGGCGGCTCGCTGACTCAATTTGGGCTGTCGTTCAAAAAGCTCGGCTGGCGGTGCAATTTTGTCGACCCGACCGACCCGGAGAATTTCCGCAAGGCGCTGACCCCGCACACCGAAGCAATCTTCCTCGAGAACCTCGCCAATCCGGGCGGCATCGTCGTCGATCTCGAGCGCGTGGCGGCGATCGCGCACGAGGCCGGCATCCCCTTGATTGTCGACAACACCTTGGCCACACCCTATCTCTGCGAACCCTTCGCGTGGGGCGCCGACATCGTCTGCCATTCCACGACCAAGTTTCTGAGCGGACATGGCCATGCGCTCGGCGGCATCGTCGTCGAGTTCCGGCCGCTTCGACTGGGCGCAGGGCGGCCGTTTCCCCTCCTTGACCGAGCCCGAGCCCGCCTATCACGGGCTCAAATTCTACGAGAATTTCGGGGATTTCGCGTTCACGACCAAGGCGCGCGCGGTGGCGTTGCGGGATTTCGGCCCGACTTTGTCGCCGATGAACGCATTTTTGACGATCACCGGCATTGAAACGCTCCATCTGCGCATGGAGCGTCATGTCGCGAATGCCCTGCGGGTCGCCGAGTTTCTGTCCGGTCATCCGCGCGTTGCCTGGGTTTCCTACGCCGGGCTGAAGGAGAGCCCGTTCCACGACCTGGCCCGGAAATACCTGCCGAGAGGGGCCGGTGCGGTCTTCACCTTCGGCGTCAAGGGCGGCTACGAGGCTGGGATCAAACTGGTCGAGAACGTAAGCCTCTTCTCGCATCTCGCCAACATCGGCGACACCCGCAGCCTGATCCTGCATCCCGCCTCGACGACCCACCGCCAGCTGACGGACGAGCAGCGTCTGGCGGCCGGCGCAGGCCCCGAACGTAATCCGCCTCTCGATCGGCCTGGAAAGCGCCGAGGACCTGATCCGCGACCTCGACGAGGCCCTCACCGGTTAGCCTTTCGCGCCAATGCTGCTGGCTGTTATCGCTGTTAAATGCAGAAAAAAACAGCCAGTGTGGCGACGTCCGTCGCGCAAATCCTCGCTTTCTCTGGGACTGAATCGCTGAAATAACAGCCAGGAACAGCCAGGAAACACAACAGGAGCAGCGAACAACAACCGTGGATTTGGCTTGAGCAAGGAGCAAGGTGTAACTCACCAATATGACCATCGATCTTTAACAATTCAGACGTACACTAAGGATCAGATATCACGAGATTGCGGCAATTTTCGGGTCCAGTGCGGGCGGCACCACCGATTGCGTTGGCGCGCCGGAGAGCCTATATCTGCTTTGTCGGGCAACCGACTATGGCGATACACGGCTTGTGAAATAAGCGTTGCGGACCCGGGGGCAGTACCCGGCGCCTCCACCAAATTTCCCGCCGGCCCTACGGCCGGCGGTCCATGGGGGCGAACTAGGCTCGACGCGCGTGGTAAAGGCAAGATCCGTCGCCCGGTATGATACCACCGTTATCGGGTCATAATCTAGCTGCGAACGATAACTTCGCACAGGAGGCGCTCGCGGCCTAACCCCTAGCGGGGTAAAAGCCTTGAGCAAATCGCGGTCCGAGGGGCACCGGGCAACAGAAGCCCCTCACTCGACCTCTCGACGTGTCCCTTGCGAATGAACGAGCCGCCGGAACATGGCCCAGGACCTATTCGATTACCCTAAGATAGTCGAGAGCGCGTTGCGCGGCGTCATGCGCGAAGCGTTGGCGCGGACGGCCCGCGAGGGTTTGCCCGGTGACCATCACTTCTACGTCACTTTTCGCACTCATGCCCCGGGGGTCGGCATCCCGATCTACCTGCTCAGCAAATTTCCCGACGAGATGACGATCGTGCTGCAGCACCAGTTCCGGGCGCTCGAAGTCGGCGATGACGTCTTTTCGGTCAATCTCAGTTTTCAGAGCCGGTCGGAGCGGCTGAGGATCCCATTCGCGGCGGTAACGACCTTTGCCGATCCCTCGGTCAATTTCGCGCTCCAATTCGAGGTTCCCGCTGCGCAGCCGGCCGACGTGACTGCTCTTCCCGCACAGATCTCATCATCCGAGCCGGCTGAACCGGCGCGGCCGGCGGCCGAGGTCGTGACCCTTGACAAGTTTCGCAAGCGCTAGTGGACGGAATCTGACGCTCCGTACCCGACCTTCACCAGCGATGTGGCACAACTCGTCCGCCAAAAGTCATTAGCATCACAGATCCTGCTCCGGTCTCGACCAAATCTTCGCCACAGAAGCCCGCCCTTTCGTAGGCTCGACGGGCCCGGAGGTTGTCCACATCGGGATCGATCGCAACGACGGGCGCACCCTCGGCCGTAAGCCGTTCGGCCAGCAATCTCAAGAACGCGGAGCCGTAGCCCTGGCCGATCATGCTAGGTTCGCCGATGAAGGCATCGATCGCGCGCGAACCTGTCGGCAATTGATCGAAATGTGGTTGCGGCCAGACGTGCACGTCATAATCCTGGACGTATGCGAAAGGCCGGCGTTCGTGCGAGACGATCCGCATGACCATGCGCGGCTCGTCCAGATCTTCCCGGAGCAATGCGGCCTGCTCCTCGGGGTCACCCCACCAACGCGTTACATCAGGCGAGCATAACCAAGACCGCAGAAGCGCAAAGTCCTGTCGCCCGGCGTGCCGAAATGCGTAGACAGAGCGAGTCATAGATTTGGATCCCCGACGACATACACTAGCATCGTCGCATTCTATACCGAGCCGGGTCGGCTCCCAAGCGTCTGAGGTAGTCCACCACCCGCGCGGCTCGCTTGACGCGGGGGCGGAAAGTATGCTTCTGCGCAAACTTGTAACGGGGAGCGCCGCATGAGCGATGTCGGGTATCACGAACTCTTCCCACTCGGGCCCGACGATGCGCCATACCGCAAGGTGACCGGCGATTACGTCTCGACCGGGATGTTCGAGGGGCAGCGCGTCGTCAAGATAGACCCCGCCGCGTTGACCCTGCTCGCCCGTGACGCTTTTGTTGATTGTCAGCACCTGCTGCGCCCGGGCCACCTCGCTCAGCTGCGCGCGATCCTCGATGATCCGGAGGCGTCGGCGAACGACAAATTCGTCGCCTTCGACCTGCTGAAGAACGTCAATATCGCTGCCGGAAAGGTCCTGCCCATGTGCCAGGACACCGGCACCGCAATCGTCATGGGCAAGAAGGGACAGCAGGTCTGGACGGGGGGGGACGACGCGGCCGCGCTGTCGGCCGGCATCTGCCGCACCTACACCGAAACCAATCTGCGCTACAGCCAGGTAGCGCCTTTGTCGATGTACGAGGAGGTGAATACCGGCGACAACCTTCCCGCCCAGATCGACCTCTACGTCGAGCCCGGCGACCAGTATAAATTCTTGTTCATCGCCAAGGGCGGCGGGTCCGCCAATAAGAGCTTCCTCTATCAACAGACAAAGGCGGTGTTGAACCCGAAATCGTTGGTCAAATTCCTCGACGAAAAACTCCGCACTCTCGGCACGGCGGCGTGCCCGCCCTACCACTTGGCAATCGTCATCGGCGGCACTTCGGCGGAGATGAATTTGAAGACGGTCAAGCTCGCCAGCTGCCGTTTTCTCGACGCGCTGCCGACGCAAGGGAACCGCTACGGGCAGGCCTATCGCGACCGCGGCTTCGAAGAAGACGTGCTGGAGCTGACCCGCGGACTTGGCATCGGTGCACAGTTTGGCGGCAAATATTTCTGCCATGATGTCCGGGTGATCCGCCTACCGCGCCATGGCGCGAGCCTGCCGATCGGGATCGGCGTCTCGTGCTCGGCGGACCGCCAGATCCTGGGGAAGATCACCGCGGACGGGGTGTTTCTCGAAGAGCTCGAAGCCAATCCGGCGCGATTTCTCCCGGACATCGACGCCGCCGGGCTGGGCGGCGAGGTGATCCCGATCGATATCGGGCGGCCGATGGACGAGGTCCGCCGCTGCCTCTCGCAATACCCGATCAAGACGCGCCTGAGCTTGACCGGCGCGTTGGTCGTCGCCCGCGACATCGCACATGCCAAGCTGCAGGAGCGGCTCGACCGTGGCGAAGGATTGCCCGATTACGTCAAAAACCACCCGATCTATTACGCGGGGCCGGCCAAGACCCCGGAAGGATACGCCTCGGGCTCCTTCGGGCCCACCACCGCCGGACGGATGGACAGCTATGTCGATAGGTTTATGGCGGCCGGCGGGAGCTTCGTCACTCTGGCCAAAGGCAATCGCGGTGCCGAGGTCCGCGCCGCGTGCCATAAGCACGGCGGCTTTTATCTCGGCTCGATCGGTGGGTCGGCGGCCCGCCTCGCGCAGGATTGCATCCGTAAAGTCGAGGTCGTGGAATATCCGGAACTCGGGATGGAGGCGATCTGGCGCATAGAAGTGGTCGATTTTCCTGCATTCATCGTGATCGACGACAAGGGGAACGACTTCTTTGCCGGGCTCGCTTGATCGCGCGGCCGGGGCGAGTGACGGCGGGACGTCCTGATTGGCGCAAGACGGCGATTTGGACAGGCTTCTGCGTGGCGACAAGGGAGCCTGGGAGGTGTTTGTTCGGCGTTACGCGGGCCTTGTCGTTGCCGCGGTGCGAGGTGTCGCGCGCGAGGCGGCCGAGGTCGAAGACCTGACGCAGGACGTCTTTCTGCGGCTCTGTAAGGACGACTTCCGGCTGCTGCGCAGTTACGACGCGTCTCGCGCCGGTCTCTCCACCTGGATCACGATCGTTGCGCGCAGCACCGCACGGGACGCGATGCGCCGTCACCGGCCGGTGTCGGTGCCGATCGAGACGGTGCCGGAAGGACGCCTCGCGATCGATCCGGTCGAGCCGGTACGCAAGCTCAAACTGCCGGAAGCGTTGCTGTCGCCGCGCCAACGGGAAATCTTAACGATGTTGTACGATCGTGAGATGGAAGTTTCCGAGGTTGCCTTCGCCCTTGGGATCGACCCGCAGACCGTCCGCAGTGCCCACCACAAGGCGATGATCAAGCTGCGCGCCCACTTCCGGGCCGAAGTCGAATGAACGCCGCGGTTGCGGGGATGCTCCGGCTCCCCGCCGCGTAAACACTGTAGGAAGACGTTGCCATGACGCAAAGCGAAGGACCAGAATACGCGCTAAACCCGGCGGCGGATCGCCGTCTGTGGCAGCGATGCCGCACGATGGATGCCGACGACGACGAGACGGCGCGATTTCTCGACCTTGCAGCCTATGCCGATGGGCTCCTCGATATCGAGGAGCGGGAGCGCATCGCCGCGCTGCTCGCCGCCGATCCGGAGACCGCGGCCGACGTGCGGGCGGCCCAGACGCTTGCCGATGCCGAACGGACGCCCGCCGGTCTTGAGCGGATCATCGCGCGAGCCAGTGCGGTATCGCCTGATACGGGGTCCGTTGGCGGGAAGGTAGTCCCGCTCGTGCCTCAGCAAGGCCGCCGCCTTCTCCAAATTTCGGCACAGTGGGGAAGCCTTGCGGCGGCCGTTGCATTGGTCGGCTGGCTCGGCTTTGCGATGGGCAGCGACACCTCGCTTGCGCTCAGCGAGCATCGGCAGCCCAGCGACACCGGTCTGCTTCCCGAATTGTTCGACCCGGGACCTAATTTCCTGCGTGATCTGGGCGAAGGCATGCGGACGTGACGGTCGCCTCATTGGCAGCACGTAGCGGTGCGCGGCAGCCGCTCGTATGGCTGCTGACCATATCCTTAGTGCTCAACCTCTTTTTTGTCGCCGCTTTCCTGTGGAGCCGCTTCCGGGATTATCCCCCGCCGATCTACGCAGCGGAACGGCTAGAGTGGATAGGTGCGCAGCTACGGCTCGACCCACAACAGAAAGAGGCGTTCGTGCAGTACTCTCAAGCGGTGCGCGCGAACATGCAGACGATGCATGAGGCGGTCGACCCACTGATGGGCAAAGCTTGGTCCGAAGTCGCCAAGCCCGACGCTGACGTTTCGAAGGTGGTGCAACTGTTCGACGAAGCGGGACGAACGCGTCGCGGCTACATGCACGAGTTGGCGCCGGTCACCCTGTCGTTTCTGACGAAATTGTCGCCCGAACAGCGGGCGAAATTTGTCGATCTGGCGCGCCAGCGACCCTGGGCGAAGCGGCACCAGGAAGGAGCTCCGTAGCTTACGACTTTGGCACCCTGAATACTTGGCCGGGATAGATGCGCTCGGGATCGCGGATCTGGCTGAGATTGGCCGAGTAGATGATCAGATAACGAGTGCCGACACCGTACGCACGGCGGGATATCTGCCACAGATTGTTGCCGGGCTGTACGGTGTAGTTTTGCCCCGGGGTGAGTTCTGCGGCGACCGCCTGCGCCAGGGGCACGACGATGCGCTGCACGACGCGAGCGTCTTTTCCCATCTGATCGAGACGCAACTCGATGCTCCCCGGGCCGACTACCCGGGTTGAGGTTGCCGACCACTCCCCGGCCGCATCGGCCGTAGCGGTCGCGAGCCGCTGATTGCCGGCGTAGATTTGGACGGTAGCTCCAGGCGTCGCCCGCCCTGATAGGACGACCCTGCCTTGCTCATCGTATTCCAGCGCGTCCATCGACAAAGCGAGCGGCTTGTCGGCAGAAGGTGCCCCTTGACTGCTCCGCAACGACCTGTCGGGGCGCTGCAGCACACGAGGCGCTGCGTTGCCGTCCCGCGGCAAGACCACCGCCAGCGCCGTCTCTTCCTTTCCGCCCGCTTTGGGCGGACTGATCGACAGCGCTACGGTCTCCTCCGATTTGACCGTCGTGCCGACCCTTGGGCCGGACGCCTCGAGTGAGAGCAAGCGGTCGCCCGGGCCGATCGGCTGATCCGGGACGAGCACCCATTCTCCGCGCCGATCGGCTGTCACCTCGCCGATAACCTTGTCGCCGTCGCGGACCGTGACTTTACTTCCCGGCTCGGCGCGTCCGGCAATGACCGCGGTTCCGGTCGGACCGACTTTAACGACGTCAAAGCTCGGCAAGACCGGCACACTAGGCTGTGGTACGAGACCGGGTTTGGCTCGGTCCTCCTCGACGGGTGCAGGACCAGCTTGTGACGACGCCGTTTGCGTAGTGGCCTTCACCGCTGGAGGAATACCGCTGCGCGGGAGAACGAGGACAGTTGCGGCGCCAACCAGCAGAACCGCGACAGCCGAGCCGACGATATAGCCGTGCCGCACAGATCCTCGCGAAAATCGTTCGAATTGCGCCACAGCAGAGTGTATGCCTCGGCGAATGCGCTTGCAATCCTCACCACCCGAGCCGGCCTGACCGGCGATGTCGAATATTCGGCGGTTGTGCGTCTATTGCGGCTCCTCCGGCGCGGTCGATCGGCAATACCGAGAGGCGGCGACCGAGCTCGGGGCTCGACTGGCGGCTGCCGGAATCGGGCTGGTTTACGGCGGCGGGCGGGTCGGGCTGATGGGACTGCTCGCCGATGCTGCCTTGGCCGGCGGCGGGGAGGTGATCGGGATCATTCCATCGCGCTTGCGCGATGCCGAGTTGGCGCATAGCGGCGCAACGGAGCTGGTGGTGGTCGAGAGCATGCACGAACGCAAACGTCTGATGGCGGAGAAAGCGGATGCGTTCGCCATTTTGCCCGGCGGTATAGGCACGCTCGACGAACTGTTCGAAATCCTGAGCTGGAAGCAGCTCGGGCTCCACGACAAGCCGATCCTGCTCGCCGATGTCGGTGGCTACTGGGCGCCGTTGCGCCAGCTTCTCGACCACATAGTCGTCACGGGCTTTGCCCGCGAGCAGACGCGAGGATTGCTCCAAGTTATCCCGAATGTTGCGGGCTTGATGGCGGCTCTGTCGAAAAGAGCCGGCGGTATCGCGGAAAACCGAAATTGAGCAGCTCTGAACGTTGGCTTGTCTCCTCGTTCGGCGGTCCTTATCCTCGCACCCGAGAAGTCGCGGTCGGCACCCCTTTCGGCATACGAGGCAAGAAATGGATGGCAAAGGTCAAAGTGGCCAAGCTCGACGGCGATGAGATGGCCCGGATCATGTTGAGCAAGCTGATTTAGCCGTATCTCGAAGTCGACCTGAAATACTACGACCTCGGCATGGAGAGCCGCGATGCCTTTACGTCAGTGAGACAAGACAGGCCATAACCCGTCAACAGAACAACTCAGTCGGAAACGAAAGCGGTGCGCGGAGGTGCAAGCATGTCAGATCTCGAAATCGTTTGGACGAAGGTTGATGAAGCACCTGCGCTTGCTACGTTTTCCCTTCTGCCAATCGTCGAAGCCTTCGTAGGGGCGGCCGGCGTGAAGGTGAAGCTGAAGGACATCTCGCTGACTGGCCGCATCATCGCCAACTTCCCGGATAAACTGACACCGGCGCAAAAGATTAACGACGAGCTGGCCGAACTTGGCCAACTTGCGATGCGCCCCGAGGCCAACATCATCAAGCTGCCCAACATCTCCGCCTCGATCCCGCAGCTGAAGGCTGCGATCGAGGAGTTGGAGGGCAAAGGTTATGACGTGCCGGACTATCCGGACAGCGACGCGACGCCAGCGGATAAGGAAATCCGCGCCCGCTACGGCAAGGTGCTCGGCAGCGCCGTCAATCCGGTGCTGCGCGAGGGAAATTCGGACCGCCGCGCCGCCGGCGCCGTGAAGCAGTACGCGCGCAACAATCCGCATAAGATGGGCGCCTGGACCAAGGACTCGAAATCGCGCGTGGCGCACATGTCGGGCGGCGATTTCTACGGCTCGGAGGTCGCGACGACCATTGCGGCGCCGACCAATGCCCGTATCGAGTTGGCCGGCAGCGATGGCGCGGTCACGGTGCTGAAGGCGAAGACGCCGCTTCAGGCCGGCGAGATCATCGACGCGTCGGTGATGAACCGTAAGGCGTTGCGCGCCTTCTTCGCCGCGCAGATCGACGCCGCGAAGAAGGACGGCGTACTGTTCTCGCTGCACGTCAAGACGACCATGATGAAGATCTCTGATCCCATCCTGTTCGGTCACTGCGTTTCCGTGTTCTTCGCCGATGTGTTCGAGAAGCATGGCGCCACACTGGCGCGCCTGGGCGTTGATCCCGACAACGGTGTGGGCGACATGCTGACCCGGATCGAGACGTTGCCGGAGGCTGAAAAGGCGGCGATTAAGGCCGATATCCAGGCCACCTACGCGAAGCGGCCTGGCCTGGCCATGGTCAATTCCGACCGGGGAATCACCAATCTGCACGTGCCGAGCGACGTGATCATCGATGCATCGATGCCCGCGATGATTCGCGAATCCGGGCGCATGTGGGGCGCTGACGGCAAGCTGCACGAGGTGATCGCCGCGATCCCCGATCGTTGCTACGCGACACTGTTTGAGGCCGTCATCGAGGACTGCAAGGCGCATGGCGCCTTCGACCCGAAGACGATGGGCTCTGTGCCGAACGTTGGGTTGATGGCGCAGCAAGCCGAGGAGTATGGCTCGCACGACAAGACGTTTGAGGTCGCCACGGGCGGAACGGTGCGCGTGGTTGCCGATGACGGCACGGTTCTGCTGTCACGGCCGGTTGAGACTGGTGACATCTTCCGGATGTGCCAGGTCAAGGACGCCCCGATCCAGGACTGGGTCAAGCTTGGGGTGCGCCGCGCGCGCCTGACCAGCACCCCAGCGGTGTTCTGGCTCGACGCCAAACGCGCGCACGACGCGCAGTTGATCGCCAAGGTCGAGACATACCTGAAGAACGAGGACACATCGGGTCTCGACATCCGCATCCTGGCGCCGGTCGAGGCAATGAAGTTCTCGCTCGATCGCATCCGCAAGGGGCTCGACACCATCTCCGTCACTGGCAATGTGCTGCGCGACTACTTGACCGATCTTTTCCCGATCATGGAGCTGGGCACGTCGGCCAAGATGCTATCGATCGTTCCGCTGCTGGCGGGCGGCGGGTTGTTCGAGACCGGGGCCGGCGGTTCGGCTCCCAGGCATGTGGAGCAGTTCCAGCACGAAGGCTATCTGCGCTGGGATTCGCTGGGCGAGTTCCTGGCGCTTGGCGCTTCGCTGGAACATCTGGCGCAGACAAGTGGGAATGAGGACGTGCAGGTTCTGGCCGAGACGCTCGATGAGGCCAACGGCAAGATCCTTGAGTACAACCGTTCGCCTGCGCGGAAGGTTGGCGAACTGGATAATCGTGGCAGCCATTTCTACCTGGCGCTGTATTGGGCACAGGCGCTGGCCGGGCAGGACAACAGCTCGGTACTGGCAGCCCGCTTCAAACCGCTGGCAAAGGCGCTGGCGGCCAACGAGGCCAAGATCAATGCCGAGCTGATCGCCGCGCAGGGTAAGCCGGTGGATACTGGCGGTTATTATCTGCCCGATCAGGCTAAGATATCAGCGGCGATGCGGCCGAGCGCGACGCTTAACGCTGCGTTCGCCGCTCTCTGACGCGGCGTCAGGTGGAACCGCCTGTCCAGAGCGGGGATGTGACCCGCGATTTGGCGATCCTGATCCGCGCCGATCACCGGTGGCTGACGACAATCAGTTTCTGGACAAACTTGACTCGAACCTTACCAAGGCGATGGCGTAAGACGCGCAGTGGAGGAAAGAATGGCGGCGATGCGGCTCAGCATTCTCGATGATTACCAAGGCGTTGCCCTCAACATGGCGGACTGGACGCCGGTAAACAGCCGAGCGGTCGAAATCGCCGTCGAGCGCCACCCCTTCGCCGATGAGGACGCGGTGGTGCGGGCGCTGGCCGATTCCGAGCTCGTCGCGGCGATGCGCGAGCGTACACCGTTTCAGAAATCCGTCGTCGAACGACTGCCGAAGATGAAACTGCTGATCACAACCGGCATGCGCAACGCCTCATTCGACATGGCGGCATTGAGGGACCACGGCGTCACTGTGTGCGGTACCGGCGGCCCCGGCGGCGGCAACGAGGATACCGCGGAACTCGCCTGGGGCTTGATCCTCGGGGCCGCCCGGCGTATCGCCGAAGATCATCAGTTCATGCGGCACGGTGGGTGGCAGACTCGCATCGGGCATCGGGTCGCTGGCAAGACGCTCGGCCTGTTGGGCCTCGGACGGCTGGGCAGCGCAGTCGCCCGCGTCGGCCTTGCTTTTGGCATGAAGGCGATCGCTTGGAGCCAGAACCTGACCGCCGAGAGGGCCAGCGAGCAAGGGGTGGAGCGGGTCGAGAAGGACGAATTGTTCCGCCGTGCCGACATCCTCTCAGTGCATCTGGTACTGAGCCCGCGCAGCCGCGGCTTGGTAGGCGCCCGCGAAATCGGGCTGATGAAACCGAGCGCGATCATTGTCAACACGTCGCGCGGGCCGATCTGTGATAGCGGCGCGATCATCGCCGCGCTGAAGGAGGGACGTCTCGCCTATGCCGGGTTCGATGTCTACGACAAGGAGCCTTTGCCGATCGATCATCCGCTGCGCACGGCACCGAACGTGATCCTGACGCCGCATATCGGCTATGTGACCGACGAGAACTACCGCAACTCCTACCCGCAGATCGTTGAGAACATCATCGCTTTTCTCGATGGCAACCCGGTGCGCGTGATCCAGGGCTGACGCCATGCTCGGGCGCCCATGAATATGGCGATTCGGTCATCTCGCGACGACGATATATCCAAAATCGCCGCCATCTACCGTCATCACGTCCTTCACGGCGTTGCCTCTTTCGAGGACATTCCGCCTGATGAGGACGAGGTTGCGCGGCGCCGGGGGGATATTCTTGCGCTCAAACTGCCCTATCTGACAGCCGAGCGATCGGGGCGGGTGGTCGGATACTGCTACGCTTCACGATATCGTGAACGGTCGGCCTATCGGTTCACGCTCGAAGATTCGATTTACGTCGACGCCGCGGAAGTCGGTCGCGGCATTGGCCGAGCCCTGCTCTCTACGCTCGTCGAACGCTGCTGCGAACTCGGCTATCGCCAAATGATTGCCGTGATTGGCGGCAGCGACCAGTGGCCATCGATCCGGCTGCACGAGACGTTGGGTTTTACGCGAACCGGCCTTTTGCCCGCCGTCGGCTTTAAATTCGGCAGCTGGGTCGACTGCGTCCTGATGCAGCGAGCGCTCGGTTTCGGCGCAACAACGTCGCCGTGTGAAACTGGTGGGTCCAACAACGGAGGTCAGCATGGGTGAAGCAGTCGATCCCGGCATCATCTCGGGATACCATGCGCACCTTTATTACGCTCCGGAGACCCGGCCGGCCGCGGAGCGGCTGCGAACCGCCATCGGGGAGAATTTCCCACGGGCTCGGATCGACAGCTGGCATGATGAACCGGTCGGGCCTCACCCCACAGCGATGTATCAGGTGGCCTTCGCGGTAGAAGAATTCCCTCAGCTGGTTCCGTGGCTGATGCTGAACCGCGAGGGGCTCGATGTTCTGGTCCACCCGCTCACAAATGATAGCGTCGCGGATCACACGCAATTTGCGCTATGGCTCGGGGCGCCTCTGCCGTTGCGCGTCGAGGTATTGCGGAGAGGGCCGCAGACGGGTTGATCCCGCCGAGCCCGCTCCGCCCTGCCGTTATATTCGACCAAGTGCAAGCAGAACGATAATGATGACCAGCACCAAACCAAGCCCGCTGCTCGGGTAGTAGCCCCAGCCGCCGCTATATGGCCAAGTCGGCAACGCGCCGATCAACAAGATGATCAGAATTATCAGCAGGATTGTACCTAGCATGGTCGCCCGTCAGCAAAGTTGCGTCCCGTAGGTACAACCGTTGCGCACAGCCGGGAGTTCCACGTCCGGTTGCTGAATGGAGAGTCTGCGCTTCACCAGCGCCGAATCGGTCCACAGTCGACGTGAACAAAATCCGACCGCGGGTAATAGCCGACGCCGCCGCACTGCAGGTCCATTGCCGCGTCGCGCACCTGCGACAAGCTGCGGCTCTCGGAGCGCAGATCGACCGCCATGCCCTTGATGTGATAGCTGTGCTTGGCCGCTCCCTCACCTTGCAAATACAATCTCATGTTTGTGGCAGGTGAGCGGTATCCGCTAATTACCAAAAACGGGTCGGGCGTATCGAGCTGTTCGCGCAAGAAACCGAGGACGTCCAGAACCCCGGCGTCCATCGGGCGCATCTCGTCGGTGTGGTGATCCCGCAAGATCCAGTTGATGTCCCTAACGGCCTCGCGAATGTAGTGGCCATCGGCCCAGTACACGGTACGCAGCCATTCGCCGGTATGGGTGTTGTAAAGCGATATCGATCGCGGCGCATAAGAAATGGCCGGAGCCGATGTGATGAGACCAACCGTAGTAACCGCGGCCGCAGCGCCGAGCAATCGACGCCGGCTCAGCAAAGTAGATGCTGACACTGGCAACCCCCCAAATTTCCCCGAGAGACGCCATAGCACCTTGAAACTGCTCAAACAAGCCCGATCGTTTCAAATCAACCAAATCGCTGGAGATTTGTCCTAATGTTACTGCGCAATAGTTGAAAAAGACTGTATACAGATCACCCTTTACGCTGGCCAGCAGGGGAATCTTGGGCGACCGGCAGCGGTTGTGCCCGGCTGAGGTAACGCCAAATCTCCGCGTCCCGCTCATACGGATCGCCGCGGAACTGTACCGAGCCATCCGATTCGACGTTGGCAGTCTGGTAGACAATGAAAATCGGCATCGGGACCGGCAACGCTCGCCGACTGGTGTGTCCGGCGGCGATCCCCTTGTCGATCACCTCCATTGGCTGCCCGAGCAGCATTACCGCTAGGACCCGCGGGTTTTCGACGCGGACACAGCCGTGGCTCATCATGCGCGCTGCGGACTGGAACAGCGACTTGGTGGGAGTATCATGCAGATAAACGTCATAGCGGTCGTTCATCTCGAATTTCAGCCGGCCCAAGGCGCTGTAAGGCCCGGCCTCCTGCTGGATTGCCCCATTGCTGCGAAATCTCATGTGGTGGCTGGCCAAGTAACCGGGATCGGCAGCCAATTTCGGCAAGATTTCTCTCTGCGCGATCGACCGCGGAATGTTCCAGGGCGGGTTGAACAGGACGTCATTGATCGTCGATTGCAGCTCGGGCGTCTGCTTGTCGGTCTCGCCGACGACGACACGGGTGGTGAATACCGGCCGGTCGTCACGGAACAGCTGAAGGCGGGCGATGGCGCCGTTGACGATGACCCGGTCCCGCGGCATTTGACGCGGCAGCCAGCGCAGCCGTTCGAGGTTGACCACCAGCTGCCGCATCCGCGGTTCGGCTGCCGCTGCCCGTTCCAAAGATGGGCGCCCGGTCTTGGTTCGTAGGCTCTGAGTGCCCAGGGCGATCGCCCGGTATTCGGCGTAGGCTCGGCGCATAGTCTCATATTCGGCGGATACAGGGGCGAGGGCTTCGATCACCTTTACCGGGTCGGGAGCCGCAATCGCGGCGTCGATCACCGCAACGATGTCGACCGGCTCGGGCGTCAGATCCTCGTCGTCCATCCGCTCCTCGATGGGCATTGCTCCTCGCGCCAGCGCGTCGGCATATGATAGAAACGCGTCGGAGAGCAGCAGATCACGTTCAACCGCCGACAGGTTCGGGCCGTGCTCGGCGAGTGCGTTGCTGTGAAACAACCCTGGGTCGAGACCATGGTCGGCGGCGCGCAGAACGGCGTCACGCAGCAGGCGGCTGGCTTCTTCCGGGTGGCCGTCCCACACCGTTTGATATCCGTGTGCGCCGTAGAAGCGGCGAAGCAGCCAACCATGCAGCCTTTCACCGGCGATTGTCGGCTTGCCTGGCGCCTCAAGCCGCGTCTTGATCTCGGGATTGCCGGTAAAGGGGGTCGGATCAGCGGGCGCGGTCTCGAGACCGGGCGCATCGGCGCTTGCCGGTGAATTCGTCTCTGCGCAGGCTGCCACGTCTGACAGCCACGAACCGCATAAGACAAAGGCGAGGGCCACGATGCCCGCCGCCAAGACCAACGATTTTCCGTCTCGGACGCGACGGCGAATAAACACGTTTACCTCGCTTCGCGCGGCAAAGGCGATCAGCCGGCGATAGCCGCGGCTGAGACCGTCAGTTACGGCCTCGGGTTCGCTGGATACGCGCGCCGGCCGTCTTATCGCTTCCCGGGTCGATGCACAATCCCAAGGCGAAGATCTCATCCTTTTTCGGTACAATTCTGTTCCCCAAGAACGCGAGCATGAAGTGGCAAGCAGGAAGCCCTGTATCTACCATAATAACTAACACTTAGCGGGTTAGAATGTGCCGGATTTGCGCGGCAACGGCGAAACTATCGGCAAGGGTGCGTATGCTGCATCTGAGCAGATGCGTCGGGCACGTGTTGCCACCCATCCTCCGGGCGTGAGGAATGTCTTTGATGTGGCTGCGGGACTGGTATGGCTCGTACAGAATTTCGCCGATGAAGGAGTGTTCCGAATAATGCCGGGGATCTCGCCGTGCGCCGGTCCCCCGGATACGATGTAGCGGGTTTGCCCGTGAACGGCCAAGGCGAGCGCAGCCCGCAGGAAGTGCTCCGCGAGGTTTTCGGCTTCGAGAGCTTTCGCGGGCAGCAGCTCGCGATCGTCGAACACGTTATCGTCGGCGGAGACGCCGTCGTGCTGATGCCGACCGGCGGCGGCAAGTCGGTGTGTTACCAGATCCCGGCGCTGCTACGTTCGGGCGTCGGCGTCGTAGTGTCCCCACTGATTGCATTGATGAAGGACCAGGTCGACGCGCTGCATCAGGCGGGAGTGCGCGCGGCGGCCCTCAATTCACGGCTGTCGCCCGGCGAGGCCGCCGAGATCGAGCGCGCCGTTCGGGATGCTGCCCTCGATCTGCTTTATGTCTCGCCGGAGCGGTTGATGACACCGCGCTGCCTGGAGTTGTTGTCGCACACTCGCCTCGCCCTTTTTGCCGTCGATGAGGCGCACTGCATCTCGCAATGGGGACACGATTTCCGCCAGGAGTACCAGCAGCTCTCGATCCTCAAACAGCGCTTCCCAGGAGTGCCGGTAATGGCGTTGACCGCCACCGCCGACGGCCCGACGCGGCGCGACATCATCGCTCAACTGGGGCTGGCAGGAGCACGGACCTTTGCCGCCGGGTATGACCGGCCGAACCTGTTCTACCGTGTCGTCGCAAAGCGCAGCCCACTGGAGCAGTTGTGGCGTTTTCTCGCCACGGAACATCTGGCCGATGCGGGGATCGTGTATTGCTCCACGCGGCGCTCTGCCGAGGAGACCGCGACTTGGCTGAGCGCGCGAGGGCGTGCTGCGCTACCTTACCATGCTGGCCTCGAACCGGCCATGCGCGAGCGGCATCAAGAACGCTTCCTCAGGGAGGAAGGGGTCGTCATCGCCGCGACGATCGCCTTCGGCATGGGGATCGACAAGCCGAATGTCCGTTTCGTCGCCCATCTCGACGTGCCGAAAAACCTCGAAGCCTATTACCAGGAAACGGGCCGCGCCGGGCGGGACGGGCTGCCGGCGGACGCTTGGATGACCTACGGCATGGCCGATGTGATGAGCCTGTTTCGTCTGCTCGAGACCGGTGAGGCAACCGATCGCCAGCGCCGGATCGAGCGCCAAAAGATCGAGGCGCTGATCGGCTACTGCGAGACAGTCTCGTGCCGGCGACAGGTCCTCCTCGGCTATTTCGGAGAAGCCGATCACCCAGCTTGCGGCAATTGCGACAATTGCCAGACCCCGGTCCCGAGCTGGGACGGAACGATTGCTGCGCAAAAGGCGCTTTCGGCAATTTACCGCACTGGACAGCGTTTCGGCACGCATCACCTCGTCGATGTCTTGCTTGGCGCCGAAACCGAGCGGGCACAGAGGCTTGGGCACAACCGACTGAAGACCTTCGGCGTCGGCACCGAACTGGATCGTCGCGGATGGCTCTCGGTTTATCGCCAGCTGGTCGCTCAAGGTGTGGTTTTGCCGGATGTCGCCGGCCACGGGGGTCTTTCGCTCGCGCCCGCAGCCGCCGAGATCTTGCGGGGCTCCCGGTCCGTTCGCTTTCGGGTAGAGGAGAGCGGGCGCGAACGCCGGACGCCTCGGACCGATCGCAAATCAGGGACCGGCGCCGCCGACCTCGATCCGGTAGCACGCTCGCTGTGGGAGACACTGCGCGCTTGGCGCCTTGAAGAAGCGCGGCGGCAAGAGCTTCCGCCTTACGTGATCTTTCATGATTCCACTCTGACAGAAGTAGCGCGCCGCCGCCCCGCCTCGCTGGACGCGTTGGCCGAGATCCCGGGGGTAGGCCGCAGCAAGCTCGAACGTTATGGCGGTGCCGTCATCGCCGTGGTCGCCGGGAGCGTGGCCGGCACAGGCGGCGGCGCCGCCACGACCGGCACACCAGATCCGACCCCCTAGCGCTCAGACGGATTCAGATGATTCAGTGCCTCGCCTCCTCCTACGTCTTCCCGTGGGCCTTCAGCCCAAGGACTTGTCCCGTGGGGAAGGCCGGGACCCATTTCTGCCATCGGCACCGGCCTTCGCCGGCTGTGACAGAACTTTTGCTGGCAGCATTGGTCCACCGTCGACCAATGAAGCGTTATGAATGGGTCTGAACATTAGCATGACTCGCCCTCGGGCGGGTAAGCGCTGTTGCAATCCGGTGTGATCCATGTTGTTTTTCGAAATTGCTGTCTCGCCGGTGAGACGATGTCCGTTAAGTTCGGCGTTTCGTGGTGCGGTCCGGCCGCGACTGCTATTTTCGTTCTCGGCCTCCTCTTGGGACCTGTATTGGCGAGCGCACAGGAAGGGCAATTCTTCCGTATCGGCGCCGCAGCGACCTCGGGGACCTTTTTCGAGATCGGAGCGGTGATCGCCAGTGCTATCTCGAAGCCGACCGGCTCGCCGCCTTGCGAGCACGGCGGCAGTTGCGGAGTTCCCGGTCTTGTCGCGGTGACACAGGCGACGCAGGGCTCGGTCGAGAACCTTCGTATGATTGTCGCCGGGCAGATCGAATCCGGCATAGCCCAATCCGACATCGCCAGCTGGGCCTATGCGGGAACCGGCATATTCGCCGCCGCCGGACCGCTAAAGAATTTGCGCGCGATCGCGAGCCTGTTCCCTGAAAGCCTTCAGCTGGTGGTCCGCGACGACCGCGCGATCCGAACCCTCGCCGATCTCCGGGGCAAGCACATCTCGTTGGGCCAGCCCGCGTCGGGGACGCTTGCCGATGCCCGCGTGGTGCTCGCTGCCGCCGGGCTCACCGAAAAGGACATGATGGCCGAATATTTGCGCCCGGGGGTGGCCGCTGCGAATGTCAAGGACGGCACGCTCGACGGCTTTTTTATAATCGGCGGGGTGCCCGTCCCGGCGATCCGCGATTTGGCGGCGGAGACGCCGGTACGGCTGATCCCAGTCGAAGACGGCGTACTCGCGAAGATGCGGGAGCGCTCGACCTCTTACCGGCGTTCAATGATCCCATCCGGAACCTATCCGGGGATCACCGTGGAAACACCGTCGATCGGCTTCGACGCGCTCTGGATCGTATCCGCCGACGCGCCAGACGATCTGATCTATGCCATCACGAAGGCATTGTGGAACGACGCGACCCAGCGGCTGCTCGAGGGTCGCGACCCTCTCGGCAAGCAGGTCCGGCTGGAGGATGCGCTCGATGGACTTTCCATACCGCTGCACCCGGGGGCGAAGCGCTTCTACCGCGAGGCCGGATTGCCGGTCGATCAGAACGGCGTGCTCGGCAGGCGCGAGAATCCCGAAGGAGGGGACGAATTGAGGAAACCCGAATGAATGTAGACTGGCCCGTGAGGTCGCGAGGTGGAGCATGACGCTGGCTCGCCGCCTGCGTGACTATTTCTCGCCGCGCGAGGTGATCGATACTTCGCCTCGGATCTCGGACGAAGTGAAGTGTACGACCTGTTACATGTGCGCCTGCCGCTGCGGGATCAAAGTACATCTCAAGGACGGGGCGATCCGCTACATCGAGGGCAACCGGGATCATCCCGTCAACCGAGGCGTGATTTGCGGCAAAGGCGCGTCCGGCATCATGCAGCAAGCCTCGCCGGCGAAGCTCCAAAAGCCCCTCCGGCGGGTCGGCGAGCGCGGCTCCGGCGAGTTCCGCGAGATCGAATGGGAGGAAGCGATCGCGACGGCGGTAGAGTGGCTGTCATCGGTCCGCGCCACGGACCCGAAGAAGCTCGCCTTTTTCACCGGTCGCGATCAGAGCCAATCGCTGACGGGATATTGGGCGGCGCAATTCGGCACACCGAACTTCGCCGCGCATGGCGGCTTCTGCTCGGTCAACATGGCGGCTGCCGGTATGTACACGCTGGGCGGCAGCTTCTGGGAGTTCGGCGAGCCGGATTGGGCGCGCACCCGGTTCTTCATGATGTTCGGCGTCGCCGAAGACCATGATTCGAACCCGATCAAGATCGCGTTGTCGGGTCTGCGCCGGCGCGGCGCGAAATTTGTCTCGGTAAACCCGGTGCGTACAGGCTATTCGGCAATTGCCGATGAATGGATCGGCATCAGGCCCGGCACCGACGGTCTCTTCGTGCTCTCGCTGATCCACGAATTGCTGAAGGCCGACCGGATCGATGTCGAGTATCTGGGCCGCTATACCAACGCCGGCTGGCTGGTGATCCAGGCTCCGGGTGCAGCCGATGACGGTCTCTTCGCCCGCAATGAGGCCGGTGAGCCGCTCGTCCTCGAACCATCGGAAGCGCTCGCCAGCGGCATGACCGCGGGAACCACCGCCCGCCTCGTCGGCGAGGCAGCGCTCCCGGATGGCCGGCGCGCCGTCCCGGTCTTCCAGCTGGTGGCCGAGCGCTACCTAGATCCTTGTTATGCGCCCGAAGCCGTCGCTGAGACCTGCGGCGTTCCGGTTGGCACTATTCGCCGCCTGGCTGGCGAGATGGCCCACGCCGCGTTCGAGGAGGAAATCGAGCTCGCCGTGCCGTGGACCGACTGGGCCGGGCGGCGGCACGAAACGATGCGCGGCCGACCGGTCTCGCTGCATGCAATGCGCGGGATCTCCGCCCACTCGAATGGGTTCCACACCTGTCGCGCACTGCATCTGCTGCAAATGCTCCTCGGCACGATCGACGTGCCCGGCGGCTGGCGCTACAAGTCGCCGCATCCAAAACCGGCTCCGCCCGGCCCGAAGCCGGCCGGCCGGCCGGAACAGGTCGCGCCGGGTAAGCCGCTACCGGGGATCCCGCTCGGTTACCCGCTGTCACCCGAAGACCTGATCCTCGACGCCGAGGGGCGACCCTTCCGCATCGACAAGGCGTTCTCCTGGGACGCCCCGATCGCCGCGCACGGCATGATGCACATGGTCATCCAAAACGCGTGGAAGGGCGACCCGTACCGGATCGACACACTCTTCATGTATATGACCAACATGGCCTGGAACTCGGCGATGAATACCGCCGAGACGATGCGGATGCTGGCCGACAAGGATCCGGCGGCCGGAGAATACCGCATCCCGCGGATCATCTATTCCGATGCCTATTACTCCGAGACGGTCGCCTACGCTGACCTCGTGCTGCCCGATACGACGTATCTCGAACGCTGGGACTGCATATCCTTGCTCGACCGGCCGATCGGCGGCGTCGAAGGGCCGGCCGACGCGATCCGCCAGCCGGTCCTCGCGCCGGATCGCGATGTCCGCCCGTTTCAGGACGTCTTGATCGAGATCGGCGCGCGACTCGGGCTGCCGGGTTTCGTGACGCCGGAGGGCGCGCCGCGTTATCCCGGCGGCTATCCCGACTACATCGTCAACCACGAGCGGCGTCCGGGTGTCGGGCCGCTCGCCGGCTGGCGCGGCGCCGAGGGCGAGAATGCGGGACGCGGTGCACCGAACCCGCAGCAGCTCGAGCGTTATGTCGCGAACGGCTGCTTCTGGAAAGACGAGCTGCCCGAGGATCAGCTCTATTTCAAGCACGCCAACAAGGCCTACCTCGAAACCGCCGTCACGATGGGATTGATCGATCGGCCGGAGCCCGTCGTGCTGCAGCTTTATGTCGAGCCCCTGCAGCGGTTTCGCCTGGCCGCCCAGGGTCACGGCAACGTAGTGCCGCCAGAAACGCACCGGGATCGGATCGCGACTTATTTCGACCCGCTGCCCTTCTGGTACATGCCGTTCGAGGAGGCCCGGATCGATCGGTCCGCCTTCCCGCTGCACGCGCTGACCCAGCGGCCGATGCAGATGTACCATTCGTGGCACTCGCAAAACGCATGGCTCCGTCAAATCCTCGGCAACAACCGGCTGTTCGTTAACCGGGCGGCCGGGCGCGCCCTTGGTCTCGCCGAGGAGGACTGGGTTTGGCTCTCCAGCCATCACGGCCGGATCCGCGTCCCGACCAAGCTGATGGATGGGGTCAACCCCGATACGGTGTGGACCTGGAACGCCATCGGCAAGCGCAGCGGCGCGTGGAACCTCGCTCCCGACTCGCCCGAATTCCGCAAGGGTTTTCTGCTAAACCATCTGATTTCCGAGCTGCTGCCGCCGGACGGCGGCTATTCCCATTCCAATGCCGATCCGATCACCGGCCAAGCCGCGT
The DNA here is from genome assembly GCA_963787425.1 of uncultured Alphaproteobacteria bacterium. Classification (GTDB taxonomy): domain Bacteria; phylum Pseudomonadota; class Alphaproteobacteria; order ATCC43930; family CGMCC-115725; genus AP-15. The sequence goes on from CAWBCV010000015.1 coordinate 47,081, forward strand.
GGTACGATCTGCGGGTGCGGATCGACCGCGTCCTGCAGGGAGAAGCAGACATCACCGCGCCTTCGTTCAAGGTGCTCGAACACCCTCCCTCGTTTGGCCAACCCCCCGGGATACTGCGCTACTTCGCGGGAGCCGACCGCGGGAGGCCAGCGCAATGACCTCGCTGCCCGAACAGCGACCGGGTCAGAAGAAGCTAGGGCTCGTCATCGATCTCGACATCTGCGTCGGCTGTCACGCCTGCGCGACGGCTTGCAAGGAGTGGAATGCGAGCGGCCACATGGGGCCGCTGCCCGATTTCAATCCCTATGGCGACGGCGCCTGGGGCGTGTGGTTCAACCGCATCCATTCCTTCGAGGAAGGCGAAGGCGACGGCGCGCGCACCATCCATTTCCCTAAATCCTGTCTGCATTGCGAGGAACCGGCCTGCGTCACCGTGTGCCCGACCGGGGCATCTTACAAGCGCGCCGAGGACGGTATCGTGTTGGTAAACGAGTCGATCTGCATCGGTTGCAAGCTGTGTTCCTGGGCATGTCCCTACGGCGCACGCGAGTTCGACGCCGACGAGGGCGTCATGAAGAAATGCACCTTGTGCATCGACCGGATCTACAACGAGAACCTCGTGCCCGAGGATCGCAAGCCGGCCTGCGTGATGGTCTGTCCGGTCAATGCCCGGCACTTCGGCGATTTGGGCGACCCCCACTCAGAGGTTTCCGAAATGGCTGCGCGCCGATCGGGCGGCGATCTGATGCCCGAGCTCGGCTACAAACCGGTGAATAAGTATCTGCCTCCGAGAGCGACCCGCATGATGCCCGCCCGGCCGACTGCCGGCGCGGCTGTGCCGCCGATTGATCCGCTCCCCGCTGGTGATCGCCTGCTGCGCTGGGTCGACCGGCTTCTGTCCCGCTGACCGGGGCGATGTTCGAGGACGGGCATGCATCCCGCGCTGTCGATTGTGTTCTTCACTACGGCTTCGGGTGCCGGCTTTTCTCTGTTTCTGCTGCTCGGGCTCGGCGCACCGCTCGCTCTGTTGCCATCCAGCAGCGGTTTCGGCTTTGCCGCGCTCGCGCTCGCGGCCCTGCTTGCCGCAGGCGGGCTCGCCTCTTCGGCGTTTCACCTCGGCCGGCCCGAACGGGCCTGGCGCGCCTTCTCGCAATGGCGGTCATCCTGGCTGTCGCGCGAGGGTGTTTTTTCCGTCCTGACGTTCTTCCCGGCTGCGGTGTTTGGGATCGGCTGGGTGTTCTTTGGGGCCAGGTCGGGACTGGTTGGTCTTTGCGGGATCCTCGCCGCAGCCCTCGCGGCCGCGACGATCTATTGCACCGGCATGATCTACGCATCGCTGAGGCCGATCCATCAATGGCACAACCCATGGGTCGTGCCGAACTATTTTGCCCTCGGCCTGATGAGCGCCTTGCTTATCCTGGATTTTCTCGTCCGGCTGTGGGAGCCGCGCGCGCCGGATGTGGCGGTCGCGACCGCAATCCTGGTGATTGTCGCATGGTGGTTGAAGGAAGGATATTGGCGATCGATCGATACGACCTCGGCGCACAGCACGGTAGCCAGCGCAACCTTGCTCGGCAGTCGCGGCAAGGTGCGCATGCTCGAGCCGCCGCACACCGAGGAGAATTATCTGTTGAAGGAGATGGGCTTTGCGATCGCGCGCAAGCACCGCATCCGGCTGCGCCGCATCGTGCGGCTCTTCGCGTTCGCGCTGCCCGCCTTTCTGACGTTGCTCGCGCTGTTGGTCGGCGGCGTGATCGGGGGGGTCGCGGCAGGTCTCGCCGTCGCCGTCGCGGCCTTGGGGCTCGTCGCCGAGCGGTGGCTGTTCTTTGCCGAAGCCAAGCACACTGTGATGCTTTACTATGGCGCCGAGGCGGTTTGAGACGGTCGAGGCATCAGGGTTAAATTTTTATTATCGGCATCGCGGATTGAGTGTTGACGCGGGTGACGCTGGGGCTTATAAGCGCGGCCCCTCCTGGGGAGCCCCGGTTTGGGGGATTGTTGTTTGAGATTGTGGAGAAGAGGGAAGGGATGCGCGGACGGCGGCCGAGGGTCGCCATCTGTTCGCATCGATGCGAACGTTTGGAGGCCCTGGTTTGGGTCTACCTTTGAGTAGATCCGGGATGAACTTGAGAGTTTGATCCTGGCTCAGAACGAACGCTGGCGGCATGCCTAACACATGCAAGTCGAACGCTTTTGGGGCTTCGGTCCCAAAGGAGTGGCGCACGGGTGAGTAGCGCGTGGGAACCTGCCCTGTTGTGGGGGATAACCGAGGGAAACTTCGGCTAATACCGCATGCGCCCCGGGCCTGGTCTTCGGATTAGGTTTGGGGGAAAGATTTATCGCAGCAGGAGGGGCCCGCGTCGGATTAGGTAGTTGGTAGGGTAACGGCCTACCAAGCCTGTGATCCGTAGCTGGTCTGAGAGGATGATCAGCCACACTGGGACTGAGACACGGCCCAGACTCCTACGGGAGGCAGCAGTGGGGAATATTGGACAATGGGCGCAAGCCTGATCCAGCAATGCCGCGTGAGTGATGAAGGCCTTAGGGTTGTAAAGCTCTTTCGCCCGCGACGATGATGACGGTAGCGGGAGAAGAAGCCCCGGCTAACTTCGTGCCAGCAGCCGCGGTAATACGAAGGGGGCGAGCGTTGTTCGGATTTACTGGGCGTAAAGGGCGCGTAGGCGGCCCTCCTCGTCGCGTGTGAAAGCCCCGGGCTCAACCTGGGAACGGCGCGCGAAACGGGAGGGCTGGAGTTCGGGAGAGGAGAGTGGAATTCCCAGTGTAGAGGTGAAATTCGTAGATATTGGGAAGAACACCGGTGGCGAAGGCGGCTCTCTGGACCGAGACTGACGCTGAGGCGCGAAAGCGTGGGGAGCAAACAGGATTAGATACCCTGGTAGTCCACGCCGTAAACGATGTGTGCTAGACGTTGGGGAGCCTAGCTCTTCGGTGTCGCCGCTAACGCTTTAAGCACACCGCCTGGGGAGTACGGCCGCAAGGTTAAAACTCAAAGGAATTGACGGGGGCCCGCACAAGCGGTGGAGCATGTGGTTTAATTCGACGCAACGCGAAGAACCTTACCAGCTCTTGACATGCCCGGTATGGGCCGGAGAGATCCGGTCCTTCGGTTCGGCCGGCCGGGACACAGGTGCTGCATGGCTGTCGTCAGCTCGTGTCGTGAGATGTTGGGTTAAGTCCCGCAACGAGCGCAACCCCCATCTGCAGTTGCCAGCGGTTTGGCCGGGCACTCTGCAGAAACTGCCGGTGACAAGCCGGAGGAAGGCGGGGATGACGTCAAGTCCTCATGGCCCTTATGGGCTGGGCTACACACGTGCTACAATGGCGGTGACAGAGGGCGGCAAGCGGGCGACCGTGCGCCAATCTCCAAAAGCCGTCTCAGTTCGGATTGCTCTCTGCAACTCGAGAGCATGAAGTCGGAATCGCTAGTAATCGCGGATCAGCATGCCGCGGTGAATACGTTCCCGGGCCTTGTACACACCGCCCGTCACACCATGGGAGTTGGCTTTACCCGAAGGCGGTGCAGCAACCCTGGTCTTCGGACTGGGGGGCCAGCCGACCACGGTAAGGTCAGCGACTGGGGTGAAGTCGTAACAAGGTAGCCGTAGGGGAACCTGCGGCTGGATCACCTCCTTTCTGGATTTCCAGAGGTCAGAGATCGCAGGTCAGAGATCAGAAATGGTGTCTGGCCGATCCCTCCTCCGGTTTCCACAAACGTCAGAGGCGGCAGATCTGATCTCTGTGTTCTGATCTCCGATCTCTGGCAAGAGGCCGCCGTCTGCGCATCCCTTCTCCCGAGCGTCGGCGAGCGCTCGCTCTGCTGGTGCGACCCGTTGGGGCAACGCCGGGCTAGTAGCTCAGCTGGTTAGAGCGCGCGCTTGATAAGCGTGAGGTCGGAGGTTCAAATCCTCCCTGGCCCACCAGTGCCAGAGATCAGAGGTCAGAAGTCAGAAAACAGATCTGACTTCTGTATTCTGATCTCTGACCTCTGGTCCGGGGGTGTAGCTCAGCTGGGAGAGCGCCTGCTTTGCAAGCAGGAGGTCATCGGTTCGAACCCGTTCACCTCCACCATCCGTTCACCAATCCGGCGTTTGGAGAAGATCTAAGAGATCGCGGTCCAGGGCCACCCGGCCCGCGCGCGTTGTTTGAAGGGTGAAGAGAGAGTTGTCATGTGACCGAGGCGGATAGGCTCGGCGCAGCGGAAGCTGTGCGCCTATCCGAAGAAGTGTCTTCATGTGAGGCCGCCATATGCATGGGCCCCCGCTCCCCTGCTTTCGCAGGGACAAGTTTCGCGAGGGCCTGCACCCCGCTGACGCGGGGAGGAAGGGTTTTGCCCCTGTGCGCGGCGGTTTTGTGCGGCGTTTCCTTGCGGGAACGCCGGGGATCAAGCGCAAGTAAGGGCATCTGGTGGATGCCTTGGCACTGAGAGGCGATGAAGGACGTGGCACGCTGCGAAAAGCCCGGGGGAGATGCGAGCGATCGGTGATCCCGGGATCTCCGAATGGGGCAACCCACCCGGTAACGGGTATCCTCGTCTGAATTCATAGGACGCGGAGGCAAACCCGGCGAACTGAAACATCTCAGTAGCCGGAGGAACAGACATCAACCGAGATTCCGCAAGTAGTGGCGAGCGAACGCGGAACAGGCCAGTGGCATTGGTTTTTGGTACCGGAAGCGCCTGGAAAGGCGGGCCGCAGCGGGTGACAGCCCCGTACGGGAAACCGGAACCGGTGTCCTCGAGTAAGGCGGGACACGTGCAATCCTGTCTGAACATGGGGGGACCACCCTCCAAGCCTAAATACTCCTCAGTGACCGATAGTGCACCAGTACCGTGAGGGAAAGGTGAAAAGCACCCCGACGAGGGGAGTGAAATAGTTCCTGAAACCGGATGCCTACAAGCAGTCGGAGGGTTCAGATGACAGAAATCAGAGAATAGAGGTCAGATCTGATCTCTGTTTTCTGATCTCTGTCATCTGCCTGACGGCGTACCTTTTGTATAATGGGTCAGCGAGTTGGTCTTGGCAGCAAGCTTAAGCCGCTAGGCGTAGGCGCAGCGAAAGCAAGTCCGAAACGGGCGCCGGCCCCAGCGATGGGGCCAAACAGTTGCCGGGATCAGACCCGAAACCGGGTGATCTAGCCATGGGCAGGTTGAAGGTGCGGTAACACGCACTGGAGGACCGAACCCACTACTGTTGCAAAAGTAGGGGATGACTTGTGGCTAGGGGTGAAAGGCCAATCAAACCCGGAAATAGCTGGTTCTCCGCGAAATCTATTGAGGTAGAGCGTCGGGCGCTCACCGCCGGGGGTAGAGCACTGGATGGGCTAGGGGGGCGCGAGCCTTACCAAACCTAACCAAACTCCGAATACCGGCGAGTGGAGCCCGGCAGCCAGACGGCGGGTGCTAAGGTCCGTCGTCGAGAGGGAAACAGCCCAGACCGCCAGCTAAGGTCCCCCAGTCGTGGCTAAGTGGGAAAGGATGTAGGACGGCCAAGACAACCAGGAGGTTGGCTTAGAAGCAGCCATCCTTTAAAGAAAGCGTAATAGCTCACTGGTCTATCAGCTGTCCCGCGCCGAAAATGTAACGGGGCTCAAGCCACGCACCGAAGCTGCGGGTGTTCAGAAGACAGAGATCAGAGATCAGACTACAGATGGAAAGAAATCAGAGGAGCGAGTGGGCTCGCGGGTTCGAGGATCTCGAAGTGTTTCGGCGGGCCTATCGGGTGTCGCTGGAGGTGCATTGGGCAAGTCTCGAATTTCCGACAATCGAGCAGCGGGCGCTGGCCGATCAGGTTCGGCGAGCATCCAAATCGATTTGCGCCAATCTGGCCGAAGGTTTTGGTCGGCAGCTCGTCTCGAAACCGGAGTTTCGCCGGTTCGTGATGATGGCGTTGGGCTCGGCCGATGAGATGCAAGTGTGGACGATCTGTTGCCGGGATCTCGGCTATATCGAGGAGAGAACGGCGGATCGCTGGCGGGGCGAATATCGGGAAATCGCCCGTATGCTCACCGGCCTGCATCGCAGCAGTTCTGATCTCTGACCTCTGATCTCTGTCTTCTGAACGCGGTAGCGGAGCGTTCCGTAAGCCGGCGAAGCGGGCGCGCGAGCGTCCGTGGAGGTATCGGAAGTGCGAATGCTGACATGAGTAGCGATAAACAGCGTGAGAAACGCTGTCGCCGAAAGTCCAAGGGTTCCTGCGCAAGGTTAATCCGCGCAGGGTTAGCCGGGCCCCTAAGGCGAGGGCGAGAGCCGTAGCCGATGGGAAGGAGGTTAATATTCCTCCGCCTGCCGGAATGTGACGAAGGCCGAAAGTCGTTCGCCCTTATTGGATTGGGCGGGCGGCCTGGGACTTCCGGGAAACAGCACCGGCATAAAGACCGTACCCGAAACCGACACAGGTGGACTGGTAGAGCATACCTAGGCGCTTGAGAGAACGGTGTTGAAGGAACTCGGCAAAATGCCCCCGTAACTTCGGGAGAAGGGGGCCCCGTCCTGGCGCAAGCCGGGATGGGGGGCACAGACCAGGGGGTGGCGACTGTTTACTAAAAACACAGGGCTCTGCGAAGTCATCCAGACGACGTATAGGGTCTGACGCCTGCCCGGTGCCGGAAGGTTAAGAGGAGGGGTGCAAGCTCTGAATTGAAGCCCCGGTAAACGGCGGCCGTAACTATAACGGTCCTAAGGTAGCGAAATTCCTTGTCGGGTAAGTTCCGACCTGCACGAATGGCGTAACGACTTCCCCGCTGTCTCCAACACCGGCTCAGCGAAATTGAATTCTCCGTGAAGATGCGGAGTTCCCGCGGTCAGACGGAAAGACCCCGTGCACCTTTACTACAGCTTTGCAGTGGTGTTAGGGAAGGTATGTGTAGGATAGGCGGGAGCCGACGAAGCCCTGGCGCCAGTTGGGGTGGAGGCACCCTTGAAATACCGCCCTTATCTTCTCTGGCATCTAACCGCGGCCCGTCATCCGGGTCCGGGACCCTGCATGGCGGGTAGTTTGACTGGGGCGGTCGCCTCCCAAAGAGTAACGGAGGCGCGCGATGGTGGGCTCAGGCTGGTCGGAAATCAGCTGTGGAGTGCAATGGCACAAGCCCGCCTGACTGCGAGAGCGACAGCTCGAGCAGAGACGAAAGTCGGCCATAGTGATCCGGTGGTCCCGTGTGGAAGGGCCATCGCTCAACGGATAAAAGGTACGCCGGGGATAACAGGCTAATGACGCCCAAGAGTCCATATCGACGGCGTCGTTTGGCACCTCGATGTCGGCTCATCGCATCCTGGGGCTGGAGCAGGTCCCAAGGGTATGGCTGTTCGCCATTTAAAGCGGTACGTGAGCTGGGTTTAGAACGTCGTGAGACAGTTCGGTCCCTATCTGCCGTGGGTGTTCGAGACTTGCGAGGCGCTCTCCCCAGTACGAGAGGACCGGGAGGGACGCACCTCTGGTGTACCGGTTGTGGCGCCAGCCGCACCGCCGGGTAGCTAAGTGCGGACGGGATAACCGCTGAACGCATCTAAGCGGGAAACCCTCCTCAAAACCAGGTCTCGCCAAGAGCCGTGGAAGACCACCACGTCGATAGGCCGGAGGTGGAAGCGGGGCAACCCGCGCAGCTGACCGGTACTAATCGCTCGATTGGCGCTTGAACCCGGCGCAAGCCTGCTTGCGCCGCGGCGGAACCTCGTTCCGCCGGACAAAACCGCCCGCGTGCAGCGGCAAGACCCAACCCGCGCGCGGCCCCACCCAGACACTTTCTTCCCTGGTCACATGACAAACCCCCGCTTGCGCGGGGACGGGCTTGCCGGCCTGGTGGCCATAGCGAGGGGCCAAACACCCGATCCCATCCCGAACTCGGCCGTGAAAACCCTCAGCGCCGATGGTACTGCACCTCAAGGTGCGGAAGAGTAGGTCGCCGCCAGGCCCGCATTCCCAACTCTCTCTTCATTTCCCAAACAACTCAGTGCTCGGAGGGCCGCGACCGGCGATACGGCCTATAGACCGGCTTCCACATCTTGCACGCGATGAGGCCATCGAGTTCCTCGTCCTCGAATAGCTCACACTGCCCTTCCGCCCGGGCCTGGCGGGCAATAGCTTTGGCGACGGCGAATGCGACCTCGCGCAGTTGCGCCACCGCGGGCAGCAGAGGTGCCTGCACATCCCGTGCGGCGGGTGAGATTTCGGCCAGGACCTTGGCAGCGGCCACAAACATGCCGTCGGTCACGCGCCTGGCTCTTACTGCCAGAACGCCGAGACCAATGCCGGGAAAGACATAGGCATTGTTCGTCTGGTCGACAGCGAAGGATCGTCCGTCGCGCACAACAGGCGGGAACGGGCTCCCCGTGCCGATCACCGCGCGGCCCTCGGTCCATGCCATTAAATCTTGCGGCGTCGCCTCGGAACGAGAGGTCGGGTTCGAGAGCGGAAAGACGATCGGGCGCGCCACCGCCGATGCCATTTTGCGGATTATGTCTTCACGGAAGACGCCGGGCTGACCGGAAACCCCGATCAGCACGGTAGGCTTGGCATTGGCGACGACATCGGCCAGTCCGCTCGCATCGGCGCGCGCGCGAGGCCAATTCGCCACTGCATCGGGAGACTGTGCGAACGGCCGTTGAAAATCGAGGACGCTCGGCATGCCTTCGATGAGCAGACCGTCCCGGTCTATGGCATAGAAGCGGCGCCGCGCTTCGGCTTCGGGCAGGCCCGCATCGATCATGACCCGCAGCAGCAGATTTGCGATGCCGATCCCCGCCGAACCGGCGCCGACGATCGCAATCCGCTGGTCGCGGATCGGCTGACCGGTCACCCTGACCGCGGCGAGCAAGGTGCCGGCAGCCACCGCCGCGGTACCCTGAATATCGTCGTTGAAGGTACAGAGCCTGTCGCGGTAGCGCTGCAGCATGCGCCCGGCATTGGCGCGGGCGAAATCCTCCCACTGCAGCAGTGCATGCGGCCAGCGTTCCAGCACCGCATTCACGAAGGTCTCGACGAAATCGTCGTAATCCTGGCCGCGTACCCGCTCGTGCCGCCATCCGATATAGACCGGGTCGCCGAGACGCTCGTTATTGTCGGTCCCGACATCGAGCAGGATCGGCAGGGTGGTGGACGGATGGAGGCCGGCGCAAGCGGTATAGAGCGACAGCTTGCCGATCGGGATGCCCATGCCATCTGCACCCTGGTCTCCCAGACCGAGGATGCGCTCACCATCGCTGACGACAATAGCCTCCACCTTATCGAAGCGGGGGTGCGTCAGGATTTCCTTTATCCGGCCGCGCTGCGGCCAACTCAGGAACAAACCACGCGGATAATGCCAATAATGGCTGAAGGTCTGGCATCCCTCGCCGACCGTCGGGGTGTAGACGAGAGGGAGCATTTCTTCGAGGTTTTGGGTCAGCGCCGCGTAAAAGAGCGTCTCGTTCGCATCCTGCAATCCTCGCAGGAAGACGTAGCGATCGAGATCGCTGGCGAGCTTGCGCATTGCCTGAAGACGCCGCGCCGACTGCACTTCCAATGTCCCGACATGAGGCGGCAGGAGGCCGTGGAGTGCAAAGGCGGTTCGCTCTTCGTCGCCGAAGGCGGTCCCTTTGTTCAGCATCGGGTTGGTGAGCAGCGCCGTCCCTTCGAGCTCGGTCTCCACGAAATCCGCTTGCGCGGCCGGGCCCTCATCAGTCATGCGGGGTGCTCCTTTCACCGCCTCAATTGGCGCGTTCCGGCCGCTCAATCGAGCATGATCCGCACGCCGGTGGCGCCGTTGAGCAGACGTTTCAAATGAAAGCTCACGAGCTGGTCGTCGCCGCATAGACCAAGCAAAGCGGCAAATGTCGGCATTGCGCTCGGGTCCCCTGCTTCGAGTTTGCGGAAGGCGTCCAGGTAGGCCCGGGTTGCCTGAGTCTCATACTCTTCCGAGGAGAGCGGCTCGAACGCCCGTAAGGGTTCGCTGCGCCCGCGCAACAGCAGGTCGCCGACTGGCCTGGCCGTAAAACCGGGGACGCGCGCCGCCACACTCTCGCCGACGCAGATGCGGGTCCCGAGCTGTTTGTTCGCCGCTTCGAGCCGCGCTGCCGTGTTCACCGTGTCGCCATAGGCGGTGTAGTCGAAGTAGCGGTGGCCGCCGAAATTTCCGACAATTGCCGGGCCGGCATTGAGGCCGAGGCGGGTCGCCCCAAGGACAACCCCTTTTTCCTCCCAGCGCTTGACGAAGGATTGGGAGCGGACGTCCAGTTCCAGTGCACAGGCGACCGCGCGGGCCGCATGATCGGGTTGCTCGGTCGGCGCCCCGAACAGCACGTGCAGGGCGTCGCCGACAATCTTCACGACGGTTCCGCCGTGCGCGAACACAGTGTCGGTCATCTCGCCGAGATAATCGTTGAGCAGCGGCGCGATGACGTCCGGCTCGAGGGTCTCGACGAGGGTCGTAAACCCGGCCATGTCGGTGAACAGCGAGGTGATCTCGCGCCGCTGGCCGCCGAGATCGACGGCCTCGGGATCGCTCGCCAGCCGCTCGGCCAGATTGGGGGAGAAATACCGGGACAAGAGCGCATGTGCCCGTTCCGCGGCAATCTGCCGGCGCCGCGCCTCGCGCAAGGTTTCGATGTGGCGCAATGTCTTGTTGATCGTCGTCTCGAGGTCGGCGAAATCGATCGGCTTGGTCAGGAAATCGAAGGCTCCGCGGTTCATCGCGGTTCGGATATTGGCCATATCGCCATAGGCGGACACGATGACCGTGGAGAGCGGGTCATCGCCCTCCTGGATTTTTTGCAAAAGGGTGAGCCCGTCCATGCGGGGCATGTTGATGTCGCTCACTACCATGTCGACAACGCTGGCATTGCCTAGCATTTCGAGTGCCTCGGCGCCGTCGCGGGCGAACAGAAACTTGACTTGGCCGTCCCGGATCTGGCGGCGAAACTTCTGCTGGACGAGGGTTTCCAGGTCGGGCTCGTCGTCGACCAGCAGGATCGTCGAGGTCATGCCCCTTTCCCCGCTCCTTGGTGACAACATCGATCGGCTCGTCGATGATCCCCTTGCCGAGACTGATTTGCGCGTCCTGACATTCCGTCGCCGCCTCGCCTGCCGAGCGCCTCTCAAGGTCGATGATAGCAGACGTTGCGGCGACAAAGAGGCATGGATCGGCGGCGCAGAGGAGTTTGGTATCGTTGATGGTGACCGCTTCACCCTACATTTTGGCGATAGACCAGGGCACCACCAGCACCCGGGTAATCCTGTTCGACGCGGCGGGCAGGGTGCGCAGCACCGCGCGGATCGAACTGACTCAGCATTATCCCCAGCCCGGCTGGGTCGAGCACGACCCGGAGGAGATCTGGCGGAGCGTCGTCGCGACCTGCCGTGAAGCGGCTGCAGCCGCAGATGGGCCGATCGCCGCGATCGGCATCGCCAACCAGCGCGAGACGACGGTGTTGTGGGAGCGCGCGACCGGGGCGCCGGTCTATAACGCGATTGTCTGGCAGGACCACCGGACCGCCGAACTCTGCGAGCGCTGGCGCAGGGGGGGCTCGGCGAAACCGTCACGCAGCGCACCGGGCTGGTCATCGACCCGTATTTTTCCGCTTCCAAGATCGCCTGGCTGCTCGGCAATCTGCCGGGATTGCGCGAGCGCGCCCGGGCGGGCGAGATTGCCTTCGGCACGATCGACAGCTATCTGCTCTGGCGGCTTTCGGGGGGCGGCCGGCATATGACCGATGTCACGAACGCGTCCCGAACGATGCTGTTCGATATTCGGCGTTTAGGGTGGGATGACGATCTCCTCGACGCTTTTGGAGTCCCGCGGGCGGTTCTGCCCGAGGTTCTGGACACCGCGGCGGATTTCGGCACGACGATGCCGGAGCTGCTGGGAACCCCCGTGCCGATCGCCGGGGTCGCCGGCGACCAGCAGGCCGCGCTGATCGGCCAGGCCTGCTTCTGCCCGGGCATGGTCAAATCGACATACGGCACTGGAGCATTTGCGCTGCTCAATACGGGGCGCCAGCCGGCGACCTCGAGCCATCGTCTGCTGACGACGGTTGCGTACCGGCTCGGGGGCGAAACCGCCTATGCTCTCGAGGGCAGCATTTTCGTCGCCGGAGCGGCTGTCAAATGGCTGCGCGACCGCCTCGGCGCAATCGGGACGGCGGCAGAGGCGGAGCGGCTCGCCGCGCGCGCCGACCCGCGCCAGCGGCTCTACCTCGTGCCCGGCTTTGCCGGGCTTGGGGCTCCGCACTGGTCCCCCCAGGCGCGTGGGGCTTTGATCGGGCTGACGGCGGAGTGCGGTCTCCCGGAGATCGCGCGCGCCACGCTCGAGGCTGTCGGCTATCAGACGCGCGATCTTGCCGAGGCGATGGCGGCCGATGCCGGAGTCGCCGTGGAGAGCCTGCGCGTCGATGGCGGCATGGCAGCCAGCGATTGGACGATGCAGTTCGTCGCCGACGTCCTGCCGGCAGTTGTCGAGCGGCCGAATTCGGTCGAGACCACCGCATGGGGTGCCGCTTATGTCGCAGGCCTCGCCCGCGGCCTCTATCCCGAGCCCGAGGCACTGGTTGACGGATGGCAACCCGAACGCCGGTTTGCGCCGCAAATGCCCCTAGCCGAGCGGGAGGAACGCTACGCCGGTTGGCGGCGCGCCGTCACCGGCGTGCTGGCCGCCGTGCCGTGAACCTTCTCTCCTCGCTCCCCGACGCGCGGGCAGCCGAACAGGTCACGACATTGCTGAGCCGGCCCGGTTTGCGTGTCGAACGGATCGTCTCGCTGGGTCAAGCGAGCCCGCCAGGGTTTTGGTACGACCAGGCGGAGGGCGAATGGGTGCTTGTGCTCGCCGGCGCTGCCAAGTTGCGGTTTGTCGACGAGCCCGAGCCGCGCTTGTTGCGCGCCGGCAACTCACTCGACATCGCCCCGCACCGCCGCCACCGTGTCGACTGGACCGAGCCGGCAACCCCGACCGTGTGGCTCGCCCTGTTCTACGGGTAACGCCACCCGTCACCCATCCAACCTTAACCCAATGGAGGTTTCCTTTACAGGTTGGTTCGGCGAGAAATGCGAAGATTCGACTATTTCGCAGGGAACAGGACAAATAGATGATGAAGTTGCGTCGGTTCTCCTTACAGATCCACTGCTGAGTCCGAGTGTGGTTTGTCTAAAGCATTGAATCCAAACCTGTTATTGGGATGGCACGTGATGTGCATGTCGGGGTTCTAGTGGTCTTTAAGGAGGATTTTCATGATTACTCGGCTCTTAGTCGGAGCAGTTGTTGTGGGGCTCATGTCCCTCGCGACTTCTGCGCACGCGATTCCAATTGCTGCAGGGAGCGTACTGTCCCTGAATGGATCCAACTCATTCACCTCTACGTCAATCTCTTTCAGCAATCCGGCGAACATCGGCGGGGCCCCGAGCGGCAGCTTCGCCATATTGACTACTTGCACGGGCTGCGTGACGATGATTGGCGGCTTCGACACCGGAACTGCGACGCCGTTCCAGCTTTATACCGCAACAGAAGGTGCGATCACCACGACCCTGCAAGTCTCGTCCTCTGCCTTTGGTTTCGTTGGCGGGACTCTGCCTGATCTAACCATTACCGGGGCTGGCACCTTGACTTTGACCGGATTTGATCCGACACCCGGAAACTACATTTTGACAACCCAAGGTCCGACGAGTGTGAGTGTCACTTTCTCTGTGACGTCCGTTGCTGCGGCAGTACCGGAACCGGCATCGCTCGCGATTCTCGGCGGCGCCCTGCTTGCCTTGGGTATTGGCCGTAATCGGCGCAAAAACAGATAACGAATTTACACACGTTTCGACTGACGGCGCCATCAGGCGCCGTCTTTTTGTGTGCCGAACATGATCAACAGCTTGGAGGTGGAAGTCCTCTACCCAGCCTCAAGTCGGCCCAGCCTCAAGTCCGGGCGACTCGCTGACGGCGCGGGTGTAGCCTAAGCGGGGCATCTCTGGGGGTGATCATGTTGCGCGCGTTGTTGGTGCTGTGCCTGGTGTCGGTCGCTGCGGCGGCGCCGGGCCAGGAATACCAATCGAAGGACTTAGCCGAGGCGGCCAGTGATTGGCGCCGGGAATTGATCGAGCGCATCCCGGCCAACAAGCGCCAACCGACGATGATTGCCGGGTGGCGGCGCATGGCTGAGGGCGATTACCGCGAAAAACGCTATGCCGCCGCGGTCGACGAATTGACCCGCGCGATCGTAAACGGCGCCGATGACGGTCTCGTCTGGCTCAGGCTCGCGCAGTCAGAGCTCGCCGCCGAAGACGACCATGCGATGGCGAGCGCCTATAACGCGTATCTGAAATCGACCGATCCGGTCGAGCGCGGCGTGGCGCTGTTTGTGATCGGCCGCGACTACGACCGCCACGACAAGCAAAAGGAGGCGCTCGCCGCGTTCGACGCCGGCCTCACCTTCACCCAATCGCCTTCGGTTGCCGAGCGCGCCGAGCAGCTGCGCCGACTCGTTGCGTTCCGCGTCACCAAAGTCGAGGTCCAGGCCGAAGCGGAATGGGGTCGTGCTTGCCTCAGGTTCAACGAAAACATCGCGAGCAAGGGCGACCTCTCCTATGGCTCCTTTGTACGCAGTCAACCGCCGCTTGACGGCATCGTGACAGCGCGCGGCGACACGATGTGCCTCGACGGCATGAAGCATGGGGGAAACTACAACATAGAGATCCTAGCTGGCCTGCCGGCTGCTACCGGCGAACGGCTGAGTGAGACCTTCACGGCGCGGGTTGTCGTTCCCGACCGCAAGCCGCAGCTGCGCTTCTCCGGCACCGGCTATGTCCTACCCAAGCAAGGCACGTCGGGGCTGCCGCTGACCACAGTCAATCTGGACAAGGTCAAACTGCGGTTGCTGCGGGTCAACGAGCGCAACCTAGTCCCGAGCATCGACGCCGAGCGGCTGACAATGAATTTTTCGTCTTTCGAGGTGGACGAAATCATCAACCGCACCGGCAGCCTCGTCTGGGAGGGCGAGATGGCGATAGCCGGCGAGCGCAACCGGCCGGTCACCACCGCCATTCCGCTCAAGGACATGCTCCGCGAAAAGGGTCCCGGCATCTATCTCGCCGTCGCCGAACGTACCGACCTGATGCAGGACCAGTATTCCGAGCCGACGACGAACTGGGTGCTCGTCTCCAATCTCGGTTTGGCGGCTTATAAGGGCGCGGATGGCCTCGCGGTCGATGTCCGCTCACTCGCCGACGGCAAACCGATGTCCGGCGTCGCGGTTCGGCTTTACGCCCGCAACAACGGTGAACTCGCCGCAATCACCACGGATGCGGGTGGGATCGGGCGCATCGCCGGGGGCTTGCTGCGCGGCAGCGGCGGCGATGAGCCGTTTCTAGTGACGGCGCACGGTCCGGACAGCGACTTCAACTTTCTCGAAATCGGCCGTCCCGCTTTCGATCTGAGCGACCGCGGCGTGAGCGGCCGGCCGCAGCCTGGGCCGGTCGACGCTTTTCTTTACACCGACCGAGGGATTTATCGGCCCGGTGAGACGGTCGAGCTGATTGCGCTGGTGCGCGACGACAAGGCCGATGCAATGTCGAGCCTGCCGGTCGGATTGCGGCTATTGCGGCCCGACGGCGTCGAGGTCGAGAAGCGGCGGCCGACGGGGGATCGGCTGGGCGCCTATCGAGAAAGCTTTGCACTGCCGCGCGATGCGCGCTTTGGCGCGTGGCGGGTCGAATTGCGGCTCGACCCGAAAGCGCCGCCGATCGGCACCGCGGAGTTCCGCGTCGAGGATTTCGTGCCGCCACAGCTCAAGGTCGAGTTGGCCGCCGCCGACGGGCCGATCCGACCCGGCGAGACGTTCCCGGTCGATGTCGGCGCCCGCTATTATTACGGCGCGCCGGGAGCCGGTTTGGCGATCGAGGCGGAAGCGGTGATCTCGCTCGACGAGAGCCCATTCCCGACGCATCCGGGCTTCCAGTTCGGCCTCGTCGGCGAGGAATTCACCGGCGATCGCCGCGACATCGAGGGTCCGACGACCGACGAGAACGGCAAGGCGCGGCTGTCGGTGACGCTGAACGATCTGCCGGACCTGACCCGCCCTCTCGCCGCGACGATCCGGGTCGGCGTGTTCGAACCGAGCGGGCGTGCGGTCTACGACACTGTGAGCCGGCCGATCCGGCAACGACCGGTGGTGATCGGGCTGCGCTCGCCCACCGGCGAGGACGCAGTTCCGGAAGGGGCCGAGGCCAAGCTCGAGGTGATCGCGGTCGATCCGCAGGGCTCGGCGATCGCGGTCAACGGTCTACGCTTCGAGCTGTTGCGCGAGACCTGGGAGTACCGCTGGTATTCGGTCAACGGCGTGTGGCGCCACAAATCGCATATCCGCAGTCAGCCGATCGATACCGGCACAATCGACGTCCCCGCCGATGCGCCGGCGAACCTGGCGCGGCAATTGCCCGCGGGGCGCTATCGCTGGGAGGTGACCGATCCGGCGGGCGGCGCACAGTCGAGCCTCAGGTTTCATGTCGGCTGGTGGGTCGAGGCCGAGCAGCCGGATGTCCCCGACAAGCTCGAGGCGGCTCTGGACAAGGCGAGCTACCAGCCGGGAGATACCGCCAAGCTGTTCATCAAGGCGCCGTTCGCCGGCCAGGCTGAGCTGGCGATCGCTTCTGGCCGGATCCTGTCGCTTCGCGCGCTGAGCCTGCCGGCGGACGGTGCCACGTTAGAAATCCCGGTCGACTCCTCGTGGGCCAACGGCGTTTATGCGTTGGTCAGCGCCTATCGGCCTACCGACGCCCCGGGTCCGCAACAGCGCGGGCCGGAGCGGGCCGTCGGTGTCGCCTGGCTAGGGATCGATACGAGCGCCCGCACCCTCGCGCCGACGCTCGCCGCTCCCCATGTCTTGCGCCCGCGCGGCCCGGTCGAGATTCCGGTCAAGGTGGCGGGGCTCGCCGCGGGCGAGGAGGCCTACGTCACCCTCGCCGCGGTCGACGAGGCGGTGCTCAAGCTCACTGAATTCGACAGCCCGGCGCCCGAGAAATATTATTATGGCAAGCGCCAGCTCGTCGTCGAATTGCGCGACCTCTACGGACGGCTGATCGATGCACGGGCGAACGCCGTCGGGGTGCTCCGTAGTGGCGGCGACAGCTTTGCGAAACGCTCGGTCGCCGGGCTGCCGGACAAGAGCAGCAGGATCGTCGCGCTGTTCTCCGGCATCGTCCGGCTGGACGGCGACGGGGCGGCCCGCATCCCGTTCGATATCCCCGATTTCCAGGGGCAGCTGCGGCTGATGGCGGTCGCGTTCTCGGCGCACAAGGTCGGCTCCGCCACCGCCTTGATGACCGTCCGCGATCCGGTGGTGACGACGGTGTCGTTGCCGCGCTTTCTCGCTCCCGGTGATGCCGTGCGCATCGGCGTGACGATCAACAACCTCGAAGGCGCGGCCGGAGACTATCACCTGACCTTGTCGGCGAGCGGCGCTGCGCAGTTGACCTCGCCGGCGAGCCGCACCGTAAAGCTCGCCCTTGGCGGCAATTTCAACGATGGCCTTGTCCTGTCGGCGACGGCGCCCGGAAATGCCGCGCTGCGGCTCGACCTTGCTGGGCCAGGCGATCTGAAGATCGCGCGCGACTTCACTATTGGCGTCCGGCCGGCTCAGGCCTATCAGCTTCGTCGTTTTGCCGGTCGGCTGCAGCCGGGAGAGAGCGTCACGCTCGACGACGGGGCGGCCGATGAGTTCCTGCCAAACACGGCAGAGGCGTTGCTCAGCGTCAGCCCGCGCCCGGACTGGGACGTCCCGGGCCTGTTGCGCACGCTCGAACGCTACGCCTACGGCTGCCTGGAGCAGACGACGAGCCGGGCCTTGCCCTTGCTCTATGTCGAGGAAGTCGCCCATTTGTGGCGCGCCGATCCGGGTCCGGGAACAGCCGAGACGCTCGACCGCGCGATCGGACATATCGTCGAACTGCAGCGTTCGGACGGCGGCTTCGGCGTGTGGAACGATACCGGCGACACGGTGGCGTGGCTCGACGCCTATGCCACCGATTTTCTGATCCGCGCCAAGGAGCACGGCAAGAACGTGCCGGATTTGGCGATCAAATCGGCCGTCAGTTGGCTGCACGATTACGTGCGGCAAGAGCATACCGAGATCGGCGATCTGCCGGCATTGGCTTACGCGCATTACGTGCTGGCGCGCGCCAAATCCGACGATCTCGACGCGCTGCGCTATTTCTACGAAACGCAAATGGCGCGATTGCCGACCCAACTCGCCAAGGCGCAAACCGCCGCGGCGCTCGCGCAATATGGCGATATGGCGCGAGCCACCGCCGCTTTCGAAGCCGCTCTCGTTCCGCCCCCGTCGCGGCCGGCCGCGATCCGCTATGTCGATTACGGCAGCGAGTTGCGCGACAGCGCCGCCATGCTGTCGTTTGCCGCCGCCAATCCCGGCAATCAGGCGCGGCTGACCGCCGTCATCGACCGCATCGCCGAGCGCTTCAGCCGGGCCGCGCGAACCAGCACGCAGGAGCAGGCCTGGCTCCTGATGGCGGCCGAAGCGGCGGTGAAGGCCGGCGGCGGCACAATGACGGTCGCGACCGACAGGGGCGCGCCGCAGTCGCGCAGCGAGCCCCTCTACCTGCGGCGGCCCCTCGGCACTGGCGGGCCGCCGACCGCCATTACCAATCGCGGCGATACGCCTGCCTGGCGCGCGGTGTCGATCACCGGCGTGCCGGCCGCCGATCTGCCGGCCGAGAGCAAGGGTTATGCTGTATCACGCGAGGTCTTTCGGCCGGATGGCACCGCGGCCGATCTGAGCAAGGTGAGGCAGACCGATCTCTTCGTCGTCATGATCAAAGGAACGCGGAGCGACGCTTCGGAGCCGGCGCAGGCTTTGGTCGTCGACCTGCTGCCGGCCGGGTTCGAGATCGAGACTGCGACGGTGTCGAAGGGCCGGTCGACGACGGATTATTCCTGGCTCCCCGAGCTCACAGAGGCGACCTACACCGAGCAACGCGACGACCGCTTCATTGCGGCGCTCGACCTCCAATCCGGGACACGGGACTTCACCCTCGCCTATGTCGTCCGCGCGGTGACACCGGGCGAATTCAAATACCCGGCGCTTGTCGCCGAGGACATGTACGAGCCCGAGACCACCGGGCGAACCGCGATCGGCAAGCTGACCGTCGGTGCCCGCTGAGCCCCTCACCCCGACCCTCTCCCCCACCCCCCTAACCCTCCCCCGCCTGCGGGGGAGGGAAGGGAGGGGGCCAGTGGGGAGAGGGAGGGGCCCGCGCAGCAGGAGGGTGAGGGGCTGGCTCCGGTGGTGCTGCTGCGTGACCGTCGTCCTGTGCCTAGCCGTCCTCTACTTCTCCCTGTCGCCGCCGCCGCTCGACCGCGAGCGCGACGCATCGGTTCTCGTTCTCGCCGCCGACGGGTCGATCCTGTGCGGTTTCCTCAGCGCCGACGGCAAATGGCGGCTGCCGGTCGAGTCCGAAAAGGTCGATCCCCTCTACCACCGCATGCTGATCGCCGCCGAGGATTCGCGATTTGCATGGCATCCGGGCATCGATCCGCTCGCTGCGCTGCGCGCCTCTGCTCAGCTGGCGTTGAATGGACATATCGTCTCCGGCGCGTCGACACTGACGATGCAGGTGGCCCGGTTGCTCGAACGCCACCCACGCTCGCTCCCCGCAAAGCTTGGCGAAATGGCAAAGGCGGTCGCGCTCGAACGCCGCCTGTCCAAGGACCAGTTGCTCGGCCTTTATCTGACCTTGGCGCCGTTCGGCGGCAATCTCGAGGGGGTGCGGGCGGCGAGCCTCGCCTATTTCGGCAAGGAGCCGGCTAGCCTCTCGCCGGCGGAGTCGGCCTTGCTCGTCGCGATCCCCCGCGCGCCCGAGCGCCTGCGTCCCGACCGGCACCCGGAAGCCGCGCGCGACGGCCGCGACCGCGTCCTCATGCGCGTGGCCGATAGGGGCGTGATCTCGCCTGCCGCGCTTGCCGAGGCGCGCGCGGAGGACGTTCCGCGGGCTCGGCTGGCCATGCCGTTCCGGGCGCCGCATCTATCGCGGGCGTTGCGGACGCAAGATCCGGCGGCGGCGAGCCATCTGACAACAATCGACCCGCTGTTGCAGCAACGGGTCGAGACTCTGTTGAAGCGCGAAGTCACGGCGCTCGATCCCGAGGCGGCAATCGCGGCGATGATCGTCGACAATCGCGACCGGCGGGTGTTGGCCTATGCCGGCAGCGCAGATTTCAATGCCGTGGCGCGCCGCGGGACCATCGACATGGCGCGCGCGGTGCGATCGCCGGGGTCGGCGCTGAAGCCATTCATCTACGCGATGGCTTTCGACCGGCTGATCCTTCATCCCGAAACCGTTCTCGAAGACCGCCCCCGGCATTTCGGCGATTACGCGCCGGGCGATTTCGACGGGCGTTTCCAAGGTGATGTGACCGCGCGCCAAGCCCTGCAATATTCTCTGAACCTTCCGGCCGTCGCGGTGCTCGACCGGCTTGGGCCGTCGCGGTTCGTCGCGGCGCTCGCAGCCGGCGGTGTCAGCCTGCACCTGCCGGAACCCACCGCCGATCCAGGTCTGGCGGTCGCGTTGGGCGGCGCCGGAATCAAATTGGCCGATCTGGTTCGGCTTTATGCAGCCCTGTCGAACCGCGGGTATGTGGCTCCTTTGCGGTATCGCCGCGACGACCCGTCGGTCCGGGGCATGCCGATCTTCGGCCCGCTCGGGGCATGGTACGCCAACGATATCCTGGCAGAGGCGCCGCCGCCGCCCGGCGCCCTGCCGGCCGAGACCCGCCGCGGCCGCAGGCTCGCTTTCAAGACCGGTACCTCATATGGTTACCGCGATTTCTGGGCGGTCGGATACGATCCCGAGGTCACGATCGGCGTCTGGGCGGGGCGACCCGACGGCACCCCGATGCCGGGGCACAGCGGCCGGCTTACGGCAGCACCGATCCTTTTCAAGATCGCCGACCTTCTCGGACCGGCAACCCCGCGGAGCGAGGCGCCGCCGCCCCTCGGCGCGTTGTTGGTCGCCCGCAATGACCTGCCGGCGCGACTGCAACGGCTCGATGCTGGCTCGCCGCCGCGGCGCGCCACAGCGTCGGAGGGGCCAAAGATCGTCTACCCGCCGGATGGGGCCTTGATTGAATGGCGCGGCGAGGAATTGCCGCTCGAAGCCGCCGGCGGTAAACGTCCGTTGCGCTGGCTCGTCGACGGCAAACCTCTGCCGCCGGCAGAGCCGCGCCGGCCGATCTACTGGCAGCCCGAAGGCGTCGGGTTTGCCCGCCTCACTGTGATCGACGGCGACGGCCGCAGCGCCCACAGCACAGTGCGGCTCTCGCCATGACCCAATGTTTCGTTTGAGGGAGGACAACATGCCGACATTCCAGCCTACCCCGGATCTGACGATGCATTACGAAGTTGACGACTTCACCGATCCCTGGCGCGAGCCGGAAACGGTGCTGCTATTGCACGGCAATGCCGAGAGCGGCGCTGCCTGGTACGGCTGGGTTCCGCATCTTGCGCGCCATTACCGCGTCGTGCGCCCCGACATGCGCGGCTTTGGCGCCTCGACGCCGATGCCGCGTGATTTCCCGTGGACGTTCGACCGGCTGATCGAGGATTTCACCAGCCTGATGGACCGGCTCGACAGCCGCCGCTTCCATATGGTCGGCGCTAAGATCGGCGGGACGATCGCCCGCGCGTTTGCCGCGCGCCGTCCCGAACGGGTGAAGACCTTGACCGTGGTCGGCACGCCGCCACCGATGCGCGAAGGCGCCGCCGAGCGCGCCCCCGAGCTGGCGGATGAATTCGAAACCAAGGGGGTCGAGCACTGGGCGCGCCGCACGATGGCAGGCCGTCTCGGCAGCGATTTTCCGCCGGAAGGCGTCGAATGGTGGATCAAGTTTATGAGCCGCACGGCGGTATCGACCCAGATCGGCTTTATGAAGACGATCGCCTGCGCCGACATCCGGGCGGATGTGCCGCGGATCCGCTGCCCGACGCTCGTCATCACGACCGATGGCAGCGGGCTCGCGTCAGTCGACCAGACGCGGGCCTGGCAGCAGCAGATCCCGCATTCGGATTTACTGGTGCTGCCCGGCAACTCCTACCACGTAGCGGCCAGCCACTCCGAACGCTGCGCCGCGGCGACACTGGATTTCATAGCGAGGAACGGCGGCACCGCCTAATGCAGCCGCGGCTGCACCTTCTCGCATAGGAGCTGCATCGAGCGCATCACCTTCTCGTGCGGGATCAGGCCGCCGGTGTTGAGTTCGGCGAGGATGCCGGCGAGGCCGAGCTGGTCCCTCAGGCCCGCGAGACGATCGGCAACCATTTCCGGTGTGCCGACGATCGCTCGGGTGCGGCGCGCCTCGTCCCAGCTGAGCGTCTGCAGCCGCTGAGCCCCCTCGATCCGCCGCTCGGTGTCGAAGACGCCGGCGCGGTTTGCCGATTCTTCGAGCCGCGCTCCCAAATAGCGGAAGAAATTCATCAGGGTCTCTTCCGGATCGGAAAGCGCCTGCTCGACGGTGTCGCCGACATAGACCGGAGCACGAAGGTAGACTTCGCCATCACCAGGGTGACCGGCGGCTTTCCAGGCCTCGCGGTAGGGCCGCAAATTGGGAAGGACCTCGTCGATCGTGCCGCGCCGCGCGCCGACAAAGATTGCATAACCCTGGCGGCCGGCCGAGATGAAGCTCTCTTCGCGATTTGACGCGATCCGGATCGGCGGGTGCGGCTTCCTGTAGGGCTTCGGCACGATGCAGACGTTTTCGTAATTGTAATATTTGCCCGAAAACGAAAAAGTCTCCTGGGTCCAGGCGCGCTTGACGACTTCGAGCACTTCACCGAACCGCTCGGTGCTCTCGCCGTAGGAGATGCCGTAAGCCTCATAGGCGCGCGGAAAGCCGCTGCGCCCGACGCCGAAGAGCAGCCGGCCATGACTGATGTGATCGACCGTCGCAGCTTCCTCCGCCAATCGCAGCGGCTGGCACAACGGCAGGACTTGGACGCCGAGGCCGATCTTGATGTTTTTGGTTCGGGCCGCGAGCGCGCTCGCGATTGTCAATGGTGCCGCGCATACCGAACGCTCGGGCGCCATATGGATTTCGGCCAGCCAGATGGCATCAAGCCCCCAGCGCTCGGCCCCATCGACCTGCTCGAAGGCGGTCGCGAACGCCTCGGCCTCGCTCTGCCCCGGGCGCCGCTGGAACTCATGGAACACGCCGAATTCGAATGCCATCTGCGTCTACTCCTCTTCTTACTGTTATTTGCCGGCGAGCGCGAAGGCGGGCTGGTCGGCGAAAGCCGGCATGATGTCCCGCGCAAAACGGCGAATGTTTTCGCGCGAGCCTCCGAAATTGATGATGACGTACTCAACGCTGCCATCTCGCAATCTTTCGAGTTTGCGCACGATCTCGTCCGGCGTGCCGAAGAGCGCGCTCTCCGCGCTCTCGTACCGGGCCTCTTCCTCCTGCGATTTGAACCGTGTCCTGGTTTCGCCGTCCGGGCGCCGCGCCAGCGCGTGGACCCGCATATGTCCCTGGTACCGCCGCTCGAGCGCGGCCTCCTTGTCGGCCGCGTTCTTGGCGATGTGGACGGCGCGCGCAACGGCGACATGCATCGGGTCGAAGGCGCGGCCGCGCGCCTCGACCTCCTCGCGAAACTGGGCGACCTGGTCGAGGATCTCCTCGGCGAGCGAGTGCTGGCCCAGCAGCATGTTGTAGCCCCGTTCCGCCACTTGGCGGACCGAACTCTCGCTGCCCGCCCCCATCCAGAACGGCGGGTGCGGCTTCTGCGCCGTCGGCGGCTCGACAACAATGTTGTCGAACTCCCAGTATTTGCCCCGGTGGGAGAATGGCGTCTCGGAGGTGAAGGCCTTGGTGATGACCTCGAGCAACTCTTCGAACCGCAAATCCGCCTCCTCCATCGGCAGGCAGAACCCGGCAAACTCGTTGTAGCGGTAGCCCTTGCCGACGCCGAAATCGAGCCGCCCGCCGGAGAGGAGATCGAGTGTCGCGGCCTGCTCGGCTAATAGAACCGGATTGTGCCAGGGCAAAACCAGCACCGCCGTGCCGAGGCGCAAATGGCGGGTCCGGGCGCCGAGCCACGTTAACAGGTTGAGGCTCGCCGAGACCTGGCCAAAGCCGGTGAAGTGATGCTCGACGAGAAAGGTGCTGTAATAGCCGAGCGCCTCGGCTTCGACATTGTTGTCGATGAACTCGCGGAACCCCTGGCTGCTGTCGGTATCTGGACCGCTGCGCCTTGCCTGCGCGCTGCCGAACAATCCAAAACGCATCGTCTTCTCCTCAGGAAACCCGTTCTATCGGAACCTAATCTCGGGCCGCGGCGAACAAAGCATCCAACCAATCCGCGGGGATTGTTCTGTGCGCCCCCGCATATGCTATGCGCAGGAGCCATCATGCAATCAGGTAATACTGTGTTGCTGGTAGGAGCTCCGAGGCAAGCCCCAATTCGAGGAGGTCTTTTGTGAAACGGATACTGCTCGCCGCCGTGCTGGCGACAACGACCGCGATTGCGGTTCCGATCATCGCCAGCTCGGCCCAGGATGCCGAGACGCAGCAGGCTCAGGCGGCGTCGCCGGGGTCAGCGGACGAGCAATCGGGCGAGGAGCATCGCGGCGGTCCCGGGCGTTGGATGCGCGGCGAGGGTGGCCCGGGCATGCAGGGCTGGCGGGGAATGATGATGCACCGCATGATGATGCGCCGAAACCCGCAGGAGCGATGCGAGGAGCGGCTGGCCTGGCGTGCCGCGATGCGCGCCTATACCAAGTCGAAGCTCGACCTGACGCCCGAGCAGCGTCCGCTATGGGACAAGGTGCAGAGCATCGCCCAGTCCGAACAGCAGAAGGAACGCCAGCTCTGTTCAGCCCTGAAACCGCGCGACGAAACGACCGTTCTCGACCGGCTCGACCGGATGCAGCAGTTCCTGTCCACGCGG
Organism: uncultured Alphaproteobacteria bacterium; assembly: GCA_963787425.1. Classification (GTDB taxonomy): domain Bacteria; phylum Pseudomonadota; class Alphaproteobacteria; order ATCC43930; family CGMCC-115725; genus AP-15. The sequence continues at coordinate 72,000 of CAWBCV010000015.1, forward strand.
CTCGATGCATTGCAGGCGGCAAAACCGGCCGTCCAGGCGCTCTACCAGGCGCTGACGCCGGAGCAGCGGGCGATCTTCGATCATCCTTTCCGCCGCTAGCGGCCCCGCTGACGACCCTTGGGGCGGTTCAGTGGGACATCAGGACGGGCACGATCATGCTGCGCAGCACCGAGCGCGTCACGCCGCCCAGCAGCATTTCGCGCACTCGGGAATGACCGTAAGCGCCCATCACGATGAGATCGGCGCCGAGGTCGGCGACACGCGACAGCAGCACCTCCCCGACCGGCAGACCGGCGGACACCGTCCGCTCGATTTGCGCCTTGACGCCGTGGCGCGCCAAATGCAGCGCGATGTCCGCGCCGGGCAATTCGCCGTGAGCGCGCGGTCCTTCGCGCGGATCGATCGTCAGCACGGTCACCAGTTCGGCTGACGTCAGAAACGGCATTGCGTCGCTGACCGCACGGGCGGCTTCCCGCGTGGCGTTCCAAGCGATCAGAACCCGCCGACCGACATCGTCGAAATGCCCGGCATAGGGAACGATCAGAACCGGCCGCCCGGAGCCGAGCGCAACCTGCTCCGGACGCGGCCGGATCAAGTCCGATTCCGCTCGGTCGGGATCGAGCTGGCCGAGGATGACCAAATCGGCATAACGGGCGTGCAGCGCCGGATCGGCGTCGGGACCCTCCGGGATCTCGCGCCACTCGGCGGACAGCCCACGCAGACCGGTCGCATGGTCGAAGGCTTCGCGCACCGTGAAGGCCGCACTGCGCGCCCTTTCACGTAGTTCCGCGAAGAACGGATCGAGCAGCGCCGGGTCGTAATACCCAAGATGCCTCGGCGCTTCCGGCGTCGGCAATGAGTAAAGGCCGATAAGATGCGCAGAAAATCGCTCGGCGAGTGCGGAGGCAAGGTCGATGCGCTCGCGCGAGATCGTGTCGAGTACGACCAGTAGATCTTTGTAGCTCACTGAGCGCCTTTCTCTTCGCCGGACCAGATACGCCGGAGGTTCTTGACGAAACCGGCGAAACGGCCTTGATCTGGATCAACGAGAATACCGGCTAGGCGACCCTGAGCGCAAAGTCTCTTCCATACGGATTTCCGGATCCGATCGGGGCTCGGGACCGGTGACGATCATCGCCTGGCGGGAAACCTGCGGCTCCCGCCGAACTTCGAACGCGGCCATTGGCCGCTCCTCCCCGAGCAAACCCTCGAGGATGGCCAATTCCCCGGTCAGCGCTTCCGAGCCGTCTCCTCCGAGCCATTGTAGGACCAGTATCCGCCAGAGCGAACGCATCGGCCTTCCCTCTCGGTGATGGCGCCGCCGTCATGGCCGAGAAACCCGGCTGGAATATGGCGGTGTCGCGGCATTGTGCTATCACCGGCAACGAGCACCGCCCCGATTTCCGCGTAAGGGTATTGCCAATGGCATTGCTGTTCCGCTCCTCCGTCAATTCCGAGGCGCGCTGGAAGCCGCAGCTCGCCCGGCTAATGCCCGAACTCGAGGTGCGGATCTGGCCGGAGATCGGCGATCCGGCAGAGATCGATTACGCGCTGGTCTGGCGCCCTGAGCCCGCTCTGTTGGCGTCACTGCCGAACCTGAAGTTGATCCTCTCCCTCGGCGCCGGGGTCGACCACATCCTCACCGACCCCCATTTGCCACGCGGCGTGCCGATCGTCCGCCTCGTCGACCCGTACATGACGGACGCGATGAGCGAGTACATCGTTTTTCAGGTGCTGCGGCTGCACCGGCAGGACCTCGATTACAGCGCCCAGCAGGAAGACGGGATTTGGCTGGAGCTCGATCAGAAGAACGCCGCCGAGCGCGTTGTCGGCATTCTCGGTTTTGGCGAGCTCGGACAGGACGCAGCGCGCAAGCTCAAGGGATTGGGCTTCGATGTCGCGCTATGGGGACGGCGGCAGAGAACCGTCGAAGGGCTGCGCGGCTATGCCGGCGGCGCTGGCCTACCCGCGTTGCTGGGCCAAAGCGAAATCCTCGTCTGCCTGTTGCCGCTGACCGCCGAGACGGAAGGGATATTGAACGCGAGCACCTTTGCCTTGCTGCCGAAAGGGGCGGCATTGATCAACGCCGCTCGTGGTAGCCATCTCGTTGAAGAGGATCTGCTCGCGGCCCTCGCGTCGGGCCGGCTCTCGGCCGCCGTGCTCGACGTCTTCCGTGACGAGCCGCTGCCCGCGAGCCATCCCTTCTGGCGCCACCCGCGCATCGTCGTGACGCCGCATGTCGCCGCCGCAACCCACCCCCCGACCGCCGCCTCGATCATCCTCGACAACATCCGCCGCCTCGAAGCAGGCCGCCCGCTCCTCAACCAGGTCGACCCGGCCGAAGGGTACTGAGATGTATCGCGGGAAGCGGATGAGCCAAGGCGCCGATCAGGTTCTTGCCGGTGACCAGTTGTAGACCCGCTGGAGCGTCTCCCCCATAAGCATGGCCCGGTCGCTGTCAGACAGGCGGTCGGTGACGCGAAACGCCTCGATCCCTTGCTCATAGGTCAGCAATCCGACCGCTCGCGTCCAATCGGTGCCCCACATGCAGCGATCGAAGCCGAAAGCGTCGAAGATGCGGCCGAGCGAATCCCAGATGTCTTTGTAGGGAAACGGTTCGTTCGATAACGTGCAGGCGCCGCTGATCGCGATATTGTCGCTGGCGGCCAGCGCCAGCACCTTCGGCAGATCGGCGAACGGCTCCGCCGGCGGCGGGGGCTCAAACGGCTGTTGCAGCCCGAGGTGGTCGATTACCAGCTGCGTGTTGGGGTTTCGCGCTGCCAGCTGTGCGGCCTGCTCCAAGCGCCACCAACACAAAAGATTAACCGGCCGGTAGGGAATGTTGCGCCGCGGCGGCCAGAACCCAATTGAGGCCGGGGTCGGCGGGGTCAGTCGAAACCTCGTCTCGCAGCATGATCCGGATGCCGACCGTGCCCTCTGTAGCCGCCCAGTCGGCGATCGTATCGGCCACTGCGGGATCGGTCGGGTCGACCGGCTTGACCAGCCTGAACCGGCTGGGATGCGCCGCATAAACTTGAAGGGCATAGCTGGCGTCGTAGCGATACATGGAAAACGGAGATACCAGCACGGCACCGTCGACACCGACGGCCTCCATGGCGGCCACCATCTGGTCGCCGGTAACCTCTGACGGGCCGTGGAGAACGCCCGCCCAGGGGCGTCCCGGGTGGTTGCGCTCGTAGGCGTGAACTTGAGAATCCAACGTCGGCATGACCTCCACCCCCCCTCGGAATCAGTCTAACCTGCAGTGCCGGAGCGGGACGCTACGCTGCGTCATCCCGGGGTTCAAGGCAGCAGTCAGCCGATCGGGGCTGGCAGCACGGCGCGGTCGCGGGCGACGATCCGTCCGTCGAATAACACCAGTTTGTGTGGCGATGCGCGGCGACTGCCTCCGGGACGCCGCTGACCGGGATCGTAAAGAAGGGTGGGCCGGGCCGCCGACCCCGACGCCGTAATCGGAGACGCCGAGTGCCTTGGCACCCGCGGCGCTGACCGGCTCGAAGGCGGTCTCGACTTGGTGACCAGGCGACCAGGGTACGATGCCTGTTTTCAGTGTGCACGGGTGCGCTGATTTTGCGGGGCTGCCGGGCAGCTCCGGCGGCAACACGCCGAGGTGGGCATGTTTGTCCGGTTCGCTGCGTATATGCGGAGGGGTGCAATGTTCCGCATGGAACAGCCGGCAATAGGGGAGTTCGAACAGTGCGTTATGGACGTGTTGCGGCGGTCGGCCTGTTTGTGGCGACCGCGATAATTCTGCCATCGTCCGAGGCATCGGCGCGGTGCTGGCACAACGGATGGGGATGGCGCTGCGGCCCGGGCCTGCTTGCCTTGCCGTTCGTTGCCGCCGGCGCGGTCGTCGCCGGCGCCGCCGCGATCGCGACCGCGCCGGTGCGGGCAATCCTCGGGCCGCCCTATTACCCACCACCGCCCGCCTATTATCCCCCTTCTGCCTATTATCCCCAGCCGGGCTATTACGCACCGCCCGGCTACTATTACGGGCCACCGGCACCACCGCGGTGAGCAACTAGCGCCGATCGAGGCCGGCGCCTCCCGCTCCGCCAGCACGCTGTCGCCCTTCAAGGCCGGGCACAGTCTCCGTTTCCTCCTGCAGCGATAGGAGGGTGGCGTTGCCGCCGGCGGCGGTGGTGTCGGTCGAGACGGTGCGCTCGGTCGCGAAGCGGTAGAGATAGCGCGGGCCGCCTGCCTTGGGGCCGGTGCCGGAGAGGGCTTCGCCGCCGAACGGCTGCACGCCGACGACGGCGCCGATCATGCTGCGGTTGACATAGCTGTTGCCGACCCTGACGCGCCCGAGGATGTGGCGCACGGTCTCGTCGATGCGGCTGTGGATGCCGAGGGTGAGGCCGTAGCCGGTCGCGGCGATCTCGTCGAGCACCGCATCGAGCCGGTCGGCATGCCACTGAACGACATGGAGGATCGGGCCGAAGACCTCGCCTGCGAGCTGCGCCGCGCTGTCGATCTCGAAGGCTTGCGGCGCAAAATAGGCGCCGTGATTGGTGCCGGACGGCAGCGTGCAGCGATAGATCAGCCGGCCCTCGCGCTCCATCCGCGCCGTGTGCTGCTCCAATGCCTCCTTGGCCGAGGCGTCGATGACCGGCCCGACATCGGTCGCGATCAAGGCTGGGTCGCCGATCGCCAGCTCCGCCATCGCTCCCGCCAGCATCGCCAACAGCCGGTCGGCGATGTCGGCCTGCACATAGAGCAGGCGCGCCGCCGAGCAGCGCTGCCCGGCACTGTCGAAGGCCGACGCGAGGACATCGGCGACGACCTGCTCGGCCAGCGCCGAGGAATCGACGATCATCGCATTCTGCCCGCCGGTCTCGGCGATGAAAGGCACGATCGGCCCGGGACGCCGCGCCAGTTCGAGGTTGATATGGCGCGCGGTCTCGGTCGATCCGGTAAAGGCGATCCCGGCGATGCGAGGATCGGCGACGAGGGATGCGCCGACCATCTCGCCGGTCCCCGGCAGCAGATGGAGAACCTCGCCGGGGATCCCCGCCTTCAGCAGCAGCCGCACCGCGGCGGCGGCGATCAGCGGGGTCTGCTCGGCGGGCTTGGCGACGACCGCATTTCCCGCGGCAAGCGCCGCCGCGATCTGGCCGGTGAAGATCGCCAACGGAAAATTCCATGGCGAGATGCAGGCGAAGACGCCGCGCCCGCGCAACTCGATCTCGTTCCGCTCGCCGGCGGGGCCGGGCAAGGGCGTGGGTCGGGCAAAATCCGCCCGCGCGCGCACCGCGTAATAGCGCAGATAATCGACCGCCTCGCGCACCTCGGAGAGGGCGTCCGGGATCGTTCGGCCGCCTTCCCTGACGATCAGCGCCATCAGCTCGGTCATGCGGTCCTCGTAGAGATCGGCCGCGGCTTCGAGCAGCGCGGCCCGCTCGCCTGCAAGGGTACGGTCCCACAGGGGGGCGCTGCGCACCGCTCGTGCCAAGGCGTTATTGATATCTAATGCACAGGCTCCGACCACCTCGCCGACGCGGCGCTGGCGGTTGCTCGGGTCGAATACGGGCTCGGCGGCGCCAGTCTGCTCGATGCCGGCGATAATCGGCGCCGCTCGCCACGGCCGCCGCAGCGCCGAGGCGAGCCCCTCGCGCAATACGGTCAGTGTCGTCGGGTCGTAGAGGTCGAGCCCGGCCGCATTCTTGCGCTCCGGGGCGTAAAGATCGCGGGGAAGGGGGATGCGCGGATGCGGCTTGACCGGCAACTGCGCGAGACGGGCGATCGGGTCGGCGATGATCTCGTCGATCGGCTGCCTGTCGTCGACGATACGGTTGACAAACGAGGTGTTGGCGCCGTTTTCGAGCAGCCGCCGCACGAGGTATGGGAGCAGATCCTCGTGACTGCCGACCGGCGCGTAGATCCGGCACGGCCGGTCTAGGTGCTCGGGTCTGACGATCTGCTCGTAGAGCGCCTCGCCCATGCCGTGCAGGCGCTGGAATTCGTAATCCCGGCGGTTGCCGGCCATTTCGAGAACGGCCGCCACGGTATGCGCGTTATGCGTCGCGAATTGCGGATAGAGTGCGGCGCCATGGGCGAGCAGCCGGCTCGCGCAGACGAGGTAGGAGACATCGGTCGCGACCTTGCGCGTGTAGACCGGGTAGCCGTCGAGCCCGCGCTCCTGCGCACGCTTGATCTCGCTGTCCCAATAGGCGCCTTTGACGAGGCGGACCATCAATCGCCGTCTTCCGCGCCCGGCAAGATCGCCGAGCCAGTCGATGACCGGCAAGGCTCGCTTCTGGTAGGCCTGTACAGCGAGGCCGAGCCCATCCCAGCCGGCGAGGTCCGGGGTGAGCGCCAACCCCTCGACGAGGTCGAGCGAGAGTTCGAGGCGATCGGCTTCCTCGGCGTCGATCGTGAAGCCGATGCTGGCTCGCCGAGCATGACGCGCCAGATCGAGCAAGCGCGGCGACAGCTCGCGAAACACCCGGTCGCGCTGTGCCATCTCGTAGCGCGGGTGCAGTGCCGACAGTTTTACCGAGATCCCCGGAGCCTCGGCGATGTCCCGGCTCCCAGCCGACTGACCGATCGCCGCGATCGCGTGATCGTAGGCCGTAAAGTAGCGCGCGGCATCGGCCGCGGTGCACGCCGCCTCGCCGAGCATGTCGTAAGAATGCCGGTAGCCGTGGCGCTCGGCCTCGCGGGCATGTTCGATCGCCTCCTCGATCGTGCGCCCGATGACGAACTGGCGGCCGAGGATGCGCATCGCGGCGGTCACCGCCTGGCGCACCACTGGTTCGCCCGAGCGGGCGACGAGCCGGCGCAGAGCACTGCGCAAATCGTGCTCCGCCGGTTCGGCGTGCAGCAGCCTGCCGGTCAGCATCAACGCCCAGGTCGAGGCGTTGACAAAGATCGATTCGGACCGGCCGAGATGACTTTCCCAGTCGGCCTCGCCGATCTTGTCGCGGATCAGTCGGTCGATTGTGTCCGCATCGGGCACCCGCAGCAAAGCCTCGGCGAGGCATAAGAGGGCAACCCCTTCGGGCGAGGACAGCGCATATTCGTGCAGAAACGCGTCGATGCCGCCCTTGCCGAGGCGTTCGCGGCCCACCGCGGCGACGAGCGCCCGCGCCTGGTCAGCGATCCGGTCGCGCATCCCCGCCGGGAGCGCCGCCGCGCCCAGAATGCTCGCAACCGCCTCGCTCTCGTCGATCCGGCACCTGTCGCGGATCGCCGCGCGCAGAGGCGCGGCCGGCGGAAAGGGGCTGGCAAACACAATATCCATGCGGAAGATATTGGCATGGCACCGGCAGAATGCTCTTTATCCGCCCTGCCTCCCATGACCATCCGAATGTAATGTCGTCTGTAGTTGCCGAGGCCAATGGCGGCGCAATCGCTTCCGAGGAACCGCCGCCGCCACAGTGGCATGTGCTCGGGCGTCTCGAAAAGACCGCGATCGGGACCCGCGGCGCCGCCGGGGTCACTTCAGTGCACCGGAGGGAACCGGCCGGCTGCCTCCTCTTTGGACCCTATTGGCAGTTGCGCGCCGGCTCCTATCGGCTGGGCTTTCGTTGCCGGCCGGGAAAGCCGCGGTTGCCGAGCGAGCCCGTGCTCGGGGTGGAAGTCATTGCGATGAACCGGGTTCAACTGGCCTGGCTCGATCTGACGGCCGCGGAATTGCACGACGAAACCGGCTCGCTCGATTTCGCGGTGCCGCCCATTCTGGGCCTCGGAGCCGGCGACGAAGCACGGCTGGAATTCCGCTTTTTCCATCTGGGCAATGCCGATCTGACGATCACCGCGGTCGATCTGCAGGGCATCAAAAACGAGGAGGCGCGTTCGGCCCCATCGAGGATGTGGCGGATGCTTGGGCGGCTCGACGGAGGCCGGCCCTTACTGCAGCTACCAGCGGGGCATTACCGGCTCGAAATCCGCGGCGAGGCCGGGACCCGTCAAATGCCAGCCGCGCCCGTGCTGGGGGTCGAAATCACCGCCCGGCGCCGCTGGCAGGACGGCCGCTGGTGGAGCTGGAATTCCCTGCCCGGCCTGCTGCCGTCGACCGGGGCCCAGCTGGCCTGGCGCGATTTTACCTGCGCGGAGTTGCGCTGCGGAGCGTCATTGTGCGACTTCGAAGTGCCGGCCGAACTTGCGCTCGAAGGGGGCCAGGACATCGTCATCGGCCTCCATCTCCGCCGTTTGGGCAATGCCCGTCTGACCATAAAGGCCGTCGATCTTCGGGAAATAACAGAGGCCGAAGCCGCGCCTAAACGGCGGGAATGGCGGCTGCTCAGCCGTTTCTCAAAGGGCGGGATGGGAGCCTGTAAAGCCGACTGCGTGACGGTCCGGCATTCCGACCAGGCGGGCTGTTTTCTCTACGGCAGCCGGCCCAAGTTAAGGCTCCCCACGGGCCGATACCGGCTGAGCTTTTGCTGCCGGGCGGGGCAGCCGCGAATGGCGTCGCAGCCGGTCATCGGGGTCGAGGTGATCGCGCGGAACCGAGCGCTCCGCATTTCCGCCTTGAACCTCACAAAAACCGGAGATGCGGGGGGGCTGCGGGCACACTGCGAGTTCACCGCGGAAGCGCTGGCGCGGGACTGGGCCTCGCTCGATTTCGATGTGCCGCCAGAGTTGAGCTGCGAAAGTAAGGACGAGGTCGGCTTCGAGTTCAGATTCTTGCATCTGGGCAACGCCGACCTCACCGTCAGCGCGGTCAACTTGCACGAGATTGGCGGAGAGGACCTGCCGGCGAAGTCACCTAACTTTGTGGTTTCACCCCAAAGAACGAGAGTTCTGATCGTCGGCAACTGCCAGGCGCAAACGGTTCACGAAGCATTGGTGCGCTCGGGTGTGTTCAATGACCGCCTGGATGTGAAATACCATTTCGTCGCTCTGCAACAGAATCTGTACGAGCAGGGAAGATCCGAAATAGAAAGCAGTGACATACTGCTGGCACAAGAGATCAAAGATTGGGAGAATTATCCGCTCCGGCCCTATATTCGGGACGATGTCCGGGTGATCAAATTTCCATTGTTGCATTTCGCCTCGTTATGGCCGTTCGACCACTACAACGGGCCAGGCGACAAGGAGGCCTATGAACGCGAGTGGCCGAACCTGACTTTTCTCTACCACGACGGGCTGCTCGCGCGCCTGCGCAAGGAGATCCCCGACCGGGAAGAGCGCCTGCTCGCTTATCGCTCGCTGTCGGTCGACGGCATCATCAATTTCGTCCGGCTGCACGATTTCGAGAAACGGCGCCTCACGGCGATGGACAAGCAATTCGACTGCGAGATCGGCCAGTTCATCTTGGCCAATTTCCAGAGAAGAAGATTATTTTACACGACAAACCACCCGAATGGGGAAATCATCGGGATGCTGATGCAATACCTGTTGCGGCAATTGGGGATCGATCTGGCCTACCGGTCTATCGGCATTCTCGACCATTTGAAGCGGCTGCAGGTGCCAGTGCATCCGAAGGTGGCCGTGGCGCTCGGGGTCAAATGGGCTGACGCGAACACCAAATATTTATATTGTGGCGAGCAGATCACCTGGGAAACCTATGTCCGGCGCTACATTGAACACTACGGATGATGCCGTCGGCATCGACAACGGCCGTTTGTCGGAGACCATCGTCCGCGAAGCCCCCGACGCGATTATTTATGCCGACGCCCGGGGCATCATTCGCCTTTGGAACCACGGTGCGGAACGGGTCTTCGGCTTTGCCGAAGCAGAAGCGTTGGGCCAATCCCTCGATATCATCATTCCCGACGGCCTGCGCGCGCGTCACTGGGCCGGCTATTCCGCGACGATGCAGAGCGGGAGCACACGTTACGGCGCCGGCGAAATTCTGGCGGTGCCGGCGCTGCGAAAAGACGGTCGGCGCATCTCGATCGAGTTCACGATTTTGCCATTCCGGGACGATGCCGGCCGAATGGAAGGGATCGCGGCGATCCTGCGCGATGTAACGGTCCGTTTCGAGGAAACGCGGGCTTTGCGCCGACAGCTCTCGGAGGCGTCTATTCCGCCGCCTGCGGCCGGGTGAGCTCCAGGGTCCGCTGGGCAATCGCCGCCGTCGCGGCGTCGCCTTCACCGGCGACCTGGACCGTCGGGAACGCAAATTTGATGCCGTTTGCGTCGAACGCCTTTTTGATCATCGCCAGGGCCTGTCGCCGGATGACAAAATTCTCGCCGGGCAAGGTCATCATCTTCATTCGGATCTGGACCGCGAAATCGCCGAATGCGTCGACGCCCTGCATCTTTAAAGGCTGGAGGATCAGCGGCGCAAATTCGGGGTCCTTCGCCAAATCGAGGCCGATCTGCTTGATCAGCTTCCTGGCCTTCTCGATGTCGCTGTCATAGGTGATGCCGACCGTGAGCTTGTCGATGACCCAGTCGCGGCTCTGGTTCTGTACGGCGCCCAACAGGCTGAACGGCACCGTGTAGACCGCGCCGCGCTGATGCCGCAGCCGGACCGAGCGGATGCTGAAGCCTTCGACGGTGCCCTTGTAATTACCGCTCTGGATGTATTCGCCGACCCGGAAGGCGTCGTCGAGCAAATAGAACATGCCGGCGATGATGTCGCGGACGAAGGTCTGCGCACCAAAGCCGATCGCGACGCCAAGGACGCTCAGAGCGGCGATCAGCGGGCCGATCTCGACGCCCATTGCCGCCAGCGCCATCAGCGCGGCAGCAGCAACGACGACGACGAACAGAATATTGCGGAAAATCGGCAGCAAGGTGCGCAGCCGCGCCCGCCGGCGCGCCTCGGGAGTGTTTGGAAGACCCGGATCGGCGGTCTCGGCGAGCTTGATGTCGATTGCGGCTTTTGAGACGTGCCACAGGAAATCGGCGATCAGCAGAATGGCGACGGCGCTCAGAGCGCCGTGCGCGATGCGGGTCATCATCGTTTCCCGCGCGGCCATGCTCTCGAGATCGATCCCCCAACCCCAGGCGAGCAATGCCAGGGCGCCGATGATCAACCCCGCCCGCAACCCGCGTTCGAGAAAGACCGCGGTGAGGGTCGGCAAGCCGGCAACCTCGATCGTACCAGGCGGCCGCAACAGATGCTCGACGGCGCGCCGGGTCAAGCGGTCCGCGAGCGGCCAGACGATGACGACCGCGAGCAGCCAGAACGCCGGCATCATGCCGGCCACGCGCAGCCCCCACAGCAGCACAAAGCCGACCGTCAGCAGCGCATTCACCTTGACCCGGCTCAAACGGCGCGTTTCGTGCGCGAATTCGGGTCCGGCTTCGCTGCTTTCCATCGGCCTCCGCCACAAGGCTTCGAGCAGGATCGCAAGGGTGACGAGGCCAAAGTTATAGCCCACGATGTCGACCGCCGCCGGCGAAATGCCGAGGTCTCCGAGCAGTTCGCGGGTCACCAAGCCGAGCGCCAACCAGCCGACGACCAGGCGCAGCCGCAGGTACCAGTACCGCGCCGCCGCTGTCTCCATTGGGATGACGCGGAACCGCTCGTTGTACGGCGCCAGCAGAAACCGGCCGAGCACGGCGGCGATGCGGATAGCCAGGAAGACGATCAGATAGCTCAGAACGATGTGGCGCAGGAGTCCGGGCCAGCGAAAGACGAGGAAGGCGCCGATGCTGCCGACGGCATAAGCCACGACCGAACTCAGGGCAAAGGCCGCCCGCTCGGCGACGAGACGCACCCGCTCGCCGACAGTGTCGACCGGATGCCCTTCCAGATTTTCCCGGATGCGTCGGGTAGCCCGGCCGAACAGCCACTGCACGCCATAGCCAAGCGCCGCGAAAGCGGCGAGCAAGGTCAGGATGCGCGCCGGCCTCTTCCCCCCCATGCGTTCCTGGAACTTATCGGCGGCGTACGCGAACTCCGCCGGCATGCCCGGCAGCGCGTCAGTCATTTCGGCGAGGTGCTCGCGCACCGCCTCGAGGCGGGAGGACACCATCTCCGCCGGGGCGTCATCTTCGGGCTTGGCCGTCGCGGGGGGAGCAACCCCAGTCGTTGCATGCTGCTGCTTCAGCCAATCCTGCACCTTGGGGTCAGCCAAGAGGTTCAGCAGCGCCTGGATTTCCGCCGGCGTCGCTTCTTTGCCGGCGGGAGCCGGGCGGTTCGCAGCCGCGGCCGATGCCGCCACAGTCCCCGACAGCAAGGTCGCGAACAGGATGATCGCTGCAAGGCAACCCCTCAGGATCCGCAAAATCCTTTACTCCCACGGCCGAGCCGACCCGGCTGATCACGCTCGCCCCTCGGCTCCAGGCTCGGCAGATCGAGTTGAGCTTTATTAAGCAAAAATTTCTTTATCACCAAAGGAAAGCGCATTCAAGTTGCGCGACCTCCTGGTTGTAGCGCATCCATTTAAAACTTGAGCTGCCCTTCTACTTTCCCGGACAGCCTTGCCGCAGACGGGGGGAGGGGTTAAGTTTTGCCCAGCACCCGATCTAGCGTGCGGACGGCGTTGCCCGGGCCGGGTTCCTTTTCGGCTTCGGCCTCGGCGAGATAGGCGTAAAGCCGGGCAATCGCGGCGTACATATCGCGCGACGGTGGGTTCTTTTCGAGGAAGTCGGAAATTTCCTCCATCTCGGCGACCCAGCGATAGGCCTTGTCGTACATCCGGGGGATGCCTTCGCGAAAGCGCGCGAGCATTTCGGGCTGGCTTTCGGTCAATTCCGTAATCAGCGCCTCGGCACAGCCGAACCGCGCCGCGCCCAGCAGCATCGCCGAGGCAATCGCGGTCGTCCCTTTGGTGATCCCGGCATAGGACATCTTCAACGCCGACGCGGCGCCGATCGGCCCGTCGATGACGCGCCAGTCGATCCCCCAATCGCGCAGCACCGCGGTCTGACCCGCCGTCGGACCCGAGGCGTATATCGTCGGGCTGTAGCCCGGGCGGGGCGGCCCGCCGATGATCCCGCCATCGACAAAGTGAGCGCCGGTCGGGGCGATGATCTCGCCGATGCGGATCGCGGTTTGCGGGCTGACCGCATTGCAGTCGACATAAACCGGCTTGCGGTCGAGCGCCTTCAACGCGGGCGCCAGACGTTGTGCCAGCGCCTCGGCCTCGCCGGGCGGCAGGATCGAGAGAAAGAAATCGGCGCCGGAGAGCAGCGCGCGCTCATTCGCCGCCGCGGCCATGCCAGCCTTTTTGGCCCGCTCGCCGCTCGCCTGGCTGCGGCCGGTCAGCAGAGTGCGAACCTCGGCGCCGCTTTCATGCAGCCGGCGCCCGACCCCGCCACCCATCATCCCTTGCGCGACTACCCCGATCACGGCCATTGGCCTACCTCCAACGAGAAATGGTTGGCGTTCAGGCTACTGAGTGACGGAGCTTGTGAAAAGGGGCCGCTCAGGCGGCGCCCTTTTGGGGGGCGGCGAGGGCCTGCTGCAACGCCGGCACGCCGATGCGGTGACAGAAATCGCCAAAGCCTTCGCCGTCGGCGCGGGCGGCGGCGTAGAGCGCGAAGAGCGGGTCCAGCACCTCGGCGATGCCGTGCAGCGGCACCTTGTCGGCGAGCGCCGAGTTGAGCCGGGTGCCTTCGAAGTCGCCGCCGACAAATAGGGCATAATAGCCGGGCATGCGGCCGACGATGCCGATGTCACCAGTGTAGGGCCGCGCACAGCCGTTCGGGCAGCCGGTGATACGGATGCTGAGCCGCTCGCGCTCGAGCCCGTGGACCCGCAGCCGCTCCTCGATCGCGCCGACGATGCCGTCGCGGACGCGTTCGGCCTCGGTCAATGCTAGTCCACAGCTCGGCAAGGCAGGGCAAGCGAGGGCCCAACGCTCGGCGGGGAGCATGTCGCCGGAGAGACGGACACCGTGCTGGCGCAATACGGCTTCGATGGCGCCGCGGTCCAAGGGGCGGATCTCGCTCAAGATGATGTCCTGGCTCGGCATCAGGATCGGATCGCATTGGAATTGGCTGACAATCTCCCGCAAGGCCGTCCGGATGTCGGCGACGATGCGTCCGCTCGATACCGGTATGCCGAGGTAGAGCTTGCCATCACCCTGCTCATGCCAGCCGAAATGATCGGGGACGACGAAAGCCCACATCTCGCGGCACGGTTGGAGCGTTTTGCCGAGATATTCCGAGAGCCGATCGCGGGCCCAGGCTTTGCCGTTCTCGGCAATCACGTATTTGAGGCGTGCATGCCGCCGGTTGCCGCGGTCGCCATGGTCGCGGTGGAGGCGCACGACGGCCGCCGCCGCATCGAGCAGATCCTCGGGCTCGACAAAGGCGACCGGGGTCGCGAGCCGCGGGTAGGTTTTCGGGTTGTTGTGGGTCATCCCGTGCCCGCCGCCGAGCAGGAAATTGTATCCGGTGAGCCGATCGCCCTCGAACAGCGCCACTATCGCCAAATCGTTGGTCAGAACGTCGATCGTGTTGTCCTGCGGGATCGCGAGGCCGATTTTGAATTTGCGCGGGAGATAGCGCTCGCCGTAAAGCGGATCCGGCTCGTCGGAGGCGCCCGCGTTCTCCAGCCACGGCGCGCCGTCGACCCAGATTTCGTGATAGGCGCTGGTCCGCGGCAGGAGATGGCTGGATAGCCGCCGCGTATCGGCTTCAAGCCGATCGTGTATCGGGTCGCGGATTGGCGCCGGCGTCGTCGTCACGGTGCGCACGACATCGCCGCAGGCGGCCAATGTCGTCAGCAGCGCCGTATTTATCTCGCCAATCGCCGATTTTAGCCCGGCCTTGACGATGCCGTGAAACTGGATGCTCTGCCGGGTCGTGATCCGCAACGAGCCGTCAGCGTAACGGCCGGCGAGCGCGTCGAGGGCAAGATATTGCTCGGCAGTAAGCCGTCCACCCGGGATGCGGACGCGCACCATGAACTGCCAAATTTTGTCATCGCCGCGCTGCTTGCGCTCGGTCGCACTGTCGCGATCGTAGCCCTGGTAAATGCCATGGAATTTGAGGAGGGAGTAACCCTGATTGTCGAACGGCACAGTGGTGTCGTCGAGATCGCGCGCGATGTGCCCGCGTAATTGCCGGCTTTGCTGCTTGACAGCCTCGGCCTTCGAAACGGAGTTGATCTGAACCATATCGGAGGCCCTTTGGAGGCGAAGCGGCCCAACCCTGCTTCCCGGTGTAGTTCAAATAATTATGCCACTCCTATCATGTCAATTGTAATTATTTCACAAAATGAAACCGCTAAACCTGCTTCAGGGCGCGCTCGATGTCGCCGAGCAGGTCGGCCTCGGCTTCGAGCCCGGCTGAAAAGCGCACCAGAGCGTCGCCGATCCCGAGTTCGGCCCGCTCCTCGGGCTTCAAGCGAGAGTGCGTCGTCGTCGCCGGATGAGTAACCAGGCTCTTGGAATCTCCGAGGTTGTTGGAAATATCGACGAGGCGCAGCGCATCGAGAAAACGGAAGCAGGCCTCCTTGTCGCCGGTCACGTCAAAGCAGACGAGGCTGCCGCCCTGTTTCATCTGCCGACGCGCGAGCTCGTATTGCGGGTGGCTCGGCAGGCCGGGGTAGAGCACGCGCGTGATCTTTGAATGGCTCTCCAAGTAACGGGCGACCGCCGCGGCGGTGCGGCATTGCCGTTCGACGCGCAGCTCCAAGGTTTCAAGGCCCTTCAACAGCAGCCACGCGTTGAATGGGCTCAAGGACGGCCCGGTGTGCCGGTAAAAGGGACCGAGATCGTTCTTGATGAATTTCTCCGAGGCAAGGATCGCGCCGCCGAGACAGCGCCCCTGGCCGTCGATGTGCTTCGTCGCCGAATAGACGACGACATCCGCGCCCAATGCCAAAGGCTTCTGCAGGAGCGGCGTCGCGAACACATTGTCGACGACGAGAATGCCGCCGGCGCGGTGGGTCAGGCGCGCCACCTCGGCGAGATCGATGATCTCCATCGCGGGGTTGGAGGGGCTCTCGCAAAAAGCCAGCGCCGCGCCGCCGGCGAGCGCCGCTTCCCAGGCGCCGAGGTCGCGCCCGTCGACGAGGACGGTCTCGATGCCCCAGCGCGGCAAGAGATCGGCGACAATGTAGTGACAAGAGCCGAACAACGCCCGGCTCGACACGACCCGCTGGCCGGCGCGCAGCCGGCACAACAATGCCGCGAACACCGCCGCCATCCCGCTCGCGGTGGCGCGGCAGGCATCGGCGCCTTCGAGCAGCCGCAGCCGCTCCTCGAACATCGCGACCGTCGGGTTGCGATAGCGCGAATAGACAAATCGCGAGCCTTCCTGCGCGAAAGCCTGCTCCGCCGCCGCGGCGGTGCCGTAGACAAAGCCGGAGGTCATGAACAATGCCTCGCAGGTCTCGTCATACGGGCTGCGGGTAGCGCCGCCGCGCACGAGGATCGTCGCAGGATCCAGAGTTTCGGCGAGGTCAGCGGGCAGGACAGGCTTGGTCATCGGCGGGTCTCTCCAATGTGCGGCCGCGCCGATCCGGGCATGAAAAAAGCCCCGGTCCCGCGCGGGCCAGGGCTCCTTTCAGAACTCCCGACCTTTTAGCGCTTCTTTAACGTGGCCGCAAGCCGGTCGGCTCAAATCCACCACGATGCCGCTTTCGTAAGCGACGGAAGCGGTGCCTGTCAAGCCTCCACGTAGACCATCCACGACACGCCGAAGCGGTCCGCGACCATGCCGAAACTCGGCGAGAAGAACGTCTTGGCCAGTGGCATCTGCACCTGCCCGCCATCGGAGAGGGCGCCGAAGAGCCGCTCTGCCTCGGCTTCGTTAGCCGCCGTCAACGACAGCGCAAAGCCTTGAAAGCTCGGCTGCCCGAGACACCGGCCATCGGATGCCAACACCTCCGTATCGCCGATGCGAAAGCGCATGTGCATTACCTTGTTCTCACTGCCCGGCGGGACCATGCCCGGTTGCTGGGGCCCAGGGTGGTCTTTCCACCGCATCAGCATCGTCACGTCGCCGCCGAGCGCGCGCCGATAGAATTCGGCCGCCTCCTCGCAGCGGCCGTCGAAAAACAGGTAGGGTTGGACCTGCATCGCTTCTCCTCCTCAGGTTGAGGTAAACGGCTTTGTGTACGCCGTCCACAATGCTATAACAAGCAAAATGCACGGTGTCCACATATAAAATCGTGACCGCCGCAACAACGAGCCCCCCGGAACGCAAGACATATCGCCACGGCGATCTTCGACGCGCGCTGCTCGAAGCGGGGATCCAACTGGCGCGCGCCGGCGGGCCCGACGCGGTCGTGCTGCGCGAAGCCACCAGGCGTGTCGGCGTCGTTCCCAATGCGGCGTACCGGCATTTCGCCAGCCGATGGGAGCTCTTGCAGGCGGTCCGCTCGGCCGCCTTGTCGTCGCTGGCCATTGCGATGGAGGCTGAGCTAGCCCGGTTGCCCCGTGGAACCAGTCCCGCCGACGCCGCTCGTGCGAACCTGCGAGCCATAGGCACCGCCTACCTGCGGTTCGCACAGGAAGAAACGGGGTTGTTCCAGACCGCCTTCGCGATCCCCGATGAGACGCGCGGCGAACCAGTTCCGGCCAAGGCCGGGAATAGCGGCCTCAATCCCTTTCAACTGCTGGGCGCCGCGCTCGACAGGCTCGTCGATGCCGGCGTGCTGCCCCCCGAGCGTCGCCCAGGCGCGGAATACCTGGCGTGGTCCGCGGTGCGCGGGCTGGCCATGCTGCTCACCGACGGGCCGCTTCGCAGACTCACTGCCGCGAAACGGGATGCGCTCGGGCAACGCTTGCTGGATATGGTCGAAAAGGGGTTGTAGCAGCCCTGGGCCGGCGTGCAGCTTTCCGCGACTGCTGTCGTCGATTATTATCGATGGATGTCGATCGATAAAGCGCGGCGATTTCAATATCGCCTCGGCCTCAACCAGCCTGCCGCCAGCCCCACGGTCAGGCGGCTCACCGAGATGGCGGAGGCGATCCGCCGGGAGACCGATGGGGAATTCCTGCTCGAGGTATTTCCGGAGAGCCGGCTCGGACCCGACCCCAAGATGTTCGCCGATTTGCGTAGCGGCGCTTTGGAATTCTTTATGGCGGGGGCGACCTTAGGCGAGGTCGCGCCGACTAGCCCATTGCCGCTGCTGCCTTTCGCATTTCAGGATTCGAAGGCGGTGTTCGCGGCGCTCGACGGTGCGCTCGGCGATCAGATCCGCGGTGAGCTGGCGCAAAAGGGCATCCATGCCTTCCGACATTGCCTGCAGAACGGGTTTCATCATCTGACGACCAGCACGCGGCCAATCAATACCGCCGCCGATCTCGCCGGCCTTAAGATCCGTAGTCCCGGCGGTGCGATCGCGCGCGATTTCTTTGAGGCTTTCGGGGCGCAGGCCGGGTATGTCCCGTTCAGCCAGATGTACGACGCGCTGAAGGCCCGCAGCTTTGACGGCCAGAGCGATCCGCTCGGCGTCGTGCTGTCGCTGAAACTCTACGAGGTGCAGATCTACCTGAGCCTGACTGCCCATTGGTGGTCGGGTTTTACGCTCCTGGCCAACGCTGCTGCATGGCGAGCACTGCCGCAAGAAATCCGACAAGTCGTCGAACGCAATGCGGAGAAATTCGCGCTGCTGCAGCGCGAGGACATCGAGCGGGTCAATGCCGCCGGGGCCGAAGAGCTCGCGAGCCGAGGCATGACGGTCAATACGGCGGATACCGACAGCTTCCGGGCAAAGCTCGGCGCGTTTTATGTCCGCTGGCGCGAAAGGGCGGGTCCCGCTACTTGGCGCGTCCTGGAATCCTATGCCGGCGAAGTCGGCGGATAACACCTTTCGCCTCGACGGCAAAATTGCGCTGGTGACCGGCGCCGGGCGCGGCATCGGCCGCGCCGTCGCGATGGCGCTCGCCGCGGCCGGGGCCGAGCTGGTGTTGGTGAGCCGGACCCGGAGCGAACTCGACGAAGTCGCGGGCGAAATCGAGTCGAGCGGCAGCAAGGCGCGGCCGCTCCCATTCGACGTCACCCGGTCTGAGGCAGTTCGGGCCGCCTTTGCGGGCCTCGAGCGGCTCGACATCCTCGTCAACAATGCCGGGGTCAACCGGCCACAGCCCTTTCTCGAGGTCGACGAGCCGACCCTCGACCTGCTGCTCGGGCTCAACGTCAGAGCGGCATTTGTCGTCGCGCAGGCCGCGGCGCGGCTGATGGTTACGAACGGCGGCGGGGTCATCATCAATGTGTCCTCGCAAATGGGCCATGTCGGCTCCGATTTGAACCGCTCCGTCTATGTGATGACCAAACACGCGGTCGAAGGGCTGACCAAGGCGATGGCGGTCGAGCTCGCACCCAAAGGCGTGCGCGTCGTCTCGATCGCACCGACCTTCGTCACCACGCCGCTGACCAAACCCTTTTTCGAGGACCCGATGTTTCGCAAATGGGTGCTCGACCGCATCCCGTTGGCCCGTCTCGGCACGGTGGAAGAGGTCGCGTCGGCGGTCGTCTTCCTGGCTTCGCCCGCGGCCGCGCTCATCACCGGCTCATCGCTGCTTGTCGACGGCGGCTGGACGGCCTGGTGATCAGATGCGCAGGCGTGAGCTTGGCATCCTCCTCGGCTGTGCGACGCTAACATTATCGCGATTTGGCACCGCGCAGCTGTCGGTCGCCCGCGTGGCACTTCTGCTCAACCAATTACCCCCGCAAATCCCGCCTTTCTGGGAAGCCTTTGTCGAAGCCCTGCGAAAGCGCGGCTGGGAGGAGGGACGTAACATCGAATTTACGCTTCGCGCAGCGGAGGGAAACCAGGAAACCTACCAGAAGCTGGCAGCGGAGCTGGTTGCACTCCAGCCTAACATCATAATCGCCGCCAACTCGCAGGCAACCGAGGCGGCGCGCCAGCGAACGCAGACGATTCCAATCGTCATGATTGGGCCGAGCGATCCCCTGGGCGCCGGGTTTATCGCCAGCTTGGCTCGGCCGGGCGGCAACATTACCGGCCTCACCAACCAGCTGGGCGATACCGCCGAGAAGCAACTGCAAACGCTGAAGGAGATGCGCCCCGGGCTATCCCGCATTGCCCTTCTCTGGAATCCAGACGACGCAGGCTCCAGGCTGGCCGCGAAGGCTCAATTAGCGAGTGGGCCTCAGCAGGGGTTAATCGTTGAGTCTGTCCCAATCAGACGCGCCAGGACCTCGATGTCGCTCTGGCAGCCCTCGCACGCAACCCGCCCGAGGCCTTGCTGGTGCATGCGACACCAATCATCTTTCAACATCGCGAGGTGGTCGTCGCCTTCGCTCTGCGACAGCGCCTCCCCAGTTTCTCAGCATCAACAGGAATGGCCCGCGATGGTCTGCTGGCGGGCTACGCGCCCGACGCTGTCACTGTATGGCGCCGCGCTGCCGATTTCGTCGATCGCATTCTTAAAGGTGCCAATCCGGCCGAGATGCCGGTCGAGCAGCCGACTAAGTTCGAGTTGGTGATCAACCTCAAGACGGCGCGCGTAATCGGGCTCGATGTTCCGCCATTGCTACTCGCCCGAGCCGACGAGGTCATCGAATAGAAGCCTACCCTGCCCCGGCACATCAAGAGGGCGGCGCTGGTCGCCCGGCGGCAACGGGCCGACCCCAAGATCCGCAGCACGGTCGAGACCGCATTGCTGCAATACAGTGTAGTCTTAAGTTGAATTCCCCGATCGCGATGGCGCTCGAACCAGCAGTACCAGCATCGAAAGGAGCACCAAGCCGCCGAGCAGCAGCCAGGCGTCGTTGAAGGCGCCGACGAGTCCGGCGCGCTCGACCAACGGCGCCACCAGGGCGCGGGTCGCTTCGTCGATCTCGCCGATCGGCACGCCGGTGAAGCGCTCGGTCGGCAGCCCGGCCAGACGGGCCGCCGACGCGTCGCCCGCTTGCAGGCGCGTGACGATCGACGCGATGTGGGCGGGGGTGCGCTGTTCGAGCACCGTGTCGATCAGCGCCAAGCCGATCGCCCCGCCGAGATTGCGCATCAGGTTGAACAAGCCGCTCGCATTTGGGACACGGAGCGGGTCGAAGCCGCCCAATGCCAGCGCTGTGGACGGCAACAAGCACAGCATTATGGCTGCACCGCGGAGGAGCTGCTGCCAGAACAATCCCCGGAAATCGGTCTCGAAGGTCATGAAGCCGTTGCCGGCCAGGCCCACAGCGAGCAGAGCATACCCAGCGGCGATCAGCAGCCGGGGCTCGACGCGCCGTTCGAGGAACGTGGCGACCGGCGCCATTACCAGCTGGGCGGCGCCGGTTACCATCATGATCTCGCCGATCGCCAGCGCATCATAATTCCGGATGAGACCGAGATACACCGGCAACAGATATGTTGCCCCATAGAGGCCGATGCCGAGAACAAAGCTGAAGCAGCACCCGACCACAAAATTATGGTCGCGGAATGCGACCAGATCGATCAACGGCGCCGAATGGCGCAAACAGCGCCAGATCACACCACCGGCGCAGAAGAAGCAAATACCTGCCAGCAGCAGTGCTTCCGGGCTGCCCCAGCCGCGATGGGGAGCTTCCTTGAGAACCAGCAGCAAACTACCGAGAAAGACTGCGAGCAGCGGCAGAGCGAGCAGATCGACTGAGCCAAGGTGGCGCCAATCGGGGCGATCGATGTCTACGGCCCAGGCGACCAACAGCGCGACGACTATTCCCGGCGGCACATTGATCAGAAACAGCCAATGCCATGAATAGCGGTCGGTGATGAAGCCGCCGACGGCTGGCCCGAGAGTGGGCGCCAGCATTGCCAACAGACCCGCGACGAAGGTCGCTCGGCTGCGCCCGAGCCCCTGGAACATCAGAAAGATCGCCGAGAAAACGAACGGGATCAAAGCGCCGCCGCAGAAACCCTGCAGCACCCGCGCCGAGATCAGTGACCAGAAGCTGTTCGACACGGCGCAGGCCAAGCTGGCGGCGGTGAAACCGCAAATGCAGGCGAGAAAGGCGCCGCGCGTCGACATGACGCGGGTCAGCCAGCCGGTCAGCGGGATCGCGACGACCTCTGCGATCAGATACGCGGTCTGCACCCAGCTCAATTGATCCAGCGCAATGCCCAGCCCGGCTTGGATATCGGGCAGCGAGCTCGCGACGATCTGAATGTCGAGGATCGCCATGAACATGCCGATGCTCATGGCGGTGAACCCGACCCACCTCTTGGCTCCGGCGACGCCTTCGGATCTCAGGAGCAAAGCCATGAGCGGAAATCTTCGCGTCGCGGCTTTTACACAGCGCGTCGCGGCGCCAGAACGCGCTCCTCGATGCGAATGCGTCGAGCGAGCAGCGCCAGATTGAGCGCCGAGAACGCCGCCGCGACCGCGACGGCGCCAAAAGCGAGGGGCAGCATGGCGATCTCAGCGGCTACCAGCAGGTAATTCGGGTGTCGCAAATACCGGAACGGGCCGGTTTGCACGAGAGGTGCGTCGGGCAGGGTGATGATGCGCGTCGTCCAGTAGCCGCCCAAGCTGGCGATTACCCAGATCCGGCACACCTGGAGCAGCGCGAATAACCCGATCAGCGGCCAGTTGGGCACGGTCTCAGCCGGCACGAATATGGCAAGGCTCATAAGCCAGCCAGCATGCAACAGGACGAAGAGCGGGTAAGCGCCGGCATCAGCCTCCAGAGCGCCCAGCTTACGCAGCCGGGCGGTATTGCTGCGCGCATGGGCAAGCTCGATGAGCCGCTGGAGTGCGACCAGACCGAGGGTCCAGTAGAGCGCGGTCACCGGTTGTCGATAACGAGAAAGCCTGCCGTGAAGCCGGGCCCGAGGGCATTCATCAGCGCGTACTCCCACCGCGCCCCGGTAGCGCGCGTCTTGGCGAGCATCCGTTCGAGCACAAACATAACGGTTGTGGCCGACATGTTGCCGTAGTCGCGCAATACCGCCCGCGCTTCGACCAGCGCGCCTTGCGCCAGGCCGAAGGCGTGCTCGAGCGCCGAGATCACCTTGGCGCCTCCCGGGTGACAGACGAAACGGTCGATCTCGTCGATCGCAAGTCCATGACGGGCGAGGAACTCTGATGCGGCATCTTTCAGCTGCGTCGTGACAAGCTTCGGAATGTCGCGGGAGAAGATCGCTCTGAGGCCATCATCGGCGACCTCCCAGCCCATCACGTCGAGACTGCCGGGCCAGGTGTGTTCGCCCGCAGCGGCCAGGGCCGGGCCCTCGCCTTCAGTCGACAGCAGCGCGGCCGCGGCCCCATCGCCGAACAGAGCTGTCGCGACAATATTGCTCTTCGACCAATCGTCGCGCCGGAAAGACAATGCACACAATTCGACGACCAAGAAGAGCACCGTCTTGCCGGGGGCGACGGCGGCCTGACTGGCGGCACGGGCAAGCCCGAGGACGCCGCCGGCGCAACCGAGCCCAAAGATCGGCAACCGCCGCACCGTGCTCCGCAGCCCCATCCGTTCGATCAGCAGCGCATCGAGGCTGGGCGTCGCGATTCCCGTGGTCGAAACGACGACAATGCTGTCGATGTCGCCCTTATGCCGGCCGGTCGAACAAAGCACCTGCTTGGTTGCCGCCTCGAGCAGATCGAGCGCGGAAGCGAGATAAATGCGGTTGCGCTCGGGCCAGCCATGCGCCCGGTCGTACCATTCGAGCGGCACGCAGGAGTATCGCCTTTGTATTCCCGTGTTCAGGAACACCGGCAGCAGGCGATCGAGATCCGGCGAGCGCCCGAACAAGAGCTTGACGCGTTCGATCACGTCGTTCTGGTCGAGCGGATATGGAGGAACCGCGGTCGCGACGGCGAATAGACGCGGGACAGCAGCCATTGAAAGCACCTTACCCCCTGAGAAAGGTAATCGCAAATAGTCTCAATAGCACGCGGATCGTAACGGCAGAGAAGGTTGCCGGCGCTTTGCGTCGACCAAACGAAGCGGGGCGAAATCAGATCTTCAGGAAGATATTCGGCACCGCGGGATGATCAGGAGGAATAAGACTGCCCATCGCTCGGTGAGGCAGGCGCCGAACCAATCGTCTCGGATCTTTCCGCCGCCGTCCCTTCTGTTTGGAGATCGGCCGGCGCAGTGGGGCGCATCGCACGGTGCTGCTGACCTTCACTAGCAGCGTTCAAAACCCGAAAATAATGCTCGGCATGCTGGTAGAGGTTCTCTGCCGCTACGCGATCACCACTCGTAGATGCCTCCCGCGCAAGGGTTATATAACGCTCGAAGATTTGATGGGGCGTGCCTCGGATTTTGACGTTCGGACCGTTACTATCGAGACTCTGACCTCGCTGCGGTATCTGTTGTCGATTGCGGTTGGCATTATTACCGTAATTACGACCATACGGTCGGTTGGTTTGTCCTGTTCTCATGATACCTTTTGCATTGACGATGAAGTTGGGTCGTTATCCCAAGAGAACGTATCGGAACACGTTCATTAGTCGGGACGCGTTGCGCAGCTTTTCTCTACAGCGCCAGCTCTTTCGCCCCGGCACGTTAGATGGGGTGGTCGCTATTTCCAACAGTTTTTTGGCGCAATGCCCGCGGAAGCCAGCCTCCTCGGCGCCGCCTCCCTGCTTAGACCGGCGCAGAATCAAGAACCTGCCCGTTACGGCAATCCCCGAACAAGGGCGGGCCGTGGTCGCCGCTTCTCAACCGCGAACGATGCACCTCCTCACGCCAGAGCCTTGACATCGTCAACGGTTTGCTGCGGTTCGGGGCGGCGCTCGTAATCGGGATCGACATCCGCCGCACGAACGATACCGCCGCGGTCGATCACGAGCCGTCCCGGCATGGGCAAGGTCCAGCTTGCTTCGCCGTTACGTATCGCGAGGTCATTGCCAAAGCTGAGATAGACCGCCTTCAAATCATCGGGCAATGTGAATCTGAGACCGAGCTTCGCGGCGTAGGCATTGCCCGGATCGGACAACAGGTCGAAACTAATCTTCTGCTTTTCGATCAGAGACCGGCTGGCCCCCGCCAGTTGCGGCGTACTCGCAACAATTGTCGCCCCAAGTTCCTTCAGCGTACCGGCCACTTGCTGCAAAGCATACAGCTCTGCGACGCAATATGGTCACCAGCTGCCGCGGAACACCGTCAGGACCAACGGCCCGTTCGCCAGAAGCTCCGACGAGCGCACTTCCTCCCCGAACGCGTTCTGCAGCGCGAAAGGCGGCAGCGGATCGCCTACTTTGATCACGCCGTCCAAAACGCCTGACGAGCGCAGGTCATCCGTGGCGCGGTGCATGATCGCGCGCTTGTCCGGCGGTATGCGTTTGTCGGCCCCTTGCCGTATCGTATCCAGTCGTTCGGCGAGCGTCATGAGCTTCTCCTTGAAAAGACGCTTTGAACCGGTCGGTTCGATGATGATAGCGGGTCGCACTCGTTTTGGGAATTCGCACCCTGGCCCCCGCGCCGCGATCGCGTGGCTAACGATGCCGGGCAGTATGAGCTTGCTGTCGGACCAGAGACGTCAGCTGGACAGCGCCTGGGCGAGAAACAGCAAGCTCTCGTCCAGCCGGTAATCGACACCGGTATGGTTGTCGGGGAACTCCTCGTAGCGATGCGCAACGCCGAGCTCGTTCAACCGCCGCACAAACCGGCGAGCGCCGTAGAGCAGATTGAACTGATCCTTCTCGCCGCAATCGATGTAGAGGGCCTTCAGCCGGCTGAGATTATTCGCCTGGGTTTCGATCGCAACGACAGGGTCGTGCCGCAACCAGTTCGCCCAGCGTTCCTCGATAACCTCGCAAGTGTCAAACGTGACCGGCAGCCGGATCCCGAGGAACTGCGTGGGATCGGGATCATAGCTGGCTGCCATCGCCAGCGCGTTGAATACCTTGAAGGAACCCTCCGGATGCTTTTGCGATGCTTCGAGCTGTTGCCACCATTTCTCGATGGAGTTGTCGGTGCCGGCAAGTGCGCGCAGGACCGCCGGCATGTCGGGCAGATAGCACAGCTCAAAGCCCATATCGCCGGAATGACAGGCCGCGGCCGACCAGATGTCGGAGTGGCGCAGCGCGTGGGTGATCGCGCCATACCCGCCGGAGCTCTTGCCGAACACGCCGCGGCGGCCGGGACCGCCGCATCCGAAGCCTCGCTCGATATCCGGCAGCATCTCATGCAGCAGGAAGTCCTCCCAGGCACCCATCGAAGCTGAGTTGATGTATTGGTTGCCGCCCAGCCGGGTGAAGCAATCCGGAAAGGCCACGACGACAGGCGGCATGCGCTGCTCGCCGATCAGCCGGTCGAGGCGTTCCGGCAGGTTCTCGCGGAAGCCTGCCCAATTCGTGTGCGACAAGCCGCTGCCCGTAAAGCCGACAAGGTCTACCAGCAGGGGCAATCCTTGTCCGTCATGCCCCGCCGGGACGTACACATCGACGACCCTCGCCGACGGATCTCCCAGCATATTGCTCTCGAGGGATTGGCTCTCGATAGTGAGCCGGCTGATGGAACCGATCGACCCGAAGAACTTGCGCATCGCGCCCTACCTCAGCTTTTGCCGATACCATCCGCAGAAATTACCATCAGGATCCATCCTCGGAGTGGGCTAAAATGACCTCTGCACTCGCGGGCAGTCATAAGCCCGAGATCGCGGGCGAACCGACCTCGACGATGTTTCTTGGCAATACAAAAGAGTTTCCGCGGCCGACCTGTCCTGCTGGCTGTTCTTTCGCTGTATTTAACAGCGAGATCAGCGCGGGTCGGGTTATTCGCCGTCGGGGACGGCGGCTTCGAGCTCTTCGAGCCAGACCTTGGCAGTCGCGTCGGAGGGGGCGCGCCAATCGCCGCGCGGGGACAGGGAGCCGCCCGACGAGATTTTCGGGCCGTTGGGCAAAGCCGACCGCTTGAACTGGCTGAGCTCGAAGAAGCGGTGGAGGAAAACACGCAACCATTGCTTGATTTCGGAAAGATTGTAGGCGCGCCTTGCCGCATCCGGAATGTTGGGCGGCCAGCGGCCGCGTTCCGGATCGCTCCAGGCATTCCACGAGAGATAGGCGATCTTGGAGGGGCGAAAGCCGAAGCGCGTCGCATAGAAAAGGTTGAAATCCTGCAATGCATAGGGCCCGACGATGCTCTCCGTCGACTGGATGACGCCGTTGGCGCCTGGCGGCACCAGCTCCGGCGAAATCTCGGTCGCGAGGATATCGTGGAGAACGCGCCCGGTTTCCTCCTCGACATCGCCGGAGGCCGCGACAAACCGGATCAGATGCTGGATCAGGGTCTTGGAAACCGACGCATTCGGATTGTAATGCGACATCTGATCGCCGACACCATAGGTGCACCAGCCCAGGCCGAGCTCGGAGAGGTCGCCCGTCCCGACCACCAGCCCGCCATTGTGGTTCGCCAGCCGGAACAAATAGTCGGTGCGCAACCCGGCCTGGATATTCTCGAAGGTCACGTCATAGAGGGCTTCGCCGGTGGCCGAGGCGTGCCCGATGTCTTTCAGCATCTGCTGCGCCGCCGGCCGGATGTCGATCTCCGCACCGGAGACGCCGAGCGCCTTCATCAGCCGCCAGGCATTGGCCTTTGTCGTCTTGCTGGTCGCAAAGCCGGGGAGCGTATAGGCGAGGACATTGCTGCGCGGCATTCCCAGCCGATCCATCACCCGAGCCGAGACGATCAATGCCTGGGTCGAATCGAGCCCGCCCGACACGCCGATGACGAGCTTCTTCAACGCCGTCGCGTTCAGGCGCTGCGCGAGTCCCTGGACCTGGATGTTGTAGGCCTCGTAGCAGTTCTCCCTCAGCATCGCCGGGTCCGCCGGCACATAGGGGAAGCGCTCGACCGCGCGACGCAGGTCGAGAGATTCGCCGGGGGCTGCAAACTCGAACGCGATGGTGCGGAACGCGGGCGGCTTGTCGGTCAGAGCCCGCCGATTGTCGCCGAAGGTGTTGGTGCGCATCCGCTCCTGGCGGATACGGCCGAGATCGACATCGGCGACCCCCATCTCCGGGTTCGGCGAGAAGCGCTCGGTTTCGGCGAGCAGATCGCTCAACTCGAAAATGCCGGCCTGGCCGTCCCAGGCGAGGTCGGTCGTTGACTCGCCGGCGCCAGCGGCGGAGTAGGCATAGGCGGCAATGCAGCGGGAAGATTGCGACGCGCACAACAGGCGGCGCATCTCGGCTTTGCCGATCGTGATATTGCTGGCCGACAGGTTGAGCAGGATTTCGGCCCCGGCGAGCGCCGCATCGGTGCTCGGCGGGTGCGGCACCCACAGATCTTCGCAAATCTCGACGTGGAACGTGAACGCCGCGTTACTCCGGGCGGCGAACAGCAGATCGCGGCCGAAGGGCGCCTCGTGTCCGGCTATCTCGATCGACTGACCGATGATGTCCTCACCGGGGGTGAGTTGCCGCCGCTCGTAAAATTCCCGGTAATTCGGGAGATAGACCTTGGGCACGACGCCGAGCAGCATTCCGCGATGGATGACCACGCCGCAATTGTAGAGGTGTCCCCGGTGACGCAACGGCGCCCCGACAGCAAAGACCGGAAAGAGGTCGCGACTGGCTGAGATCAACCGATCGAGCTGCCGCTCCACTTCGTCGAGCATCGCGTCCTGGAACAACAGGTCATCGATGGCATAGGCGGAAATTCCCAGCTCCGGGAACACCATCAAGGCGATGCGGGCCTTGTCGCCCGAAGCGAGGAGATCCAGGACATTATCGGCGTTCTGCCGCGGATCGGCGACTGCGACATGCGGAACACAGGCTCCGAGGCGGACGAATTCGTGGCTGTAAGGCGAAAAGAACGAGGCCATTCCCTCACGATCTCGATCTGCCGGACTTCATCATCGCCCACACCACCGCGATGATGCCGAACACGGTCAGAGCGCCAAAGACGAGCAATACGGTATTGGCGGAGCCGATCAGGCGGTCGCCGACATCGCCGACGGCATCGCCGGCGAACAGCAGCATCGGTGCCCAGACGATCGCCGAGGCAACATTGGCGAACCAAAACCGGCCGCGACGCATGCGCATGATGCCGGCGGCGAGCGGTATCACAGCGCGCACCGGGCCGAAAAAGCGGCCGATAAAAACGCTTTTACCGCCGTGCTTCTGAAAAAACCGGATGCCGTTCGGTAGTAGGTCCGGATTGCGCGTGAACGGCCATATCCGGCCGATCCCGCCGCCATAGCGGCGACCGAGCCAGAAAGAGACCGAGTCGCCGAGCACCGCCCCAATGACCGCCCCGACCAGAACCGGCCAATAAGGCAGCGACCCGGCCGACATCAAGGTTCCGGCAACGATCAGGATCGAGGTGCCGGGAAAGAGTAGGCTCAGGAACGCGAACGACTCGCCGAACGCTGTGATGAACATCACCGGAAAAGCCCAGCTCGAGTGCGCGGAGATGAATGTGAGCGTCGGCTGTACGATAGATTCCATGGTCCTCTATATAGGAGCCGGGCCGCGCGATAACCGGCATCGGAAAGATCGGGCGGCGCGAACTGCGCAGCCTAGAGGATCCAGCGCAAAGTCGCCCGGAGAAGGATAGGATTCCACCATCTCCGTCCCTTCGTGGTAAAAATTTTGCGGAGAATACCGATGACCAAACTTGACGTGCAGGAAAAGGCCGAGCGCATAGTCGAATTGTTCCGCGGGCGCCGACCCACCGAGATATTGCCGGCGGATCTATATCCGGAAAACCTCGACGAAGCTTACGCCATCCGGCGCGTATTTCAGGAGATCGAGGAGAGGAAGGGACGGGGCGCCATCGCCGGTTACAAGATCGGGCTTACGACGCCGGTCATGCAGAGACTCTGCGGCGTCGACGAACCCTGCTACGGCGCGATCTTCGCACGCGAGGTTCATCACCGGCACGCCAAGCTGGCGGCCAGCGAGTACTGTCGCCTCGGAGTTGAAACCGAGATCGCTTTCCGGCTGGGCGATGACCTGCCGCAAGGCAGCGACCCGGGCGAGATCGGCGCGGCGGTCGAAAGCTGCATGGCGGCAATCGAGCTGATCGAAGATCTGCACTATGATTGCAAGCGGCTCGATGCTGCGGCGATGGTGGCCGGCAATGTCTGGAATGCGGGGGTGGTGCTGGGCGCGCCGCTGACCGACTGGCGAAATCGAGACTTGCCTCGGGCTGCGGCCCGGCTCTCGATCAACGGGCATGAGATCGGCAGCGGAAACGGCGGCGATGTGATGGGGCACCCGCTGAACGCGCTCGCCTGGCTCGCGGACAAGCTTGCCGCAGCAGGAACACCATTGCGGCGCGGCATGATCGTCATGACCGGCAGCATGGTCCCGATTCAATACCCGGCGGCAGGCGACCGGGTGGTGATCGAGGTTTCCGGCCTCGGCAGCGCGGAGCTGGTCTTGAGCTGATGCGACCGGAAAACAGCCGTTCCGGGAGGTTTTTATGTTCTGGGTAGTCGTAGCACTTTTGTATTTCGTACTGGCGGCGGTGGCGCCGAGCATCCTCGGCCTGTTCGTCAATCGTGCGCGGCCGGATTTCGGGACGTTGTCGCTGTCGCTGCGCATCGTCTTTGTGGCGATCGCGCTGATCTGTCTGGCTGCAACGTCGTACGTTCATGTCGAGTTGGATGAAATCGCCGTACTCAACAAAATTTACGGGACCACATCGCTGCCTGGCGAGCACATCATCGCGACGAATGGAGAAAAGGGTCCGCAGGCCGAGATCCTCACCCCCGGCTGGCATCCCTGGTTTCTCGTCAACGTCATCTATCAGGTCGAAAACAAGAAGGTCGTTTCCATCCCGTCGGGTAAATACGGGTTTCTGAACGCCAAGGACGGAGCGCCATTGCGGCCCGACCAGTTTCTGGCCGATGCGTTTCCCGCCGGGCGTGAGCTGGATATGCTCGACGCTGATTACTTTCTCACCCATGGCGGCCAGCGGGGACCGCAGACGACGGTCCTGACGCCGGGAAATTACCGGCTCAACACTTATCTGTGGGACATAAGCGTCTATAATGCCGTCGATGTCGCCGAAGGCTTTGTCGGCGTTGTCAAATCCAACGTCGTCGACTCGGTGCATTTCGGCAATTTGTCCGCGGACAAGCCGGCCTCCTGCCAACAAAAGATGGTGTCGACGAATGCCAGCGGCGAAGCCGTCGCCGCCAAGGAAGCAAAAACCGATGAAGGCAAGCTCACCGCGATCCTCGTGCCGGTCGGCTGCATCGGCATTTGGGAAAAGGCGCTGCAACCGGGGCGCTATTATGCCAATGAAGCGGCCTACAAGGTGACGATGATGAGCACCCGGGTACAGACCTGGGAGTTCAAGGGCGGCTATAAGAGACGTTCCATCGATCTGAGCCTCGATCAGGCGGGCAGCCTGACCCAGTCGCAACATGAGCAGGATGTTCCGGTCCCACCGGGGTCGGCCGACCCGGCGATCACGCTGGTAGTCGAGGGCTGGCTGGTGCCGCTGGAGCTCCGAGTTCTCGCCCAGGTGACCCCCGACAATGCGCCGTTTGTCGTGGCGTCGGTCGGCGGGTTGCCCGAGATCGAGAACAACATCATGGTGCCGACCATCCGCTCGATCGTCCGCAACGTCGTCGGCGCCCAAGGCCGGCACGTCCTGGACCTCGCCGACAATCGCGCCGAGCTCGAGCACGCGGTCGAAGATGCGATCCGCCCCGAGGGATTGCGGGCGGGGATCGTCATCAAGGAGGTCAAGTTCGGTGATCCGGCCTTACCGCCCGAGCTGCTGGTTTCGCGAAAGCGTCAGCAATTGGCCGATCAGCTTCAGGTCACCTATCAGCAGGAGCAGAAGGCGCAGACGCAACGGATCGAAACCGAAAAGGCCCGCGCGACCGCCGAGCAGCAGCACCAGCTCGTCGAAGCGGTGATTGGCGTTCAGGTCTCCGAGCAGAACAAGAACGCGGCAAAGCTCCGCGGCGAAGGCCAGAAGCTCGAGCTCGAGGAAGTGGCGCAAGGCCAGAGGGCGCAAGCCGATGTGCTTGGGCAGGACCGGGTGCTGACGATCACCCTCGTTCAACAGCTGCTGAAGACCATTCAGGAAAAACCTGAAGTCGTTTCGCTGATCGGGCGACTGGTGCCGCAGACGATGGTATCCACCGGAGGCCAGGGCGCGAGCCTCGACAGCGCTGCGGCGATCTTTGGCGCGCTGCTCAACAGCGGCGGCGGCGCGACGCCGGCATTGACCGGGCCATCCTCGAAGAAGTGAGTGTGTATCGCCATGGCGCACCCGATAGTCTACGGCCCGGCTGGCAGCACCTATGTATGGAGCGCGCGTCTGGCTCTGGCGGAAAAAGGCGTGACGCACGAGTTGGTCGACGTGCCGTTCGGCGCTCATCGGCAGGAGTTGCAGCTGTCGCGCCAGCCTTTCGCCAAGGTCCCCGCCTTCGAGCATGACGGTTTTGCGCTGTACGAGACGCAGGCGATCATGCGCTATGTCGACGAGCGTTTTGCGGGGACGCCGCTGCAGCCCGAAGACGTGCACGAATGGTCGCGGATGAACCAGATCATCGGCATTGTCGACGCCTATGCCTGGCCCAGTATTGCGGGCGCCATCCTGTTCAACCGCATACTGGTGCCGCGTCTTCTCGGCGGCACCCCGGACGAGGCGGCGATCGCGGCGGCATTGCCGCGAGCCCGGCTATGCCTGGCGGAGCTCGACCGCCTGATGGAGGACCACCGGTTTCTTACCGGCGCCCATGTCAGCCTCGCCGACTTGATGGCGATTCCGCTGCTCTACTACTTCGGCAATGTGCCGGAGGGCCGCGCTCCAATGGCGGAGCACCCGAAATTGCAGAACTGGGTTAAGCAGATGGAGACGCGGCAGAGCTTTCAGGTGACAAAGCCCCCTCCGTTCTAACTATCTACCTCTATACCCCGCGGCAGATCACGTTGAGGAGCGCCTGGCGCTTCTCGACGGTGACGGCGCGCACAGCGCGGTCGAGCGCTGCGGGCAGGGCACCCGGGTCCTCGACCCGCTCGGCATAGCCGCCAGCAGCGGCGCAGACCTCTTCGAAGGCCGGCAATTCGTCTAGGTCGATCAAGGGCGGCTTGTTGCTGCGCGCCGCTTCACCCTGCGGATACATCCCCAAGGTGGCGCGGCGTACCGCACCCCACATCGAATTGTTCATGACGACGAATAGTATCGGCAATTTGTGCACGGCCGAGGCGTGATGGACGGCGACCGGGTTGCCGAACAGATGCGAGCCGTCGCCGAGGACGGCAATCACCAGGCGGTCGGGCGCGGCGAGCTTGGCGCCGAGCGCGGCGCCGCCGCCCCAACCGAGACCCGAGGCGGTGCTCGAGCCAAAATAGCTCCCCGGAAGGTTCGACCCGCAATGCTCGGGCATCAAGGTGTATTCGTTGACAATGATCGCGTCCTCGGGCTTGACTCGAGCGATACAGGCGCTAGCCCAGGCCATGTGTATAGGGCACATGTTCGCGACGCTTTCGCGCGACTTCTCCCACCCGGCGACGAGCGCCTCGCGCTGTTCGGCGAGGCGACGCCGCCGTTCCGACACGGCGGAGGCGGTGACGTGCCGGTCGAGGGCGGCGCAGAGCTCCGGCAACGCTGTTGCGGCGGCTCCGGTCACGGCGAGGTCGCACGAGAATCCGCGGATTGGATAGCGCGAAAACAGCGGATCGACGCCGAGGTGAACGACCCGGCACTCGGGCCGCGGCGCCTCGATGCTCGGGATCCACGGGACATCGCATTCGAGGACGAGGATCGCGTCGGCACCGTCGAGATAGGGTCCGGCGTCATAGCCGAGATGGCAGGGATGATCGGCGGGAAGGCACAAATGGCGCGGACGGTGCTGCACGACCGGGATCGCGAAGCGTCCGGCGAAATCGGCGAGCGCCTCCACCGCCGCGGGATCGCGGCCGGCGCTGGCGGTAATGATCAGCGGGTTTTCGGCCGCGGCGATGATTTGGGCGGCCTCGTCGATCGCGCCCTTGTCGGGGGCCGGCGGAGTGGCGGAGACCCGGCGTGCCGGGCTATCATACGAGAAGCCGGGCAGCGGCGCCGCTAAGACTTCGCGCGGCAATGACAAATAAACCGGGCCGCCAGGCGATGTAGTCGCGATGGAAAGAGCGCGGTCGATCACCGTTTCGAGCTGCTGGCCGTTGCGCAATTCGTAATCCCATTTGACGATCTCGCGCAGCATGCCGGCCTGATCGAACATCTCCTGCGCCCAGTGGATATAGACGTCGCGGGCTCCCGGAAGGCCGCTCTCGGTCAATGGCGAGCGGCCGGCGGTGAACAATATCGGCACATTCTCGCGCGCCGCGTTGAGAACGCCGCACACGCCGTTCGCGGTGCCGACGCTGACATGCACCATGACCGCCGGCATGCGGCGCGATACCATCGCGTAGCCGTGCGCCATCGAGAAGGCGAGGTTCTCGTGGGTGGCGAGCACCGGCTGCGGCACGGGCATGCCGGTCCGCGCCGCTTTCGCGAATGCCTCGACGAGCGGCGCGAAATCGGTCCCGGCATTGGCGAACAGATGTTCGACCCCGCGCTCGGCGAGCAGCGCGAGATAGGCCTCGGCCACATTGTCGACCGTCAGTTCTTTGCGAGGCATGCTTCCCTCCGGCGCCGAATTCGACCGCTCGATCATACATCCCTTGCCCCGCCGAGAACAATTTTGCTTCCGGATTTGCCGGACCCTGTCCTGCCTTGTGCTGGCTGCTCTTGCTGTTTTTTGCAGCGAATTTACAGCCATGACTTCCCAAAATGAGATCGGCTTCGAGGCCCCTGCCATCCCATTTTCCGACAGTATAACCGATATTTGTCAT
Organism: uncultured Alphaproteobacteria bacterium; assembly: GCA_963787425.1. Lineage (GTDB taxonomy): Bacteria > Pseudomonadota > Alphaproteobacteria > ATCC43930 > CGMCC-115725 > AP-15. The sequence goes on from CAWBCV010000015.1 coordinate 106,517, forward strand.
TGTATTAACATAAAACGCTTATTTCGCAATTGGAGGGTAACCGATGCGGACACCAAGGACCGTGCGGGGGTTGGAAGAATTTACTCGGGTGAGGCTGTCGCGCTCGTTTTTCATGCGCGACTTTCTTTACAGCGATATCTCGAACTTGCACGGCATTCCGAACCTCCCCGCCGATCCGGATTTGGCGATTGCAGCCGGTCGACGCCTCTGTGAGGAGCTCCTCGAACCGTTGCAAACGAGATTCGGACGGCTGGGGATCCGTTCAGCTTACCGGTCGGCCGCGGTAAACGCTTTCGGCAACGCGCACCATAACAATTGCGCGTCGAATGAACGCAACTATGCGCGTCACATCTGGGATCGCCGCGATGCGCGAGGGAGCATGGGGGCGATGGCCTGCATCGTCATCCCGTGGTTCGCCGATCGCCTGCTGGAGGGCACCCCATGGCAGGCGATGGCATGGTGGATCCACGATCGCCTCCCGTACAGCGAGCTGCAGTTTTTCCCGAAGCTCGGCGCGTTCAACATCGGCTGGCAAGAGTACCCAAAACGCGAGATTTACAGCTTCATCCGCCCTCGCGGGTACCTGACTCGACCGGGCATGCCGAACTACACTGGCGACCATGCCGATCAATATCGGGGTTTCCCCACCCGATCACGTCGGCGATAGTACTTGATTTCTTCGGGCGGACCATCGGCCGACGCGAGGCGCTCAATGTCGACTCCGAGACGATCCGCCCCTTTCCAAACGGCAGCGAGCGATCGTCTTGCCGACGACGCGGTCGCGGCTGCGGATCAGGTACTCGAGGAGGTCCAAGACCTGAGGCAATCTTCAAAGGAGTAGAGCAACGCACTACTCCACTCATGGGCGAGGTAAGAACTCAACCCGCCCGTAACCAAGCCTGACACCCAGGACCATGTCGGTCAAGTTAGTTAGGTCGGTTGCCTCACCGCCGCGGACGTTTGGCGATGTACTCCTCGCTCTGCATTTCGATTAGGCGCGAGACCGTGCGCGCGCCGGAACTCGAAGGTGCCGTCGCCGGCAGTATAAATTTCTTCCGGCGGCACTTCGGCCGAGGCAATCAGCAACGTGCGCGCCTCGTAGAGCGTGTCGATCAGGATGTTGAAGCGCCGCGCCTCGTTGCGCTGCTGGGGAGAAAGGCGGGGATGCCTTCGACGATGACCGGAGCGAAGCGCTCGGCGACCGCGAGGTAATCGGCAGCGGCGAGCGGGTTGGCGCAGAGATCGACAAAGGCGAACCGGGCGACGCCGCGCACCGCCCGCGGGACGGCGAGCGGGCGCCCCTTCACTGCAAGCGTTGTACTGGTGCTGGGCGCGGATTGGCAACTTGGCGAGCAGGAACCTTGCGCACTTTTTCGAGCGGCATCGCCAGCTTTTCGGCGAGTTCCTCAACGCTCGGCTCGCGGCCGATCTCCTGCAGCATGTAGCGCGAGGTCCGCGATAGCTTGAGGATGGTCTCTATCATGCGCTCGGGGGGATGCGGGTCGAGCGATTACCGACTTCCTCGCGCTCTGCCATCTCTACATTTCGCAAAGCTGATGTCACGGCGGAACTCGCGTTTTTTTAAAAAAATGATCCACTGCTGCCCGCTAAGCAAGCCGAGAACTGCATCGGGGCTATCCCCAACCCGCCACGGCGACGAGCCGCTGGCCCTCAACGTCCCCGAGTTGCGCCGTCATCGTCAACTTCCCTTGTGCGACGCAGCCATGCACCGCCAGATATGCGCCGGCGGATGCCACTGCCGCGTGTGCAGCGATCATCCCATTTCTGGGCAGGAGCCGTTCGATGATCCGACTGGCTTTGTGTTAAATCGAGCCATCAACGGCGTCCGGCATCGACGGGGATTTGCCGTTAGTACCCGTGGCAGCGTGGCCATTGAGTTGAGGCACAGCTGTGTTGCCGATCGCCCATCGGCCCCCTGCGTTCCGAAGCACTTGGCCGGTTTCTTCCATGCGCTGTAGCGCCATTTCCGTTCGCTCGGTCTGGTAATCGATGGCCTTCGCGATCTGGGTTGCCGTCATTGCCTGGCCGGAAAACGACAATTCGCGCAAGATGAGTTCGCGGATGTGCCGACGCACGCGTCGCCGGCCGGGCTCCTCGGGATGGGATGCGGGATCGGGTGCGGCATCACCAGCCGAAATTGCCAAGCCGAGCATCTCCATCGCCGCTTGAAACCCTTCCTGGCGGGCTTTGATCAGCCTGGCTTCCTCGGCTTTTTGTTCGCTAAGCGCGAGCGCCATTCGTCGATCAGCTTCCAACGTGTCCAGATACGCAAGAGCTTTCTCCATTGGCGTAGACATCGAAGCTCACCCTTACTCGCTGAGGTACCCTTATTAAGAGATCGGCCAGGAAAAACGCTCGTGCAAAAGGAACGTTCCCGCTGCGGCTGCGTGTCGCGGTTTACGGCTATCGACTTGTTGGTTGCATGCGGAAATCCCTGCATCAACGGAGTCATGCCATCGATTTCGATTTCTATACCTTATATTTGTCACTTTTTTGACAGAAAGGTTAATTCCTGGGATGGCACCCTGTGCCAACTTACCTCAAATAACCATCGGCCTGTCACATCGGCTGTGTGTTCTTTGGGTTAGTTAAAGGCGTTGTCTCGGCGGAATCTGCGCGTTCTCCGATGATCATATGTTTTCACGCTAATAAACCTGTCAGGGCCGAGTAGCGTAGAATTGGGTAGATTGGCGACTTGTCATCGGCAACAAGTGCAAACAAGAACGTCGAGTGCCCGCTGCACTTCGCGTGGGCGGCGCAGCCGAAATACCACCAGATGTGCGCATTCCTTCTGCGCCAACCGCTCCACGGTTTCGCGGCGGCGGCGCTCCCAGGTGTTCCAGGCCCAGCGGATCGGGTGGCTGGGCCGCAGCATATCTCGCCAGCGCTCGCGGTTGCCGGCCCACAGTTCGGTGCGCCGGACGGCGCGGAGAAGGGTACGGGAGATCACCCGGGCCATGATCAGGGGGCGTTCATAATCGAGCCAGACGAGGTGGGTCGCACGCTGCCAAACCCTGTCGCGCACGGGGCCGTAATTGCCGTCTACCACCCAAGCCTCGGCCTCGATCGCTTCATTGACGCGGCGGACGAATTCCTCGGGGTCGTGCCGTGTCAGGTCGCGCCATCCCGATTGCCAGTTGATGGCGTCCAGTTCGATATGCGGCAGCTCCAATAATGCCGCAATTCTGCGTGCCAGCGCCGTCTTGCCGGCGCCCGAGGTACCGACCACCACGATCCGCATCGGCCGCCCTCCGGGTCTTTAGATCAGCAAACAATTGCCCGATAGCAGGGCCTCGCGCGCTGGCAAGGCGTCTGCTTATACTCGGCCATCTGCGGAAAGGGAGACAACAATGCCCGAGAACAAACGGATCCGGCCCACAGCTTCCGTCGCACCGGCAAGGCCGCCGTTGCTCGTGCCTCACCCGCCGAGCGCGCCGTTGCTGCCGCCGGTGCATGTGGTCGATCTGATGACCCGCGAAGGATCGGCAGTATTCGACGCGCAGTGGAAGGCGAGGGAGGCGAAGATCGTCGAGTGCCCGGCGCTGACGGACGCTATGCCCGAATTCAAGACGACCTATGACATAGAGCCTTATGCCGGAGTAAGCGGCTTTGACGATTCCGGGTGGCCGGTGGTTGCCGCCGCCGACCTGGGCGCCAGGCGGGGCGGCGGCTTGGTGTCGTTCTTCTGGTACCGCACAAAGCTGACGATCCCGGCGAGCGACGCTGGTTTCGATACGTCCGGCGCGATGGCGGTGCTGCGGGTGAACGTCGACGACTACGCGGAAGTCTGGGTCAATGGCGAGCTGCCGCGGGCGGCCGGCCGTCCGAGCCCCGGCACTATCCAAGGGTTCAACATGCCCCATCGCCTCGTGCTCGCCAATCCAGTCGCGCCCGGCGACAAATTCGAGATCGCGGTCTTTGCTATAAACGGGCCGATTTCGGCCGCACCGGCAAATTTCCTCTGGTTCCGCGAAGCGAAGATCGAATTCTTCCGCTGACGGCGTCTCAGCGCGACGAATAGCGGATTTCCACCAAATAGAGGCCTTCGGGGGGTGCCGTCGGGCCGCCGGCGCGGCGATCGCGAGCCGCGAGGGCGCGGGTCACATCGTCGGGATGCCAGCGTCCGAGACCGACCAGCTTCAACGTCCCGGCCATGTTTCGCACCTGGTGATGCAGAAACGAGCGGGCATGAGCCGTAATATGGATCTCGTCGCCGGCACGGCCCACTTCCAGCGTATCGAGCGTCTTCAATGGCGATCTCGCCTGGCACAGCGAGTCCCGGAAGGTCGAAAAATCGTGATGTCCTACGAGGTGATAGGCGCCGGCGCGCATCGCCTCGACATCGAGCGCCGGAGCGACCTGCCACACCCGGCCGCGTTCGAGGGCCGGCGGGGCGCGGCGGTTCAGGATGCGATAGAGATAAACCCTGCCGACAGCCGACAGCCGGGCGTCGAACTCGTCGCAAACGCGCTCGGCAGCAAGGACGCTGATCGCGTTTGGCCGGAGATAGTGGTTGACGGCGCCGCGAAGCACCTCCGGCTCCGCGGCGTGCGCGAGATCGAGATGCGCGGTCTGTGCCAGTGCGTGCACACCCGCATCGGTGCGCCCTGCCCCGTGCACGGTGACCGTTTCCCCGCAGAATTTGTGGACGGCTGTTTCGAGCGCCTCTTGAACCGAAAGTCCGTTCGCCTGACGCTGCCAGCCGACCAGCCCGCTGCCGTCATATTCGATGGTCAGCTTGTAGCGGGGCACAGCAGCCTCGTTCCGGGGGGCATCGGAAGTCCGCGCAGGAAGGCTGGGGCGTCGAGCGCGGCCCGGCCCGGCCGCTGCAGCCGCAAAAGGCGCAGGACGCCCTCGCCGCACGCAACGGTCAAGCGGTCGTCGAGCACAGTGCCCGGCACACCCCCGGCCGGACCCGGCAGATCCACCGCCGCGTGCACGCGGATCCTCTCGCCGCCGATCTCGAAATAAGACCCCGGCCAAGGGTCGAATGCCCGGACCCGCCGCTCCAGATCGGTCGAAGGCAGCCGCCAATCCAGCCGGCCTTCGTCCCGGCCGATCTTGGGCGCATAGCTGACGCCCTGCTGCGGCTGCGGTGTGCCGACAAGCCGGCCTTCGGCGATCCCGTCCAGCGCCGTCAGCATCAGTCGCCCGCCGAGAATCGCGAGCTCGGCCGAGAGGCCGGCGGATGTCGCATCGGACACGATCGGCACCGTTTCCTGGAGCAGGATCGGGCCGGTGTCGAGCCTTTCCTCCATCTGCATGATCGTGATCCCGGTCTCTCGATCACCGGCGAGCAATGCCCGCTGGATCGGGGCGGCGCCGCGCCAGCGCGGCAGCAGGGAGGCATGCACATTGAGACAGCCGAGCGGCGGCGCGGCCAGGATCGGCCGCGGCAAAATCAGGCCATACGCGGCGACCACGGCGGCATCGGCGCCGAGCGCGGCGAAGGCGGCTTGCTCCGCTTCGTTCCGCAGGGTCGCCGGGCAGCGGACCGGGAGGCCATGCTGTGCCGCCAGGGATTGAACCGGCGAAGGTTGCGGCCGGTGTCCGCGGCCGGCGGGACGCGGCGGCTGCGTGTAAACCGCAAGAATTTGCTGCCCGCCCTCGATCATCGCGCCGAGAATCGTCGCGGCGAAAGCCGGCGTGCCCATGAAGACCAGGTCGAGCGCTCGTCGTGGACCAATGGTGTTTATTCTTCGCCCCTCCGGGGTGAGCCTCTGGGGTCAGGCGGCGGTCGCAGGTACCCCGATGCGTTTGGCCTTGGCGAGCTTGCGCAGGATGATCCCGCGCTTCAGCGAGGAGATGTGGTCGACAAAGAGGACGCCGTCGAGGTGATCGATCTCGTGTTGCAGGCACATCGCGAGCAGACCCGAGGCCTCGATCTCCCGGATTTCGTTCTGGTAATCGAGGTAGCGCAGCCGAATCTTCGCCGGGCGCGTGACCTCGGCGTAGTGTTCCGGCAGAGACAGGCAGCCTTCATTGCCGGTCGTCAGCTCGGGTGAGCGCCAGAGGATCTCCGGATTGGCCAGCTTCAGCGGCTGCGGCTTCTCGCCCTCCCGGGCGACATCGAGGACAATGACCCGGCTCGATTGTCCGACCTGCGGGGCGGCGAGACCGATCCCGATCGACCCGTACATCGTGTCGAGCATGTCGTCCATCAGCCGCCTGATCTTGTCGTCGACCGCGCGCACCGGCCGCGCCTTGATCTTGAGCCGCGGGTCGGGAGCCGTAATGATCGGAAGCTGAGCCATGCCAAGTAGTTAAGTGGCGGGCCGCTCAGCGTCAATACTGACGGGCGGGGTAGGATTCCAGCGCTTCGCTGAACGTTTCGACGATCTCGTTTGCCGGGCGGCGCAGGATCGTCTCGTTGGTGAAAAGCTCGAATTCGGCCCCCTCGCGCGAGACGTGCAGGGCAGGTCGGATTGCGATCCCGCGCGCGATCAGCCGCTCGGGCAGGCTCTCAGCATCCGCCCCGAACACCCGCAGATGCGTGACATTGGTCGCCGCCGCGGGGCGCCGAACCTCGCAGCCGGGCCGCTGATGCAAAGCCTGGAACAGGGTCTCAGCAGCAGCAACGGCCTGCTGGAGCCGTTCGCCGAAGCCGTCGAGGTAATGCAGCGCGACCGCCGCATAAGGCCAGGCCTGGCGAAGGCTGCCGCCGAACATGCGCCGCTGATGGTAGAGGTTCTCGATCAGCTCCCTTGGCCCCGCGAGCACGGCGCCGGCGGCGGCGTTGAAGTATTTGTAGAGCGAGACGTAGACGGTATCGAACAACGCGGCGTAACTCGCCGACGTTATCCCTGTATAGGCCGAGGCGAGAAAGATGCGGGCGCCATCGAGGTGGAGGCCGATCCGGTGCTCCCGTGCAAAGGCCGCAATCCGCTGCATCTCCGCGAAGTCGAAGACTTCGCCCTGGAGCCGGCGCACCGGGCATTCTATCGAGATTGCGCCGACCGGGGTCGAGACGCGGGCGTCTGGAAGGCAGGCGATCTCGCCCTCGACCTTGGCGAGGGTAAAGGCCGCGCGCTGCGAAGCGAGCGGAATCAGGGTCAGACCGCTCAGCTCCTGCGCACAGTCACCGGTATCGTTGTAGATATGGCTTTCGCGCTGCACGAGCACGCGGCGGCCGCGCGTCGCAAGAAGACGCAGCGCCAAATGATTGGCCAGTGTTCCGCTCGGCAGAAACAGCGCCATCTCCTTCCCGAGCAGCGCCGCCATCCGTTGCTCGAGCTCAACGACGACCCCCTCTCGCGAGAATTCATCGGCGGCAATGCCGCGTTCCTCGGCCAGCTGAACCAGCAACCGGGCATACTCGGCAGGCGACAAGCCCAAACCATCGGAACGAAAATGCATGGTGCGATCCATTCTCTGCCGCTCCTATGACGCTTACCGCACGAGATCGGCGAGCGCGATTGCCCCGACCTTGCGGCCTTCGGCATCGCAGACCGGCAGCCGGTCGGTGCGGCGCGTGGTCATCGCCGAGAGTGCGTCGCGCAGCGATGTGTCGAGAGAAAGCGGCTCGCCTTCTGCGGTTTCGCCTGGGCGCATGCGGTCAGCGATCTTGCGCACCGAGAGGAGCTTGAGGCCGATGCCCTGGCGTCCGACAAAGTCGGCCACGAACTCGCTTGCCGGATGCTCGAGAATGTCGATCGGAGCGCCGAGCTGGGCAATCCGGCCTTCCTGCATCACCGCGATATGGGTGGCGAGGCGCAGCGCCTCTTCGATGTCGTGGGTCACGAACACGATGGTTTTCTTCATCGCCCGGTGGATGCGCAATAATTCCGCCTGCAAATCGTCGCGGGTCAGCGGATCGACCGCGCCGAACGGCTCGTCCATTAGCAGCAATTCGGGATCGGCGGCGAGTGCACGGGCGACCCCGACCCGCTGCTGCTCGCCTCCCGAAAGCTGGTGCGGGTATTTCCCACGATAGGTCCCCGGCTCGAGGCGAAACATCTCGAGCAGCTCGGTGACGCGCTCCCCCCGGCGCGCCCGCGGCCATTTGAGGAGGTGCGGGACAGTGGCGATGTTGTCCTCGACCGTCCAATGCGGAAAGAGGCCGATCGACTGGATCGCGTATCCGATCCGGCGCCGCAACCGTTCGGCCGGCACCGTCGCGATGTCCTCGCCGGCGACCCGGATTTGTCCGGCGTCGGCCGCGATCAAACGGTTGATCATTTTTAATGTCGTCGATTTGCCGCAACCGGACGATCCCAGCAGCACGCAGAAATCGCCGGCCGGAACAGTCAATGAAAGCCGGTCGACAACCCGCCGCTCGCTATAATATTTCGTGACGTCGTCGATCTCGATCATAGCGCAAACCGCCGGCGCAGCACGGCGGTCAGGATCTGCAGCATAAAATCGGCGCCGAGCGCGAGAAAGATAGCCGGCAAAGCGCCGAGCAGAACCAGATCGACGGCATATTGGCCGAGACCTTCAAAGACAAACGTTCCGAGACCGCCGGCGCCGATCAGCGCCGCGACCACCGCCAAGCCGATCGCCTGTACCGTAACGACGCGCAGCCCTGCGAGCAAGACCGGCAGGGCGAGCGGCAGTTCGATCTCTCGGAAGATCTGCCCGGGGCTCATCCCCATGCCCCGCCCGGCTTCAATGGCGGCACTGTCGACGCCCGTCAACCCGACCGATGTGCTGCGAACGATCGGCAGGAGCGCATAGAGCACCAGCGCAACGATCGCCGGCGTCACCCCGATGCCGCCAACCCCGTAAGCGGCGAGGCGCGGCACCGCCGCAACCAGCGCCGACAATGGCACAATCAGCAATCCGAACAGCGCAATCGATGGAATTGTCTGTAGGATGTTCAAGACGGCGAATACCGGGCCCTGCACGCCCGGACGTCTGGCAGTGGCGATGCCGAGAGGGAAGCCGATCGCTGCCGCAGCCCCGACCGATGCTCCAACCAGTGTCATATGACGCGCCATTGCCTCGGCAAAGACCTGGCGATGGATTTCGTATTCCTTCGTCAGGGAAAGCGCGTCGAATGTGCCGCTCGCCGCCATCAGCAGCATACCCGAAGCGATCCCCACCACCAGGGCCAGTTGCGCAATAATGCCGGCACCGACCCGTTGCAACGCGTCGCCCACAGCGAGGGCGGCGCATGCCGTGAGTACCCAGAACGCAGGACCCAGTGAAATGCGGGAGGCGGGGCTGGCGCTCTGCGCTAGGAGGCTGGCCGCCTGCCCCGCGGCGGCCAGGACAAGCAGCAGCAGCGCAACGGCGACTGCGCCGACGGCGCAGTGAAGCACCGCGCTCGGCCGCATCAGGCAGGCCGCCGCCAATGTCGCGCCCAGTAGTGTAATGCCGGCGGTCGGCAGGGCGCCGGCTGCCGCCCATAGCGGGACCGGCCTGCCCGAGACGAGGCGGTTCGGCGCTTCGCCGACAAATCCCGATAGCGCAACTGCAGCCGCCGCAACGATCACCAATACAAAAAGCACCTGGTTATGAATACGGGTCGAAAGAGAGAACCCAGGGCGACCGGCGGCCAGACTCGGCTGGACGGTCACGGCAGGAAGTTCCTCGATCGCAGGTAGGAGGCCGCGACCGCTCCGGCCTCCTGTCCATCGACGGCAATCGCGGCGTTGAGCTTCTGCAGAGCCTCGAGCGTCAATGTCGCGAAGATCGGATCGAGCACGGTGCGGATCTCGGGATGCTCCTGCAGCACCGGCTCGCGAATGACCGGGGCCGGCGCGTAGACGATTTGGGCGCCCTTGTCATCCCTGAGCGCAACGAGCCCGAGCGCCGCTAGGGCGCCGTCCGTACCATAGGCCATCGCCGCGTTGACGCCGGACATCTCCTCGGCCGCGGCGCGCAAAGTGGCGGCAGTGTTGCCGCCCGATAAGGTCAGCAGCTGCTCGTCCGAAAGCCGGAAGCCGTAGGTCGCCTCGAAAGCCGGCAATGCCGACGGGCTCTCGACAAACTCCGCCGAAGCGGCGAGCTTGATCCTGCCGCCCTCTTTTACGTAGTTCGCGAAATCATCCATCGTGGCGAAGTGTTGGCGCTCCGCCAGATCCCTGCGCACGGCGATCACCCAAGTGTTGTTTGCCGGCGCCGGGGTCAGCCACACCAGATGGTTCTTTTCCCGACACAGCGCCTCGACCAGCGCGTAACCGCGCTGCCAATTCTTCCATGCCGGATCTTGCTCCTTGTGAAAGAACAGCGCGCCGTTCCCGGTATATTCGGGATAGATGTCGACCTGGCCGGCAAGAATGGCGGCGCGCACGATGTTGGTAGGCCCGAGCTGGAGCTTGTTTTCCACGGAAATGCCATGCGCCCGGAGCAGGGCCAGGATCATATTGCCGAGCAAGGCGCCTTCGGTGTCGATCTTCGACGCCACGACCACAGTGCCGTCGCGCGCCTGCGCCGGCGAGCCAATCAATGCGACGGCCAAAGTAAGCGTGACGACGGCGGCAACCGAGCGCACAGGCATTTACACGGGTTTCTGAGATCTCAAGGGCAGCCGACCGCTACTCTCCGGCATCCCGTCGCACACCTAGTTTGTGTAATATAAGCCCGGATAGAGCGAAGCCGAAATCCAGCGGCGGCAGAGTTGGGGCTGGTAGTCCTGGGCCTCCGCTTGCGCGGGGGCGACGGGGTTAAGATGACTCGGTCGCCGTCGTCGGATCGATCATTCGGCGGACTTCGGTGATCTTGTTCGCCGGGAAGCCGCTACGCTTGGCGTGCTCCTGAATGATCGCTTCGTCCCGAGCGAGATAAACGCAAAACGTCTTGTCGTTGGCGACGTAGCTTTCGACCCACTGAATGTCGGGCCCGAGTTCCTTCAAGGTCGCGTTGGACTTTTGCGCGGCCTCGCGCAGGGCTTGCCGCTCGGCACTGCCGATGGCCGGCAGCTCGCGCTCGATGATGAACTTGCGCATGGCTCCTCCCTTCAGAAATAGCGGCTTATAGCAACCAGATTACTCTTCACGGGTAAAGTGCGGCATTACCTGCTCGGCGAAGAGCCGCATCGAGGCGAGCGCGTCACCCACCGGAACCATGTTGAAATTGACTTGCAGCGAGGCGTCTTCATAGCTGCCGAACGCGTCCTGCGTGCGGCGGATTTGACCCACGATCTCCTCGGGCGAACCGATCCAGGCGGCGCCTGAGTTCGATCTGATCCGCCGCCCGCGACTGACGGAGCTTGGCGATCACCTTGTCGTAGCCGGGATAATCCTGCGAGGTGCAGCCGTCGAGCCAGTCGGAGGCGGCTTCGACCAGCGAACCGAGATAGTCGTCGATGAAGGGGCTGGCGAAGGCCCGGGCGCGAGCGCCATCGGCATCGCAGAACATGTGGAACGCGAGCATGACCTCGCCCTCGCCAGGGTGCCCGGCGGTCCTCCAGGCGTCGCGATAGGCGGCCAGCAACGGCCGCATCACGGCCCCGCCCAGCGGGATTGCCATGACCGAATATCCCATTCGTCCGGCGAAAGCGAAGGAATCGGCCGTGTTCAGTGCCGCGACATAGAATTTGGGGCGCGGCGTTTGCGTCGGGCGCGGCAGCGATGTCGTGTTCTCGATCGTGTGAAAGCGGCCCCGATGGGTCAAGTTCTCGCGGGTCAGCAGCAGCTCGACCTGTTCGATGCCTTCGCGGAAGCGAGCGACCAATTCATCCGGTGAGCGGCCGAAACGGCGGAATTCGTGAGGCAAAAAGGCTCGGGCAAAGCCGACATCGAGACGCCCGCCGCTGATCGCGTCCAGCATTCCGATCTCGCCCGCCAGCTTCAGGGGATGATTGAAGGCGGGCAGTACGGCGCCCGTCACCAGACGGGCCTGGCGCGTGCGCTGGGCGGCCGCCGCCAGAAAAACCATCGGGTTCGGGCTGTAGCCGCCATAATAATGGAAATAATGCTCGACGATCCGGATGTGAGTGAAGCCGAGATTATCCGCCTCTTCCGCAAGAGTGAGCGCCTCTCGGAAATACTCTGCCCCCGCTTTCTGTTCCGGCTTGACGTCGGGAAAGAACTGTACCCCGAATTGCATTTCCGTTCTCCGCGGGCCGCTTCAAGGCCGCTCTTGACGAGGGCGGCCGTCGAGTGATCCGATCCGCGCCAATCAGAGGAGAGAGCATAGATGGCCGACACCGCAATTTGGAATTTTCGGCAGCTCGCACATCACGAGCTCGATGGGTTCGGCGGCATTGGCGAGGGGATGTCGATCCAGATCGCCAAGGACGGACGCCGTATCCTATGGCTGGCTCATGAGAGCGCGCCGAAAAATTTCACTGCAGTCGACGTCAGCGACCCGCGCGCCCCGAAGATCGTCGCCCGGGCCGACCTCCCGCAATCCCATATGCGCTCGAACTCGCTGGAGACGGTCGGCGACATCATGGCGGTCGCCTATCAAACGACGCAACAGGGGCTGCAGCCCGCCGGGTTCGAGTTGTTCGACATCTCGGTCCCGGAGAATCCGCGTTCGATCACGTTCTTCGATTGCTCCGGGCCCCATTCGCGCGGCGTCCATCAGCTGTGGTTTGCTGATGGAGAATACATTCACATGAGCTCCAGCGCGCCGGACTTCACCCCGACCCATCCCAGGGATGACCAGTTCTACCGAATCATCGATGTGAAGAACCCGTCGAAACCGGTCGAGGTCGGCCGCTGGTGGCTGCCCGGCACGCGGCAGGGCGACAGCGAGCCGCCGCCGGTGCGTCATCCGGAAGGCGCCGACACTGGCTTCCGCCCGCATAATACCAATGTCTATCCCGAGCGGCCCGACCGCGCCTATCTCGGCTATATCGACGGCGGGATGGTCATTCTCGACATCTCGGACAAGAGCCGGCCGAAGATGGTGTCGCGCTGGGACTATCATCCGCCCTATCACGGCTTCACCCATACCGTCGTGCCGTTCTTCGACCGCAATCTGCTCATCGTCAGCGACGAATGCGTGCGCACCGAGGGCGCCGACTGGCCCAAGCTCGTGTGGATCGTCGACGGCCGCACCGAGACCAACCCGGTGCCGATCGCGACCTGTCCGTTACCGGCGCTAGACACTTATCAGCGGCGCGGTGCCCGCTATGGCGCGCACAACCTTTACGAAAACCTGCCGAAGCCGAACGCGTGGAAGTCCGACCAAGTCGTCCTCGCGACTTACTTTAACGGCGGGTTGCGCGCCTATGACACCTCCAACCCGTACCAGCCGGCCGAGATCGGTTATTTCGTTCCAGCCCCTCCGGAACGGGCGCCGAGCGGAGCGATCCAGATCAACGATGTCTTTGTCGACGAACGGCAGATCGTCTACACCGTCGATCGGCATGTCGGAGGCCTCTATACCCTCGAAATGGACTTCTGAAGCCGGGCCGGAGGCGCTGTTCGGCGGAAAGGACGCGCCGCTCTTCGGCCGCCGGCAGCGGCGGGCGCGCGGCCCGCGGCTCCCGGTCATCGCGGTCACCGGCTTTTTGGGTTCGGGGAAGACGACCCTGATCCGCGCGCTGCTTGGCAAGCCGGAAGGCGCCAATACTGCGGTCGTAGTCAACGAATACGGCGAAGTCGGCATCGACAACGTGCTGTTGCGTTCGAGCAGCGATGTTACCGTGCTGCTCGGCAACGGGTGCGTGTGCTGCAACGTCCGCACCGACTTGCAGGAGACGCTGCACGGGCTGTTCGCCGATCGGGCGCGTGGCGCGGTGCCGAGTTTCGAGCGGGTCGTGATCGAGACCTCCGGGCTCGCCGATCCCGGTCCGGTGCTGCAGACCTTTGCCACCGACCGCGGCCTCGGCCGCGAATTCCACCTGCAGGCCCTGATCTCGGTGGTCGACGCCGTCAACGGAGAAGGCAATCTCGAGCGGATGCCCGAGGCGAAGAAGCAAGTGGCCCTCGCCGACCGCATCGTCGTCACCAAGAGCGATCTCGCCGACGCGGCGAAGACCGGCGATCTGATCGAGCACCTCGGCGCGCTGAACGCCGCACCCGTCGGCGTCGCCGTTGAGGGCGAGATCGAGCCGTCTTTCCTGCTGGCCGAGCCGCTCTCGCCGCGGCATAGCTTCGACCTTGGCAAAGCCGAGCATACGCACGGGCTCAGCAGCTTCGCGCTAATGTTTGAGAAGCCGCTCTCCTGGGCAGCATTCGAGCAGACGATGGCGGTGCTGACGGCACTTCGCGGCCCCGACCTCCTGCGTGTCAAAGGCCTCGTAGCGATCGAGGAATGTCGCGGGCCGGTCGTGGTTCACTTCGTGCAGCATGTCGCGCACCCGCCCGTCGAGCTCGAGGACTGGCCGGACGCCGACCGGCGATCCCGGCTGGTATTTGTGACCCGTGGCCTGCCGCGGGAGATCGTCGCGCGGCTCTTTACAGACGTGGCGGCGATTGCCGCCTGAACCCTGTCCCAAATGCTTGTACGCGGATAAACAAACCTTTGCCGATATTGATCGACCGGCAGTGCCGTGATATTCAGATCAATAACCAAGTGCTGCCCGTTAATCTTTCGCCAAGAGAGCGATGCGAACACAATCTGCGGCGCTGGGAATAGCTGCCGCGGCGGTTTTTTCGACCACCGCGAGCGCATTGCCTTGTGCTGAGACCTCGCTTTGCAAAACCGCGACTTCGGAAATTACCTGTGCGGTAAGCGACAAGACTTCCAGTCCACTGCCGCACGACCGACAGGGCGAACCGGGAGCCGACGCGCCACAGGATGGGTCGCAACCGCCACTCGGCCAGTCTGCGCTGTTCCTCGACATCGCTGAGCCCGAAGACGCGGAACCTTTTACCGGTCGCGGCATCAAGATTACCAACCTGCAAGCGACGATGACCTCAAACAAATATGTTGCGGGCCGCTTGCCTATCACCGCGACCACCACCCCGGTCGAGGAGCTCATCATGTTCTCTCCGGATTACTGGTCGAGCAAGGAACTGCCGCGCATCCCGAAGCGAAACCCGGTCGGGGTCGGTCTTGTCACGGTGCCAAAACCGCCAGTAAAAGAACCCGATACCACCCCTGCGGGCCAATGGTTTCCGCAGCCGCGGCATTAGCAGGACCGAGCCGCCGGCGGGTCGCATCCGAAGGGCCGAAGCGAGAAGCGCAGCGGCGAGCGGGGCGGTTGCGGACCTTCCGGGCCGGATTTGCCCATCATCAGGCCGAACGGCTGGGGCGGGCGGAGCTCCTATACCGCAAAGCGCTGCAGAAAGATCCGAATGACGCCAATGCGCTGCACCTCCTCGGGGTCATCGCCTATCAGTTCGGGAAAGTCGGGACGGCGCTGCGGTTGATCGAGCGCGCGCTCCCGGCGGAAGGCTCGCGGAAGCGGTGGCGAGCTACCGCCGGGCATTAGCGCTCAACCACGATTACGGCATGGCGCACAATAATCTTTCGGGTGCTCTAAATCAGCAGGAGGAATTCGCGGCGGGTCTCGCAAGTGCCGAACGGGCGATCGCGCTGATCCCTGAGTTTTTCGGGGCACATGTCAATCACGCCGACGCCTTGATGGGTCTCGAGCGGTTTGCCGAAGCCGAGGAGCCGCTGCGCCGGGCGCTGGACCTCGCGCCCGCATCATCCTGTGCCGGCGCGATCTGCGCGACGTTTGTTTGTCGTGCTATTTCCACCATTTCACCGAGGGGCACCTTTACGCCTATGACTTGGCGGATTGCGGGGCCAGGGCGTTGGAGATCGACCGGCGGGTGACCCACTGGTTGCGGGTGGTGCCGCTCGAAATCCTGGTGATCGATTACGAGAAGCTGGTCTCGGATCTGGAGGGCGAGAGCCGCCGGCTGATCGAGTTCCTCGGCCTCGAATGGGAACCGGCCTGCCTCGACTTTCACCTCACCGAACGGCCGGTCTTGACGGCCAGCGCGTGGCAAATTCGCCAACCACTCTACACCCGCTCGGTCGGGCGCTGGCGGCATTACGAGCGCCATCTGGCCCCGCTGCTAAAGTTGCGATAGCACTGTGCGGTAACGGCGGGTCATTCAGCGAGGACAGGAGGAGTCATGAAGATCGGTTTTGTCGGGCTCGGGATCATGGGACATCCGATGGCCCTTAATCTGATCAAAGGCGGACACGCGCTCTTTGTTTATGGCAAGCGCCGGTTGCCCACCGATGTCCGCGAGGGCGGGGCCACGGTTTGCGACACCTTGAAGGCGATCGCCGAGAATGCCGAGATCGTCATCCTGATGGTGCCGGACACCCCGGACGTGAAGAGCGTGCTGTTCGATCCCGGCGGGATTGCCGAGGGGCTATCGGCGGGCAAGATCGTCGTCGATATGAGCTCGATCTCGCCGATCGAAACCAAGGTGTTTGCCGCCGAGATCAACAAGAAGGGCTGCGACTATCTCGACGCGCCGGTCTCCGGCGGCGAGGTCGGCGCCAAGGCGGCGTCCCTGACGATCATGGTCGGCGGTCCCGAACGCGCCTTTACGAAGGTCAAACCGCTGTTCGATCTGATGGGCAAGAACATCACCCTGGTCGGCGGGAATGGCGACGGCCAGACGACCAAGGTCGCCAACCAGATCATCGTCGCATTGACGATCGAGGCGGTCGGCGAGGCCCTCCTATTTGCCTCGCGCGCCGGCGCCGACCCGGCCAAAGTAAGACAGGCGTTGATGGGCGGATTCGCCTCGTCGCGCATCCTCGAAATCCACGGCGAACGAATGATCAAGCGCAACTTCGACCCGGGCTTCCGCATCGAATTGCATCAGAAGGATTTGAACCTGGCCCTCCAAGGCGCCCGCTCGCTCAACCTCTCCCTGCCCAACACGGCGACAACCCAGGAACTGTTCAACGCCGCCGCCGCCCTCGGCGGCAAGGGCTGGGACCATTCCGGCCTGGTCCGCGTCCTCGAACACCTGGCCCGTCACGAGGTCGCGAAATAACTCGCTCGCCCCGCTTACGGGGAGAGGGTCGGGAACGTCGCAGCTCGATGAGCTTCACCCCCATACGATATGACGCGGAGCGGGTCAGGGGCCTCTCGGACACGACGATCGCATATTACGATCGGTTCGCCCGGGCTTTCTGGGACGGCACGCGACACCACGATGTCAGTCAAAATTACGCGGCATTCCTGGATGCGATTGAGGGCGATCCTCCGTATTCCCTCCTCGATCTCGGTTGTGGACCCGGACGCGATCTCAGTCATTTCCGATCTTTGGGGCACGAAGCCGTGGGGCTCGACGGATCGCTGCAGTTCGTTGCGATGGCGCGCTCGTATTCGCAGTGCGAAGTTTTTCATCAGGATTTCCTGGCGATGCAATTGCCCGAGAGCCGCTATCACGGCATTTTTGCAAATGCGTCGTTGTTTCATGTGCCCAGCCAAGAATTGCCGAGGATTCTGCGTGAACTGTGCGACTCGTTGAAGCCGCGCGGCGTGCTGTTCTCCTCAAACCCGAGAGGGAACAACGAGGAGGGATTGAGCGACGGCCGCTATGCCTGCTTTTTCGATCTCGACACCTGGCGCGATTACGTCACCTCTGCCGGCTTCGTGGAGGTGGGCCATTACTACCGCCCGCCGGGACTGCCGCGCCACAGGCAGCCGTGGCTTGCGAGCGTTTGGCGCAAAGCGTGGCCCGGGCCGGCATCGTGCTGAGCGGCCTCGATGTAGACTAACATCGACATGCCGCATTCCGCAGTTCGAGAAAGAGAGAGATGAGCCCTAGTTCGACGGCTGGCGGCGAACGTTTTGACGTAGCCTACCTGGTCCTCAGCGGCACGACGACGGCGGCACGCTGTCCCGAGATTTTGGGTGGGCTGGTCGGGCTCGGCTTTTCGACTGTTATCGCAATCCCGACGCCGAATGCTTCGCGCGTTATCGCGCCGCGCGACCTCGCCGACGTCGCGGCGGTGCAGGTCGTCGAATCCTACTTCGATCTGGCCATCCGCCCACGACCGCCGCGTGGCGTGCTGGTGTTCGCGCCCTGCAGCTTCAACTCGCTGAACAAGCTCGCACACGGAATCGCCGACAACCTCGCGCTATCGGTGGTCGCCGAAGCGATAGGGCGCGGTACGCCGGTCATCGTAGGCCCGTCGTTGAACGCGCCGCTCCTGAACCACCCCGAGGCGCGGGCATCGCTCGAAAAACTGTCCGCCTGGGGCGTGACCATCGTCCCGCCGGTCGACGAGGGTGAGGGACCGCGCCTCGCCCCATCCGCCGTGCTGGTCGATGCCGCTCGCCCTTATGCTCGTCGAGGCTGACGTCGCTCGCGAACGCCATAATTCGCCCGGCGGCGCTCGACGGTGCTGCCGATGGACACGACACCGCTCAGGTGCAACGCTGTTTTCGCCGGGGTATCGAATTCGGGAGGAGAGGCAATGAACCGTCTCGACGGCAAGATCGCGCTGATTTCCGGAGCGGCGCGGGGGATTGGCGCCGAAACCGCTCGGCTGATGGGCGAAGCCGGCGCCAAGGTCGCGATCGGCGATGTTCTCGACGAGCTCGGGCGCGATACCGTGCGGGCAATCGAGAGTTCCGGCGGCGAGGCGATGTACACTCGTCTCGACGTTACCCGGGAGGAGGATTGGAGCGCGGCCATTGCCGCCGTTACCGACCGTTTCGGCGGCCTCGACATCCTCGTCAACAACGCCGGCATCTTTCTTGGTGTGAGCCTGGAAGAGGCGACACTTGCCGATTGGCATCGGCTCTGTGGCGTGAATTTGACCGGGGTTTTCCTTGGCACGAAACAGTCAGTGCCGGCGTTGCGCGATAGGGGACAGCGCAGCGCGCACGGCAGCGCCATTGTCAATTTGGCTTCCGTGGCCGGTCTTGTCGGCTCGTCGAACGATCCGCTCTATTCGATGACCAAGGGCGGGGTTACGTTGTTCACCAAGTCGGCGGCGCTCGAATTCGCCCGGAAGGGCTACCGGATCCGCGTCAACTCGATTCACCCGGGCACTATCGACACCGATATGGGCGATCAGGTCCTTGCGATACGCGCACGCAATCTGGGCACAAACGACCTCGAACCGGCCCGCCAGCAGACGCTGAAGCGCATCCCGATCGGCCGCATGGGAACGGTGACCGACATCGCCAAGGGCATCGTTTTTCTCGCCTCGGACGATGCCGGCTTCATGACCGGCGCCGGCCTCGTCGTCGACGGCGGCATCACCGCGCAATGATCTGCAAGAGCGTCGTGATGGTTTAGCCGCCATAGCGTGCCTTGAGCTCGGCGGCGGCTTCGGCCTCCGGAACGAGGCGAGTTCCGCCGAACCAGACCTCGCCGACTGTGCCGTCCGACCTGCGCACGCGCCGGACGCTCTCGCCGTAGCGGGCGGTGCCGGCAGCAGCGGTGAAGCGGCCATTGTCTTTGTCGGAAACCGAAATCTCGCTCGCTTCCGCAAAGGGATTTGGCAAGGACGGCACCGCAACAATGATCGTCTGGCCCATCGGCACAAGGTCGACGGCTCCCCAGAGGGTCCACCATCTCCCGGTCCAGTCGCGAACCTCGCCTTTCGGCGCGCCGTACTTTGCGAAAGTCGCCAGGATGTTCAGTATGCCGTCGACCCACTGATCGGCCGGACCGTCCACCGCATTGACGAGGAGTGAAACAGCGAGAGAATGGTCGGGCAGTATAGCGGTGCGGCTGGCGAAGCCCTGAAACGCGCCGCCATGGCCGAGCCACGCCCACTCCGCAGTCTTGCCGCTGGAGACACCGAGCCCGTAATAGCGCTCGATATTGGTGTGCGGATAGCGCCACTGCGGACGCACCATCTCGCGCCGGCTGGCGGCCGCCAGCACGCTCTCCCCGGCGGCGGGATCGAGCTGCGCGAAAAAACGCGCGAGGTCCCGTCCAGTGCTGACAAACCCGGTCGCCGGCGCCAGCGCATTGGTCGGATTGTCCCCTGGGATCACGACGCGCCGGCCGAGCGGCAATTTGCTGCTGTGGCCGCGCGCAGTCGGCACCGCGGCGGCGAGCGGCATGTCCGGTTCGGTTTCGTCGAGCCCGGCTGGCTGGATGATTGCGCGCCTTATCCAGTCGCGGTACGGAGACCCGGTCACCGCTTCGATGACGAGACCGATAAGTCCGAAGGCGTGGTTCGAATACTTGAAGCGGGTATTGGCGTCGATCGTCGGGGCCGCAGCCAAATCGGCGCGCAGCTCTGTTTCGTCAAGGAACGGGCGGGCGTCGCGCCACTGGCCACTGTCGGTCCCATCGCGGATGATGCCAGCGCTGTGCGACAGCAGCTGCGCGAGCGTCGCCTCGGCGATCGCCGGGTGGAGGCCATCGACGTATTGCCCAGCGTTGTCGTCGAGCGAGAGTTTACGCTGTTCGCGCAGCTTCAGAATCCCGGCGGCGCTGAACGTCTTCGAATGCGATGCCACGCGGAAGCGGTGGCGCGGCGTCAGCGGTACCCGGTCGACGATGTCGGCATGACCAAAGGCCCGCTCGAAGACCACCCGGCCGTCATGGACGAGCGCCAGCACGCAGCCCGGCTGCTCGGTTTCGCGCATCTGGTATTCGAGCCACTGCGGGATGTAGTCGAGCGCAGGGGCCAGCCAATCATCCCTGTGGCTTGCCGATTTGCCGGGGTTGGTCACCATGCCTCGCGCCCGCGCGGCGGCCGGCTCGGAGCGGCAGCGGCGGCGCGTTGCTCGGCTTCGTGCTTGTCGAACATCGCGCGGGCCGCGGCGCTGCGCTTTTCGCTGAGCTCGTCGCGGTGCTCGGTGCACCAGTCATAGGATTCGATGCGCGGCCGATTATCGCGATTGAAATGCGGCATCACGTAGCGCGCATAGAGCTCGTAAGAGCGCTTGGTTTCCTCCCAATCGGCCCAGTTGTGAGCCTGTTGCAGAAAGACGCCGAACTCGCCCTGCTTCTCCTGCAGCCGCTCGATCAGTGCGATTGCGTCATCCGGCGTGCCGACCACGCCGTACTTGTTCTCGACGAACCATTCGAGCGGGTCATCGCCGGCCGGCACGACGAAGCGCCGCTGATTGTTATTGAGGTAATTGAGGTACCGTTCGAATCCGAAGCGGGCATTGGCAAAGGCCCTCTCGCGGGTTTCGGCGATGTGCATCGGCCCTACGAGGCGCAGCCTCGACGGGTCCATCGTCCGGCCATGCTCGGCCGCGATGTCACAGGCGATCTGCCAATTGCTCGCCAATGCGTCGTAGCCGAACGGGTTGGTGGCGGCGACGCAAATCATACTGAGATCGTACTTGCCGGCGAGCCGGCCGCCGGAGGGGGTCACCGCACTCACCACTGCCATTTCGGGATGCGGCTTGGTGTAGGGCGGCAGGTGCAGCCGCGCATTGACCAATGTGTACCAGTCGGTCCTTTCGGTGACGGTCTCGTCGCGAAACAGGCGCAAGATCACGTCGATCCCTTCGGCCATGCGGTCGCGCTGAGTCATCGGGTCGATCCCCAACATCAGCGCGTCGGAGGCGAGAAGCCCCGGTCCGGCGCCGAACATGACCCGCCCGCGCGTGTGATGGTCGAGCTGCACGATACGGTCGGCCACCATCAGCGGGTTGTGGTAGGGCAATGAGATGACGCCGGTGCCGAAGCGGATGAATTTGGTGCGCTCGGCGGCGATCGCGATGAAGATCTCGGGCGAGCTGATGATCTCGAACCCGGCCGAATGGTGCTCGCCGATCCAGGCTTCGTGAAAGCCGAGGCGGTCGAGCCAGACCATCAATTCGAGGTCGCGGTCGAGACAAGCTGTCGGGTTCTCCTCCATCGGGTGGAACGGCGGCAGAAAAATGCCGTGCCGGAGGGTAATCTGGCTCATCAACGCCTCGCTCTCCGCGTATCATCGAGATCCGCATTATACGGAAAGGGGACGCAATGGCGATCAAGCGCGAAAAGATCCAGCCGCAGGGCATCCATGTCCGGATGATGGCCGGCCAGCCGGCCTACAGCCAAGTCGTGACGGTCAGCGGCACCGGGCGGCAGATCTTTGTCGCCGGGCAACTAGCCCGCGACCCACAAGGCAATTGCGTCGGCAAGGGCGACATGCGCGCGCAGATCCAGCAGGTCGGCGAGAATATCAAGGCTTGTCTCGAGGCGGCCGGCGCCACCCTCGCCGACATCGTGAAGACGAATACCTACGTCACCGATTTCGAGGAATTCTCGAAGCACGGCGACATGCGGATGCGCTATTTCGGGTCGGCAACCCCGACCAGCACGACGGTCGAGATCCGCCGCCTCGCCGGCCCCGACTTCATGATCGAGATCGAGGCGATCGCCTTCGTCGATAACTAAGGTTTACCCCTCACCCCAACCCTCTCCCCGCAAGCGGGGCGAGGGAGTGGACGTAAAAACTCCCCGCCCCGCTCTAGCGCGGAAAGGGAGGGGCCCGCGAAGCGGCAGGGTGAGGGGCAATCTATGCGGGCTCTGTATCGAGACCGGCGTCGGCCAGTTCCTTGAAGCCGCCAGCATTATAGACGGATTGGTAGCCGAGGTCCTTCAACATCTTGCCGCTCAATGCGGCGCGGCCGCCCGACCCGCAATAGATCAGGATGGTCCGGTCCTTCTGAAAATCCGGATTGCGATTGGGGCTTTCCGGATCGGCGCGAAATTCGAGCATACCACGCGACACGTTGACGGCGCCTTTGAGCTTGCCGCCGGAAGTCAGCTCGGGTCCATCGCGAACATCGACGATCAGAACATTCTTCTTGCCGATCATGTCGCGAACCTCGGCCGGGTTCAGGCGGGGCACCGCGGCGTTGGCCTCGGCCAACATTTCCCTGACGCTGGATGGCATGGCCTGTCCTCTCTGGATGTGTGGGGGTGATGCTAACGCAGGCGAATGCATCAAAAGTCATCATTAATGATTCTGTCATAGTTAATTCACGGATGCGTCACAGCCGACCCCTAATTTCGCCGCGCTTCAAACACAATCGACCTAGGGGACGAGATGGTATCGAATTCTGCCCGCCGGCGCGCGCGCCGCCGCGTCGCTGTTCTGTCCGCCGTCGCATTAAGCGGCGTGGTGGCCGCCATGCCGGTTTATAGCGCCGATCCGGACACCGCGACCGACCAGCTGAAAACCACGACGCCGATCAAACACGTCATTGTCGTGATCGGCGAAAACCGTAGTTTCGATCACGTTTACGGCACTTACGTCCCAAAGAGCGATGATTCGATCCTGAACCTGTTGTCGGAGCGGATCGTCCGCGGGACCGGCTCGCCCGGGCCAAATTTCGCCGCGGCGAAGCAGTTCAGCACCTCGGGCCAATCGAGTTACTTCATCGGCGTCAACACGGAGAGCAAGACCCCCTACACAACCCTGCCCGCTCCGACGCTCGGTGGCGCACCCAACAAGCCGAGCATGACGTCGCCGCCGTTCACCGGTTTCACCGATGCGCAATTGGCGGCGATCGAGCCTTCTTTGGAACCAAACGATCTTTTTCTGCTGACGACTGGGGCTACTGGTGCCGCGGTGACCAGCGGCGCGCCCGATACCCGCATTGCAAACTATGCCACCTTGCCGAATGGGCCGTTTCAGCTGACGGGCACCCATCTCCCCTATGATTCCTATACCGGCGATACCGCTCACCGGTTCTATCAGATGTGGCAGCAATCAGACTGCAGCATTCATAACGCCACCGAGGACAATCCGACCGGCTGCCTCAACGACCTCTACCCGTTTGTGATGACCACCTATGGCGGCCCCACCGCAGACCACGGCGGCGGCAGCTCCATGGCGTTCTACAATATGCAGGACGAGGATGCGCCACTGTTGAAGAAGCTGGCGGACGAATACACGATCAGCGACAACTACCACCAACCGGGGATGGGCGGCACCGGGATCCAGCACGTCTTTCTCGGCACTGGCGACGACGTCTTCTGGAGCGACGGCAACGGCAATCCGACAACGCCACCGACCTCGCAAATCGCCAACCCCAATCCCCAGCCCAATACCAACAACCAATACGCCGTGGATGGGCGGTTCAGTAACTGCTCCGACGTGTTCAATGCCGCGGGAGTATTGCCGATCGCGCGCTATCTCGATTCCCTGCCGTATGCAGCGCAGGCGAATTGCGATGCCGGCCATTATTACATGCTGAACAACACCAATCCGGGCTATCTGCCCAATGGCACAGTCGATGCCAACGGCATTATGTCGGGCGGCTCCATTCCGCCGAGCAGTGTCCGCACAATCGGTGATGCGCTCAATGACAAGAGCATCTCCTGGGCCTATTACGGGGGTGCCTACAACGCCGCCGTCAATCTCGCCAACGGCTCGACCAACCCGGTCGATGCGATCGGCGCGACCTATTGCAACATCTGCAATTTCGAGTCCTATGCCTCATCTATCATGGGAGATCCGACGCAGCGAACGGCGCACATCAAGGACGCCACGGATTTCTACGCGGCGGTCAGCAACGACACGTTGCCGGCCGTGTCCTTCATCAAACCCGATGGACTGCTCGATGGCCATCCGGCCAGCTCTAAGCTCGGCCTGTTTGAGGGGATGCTGCAGAAGATTTTGAATACCCTCGATAGCAATCCAGAACTGAAGGCGGAAACGGCGGTCTTCATCACCTTTGACGAAGGCGGCGGGTATTACGACAGCGGGTTCATTCAGCCTTTGGACTTCTTCGGCGACGGACCGCGCATTCCATTGGTGGTGGTGTCGCCGTATTCGAAGGGCGCGCATGTCGTGCACAGCTACAACGACCACGTCTCGATCCTGAAATTCATCGAGCGCAACTGGGGCCTGCTGCCGTTGACGGGTCGCAGCCGCGACAATCTCCCGAACCCCCGCGCCGATCAAGGACAATCCCTATGTGCCGCTGAACAGCCCGGCCATCGGCGATCTGTTCGACATGTTCGATTTCGGCCGCAAAGCCGATAACGGCGGCGACAAACGCGGCTGATCGACACTGCCCTCAGTTGCGCACGATCACGATCGCGCGCCGCCGGCACCTTTAGCAAGCAAACCCAATCGGAGAGAGGATCATGCGAACGCAACACCTGCGCAAATATAAGCTGTTATGTGGCGTCGCCATGTGTGCAATGTTCATCAACAGCATGGCGCCGATTGCGGCTGTCGCTGCGGGTGCCGAGCCGAGCGGCAGCAATGACGGCAACACGACGACGCCGATCAAGCACGTCATCGTGATCATCGGCGAGAACCGCACCTTTGACCACCTGTTCGCGACCTATCAGCCGGTCAAAAAAGGCGAGACCGTGTTGAACCTGCTGTCGGAGGGCATCGTCAATGCCGACGGCACGCCGGGACCGAACTATACGACTGCTACCCAGTACCAGGCGATGGACACGGCGTCCGATCAGAAGGTATATCTGCAGAACCCGCCCAAGACTGGCCCATACAGCTACCTTGCCGCCGCCGTTGGCCGGCGGCGGATATACGAACAGCTCCGCCATTCTCGACAGTCGCCG
The DNA here is from genome assembly GCA_963787425.1 of uncultured Alphaproteobacteria bacterium. Lineage (GTDB taxonomy): Bacteria > Pseudomonadota > Alphaproteobacteria > ATCC43930 > CGMCC-115725 > AP-15. The sequence continues at coordinate 131,821 of CAWBCV010000015.1, forward strand.
AGGCTCAGACCTATGAGAACGGGCTGCCCTCGGGTTATTACAAATATCTGACGACGGGCGCGGTTCCCGGCGTACCTCCTTGGCAAGCCGGACATGCGGATCTACTACGATGGCAACAACGTCAACAACCTTCCGCCGGGCCCGTACCAGCTGACCAATAGCAGCAATCCGACTGGTCCGCTCCTGACCTATGACGATTACGCCGAAAGCCCGGTGCATCGCTTCTACCAGATGTGGCAGCAGCTCGACTGCATCGCTTCTGCAGGGTCTGCACTGCAATGATCTCTTCCCGTGGGTCGAAGCGACGGTCGGCGCGGGCAGCAACGGCCTGCCGCCGCCGGCGAACTTCACCTATAAAGAGGGCGCCACGGCGATGGGCTTCTACAACGTCCAGCAAGGCGACGTGCCCTATTTCAAGACGCTCGCCGACACCTATTCGATGAGCGACAATTTTCATCAATCGGTGGAAGGCGGCACTGGCGCCAACCACATCATGCTCGGTACCGGCGACGCGATCTGGTTCAGCGACAGCAACGGCAATCCATTAACGCCGCCGCACAATATGATGGTCGCCTCGGGGAGCCCGAACGCCGGGATCGTCGACGAGGTCGAAAATCCGAACCCGCTGACCGGCACCAACAACTGGTACACCGAGGACGGCTATGGCGGCGGCTCCTACGGCAAGCCGTCTTACGGCGGCGGCAGCTACACGGAATGCGCGGACACTTCGCAGCCGGTTGTCCAGTCAATAGTGAACTATCTGAACTCGGTGCACGTAAATTCCAATTGCCAGCCCGGGTATTTTTACCTGCTCAACAACTACAATCCTGGTTATTACGGTGACGGCACCAGCGCCTACGCCGATATCAGCAATCCCCTAAACACGGTATTCACCATTCCGCCATCGAGCGTGCCAAACATCGGCGATGCTCTTTTGAAGAAGAATATCTCGTTCGCCTATTTCGGCGACCAGTTCAACGCCTACCTCGCCAATCCGTATAACAATTACGTCACCCCGGACAATACCTACTGCAACATCTGTAACTTCTTCCAGTACTCGACCTCGATCATGACCAACCCGGCAGTGCGGAAGATGGCGCTGCAAGACACGACCGACCTTTACGCCGACCTGATGAGCTGCACCACGAACAGCTGCAACTTGCCGGCGGTGTCGTTCGTCAAGCCCGACGGCTATCTCGACGGCCACCCGGCTTCGTCGAAGGTCGATCTGCTTGAAGGCTTTGTCAAAAAGATCGTCGATATGACAAAAGCAAACGGCACCCTCTGGGCCAACACGGCGATCTTCATTACTATGGATGAAGGCGGCGGATACTATGATTCGGGTTATGTGCAGCCGCTCGATTATTTCGGCGACGGGACGCGCATCCCGATGATCGCGGTGTCGAAATACAGCAAGGGCGGTCGCATCTCGCACACCTACAACGACCACGTCTCGGTATTGAAATTTATCGAGGCGAACTGGGGTGTTCCGCCAATCACCAAGCGCAGCCGCGACAATCTGCCGAACCCGACCAGCGGAGCTGACCCCTACATTCCGACGAATGGGCCGGCGATCGGCGATCTGATGGACCTGTTCAACTTCCAATAAGGTGGTGGGAGCCGGTCTCTACCGAGACCGGCTCTTTTTCTGATCCTCAGCCAATGACGCCCTCCGCTCGCATTGCCCGGATCTCGGGCTCTGAATAGCCTGCTGAGCGCAGGACCTCCTCGCTGTGCTCACCGACACCCGGAGCCGGGCGCGGCGTCACTTTTTGCTGGCCCGCAATCCAGAACGGGCTGTTGATAGTCAGCTTAGCGCTGTCCGCGAACGGCACCAGTGCCTCGGAGGCGAGGATCTGGGGGTCCTCAGCGATCTCGTCCATGTCGGCGACGATGCCGAAGATCAGCCCCGCGCCGTCGAGGATTGCGCGCCACTCGGCCTGGTCTTTGGTCGCGAAGATCTCGTCGAGAACGACGATCAGCTCGCGCGCATGCGTCTCACGGGATGCGGCCGTGGCAAAGCGGGGATCGTCGAGCACACCTGCCGCCAAACATTCCTTGAATTTCTCCCAGCGCCACTCGTCGGCGGCGATCGACAACAAGATCCACCGCCCGTCGCCGCAGCGGTAATGCACCCGCAACGCGTTGACCCCGCGCTCGCGCGGCGGCTGCGGCACGACCTTCTCGCCGCACAGCGCCGCCTGTACCGAGCACCCGTTCGCCCACAGCCCATTGGCCAGTAGCGACGAGCCGACATAGGCGCCCTTGCCGGTGCGCTCGCGCTGATAAAGCGCGGTGACGATCGCGCCATAGGTCGCCATCGCCGAGGGATGGTCGCCCATCCCGGGCAAGGAACGCGCCGGCGGCGTCTCTTCCCCGGCGCGCACAAGATGCATCAGCCCGGTGCGCGCCCACCACGCGGTCGCATCGAAGCCCGGCTTGTCGGCTTCGGGCCCGGTCTCGCCGTAACCGCTGAATGAGGCGTAGATCAGCCGCTCGTTGAGCGGCGCCAGATCGTCGTATGCGATTGCGAGGCGGCGGCGCACCGGCGGCGGGTAGTTGGTGATGAACACATCGGCTTGCGTGACCAGCCGGCGGAGAACGGCTTGTCCCGCCGGCACGCGCAGGTCGAGCGCCAAGCTCTTCTTGTTGCGTCCGTCGAGCTCGAAGCCGGGGTTGCTCGTGAGCCCCGGACCGATTGGCGGAGTTGCCCGGCGGCGATACGGGTCGCCGGTGCCCGGCGGTTCGATCTTGATGACTTCGGCGCCAAAGTCCGACATCACCGTCGCCGCCGCCGGGCCGGCGATAAAGCTGGCGCAGTCGATCACCTTCAAGCCGTCGAAGACGCGCTCACTCATCATGCCACCAAGCGATATGCATCACCGTCGCGCACGACATGGCCGGCCGTGCAGCCGGCGAAATGTGTGCCGATGACGAGGATCGGAGTATCGGCGAGGCTGGTCAACATGCGGTCGCGCGTCAGCCGCGCCACGGCGGGGTCGCTGTCCGCGCTCGAAGACCACTCCGGATAGGCGATCTGGCAAGGGTGATGCATGAAATCGCCGGTGATCAGCGCTTCCTCGCCCTGCGAGGCGATCCGCACACTGACGTGGCCGGGGGTATGGCCCAAGGTCGGGACGAGGCTGACCTCGTCACAGATCCGGTGATCGGTCTCGACAAGGTCGATGAGTCCCGCATTCCAGACCGGCGTCACGGAGTCGGCGAGCACCGCTGCCATGTCCTCGCGTTCGTCCCGGCTCGTCCAATGCGCGTACTCGACGCGGCCCATCAGATACCGCGCACTGGGGAATGTTGGGACCCAGCCGCGGTCGGTCAGCATCGTATTCCACCCGACGTGATCGACATGAAGATGCGTGCAAACGACCGTCTCGATCGTCTCGCGTGGATAGCCCGCCGCCGCCAGATCGGCCAGGAAGCTCGTCTGGAGCCTGTTCCAGGTCGGGATGCGCCGGTTCTCCTTGTCGTTGCCGAGGCAGGTATCGACGAGGATGCGCCGTCTCGGCGTTTCGAGGACGAGCGCGTGAATGCTCATTTTCAGGCGCCCGAGCGCGTCGGCGAAATCGGGCTGCAGCCAGCCGATCGGCAAGACCGCTTCGCGAGTTGCTTGCGGCAGGATGAACCGGCTCCCGCCGGTCACCTCCAGCTCGAGAATCTTGGTGACCGTGACCTCGCCGATTTGCCACTTCATCATTGCTTTTCTCCAGCTTTGGCGGAGGAAAAATAGACAGGTCGGCGGCTCCAGGAGTAGCCTTCTGAAACGCGTGGGATAGGGAGGACGAGGATGCCGGGGCTAGAGACGATTCTCGACACGGCAGAGGCCGAGCGGCTGGCGACGGGGTTCGTCTTTACCGAAGGTCCCCTGTGGCATCCCGACGGCTTTTATTATTTCGTCGACGTCCGAAAGAGCGTGCTCTACCGGCTGACCCCGGGCCGCACCCCCGACATCGTGCGGAGCGAAACCGGGGAGGGCAACGGCACGACGTTCGACCTGCAGGGCCGGCTCGTCATTTGCGAAGGGGGCAACCGGCGCGTTACCCGGTGGGCCTCCGATGGGCGGTCTGAAGTGTTGATGGATCGTTACGAGGGTAAGCGGATCAACCGGCCCAATGACGTCGTCTGCAAATCCGACGGCAGCATCTGGTTCACCGACCCCGGCCTGCGCGTCCCGCTTGCTGAACGCGAGCTTCCGCATGCCGGCGTTTATCGCGTCGAGCCCGATGGTCAGAGCCGCCTCGTCGCGGAATTCGAGTATCCGAACGGTCTGGCGTTCTCGCCCGACGAGCAGGTCCTCTATGTAGCCAATACACGCCACGCTCAATACATCCATGCGATCGAGCTCGACGCCGAGGGCAACATGGTACGGCGGCGGATCTTCGCCGACATGTCCTCCGCGGAGACCGACGGCGTGCCCGACGGCATGAAGGTCGACGTCGAGGGGCGGGTCTATTGCACCGGGCCCGGCGGCACCTGGGTCTTTGCGCCGGACGGCAGCCGGCTCGGCATCATCCGCACTCCGGAGGTCCCGGCCAACCTCTGCTTCGGCGGCCCCGATTTGCGGACGATCTTCTTCACCGCCCGCACCTCGGTCTACACGATGCGCGCCAAGACCCCGGGGCAGCCGCACCCCTGGTATCGCCTGCGCGCGAAGTGAAATGCTCCCCACAGCAACACAGAGGACCCCCAGCGAACCACACTTCGTCTTTCCCGCTCGTCTTTCCCGCGAAAGCGGGAACCCAGGGCTGCCGGGTCTGTGCTTGCCCATCTGGACCCCCGCTTCCGCGGGGGTGACGGTAACCGGAGAAGCAAAAATGAAAGTCGGTATCGCGCTCAACATGTTGTCGGAACCCGGCCGCACCGATGTGGCGGTTGTGTCGGACCATCTGGCGATTGGCGATCTCGCCGAGCCGCTCGGCTTCGACTCGCTGTTCGCGCTCGAGCACCATTTCACCGGCTATGCGATGTCGCCGGCGCCGCTGCAATTGCTGGCCTATTACGCAGGACGCACCAAGCGGATCATGTTCGGGACGGCGGTCATCGTGCTCCCCTGGCACGACCCGATCCGCGTCGCCGAGGGTATAGCGCTGCTCGACATTCTTTCCGGCGGGCGGTGCCTCTTCGGTTTTGGCCGGGGTGCTGCGAGTGTCGAATACGCCGGGTTTCGGATCCCCATGGAGGAGGCGCGGCCGCGCTTCGCGGAGGCGGCGCAATTGATCCGCAAGGCCTTGCGCGAACCCGAATTCGAATGGCAGGGCCAGTTCTATCAAATCCCGCGGACCTCGATCCGGCCGCGGCCGATCTCTCATCCCGAAGAGCGCTTCTACGCCTCCTCGGTCAGCCCGGAATCGGCCGAGATCATGGCCAAGCTCGGCTTCGGCATCCTCGTCGTCATGCAGAACGAGTGGCCGAAGGCGGCCGAAAACATCGTCAACTACCGCGAAATCGCGCTGAGCGTCGGTCACAACCCGCCGCCGCCGATCATACTCACCAACGTCTCCTGCGCCGAAAGCCGCGACGAGGCGCATGACCGGGCGATGGAATGGCTCGGCAAGAAATGGCAATCGATCGACAATCATTACCATTTCTCCGACGGGCATCTCGCAGCGGTCAAAGGCTACGAGACCTACGGGAAGATGGCCAAGACCTATGCCCGCCTGCAGAGCGAGGAAGAACGGGTCAGGGCCACCGAGTTCTACGTCAAGATCCAGATCGTCGGCACGCCGGAGGACTGCATCGAGCAGATGGCCGAATTGCGGCGGGTGACCGGCACCGACCATGTGGTGACCGAATTCTCGTTCGGCGGCATCCCGCACGACGAGGCAGAAAAGAACATGCGCCTCTTCGCAAGCCGGGTCTTGCCGGTCCTTCAGCGCGACACCGCCTTCGCCGCACCGCCGGTGCCGGTCGCGCAAGATGCTGCGAGCTCGGACCTGTTCGCACCGGCATAGAAGCGCCGCCGGCCGGCGCCGTCCTACAGCCCCCTTGTCGCCGGACCTTTGAGCTCGACCGTGTTGCCGTCGGGGTCGCAGATGTAGAGCGAGGGGCCGTAGCCCTCGGCGCCGTAGCGTTCCCGCACCTCGCCGACCTCGACGCCGTGCCGCTGTAGATGGCCGGCCAGCGCCGCCGCGTCGAAGCCGTCGATCCGTAGGGCGAAATGATCCATGTTGCGCCCCGCGCCGTCCCCCGCCTGGCCCGGCGAGGCGGAAGCCGGAACCAGGTCGATCAGGGAGGCGCCGGCGCGCAGCTGGACCAGCTTGGGTTGCTCGAGCCGGCGTTCGACACGGCAGTTCAGAACTCGTTCGTAGAATTCGATCGCGCGGTCGAGATTGCCGACCCGCAGCACGACATGGTCGAGGCCAGCTATGCGGACCCCCTCCTCGGCACTCACAGCATCCCTCGTCTCCACATTTCCAGCATCCGGCATTGTCGGCTCCTTGTGCTCGCGGTGAACTCAGTCTACCGCGAATTGGCCGGAGCCGGCAGCCGGATTATTGCGGCGTAGGCTGGGACGGCTGCGCGCCGGCGTGGCGCGGATGCTGGGTGCGCCAGGCGCGGATCTCGGCGCGGTCGAGGACGCCGTCGTGATCGGTGTCCATCTGGTCGAAGCGTGCCCCGGCCCGTTGCGCAGCCCGATCCTTGGCGCGTTCGATGAATTGATCCCGAGTGATCCCGCCGCTGCCGGCCGGAGCGGAAGGCGCGGGGGCCGCACTCTCGACAGCGGCGGTTTGCGGTGCGGCCTGAGCGAAGCTTGTCGCCGGCAGCAGAGAGAGCGCGATGAAGGCCACGAAAATAGCAGAGCGCATTTGTTACGACTTTCGATTGACTAAAATTGATGTATAGCATTCTTTGCGTGCGAACGCAACCCGCGGGTTGCAAGGCGTTCATGTCGCATGCGCAAAAAAGCCGGGTCCGACAGCCGCCTTTCCCACGAATCCTGTGCTTCGAAGGAGTACAGTGCTTGCAGCACCCTTCGACAACCTGGAACGGGGAAACAACATGCAATACCGCAGGATCTCGGCCGATTGCCATCTCGACATGCCGTGGATGCCGCCCGATCTGTTCGTATCCGAGGCGCGCCGTGACCTCAAGGAGCGCATGCCCTATGTCGCGGACGGGCCGCAAGGGCCGCAATGGGTCGCCAAGAACGGCGCCAATTTCGGGTTGAAGAATGGTGTCGGGCCGGGCGGCGCGCCCTTTGTTCCGGGGCAGAACCACCGGGTCGACAAGATGGCCGAGACCGGCATGTACGAGGACGGCAAGCGCGATGTCCGGCGCTGCAGCGACCCGCATCTGCGCATCAAGGACATGGACCGCGACGGCGTCGACGCCGAGGTCATCTACGGCATTCTGGGCGCCGCCTCGCGCCTCAACGACCGTGAAGCCTCGAACGAGATGCTGCGCATCTATAACGATTTCCTCAAGGATTTCTGCAGCCATTACCCGGACCGCGAGATCGGTCTCGCATGCCTGCCGTATGGCGACATCGACGATGCGGTGGCGGAGATCCGCCGCGTCGCCAAGATGGGCATCAAGGGGCTGGAGTTGTCCTGCTCGTGGGACATGGAGCCGATGTGGCACCCGGTCTGGCAGCCGCTGTGGAACGCGGTCGAGGACGTGCAGTTGCCGTTGCACTTCCACACCTTCCCGACGACCTCGCCGCGGGCCCGCGAGGGGGTTTCCGGCCAGGTCCGCCGCGCCGCGATGTTCACCGGCGTCTCTGCCTTCCAGATGGGGCTGATCAACATCATCGCCGCGCTGATCGGCGCCGGCGTGTTGGAGCGGCACCCGCGCCTCAAGGTCTCGTTCGGCGAGAGCGGCATCGGCTGGCTGCCCTATGCGCTCGACCGCATGGATTTCGAGTATGAGGACCGCTTCCGCGATCTGATCAAGATGAAGCCGAGCGAATATTGGCGCCGCCAGTGCAAGGCGACGTTCCAGTTCGACCCGATCGGCACGAAGCTGGTCGACGACATCGGCGTCGAGACCCTGATGTGGGGCTCCGACTACCCGCACACCGACGGGGTGTGGCCGGACTCCTCCAAATACATCAAGGAGCAGTTCGCCGGCCTCGCACCCGATGTCGTGCACAAGATCACCTGCGAGAACGCCGGCAAATTCTACGGGCTGATCAATTAACTCAAACCCACAAAACAGCGGCGGCGCCCCGAGCGTCGCCGCTGCTTTTTGCTGTTATTTGCAGCGAAAAAACAGCCAGCAGACTCGGCTCGGCCACCGAATTTGTCACTTTCAGAAATGAGAACAGCAGAACACAGCAAGGATGTCCGCTGTTTTTCGCCCATAACGGCGAAATAACAGCAAGTGATTTCTCTCAACAACCCATCGCCCCGGGAGGCCCGTACTAATAAGATTTCTGATCGCCCAACCGATTGCGCAGCACCAGTCTCAAAGGCCGCACGCTCTCATAAGATTACGGCGATTTTCAGGTCCGCCCTCCCTTACTGCGGATTTATCAATCCAAAACGCGTTGGTCGGATGTCCGGTCATGCTCCAAGAACAGCGGCAAAAGCGGAGGCCCGCAAGGGTCGCGTTTGTGCCAGTAGCTGACTTTAGCGCTGCCGTAGCGTCTCGACGAGTTTGGCGGCCAGGTCTGAAGGCTGGGTGCAGAACAGTATCACGTTGCCATTCGGCAGAGGGCCGAGCGGCACTATCGAGGTTTACGCCTTGCCGTTCATTGAAGATAGCCCACGAAGTAGTCGGTGAAGAAATAGCGGAACGCAGACCAGAAGGGAAAGCCTGCGTGCCGGCCGAGGAGGTTGCCCCGCTAGGGAATGAACCTGCACCGAAATGCCGCCATTGGCCCAACCTCCCCGATCCTCACCAAGTGGCGTCGAGACCGAGATGCGCGAGCACTTCATGGCGAAGCTCGGCCAGGTGTGGGTCGCCGCGGTGGCGGGGATATGGCCGGAGGTTTACGATCTCGGCCTTGACGTGTGCCGGGCGCTGGCTCAACACGATGACCCGCCCGGCGAGGAACAACGCCTCTTCCACATCATGCGTGACCAGTAGCGCAGTGAATCCCGCCCGCTGCCACAGCGACACCAGCTCGCCCTGCATTGTGATCCGGGTCAGCGAGTCGAGCTGGCCCAACGGCTCGTCGAGAATGAGCAGCTGCGGGTCGTTGACCAGCGCGCGCGCCAGAGCCGCGCGTTGCGCCATGCCGCCGGAAAGCTGGTGAGGGTAGGCGTTGGCGAAGCCGGTCAGCCCGACCAGCCGCAACGCGTCTTGGACGCGTTCGCGATGGGTGCGCATCAGCCCGCGCGCTTCCAAGCCGAGCGCGACGTTGCTCCACACCGTCCGCCATGGATAAAGCGTGGGGTCTTGAAAAACGACGACGCGCGATGGATCGGGTCCTTCGATCGCTTTGCCCTCCGTGAGCAAAGAGCCGGCGCTCGGAAAGTCGAGCCCCGCGACCAACCGCAGCAAGGTCGACTTGCCGCACCCGCTCGGCCCCAGGAGGGCGACGAACTCGCCGCGGCCGACCTGCAAGCTGATGCGGTCCAATACCGGCAGCGGTTGCCCCTCCAGGTCGAAACGATGGCTCACGTCGCGGATTGTCAGCGTCGTTCCGGGAACCGGATAGTCCCTTGCGGTCGCCGCTACCACCGCACCAGACCCTTCTGCCAAGACAGCAGGCGATCGCGCAGGCGGAACAGTAGCGTGATCAACCCCGAGCACAGGAACGCCATGATCAGCAGCGCGGCATACATGTTGGCGTAGGCGGCCCAACCCTGCGCCCATTGCAGATACCAGCCGAGACCGGCCTTTACGCCCAGCATCTCGGCGACCACCAGAACTGCAAACGAATTGCCGAGGCCCATGAACAGGCCGACGAAGACATGCGGCATCGCCGCCGGAACGGCAACCTTGAGTACGAGGAAGCGCTCGCTTGCACCCAAGGTTCGCGCAATGTCGTAATAGGCGCTGTTCACGCCGGCGACACCCGACCAGGTGAGAACCGTGACCGGAAACCCGGTGGCGAGCGCAATGAGAAAGATGCTGGCGCTAAAGCTGGACGGGAACACGAAGAAGGCGAGAGGCAACCAGGCTGTTGCCGGCAGCGGTCCAACGAACCGCAAAACCGGGTGGATCCAATAACCGGCGAGCCGCGACCATCCGATCGCCACCCCGGTCACGAACCCGGCCGCCGCACCGAGAAAATAGCCGGTCGCGAGCAGACGAGCCGAAGCGAAGATGCCTGCGGCCAGCCGCTCCCAGTCGTCGATTACGACTTCGACAATGGCCTGCGGCGGCGGGAAAAACGGCAGCGGCAGCAATCCGAGCTTTGCAGTGACGCCCTCCCAAGCGGCCAAAAACAGCGCGAGCGCGAGCAGCCACGGGGAAAGCCGCTGGAGGCGCTGCAAAACAGCAAAACGAACGCCGGCAAAGGCCATGAACGCAAGGGCAACAGCCAATGCTCCGCATGTAACGGCGAAGTCGCTCGTATAAGCCCAATCGCTTCCGAGCTTATCCGGCCAGAACCCGGTGAGCGCGGCTACCATAGACCACGCGGCGGCCGCAAACAGCCCGCCGATTAACGACCGCGTGGCTGACCTTGCAAAAAAACCGAAACCCGGTTTCTGTGGCCTCGATACTTCATCGACGACGGAACTCACCGCATCTTGCCGATCGGCTCAGCTTAGAACATCAAGATAAATCCGCTCGGCGAACTTGGCTGAGTCGGTGCTTCGCTTGATGACGTTCACCGCCTTGAGTTCCTCGGTATAGAGTAAGAGTTGCTCCTTGAGCGTGGCTCCGACGGGATGATTGTGGTGAGTATGGCTGCGATACATGGTGGCGAGATCCTCCATGGATCCTCTCCCGCCGTAGCCCGAATAGATCGCAGCGGCGTCGGCGGGATCGCTGGCAACTCGGTCTGCCGCCTCCAGTATCGATCGTGTCAGAGCGGCCGCCACCGGTAATTGGCTTCGGGTGAGGCTGCCACGTATCGCGAGAATGCAGCAGGTGCGGTCGGCGAATTCACCCGTCAAGTTCGTCGCGATCTCGTTGAGCTTGCCTTCCTTGAGCCATAGATAGGGCAGTGGATCGATCTCGGCGAGCGCCTGCACTTCGCCCTTATCGACGGCAAGCGCGAGCAGATTGGCCGGGTACTGGCGCCACTCTACCTCGTGGGTCGGATCGATGCCCTTTTTGGCGAGGAAGATCGAAAAGAAGTTCTTTGCTGGGCTCGCCTGATCGCTAATCCCGATAGCCTTGCCGCGCAGCGATTCCAGGCTGTCAATATTCGCAGCCTTGGAGCCGAGGAGCCGGATGCAGCCGCCGTGCACACCGGCGGTGATGCGAACGTCGAAACCTTGCTCCAGCGGCTTGAGCCAGCGCAGGGCCAACCCCAAACCGGCATCCGCCTTGCCAGTCGCTATCGCCTCTAACAACTGGTCGGTCGTACCGCCGAAATTGACGAAATCGACATCGAGGTTGTGCTTGGCGAAGATACCCCGTTCCTTTGCGACCGGCGCAGCGACCGTGCAGGCCGCGTTCGCGTTCCAGGCGAGTTTGAGCTGGCGGGGCGGGCCCTGTAGCTCTTCGCTGTTCGCCGCGGTACGGCAAATGAGAGGCTCGCCAGGAATATAAGGCAGCGATCCAGCCCCGGATGCCGTCAGCGCGCGAGCCGCTCCGAAGACCCCAAACGGCGCCGCGGCTCCGAGGGTGCCGGCAAAGGTGAGCACCGAGCGGCGGGAGAAGGCGTGCCGCTTCGCTTCGGGCAGACCTCTCGTCAAGCCGTTGCCGATTTCGCGCGTTTCCATGATGTCGCTCCCCAAAATCGCGTGTGGATCGAATAAACCCATCAGCACCGGGCCGCTTCGAGGGGGTCTTGGCTAACCTCTCTGCTGGTATCATCCGAGCCCATCTGCCCCACAAATGTGAAGCGGTTCACATTAACGGAAAAAAATTGCAAGGGGATAGCGACGCGGCGATTGACCAAAGGCTCTTGTCAATCGCCTTGCCGACCTACTCGCGGCGTCGTCTGTCGCATTTGATCGCGATCTTTCGGCCAACGCCCGCGCGGGTAGCGCCCGCAACCGGGGTGATGCGCTGCGGCGGTGATGGCTCTATTCATCGGCGCTGGCCGTAGCGCACACCAGCTGGAAACTGTCGCCACCGGGGGATTTTGATGCCTTCCCGGAACCCGACACTACGCTCAGAGCGCCAGCGGGGTCGTTGACCGCTGATCGCATCTGACGCGGTAAAGCCATGAAGAGGGCGAGCTCCGATTAGGTGGAGGATTTAGATGCTCGCGCCGAGTGGACAGCCGAAAATTCGGCTTTGGGTCAAATTGTGAAGAACTCTGGTGAGTATGTCTCGTCTGGTTTGGCCCGTAAGCCGACGCCGCATGCACGGGGCGAACCCGGCCCCGAGGCTGCTGGATTATCAGAGGGCGACGGCTGGCCCTATGTCTATTCAACCAGTCTGGTTGACCCGCGTCCCTGGCCGCGCCCTGGTAACGGCGACCGGAGCAGGAAGCGAGATTGGCGAGATCGGCCTGGCGATTATCCGGATGATACCGTGCCGCCGCGGCTGCGGGTCCAAACACGCCGGCTCCTCGAAGCTTCGCCGCAGTCGGCCGCGGACTGGCCGCGCTCGCCGTGCCGCTCTATGGCTAATGGCGGGGTCGTGCCGGACGCATTGCTACGCGAAATCGTGCTCGTCATGGGGATGCGAGGACGTCGATCATTTTGGTCAGTCGGCATTGAGAATAAATTGCGCGAGTGGGAACTTCTACTCGAGTGAAGTGTTTGCTCCGGCTGCGGTCGACACTTACTTTGAACAACTCATGGTTCAATTCATATTACCTGATTGCGGGTCAAATTACCTGATAGCCGGCGGCAGCTTATGCTAGGATATGACAAAGAGAGCAAAATACCGTCGACGTAACAAGCGGGCTTAGTGCGGCTGGGAAGGGACGATGCCTCGGTACCCAAAATACACGACCACGGTCATCGGGGCGCACAGTGTTCCGCGCTGGTACGAGACGCTCGACCGGCTGGTGACCCTGGGACAGCTCCAGCAGGCCGATCTCGCCGACGCGCAATTTCGCGCGATGCAGGCGGCGATCCTGGAACAGGAGATTGCGGGGATCGACGTGATCACGGGGGGCGAAATGCATCGACGCACGCATAACCGGCACTCGCCGCCAAATGCGATGCTCAACCATTTCTGGCAGAAGATCCCGGCCTTCCAGGGAGAGACCCGACCCAAGCCGATCACCATGCACGATCCGAACGTCACCCATCCCGCCGCGATCTGCAAAGGGCAGATCTCCGACACCACGGATCTCGGGCTGGTCGACGAATTCAGGATCGTATCCGCGTTCGCGCGCAAACCGGTCAAGGTCACGATGACCGGGCCGCACTTGCTGGCAGCGGTCGCCTATGACGAGCATTATGGCGATCTCGCCCCGATGATGCTCGACCTCGGCAAGCTGTTGCACAACAACTTCCGCCGTCTGGCCGAGGCCGGCTGCAGGCATATTCAAGTCGACGAGCCCTACTTTACGCCGGCATCCGATGAGGACGTGAGCGCTGCCGTGGATGCGATCAACCTCTCGCTGGATGGACTTCCGGACGATGTTCACGTTTCGGTTCATATTTGTCAGGGCAATTATGCGGTTGGCCCCGATTACGATGGGCAGATCGGTCATCGTTACTTTGACTTCGGCCGCTACAAGGCCGATCTGGTGTGCCGGATCGAGTGTGACGCATATCTGATCGAACATGACATGACCGACCACTTCGAAGGCCTTCTGGGCGACCAGCAACTGGGGGTCGGCGCGGTCGACGTGCAGGCGCCCAACATCGAAACCGGCGCCCAGATAGCCGAACGCATCAGAGCGCACCCGTGGCTCGCGCCCGAGCAGACCATTATCACCAGCTCATGCGGGTTCAATCACCTTTCCAGGCACATCGCGCTCGGTAAGATGCGCGCCATGGCCGAAGCCAAATCGATTTTGGGCGGCGCAACATAAGCGGCTGGCCAATGGACGAGGTCGAATACAGCCGCGAGTACATCGAAAGCCGGCTCCGCGAAACCGAGGAGCGGTTTCGTTTGGCACAAATAACCAGTGGGATCGGCTGGTTCGAATGGGATTTGGCGACAAACGAGTGGCAGTGGACACCCTATGTAGCGGTCCTCTTTGGCTTCGATCCTGAGATTCCGAAGCCCTCATTTTCCGAGTGGGAGCGCGCAATCTTCATCGACGACCTGCCAAAACTGCACGCGGCGATCGAGCGCGCAGCGCAGTCGGGCGCGTATTACAGCGAATTCCGGGTAAGGCACCCCGACGGCAGCGTCCACTGGATCGCGGGCAAAGGCGAAGCCCGGAAGGGTGGCAACGGCCGCGCCGGTTGGGTGTCCGGCGTCTATTACGAGATCAGCGAGCGCAAGGCGCTGGAAGCCCGGCTGTTGGCGCTCAACGAAACTCTGGAAGCCCGCATTGCCGAACTTCGCGAAGAGGCGCGCACGTTGGAGGTGCTCAACCGCACCGGCGCGGCTCTCGCGGCGGAGCTCAGCCTGGAGCGGCTGGTTCAGACCGTTACCGACGCCGCCGTCGAACTCACCAGGGCTCAGTTCGGCGGTTTCTTCTACAATGTGATCGACGAGAACGGCGAGGCGTACACGCTGTACTCGCTTTCAGGCGAGCCGCGCGAAGCTTTTGCGAACTTTCCGATGCCGCGCAACACGCCCGTGTTCGAGCCGACCTTTCGCGGAGAGGGCTCGGTCCGATCGGACGACATCCTTGCTGATCCTCGCTACGGGCAGAACCCGCCTTACAATGGCATGCCTCCCGGACACCTGCCGGTGCGCAGCTACCTGGCGATACCAGTGGTCTCCCGCACTGGCGAGGTGATCGGCGGATTGTTTTTCGGTCACCCGGAACCAGGCGTTTTTACCCCGCGCGACGAGCGGATCGTGACCGGCATTGCGGCGCAAGCGGCGATCGCGATCGACAATGCGCGGCTCTTTGAAGCAAGCCAGCGGGAGGTTACGGCTCGCCGTCACGCCGAACAGGAGCTGCAACGGATCAACGAGACGCTCGAGGAACGCGTCGCCGAGGAGATCAAAAATCGGCAGCAAATGGAAGACGCGCTGCGCCAGGCGCAGAAAATGGAGGCGATTGGTCAATTGACCGGCGGTGTTGCCCACGACTTCAACAATCTGCTGACGGTCATCATGGGCAACATCGAGACCATGCAGCGTCGGCTTCCGCCGGACCACGAGTTTCATCGCCTGATCGCGGCCGCCCTAAGGGGTGCTTTCCGCGGCGCTGAGCTCACTCAGCGTCTGCTCGTGTTTGCACGGCGCCAGCCGCTCGCGCCCGAGGTGGTTTCGCCAAACAAGCTGGTCACCGGCATGTCCGATCTGTTGCGGCGCGCGCTCGGCGAAGCGGTCGCGATCGAAACGGTTTTGGCGGGAGGGCTCTGGAACGTCTTTGCCGATGCCAACCAGCTCGAAAACGCGCTGATCAACCTCGCCGTCAATGCGCGCGACGCGATGCCGGATGGCGGAAAACTGACCATTGAAACGGCCAACTGCTATCTCGACGATGCCTATTGCTCAATGCACGCCGACCTCACTCCCGGCCAGTATGTCGGCGTATTCGTAACCGACGCCGGCGCGGGCATGCCCGAGGATGTCGTCCAGAAAGCATTCGAACCGTTTTTTACGACGAAAGGAATTGGCCAGGGCACCGGATTGGGCCTCTCGCAGGTCTACGGCTTCGTCAAGCAGTCCGGCGGGCATGTTAAGATCTACAGCGAGGTGGGACAGGGTACCTGCGTGAAGCTCTATCTGCCCCGGCACCATGGGGTTGGGGCGTTTCTGGAGCCGTCATCGGAGCCGCGCAATCCTCCCCGGGCCCAGCAGGGCGAAACCGTGCTGGTCGTCGAAGACGATCCGGACGTGCGGACCTACACGGTCGAGATGGTGAGCGATCTTGGATACCAGGTCATCAGCGCCGCCGATGGCCGGGCGGCCTTGCAAGTGCTGGACGTTCATCCCGAGCTTTGTCTTCTGTTCACTGACGTGGGACTGCCGGGCGGCATGAACGGCCGCCAGCTCGCCGATGAAGCGATCCTGAGGCGGCCGGGCATCAAAGTTTTGTTCACGACGGGATATGCCCGCAACGCCATCGTGCATCACGGACGGCTCGATCCCGGTGTCGAGGTGATCTTCAAACCGTTCACCTACTCGGATTTGGCCGCCAAGCTCAGAAAGGCTTTCGAGAGCTGATCTGCGGTTCCCTGGCTGGCGCTCACTAGACTAGACCCGCGACGAGACCTCTATTCAAAGCCTCCTCGGCGGACAGATACCAACCGCCGTAAGCGCGGCGAGCGATTTCTTCCGCATCCACATTTGCGCCGTCGATCAGTTCGGCGAACCCCTGTTCCTCGAGACGCAGCCCGTGGTCGATGTCGGCGATCATTTCTTCGAGCACCCGCCGGCAACTGCCCAAGGGGCCCTCTAGGTGCAGATCCTTGACCATCCTGCGGCCGTGAATGAGCAGCGCCGCATCGCGGGTCAACCACCGTTTGTCCTTGGGGAATGCGGCCATCACCGTCACCCCGGCCGAGGCGACGAGGGTCTTGCCCAGAAACCAGACGTCCCTGCCGTGCTGCTGGCGCAGCAATCGCACTTCTTCGGCGAGGCGACGGCCGATCTCGGCGTCGCCGCCATCGGTGAAAAGCTCGATCAGGATCGAGCCGTCGACCTCCAACACAGGGAGCAGCTGATCGAAAAAGCTGGCGACCATAGGGTGCCCGACCGGTCCCGACAGGCGAACCGTCGGGCGCGCGAGCCGGGCCCGGATTGCCTCCGGAATCGGCGGAACCTCGTCGCACCGCCCGGTCATCTGGCGCTGCGCTTAATGATATGACGGCGAAGCCGCATGTCGAAACCTCCGGCGCCCTAGCTGCGGCGCGGTTTAGTGGACGGTCCGTGTTCGGTTGTTCACCTTAAACAAGCATTCGCCTCAGAGGTTCAATGGAGGAGAACCACGCCCCTCCCGCAACCGCCGCGGCGTTGATTAGCCCGAAGGCGGCCAGCGCCGCGCCGAGCGCGAAGAAGACGTTGGACATGTCGCCGGTCAAGCGCAGCGCCAGCCAGCCGCCACCGCCGGCAATGACGAGGCGCGTCAAATTCGCGACGAAAGGCCAGCGCAGCCGGCCAACGCCCTGCGAGGCGAAATAGAGCGCCATGCCGAGCCCGAACAGGCCGTAAAATGGACCTACCGCACGCAGATAACGCGTGCCGGCGTCGAGCATGGCCGGATCGGTGTCGAACAGCGAGAGCCACAGGTGTGGGAAAGTGGCTGCCGTCAGCCCGATCGCCTCGGTGACGGCGGCGGCCGCTGCAGCGCCGATCCACGCGATGTGCAGCGCGCGCTGCTGCCGCCCCGCGCCGATATTCGTGCCCACCATCGCGACGAGCGGCCCGCCGAGCCCGAAGACGATCGGGACCAGCAGATATTCGAGGCGCGAGCCCATGCCGTAGCCGGCGATCGCAGCCGGCCCGAACCTTCCGACGAGGGCCGTCGCGATCACGATGATCAGATTGGTCTGGACCGTGATCAACGCGGCGACGCCGCCGACGCGCAGGATGTCGCGGAACAGCCGCCACTGGAAACGGAATTTGCGAAACGCGGGCCGCAGGACCGAACGCCGCGACCGGAGATAGGCTGCAAGAGCCGCGCTGCCGATTGCGTAATAGGCAACCACTGCCACCGCGCCCCCGGCGACCCCGAGGCGGGGGAAGGCCCCCAACCGAGGATCAAAGACGGCGACAGCGGCACCAGCACGACAACCCGGGCACAGGTAACGAGCGCCGGGACAGCCATGTTGCCGGTGCCGCGGATCACATTGGCGAGCGAGTTGAAGATCCACAAGAGGACGGCGCCAGAGAAGACCACGTTGGAGTAGGTCAGCGACGCCGTGAGAGAAGCGCCATTGCCGCCCATCGCGCCGTAGAGCCAGGGGCCGCCACCCAGTACTGCGAGCATAAAGAAAAGCCCGAAGATGACGGCGATGACAAGCGCATGCAGCGCCAGCGCATTGGCATCGGCGCGGCGCCCGCCGCCGAGTGCTCGGGCAACCGCCGATGATATGCCGCCGCCAACCGCGCCGGCCGACATCATCTGCATCAGCATGACCATGGGGAAGACCAGAGCGACGCCAGCCAGCGCATCGGTGCCGAGCCAGCCAACGAAATAGGTCTCGATCAGCCCGACCGACGCTTGCACGAACATGACGAGGACGTTCGGGGCGGCCAATTTCAGGAGCGTGGTCCCGATCGGCGCTTCCAGCAGCAGGCGGGTGCGGGGATCGAAGCGGGCCGCGGTCGGCGCAGATGCGATCGCGACCGGAGATACGACGGCATCCGGCAGCGCCGCCTCACGCAAAGACATGGAATTGGCTCCGCTTCGGTGCCGCGCGGTTGACATGCGTGCGCATGCACCTAATTGTAAGCGCGTATGCACTTTGTCAAGATCGAGGATCGATGCCCGCCGACACGAGACTGAAGTCCGAGCTCTGCAATTGTCTGGCGCTGCGCCAGGCCGCCCGGCACGTGACGCAATTTTATGATCAGTTTCTGGCCCCGACTGGGTTGCGCACGACGCAATTTTCGATCCTGGCGAGACTGCAACGCCTCGGCCCGATGACGATCAGCGCACTCGCCGCCGATCTCGTCATGGACCGCACGACTCTCGGCCGCAACCTGCAGCCGCTCGAGCGCGAGGGGCTCGTGGCCGTCGTCAAAGGGCGCACCGACCGCCGGAGTCGGGAAGTTCGCCTGACCGACACCGGGGCCGAGCGGCTTCGCACCGCCATCGAAGGCTGGGTGAAAGCGCAGGCAGGGTTCGAGGCGGTATTCGGAGAACAGCGCAGCTCCGAGTTGCGCGCGCTGCTGCAGGCGGTCTCGGCCAGCGAGCTGGAGGGCGCCAGGCCACGGGGTTTGCCGCAAGCACCGCCGGGCTAGGCGGGGCACGTCCGCCTGCCTGATGCGCATTGACAAAGAAGCTTCCAGAGGCCACCTGCCCACGGATGAAGTCCGTTGGCCTCAAGGTTCTGAAGAATAAGCTCAGCGAATACGTTCGCTTGGCGGCAGCCGGTGAGACGATCGTTATCACCGACCGCAACCGTATCGTCGCCGAAATCGTTCCGCCGCGGCGAGAACCACAGTCGGTTATCGAGCGCGGCGTGCGCGAAGGTTGGATCAGGCCCGCAACACGGGGAGCGAATTGGCCCCCGCCGAGCAAGCCGGTCCCCGGGCTGTCGCTCGAGCAGTTGTTGGCCGATCTGGAGCGCGACCGCGAAGACCGGTGATCTATATCGACAGTTCGGTCGCTCTCGCTCGACTGGTTCTGGAATCCCGCTCTCCGCCGGGGCGGTTTTGGGAGCAGCGATTGGTGTCGAGTCGCCTGCTCGAATATGAAGTCTGGAACCGAGTGCACGCTTACGGTCTGACCGGTTCGCACGCAAACGAGGCGAGCGTCCTGCTGATCGGCATCGAACTTGTCGAGATGGAGAGGCCGGTGCTTGCGAGAGCCTTGGAACCGCTCCCGCTACCGCTTCAACTTCGCACTCTTGATGTGCTCCATCTCGCTACCATGCGTTTTGTGCGCGGCCGGACCGATGCGATGGAGCTTGCGAGCTATGACAACCGCCTAGCTGCGGCGGCGCAGGCGCTCGGCATCCCGCTCGCGGCTTTGTGAGCGGCACCCATAGCACGGCCATGCGTTGATCCGACAGCATCTCGCCCTTATGTTCCGGCTGGCATGACCTCCCTCAGCCGGATCCGCAATTTCGCGATCATCGCGCATATCGACCACGGCAAGTCGACCCTTGCGGATCGGCTGATTCAGGCGTGCGGCGGGCTCGAGGCGCGCGAGATGCGCGAGCAGGTGCTCGACAACATGGAGCTTGAGCGCGAGCGCGGCATCACAATCAAGGCGCAGACCGTGCGTCTCGAATACCGCGCCCGGGACGGCGAGACCTATGTCCTCAACCTGATGGACACGCCGGGCCACGTCGATTTCTCGTACGAGGTCAGCCGGTCGCTCGCGGCCTGCGAGGGCTCGCTCCTGGTCGTCGATGCGAGCCAGGGGGTCGAGGCGCAGACCCTCGCCAATGTCTACCAGGCGGTCGGGGCCGGGCACGAGATCGTGCCGGTGCTGAACAAGATCGACCTGCCGGCGGCCGAGCCCGACCGGGTCAAGGAGCAGATCGAGGATGTGATCGGGCTCGACGCCTCGGAGGCGCTCCTCATCTCGGCCAAAACGGGGCTCAACATCGACCAGGTGCTCGAAGCGCTGGTGACCCGCCTGCCGCCGCCCTCCGGCGACGCCGCGGCGCCGCTTAAGGCACTCTTGGTCGATAGCTGGTACGACCCTTATCTCGGCGTCGTGATCCTGGTCCGCGTCAAGGACGGGGTGCTCGTTCCGGGGCAGAAGATCCGGCTGATGGCGACCGACGCGGTGCACCCGATCGAGCGGGTCGGGGTGTTCACCCCGAAAGGCGTCGCGGTCGAGGCGCTGGGGCCGGGCGAGATCGGGTTCATCACCGCCGGCATAAAGACCGTCGCCGATTGCCGCGTCGGCGATACGATCACCGAGGATCGCCGCCCAACGGCGGCGCCATTGCCAGGCTTCAAGCCGGTGCAGCCGGTGGTCTTCTGCGGCCTCTTCCCGACCGATGCGGCCGATTACGAACGATTGCGCGACAGTCTGGCCAAGCTCCGCCTCAACGATGCGAGCTTCGAGTACGAGCCCGAGACCTCGGTCGCGCTCGGCTTCGGCTTCCGCTGCGGGTTTCTCGGGCTCCTGCATCTGGAGATCATCCAGGAGCGCCTCGCCCGCGAGTTCGACCTCGACCTGTTGGCGACAGCGCCGTCGGTGGTCTACCGGGTGCATCTGACCAACGGCGGGGTGCGTACCTTGCATAACCCGGCCGATATGCCCGATCCGGTGCGGATCGACCATATCGAGGAGCCGTGGATCAAGGCGACGATCCTGGTGCCCGACACATATCTCGGGCCGATCCTCGCGTTGTGCGAAGAGCGCCGCGGCGTGCAAGCCGACCTGACCTACGCCGGCACCCGGGCGATGCTGGTCTATCGCCTGCCGTTGAACGAAGTCGTGTTCGATTTTTACGACCGGCTGAAATCGGTCAGCCGCGGCTACGCCAGCTTCGACTACCAGCTCGACGGCTACAGCGAGGGCGACCTCGTATTGATGAACATCCTGGTCAACAGCGAGCCGGTCGACGCATTGTCGATCATCGTGCACCGCAGCCAAGCCGAGCGGCGCGGCCGCGCGCTGTGCGAACGGTTGAAGGACCTGATCCCGCGCCAGCTCTTTGCGGTGGCGATCCAGGCCGCTATCGGCGGCCGGATCATCGCCCGCGAGACCGTCAAGGCGCTGCGCAAGGACGTGCTCGCCAAATGCTACGGCGGCGACGTGACCCGCAAAAGAAAGCTCCTCGACAAGCAAAAAGAGGGCAAGAAGCGGATGCGCCAGTTCGGCAAGGTCGAAATCCCGCAATCCGCCTTCATCGCCGCCCTCAAGATGGGCGACAGCTGACGGCGCAGGGGGCCAGGGGTGCGGTCTGCCGAAGACCGCCAGGATCAAGGAGCCCCGCACCATTTGCCCCGCAAACGCCGAGCACTACGGGATACTGGCAAGAATCGGGTCGCTCAGAACTAAGGGGGGTTCGGCGATCGCCCAGCAGCTTAGTCCAGAGCAACCAAATGTCAGATTTGGTGTGGACGAAAACCAAGTGCGGCATACTTTCCGCCACACAGATCAGCTGGGCCTTGATCGGGATGCGGTTTCGAACGCAATCCGGGCTGATCTCGCTCGACAGGGACCCGCTTCACCAGAAGCAAATATTACTGGAAACATCAGCGTCAGCGGAGTCACGATCGAATATAGAGCGTTTGGTCTAGCTGACGGTACTATCAATGTCGGTCGAATCACGGGTCCTTGAAATGAGCGTTTGGAGAAAACTGCGGAAGGAAGAGGTGGATCTGATCACCGCAATGGCTCGACATAGTTTCAAGTCAAATGAGGTTCTACGCTCATTATCCGACCGTCTTGTCGAAGACATGAAAGATGGTGGGATGGGCAGTTTGCGGTTTAAGGATGCAGATAATCGAGAGCGGCGCTTGGGAAAGAAGATCGCCGAAGCGGAGTTTACAGATGAAGACGGCATCCCGGTCAGCGCGGCTCTAAACCTCGACGACAACGGTGAACTATTCGAATTGGACATTTGGAAAGTGGATTTTTCAGCTCTCAAGCGATTCCCTCGACCCGAGGAGCTTCGTCAGAAGCGGCCCAGCTAAGGCCTAACTCCCACTTCGGGCCGATCCTGACGTTGTGCTAAGAGCGCCACGGCGTGCCGGCCCTGCCTGACCCATCCCGGTAGCCGGACCGCGAAGACAAAGCTCCTCAAAAACAGAAAGATGGCAAGAAGCGGATGCGCCAGTTCGGCAAGGTCGAAATTCCGCAATCCGCCTTCATCGCCGCCCTCAAAATGGGCGACGGCTGAGACAGCGGGAGCTTACGGCATCACTCGATGACCTCGTCGGCGCGGGCGAGGGTCGATTGCGGTACGGTCAGGCCGAGGGCCTTCGCGGTATTGAGATTGATGGCCAGCTCGAACTTGTCCGGCTGCTCGACCGGGATGTCGCCGGGCGCGGCTCCCCGGAAAATTCTGACGAGCTGTCGTGCGACCTGTTGCCGATAGATCTCCGCGTATCGCGGGCCGTAAGCCATCAGCCCACCAGCTTCGGAGATTTCGGGCCACTGATAGATCGCGGGAAGCTGGAGCATGCTTGCGCGCTCGATGATCACCCGCTGGTTGAGGTTGAACAATCCAGATGCCAGGACGTTGAGCGCTTGGGCCCCCGAAGCCTTTGCCTCATAGAGCGCTGCAACGATCCCCTCGGGTGTCGAGGCAATGTGGGTAGAGAGTTCGATGCCGCGCTCCCGCGCTGCATCTTGCAAGGCCCGCAGCTGCTCGGGCGCGGTGTCGCTGGGGTCGGCGAGAGCGGCTATGCGGCGCACGGTGGGAACCAACTCGATCAGTAGCTCCTGCCGCTTGCCATCGAGCTCGGTCGCCAGAATGCTGATGCCGGTGGTATTGCCACCGGGATGGGCCAGCGAGCTCACCAAACCGCTCAGCACCAAATCGTCGGCAACACTCACGATCGGGATTGTCCGGGTCGCCTTTTGCGCGGCGTGGGTGCGGTGATGGGAACCCGTCGAGATCGCGTCGACGCCCGCGGCCACGAGCTCCGTCGCAACCTCCAAGGCGTCCTCGTCCGGCATCGAGAAGCGGCCCTCGACCCGCAAATTCTGCCCTTCGACAAACCCCGATTGGCGCAGCCCGTCGAGCAACGCGATAAAGTCCACACCTTCGCGTGGCCCCCGATGCATTACGCCGAGGCGGTAGACCCGCCCCGGCTCTTGCGCGCGGCCGTTAGCGCCATGGAAGATGGCCAGGCCGCCGAGCAGGAGCATCAGCTCGCGCCGCCTCATTCGATGACCTCGTCGGCGCGGGCGAGGATCGATTGCGGGACGGTAAGACCGAGCGCCTTGGCGGTGTTGAGATTGATGACCAGCTCGAATGTGGTCGGCTGCTCGACCGGCAGATCGGCGGGCTTCGCGCCCTTGAGGATCTTTCCGGCGCGAATACCGACCTGGAGATGGATGGCCGGGAGGCTCGGTCCATAGCTGATCAAGCCGCCGGCCTCGGCGATTTCGCGCCAGCCATAGATCGCCGGAACGGAATAGTGCGATGCCAGCGCAAGGAGCTGCTTGCGCCGGCTGTTGAAGATCGGGTCCGCCGGAACCAGGAGCGCGCCCGCGTGCCGTTGGACGAGGGTCGAGAAAGCGGCATCGATCTCGCTATCGGTGCTGACCTTCAGGATAGAAAGCTCCACCCCCTTCGTGCGTGCCGCTTCCTGCAAGTCTTGGATGATCTGCTCCGTCAGCGGAAAGTTCGGATTCGCCAGCAGGGCGATCACCTTGGCCTGCGGAACCAGCTCGGTAAGCAGCTCGAGCCGCTTGGGCATCAGTTCCACCTGGAAAGGGCTGAAGCCCGTGAGGTTGCCGCCCGGACGGGCGAGGCTGGCGACCAGCCCAGCCGCGACCGGGTCGCTGACCCCGGTGAAGACAATCGGGATCGTCGAGGTCGCGCGTTTCGCAGCGAGCGCGGAGAGGAGGCCACCGCTTGCCACGATCAAATCGACCTTGCGGTTGACGAGATCTGCGGCCAATGCGGGCAGCCGGTCATAGGGGTCCTCCGCCCAGCGGTATTCGATAGCTACGTTTTGTCCCTCGACGTAGCCGGTTTCGCTCAGCCCCTGCTGGAACGCGGCGGCAAGCGGCGCAAACGCGCCGGGCAACCCGCTGCCGAGATAGCCGATCACCGGCATCGCCTTCTGCTGCGCGCGGAGGGCGCGCAGCGGGATCATCGTGCCGCCGACGAGGAGAAGCAGCTCGCGCCGTGTCATTCGATGACCTCGTCGGCGCGGGCGAGGACCGATGGCGGGATCATAAGGCCGAGCGCCTTGGCGGTCTTGAGATTGACGACCAGCTCGAAAGTCGTCGGCTGCTGGACCGGCAGATCGGCCGGCTTGGCACCGTTGAGGATCTTGCCGACATAAACACCGATCTGACGGCGCATATTGGCGAAGTTGATGCCGTAGCTCGCCAGACCGCCGGCGGCGACAAACTCGCGGAACTGATACATCGCGGGTATGGCGTGGCGCGCCGCCAGCGCGACGATGCGATCGCGTTGGCCGGCGAGGAAGGGGTCCGCAGTAAGGAGGAGCGCGCCCGCTCCCCGGGCAACCATGGCGGCAAACGCGGTGTCGAGATCGCTTGCGGTGCTCGCCGTCACGACCACGAGTTGCCGCCCGAGCTCGGCCGCCGCCGCTTGTACCTCTCTCGTGAAGGTCGCCGTAGTCTGAATTTCCGGGGTGACGATAAATGCGATCACGGTTGCGTCGGGCACAAGCTCGCGCAGCAGCTCGAGCCGCTTCGCCGTGAGTTCGCCGAAGAAAATGCTGAACCCCGTAGCATTGCCGCCGGGCCGGCTGAAGCTGGCGACTAGGCCCGATGCAACTGGATCGGTACCAACATCGAAGACGATCGGAATCGTCGCGGTCGCGCCCCTGGCGGCACGTGCCGCATCGCCGCCATTGGCAATGATCACCACCACCCTGCGCCGGACCAGATCGGCTGCCGACTCCAGTCGCTCATGCCGCCCCTCCGTCCAGCGGTATTCGATCGCGAGGTTGCGGCCCTCGACGAACCCCATCTCGCCTAGTCCTTCACGGAACTGGGCGAGCCCGATCGCCGATGCGGCGGAGCCGGGGCTGAGGAACCCGATCACCGGTAACTCCGGTTGCTGGGCGCACACCGCCCACGGTCGCACCACCGCGGCGGTAGCGAGCGCCGCGGCGAGATCGCGGCGCTTCATTCGATGACCTCGTCGGCACGACCCAGGATCGACTGCGGGATCGTCAGGCCGAGCGCCTTGGCGGTGTTGAGATTGATGACCAGCTCGAATGTCGTCGGCTGCTGGACCGGCAAATCGGCCGGCTTGGCGCCCTTGAGGATCTTTCCGGCGTAAATGCCGACCTGGCGATATATGTCGACGAGGCTCGTTCCATAGCTGATCAGCCCGCCGGCCGCAGTGAACTCGCGCCACTCATAGATCGCCGGAACCGCAGAGCGTGCCGCCAGCGCCACGAGCTGCTCGCGCCGGCTAATGAAGAATGAGTCGGGGCTGACTAAAAGCGCGCCGGCTTGCAGTTGAGCGAGGGCGGCGAAGGCGGTCTCGAATTCGCCCTCGGCGCCGGCCTTCAGGATATGGAGCTGCAGCCCCTTCGCTCGCGCAGTTTCCTGCACGTCTCGAATGACGCGCTCGGCAAATGCATTGTTGGGGTTGACGAGCAGGCCGATCGACTTGGCCCGGGGAACCAGCTCGGAAAGCAGTTCGAGCCGCTTGGGGATCAGCTCAATGGTGAGGATACTGAGGCCAGTCAGGTTACCGCCAGGGCGCGCGAGGCTGGCGGCGAGGCCGACCGCGACCGGGTCGCCAGCGACGAAGACGATCGGGATCGTTGAAGTTGCACTTTTTGCCGCGAGCGCCGAAACGTCGGCCTGCGCCACGATCACATCGACCCTGCGACCGACGAGTTCGGCGGCCAATGCGGGCAGTCGATCATAATGGCCTTCCGCGCCGCGGTATTCGATCGCCAGATTCTGTCCCTCGACATAGCCGGCTTCGCTCAGTCCCTGGCGGAACGCGGCCAGAAACGGCGCTGCCGGGACCGGCGACGCGATGCCGAGGTAACCGATGACCGGCATCGCCTTCTGCTGCGCGCGCAGGGTGCGCGCCGCAATCATCGCGCCGCCTAGCAGGAGCATCAACTCGCGGCGCCTCATTCGATCACCTCGTCGGCGCCGGCAGTGGCCGCGAAGAGCCTCTGATGACGGCTGCTCCTCAACATACCATCGAACGGGCGGCAAGCAGCCGTTGATACTTACGGGCCACATTTCCACGTCGCCCATTGCATCTGACGAATGGCGCTGCGCGGACTGTGCACAATCCGGCCGATATGCCCGGTCCGGTCAGGATCGACCATATCGAGGAGCCGTCGATCACGGCGACAATTCTGGTGCCCGACGCTTATCTCGGGCCAATTCCTCGCTTTTCGGCGGAGCGCCGCGGCGTTCAGGCCGACCTAACCTATGCAGGCAGTTGGGCGTTGCTGGTCTGTCGCTTGCCGCCGAACGAGGTCGTGTCCGACTTTTACGACCGGCTGAAATCGGTCAGCCGCGGCTATGCCAGCTTCGACTATCAGCTCGACGGCTACAGCGAGGGCGACCTCGTGCTGATGAACATCCTGGTCAACGGCGAGCCGGTCGACGCGCTGTCGATCATCGTCCATCGGAGCCAAGCCGAGCGGCGCGGCCGCGCCTTATGCGAGAGATTGAAGGACCTGATCCCGCGCCAGCTCTTCGCCGTCGCGATCCAGGCGGCGATCGGCGGCAGGATCATCGCGCGCGAGACCGTCAAGGCCTTGCGCAAGGACGTGCTCGCCAAATGCTATGGCGGCGACGTGACCCGCAAACGAAAACTGCTCGAAAAGCAGAAAGAGGGCAAAAAGCGGATGCGCCAGTTCGGCAAGGTCGAAATCCCGCAATCCGCCTTCATCGCCGCCCTCAAGATGGGCGACGGCTGAGCGGCTCCCTCGTTTGCGCCCGCCTGCCCGAGAGGGCGAGGATCAGCAGACCCAGCACCATCAGCACCGCGAACGCCCACCATAGGAGGACCGTGACGATAATCGGGTCCCATAGAAACGGGTGGATGTAGCGCTGCACCACAGCTTGGACGAGGTTGAGGCTCGAAGGGTTGAGGTTGTACCATAGCTGACCGACCGCGATCGGCGCCCACTGCTTGGTATCGATCGAAACGAACACGTCGCGCGCCAGCACCGCCAATCCGGCGAGGGAAATGATCCAGCCGATCAGTCGACCGATCATCGGAAAAAACCTGCGCCGCCGATCCTTCTGGATCTAGTCAGGCCGGTTCGGGGGCGCGTTCACGGCGGAAAGGACAGGAAGCATTTGTCTGACGCCAGGATGTAGGTCTCCATGTAATCCTGGACTACCGGACGGCGGTCGAGAGCCTCCATGGCGCCGATCAGGGCCATCCAGTTCAGCATCTCGTGCTGGCCGGCATATTCCATCTCGGCGAGAGAGCGCTTCCGCCAAGTGCCGTAATCGGCCCGCGACACCGCGTCGAACAACAGCCGGTCGCCTTCGTGATCCGGCCACAAATACCCGTTTTTAGGCGACAGGAAGGCATGCGACCAGCTCGACGACGCGATCAGCGCGGCCCGGTACGGCGACGCGGCGAGCACCTCCGCGACGGCGGCGCCGACCTGCATGCAGCGCCAGGGTGCGGGCGAGGGCGGATCTTCGGCTTCGTCAGCCGGCCGCGGCGGCTGAAAGAGATGCGAAAGCCCACCCTTGGCGTGCAGAAGGTTTCGCCCGTAGCAATTGACCGCGAACGGGATCACCGGGTACGGGAACCCCTTCCGGTCCCAGTCGAGATAAAGAAAGGTATTGGTGAAGGCGTGGGCCATCGGATCGTGCAACGGCTTGTAGGCGTAGGCCATGTCAATCCCGCGCTCGATCAGACCGGTGGCGAGGTATTTCGCCGCCTCGCGGTGCCCGTGCAACGGTAACCGCCAGTCTCCCGGCTCGCCCCAGCGGTTGGGCTTGCCGCCGTTTCCCCCATGGCCATTGGTATGCCACGGCTGAAGGTCGAAATTTGCGTCGTAGCCGAGCAGGCAAAAGGCCGGGACGATGTCCTCGCGAAAATTCTCGTACTGGTCGTCGCCCCAAATCACGACGAGATCCGGATTGAAGTCGTCCAGTATCTTGCGAATCGCGCGGAAGTCGTTGCCAAAGCGCTCGCCGCAGCGATTTGCCGCCGACAACCCGTCATCATTGCCGAGCTCGGCGATCAGCTCGTCCGGCCAGTTGGCGGGGTCCTTGTACCGGGCCTCGACATTCGGAGCGGTAAGGGTCCGCTTGAACACGCTGGTCAGCCCTTCGTTGGGCAGGCACAGTGTCGGCCAATGGGTTACGCCCAGACCCAATATTTCCGCCATCTCGGTGCTCCTCTCTGTCGTGAACGAAGGATGCACCCGGACCGAAACCGATACAAAGAAAAAAGATGTCAGCCGGTCGCGGCCTTCGCCGGCGGGCGCGGATAGACTTCCTCGATGACGTCGTCGATCCAATAAGGCGCGAGCCCCGGAACATCGACGATGCTGGGCTCCAGCGCGGTGCCGTCGACCTCGTAGAGAACGGCCCCGAGCCGCTTTTCGCCCGGCATCGGCGGCTGGATTTCGGGGCCCACCAGAAAGCTCGAAGCCGGCGCCCATAGGTAACGGGTGCCGTCGCAGACGGTTTGATGCGCCTTGTGCAGATGACCACTGGCAACCAGGGTGACCGAATGCCGCCGCGCCAATTCGATCAGCCGAGCGCGCGGCTCGGGCTTCACCGACCAGTATCCGGTGTCCGGTTCGTCGGGGCTGTCGAGAAATAGCGGCCGATGCAGAAACCAGGCGATCCGCCGACCCGCGGCCTCATCCATTATCGCATCGAGCCAGGCTGTTTGGGCCCCCTCTTCGCGGTTCCCGCTGCCGAACAGCATGGCGTCGAGGCCGACCACGCGAACACCCGCGACATCCTCGAACCACCGGTCCAGGCCGAAATAGCTCCGCCAGCGCGCCAGCCTCTCATCGGTGACCGGCTGACGCGGGTGTCCGGCATCGCCGACATCGTGATTGCCGGGAACCGCGCGAACGCGCACACCGAGGGAGCGCATCAGCTCGGCTGCGTGCTGCAGGTCTTCCTCGACATCGGCGCCGTCGATGGTGACGTCCCCGGTATGGATGACGAGATCGGGGTTCTGTGTCGCGATCCACGCCGCAAGCGGCGGCCAATTGTTGGCGAATTGCGGCTTACCGCGGCTGAGATGCGTGTCGGAGATCTGTATTATTCGCATTCCGCCCCGCACAAAAAGTCCGAGAGATCGGGCATTCCCGCGAAGACGCGCGAACAGCCGGCAGCAATCAGGCGATCGGCATGGTCGGCGGGGCAATGAGCGCCGCCGCAAAATCCCACGACCGGCATGCCGGCCGCGACGGCAGCCTTCACGCCGACCGTGCTGTCTTCGACGACAATGCAACTCTCGCGCGGCGCATCGAACTGCCGGGCTGCGAAGAGGAAGAGGTCGGGAGCGGGCTTGCCCCGCGCGACTTGCGAAGCGCTGAAGACGTGCGGATCGAAGAGCGGCAGCAATCGGGTTACCGTCAGCGCGTGACGGACCCGATCGAGATGGCTGTTCGAAGCGACGCAGCGCGGCGCCCGAAGAGCCGCAAGGAGTTCTTCGATGCCCGGTATCGCGGTCAGCTCGCCGGCGAACGCGACATCGACATGGGCGCGGAATGTCTCGAAGAACCCGTCCGGCAGCGTGCGCCCGAAGCGGGCCTCGATCTCGGCGGTCAAGGTGATGCGGTTCTTGCCAAAACCCAGCACCATCGCCTCGTCCATCGTGACCGGAAAATCGGCGGCGATCAGACATTGGCCTAGAACCCGGCCGAAGATGATCTCGCTGTCGATCAGCACCCCATCGCAATCGAAGATGACGAGAGCAGGCAAAAGCGGTCTCTGAGCCGGCGGAGGTTGTGGCGTATATGGCCCCCGATCTTGATCTGTCACCCTCGCGAGGCACTCAATGAGAATAACAGCTCGGCCTTTTCGGCGGACAAGTCGGGGGTCATAGTGGCGCTCGACAGCCCAGCATCGGTGGAGGATATCATGGCGATCACCCTGTACGATCTCGCGGGCGCCGAGGCGGACCGGCGCTTCAGCCCATTCTGCTGGCGCACTCGCATGGCGCTCGCGCACAAAGGGCTCAATGTCGAGACCGTGCCGTGGCGCTTTACCGAAAAGGACAGGTTGCCGCAGCCGAATGGCGGCCGGGTGCCGGTCATCGTCGACGGCAGCCAGGTGGTGCACGATTCTTCGGCGATCGCCGAGTATCTCGAAAACCGGTACCCGGATCGTCCCTCGCTTTTCCCCAGCGAGGCCGGACATGCATTGACCCGGTTCATACAAAACTGGACCGAGACCGTGCTCCAACCCGGCCTCATCGGTTTTGTCGTCCTTGATATCCACCGCCATATCGGGCCCGAGGACCAGGCCTACTTCCGACAATCGCGCGAGGAGCGGTTTGGCAGAACTCTCGAGGAGGTAGTCAAGGACCGCGATGCCCGACTGCCCGCCTTCCGCGAAAGCCTGACACCGCTGCGCCGCACCGTGGAGTGCCAGGATTTCCTCGGTGGCACAGTTCCGGCATATGCCGATTACATCGTCTTCGGCGCCTTCCAGTGGGCTCGTGCCATCAGTGACTATGAGCTCCTCGCCGCCAATGATCCGGTCGCCGCATGGCGCGGACGTATGCTCGACCTGTTCAGTGGCCTCGCTCGCAAGAGTCCGGCCTACGGCAGTTGAGGTATGGCCGGGACGAGCGCGACCGCCACGGCTGCACTGATCGTGCACGCGCTCTCGGCCGTCGTTTGGGTCGGCGGCATGTTCTTCGCCCATCAGGTATTGCGGCCGGCCGCCGCGGCGCTCGATCCGAGACCGCGGCTTCTGCTCTGGTCGCGCGTTCTCGGCCGCTTCTTCGCGTGGGTGATTGCCGCGATCGTCCTGCTAGTGGGGAGCGGTTATGTGCTGGTGTTCGCGGTCTTCGGCGGCTTCGTCAAGGTCGGGCTGCACGTGAACCTTATGCAGGGGATCGGCATTCTGATGATGCTGCTGTTCTTCCACCTCTATTTCGCCCCTTGGCGTCGTTTTCGCCTGGCGGTCGGTCGGGAAGATTGGGCCGAGGGCGGCCGCCAGCTCGGCCAGATCCGCACGATCGTGACGATCAACCTCGTGCTCGGCCTGATCGTCGTCGCGATCGGCAGCAGCGGGCGTTACTGGGGCTGAAAGCTACCGCGCGTCAGCGTGGCGGGTGAAATGCTGCAGGTCGAGGCGGCGCAGACCTGCTTCCATCGAGGTCTTGCCATCGGGCGAGGTCCAGGTTGCGCTCAGACCGTCGATCCCGCGTGGCCGAAAATGGAGGGTGCTCTTGCCCTTTTCCTCGAAGATGAACTCGTCATCGACGAGGCGGCCCTTGCGGCGGCTCCATTCCGCCGGCTCGTTCTCGTCGATCCCGGGCCCGATGGCGTAGACGGCGGCCACTTCGCTGCCGTGCGTCTCTTCGATGGCGAGGAGCACCTCACGCCCGTTGGGGTAAAACCCGTACCATGACTGCCGCCCGCTGGTGCCACCGGGTGCCCGACCTGACGGCGCCGAGCCGCCGGCGACCCCGGCGACGGCGTGCGAGGCTGTCCGCGGATGGACCAGCTCGTCCGGCAGGCGCATCTCGGGGCTCGGCGCTTCTCCCCAGGCCGGTTCGCAAACCCGCTCGCCTTCAATCTTGTCGGCTCCGAGAAAATCGCGGATGCAGCTGCCGAACCGGCGCAGGAACAAGCCGGTCGACGACGCCCAATGCCCGGCAAGGAACGCGGGCTGGTCGATGACGCTGAAACCGATTTGCCGGCCAGCCAGGATCGCCCGCGAATGCTCGCCGCGTCCACCCGGGTCGAAATCGTCACCGTGGAAGTAGAACAGCATCACGCGCGCCCGTTTGATCCGCTCGAGCAGCGGATAGAGCCGCGTCGCATTGAGACGCCACGAATCGTAAAATTCGTCGAAATTGCCAAAAGCGGCGGGCGCTGTTGCCACGACCGCGTCCACCTCCTCGGACAAGTCGGTCGCCATTAAGGCGAGGAACGCACCAAAGGATTGGCCGGCGAGCACAATGCGGCGATACCCGTTGCGCTTTAGTTGACCCACCAGCTCGACCAGCCGGCGTGTACTGGCAGTCAGAGTGTCGCCGTCGCGCGGCCGATCGAAGCGCAAAACGTCCCACCCCGCATCGCGCAGCACCCTCAGATAAGGCGGTGTCGGCAATTCGGAATCTTCGGTGTTGATCGAGCGGCCATGATTCCAGACCACCGCACCGATCGCTCGATCCGGGCCGACCGGGGCTTGGTTAAAGGCGGGATCGAGCTCCGCCGCTTCTACCTGAGCGCCACAAAGTATCAGGATACAGAGGACGAGCCCCCAAACCGACGCGATCGACCACTGCCGCATTCCTGATGCCCCCGCCCCTTGCCTTGGCCCAGGTTTGGAAGCGGAAGCTTAACAGACTGTAATCCTTTGTGTCCACTTGGTAACCACCAAGTGACCGACATTCAAGAGCGGGAATATCTTAGGCGAGCAAGGGATTCCACCGGCTGCGACGAACTGGCGCATTCTGCTGCGCCAGTTTTGTCGGAGGAGATTATTGCTGTCGCACCGTCATCAAGACGATTGCGGCGAGAACTACGCCGAACGCTTCAAAACCGGTGCTGATCTGGCCCAAGGCCATGCTCAGCAACGTGGTCGCGGCAGTTGCGGCTCCAATCAATTGCGGCATCGGCACATTCCGGCGTTTTGACTTCGGGGGCGAAGACTCCGATGTAACGAACCAGCATTTGCCGCTATTCCCTTAACGATGTCACTCGGAGGGGCGAGGATGCCAATTCTTTACGTTGCCCGCAGTTCCAAGCTCGGCCGCTGGGCCTCCGATGTCGGGCTCGGCAAGAATATCTATAAGGTCGGGGTGACCGAGGGCGATCCAAAGGCGCTGGCCGCCACAGGTTGGGCCGGCGAAACCGATTGGACGATCGTGCGCAAGACGGCGGTCGAGGATATCAGCGAGCCGGAAGCACTCGATCGGCTAGGCCGCAAGGAAAAAATGATAGATCAGAACCTCTACCCAAAGCTCAAGGGAGCGGCCGGCGTGTTTCGGCTCACTCCCGCCCGGGTCGAGAACCACATCATTGTGACGCGGGCACTGGCAGGTCAGAGCGACCGCATCGAGCTCAAGCTGAAACCGACGGACTACGCCGATTACCTAATTCATAACACGTTGCGGTAAGCGGGCTAAAACTCACCGATCGCCTGGAGGACCGCCTCCGGGGCCTCGCGCGGCAGAAAATGGCCGGCGCGCGGTATGATGCGGCTCTGATAAGGGCCGGTAAAATGGCGTGCAGCGCGCCCTGTCCTGTCTGGCGGGGAAACGCCGTCGGCTTCACCCTGCAGAGCGATTGTCGGCAACGTAATCGGCGGTTGGCGCGCGAGCTGTGCCTCGATCGTATCGAGTGCCGGGTCGCCAGGCGCGACGCCGTACCGGTGACGGTAGGATTGGATCACGACCTCGACGAAATCCGGGTTGTCGAAAGACGCTGCGGTTTGTTCGTATGTTGCGTCGTCGAACCGGTAGTTGGGCGACCAGAGCTCCCACAATAGCCGGCACAGCGGGCCTCGGTTCGCTGCCAAACCCGCCCGGCCGCGCTCGGTGTGGAAGTACCATTGGTACCAACGGCGGTACTCGGTCGCAGGAGACGCCGGTTTTGCGGCCTCGGCGATGTTCTGGATATTGTAGCCGCCGACTGTGACGAGCCCGGCGGCGCGCTGCGGCCACAACGCCGCAACGACGCAGGCGGCGCGCCCGCCCCAATCGTATCCGGCGAGAACCGCCTGCTCCAACCCGAGCGCGTCCATGAAATCGGCGAGATCACGGCCAAGTGCGGCCTGCTGACCCGATCGCGGCGTATCGGCATCGAGAAACCGGGTCAGACCATACCCGCGAAGATAGGGGACGAGGACGCGCCAGCCGCGCGCTGCGAGGAGAGGCGCAACCCCATCATAAGCGTGCACATCGTCGGGAAAACCATGCAGCAGAATGACCGGCCGGCCTGCTGCCGGACCGCTCTCCTCATAGGCGATCTCGAGCGTCGCGGTGCGGGTCGTCTTCATGACGCGGCGAGCCGGAACCCGGACAGGCAGCAGCAGCGGCCGTCGGCCAGCCATCCCCTCACGGTCTTGACGCCAACCGATCTGGTCATACCGTCTCCCCTTGCCGCGAAGAAACGGCGGCAAGATCGCAGTCTGCCGCCGGGGTCGCAAGGGCCGGATTTTTTGGCACCTTTTGCTGGCCTAGTAGGCCTTCGCCATGGTCCCGGTGAGCACGTCGGCCTTGCGGTAGAGCGCGGCGATCAGGCCGTCGACGCCGTCGGCTCGCAGGATCGCGGCGAATTCGGAGCGGCGGGTCGCCACCTCGCTGATCGCGCCGTCGAGGTAGATGTCGGAGATCAGCCAGCCATCGCCATTGCGGCGCATCATGTAGTCGACCTTGACCGGCTCGCCATTGGCCTTGACGATCCGGCTCCTGACCATGACGCCGCCCGGGTTGGGCTCTTCGCCGGTGACCTGCAATTTCTGTCCGGCATAGCTGTCGAAGCGGTCGGCATAGATCGCCGAAACATATCGGCCAAAGCTCTCGGTGATTTGCTGGCGCTGCGCCTCGTTGAGACCGGCCCAGTACGATGGGCCGACCGACAGGCGGGTCATCGACGCGATGTCGAAGGTCCGGCGGATGACCGGATCGATCTGCGTGAAACGCCCGCTCTGCCCGAGGGTACGGCCGTTCTTCATCGTTCCGAGCAGCGCATCGTAGAGACCCTGCACCGTGTCGCCGCCGGTCGTCGGAGCTGCATGCACCGGATAGGAAAGCATCGCGAGGCCGATCCCGGCGGCGAGTGCCGCGGCCTTACATAGCGTCCTTCTGGGCGGCATCGACTTGCGCATCGCTGGGTCCCTCCTGATTGCCGTCGCCTATTGCTCGGGAACTCTTGTTGCATCCGGCCGATTGGCGCTCGTTTGACGGCGCGTAAATAAATCGTTAAATCGGTCGAGGCCGGCTCGATACGTTCGCTTTACGTCGGGCCGGCGTCGCGATGGGCAGGATGGGCCGCTGGCGTGTCAATCTTCTGGGCCGGTTCGGGTTGCGCGCTCCGAATGGGCAGGAGTTCGCGCTCGGTGCCCGAAAATCCATCGCGTTGCTGGCGCTCCTCGCTGCGGCGCGTGGTCAGCGGATGTCGCGCGACCGGGTGGCCGCACTGCTATGGGGGGACATGCCGGACACTCAGGCGCGCGGTAATTTGCGTCAGCTGCTGGCCGCAACCCGGCGCCCCGCGCCGTTTCTGGAGGGAGACGGGGGGTCGATCGGGTTCTCCGCCGGGATGGTTGAAACTGACCTCGCCGCCTTCGAGGCGGCAATTGTTGAGGACGCGCCGCCGGCGTTGGAGCGGGCCGCCGCGCTCTACCGGGGTGACCTGCTCGACGGGTTTTCATTACGCGACCGCGACTTCGACGAGTGGCTGACCGGGGAACGCGAGCGGCTGCGCGAGCACGCCGTGCAGCTTTTCCTGCGGCTAATGGAGCGTGCCGCAGCAGTCGGGGTCGAGCCTGCGATCCGCTGGGGGCTGCGCATTCTCCCGGTCGATCCGGTGCACGAACCCGCGCACAGGGCTCTGATGGAACTCTATGCTGCTCAGGGCAGGCACGCCGCCGCGCTTCGGCAATACGAGCAGTTGCGGGAGACCCTCTCGCGCGAACTCGCCACCCGACCGGAGCCGGAAACGGACGCGCTTGTGCGCCGGATCCGCGATGATCGGCGTAGTCTTGTCCGACTGGTAGCCGAGCCCTTATCGGTTGAGACCGACGCCAGCATGCGCGTCGAGGCGCGGCTGCCGCCCGATCCTCCGCCGGTTCCCGAAACGCCCTCGATCGTCGTGCTGCCGTTCCAGAACTTGAGCGGCGATCCCGAGCAAGAGTATTTCTCCGACGGCATCGTCGAGGAGATCACGACGGCCCTGTCCCGTTTCCGGTCTCTATTCGTGATCTCCCGTAATTCGGCCTTTACCTACAAGGGCCGCGCCGTCGATGTCCGACAGGTCGGTCGCGAGCTTGGCGTCCGCTATCTGCTGGAAGGGAGTGTCCGGAAGGCAGCCAATCGGGTGCGCATCACCGGACAGCTGATCGAGGCCGCGAGCGCAGCCCATCTCTGGGCGGACCGCTTTGACGGGACGCCCGAGGACATCTTCGATCTGCAGGATCGGGTGACTGAGAGGGTTGTGGGCGCGATCTCGCCGGCGCTGGAACAGGCCGAAATCGATCGCATCAAGCGGAAACCGACCGAAAGCCTCGGCGCCTACGACTATTTTCTGCGCGGGAGGGCGGCTCTCCACGAGGGGAGCTTGCAAGGTCACAAGGATGCATTGCAGCTGTTCTGCCGAGCGATCGAACTCGACCCCGATTTTGCTTCGGCCTACGGGATG
Source organism: uncultured Alphaproteobacteria bacterium (assembly GCA_963787425.1). Taxonomy (GTDB): domain Bacteria; phylum Pseudomonadota; class Alphaproteobacteria; order ATCC43930; family CGMCC-115725; genus AP-15. The sequence continues at coordinate 168,742 of CAWBCV010000015.1, forward strand.
GCCGCGTACTGCTATTGCCATCGGAAGACGAATGGTTGGATCGCCGACCGACAGGAGGAAATCGCAGAGACGGCGCGCTTGGCACGCCGAGCGGTGGAGCTGGACAAGGATGACGCGGTCGCTCTGAGTTATGGCGGGTTCGCGCTCGCCTATGTCGTCGGCGAGCTCGACGGTGGCGTCGCCTTTATCGACCGGGCGCTGCTGATCAACCCTAACCTGGCGACAGCGTGGATCGTCAGCGGATGGGTGAGGGTTTGGCTGGGCAAACCCGAGCTGGCGATCGAGCACCTCGCGAAAGCGACGCGCCTGAGCCCCCTCGATCCGCTGACCAACAGGACGCGAACGACAATCGCGCACGCCCACTTCTTTGCAGGCCGGTATGACGAAGCCTCGTCCTGGGCAGCTATGGCATTACGCGAGTGGCCCGACTACCAGACCGCGCTGCGCATCGCCGCGGCGAGTTGTGCGCTCGCCGGGCGTTTGGAAGAAGCTAAGAGCGCGAGGGAGCGGCTGCATAAGCTCGACCCCCAGCTGCGCATTTCCAATCTCGAAGATGAATTGGGGCCGTACCACCGACCGCAAGACATCGCCCGATATGTCGAGGGTTTGCGGGCGGCGGGATTACCCGACTGAGCCGATTACTTACTTCTGCGACGAAGAGGCCGAGAGGCCCGATCTGGACTGCCCGTGCCCATTATGAGATGTTGTGATCATGATCTTCGCCCGTTTTGCCCCCTTGGCGGCGATCGCGTTCGCGCTGCTCTTTGCGCCCGCTGCGTTAAAAGCGCCGGCAGGCGAGATAGATCGGGTCGAAGCTCGCTTCGAGATCTACGGCTTTGCCGGATTTCACGTGTTGACCAACCACACGACCATCCAAGAAATCGGGGATCGTTATGCAATCGCGATGGACCTCGACACCCGAGGGCTCGCTAGCGTGTTTGTCGACCTTACGAGCCATTCCGAGGTTCATGGAGAGTTCGCCCGGAACGCCGTCCAGCCCGAAGCATATCGGTCCGATGTTCGCCGAAACGGCATCGAGCGGCATTATGCGCTGGATTATCGCCGCGATGGCACCGTGACGAATGCCTCGGCGCCGGCTGAAGCGGGGCGGCCTTTTCTCATAGCCGCCGAGCAGATCCGCGGCACCGTCGACCAGCTAACGGCGTATTTCGCAGTCGAGCGCCAGATCGCCCGCGGGGGCAATTGTTCCATTGTGATTCCGGTGTTCGACGGCAGCGGATTTTACAATCTTCGCTTCACGGATCTAAAACAGGAGATGCTGTCGGCCGACAGTTACCAGACTTTCGCGGGTCCGTCGCAGGTGTGTCAGGTTGTGCGCGAAGATGTCGTGGTTAACCCTGACCACAACGAAGATACCTACAAGACCGGTCGGATCTGGTACTCGCAAGTCATCGCTGGCGGTCGAGTGATGCCCGTGCGAATGGAATACGATACCGCGTTTGGTGCCGTAAAGGGTTATCTCGCGGAATTTCGCGGGCGGGGCGCCAAACTCAACCTAGTGGCAAAATAACCATCAGCCTCACGGCGCGGTTCCGATCCGGCTATCCTCGACAAAGCGCTCCGTCGCCATATCGATTGCCCGACTCTTGCGTCCCCGCGGGGCATGGATATAGAGCGCCGCGCCGCCCTGGCGATGCTCGCCGGCGGCCTGCGGCGGCAAGGGAATCTCGTAGACCACGGGTGCGGCATGATCGGCGAGCAGCAGCTCTGGCCGATAGACGCTGTTGAGGCTGAACAAGCTCTTGACGAAATTGGTTTGCCCCCGGAGCAGCAGGCGGGCGGCGATCCCTGACGCGTCCCACAGCTGGCGCCAGTCGAGATGCCTGCGGTAGATCGCCCGCTGCGTCGTCACCAGCTCGCGGTAGAACTCGGCAAGCGGCAGGCGCGTCGGCAAAACCGCGTGCTGGATGTCGAACAAGCGGTAATCGCGGGTGTCCAGCCGGCGGCCGTCGGTGATCCAGCTCTCGGTCCCGGGATAGGGAGTGTTGACGCTGATATTGATGACGTCGGGCATCTCCAGGCACCATTCGCGCACGATCCTGAAACGCTCATGGTCCCAATCAGGGTCGGCGATCAGGTTGATTGCGACATTGACGCCGAGCGAGCGGGCGAATTCGACCGCCTCGAAATTCCGGCCGAGCGAGACGCGCTTGCGGTATTTCCGCAGTCCCTCCTCGTCGATCGCCTCGAGGCCGAGAAACATGGTTTTAAGCCCGAGCCGCTGCCAAAGGCGGAACGCCTCCTTGTTGCGCAGCAGGACATCTCCCCGGGTCTCGAGGTAATAGCGCTTGCGGATGCCGGCGCGCGCGACCGCCTCGCCGATCTCCATCCCGTGCCGCTCGTGGACGAACGCGACGTCGTCGACGATGAAGACACCGGGTTCGCGGATCGACCGCAAATCCTCGACCACCCGCTGCGGGCTCACCAGCCGATAGCTGCGACCATAAAACGTCCAGGCGCTGCAGAATGAGCAATCCCACGGGCAGCCGCGCGAGAATTCGATCGATGCGCAAGGGTCGAGCGTGCCGAGGAAATATTTCCGACGGTGACGCAGCAGGTCGCGCGCCGGCATCAACTCGTCGAGCGAGTGCGCAAAGCTCGGCGGTGGGCCCTCTCCCGCTGCGCTCACCGCACCGGGTACGGAGGCGATGGCGTTTCCGGCCTCGATTGCGGCAAGCAGAAGCGGCATGCCGGCCTCGCCCTCGCCCTTGAGCACACAATCGATGGCGCCTGCCCCGTGCTCGATGATCGCGCCCGCCGTAAAGGAAGCGCTGTGGCCGCCGACGCAAACAAAAATTTCCGGGAACCGCGCCTTGGTTGCCTTGGCGAGATCGACGATCTCGGGCACGTTCGCCAGGTAATTGCACGAAAACGCGATGGCGTCGGGCCGCCAGCGCTGCAGCAAACGGAAATAGGCCCGATGGTCCTCGACCTGGAGATCGATGAGCCGGACCTCGTGCCCGGCCCGGCGCAGCGACTGCGCGACGAGCTCGAGCCCGAGCGGCTCGAGCCGCAAAAAAATTTTTGTGTACATCAGGGGTCCGGGGTGGACGCCGAGCAGCCGCACGGGAGATCCCTCCTGGCAATTCACCCGTCTGAGCCCGAACCCGCCGAGCGCAGCGCGGTTCCACCGCCTACCATAATTAGAGTATCGCTGGTGTGAAAACGCTCATTCTGAGAGATGCTCGATGACGCAGGATTGGACAAAACTCGCCGCCGACCTGGAGCGCCTGTTGAAGCTGCGGGCGATCCCGTTTGGCATGAAGCTGTTCGAGAACCGCGACGAGATAGAGGCGATCCCGAGGATCCGCCGGCCGAAATCGGTGCACACGCTAGATCAGGTCGTCGCCCAAGCCGCCCGCCTCGGCTGGACGGTCGGGATCACCAGCGACGATCTCGTCGGAGCCCAATGCCGGGCGGTGGTCGGGCTCGGCCTCGCAAAGGACGAGAAATGGCGTTCCGGCGAGCACATGGTCGGGGTCTGGTACAGCGCGCCCGAGGACGCGCGAGCACATCAGGGCGCCATGGAATGCGTGCCTGACGGCCGCTACGAAGCGCTCGCAGTGGCGCCGCTGGCGAGCGGGCGGCTCGACCCGCCGGACATCGCGCTGTTCTACGCGACGCCAGGCGCGATGATCTACTTCATCAACGGCCTGCAGTGGTCGGGCTATAAGCGTTTCGACTGGAGCATCGTCGGCGAGTTCGGCTTGCGCCAATTCCTGGGGGCGGGCACTCAAGACGCGTCAGCCGAGCCTGTCGATACCGTGTTTTGCCGAACGCCGTTACGGCGGCGTGCTCGACGACGAAATGCTGATGGCGTTACCGGTCGACGATATCGTCAAGGCGATCGCCGGTATGGAGGCGCTCGCCAAAAACGGGTTGCGCTATCCCTTCCCGCAATACGGCATCCAACAGGACGTCCGCGCCGGCATGGCGGTCAGCTACGCCGGCCGAGGAGCCTGACGCTCACCTTACTGCCGCGCCGCTTTAAGCTGCCGCCGCCGCTCGGTGAGTGCCTCGGCCCTTGTTAGCGGATAGGCCGGGCGCTCTTCGCGACCTCGGCTTGGTCTTGGATTGCCCTTTCACGGAGGTGAGATCGCCAAGCGACACGAGGCCAATAAGGCGTTTATCGCTGCTCACCACGGGCAGGTGGCGGACCCACCAACCCCGCATCTTTTCCGACACCTCCTCGACGCTCTCACTTTCGAAACAATACAGCACGTCGCAGGACATCGTCTGGCCTACGGTGGTCTTTCCGGGGTCCAAGCCCTCAGCCGCAACTTGCATCGCAATATCATGGCCGGTGATCGTCCCGATCAAGCGATTGTCTTCGCCGACCGGGAGCGCTCCTGAATCGAGGTCCGCCATCAGACGCGCCGCGGTGCTCAGAGTGTCGCTTGGGCTTACCGTGTCGAGGTCTGGCGTCATCACGTCGGCGATTTTCATACCACCCTCCCGTCACCTCCGTCGGAGGCTAGCTACAATCCTCTAACGGTTTGTTAACGATCACCGTTCCCGCTCGCGGAGAGGGGGTAGTGGTCCGGCGCGTCCCTCCCGTCGTGACGGGAGGGTCATGAGCCAACTCAAGCGATAGCATCAGCGCAGAGCGAGCTCCCAATCGAGATCTTCGACCGGCTCGCGTTGCTCGCCCGGGTGAGATGCTCGGGCAAGCCAGGTAAAATAGGGCAACAGGAGCTGCATCGTCGCCCAGTAGCCGGCGCCGGTCGCCAGTAATGTGACCAGCACGCGAATCCATTCCGGCGGAATGACAAACATGTAGGCGAGAAACCCGAGCGCCGTCCAAATTACCGCAATCGGGTTGACGCCTTTCCAGTACCAGTACGGACCCTCGGTCTCGAACAATGCGACGAGGTCGATACGCATCCGCTTGACCAGGAGATAATCGGCGATCAGCACCCCGGCAATCGGTGAGAAGACATTCCCCAAAATCCCGACGTAAGTCGTGTAGCCGCTCGCGACGTCCGGGATCGCGGAAAGTATGATGCCGAGCACGCTGATGACCAAGGTGGTCCAGAACCGGCCGAGCCGCTCGAAGATGTTCGATAGCGACAACCCGCCCGTATAAAGGTTGAGAACATTGATCGTCCAATTGTCCAGCGCGATCACGATCAGGAACAGCAGCAAGACGAACCAGCTGGTGGTGAGCTTGGACGCGACCTCGAACACATTGGGTGTCTTGCCGAGCGTGGCCGCCGCCCCGTAGGCACCGAGGCAGGCGGCAAAGCAGCCGCCGCCGACTTTCCCGAGCAAAGTGCCCCACCACATGTCGGTGCGGGAACGCGTGTAGCGGCAAAAATCGGCCGAGTCGGTGACCATCGTCAACGACCCCGCGGCGACAACGTTCATCCAGGTGACGAAGAGGAGCCAGCCGGCTTCGGGTTTCCCGGCGTAGTGAAACACCTGGGAGGGCGCGTAATTGGGATCGCTGTGCGTCCCCAACAGCACCAGAACAAACGACAGGATCAGAAATCTTGAAGGGAAGTGCAATTCGGGAGAGATGCTTTAGCAAATCGTAGCCGATGATCGCGACGATCGCCTGCAGAACGGCAAAAATGACGCTGACCATGACCAGCGAATGCGCCGTTCCGGTCCACCGATCGAGGATCGCCACGACAGCAAGCGAGCCTGCGACAGTCTGGTAGGCGAACCAATAGGTCGAGGCGATCGTGCGCAGGAACGAGGGGACCCATTTGGCTCCGCGCAAGCCATAGACCATGCGCATCGAGACTTGCCCCGGCAATCCGTAATCGACCCCGACGGTTGCGGTGATGGTGTAGGCAATCGTCGCCAGCAGCACTCCTGCGGTTATCGCCCCAACCGCGCCCCAGAACGACAAACCCGAAACCACGGCCATGCCGCCGACCAGCATCGATCCGGGATTGAGCGCAAACCCGAAAATGATCGCGAATATGTCGTGCCATCGCACCGTCTTCAGCTCCGGCGGGACCGGCTCAATGCCGAATTGCTCGACTCCCTTGGGCTGATGATACCGCTTGCGGATCTTTTCCTCGATTTCCGCGACCGAATGCATTGCTGTTCTCCTCGGAGCTATCGAACAGCAATTCTCAGCAATAACCATGCCATCAATAATTTTGCTTAAACAACAGGCAATCTGCTCAGTGAAAAGTCAGGTCTGGTACTATACTTACGATTATTTTATATTGGCCGTCTGAAATTAAGACCCTTAGGGCTCAAATCGAGGCAGTCTGGATGGGATTCCCGCTATATTTTGCTTCAGCGGCGTTATGGCCCCGATGTCACCGGCCAAAGTGGTGCGGCGCACGTCGCGCACTTCGGTGCGGTCGAAGCGGCGGGCGCGGTGCATCGTCGCGCGGTTGTCCCACATGACGAGGTCGTGGGGCCGCCATGAGTGCGAATAGACGAACGCGGGCGCTGTCGCATGCTCGGTCAGGTCGCGCAGGAACATGCGCCCTTCGGGGATCGTCCAGCCGACGATCGCGCCGGCGTGCGAGGAGAGGAACAGTGATTTGCGGCCGGTTGCCGGATGAGTCCGCACCAGCCGCTGCCGCACCGGCCGGAACGCCGCGATTTCCTCCGCCGTCAGATCGGTGAACCCGATTGCTTCGCGCGAATAGATCAGCGAGTGCTCGCAGACGAGGTCCTCGATCTCGGCTTTGGTGCGATGATCCAGCGCGTCATAGGCGGCGCGCATATCGGCGAATTCGGTGTTGGCGCCCCATGAGGGAAGGACCCGCGCGGAGAGCAGCGAGTATTTCGCCGGAACCGGGCGGAACGAGCTGTCGGAGTGCCACAGCCGGTCGCCCAGCTTGAAGAACCACACCCGATCCTCGTCGGACATGATGTTGCCGTGCTTGTCGAGGTTGGAAAAATCCGCGATGCCCGGACCGAGCCGTTGGTCCTCGCGTTTTCTGACATGCCCCGGCGTGTTGTAATTTTCGAGCTCCCCGAAATGGCGGGTGAACGCGATCTGCTCCTCGTCGGTAAGGTTCTGGTCGCGAAAGATCAGCACGGCATATTCGTTCATGCCCGCCTCGACCGCCTCGATCTCGCCCGGGGTGAGCGGCTTCCGGCAATCGATACCCGCAACCTCTCCGGCAAAGACCGGGTGGAGTGGACGGATCGATATGGGCATCCGTTTGACCTCCCGCTTTAGGGTAACTGCTCAGTTTCCTCCCGCTGCCGCAAAGCCGCGAGCCAACGGCGAAGCAGAGCGGCATGGCCCGCGAGATGCCGTTCGATTTCGGCGCCAATTTCACCGCGGTACATATGAACCGCAACATTACGGTCGATGCCGATATCGAAAGCAGCCCGTGCATCCTCGTCCGAGAGCCAGCCAACCCGCCGTGCCGCGCGGATCGTGGCGTTTGGCGAAGCGACAATGATGCCCTCGCGCTCGCCGAGGAGCTGCTGCGAAGCCTTCCATACCGCTTCGAAAGTGTAGATCAACCTCAGGATTGCGCCGTCGCGTTCCAAGAGCGAGCGCGTGCTCTTGCCAATCGCCTCGTCCAGCGTCACCAGCGCAGCCTCGGCCTCTGCAATCCGGACATCTACTCCCTCCACGGTATCCCTTCGCGCAGGATCTCGGCAATCAGGACCGGATCGGCGTTGCGCAGGTCGACCAGATCCACGTCGTAGGGGATCGTACTCTCCTCGAAGTCTGCGTCGAGCTCCCCAAAGAACCCCGAGGGAAGCTCGTCGCGCGGCAGGATCGCGATGTCGATGTCGCTGTGCTGCCGCGCCTCGCCGCGCGCGCAGGATCCGAACAGCCATACCGCCGCATCATGCTCGCCGAGCGCATCGAGCACCATACGGCGCAATTCCTCGATCGCCTGTTCGCGAACGGTGTTAACCACGAGGTCGCGCTTATCCGGCCCGCCGGCGTTGCGCCGGACGGCGGGCGAGGTAAGGGCGCAGGTATTGCCCGGTGTAGCTCGCCTCGCATGACGCGATGTCTTCGGGGGTGCCGGTGGCAACGATATGGCCGCCGGCGTCGCCGCCTTCTGGGCCGAGATCGATGATCCAGTCGGCGGTCTTGATGACTTCGAGATTGTGCTCGATGACGAGCACCGTGTTGCCGGCCTCGACCAGCGCGTGCAGCACGTCGAGGAGCTTGCGCACATCGTCGAAATGCAGCCCGGTCGTCGGCTCGTCGAGGATGTAGAGGGTGCGGCCGGTGGCGCGCCGCGACAGTTCCTTGGCCAGCTTGACGCGCTGCGCCTCGCCGCCCGAGAGCGTCGTCGCCGGCTGGCCGATATGGATGTAGCCGAGCCCGACCCGCTGCAAGGTCTGGAGCTTGTCGCGGATCGCCGGCACGGCGCGGAAGAAATCGGCGCCTTCGTCGACCGTCATGTCGAGCACGTCGGCAATGCTCTTCGTGCGGAACAGCACTTCGAGGGTCTCGCGGTTGTAGCGCCGGCCCTTGCAGACGTCGCACTGGACATAGACGTCCGGCAGAAAGTGCATCTCGATCTTGATGACGCCGTCGCCCTGGCAGGCCTCGCAGCGCCCGCCTTTGACGTTGAATGAGAAGCGGCCCGGCAGGTAGCCGCGCGACTTGGCCTCGGGCAGCCCGGTAAACCAGTCGCGGATCGGCGTGAAGCAGCCGGTATAGGTCGCCGGGTTCGAGCGCGGCGTGCGGCCGATCGGCGACTGGTCGATATCGACGATCTTGTCGAGAAACTCGACCCCTTCGAGCCCGCCGAGCGGCGCCGGCTGCTCGCGCGCATTGTTGAGCCGCTTGGCGAGCGCCTTGTACAGGGTCTCGACGATCAGGGTCGACTTGCCGCCGCCCGAGACGCCGGTCACGCAACAGAATGTGCCGAGCGGGATCTCGGCGGTGATGCCCTTCAAGATTGTTCCCGCGTCGCATCGAGAATGCGGAGGATCTGGCCCGGATGGCCGATGCGGCGCATCGGCGGCACCGGGATCTCGCGCTTGCCGGTCAAATATTGGCCGGTGATGCTGTCTGGGTTGGCCATGATCGCCTCGGGCGTGCCTTCGGCGACGACATGCCCGCCATGGACCCCGGCGCCCGGCCCCATATCGACAACCCAATCGGCGGTGCGGATCGCTTCCTCGTCATGCTCGACGACGATGACCGTGTTGCCGAGGTCGCGCAGCCGCTGCAGGGTCGCGAGCAGGCGCCCATTATCGCGCTGGTGCAAGCCGATCGACGGCTCGTCGAGCACATAGAGGACGCCGGTCAGCCCGGAGCCGATCTGCGATGCCAGCCGGATGCGCTGGCTCTCGCCGCCGGAGAGCGTGCCGGAGGCGCGCGACAAGGTCAGATATTCGAGCCCGACATTCTTCAGAAAGCCGAGACGCTCGTTGATCTCCTTCAAGATGCGCTGGGCGATCTCGCGCTGGCTCGGGGTCAGCTCGGCGCTGATGCCGGAAAACCAGGTGCCGGCCTCGGCGATCGACATCGCCGCGACCTGGCTGATGTGCTTGCCGGCGATCTTGACGGCGAGCGCCTCGGGCTTGAGCCGGTCGCCGCCGCAGACCTCGCAGGTTTTCGCGCTCTGGTAGCGCCCGAGCTCCTCCTTGACCCAGGCGCTGTCGGTCTCGCGAAAGCGCCGCTCCATGTTCGGCAAGACGCCCTCGAACGGCCGGTCGGTGGTGTATTTCCGCAACCCGTCGTCGTAGGTCATCTTGATCGGCTCGCCGTCGGAGCCGTAGAGGATCGCGCGCCGCATCTTCTCCGGCAGGTCCTGCCACGGCGTGCGCATGCTCTTGCGGAAGTGCCGCGCGATGCTCTCCAAGGTCTGCGTGTAATATTGCGAACTCGAATGCGACCATGGGCTGACCGCGCCCTCCGCGAGGCTGCGCCTTGGATCGTGCACGACCAGGTCGGGGTCGAAATAGAGCTTGGTGCCGAGCCCGTCGCAGGCCGGGCAGGCGCCGAACGGGTTGTTGAACGAGAACAGCCGCGGCTCGATCTCAGAGATCGTAAAGCCGGAAACCGGGCAGGCGAATTTCGCCGAGAAGATCGTCTGTTCGCCGGTATCGGCGTTCTCGGTGATCGCGATGCCGTCGGCCAGTTCGAGCGCGGTCTCGAACGAATCCGCGAGCCGGTTGCCGAGCTCGCCGTCGACGATGATGCGGTCGACGACGATCTCGATGTCGTGCTTCAGGTTCTTGTTGAGCCCGCGTACCTCGTCGAGCTCGAGCATCTTGCCGTCGATCTTGACCCGCTGGAAACCGCGCCGCTGCAATTCGGCCAATTCCTTGCGGTACTCGCCCTTGCGCCCGCGCACGATCGGGGCGAGCAAATAGAGCCGGGTGCCTTGCGGCATCGCCAGCACGCGGTCGACCATTTGCGATACCGTCTGGCTGACGATCGGCAGCCCGGTGGCGGGCGAGTAGGGGATGCCGACCCGCGCCCACAAGAGCCGCATATAGTCGTAGATCTCGGTGACCGTGCCGACCGTCGAGCGCGGGTTGCGTGAGGTCGTCTTCTGCTCGATCGAGATCGCCGGCGACAAGCCCTCGATCGATTCGACCTCGGGCTTCTGCATCAATTCGAGAAACTGCCTGGCATAGGCCGACAGGCTCTCCACATAGCGACGCTGTCCCTCGGCATAGATCGTGTCGAAGGCGAGCGACGACTTGCCCGACCCCGACAGCCCGGTGATCACGACGAGGCTGTCGCGCGGCAGCTCGACA
>CAWBCV010000016.1:0-70157 GCA_963787425.1 uncultured Alphaproteobacteria bacterium
GGTTCAATGCGCCGACCCTATTTTTTCGAAATGATGGGGTTGGACATCGGCCGGGCACGTTCGGTCGTCGTCAAATCGCGCGGCCATTTCCGCGGCGGCTTCGACGAGTTCTTTGGACCGGACCAGATCGTCGAAGTCGACCTCCCCGGCCTCACCTCGCCGATGCTGACCCGTTTCGAATGGCAGCGCCTGCCCCGCCCCGTCATTCCCCTCGACGATAATGTCGAATGGCGGCCACTGCACGCTGAGCCGCCTGCTGAGGCCCGTTGGGTACAATCGGAGGTTACAATGAACGTAAAGCGTTATCTGATCGCGATCGGGCTGAGCATGGTTCTCGCGATGCCCATTGCCGCGCAGACGACATCCCCGTCAAAGTCGCCGGGCTCTCCATCGGCCACAAAGCCGCCCGCCACCACCGGGTCTCAACCATCGGGCGGATTGGTGGATATAAACTCCGCATCCGCCGAGGAACTCGACAAGCTGCCAGGTGTCGGGCCCGCTCGTGCGAAGGCGATCATTGCCAACCGGCCGTACAATGGGAAGGATGATCTCGCACAACGCAAAATCATTTCACCGAGCGTTTACAGCCAAATCAAGGACAAGATCATCGCTCGGCAGGGACCAACGAAGTAGCCAACGCCCGCAACTTTGTCGCCTTGGTCCGTTGCGCGGCTGCAAACATGGTTGCCGGCCCGGGCGAGGATACGAGTCCGCGAGAGCGCAAATCCCCGAAATCGCCGGTTGGTTGCGTGCCACCGACAATTCTGTTAACCTTTCCTGTAGCGGGCGCCGCCAAGCGTCTCGCTCCAGTCAACATTGCCAGAAGGCGAACAACGGGAGGAGGCTACGATGTGGGGTGGTATCGTCGGTCTGATCATCCAACTGATCGCAGGCGGCGTCGGCGGCAACATTGCCGGCTCCGCGCTGAAGCAGTATGATTTGGGAACTATCGGCAATACGATCGCCGGCGTTATCGGCGGCGGCGTAGGCGCACAGATCATAGGTCAATTCCTCGGCGGCGGAGCGGAAGCGGCCGGAGGGGGAGGCTTTGATATCGGTTCCATTATTGGCCAGATCGCTTCCGGCGGTGCGGGCGGGGGCATCCTGATGGTGATCGTAGGGCTGATCAAGCAGGCCATGGGCGGTCAGAAGGCCGTCTGAACAGGCTGGCGCATGGCATCGCTCAAAAGACTGCAAGCGGTGGCGCGTCGGCAACCTACCATGCGATAAGTGCGGACCTCTTTGCCGGGGCGAGTGCGATGTCGAGAGCGGCCGCAGTATGATCCTCGACCCTCGGCGAGCTTCCCGCGGACCACGCTGTGGCGGAAGGTCCTGTTCTGCTGCGTATGCTGCGTACTTGTTTTGAATGTGCCCGACCGCGCCTCGGGTCAGTACAGCAGCGGCGGATACAGCCGGCCCGGCAGCGGATCGACTTCCAACTACTCGGCGCCAAGCCGTAGGACACCGGTCAGCAGCAGCGGCGGATACAGTCGGCGACCCTATTCGGGCACCGGCTATAGTACGGGCTCGTCCGGAGATCGGGCTGTTTCCCGCAGCTCATCGTCGCAGGCGCTGCGCGACTATCAGGCGGCACAGGGGCCGGAAGAAACATATGCCCGCCGACCGCCCTCTTATGCCGGTAGCTTCGACTGGCCAACCGAAGCGCCGCGCAGGCCACCGGTTTGGGGAGGAGAGGAGCCGACACGAAGGGTGGCGAGAAGGCCGGTATTGCCGGGCTCGGGACCGTTGACTGCTGTAGCCTTGTGGGCGGCGTTGAATTCCCTGTCGTCGGCGAGCTCCGTCGGGTATTTCCACAACTACCAATACGATCCCGGCTATATGCAATGGCGCCAGGAGGCCAATCGCGAAGCGAAGCAAAACCCGGCCGTTGCGGCCAAGCTTCAGCAGCTCGACACGCGGCTCGCTCAAATCGAGGGTCAGCCGCGCAACCCGCCCGCGGCACCTCCCGCGCTACCATCGCCCGCGCCGAGGGGCGGGTCGGGCTTTATCTGGCCCGTCCTCTTCATTGGCATCGTCATCTTGCTGCTGCTGTGGTTGTGGCGGCGCCGCATGGTTCATCCGGCTGTTGCGGCGGCCGCCTCCGGCCTTACCGGCAGCGCAGCGACACGGTTCCGTGTCGGCATGACCATGCCCGTCGATCCGTCCCCGTTTCTGCTGGCTGCCGGATTGACCAAGGTGCAGCCGCCGGAGGGCAGCAGCATGATCAGCGTCGAAGTCGTGGGCCTGCTGCGCGAGGGCGGCGTGCTGCTGCATCGCCTTTATCTGCCGGGCGGCAAGGCGTTCTTTCAGCTCCATCTCGGCGGCGATGGCCGACCCGACGAATGCCGGTACTTTTCGCGGCTGGACGAGGTCACCCCGGCGAATAGCCAGGAGTGGGGGCTGTGGCTCGATCCCGCAGAAGGCATGATCGGGTGGCCATCGTTTCAAACCAAGGATGGTAAGATGTACGGGCGCGTCTGGGCGCCGGGGAACAGCCGAGTTCCGCCGCGAAAAATGGAGGAGACGCTGCAATACGTGGACCACACCGAACAGCGCCAATTGCAGATTATGCTTTATGGCGGCCCCACAGGCGGCGCACCGCCCGCCCCTCAGACCGAGTACATTCTCGTCAGCGCCATCGAGGCGGCGGGCCAGGCGTGGGTCGAGATCGATGCCGGCATCGACATCAACCCAGCCGCGCTGACGCTGCCGAGCGTCCCGCTGGCCGCCTGAACCGAGTCACGCATGAGCCCCGCATCCGACGGCACCGGCTCCGCCATTCTCGACGCGCTCGGCACCGGCCTGCCGATGCTGCTGCTGCAGTTTCTGTTGGTGCTGACGCTATTGGTGGCGGGCATCTTTATCTATATGGCTGTCACCCCGTTTCACGAGCGCGACCTGTTGCGCAACGGCAATCCCGCCGCGGCGACGGTGCTCGCGGGCGCTCTCGTCGCATTGGCGATCCCGCTTGCCGCACTGCTGGCTACCACCGGGGCGCTACTCGACATCTTGGTGTGGGGGGTGGTGGCCGTCCTGCTGCAACTATTGACGGTAACGATATTATTGCATTTGCTTCGCGGGATGCGCGCGATGATCGAAGCTGGACAGGTTGCCGCGGCAATTCCGCTGGTCGCCGCCCAACTTTCCATCGGTCTGCTGAATGCAGCGGCAATGGTGCCGACTTGAACGCAATTAACGAGGAGGAGGCTCATGCTCACTTTCTTCAGCAATCTGGTCGGTGTGAAGGCCGATAAGGCCATGCAGGCCGGCGTCGAGGCGCTCGTGCGATGGGATCCACAATCAGCCAGCGAGGCGGAGTTGCGCACGATGGAGCAGCATCTCGACGACCTCGGCCGGCAGGTGGCAACCGCGCGACAGAGCTATGACAAGGAGCAAAAGGAGGCCGAAGCGATCCAAGCCCTGTCGCACCAGCGCATGGTCGCGGCGGAGCAGCTGGAAAAGCAGATTGCGGCAGAGATCGATCCCACACGCAAGGCGGGGCTTGAGCGGAGTCTGGCAACTCTGGTCACAATGCTGGAGCAGATGACGCCGGAGATTGAGCGGGAAAAGAAGGACGCCGCCGACGCCAAGGACTTCCTCGAAATGCTCGAGAAGACCTATGCGGAGGCGGGCGGCAAGCTGAGACAAGGTCGGTCCGAGTTGGAACGTGCACGCCGGGACATGGCACGCGCGGGGCAACAGCGCCAGGTAGCCGAGCAGCAAGCCGAGGCGGCGCGCCGTGCGGCGGGGCTGACGAGTGCGACGAGCAGCATGACGGTCGCGCTAAAGGCGATGCAGGAAGCCGCCAATAGGGATCTCGCCTCAGCCGATGCGGCAACGGCCAAGGCGAGGCTGCTGCGCCCGACGCAGCCGGAACAGGACGATCCGAACATCGCGGCTGCCCTTGCCGTCGCATCCGGCAAGTCTCCGGCGCCACAGAGTCTGAGCGACCGGCTTGCGGCACTCAGGCGCGAGGCGGGGGCTGATATTTTCCGGTAACAGCGACAGCTTGAGCCGTTGAACGTCGAGTAAGTGAGGAGGTCTTAGGCGGCATCGTGGAAGATGATGCCGAGCGTGTAGCGCTGGCCGGAGCGCAGGCGGCTGACACCGTGGCGCATCGTTACCCGGTAGGGCCCGCGGGTGCCTTCGACCGGTCGATGGTGGACCGGGAAGATCACCGCCTCGCCCTGCTGCAACGGCACGACTTCGCCCCGCGATTGCGCCCGCGGCCGCTGCTCGACGAGCAGGAACTCGCCGCCGGTGAAGTCTGCCTCCGGGTCACTGAGCAGCACCGTCAGTTGCAGCGGGAACACCAGATCGCCGTACAAATCCTGGTGCAGGCAGTTGTAGTCGCCGGGCCCGTATTTGAGCAGGAGCGGCGTCGGCCGCTCTTGGCCGGCTTTGTGGCATTGCTCGAGATAGACGGCGAGAGACGGCGGAAACCGCCCCTCTTCGTTTAGCCGTTCCCGCCAGCGGTTGGCGATCGGAGCGAGATGCGGGTAAATCGCCTGGCGCAATGCCTCGACGGCGCCCGGCAGAGGATATTTGAAATACTGATATTCGCCGCGGCCGAAAGCGTGACGCTGCATGATCACGCGGCTGCGAAAAACCTCGTCCCGCGGGTAGAGCGCGGCGATTTCGCAGCACTCTCCCGTGGTCAGCAATGATCGCGTGATCGCGTAGCCCCGCTCTTCGAGCGAACCGGCGATTTCGAGCCAATCGACCGGATCAGACGCGGGTTTCTCCTTAGGCTGCCGCCTCATCTGCCGTCTCCGGCGCGACTGTGGCGCGCTCCCGCGTGAGCAGCTCGCGTTTACGCTCCAATCCCCAACGATAGCCGCCGAGATCGCCGTCGGCGCGGATCACGCGGTGGCACGGCACGAGCACAGCGAGCTTGTTTGCCGCGCAGGCCTGCGCGACGGCGCGAACCGCTTTTGGCTGGCCGAGCGCCGCGGCGATCTCGGTATAGCTCGCTGTCTTGCCGAGCGGTATCTTTTGCAGTGCACGCCACACCCGCGCCTGGAACGCGGTGCCCTGGATATCGAGCGGCAGGTCGAGGTTCCGATCGGGAGCGGTAATGAAATGCACGATCCGGTCAGCCCAGTCTTTGAGCCCGCCGTCTTCGGCAATAAATTTAGCAGCGGGGAAGCGTTGCCGCAGATTGGCCTCCAGGCTCTCGCGATTGTCGGCGAGCGCGGTCATGCAGATGCCGCGCTCGGTCGCGGCCACCAATGCCCAGCCGAGCGGGGTCTCGACCGTCACAAAGCGGATCGTCTGGCCGGCGCCACCGCGTCGCCGTGCGCCGGGTGTCATGCCCAGCCCTGACGGAGCCAAGTCTAGGCGCGCGAGCTCGAGCCGAACCCCGACGCATAGATCGCCTCGGTGACCGGCTGACCGGTCTCGAGCTTGTCGGCGAGACGGCCGAGCCGATGGGTCCGCGCGTAATCGCGGGGCGTCGCGCCGGTGATCTGCTTGAAAACCCGATGAAAATGAAAGGGGCTGATCCCGGCGGCATCGGCAGCTCGGCGAGGCTCGGGATGGCGTCGCTGTTCCGCAATAAAGTGCAGGCCCTCTCGACTGCCGCGACATGCCGCGAAGCAGGGGTGCCGTCGGTCGGCCGGCACCGCTTGCAGGGCCGCAGCCCGGCAGTTTCCGCCGCCGCCGTCGTCTCGAAAAACATTGTGTTCTTGCGCAGCGGCAGCCGCGATGCGCAGCCAGCCCGGCAATAGACCCCAGTCGTCCGGACACCGTAAAAGAACTGGCCATCCAGGCCGGCGTCGCGCCGCTCGAGCGCCGCCCAGCATTCTTCGAAATCCAACATCCTCACCTCCTCCGTATTCCGATGAGCCCAAGATGGAGGAGAGAGAGCGGCTTGCTCTATCCGCCGCTTGCTTTTTAATTCGGCCCGTCCTCCAAATTATTGGTTCGCGTAGCGCTTCGGCAGCATCGCGTGAATGCCCTTGTTGCCGTCCACCAATTGGGTCACGCGCATGTCAACGGCAAGGCTGCAGAACATGTAGGCGTCTTCGGGCGAGAGTCCGAGACGCTCGCCGATCAGCGTGATCATCTCGCGCAAGGCCGTTTTCGCCGCATCGTCGAGGTCCTCGTTGAAACCCATCGTGATGTGGTGCGACGGCGTCTCAGCTCGCGGGAGGTCGAATTTCAGGTCCTTGCGCAATACCAGGCGGAAGGTACCGCAGAGCGCGGTTTCCAACGCCGTCACACGACCTCGCCGTCGCCCTGCACGCCGTGGCCGTCGCCGGCAGAAAACAGCGCTCCCGATGCCCACACCGGCAGGTACAACGTCGTGCCGGCGACCAGTTCCTTCAGATCCATGTTGCCGCCGAACTCGCGCGGCACGATCGAGGTTACCGCGCCATAAACCGGCGGCGGCGCCACCCCCATGACACCGAAAAAAGGCGCCAGCGCGATCTCGGCGCCCCAAGGTACGGTGGCGATGCCGCGTTGGCGGTCTATCGCAGTATGCCAGATCCGGCGGATCGGGAAATCTTCCGGCAATGTTCCGGAAAGGGGCCGAATGCGGGTGTAGCCCCAATTCTGCCGAGGGATCGATGGCTAAAATCTGGATTTCGAGCACGTCGCCAGGCTCGGCGCCGTCGACCGAAATCGGTCCGGTCAAGATATGGGCGCCGAGGCCGCTTGAAGGGTGTTAAATCGCCAGATGGTCGGGTAGGATCTCAAATTTGCCTTCCTGCGGCAGCACATCGGGCCCGCCCGAAACGCAATCCATCGTCACCGTGTCGCCCGACGCGACGGTCAGCACCGGCTTCAGCCCGGCATCGAAATAACCCCAGTGGCAAGTCTCCGGGCTCGCCCGCAATACATGGTGCTGCGACATCGACCAACTCTCCTTTTTTAGTGGCTACAGTTCCCGGGTGCGGCGGGCCATTGCGTCCTCCCAGAGTTTTTCGCGGTCGTCGTCGAAGACGAGCTTCGGCTCCTCGGGAGTGGTGAACCAGTTGTGAGTGCCAGCTCGCCCTCGAGCTGACCGGGTCCCCAGCCGGCATAGCCGAGCGCGAAGAGGCTCTTCTCGGGGCCCTGATTATGGCCGATGTCGAGCAAGACCTGACGGCTCGCCGTCATCGCCACGCGGCCGTCGACATCGACGGTCTCGGCGCGCCGATATTCGGCGCTGTGGACGACAAAACCGAGTTCCGGCTGCACCGGGCCGCCGGCGAAGACGCGCAGAATGCCCGCTACGTCGGGGTCATTATGACCGGTCGCCTCCAGCAGGGCCGCAATCGAGCGCTCGCCGACCGGGCGGTTTATCACGATCCCCAAGGCGCCTTCGTTGTCGTGCCGTACCATCAGAATGACGGTGTGAGCAAAACGCGGATCGCCGATCGTCGGTGCCGCAATCAGCAATTGCCCGGCGAGCGAAGTCGTATCGGAATGCTCGGGTGGAGCTACCCCGAGCACAACAACGCGGCCAATAGGGACGCGGCTGCAGTCAAACGTACGGCGAAGCGAGATGCGAGACAGACATGCCGCAACTCTACTCGCCCGCGGGCGGCCCGGAAAGAGCATCGCAGAAATGCCGATTTCCGGCGGCTTGAGCGCCCCTCGGCAGTGCTACGATCGAGTTCACGCAAGCGGGGAGTTTTGAGCCGATGCCGGAGCAGTCCTGGATCATTACGACAGCGGTTGGGACTGGCGAGAAAGGCTATGCCGGCGATGGCGGGCCGGCGGCGCGGGCGCTTCTCAACGGCCCGTTCGAGTCGGGTTCGACGTCGACGGCAACCTCTATTTTTCCGACACTTTCAACCATTGCATTCGGCGCGTCGACGCACGCACGGGTGTGATCACGACCTGCGCGGGCTGTGGCGAGGCCGGCTATTCCGGGGATGGCGGTCCGGCCACTCGCGCCCGCTTCAACGAGCCCTACGGCATCGTGTCGACAATGCCGGAAACATCTATGTCGCCGACCGGCATAACATTGTGTTCGCCGGATCGACGGCGGCTCGGGGGTCGTCTCGACCTTCGCCGGCAACGGCTCTCCGGGTTCGGCGGCGATGACGGACCGGCCTCGCGCGCGGGATGGTCGAGCCGAACGGCCTGGCGGTCGACCCCGCACAGAAGCGGCTCTACATCGCCGATGTCGCGGACCACCGCGTGCGGGTCGTCGATCTCGCCTCGGGAGCTATCTCGACCTTCGCCGGCACCGGCGAGCCCCAGCACAGCGGCGACGGTGGTCCGGCATCAGCCGCCGGCATTTACGGCGCCCGCGCCGTCAAGGTCGCAGCCGACCGGACCGTCTACATCCTGGAGCGGCAGGGCAGCACCTTGCGGGCTGTCGACCCGCACAGCGGCATCATCACCACGTGCCGGTACCGGCGAGAGGGCCTATGGCGGCGACGACGGGCCGGCCCTCGCCGCTTCCTTCAACGCGCCAAAGGAACTGGCGATCGACCGCGAGGGCAACCTCTTGATCGTCGATACCGAAAACCACGCGATCCGCCGGCGTCGACCTCCGCACCCGAACAGTCGCCACGATCGCCGGTAGCGGCCGGCAAGGCGGCGACGGCGACGGCGGACCGGCCCGCGCCGCTGCGCTCGACCGGCCGCATGGCGCAGCGGTCGCCGCCGACGGCTCGATCTATATCGGCGACACCAACAACCACCGCATCCGCAAAGTCGCGCCAGCCTGAAGGTAGGCGGCCCGCGCCCGCGAGCATGTTCGTTTCGTCAGGGACCATGAATCACCACGAACGACCCGCTGGACGGAACGCCGGCGACGAAATGTTGTGAACCGATGACCACCTCCGGGCCTGGGGTTGCCTCGATGTTACGCAGCCAGTCGGCGTTGCGGCCAAAGGCGCTCATCACGACCGCCTCGGGGCCTTCTTGGCGATACTCCATGACTTCCAGGATAGTGTGGCGGAGCACACCCGTGCGACGCCCGATATGGATCAGCAGCAGGAAACGTCGTCCAAGCAGCCAGCCGAAGTTCCAACGGTACAGATAGACGGGGGCCCGAAAGAGGCGGCGCAGCACATCATTCAGTGCGGGCGACGGCCTGATCAGGACGCTAGCGGGGCAGCGGGTTGCCCTTGGTTTCGCGGCCGAGCAGCATCGCGAGGATGCTGAGCAGAGCAAAGCAGGTCATGAACGCCGTCACCCGGTTGAAGCTGCCGCCGAAGGCGCCGACCAGAAGCCCCGCGACGAGCGGGCCGAAGCTGGTGATGATGCGGGCGCTGCCGGTGCAGAACCCGACCGCAGTCGAGCGGATATGGGTCGGGAACAGCTCCGGCAGATAGACCGCGTAGCCGGAGAATACGCCGAAGACGAAGAAGCCGAAAATCGGCAGCACGACCGGGTACCACGGCTCGTAGGCGGGAAGAGCCAAATAGAGGATGAGGCCGAAGACGATCGTGCCGGCGCTGTAGAAAATCACGGTCAAGCGACGGCCGATAATGTCGCAGATGAAACCAAAAGCGATGTAGCCGCAGATGCCGCCGAGGCTCCACAACATGATGCCTTTGCTGACGAACGGCACCGCGGCGGTGGCGTCGGCGGCGCCGCTCTTCTGCGCCATCAAGGACAGGATCGTCGGCAGCCAGATGTTGGTGGTCCAGATCGCCAGCAGCGAGCCGAGGCCGAACAACACCCCGACCATCGTGTTGTAGCGGTGCTCCTTGGAGAACAGCTGCAACGGCACAAAGCGCATGAACTCGCGGTCGCCGGCTTCGCTGCGCAACCCCGCGGCGACGGCGCGGCGGCGCTCGCGGACATCGGCGAAGCGCTCCGGGTCGAGCATTCGGCCGCGCATGATCGCCAGAATGATTGCCGGCACGACGCCGACAAAGAACACGTAACGCCAGCCATACGGGCCAACGAGGCCATAGGCCCAGGCGCCGATGAAGGTGCCGACTGCGCCGCCGGTCATCATCGTCGCGGCGATCTTCGCCCGGTGGGTCTCGGCGAGCGTCTCGGCGAGCAACGGGATCCCGACCATCAACTCGGCGCCGGTGCCGAGCCCGGCGATAAAGCGGTAAATGGCAAAATCGAAAATCCCTTGCGAGAGGCCTTGCAGCGCCGTGAAAACGCTGTAGAGCGCAATGCTGAAGGCGAGCGTGCGCACCCGGCCGATATAGTCGGCGAGGATCCCGAACAGAAACCCGCCAAAGGCCCAGCCCAACAGCCCCGCCATGCTGAGGAGGCCGCCATATTTGCCGATATCGGCCAATGGCGGGTTGCCGCCCAGCAGTTCGGTCATCGCCGGCTTCAACACCAGCGAGTAGAGCCCGAAATCGGCCGCATCGAGCGTCCAGCCGAGCCATACGACGAGAAAAACCAGCCATTGATACCGGCTGACCGCTCGCAGCCCGCCAAATTGCGCTACGGCTACTCCGCTCTTGTCCACCGGTCACCTCCCTCTTGTTCAGGTTCGTATCAAAGGTGTGTGGCACCTACTATGGGGGGAGTAGCGGGTCAAGCACTTCCCGTAATGAGGCTAGGGCGGGAACCTTCGCTACTACCCGGCATTCTCGTGATCGAGATGAAGTGGAGGGTGCCATGAGGGAAAGGCCGAAAGCGCTGATCGTCGGGGCGGGTCCGACCGGATTGGTCATGGCGCATGAACTCGCGCGCGACGGGATCCAATGCCGCCTGATCGACAAGGCGCCGCACAGGGCGATGGAGTCGCGGGCGATCGCGATCCACTCGCGAACCGTCGAGACATTTGAACTGATGCGACTGGCTGATGCTTTCCTCGGCGCCGGTCATCGCATCACCGGAGTTAACATGTACGGCGAGAGCGGGCGCATCGCCCATGCCGCGTTCGGGATGCTGGACACGCGATACCCGTTTGTTCTCGGGGTGCCGCAAGACGAGACCGAGCGAATCCTCGAAGAGCGTGTTGCCCGGCTAGGGGTGCGGGTCGAGCGCAACACCGAGCTGGTCTCGCTGGCGCAGCGCAAATCCGGCGTCTCGGCCCGCCTGCGCACCGCCGACCGGGTAGAAGAGGTCGAGCCTGACTGGGTCCTCGGCTGTGACGGGGCACACAGCACAGTTCGCGAGCAGCTGGGAATTTCCTTCTCGGGCGCGACTTATCCGGAGCTTTTCGTTCTGGCCGACATAAAGGTTGCCGGCGACCTCGACCATGCCGAGGCACAGGTCTGGCTGCAGCGCGAGGGTGCGCTGGCGTTTTTTCCACTGCCGGAGGATCGCTGGCGGCTCATCATCACCAACTCGCCGCCCGACTGGCACGGCGAACCCAGCCTCGCGCAATGTCAGGCATTGGTCGACGAGCGCGGCCTCGAGCGTCTGCGGCTCGGCGATCCGCGATGGACGTCGGTGTTCCGCATCCACCGGCGGGAGGCTGCGCGCTTTCGCAAGGAACGGGTGTTTCTGCTCGGCGACGCCGCGCACATCCATAGCCCGGTCGGCGGCCAAGGCATGAATATGGGCATTCAGGACTCGTTCAACCTCGCCTGGAAACTGAGCCTCGTTTTGCGGAACGGGGGTGATCCGCAGCTGCTCGATAGCTACGAGGCCGAGCGCAAACCGGTCGACGAAGCGGTGATCCGGCAGACCGATCGCGGCACCCGCCTAATATCCTTGCACGGCTCGGTCAGCCGTTTTGTCCGCGATCATCTGATGTCCTTGCTGGCGCAGATCCCGGCGGTGGCGGAAAAGCTCGGCGAGGGGCTGTCGGGGCTCGCGGTTGATTACCGGCACAGCCCGATCGTCGAAGAACACGGCGCTGGGATGGCCGGCCCCGCCGCGGGTGACCGGGCGCCCGATGCGCCGCTCGTCGCGGCGAAGGATGGTGCGTCGCTGCGGCTCTACGACCTTTTCGCCGAGCATCGCCACGTTCTACTGCTCTTGGGCGACAGCCCTGAGGCCGCGCCGCCCACTCTGCCCCGCTTTCCGGAAAGCGTCTTTGCTGCGTATCGCGTCGTCCCGCCCGGGACATCCGGCGGCGATTATGTCGATCGTGAGGGCATAGTCGCGCAGCGTTACGGCTCTACCCCGTCCGCATATTTGATACGCCCGGACGGTTATGTCGGTTTTCGCTGCGACCGGCGCACGGTCTCCGAGAACCTACCCCACTACTTCGCCAAGCTCTTTTCGTCGGCTGGCTCCGGTTGAGCGGGCCGGCTCCGCGCCGGTGCCGGACGCCGGGTCTGAGGAATTATCGGGCTGCTGGGGTACCGGCGCTGGCCGCTGCGCCATCGAGGGGCCGGTGACGACGTCGAAATCACTATGGGACATGGGTTGACCTCCTGTTGAGAGAGGCCGCTCCAAACTCGGCGACGATCGGGCAACGAGATAGTGAAACACGAAAGCCGCCTCGGGTGGGGCGGCTTCGGTGATTGACGCGAATACGCGATCCTAGGCCGCCGACATATACCGGCGGTACCAAAATCGCGCAACAGGGACTGGCGTTCTCGGTGCCATGAGCTTCATATTAGATGAGCTCGCCGCCGATGCAAGGGGGAACTCGCAATGAGCCGGCCGCGCGAATTATTGGGCAGCGCATTGATTGGGCAGCGCATTGATTGCGGCGCTCTCGTTGACGACAGTCGGAGCGAGCGTTGAATCCGCAACAGCCGGCACGACGGCGCTATGCTTAGGGCCGCCCGGCGGGCTGCCATTGACCGTGGCGCAATGGGCGGAAAGCGCCCGGCTGTTCGGCGGATTGGGCGACTTCCACCGCGCGGTCAGCACCAATTCGCCACAGGCGCAAGCCTATTTCGATCAGGGCATGCGATTTTTGTGGGCATTCAACCACGACGAAGCGACGCGCTCTTTTGCCAAGGCTGCCGAGATAGATGCGCAATGCGCGATGTGCTGGTGGGGCGTCTCGCTGACAGTCGGGCCCAATTATAATTTGCCGATGATGGCGCAGCCGCGGGCGACCGTTGCCTGGGACGCACTGCAGCGGGCCGAGGAACATGCCGCAGCGACGACGCCTGTCGAGCAGGCGATGATCGGCCCGCTCGCCAAGCGCTACAAGGGACCGGAGCCGCTCGACCCATCCAATGAAGGACCGATCCTCGCCGCCTATGCAGAGGCCATGAAAGCCCTCGCCGAGCGGTTTCCCGACGATACCGATGTGCAGGTCGTGACCGCAGAAGCGATGATGAACATCAACGCCTGGAAGCTGTGGACATTGGATGGCGCGCCGGCGCCGGGGACGGAAGAGATCCTGGCGATACTAGAAAAAGCGTTGGCGAAGGACCCACAGCATCCCGGCGCCAACCACTATTACATCCACGCGGTGGAAGCCTCCCCCAATCCGGGGAAGGCGGTGGTGGCGGCAGAACGGCTGCCGGGCATGATGCCGGCGGCCGGGCATCTCGAACACATGCCGGCGCATATCATGCAGCGGGTCGGCCGTTACGAGGACGCGGCCGAGGCGAACCGCAAGGGTATCGCCGCGGATCTAGCTTATTACGAAAGCACCAGGCCGCTTGACTACTACGTCATGTACACGGCGCACAATTACCAATTCTTGGCCTATTCGGCCGCGATGGAGGGCCGGCAGGCGGAGACCCTTGAGGCAGCACGCCAGTCGCGTGCGCTCGTCTCCGACGACATGCTTCTGACGATGCCGGGGACCGACTGGTATGTGGCGGAGCTGTACGCGGCGCTGGTCCGCTTCGGCATGTGGGACGAGATCCTCGCCCAACCCAAGCCGAACCCGCAACTGACTTGGCTGACCGGTAGTTACCTCTGGGCGACAGCCACAGCGCTGGCCGCCAAGGGCCGGGTGGACGACGCCAGGGCGCAGCTCACCAAGCTGGAGAAGCTGGCCGCTGTGGATGGCGGCGCCGGCCTCAACCGTATCAAGGATGTGCTGGCCGTTGCCGTCCTCAATGCCAAGGCCCGCATAGCCCTTGCAGAAGACAAGGGTGATGAAGCCATCGGCTTATTGCACGAAGCGGTCGCAAAAGAAGACGGGCTCGCCTATTCCGAGCCTGCCCATTGGTTTTTCCCCACCCGCCATTTGCTCGGCGCAGTGATGATCAACGCGGGCAAGCCGGCAGATGCTGAGGCGGTTTACCGGGACGATCTGACCCGCCACCCGAACAACGGCTGGGCTCTGTACGGTCTTGCGCAGTCATTGAAGCTGCAGGGCCGCGGCACCGAGGGCTCGACGGCGCAGCAGCAATTCGAAGCGGCGTGGAAAAACGCGGACGTGACCCTGGTCGCGTCCGCGTACTAAACACCCACTCTCTCCCCGCAAGCGCTCGCAAGTGGGAAGAGGGAGAATTCGAGTGACTGAGCCGTTACGAGGGCATCTGGCCCATGAAGTCGCGCTTGCCGATCTCGATGCCTAGACTGCGCAGGATGTTATACGCAGTCGTCGTGTGGAAATAGAAATTCGGCATTGCGAGGTGATAGAGATACGACTGAGCGCGGAAGTTGCGCGGCTGGCCGCCTTGGGTGATCGTGACCTGCGCGTCTTCTCGGCCGTCGAGCTGGTCGGCCCGCAAGCCCTTCAGAAAATCGATCGTCTTGTCGATCCGCGCCTTCATCTCGGCAAAGCTGTTGTCGATCGCCGGAAGCTCCGGCACCGCGACACCGGCGGCGCGCCCGGCGCCGAAGGCGTGCTCGCTCGCCTGCCTCACCTGGCGGGCGAGGGTGAACATGTCTGGATAGAGCCGCCAGTTTAAAAGCGCGTTCTCGTCCCATTTATGGGCGGTCGCGTGCGCCTCGGCCTTTTCGATCACTCCCTTTAGGCCGCCGAGCAATTGCAGAAATACCGGCACGGAGGCGTGGTACATCGAGATCGGCATGAAACGGTCCTCCTCATCCATGATGGCGTTGATGCCGCGCGGATCTTAACGGGAGCCGAGAACCGCGGGAAGCCCCCCCTGCCCGACCGAACGCAAGCTCGATTTCAGAGGAATCTTTAACCTCACTGTGCCTCGATGCTCCGTTCTTCTCGGAGCCTGGAAGTTTGTCCACCCTGTTCCCTACCGATCCCCGTCGGCGCGGCCGGGCCACCACAATCGAGATCGTCGCCGTCGGCATCATCGTCATTCTGGCGATGTGGACGACAGTTGTGGCCTTGATCACGACGGCAAGAGAGGCGGCGATGGATCGCACCCGGTCTGAAGGGCGTAACCTCGCCGCTGCTTTCGCCGACGAATTGGCCCAAATTCTCGGCGGCGTCGCCGGCGCGATGGAGATCGTCGCCCAACGCATGCGCACCGCACCCGGGGCCTTCGACATTCATGCCTGGGCGCGCGAGATCCCGCTGCTGTCAAACGCGACGATTCAAGCGGGAAGTCATAGGTCCCGACGGGAGGCTCCTCTCGACCACGCTCGACCCCGCGCCGGAGCCGATCGACCTCAGCGACCGCGAGCACTTCCGCATCCATCTCGATGGCCGGTTTCGGGGTATCTTCATCGGTAAGCCGGTGACCGGGCGCGTCTCGCATCAGGTCACGATCAACGTGACGCGGCGAGTCGACGCCGAGGACGGCAGCTTTCTCGGCGTCATCATGTTCGCGCTCTCGCCGGCTAATCTCACCACGCTCAACACATCGATCGATCTGGGTCAGCACGGCAGTATCGCTCTGATCGGGCTGGATGACATTGTGCGGGCCCGCTTTACACGGGAAGATCCGAACGGGCTGGCCGGCATCGGTCAGCGGGTCGGACATCCCTGGGCAGCCGCCATCCCCGAGAATGGCGAGGGTAGGTTTATCAAGGAGAGCGTTATCGATCACATCACGCGGCTCTTCAGCTATCGCCGCGTCGGGAATTATCCGCTGGTCGTCACCGTTGGTTCCGACCTTGCTGAGGCGCTTGCGTCATCTCGTGAGCATGCAAGGGTGATCGCCGCGATCACCGGCTTGGCAACATTTTTGCTGGCAGGCCTCGCAGCGTACCTCATTCGCGAGATCCGCCAGCGCACCTCGCACGAGATTGCGTTGGCTGACGAGCGCGACAAGCTTCAGGCCGCCAGTGACCGCCTGACAGCCGATATTGCCCTCCGAAACGAGGTCGAACAGAAGCTCCGAGAGATACAAGCGACCTTGCGCGACGCCGTCGACAGCATTTCCGAAGGGTTCGTCATCTACGATCGCGATGATTGTTTTGTGATGTGCAATGAGCCCTATCGGCGACTGTATCCGAAAGCGGCGCGCCTGATGGTGCCGGGAACGCCCTTCGAGGAAATCGTGTGGGCCGGTCTCGACGCCGGCTGGTATGCCGATGCGGTCGGGTGCGAACCGGAATGGCTCGCCAATCGGATGAACACGTTTAATCGGCCGTCGGGGGTGACAGAGCAGCGGCTCGCCGACGGCCGCTATGTGATGGGCTCCTTGCGTCGCATGCAAAATGGCGGAATCGCCGGATTGCACATCGATATTACGCAGATGAAACTCACCGAAGACCAACTGCGGCAAAGCCGGGACAACCTGAATCGCGCTCAGCGACTTGCCAAGATCGGCAGCTTCAACCGCGATTTCCGGACCGGAGAGGTGATCGGGTCGGAGGAGTTCTACCGAATATTCGGGCTCGACCCGCGGCTACCGGCACCGACGAAGGAAGAGTTCCTGCCCCTCATTCATCCGGACGACCGCGCAGGATACGAAGCCTCGATGACTGCTTCCGAGCAAGGGCTTCAGGCTTCACCGTTGACATACCGCTTTCGGTGTTACGACGGGTCGATCAAATGGATTTACACAGAGATCGAAACGATTTTCGACGACAACGGCAATCCCGTCCGGCGGATCGGGACGATCAGGGACGTGACCGAAACGCGTATGGCCGAGGAGCGCCAAAGAGAGCTGGAGCGCCAACTGCTTCATTCGCAGAAGCTCGACGCGCTGGGCACCCTCGCCGGGGGCATCGCGCACGATCTCAACAATACTCTCATGCCGATCCTTGCGCTCTCGCAGCTGCTGATGCAGCAAATGCCGGAAGGAAGCAGCGAAAGGGAGGATCTCGAAACAGTCGTGCAGGCGAGCCGCCACGGCCGCGACCTCGTGCAGCGCATTCTCGCCTTTAGCCGAAATCAGAAAGCGGCGAAGACGAGGGTGGATCTCGCTGCGACCATCGGCCAGGCCCTGCAGATGCTGCGCCCGACCATACCTGCGACCGTGCTGATCAACCAACAGATCGAGGACGTTCCGCCCATTCTGGCGGATGCCGGTCAGCTTCAGCAGATCATCGTAAATTTGGTGACCAATGCCCGGCAGGCTATCGGGAACGATCTGGGGACGATCACCGTCGGGGTTTCGCCGGCAAGTCGGCGTTCAAAATGCCAACGCGGCGGCGATTCTGTTCGCCTCTGGGTCGCCGATACCGGCTGTGGCATGGATGCCGAGACCAAGGATCGGATATTCGAGCCCTTCTTTACGACAAAAAACGTCGGCGAGGGCACTGGGCTCGGACTCTCTGTCGTTCACGGCATCATCGCCGATCATGGCGGGCGGATCGAGGTGAAGAGCCAACCAGGCGAAGGGACCGAGTTTACCATTCTACTGCCGGCAGCTCGGTTTGATGCATCGGTGGACGGAGCGGCAGCAGCGTAACCGTTCGCTCCAGTTGCCGTCGTTGGGAAGGCTCCGTTAAATCATTATTACCGAGTTTTCGGTCAAGTGTGGTATCGCGCTACACGAGGCTAACCTCATGAAGGTTTTAGTGATCGACGACGACCATCTGGTCCGGTACACGCTTTCTAAGATCCTGCAGCGCAACGGGTACCATGTGGCGACCGCCTCGGACGGTAAGCGCGCAATGGCTGTTTTCCGCGACGAGCGCCCCGATGTCGTGATCACCGACATCATCATGCCGGAGCAGGAGGGCATTGAAACCATCCTCAAGATCCGGTGCGAGCGTCCGGAGGTCAAAATCATCGCCATTTCGGGCGGTGCACGGACCCACAACCTCGACTATTTGGGGATGGCCGAGGCGTTTGGGGCAGACAACGTTATTTCAAAGCCCTTCGAGGCGGAGGAGCTGCTGAGCCGACTGACCCGGTTTGACCTCGGGGCTCCAGCGTCGGAGGAGTTGTGACCTAGTCCGGAAGCGGGCGGTACGGGGCCCGTCCTCGCGTTCTTCGCCAGTAGTTTAGCGATCACTGCCGGGCGACTTGCTCAGTCGCCCTTTTACCGCCGTTGACAGTTTCTGCCGCGGCCGATACCAAACGGACCCCAACAAGAATACGGTCCCGTGCAGACCGTATGGGAGGAAGATGCGGGTGTTTTGCCGCCACTCTTAGAAATCAGAGACCTGCACACCGAGTATCGTACCGGCGCGGGTGTGGTGCCCGCGGTCGACGGCATCTCGTACACCGTCGAGCGAGGCGAAACGGTTGCGATTGTCGGCGAAAGCGGGTCGGGCAAAACCGCCGGGGCGCTCTCGATCCTCCGCCTGATCCCGGATCCGCCAGGACGGATCACGCAAGGCGAGATCGTCTTTGCCGGCCGCGACCTGAGGGGCTTGTCCGACGAGGAGATCCGCCAGGTCCGCGGTGGGGAGATCGGCATGATCTTCCAGGAGCCGATGACCTCGCTGAACCCGGTGCTGACGATCGGCCGCCAGATCACGGAGACGATCGAGCAGCATCGCGGGATGGACAGCACTGCCGCGCAGAAGCGGGCGGTGGAGCTGCTGGGCATGGTCGGCATTGCCGATCCGGCGCGGCGGCTGAAGCAATATCCGCATCAGCTGTCCGGCGGCATGCGCCAGCGCGTCATGATCGCGATCGCGTTGGCGTGCGACCCAAAGCTCATCATCGCCGACGAGCCGACGACGGCGCTCGACGTGACGATCCAGGCACAAATCCTCGAATTGATGAAGCAGCTGACGCGCCGGCTCGATGTGGCGCTGATCATCATCACGCACAACCTGGGCGTCGTCGCGCGCTACGCCAATCGCGTCAACGTAATGTATGCCGGCCGTATAGTCGAGAGCGGCCTGGCCGCACAGATCTACCACGACCCTCGGCATCCTTACACGATGGCGCTGCTGCGCTCGGTGCCGCGGCTCGATCGCCCACGCCAGGCGCGTCTCGACCCGGTCGAGGGACAGCCGCCCGACCTGACTCGGCTCGACGCCGGCTGCTCGTTCCGGCCGCGTTGCCGCTTCGCCGTCGATGCTTGCGGAGTGTCGCGGCCCGCACTGCAGCCGGCGGGTGAAGGACCGCATCTCGCAGCCTGCTTCCGCAGCCGCGAGATCGCGGTCGAGACTGCAACGCCGGCTCGGCGGCTTCAGTCGGCAGGGGGCCTCGTCACTCCCTGACCCGAGTTTTCCTAACGAGGGGCGAATATGAGGATCGGTGCTTGGTGGTTGGCGACAGGGTTGGGCGTCGTCGCGCTCGGGGCCGCGGCTCTGGCGGCTGCGCCTGGTGAAGAGGAATCAGGCAAGCGCGGCGGAACTCTTACGTATGTGATCCCGGAGGACGCGCCGCCCAGTTTTGACGGCCATCGCGAAGGCACCTTTGCGACCCTGCATTCGGTCGCCCCGTTTTACAGCGTGCTGATCCGGGTCAACCCCGAAAACCCATCCTCCACGACCGACTTTGTCTGCGACCTCTGCACGGCGATGCCGCAACCGACCGACGACGGCAAGACTTATACATTCAAAATCCGCGGTGCCGTCAAATTCCACGATGGCTCGCTACTGACCGCTGCCGATGTTGCGAAAAGCTGGCAGATGATCATCGACCCGCCCCAAGGAATGCTGAGCGCGCGTCAGAGCTGGTACGAAATGGTCGACAAGGTCGAGGCAACCGATCCGTCGACCGTCGTTTTCCATCTCAAATTCGCGACCGATGCCTTCTTGCCAGCGCTCGCCGACCCCTTCACCTTCATCTACAAGAAGGATATTCTCGACAAGGATCCACGCTGGTACGAAAAGAATATTCTCGGCTCGGGTCCGTTCAAATTCGCCGAATTCGAAACAGGCCAGGCGATCAGGGGGGTTCGCAACCCCGATTATTATCGCAAGGGGTTGCCCTATCTCGACGGTTTCAGCGGCATTTACGCGCCGAAGCAAGCGGTTCGGGTCGAAGCCATTCGCAGCGATCGCGCTGCAATCGAGTTCCGCGGTTTTCCACCCTCGACGCTAGACGAGCTTAAGAGAGCCCTCGACGGTCAGCTCGCCGTTCAGGAGAGCGATTGGAATTGCGGCAACCTGGTAACTCCGAACCATAGGAAAAAACCGTTTGACGACCCCCGGGTGCGGCGCGCCCTGACCCTAGCGATCGACCGTTGGCATGGCGCACCGGCGCTGTCGAAGATCGCCAATGTACGCACCGTCGGCGGGATAGTGTTTCCCGCCTCGCCGCTGGCGGCGACGAAGGAGGAGCTGCAGCAGATCGCCGGTTTCTGGCCCGATATCGAAAAATCGCGGGCGGAGGCAAAACGCCTACTGAAAGAGGCAGGAGCCGAGGGGTTGAGTTTCGAGCTTTTGAACCGCAATGTGGACCAGCCGTACAAATATGTCGGCACCTGGCTGGTCGACGAGTGGAGCAAGATCGGATTGCACGTGACGCAGCGCGTGCTCCCTGGAGGTCCGGAATTGGACGCGCTGCGCACCGGCAACTTCGAGGTCGCGCTGATCGCCAATTGCCACGGCGTGCCTAACCCGTTGTTGGACGTACAGACATTCCTGCCAAACTACGCCGCGGCATACGGCTATTACCAGGATCAGGCCGAACTCGATCTTTACGACAAGATGCTGCGTGAGACAGATTTCGCGAAACAGCGCGACCTGATGCGCCGAATTCGAAAAATACGTCGTTGATGAACAGACCCATCAGATCTGGGTATTGTGGTGGTATCGCATCGTCCCCTACCGGTCTTACGTAAAGGGCTGGAAGATCAGTCCCAGCCATTACATCAACCAGGATCTGGCGACAGTGTGGCTCGATAAATAACAAAATCTATGATGGACAGAAGGCTTTACTGGGAGGAATTCCAATGGAGGCGAGATCAGCGATAGTGGCGGCGAGCCTCGGCGCCTTACTGGTTGCGGCGCCGTTCGCCGCGTCGGCGCAGGAAACCCCGAAAAATGGCGGCGTCCTCAATTATGTGATCCCGGCGGACGCGCCGCCCAGCTTTGATGCCCACCGTGAGACCACCTTTGCCACGATACACTCGGCGGCACCGTTCTACAGTGTGCTGATCCGCGTCGATCCAAACGATCCCTCCTCGACGACCGACTTTGTCTGCGACCTGTGCACGGTAATGCCGCAGCCGACCGAGGGCGGCAAGACCTATACCTTCAAGATCCGCAGCGGCGTCAAATTTCACGACGGTTCACCGTTGACCGCAGCGGACGTTGCGGCGAGCTGGGAGCACATCATTCACCCCCCGGAGGGCGTGCTGAGCCCGCGCGAGAGCCATTACGCGATGGTCGACACGGTCGAAGCGCCCGATCCGACGACCGTGGTATTCCATCTGAAGTTCGCAACGAGCGCATTTTTACCGGCACTTGCCGACCCGTACAGCTGGATCTACAAGAAGGAAACTCTCGACCAGGACCCCCGCTGGTACGAGAAGAACATTCTCGGCTCGGGCCCGTTCAAATTCTCTTCTTACGAGATCGGCCAGTCGATCAAGGGGGTGCGCAACCCCGAATATTATCACAAGGGGCTGCCCCATCTCGACGGCTTTACCGGGATCTATGCCGACAAGCAGGCGGTCCGGGTCGACGCGATCCGCGCCGACCGCGCGGCGATCGAGTTCCGCGGGTTCCCACCCGCGGTGCGCGACGAGCTTGTCGGTGCATTGGGCGACAAGATCACGGTGCAGACCAGCGACTGGAACTGCGGCAGCTTCGTCGAGCCCAACCACAAGAAAAAGCCGTTCGACGATGCCCGGGTGCGCCGCGCCCTGACCCTGGCGATCGACCGCTGGCGTGGCGCGCCGCAGCTCGCCAAGATCGCCAATGTGCACACGGTCGGGGGGATCGTCTTTCCCGGCTCTGCGCTGGCGGCGGACAAGGAGGAGCTGCACGACCTCGCCGGATTCTGGCCCGACATCGACAAGTCACGGGCCGAGGCGAAGAAGCTATTGAAAGAGGCCGGCGCCGAGGGACTGAGTTTCGAGCTTTTGAACCGAAACATCGACCAGCCCTACAAATACAACGGCACCTGGGTGATCGACGAGTGGAGCAAGATCGGCCTCCACGTCACCCAGCGCGTATTGCCGACTGGCCCGTGGTTCGAGGCAATGCGGCAAGGCAATTTCGACGTCGTGCTGGCCGGCAATTGCCAGAGCGTCGTCAACCCATTGCTCGACGTGCAAAGGTATTTGCCGAATTACGCTGCAAACTACGGACAGTTCGAGGACCAGCAGGAACTTGCGCTCTACGACAAGATGCTGCACGAGACCGACTTTACGAAACAGCGCGTGCTGATGCGCGATTTCGAGAAACAGGTGCTCGATGACCAGGCCCACGAAATCTTTCTGCTGTGGTGGTACCGGACAGTGCCCTACCGGTCCTACGTGAAGGGCTGGAAGATCAGCCCCAGTCATTACCTCAACCAGGATCTGGCAACTATATGGTTCGACAAATAGCGTCGCAAACCAAACTGCTGTCTCGTCACACCGGCGAAAGCCGGTGCCCATTTCAGCCATGGGTTCCGGCCTTCGCCGGAATGGCGCTTATGGCATCGGCTTTCTTGGCCACTACCGCGACGGCGGACGAGGAGCCGAAGCGCGGGGGCAGCCTCACTTATATGATCCCGGCGGATGCGCCGCCGAGTTTTGATGGGCACCGCGAGAGCACCTACGCCACTGTGCATTCGGTCGCGCCGTTCTACAGCGTGCTGATCCGCGTCGACCCGGAAAATCCGGCGGACATTACCCATTTCGTCTGCGATCTTTGCACCGAGCTGCCGCAGCCGACCGACGACGGCAGGACTTACGCATTCAAGATCCACCAGGACGTCAAATTTCACGACGGATCGCCATTGACCGCCGCCGATGTGGCTGCGAGCTATGACAAGATCATCTTTCCGCCCAATGGCCAGTTGAGCGCACGCTCCAGTAACTACTTGATGGTCGACAAGGTCGAAGCGCCCGATCCGACCACCGTCGTATTTCATCTCAAATTTCCGACCAGCGCGTTTTTGCCGGCGCTCGCCGATCCCTTCAATTTCATCTATAAAAAGGAAATCCTCGACAAGGATCCCCGCTGGTACGAAAAAAACATACTCGGCTCTGGCCCTTTCAAGTTCGTCGACTATCAGGTCGGCCAGTCGATCAAAGGTGAAAAGAACGCCGATTACTATCATAAAGGTCTGCCTTACCTCGACGGGTTCACTGGCATCTATGCCGACAAGCAGGCGGTGCGGGTCGAGGCGATCCGCGGCGACCGTGCGGCGATCGAGTTCCGCAGCATGCCGCCCGCGGCGCGAGACGAGCTGGTCAAGGCGCTGGGCGACAAGATTACGGTGCAGGAGAGTGATTGGAACGTCGCCAGCGGCATCACCCCCAACCACAAGCGCAAACCATTCGACGACCCGCGCGTGCGCCGGGCCTTGACCTTGGCAATCGACCGCTGGAACGGCGCGCCGGGACTGTCCAAAGTCGCGATCGTCAAGACGGTTGGCGGCATTGTGTTCCCCGGCTCGCCGCTGGCGGCGACCCGCGAAGAGCTGGAACAGATTGCCGGGTACTGGCCGGACATTGAGAAATCGCGAGCGGAAGCGCGGCGGTTATTGAAAGAAGCCGGCGCCGACGGACTCTCCTTCGAGCTCCTCAACCGCAACGTCGACCAGCCTTTCAAATACGTCGCGACCTGGCTGATCGACGAGTGGAGCAAGATCGGACTGCATGTTAAGCAGCGCGTCGTACCGACGGGACCTTGGTTCGAGGCGATGCGCAACGGTGATTTCGATGTCGTTCTCGAAGCTCCGGGCCACGGCATGGTCAATCCGCTGCTCGACGTGCAGAAGGCCCTGCCTGCCTCGGTCGATAGTGAAAATTACGGCAACTACGACGACCCGCAGGAGGTCGAACTTTACGACAAGATGCTGCGCGAGACCGATCCGGCGCGGCAACGCGTGCTGATGCGTCAGTTCGAAAAACTCGTGCTGGACGACCAGGCGCACATGATCTGGGTATTGTGGTGGCACCGGATCGTGCCGTACCGGTCTTACGTTAAGGGGTTCAAGATCGCCCCGACGCATTTCATCAACCAGGACCTGGCAACAATCTGGCTCGACAAGTGAGAAAGCGGACAATGACGCAATTCCGCCACACCGGCGAAGGCCGGTGCCAATGGTGGCCATGGATCCGGGCCTTCGCCGGCGTGGCCTCGCTCCTATTTGTTTCTTTGGCAGCGGCAGAGGAAGAGCCGAAACGCGGCGGCACTTTGACTTACATGATCCCGGCCGATGCTCCGCCGAGCTTTGACGCCCATCGCGAAGAGACCTATGCGACGATCCACTCGGCGGCGCCGTTCTACAGCGTCTTGATCCGGGCCAACCCCTACGATCCGGGCAAGACCGACGATCTCGTCTGCGATCTGTGCACGGCAATGCCGAAGCCGACCGACGACGGCAAAACTTACACGTTCAAGATCCGCGAAGGGGTCAAATTCACCGACGGTTCGCCATTGACAGCGGAGGATGTCGCGGCAAGCTGGAATGAGATCATCTCCCCCCCGGAGGGCGTCATCAGCGCCCGACAGAGTAACTTCGTCATGGTGGACAAAGTCGAGGCCACGGATCCGGCCACCGTGGTTTTCCGGCTGAAATTCGCCACCGACGCGTTCCTGCCGGCATTGGCCGACCCCTATGCCTGGATCTACAAAAAGACGATCCTCGACAAGGACCCGCACTGGTACGAAAAGAACATTCTCGGCTCCGGCCCGTTCAAGTTCGTGAGCTACGATACCGGCCAATCGATCAAGGGTGAGCGCAATCTCGATTACTTCCGTGCGGGCCTGCCGTACCTCGACGGCTTTACCGGCATCTATGCCGACAAGCAGGCGCTCCGCGTCGAGGCGATCCGCGCCGACCGGGCGGCGATCGAGTTTCGCGGTTTTCCGCCCGCCACCGTCGACGAGCTGAAAAAGGCGCTCGGCGACAAGATTACCGTCCAGACCAGCGACTGGAACTGCGGCGGAGTGATAACCCCGAACCACCAGAAAAAGCCGTTCGACGACGTCCGCGTACGGCGCGCCCTAACCTTGGCAATCGACCGCTGGGGCGGCGCACCGGAGTTATCCAAGATCGCGATCGTGCACACGGTCGGCGGCCTGACCTTCCCGGACTCGCCGCTCGCCCCAACCAAGGAGGAGCTGCAGCAGATCGCCGGCTATTGGCCCGACATCGAAAAGTCGCGGGCCGAGGCGCGGCGCTTGCTGAAGGAGGCCGGAGCCGAGGGGCTCCACTTTGAACTGCTCAATCGCAATGTCGATCAACCCTATAAATATTATGGGATCTGGGTCGTCGACCAGTGGAGCAAGATCGGACTGCACGTCACCCAGCGGGTGTTGCCGACCGGGCCGTGGTTCGAGGCGCTGCGCAGCGGCAATTTCGAGGTCAGCACCGAGGGTAACTGCCAGAACGTCGTCAATCCGCTAGCCGACGTCGGCAAATACCTGCCGCATTCGGTGTCCAGCTCGAACTACGGGCAGTTCGACGATCCGAAAGAAATCGAGATGTACGACCGGCAGCTGCGCGAACTCGACAAGACCAAGCAGCACGCCGATTTGCTCGAGTTCAACAAATACGTCTTGGACGATCAGGCCCATGCAATCTACCTGCTGTGGTGGCAGCGGATCGTGCCGTACCGGTCCTATGTCAAAGGCTGGAAAATCGGTCCCAGTCATTACGTCAACCAAGACCTCGGCACGATCTGGCTCGACAAATGACGGTGACCCCCGACTCCACACCGCTTCTCGAAGTGAGGGGATTGCAGATGCATTTCCCTGTCACCGAGGGGATCGTCATCAACCGCAAAATCGGCGAGGTGAAGGCGGTCGACGGCATCGATTTCACGGTGTGCCGCGGCGAGACCTTGGGGCTGGTCGGCGAGAGCGGCTGCGGCAAGACGACGACCGGCCGCTGCATCCTGCGGCTCGAAAAGCCGACTGCCGGCGCGATCCTCTACGACGGCGTCGACATCGCCAAGCTGGAGCGCAGAGAACTCGTGGTGCTGCGGCGCCGGATCCAAGTCATTTTTCAGGACCCCTACAGCTCGTTGAACCCGCGCATGAAGGTTGGCGAGATCATCGCCGAACCAATCATGGTCCACGGGATCGAGCGCGATGCAAGCCGTCGCACCGCGCGAGTGCGGGAACTTCTATCTGTCTGCGGCCTCGACCCGAAATTCGCCGACCGTTACCCGCATGAAATGTCCGGCGGCCAGCGCCAGCGCGTCGGGATCGCCCGTGCCCTTGCCTTGGAACCCGAATTCATCGTCTGCGACGAGGCGGTCTCGGCGCTCGATGTGTCGATCCAGGCTCAGGTCATCAACCTGCTCGAAGATCTCCGCGAGAAATTCGGCCTGACCTATCTGTTCATCGCCCATGACTTGTCGGTCGTTCGGCATCTCTGCCAGCGCGTCGCGGTCATGTATCTCGGCCGCATCGTCGAGCTTTCGGCCTGCGACGAGCTCTTCGACAACCCGCTGCACCCTTACACCCAGGCATTGCTGGCGGCAGTGCCAGTGCCCGATCCGACGGTCGAGGCGGAGCGCACTTTCCGGCCAGTCCAGGGCGAGGTGCCGAGCCCGATCAATCCGCCCTCGGGCTGCGTCTTCCACCCGCGCTGCCCGATCGCGGTCGAGCGGTGCAAGCAGGCTCGGCCCGAACTGCGCGAGCTGCGGCCGGGCCACTGGGTCGCCTGCAGCGAGGTGCGGCTGCAATGAGCGGTCCAAATGAATACCAATAAATGGCGAGGGGGCGCTCAACAAGGACAGGGGGATACATGCCCACAACTCTATTGCGGCTTTTCGTCATCGGCAGCCTCGCATTGTTCTTCGCGATGCCTTCGAAGGCGCAGCAGAACGCCGGAACAACGTTGCGCTTTATCGCGCATGCCGATCTCTCGATCCTCGATCCCTATTTCACCGGCGTCTACATCACGCGCAACTACGGCTACATGGTCTATGACACGCTGTTCGCGATGGACCGCCAATTCCACCCGCAGCCGCAGATGGTCGATACGTGGCAGGTCAGCGACGACAAGCTGACTTACACATTCACGTTGCGCGACGGCCTTAAATTTCATGACGGGCAGCCGGTACGGGCGAGCGATATCGTCGCCTCGTTGAAGCGCTGGGGCCAACGCAATGACGCTTACGGACAGTCGCTGCTGGCGGCTGCGGCGGCGATCGAGCCGGTGGGCGAAAAGCAGTTCCGGATCGCGTTGAAGACTCCGTTCCCGGTGCTGGAGGCGCTGTCCACCTTGACCTCGCCGACGCCGTTCATGCTGCCGGAGCGGCTAGCTCAGACCGACGCCTTTACCCAGATCAAGGAAGCGATCGGCTCGGGACCCTTCAAGTTCGTCAAGGAAGAGTGGCAGCCCGGCCATCGGGTGGTTTACGTCAAGAACCCGGACTACGTGCCGCGCACAGAACCGCCGAACTGGGCATCGGGCGGCAAGGTGGTCAAGGTCGATCGGGTCGAGTGGCTCTATATCCCCGAGGCGGTGACCGCGGCGCAGGCGCTCGGCGCCGGTGAGGTCGATTACTGGGAGAACGTACCGAGCGACTACGCGCCCGCTCTCGAGCGTGACGCGAACATCGTAACCCAGTCATTCTCCTCCTTTATGGGCACGGTACGCTTCAATCAGCTGCACCCGCCATTCGACAACGTAAAAATACGGCAAGCCGTGCTCGCCGTGACCGATCAGCGGGACTACATGGCCGCGATGGCGGGCGACCAGAGGAACTGGCGGACCTGCTTTTCTTATTATGTCTGCGACGTGCCAGGGGCGGATGAGCAGGGAGGCGAAGCGCTATCCGGCCCGCGCGATTACGACAAGGCCAAACGGCTGATCGGCGAGGCGGGCTACAAGGGCGAGCGCGTGGTCGTGTTGGACGCGGCCGACATCCCGCAGCTTCATGCGGAGGCGCTCGTCACCAATGACCTGTTGCAGCGGCTCGGGCTCAATGTCGAGCTGACGACGGCCGAATGGGGGACGGTCATCAAGCGGGTTCTGATGCGGGAGCCGATCGAGCGGGGCGGGTGGAGCGTGATGAACACCGTGTTCGCCTACTACGACATGATCAACCCGGCGACCAACCGGTTCCTGCGTGCCGGCGGTCTCACCGGCTCAGCGCCCGGCTGGCCGACCGACGAGAAGATCGAGTCGTTGCGCGCGGCATGGTTCGCGGCAACGGACGACGCGCAACGGCACGACCTCGCTGATCAGATCCAGCAGCGTGCGTTCGAATTCGTGCCCTATATCCCCACTGGGCAACCGGTGGGCAGACGCGCGTTCCGCAAGAACCTCGCCGGCGTGCTCGACGCGCCGCTCTCGTTCCTGTGGAACATCGAAAAACGACAGTAGGGAGCCTCAGCGGGCTTTCGGACGGGGCGCTTCGACCAGCACGTTGATGGTGCGGGCGGCGGCGGTGAGTTCGCGCCAGGTCTCGTCGTCGATCGGCACGCCTTGGGCGAGGCGCTCGGCCTTGGTGCGGCGCTCGGGGTCGCCGGGGATCAGCACCGGCTCGTCCGGGCGCGCCGGCGGCGAGGCGGTGATGTATTCGGTCATCGCCGCGATTTCCTGCGCCAGCCACTCGCGATCGACGAGACGCGACGGGTCGATGACGATCGTCAGCATGCCGTTCGTCGCCGTGCCGCGGCCCTGCCGTTCGGGCCGCATCGTGCCGCTGCCGCACAAGGCGCCGGCCAGCATTTCGCAGACAAAAGCCAGCGCATAGCCCTTGTGTTCGCCGAAGGTCATCAATGCACCGCGCGGCTGGCGATACATCGCACCGGGGTCGGTCGTCGGGTTGCCTTCGCCGTCTAGCAGGATGCCGGGCTTCAGCTGCTCGCCCTTGTTGCGGGCGACGCGCACTTTGCCCATCGCGACGACACTCGTCGCCATGTCGAGGATGATCGGCCGGTCGGGCTCGGGCCCCGGTAT
The DNA here is from genome assembly GCA_963787425.1 of uncultured Alphaproteobacteria bacterium. Lineage (GTDB taxonomy): Bacteria > Pseudomonadota > Alphaproteobacteria > ATCC43930 > CGMCC-115725 > AP-15. Next base: position 29,045 of record CAWBCV010000016.1, read on the forward strand.
GGCGATGCAAACGGGGTTGGTGCTGAAGCGCGCGTCGGTGCCGCGCCACGGCGCCACGGCCGGCCGCGCATCGGTGACGTTGACGAAATGGAACGAGACGAGACCCGCCGCGGCGCACATCTCGCCATAGGTGCCGACCCGGCCGATGTGATGCGGGTTGCGCAAGGCGACGACCGCGACCCCGGTCTCACGCGCCTTGGCGATGCCGACCATCGTCGCTTCGCGCGCGGCGATCTGGCCCCAGGCGCGCTCGCCATCATAGACGATCAGGGAGCCGTTCTCGCTGACGATGCGTCCTTTGCGGTTGGCGACGACGGTGCCGCCTGCGAGATGGTCCAGATAGTTCGGGATCAGCCCGACGCCATGGCTGTCATGGCCGCGCAGATTGGCCTCGATCAAATGGCCGGCAATGATTTGAGCTTCGGCGTGGTCGCTGCCGGCGGCCTCGAAAACGCGCAACGCGATGCCGTGCAGTTCTGCGTGGTCGATCAGCATCAACGGGATGATCCTTCTTCAATCGCACTGGCGCGCCGAGGCGGCGATGCGAAGCGGGTGGGCGGGATAGACGCCGAGGATCTTGACCTCGCGCGAGAAGAAGGCGAGCTCCTCGAGCGCCAGCGCCAACGGGCGGTCCTCGGGGTGCGCCTCGACATCGGCGTAGAACTGGGTCGCCGCGAACGCGCCGCCGACCATGTAGCTCTCCAGCTTGGTCATGTTGACGCCGTTGGTGGCGAACCCGCCCATCGCCTTGTAGAGCGCCGCCGGCACATTGCGGACGCGGAACAAGAACGTCGTCACTGTCGGTGTGCCGCGCGGCGGCCGCGCGGGCTCGCGCGACATGATCAGAAAACGCGTCGTGTTGTGCTCGGCGTCCTCGATGTTCTCCTTCAGCGAGACGAGGCCGTAGATCTGCCCGGCAAGCTCCGAGGCGATTGCCGCGACAGTGGGATCGCCGCGCTCGGCTATTTCGGCCGCCGCTCCGGCCGTGTCCGCCGCGACGACCGGATCGAGCCCGAGCGAGCGGATCAGCCTGCGGCATTGCGACAGCGCGTGAACGTGGCTGCGGACTGTTCGGATCGTCGCCACGGTGGCGCCCGGCAAGGCCAGCAGGTGGTGGTTCACCCGCTCGAAATGCTCGCCGATGATGTTGAGGCCCGAATCCGGCATCAGATGATGGATGTCGGCAACGCGGCCGGCAACCGAGTTCTCGATCGGCAGCATGGCCAGCGCCGCTCGATTTTCGCGCACTGCAGCGAAGGCATCCTCGAATTGGTTGCACGGCAAGGTCGCCATCTCGGGAAAGACGCGGCGGCAGGCGAGGTCGGAATAGGCGCCGAAAGCGCCTTGAAACGCGATCGTCTGTGCCGGGTCGGAGACTGCTGTCATCGCTGCCTTCCTTCGTCACCCTCGCGAAAGCGGGGGTCCAGAGCTCGCGACGGTGCTCTGCCGGCCTGGGTTCCCGCTTTCGCCGGAATGACGGGATGAAGCTCTGCAAGGTGGCGGGCGCGGGCGAGGTCGGCCGGCGTGTCGACCTGCGCGCCGAGGCGGGCGGCGTCTATCAGGCTGACCGAGATGCGCATCCCGGCTTCGAGCGCGCGCAACTGTTCGAGATGCTCCCGCTGCTCGAGGACGCCGCGCGGCAGCCCGACGAACCGCTCGAGCGCGGCGCGGCGATAGGCGTAGAGCCCGATATGCTCGTAATGCGGGCCCGGCCCCCACGGCACGATGGCCTTACTGAAATAGAGCGCGCGCGCCGGCTGCGTCGGATCGGTGAAGCCGGCGACGACCTTGTTCACGCTGGTGTCGGTGAGCGCCGCTTCGTCCTCGATGATTGCGGCCAAGGTCGCGATGTCGGACTCGGGGTCGGCGAGGCCGGCGATGGCGATACGGACCGCCGCCGGATCGAGAAGCGGCAGATCACCTTGTACATTCACCACTGCGTCATGCATGCCGCCCGGGTCGATCCGCGCGATCGCCTCGTGAATGCGGTCCGACCCGGTGGGATGGTGCGGGTTGGTCAAGACTGCGCGCCCGCCCGCCGCTTCGACGGCCTCGGCGATGGCGCGGTCGGCGCAGGCGACGACGACGGGTCCGACCTCCGCGGCGACGGCGCGGCGCCAGACATGCACGATCATCGGGGTTCCGGCGATGTCGGCGAGTGGCTTGCCCGGCAACCGCGTAGCGGCAAGCCGGGCGGGAATGAGGATGATCGGGTTCGCGGGTGCGGTTCTGGTCACCGTAGTGCTTAAACTTGCTTCGATAGCGACAACATGCCCGGTTCGTGCGGGCGCCGGAAGCGTGATATTCGTCCCAACCGAGGGAGGTTCGGGCGTCGATGTCGTCATTCGAATGGAACAAGATCATTGCCTCGGTGCTCACCGCGATGATCGTCGCGATGGCGTCGGGGATACTGGCAGGTCAGCTGGTGCGCCCGAAGGAGCTGGAAAAGCCGGTCTTTGTCGTGGCAGGCGCCGAACCGAGCGCGAGCGCGCCCGCCGAGGGGGCGGCAGCCGGACCCGAGCCGATCGGGCCATTGCTCGCCAAGGCCGATCCAAAAAAAGGCGAGCAGGTGGCCAAAGTCTGCGCCGCTTGCCACACCTTCACCAAGGGCGGGCCAAACAAGATCGGGCCAAACCTGTGGGATATCACCCAGGAGGCCATGGCCGAGGTGCCCGGCTATCAATTCTCCGCCGCAATGGAAGCGCATAAGGGCGAAAAATGGGATCCGGAGAAGCTCAATGACTGGCTGTGGAAGCCGCAGGCCATGATCAAGGGCACCAAGATGACCTTTGCCGGTATCCCCAAGGGCCAAGACCGTGCCGATGTCATCGCCTATCTCGAGACACTGAAATAGTCTCCGTGCCACCGCCCGAACTCGATGACTTTATTACGCTCGCGCTCAGTCTCGCCGATGCGGCGGGCGAGGCGATCCGGCCGTATTTCCGGCAGCCGCTTACGGTGGACGACAAGGCCGACCTGACCCCGGTGACGGCTGCCGACAGGGCCGCCGAACAGGCGATGCGTGCGCTGATCGGCAGCCGTTTCCCGGAGCACGGCATCGTGGGGGAAGAGTTCGGCCGGATGCGCGAGAACGCCGAGTTCGTGTGGACATTGGACCCGATCGACGGGACGAAATCTTTCATCAGCGGGGTTGCGCTGTTCGGCACGTTGATTGCGCTGACCCGCGCCAAGCGCCCGATCCTCGGCATCATCGACCAGCCAATTTCACGCGAGCGCTGGATCGGGGTTGCCGGCCGCCCGACGACCTTGAACGGAGCAGCAGTTCACTGCCGGGCCTGCCCCGCGCTCGCGGGCGCCACGCTCTTTGCCACGACCCCCGACATGTTCAAGGATGCGGACGTCGCGGCATTCGCCCGAGTGTCGGGTGCAGTCAAGCTGACGCGCTTCGGCGCCGATTGCTACGCCTATGGCCTCCTTGCCGCCGGCTTCATCGACCTCGTTCTTGAAGCGAGCCTCAAGCCATACGATTTCTGCGCGATGGTTCCGATCGTCGCGGGGGCCGGCGGCATCGCCACCGATTGGCGCGGAGCCGATCTCGATATCGCCTCGGACGGCCGAATCCTGGTGGCCGGCGACCGCCGCACGCATCGGGCGGCGCTCGAGCTCATCGGTAATTGAGCCCTTGGCCCGGAGTTCAGCAATGCGCAGAGTTCCTGCAGTTTTGGTCGCACTCGGTGTAGTGCTCGGACTGGCCGCTGCCGCAGTCGCGGCGACGCCGGGCATGTCGTTATTCGGCGACCTCAAATACACTCCCGACTTCCCGCATTTCGATTACGTCAACCCGGACGCGCCGAAGGGCGGCACGATGCGGCTTTTCGCGATCGGCACCTTCGACACCCTTAATCCCTTTGTCGTCAAGGGGGTGCCAGCGGCGGGGGTAGGTCAAATCTTCGACACTTTGTCGGTTGCCTCCGAGGACGAGCCCAGCAGCGAATACGGCCTCGTCGCCGAAAAGATCGAGCTCGCCCCCGACAAGCTTTCGGTGCTCTACACCTTGCGCAAGGAGGCGCGGTTTCACGACGGAACCCAGATGACGCCGGAGGACGTCATCTGGACCTTCGAGACATTGCGCGCCAAAGGGGCTCCCTCCTACCGCTCCTATTACGGCGACGTCACCAAGGTCGAGAAGGAAGGCGAGCGCGGCGTCCGGTTCTCGTTCAAATCGGCGGAGAACCGCGAATTGCCGCAGATCCTTGGGCAAATGCCGGTGCTCTCTAAGGCGTATTGGGCCGGGCGCGATTTCGAGAAGACGACCCTCGACCCGCCGCTCGGCAGCGGGCCTTATAAGATCGAGTCGGTCGATCCCGGGCGCTCGATTACCTATCGCCGTGTCGCCGATTACTGGGCGGCCGACCTGCCGGTTATGAAGGGCCGCTACAATGTCGACACGATCCGTTACGATTATTACCGCGACGCGACAATCGCGCTCGAAGCCTTCAAGGCGGGCCAGTTCGACGTGAAGCTCGAAAACTCGTCGAAAGATTGGGCGACCGGGTACGACAACCCGGCTTTGCGCGCCGGCCTGATCAAGAAGGAAGAGATCCCGAACGGGTTGCCGAGCGGCATGCAGGGTTTCGCCTACAATCTGCGCCGACCGCTGTTTCAGGACCCGCGAGTGCGCGAGGCCTTGGCCTATGCCTTCGATTTCGAATGGTCGAACAAGAATTTGTTTTATGGCGCCTACCAGCGCACGCGCAGTTATTTCGACAATTCCGAGCTCGCGGCAACCGGGGTGCCGCAGGACGAGGAGCTGAAGATCCTAGAAAGGTTCCGCGGCCAGATCCCCGACCAGGTCTTCACGACCGAGTACGACCCGCCGAAATACGACGGTTCGGGCAATATTCGCGACGGCGTGCGGCCGGCATTGAAGTTGCTGAAGGAGGCTGGCTGGACCTTCAAGGGCGAAAAGCTCGTCAACGACGAGACGGGTCAGCCCTTCGAGTTCGAAATCACGCTCGACAATCCGCAGTTCGAGCGGATCGTGCTGCCGTTTGCGAAGAACCTCGAGCGGATGGGGATCACCGCCCGCGTGCGCACCGTCGACAATGCGCAATACCAGAAGCGCATGGAGACCTTCGACTACGACATGGCGGTGGTCGCATTCGGCGAATCACTCTCCCCAGGCAACGAGCAGCGCGAATATTGGGGCTCGCAATCCGCCGACGAGCAAGGCAGCCGCAACCTGATGGGCGTCAAGAGCAAAGTCGTCGACGAGCTGATCGAGGAGCTGGTTCGGGCGCCCGACCGGGCGAGCCTGGTGGCCCACACGCACGCCCTCGACCGGGTATTGCAGTACGGCTACTACCTGATCCCGCATTACCACATCGCGGCGTTCCGCGTCGCCCATTGGGACAAGTTCCGCCGTCCTACGGTCTCCCCGAAATACGCGGTCGGACTCGATACCTGGTGGATCGATCCCGCCGCCGAGCAGTCGGTCGAAGCCAAGAAAGGCGAAGTGACGAAGCAGTGACCCGGGGTCCAGAGCAAGCCCCCGCCGCAACCCTCCCCCGTGGACACGGGGGCGGGAGGGACCCGCGTCGGCGAGAGGGTGGGGGCCGGCACCAGCCGGAGTTCACCTTATGATTGCTTATGCGATCCGCCGCATTGCGCTGATCATTCCGACCCTGTTCGCGATCATGGTCGTCAATTTCGTGATCGTGCAGGCGGCGCCGGGCGGACCGGTCGAGCAGATGATCTCGCGCCTCAAAGGCAGCGACGTCAGCGCCACCGAGCGGGTCAGCGGCGGCACCGGGGAGTTCAAAACGCAGGCCGGCGGCAGCGATACGCGGTACCGCGGCGCGCGCGGCCTCGACCCGGCGCTGATCAAGGAGCTCGAAAAGCAATACGGCTTCGACAAGCCGCCGCTCGAGCGGTTCTTGTTGATGATGCGCAACTACATCACCTTCGATTTCGGCACCAGCTTCTTCCGCGACCGTCGGGTCGTCGATCTGATCAAAGACAAACTGCCGGTCTCGATCTCGATCGGATTGTGGACCACGCTCATCACCTATCTCGTCTCGATCCCGCTCGGCATCAGGAAAGCGGTGCGCGACGGCAGCCGGTTCGACGTGTGGACCAGCGGCGTCATCATCGTCGGCTATGCGGTGCCGAGTTTTCTTTTCGCCGTGTTGCTGATCGTGCTGTTCGCCGGCGGCAGCTACTTCTCGATCTTCCCGTTGCGCGGTCTGGTCAGCGACAATTGGGCCTCGTTGTCCTGGCCAATGCGCTTCGCCGATTATTTCTGGCATATCGCATTGCCGATCACCGCATTGGTGATCTCCGGGTTTGCGACTCTCACGATGCTGACCAAGAACTGTTTCTTGGAAGAGATCAACAAGCAATACGTCTTGACCGCCCGCTCCAAGGGCCTGACCGAGCGCCGGGTGCTCTACGGCCACATCTTCCGCAATGCGATGCTGCTGGTCGTCGCCGGTTTCCCGGCGGCGCTGATCGGCATCCTCTTTACCGGCTCCCTGTTGATCGAAGTAATTTTCTCGCTCGATGGCCTCGGCCTCCTCGGCTTCGAGGCGGCGATCAACCGCGACTACCCGATCATGTTCGCCACGCTCTACGTCTTCACCCTGATCGGCCTCCTCCTGAAACTGATCAGCGACGTGACCTACATGCTGATCGACCCCCGCATCGATTTCGCCGCCCGCCGAGTTTGAAGCCTATTGGGCGGCGGCGGCCAACGGTTGTTGCGCCGCACTCGCCGGCCGATTTGCCTTGAGAAACGCGCGCACGTGGCGCAGCGCGAGCTGGATCTGCTCCGGGTTCGCCTTCCACGGATAGATGCTGACTTGCGCATTGGGCGCGAGATGCGCGCTCTCCAACGCCACCGCGTAGGGGTGGGCCGGCACGTCGTCGGGGAGAATGAGGACCGGCGTCTGGCAGCTCTTTACGAAATCCCGCGCCACGGTGAACACAAAGTCGGCGTTGGCGCGGTACATCTTGTTGAGGAACGCGTCGACCTGGGCCATTGTGATGTCGGACCGGCGCTCGCACAGCGGCGGGCCCCAGCCCTTGATGTTGTTCTGGTAGAAGAGGTCCGGCATCGTCGGGCGGAAGCCGCTCGGCTGCGCCAGCACGCCGGCGACGATGCGTCCCGGCGCCCGCTTCAACAGGTTCCAGATGAACGGGCCGCCGATGCAAAAGCCCAGCACCATGAATTCCCGGATGCCGAGGTGATCCAGCAGGCCGATATGGTCGTCCGTATAGGCGTCCCACGGCCGGTCGATCTCGAGCGGACCCGAGGACTGCCCGCCATTGGCGTTGCGCAAATCGGCCGCGATGACGCGGTACTCGTTCTTGAACTCGTCCATCGGATTGAAGGGATGGTTCGCGAGACCCGCCACGGTCGAGTTCAGCCCGCCCCCGGGAATGACCATGAGCGGGAAGCCGGAGCCGACCTCTTCGTAATGAATGCGGACATTGCCTTTTTCGTAGAACGGCATTGGGGGTTCTCCTTCCTGGGGCGGATAGTGGCGGAATGCGCTTCCGCTCCTCCGCCCTACAGTACTGCATCCCTTGGGTAATGCATCACCAAATCCCCATTTAAATGCCGAGAGACCGCGCAGGAGGCAGCCATGTTTATTTCCGATGTGTTACGGACCAAGGGCCATCACGTTGAGAGGATACACCCTGCGGATAGCGTCGAACTTGCGGTCCGCAAACTGGCTGAGCACCGCATCGGCGCCCTGGTCGTGGAGGACCGGTGGATGAAGCCGGTCGGCATCTTCTCGGAGCGGGACTTCATCAAGGCGATAGCCCGTGACGGCGCCGCCGTGCTCGGCTTTGAGGTCCAACAACTGATGTCGACACCCATCCTCACCTGCCGCCCCTCCGATCGCATCGATGCCGTGCTTGCAACAATGACGACAGCGCGAATCCGTCACTTCCCGGTGATCGAGGGCAGCGAGCTGAAGGGCATCGTCAGTATCGGCGACCTGGTGAAGCACCGGCTCGACGAAAAGGAACTGGAAGCGAGCGTGCTTCGCGACATCTCGCGCATGCGCGCCTGAACGGCACCGTTGCTCCCCTAGTATTCTCGTAACTAAACTGTACGCGAATTAAGCAGCCGGAGGGAGCGCGGAAGATGCAGGCGGATTACATCATCATCGGGGCCGGCTCGGCCGGCTGTGTGCTGGCCAACCGGCTGACCGAGGATCCGACTACGAAAGTCTTGCTGATCGAGGCGGGCGGGCGCGATTGGAACCCGCTCATCCACATCCCCGCCGGCTTCTTCAAGATGCTCGACCACGATACCCTGACCTGGAAGTACCGCGCCGAGCCGGACCCCGGCACCAACGGCCGCGCGATCGTCTACACCCGCGGCCGGGTGATCGGTGGGTCGTCGTCGATCAACGGGATGATCTACATCCGCGGCCAACCCGAGGATTACGACCACTGGGCGCAGCTCGGCAACCGCGGCTGGTCGTGGGACGATTGCCTGCCCTATTTCCGCCGGGCCGAGCGCTGGGAAGGCGAGGGCAGCGAAGCGCGCGGCAAGGAGGGGCCGCTCTTCACCTCGAAGACCGACCGGCCGGCGATCTGCGCGACAGTGCTCGAAGCCGGCAAGCAGATCGGACTCGAATACCGCGAGGACCTCAACGACCTGCCGCCGGGCCATAAAGACTGCATCGGCTGGTGCCAGCAGACCCGCGGCGGCCGCCGCCGCGCCTCGACCGCCCGCACCTACCTGCACCCGGCATTGAAGCGGCCGAACTTGCAGCTCGTCACGGGCGCGCTGGTCCACCGCATCCTGTTCGACGGCAAGCGCGCGACCGGCGTCGAGTTCTCGCGAGGCGGCCACATTGAGCGGGCCGATGCGGCACGCGAGGTGATCCTGTCGGCGGGCGCGATCGGCTCGCCGCCCATTATGCAACTATCGGGGGTCGGCGATCCCGAGCATCTCGCGAAGATCGGCGTGCCGGTCGTCCATGAATTGCGCGGCGTCGGGAAGAACATGCAGGACCACTATGTCGCGCGCGTCTCCTATCCGGTCGTCGGCGCGCAGACCGCCAACGAGCGCTCGCGCGGCCTGCCACTCGCCGGCGAGGTCATGCGCTGGCTCTTCACCGGCAAAGGCATGCTGACCTACAGCCCGTCGATCGTTGCAGCCTCCGTCAAGGTATTGGAGGAGTCGGCGACCCCCGATGTGCAATGCACCTTCGCCCCCGGCAGCTTCAAGAACGGCCAGATCGGCGAGCTGGAGGAGACGCCCGGCCTCAGCGCCGGCGCCTGGCAGATGCGGCCCCTGTCGCGCGGCTATGTCGAGGCCAAATCGAACCGCCCGGGCGACGCGCCGGCAATCAACCCGCGCTACCTGTCGGAAGAGAGCGACCGCCGCGCCATCATCGGCGGGTTGCGGCTGGCCCGGCGGCTCTTCGCCGCCCCGGCCTTGCAGCGCTTCGTCCGCGAAGAAAGCCTGCCCGGCATGCAGGTGCAGACCGACGACGAGCTGCTCGACCACGCGCGGCGCAACGGCGGCACCTGCTATCACGCCAGCTGCACCTGCCTGATGGGCTCGCACCCGATGAGCGTCGTCGACAGCGACTTGCGCGTGCACGGCCTCGACGGGCTGCGCGTCATCGACGCCTCGGTGATGCCGGCCGTCACCTCGACCAACACCAACGCCCCGACGATAATGATCGCCGAAAAGGGCGCCGCGATCATCAAAGGCAGCGCGCGGCAAAGACTGGCGGCGTAGCAAGGCGGATGTGAGGCGGGTGCAACGAATGGGAACCCGCCGAAGATAATGAGGTGGCGCGTGGTCCCCCCGCCCTACCCTTGCTATCGTTGGTTGGGTGCGAACGCGATTTCTCGATAGGCCCCGTGAGTTAGAGTAGCGCACATGATTAGCCTGCAAGCTCTTGACGCCCGGGTAAGAAGCCTGGATCCCCCGCTTAAATTCCTGGTCACGGCAAGTCTGTTAGCCCTTCTCTTAGTAGGTTTGCCGCTTCTGATCGGCCTTCTGTTAAATCAGTTCACCCCATATAAAGAGCCGGTTGTGAAACCGCTCAACGAGGTATTGAGCGATGCCGATAAGACCATGCGGGGTGCCGTGACAGTCATGCTGCGGAACCACGGAATGACCGAGGTGGAAATCAGGAATTGGTTCTCGGCGTGTGACAACCAAGCTCAGGCGCTGCAAGCGCTCAAAGCCCGCGAGTTGCAGATAAGCGGTGAGCCGGCAGACGTGGTGCAGTCCTACTTGGACATGCCGACTACTCTCAACTTGTCACTGAGCAAATGCAATTTGCCTTGGGAGCACTGAGCGAACAAGCGTAAGGCGGAAAAGCGAACCGCCTTCCGCCATGACGGTTCGCATCAGGCGCACGATGGCGGTTGTCGAGGACGAATTGCGGCGCATGCCCTCGACGGGCTGCGGGTCATCGACGCCTCCGTGATGCCGGCCGTCACCTCACCAACACCCACGCCCCGACGATCATAATCGCCGAGAAGGATGCGGCAATGATAAAAGGTGCGGCGCGACGAAGAATGGCGGCGCAGCGAAGGCGGGTGGATTCGAGCGTCGGATCTGTGCGCCGACGATCGCCGCTGGGCGATCACGTCGTCTGACCCGATCCGCGATCAAGGTCGGGATATGTTATAGCGGTTCGGTTGCTGCCGCAGACACGCGACGGGATGGACTTCGAGACGGTCGGCAATGTCATCAAGGTAGTCGCGCCGGTTTTCACTGCCGGGGCAGCTTGCTCCGGCGCGTATATTGCTTATCGCGGATTGACCAAGTGGCACCAGGAGACCATCGGCAAACGGAGAATCGAACTAGCCGAGGAAGTACTTGCTGATTTTTACCAAGCCCGCGACATCATCAAGGCCGCGCGCTCTCCGTTTAGCTATAGCCACGAGGGTCAAAGCAGGCACAGAGGTGAAAACGAGACCGAAGAGGATACACGTTTATTGAATTCATATTTTGCACCAACTGAACGGCTTGCAAGCAAGGCCGATTTTTTTGCTGAGGCCTGGGCGCGCCGTTACCGATTTACCGCTTTCTTTGGTCCCGAAGCCGCGAGAGCCTATGACGATCTCTTCGAGGTTCGGAATGAGATCATTGTTGCGGTTCGATCGCTAATCTCGGCACATAGACACCAGGTGAGCCCGACAGAACGGGCGCGATGGGAAGACACCATCTGGGCGGGAGCGGAGGACGATCCTATTCCCGCGCTTATCGATCGCGTCATTGATGCAATTGAAGCGACCTGTCGACCGGCTATCCAGAAGGCGACACGATGACGGTCGTTCGTTCCCCCGCATCCAGGACGGGCTGGACCGCCGGCATGATCGGCAAGTTTCTCCCGGCGAAGGGGTACCAGATGGGCGACCTGTACTACTTTAAGGGACCATGGAAGTGGGTGTGTAGTCCTTTTGGAAAATCGTAGCCGGCGTAGTGCTGAAAGCGCAGCGCCTTCCACCTCGATGCATCGCACCGCTCGCCGGTCCTCGCGAGTGAACGCGGGTCAGTTTTACCTATGCAAACGCCGGCTGTGCGTAGCCGTCCAGCCAGCTGACCCGACTACCATAACCATGCTTGCACGCATCCGCCTTGACCATCAAGCGTGCGGTGTGCTCATCGCGGTAGTTGGTCAAGTCTGATTCCACTTCGAAGGCGGCCAGCCGGATCACCCAGCAGCCCTGCCAGTGGCCGCCGACATACGTTACGCTCGCGACGAACTCGGCACCCTCCCAGATGATCGGCAGCGACCGGCTCGCGGCCACCTTAAGGGCGTGCTCGTGCGCAACGCTCATGCTTAGGCATATTTGCCGCTGCGGCGGCTCATTCATCGAGCGATCGGGCAGGTCGAGGCAGACTTTCGTTCTTACGATCACCTGCCTGTCGCGCTGGTCGAACTTGACCAGTAGGTACGCGCCGTCTTCGGCCAGCAGTGGCCCGTTATGTGGTGTCATCCCCGGTGCTCATTCCCCATCGACCACAACATCATGTGGGTGCCCAGGTGGGAAACCGCAAGGGCTGTGCTATAGATCTGACGCACACGACCGGTTACCGCGCCTTGGCGATCGCTGAACCGTTTACACAGTAAGCTATGGCGGAAAAAGCACGGCGTATTCCATCATCGCGGTTCGCGTTGCACGGCGGAATCCACGCGGTTTTCGTCGGATCTTCCGCCCTATGGCTCTCATCTGAACACCCCGTCGTACTCGGCAGCCACGCTCACTGGTTGATCGGCCGGCGCGATCGGCTCGCCGCACATCCTGCAATTGTCGGGCGTCGGCGATTCCGAGCATCTCGGCCGCATCGGCGTGCCGGTCGTGCACGAATTGCGCGGCATCGGCCAGAACATGCAGGACCACTATGTGGGTGATTACGGTGACAGTGTAATTATCGCTGCGATCGCACGATGATGCGAATCGGATAAGTAAACCGTCACCGTAATCCTATCATCGGCGGATTGCGCTTGGCGCGGCGGCTCTTCGCCGCCCCGGCATTGCAGCGCTTCGTCCGCGAGGAAACGCTGCCCGGCGCCAAATCCAGACCGACGACGAACTCCTCAAACTACGCGCGGCGCTATGGCGGCACCTGCTATCACGCCAGCTGCACTCCCGCCGGTGTCGGCCTGTGCGATTTGCTCCCCAAGCGCCGATGCGCTACAATGTAAACATTGTTTGCTTCTATCCGAGGACCGCAATGTCAAAGTCCGTGACCATAGCCGCTCGTGTCGATGCCGGTCTCGACCACGAGCTCGAGGTGCTGGCCGAGGCGACGGGCCGCAGCAAGTCCTGGCTCATCAACGAGGCGCTACGATCCTATGTCGCCAATGAGCGGCAATTCCTGGCGGCTGTCGAGGACGGCAAGCAAGCGCTGCAGGCCGGCCAGGTTGTCGATCATGCGACGGTCGTCGCGGCATTTGAACGGGTCGTCAAACCCCATTCGTGACGATTCGCTGGACCAAGCCGGCGAACGATGATTTCCTCGGCATTGTTCGATGGATCGCTGCCAACAACCGGGCCGCCGCCTCGCGGGTCGGGCAGCGGATATTGGACGCGGTGCGGCAGCTCGATGATTTCCCGTTGCGGGGCAGGCCGGGTCGGTCGACCGGGACGCGCGAGCTCGTGATTTCTCGCCTGCCGTATCTCGTCGTTTACAGTGTCGACGCCGCCGATCCGCGAACGGTCGTGATCCTCCGGGTGCTGCATGGGGCCATGTTGTGGCCACCGGCCGCGCCCTAGTCCTGCTCGAATGCGGAGGTCGGCTCAAGAATCTATGTTTTCGCGCGATAACCTTTCGCGGCTTCTCGTCGCCTCCCAACGAGCGCTCGCGCGGCCTGGCTCTGGCCGGCGAGGTCATGCGCTGGCTTTTCACCGGCAAAGGCATCCTGACCTACAGCCCCTCGATCCTCGCCGCCTCGGTCAACGTATTGGAGGAGTGCGACCCCCGATGTGCAATGCACCTTTGCGCCGGCTGATGCCGGCGGTCACCTTCACCAACACCAACGCGCCGACGATCATGTTCGCCAAAAAGGGCGCGGCGATGATCAAACGCACCACCCGGCAAAGAATGGCGGCGTAGGGCGGAAAAGCGAACGCCCATTCCGCCGACATCCCACTGCCCGATGGCGGATTACGCTGCGCTCATCCGCCCTACGCTTGCTGTATTTTATCGGGCACGAGACGAGGCTTGACCGGCCGCAGGATCCCGGCCGCTGTCGAGGGATCGCCTGGGGTTGCGCGCGATGACCCGGATCAGTCGGCCCAATTCTGAATTTCCAGGCCGTGAATGCGTCGAAACTCGCGTTCGTTATTGGTGACCAGAATGAGGCCCGCCGCTTTGGCATGCGCGGCAATCCACAGGTCGCTGTTGCCGATCATGTCTCCCCGGGCTGCCAACGCGGCGCGGATCGACCCATAGAATTGGCCGGCGAGAGACGGGAGCTCCAGCACCGGAAGCAAGCCCGCCAGCTCGGCCAGCTGGCTGCGGGAACCGCGCGACATTCAAAGACCTTCACGCTCCTGTGGTAGAGTATCGCCGCGGTCTTCCGGCAGAGCATCGGCCGGCAGGTCGGCCAGAATTTCGAAGGCTCGCACCAGCCCCTCGGCCTTTTCACGCAACACGATCTCGTCGCCGCGGCGAAAAATCTCTACTTCCGGGCCCTTCAACCGATATTCTTTCGGCAACCGCACGGCTTGACTGTTTCCGGAACGAAAAACACGGGCCGTAGCCATGTCGGTCACTCTCGCAGATATACTTTGACGTAAATACTCGCGCTCGGAATTCAAATACAAGTTCGCGCCGGCCGCGCATTTCTGGATGGGCGCGTCGCGCGACCGAGCAATGTCAAACCTTGGCACGGAGGCCCTTCGCGCGGGTAAGATCAGGTAGCGGCGCGGCCTGATGTGCCGTTGCTGTTATTTCTCGAGGTCGCGATGGCACATTCCCCCTATAGCCCGAAATCGGAGCTGTTCAAGGCTTTTCCGGAAATGCACGCGCTCTCGAAGGAGGCGAACGAGGTAATGGAGGGCGCGGAAGAAACACTTTCCGAGCGCGAATTTGCGGGCTGCGATACGAGTTGGGCGAGGGCGCACCTATACGGGGCGGAATGGCGCATTAACTGCAGCAGCGACTACAAGGCTGCCCGCGACGCTGTCGAGCGGCTAAAGGCGGCCGTTGTTTGCACCAACCCGCCCGATGGGCTGACGCAGGATTGCGGCGGCAGTTTCGCGCCCGGAACTGACGTTTTCTTTTTGAAACTCGACCGCTCAACGGACCAGCTCCTAGCCAGGCAGTGGCCGTGGCGCTTGCAGCCGACGTTTCTCGATCGGATCAACGATCCGGGGCGCATGGTTACTTACCTGCAGGATTTATGCTGGTCGGATGTAGTGCGCTGCGGGCGGGACAATCGGAAAGAGCTCAATCTCGCGGTATCGGTCATCGCGCGTCTGGTGCTGCAGGGCGGACAAGCCGGTTATCTAAGCGGGCCGGGCTTTGTCCCCGTGTTCGAACGCTTTGTCCGGGACTGGCAAGACCCGGAGACCGGATTTTTCGGCGTCACCTACATCATCGACGACAAGGGAAATGAGATCAGAACGACGGATCTGAGCCTGACGTTTCACATGGTACGCTATGCGCCTCATCTGGTGCGCTGGTGGCAGCGCCTCATCGACACCCTGCTCGCGATCAAGGACCAGCAATACCCGGAAGGCTGGCTTGAGAATTCAAAGATGTCGGATCACAACAATTATGACGTGGTCGAGCTCTTCCTCCGCGGCTGGCCCCACATGCGCCCTGATCAGCGACGACAGGCAAGTCAGGAGGTTGCAAAGATGTTTGACTGGTGCCTTGAATATTCGGTGAGAGACACGGGGGAAATCATAAATCCCGACAAGGGCGACATGGTGATGGACTCCTACTATTTCGCTGCCGCGTTCCTCGACACGATCGGCTACTTTGATGCAAGCAAGCGATTTTGGGCCGATAAGGGGCAGGTGCCGACAGACACGGAACCGCTGCGGAAAGCGATGATCGCCCAGGTCAACCGCTTCAATCCCGATTTGACCGTCGTCGACGACACGCTCGAGCGTCTCGGCGCCGGCCCGCGGCCGTGGTCCAATGCCATCCTCTAGCGGCTGGTGATCGCGCGCGCAGCGGATAGCCGCAATGCATCAGCGCGGAAACGGCACCGCTTAAATTGCCACAATCGCATGGTACTTCGGAGCGAAACCGGGCTCGTGGAGTGAAGCGGAACGTGGCGACGAATCCTTCGATTTTTGGAGAAACCCCATTTCGGCCTAACCGCACCGACAACCATTTCGGGAATTTCGACCTGCTCTCGCCCTGAAGAAACAGGCCGATCAGGGGCAGTGTGCTCAACGGAAAGTTGTCGCGGCCGCGGCTTCGGGCTGGGCAGCTTTAAGACCGGCCAGATCGGTGAATCGGAGGCCCGCCGGGCCTTGTGCCGGCGATAGCGAGACGGGTGAGGGGCCTCTCCTTGCGCTCGGGCGCGGCGCGGGGCAAAACTCGTCCAGCGACAGTTTGGCGAAAAGCGGAGGGCAAGATGCGCGTCGGATTTATTGGCCTGGGCATGATGGGCAAAGGCATGGCGGCCAATCTGCAGAAGGCCGGCCACGACCTGGTCGTGCACGATCTGAGCCGCGCCGCGGCCGAGCCGTTCCTCGCGAAAGGCGCGGTCTGGGCCAATTCGCCAAAGCAGGTCGGCGAGCAGAGCGAGGTCGTGTTCACCTCACTGCCGGTGCCGGCCGATGTCGAGTCGGTGGCGCTGGGCCCAAACGGGCTGATCGAGGGGATGCGCCCCGACACGGCCTTCTTCGACATGTCGACCAATTCGGTGGCGACGGTGCGTAAGATCCACGCCGGTTTCGCCGAGAAAAACCTCTACATGCTCGACTCGCCAGTCAGCGGAGGTCCCTCCGGCGCCGCCAGCGGCAAGATGGCGATCTGGGTCGGTGGCGACGAGCAGCAATTCAACCGCCACAAACCCGTGCTCGACGCGATGGGCGACCAGGCGGCCTATATCGGCCCGATCGGCGCCGGCTCGATCGCCAAGCTCGTGCACAACTGCACCAGCGCGGTGCTGGGGGCGGCGCTCGCCGAGGTCTTCACGATGGGCGTCAAGGCCGGGGTCGACCCGGTCGATTTGTGGGCGGCGGTGCGCCAGGGCGCGACCGGCCGGGTGCGGACCTTCGACCGGCTCGGCGACAAATTCCTGCAAGGCAAGCACGACCCGGCCGATTTCGCCTTGCGCCTGTTGCACAAGGATGTCGGGCTCGCGGTCGGTCTCGGGCGCGAGGTCGGGGTGCCGATGCGCCTCGCGAACCTGGTTTATGAGGAATTGACCGAAGCGATGAACCGCGGCTGGGGCACCCGCAACAGCACAGTCGGCCAGCTGTTGCAGGTCGAGCGCGCCGGCATCCCGCCGCTCGCCGCCGACCCGGAGCGCATCGCCGCGGTCCGCGACGCCGACGAGCCGAAGTAAGCTTGGCGTAGGGCGGAAAAGCGGAGCGCATTCCGCCGTGACGGTGCGCAGCGCAGCGCAGCGCGTCGGCGGATTACGCTGAGCTCATCCGCCCTACAAGAGTTTATTGGGCGGCGGCTCTCATCGGTTGATGCGCCCGCAGGAAGGTGTGCACGCGGTTGATCGTGCGTTCCTTCAGCTCCGGGGGCTCGCGCCAGGGGAAGACCGTGATCTCGGCGTTGGGCGCCAGCGACGCGACATCGATCGAGGTCTGCAGCGGATGCGCCGGCGTGTCGTCCGGCAGGACCAGCATCGGCGTCCGGCAATTCTTTATGAAGTCGCGCGACACGCTGTAGAGGAAATCGGGCCGGACGCGGTAGAGGTTGTGAAAATACTTCTCGATCGCGTCCATGGTCACGTCGGGCCGGCGGGCGCGGAACTCGGGGACCCAATTCTCATGCCCGTGCCGGTACATGACGTCCGGGTCTTCCGGCCGGTGCCCGACGCTCTGGCAAAACACAGCGGCGACGACACGTTGCGGCGCCCGTTGCATGAGCTTCCCGGCAAAGCAGCCGCCGATGCAGTAGCCCATATAGAAGAACTCGCGGATACCGAGGTGGTCCATCAGCCCCAACTGGTCGTCGGCGAAGGCGTCCCACGGGTCGCCGGTCGGGATCGGGCCGCTGCTCTCGCCGCCGTTGGCGTTGCGCTGGTCCATCGTGATGCAATGGAAGTCGTTTTTGAGAGCCTCCGGGGCGTTGAACACGGCGGTCGGCCAATTGCTGACGCGGGAGTTCAAGCCCCCGCCGGGGGTGACGAGCAGCGGGAAGCCGGAGCCGGCCTCCTCGTAGCGGATGCGGACGTCGCCTTTTTCGTAGAACGGCATGGCAGACTCTCCTTCCACAATATGTCGATCCGAGAGTTCAGCCCAAATTTCGCATCCGCTCAACCCCGTTGCGCTGCCTTTCTGCTATCCTGGCGGCCATGTCGCGTGACAAGGGAGAGCGGAACCATGGCGCATGATCCGAGGCTGATCAAACACGAGGACACAATCGAGGATTTGAAACCGGCCATCCCCGACTGGATCAAGAACCTGGAGCGGCCGGCGACGCCGTGCGCCGCTCCCGCCTTCGGGCCGCTCGAAGGGATTCGGGTGGTCGGCACCGGCCAGCTAATCGCGCAGCCTTATATCGGCACGAAATTGGCCGAATTCGGCGCGGAGGTGATCCATTGCGAACGTCCCGGCGGCGATGTGTTCCGCTTTACCGCGCCGCAATTGACCCGCGGCCCGCGTCCCCACGGCTGCGACGAGGCCGAGGTCACCAAGAATAAATTGTCGATGGGCGTCGATCTCAAGCACGCCCGCGGGATCGAGCTCCTGATGGCGCTGTGGAAGATTTCGGACGTTTGGATGGAATCGTCGATGCCCGGAACGCTCGAACGCAACGGGATCACCAACGAGCTCGCGCTGGCGGTCAACCCGAGCCTCGTCATCGTGCGGGTCAGCACCTACGGGCAATACGGCAAGGAGGAGTATCTCGGCCGACCGGGCTATGACGCGATCGCGCAGGCCTTTGGCGGCATGATGAACCTGACCGGCGACCCGGCCGGGCCACCGCAGCGGGCCAAGACCTACACCGGCGATTACGTCACGGCGCTCACCGGATGGGCGGCGACGATGATGGCATTGTGGGAGGTGAAGAAGAGCGGGCGCGGCCAGGTGATCGACCTCGCGCAATACGAAGCGGTGGCGCAGACCAATGGCAATACCCTGCCGCTATTCACCGGCGAAGGTGCGGTCTACGGACATACCGGGAACCGTCCGCCGGGGTTCCAGCCCTATGACACGTTCAGGTGCAGCGACGGCTGGGTTTATATCGGCGCGCTCGGCGGGGCGATCTATGACCGGGTGCCCAAATTCCTTGGATTGGACCCGGTCGAATACGGCTATGACGCCTGCTCGAAAGACGCGGCGGCGGTTAATTCCGAGAAGGGCTGCGAACTCGACCGGCGGCTGCGCGAGTATTGCGCGGCACGCACCGCGCTCGAGGTCGAAACCGAGCTGAACGCGGCGAAGATCGGCTGCGCGCGGGTGTTCAACACGCGCGACCAATATGAGGACGCCCATTACGCGGCGCGCGAGATGACGGTGCCGGTGCTGGACCGGCAGTCTGGTGTGCCGATCCGCGTCTACGGCATCGTGCCGAAAATGTCGCTGACCCCCGGCCGCATCTGGCGCGGCGCACCGTCGATCGGGGACGACACGACCGACATTCTCGCGCACATGCTGGGCCTGTCCGAAGGGGCCATAGACAAATTGTACGCTGACGGGGTCGTGCACCGGACCGAGCCATTCACCGAGCCGCAGGTCGCGGCCATCAACCCCTAGGCGCTCTCGAACCGCCGCTTCAGGTGGATTCCGGCCGTTCCCGATTGATGTCGCCGTTGCTGCGTCTGCGCCGTAAGCGGCCGTTTAACGACCGAAGCCAGGACGCCCGACGCCGCGGCTATTTCAGCGCTGCCGCCGGTAGTTCAAAGGGCGGAGGTGTATCGTCGTCGGTGAGGGGCTGCCGCTCCCCGGAACCGAGGATCACACATGGACATTGCGGAGTGGCTGCAGGATTTGGGCCTGGAGCGCTATGCGCCGGCCTTCCGCGACAACGGGATCGACGAGAGAGTGCTGCCGAGCCTGACGGCCGACGATCTCAAGGATCTTGGCGTCACCTTGGTCGGGCATCGTCGTCGGCTGCTCGACGCCATTGCCGCGCTCGGCGGTGCGGCGGCGGCATCGGCTGAGACCCCGGCCCCGAGCGACCTCGTTCGGGGTCCGCGCACGCCGCCGCCACCCGAGCACCTCGCCGACAAGATTAGCCAGGCCAGGCCCGCGCTGGAAGGCGAGGGCAAGTAGATCACCGTCTTGTTCGCCGATGTTAAAGGCTCGATGAACCTCGCGGAACGGTTCGATCCCGAACAATGGTTTCGCATCGTCGAGGATTTCATTCAGGTCGCCGCCGACGGCGTGAATCGCTTCGACGGCACGGTCAACCAGTTCACCGGCGATGGCGTCATGGCGCTGTTCGGCGCGCCGATCGCGCACGAAGATCACGCCCCGAGAGCCTGCCTCGCCGCCCTGCACATCCGCGACGCGGTGCGTGCCTTCGCGGAGGATGTTTATGCCCGGCACGGTGTTCGGTTCGACATTCGTATCGGCCTCAACTCCGGCGAGGTGATGATCGGTCGCATCAGCGACGATCTGAGCATGGACTACACCGCGATCGGCCACGATGTTGGCTTGACGCAACGCATGGAATCCCTCGCCGAGAGCGGGCACATCTGCCTGTCCGAACACACCGCCCGGCTGGTCGAAGGCTACTTCCCAACTCCGTGATCTCGGACGCCTCCAGCTCAACGGCGTCATCGAACCCTTGGGGGTCTTCGACCTGGAGGGAACCGGCGCGCCCCGAACTCGCCTCGACCGCTCGCGCGCCCGCGGCCTCTCTGCCTTTGTCGGGCGCGACCACGACATGGCGCTATTGGAGGCGGCGTTGGAGCGGGCCGGGAACGGCGGTCAGGTCCTGGGGATCATGGCGGAAGCCGGCACCAGCAAGTCGCGGCTGTGCGCCGAGTTCCTGGAGCACTGCCGGTCTCAAGGTTTCTCAGTGCTGGAAGGCCGCGGCGTTGCCCACGGCAAGGCCATCCCGATGCTGCCGATCCTGGAATTGTGGCGGGCTTATTACGGAATTACCGAAGCCGACACCCCGGAGACCACACGAGCGAAGATTTCGGGCCGATTGCTCTCGATGGATGAGAGTTACGGCGAGGACCTGCCGATCATCTTCGATCTCTTCGGCGTACCGGACGCGGCCAACCCGGCACCCGCGATCGACCCTGAGCAGCGCCAGAAGCGTCTGCACAACGTGGTGAAGCGCGCGCTGCGCGACCCCGCACACAGCGCCATTGGCACACGCGTGCTCGTGCTCGAAGACCTGCACTGGTTCGACGGCGCCAGCGACGCGTTCCTGGAAACCACCGTCGAAAGCATCCCCGCGAGCCGCGATCTGCTGGTGAATTTCCGGCCGGAGTATCAGGCACGCTGGATGCAACGGTCCTATTATCAGCATTTGCCGTTGCAAACCGCTGACCTCGGACGCCATCAGCGACCTGCTGCGCGATCATCTGGGCCAGGACGCCAGCGTGGTGGCACTGCCCGCGACAATTCAGGACCGTACCAAAGGCAATCCGTTCTTCATCGAGGAGGTGCTGCAATCGCTGATCGAAAGCGGCCATCTGACGGGCGTGCGGGGCGCTAATCTGCTGACCGCGCCAGTTGCCACACTCGACCTTCCGGCCAGCGTGCAGGCAGTGCTCGCCTCGCGCATTGATCGTCTGGGCGAACGAGAGAAGCAGGTGCTGCAAACCGCCTCCGTTATTGGCAAGCAATTCTCCGAAACGTTACTGCGCGACGTCCTGACACGCGTCGCGCCGCTGGATCAGGTGATCGCGGCCATGCTGACGGCGGAGTTCCTGTATTAGGCTTCGGTCTGGCCGCGAACCGAATATTCCTTCAAGCACCCGCTGACGCAGGAGGTCGCGCAACGTTCGCAACTCCAGGCGCGACGGGTCAGGACGCACGCCGCCGTGGCCCAGGCGTTGGAGGACGCGGGGGAAATCTGGACGAGCGCGCCGCCGAGATCCTCAGCACTGGGTCGAAGCGGGGGCGGCCGGCCGCGCGGCACTCTGGCACAAGCGCGCCGCGGAGTGGGCTGGGCTGTCCAACCTGCACGAGGGAATGCGCCACTGGCGTCGGGTGCGCGAACTGGCGCCCGGGATCGAAGACGGAACGAGCGCGGGAAACTGTCGCTGCACGCCTGTCAGCAGATTTTCTTTATCGCCTGGCGGGTGGGCATCAGCGACGAAGAGATCGCATGCGTCTTCGCGGAAGGCCGCGCGCTTGCTGAGCAGGCGGGCGATCGACGCACTTTGGCGATCCTGACGGGTCTCTACGCCGCCGCGCGCGGTCACCTCGGAGGCTGCCAGCCCGACTTTGTGCGCTACGGCGAGGAGGGCGCGCGCATCGCGGCGGAGTGCGACGATGCCGACCTGCGCGCCGCGACCGCGACCATGCCGATGTATGGCAGTATTTTCACCGGCGACGGACGGGGTGTGCTGACCTGGTCGGATCGTGTCCTGGCTGAGACCGGCGAGGACGACCTTCTGGGCAAGAGGATATTTGGCTAGGGCGTGCGCGCCGGAGCGATTTTCGCCAGCGCCAACGGCCTTGTGCTCCTCGGCCGGCTCGACGAGGCGCGCTCGCGGTTCGCGGCAGCCGAGCGCGTGGCGGATGCGTCCGGCGATCTCGAAGTCCTGGGATGGGTGTTCTTCGCTTCGGTATTCCGGGCCTTTGTGTCCGGCGACACCGGATCGGTTGTCGACCAGGGCCGCCGAGCCGTCGAAATCGCCGAACAACTCGACAACGAGCTTCTCGGGTTGTCGGGTACTTTGCTCTCGGCATGGCGTATCAGATCGACGGCCAAAACGCCGCGGCCCGGGACGCCGTACGCAAAAGCGCCGCCACCGCGATTGGCCGTCCCACCCTCAAACCCCGGCTAACGCGGGGCGTTTGAGGGCGAAGCGGGTTCGCGGCGGGCCAGCGAGGGCTCGAGCGATCTCCTTGGTGCAGCGCAATAGGATCTCGCGGGCATGGCGGACGACCTTTCCAACGGTATTGAGCAACAGAAAGCGTAGCCGTTTGGGTCTTGCGGCGTGCAATTCCTCGGGTAGGCCGACGCGCTTATAGGCAGAGAGCAGGTTGTAGAGGATCGTGTTGAGCCGCAGCCAAGCGGCATTGGCGCCGAATTTCTGACTGGGCAGCGCGGCGCCAGCGAGTTCGTTCACCAGCACGTCATGGGCGTGTTCGATGGTACCGGCCTTCTGTCGGTGCCAGCGGATCAAATCGAGGCCACAGCCGCCTTCCGGGTCGGAGCGGTTGGTGACAATGCACAAGTGGCGGACCCGGTTGCCGTCGCGTAACAGCTCGCCCTGGCGCGGGCGGATGCGGATGGCGAGATAGCGGCGCGGCGAAACGGCATCCTTGCGCCAGACCCCGTCGCTCGGCAGATAGTTGACCTCGGCCCACTCGCGGATCGCGCCGGTTTCTTCTTGGTCGGGTTTCCAGTGATCCTGCGGCAGCCTGGAAATGCATTCGGCCAGCTGCGGGCTCATATCGGCGGAGATCGCGTAGCCGATCGCCTGCTCGTCGAGCCAGCGCATCAGATCGTGCTCGTAAAGCGCGCTGTCGCCGCGCAGGTAGATCTTGTCGAGGCCGCCGGGCAGCGCGGCGATCGCCTTCTCGACCACCCGACGGTTGCCCGATCCGGCCGGGACATTGCCGTCGCGGAACTCGTCGACAACGATCACGTCCTGTTCGGCCCACAGCGCCAGTACCGGCTGATAGCCGCGATTGCCGTCATAGGCCCGCTTGGCGGCGCGTTTGTCGCAAGCGATCACGGTGGCGTCGATGTCCAGGGTCGCCGTCTTCACCGGATGGCGACACTGCAGATCGAGGACGAGCTCGGCGTTGGCCTTCAAACCCAACAGCGGCGCCGACTCAGTGGGCACGCTCGATTTGCCCTCCTGCAATAGCGGCAGGTCCTCACCATGGAATTGCGCCAACAAGTCGCGCGCGGTCTGCGCCGCCGGCAGATCGTGACCCAAGAGCAGCACCAGCGCCTGGTCCTGGCGAAACTGATCGAGATCCTCCGCTCGTTCACCGCCCGCCGCCCACATTGCCAACAGACTTTCCACCATTTCCGAGGCGCTCAGACCTCGCTTGCGGCTCTTCAGCCTGATCTCCCGCTCGATCACCGCCGCTGTCCCAGTCTGACGAAACGCCTCGATCAATCCGGGAACCCCCGCATGCCCGGTGATCAGCCCGGTTTCGAGCTCGACATCAATCTCAAAATCCAACCGGTCCGTCATTCCCCTCTCCCGCACCCCGCGGTGAAACTTACCATCTCGACATTGATAGGAAGATAGCCGATATTGTTTTCATTCAGCTTCAGCGTGAACTTTTGCTCGATCGGCAAGCAGTGGAACCGGCGCGAGGCGGCAAAAGCCCGGTCGGTCAACTCCTCCGGAACGCCGTGGTTCAGAGCATAAAAGAAGCCGATGTGTTCACAGGCATGCGCGACCTCGGCGGCAACGCGTTCGAGCGCCCCCGGCGCACCGGCGAAATAGGGGCCGTAATCGATTACCGGGATCTGACCGGCGGCCGCTCGAGAATCCTCCACCTCCTGCTGCTTGAAAAGATGCATCTCGTTACTCTAGACCTCGCAATATCGCAAATATAGCCGTTGTCCACTAAACTGCGCCACGCGCCATGCTGGAACTTCAGATTAGCGGGGGCGCCAGGTGAAGACGGAGGACATCGCGAAATTCCAGACCGAGCCGACCACCGCTCCCGCCACGCCGGCCAGCCACCAAGTGTGGCTCGAGGTGAACGCGTAGGAGGCGACGCCGACATTCGCGATCGTCCCGATCCCGCAGATCAGGTAAAAAATCGCGAGGCCGCGCACCAGTTTGAACCGGCGCAGCCGCTGGTCGCGGTAAGTGAACTGATTGTTGAGGACAAAATTCGAGGTCATCGCCACCATGGTGGCGATGGCCTGGGATGCGCCGAACCCGAAGGCCAGAAGGTTGAGAGCGACCCACAGCGTCGCAAGATGCACGACGAGGCCCAACCCGCCGATGAGGCCGAAAAGGGCAAAGCGCACGGGAACGAACCGGCCGACCAATTTATCGGCGAGCAGCATCCCGTATTCCCACGCGACCATCGTGTCGAGCTTGCTTTCGCCGTGCTGCCGCTCGCGGAAGCTGTAAGGGAGTTCCCTGACCCTCGGCGGCTCGGGCGACGAGGCGAGAAGGTCGAGCAGGACCTTGAATCCCTGCCCGGACATGCGGCGCAGCGCGGCTTCGAATGTGTCGCGGCGGCACATGAAGAAGCCGCTCAGCGGATCGGCAACATCAGCCTTGCAGATAACGCGCGCGAGACGCGTCGCCGCCCCGCTCATTCGGACGCGGCCGCTGCTCCAATCGCCAACCCCGCCGCCTGCCACATAGCGGCTGCCGATCACTACATCCGCGGCGCCGCTGTCGAGCACCTCCAACATTTGTGGCAGCAGCCGCTCGTCATGCTGCAGATCGGCATCCATGACGGCGATATAAAGCGAGGCGCAAGCTAGCACGCCCTCCATGCAAGCGGTCGCAAGACCGCGCCGGCCGATCCGCTGCAGACACCGCACGCGCGGATTACGCCGCGCGAGGTCCCGCACGTGCTCGGCTGTCCCGTCGCGCAAGTCGTCATCGACAAAGATCACCTCCCATTCGGTATTCGGCAGGGCTGCCGCCACCAGGGACAGCAACGGTTCGATGTTCTCGCGCTCGTTCAATGTCGGGATGATAATGCTCAGGACCGTCGTAATGCGTGGAGAGGTGGCGCTGTTCGTTTCCGTGTTGAGAACTGCGACATGATCCATCCGCTTCTCCACCACCACCCGGCTCGTCAAAGGGACCGGCCGAGAAGCTTGATCTGCATCGAGGGCGCGACGCGCCCGCGCGGGACCTCTTCCTTCATGCGATAAATCACCAGATCGGCCATATAGCCCTTGCCATAATTGGCGGTCATCGGGATCCGCTCCACCTCGGAGAACTTATCCGAGCGGAGCGCTTCTTCCAGCGCTTTCACCGATGCGAGGTCGTCGTGATAGCGCGTCTGAAAGACGACATACTGGACGTGCAGGTTGCGAAGGGTATCGGTCAGCTCATCCAGGCTGATCACGTTTTCCTTGAACCCGCGCTCGACATAGGCGGCAACCTCGCTGAGCAGAATTTTGTCGAGACGGACGACCCCGAGATCCGGGCGTCCGGAATAGGCGCGCATCGCGTAAACAAAAGTGCCGTCGCGCGACCCCCAAAAGGCGACGTTGGTCTCCGGCGGCGCCAGTTGCGCCGCCGCCTTCGCAGCTTCCCGCATACCGGCAACAGCAGGGATGGTGCTCGTCGTCAGC
This sequence comes from uncultured Alphaproteobacteria bacterium, assembly GCA_963787425.1. GTDB lineage: Bacteria > Pseudomonadota > Alphaproteobacteria > ATCC43930 > CGMCC-115725 > AP-15. The sequence goes on from CAWBCV010000016.1 coordinate 55,080, forward strand.
GTGATCGCCAATACCGCCGCCGCAAACACCAAAGACACCCCATACCGAAAACTGAACCTGCTTAGGGTTCTGTCGATCCCCAGCACTGCCGCGAGCGCCAGCGGGTAAGTGATGAAAAGGATATGCCGCGGCTCTTTGACGGCAATCATCGAATAGAAGGCATAGCCGACGAGCAGCCAACTGCCGAGGAAAATGGCGTCCGCACGCGCCAGCCGTAAGGCCGGCGCGAACGGCAGCGCCAGCACATAGAGGCATGCTAACGCCAGAGTGGGCCAGGAAATCACCGACGGCATGATGCGGGCGTAATAGGTCAGCTCCGCGATGCTCCACCGGGACGCCTCGGCACCCGGGAGCGCCGCCGCTTGACCGAGATTGTAGCTGCCGAACGCAAAAAAGATGCCGACCAGCGGCAACAGCAACACGCCACCAAGCGCAGCTGCTTGCAGCACTGCGTGCTGACGAAAAGCGCGCCAGCCATATGCGTATGCGAGCGAAATGGCGATTGGCAGGACGAAGAAGATGGCATTGTATTTGGTATAGGCGGCCGCCACCGCGCAGATTACCGCTGTGAATAGGGTCCACCTTTGCCCGCTCTTCAAATGGCGCACGAGGAATTCTGCGGCCCATACGAGGAAGGCGTAGGCCGGCACGTCGAGCATGATCTGACGGCCCCAGAAGGCCAGCTCCGGCGCGCCGAGCAGCAACAGCGCCACGGCCAGCGCGGGGGGCGGGTCGAGCCAATGCCGCGACAGGCGAAACGCCCCCCAAGCGAGAAGGAACAGAAAGGCCAGCTCAGTCAACAAGGCTGATGCTTCGGAGACGCCCAAGACCGCATAAACCGCTGCCAAAACTCCATAAAATAACGGGGGGTAGAACAGAATCGTCAGAGCCGGCCATTGGCGGTAATAATCGTAGGCAAACCCGACCGGGTGGCGCCAGGGGAGTTGCTCGATAAAATCGAGCACGAAAGCGCCGTTCAATGCGTGGCGCGACGCGTCCGGCCAATCGATGTCGCCGCGTTTCGCAAGGCCGAAATACATCCCCAGCGTGATCACCAAGAGGATAAAAATATAGGTACGATGCTCAAAGGCAGCGGGCCGCCAACTTCCCAAACTCAAGCGAAATAGGCCGCGGCCGAGAGTCAAACCCACACCTCGCCGTTCTCGACCAGATGAGCGATCAAGGGAACAGCCGGCCGCTAGCACTTACCCGCAGGATCGACACATTCGTCAGGGGAACGGAAACTGGCGTAATGCGCTGGCGCTGCCTTCCTGGACCAGTCTCATCCCACTACATGAATAGAGGGAAATGGTCAATCAGCCGCATCATTCTTATCAGCAACTCGTGCGCCTTGTCGTCGCAGCATTGCGTTCGTGTTCGTGCTATTGTCGTCTGCGTGCCGCGGCCCCGCGTTAGTATTAGGAGATCGGATAAAGTTATGAGGGTTGTCTCCGTTGAACCGCGGCCCGGTAGCAATCATCGCGATCACCCGGCCGGTAAAACTAAACGCGATCAACAAGCAGGTTGCAGTCGACCTGCAATCAGCCTTCCGAGTTCGATTACTCTAACCAACGGGTCGCAATCCTGACGGGCGCCGGCGGCCGGGCCTTTTCGGCGGGCGCCCATGTGACTGACCTGCCCGAGCTCTGGCGATTCGTGCCGACCTCCCGCAACGAACCAACAGGACACCGCCGGGCCTGCCCGCCCTGGACGGTCAACGGAGGGGCGGTTCTCAACTTGCAGTGGAGGCACTTACATGTTCGGGGCGAAAGCCGAGGCCGATTATGCGGGCAGGGAGCCGCCGCAGAAACGGCATCCACCCCAACAGCCGGACCGCCAAAGGCGGCGACATCTTTGCGGTGCTTGCCAGCACGCGTCGGATCACTCGATTCTGCAGGACCAACTGGAGCCGCTGCGTTGCGCGCGTCGGAAACTCACGGCGGCGCTGAACGGCTTCGAGATCCCGCTGCGAAACTGAGCCCTGGAGAAGCCGCGGGGTGAGAATGTTCGCGGCGGCGACCGCGTCCTGGATCGCGAGGTTGATCCCGACGCCACCAATGGGCGACATCGCATGAGCGGCGTCGCCGATGCACAAAAGCCCAGGCCGGTGCCACGCGCGCAAGCGATCCACCGATACGCTCAACAGCTTGATATCAAACCAATCCCTCAGCTCCTCGACCCGGTTCCGCAGGTAGGGAGCGAGGCCCGCGATCTCCTCACGCAGCGCCGGCAAACCACGAGCATGGATCTCGTCGAACCCGCCTTTGGCGATCACGTAGGCGCATTGCCAGTAATCTTCGCGGTTGAGCATCACAAAGATGCGGCCGGCGTCGACCCGCCCGAGGGTCTGCCCTGGATCCTCCGAACGGCGTGACAGCCGCATCCACAACACGTCCATCGGCGCACCGAGATCGAGGACCTCCAGACCGGCCCGTTCGCGCACAATCGAGTGGCGCCCGTCGGCGCCGACAACTAGGTCCGCCTTGACCCTCAGCTCCCCCGCTGGGGTCGCTCGCCCGCACACCGGTCACGCGTCCGCCCTCCACCGTCAAGTCCCGAGCCTCGGCCTCCATCTTCAGCTGGAAAGCCGGAAACCGCTTGGCGTGCTCGGCGAGAAAGTCGAGGAAATCCCACTGCGGCATCAAGGCGATGAACCGGCAATGCGTCGGCAAATGCGTGAAGTCCGCTACTTCGACAAACTCGTCTCCGATCTGCCCCCCGAGCGTTCGGACTTCCTGATGCGGACGCTGCAGGAACTCGTCGAGCAGCCCGAGTTCGTACATGACTTCAAGGGTCGAGGGATGGATCGTATCCCCTCGGAAATCGCGCAGGAAATCGGGATGTTTTTCGAGGACGAGAACCGAGATCCCGGCTCGGGCGAGCAGGAAGCCGAGCATCATACCGGCAGGGCCGCCGCCGGCGATGCAGCAGCGGACCGAAACTTCGCCCGCATCCATCATGACTTCTCCCGCTCCTGCCTCCGCCGCTCCACCGATCGGTGGAGCGGGCGCCGCAATTTTAGATGGGAGGCACTGATGGCAAATGGACCATCTGGGCCGATTTCAGCTTTTCCAGCCGTGCCGTTTCTTGTGCCGCGATGTAGTCGCGATAGGCCGCGCGGTCTGCCTCGGCCACTGTGGCCTGGGTTGGAACAGCACACACGGTCGGGCAACGCGTGACCCCTCTGGTGCTCAAATAGGCGGCAACTGCTGCTTGATAATCGGCGTCCGACATCGCGAATTCCCTTGTTGGATGAACGACGCCCTGAGATTGCGCGAGGCCGGTTAATGACGGGTTTAGAGCAATACTTCTAAAAAAGTTTTAGAAAAGCCGGCTAACCCGTGCGAGTCGGCTGGCGTTTCGCACGAGTCTCGCCGATATATGCGAGGCGGGGGGATTAGCAGGACGAGGTTGGACCTTGGTCCATCCCGATTATACAGTGAGGTTTTGGGGGGTGCGCGGCAGTATAGCCTGCCCGGGGCCCGACACCGTCCGGTATGGCGGCAACACCTCTTGCGTCGAGATCCGTTGCGGGGATCACCTGATGATCTTCGACGGTGGGACCGGACTGCGCTTGCTGGGCAACGAACTGATGGCTTCGGGCCGGCCTGCCGACCTCGATCTCTTCTATAGTCACACGCATTTCGACCACATCTGCGGATTGCCGTTTTTTGCTCCGTGTTACGATGCAGCGAGCAGTTTGCGAATCTGGGCCGGGCATTTGAACGGCAACAAGGGTATCGAGGCGGTGCTCAACAAGATGATGATCGCGCCGCTGTTCCCGATCCCGATGGGTATTTTCACAGCCAAGATGAAATTCATCGATTTCGCCGCCGGCGATGTGCTGACCCCGCATCCTGGTATCCTGCTTCGGACGGGCCCGCTAAACCATCCGAACGGCGCCACCGGCTATCGTATCGAGTATGCAGGAAAGGTTGTGGCCTACATCACAGATACCGAACATCGCCCGGGCGGACGCGACCCCAACGTCCTCGCACTCATAAAGGGTGCCGAGGTGATGATCTACGATGCCTCCTATACGGACGCCGAGTTCCCTGCACACAAGGATTGGGGACATTCGACCTGGCAAGAGGGTGTGCGTCTAGCCGATGCGGCGGATGTGAAGACCCTCGTCATCTTTCACCACGATCCCGGTCACGACGACGACTTCATGGATCAGGTCGCCGCCGAGGCGGCGGCGGCCCGGCCCGGCACCGTCGTGGCACAGGAGGGTCTCGTACTGCGACCCTGATACGCAGCTGGCGGGTCTACCGGCTTGAGGATGCCTGATCGGTTTCGCATCGAAGTCGCGCCTTCGCAACACGTCACGGCCATCGGCTATCCCGCCGCGACGGGGAATTGCACGGGTGTGACGTTGATCCTTGGACACGGAGCGGGAGCCGACCAGACGAGCGGCTTTATGGTCGCCTTCGCGATCGCGCTGGCGGAACGCGGGATCGGTATCGTCACGTTCAACTTTCTGTACAGCGAGCACGGCCGTCGCATTCCCGATCCGAACGCCAGATTGGAAAGCTGCTGGCGCGCCGTCATCGACAGCGTGCGCGGCCGGATCATCTCAGGTGCGGGCAAGCTGGCGGTCGGCGGCAAATCGATGGGCGGGCGCATCGCGTCGCAGGTCGCCGCGGGCTACGCCGGCGATTTGGCCGGGCTGGTGTTTCTCGGCTATCCCTTGCATCCGCCCGGCAGTCCCGACCGACTGCGCGCGACCCACCTGCGAGACGTAAAGGCCCCGATGCTGTTTGTGCAAGGCTCCCGCGACCCCTTTGGCACGCCCGCCGAGCTGCGGTCGATCGTCAGTCAGCTCGAGCCCGTCGCGGACCTGTTCGTCGTCGAGGGCGGCGACCACTCGTTCAAAGTTCCAAAGACCTCCGGGGTCGAGCAACAGGACGTGTATTGCGCGATTCATAATCGGATCGAAACCTGGCTCCGAATTATCGTAGCCAGTCGAGGCTGAAAGCACTGCGCGGCCCACCTTCGGGTGCGGGCGTGTTCCCCAAGCCCCGGCAGGAAGCAATCTCGTTCATCACCACCCGCGCCGCCGCAGCGCTGTCATTAACCTGAACTTCCCCGACGAAAATGAAACCGGCCAACGCATTTTTGACGGCTATCGGGACGCTTCGGCGTCCGGGTCAGGACAGCGCGACGAGGGAGAGCGGGACGGCGCCGCGCAGCAGGGCCTTGCGGGCCTCCCATTGCGTGGCGGGGTCGAGGGTTTCCAGGAACTGCGCCTCGCCGCCGGCGAATAGCGCCACGGGCAGCCCGTCGCGGTAGAGGAGGCGGTTGCCGGTCAACGCGGCGAGTTTTGGCCCGGGGGTCAGGATGCCGGCCAGGTTCAGCGGGTCGGCGCCGGAGAGCGAGACCCAGCTGCCCGAGGGAGGCTTGCGGCGAACCTCGCGCAACATCCCGATCGCGTCGGGCAACCCGAATTGTTCGCCGGAGAACCCGGCGACAAACCGGCCGCCGCGGATCTCGCCGCGCGCCTCGAGCCGGCGGTAGACGCGGAGCAGATCGCGCCACGGCGGCAGCCAGGGGGCCTCGCGCTCGATCAGGCGCCAGAAGACGACGCCATAGCGGAGCAGCAAGGTCCGCGCGAGATGCTCGACCGCCTCGGGTCGGGCTTGCGTCTGAAGCTGGGTTCGGCGCGCAAGAGCCCAACGGCCGGCGCTTTCCATGCCGAACATCGTCGTGCGCCGCCGCCCTCCGGCAGCGGGTTTGCGCAGCAAGGCGCGCAACCCGGCAAAGCTGTCCGAAGTGACAAGGCCGAGCGCCACCAGTTCGCCGAGGGCCTCCTCGACCTGCGGACGCAAAAGGCCGGTGCCTTCGATCAGCTCATCGAAAAACGATGCGCCGTATTGGCGAATGAAGTCGATGACGGCCTGCGCTCGGGAACTCGGGCGCGCGGTCTCGTCGACCGCCGACAGGGATGCCCAAAGCCCCGCGTGGCGTCGTGCCAGCAAAGTAATTGGCGTCGTCCTAACGGGGCTCGCGCTGCGCTCGCCGCCGTTGCGCGGCCGGAGGCGAGCCCAGGCGATCCGACCGGCAAGACATTGATCATCCAGCCAGGACGGTTCGTATGAATCGAGCCGCGCCGGCAGGATCTCGGTCTCCCAAGCACCGGCCGGGGCCTCGAAACCTTCGAGCTGCCGGACCAGAACTTCGAGGGCGTCCGGCCCTTCCATGCGAGTATCCGCCGTCACCCGCTGCCAGCCGAGCAGGAAACGCAGGAAATCGCGGGCGGCAACCGGCTGGATCTCGGCGCGCAGGCGATTGACCGTATATCGGTGAATCCGCGCGAGCAGCCGGCGTTCGCACCATTCCTCGGCCTCCGCACCGGGCGAAAAGCGCCCGCGCATCGCAAAGCCCTCGGTTTCGAGCGCGGCGAGGGCCGCCGAAATCTCTCTCGGCCCGATCCCGAGCGGCGCGGCGAGCGCGGCCGCGGTGACCGGCCCCAGCCCCTCCAGTCTCCCGCGGAGGATTTCGATCAGCGCCTCCTCGCGCGACCATTCGTGCTCACGATGCACCTCGGGCGCGGAGATCGGCGGGTCGACGTCCGCTCCGGGCCACAGCGCCTGGAACTGCGTCAAGCGCTCGGCCGTGATCCACAACGCCGATCCTGACGCCCTATTCTCGTCATTCCCGCGGAAGCGGGAATCCAGGGGCCCCTGGGCCCCCGCTTCCGCGGGGGTGACGATAAGATCATTAGGCGTGGTGAGGCGTCCAACACGCTTTTCGCTGGCGAGCCGGGCGAACCAGTCATCCCACCCCGGTTGTGCCTCTCCCACACCGAGAAATCCGAGCCAGGCCAGCGCGTCGTGCAGTTCGTCGGGGTTCGCCGGGTCGGGCCACGCTTCGGCGCGCACCCGCTCGATGGCTTCGGGGTCGAGCCGGCCGATCTCGCGGGCCTCCTCGGGCGCGAGCCAGCGCCGGCTCATGACCGCTTGGGTGCGCCGCTCCTCGAGCGGGGCGTCGTCGAGATAGGCGTAGGGCCGGGCAGACAGGACTTCGAGTGCGAGCGGCGAGGGCTCGGTCAGGTCGCGCGTGACGACCTGGATTTCGCCGGCCTCGAGCCGCGCGAGCAAACGCTCGAGACCTCCGACGTCCATCGCCTCGCCGAGGCAATCGGCAATCGTCTGGCGGACCAAAGGGTGGTCCGGGATCTCGCGCTCACCGACCAGATTTTCGGCGCACGCAACCTGATCGGGAAAGATCGCCGCGATCAGGTCTTCGGCAGCCATGCGGGCGAGCTGCGGCGGCACCTTCTTTCCGCCGCGGAAGCGCGGCAGCGCCAATGAGACCCCGGCCACCCAGCGCCAGCGGGTGATAAACATCGGTGCATCGAGCAGCGCCTCGATCAGCAGCCCTCTGATGCTCGCCGAGTGGAGGTAGCGCGGAACGTCCGCAAGATCGAAGCTGTGCGCTCGGGTGAGCGACAGCACGATGTTGTCCTCGGTTGCCGCCGCCTGCAGCTCGAAATTGAATTTGCGGCAAAACCGCTTGCGCAGCGCCAAGCCCCAGGCGCGGTTTAGGCGGCTGCCAAAGGGCGAATGGATGATCAATTGCATGCCGCCGACTTCGTCGAAGAACCGCTCTATGACGAGCGTCTCCTGGGTCGGCAGAACCCCCAGCGCCGCGTGACCGGAGGCCAAATATTCGACGAGCTGCTCTGCCGCGGGCTCGGCGATGCCGACCTCGTCCCGCAGCCACGAAAGAATATTCCCGCTGGCCAAACGGGCGGCGAATTCGGCCCGCAGGCGAGAGACAGACTGCGACAGCTCGTCGGTGCGGCCGGGCGCCTCGCCGAGCCAAAACGGAATGTTCGGCGCCATGCCAGGCGCGTCCTCGACGCGCAACGTGCCGCGCTCGACGCGCATCACGCGGTAGGCGGCATTGCCGAGCTGGAAGATGTCGCCGACCATGCTCTCGACCGCAAAGTCCTCGTTGACCGTGCCGATGATCTGGTTCTCGGGCTCGAGCAGAACCTGATAGTCCGCATTGTCCGGGATCGTGCCGCCGGAAGTCAGCGCGGTCAGCCGAGCGCCGCGCCGGCCGCGCAGCTTGTGGTTCACCGCGTCGTAGTGAATGAGAGCACCTCGCCGGCCGCGGCGGGTGCTGAACCCCTCGGCCAGCATCGCCACCACAGCGCTGAAATCCTCGCGCGGCAGCACGCGGTAGGGCCAAGCGCGGCGGATCAGCGCGTAGAGCTCGTCCTCGCTCCACTCCTGAGCGGCAACCTCGGCGACGATTTGCTGCGCCAGGACATCGAGCGGCTGCTCCGGGAGGACCAGCCGGTCGAGTTCACCGCGGCGCACACTGTCGAGCAGCGCGGCGCATTCGACGAGCTCGTCGCGCGACAGCGGGAAGAGGCGGCCCTTCGGGGTGCCGGCCACCGCGTGCCCCGAACGCCCGACGCGCTGCAGCAAGCTCGCGATCGAGCGCGGCGAGCCGAGCTGGCACACCAGGTCGACATCGCCGATATCGATGCCGAGCTCGAGCGAAGCGGTTGCGACCAGCGCCTTCAGCGCACCGGCTTTCAGGCGCTGTTCGGCGTCGAAGCGCTGCTCCTTGGCGAGACTGCCGTGATGCGCGGTCACCCGCTCGGCGGCGAGCCGTTCCGACAGCTGCCGCGTCACCCGCTCGGCGAGGCGGCGGGTGTTGACGAAGACCAGGGTCGTGCGATGGGCCTCGATCAGCTCGGCCAGCCGGTCGTAAACCTGCTGCCAGACTTCGCCGGACATCACGGCTTCGAGCGGCGAGGAAGGAATTTCGAGGGCAAGGTCGCGCGCCCGGCGATGGCCGGTGTCGATGATCCGGCACTGGGCATCGGGTCCGACGAGAAATCGGGCCACCGCCTCGATCGGCTTCTGCGTCGCCGAGAGGCCGATGCGCAACAGAGGGCCGCCGCAGAGCGCGGCCAGCCGCTCGAGCGAGATCGCCAGATGCGAGCCGCGCTTGTTCGGCGCCACCGCATGAATCTCGTCGACGATGACCGTCCGCGTCGTCGCCAGCATTTTGCGGCCGGATTCGGAACCGAGCAGGATATAGAGCGATTCCGGCGTGGTCACGACGATGTGCGGCGGATATCGGCGCATGCGCTCCCGCTCTCCCGGTGGCGTGTCGCCGGTGCGCACCCAGGTGCGGATCTCCACGTCGGGCAGCCCTTGGCGCTTCAGCGCTTCGCGGATGCCGGCGAGCGGGGCTTCTAGGTTGCGCTGAATATCGTTGGACAGCGCCTTCAGCGGCGAGACGTAGACGATCTGCGTCTCGTCCGCGAGGCCGCCGTTCACCCCCTGGCGAACCAGGGCATCGATCGCCGCGAGAAAGGCGGCAAGCGTCTTCCCGGACCCAGTAGGCGCGGCGATCAGGGTATGCCGGCCCGCTTGGATCGACGGCCACGCTTCGGCCTGCGCCGCGGTCGGCGCGGCAAAACTGCGGTCGAACCATTCGGCGACAGCGGGATGGAACAAGCGGGTCGGGTTCACGCCAGCAGCGCTTACCAGGTCAAATCAGGTCCTGTTGGCCCGCCCAACTATCCGGCAATCAGGCCAGGCCGTTCATAAATATGGTGAGCCCTTCGGGATTCGAACCCGAGACCTACTGATTAAAAGTCGGTGCCGCTCGCTTTCGCATGGGTCCGCGCCCCCCTGTTCCGCCTGTTTTATCAGGGCGAGATCAGGTCTCGCCCGCTCCCTTCGGCGATTTCGCGCCCGTTCAGAGGCTCGCCATGAGCCTATGCCGGCGGCGGCCCAGCCTGAATAGGAGTTCACCATCGAAATGACAACCGGCATGTCGGCCCCGCCGATCGGCACGGGTCCGCGACCAGAAGCCGCGTAAAGAGCATACTTGTCTAATCCGTTCTTACCGGAACGGTCTATTTGACACCTCTTTGCGGCGATTTTGCGGGCGGCCCGACCTAGTCCCGAGGATTTTAGTTCTGATTTATGTAAAACCGCTTGCGGTCAGTCGCTTCGGTGAGCAAGGCGACCGGCGCTTGTGCCGATGTGCCTGGGGTGGGAGACTGTCGGCCGGCGTCGCCTTCCCACCCCCACACCCCTAAAAAGGGCAGCAACATGCCAGCTCCGATCGTAAGCAACTCCGTTGCCAGCGGCATAAGGAAGTTTCTCGAGGCGCTGAACTCCAGCGGCGGCAAGCCGATCGAGCAGCTTTCTCCCAAGGACGCGCGTCAGGTCCTGGTCGACGCCCAGAACAGCGTGCCGGTCGATCTTTCAGGCATCGAGAGGTCGGAGAAGACGATCGACCATGACGGCAAGCCGCTGAAGCTTCACATCGCGCGCCCGGCGGGTGCCGCGGGTGCCCTGCCGGTCTTCATGTTCTGCCACGGCGGCGGCTGGGTGCTCGGCGACTATCCGACGCACGAGCGCCTGGTCCGCGATCTGGTCGTCGAATCCGGAGCGATGGCCGTGTTTCCCGACTACACCCCATCGCCCGAAGCGCAGTATCCGACCGCCATCGAGCAGGCCTACGCCGCCACCAGGTGGGTCGGCGAGCATGGCGGCGAGATCGGCGCCGACGGGACGAGGCTCGCCGTCGTCGGCAACAGCGTCGGCGGGAACATGGCGGCCGTTGTGAGCCTGATGGCGAAGGATCGGGGACGGCCCGCGATCAGGTTTCAGGCCCTGCTGTGGCCGGTGACGGACGCCAATTTCGATACCGCTTCCTACAAGGAATTCGCGGAAGGGCATTTTCTGACCCGGAACATGATGATCTGGTTCTGGGACAACTACACGAAGGATATGGCGCAACGGGCCGAACGCTACGCGTCGCCATTGCGCGCGCCCGCGGAAGCCCTCCGTGGCCTGCCGCCCGCGCTCATACAGACCGCGCACAGCGACGTGCTCCGCGACGAGGGCGAGGCCTACGCCCGCAGGCTGAACGAGACGGGCGTCGAGGTGGTGGCGGTGCGCTACAACGGCCTGATCCACGACTGGGGCCTCCTCAACCCGATCGCCACGGTCCCGGAAGTCCGCACGGCCATCACGCAAGTGGCGAGCGAGCTGCAAAAGCGCTTGCAGTAAACTGCGGTCGCCGCGGCCCTCGGCGGCGCCGGACTGCTCATCCGTCTAGCGGTGGCGCGAGGCGGAACCGAATGTGATTGGCGGCACCAAGTCCGAGCCCGCCCGCGCGCAAAGATTAAGACTTCCGGGAAAACTCCTTGCCCCTTCCCGATCAAAGGGTTACGCTTCCCGTAAGATATGACTGAAACTCACCCGCAAAACCGCCACCTCGGCTATGCCCGCGTCAGCACCTACGGGCAGACACTTGACGCCCGGCTTAAGCAGCTACGGGTCGCGGGATGCACTAGCCAAACGCGCAGAGCAGAGTGCGGGCGACCGGATGCCCATCAAAAAATTCAACAGTAAACCGGTCCCGTCGGTCACGGATCAGTGAAGGAATAAAGCCCACTGAGGCCGAGTCTACGTGGTGGCGGCGGTCAGCCGTCAACTGTGGCTTGTCAGGGAGGTTTCGGTGACGAGGGCTGAAAACTGCTGTTTCTGCGGTGTTATGCTCGGCTCTGACGCCGAGCGCTGGCCCGGGACGGGGCCGCGACCGGCGCACTGGACCCGATCTAACGATAACGTGATCACTGGGGATGCCGTTCTGCAGCGGGACGGCAAGATCGTCGTCGCTGCGGCGTTTATAGAGATCGTCGCCGACGGCAACTCCCGACACCTTCGGGTTCGTGCGCTTATTGCCCGACGGCAATCTCGACCCGAATTTCGGCACGGGCGGCATAGGCACGTCAGTTACGTCGGGTGGGAGCCCCTTGGCGCTGCGAGCCGGCCGATAGTTCCGAGGTATGTGTATATATGCGGTAAAAGGTCGCGGGGATATATCGGATAGAAGACGCCTACAGCGATTTTTCCGACTGTATACACTCGAAGTCTCGTTTTGGCTCGTAACCAAAGCTGTGCACTTCGGGGAGCTTAAAATGAAACGGCTGTTGCTGGCTGCGACAGCATTTCTGGCGCTCACCGCGTCAGGGTCGGATGCAAGAGAGATACTGCCGATCGCCGTCGGCGACGCAGGCACCGATGAAATTCTCGGCGGGGGAGGTCGGGAATAAATGCGCTTTGCTCGCTGAATATTGCGCGAACCGTCGTTCAACAGCTGCGACGCAAATTGACCTCGATTACGGCGTTACGGAATGCCAGGCATTTAGCCTTTACGCTGCGCGACGAGCTGCGACGGCGACCCGTAACAAAGAGTAGATATACTGAAATTTTCACGGCTCGTACTGATCCGTGGAATTATGAGGTCACGTCGTTTGAGTTCGAGAAGTTTCAGGCAGCTATCGAACTGCTGGATGGCGTCCGCAATGATGCGTGCTTCGAGCGAGCCTGGGAGATCGGCTGTGCGGAAGGTGTGTTGACGGCCCGGCTTGCCCAGATGTGCGAGCAACTCTCCGCTGCCGACTTCATCCCGCTCGCACTCGAACGAGCGCGTGTGCGGTGCCGGGAGTCCAGCAATATCTCCTTCACCAAATGGGACTTGAAGTCAGATCCGGCGCCCGGCCCATTCGACCTAATCGTGATTATCGACGTGCTCGCCTCCTTTGGGGGGCGGCGCGATATTCGCCGAGCTCGCGATAAGGTGTGAGCGCTCTCGCGCCAGGCGGTTATCTGCTGTATGGTGATTGCCTCGGCGAACCTACAGACGCCGCATTCAGGACAGCCGGTGGGGCGCTTGCTGCTTCGCGGCCCTCGGAATATTTACCGCTTTGTCGCCGCCCACCCAGCATTGGCTGAAGTTGCGCGCCGGGAGACTCCGATGCATTTGCTAGCGCTATTCCGGAACCGCGGGTGAACATTTTCCGCTCATGCGGGGATTGTCCGCAGTCGTGCTATGAATTACGTGAATTACGGTGACAGTTTACAAGATAGGGCAACTGGCTTAACCTCAATTGGATGAGGATCGTAGCTGGAAGCAAGGGGAGTGGCCCGGATTGCGCGCGTGGTTGTGCCCGAGCCTGCTACATCATGTCACTCAGCGCGGCAATCGTCGCGAGCCGGTGTTCTTCGGGGCCGGGGATTATCAGCTGTACCGTCAGTTGATCGGTGCGGCGTGCCGGCGCGGAGATCTGGGCTTATTACCTGATGCGCAATCATGTCCACCTGATCGTGACGCCGACCGACCACGATGGGCTGCGGGCCACCACCGTTATTCGGTCACCGTTATTCGTGTCGCCGTAATTCGTGCACAAGTAAACTGCCGCCGTAGTCTGCGTAATCAGCACGTAACACGCGAAACTGTCACCGTAATCCGCAAGACGCGCAGCGCAAGCTCGCGAACGGGGCAAGGGAAAAGCCTTAATCCGGCTCAACGGCGCGTATCTGCATCAGGTGAATTTTCTTGCCCTTCTGAACGCCCGCGACTGTCACCTCCTCCTCCCAGAGAGGCTTGACGATATCGCTCATCATGCCGTCTGGCACGACGATGGTATGGCGGACGTTGCCAGTGGTGACAATCTGTATCTCATTGGTTTTTTTCAGCGAGGTCGCCATTTTGAGCGTGCCGGAAACCTCCACGGTTGTCTTGTCCAGCTTCTGCTGTGGCGGTAGGCCCGCTAGCACATCGTTTTTGAGCATGGGGAGAGCCGTTGGCGTGTGCGTGAGCTGGACCTGCCTGGGCGTGCCGCTGCGCACCGTCGTAAATCCGACCAGCTCGATGTTGCGTCCGTCCGGCTCGATGGTCTGGGCCAGGCTCACGAAATTGCGGTAGTAGGCTTCGTCGGGGATGCGGGCGCGCAATTGCTCGTCGTCCCTGTGCGTGTACAGCTCCAGGCACTCCACCAGCTCGTCAATGACCCGTTCGCCCGGCGACAAGCCGGGAAGGCTGAGCTGCTGCGAGGCGCCTACCCTGAGCGTCACCGCGAAGCTTGCCGCGCGCGGGACGCTCATGAAGAGCTGCATGTTTTCCGACAGGCTCTTGTCCCTGCGCCCTCTGTCGCGGTAGGGCCTTTGCTGCTGGCGCTCCGCCGTTCGGTAGAGAAGGTTTTCGGCGTTCTCAACGCGCCGTAGGAAGGCTTCGGTCGGGGCGATGCCGAAGCCGACCGCCTTGCCCGAAATCGACATCTGGATTTCATCGGGCTGCAGCTCGATGCCGCGCAGCGCCAGATGGCGCTCGAAGTAAATCTGCTCGAGGAGGTCGCGCAGCTCGTCGGCGATGTCATCCGGGGGATTGCCGCTAAGCGCGGTGCAGACAAGCTTCTCGGCCTCGGGCAGGAGCTTGGCGTCAAGCGCGAGCGTGGCGGCGCTGCGGAACAGGACGGAGCGCGTCGGCTCGGCGTCTAGACGGCTGGCGAAGGCGGCGGCGGCCTGCGCCTCCAGCTCGTATGCTTGGCGGAAGTAGCGCAGCGCCAGCATTTCGTCTCCCTGCTGACGGGCGGCAAGGGCGAGGTCTGTCTGTTCCATCGCCTGGCGATGGGTTATCTTGACGCCGCTCATACGATCTCGACCCAGGCAATCGGAGTGCCAAACTCCACCACGGCAACATAACCGGGGGCAAGATGGGCGCTGGGTTTCATCTGCTCCCTCTTCTGCCTCACGCGCGTCTGAGCCTGGGAGAACGAGCCTGAGAGGATGCCTGACACCTCAAGCCGCACCTTTCCAGCAAACATTCGTCGTCGTCTTCGTCGCCAAGCCAGTAGTCAAAGCCGAGCCCCTTCGCTGAGCGTTCGACGACAACCTTTCCCGTAAGGTCGCATACAATCAAGATGGCGATGCCGTAAGCCCCGCGCTCGGTCGCCTCCTGAAGGTCGTTGTGCGAGCGGCGGGCCTGTCCGTCAACCGGGGGCCATTCCATTGGGAATTGCGCGGTCTTCACCCCGGCGAGGTGAAATGTCACTCCGCTCTTGTGCTCGCGGTTCTCCAGGCATACTGCCGCTGCTTGGGCAAGTTGCGTACCATACGCGCCGCTCAGCCCCGGCATGGAGCCTTCAGCGAGGGCCATGAGATTGAGCGTCGCCGTTTTAGCGGTAGAGGCCATAGCGATTTTTACCTGACGAGCTTACGCGGTGTACACCTCGTTTACTCCAGCGCC
>CAWBCV010000017.1:0-212743 GCA_963787425.1 uncultured Alphaproteobacteria bacterium
GGATACGTGTACGGCTGAGCCAAATCCGACGATGGTGATCGCCGATTGCATCGAGAAATCCAAGGCGACCACCGATCAGGAGCTAATCGGCGAGTACATCGCCGAAACCCTCGGGATCTTGCAAACCGACAACACCGAGGAAGTCGCCTTCAACATGCTCGGGAGCGCTATCGTCGACGCGGTCGCCGATGACCCGCCCGTACTGAGGCGCTGTTCGAGGTCTGGTCAGAGCTAGAGGAACAGCGCAAGCTGTCGTAGACCAATCGGAACGCGGCGCGCGGTCTGACCATGAAACTCCCACAAACCGGCGGTTGCCAATGCGGCAAAATCCGGTACGAGATCAGCGAGACCCCGCAGTCCGTCTACGCCTGTCATTGTCGGGATTGCCAACGGCTGACCAGCAGCGCCTTCTCAATGGGTATCGTGGTACCGGAGGCGGCGTTCAAACTCGGTGGGGTTGAGCCGCGTCCCCTTCAGCGCCTCGCCGATAGCGGCAGAACGAGCATCCGATGGGTTTGCCCGGAATGCGGCTCGTGGATCGCCGGCCCGGCGCGGGATGGGGTGATCCGTGTCCGGGCGGGTACGCTCGACGATACATCGTGGCTCCGCCCGACCCGGCACATTTGGACGCGCAGCAAGCAGTCGTGGGTCTCGTTCGCCGAAGGCGACGAGGTCTTCGAGAAAGCACCACCTGCGTAGCTCGCGCCGCTCCGGGGATTATCAAATGTCGCTGGTTCCTCACGGTTTTCGCTATAGCGTCTATGTGCGGATAGCCCGTATCGCGTTGGCCGAGAAAGGGCTGACTTATGAGAACGTCGAGATCGATCCGTTTGCGACGGACGTGCCCATCGAATAAGTCGGTCCGGCCGACCGCCAGCCACACTCGAACCCCGCTCGGAACCGGGATCATCGTCGCGCCAGTGCCTCGACGACAGCGGCCGCCAAAGCCGGGGGCACCGAAGCCGGGATCCGCACACGGGCGTTGCCCGGCAATTCAATATCGATTGCAGGGACCGCTGCGGCAACGCCATCGCCAGCGGGCGCCACCAGCACCTGCGCGAAGCCATTCGCCGCTGCCGCTGATCCCGACGCCAGCGGTAGATCAAGCTCGGCGTCACATCGGCCTGCCGAGCCAAATCCCGCACCACTGCACCGGGTCTGAACGCCGCCGACACAATCGCCTGTTTCTGCTCGACGCTCCGCACCACAGCTCAATCACACCACGCCACACCCTTTCACAAAAGGCGGCCATCGCCGGAGGGATACCCTCTACCGCGGGACCGATGGTTTAAATCCATTTCCCTCCAGCAAAAACTCCATTGCCAACCTGACTTTTTCGCCTTCGCCGCGGTATTCTCAGCCGCGCGGCAGGAGCAGACGACCCGCTCGGGCCTCTGTTACCCGTCATCAACGCCATCCGGGCGGAGGGGATCGCGAGCGCGACGGGGATCGAAATGGCGCTCAACGAGCGGGGCATTCCGACGACGCGGGGCGCGCGCTGGCGGGGCGATGTTGCCGGGCATCGGCCAGTCCTCGTGCACCGAGGCTGCCCGCGTCGAGGATCGCTTGGGTGATATCCGGCGCGAGATAGCTGAGGCGGATGAGCCGAGTGAAATAAGACCGGCTGACACCTTCCCGCCGGGCGAGTGCGGTTGCAACTGAAGCGTGGCATTGCCAGCAATGGGTCCCGCATAGTAGGGGATATCCGGCTGTGTCGGCCGATTTTCCGGCAGGTACTCGAAGAACTCCATATTCGGCGCGACCCAGAACGCGACCCGCGCGTTGGTGCTTCATCTGCATCCGTGGATCATGGGCCAGCCGTGGCGTATCCGCCACCTCGACGAAGTGCTTGGCCCGACCTCCCTCTGAGCGCGGACGCCGTGAAGGCCGGCGGCTTCCCAACCGGCACGCCCGCCGACGGCATCGAGCAGCTTGAGGCGGTCGAGAAACTATCGCCGAACGCGCCCCGCCGACGGGCGTGTCATTATAGAACAGCCGGAAATAATCGATCGGCCGTCGGCCCCTCGCCTTCATCGTGGCGAGGATGCCGCTGTAATCCTCGTCGGAGGTTGGAGGTAGATGGCCTCCGAATTCGGAGAACTGCGCCGAGGTCTCGGCGGCTCGATCCGCCTTAGCATTGGCGACGGCGGGGATGACCTGGAGGCTCCTCGGCCTCTCCTTGTCTTCACTCGCGGAAGCGTCTGAACGCGAGCCCGAATTTAACTTGCCCGTTTAGGCTCTGTTTTGTCGCTAGCCGGGATCGCAGCTGGGCAGCCACGATGTCGTACATTGAACTTGGCGGACTGGTCCTCGGGACCGGGCTTGTGGCAGCTTTCACAGGCGCGTTGCTGCACCGGATCGTTCACCATGACAGGTTTCGTCGCTATCATGAGGTTGGATATGCAGTTTTCGTGCAGCTCGGCGTAATATTTGCCGTACCCCTGGCTTTCGTTTTCAACGGCGTCTGGTCCGATTACAACACCGCTTCGCAGGCGATTGACAGCGAATGCGCCCAGCCTGCACGGGATTGCGATTCTAAGCGATCGTCTGCCATCACCAAGCCAGGGATGCAATCCTGGATGATCTGCGCGCCTACCTCACGACCGTTCTTGACCGAGAATGGCCTTACATGCGGCGGCGGAGTCTCGCCTGAACTGCTGACACCGCGTGCTTGGTTGCAACTGCGCGCTGTTGTTAATCCGCTGCGATGACCGAGCAGGCGGGAGGCAATGCCAATGTGGGCAGGGTCGTCAATCGCGCGCAAGCGTACGTTTGGCCTCTTCGCTGCTCACCCCACGATGAATTCACGCGAACGCGGGGCGGGAGATATTTGCATGCTGCCGATCACCTCTTGCACTAGCTGCGAGGTTCGCCCGCAAGGATGGAGGAGCCCGTGCGCATCGATCAATGCAACAGCATCAAGGATTTTCGCTTGATGGCAAGGCGGAGACTACCCGGGCCCATCTTCCACTATATCGACGGGGCGGCAGACGATGAGGTCACCTATCGAAGAAATACCGAGGCCTACGAGCGATGCGATCTGGTGCCTAACGTTCTCGCAGGGGTCGAAAGCATCGACATGTCGACAACTGTCATGGGCCAGAAACTGAAGATGCCCTTCTTCTGCTCACCGACAGCGCTTCAGCGGCTGTTCCATCATGACGGTGAAAGGGCGGTCGCCAAAGCCGCCGAGAAGTTTGGCACCATGTTCGGCGTTTCCTCCCTGGGGACGGTGAGCGTCGAGGAGATCGGTTCCGCAATCAGCACGCCGAAGCTCTTCCAACTATACTTCCATAAGGACAGAGGGCTAACTGGCAGTATGATCGAGCGGTGCATCGCCGCGAATTTTGACGTGCTGGCATTGACCGTCGACACGATCACAGGCGGAAATCGAGAGCGTGATTTGCGGACGGGCTTCACTTCACCACTGCGCTTGAACCTTAAGAGTCTCCTCAGCTTTGCCGTGCACCCCAGATGGGCGGTCAACTACTTCACGCACGAGAAGTTTGCGCTGCCCCAGCTGAAAGACTATGTGAAGGAGGGTTCGAATGTCTCGGTATCCGTCGGCGATTATTTTAGCACGATGCTCGACCAATCGATGAACTGGAAAGATGCCGAGAGTGTCCGAAAGAAATGGGGCAAACAGTTCTGCCTCAAAGGCATCATGAGTGTTGCGGACGCAAAGCGTGCTTTGGACATCGGTGCGACCGCTATCATGGTGTCCAATCACGGCGGACGTCAGCTCGACGGGTCGAGGAGCCCATTCGACCAGCTCGCCGAGATCATCGATGCTGTCGGCGACAGGATAGATGTGATTTGCGACGGGGGTATTAGCCGTGGCACCCACGTTTTGAAAGCCCTCTCCCTGGGCGCGAAAGCGTGTTCGGGAGGCAGATTTTACCTGTATGCCCTCGCAGCCGCGGGGCAGGTCGGCGTCGAAAGAGCCCTTCAAAATCTCCACAACGAGATCGAACGCGACATGAAGCTAATGGGTTGTCGGTCGATCAACGAGCTAAGCCGTGAGAACTTGAGGTTCAGATGATTCGAGGCGGCGCATTTTACGATCAGCACTGGCCATGCTGCGTCGGCTCAGTATCTCGCCTCTGCAGGCTGCTGATCCTCGCCAGATAACCACGGCTTGGTGCAAGCCGGCTTAGGCGTTCTGGACGCTTGGGTGGCAAATCATTGGCGTCGACCATCGTCGGCTTCATGGCACCGAGCGGCCCCGAGGGAATATCCTTCGATAGTCTGCTGCGTGAGGCTGACCTGACCAAGCCGGACATTATCGAAACCGCTGCTGGTAACCCGAAGCGGCCGTCAGGCGGCGCCGTGAGAACGCCAGGATCGGAGGGCCTCTGGTCATTTCGGCGATGCGGGCCGACCGCGACATAGCGTGGTAAACGGATCTTTGCTTCCTCCGGTTTCGCCACGCTTCCGTTACGCGGCCGGCCGATCCGAGCCGGGCGGCAGCTACGCCGCTGCCCGGCAGGGCCTTGTGCCAAGCTGGCCTGTTCTCCGCCTGATCCGCAGCGTGTTCCGCGACGCGCGGATGGACCCGGACGGCGCGGTCTCAGTGCTGACCGACGCACCTGCTCCTGAAGCTGACGCCACAATAACCATCTGCCCAACATGGGCTTCGCCGGGCCGCATTAGGCTCAGACCTTTAGCGACGCCCCAAGCGCATCGAGGAGATGACCGGTGCCTTGCTCGCGAGAGCCCGCGTCATCATAGCCGTCGAGGAACGCGCCCTGCTCGGTGACCATCAGGGTGGTCTTCCCACCCTCGGCCTTCAATTGCATGGTCGCCAGTGACACCGAGATCTTTTTGTCGTCCAGGTGCATCTCGTAGCTGTAGACCAGCCGCTCGTTCGGGATCACGTCGTGATAGGTGGCGTCGAAGGTGGATACCACCCCACCTGCCCAACGACCCTTCACCCGCTCGCTTCCGCCGACGCGCACGTCCATGTGCCGCTCGAGCAATTCCCAGTGGCCGCGTGTGCCGCCAAACCACTCTTGCTTGGCTGCCTCGTCGGTCAACGCCTGCCATACCCGCGCGACTGGCGCGTCGTAAGTGCGCTCCAGCTGGAAAGTGGCATGCGCCACCGACCGGACGCCGGTCTCGGTTCCGCCCTGCATGCGCACAACGACCTTCTCCAGCTTGTCGAGCGTGGTGCGCCATCCCTCCGACGCCCCCGCCACCATCGGCGCGGCAATCGACGGATCGATGAAAGTGTAGGTCTGTACCACGTCCATTCGCGTCCCGCCAAGCGCATCAGCGAAGTCGACCTCGGTATAGGCGCGGAACAGCGGCTCCCCAGCGCTATCGGTCACATGCATGTCGATTACCAGCCGGGTGTGCGGCGTGACTTCCATGAACGTGCCGCGGGTCCAGTGCTCCTCGCCAGCGGGCGAGCGCATGCAGACGTCGAACGAGCCGCCGACCTGCATCTGCACCTTTGCGTCGGAAACGGTGAAGGTCTCCGGGCTGAACCAGCGCTTCACGTGCTCAGTGGAGCTCCAGGCCTTGAACACTGTCTCGCGCCGGGCGTGGAAGACACGGGAAAGCCTGAGCGGCGGCGGTTGCTGCACGGCTGCGTCCTTTTTCGCTTCACTCACCTGAGCCATTACCATTTCCTTCGTTTTCTAGGGATTTGAGGTACTCGCCCAACCGGTCGAGGCGGTGCTCCCACTCGACCCGCCGGGCGTTGATCCATTGCTCGGCCTGGCTGAGCGCCTGAGGCTCGATGGCGCAGGTGCGGACCCGGCCGACCTTCTCCGAACGAACTAGGCCTGCAGCCTCCAAGACGCCCAGGTGCTGCATAGCCGCCGGCAGCGACATCGGCAGCGGCCGGGCGAGCTCACTCACCGGCGCCGGACCGCGGCTCAGCCGTTCAACAATCGCACGTCGCGCTGGGTCGGCGAGGGCGTGGAATAGGCGGTCCAGATCGGGCGATTGGTTAAGCATATGCTTATGTATCACGGCACGGATAGTTAGGCAAGAGCTTTAGTGTCGAGAGAGCGCATTTTGCCGTGGCCAGCTTAACCAAGCACCGAGCGGCAACTCAAAGTCACGGTCGGGCTGCCCGGCTTCAAGGACGGCGTTGGGTCGGTGCGCGCTTCCCGCTCGCAGACCAGCGAGCGCCAGCTATTGGCACTGACCGCCCCCTGCCCGCACGGTGCGCGTCAGGCAGCCATTGGATGCACTGCGGACAAAATATGCTCCTGGGAGGTTTTCTCAGTATGACCCCGAGCGGAAACCGACATCGGGCCGATCAGACCGCCACACCCTATCCCCGTTGCGGAAAAGAACACCACGGTGTGAACTCGCGGCCGTCCTCCGCCCTGCCGGTGGCCATCAGGGACAAGAACAGGCCGGCTCAGTGCCGGCTCGCCAGGTTGATCGCAAGCGAGAGAGCCCCCACCAACATGAGGCTGAAGGCCCAAGTTGCATCCAGATTGAACCAGCTCCGTGACACGAACTTGAGACCCAGGTACCGGTAGACCAGCCAGGCCAAGATGCCGCCGGCTGCGATCATCGTCACAGAGTGGACGACGGAGACCAGGACGGCCATGCCGAGATTGGCATTGATCAGGGCGCCTGCCGCCTCGTGGCCCCTGTCGAGGTAGGCGGCGCGGCAGAAGCCAAGATAGATCGGTACCAGCATCAATCCCGCGCCATGCGCGGTCGCCACGCCAAAGGACCAGAGCCCCAGTTGCGTCGGTCGTATCCGCGCCAGCACCCGTGGATGGCGCCGGTTGATAAAGCGGAAGATGCCGAACCCGATGACCAGGCAGCTGGCGCCGATCTGGATCTCTCGTTGCCATTTGACGAGGGCGACCAGCAGAGAGAAGGGAAGGATCACGACGAGCATCGCCAGCAGATGGCCGACGGTCAGCGGCCCGAGTGCAGCCACGAGGGCGCGCGACCTCCTTTCCATCAGCCCGGCTGAAACGGCGAGCGGCCATCCCATCCCCGGGTTTACCCCGTGATAGAGGCCACTCGCGACGACAGCCAGCCAGAGTACCGCAGGTGTCCAGTCCAGCCCAGTCCACCCAAGTTCAAACCGACGGGTAGCAGAACGAGTCCGTCGAACAATCGCCGCCCTCGAGCCGGATCTGATGTGCCCGGTATCCGTCAGGGAAGCTCACCCAGTAGTCCTTTGCCAGCTCGAGGCCGCCGCTCGCATTGGCATTGGCCATGACCTCAGCGCCCGGCACTCCCTCGGGATAGAACTGGTTGTCCCATGTCGAGTAGAGCGAATTGGCCCAGTAGACTCGCTTGCCGTCACGGCTGATCTCGACCATCTGCGGACCGCCTGCATACACCTTGCCGCTCGGGTGGGGCGTATGGCGAGCGATGCCGCCGACGTGGACCGAGCCCGCAAGCTTCGGCTTCCTCGGGTCGGTGACGTCGTACTGACGCATCTCGCCGGTGCCCCAGCAGGCGACGTAGAGAAACCGGTCATCCATCGAGAGGTCGATGTCGGTCACCAGCGGCGGCACTGCGCCAAACCCCTGTAGGAGAGCTGGCAGTTGGTCCTTCGCCGCCTGTTCAGGCGGGATCGTCGCCGTCTTCTCGATGTGGAACTTGCCGCCTTCGCGCCACCAGGTCCAGATCGAGCCTTCGAGGTTCGTCGTGTCGACGACGACGCCAACGAACCCATGCTCGCGAACCGGATCGTGCGCGGGCCGCACCTCGAGTGCCATCTGATGGTTGGCGCCAAGGTCGATCGTCTGGACGTTGCGCCGGGCCCGGAGATCCCAGAAATGTATCCTATGGCCATACTTGTTCGAGAGCAGGTCCTCCGGCACGATACCGTTCTCGAATTGCGGCGGCAGCGCCCACTCGCTCGTCACCATGTAGTCGCGCGGCAGGTTCCACCAGAAGTCATAGTGCAGGTGCTGGGGTCCGCGATCGATTTCCCAGCGGCCCAGGATATCGAACGTCTCGCAGTCCATGATGAAGATGCCAGGCGGCCCATCGGTGCCATCCTTGCCACCGCCGCCGAGCGTGCTGACGTAGATGCCTTCGGGACCGCAATGCACCGTATGGGGCCGCGAGTAACCGGTCTTCTTGAACACCTCCTCGGGCTCGATGATCTTATGAATTTTCGCCCCGGTGGGATCGGGCTTCGTATCCACGACATAAATGCGCGAGGAGCGGAGCCCGGGGATGATCAGGTAGCGCCGCTCGAGGAATGCGTGGCCGGTGAGCGGCGACAATGCCGACGAGCAGGCGTTCCAGCCGAAATGATGGAACTCGTCGCCTTTGTGCGGCATCGTCACGGTGTGGACAATCTGGCTAAATGTGGGCGAGCCCGGCTTTACATCGATCACTGCGAGGGCGTCGGGCTTTGAGAAGTCCGGACTGAGCAGCAGAGTGTAGGCGAAGTTCTCTTGTGGAGCTTCCATCGCAAGCTTCGGCGATGCGTGGAAGGTCGGGTCAGGTCTTGTCGCCATCGCAATGCCTCCCTGTTGTTATCGAGGCGCAAAGCGGCCCTGTAGGTTGGGCTAGTACCTCAAGGCCTGACAAACTTGCCATGAACGAGGATACCCCCTTACCGTTTGACCTACCAGCAGCTCGCCAGACAGTCAGCGCCGCCTTTGAAGGCGGATGGATCACTTCGGACGGCGGCGTGATGCTCCTGGCCCAAGCGGAGCGGCGCCTTGGTATCGCCGACCAATTCGCAGCCTGACGGTCGCCGCGATCACGGCGACGGCGTTGTCGCTCTTTCACCACCTCGACGCCACCGTGATGATCCTGATCCGGAATCTCGGCACCGCGGCCATTTTGGGGCCGAGATCGGCGGCCTTTTCGGGCGGTGCCTGTTCTCCTCGGTTGCGCCGCCCTCTCCTCAAACCAGGCACCGATGGCGCGCGCACTCGACGGACGAGCTTGAAGCCAGCCCTGATTGTTGTTGCCTTTTCCGTCGGTGTCATTGTTGCCGGGTCGGCGACCCGGTTTGGCAAGGAACGGGCCCGGTGGTCGGCTCTGGAGGCGCTTGAAGCGGGCTTCCTGGTCGTGGTTGTGTTGGCCCGTATCGCCGGGGCATTTGGGCTGTTTCCCTTGCTGGGCGGGGCCGATCCAGCAGCGAAGAGCATTATATCGACCTCGTGAGCGCTAGCCGGCATTCTGCTGTTCGCGGCAGGATGGTTATTGCAGAAGCTCGTCACACCCAGATGCCGCCTCGAACGGCGGTGACGTGTTTCAATAGGATGCGAACATTGACGCCTAATTTGGCACGCTATGAGCAAATCGCGCCTTTCTACGACCTCCTCGATCTTCCTTTCGAACGGCGCCGCTACCATGCGTTGCGGCCGCTACTGTTTCAGAACCTTAAGGGCCGGCTGCTCGACGCCGGCATCGGCACTGGCCGGAATTGTGCGTTTTATCCGCCGGAGACGATTGTCTCAGGGATCGATACCAGCCCGGCCATGCTGGCACGGGCACGCCGGCGATGCCCGACCCTGTCGGCAGGCGGCCGGCTCTATCGGATGGACGTCACCGCTCTCGAGTTTCCGGCCGGCTCGTAGGACCTTCTGAGCCTCCCGAGACTCGCCTCGCGGCAGAGTGAACGCCGATGGCGGAAGACAGTCCATATTCGACGGAGTACTTACCGCCGCTTGAAGCTCGCGCGCCTATCCGGCAAGACCACGTCTAAGGCTCTCGATGCACTCGGGAAACGCGGGTTCGATATCCGTGGGAAGCTGTCCGCGCCGATCAGCCGAGTGCCCCGCCGGGGTCCTCAGCCGACGCCGGAATCGAGCGAGTGATGGCCGATCCGGAAAGTATTTACAATTGGCGTCGGCTCGATGACCGGATAACCACATCCGGTCAGGAGCTATTGCGGAATGTTGGTGACGGTCGGGGTCAGGCGGCTAGCGGCTGTTGGCTGACGGCTTCGATGCCGTCGATGAACTTTACGCCGGTGATCAGCTTTGGCAACTGGCTGTGGCCGTCGAGACGGCGCCAGCTTTTCTCAGCGGCCTGTGCGAGCTTGAAAACCATGGCGATCGCCGTCCTGTTTGAGAGGCATCCCTTGGAGCGCACGGTTCGATGCCGCACGGTGGCGAATGTGCTTTCAATGGGGTTGGTGGTCCGCAGGTGCTTCCAATGCTCAGCAGGGAAGTCGTAAAACGCCAGCAGCGCCTCGCGGTCCTTCGTCAGGCAACCCACCGCCTTGTCGTACTTGATGGCGTAGGTCTCGACAAAGGCGTCGAAAGCGGCGTTGGCGTCGTTCTTCGTCTCGGCCATCCAGATGTCCTGCAGAGCGCGCTTGGCCTTCGATTGCTGGCTCTTCGGCAACCTATTGAGCACGTTGGCCGTCTTGTGCACCCAGCAGCGCTGACCGCGGGTCTTGGGCCACACCTCCTCGATGGCCTGCCAGAAGCCGAGCGCGCCGTCGGCAATCGCGAGCTCAGGCCCGATCACCAGCCCGCGCCGCTTTAGGTCGAGCAGCAGCCCTTTCCAGGATTGCGCATTCTCCCGCACACCGTCGGTGAGGCCGACGAGCTCCTTATTGCCTTCGGGTGTCGCGCCGATGATCACGAGCAGGCACTGCGCATCGTTCTCGAGCCGGGCTTGCACGTGGATACCGTCGGCCCAGAAATAGACGTAGCGCTTGACTGACAGATCCCGCTTCTGCCAGCGCGTGTGCTCGTCCGCCCAAACCTCCCTGAGCCGTGCGATGGTCGAGGCCGAGAGCCCACCAGCATCCTTGCCGAGCAGCGCTGCCAGCGCCTCCTCGAACCCGCCGGTGGAGATGCCCTTGAGGTAGAGGATCGGGATCAACACCTCGAGGCTTTTCGAGCGGCGCGCGTAAGGCGGCAGGATCGCGGAGCTGAAGGCAATGCGCTCCTCGCCCGTGCCGACCCGGTCACGAATGCGCGGAGCGCGCACCGCGACCGGGCCGATGCCGGTCATAATCTCGCGCTCGGGCAGGTGACCGTGGCGCACCAGCCGTTGACGTCTATCGTCGGTGAGCTTGTCGGCGTGGCCCTCGAGAAACCCGGCCACCTCCGCTGCGACAGCCTGGGCCAAAAGCGCCCGGGCACCGCTGCGCAGCACCTCAGTCAGCGGGTCGGAAAACGTGCCTGGCTGGGAAAGCTGGAAAACATTACTGTCGGTCATGGCGTATCACTCCTTCAGTGGAGAAGTGGAGGCGAGAACACCCCCACGATACGCCGCCCTACCCTTTCATGCCGTCACCAACTTCTGCGAATAGCTCTCCGGTCAGCCGACCGAACCGCAACTGGCTGATATCCACGCATTGGGCGTCCGCCACATCATCAACCTTGGCATGCATAGCCATGAGAAGGCCCTGCCGGATGAGGCGGCGAGCGTCAGCCGGCTCGGCATGACGTATATCCACATTCCGGTTGATTTTCAGAAGCCGACTGACGGGGATTTCGACCAGTTCTGCTCTGCCATGGCCGCGCCGCCGACGGCAGGAGGATACCACCCCCGCTTAAGTTGACAATGCGTGCGCCGGGAGACCGGCAAGGAGTAAGGAGTGCAAGTCTCCTCCAGTGAAGGTGTAGCGAACCACACTGTCCCCGAGTTCATGCGCTGAAATCCGTGAGGGTTTCGGTGAAGCGTTGACAGGGGTGCGCCTAGGCTGGGTATTGAGCCGCGAAAACAAGACCTCCGGGACGCCGACACTGTGCGTCCGTGATCACGCGATCGCGTCCCGCACGCGGACGGTCATCGAGCGCCTCGATCACCCCCAGTTCCGCCGCGCGCTCCAGGCAACGTGTCACTGTCTGCTGCGTCACCCCCATCGTGCGCGCCACGGCGTAGGCCGACCGGTCCTGCAAATAGGCCAGAATGATCCGCGCCCGTTCGACACGGCTCGTCGGCTCGGTCCGAGATCGACAAATCTCCTGCAAACGTTGCCGCTGCTCCGCATCAGTCGGCAGCGCAATCACCCGGCGAGGTTCTACCACTGGATCCCCCAATCCAATCCTTCACCCCGCCTCTTACCCCATCTCGTCTAACATGCGAAGTCAAACCACAACATATTGATATTTTGGAATCTTTATACTAGGAACCACTGGAAGCCGGTATCAGACCCATGGAGATGCCGGCTTCACCCGCGTCGGCGCACCCGGAACTGGCCACGACCAGTGTCAGCAGCTGAGGTTGCCATAGCGTGGTGATTAGAAATGCCGCGCAGTGTCAGGCCAGTGTTTAGCGAACCGGCCGATTTCGAGGGGGACCCAGCATTACGCTGGCGCGGAACAGATCTATTACATTAACGATCGGAGCACGACCACACCGGTGAAGGGACCTACCCAACCCATTACGACCGGAGTCGGACATTGCAATGCGTCGTTGCTGGTATTGGCGCAGCGCCACGATGCTATCTCTTACTATCCGGGCTATCAGACGTCATCGAGGTCGCAATAATCCGGCAATTCGGCCGATACCGGCCGTCCGCGGTCGATGACCAAGCGATCAGATTGCGGGCGACACATCAGCTCGTTGAGGGTGCGCGCATTAAAAAGGATGAAACGCGCTGGACCGCCTTTGGCGATCGTCCCAAGCTGCCCCGCCTGGATGATCGCCTGAGGCACCGGACCCGCCATCGCGACTGCATCGCCGAATGGATGATCGAGGTGCAAAATTCGTACGGCCTGACGGAAGGTATCCACCATGTCATGATCGCCATAGGCATGGAACGGATCGCGGCAATTGTCACCCGCGATCGCGACTGGTATGCCGCGGTGGCGCATTTCGTGGACCGGGGCGACGCCGCGCCAACGTGGCGTCCGCCCATCGCTCCGATCCTGAAGATAAAGATTGACGGTTGGCAGCGTCACTATCGCGATGCCCGCCTCGGCGCAGAGGTCGAGGGTCCGGCGTATTTGCTCTTCTGGCTGCACTGCCAGGCTGCAGCAATGGCCGCACACCACGCGACCCCTAAATCGGGTGCGCAGCACTGCAGCGGCGACATGCGCGAGCGCGGTCGCCGCTGGGTCGCCGCTCTCGTCTACATGCAGATCGACGTCGAGACCCCGTTCTGAGGCAAGGCGAAGGAGCGTATCCAGAAGCGGGTCGATGTCGTCGAGCAGTCGTCCGTGAACGCCCCCAACAGCACGCGTCACGCCGCCGAGAATGCCGCCCGAAGCAGCCACGAGATCGGCGAGTTCCTCACCGTAGGGGGATCGGAACGCGTCGATCGGCACCAACGCGACGGCCTGCAGCAGCATGCGGTCCGCCCACTCGGACCGCACCTCGCGAAATACTGCCCAGCTCCGCTGCGCTTGGTTCAGTTCCGGCGAATCGAGATGCGTGCGGATTGCGGCGACCCCGTGGACATAAGCGCAGCGCAATCCGAATTCCATACGCCGTTTGATGTCCTCGGCGGTCCAGCGATGGCTTCGGTCTTCGGCGGTTGACTTTAGCGCCCCGGCGAAGGAACCGTCCGGATTTTCGGTGCGGGTCACAATGTGACCCTTGTCGAGATGCGCGTGCATGTCGATTAGGGTCGGCCAGACGTGGTGCGCTTCGAGATCAATGGCAGGCAAGTCGGCGGATGCCGCCACCCCTGCTGGTTCGATCGCAGCGATCCTCTCATTGTCAACGAGGAGGTCGATAAGTGTAGCGCCGTCCCAATCAACAGCGGTTTTCGGCCAGCCGGGCAAGAAGCAAATCGGAACGCGAGCCTGCCTGATCCAATAGCGCTGCACTTCTGGCACTTGGAGCGTCTTGAACAGGTTCATAGCACCCGGTGCTCACCGTCTCGGGTTCGCTGGCGCTCCTACAATCCTGCACCAAAGTCGATAGAGCAACAGATGCTTGCGAACGAAGGGTTGGCCGGCACACCACCATTCGCCGAAAGCGCCAACTAGCGTGACATCTAAGAAAAGGTGAAACGGTGTCGTTAGCGAGCAAAGGAAATAATAAATTCCGCGGAATCACCCAAGAATGTAACGGTCGACCACGAGTTGGCGGATGTTCGGTGAGGCAGAGGTTCTTGCAGGCGAGTTCTTACGAATCTCATTCTGGCCCACTCGACCAGCGCGCCGGGGCGGCAGCCAGCAAACGCGCGCTGCGCTCGGCTTGACAGCCGCCAACACAGGTTCTCATTATGTTCTGGAGAGAGGACCTACTCGAAACGTCACAGGTGAACGGTCGGGATGGAAACGACAGCCACCATCCTCCATGCAGACTTGGATGCCTTCTATGCCTCGGTCGAGCAGCTGCTCGACCCTTCATTGCGTGGCAAGCCCATCGCCGTCGGTGGCGGGGTTGTGCTTGCCGCTTCGTACGAAGCCAAGTCCTTCGGGGTCCGCGGCGGAATGCCGGGACGGCAGGCGCGCGCACTCTGTCCACAACTGACTTTTGTCAGCGGCCATTTCAAGGACTACCAACGGCTGGGCGACGCCGCCATCACGGTGGTCAACGATTTTACCCCCTCCCGCAGTCGCGCCGCGGTTTGCGGATTGATCGCCAACGCGTCGCGGCGGCTGCCTTTGCGCGACACGCGCAGCGAATCGTAGCTGCGGTTCTGGTGCAGATCGGCAATAACCGGGCAATGGATCAAACGCCAATGCGCGATCGTGCGGTGCGCCGTTGGGCGCACCCTGTCGCCGACCTGCAAAAAAATAGCGCGCGCCGAGATGGTGCAAAGTTTCTTCGGCGGCGGCTGAGCGGTGCCGGAGCCTGCCCGCCGGTTCGTTTTTGACTCGGCGCTGGAGGGAGATGGATTCGAACCTCGGTTCCCCGACAGATCCGCCCCGTTTTCGAGACAGCAGTCCGGACTCCATGATGTTGACGAAGCTGGTCTTGGGGGCAGCACGACGCGGTTCCAATCAGTTCGTACGCTATTCGATGCATCGCTTGCAAACGTTGCCGGACATTTCTGGTGAACCGATGGTGTATGAGGCAGCCTTCGGCCGATTTAATAGTAGCGAGGGATACGGCGGTTTTGCGGCGTGGCGCGATCGCTGAGGTCGAGCATGATCTCGTCCACGTAACACCATCCCCAGCCTTCGGGCGGGTCATAGCCTTCGATGATCGGATGGCGGGTCTTGTGGAAGTGCTTCGTGGCGTGGCGGTTCGGCGAGTCGTCGCAACAGCCGACATGCCCACAGGTCCGGCATAGGCGCAGGTGGACCCACGGTGAACCGATTTTCAGACACTCCTCGCAACCGAGCGCGCTCGGAATCACGTCGCGAATGGCGTCGATATGGGTGCATTCGTGGGACATCAGTCTCTCCCGGTGTTGGCGGGGAGCGCGGCTTTGTCGCCGGCGGCCGCGAGAAAGGCGTGCAACGCGGCGACCACCTGTGCTCCTTCTCCAACAGCAGCGGCAACGCGCTTGACTGATCCCGAGCGCACGTCGCCGATCGCAAATACACCCGGCAAGCTAGCTTCGAGCGGTCTGCGGGGGTTGGCATCTGTACGCACGAAGCCCTTGTCGTCGAGCGCCACGCCGGACCGGGACAACCACGTGGTATTCGGCTCTGCGCCGATAAATAAAAACAGATGGCGGATCGCGCGCCTTACTTCTTCACCGGATCGGCGGGAGCGACAGCGGATCGCCTCGAGAACACCGGCCTGCCCTTCGAGAGCGGTGACCGTCGTTTCTGTCAGCACTTCGACGTTCGGCCTTGCGGCAATACGGTCGACTAGATAGCGCGACATGCTCGCATCGAGACTGGGTCCGCGAACGATCAGCCAGACCTTGGTGACTTGACTGGACAAATATACAACCGCCTGGCCGGCCGAATTTCCCGCGCCCACTAGCGCCACTTCCTGTCCCGCGCACAGCCGAGCCTCCAGCGGCGACGCCCAATAGTGAACACATGAGCCTTCGAAGGACGCGAGATTTTCGACATCGAGACGGCGATACCGTGCGCCGCTGGCTATGACCACGGCACGGGCACGCACCCGCTCCTTGTTCGCGAGCGTGAGCAGAAAACGTCCAGCATCCGCAACGGTTTGGCCCCGCAGCCCTGCCACCTCATCCGGGATCGCCATGTCGACGCCGAACTTTAACGCCTGGTTATAGGCTCGCGCCATCAACGCCAGGCCGGTGATGCCGGTCGGAAAGCCTAGATAGTTTTCGATGCGCGCCGACGCACCGGCTTGACCGCCAAAAGCGCGACAATCCAGCGCAAGCACCGACAGACCCTCGGATCCTGCATAGACCGAAGCTGCCAGACCCGCCGGCCCGGCGCCGACGATGACCACGTCATAAATCTTCTCCGGATCAATCGGTTTGACGAGGCCGATGCAACGGGCGAGTTCGACGTCGCTCGGATTGCGCAGCAGCTGTCCATTGGGACAGAGAACGATCGGCAAATCACCGGCGGTGATGTGGAAGCGCTCGATCAGGGTTTGCGCGCACGGATCGGTCTTGGGGTCGAACCGCTGGTGTGGGTGCCCGTTGCGAGTTAGGAACCCTTCGAGGCGAAGTACATCGGCATGATCGGCGCTGCCGACGATCACCGGCCCGCCGGCGCCTACATCGAGAAGACCGACCCGGCGCAGGATCAACGCGCGCATGATGCGTTCGCCCAGTTCGGCCTCTTCGACCATCAAATCGCGCAGCCTGCGCGGCGGAATGACGAGGGCCTCGACCGCCCGCTTGGCGTAAGCATCCACGAGGGCCGGTCGGTCCGATAGTTGCGCAAGCTCGCCCATGAACGAGCCCGGGCCATGCGTCACAATAAGCTGGGAATGTCCCAGCGTTCCGTTCTGCATGACATCGACCTGGCCAGCCAGAATGACGAATGCGCCCGGCGCGATTTCGCCGGTTGCGACGAGGCGCTCGCCCGCTGCAAAAAATCTGCGTTCACCGAACCTCGTCAGGCGGTCGATTTCCGCCGGCTCCAGCACGGGAAACATCTGATCGCGTCGGGATTCGATGAGCGGATGGAAAGACTGCGGCATGGCTTCCTTTGCAAACGTGGCTTCAGCAGCGGTCAAGCTTGGGCGACAAGGGCACGCCAGCTCCGCCGAGCACGGCGGACATCATCAGGATTTCGCGGCGACCGAGATCGCGGATGGAGTACATCGCCATCCTGCACCTCCATGTTCATCAGGTGATCTGTTCCACGCCGGTAGCTGCGGCATCGATCAGCGCAGCCGCGGCATTGATTTGCTCCTCATTGAGCGGGCCGCGCGAGAGGCGCAGTCGCAACGCGAGCTTCAGGTTTTCCATCGCCCGCAGAATTTGCGGTGCGGTGCCGCCGCCGCGGGCGCGGCTGATCTCGCCCATGCGGGTGAAGAGAGCATCGACTGTACGACGATTGGCATCGAGGAAAGCCCGACCCTCCGCGGTAATCTCGTGCAGCTTCTTCGCACTCTCGCCGGTGCTGACCGTCACGTAACCAAGCTCCTCAAGGAGAGTCAGCGTCGGATAGATGACGCCTGGACTGGGGCTGTAGGCTCCGGCGACCTGCTCCTCAATCGCCTTGATAAGCTCATAGCCGTGCCGGGGTTTCCCGGCGATGAGCCGCAGGATGACCAAGCGAAGGTCGCCATGGGCGAAGAAGCGGCCGAGGCCACCTCCGCGTCGCTGCCGACCATGCGTACGGTCGTGGTGGTGTTCGTCTTGGTTGCGTTCTACGCGGCCGAAGCGACGGCCGTGTCGCTCGTTATGGGAATGTCGGTGGTGCATTTTTTCTGCGAGTGTGTTTAGATATAACGGAATGCCAGATATATCTAAACGCGCCTGATGCAAGAGGGCCCATCGAAAAATATGCCAAGACGCGAAACCCGGCTTGTCCCTAGGAAGGCGGTCGGCCAACCTTCCCGGAGTTGACCGTCTCTGGGTCAACAGTTTCTTTGTTCGGCCTGAGGCCGTTTCTCCGTCCCGGCCAGCACTGATGGAGTGCGTCGCGCATAGTGGCGGTCAAGAATGGCTGTGGGCAATCGCCGAAGGCGACGCGCAGCGTCCTGTGTGTCGGACATGAACGAGAGTTTGGGGGTGAAAGTCCCCTGTGCAACCTGATGGAGGTGAAGCACTAGCAAAGCGCAAGGGCGGAACCGTGAGGGACTGTCTGAAGGAAGCGTGGAGCAGAGTCGCGATCCGACGAACAGAAACCGGATATACCCGATGCCTCCGGTGCGGGGATTCGGCTTCGTCGAACGCGCCGTGCGGTAATGCAGATGGCCAGGGAGAGTGATGGAAATGAAGCTCCGCACGCCGAACCCATCACGTATTGGGGCGGCCCTGCGCGTATCGCACGCAAGCAAAGATAATGATCACGGTTCCGTTATGCGTCGGGCGTGTTGACGCGGTCCTCGCGATCTCCGGCGCGTCTATGGGATAGGCTCAATGCTCACCGGTCCAGAGGGCCTCAGGCGCGCGATCGTGCGGGCAGCATCTGCTTCCGTGGGAAATGGCAGTGCATCTTTCTTCAGTCCCCAGGTAGCGGTGGGAAATCTGCGCGTCAGCCAGACTGAATGTCCGCCGGGATACGAAACGCGGATCACGAACATAGCTAATCTCCCGACATCTTCCTGGGCCTTACCCACTACTGCGGGAAGACCAGAAGCGGAAAGTTCGTGGTCTAACGCTTCCCGCTCCCCGAACCGGTCATTCCATCAGCCCTGGCACGATGATTGCCGATGTTGCGACGCGCAAACAGCTCGGCCGCACGCTTCTCTGGGTTGCTCGCAGCAAATTTTATTACCGGCCTCGGCCGGCGCGTGCGGAGAAGACGCGGGTGGCGATGGCGGCGCTTTCGGGGGAGAAGCGGTTGGCCGGCGATGACGACCGCGTCCGGCGCGGCCAGGGCTTGCAGACCGGCGGCGAGGTTGGGCGTCTCGCCGACGACCGATTGTTCCTGCGCCGAGCCTTCGCCGATCAGGTCGCCGACCACCACCAGCCCGGTGGGCGAAGCCGACGCGGCCTTCGAGCTTCCTTCGTCTACTAGGCCCGACACGTCGAAAAGAATTCGTCCTTGAGCAACTGGATTGACGGGTTCCTAGCGACCGCCACGCGGGAGTGGCTTGCCACCAGAAAGGGCGACGAGTAGACGCCGCACTAGGGGTTATTGGGGGGCAACGGTGCAGCGCGTCAAGGCGGCGATGAGGTAATGGAACTCGGATATCGGGCAGGGAGGCGCTTTGCGCGGAACTGGGTTTGAGACGCATCTTCACTAGGAGGAGCGACGCCCGTCGCCTGGCGCTGCTCGGTATCGTGACGGGCTCGGTGGGTGCTGCGAGCGCCGGGGCACAAGAAACAGGAGGCCCGACACCGCAGCAGCTGGCGAGGGACAGGGAGAACCCGTTCGCCCAAACCATGAACCGCCAGGGTGAACTTAATCGTCTGCGCACGATTGATCAGCGCCGGGTGGCGATCGACCGATATGGATGCTCAACATATTGAAGAAATATCAGTCGATCCAGCATCAGCGGCGCCGACTAGATGTGATATTCGGGAATGGCCTTCGTCGGCTCGGCGTTCGAGAGGAAAATAATCCGGTTAAGGGACGAGCGCGGAGCCTTATTTATTCGTCATCGAAATTACCGTCATATCACCAAATATCTCGCGGACGCCGAGGCCGATCGAGGAGAATTTTGCCGAGCCGGCCAGACTGCTTGAACGGAATTTCCAGAATATGCTGGAAAATAGAACTCCCGGGCGAACGTCCGGACCGACACCCAGCCGCCGGGACAGGGGAGCGAACCTCACCTCGATTTCATCGTGACCGATCTCGACGGGATGCTTGCGCGACTTTGCGGCCCAGACCGGAAAATAATCCGGTTAAAGGACAAGCGCGGAATTTATTTATTCCTGATCGCCTGATCCCCGACCACGCGACTATCAGCTTGGCCCCGGCGCGATTCCCCAGGCGGTGACCAAGGCGCTCGGCCGCAAGCAAGGTCTCGGCGTCCATTCGGGGGCGATCGGCGACGGGATCGCCGATCTGATGGAGGCCGGCATCGTCGACAACCGGCACAAGCCATGATCTCAATTGCGTCCCGCCGTACCATGAAATCCCCCTACTTGAAATCGAGTTTGGCGTCGCTATATTACGATTATGACAAATTATACTATGTCAATGCTGATTTGTCAATAAGCGGGGCGCCGCCGATCGGGTTTGCTGCAGTGCTGCGTCATGTCGAGCACAAACCCTTGTTGATCTTCAGCCGGACCTGCGGAGGCGCCGCACCGTGACCTGGTTGACGCAAGGACGTGAGAAGGCCAGAGGCACTGCCCGGGTTTGAGCCGGCCGCACTCGGCGATACCCGCCAACATCACCTGAAGATTACCGAATTCCATTTCTGACACCGCGGCGGCAGACCGCCAGAGGCGGCGGGTTTTCGTCTCTGCCCTCGCGCGCGCGCCCGCGAGGCTAAAAGAATAATTCAGCTTGCTTGTGCCGGCGTTTTTCCTCCCGGCGCCGGGCGCTATCCGCGGTTTATGGCCCGATCAGAGGAACCGCAGATGACCTCCCCCT
Source organism: uncultured Alphaproteobacteria bacterium (assembly GCA_963787425.1). Classification (GTDB taxonomy): domain Bacteria; phylum Pseudomonadota; class Alphaproteobacteria; order ATCC43930; family CGMCC-115725; genus AP-15. The sequence goes on from CAWBCV010000017.1 coordinate 20,424, forward strand.
ACCTTGACCGCCCGCTCCTCCCACTCGCCGTCGCGCTGCGTAACACCGGTGCGGGGGCGCGCCGCCGCGAGAGGATGAATCGCGTGGCGGCGGCAAACCGCGTACTCAGCCACTATCGAATGAACCTTGCCGACTGGCAAGGCAGCGCGTTCGTCCTGTCGACCGCAACCGGCAAGACCGAGATCGTGGATAACCTTGCGCATTTGTGGATGGCCGCGGAGCGGCTGCTGGGCCGGTCCTGCGATCCGCTCGATGAGGAACTAATCGCCCTCATGGAGCGTGAGCTTGGCTGACACGCCGCCCGATTTCACGCCAGTGACGCTGATCACCGGCTTTCTGGGCTCGGGCAAGACGACGCTATTGCAGCGGCTGCTGCTCGATCCAGCGCTGTCCGATACCGCGGTCTTGATCAACGAGTTCGGTGAAATCGGTCTCGACCATCACCTGCTCGAGCGCATCGACGAGGCGATGGTGATGCTGCAATCGGGCTGCGTCTGCTGCACAATCCGCGGCGAGCTTTCAACCGCGATCAAGGATCTGCATTCGCGGCGCGAACGCGGTCTGCTGCCGCCATTCCGTCGCCTCGTTGTGGAAAGCACAGGCCTCGCCGATCCGTTCCCGATCCTGTCGACGGTGCGGTCAGATCCTGTGCTGCGGCACCATTTCTGCCTCGGCAATGTGATAACGACGGTCGACGCTGTGAACGGCGCGCGGCAGCTCGACGCGCAACCCGAATGCATCAAGCAAGTCGCGGTGGCCGATCGACTGGTTCTGACCAAGACCGATCTCGCGCCCTCCGAAGCCACCGATCGCCTGACGCTGCGGCTGCGTCACGTCAATCCGGGCGCTCCGCTCTGGCGTGCTGCCGAAGACGATCTAGATGCAGCCGCGCTGCTTTCAACCGATGGCGACGGCGTGGAGCGCTGGCAGCCGGCAGATAGCCATGGCCATACGCTTCTCGAGAAGCATGCGCTGGCAGGCTCACGCACCGAATGTTCGCCAGGTTAGCTCGCGAGAGCAGCAAAGCAATCGACGATCTGGTCCTTCTCACGTCTCACCTTGCCTCAACCTGCGGCGCCATCGCCATACGTGTTTGCACGTATTCAGCCGTGTTGACCGGCAGATCAATATCGTAACGCCCCAAAAGTGAACCCAAGAATGCCGGCCCGGTGCAGCGGCCTGCTCGGACGCAAAAGACGGAGATCTTACGACTGGCGCAGAGAGGCCGCGGCGACGGCGAACCTACCTACATTTAGAAAAGCGGTTTCACAAAAAGGTAGTAGGTATCCTTCGCCATGAAGAAAGCAACCAGCACCACGCCTGCTATAGCCGCCACCCCTCCAATCCTGCGCGCTGTCGAACTGGTGCTGGTGAATGCGTTCCGTCCTCCACAACGGAAGATACCGACCCCGGCCCATATCCCCCAGATCAGGAATACCCCCGCCACCGCGTAAGCAAACACCGGGGATGATCCTACGGCGGCGCTGGTCGCAATAGCCCACGAAACCAAAAGGAGCAGCAAATAAACGGCAACGCCGTTCAGCAAACACGACCGCAGAAGCCCAAGCCGACCGTTCCAATGAGCTACGATGTAATCCCACATTGTCCCAACAATATGCCTAAGAAGCAGAGTTTTTCAACCGCAGGGCTTCAATTTGCCAGAATCCATCTTGCGTCATTTGCCTGTAAGCGCAATATAGAGATGACACTCCTCTGCCATTTGGCGCTGACCGCCTTGAAAGGGCGGGAGGCGGGGAGCCGGCCTTGCCCGTCGCGCCAGAAAAGCGAGGGTTTGGGTTGTGAACCCGATTTTGGCCCCAAACCCTCCGATACCGAGCGACACGAAGCGAATGAGGCGGGGCAGAATGGCCCTGACGGCGAAATTTGAGACTGCCCGTTCCGGCACCTCTCGCTTACTCTCATCGGCCGGTCGCTCCTTCGCCGGTTATGGCCGTGCTCTAAGGTAGTGCTTGGGTGGCCGGTTCGGGGGCTGGAGCGACTCCGCGGGAGTGCGGGCCACCGCGATAGGGCGTTCGTTACTCCAGGTGCGCGCCCATTAGCTCTCTGGTGAACTCAATAACTGGTTTGACGTCGCTGAGCTGGATCTCCCCCCACCGAGCGTGAGCGGCTGACGTACGTAAGCCAGCCGCGGCGCGGGCGCGCTTCGCTTTTAACGCGGTCAGAACGTTTTGCTTCGTCAGTTCGGAAATTAGCGCGTCCAGCGCGACCCCGTCCTCGGAGACGCCCAATACCCGGCAGATACGCCGTACGGTGTCCTCGAACACAATCCCCGCGATGACGGCGGCCTCATCTTTCTGTCCCCGCTTGAGGTATTCGGCGCCATGATCGAGGAAGTCATCGAAGGTGACGGCAATCGTGTGGTTCTCGATCGTGGTGAGGAGGCCGCCGTCTATCTCCTCAAGCAGTCGTTTCATCAGCGAGATCATCTCGTCCACACAAGGGTCGGGCATTAGATCCGCCTCCGCGGCGATCTGGCGGGAGGTTACCCGGTAAGCGTTGTTGGCCGAGGGGCACACCAGTTCCACAACGTGTTGTGCCGCGGCGAACCAAGCTCGTCGCTCACGATCGAACGCCATGAAAGCCTGCGCAATCAGCTCTTCGATACGCTCTTTGACCGCTTTGCTGCGGGGCACGTTCCCCTCCAAAACTTCGTCCGCCCGATATGGGTGCCCCGGCAGCGCAATACAGCTGCACCTCGGGCCGAACCAACTGTCTCTGACAGTGCGAGGCGGATTGGGCCTATCCCGGTCCACCGTGCGGCCTCCCAAGGAAGACGGGACGGGCGACGCCTTTACGGGTTCCGGTCCGCAGAGTCATGGCCTTCCCGGCCAACACTGCCAGCATCGACGACGGACGCAAGATCTGGAAGCTGTCCGACATGGATCTCAAATCCTATTCCCGCTGGTACGACTATTCGCGGGCTCGTGACGAGATGTTTCTCGCCACGGATACCTCGTGGGCGCCGTGGTATGTCGTCCATTCCGACAACAAAAGGCGCGCGCGGCTCAATATCCTCACGCACATATTGAGCAAGATCCCTTACAAGGACTTGAAGCGACCGAAGGTCGAATTGCCGAAACGGCAGCATCGCGGCGATTACAAGGACACCGACTACCCGTTTCAGGATGATTCCGGAGGTCTTCTGAGCCGCTGCGGGCCGGGGGCACCGTGGCGAAAAGCCTATCACGGTGTCAAGCCGTCCAGGCGTCTCGATAGCGCTCGACGACACGCGGCCGCCCGCTCGGCGAGTTCGCACCTGACTCCCCGCTGGAGGGAGATGGATTCGAACTTCCGGTTCCGCGCGAGAAGAAATCGAGAAATCTTGGTATCCCGTCGGAGTTCAACTGATCTTGTATGGCTTCGCCCGCCCGAGGGGCTCGGCGCGCTCGCCCCACGTGTGGAGGAGTTCGGAGATGTCGGGAGCTGTTACTTGCTTTTGACGATCAACAAGGGGACGGTTTAAGAGCGCCAGCCAGGCTGGCCCCGGCAATGATATCAACGCTGGGTCACCGGGTTCCCAGAAGGCGCCAACGCGGAGCCCCGCCAGCCCTGGCGCCATTCGGCCCGGATCGACCCTGATCGAGGAAGTCAGGTTCGCAACGGTCTCGCCGCCGGAGGGAGACGATTCGAACCCTCGATCCCCCATCTACGGTGAGCTCGCTGCACGCGGGCGGGCGCGACACGACCCACGGCGCCAATGATCGGATTTGTCACCAGGGGCGAACGCCAAATTGCGGAGGAAGGCGGGATTCCCTGATCACGGCGGAAACTTCCCTGATCGCCCGATTTAATTCCCTGCAAGGCCGCAAAAAATTCCCTGTTAGGATGCGTAGGGAATTGGCCCGTAAGAAACTGATTTCATGCCCTTTTTCGCCGCCTCCGAGGCGCCGCCGAGGCTCGAAATCGATGAAATTCCCTGTATTCTCCCTGCTAGCAGGGAATTTGGCATTTTCAGAGACGAGTTCGCAGCTGACTCTCCCCTCCAGCGGAGAGTCTGTCTCTCTCCCGCAGCCGCTTTCGAAGGTCGAGAACCCAGCTTTTCCGCGCGGGTCGGGCAGCTGGCTTGGCGACCGGGTCAGCAGAGACGCGCCAGGCTTTCCATTGCGCGCCAACCGGCGGCAATATCTCTGCCGGGCCATATTCCAGTACCGCAGTGCCGATGAGGTGATCAGCAAAAATGCCGCGCCGGTCCCGACAAAGTTGGGTCTTCTCCGCGGTGAACGTGCGTGGATCTTTGAATTCGGATCGGGCTCAACCAAAGCCGAGCACGGTCCGCTGATCGGGCCAGGCAAGCGGCAGACGGGAGTGCTTGAGGAGCTTTTCTGCCGTCAAATCGCTCGGTTGCCGCCCGTCGAGGATCGCCTGGGTGATATCCGGCGCCAGATAGCTGAGGCGGACGAGCCGCGTGAAATAGGACCGGCTGACCCCTTCCCGCTCGGCGAGTGCGGCAAACGGAACTCCTTCGCCCTGGGCGAGTGTCGCGTTGAAGCGGCGCGCCCTGAGGAGCAGCTTGATCAATCGCGCGTCAGGTTTCGCGGCAAACAAATCCGTCCCATTGATCACCATTCTGATCTCCCGCCCGGAACGGCGCAGCCGCACCGGCACGGACAAAAGCTCGATTTCGTCGTCGTTCACGCCTTGCGATGGTGTAGCGGGTAGATCGAGTAGCGCGCAGAGCCGAAGCGGGCGGAGATGGATGTCGATCTGGTCGACCTTTACCTCGATCCGTTCGATCAAGGCAGCGAGGACCGCACGCTTGCGGGCGACGGGCGAGTCGGGCCAGTGCTTGCCGATGTCTGCGGCCAGCGCGAGAAGACGCTGCTGGACCGATGAGTTCACGAGCCGTCCGGATGTCGATTTGTAGATGCTGCCGGGATCGAGAAGCCATCGGTGCACTCGGCCGCTGACGAGCTGCTCGATCTCCACCGCCGGAATCCGCAACCCAGCGGAGGTCGCGGTCCGATCTTTCGTGATCAGCGAGCCGGAGACATAGTAGCGGTAGTGCGTGCTTTTCTTGCCGGCATGACTTGGCGTCATCCGGTTGCCGCCGCCATCAAACAGCATCCCGGTGAGGAGGCTAGGTTGGCGCGTTCGTCCGCCGCATCGGTGCCGGGCAGTATTGCCGGCGAGCTGCTCGTGAACGGCATCCCACAGTGGCTGATCGATGATCGGCGTGTGTTCGCCGGGATGGAATTGGCCCTTGTGAACGATTTTGCCGAGATAGGTGCGGTTCTGCAGCATCAGGTAGAGCGCGCCGCGCGAGAACGGCTTGCCGCCGACGGGTCGCCCGGAAGCGCTCGTCCACGACTTATACGGATCTCCGGAAATTTCTGGACAGGAATGTGTCTTTTATCTCGAGCCCACGGTTCGATAGCAGGCACCATTATCGAGCGGCCGAAGCCGGAGCCCAGGCGACCGCGCAGAGCGAGCGGACCAAGCCGGTGTTGGTGGCGAACCGGTTCCACGCCATCTCGCAGGCATCCATGATGTCAGCCAGGCTACGAAATACCGAGTTGGCGAGCCAATGGCTGCGCAGAAAGTGCCAAACCCGCTCCACTGGATTGAGCTCCGGGCTGTAGGGCGGCAGCGCTAACAAAGTGATATTGCTGGGCACCACCAGTCCATGGCTCTTGTGCCAACTGGCGCCATCGAGGATCACCACGGCATGGGCATCAGCGGCGACTTGGCTGCTGATCTCGCAGAGGTGATGGTTCATCGCGGCGGTATTGCAGATCGGCATGATCAGCGCCGCCGCCTTGCCCTGCGACGGGCAGACCGCACCAAACAAATAGGCCGAGGCGAAGCCGAGATCTTTTGGCGCCACCGGCCGGCTGCCGGTTTGCCCCCATACCCGGGTCAAGCTGTTCTTCTGGCCGATGCGAGCCTCGTCCTGAAACCATACCTCGACTCGCGCACCGGGCGCTTGCATCGCCGGGACTCGCTCTAATTGCAATCCAAGAGTTGCGAAAACTCTGCCTGCGCCGTCGCATCGGCCCGCGGGTGGCGCGGGCGCGGCGCCAACCAGCTCAACTTTATCCGATGCAGCAGCCGGTAGGTGCTCGACAGGCTGCAATCAATCTCAAACTCCTCCTTCAGTATGCGTTGCGCATCGACCGCGCGAAACGCCACTACCCCATCCCGCTGCAGTTCGGCGCCGGCGACAATCCGTTCCTTGAACCGCGCGCTTGTCACGGCGTCCACCCGTGGCTGTCGACCCGGGCGCGGCCGGTCACGCAATCCCTCAATGCCTTCCTCTTCGTAGCGGTTATGCCATTCGTAAGCCGCTGACCGGCTCAGCCCAGCCAGCCGCGCCGCTTCCTCATGCTCCATCCCCTCGAGCAGGTTCGCGATCATCAGAACCCGCTGGCACACCCGCCCGCTCTCGCGGCGCGCCAAGCGCCGCAGCTCGGCCGCCCCCGGTTCGCTGCGAAAAAAGTGTACTGGCATCGCCTATCCCCCAAACATGGTACGCTCCCCTAACCACTCTACCACATCTGGGACTTACCGGAGGCCCGTATTACTTTTGATTCCGCGCGCTACGAGCTCCGCCTGTAACAAGCGAACTGAGCCGAGTTCGGCATAGCGGCGGAATATCAACCGAACGGCATCGGCCTCGCTGCAGATCATGACGAGCTTGTGGTTCTGCACTCCATACCCGAGCGGCGGCACGCCACCCATCCACATCCCCTTCTTCTTCGAGGCGGCGATCTTGTCGCGGATGCGCTCGCCGATGACCTCGCGCTCGAACTGCGCGAAGGACAACAGAACGTTGAGGGTCAAGCGTCCCATCGAGGTCGTCGTATTGAACTGCTGCGTCACCGACACGAAGGACGCTCCCCTCGCATCGAGGATCTCGACGATCTTGGCAAAATCGGCGAGCGAGCGGGTCAGCCGGTCGATCTTGTAGACGACCACCGTGTCGACGCGCCCCGCCGTGATGCCGGCGAGCAGCTGCTGCAGAGCGGGCCGATCCATCGTCGCGCCGGAGAACCCGCCGTCATCATAAGCCGCGCGCAGGCACACCCAGCCTTCGTGCCGCTGGCTGTCGATGAAGGCCTCGCAGGCTTCGCGCTGCGCCTGCAGCGAATTGAATTCCTGCTCGAGCCCTTCCTCGGACGATTTGCGAGTGTAGATCGCACAGCGAACGGTTGCGCTCCGCCGCGTCGCGGTTCCGGGTTTTTTCATCGGCTGGCCTTGGTGACTAGGATGCACGGGCTCGCTTGCCGGTGGCGAAGAACCGGGGCCCCGACCAATGAGCCCCGGTGATCCGCTCGGCAATCACGGTCAGAGACCGATAGCGCTGGCCCTCGTATTCGAACCCTTCCTCGCCCACAAGGACGGTATGGGTGTGTCCGCGCCACTGCCGCACCAGGGTCGCGCCGGTCTTCAGCATTCCACCGAGATCGAAAGAACGAGCGCCTCTCTCGAACTCTGCCGCCAAAATCCGAAAGCGGCGCTGCAAGGCGCGGCTCGGGCCGGCGTGAGCGCGTTGCTGCAGCTTATCGGAGAGGCCTCTGATGATCAGATCGCGACTGAGCCCCAGGGGCGGTCCGGTATGATGCAATGTCTGCCACGCACGCCGCAGCTCCTGTGTCGACTGACCAATCAATCCGGCAATCTCGCATTCAAGGTCGGACAGGTCCGGGCCTCGCAGACGGTCGTTCCGGTCGTTACCTCTACCGGGAACGGGCGACGGCTCGCCAGAGTGCTGGCGAGCCGAAGCGTCGGGAACTGGAGGTTTCATAGGTTCGCCGGCTCGGCGATGCGGTACACCCGGCCGCGCTCCTCTTTGGCCGAGGCCAGAGCGAGCCCGAGCTTTTTCTTCAAGGTCCCCGAGAAGACGCCGCGCACCGTATGACGCTGCCAGCCGGTCACGCTCGCCACCTCGTCAACCGTTGCCCCTTCGGGCAGACGCAGCATCGCAATCACCACGTCCTGCTTGGAGGGGGGCTTCGGGTCGGGTTGGGGCTCCGGGTCCGGCAAGGCCTCGATTGCCGACCACAGCTGATCGATCAGCGCCTCGCGGTCGCCAACTTTCTTTCGCTTTTCGACACCGGGCAGAGCGTTCCACAGCGCCAGCAACCGCTTGGCGCTGAGCGGGGCCGCGCGCAATTCCTCATTCGATGCAACGGCAATTTCGCCGTCATTGACTGCCGCCGGCATCTTGCGGCACAGCGTGATCCCGTCACTGCCAACGATATAGACGCGCATGAGTGGGGTGCTCCTGATAGACCCGGCGGCGGTTCCGCCGTGACCCCACTCACGCTCTCTTCGCCGACCAAAGCCACTCTTTTCCGGATAATCTTCTGGCGTTGTTCGGCCACAGCTGAGCATGAGATTGCTCAGCCGAAACCGTGTTCCGCGATAGTTCGATCCAAAGTAGAGATTTGGGCCGGACGGCCGCCGGCTTATCTCGTCGTGCCCGAAAACCTCAGCCTGGTGTTCCTGCCGCCCTATTCGCCCGAACTCAATCCGATCGAGCGGCTGTGGCTGCATCTCAGAGACAATCGCCTCTCGCACTGCGTTTTCCAGACCACTGGTGAGATCGTCGACACCTGTTGTGACGCTTGGAATTGGCTGCTCCGACAAACCGGACGCATCCGATCCCTGTTCCTATCCCTGGCTCGAACAAGTCAGCAATTAATCAGGTCGGTATTAGACCCGTTTGCCTTAAACGCGGATGGGACCGGCCCCGTTGGAGCAGGCAGCGTACCATCAGTTGTCCGTCGTCGAGGACACAGCCAAGCGGGCTCACATTCCGGTCCGGAATTTAGTGGGCTATCTCCCGTGTCGAAGCTCCGGCTGCCGTCTCGCGAAGCGGCTGAAGGGCAAATTGGCGGGCCGCATTCCCGCCCATCATGCGGGCGATCAGCGGCTCCGGCACATTGGCGCTTCGCAGGCGCGTGAGGGCCTCCCAGGCGCTCGTAGCGTCGTGGTGCGGATAGCGCGACCCCCACACGACCTTTGCTGCAAAATCTTGCGGCAACTTTAGGATCAGCCGTTCCTCCGCATCGAAGCCGAGCATCACATTGCCGTGCTCCCACATCTCTTCGGGTTCGGTGCTGACCGGATAATGGTGCAGCAGCGGGATGACGCGGGTTGAGGCCTCCATCTTTTCGAGGACCTCCTGCATCCATGACGCTTTGCCGTGAGCGACAACGACCCTCATCGCCGGGTACCGCTCCATGACCGTGTAGCCGATCAAGGTCGAGGCGACGAACATGTGGTTATCGAGCCAATTGGCCAGGATCGGCGCCATCGGATGACCGAGCGGCGTTGCGCCCGTGAAGGTCGTCGTCTGACCCGCGCCGCCGCTGCCGCCAGCAAACGGCCCGCCACCGCCGCCCGGCGCGATCGGTTGGACAAGCCGGTCCTTGATTTTTTCAAAAAACGGACCGTGTGAGGTCCATTCCGGGTTCCACAGGCCTGGTGTCGCGTGCACCGCCGCTGTGATTCCGAGCCGCTCCAGTTCGGCCCATAGCGGGTCGTAATAGGGATGGTTGAGGTAGCGATCTTCGACGAACATCGGCCGGATGAAGACGGCGCGGACGGAGGGAAGCTGCGCGACCCAAGCCAACTCCTCGAGCGCAAAATCCATGTTCTGCAAGGGCAATATCGCGGCGGCGAACAGCCGCTGTGGCGCCGCCTTGCAGAAGTCCACGATCCAGTCGTTGTAGGCGCGCGCCAGCGCATAAGCCACGTCCGGATCGTGCACCAGGAAGAACCCCTCGGCGAACCACGTCGGATACAAGAGCGTCTGATCGACCCCCATCGCGTCCATGTCGGCGAGACGAGCCTGCGGGTCCGATGCGCCTTCGTTGACCGAATGCTTCACATGCGGGTCGAGGGCACCGATCGCATCCCAGTCCATGCCCGGCCGCCACAGTGCATGGCGCGGCAGGTTGGAGTTTCCCTTGTCGCGGAATATCTCGCCGTTGACTTTGAGATAGGCGCCGGTGCGTCCCTCTTGCCGCCAGAGCGCGTGTTTGCCGAGCACGCGGTACTCGGGGTCGAGATATTTCTCCCACAGCAAGGGCGGCTCGACGACATGACTGTCGCCGTCGAACACCACGAAATCCTTAGTCGCCATTCGTTCCTCCACCTTTTGCGCCGGTCCCCTTGTCGATGTCATGGTGGCGAGCCGAGCGCCGCCGTCTGGAAGCGCAACGCGCCGATCACGAGGAGGCTGCTTCGCTTAGATCGTAGGGACTGCGGCGTTAAGGCTGCCTGACCGCCGCCTCGGGCCGCAGCGCAGCGCGGACTTCCTCCTCCGTCGGCCACCAATCGGGGCGCTCGATCTGAGTGACGCGCTCGCGAATGATGTTGGCCGGGGCCTGCACGTTGTAGAGGCGTCGGGCGTTGTGGCCCAAGAATTTGGCTTGGTCCTCCTTCGGCAGGCCGTGTGTTTGCATCGTCTCCATCGCGCGCCAGGCGTCGTCGCCGTCGTGGTGGTAGACGTCGGATGACCAGCACAGGATATCGCCGTAGAACTCCGGCAGGCGCGCCGGTGGCGCCTCGTCGCCTTCGAAGCCGGTCATGCAATGCTCGAAGAAAGTCTCGCTCGGGAGCTTCTTCAGCGGCGGCAATTGCCGTTCGTTGCGGTAAAGCCGGTAGTTCTTATCGCACTCGTCGATCAGAAAGCTGAGCCAGGTCGAGGACGCCTCGAACACCGCCGCATTGATTTTCGGATGCCGCTCAAAGAAACCCGACATCAATACCACTGTGACCCAGAGTGCCGCTTCCGACTGGAAATTCTGCACATTCGTCAGGAAGGAATGCGGTAATCCCGCCGTCGCGACTGTGCGGCGGATTAACTCGGCGCCGGAATACTGCTCGCTGTAGCCGGAGGGCTTCGAGCTGCCGAAGGCAGGGAACGGATGCATGCCGTAGATCATCCCGGTCTCTTCCAGCGCGTCCCACACCGGCTCGTATTTCGGCTGTATCGGGTAGTTGCCCATTGCATCCATTGGCCGGACGAGGGCCACGCGGCAGCCCAGTGCCGCGACACGGCGGATCTCCTCGATGGCATAGTCCGGGTGCTGCATCGGAATGAGCGCCGCAAAGAACAGCCGATCGGGATTTTCCAGCGTGTATTCGTAGGCCCACTCGTTGTAGGCGCGGCAGAACGCCTTGGTGCCGAGCGCGTCCTCCAGCCAGGGGTAGATATCGATTTCGGTCGGAATGATCATGACCTGATCGATTCCTTGAATGTCCATGTCGCTGAGGCGTGGCTTCGGCTCGTAGGAGCCGGCATGGTCCAGATAGGCAACCTGCTCTTGGGTCAGCGCCGTCTTGGGGTTCAGGTTGCGGACATTGAGGGCCCGCTGGATATCGTGCTTGACTCCCGGCCCGGCATTAGTGATGACCCGCATCGTGCCGGGGATGCCACCCTTGCGCGGCGAGCCGAGCCCGACCCCAGCGCGGCCGTTGACGATCAGGAGCCGGCTATCGGCATCCCACCAGATCGTGCGCTTCAGCGCATCGAGCTCATCACGCGTCAAAAAGTCCTTGGCGCGCTCCCAGATCAGCGGCGGCTCGGTGACATGCGCGTCGCAGTCGAAGGTCGCGAAGTCTTTGGTCATCGGCGCGAAACGTTGAACCGGCATGATGTGTCTCCCTCACCGGGTGGTGACGCGGGTGCGCTAGTCTTCGAGCCAGCCCGGCGGCACGGTCACTGCACCGTGACGCGCGAGAATGGCGTCGATTTCTGCCATGTCGGTGTTGCTCATCTCGCAGCCGAGGGCGCCCAAGTTCTCGGTCACCTCGTCGGACGTGCGGAAACCGACCAGCGCGGTGCCAACGACCGGGTTGCTCAGCGTCCAGCCCAGCGCAAATTGCGGCAGGCTCTTGCCGTATTTTACCGCCAGGCGCTTCAACTCCTCGACCGCAGCGACGTTGCGCGGAAAATGCTCGGGGCCGAACAGGGTTCGGAACAGGTTCAGGCTGCCCAGATTGCCGCCGCGCGAGCGCCAGTCGTTCTCGTCGAACGACATGCCGGCGTGGAACGTACCGCTTAACATGCCGTAGGCCAGCGAGCCGTAGGCCATGACCGCGATCTGCTGCGCCGCACAATAGGGGAATATCTCAGCCTGCATACGGCGGTCGAACATGTTCCAGACGTATTGCACGACGTCGATGCGGCGGAGCCGCGCGCACTCCTCGATCTGGGCCAGGCGGAAATTGGACACACCGATGAAGCGCGCCTTCCCCTGCCGCACAACATCGTCGAGCGCGCGCATCGTCTCTTCGAGCGGTGTGTTGGGATCTGGCCAATGCACGAGATAGACGTCGATGTGATCAGTGCGGAGCCGGCGCAGGCTCTTGTCGATCGAGGCGAGGACGCGCTCCCGGCTGCTGTCGCGACGGTTCGGCATTTCCTCGTAGCCGACGCCGAATTTGGTCGCGATGACGACGTCGTTTCGGCGGCCTCCGAGCGCCCTCGCCAGCGCCTCCTCCGACACCCCCATGCCATAGGCCTCGGCCGTGTCGAAACAGGTGATGCCGTTATCGATCGCCTGCGCGACCGCGCGCTGGAACTGGGTCTCGTCAATGCGGCCATAGGTGCCGCCGATCTCCCAACACCCAAAGCCGATTGGGGAAACCCTCAGGCCGGTTCGCCCGAATTGCCTGAACTCCATAGGCGCCTCTCTCATTGCGCCGCAAGGGCGGCGGACGGTGGCGCGAAGCGCCGCTCCATCTCGCGGCGTGCCCGCAGCGCCGCGCTGTCGGGGACGTCGACGTGGGATAGGGGTGATCGCAGGTTTTTTGGTCATTGCAAGCGCCCCGGGTCGGCCAGCTCGCTGAGAAAGAGAAGTTGCGGGAGCAATGCGACAGATTGCGGAATACGATCGGCGACATAGCGCAGGACGTAGAGGCGGGCGGCCGGCGCGAAATCCCCGCCATGGGCGAAGTTCAAATCGATGTGGGCGCAAAGATCGTCGACGGTGCAGTCCTCATCGCCAGCGATGGCGCACAACGCATTCCAGGTGGCGTCTTCGAGAAAGACATAGTCGTAGCCGTAGAATCCATTTTCATCGTGAATAAAGCGCCGCCATTCGGTCGGGTCATGTTCCGGAGTTGTAATCGGTTTCACGAATATTTCTTCGGGATTATTCATTATCCCCTCCCTGATAATTTTTATATTTCCTGAAGACTGCACCAGGAGTGGTGCGGAGTTAAAGGCGGGGAGCGGCATTCTTCGCGTCGCGATCCGTCTGCAGCCGCTCCTCGATGGTCGCGTGGTTGACGGCCATCGTGGCCGAGGCGGTGATGACGCCGATCGCCAGCCGCGCTCGTAGGCGTTCAGACCGCCTTCAGGTGTACTTCCTGCCTGCCGGATTAGGGGTACGCGGTAAGCGCCTAAATTCGCGTGCCAAGAGTGCCTTAAGGCGCATCTTCCTTGCTTTCCTTCAATCAGCTTCCAATCGACGCATTCCAGTGAGCGTCTATCGAAGGAAATCAATACAGTAGGCAGGAAAATGCCGCCGATTTGGTGTCGATTGAAAGGTGATTGCTTCCTTGGTCCAGAGAGCGCAGGAAGCCAGCAGGAAATAATGGGGCAAAATTTGCCGCCAAGTGTGACGCCCATCACACCCCCGTTTGGCGCGAGCCGCCATATCGAGGTCGTAGAGTTCACCCAATGAGGAAAGGGAGGCACGACAATGATGACAGCGAAGCTGGTCGGACTGACGCTGGGAGCCCTGCTGATCGGCGGAGCCGGGATTGCCGAAGCGCAAGGGTATCCGCCGCAAATGACCCCGGATGGCCAGATGATTCCGGGCCTGGCGCTGAGCGGGCCGACGATGCCGCTCAGCCCCGGCGATCCCAACGAAGCGTTTGCTAACTTCATGGGCGACCGAAACTATAACCTGCAAGACCCGTATGGCAGGCGCTACATCGGCCGCAACAACGTGCCGCAATGGGTCACGCCGAATGGCTACGTCGTTGGCTCTCCGTGCCAATATTGCATGCGTATTCGGTGACTGTGTGGGACCTGCGCCGCAAGATCGACCCGGAACGGTCATTTCAGCAACCACGCTGCGTTCCTGCTAAAGATGATGGCCGCGGTACCGCTGGCCCTCCGACTCGTCCTGACTGCGCTGTTCTTCGCCGAGGAAACGATCAGGGAGAATCCCTGGACGGCGGTCTATCTGCCGACGCCGGATCTGGAGACGGCCGACATCGCGGTCCTCCGCAAGGGGCTGCATGCCGCGGACTGGCCTATGCCGACCGCCTCGCCGAGCCGTTCCCCCGTCGGGCGACGATCGAGGCGATCGAGGCCGATCCGTGGAACGCGATCACCCGCAAAGACGCCGCCCCCGGCGCTGTTCATGCTGCGGCTCTTGCGCGAGACCGTCCCCGCACGCATTGACGGTTTTTGACAGCCGCCCCGAACCGCGCAAACGTTGATCGGCAGGGGGATTCCGCCAGGGAGTGGTACGCGGACACTTTGTTGCACGGATCAGCAGTTGGGCGAAGTCAGCCCTCCGCATCGACATTTATTTGACGCGAACGTATTCCGGCCGCCCAAGCTTCAGCATACGGTTGAGCGACGCGACAGCAATGGCCACCTCGGTCGTCTGCCGCCCTTCGGTCCGCGAGCGCAGCGCGTCACCAATCACTCGCTTGTAGCGGCCGATATCGGCTTCTACCAAGGCACGCCAATTGTAACCAGATGCCCGCTGCCAGCCCATGCGGCCGCGCTCGGCGATCAGCTGCAGGTGCCGGTCGCGCTTGGTCGGCGCGGTCTGTGCCGTTGCGCTTGGCACTGCGCTCGATCGTGGCGGCACAATGATCGCCGCATCCGGATGACGCTGACAGACCTCACGGTAGACATCGTCCCGATCGTACGCCCCATCGCCAGTAAACGACGCAACCGGGCCCGCAATCTGCTCCAGCAAGGGACCGACCCGCGACCCGTCATCGACATCCTTGCCGGTCAGCTCGGCGGCGATGATCTGTCCAGTGTCGGCGTCCACCCCGATATGGAGCTTTCGCCAGGACCGACGCGTCCTTGCGGCGTGCTTCTCAACCAGCCACTCACCGGGGCCGCAGAGCTTGAGCCCAGTGCTGTCGACCAGCAGGTGGACCGGTTCGCCGGCCGGTCGCGGTTGCGACACCGGCAATGTCTCGCCGCGTCGGCTCATGGTTGAGTGGTCCGGCGCCGCGAGATCGAGATCAAGCAGCCGAAGCATCGATGCGACCAGTCCTTCGGTCTGGCGCAGCGCCAGGCGGAAGACCGCCCGCAGCGTCAGCGCCGTTGTGATCGCCAAGGCCGAGTAGCGCGGCTGGCCGCCGCGCGTGCCGCGGGGCTCGGCCTTCCACGCCGCAATCGCCGCTTCCGTGAACCACACGGTCAGGCTGCCGCGCTGGCGCAAGGCGCGGTCATAGGCGGCCCAATTCGTCCCTCTGTGCCGCTGCTTCGGGATGTGATGACGGCGATCTTGGTTCGCTTTGAATGGCACGATGACTGTCCGAGGGTCAGGAACCGGGCCGCCCTCCTATACCGGTCACTCCTCGCCCGACAAAGACCGATCCCTGCAACAAGGTGCATCGCTCCAATTACTCCAAAACCAATTTTGTTGGCGCTGGTAGGTTGGCCCGCTCTCTTTGCAGCACTCCCGGTAATCCGGGATGATCTGCAGGCACAGGAGGTCTCCCTGTCGGCGCGCCCACTCCGAGAGGTCCTGCAGAGATCGCTCCCGGTCCCATGGGGTCAAGCTTCTCAGGTGCCGGCTCGGGAATAAAATGCCCCACTGAATTTTTGGTAGACATTGGTCCACGGTGCAGAGCGGGAAGAGCTATCGGCGATGATGTGATCGTTGACGAAGATGGCGTCGAACCCGACCTGCTCCGCCTTTTTCGCGGCTGCGACGATCGCCTCGGGCGACGCCTCGAACCCGAGTTGATCCGAATTGGGGCGGCGGGTCGAGAACCGGACGGTCATGGTGCCTCGCGCGGCGTTCGTCCTCGAGAACAATATCAAACGAAACCGACCACCGCGTGCGGAACGTAGGGTTCCTCGAGGGCGGCGATCTCCTCGGCTGTCAACTTCACGGCAACCGATGCGAGCGCGTCATCGAGGTGGTGGAGCTTGGTGGCGCCGACGATCGGTGCGGTAATCACCGGCTTTGCCAGCAGCCAGGCAAGCGCCACCTGAGCGCGCGGGATGCCGCGTGCATTGGCCACTTCGGCCACACGATCGACGACCTTCTTGTCGGCCTCCTGTGTCCTGGCGAACAACCGAGTCATCGCCTCGTCGGTCTCGGTGCGCATGCTGGTGTAGCCCCAGTCGCGGCTCAATTTGCCGCGCGCTTGCGGGCTCCAGGGGATGACGCCGATACCCTCCACCTCGCACAGCGGCAGCATTTCGCGCTCTTCCTCGCGGTAGAGCAAGTTGACGAGGTTCTGCATGCTGACAAAACGGGTCCAGCCGTTCTTCTCGGCGATGCCGAGGGCGCGGGCGAACTGCCAAGCGTGCATCGACGAGGCGCCGATATAGCGCGCTTTGCCGGCCTTGACGACATCATGCAGCGCTTCGAGCGTCTCCTCGACGGGCGTGTCATGGTCGAAACGGTGGATCTGATAGAGGTCGACATAATCCATGCCGAGCCGACGCAGGCTGTTGTCGATCTCGGCGAAGATCGCCTTACGCGACAGACCAGCGCCATTGGGGCCGGGACGCATCCGACCGTAGACCTTGGTGGCAATGACGACCTCGTCGCGGCGCGCGAAATCCTTGATCGAGCTGCCGAGGAGTTCCTCGCTGTTGCCGAGCGAATAGCGGTTCGCGGTGTCGAAGAAATTGATGCCTGCTTCGAGCGCCTTTTTGATGAACGGCCGGCTCTCCTCCTCGGGGAGGCTCCAGGCATGATTGCCGAGATTGCCGCCGCCGTAGCTCATGCAGCCGAGGCAAATGCGCGAGACATCGAGGCCGGTGCGGCCGAGCTTGGTGTATTCCATCGTTTATTCCGAGCCAGTTGCAATGTCATGCGAAGTGCGGAATGACGTCCGACGCGAAGAGTTCGTGAGTCTCGATGTCATTCCTGTAGTCGCTGTTGATCAGCAGGTGCACACCGGCGTCCTGATATTGGCCGATCATATCGATGGCCTTGGACACCGTGCCCACAAAACCCCGCAAGGGTCCGCGCTCAGCCAGCCGCTCACGCTTCGCCGCCACAGCGGCCTCGTCGCGGCACAAGAGCCAGCTGTTATTGTGGGTCGCTTCAATCGTAGCGTAGTCACGCTGCGCGGCGTCGCAATGCCGGCGAAGCACCGTGAGCTTGTGCCTCACTGTTTCCGGATCACCGCCGACGTTGCAGGCATCGGCCAGGCGAGCGACCGCGCGCAATGTAAGCTGCTCGCCCCCGCCCGCGATCATCACCGGCGGTCGCGGCTTCTGGACCGGTTTCGGCTCGAGGATCGTGTCCTCGACATGAAAGTACCTGCCGTGAAAGGTTGTTCGCTTCTCCGTCCACATCGCGAGGATAAGCCGGACGGCCTCCTCCATCTGGCGGATGCGCACGGCAGTCCGCGCCGGGAATTCCCAGCCATACTGGCGGTACTCCGTCTCGAAATAACCGGCGCCGATGCCAAGCGTCAGCCGCCCCCGGCTGATCAGATCGACACCGGCGGCGATCTTGGCGAGATGCGCGGGATTGCGGTAGCCGACCGACGTGGCGAGCGTGGCAAGTCGAATGCGGCTGGTCACCGCCGCCAGCGCCGACAAGACGGTCCAGCCTTCCATGAAGGGTTCATCGGGCGCGCCGACGCCGCCGATCTGGATCAAATGGTCCATCACCGAGAACCAGACAAAGCCATGGTTCTCGGCCCATTGCGCCTTTGCTCTCACCGCCTCGAACGCTTCCGCCGGGTCGGGACCGTACACCCATGACGGGTTGTGAATGCCGAACTTCATCAAAATCGCTCCCTTTCTTTCTTCCTGACTAGGCTCAGGGGCTTACGCTCGAGATGGACACAGGCCCGGTAACTTTGGCGCGGCGTGCAGAAGCCGGGGATACAATGACTAACGCAATCACCGGAACAAGCCCCGGCGGATCGTCGACGACGGACCCGGCGTATCCGCGGACCGGCCTGTTGCCCACGGCAGGCGCTTGTGGCTCCGCCGCCACGCTGCACGCCAGGCCAATCCGCGCGCCTGGGCACGCTAACGGCACGGCTCTTGGAGACCCGCGTGGATCACCGCAAAATCGTCGGCCGCACGGGGTCGGGTCACATCTCCTCTCCGCTTTCGCCAGCGTGGGGCTCTTGAGCCATCCGGTTGGTCAACATCGCCGTATCGGATCGCCTATACCGCCGGAGCCGAGAGCCCGACCGCACAAAGCTTGCTCGAAACACTAGCCAGATGTCGATCTCGGACATTACGCCGGATAGGGAAAGCCCGGGAACCGCCGTTGCCGATCTGAGGTTTTATTGCATTGAGACCGGGCGGCGCGCGGCGACTACAAAGATGGTCGAGGGAAGTCGGATCGGGCCTGAACTGGCTTCGGCGGCGAACGCCGCTTCGATCTCGCGCGCGATCGTCGCGCGCATCAGCTCGGCCGGCGTCTTCTCCTCGATTAGCCTCGCCGTCGGTCCCATCATCATTGCCTGCTGCGCTTCTTCTTCGGGGC
Organism: uncultured Alphaproteobacteria bacterium; assembly: GCA_963787425.1. Taxonomy (GTDB): domain Bacteria; phylum Pseudomonadota; class Alphaproteobacteria; order ATCC43930; family CGMCC-115725; genus AP-15. Next base: position 39,077 of record CAWBCV010000017.1, read on the forward strand.
CGCCGCCGATGATCGTCGGGTGGGCCCGCTCGACCGTGACCTCGGCGAACCCGGCCCCCGCGAGAAGCACACGGATATAGTCGGGGTCGGCAAAAGCGAGCGGGCTGGGAGCGTTGGCGGGCTGCGGCGTCGGCGGTCCCAAATGACGGAGCGCGATGTCGTAGGAGATCAGCCAATGCCGGTTCTCGGTGAGCGGTCCCCAGCAGGCGAAAGTGAGGCGTCCGCCCGGCTTCAACGCGCCGGCTATATTGCGAAAGGCCGCCGTCGGATTGGCGAAGAACATGACGCCCATGCGCGAGGTCGCGAGATCGAAGCCGGCCGACTCGAACTCAAACACCTGCGCGTCCCCGAGCAGCAATTTGACATTGTGCAGCCCGCGTTCCTCGACCCGCTGGCGCGCGACCCCGAGCATCGGCTCGGAGATGTCGACCGCCACGAGGCGGCCATGATCGCCGACTGCCGCGGCCAGCGGCACCGTGAGTGCCCCGGTGCCGCAGCCGATTTCGAGCACGTTCTCGCCACCCGTAATGCCCAAACGCGCCAGCAGTAACGCGGTGCTTTCCTGGTTGCGCCGCTCCCTGAACCCTGGGGCCGCCGCCCAGCGCGGCCCGGCGACCGTATTCCAATAACGGCGCTGAGCCGCGTTCGCGTCGAGGACTTCCTCGGTCATATTGAAATATCCTCCCGTCTCGGCCCACAAGGTGCCTATCCTAGCGCAGCCCCGCGCAACACGGCCAGCTCGACTATCGACACCTGGCGCCGGCCGTCCCAGTCGATGCGCTGTTGAGATCGCAAGAGACTAGCCGGTGGAGTGAGCAGGGCTCGAACCCGGGTCCCCGCCGCCGGGGAAGCGAAGTTGAACAGGCAGAAAGGCCAGCTGCTGTGCGAAAGTGTCAGTCGTCGTACTCCATCGAGATGTCCTTGCCGGTGTAGTCGGGCATGAATGCCGCCGAGACCAGGCTTACCGCCGCGCACGCTGCGATGTAGATCGAGATCGCGTAGCCCGTTTGGTAATGGGCGAACAGCGCGGTGGCGATCAGCGGGGCCGGCCCGCCGGCAATCACCGATGCCAGTTGATAGCCGAGCGAGGAACCGCTGTAGCGCAGTCGAGGGGTAAACGCCTCGGCTATCAACGCAGCCTGCGGCCCGTATTGCATGTCGTGCGGGATCAGCGACAGGACGATCGCGATGAACACCGCCGAGGGGATCGCGGTATCCACCATGCCGAAATACAGGAAGCCGAACAAACCGATCGCCGCCGCGCCGATCAGGTACATCTTCTTGCGCCCGATGCGGTCGGAGATGTGCCCCGACAGCGGAATGCTGACGAACGAAACACAAGCCGCGACCAGCACCGCGCTCAAGATCAGGTTACGCGACATGTGCAGAGTGCCCACGGCATAGGCAAAGATGAATGCGGTGAAGATGTAGAATGGCGCCTGCTCGGACATGCGCAGCAATGCTGAAAGGACGATTTCCTTCGGTTGTTTCCTGATGACTTCGATAATGGGGGTTCGCTCGATTTTGTTCGTGTTCACGAGCTGCCGGAACGTTGGTGTCTCGAGGATACCGAGACGGATCCATAAGCCAACCGCGACCAGCAGGATGGAAAGCGCGAACGGAATCCGCCAGCCCCAGGTAGCGAACTGATCGCCTGACCAAGCGCTGAAAGCCAATATCGCGAAGTTTGCCAGGAACAGACCGCAAGGCACACCGAATTGCGGCCACGATGCGACCAATCCGCGCTGGTGATGATGACGTGACCATTCCATCGCCAGCAGCACCGAACCGCCCCATTCCCCACCGACCCCGATCCCCTGAATCATGCGCAGAACGGTCAAGATCACTGCGCCCCAAATGCCGATCGAGTGGTAGGTGGGAACAAAGGCGATCAGAAAGGTCGCAATCCCCATGCACAGCAACGTGGCGATCAGCGTCGCTTTGCGTCCGATGCGGTCGCCGTAATGGCCGAATATTGCAGCGCCGATTGGTCGGCCAACAAAGCCAATGAAATAGGTGCCGAAGGCTGCCAGCGTCGCGGTGAGTGGATCTTCGTTGGGGAAGTAGAGCTTACCGAAGATCAGCCCGGCCGCAGTGCCATAGATGAAGAAATCATACCATTCGATGGTGGTGCCGATGGTCGACGCGATGACCGCCTTGCGGAGCTGTGCGCTGTGGTCGGACGGGGAAAGCGTCTCGTAGGTGGCGGCGCTAGCGATCAACATCTTCCTCCAGCATTGCCTTGTCCCTCGGGGACATACTCCGCTGTCTCCCGTACGAGAACAGTCTAGCCGGGATGCCACTCGAAGCAAGCCGCTATCGACTGGTAACCGCCGCAGTGGGGTTTTATAAAAACGGCGTCTACCGCTGAAAACGCCAGGAATCTGCGTCGGTTTGCAGGTGGCAACCGACTTTCAGTGTTTGTCGCGACGCTTGGTGGAGCCGGGGCTCCGGCCGTGCCAGCCGGACGTCTGCGGGGCAGGGTTCCACCGAATGGTCGATCTATAGTACTGTTCGCGCCGGCTGTGATCGCCGTCCTCGGACTCGGTCCGCTCGATATCCGCCTGGCCGAATTACCGCAAAACCGTCCTGGCGGCAATTAAAGCAGCGTGCGGCGCCGCTTGCGCCGGACTCCTACGGGGTTCCCGAGAACCCGTACGGAGAGGTCTCATGGCGAAGCCCGTCCTACTCGTCACCCGCAAGCTGCCCGAGGCGATCGAGGCGCGTGCCGCCCGCGACTACGATGCTCGCCTGAATCCGCAGGACGCGCTCTGGGCGACGCACGGGGCCGAGATCGCCCGCCGCGCGAGGGAGGCCGGCGCCGCCGGCATTCTGGGCGCTCCTGGGGATCGCTTCGATGCCGCCTGCGTCGATACGCTGCCGCTCAGCGTCAGGATCATCGCCACCTTCAGCGTCGGTTACGATCATATCGACACCGCCGCCGCCAAGGCGCGCGGCATCGCGGTGACGAACACGCCGGAGGTGCTCTCCTTCGCCACGGCCGAATGCGCCTTCACCCTGATGCTGATGGCCGCCCGCCGCGCCGGGGAGGGGGAGCGGATGGTCCGCGCCGGCAAATGGGAAGGCTGGGCGCCCACCCAGCTCCTGGGCGTGACGCTGGAGAGCAAAAAGCTCGGCATCCTGGGCTTCGGCCGGATCGGGCGGGAACTGGCGGGCATGGCCCGCGGCTTCCGCATGGAAATCCACTACCGTGACCTCAATCGCCTGCCGCCGGAGCTGGAGCAGGGCGCTATCTATCACGACAGCGACGACGACTTCCTGCGAACCATCGACGTCCTCTCGATGCATGTGCCGGGGAGCGAGGAGACGCGAAAATGGCTCAATACGGCGCGGCTAGCCACCATGAAGCGGGGCGCCATCGTGGTGAATACCGGTCGCGGGCCCTCGGTGGATGACGAGGCGCTGATCGCGGCACTGAAATCCGGCCACATTCGAGGCGCCGGGCTCGATGTCTTTGACGGCGAGCCGAACGTCAATCCCGGCTATCTCACGCTGGAGAATGTCGCGCTGCTGCCGCATCTCGGCAGCGCCACCATCGAGACCCGCGATGCCATGGGGCACCGCGCTTTGGACGATTTGGATGCGGTGTTGCTGAAGGGGACCGACCCAGTGCATCGGGTGACCTGAAACCACATCAGGCGGATTTCGTAGAAGTCTCGCGAAGCAATCAATTGGGCACCGATCGGTTCGTCACTCCCAAAACACGGGAAGCTCAGGCCTTTCTGCGAAGGCGGCTCGTGATGCCATATTCGTTTCTGGCGAGCGTTTATGCCGGGGCCGGATATGGGAACGATCGAGACTGCGCTGGCGAGCGGACAGGGGCCGTCCGCCGGTCGGGGTCGAGCGGATGCTGCGGATTTATTTCTTGCACCAGTGGTTCAAGCCGTCAGACCCGGCGCTAGAGGAGGCACTTCACGATTCGCTGGCGATGCGCCGCTTTGTCGGATCGATCTCGGCCGCGAGCCGGTGCCCGACGAGATGACAGTGTGCCGCTTCCGCCACCTGCTGGAGGAGCACGATCTGGGCCGGCCGCTGTTCGACGAGGTGCAGCGGCACCTCGCAGCCCGGGAACCGAAGATTGCGAGGGGTACGCTCTGGCCGGCTTTGGAACCTACACAGTTGGCCATTATGGCCGAAGCAATGGGGGTCAGGACGATGGATGCGAATGAGCTGCGCGCGCTACAGGCGCCGCTGAAAAAGCAGTACCGCGAGCAGCCCGAAACCGGGCGTACGCCGGCGCGCGCCGAAGCGATACTCGACCTGGATCGGGTCGCCTGCCGCGTGCGTTCCCGGGGCAGCGAGATCGACGCCGGTCTGCACCCGGCCACGGGCGGGAACGGGAAGCTGGCCTGCTCCGCTGACATGCTTCTGGAAGCGCTGGTCGCCTGTGCCGGCGTGACCATCAGCGCGGTAGCCACCGCCATGGGCGTGAAGCTGCGGAGCGGGCGGGTTATCGCCGAGGGCCATTGGGACGCGCGTGGCACGCTCGGCGTGGACCGCGACGTGCCGGTCGGCCTCACCGATATTGCCCTAAGGTTCGAGTTGGACACCGACGCCGATGCCGCGACGGTGCAGCGTCTCGTCGAGATGAGCGAGCGGTTCTGCGTCATCTATCAGACCTTGCGCACGCCGCCCCGGCTTTCGATTACGCACCAGATCGTGCCTGGGGCCTGATACAGGTCGCTATGGGGCTGCCTGCAGCCGCTTGCTGCCGATAATATGCCGTTCGATGTGCCGCCGCCGCGCACCAGCCGCTTCAGATCGCTGGTGCGCACCCGCGTTGGGAGCGGCCCGAACTGGTGGCCGCAGCGAATATCTCACCTGGACCATACGGAATTTGCAGCAGTTTCTTGAGTCCGTCGACCGAGATGATGTGCCCCTATGACGGCCCGTGGCGCGGAGAGATTGCCCACCCAGCGCAGCGCCGTACAGGTCAAGCCGGCGGAATGCGCCTGCCCTTTTCCTCCCCCAAATTCTGATCCTGAGCTTCTCGCTCGCTGCAGGGCGCGATTGCGACCGATGCCACAAAATCGGCGGCGCTGGGGCCAGCGGCGGCAAGAAGTCTGGATGCCGCGTCTTGGAATTCGGACGGCTAGTTCGGACGTGGTCCCGATATTCGGCACCAGCAGTGGTCGACATTCGTCGCAACGCAACGCTGTATTAGCGGCGCCTCGTACGTCGCTCCAGCGCGGTGAGGAGGACCGACTAAAAGCGGCGCGGCCATTTATCGAGCACATGCTCATCTAGACGCCGATCGCCGCCTTCACCCGCTCTGCGGTCATTGGCAGTTCCCTCACCCTAACTCCAGAGGCATCGGCAAGCGCATTGCCAATGGCAGCGGCAGCTGGCCCCTGCGCGGCTTCGCCAGTGCCGAGAAAGGGCTGCCCGGGGCGATCGATCACGTGGACCTCCACCGAATCCGGCACCGCCGAGAAGCGCAGGATCGGATAACTGCTCCAATCGCGGCTAGTAATCCGCGTCCGATCGAAGGTGACGCTTTCGTAAAGCGTCCAGCTCGCAGATTGCAGAATGCCGCCTTCGATCTGGTTGCGGATGCCATCGGGGTTGACGGCTTGGCCACTATCCACCGCAGCGGTCGCGCGGACTAGGCGAAGGCGACCGCTCTCATGGTCGAGGGTGACCTCGACGGCGAGCGCCGCATAGGCGCCGAGGTTTTTGTACCGTGCAAAGGCGAAGCCACGCCCCTTCCCCGAGTTCCGCGGAAAATGTGACCAGCCGAAGCACTCGGCCGCAGTGGTGATGACATCGCGCGCGCGAGGGTCCGTAAGGTGGCGCAGGCGGAACTCGACTGGATCAGTCCCGCTCGCCTGCGCCAGCTCCTCCATGAAGCTCTCGATCGAGAAGATGTTCATATATGCGCCAAGGCTGCGCAGCGCCGAGACCCGCAGCGGCATTGCTGGGACAAAATCGTAGAGGATGCGCGCGTTCGGGATTTCGTAAAGCGGCAGAGCGTTGCGGTGGCCGCCGCCTTCGGGCAGCGGCAGCGGTTTCGGGACCGGCTGCGCTATCGGAGATTCACGATTCCAGGCCGCCACCAGATTGCCGGCGCCGCCTGGCCGCGTTGAATGCGTGCTGCTGCGGACCGTGTAATCCCAGGTAGCAATCCGGCCCCTCTCGTCCAGCGCGGCACGCACCTTCGTCAGCATGCTGGACCCATAGGGCTCCCAGCTATGCTCCTGCTCACGCATCCATTGGACACGCACCGGACGGGCGGGCAATGCCAGCGCAAGCAGCGCTGCATCGGCGGCGGCATCGTCTGCCGCATTGTGGCCATAGCAGCCGGCGCCCTCGACATGAATGCAGCGCACCTTCTCTTGCGGCAGGTTAACGAGCTGTGCGAGCGCATTGCGCAACGGGTAGACGCCCTGGCTATGGGTCCAGACAGTCAGGGCGCCGCTCACGAAGAGGCCCACTGCGCAGGACGGGCCGATAGAGCCATGCAGTTGATAAGCGCGGCGATAGCGCGCCTCGACGATCCGGGCGGCCGGCGAGGGCGCCACGGCTGGATCATTGCGAACCGGTATCTGCTGCGCCGGTTGGCGCTCCAAATCGGCGAAAAACTCACCTTGCTCGGGGAGGCTTGGCGTTTCGCCCCAACTCGCCGCCGCCTGGAGCGCCTGCAACCCGACAATCGCCTGATATTCGCGTTCGGCAATGACCGCGAGATAGCTGCCGTCGCGCACCACCTTGAGAACGCCTGGCAACTTTTCGGCCACCTTCGTATCGATATGGTGCAGTTTCGCGCCGTAGGAGGGCGGCCAGACGACACGCCCATGTACCATATCGGGCAGCCGCAAATCCTGCACATAGGCTTTGCGACCCGTGACTTTGGCCGGAATGTCGACCCGCGGCTCCCGCTTGCCAACGAGCCGATAGCGCTTGGGGTCGAGCAGATCTGAATGAGGGTTCGCGCGAACATGCAGAATTTGGTCGGCGACAAGCTCGCCGTAGCCGAGCCGCCTGCCATCATCGGCGATGATGGCGCCCCCTTCTGCTCTCAACCGTTCGGCCGGGAGCTGCAACCGTGCCGCCGCCTGTGCGATCAGGATCGCTCGGACTTGAGCGGCGGCATTCATGATCGCGGTACCGCTGTCCTGCATCGAATGGCTGCCGGCGGTGTAGCCCTCATTCGGGGTCTGAGAGGTATCAGCCGTGACTAGGTGAACCGACGGAGGTTCTACAACGAGTTCTTCCGCGGCGAGCTGGATAAGCGCCGTCTTCAGGCCCTGGCCCAGTTCCGCCTTGCCGGTGAAGACCGTGATCGTGCCGTCCGCATCGATGCGGATCCAGGAATCGATCATCGGTTCGCTTTTGAGACTGCCCGGCAGTGGCCGCTCGGCGACCGGCTGAGCGCCGGCATTCTGCGCGCCTTGGGCCCCCAGCCGGCGCTGGCCGAGGGAAAAGCTCAGAACGAGCGCGCCGCCGCCGCTGAGCAGCGCGCGCCGAGAGGGGTTCACAGCTTGGGGCGGCGTCATCGGCGCGCCTCTTTCGTCTTCTCGGCCCCAACCGAGCGCATCGCATTGCTGGCGCGGCGGATCGCGCGCAGGATGCGCATATAGGTTCCGCAGCGACAGAGGTTCGGCTCCATCTGCGCCCGGATCTGCGCATCCGAGGGCGCAGAAGTTCGCTCGAGCAGGGCTTGAGCGCGCATGATCATTCCGGCGATGCAATAGCCGCATTGCGCTGCTTGCTCCTCGATGAAGGCGCGCTGCAAGGTATTCGGGTTATTTTCGGCGCCGAGCCCTTCGATCGTGGTGATCCTTCGGCCTTGCAGCGCGGTCACCGGCGTCAGACAGGAAAAGATTGCTTCGCCGTCGACGATTACCGTGCAGGCCCCGCACTGTCCGAGGCCACAACCGAATTTTGCGCCGTCGAGCTGGAGCTCGCCGCGGAGAACATAGAGAAGGGGCGTAGCCGGATCGACATCGAGCTGATGCGGCTGGTCGTTGACAGTGAGCGTGATCATGATCGCTCCTCGCCGTGCCGGATGTCGCGAATACGAGCTTCGAGATTATCCCAGGCCGGCTGATCGCTGTAATTCTCCCGAACATAGCCGAGTAATGCCGCGATCTGTCCGTCGGTAAAGGCATTATCGAAGGATGGCATTAACGGCCCCCTCTGGCCTTCGCCCGGTTGAATGCCATGCAGGATGATAAGGATGGCATTCCTCGGATCGGGCGCGTTAACGGCGCTGCTGAGGGCGAGATCGATGCCGCGCGGCGGGACCAGGGAGGGGCCGCCGGCATGGCAATTCGCGCAGGCGCCGGCGAAGATGGTGGCCCCGAGACTGCCAGGATGCTCATTCGCCAGGAGTACTTCGTGGTGGCTCGCGCGGGCCAAGAGTTCATCGATGCGCTGGCGTCGCTCGGGCGAAATCTGGCCCTGTAATGACGCGAGATAGGTCGCCATCGCGCGCACATCCTGCTCGCCGGCCCGCGACAAATCATCTGTCACGGGCTGCATCGGCCCGGCTGCCGCGCCATGCTCCGCGTCCCAGCCTTGATGCAGGTAGACGAAAAAGTGCTGTGCGTCCCAGGGTACCGGGGCGGGGGATTCCGCGTTCACAGCCGGCGCTTGCCAACCTTCCGAAACGCCGCCGGCCAGCGCGCGACCACTCTTCTCGGCGCCAAGGAAGTTGCGAGGTGTATGGCAGTCGCCGCAATGCCCCAGCCCGTAAACCAGATACGCGCCGCGATTCCATCGAGCAGTCTGCTTGGGATCTGGATCAAACGGCGCAGTATCGAGAAAGAGCAGATTCCAGATCGTCAAGGTCCGGCGTATGTTCAACGGAAATGGCAACGCATTGGCTGGCGGCCGGCTCTCGACCGGTATGCGCGTCATTACGAAGGCATAAAGCGCCCGGATATCGCTGTCGCTGAGCTTGGCATAATGATCGTAGGGAAAGGCGGGATAGAGATTGTAGCCTTGGCGTGACACGCCCTCTCGCATAGCACGCCAGAAAGCCTGCTCGGACCAGGAGCCGATACCGGTTTCCGGATCGGGTGTAATGTTCGCGCTGTAGACCGTTCCGAACGGCGTCGGGATTGCCCGGCTCCCGGCATAGGCCGGGCCGCCCGGTGCAGAATGGCAGACGTCGCAATTTCCGATGGCGGCGAGCTGTGCGCCTTCTACGACGAGCGTTTTGTCGAAGGCGGGGCGGCTAGAAGCATCGATGGCAGTGATTTCGGGATGGTTCGACAAAAGAAAAAAGCCGCCCAGGGCGAGGGCAAGCACGACCAAGGTACCAAATAGGAGGCGCGCCATCCGCATGGGCATTGCTGCTGTGAGCGATCGAGCGTTGGACGATTGGCGGAGGAGTGTTGCTTCGCGATTCTGCCACCCGACCTTACGCGCGACCCATCCTTACATCATCCGCAAATTAGAGTGGGCCGGATCTCCGCCCTGAGAAAGCCTTCTCCCAGCCCAGCGCTTCGCCGAGCTCTTGGGCGTGCATCGGCGATGTTCGGCGCAGAACGGCGCTTATAAGGGTGTTGCGCCGGCCGGGAGCGGATTGCGATCGTCGCGCAGCTTGTGGAGCAGGTCGCCTTCTATCGCCTGACGCGCGGCAGCGATATCGATCCCGAATATCCGGGCGGCGTTCCCGCCAAAGATCTTGTTCTTCACCTCGGGTGTCAGTTGCAGGTAATGATGTTGGGCGGCGAGCTCTTCAGGAATTGTGAAGGTCTGGAAAGCCTCGATCTGCCAACCCGGCGGTCCGATCACCGGCGTGTCGGTCCCCCACAGGATGTGATCGGCACCAAAGCCGTCGAGCAGGTTCCCGATGAGGACCGAGTACCGGCCCGGATCCGACCGCATCATCCGGGCCAAGCTGCCGAGTTCGGCATAGATATTTTTGACCTTGGCCGCCTTGGCCTGACCGGCGAGCTCGGCTTCCCACGGGAAAGCGCTGTGGAAGGCGATAAAATTGAGGTCGGGAAAGTCGGCGGCGGCTCGCGCCAAATCGTCGGTGTGGCAATATTGTTCGATAAATAGCCCCGGCAGACCCTTGTGCACGCAGATATTTTTGATGCCGTGCCGACGCAGCACCTCGAACAGCGGATATGTGTTCTTCTCGTCATCGAGGACCCAGCCGCGGGCGTCCGGCCCAGGTGGATAGAGCTTCAGCCCATCTATTTTGATCGTCTCGCACTGGTAGATCAGCGATTCGATCGCGGAAGCGCCATCGGGCGGGTCGACAGTCCCCAGCACGCGGATGCGCGACGGCGCCATCGAGCGGATGAAGGCCGCCTCGCGCGGTGGAAACAGATCGACGCCGTCAAACGCCGCGCGCATCCCGAAACTGTTCAGAAAGGCGATGTCGGTATCGCTGCCGAGAAAGACATCCTCGAGGAACATGACGCGGCCCATATCGGCGATCGGCACCGGATGGCCGACCACGGCGGCGCGCGAGCCCGCGAGGGATTTGAGAAAATGCTCCCCTCGCTCGCTCATCTGGCGGATGCCGCCGGCGCGCCACCACACATGGGTTTGGGCGTCGACAAGGATCGGTGGGCGAGCCGCGTCGCGATCGGCAATTCGCTCAGCCGCGATGCGATCGAGGTACGGCGCGGGAGCCGGAAAAGTATGCGCCCTGCGCTGCCAGAACGTGAAGGCGGTGGCGCTGGTCGCGAGTCCGAGCAACCCGCGGCGAGACATTGTAATATTCTGAGGCCGACTAAAGATCGTTCTGGTCATGATCTGTGTTCAAACTCCTCAGCGGTGCGTATCGGCCGGCCCGTGCGATGTCACATGATTGCGCCGTGAAGACGCTGCGGTTACCCCGAGTTCTGCCGACCGGATAGGCCGGTCCGGGATCACCAAGAGGTAGGCGAGTGCCGAATAAAGCGCGATCACCGCGCCAACTATCAGGGCGGGTACGAAGGTGCCGGTCGCCTGCACAATGAACCCGGTTATGGTGGGTGCCAGTGCCCCTCCGAGATACCCACCGAAATTCTGGATGGAACCCAAGGATGCCGTGCAGTGGGCCGGTGCGGCGACTGAAGCCAGAGCCCACGACATGCCGCTCGCGCCGCCGGCGAAGAAGACTGCCGCCGAGATGGCCATAACAGCCACCACATTGCTAGGCGTTTCGGCGGCCACGAAGGTGAACGTCGCCATTGCCACCAGGCCGATGATGATCGGCAGTTTGCGCGAATTGATCGGCGAAAACCCGCTCGCCATCAGTCTGTCCGTAACCCAGCCCGCGCCGATGCTGCCCACTACGCCACAGGCACAGGGAATAGCCGCCACGAATCCCGTGGTGCGGATCGACATGTGGCGTTGAATTTCCAGATAGCCGGGCAGCCACGCCTGAAACAGCCAAACCATGTAGACGATCCCGAAGAAGCCGAGGATCAGGCCCCAGGTGACGCGGAAGCCGAACAGCTGCCCCCACTCAGCCAGTGTCACGTGCTGTGCCGGTGGAGGCTCCTCCTCGCCTTCGGTGAGGTGGTGTGCCTCTCCTGGGGAAAGCGCCGCCTCCGCCACTTCCCGATAGACGGTATACCACACGATAGCGACGACGATCCCGAGAACACCCATGGAGACGAACATCCAGCGCCAGCCGAAGGAGATCATCGGGACCGTCAGCAGCGGCGGCGCGATCGTAGGGCCGAGCGAGGAGGCGCAGTTCCAGATGCCTGTGGGCAATCCGCGGTCTCGCACATTCCACCAGTCGCGCACGACGCGCGCCGCGCCGGAAAACATCGGCGCCTCGCCGGCACCAAGGAAGACCCGGGCGACAACGAATTGCCAGAAGCTCCCGACCAGACCAGCCGCCGCCTGGGCGAGCGACCAGACGAACAGACCAAGACCCAGCAGGCGGCGTGGACCAAGACGGTCGGTCAGCGCCCCACCAGGAAGTTGGCTGAAGGCGTAAGCCCAGAGGAACGCGGAAAGCAAGAGCCCCATGTCCGCGATTGACAGGCCCAGCTCTTCACGGATCAGCGGATTGGCAATGGAGAGTGCAGCACGGTCGACATAGTCGAGCGTTCCAGCGATCACAAGAAGTACAAGGGCGGAAGCTTGCGTCCGCCTGATGCGGGGCGGAACCGGGCATGCGCCATGACAAACCCCTTCACCGCTCTTCGTCTTGTCGGACGAGACCGGGACTGTCGTTCCTGGCCCAGGACTGGCCCTTGGCAGGCCGTCGATGGCTCGCCGCAGCAGAAGGTATTCGATCGCGGTCCGGCATGGTGCCGGCCGACCGCAACGTGGCATTAGGCTTCAAGGCTCGGGATCGATCCAATTGCTGTCTCCAGTAGTGTCGCGATGGGGATCAATCCGCCGCGCCGCCTGGCTCGGCTCTCCCGCGGGGTGGCGTTCTTGCCGGGCTTTCGAGCTGCGAGACCCGGGTCGGTCGGGAGAAAGGGAGGCTCGCGGGCTCGGATAGGAGATGCTCGCGCGTTGACGCGTAATAAATCCCGGCCCGCTGCAATGGATAGCAAACCCGAGCTGGCGATGCCGGGTAGTAAGGCATTGTACAACTGACGAGAACGAACACCAGACCGCCAACAATCATATAATCAAGGATAGCTCGCACCCCCTTTTCTCCATCGCTCAGAGGGTTGACCGAGGGGACCTTGCAGAATGACCCTCGAGATGCGAATCGGCCGATGCTCTTTCAGGGAACAAAGGTGCGGTTATTTTCGTTCCGGGTGAGGAGCGGCGACGAGTGCATGGCGTCTATCAGCAAACTCCTTGAACGGCTGGCAGCTATCGCGCTCCCCGAGGCATAGCCGGCCGGCCGATGTGACCACAACCGTAGGAAGGTAAAGCGCGGGGCATTCGAGCTTTTATCATCGCCCTTCCGCGCCCGGCTACCTCGGGAGCGCACCTCCGAACGGTGCCGCTAATGGATTTCGTGGACGTTCGCTGGCTCTGGAGCCGTACCGCCGCGGAAAGTTTGGGCCCAAAGACTTTTTTTAACCGGAGGAGTTGTTCGACGATTCACTTTCTCTGCTCGTGCGGCGAGCCGGTGGGCAGCATTGGCTCAGAGCAGACCGCAACTATACGGTCATTGGCGACACGGTGAATTTGGCGTCGCGTCTCGTGTCGGTAAGACCGAGCCGCACCGCATTTGTCAGCGTGCGCGCAGGTGGTGGAGTTTCGGTAACTCCGCAGTGTAGGTCAGCGGCGTAGTTGAGGTGGCCATCGGGCCAGGCGGCTAAGGTGGAGTTGCAAAGACTTCAACCGGAAGCGCGCGAGAGGACCCGATGACCGAAGAGAGATTGGTTCTGGCCAAGCTGCTGGAGACGGCCGGCGAGGGGGATTTTCTGCAAACGGTGGCGGAGGCGGTGCTGCAGTTGCTGATGGAAACCGACGTCGAGGGTCTGATCGGCGCCGGGCGCTACGAGCGCAGCGGTGAGCGAACCACCTGGCGCAACGGCTACCGCGACCGCACCTTCGACACCCAGCTCGGCTCGCTGCAACTGCGCATCCCCAAGTTGCGCCAGAGCCTGCCCTCGCGAAAGCGGGGGGCAGCTATTTCCCGCCGTTCCTCGCATCCCGCAAGAGCTCGGAGAAGGCGCTGATCGCGGTCATCCAGGAGGCCTGGATTGGCGGCGTGTCGACCCGGCGGGTCGACGATCTCGTGCAGGCGATGGGTCTGTCTGGGATCAGCAAGTCGCAGGTTTCCAAGCTGTGCAAGGAGATCGACAAGCGGGTGCATGCGCGCGCATTTTCGAGCTGATTGGCCGAAAAGGTGAGGTGGCGCGCGAGCGATTGGTGCTGCGTGACGCCTATGTCGAGGCGCTTGAAGCCTATAGACGCAAGGATTGGGAGAGGCGCTTGCCGGGTTCGAGGATTGCCTCGCCCATTGTCCCTGCGACGCCGAGCAAGCTATTCCTCAAACGCATCGGTCAGTTCCGCGTTACCGCCCCACGTGTAATGTGCTTCAAGGCCCGCGAAATGGCCATTTGGATGTCGATTGCAGATGGCCCGAGCGGTGTCTTCGGCTACCGGCACGGCCACCGAGAGCTATCGCCGAATTTTGGTGACGGCCTGAAGGATCAGGCGGCGGCTGGAGGCGCGGCAGAAGCGCCGAAGACGTCGATCCCGTCGGTGAACTTCACACCAGTATCAGTTTTGGCAACTGGTTGTGGCCGTCGATCTGGCGCCAACTTTTCTGGGCGCCCTCGACAAGCTTGAAGACGATGGCGAGCGCGGTCTTGTTCGACTGGTATCAGAACCGGCCGCCTGATATCGCCCCGGTCGAGCCGGGGATTATCGCGGCGGGCACCGAGGTCTACAGGGTAGGTCTAGGCTACCCGGCGTATCTGTCGCTGCAGGACCTATCCGATCTTGCCGTCAGCTCCAACGACAAATTCTCCAGACCATCGACGCGCTAGTGTTGCGCAAACAGTTCGTCGAGATTCGGCCGGGCAGGCCGATCATCCCAGCCCTCTCACAGCCGACAGCATCCGCCGCAGCGCCTCCTCGTTGACGCCGCTATCGACGCGCACTCGAACCCCATCCGGCAGATCGATCTCGATTACCCCGAGGCGCTCCGTTAAACGCCGGACCGTTGCCGCGAGGGCATACGCCGAAGAGAGATGCGCATTGCCTCGCTGTTCACCTCCTGCAACAGACGGGCCGCCCAGCGCCGCTAGGATCTGGCGGCTGCCGGCGGTGTTCATTGTCAGCCGACGCCCATGGCGATTCCGGAGCGATTTGCCGCTAAGGCCGCTACTTGATCCGGGTGCGGCAACCGCTGAGCCCACGACAAAAAGAATAAGCGATCTGCAAGCATTCGTTCAACAAAGGAGGAGGTGATAATAGAGAGAAAATCAACATCGGCGAAAATTAACTATAACCTACTTCCAAATCCTGATTGCATGGCGTTAGAGGTCCTCCTGGCGCCTCAAATAGGTTAACTAGGTTAACTGTTTACCTGTTCAAATCTAAAAGCTATTTTGCATAAACTCGGACAGGCGCCAGAAATCGATGATACGTTATGTGCAATCGCTGATAATCGTTTTATTGGCGAATCAGGCAGCGAGCGCGGCCGCTGCAGCAGGCGAGTGGACCACCTTTCGCGGGCCGGCGGCTACCTTCGGGCAAGAACACTCAGCGCAACAAGCAACCCAAGACACCAGGATGAGGCGGGTCAAGCCACTGGATCGCATCGCAACCGCGGTCGACGGCGCGGAGTTGAGCCATGGCAGAGACATTGCGATGTGGCGTCCAGATCCCTCCGGGCCCCAAGGACCGATGCAGGTCAGCGAAGCGGCGGCTACGGATGTCGGTGGTGGGGATCGATTTGATCTGACGCAGAATCGCGCACTCGGACGAGCCTATTTGGCACAGCTGTACGAGCGATACAAGAATTGGCCGGACGCCATAGCCGCTTACAATTGGGGCCTCGGCAAGGTCGATACCTGGGTCAAAGCCGGACGCCCCCCCGAAAAATTGCTAGCTAGTGTGGCGGCGTATACGACGCGAGTCTTATACGAGAGTGGTCTTTGCTACGGCGTCGAGACGAAACAGCTTCGGCCATCGACGATGTTTTACGGCAGCCCTGAGCTCCGCGCAGCTACGGTTGACCCCTTTACCCACTCCACATTCGGCCATTTCGATGCTGACGATGGTGCATTTACCAGGGGCCAACGATACCCCTGCGGCACCGTGCCGAGCAGCTTTTCTAGGGTCGGACCGCTGCGCTTGCAGCAGGCTGAAGCCCGACCAGGGTCCCTGTTGGAGCAAATGACGGCGTCCGCTCGGTTGGCTTGGAGAAGAGCAACTCAGCGTCGTCTACCAGAACTTAACAGAGCCCCTTCGATGCAAATGGGCGGTTGGATGGGCGAGCAGCCGAAATCCACAGCCACCCAATAGGGCGCAGAACGTAGGCTCGAGTTCGCGCGCAAAATGCCTACTACGTTACGCAGGTTCGCCTAGCTGTCAGGACCGGATTAATGGTTCAGGTCATCCCGTTTTACGAGAGTGTCGGCTTCGACCCCTTCAGGACGCGCAGATCCTGGCATTCGGCCTCAGCGATTCTCCCGTCGGAGTGGCGGCGTGGGTCGTCGAGAAATTCGGACAGCGGCACCACGCCGATTTTCGTGCGACCGCCACCACCACCTTTTTAGGACCATCAGATCTCGGCGAAGAGAGCGTAAGTGGGGTCACCGGCGGCGCCGGGTTAATCAGGAGAAACCCGCTCGTGCGAATTTACATTATCGGCAATGACGGGATCACGCTGTGCCGCCGGCGGCGGTCAAGGAGGGTGAGATTGCAGTCGCTTCTGTCGCGGAACTGCGCGCTGCTCCGCTCAGCGGCAAGCGGCTGCTGGCGCTGTGGAACGCTCTGCCCGGTGTCGAGAAGCGAAAGACAGTTGGCGACCGGATGCGCGGATCGACCAGCTGTCGTCGGCCGTCGAGATGTTGCCGGGCCCAGACCCGCGAGCCGACCTGAAACGTCCCTCGAAGCAGGACGTGGTGATTGCAGTGCTGCGTCAGCCCGAGGATGCAACCGTCGACGAGGTGGCGAGCGTGACCGGCTGGCAGCGTCATATCGTTCGCGGCGTCTTCTCGGGAACTCTGAAGAAAAAGCTCGAGCTCACTCTTGCCTCGCCGAAGAGGAACGTGGCCCGGTCTACCGCCTCGCCGAGCTGGCCAGCCGATGAAATCCTCAGTCCACGATGCTTCGGCTCGCTCGGCTTACATCAGGGCCGGCGTGCAGCGCTCCTTGGTCCAAACCCGAGCTTTGCAAATCGTCTTGCTGCATGATCAGCCTTGTGCTCGTTGAAATCAGCGCATTAGCCGGCAGGGCAGGGTCGAGCACTTTCTTGGCGCTTTCGACGCCCGCGACGGGGAGCTTCTGTGGATCGAGCAGCCCGAGTTGAGCCAACACTGAGGCTTGGTCCCAATAGATGTGCTCGTGGGCCAATTTGCCATCCCGGAATCGGACGATCACGACCAGGGCGACCTCCACCCGCCGGCCAGTTGGCGGGATACCCGGTAGCATCCAGTCCATTTCGACGCTGTGAGTAAACTTGATGACCATTTCGTCGACAAGCTGATCCCTCCCGATAGTCCGGGAGATCGGGATCATCGCCATGTCAGGCGGCATTCGCGGGATGAAATGTGTGGCGTAGAACTCTCGCAACTCGGCTTTGCCGCTGCCGCCGGTCAGGACGGGCACATGATCTACGTAGGCATCCTCGACCATCGTATCGAGCGTGTCGTCAGTGCTGCGGGTCTCAAATTCATGCCGGATATGGTCTTCCCACAGCCGCACCAGGTCGGTGTCCGCCCCGGTGCCAGCCTCTTTTTGTGCCTGATTGCTCATGGCTTCCCCGCTAAACGTCTGGAGGTAGGAGTCATAGGATGTGATGCCGAATTCATTGCACATGATGGAGCCTCATGTTTGCTCCCCACGGGGTGAATATCGGCGCACTTCAACTGCCGGTTTTTCCTCGCGCTCGCCCAGATAGACAACATGCCAGAGCAGACCGTCCGGCGTCCATTCGGCATAGCTGACCGCGACGACCATTTCGCGCCGCACCCAATGGACCGGCTGCCTCGTGGTGGCCGGTCGGCCAGCGCCATCTTGTCGACCGCAAGCGGTCGGAGCTGCCGCCATACCCGGTCTAGCTCGGCGACCGACATTCCCGTGCCGGCACGGCCCGCATAAGTGAGCTTGGCATCCGGGGTGTAGAAGCCGACCAGCAGCGCACCGATCCGATGCCGGCTGCCCTCGGGGTCGCTCCATCCGACGACGACAAATTCCTCGCGGTTGAGACACTTGGTCTAATGGCCGGTATGACCCTGACCGGCGCACGGCAAAGGGCTCGATTTGCGCCCGATGCTTCGATTCTGGGATAAGATTAGCTACCCGGCATGGCTCAACCTCGAGGTGCGCCGAGGTCAGGGCCAAAGAGATTTTTCCCGCTTCAACGAGGAGGAGCAGCAGATTTTTTCGATCTGAGTGGAAGCATTTTCGGCGGGAACCACGGCGGCACTCGCCGCGAGCTATGATTTTAGCCTAACTTCGCCGATTCGAGTACTTTAAATTTAAAGCACCTAAGTGTTTGAGATTGCTGAGATGGACCCCCCGAAGGTCGGCACTACATCGGGGTTGGTGGCGCGGGCGCGCTGGCGGTGATTTTAGGTGGCGGTTGGGTGGGCAGCTCGAGTTTCAGTTTCTGCAGCAAGAGGTAAGTTCGGGTCCGGTATAGCGAGTGAGCAACAGCTCAAGGCCGTCGGTGGTCGGCAGGTGCACGTCGATCATCTGCACGGCGGCGAACTTCTCCAGCACGCTGCGCGGCGTCAGCCCGGGCGCCAGCGCATGCAAGCGAGCTCGAGCTGTGGCTCCTGTCCTTTTAAGTAGCGTCTGGCCGTCGCGTCACGACGCCCGCCGGGGGCCTGTTCTATTAAACACCGCCTGTCCACTACAATTTAACCCCTCCAGGACTCGAAGCTAATAACGCAATAT
Organism: uncultured Alphaproteobacteria bacterium; assembly: GCA_963787425.1. Lineage (GTDB taxonomy): Bacteria > Pseudomonadota > Alphaproteobacteria > ATCC43930 > CGMCC-115725 > AP-15. The sequence continues at coordinate 57,551 of CAWBCV010000017.1, forward strand.
CGCAGTGCGCTAATGATGGCAGCCGAGTCGGCACGTTAGGTTCTTTAATTTATTGCAAACACAAAGTTCTTCAAAACGACTTGAGCAGTTCATCTCGGCCTTAGGCGCAACACAGCCGGCAAACGGTTCGCCTATAGCGAGCCATTGAGCCATGTCGAACTCCCCTGACGATCACGGACCGTTGCGGAACTCGCGCCTGGACGCTCGTACAACGGGCCTCGTGAGCGCCGGAGGCTGTTGCGTCAGCTTCCCGTTCCGGCATATCAATTCCCGGCAATACCAATCGGTGCCGCAGAGCCGATTTCGCTCGCCGGCGCCAGGATTTCTATTAAGGAACGTTCGCAAACTCCCGCGGCTGACGAGCTCACTATTCCTCCGTTTTCCGCCAAACGCGTGAGCCGCTCAAGGTCTAATATCGTAACGCAGTGCTTCTCCAGATTGACAATCCGCGCTTCACGTAATGACCGCAATACACGGTTGATATACACCACAGTCAGTCCAAGGTACTGTGCAATTTGTACCTGGGTCAAAGGCAGATTGTATGCGGAGCCCTTAATTAGTTTCCTGCGCCTCAGTCGGGTGTAGAAGTCGAGCACCATCATTGCCAGCCGCCCTGATGCGTCGAGACACGAGATCGCCGCGAGACGCCGATGGGCACGTTGCTGGCGTTTGCCCAAGAGCCAAGCAACGTACAGCGCGGCGGGGCGATACGCCATCAGGTCCAACAGTTCGTCCTCTGCCGGGATCGCGCGCATCGTAACTGCAGTCAGCGTTACCATCCCTTCCGGCGGCCAGGTGTGTAGGGCACTGTCGAGGCCAATCATGTCGCCAGGAAGGAACACGTCGACGATCGCTTGACCGCCGTCTGATAAACTTCCAAACTGACACGCCCATCCAGTCTGAAGATGGTAGATCTGACCGCCCGGGAGTAATTCGCCGGCCTTGCGGAATTGCGGTGATGCATTTTCAAATTTTGCTCGCAGCCTACGCTGCCCGAGCGTTAACTCCCGGTTGAGTCCAACGGACTGGGTCAACTCAGTCCTAGCCCGGCCATGCGAGGCTCTGATAGTGCGACACGTTGGAGGTCGGTCGCGATGCGGCTTCTTTTGTACGGAAACAAATGCCTACCTGGGACAACTATTGTTACGGTGCTGTTCGATCCGCGTATGAGAAGGGCCCACTCTGCCGTGATTTTTGGGAGAATGCCAGACAAAAATTGCGTTTAATAATCTTATGCTCCCAAGGCTTATTAAGGTTAATACACTCTGGCTGATTTAATATTAATACTCCTTGGTCTCATTAAGATTAATACTCCTGGCCTGATTAAGATTAATACTACCTAGCTAATTAAAGTTAACGCCCCCTGCACCCTTTCCTAGGGCCGCCGCCAATGGCGCAATAGCCGCGTCTGGCGCCGCTGTCGTGGTTGAGCGGTGCCACCCCGATCAGTGCCGCCGCCCGATGCCGGGTCAGCAAGCCAATTGCGCATTTTGGCGATCAACATACAGGCCAATACCAGGCCGACCTCCCTCGAGCGCGCAACAGCGCCCAACCGGCGCTCGGCCCGCGCCAGCAGCCCGGCCGCGGCGTAAAACACCTCGGCGACATGGCGATCAGCCGCGTCTAGCCGATCGGTCTCGGCCAGCCGTCCGGCGGCGCGAGCACGCTCGCCGCACGTACCGATGGTTGACCACCGCTGCCACTAGCCCGGCCTCGCTCAGCCCAGCCAGTGCGCCCCCTCGTACCCGCCGGTCGCCTCCAGCACGATCCGTTTGGTGCGCAACGGCCGCAGCCGCGCAATCAAGGCGGCATAGCCGGCCGCCTCATTGCTCACCGAAAAGCCGACCCCCAGCGGGCGCACATGCATCCAACAGATCCTTATCATTCTATCCCCTTCTTGCGACTGCGGGCGAGAGCCCCGGAACTGTGCGGGCGGCGTGAGATGAGAGGCAGCGCCGGAGCCTTGCTCGAGACGTGGAAGAACCACGATTGCTCACGGCCGCGGTGCCGCCGCACCCTGGGCGTTGACCGCGGCCCGCTGCACCGCGCACTATGCACAACGGCGCAGAGACAAGATTGCTTGCCACCGCTCCGGCGGCGCTCAGCAGTCGCGTCGGAGCTGCCGCTCGGCAAGCTGGCATCCGTCGGCGGCGTCCTTCGCCTGAGTTTGCTCGCAAGGACGGTGCCAGACATCTACAAACCCGGGGCCGGATACTTTGCAAACTGTCAGTCTTACCGAGGCTGAGATGGACAATCACGCGCGACGCTGCATCCTCTCCATGGGCCTCAAGTGACGCTGAAGCCTTGTTTGACGATTGGCAGAGAATGTAACCGCTTTCCTGTCGCGGCGAAGACGGCATTGGCGACCGCTGGCGCCGTGGGCGGCGTACCGGCCTCGCCGATGCCACCAGGCTGCTCCGCACCCTCAATGATCGACACCGAGATTTTGGGCATCTGTGCCAAATGCAGCATCGGATACGTATCGAAATTGGCCTGCTCCACCCGACCCCGCTTGAGGGTGATCTCGCCATAGAGCGCCGCGGTCAGACCGTAGACAATCCCGCTCTCCATCTGGGCTGCGATGATGTCGGGATTGATCGCGAGACCGCAATCGACCGCACAGTCCACGCGATGCACACGCAAGCCCTCATTTTCGATCGAGATCTCAGCTACCTCGGCGACGATCGAACCGAAGGCCTGATGCATCGCGATGCCGCGGAAATGGCCTGCCGGCGGCGGTTGGTTCCAATTGGCCATCATGGCCGCGCTTTCCAGCACCTCTCTGTGCCGCGGCTTCTCGGCCAGCTGGTCGAGGCGGAACACGTAAGGATCCTGTCCGGCGGCGTGTGCCAACTCGTCGATGAAGCCCTCGACGTAGAAGCTGGTAATGCTGTTGCCGACGGAGCGCCAGAAGCCGACCGGGACGCCGACGTCCTTCAACACATATTCGATACGGCGGTCCGGCGGGGCATATGGCGACGCGACGGCGCCTTCGACCGAGCTCGGGTCGATGCCGTTTTTTACCCCGCGCGGAAATGCCCGAGTCATGATCGAGGGCGCGACGATCTTGAAGTCCCAGGCCGTCACCTTGCCCGCAGCGTCGAGTCCCCCGCGCAACCGAGCGGTTGATACGGGCCGATAGAAGTCGTGCTGGATGTCCTCCTCGCGTGCCCAGATCAGCTTGACCGGCTTCCCAACGGACTTGGCGACCATCACCGCTTGAATGATGAAGTCGATCTCAAATCTGCGACCAAAGCCACCGCCCAAATAGGTCGGGTTGATTTTCACCTGCTCGGGCTTGAGGCCCAGGATCTTGGCTACCACTTTCTGCGCCCACTGCGGGACCTGCGTGGGAGCCCAGATTTCACAGCCGTCCGCCGTGACCCAGGCGGTGGCGTTCATCGGTTCCATTGTCGCGTGAGCCAAAAACGGCACCGTATAGATGGCCTCGATCGTCTTCACCGCCTTCTGCAGCGCCGCCGCCGCGTCACCACGGGTCTCCGCGACCGCCCCCTCATCACCAAAACCGTCGTTGAGCGCTGTAGCGATGCGCTCGCTGTCGAGCGTCGCGTTCGGCCCTTCGCCCCATTGGGGGCTCAGCGCCTGTAGTCCTTTTTTGCAAGGCCAGTAGCCCTCGCCGACAACGGCGACTGCATCGGGCAGCTTGACCACCGCTTTGACGCCCTTCACCGCCAGAGCCGGCTTGTCGCCGACCGCCTTGAGCTTGCCGCCAAACACCGGACACGCCGCAATGGTGCCCACCAGCATCTCGGGCACGCGCACATCAATGCCGAACTGAGCGCTGCCATCGACCTTGGGGGGCGTGTCGAGCCGTGCCGTCGATTGCCCGAGGATGCGCCAGTTGCTGCGCGCCTTGAGCTCTACATTGGCCGGTAACGGAAGTTTGGCGGCGGCATCTGCCAGGGCGCCATAATTCTCGCTCTGGCTGCTAGAATGGATGATGCGGCCGTTGGCGGCACTGCATTCGGAAACCGGCACACTCCATTTTGCCGCCGCCGCCTGGCACAGCATGACGCGGGCGGCAGCGCCGACCTGACGCAGCGGGTTGTAGAAGGCCCGAATGCTGGTACTGCCGCCGGTCGCCTGCATGTGGAATATCGGGTTTTCATAGGCTGGATTGGCCGGCGCGAACTCGAACTGCACTCTGCGCCAATCGATTTCGAGCTCTTCCGCGATCAACATCGGCAGCGAAGTAGTGATGCCCTGACCCATCTCTGCGCTCGGGATCATCATCGTGACGGAGTCATCTGGAGCGATGCGCAACCAAGCCGTCAGCATCGGATGCATGGCATCGGCTGAGGCGCGGCCGCGAGGCAGTGGCAGGACGATGCTGATCAGCAGACCCCCGGCAGCAGCTGCGCCGACTTGGAGGACACGGCGGCGGCTGAGCTTCCGCTCGATCACTCGGGCGTTGGTCAAGGCGGTCCTCCTCACAACGCGGCTGTGTGATGGATCGCGCTGCGGACGCAGGTACCGTAGCGGCGAATGTTGGTTATTGCAGCGTCGAAATCGACGATGTGGTCCTAGGCGAACCGCTCATTCGATCGGGAACCAGTCGCGCCAGCCATTGTCCCACCAGGTGGAGTAGGCGCCCCCATCGGGACCGACCGCGAAGAGATCAATATGATTGGGCTCGCGTGAGACAGCCGTGATCGGCGCATTCGGCGCGAAGCTGCGCTCGGCAAGGCGGAACCACTCGTGCCATTCGCCATCCCACCAGCCGGAGTAGGTGCCGCCATCGAGGCCTACGGCGAAGAGATCGATGTGGTTCGCTGTGCGGGCAAGCGCTCCGACGGGCGTTCTCTGCGGGAAGCCGCGCTCGGAAATCCGCGACCAGTCGTGCCAGCCCTCGTTCCACGAGGCCGTATTCACGCTGCCATCGCGGCCGACCGCAAAGAGGTCGATATTGTCTGGCGAGCGCGCGACCGCCGTAATCGGCGTCCTCTGCGCGAAGACGGTCTCGAAGATGCGGAACCAGTCATGCCAGGAACCGTCCCACCAAGTCGTATAGACCCCGCCATCGAGGCCGACCGCGAAGAGGTCGATGTGGTTCGCTTCGCGGGCAAGCGCGGTGATGGGTGTGTGTTCGGCGAACTTGGCTTCGCCAAGCTGCGACCAGTCTTGCCAGCCCTCGTTCCACCACGCCGTGTAGACGCCGCCATCGGCACCGACGGCGAATAGATCGATGTTATTTGGCTTGCGCGAGATCGCTGCGATCGAGGTGTTTTGGGGGAAGGTGTTCTGGCCGAGGCGGAACCACTCATGCTCGTGCTCGTCGAGCCAGGCGGAGTAGACGGCGCCATCGAGCCCGACGGCGAAGAGATCGATGTGGTTGGCTGTACGTGAGACGGCCGCGATTGGCGTGTTCTGTGCGAATTTCGCCCGGAAGACGGGCGACCATTGGTGCCACCTGCCATCCCATCTGGCCCGGTTCACCGCGCCATCGAGGCCGACCCCGAACAGATCCAGTTCATCCGAAGAACGATAGATGGCGGCAAGCGGCGTCGTCGGGCTGAAGTTCGGCGAGGGTGACTTCCGCGTGATCTGGGCGATCAAGGTTCGGTCGAGCCTCGACCCCGTCTCGTCCAGGCTCGCCGAGCCACCGAAGACTGTTTGGCCATTCGCCGCAACGACCGTCAGGATCGCAACCACCATCAGGCTCCGACGGGCGCCCAACCGGCGGTCATGCCGGCATCCGCCAATAGGAAAACCGATTTCAGTCATCACCCCAGCCTAACCGCGACCTCGCCCAAAGTCGACTGGTCCGGATCGGGAAGGCGAGGGAGCCGAAACCGCCGATGCACGGAGGTGAGAAGTTCAGAACTCCGTCATACTACCGAGGAAGTCGCCGAACAAAACCGGCCGGCCGGTGTCGGAGGCGATGGAGCGACGGACGGAACCCGAGGAAGACGCGCGAAGCCTGCAAACGCGCCGGCTTTCCCAGGTCATTCGTCGTCCGGCGCCCATCGAAAACCGAAATGGCTTGGGCTATCCTGCCGAGGCTGACTTCCAGCACGGTATGGGTTGTTGATGCTATCCGGCGAGTAGGGATTGGCGACGCTGTTTTGGTCGTAGGGCGTGGCGTTCATGTTGCCGCGGGATACCGCTTGTCGGTTCTCGAGCGGTAAGCTATTGAAGATAGGGGGTTCCGAGCGCCTCTGAGCTTGAGCCGAGCCGATCGCTAACAAGGTCACGACAACGGCCGTGAGCGCCTTATACATCGAAACCACCGTGAATATGTGTGTGTTGCGACCATAATAGAGTAATCTCCATCAATCTACAACCAAAGATACTATCGACCCAGCGCCCGCCAGGGGAGAGCCTAGACCCACAATGATGAGCCGCACGCACGCGGCGGCTGCATTGCCAAGCGTCATGGGCGCGCCGGCTCGGATTTCACCCACGCCGTCGCCGTCCACGGATGAAACGTGCTGGCTCAGTGTTTCGATGCTGGCAAGGGCTCGCGCACCGGTTCCGGTCTGGGCTTGGCGAGGATTGCCCTTAGCCTGCGAATGCGCGATAATGGTTCCTCTCGATGGCTTGAACATTGCCGAGCTTGAGCCATTGGGCTGCAAGCCAATAATTTTCGGTTTCGAGTATATCGGCGTCCTGGAGCGGGAGTTCATGGGATCGGTCGTGACCCGAGAGGCGCGTCATGCCGGATTGTAACGCGTCATACGCCGCGGCTGAATCCGCTCAAAACATACTATCATACAGTAATAAGAACTCCAACGGCAATACGGGAGGAAGCTTTCTAGTGAGCAAAGCCGGCGTGCAAAGCAGGAGTAAGTAATAGTGAGACGAAGGTTACGCGGTGGTTATTCAATAATTACCATGATTGGGGTGGTGTGTTGCACCATATTCGACGCACATTCCGAGCAACTATTTGGCGTTAATCTTTCGGGCGCGGAATGGGGCAACAGGTATCCCGGCACATTCGGGACCGATTACACGTATCCCACTGCAAGCGAACTCGACTACTACAAATCCAAGGGCTTGACCTTGATTCGCCTGCCCTTCCTCTGGGAGCGGGTGCAATCGACGCTCTATGGTAATCTGGATGCAGTCGAGATCGGTCGCATCCAATCCGTCGTCTCCGCCGCTGTCTCAAGGGGCATGTACGTCGTCCTCGATGCCCATGATTACGGGCGATACGGGCTCGGATCGTTCAGCGACGTCACCTTTCACGGCAATGTTATCGGCTCGTCAGCCGTCCCTGCCAGCGCCTTCGCCGATTTCTGGACAAAGATGGCATCTACATTCAACGGCAGTGCCGGCGTCTTTGGTTACGACCTGTCAAATGAACCACACGATATGAACGGCCTCTGGCCAGAAGCCGCGCAGGCCGCTATCAACGGGATCAGATCGGTAGATGCCGAGACGAACATCATTGTAGAAGGAGACGGGTGGTCTGGCGCGCAGTACTGGGCGTCAAACAATCCGAGTTTTCCTCTCAATGATCCGTGTAATCACGTAGTCTATGAGGCACATCTGTATTTCGGCAGCAACAGCTCGGGCAATTACACGCAGTCCTACGGCGCGCAGGGTGCCTACCCGACGATCGGCGTCGACCGAGTGACGCCGTTCATACAATGGCTAGCATCATATCGCGTTAATGGCTATATCGGCGAATACGGAGTGCCAAACAGCGATGCGCGCTGGTTTACAGTTCTCGACAACTTTCTCAATACCCTCAAGAGCAACAACATTCCCGGCACCTATTGGGCCGGTGGGCCCCGGTGGAATTGGTGCTCCGGCACCCTCACCGTCGAGCCTTGTAACGGCAAAGACGCGCCGCAAATGCCGACACTGATGAAATATCCAAGCGCAGCCGCGGCCCCTGAGGGCGGTACAATCGCTGCACCAGCCAGCGTGACGACCGCGACCGGAGCCGATCTCGAAGCCTGTAGGGCTAACACCTTAACAAGCGGCTCCGGCTGTCGCACGTTCGGGGGCCAACCTCTTAACGTCCGCGTGCCAGAGAGGATTTTACGCCAGGCCCCGCCCGGCACCATTCGATTCCTTCAACGAGATCTGCAATCTAACACGGTCTTTCACACAAATGACATGTGTCAGCCGGGTCGAGAGATCTCTTTTGGCGATCGCCTGCCGGTCGCGAACGGCTGCCGTGAGTGGTTAATTTATGACGCCCATTTTATCGCCTCTCATCCTGACTCTCGACCGAACGTCATAACCTGGGCTCCGGCCAGTGTCAGCGGGAAAGCGGCCTTGAGTGTTCGGTTGTCGACTGACACAGTCTTGATAGGGCAACGGCGCGGCGATCGGGTGCGGGACTTTGCACTGAGGCCGTCCCCGAGCTGATCATCGAGTGCCAATCCCCGTAAATAAACCTGCACGCGGGTTTTCGCCCCGTTACACACTTTGCGAGCAAAACCGGCCCGTCGCACTTTTGAGCGGGCCGTCCTAGTTTCGACTGCCCCACGCAAAGTGTTAATGAACCAATAAAATCGATACTTTTGGAAAAGTAAGTATAGTAATTCGGTGGGCTTTAACCCTGTGACGTGAACACCGCCGCCCGCTTTCAATGTGCAAAAAAAGAAATCGCAGGGTTGACATCGGCGTTTTAGCCTGTTTAGCCTCACATCGTCCTGCCTGTCCTACCCGGTTTGTCGGGGACAATCCGGGAAGACACCGACCTGCATTCCCTCGTCCATCCCAATAAGATTGGCATGGCGGCCTGATCGCCATTGTCTGCGACAAGGGGGTGACCAGCAAAAGGAGGCAACGCAATGCCAATGCGTCAAACGATTGGTATTTCACTCGCGTTTCTAATGATCTCCACCGGCGCTCGGCGGCTGAATCCGTTCAATACAAAATTTCACACAATATTGAGACCTCCGGCTGCAATACGGCGAGGAGTGCTTTTCTGGTAACGACGGCAATGTGTGCAAAAACAGGAGCAAAGAAATGGTAAGGCGAAATCTACGCTGGAGTTATACAATAATTATCATGGTTGGTGTGGTGTGTTGCACCATATTAGACGCACGTTCTGAGCAACTATTTGGCGTCAATCTTTCAGGCGCAGAATGGGGCAACAGGTATCCCGGTACATTCGGGACTGATTACACGTATCCCACCGCGAGCGAACTCGACTACTACAATTCCAAGGGATTGACCCTGATTCGCCTGCCCTTCCTCTGGGAGCGGGTGCAATCGTCGCTCTATGGGAATCTGAATTCAGTCGAGATCGGTCGCATCCAATCCGTTATCTCCGCTGCTGCCTCCAGGGGCATGTACGTCGTCCTCGATGCCCACAATTATGGGCGATACGGGCTCGGATCGTTCAGCGACGTCACCTTTCACGGCAATATTATCGGCTCGTCAGCCGTCCCCGCCAGCGCCTTCGCCGATTTCTGGACAAAGATGGCTTCGACATTCAAGGGCAATGCCGGCGTCTTTGGTTATGACCTGTCAAATGAACCACACGATATGAACGGCCTCTGGGCGGGGGACGCCCAGGCCGCCATCAACGGGATCAGATCGGTAGATGGCGAGACGAACATCATTGTAGAAGGAGACGGGTGGTCTGGCGCGCAGTACTGGGCGTCAAACAATCCGAGTTTCCCTCTCAACGATCCGTATAATCACGTAGTCTATGAGGCACACCTGTATTTCGACAGCAACAGCTCGGGCAATTACTCACAGTCCTACGACTCGCAGGGTGCCTACCCGACGATTGGCGTCGACCGAGTGACGCCGTTCATACAATGGCTGGCATCACATCGCATGGGCGGCTATGTCGGCGAGTACGGCGTGCCAAACAACGATGCTCGCTGGTTTACGGTTCTCGACAACTTCCTCAATACCCTCAGGAGCAACAACGTTTTCGGCACCTATTGGGCCGGGGGACCTGCGTGGAACTGGTGCTCGAGCACCCTCGTTGTCGAGCCTTGCGGCGGCAAAGATGCGCCGCAGATGACGACGCTGGCAAAGTACCCTAGCGGAGGCGGCGCGACCCCGCCTGGCGGCACTGTCATTCGCATCGACGCCGGGAGCGCCGTGAGCTACACCGACAGCAAGGGTCAGGTTTGGAGCGCCGACACCGATTCCGTAGGCGGGGGGACCGTGAACCGAGGAGCGATCACCATAGCCAATACCACCGATCCCCGCATCTATCAGACCGAGCACTATGGTATGTCGAGCTACCGAATACCAGTGCGAAACGGTACATATACCGCGAACCTCGAATTTGCTGAAACCTATTTGACGGGCGCTGGTCAGCGGGTCTTCGATGTCGGCGTCGGCGGGCAAACTCTAGCCAACCTGGATGTTTTTGCGCAAGCTGGCGGTAAGAATATCGCATTGGTCAAAAGCTTTACCAACATCCCAGTGAGCAACGGTATCCTGGTCATCACTTTTACGCCACATAAGCAGAACGCGGAAATAAATGGTATCGAAATTCTAAGTCAATAAGGACCGTGATTTCAACCCGCTCACTGGGTGAACCGCGTCACGTGCCGGATACGCCGCAAGGGGCGATTTGCCCGACGGTCGGCGTAGATCGGCTACAACCGACTGCCACTTGGTTTAGCCAGCACCACTATTGCGGATGGCTCGGCGAATACGGCGTACCTAACGTTCCTTGTTGCCGCATGACTGCAAGAAGATTCAAGCGCGGAATCAGCCAGCGGAGGTCATCGCGATGCGGTGCAGATGACCGTTACCGTCGATCTGAGGCTCGCACGGATAAACTATTGTCGCCCCACCATGGCCAAGCACATAAGTCGCAGATAGATAAATGCCGCGGACACACACGGTCCTCAGCTAGCGCAAGGTTAGTTCTCGGGTCAGGTTCTGGCTTTCGAAATCCCGCGCGTCTCGCTAACGCTTAGCTATTGTAATAACGTCCTAATCGCTTATACATCCGGGCTACGGGATCACCGTACTTCGCGGCACCCTTCATGTCTACCATCGACAGAACCGCCGCGGTTTCGGCGCCAGCCTCCAGCAATTGTGTTACTGCATGCCCGGCAATCCTTGCAGGCGTACGCCCCCACCGAACGACAAAAATCGTCTTGTGAGCCATTTGCGACAATACCACTGTCTCTGGTACTGCCAACACCGGAGCTGAATTTAGGATTACGAATGCATATTGTTCTTCCAGCCGATCGATCAGGGGGCGCAGGCGGTCGGGGGTGATAAGCCACGCTTCTCTGGAACGGGCTGTGCCGACGGGAACGTAATCCACCCCGGAACTGCGATCCCGGTGGATGATTTGATCAAATTCGATGCCGTCGACGAAGTAATCGGAGAGACCCGGTCCCCGAGCAGCGTTGAACATTCGATGAACGGTCGGTCGGTGCAAGTCGCAATCGACCAGCACTACACCAAACCCGTCCGCGGCCAAAGACGCCGCGAGACTGACTGCCATCCAGGTTTTGCCCTCTTGCGGGAGCGCGGCGGTCACCATAACCACTCGCGAGTCGCTGCGACGATCGGAACTTAGTAATTTGAACTCGACGCTGCGCACGGATTGCCTGAACATCGCGTCTCGCGGCTTCTGCAATGACGAGGCCCAGATTGCCTTTGGCAGTTCGGTAGTCCGGAACCGACTAAGACGAGTTTGCCTAAACCTCGGCACCAAGCCTAGGCACTTCACCCCGAGAGCGTCCTCGACCTGCTCTTTGCTCCGCAGGCCCCCGAAAAGCGAGTCAATGCCGGCTACCAGAACCGTACCCAGGGCGGCACCGATTGTGATACCGGCAATCACCATTAGCTTAGTATTGGGGAAAGAGGGGTTAAGCGGCGGATCCGCTGGTGACAGGAGGCTCGCGCCCGGGTCCTCGCGCCCAATGCTGCCGTGAATATCGTCGGCGCGCGTCAGATACCGCTCGTACGCCTTCCTATCTGCCTCGGCCTCGGCGATCAACGTCTGGAGCCTGCTGTCGCCTCCATTAACTTCAGCAAAATCGTGGGTAAACTCTACCACCTTACGGTTAAGCGCTGTTTCCGTCGCCTGAGCAGCCGCGAGTTCGGCCTTGAGGCGACCAGCGGTCTCGCGCCTGATCTCGCTGCCGAGGTCTTTGAGTTGAGCCTCCAACTGCAGCGTCTTTGGGTGGTTCGGGCCAAGCGGGACCCTGGTCGCGGCCAGCTCTCCCTGAAGCTTTACCTCCTGCTCACGCAGGCGGACAAGGGCGGGAGATTCTGAGGCCGAAGCTGGAGATGTCGCACCCGCCGTAGACGCAAGCTGATTGGATGAGAAAGGGGCAGACTGCATCTGGCCGAGCCGGGCGGTCACTTCCGCAGTATGCGAACGAGCCAAAGCCAGCTGAACCTTGGTTTGGGTCAAATCCTGCCCCAATATCATGGGATTCTTTTCACCGATTAGGCCTGATTTCTGGCGATAACTCGCCAGCGCAAGTTCCGACTGATTCATCTTGTCACGCAATTCGAGCAGGATGCTATCGAGCCGCTGCTTTTCCCGTGCGAGCGCCTGCTCGCTTCCGTTACTCCGTTGATCGAGGTAAATTTGGATCAGAGTGTTGGGAACTAGGGCGGCGGTCTTTGGACTGGATGAGCTGAAAGAAACCTCAATGACGTTCGAGCGTTCTTGCGCTGCAACACGCAGCCGTTGCAAGAACGCGTTCACCACCGCCGTGCTCGGTTTGCCCGTAGTGGCGGGCTTGTCTAACGTAACTTTATCATCAGCTGCATCGCTCCCCGTGATCGAAGTAGGAACGCCAAACTGGAACCCGCTCAAGTCCTGGAACCAGGTCCGCACTCTATCGAACAGCGGCAAAGCCGGGCCGAACAGCGACAGAAAACGATTGGATTTGGGTAAGAGGGGATCAAACTCGGGGTATTTTTCGAGGTGCAAGCGTTTAATCGTTTCGCTAGCTAACGAGCGGGACTGCAGGACGAAAGCCTCTGTCGCAATTGCCTCGGGAGTGCCTGGGGGCCCCTGAACAATTGCATTGGACAGGCCAGAATTCCCCGGTTGGGCATTGATGATAACGACAGCCGTGCCGACATAACTCGGGGTGCTCAGCTTTGCCATGACATAGGCCAAGCCGCCGCAAATAATTACTGAGGCGAATATCAGCTTTTTTCGAGCCCAAAGCTTCGTCAGTATCGCAATCAGATCTACCGTATCTGGCCCGTGTCCTTTGCTATTCCGACTGTTCCTGAAGGCTGTCGGGCCCATCCGGTACTCATTCTCACTGAGTAGTGGTCGGTCGAAAATCTCCATTGGCAGTTCCTTATATGGCAATCCTTGGTTTTTGGGCTCTAGCCGATCCGGCTCATCTATCGATCAAACTACTATCAACATGAGGCGCGGCGGTTACCAATAACCGCCCTGTTCGATCCTTTTGAACTCCGGCGGCCGCTCGTTGTCAGCGGGTCGCGTCCAATACTCGTTGAATTGCGACTGGAGTACGCGATGTTCGCGGGTTTCCTCCCAGCGGCGACCAAGAATGCCGAATAGGATTTGCGTTGGTCCTCCGGTATGAATGCCGATGGCGCCGCGCGATTTAGCGAAGGCGGCGAGCGGCAACGACATGGCGCCCGCGCCGATCAGTGCCACGTCGAAATGGAGCCGCTCGATCTGCTCAAAAAGGTGATCCCGAAGCTGAAGCCAGTTGACGAATGCGTGCTTGGCCCGTTGGAGCGCTGGGCTCTGCGGCATCCGAAGAGTGACCAGCGAAAAGTCGGGCAAAACCCGACGCTCGCCCCAGACCTTCTCCCGTTGCCGCATCTGCCGTTCGATCGTGGCCACGAACGGGTGCACGACAAGCACGGTTCTGCCAGCGAGAGCGCTCGACCAGGGATCGTCGAAATGGTAGGGCTCGAGTGAAAGGCGCTGGATCAATACCGCCTTACCGGCATGGCGCGCCACCACATTCGACTCGCCGGAATTACCCCAGACCGCCAGCAGATCGACAGCGTCGACTGCACTGAGATAGGCCGAGCAGAATTGATCGAGGAAGGCGTCCGTCGGCGGGAACACACCGCAGAGCGTGTAGAGCTGATCGCGCAGTATCGGGGGGTAAAGGGTCGGACTGCCCTCGCGGCGTAGATAGCAGTCTAGGCCTTGAGACTCCGTTGAGCCGATCTTGCCAATCAAGCAGGGTTCTCCCAGAAGAATGGCACGTTTGATGCGGTCGTTGCCCTCTGCTGCGGATCGGATAAGGCGGCCCTTGTACTGATGGTGGGTGCGCCATTTCTTTAGCTTGTCTTGCGCAAGAATGTAAGGCGGATGCAGGACGTTCCATGCCGTTGGATGGTTCTGCACAAAGCGAGAAATCGTGCGATAGATGTCCATGGCTGGCTTCCTCTAGGCGCGGCTAAGCGACCGCTGTCCAAGGCGGCCCGGTCGACGGTGAGGGCCTCTAAGAAACTCGCGGAAGTACGATATGCCGCCGCGGACCAGACAGGTCCGTCGGCTTGGCCTCAGCCGCGATCGAACAGGGGCAAACAACGCCTCGTTTCGTGCTCGGCAATAATCGGCAGAATATTCCATAAAAGTCGTCAGCCTGAGCCTTCGCCTAATATCGATCGGGTGGGCCGTGTCTATCGGCGGGGGTGCAACGTGCTGCGTTAACCTTAACCTACCCGCTCGATAGCTCATCATCCACTTTATTATACTACCAACAAATCTTCAATAAAAATCGTCCCTTCGATTATCAGCCAGGCCTACACATCCGGCGTGCCGACGGCATCCACGTTCTGTGGTTTGATCGAGCGCTCGTTGCCAAAATCCGGAGATTGTAAGGTGTATTGTCGAGGCGATTTTTTTCCAGAAGTCTGGCGAGGGCGCTCGCAGGCACACGGTTGAGGCGACCGATCATGTTGCTGTAAACGTGACGGCTGTACCGACTGATTAAAATCATCGGACCCTCAGCTGCAGTCAAGACGTCATTGAGGGTCCGCGGTATCCGAACGTTCAAGAAAGGCAGACGGATCAGGCTGATGGCCTTTGATAGAGTTAATAGGCTTTCGAGACGCAATACACAGCCGTGTCGGCTTTCGGCTTGAGGGGACAGCTGTCTCCCCGGCCCGAATAGTGTTTACAATCAGCACCGCTCATGCGATAAACAATCTCATGAGAATATACTCGGTGATTGGCCGAAAAGGAAGTGTCTCAATAGCTTGCGGCTTCATGCCCATGCCGCAAAGCCATCTCAATCGATTCCAAGGATACTTTCTCGACCGATCGGATGCAGGCGCGGCCGAGCGGCCTGTCGCCACGAGCCGACGATATCTACCCACATGGTGCTGGGATTGATCGCCTGAAGGACAGCTCTTCAAGGACAACCGACATAACCCCCTTGCCGCGGACCACCGACATCGACGTAAGCATCATCATTCCGACGCTTCGTCGGGAACAGTTGCTCACCAATCTAATCCCTCGGTGTTTTGCACAACTGGGCTATGCCGATGGCCAGGTCGAAGTCATCGTTGTCGACAATTGTCCGCTTCTGTCGGCAAAGCCGGTGGTGGAGCGGTTGAGCGAGAAGTTCGGTCCATCGCTGCGCTATCTCTCAGAGAGACGGCCAGGAGTATCACATGTCAGAAATGTCGGCGTGCGCGCCGCGCGCGGCCGAATTATTGGTTTCATCGACGATGATGAACTTCCAGCCGAAACCTGGCTCGCATCGATGCTTGCCTGCCTAAAGGCCCATGATGCTGATGTCGTTCTAGGGCCGGTCTACCCGATTTTCGATTGCCCTGAGGCGAACAACGACGCGTTTATTTGCAATACGTTCACACAGTCGTCAGATCGTCCGACCGGTACGGTAATAAGGCCCATCTCTCTCCTACACGCGCTACTCCGTCGTCCGTACTGCTATCGGACGATGGCGACAAATAATGCTCTCCTCAATGCGTCTCGCTGCATCGCGTCGGAGGAGCCTTTCGCGCCTGCTCTCGGTCGCCTGGGTGGCGAAGACGTACTATTTTTCCATAACCTTCATCTTTCGGGTAAGAAAGTCGTCTGGTGCCGCGAGGCGGTTGTCCGGGAGCAGATTCCGCCCGAACGCCTCAGCCTCGGCTATATCCTGCGGAAGCGATACCGCAACGGCCAAATCACGTCGCTCACCTGCATCATGACTCGACCTCGTCAATACCCCAGGCTCGCAGTGTGGACGCTGCTGGGTGTTACTCAGGTTATTGTTGGTGGCGCAGCTGCCGTCCTATTCGCCCCGTTCAGCAGCAACAAGGCAAAAGCTTCGCTCTGCACTCTGGTTGGCGGCGCCGGAAAACTTCTTTGGATGAAACCGTTCTTGGGACGGAGCTATGGTTTGAGTGATGGGCTGGCTGACGACGTTCAACCGGGGGTCCTCGGCGGTTCGTCGTGATGACATCATCAAACTTGACCCACTCGGGTAATCTCGAGCCGACAAGGTTCTATGCCAGTTTTCGGGACACCGTCACGCCCGCACACGCCGTGCGCTCCGGATACCGCCTGATCACCCAGAGAAAGATTATCAGGTCGGCCGCCCGCTTACTTTTATTCCTACTCGTGCTCGTATTTTTTATTCCAACCTCTGGCAGTGCCGAGGACGGCAGCGCATTCATACGTTCGTCGCTTTTAGCTTTTCTCGCTATTTCGATGTTGGGGATAATTCAGCACCTTGGTACATCGGTGAAACTTTTTCTCCGCACCTGGCCGGTGTGGGTGCTTCTCCTATGGTTCCTTCTCACCTCTCATTGGGCGTCTTACCCGGATATTAGCATCAGGCGGAGCATCGCCTATATCACGATCTACCTCATCGCCGTATCACTCGCCGTCTCCTTTGAGCATCCCGTGGATTTTCAGCGCCCGTTGTATCTAGGGCTGGCACTTATCTTCCTGGCCAATATCGTTGCTGCACAAATCATACCGCCTAATGATGCGAAGCTCGGAGTCAACGGCCTCTACGCTGAGAAAAACGGGGCCGGGGTGATCGCCCTCTACGTGATCATGGTCATGACGTTTTCTATCGCTCTTCGCCGGCCGTTGATAATAAGGCTATTCTCAGCGTGTCTCGTGATCCTCGGCTGGGCTTTTTTGATATCTACGCAAGCCAAGACCTCCTACGCCACAGCTGTCTGTCTTTCTTTCATGATACCTGTGCTCAGTTACCTTTTATTGAAACCAAAAGCTTACATGCTCTTTGCAGGTGCCGTTTGCGCGTTGTTGTTCGGGGTCACGATCCTTCTCCTTCAGCTCATGAATGTAACGCTAGACGAATTGGGTAAAGCGATTTTCGTGGACCTAACCTTCACAAATCGGACGTTTATCTGGAATGCGATAATCCCGGAAATCTGGCATCACCCGTGGACAGGAGCGGGCTTTGGCTCTTTTTGGGCCACCGGACGGCTACTCAATCCGATCAACGCCCGACCTGACGAGTTTTTTATGGATGCGAAGTTGATTAACGAGGCCCACAACGGCTATATCGATATCACATTGCAGGCCGGGTTTATCGGGCTGGCACTGGCTCTGCTCGTCATGACACGCTCGGTGTGGCAGTTGTGCCGCGCCATCAGTACACGGCCTGCCGACCGTGATGGTCGCGTTTCCTGTATGATAATGCTGGCTCTCGGTCTCGCAATTGCGATCGCTAACTTGACCGAGTCTCAAGTCTTTCAGTATTCGAACCCTGTCGGCTATATGTTCGTCTTGATCGTCGTACAAGCGGAGCGATGGCGACTTGCGGGCACCGATCATTTGACGGTCGAGTAGGTGGGGTCCTTGGGTGAGTATCGGCCCCGATCGAGTTTCGCGCGGAGCTTATGGGATCGATCCTGTATTCCAAATCTTATTCACCTATCCACGTTCCCGAGAGAGCTACGATCTGAACCAAGAAGCTCAGCCACCTTAGCCCCGCTGGACGCTCGGTCGGTTGCTTTGGCCCCCACGACAATCCGTTGCGCCCGAACCTTGTTAGGGCGGCATCCCAGGGATCCAATACGCCTGCGGACCCGGCGGGGTAGCAAGAATATCGGTTGGTAGGCCTCACCCACACAGAAGGGTGCCTCGATGAGTGCCGGGCAGGTTTCTGAAACGGTAATTGGGTCGGCCGCGACGGCCAGTCATGCAGTCGCCGCGTTCACCGATGGCGCGCAGTCCCGCGGGCCCACCGCGCCAGCTACCGCAGCAGCGAAGCCGAGCGGCCGGTTTGTCGCGCTCGACGGGTTACGCGGAATCGCCGCGCTG
This sequence comes from uncultured Alphaproteobacteria bacterium, assembly GCA_963787425.1. Taxonomy (GTDB): domain Bacteria; phylum Pseudomonadota; class Alphaproteobacteria; order ATCC43930; family CGMCC-115725; genus AP-15. Next base: position 75,735 of record CAWBCV010000017.1, read on the forward strand.
CTGGTTGTTTTTTTCCATATCGGCTGGCCCAACCATTTCACCCCGACGAACTTCGTCCGGAACGGTTACCTCGCTGTGGATTTATTTTTCATCCTGTCCGGCTTGGTCATTTACGCGAATTACGGCGTGCGCATCAATCGATTTGCCGATGTCGTCCGATTTCTCGGCTTGAGGTTCTTTCGCGTGTATCCGCTCCTGATCGCGATGCTTGGACTCTTTGTTCTGCTCGAAGCGGCAAAGATGGTTGCCGAAAAAAAATTCGGTATCATCGCCGGCCAACCTCCGTTTACCGGTGCCGACACCGCCGACACGCTGCTGGCAAATGTATTCCTGCTCCAGGGATTGCATGTGTTGCCGCGGCTGACTTGGAACACGCCGAGTTGGAGCATCAGCTGTGAATTTTTAGCGTACGTCCTGTTCAGTGCGCTGGTCCTGACCGGATTGGCACGGCACCGCTTGTTTCCACCAGTAGCCGCGGTGACAGCGGCAACCCTCTATGGCGGTATCGCTTATAGGTGGGGGACGCTCGACGTCACTTATGATTGGGGCGTATTGCGCTGTGTCGCCGGTTTTTCCCTCGGCGTGGCGATTTACCGGGCGCGAGACGACATCCAGAGGATTAATTGGCGAGGATTCGCCGGAGGCGGCGAGGTCGTGCTCCTCACTCTGCTGATCGCGACCTTGTCCCTTGGCTCCGGGGCAAAACTCGTCATGTCAATTGCACTGTTTGTGGGCCTGGTGGCCTTGCTCCAGTTCGATCATGGGCCGATCGCTTGGATACTGATGTCGAGGCCGGCGCAGTTCCTCGGCCGCGTCTCCTATTCAATCTATATGGTTCATTTGGTTCTGCTGATCTGCACATCGATCATAGTAAAACGCTTGTTTAGCGTGCCGGTCGCGGTCGATCCGACCACGCAGTCGCCAACATTTGCAATCGGTTTGTGGCCCGGCGACTTGTTGGCTTTCGTCGCAGTCGTCTGCGTGCTTGCCACGGCGTCGGTGACTTATTCCGTGATTGAAGCCCCGGCGCGCCGCTTTGGCCGCATGGTTCTGGGGGCTTCCGTCAAAACTGACGGCAAGCCCACCATCGTGGCGGCGCGCTCCCCTGTGACCTCCGCGCGACCGGCCGCATCGGATTAAACCGACCGCGACCACCGATGGAACGCTTCGTTGGTGACATCGTCGGCTCAATCTGCGCCCCATATCCGGTATCTCGGACAATCCCATTACCGGGGTATCTCCCACCAGGAACTCCGATAGGGTACCCATGGTATTTTTCCAAGGCGACAGGCGGCGGAAAGCCGCGCATATTGCGCCGCCTCGGACCGCACCAACACAAGCACGGCGTAATACGCCACGTGCGCTACCCCCTGCGTCGCGCCAATTCCCGCAAGGATGACGGCCGTCAACCAACGTCGGCGGCTGTTCTTGATCAGCGCCCGAGCGTAATTTTGTGAACCGCGAAATGCACGATGGGTCACAAAACTGAGCGTAGCCCGCCTCGATGAGACGATTTCATAGGCCAAGCTGTCGGTAGACCACACGACATTCATATTGCGCCGCCCTAGTCGCAAAAAGAAATCCGTGTCCTCTCCACCGCCGCCGAACGCCGGATCGAAAGGTTGAGGCGAGATGATGCACGCGCGCCGCAACACGGAGTTTCCCGTGCCGATGCCGGAGATGTAGCCGCTTCGCCGACACTTGATACGGCCCCCCTCGGGCAACCCCAGATCGCGACAATACAAATTCAGAATGCGAGCGTCCGGCACCTGATCCGGATGCTCAGCGATCGGCTCGATCGCCCCAACCAATGCATCGGCCCCCTGTGCGACCATGGTGCGCATGACACTGGGAAGCCATTGCGGCGACAGTCGCATGTCATCGTCGACAAACGCGATCAAAGGCGCCTGCGCTGCAGCTATGCCGGTATTGCGCGCATATGCGATATTAGTTCTAGGCTCATGCAAATATCGGATAGTTGCAGAGGCTTCAGCTGCGAGTATCTTTACGAGATCTGCAGCCCCCGCTTCGGGGCTATTGTCCACGACAATGATCTCAAGCGCGAAGCGTTCTTGCGAACTGAGTGCAAGGCAGCTAAGCACGGCCTCTCTCAGCTGATGTACGCGCCGGAGTGTACAGATTACGATACTAATGTCCGGCACGCTCATATTTTTGTTCCCGATGAACAGCCCTCTGGGCCGTAATCACACCAATTCATTTCAGGAAGTCCTCCTAGCGCTGAACGCGTATTGACCGCGGCTGGCTAGTGCAATGAGGAAACAAGGCTCGACGCGACAACGCTGTCGCACGATGAGGTACAAATTCAGTTTCCATAACACCCCGACGCTAACTGTTGCGATAGCAGCGCCAATCTGGCCATAGTAAGGAATTAGCGCGAAGCTCAAGGATATGCTGAGCACGCCATAGATAACGTTGATCCAAGTCGCAATAACCTGCTGGCCGGTCATAAAGAGGATTTCGAGAGCAGGTCCGAAGAGCTGATCCATCGTTCTCCCGACCGTAAGAATAAGCGTCGCCGCGTATGCTCCGCTGAAGTCAGGTCCGAACACGAGAAGCAGCTTATCCCCCCCAAAAATCAAAATGATCGTTACAGAAATCGAGGGGATTATGGTCAAAATATTCGCAATATCGACCGTGTGCTGCAACTCGTCGTACCGCCGCAATGTATAGTACCGCGCGATCTTAGGCAATGCGATGTATACGGCGACGGCGCCGCAAACGATCGCCAATTCCGAAACCCTCCTGGCAACCTGATAGAAAGCGACCTCCGCCGGCTCAGCGTAAGCGCCGAGTACGATCATCGCCGTCTCCGAAAATACCATAGAAATCACCGGCGACGTCATCATGAAGAGAGAAATCGACAGCCATGCCCTGCCGCTTCTGACCAAGTGATAAGGCCGCTTCAATACGCCAATGGAAAGCCGAGACGGAACGAATATGAATGCGGCAAGGGCCACCGCCGGCACAATGTTACCAAGGATCGTCAAATCGAGTGCAGTTTCCGCGGTCAGACTTGCACCAGCGACCATACAAGCCAAGAGCACCACGAGAATCGGCAATCTCGGTCCGACATTCTCCAAAGCAAAACTGAGCACCGGCCGCCCCATTGCGACCAGCGTTGGCCCGAGGAAGGAAAGTAGTGCCAAAGAGACGACGACACCGAAGATCGTTATTAACGGAAAACGATACGCTTCAAATGTGCCAGATACCTCTAAAAGGATCAGATAGACCACCGGCACGATAACACATGACACCACTGTTATTATAACAATGCCGAACAGTATGAAACGTCCCAGCAATTTGCGCTGATATCGTGCGACATATCGCGCTACAATTCTATTTGCCGCATCGCGCAATCCGAGAGTGCAGATACTAGCAACAATGAACGCGACAGACTGAACATACACAAGCCGTCCATACTCAGTTGGACCCATTCGCCGAGCCAACAACACTGCGACGAACATAACCAATATGAGGCTTAATGCTTTCAGAAAAACTGCCGAGACCAAGCTCTTTATGAGTGAGATGTTTTCGCGGCGCCAATATACCGAATACTGCATTACTGCTTTCATCAGGTATATTCCTGGCGGGGTGCTTGACCGATTTGCAAATTGTTGTCGCCCAGGGGCGCCCGATGCCAGTGCATAGAGAAATGTTTCGGCTCATTGACCCCACATTGCAATTGACCGAGAACCCGTCCCTGTCGCGTAGCGCCAAGCATTTCCCGAATCATTACCAGCAAATCTAGATACGCTGCGGATTGAAAAGACTGAGCAGGCGCATATGACGTGGCTGTTCCGCAGCGAGCAAGATCGAGTTGATGAGCCGACCGCAATCGGTTGCTGCAGAGTTCCCAATCGGGTAAATGCGGTCATTGCTGCGATAGTCCCCGGTTAAGTCTCGCGCCGCTGCCAGCAACCCCTTCTGCCGAGGAGCTTTCATCGAGCGATAATTTTTTGAGCCAAATCGTCTCCGCTCCGCTTCTGGAAAATTGGCAGGCAAATAAGCGATATCGGCTTTTCGCAACATCTCGAGATCGTGTATAGAATCACCGATTGCAACCACGGGCGCCGCGACGTGCGGGACTAGTTGTTTGACGGCGTCCAATGCGGTGCCTTTATCCAGGTTTTTTTGGACGATGTAGCTATCGACGTCGCGCGCTATAAACTTGAGGCAATCCAACCCTGAGTCATCTAGTAGTCTCCTCAACTCTGCCTCCCGCAACCCGAGAGTGGTCGGTCCACCATAGCGGTAGCACCGTATCGAAAAGCGGTAGCCCGGATCGATGAATACGCCGTGCATCCTTTGAAGCAGCTGACAACATCGAGTGAGTTGCGCTTGGCCTTGGTCATCGATCATTGGCAGCTCAACATTCCGGACGGCGTCCACAAAGACGCTTCCATACTCTGCAACCCCTCCCGCCAGTACATAGGTACGGCAATAACTGCGGACATGCTCTACACTTCGCCCGGTATTGAGCACCACGGAATAGCCATTCGATTTTAGAAGATTCAGGGCATGAACACCGCTCGGTGTGGTGTGCTGAAACAATGGGCCAAACAATTCACTGTCTAAAACACCATCTATATCTAGAAAGAACAAGTGCTTAGTCCATTTCGTGGCCGACGATCTCCGGAGACCTCTTGCGCTGTGTAGGCTCATTTGAAAAGTCAAATAGTTCCGCGCGGCGTTGTACCGTCGGTTCCAGTAATCCTTCCTAGCGCGTGATCTCGCGCGGGAAATGCAGTACACCGCTGTTTGCATGGCGACGACGCCACAGAGAATTTTATATAGAAAAAGCCGACCGGGCGCACCTGTGTCGTTAGTTCCTTCCACATAAGCCTCGACCAAGAGCTGCTCATCTGCTTGTGAAAGGTCGAGTTCGTAAATCGCACCAGCGAGATCGTAGCATGGATCGACCAGATCCTGCTGTGCGCCGCCAAAATTATGATGTTCAAAATCAACCTTAAATACTCCCCGCGCGTCCTTGACCCAGTTGCTCAAGCCCATGCCGCCATCCAGCAAGGTTGGCCGCGGGCTGACATAATTCTTTAGCTCGGCCTTCAAAGTCTCGGTCTTTAAAGCCGCGGTGAAACGCCCGCATGGATGGCTAAGAATACGCACAAGTGTGTCCCAACCGGTCCGGCGATACCCAATGCTTTCAACGCAAGGATCTTCGGCGAGGGGTAGGTTCTTAACGCGAGCTACAACGTAGGAAGGGAGGGTCATCGATATGCCTTGACTCGAAGGCGACGACGCGCCCGGAGCCAATGCGCCGATCCACTCCGTGAACAACAAACCGTGGCGTAACCCAACGACAGCCGGTACAAAATCGGCGAGGCGATGAGCCGCGATGTAGGCATGATAGCCCAACCAGCCCCAGCCCACACTTTTGGCCAAGACATGCTTGATGATGGATGGCTTGCCGTTGGCGACCAGGCGGACTTCAAAGACAGCCTTTGACCGGGTTTCGAACGAATCCGACCCGCACTCCCGCAGTCGCAAGTTTAAGGCATCAACTTCCGCGCTTTCCTGAAGATAAACATGGTCCCATCCTTGATCGAGAAACAGTTGTCGCAGTATCGACCCGATAGCCGTCGTATCGCCTAGGAGCTTTCGTTTATAGATTTCGGAAAATGGAAGCGTGATCGTCGTCATGGAATGTAGACGAGACTTCCAGTCAAGTTGCGCGGGGTGGTCGGGGGCCAAGACGGTGATGCTCTCTCGGCGGGCGCCGAGCCGCTCGAGCAGCGCTACCGTCATCGCAAACGTGTCGCCGGTATTTGGATAATCGTCGACGAGAACCAAGCGTTCAGCTCTTGCGATCAATTTTCTTAACCGCATTGTATCGCGTCGGGTGGCTTTGATTTTCGGACGGATCGTAGTCCATGATACGACCGGAATGTCTCGGGCAATAAGGAATGCGCTAACAAGCGGTGCAAAATATGCTCCTGCAGTACGTGGCCCGACGACGAGTATTGGGCCGGTTCCGAGATAGCCGGACCTTAGAAAACGCTGCGCCAGGGCGAGAACATCGTGATGGGACAGATCCTGGCAACGAAACGCTTCCGGAATCCGCGCCCTCCATTCCAGAAGCAATCGGGGCAGGGTTATGCTCGATCGAGGTGCCACGCCCGACTTCAGTCGCAGCCAGCTCTCGCGAGGTTGTTTCGTTCCATTGACTAGAATGTCGCAGATGCAATCGAGGCACTGCGCCACCTCCTCGCGCCAGCGCCATACCAGGCGTCGGCGGGTAAATTCGCGGAGGGCATATGGAAAATTAAGGCACCCTTCAACCAGCGAAACGAGGGCTCGAATTCTCGGGAGGCGGCGTGCGACCGGCGCCAGATCCCAGGGTCGGTAGGCGAGATAGTCGTCGGTTGCACAACAGACAGCACTGATCAGCAGATAAAGATTGATCCGCGATTCCTCGCGCTGCCACGACGTCTCAAGATCCTCGGATCGAGCCAGTTCGAGGCAAACCCGCTCTATCAGTTCGCGCACCGGCAGCAGCGGGTTTAGGCACCAATCAAAAGATGAGAAGAATGCCGCATCCGCGACAGGCGGCCGCGACGATTCTTCGAGCCGGGCATTGGTGAGACCCTCAGCGTCGGAACTGTCTCTCAGCATCGCGAATTGCCGCCCGCCAACCGATCGAGTTCTGATCGACCCCCCGTCAGGAGATCCCGAATGATCCAGAGGGAAATCCGTGGGTTTTTTCTGACCTGTCCGATCGCATACGGCAGCCACGCATGTCCGTAAGGCACGTAAATTCGTAGAGGAACACCGGTCTCCTTAGCGACCGGAATTGTGCGGCGGAGGGGTAAACCGAACAACAGCTCCAATTCGCAGGCCGTTCCGCTCGCGCGGAGTCGTCCGAGCGCTTCGCGGGCCAGCACTGGATCATGTGTCGCCACTGCTACTTCCCGCGCTCGCCCCGCCAGCCGATCGACAATGCGCAGAAAATTCCCCCGTGCGTCGATGCCAGGCTCGCGAGGGTCCGTCCACTGCCCTTTGACGACCCGTACGCGCCATCCCTCTTGGGCTGCTCGCGCAGCATCGTCGAGGCTGCGCACCCAACGACTGGGGATAGTACACCCAACGTTCCCATTCTGCCGACGCAGATCATCGATCAATGAAAACGTCTGATCGGCCGCTTCCGGACCCATTGAATTCGAAATGGATGCCGACATTAAGGGCTCGGGCCTGATTGGCAACCTGCGCAATAAGATCTTGTGAGAAACGGAGATCGTGCGCCTTCAGCGATACGTAGCAATTAAGCTTCTCGAGTGCAATCGCCTCGATTTCGTTTAGGCAACGCGCCGCATTATCTGCTGCTTGGTCGTCTTCACCATTCCAAGCACAAACAGTGGCAGCAACTCCCCCCGCGTCGAGCGAGCGACAAACGCGCATAGCGTCTGCCAGATCAGGGCCGACCACATATGCGCGAGCCGCTCGTCGCGCCAATCCATCAAAAAATGGACGCAACGTGTTGCTAATCCTTCGCCCAATCATCCCTTTTGACCCGTCTGATCAGGGCGGCCGCCGCATCGATGGCTAATGCGGTTACGCCGCGAAGATTAAGGGGATAGGCGCGGAAGGAGGTGCAACTATGCTCCAGCGTTGTCCAATTTCGGATCCAAGGCTCGGCCGCTCCCAGAAATTCATAAGACTTTAGACCAGCTTGCACAGCATAGCGAATTGTCTCCAGCATTAGCAGAACGCCGGGCGAAAAGCGGGCAAATTTTTCAGAATAGCCGATCTTGAATAGCCAAAATCGATCCCCGGTGACGACCGCGAGCTGCGCTGCGGCGGCCTCTCCTGCAATACGCAGAAAGCACAGCCGCAACATCTCCCGATCTTTCGCGGCGGAGGTGTAACGCCGGTAAAACTCTCCCAGCCGCTGGTCGTACAACATGGCGGTCTTATCGCGGCCTTTCCAGCCCGCCGCCTCCACACGATAAAATTCTTCGAGCAGCGAGGGCAGTTCCTCCCGAGTCGGAGTTAGAACCTCAAAAGTAACAGGGCCAATTTTCTCAGCATTCCGACGGGCACGACGAAGATCGGATCGCCGGCCGGAATTTACGTGCTTCTCAGGCTCCGCCCAACTGTCATCAAGGGCTATCCATGGGCAGCCTGGCCCCGATTGAGAAAAGACGATCGCATTTCCTCGATACGCTTTCTTCAGCGCTGCCAAAGCAGTTGAATTTACCCTGACGCGCCTTAACACGATCGGAAGCCTCGTAGCGGCAACCGCATCGGCTAGTGCCTGAACATCCGAAGTATCCGAGTACAGAAAATCCATCACCTCGTAAAGTTCTTTCACACCGATCAACTCTAGGCGCTGTCCGATACCCCGCGGTCGAAACAGCGGCGCAATAGCAGTGGCTTGGCCGCGACCAACAATAATAACTTCCAGCCGTCCATCGACGTTGTAGGCTTCGGCATAAGTCCGCGCCCACAGATGGTGTAGCATTGGACTGGCCCATTTGGCTCGCAGAGAATACGAGTCCCAGACCGGTTGAACCTCATCGAGCTCGGATAAGCTCCGAACTCTTCTGGCGGGCGGTCCTTTGGTGCCACGCAAGGTCGATGGCTCGATATCGCTCCAGGGCTGCTCTAGTTGAACTCATTCGCATTTCTAACAAAGGGTCTTAGTGGTTAAGAGTGTCCGTCGGATCGTCTCTGCGCAATGCGATCTTGATCCGCTCCTTCAACAGAAGACCGAAGAACGGCATGTCTTCGACGAGATAGCGACGGGAGAGGCGTCGAGGTTCGAGCCTCATTCGGTGGAGCCATTCCAGACCGTTACGCCGCATCCATTCGGGCGCCTGGGGCTTGTTACCGCTGATTATGTCGAACGCACCGCCAATGCCGATGCCGACATTTGCGCCGGTTGCCGAAAGATGCTCGTTCAGCCAAAACTCTTGTCGTGGTGCACCGAGCGCTACGAGAACAATGCGATCGTCGTTGGCACGAATAATTCTGATGATGCGCTTACTGTCTTCCCGCCGCAACGGGAACGGTGTCGGTATGACATGCAGGATCGAGCTTGGATAAGCTTTTCGCAAAATCGCCGCCGCCCGCTCCGCAACTCTTTCGCCGCCGCCGAGCAGGGCAATACCCCAATTCATTTTTTGAGAAATGGCGGTGCACCGCCAGACGATGTCCGTTCCGCAAACGCGTCCGTTAACGGGTCGTCGAAGAAAGGCCGCCGCCCAGGTGATCGGCACGCCGTCAACGATCGTCAGTTGGCTTTCCCAGAAGGCGCGAGCTAGACGCGGGTCTTTACGCGCCTTCATCACCATGTCCACATTGCCGGTCGTGATATGAAGCTGTTCTCGCCTCCGAATGGCGTCCTCGATGGACTGCTCGACCTCTGCCATAGTAATCGCATCGAACGGGCAGCCGAGGATATCAACTCGCCGATGCTCCTGTCGGCTACTGGCGTTATCGCTCATTGCCGCTGCCCCGTCTCTAGGTAAGCGAGCGAACGGGAGATGCCGGCTTGGAGCGGGATTTTCGCTGAAAATCCGAAGCTGATTTGCTTGGCGGTGTCACCCGCACGGGCAAATACGCCTTCGGGCTTGTCTGAGAGACCGACCACCTCGGGATCGTAGCCGACCAGCCTCGCAGCGATGGTTACCAATTCCTTAAAGCTGGTGAACCGGCCTGTCGATAGATTGAGAGCGTCCGCGTCGTCGATGCCATCCATGGTATCGAGGACGCCGTCCACACAATCCTCTATGTGGATAAAGTCGCGCATCTGTCGGCCACTGCCCCAGACTGTTATGCAAGGGCTGCCGTGTTCCCGCAGAATGCGGCGGCAGATCGCCGGAAACGGATAGCTGTCGTCCTGATCTTCTCCATAGCCGGAAAACGGTCGATAAACTACACAGTCGAGGCCATGGTGCCGATGCGCAATGTGGGAGAGATACTCTCCAGTTAACTTGGACCAGCCATAGGTCATATCGGGTAGGCCGATATCGGCCTCGCGGGAAATCATGTCTTCCCGGAGAAGACAATACTGTTCGGGTCTTTGTAACGACACAGGGTACGCGGCGCTCGAGCTGAAATATACCGTCTTCTTTGGTCGAGCGGATGCCGCCCATTCCCAATACGCAGCATCGATTGCCAGGTCATCGGCAACAGCCAAAGGATTGCGCTCGATCATCATCCGCCCGCCAACAATCGCTGCCAAGTGGAATACGGAATCGAAATCATTTGCCGCCTCGCGCTTGAAATAACTTCGACAATCCTCAAAGAAAAATCGGAAGTTCTTGTAATCCCTCGGCTCATATAGGGGCCAGCCCGCCGAAGGATCGATGCCGCCTGTCATCGGAACAATACTGTCCACACAGTGCACCTCATGCCCCGCATCAAGAAATCGCTTACAGAACCGCCTACCGACAAATCCAGCACCGCCGGTGACCAGGATTTTCTTCATTTGCATTCCTCCCAGAGCAGGCTTGAAGGTACTTGCGCAAGAACCGACGCGGCCGAGCCACATAAATGAGCGGCCCAAGGAAACGCTTTCGCCCTGCATAGATATCGTATTCTCATGAAATTCAATCGATTGAGGAGAACGAAACACCCCGTCCGAGTATTCTCGCTACTAGGGTTGCAAAGCCACAGACACGTCTGAACAAAGTAGGAGATTCTACGATAGTGCTTCATTACAATCCTTTACAAACTTCAAAGTTGGCAGATCGGGACATAGTCCAGATGTTTGTATCCCTCGACGACTGGCCGAAATGGCATGGTCTCCCGCGGAAACGAGGCGCGATTTTCGTAGATATAGAGCTGGAATCTCGCTGGATAATCTGGCGATGATTTCACCTCGACGCGATTGAAGGCGGCGACGTATCGATCGAAGTAATCCAGGCCTGGCGCCCGCACATGGAATGCCTCGGCGGGGCTGGGATACGGATATTCGACTGTCTTGGCGCCGATGATCGGTACCGGAAGGATCGCGACACCTCCAGGTCGTAAGACCCGGCGGATTTCGGACAGGGCCCGCTGATCGTCGTCGATATGCTCCAGGACGTGCGATGCGTAAAGAAAATCATAGGATCGATCGCCGAACGGCAGATCTCTCAGATCGGCCCGGAAGTCCACACCCTGGGGGTTAAGATCCGCCGTATGGTAGATCGCGAATCTGGGGCGTATATATCGACTGAGGTGACTTTCCGGCGCGAAATGAATTGCTGCTTTGCCCCGGCAATCATAGGTGAGGAAGAATTCTTCGAGCGCGCAATATTGTATTCGGTGGCGACTGAGCGCGCCACACCATAAGCATTGGTCGTCGAACATCCGACAGCTGGTGGGGCCTGTGTCGATAAAGGGGCCGGTATATGAGCAAATCGGACAGTTAAAGGCCTGACGCTTTGCGAGCAACGCACCCGGCAGCCGGGCGAGACGCTGTCCCCGTCTGATAGATCGCTTGAGCTGGCGCATGAGGCGGCCGCCTAAGCGAGACAAGAGAGCTTCATCTCCGTCGGCATGGCTCCGGTTACGCGGCAGCTCTAACATAAGATCAAACATACTAACCAATGATCAAATACTCGTTAATGTCCTAAACATCTAAATTGAGTTGGCCGATACAGCGTTCAGCCGCGCTTTCATGAAACGCACGAAGCTGCGGATCCGGGGATCCTGTTTTAACCGGACCCGAATCCGGTAGGCTGCTACAAACAGCGCGCCTTTAAGGCTTCGACGATCGAGATGCTCGTAGAGGGCGAGGGAATGATCGGCCCAATCGAACTTGAAACTTTCGTCGCCTACCGTCAGATCAAATACACTCATCTGTTCAGATATGCACCACTCGACAACATTCTCCAGCAGGAGGCGTCCAACGGAATAACGAGTCCACTCACCGGCCTGATAGCCAGGCATCAGCCAGTAAAAGCGTCGTTTGAATACCAGCCCCCAATGGGTGGCGAGCATTTGGCCGTTTAGCCGCAAGCACGAGAGATGAACCCGCCCCGATTGAAAAGACGTCTTTGTTAGAATTTTGTAGAATTGCAGGTAGCCGGGGAGCGCGAAAAGGTCACGACCTCTGCTTTCACGCCACCGCCGTGATTTCTGGCGTGCCATGGTCTCGAGAGTTTCAATTGCGTCCGCCGGTACGACCGGTATAGAGACGTCAATGCGGCCTTTCTCACTAAGTCGGCGCCGTCTCCTTCGATTATCACTAAAGAGCTTTGTACTGCGTCTGGCCTTGAATGTTGCCAGCTCTGCTGGAAGCAACGCCGCGTGGGCATTTTCCGTATGCTGTGTGCCCGCTAGCGTGATCATGGGATTTCGGGCGCCTTCGATCGTATCGGGCATGCGCTGAAGCCACACGACATCCACTCTTGGAAGGAGATCGAGGATGCTCCCCCAGAGGATCGAAAATTCCATTTTGCTGATGCTGCTAGCAAATTCTGGGTCGATCAGCGGGACGTTGTAGTCGGTTACGATCCCGCCCAGGAAGCAAAGAAACCGCAGGCCTTTGCGGCAATAAATTCCCAGAGGGAGAATCAGGAGGGTCCGCCCAGTGTCATCGGCGAGGTGAACGATATAGGCGCGCATGCCCTCGGCTCGTCCGATCGTAGCGTACCAGGTTGAGTGCCATTCAAACGTTTGAAATACGAAACAAGAGCAGGTTTCGACAGCCGTCCGCCAAAGGCTCTCGCACTCCTCGAATGATTGGTAGATCGAGAGTTGCGTGCCATCGAGACGGGTACCGGCGGACCCATTGTCGACATCTTGTGCGACGGAAGTTCGAACAGCGGGTCGCCACAAGGGATGACGCGGGGGGCTCAGATCGACGTCTTTGGGCCAAGTCAAAGTATCCATGGTCGCTCCTAAAAGGTCGACAGAACCAACTCGATAGGTCGAGTATCACGTGATAAGTCAGCTTCGCCAGGCAAAGCCTGTAACGGTAACTGTCGTGCTACGTCCTTTCGTCTTGGGTACCCGTCGGCTCCTCACTTTCCTCCAGTTCTGTTCCTATACGGTCGTTATGCCGCGCGCCGACCCAACAGCCGATTACCGATATTGCTGAGCGCCCACGGAAGGCCCGAGATATAGGCCCGCGCGAGCGACAGGTCCTCGGAGTGCAACACGATCCTCGGGAGCAAGTAGGTCGCCTTGTGATCAAACCGACCGAGCAACATCCGATTTAAACCAAAGGCGGCCTCAAAATTCGCCTTTGCAACGATCTTCGGCGCGACGTCTCCGACCTCGCCAGGTCCACCATAGGGATATGCAAAAAACTGAGGGGCTTTGCGCAGTTCAGCGGTGATGCGATCGCGTGCGCCCAGAACCTCCGTCTCGCAGATCTTCTGCTCCAGCCGACTAAGCGGGCGGTGGGAGACCGTGTGACACCCTACAGTAGCGAGTCCCGTGGTAGCCATTGTTCTGAGGTCTGCCCACGTGAGAGGGGCTGCTAATGCTTCGGCGCGAGCCTGTGTCCCGGGATTGGCATCCCATAATTTATCGAAGAATCCACAAAGCCGATCGGGCTCCAGGCGCATGATCAGCTCGTCTATCTTGGCGTAAGCGGCGTTCTTTTCGGGCAAAGTGCGTGTCGATATCACCCTGTCGGACAAGACAACACAGTCACGCTGACGAATAAGGGCCTCCAGAGCCACCCACCAAACTGGCACGGTACGATCAATGAAGCCAGTCGTCACGAACACTGTAAATGGAACCTGATGACGCGAAAAGATGGGGTAAGCGACAGCGAAGTTGTCTGCGTAGCCGTCGTCCAAAGTGAATGCTACAAACGGCCGCGAACTGCCATACTCCAGTCGCTTGACTGCGTCTTCAAGAGACACGAGATCGAAGCCGCGGCGGCGAAGGTCAATGATTAGAGCGTCCAAAAAGCTCGCGGAAATCATCAGATGCTGGCGCGGATGAAACGGTTCTTTCAACCGCCCGTCTGGCTCAATCGAGTGGAGGCAAAGGATCGCGCCGTCCTGGACTCGACAGCAAACAGGAAGATGTCCCAACGCAACCAAGGTCTGTTGCTTGAGGTTCCGTCCTATGTTCAAGGGTGCAATATTCATATGCGCGGCTGGCCTCGTGACTTCCCATAAATCCCCGTCGGATCGATTCTGCGTTGCCCGCTACTCGGCCGCCACGCGACAAGCAAGCAATGTTTCAGCGGCGATGGCGGCATGTGGCTAGCTAAGTCAATTTTTCGATTGGCAATATCCGCCGCCACTGAAATTTTGTAGTTCACTTTAGGAATTCCAAGTCGAGCCTCTCGAGCTGGATCTCGGCCCCGGCCTGCCCGCGGTCGCGGGCGCGCCTGTACCAGCGTATGGCCGAGGCGGGATCGCCCCGTACACCACTCAGGCGGCTGAGGCCGAGAAAGGCGGGGTCGAACGTCTTTCCTAGCCTCAGCGCCGCCTCTCCGTCTCCGACATCGGCAGCGCGTTCGTAGAACAACCGCGCCGAGGCGACATCGCCGGTGCGCAACAACTGATCCCCTTGCGCTATCAGCGCCGTTATCTCAGCAGGCGAAAGGAGGAGCCGCGCAGCCGGCGTGATCGGAGTTAGTGTCGCAATCGTTGGAGCCGCCTCTAGTGCCGCCGAGGGCGATGTCCCCACGGCGGTTGGCCCAGCCCCGGCCGGCGATAGTAGCGGATCGGCTGCTGCAGAAGCCATTATCGCCTCGGGTGGCCGCGTTGGCGCAGCGTCGGCCGCGCCCGTTGGCGCAACCTCGGATGGGGATGTTCCGGGAACGGGTGCCGCAGCAGCTATTTGGTTTTCCGCCGTCGGGGTAGCGACAGGCGCTCGCCCAGCACTTGCCGCCGCAGCGGGCCCCGAACGCGCCGACTCCCCGACCGACAATTCGCTTTCGCGCCTTGTGGCAGCAGCGTCCCCGGCGAGCGTGCTTAAAACGGAGACTTTCTCCTCAGCAGGATCAGGGAAGAACGCCCCCGCACCACCGAAGCAAACAAGCCAAACCACGATAACGACCGATAGCCTCACCGTTGCCTTGATGCCAGGCCGCATCCGGGTCAATATCTGCTCTCCGAGATCGAGGATAGGCTCGGGAGCTGCGGCAGCTTGTGGCCGCTCACCGGATGTCGTGAAGCGGCGCTTCTCGACGGGCGGCGCTATCGGCGCCACCACGGTCGGGTTGGAAGAGGACCTCCCGAAACTCTTCGCGGTCTTCGCAGCGGCGTGATCAAGCAATCGACGCGCGAAGCGGTTAACCAGCATCGGGTCGCCGCCCGAAACATTGGCGATGGCAGCAACTGTTTCCTCACTGAATGCGCGCTCTGCATCGCCGGCAGGCAGCTGGTGGCGGATGAAACCCATGACTTCGTCACCGCCGAGCTCCTGAAAACGAAGGCGGGCGGCGAGCACGCGCTCAGCGAGCCAGAAGCGTAGCGCGGGTTGCTCCAACCGGGCGAGGAAGTCAGGGCGCGCCAGCAGGACCGCGGCCGTATTTCCGCAATCCCCGCGCTGCGTGCTGATACAAATATTTTCAAAAATTAGCTCGATCTGCTCATCGGACAGCTGGGCTGCGTCGTCGAATACGAAAAGCAGTGGTGCAGGTGAGGGCGATAGGGGCTCCTCGGATGTCGTGCGGTCGCCTGCCGAAGGGTCTAAAAGCACGTGCGAGGCGCGCAGCAGCTCGTCTCGGCCCAGTTCAGGTCCGCATGACAGGCCGGTCACCGCGTATTGGGACGCAGCGCCTGCGGTCAGGGCTGTGTAGAGGATCTGCGGAATAGGCGGCGGATCTCCGGTCACGACAACCACAGTGAAGCCGCCCAAGGCGGCGATGATACGGCTGGCGAACGACTGGTAATGCGCAGCTGTCGTAAAATAGTCGGAACCCGCCTTGGGTAAGGCGAAAGCATGAGTGCGGGCATACCAACGCGGGATCATTGCGCCCTGCTGGCAAGAGCACAATCAGCCATGACCACGAAATGCAATTCAATATTCCGAAAGCGTTCTTGCAACAACAAAAATGCTAGGCTGCCGGGTGTCCCCGTGCTGGCCGTCGGAGCAATGTGACAGGCAAGGCTCAAGATCATTTCAATACGCGTTCTCGCCGGACGCTAAAACTCCAGCGGTCTTCAACAAGATCTTGAAATCGAGCCCGGGGGACCAGTTCTCTATGTAGTAAAGATCATATACCACCCGAGCGTTCGCCTTCTCCAACGTGTCCACCTCCCCGCGCAACCCATTAACCTGAGCCCAGCCAGTTATACCCGGCTTGACGCGATGGCGATGAAGATACTGCTCGACCGCCTGGCAATAGAGGCGATCCCCGGCCTTCATCTCGATAGCGTGCGGACGCGGACCGACCAGCGACATGTCGCCACGTACCACATTGAACAGCTGCGGCAGCTCATCCAGGCTCAGCGCGCGCAGCACTCGGCCAATGCGAGTAACCCGCGGATCGTTTTTCACGGTGCGCTGTGCTCCTGTTAAGTCGCCTCGGTCGATATACATCGTGCGGAATTTGAACACACGAATCACTCTATTATTAAAACCAAACCGTTTCTGTACAAAGAATACCGGACCGTTACTATCCATTTTGATTAAAATCGTAATCAACACCATTAAGGGGCTTAGAAAAGCCAAAAGAAGTGCCCCGAGCACTTTGTCTTCAAGAATTTTAGCGAATCCACACCAATTCTTTAGCGGTCGGTTCACCACGTTGAGAACCGGGATGTCACCGACATAGCCCATGCCGCGTACGCGAAAGGTCTCGGCCAAGGGCTCCATGCTGAGACGCACATCGATCGCCAGCGCTTTCAGCTTGTCGCAAAGAGATCTGAGTCTATATTCAGCGTGGAGCGGTAAAGCTATGATCACTTCGTCGACTGGGGCCTGGCCCGCAAAATTGAGAAGATCGTCTGTTGTACCGCGTACGGCCAAGCCGTAGACTGCGGTTGGCACTCGCGATTTGCGATCATCAAAGACGCCGCGAATAGTGACGGTACTATCCTGCCCGGCCAGTAATCTTGCGATCAGCCGCTGACCTTCCTCGCCGGCGCCGATAATCACGACACTGCGGGCGAGGCTGCGGCCTCCGTCCGTAGCCACGAGGGCATGAAGGCAACCACGTCCAATCAGAAGCAGGATTGGCACTGTGACAATCCATGAAAGCATCCAGCCGCGCGAATAGACGTCGGATGTCTTGCTAAAAAATCCAACTACCATTAGAACCGCTACGGTAAGGCCCCACGTCATCAGGATATGCCTTAGCTGCCAATGCAACCTCGGCAACTGCTTGAGCCGGTATCCGCCAACCCGCTCGAACAGCCCCACGAACACTGTCGCAGCGAAGAACGAGGTCAGAATGTGGCGCCCCGCCTCCGCCACTGTCTGCTCCATAATGCCGGAATATATGGCGAACGCAGGTACTGCCGCTGCCGGTACCAAACAGAAATCTATCGCGCCAACCACTAAAGTCCAGATTTCAGGTGATAACCAATTCGGTCGCCGGAAAACGTGTCTGTAAGGTGCGCCCTGTGTAATGGAAACAATCGTATCGCCCAAAATTCTCGCATCGGACATGGTCTCGTGTAGGTTATGGGCCGCTCCCGATTTCAGAGAGGGTTCATACACCGCCGCACACATACAATCTCCCTGGCCCGCGACTGCTGGGCAAATGAATTCCGTAACCGTCGGTAACAGATCACGACCGATCATGTATCAGAGATTTGGGTGATGGGAGGGCAAGATTCGGATGATCACGACATAATCAGATAATTAACGGAAACTAATATAATTAATAAATGTTAATATCGGCCAACCTAGATTAATAAAACCTGCCGTCGGCATCCGAGCTTGACAAAAGTTAACGTCGGCATCCGAGCTCGATAAAAGCTAACGCCGGTAACAACGATTAATAAAACGTTAACGGCAGTAACCAAAATTAATAAAACGTTGAGGTCGGTAACCAAGATTAAGAAACAGTTAACGTGGGTAACAGACAGACCATATCCGTTAACGAAATCAAAGCCTTATTCTGCGTTTCCGGACCACAAGATGTAGGTAGCCGCGGGCGGAGATTCGTGGTAGAACAAATCGCAAACTCGGTGCCCGCGATGACCGACTTTCCGCGCTCCTTGATCGAGTTCCAACAGCGCTTCGGCGATGAGGTCGCCTGCGCTCAATACCTTGTCGCGGCGCGCGGCCTGACGGGTTTGTCTGCCCGGGATGCGGCAGTGGTAAAAGTTTGGCGGCTGGAAACCAAGGCCTGGACCTATGAGTGCGCCAGCTACGGTCGGCAAACCTCGGTCACTGCCGGAACCATCATGCACCACTCCAAGCTGCCGCTGACCGCCTGGCTCCGGGCGGCGTATCTGATGGCCACCCACTCGAATGGCATCTCGGCTCTGCAACTGCAGCGTCAGCTCGCTTTCGGCTCCAATAAGACGGCGTGGCTCCTGCGCCAAGCTGCGCTGCAGCACGCTCGCCCCCGGCCGCCGCCCCTTGGCCGGCCTCGTCGAGGTGGATGAAACCGAGATCCCGTGCCGCAGCAAAAAAGATCCGGTCACGGGCAGTGGCGGGCGCAGCCATCAGGGCAAAATGTTGGTCGTCGGTGCCGTCGAGGTCGAGGACGGCGGGCGTGGCCCCGGCCGCATCCGCCTCAGCCAGGTCGCTGGATTACTCGGCCGCCAGCCTCCACGCCTTCCTTGCCGCCAACGTCGCTGCCGGCGCCACCGCCAAGACGGATGGTTGGTCGGGATACCCCGGCGTCACCCACGATCCCCACGTCGTCGGCAAGATGGCCGCCCATATCGTCGTGCCCTGGGTTCACCGGATCTTCTCCAAACTCAAGGTCTGGGCTTTGGGCGTCTACCACGGGCTCCGCCGCAAGCACCTCCAATGCCACCTCGATGAATTCTTCTTCCGCTTCAACCGCCGGCGAACCCGGCATGCCGCATTCCGATCCTTTGTTCGGCATCGCCGCCGCCCACCAGCCTCTGTCTTACAAGATGTTGATCTCACCGGAAGCAAAGGCATAAGGCTTCGAAATCATATGGTTAACGGAAACGATATAGTTAATTGAATTATATATGTGTTAACTGAATGAATGTTACGATTTTGTTAAATGGAGCGTCGAGCACAGACGCCGGAACCTCGGCCGGTATGAGAGCTGTGGTCTGGCGCCATCACTTGATGTCCACGATTGATCTTTCCGATGATGCGGTCGGGATCGGCGGTCCGGATTAAGGTTTGGGTTTGCGGTTGTGCTCGCTGAATAGAGGTTTGCCTCTGCCTGGAGATCGACCAGGGAGTGGAAGGTGGCGCGCTTCATGCGTCGGCGGGTGAGCATGGCAAAGAAGGTCTCGACCGTATTGGCCCAGGAACAGGAAGTGGGCGTGAAATGAAACGTCCAGCGCGGGTGCCGTGTGAGCCAGGCGCGTACTTTGGGATGCTCGTGGCATAGCTAACGAGGATGGCATGGACGAGCTTGCCTGCCGGCACCGCCGCCTCGATCCGGTTGAGGAAGCGGATGAATTCCTGGTGCCGATGGCCCGCCATACGCTGGCCGATCACCGTGCTGTCGAGGACATTGAGAAGTCGCGAACAGCTGGTCGTGCCGCGCCGGATATAATCATGGGTCATCCTCCCAGCCCGACCCTTCTTCATCGGCAGGCCCGGCTGGGTGCGATCGAGCGCCTGGATCTGCAACTTCTCGTCGACCGACAACACAAGGCTATGGGCCGGCGGATCGAGAGACAATCCGACAACGTCGCGCAGCTTGGCGGCAAAAGCCGGATCCTGCGGCAGCTTGAAACGCCGGACCCGGTGCGGCTGCAGGCGGTGCGCCGCCCAGATCCGCTGCACCGAGCGCAACGACATACCGCTAGCCATCGCCATTGCCCGCCCGGTCCAGTGCATCGCCTCTCTGGGTGTCAATCGGGACGCAAAAAGGACCCCTCTGCGGCGTTGGGGCAGGCTTGTCCCGGTAGCGAACAGGAGGGTCCCGCGCGCGTCGCGCAGTGCCCTCACGAGCGACGGAGCGGCGCGCGTGCGAGGTGCCCTGTATGGGGCCTTAATTGTCAAGTGCGTCGGTCTGGCTGGAATCCCCTCTTTGTCCTTGGCCGAGTGTCGGCGCAGAGCGCCGACGCTTGCCGAGCCGCACAGACTGGGAGCGCGGAGGGGTCAAGGCCGACAGCCGCGAAGCGGGCGCGCGTAAGCGCGAGCCTTGACGCGGAGCACTTCCAGTCCACCCGCCAACGGCGGGTATCGACAGACCGTTAATCCGAGTGGAGCTCCCTGCCACGGGACGCGATACTCTCGCGCCACAACCTGTTTGCCCGCCGGGGCAAGCCGGGGTGGCACTCAGCCGCGGTGTTTGAAGCGCCAGCTCTCGTTGCCGGTTTCGATGATTTCGCAGTGATGGGTCAGACGGTCGAGGAGCGCAGTCGTCATTTTGGCGTCGCTGAAGACGCTCGGCCATTCGCCAAATGCGCGCCGGCTCGGGCCGTCGCTTGATTCCGGTCGTCATCACTTCGTCCCCCGGGTCGGGCCAAAGGCCCGCCCGAGGACAGGCTCCGGCGGCGCCCATGCCGTAAAGCTTGAGCCTGGTCATCAGCTCGAGAATGTCAGCACGCTCCATCGGGCAACCCGGCGCAGGCGATCGTAGCGGGCACAATCGGCGACGGGCGCGTGTCGCAAGGACAGCCCGTCGGAGGTCACAATCGTCGCTGGCGGCCCAGGGTCGTGGCGGCGCGCCAGGATATTGAGCACGACATCGGCGGAATGGACGCCGCCGGCGAGGGCTTCGGCACCGGCCGCCTCGACGGCCGCCAGACCCTCGCTCAGCACCGCCGATAGGATCTTGACCATCTGGCGATCGCCGTCATCCGAGCCCTTCAGCCGGCGCCGCGCACGCTCCAGGCTGGCCGGCAGTACCCAGTCTGTGAAAGGCGCGCCGTTACGCAGCGCGCCGGGCTTTCGAGCGAGCACTGGGATGTTATGCCAGGGATCGTAGATCGTCTGGTTGCGGCCGAAACAGCGCACCGCGCGGCAACCGAATACTTGTTGTTGTCGAAGCGCACCAGGCAGTTCTTGGAGATCGAGGCCTGCGTCGCACGGAACCCGTCGAACCCGCTGATCGGCACCAGCTTGGCGCGCTCGGCCTCAAAGACCTGCCAGATCGTCTGGTCGGTCAGTTCCGGATGCCGGCTCGCCTTGGCATAAGCGACGCACCGGTCGAGCAGCCAAGTGTTCAGCTCGTGCCCCGGGTCCGCGCTTCGTGCGGCCCGAGGACAGGCTCCGCTGGTGACCCGCAGCCGCGGGTGAATAGCCGCTCGCGAAGGTTGCCGACCTGGTTCTCGACCCCCGCCTCCGCGGGGGCAGGCTTGTATGGGGCCTTTGGTGTCAAGTGGTTTGAGGTGGACCCTTCGAACCGCGTCTAATGTTCCCATTGATATCGATTTCCGTCGTTGCTGTGGTGCCTGTGGGTATGTGGGCGAAGGCGAGCATTTCCCCGCTTTTCGAGCTTGCTCGGGAAGCGGGGGAAGCGAAGCCGATCGTCCACATACCCACAGGCTTTGCGGTGACGGAGATCATCCGAGGCGGAGCTCGCCATCGGGCGCGGACATCGCGCTACACACTTGTATTCGGTAGGTCCGGTGCGGACCTGGACCATGATGCAGTGATGCGCATCGGCGTGGGCCTTCAGCCCACGGGCTTGACCCGTGGGGAAGCTCCGGGACGGCAGCCCCATTCTCTTGGACGGCGTGACAGCCATGCGGGCCTCGGGTCACCGCCGCCTCGATCATCATGGGCAGCCTGGCGTGAACATGTCGACCGGGTGCTCAATCTCGGTTAGGGGTCTGTTGCGGGCCGGCGGTTTACGCTGCCGGGCGCAGAACGACGCCCTGCGGGATCTCGCCGGTGGTCACCAGCTGCCACAGCGCGACGAGCAACTTGCGCGCCAGAGCTTGCCCCTGCGCAGGCAGGGGGCGATGATCATGGTCTTGCGGGGGCGCCGCGCGCGTCGGCGGTTCGCACCCGGTACCCCCGGCCTGCGCCGGGGCAGGCTATTGTGCCAGCGCGCTGTCCTTTTGAAACATCAGAAAGCGCCACGCCAACTGGATCATGCCGCGGCGTACGCGAGCGTTGCCGGCCCCCTGTTCTCGCCAGGGGCAGGCCCGGCCAGCCCCTTCTCCCGCCGCCGGGCGCCGCTCTCGTCGGGCGCGCCGGTCAGCCCACCATATCGGGCCACTGCCCTGCGATCGCGCAGAGCCTGCCCCGGCGCAGGCCGGGGTTACGCGAGAGGATCTCCTGCACCAGCATGTCGGCTGTCTCGATGCCGACGCCGATGATCCGCGCCAGCAGCCGCACCATCGGGTGGGCGCCGTCGTCAGGCCGCTGCTCCAGCCGTTCAAGGCGCGCGGCTTCGATTTCGCGGATCTGATGGTTGATCAGGTGCAGCCGAGCCAGATCGCGCCGCAACTCGGCCAGGGTGTTTGGCGGCAGCGGCGTACCCTCGGGCGTGCGCAGCCCCTCAAGCCGCGCCGGCGCCGTGCGCAGGCTTGGTTTGAAACGGCGGATGCCGAGGCGGGCGAGGGCGCTCTTCATCCGATTGACGATGTGCGTGCGTTCGCTGACGAGACTTTCGCGCTCGCGGCTCGGCCGTTTGGCGTCCTCCTCTCGAGGGTCGGGATCGCGGCCATGCTGCAATGGTCGCGTTCACCGCGAAGCCAACCGAGAAAGGCGCGCTTGAGGAGCGCGCTATCGAGCCGGTCGGTTTTGGCGCGGCGGTGTTCGCGCGACACCGCCACGCTGGTCGCGTGGATGACATAGGCTTCGACGTCGCGCGCCCGCAGCCAGCGGGCCAGCCAGAAGCCGTCACGTCCCGCCTCAAAAGCCTGCCCCGGCGAAGGCCGGAGGCAACCGCAATCCGTGTGATCAGGCGGCCGGCCTTGCTGGCCTCGTCGCGCCAGCGATGCAGCAGCCAAAGCAGCGCCCCTTCGTCCGCTTCCAGCTTCTTTGCAGGATGGCGCTCAACTCCCGGAACGATCCCGCCGACGAGCCAGCTCGATTGGCTCATCTCGATGACGGCGATCAACGTGCTATCCTGATCCAGAGCGGCGAGGCATCTGCTCAAGTCATTCGGCTGCGGCATCGGGCACTCCGTCGGTTTTCTTTGCAGCGACGATTGTGCCTTCACCTCGTCGCTCGCCCCATAGCATCTCTTGAGGCTCACACTCTGATGCCGGCGTGCAGGCGGTCGGCTCGACCAGGTAGTGCCCGCACATCTGCAGAAACGGCGGTTGAATTGGCGGTCCTTGCCGACAAATACGGTCTCGACCGCCGTCTTTATGTTGTCGTAGATGCCCCTCGTGCAGGCGCCTCTGTAACACTCAAAGGCGCGAGCATGGGCATCGAACACTATCTCCTGGCTCTCGCGCGGATAAGCCCGCACGAATGGCATCCCGCTGTGGCAGAGCCGGACATGCGCCACCTTGATGGTGACCGGCATGCGGTTCATCAGTACGATCTCGTGGCTCCAGTCGAACTGGTAGGCCTTACCCGGCGCAAAGCTCAGCGGCACATAGGCTTGCGCCGTCGCGCTCGCGTGCGCTCGAAGCCACACCCTCGCGTAGTGGCGAACGGCGTCATAGCCGCCCTCGTAACCGAGCCGTCGCAGCTTCCTCGAATACCGGATTAGCGTCAGCCGCTCGCGCGCCGGCTTCTCCGCGTTCGCCAGAAGCAACGCATCGAGCTGCTCCCGCCACGGATCAATCCGCGGCAATGGTTGCCGGCGCCCCTCGTAGTGAAACTCAATCGTGTCCCGGGCTGTGGTGTAAGAGCGGCGTCGGTTTGGCGCTCTCCGGCGAGTTTAGCCGAGATCGTCAGGCTGCCAGGCGGCAGCTTGAAGATCGGATCCTCGCTCAATGGAGCGATGGTTTCCAGGGTCATGTAATTATAACGGGCGCGCCGCACGGCCCATTCATCGTTCTGCTCGAGCAGGATAGCGCCGACCAAACGGGTGATGGCGTCCTCGTTGGGGAAGATGCCGACGACGTCGGTGCGGCGCTTGATCTCGCCATTAAGTCGTTCCAGCGGATTGGTGGAGTGGATCTTGGGTCTGTGATCCTTGGGGAAGCTCATAAACGCGAGGACATCGGCTTCGGCCTCATCCATCAGCGTCGCCAGCTTTGCAACCTTGAGCCTGAGCTGATCGGCAACCTGGCGCCATTACAGGAGGGCCATTTTCGGCGTCCTCCTGGGCGAAGGCGGTGGCGATGAAGGCGGCGACGACACGCCGGCCTTGCTTGCCAGCATGAGCCGGGACATTGCGCCTGAAGTGCACGCGGCAACGCTGCCAGGAGGCGTGCAGCACCTTGGCAACAGCCGCCTTGAGCCCCTCATGCGCATCCGAGATCACCAGCTTGACGCCGCGCAGGCCGCGCCTGGCCAGCGAACGCAAAAACTCGGTCCAGAAGGTCTCGGCCTCGGAGGCGCCAATAGCCATGCCCAGCACCTCACCCACACGGGACAAGCCCGTGGGCTGAAGGCCCACGGCCGTCACTGTTAACGGCTACGGCGACGATAACAGCGACCGAGACGATGCGGCCGTTGGCGCGGACCTTCACATAAGTCGCATCCAGCCAGAGATAGGGCCAATCTCCTTCCAGCGGCCGATTGAGGAAGGCGGCGATCTTGTCGTCAATGTCGCCGCACAACCGGCTGACTTGGCTTTTCGAGATGCCGGTCATGCCCATTGCTTTGACCAGCTCATCGACCGAGCGCGTCGACACGCCCTGAACATAAGCCTCCTGGATCACCGCCCTGAGCGCCTTCTCGGCCATGCGACGCGGTTCCAGAAAGGCCGGGAAATAACTGCTCTTGCGCAGCTTCGGGATGCAAGCTCGACGGCCCCGGCGCGCGTCTCCCAGACCCGGTCGCGATAGCCGTTTCGATAATTGATTCGCTCCCGGCGGCGCTCTCCATGCGCCGCGCCGGTCAGGCTTTCGACTTCCAGCTCCATCAGCCGTTGCGCGGCAAAACCCACCATTTCGCGTAGTAAATCAGCATTCGAGCTCTTCTTCAGCAGCGTTCGAAGGCTCATCATCTCATCGGTCTCGTCGGGTCCTTGGTTCGCGTGAAGGTTTGGCGACCAAACCCTACCGGAGACCCGCGATGACCACCGCTGTGGATAAGTGGCCCGCCGCCGCCAGACTCGTGGCGGTCGCTGCGGCGGGCCACTTACCCACAGCTCCTACACCACCCCAGGGGACACGACCTCATGTCCCCCATGGAAGCCATTGTCAACCCGCGCTCCCGGGGGTCACCCCCAAAACAGGGGCCTTATTCCATGCCGATTTACAAACTCGTCGCTGGAGGGAAGTGGATTTGACCCATCGGGCGAACTCGAGGGAGATGGATTCGAACCCTCGGTCCCGCTTTACATACTCACCGTTTCGGACCCCCTCTTGTCGGCTCCGTGACGTCCCGTTCGCCAAAACGGAAATCACCCTTTCGCGACCGGGTACCGAGCGCTCGAAGCCCGCTTCCGCCGCCGAGTGTACCGAACAACCGCCTGCGGGCTTTCCGCTGGCGCGTTACCGACGTCGCCGCAGATGGGGCGATCTCCGCCCATCGGTCTACGGGACGCCGCGGGCGATTTGGTGCGCGCCCGCGACGATCGCCGACGGCATCGAGGAATTCCTCGAAGTCAAATACCTCTGCGTGGGCGGCACCGACCGCTCATGAACGGGCCTTGAGGCGCACGGAGAGCGGTGAGCATCTTGAACCCGCTCACGCGGCCCCTGGCCGGGTAGGGTCGGTTTGAGCGTCCCTATTGCGCCGATAATTTGCCCTCGACGAAGCTTTTGAGGCGCTGAAGCTGTTCGTCGAGCACCCGGTCGACCCTCGGCGCCCATTGCTCCATCCCGCTGCGGATGTAGCCGCCGACGACATAGCTCTGCGTGAGGCTGGTGCCGCCCTCGACCGGTTTCAGCGTCCAACTGAGTGTCCCGTCGACGCCCTCTGTCTGCAACGGGCCAAGCGCACCGCGCAGACGCAACCCCTCGCCCGGCGCGGCGAAGACGACCTGCAAAAGCTGCACCGAGCCGCCATCCTTCAACCGCTCGCAAAAGCAACCGCCGGCGTGCAATTCCATGCTGAGGTTGCCGGCATCGCGCGAGAAGGTGTGCGACGGGCTCCACCAGCCGCCGACCTCCCCGAGCGCGGCATAGATCCGATCGGCAGGCGCCGAGATCGTGGTCATGGTCACGACCTCGAAGCCGGTCGGTGTGGCAGACTTGACCTCAGCCGAGGCCGGACCGGCGACGGCCAAGACGAAGGCAAGCGGCACCAAGCCCCTGATCAGCATTGCTCGGCCCTCCGATTCAGGCGGCAGCCGCCACCCGTTCGAGCAGCTTGTCCCAGGTGGTCGCCTTCATGCTCGGGCGCACTTCGATGCGTGCGAGCCAGCCGTTCAGGTTCTCGTGGTCCTGCAATATCGCCACGCCTTCCGGCGCCAACGCGAACATCGAGAGATGCGGCGCGAGCAGCAAATCGGCGAGGCTGAGCGCGTCCCCCGCCAGCCAGGCATGACCGTCGAGCAGCCGTCCGATCTCGGCGATGCAGATCTGCGCGTTGGGGATAGCCTTGACAATCGCGTCTTCATCGACCGGCCGATTGAAACGCGGCGCGACGACGCGATTGCGGGTGATCGGCGCCGAGACCTGCGGCATGACATACCAGTCGGTGATGCCCATCAGCTGGTTCATCCGCGCCGCCGCGCGCGGCTCTTCCGGCTGCAGCCGCGGGCCGGGCACGACTGCATCGACGTAGCGCATGATGGCCTGGGTCTCGTACAGCATCCAGCCGTCATGCTCGAAGGCCGGAATTCGGCCGAACGGGTGGTGCGACAGATGCGGGTGCTGCTTGAGCGCGCCGGGCGCCATCGCGGCAAATTCGTAGTCCGCGCCTTTCTCTTCCAGCGTCAACAGGGCGGCGCGCACATACGGGCTGCCGGGAATGCCGTGAACGACCATCTTTGACGTCATGGTTTCATCCCCTCTTCAGGTTGCAGCGGAATTGGCATAGTCGACGAAATGGCGCTCGAACACGGTGCCCCAACCGCGGTCATAGCGTTCGCGCAAGCTCGCTGCGGCGTCGCCGAGCTGTTCCCAGCCCGAATGCGTCAGCTCGACCGTGGTGCCGCGATCCTCCGGCGTGAAGCGGATCTCGACCAATTGCTCCTGCTCGGCTGGCAGTTCGACGATCCAGGAAAAGGTAAGTCGATGCGGCGGGTCATACGCCAGCACGGTTCCCCAGGCCGTCTCGTGCCCATCGGCTGCACGTTCGAACACCCGCCCGCCGACCCGCGGCTCGATCGCACAGTCGACCGGATCGGGGCCGGTATGGACTCGCGACAGCGGCCACCAGCGCGCGAAATCGCCCGCAGAAAGCGCGAAAGCCCGCGCCGGCGCAGCGCGAACCGTCACCGTCTTGACGATCGGCGGGACCGGGAACGGGGCGAGCGTCATCCCTCCTACTCCTCGTCGATCGCTGCGGCCATTCCGCCGAGCGCCTCGTGCCACATCGCCTCGATCGCCGCCCGCAGCTCGCCGAGCGCTTGCGGATTGGCCGCATAGAGCCGCTGCGTGCCATTGCGCCGCTCGGTGATCAACCCGGCCTCTTTCAACACCTTCAAGTGTTGCGAGACGGCGGGGCGGCTGACCGGCAGGCCTTCGGCGATCACCGTGACCGGCCGAGGAGCGGCGAGGATACGCTCGAAGACCAGGCGCCGCGTCGGATCGGAGAGTGCGGCCAACGCCGCTTCGTAAGCCATAACTTACGTTAGCGTCAACTTACCATTGCCGTCAAGCACTTTCGGATGTGCACGGTGGAGCGCGGGGGTTGCGCGCGGTACCCTGCTCATCGCGCAAAGCTCGGACACTCAGTTTACTTCGCAGTGAAATGGCGGCCAGCGCGGGATTCCCTGATCAGGCGAATAACTTCCCTGATGGCCCGATTTAATTCCCTGCTAGGCCAAAATAAAATTCCCTGTTCCGATGCATAGGAATTGCGTCGTAAGCGATTGACTCTGATGCTGGATTGCGAGCCAGTAAGCGCACTCGGAGGCCCAGACGAACAAAATACCCTTTATTCTCCCTGCTAGCAGGGAATTTGGCTTCAGAGACGAGTTCGCTCGTGACTGGCTTCTCCACCAGTGAGTTCTGATGCGAACCTAACTTCCTCGGGGGAGCGGTTGCATGAATCCCCCGATCAACGGAAGATCGCGGTTCATCGTAGCGGAAGTGACGGAGAGGTCGAAGGTGACGCGTCCAGCGCTGTCACCGCGACCCGATCCTCAACGCTAGTTCGGTGATATCGACACGCCGCTCCTACCGTGAGCTGGCGAGCAGAACTGGCACACCCGTGTGATCCGCCGACCTGGCGGGTCAAACGAGCGCAACTGCACGGTGAATTCGTGTTCGCGCGGATTGCGATCGCCGGCCAGTTCGCCGCCGCGGGCATAGAGGTTTTGCTCGGCGATCCTGACGCATTCCTGGAAAGGCGCGGGCGGCGACTGGTTGAGAATGCGCACACCGCCCCCGGCCCCTCATTGACCTCGATCCGGTACAGCCCGACTGCCTCGTCCAGGCCGCCCGGTCTAATTGCCCAGACTTGCCCATGGGAGAGCGCGTCGGGACCGATGCTGTCCTCGGACTGTAACTCGGGCGTGGGAACGAACTTCTCACCCCGTCAAGGCCCCTAGCTGTAGGAGAACTGGGTATCGCGGAATTCAAGCCGAGCCGATCCGCTTCTGCTGCTCCTTGACCCCCCGCCGACGCTCCAAGGCGAGCCGCACCACCCATTTGAGATCATCACCGGGAACACCTGGCGAAGGGTCCGGGTAGAGCAATTTCAACCAACCCCGAAACGGTCTTGCCGACAGCGTTGCCATCGCGGCCCGACAGTGCCGCCCTTGCAACATGCCCGAGCGTGGCTGCGGGGCCAGCACGTCGGACACCAGGCCAAAACGATCGGTAAACAATCCACGGCTCACCTTCGGGATGCCTAGCCCGGCAAGTACGAATGTATTCGGTTCACAAATACGGTGGCATTGCGCATCTCGGATGGTAACGCGCCGAACAGGTGGCCAATCCGCTGTTGATGCTGAACATCGACTTTGAAATTTCCGACGAGGGCGATGGAGCCCTCGCCGCGGATGCGCTCGGCGCTGGATGGCGATTGAACGCGACTACATGCGTCGGCGTTATCCCGGTCTTTAGGCGACGAGAACGTCGTCGGGAGGTAATCGTGGCGTTGTGGTCCTGAGGCGGAGATTTTACCGAGATTCCGACAGGAGGCAATTCCCCCCCGCCGCTGGATCTGGCACCCTCGGTTGCAGCAGCCCCTCGCCGGGCGGGAGCGGGTGTAGCTTAGGGTTAGAGCACAACCTTGCGGGACATCCCGCGTTCCCGCGACAGGCGCCGCGAGACTCTCTCGCGACCGCCAACCCGTTACCCAAACCGAACAAACTCTCACGCTTGGGGCGCTCCAGCGGGGTCGGGAACCACGCCAATTGCCCACGCACCGCGGCGGCGCTCCAAGAACATCGGGATCCGCAGTCCACCCGCGAGGTGGCAACACCTCGGCAAGCGCCGGCCCCAACCGACAGATCGCTCAGCTTCTTCTCTTGACCACTCCCTCAGCAACCATCTGCAGTTGCTCGATTTCTTCGATTGAAAAGGCGCTGTCCTTCAGAAATTTCACTAATGCCAAAATAGGTGGACGCTCTTGAAGGAAATTTGAAACCTCCGTGTCAGTAAAGGATGACAGTCGAAATAGCACGTCGGGTCTTTGCTACTTCTCACGCCGCCGCCGTTAGAGCCAATATCAACCCCCTCTGGGCGATCAGCAACGTGCGGCGCATGACCGTTTCCCACGACGCCAGCATCAGATTAGTCATCATAACCGGGACCGAAACCCTCTTTCGGCGTCTACGACTTGCCGTGGCAGGCTTTCTTCGTCGGTTGCTGCAGGGTTTAAGCGCGCCACAACTCTCGATGTTCCAATCAGGCGGACCACCTGGCCCGTAGCTCAGGCGAGGTCGAAGCGATCGAGTTTCATTACCTTGGTCCACGCCGCCACGAAGTCTATCA
The DNA here is from genome assembly GCA_963787425.1 of uncultured Alphaproteobacteria bacterium. Lineage (GTDB taxonomy): Bacteria > Pseudomonadota > Alphaproteobacteria > ATCC43930 > CGMCC-115725 > AP-15. The sequence goes on from CAWBCV010000017.1 coordinate 105,866, forward strand.
CAAACTTCTCCTGCGAGTCGGCGCACGCATAGACTTCCGCGAGTGCGCGCAGCTGCGAGTGCGAACCAAAGATCAGGTCGACACGCGTGCCGGTCCACTTGAGCTCGTTCGTCTTTTGGTCGCGCCCCTCGTATACGCCTTCAAAGCCGGCGGAGGGCTGCCATTGCGTGCTCATGTCGAGCAGGTTGACGAAGAAGTCGTTGGTCAGCGTCTCCGGCCGCTTGGTGAAGACGCCGTGCGCGGATTTCCCGGTATTTGCGCCGAGGACGCGCAGGCCACCGACGAGAACTGTCATCTCGGGCGCGGTCAGCGTCAGCAACTGCGCCCGATCCACCGATAACTCCTCAGCCGACAAGCGCTGCCCGCGGCGGAGATAGTTGCGGAACCCGTCAGCGGTCGGTTCGAGCGGCGCGAAGGAGTCGACGTCGGTTTGCTCCTGCGACGCGTCCATGCGCCCCGGCGTGAAGGGGACTTCTACATCGTGCCCGGCATACTTCGCGGCTCTCTCGATCGCCGCGCCGCCGCCGAGAACAATCAGGTCGGCAAGCGAGACCTTCTTCCCACCGGTCTGTGAAGCATTGAAGTCCTTTTGAATCGCTTCGAGCGTCGGCAACACCTCCGCCAGCTGAGCCGGCTGGTTGACCTCCCAATCTTTTTGCGGGGCGAGGCGAATGCGCGCGCCGTTCGCTCCACCGCGCTTGTCAGAGCCGCGGAACGTCGACGCCGACCCCCAAGCCGTCGAAACCAGCTGGGAAACTGACAGGCGAGACGCGAGGATCTTCGCCTTCAGAGCAGTAATGTCCTCTTCCCCGATCAGCGGATGATCCACAGCGGGGATCGGGTCCTGCCAAATCAGCGTTTCCTTGGGCACGAGCGGGCCGAGATAACGCACGATTGGGCCCATATCGCGGTGCGTCAGCTTAAACCACGCTCGGGCAAACGCGTCTGCGAACTGATCCGGATGCTCGTAGAAACGCCTCGATATCTTTTCGTAAATCGGATCGACCCGCAGCGAGAGGTCGGTGACCAGCATCGTCGGCACGTGCCGCTTCGACGGGTCGAAAGCGTCCGGAACCGTTGCAGCGCCGCCCTTCGCCTTAAACTGATAGGCGCCGGCCGGGCTCTTGGTCAGCTCCCATTCATTGTTGAACAGGTTGTCAAAGAAGTGGTTGCTCCACCGCGTCGGCGTCTGCGTCCAGGTGACTTCCGGGCCGCCAGTGATCGCGTCAGCCCCCTTGCCCGTGCCAAATCTGCTCTTCCAGCCGAGGCCCTGCTGCTCGATGGGGGTGGCTTCCGGCTCCGGGCCCACCAGTGTCGCATCGCCGGCGCCGTGGGTTTTGCCGAAGGAGTGACCGCCGGCAATCAGCGCGACCGTCTCCTCGTCGTTCATCGCCATGCGGCGGAAGGTTTCGCGGATATCCCTGGCCGCCGCGAGCGGATCCGGGTTGCCGTTCGGCCCCTCCGGATTGACGTAGATCAGACCCATCTGCACGGCGGCGAGGGGGTTCCGAAGATCACGGTCGCCGCTGTACCGCTCGTCCGCCAGCCATTTGCCTTCGGGGCCCCAGTAGATGCTCTCGTCGGGCTCCCAGACATCCTCGCGCCCGCCGCCGAAACCGAAGGTCTGGAAGCCCATCAACTCGAGGGCGACGTTGCCCGCCAGAATCATCAGGTCGGCCCAGGAGATCTTCCGGCCGTATTTCTGCTTGATCGGCCACAGCAGCCGGCGCGCCTTGTCGAGGTTCGCGTTGTCCGGCCAGCTGTTGACCGGCGCGAAGCGCTGCTGGCCGGCGCCGGCGCCGCCGCGGCCGTCGCCGATGCGGTACGTGCCGGCGAGGTGCCACGCCATCCGAATGAACAGCCCCCCATAGTGGCCAAAGTCGGCCGGCCACCAATCCTGCGAATCCGTCATCAAGGCGTGCAGGTCTTTGATCACGGCATTCAGGTCGAGGCTCTCGAATTCCTTGGCGTAGTCGAACGCCTCACCCATCGGGTTGGACAGAGCGGAGTGCTGGTGGAGAACATGAAGGTCCAGCTGGTTCGGCCACCAGTCACGGTTCGTGTGTGCGCGGGTACCGCCCGTGAACGGGCACTTGCTTTCACTTGCCATGTTCGCTCCGATCGTGTTCGGTAGTTTGAAGTTCGCACCCCAATCGGGCTCCCGGTACCGGTCGGCCGCTGCAGCACCCCCTCGAGCCCCCTCGACGATACCCTCGACGGCAACACGCCCGCCGACACCCGCGATATGGGGCGTCGGCAGCAGGCGTCAATAATTAGAATAATTACAATTTAGGAACGCCGATGGGGCGGGTTCGGACGGCTCGGAGAAGCTGCTTTCCGCGACGCAGGTGCTCGCGTCCAACGCCTTTCTGAGCTTGTCGGCGGCCTTGCCGATCGCGCGGCGAATGACGCCGATCAGATGGGGGACCGAGGGTTCGAATCCGGCTTGCTCCAGCGAAGAGTCTGCGAATGCTCGGTCCCTATCGCAAGGTGGAACATCGGCAAGGGCCGGCAACCCGCGCCCTCGCCCCCATCAAAAAACGATCTACAGCCTCATGGACCTGCGTGTGCCTGCCATGATCACCACGGGCATACGCAGTTCCCGATAGCGGCGCTGGAACCCGACGGCCGGCTCAAGGCCCTGGCGCCCGACGGTAGCCCAGGCTCCAACCTCGAAGACCCCCATGAATATTGCCGGCTCTGGCGATGAACATTCGTTGCCGCATGCCGGGGTGCCCGAACGGCTCAGGTAAAGCTCGATGGCGGCGGCTGCGCCATCGAGGATGGGGCCGGACCGCGGAGTGACTTCGGGCTGAGTGAGGTAGATCGAACACCTGATTGCGCGGCAACGCAATCTTGCGACCCGCGGCCGGGAGATCTGACGCGAACCTCGTCACACTAGCGTCCCCGTTCGATCCCTGAGCCGCATCGTCGCTACAGCGATCGAACAGCAAGATTTGCCCTTAGCCGTCATTCAGGAGCACCGAGAACCGGCCGGGTCGGCTGGCAAGCCGCCCTTCTACCGGACTTCCGCGCCCGGAGAGGCTACTCTCTACTCTGTAGACCCGATCAGTACCCGCGGTGCGTCGGAGCTCATACTGGAACGCTACTGGCGGAAGGAGGGCGCGCTGGAAGCGATGGATGAATGCTGCTGTTTGGCATCAGCACGGCGTACATTCTGCGCGGTAATGCAAGCCGACTGGGTGCTCATGATCCGCCTTCATTGAATGAAGATTTCGCGTTCCTGCGGACTGATGGCATGACCGCCGGCCGACTAGCTCAAAAAAGACTAACACGTTCGCCGGACGCGCTAGGATATTCCAAGACTGATTATGTCCGGATGGTGGCATGTCGGTTGATCATGTCTCGGGTCTCTGGTGTGGGAGTTCGCTCGCTGCGGGGAGCGACACGTCGATCCGGCGCGATCGACACCGCCACGGTTTGCTCAGCTTGTGGCGAGTCGCGATCGCGCTGCCGATCGCCGCGTGCAGTTACTCCCCGACAATGGATCTGCTCGGCTCCTACTTCCCGGCCTGGATGCTGTGCGCCGTAATCGGCATCGTTGCCGCCGTCATCATCCGGCAGATCCTCGCGGTGGCCGGTATCAACGACTATGTCGTCGCCCCGCTGCTGACCTACGCCGGCATCGCGGTGTCCGCCACGCTGCTCGCCTGGCTGCTCTGGTTCGGTCACTGAGCAATGCTGGCATTTCGCAAGGTGCTCGGCATCCTGGTCAGCCTCATCGCGCTGGCCGGCCTCCTGGTGACCGTGGTCCTCGCAACGCGCCGGATCGATCTGCGGCCGCGCACCGACGATGCCTATCTGCAGGCCGACCTGGTTCACATGGCGCCCGATGTCAGCGGCCGGATCGTCGAGCTCGACGTGCGCGACAACCAGGCGGTGCGCAAGGGCGACGTGCTGTTCCGGATCGACCCGGAGCCCTACCGAATGCGCGTGGACCAGGCTCGCGCTGCGGTGCGCGGCCTGGAAGCGAAGCTCGCCCTGACCGCCGACCAGGTCGCGGCGCAGACCTCCAAGGCCGGTGCCGCCGAACGCGGCATCGGCAGCGCCGAGGCGCAGCGGGCTCTCGCTTCGAGCACGCTGGGGCGGATGGAGCCGCTGCTCGGGCAGGGCTTCGTCACCGCGCAGCAGGTCGACCAGGCGCGCACGGCGCGGCGCACCGCGCAGATCGCGCTGCAGCAGGCGCAACTGCAGGCGGACGAAGCGCGCCAGGCCATCACCAACACCAAGCCCACCGAGGCGGAGCTGGAAGGCGCGCGCGCGACGCTCGCGCTCGCCGAGCGCGACCTCAACAAGACGGTCGTGCGCGCGCCCTGCGATGGCCGGATCACCGCGCTCGACATCGCAGCTGGCGAGTTCGCCGCCACCGGCCATCCGCTGTTCACGATCATCGACACCGAGCACTGGTATGCGATCGGCAATTTCCGCGAGACCGACCTCGCGGGAATGGAGCCGGGGCAGCGCGCAACCGTCTACGTGATGGCGCAGCCAAGCCTCCTGCTGCACGGCCAAATCGACAGCCTCGGCTGGGGTGTGGCGTCAGATGTGAGCGCCACGATTGGCGGCCTGCCGCATGTCGAGCGCACCCTCAACTGGGTGCGGATCGCGGCACGCTTCCCGGTACGCATCCTGCTCGACGCGCCGCCCGGCGACCTGATGCGCTTTGGCGCCACGGCTGTAGTCGTAATCGATAAATGAAGCCGCATACCGCGCATCGCGGCCGGGCGCCGGAGGTGGACGAAGGTGATACACGCGATCTCGTAGCACTGCTGCACCGCGAGCTGCGTCCGACCCCCGGCCGGCTCGGCGACTGCGTGCGCATCGTCGTCGTGCTCCTCAGTGTCATCGCGATAGCGGAAACGTTCCGCCTCTCCGAAATTGCCCTCTCGGGCTATATTGTTCTGTTCTTATCGGGTCGCGAGGCGGCCTCCACTGTCCTGACGGCGCTGCTCGCGGGCATCGCCGTCGTCTTGGCGATTTTCGTGACGATCGCGGTCTTCATGCTCGGCCTTTCGGAGCCGGCGTTGCGGATTCCGCTGATGGCGGTGATGACCTTTGTCGCGATGTTTCTGTCGCGGACTGCGACGCCGGGACCGGTGTTCTTCGTCGCCGGTTTCATCGTCGCCTACGGCCTGACCTTGGGCGACCAGGTGCTCGGCCTCGCGCTGCAGCCGGCAACCGCGGGCAATGCGGAGCAGTTTGCGTTGCCGGAGATTGTCTTCGGCCCGCCGGAAGAAGCGCTGGTGCGTTTTCTCCTCTGGCTGAGCCTGGCCGTTGCCCTCCCCGTCATACTGCTAATCGTCGCCAACCTGGTGACCGGGCGCGACCCGGCGCGCCTCCTATACCAGGCGTTGGCCGAGCGACTGGCAACGGCAGCACGCTTTTGCGTTGGGGAGAGCGGAGCGGAACGCCGGCTCGAAGCCCAAGCCTTCGAGGGCACAGCACAGCTGCACAAGCTGCACCATCTCGCCGGACTGCTGCACCGTGGCCGGTCACGCCTCGTCTGGGGTGCGTCGCTGATCGACGAAATCGGCCGGCTCGGCCTCCTGCTGCTCGCCTGGTTGCGCGTCGCGGGCGACGCTCGCGATCCGCTGGCCCCGGCGGCGAACGCCTGCCGTGCGGCGGAACGCGCGCTGCAGGACCGAGCGGCCCCGAGCCCCGAACCGGTCGCCATCACCGCGACCGGCGCCGCGCAACCGGTGGCCGACCGGATCACCCGCACGCTGCGAGTGATCGAGGAGACATTGGCGGGAACGGCGGCTGGGCAGGAAGCGCATGGCGCGGCAAAGGCGCCGCGTCGACTGCTGGCGGCGGATGCGTTCACCAATCCGGAATACGCCCGCTTCGCCCTCAAGGTCACGCTGGCGGTGATGATCTGCTATTTCGCCATGAACCTTGCTGACTGGCCGGGCATCCACACCTGCGTCATCACCTGCTTCTTCGTTGCGCTCGGCACCGTCGGCGAGACGATCCACAAGGCGACGCTGCGCTTCATCGGCTGCCTGGTCGGTGCGGCGCTCGGCCTCGGCGCGATCCTGCTGCTGATGCCACTGATGACCGATCTTGGCGACCTGCTCCTGCTGCTGGCGCCGGTGACCTTGCTCGCCGCCTGGATCGCGAGCGGCAGCGAGCGCATCGCCTATGCCGGCCTGCAGATCAGCCTCGCCTTCTATCTTGTCGTTCTGCAGGGCTATGGCCCGACGATCGACATGTATACGGCGAGGGACCGCACTATCGGCATACTGTTCGGCAATATCGTGATCTTCGTAATATTCACGACGATTTGGCCGGTGAGCGTGGCCGATGTTGTGCGCACGAACCTCGCCAAAGCATTAGAGCAATTGGCCGCGCTGGTGGGATTGGGCGCCCGCCCCGATGGCGAGGCTTCACAGTCCGCTCGGTCCGCGGCCGAGATGGCGTTCGGGCAGGCTATCGGTCAGGCCCGCGCTGTCCTGGTCAAGGATCCGTTCGAAACGAGCGAGGTGCGGCGCGCCGTCGGGAGGCGGCCGATTGACTCGACTGTGGTAGAGCAGGTCGGCCGGCTGTTCATCCCCGTCTCGGCGATCCTCGATTTGCGCACCGATCTGGCCGGGCACGAGCTTCCCCAGCCAATGCAAGACGCGATTCGCGCGCATCACCAGGCGCTGGCAGCGTGGTTTCAGCAGGCAGCGTCATGGGTGCGCAGCGGCGAGGGAGCGGGAGAGGTGTCAGGCAGTCTACCGGAACCGCCACCCCTGTCCGGCCCGGGCGATCACCTCGCGGCGTTCGCGATATGGTACCGCTTGCTGCACGAGGATATTCGCAAGATCCTCGACGAGGTTGGTCCGCAGCCGCAGCTGCCGATCACGCCGTCGTTCGGGGACGCATTGCATGCCACCGGCTAGGTTCGGACGTATCGCCTTCACCGGATTTGTGCTGCTTGGGGCCTGCAATGACACGCGCGACCTCGCGCCTGCTTCGCCCGACACTCCGTGGCAATTCGAGCCGTCCAAAGAATCGCCGACAGCCCCTGCACCCACCGCTAGCGGGGCCCGGCGGTTCGCGGTGCCGGAAAACACCGCAGTCCAGTTGCCGTCGCCCGCCGACATCGACCCCAACCATGTCTATTCGCTCGTCGAGCTGATCGATATCGCGCAGCGCCGCAACCCGGCGACGCGCGTCGCCTGGGAACAGGCGCGGCAGGCGGCGATCAATGTCGGCATCGCGCGCGCCGCATATCTTCCGGCGCTGACGGCGAGCGCGGTTGCCGGCTGGGAGCACTTCGTGACGCCGTTCCCCAGCAACCTCGTTCCCCAAGGCTTCATCATTTTCAACGCTCAGGAAGCAATCCCGCAACTCGCCGTAAACTATCTGCTGCTCGATTTCGGCGGCCGCGCAGCCGCAGTCGAAGCGGCGGGTCAGCTTTCGATCGCCGGGAACGTGGCGTTCACGGCGGCGCATCAGCAACTGATCTTCAACGTGGCCCGCGCATATTTCACGTTGGACGGCGCCGACGCCGCAGTACGCGCAGCGCGGCAAGGCTTGGCCGACGCGCAGGTGGTGCAGCAATCTGCCGAGGCGCTGTTCGGCCGCGGTCTCGACACCATCGTTGACGTCCAGCTCGCCCGGCGCGGGACGGCGCAGGCGCAGTACGATCTCGCGCAGGCCAATACCGGGCAGCACGACGCGATGTACACGCTGCTTGCGGCGATGGACCTGCCGCCGACCACGAAGCTGCGCGTGGCGGACGCGTCCGAGCGCCCGCTGCCGCAGCGCACCGCACGCACTGTCGACGACGTGCTCAGCGGGGCCCTGCGGCGGCGGCCCGACCTGCTCGCCGACGTGGCGAAGCTGCGCGCGACGGATGCCGAAATCGCGGCCGCACGCTCCGCTCTGGCCCCGAAAGTTTCGCTGGGCGCGAACGTGCAGGGCAATCTTGGCCGGCTCAACGTGAACAACTCGCCCTATTTCTCGGTCAACAAGCCGCAGGGCGCCGCATTGCTGAAGTTCGAATGGCCGCTCTACACAGGCGGACTGCTGCAGAACAAGTTGAGCCTCGCGCAGTCGAAGCGCGAAGAGGCCGCGGCCGGGCTGAATGAGCGCGTCGACCAGGCTTTGCGCGAGGTGGCGCTTGCGTACGACCAGGTCGATACCGGGCTACAGCAATACGATGCTGCTATAGCACTGCAGACCGCATCCGAAGCGGCCTTCCACAGCGCCAGCAATTCCTATGCCCACGGCGTCGGCACACTGACCGACGCCACGTCCGCGCAGACGGGGCTCGCGACGGCGCGCGCCGCGGTGGCCCGAGCACACACGCAGTCGCTGATCAACGCGGCGGCGCTTGCCTTCGCGACCGGCGAGCTGACGTCAAGTACGGATTTCGCCACCCCGACCGCGCGATAATGCTTTTTGGTAAAACGCGTAAAGCCGATCTCCTGAATTGACCGCCGAACGAAGAGGGCCCCAGTTATCACGGCGCGAGGGTTAAGCCTCGACCTCCGCCGCGCCGCGGCGCTGGATTCGGCCGTGGGCCGGTGGCCTGTGACAGGCGGCGAGGTGGACGGGGGTACAGCGGTCATCGTTTGTGACAGCTAAAGTAGGAGACCGCAGCTTCGCGGTCTCGAAAAGCCATGATCATGTATGACCGCCGGCGCGTTTCGCTTATCGCCGATAACACGCGGAAATCGATCCGTGCCTGGCAAGATCGCGTCAGAGATCCGAGCCTAACGGTGCTCCTGGTCCTCGATCTGTGTACGATCTTTCTCGCAGCGCCGCTGGCGGCGCAGGGGCTGCCGATAGCACGGGTGGTCGCTGACACGCTGGTTCTTGCGGCTCTAGTGATCGTTGTACTGCTGTCGCAGAGATGGGGCGCCATTTTCCTTATTCTTGTGGGGCTGACGGCCATCGCGGCTAGCTTATTATTGCGCGGCGAATGGTCACTGGTTTCAGATACGGTGCTCCGCCGCAGCGGTGATATCATCGCCTTCTCCGTGCTGACCTGGGTCATAGCGCACGCGGTCTATGCTCCTGGCCGGATTACATCACATCGTCTTCAAGGAGCGGTCGTACTTTATCTGAACCTCGCGACGATCTTTGCCTCAGCGTATGGCCTGATCTGGGAGCTGAGGCCCGAGGCTTTCGTCAATCTTGTTACTCCGGTCGGGGGCCCGGGGGAAGCCGCGAGCATGCTGTATTTCAGTCTCACCACACTGACCACCACGGGTTACGGAGACATCGTTGCGGTCGATCCATTCGCTCGCAGCCTGGCCAACTTGGAGGCGGTCATCGGGCAATTCTACCTCGCCATTACGGTTGCCCGCCTCGTAACACTCGAACTCGCAGACCGACGCCGATGACCCATAATCGCCGGGCCTATGGGCGGTCTGCGTAAAACCGGCTTGCGGCAGTGATTTCCTCGGGTGTCATCCCACGCGCGACGTTGCGCATCTGTTCGCCGATGTCGTTGCGTCGTGCGCCGGATACGAAGGCCAAAAGTTGCGTGCGCAGATAGACCGCAGGCTGTCCTTCGAGCCACGCCGCGCCGGCCTTGTTGCCGATCTCGCCGTGACAGGCGCCGCAGGGAGCAATCCCGCGCATCGGCGCGCCGCTCGCGACGATGCGGGGCGGCACCTCGATGCCGGGCCGAAGGTCGGACGGCCGCGGCAAATAGGCGTAATACGCAGCAAGATCGCGCATATCCGCGTCGCTCAGATCAGCCACGAGCGGGGCCATGACCGCGCTGGCGCGTGCGCCTGTTTTGAAATCGACGAGCTCCTTGTAGATTGTCACCGGGTATTCCCCGGCAAGATTGGGAGTATCGGCTTGGCTCAGGCCGCGGGCGCCGTGGCACATCGTGCAGCGCAAAGCCAGTGTTGCGCCGCGTCCGATCAATTCCGCGCTCGCATCCCGCAGCATCTGCGGGACGACTTCCACGCGTGTCGTCGGGTAATCGGCGCGAACGATTTGCGCGGCGCCAGGTGCGTTCTGAACGAGCCCGGCGGCACTACAGATCGCATCCCAGACCCCGCGGAACCGCTCGCCTTGTAGTTGAAGGGGCAACCAGGCGAAGCCGATAATAGCTGCGACAATCGCGATCGCCGCGGTGATCCCTACACTCACGGTGAACCACGGATTGCGCAGGGACGCAATCCTGTCTCGGCTCACTGCCGAGCTCCGACGTTTATCGCCGGAACCGTCGTGCCGGGGGTCACGAGGAGATGCGCGATCGGAAAGCCGTAATTGACGATCGTCAGGCCGACCATCAGCCCCAGCCAGAGCCCAAACCCGTTCAGCGCGGCCGGCAACGAGCGCGGCGGGTGCACGGCGACGCTGAAGCGATATGCCCCCGGCTCGGTCCGCGGCGCCGTCTGTCCGCGCGCCAGCACGACGAGGAACAGCGCGCCCGACAGCAGCAAGATAGCGCCGCCAATAACGGACATCGTTACCGATGCGGCCTGCTCGGCGATCGCCGGGTCGCTGTAATCGTAGAATGCCATCCGGCGCGGCATGCCGAGAATGCCGACCCAATGCCACGGGAAGGTCAATACGATCATACCGACGAACCACGTCCACAGCTGAGCGCGCATGAGACCGAAGCTGTCCAGTGTGCGTCCGGTCAGATGCGGCCAGATGTCGTAGGCGATCACAAAATACATGATCACGATCGCGCCGGCGAAGATCAGGTGGAAATGGCCGGTGATCCATTGGGTATTATGGACAGTGGCGTTGAGCTGATAGCTCATGTTGATCAGCCCGCCGGCGCCTCCGAAACCGAGCATTACGAACGAGAGGGCGGCCCCGAGCATGACGGGGTTGCGCCACGGCAGCGCCGTCAGCCATCCCAGCACGCCTTTGCCGCCCCGCAAGCGCCCGGCGATCTCGACGGAGGCGCAGATCGTGAACACCGTCAGTAGGGTCGGCAACGCGACGAGCGCGGTAAACACGGAATGCAGGTATTTGAAGCCGGCGCCAACCTGCGGATCCTCGAACGCGTGATGGATACCGATCGGCATCGCGACGACGAGGAACAGAATGAAGGCGATCCGCCCCATGCGGTCGCTGAACAGCCGGCCGCCGATCGCCCGCGGCACGATCGTGTAATAGGCGATGTAAGCCGGCATCAGCCAGAAATAGACGATCGCATGCAAAGTCCACGAGAAGAAGACGCGCGCCAGCCCGGCGTCGATCGTGCTGCGCAAGCCGAGCGCCACGGGGATGATCTGGAACAAGAGCTCGAGTGCTGCTCCGACCGCGGTCCAGCCCCAGAGATACGAGCCCGCGACCGTCGCGAACATCGGGAACGGCACCGGGGCGGCGGGATTGTCCCGCTTCCAGCGGTACATGTTTACCGACATCAGCGCGACCCATACCCACGAGCCGACGACCACGAGGACTACGCCGATGTAGTAGAACGGGTTGCCGATCAGCGGCGGGTAGAATGTATAGAGCACTGAGGCGCGCCCCAGCGCGACCGGGACAATCGCGGTGACGGTGCCGATGGCGACAAGTGCCAATCCAAGCCAGGCCCAATGCAAGCCGACCAGCGGACGCTTGAGCGCCTCTTCGGTCACGAAATAGCCGAACCCCATCGCGAGGAGCGTCGGGAAGACATAGGCCATCGTGGTGCCGTGCGCCGTGACCGAGCGGTAGTACAACTCGGGATCGCTGATCCAGGCATGCAGCGGGCTGCGGATGAACATCTGCCACTCGCCAAGCAGCAGCGCCAGGCCGAAGGCGGCAAAGGCGAACCAGAGATGGGCGAGAACCAGCCGCTTGCTATTCCACACAGCTCAGCCTCCGCCGATCCGTCGCCATGCGGGCGAACGCGGCCTTGTCGAGGACCTTGATTTTACCCCACATACCCTCATGGCCCACGCTGCAGAATTCGTGGCAAGGCATCAGGTGTTCGCCGGGGGTCTCGAAACGCGCCTCGAGGCTGGAGACGTAGCCGGGCACCAGCATCAGATTGAGATTGGTTCCGGTGATCAGGAAGCCGTGCACCACGTCAGCACTGGTGGCGCGGAACGTGACCGGCGTAGCGGTCGGCACGACGACGCAGGACGGCGTAAAGGAGTATTGCTGCCCGATCGCGCGCACGGTGACGGACCCGTCGGGCTCGAGCGCGCTGCCGAGATTGCTTTCGATGAATTCCCCGTCGAGATGTAGGGTCCTCGGATCGACGGTCTCGACCCTACTCTGCGGCACGGCTGCCAGATGCAACGCGGCGAATGTTGCGATTACGACGAGCACCACCAGGACAGCGATCGAGACCGCGGCCCAGCGGTGCTCGACGCGCTCGGCGCGTTCGGCGCCCTCGTCACGAGGCGGAGCGGGCGAGAACAGAGGCTCCGTCACGGACCGATCGCACGCGGCATGAAGACGAGCAGATAGAACGCGAACCAAATGGCCACGACGACAGCGGTCGCGAGGCCGGCGAGCACGACTGCGCCCTTTGCACCGGATCTCAAGATCGCGTTCACCGCCGCTTCTTGCTCGGCGGCGCCGACAGGATCGTCAGTCGCTGGCTCGGCGTTGATCATGTCCGCATCAATCCAAAGGCGCCGCGCGCAGCTCGTTGGCCTCGCGCGCGGAGACCGCCGAGCCGCGATTGCCCCAAGCTCCGCGGATGTAGGTCACGACAGCGGCGACCTCGTCGTCGGAGAGCGTCTGCGCGAAGGGCGGCATGCCGTAGGGCATCGGGTTGCCTTTCGTGCCGGGCGGGAAGCCGCCGTTGAGGACCATGCGGACCGGGTTCACGGAGGATTCCGATTTGAATCGACGGATTGCCGGCGAGCGGCGGATAGTCGGGCGGCATACCGCGACCGTCTTTTGCATGGCAGCTAGCGCAATGCGTCTCGTAGACGGTCTCGCCGAAACTCAGCAACAAGCTGCTCTCGGGGGCCGGAATCGCCGAGCTCTCGGGCGCGAGCGGACTGCCCTGGCCGAGAACTCTTGAGATAGATCGCCGTAGCGCGAATGTCGGCGTCAGTGAAATATTGCAGGCTGTTGAACGTGACCTCTGCCATCGGGCCGTAGACGGCGCCGCGATGCGACACCCCGTTGCGGAGCAGATCGACAATCTCCTCGATGGTCCACTCGCCGAGGCCGGCCTCCTTGTTCGAGGTGAGGGAAGGCGCGTACCAGTTCTGCATCGGGATCAGCCCACCTTCGAACGCCTTTGATTCTGAACTGCCGCCGAGCGCATTGATCGGCGAGTGGCACATCGCGCAATGGCCCAACCCTTCGACGAGATAGGCCCCGCGGTTCCATTCGGCCGACTTGCTTGGGTCCGGCTGGTATTCACCTTCGTTGAAGAACAGCGTGCGCCAGCCGAGGATCAGCTGGCGGTTGTTGTAGGGGAAACGTAGATCGTTTGGCCGGTTCGGTTGGCGCACCGGCGGGACCGAGCGCAAATAGGCGAAGATCGCGTCGGAATCCGCGCGTGTCACCTTCGTGTAGGAGCCGAAGGGCATGACGGGATAAATCAGCCCACCATCGGGAAAGCGGCCGGTGTGCATGGTCCCGTAGAACTGGTCCGCGGTCCACGCGCCGATGCCGGTTTCACGATCGGGGGTAATGTTGGATGAATAGATCGTACCGAACGGCGTCGCCATTGGCCGGCCGCCGGCGAACAAAGCGCCGCCTGGATTCGTGTGGCAGGCGATACAATCGCCGGCGCGGGCCAAGTATTCGCCTGTGGTAATGAGGGGATCGTCGGCGGCCTGCGCCATGGCGGCGACGCCCAAAAGCGAGAATGCCATGAGGGCGGGTAATGACAAGAGCCGAACGATCTGCACTTCGCCTCCCACCTAGTTTGGTTCGCTGCCGCAGGCGAGCGGCATCGGCAGGGTGCCTTTGGGCACGGGAGACGGGTCAGCCGGTATCGGCAGCGAGGCGAGCCACGCAGCGACGGCAGTGACGTCGGCTTCGGTCAGGCTGGCTACGACAAGCTGCATGCAGTCCGGCGCAGCCGCCGTCCGTGTGCCGTAACGAAAGGCGCCGAGCTGCGCGCTGATATAGCTCGCGTGCAGTCCGACGAGACCGGGAATGGCGGGTTCCATCCCTGTCAGTTTGGGGCCGTGACATCCAGAGCATGCCGGAACGCCATGGGCGGCATCGCCCTCGGTCACGAGCGAACGTCCACGCGCTAGCAGAGCCGGGCTCACATCAGCAACCGCTTGTGGCAACGGTGGCGGGCGCAAAGTTGCGAAATAGTCTGCTATTTTTTGGAGATACGGATCTGGCAGATATTCGAGGAGGTAGTTCATTGGGGCGTAGCGGCGCCGCCCGTCTCGAAAAGCGACCAGCTGGTTCATCAGATAGCCCGCCGGCTTGCCGGCGAGGCGCGGAAAATAATCGTTGCTCGTCCCCTCGCCGTGCCGGCCGTGGCAGGGCGCGCAGGCGAGCAGGCGCGCCTCCATCGTATCGGGTGCGCGTTGCGTCGGCTCCGCAGACACGAGGGCGGCGGGACAGAGCATCAGCGACACAAATAGGATCGCACGGCACAACCCCGGCGCGGGACAACGGAGCGTGTGGCCCATCACGACGCTAAGGAGCCGAAAGGACCGATCGGGGGCGGAGATTGATCAAAATATGGGTGCATCGCCGAAACCCCCCGTCGTGATGCGTGACGACCGGCCAATCTAATTATCAACCATCCGTGCGTGCAGGGCAATCTCGGCCGGCTCAACGTAGACAACTCGCTTTATTTCTCGGTCAACAAGCCGCAGGGCGCCGCGTTGCTGAAGTTCGAATGGCCGCTCTACGAAGGCGGAGTGCTGCAGAACAAGCTGAGTCTCGCCCAGTCGAAGCGCGAAGAGGCAGCGGCCGCGCTGCAGGAGCTCACCGACCAGGCTTTGCGCGAGGTGGCGCTCGCCTACGACCAGGTCGGTACGGGGCTGCTGCATTCGATGCCGCCATCGCCCTGCAGACTTCCACAACGCCAGCGATTCCTATGCCCAAGGCGTCGGTACGTTCACCGACGCGACGTCCGCGCAGACGGGGCTCGCGACGGCGCGCGCCGCGGTGGCCCGAGCACACACGCAGTCGCTGATCAACGCAGCGGCGCTTGTCTTCGCGACCGGCCGGTCGCGAGAACGAGGTTCGCACACTCGAGGAACGGATCAACGGCTGCATGGAGCGCAGCATGAACGGACGCTCCTTGCCCGAGGGCGGGCCGGAGATGAAGGCGATGCTCGCTTGCTAGACCAGCACAGGTGGGTCGATTTCGGGGCCGCAGCGAAAATTTTTCCTGCTGATCCGCTGATCGCAGGGAAGGGTCAGAACATGCCCAGTCCCAAGATGCCATCAACCGGGTCAAGGCCGACCAGCACGCGTTTGCCGATCAGGTCGCGCAGGGTTTCGGTGGTGCCGCCGCCCAACGTGCCGTAGCGGGCGCCGCGGTAGAAGCGCGAGACCGGGAATTCGTCGGTGAAGCCGTAGCCGCCATGCACCTGGATCGCTTCGCTGGTGACGCGCAATGCCATCTCGTTGCAATAGGTCTTGGCGACCGCCGCCAGCAGCGGGTCGGGGAACGGGTCGGCGCTGGCGCAGGCGCGGTAGAGCATGCTGCGGCCGACCTCGATGTCCTTGTACATCTCGGCGATCTTCCAGCGCATGCCCTGGAACTCGCCGATCGCGCGACCGAACGCCCGGCGCTCCTTGACATAGCGCACCGCCTCTTCGAGCGCCCCCTCGGCGAGGCCCAGCGAGATGCTCGGGTTGAGGCAGCGCTGCGTGTTGAAGGCCGACAGCAATTTCTTAAAGCCGTCCTCGCGCAACACCAAATTCTCCGGTGGC
This sequence comes from uncultured Alphaproteobacteria bacterium, assembly GCA_963787425.1. GTDB lineage: Bacteria > Pseudomonadota > Alphaproteobacteria > ATCC43930 > CGMCC-115725 > AP-15. The sequence goes on from CAWBCV010000017.1 coordinate 121,667, forward strand.
AAGATGCAATCCTCGAAGCGGATCTCATGCAGGTTTTCGCCGCCCATCGTGTGATAGGTGCCGGTGACCGAAAAGCCGGGGGTGGCCTTCTCGACCAGGACGCAGCCGATCCCCTCGCGGCCGGGCCGCCGGTCGACTCGGGTGAAGACAACGAACATCTGCGCTTCGTCGGCGCGGCTGATCAGGGTCTTGACGCCGTTGAGCCGGAGCGCGTTGCCGCCGGTGTCGACATTGGTCTTGTAACTGGCGACGTCGGTGCCGGCGTCGGGCTCGGTCATGCAGATCGCCAGGATCGCATCGCCGCTGCACACCGCCGGCAGGATACGCGCCTTGATCTCCTCCGGCGCGTAGGTCGCGATGATCCGGGTCTGCACGCCGACCTCGCCGAGCACCGCCATCGCCGTCACATAGCAGGTCTTGGCGATCTCCTCGAGAACGAGGGCGGTGTCGAAGACCGACAGCCCCAGCCCGCCATATTCCTGCGGCACCGCCATGCCGAGTACGCCCAATTCGGCGAGAGCGCGTATGTTTTCCCACGGAAAGGTGCCGTCCATGCAACGCAGTGCGCGCGGCCGGAATTCGCGCTGCGCGAGGTCGCGGATGGTATGCACGAAGCGGCGCTGCTCGTCAGATAGGCCCACAAACATGCCATTGCTCCCGCTCAGAGATCGAGGAGACCGATATTAGCGGCGATCACGGGTCCGCGCTCAAACGCTTTTTCTTGACTGGCTGATCATAATCCAAGCATGCAAAACATAAACTTATATATATCCTACACCGATCAGATCTCTCAAGTTCGTAAAATGTTAAGGCAATTTTAAGAGAAAGATCTTTTCCGATGCTTTTTTCATCTCGATTTTTGACGGGTTTCTGACGTTCGGGCGAGCAAGTTAAGAAGGCGTTAACCAACTAATCCGGTAGCGCCGCGACATTGGAAAGTCGGGTAGATTACAATGCCTGGTCTCGCTCCCGAAATCCTGGACGCCCTCTGCTCTGCGAGTGCCGCCGCCTGGCCGGTGCTCGGCCTTGTAGCCGGGCTTCTCATCGTCCGGCTTCGATACGAGTGCAGCAGACGCGCGGCCGCCGAACGGGACCTGAGGGAGAGCGAGAGCCGGTATCGGGCGATCTTCGAGACGGCGGTCGACGCGATCATCGTCAGCGACCAGCACGGAATTATCCAGGAATTCAGCAGAGCGGCCGAAGCCATGACCGGTTATCGGGCGGCGGAACTGATCGGCCAGAATATGCGGGTGCTGCTGCCCCCGACCATGCGACAGGAGCCCGAGCGCTATACCGCACGCTATTTGTGGACGATCAAGGAACTCGAAGTCTGCCGCAAGGACGGGTCCGTCTTTCCGGCGCATCTGTCGATCGCCGAGTGGTGGGCCGGCGGACATCGGCATTTTACCGGCATCCTGCGTGACCTCTCCCCTCAGCACCGCGAGCAAGTCGAGCGGACCAAGCTCGAGGCGCAGCTCCATCAGGCTCAGAAGATGGAGGCCATCGGCAATCTGACCGGTGGCATGGCGCATGACTTCAACAACATGCTCGGCGTGATCATCGGCAATATCGATCTGCTGCGGGATCTGAAAGGTGATGATCCCGATATCGACGAGTTGACACACGAGGCCCTCGACGCGGCATTTCGCGGGGCCGATCTGACGCGCCGTCTGCTCGCCTTCGCCCGGCAGCAGCCGCTCCGGCCGCAACACGTCGACGTCAACGAGCTGGTCTCCGGGATTACTCGGCTGCTGCGCCGAACCATCGGCGAGGACGTCGAAATCTCGCTCGACCTCGCTGCGGAGCTGTGGCCGGTCGTCGTCGATCCGGCCCAGCTCGAGGCGAGTCTGACCAATCTGGCCACCAATGCCCGCGACGCCATGCCCGATGGCGGACGTCTGATGATCGTGACCGGCAATCGCACGCTCGACGCTGATTATGCCGCGCAGCACGCCGAGGTCGCACCGGGCGGCTATGTGATGCTCGAAGTCAGCGACACCGGATCCGGCATGACCCCGGAGGTCATGCATCGAATTTTCGAGCCGTTTTTCACGACCAAGAGCCGCGACAAGGGCACCGGTCTCGGCCTCAGCATGGTCTTCGGCTTCATCAAGCAATCGGGCGGTCATATCGGCGTCTACAGCGAGCCCGGAATTGGTACGACGTTTCGTCTTTTCCTGCCGCACATGGCCGCGAATGTGCCGACCATCGAGGAGAGCGTCGCAACCCCGCTGCTGCTCCACGGCAGAGGCGAGTCGATTTTGGTGGTCGAAGACAACGAGGCTTTGCGCCGCGTCGTTACGCGCCAGCTGGGCGAGCTGGGCTATCGCGTGCTCGCGGCCCAGAATGCGGCAGCAGGTCTCGAATTGCTGGATCGCCAGAGCGTCGATCTGCTGCTGACCGATATCGTGATGCCCGGCGGCATCAACGGCCGCGAATTGGCGCGCCGTGCCCGCCAGCGCTGGCCGGATATCAAGATCGTCTTCACCTCGGGGTTCTCGGAAGCGCGGCTGAACGGCGATGCCGGACCGCTGGCCGCCTGCACGCCGCTGCTCAGCAAGCCCTATCGCAAGGAAGATCTGGCGAGCGCGGCGCGCGAAGCGCTTGACCGGGTCGCGTGACTACCGCAACAATTTCGGCATGAGTGGCATCAACGCCTGACGTCGCAGCCGTCTACCACCTGCTGACGCAAGTCGCCCGCACTGTGACGGGGCATGACGGTAAGCTCGACGATCTCTCCGGCGAGGTCGCCGAGTTACGCGAAGTTGTCGCCGCCCACGACCGCAAGCTCGATGACCTCGCCGCCGGGTCGCCTCGCTCCGCGACGCCGTCACCCACTTTCGAGCGTGCTCGGCCATGGCATCCCGATTAGCGAGCTCGACGAACGGGTTCGCCGCATCGAGCGGCATCTGAGGCTCGAGCCCGCCGGCGGCTGAAGCGTCTGGCATCCGCCCTCAAATCAGTCCGAGGTCGCGCAGACTGCTATGGTGGCCGCGGCCGATGATCAAGTGGTCGTGCACGGTCACACCGAGCGGGGCGGCAGCCTTGACGATGTCCTTGGTGACGGCGATGTCCGCCTTCGAGGGGGTGGGATCTCCCGAGGGATGGTTGTGCACTAGGATCAAGGCGGACGCCCCGAGTTCGAGCGCGCGTTTGACGACTTCGCGGGTATAGACCGGCGTGTGATCGACCGTGCCGCGCTGCTGCCTTTCGTGCTTGATCAGTGCATTCTTGCGATCCAGGAAGAGTATATGGAACTCCTCGACTTTGCTGTGGGCAATTTGCGCACTGCAATAGTCGATCAATGTGTCGCGAGATGCGACCAGCGGGCGGTTATGCAATTCTGCCCGCATAAATCGAAGCGCCAGCTCGCGAACCAATCTAACCCCGGCAACTGCGGAGATACTTAAACCCGCCGCGGCTAGCGCCTCGGGTTCGGCGCTCAACACCTCTGCAAGGCTGCCGAATCTTATCGAGAAGCTGTTCTGCCAGCGATTCGGCGTCAGCTCTCGGGTTGTTGGTAAAGAGCATGACCTCGACAAGTTCATGGTCTAACAGGTTCTCCGCGCCCGCTAGGATCAAAAATTGACGCAACCGGTCTCTCCAACTCAAAGTGCGCGATATATTTCGAGTAAGGGCAGTCAGGCGCCAAAGCTCTCTTCCGTGCTTCGCGTCGATTAGGTTCCGATCGAACATTGCGAACGTCAGGATTCTGCTGGCAGATAAATGATTGTCCTTGCATAGCGCGCGACTGGTTAAGACCTGGCGAATAAGCGCCGTAGATTAGGTGAACTTGCTGAGACTGCCGCCGCCGGCTTACCGGCTCTAAACTTGCGGGCTGCGTTCTCGCTTCGGCTCAGATCAGCCCGAGGTCTCGCAGGCTGCTGTGGCGGCCACGGCCGATGATCAGGTGGTCGTGCACGGTCACGCCGAGCGGGGCGGCAGCCTTGACGATGTCATTGGTCACCGCGATGTCCGCCTTCGAGGGTGTCGGGTCACCCGAGGGATGGTTGTGGACCAGAATCAAGGCGGATGCCTGGAGCTCGAGCGCACGTTTGACGACTTCGCGGGTGTAGACCGGCGTATGGTCGACCGTGCCGCGCTGCTGCCGTTCATGCCTGATCAGCACGTTCTTGCGGTCGAGAAACAGGATGTGGAACTCCTCGACCTTGCCGTGGGCGATGTGCGCGGTGCAGTAGTCGATCAGCTTCTCCCAGGAGTTGACCACCGGCCGCTCGTGTAGTTCCGAGCGCATCAGGCGCAACGCCGCCTCGCGCGCCGCTTTTAACGCAGCGATGCCGGCCAGGCCGAGCCCGGCGCCGGCGAGCGTATCGGGCTCGGCGCTCAGCAATTCCGCAAATCCGCCGAAACGCTCGAGCAAATGTTTGGCCAGCGGCTTGACGTCGGCCCGCGCGTTGCTGGCGAACAGGATGATCTCCAGCAGCTCATAATCCGGCAGATTGTCTGCTCCAGCGGCGATCAGTCTCTGGCGCAGACGCTCCCGGTGCCCATGATAATGCGGCGTATCGTCGGTCCCTTCGGCGAGGCGCAACTGTCTGGGGCGGCGCTTGGCGTTCATCGGCCGGTCAGCGAGGCCGACGCCGGGCCCGCAGTTCGGCAAGCGTCGCCCCCGCCATGCGCGCCGGCTCGTCCGTGTCGTAGGCGCCGACGAAGCAGTCGATCCCGCGCTGCACCGCGGCCGCGGTAGGCAATTCCTCCCAGTCGAGGATCAACGATTTCTGCAAGCGGATCGCGTTGGAGCCGGCCGCGAGGATCGGCCCCGCGAGATCTTCGACCGCCTCGTCGAGAGCCTCCGGCGGCGCCACGACATCTACGAGACCCCAAGAGAGGGCCTCGGCAGCGCCGATCGTCTCGCCGGTCAACAACAGCCGGCGAGCTCGGCCGTGACCGATCAATTTCGGCAGCAGCGCCGCCTCGACGACCGAGGGGATGCCGATCCGGACCTCCGGCATGCCGAATAGGGCGCGCTCGCTGGCGACCCGCAGGTCACAAGCGCAGGCGAGTTCGAGCCCGGCGCCGAGCGCGTAACCGTCGATCCGCGCGATGACCGGGACGGGCAGCCGGCGGAACGCATCGCAGCAACAATGCACCAATGTGATGAACTCGCGCGCGCTCTCCCGATCCAATGCCGCGATCTCGCCGATGTCGGCACCGCCGACAAAAGCACGCTCGCCGGCGCCGGTAAGGACGACCAGCCGCAGCTTCGGGTCCGCGGCGAGCCCGTCGGCGGCTTCGATGATCTCGGCCATCAGCGTGCGATTGAGGCTGTTCAGCTTCGACGCATTGTCGATCGTCAGTCGCGCGAGACGGCCGCCTTCGGGCCGTTCCTCGCGCTGCACCATCACGCTCATTGCATGCCCCTGCCGCTCCCCGAGTGATACCCGCAACAGCGGCCAAAACCAAACAAAAGCGCCGGCTACTGCTGGAGCTTTCGCTGCCGCTAATGCATAGTGAGGCCGAATTGACGGAGGCGAGCATGGACGTCGTTGAGGATCTCGAGGAGTTGCGCGAACTTTATGGACCGCCGGGCGAGCGATCGCTCAAGAAACAGCTGACCCGGCTAGACAAGCACTGCCGTGCGTTCATCGCGCGCTCGCCATTTCTCGTCATGGCCTCTTCGGATCCGTCCGGGCGCTGCGATGCCTCGCCAAAGGGCGATGCGCCCGGCTTCGTCCAGGTCCTCGACGACCAGACGCTGCTGATCCCCGACCGGCTCGGCAACAATCGGGTCGACACGATCGGCAACCTGCTCGAGCGGCCCGGCGTCGGATTGATCTTCTTCGTGCCGGGGCTCAACGAGACCTTGCGCGTCAACGGCCGGGCGCGCATTACGACAGATCCCGCTTTGCTCGAACCTCTCGCGGTCAATGGCAAGGTACCGCGCAGCGGTATCCTGGTCGCGGCTGAAGAAGTCTACTTCCACTGCGGCAAGGCGCTGATCCGGTCCGATTTGTGGAACCCGGAAAAGCAGCTCGGTCGATCCGAATTCCCCTCTTTGGGCCGCATCCTCGCCGACCAGATCGGCGACATGTCGGTCGAGGAAGCGGAGCGGGCTACGGCGGAGAGCTACAGGACCCGTCTCTACTGAGCGAGCTAGGCCGTCGCCTCTTGCGGCACGAGCTTGGTATACAGCTCGTGCAGCAGCGGCTTGGTCGCCGAGAGGCTCGCGCTGATCGCTGAGCCGGCGACCGGCGTCAGCGCCACCGCTTTGTGTTTCTTGATCGTCTGCTCTGCGAAAAAGCCCCAACGGATCAAGTTGCCGACGCGCTCCTTGATCGCGAGATGCCCGAGCCGCAGCGCGTCCCACATCCTGCTGTTGATCTCGTCGATGACGAGAGCCGGTGCGTCTGCGCGACCGCCGCCGAACGGGCTAGCCGACCACAGCAGCATTACGATGGCCCAATATTGGTAGGTGACCAGATGGTCCATCGCGTCGTTGGCATAGGCCGGGGTCAGCCCTTTATTCCTGACCACCAGCTCGCAAGTCTCCCGCCATTTCTGCTCATAAGAATTGAAAAAGCCCAAAATCGCGGAGATCGCAGCCCGGTCGCAGTCGAGCCCATGCGAGCGCCCGCCCTCGCGATCTCCGAGAGCTTTGCAAAGCGCTTCGATCGTCTCGCGGCAGTGCCGGTCGAAACCATCGTGCAATTTGTCAGTGGCGGCGATCAAGGATGTCGGAGAAGCTGTGCAAGGCTGGCCGGACGCGTCGAGGATTTGGATGAAGCCGTCGTTCTCGCAATCCCTTACGCGTTCAATACAAGTCCGGATGTCGGTGCCGTACAAACCGTAAAGCGCGCGATGAATCGAGCGGCACGAAACGCCCTCTTCCGGGCTGCACCTCGCCGAAAACATGACATGCCAGTGCGCGCGCTTGTTCAAGCCGGGAAAATAATTCTGCCAAATTTTATGATACCCGCAGAGAAACCGCGCGACGACCTGTTCGGCGGCATCGGCCTCGGCAACATCGATGTTCATCGCAACCACCGCCTTCGGATTCTTCCGAGCGGTTCAGTGTAGTCCGTCCGATGACGTCAGAAAAGGGAATCTTCCGGGAACTTGCTGGAGTTGGCATCAGGCCTTTGTGACATACTGCCGTAGCATTCCTGTCAGCGAGGCAGGCGGCAATCGATGGCTTGACCGCGGTGGTTCGCGAGACGAGGCTGTGGTGAGGCGTCGACGGCCACTTCGAGGGAGTTGCGAGATGAACCGGGCAGAACAGGCGCAGCAAGCGGAGCTGTTTCGCAACAAGCACCGCGGGCCGCGGCTGCTGCTGCTGCCGAACGCCTGGGACGCGATGAGCGCGAGGGTCTTTGTGGCCGCGGGTTTCGATGCGATCGCGACGACCAGCGGAGGGGTGGCGTGGTCGCTCGGTTATGCCGACGGCGAACAGACGCCATGGGCAGAAGTCGTCGCTGCGACGGCCCGCATCGTGCGGTCGGCGGGGGTGCCGGTCACCGCCGACATCGAGGCGGGTTACGGTGAGACCGCGGATGCGGTGATGCGCTCGGTGGCGGAAATCATTGCCGCCGGCGCTGTCGGGGTCAATCTCGAGGACGGGATGCCGCATGGCCCGGTCCCGATCCGCACCGCGGCGGACGCCGCCGACCGGATCCGCGCGGCGCGCGAGGCGGCCAGGGCGGCCGGTGTGCCGATCGTCATCAATGGCAGGACCGATCTCTATTTGCGGAACATCGGCGACGAAGCCTCTCGCTTCGACGAGACCGTCGAGCGTGGTCGAGCCTATCTGGCCGCCGGCGCGGATTGCGTCTATCCGATCGGGTTGCGTGATCCTGCGACGATCGGGCGGCTGGTGAAGGCGCTCGACGCGCCGATCAACATCAATGTGCGCGCCGGGTCGCCGAGCGTCGCCGACCTCGAAGCGCTCGGCGTCGCCCGCGCCAGCACCGCCAGCCAAGCCGCTCTTATGGCGATGTCGTTGACGCGACAGATCGCCGATGATCTGCGGGCGACAGGCCGGTTTGACACATTAGCCCCGGCAATGTCGCAGGCCGATGCGCAGCGCCTGTTTACCGGGCTCTCGTGACTATGGCGCGCGTTCGCAATATTCCTTCTACGGAGTTGCCACCCGATCTCGCCGCGATTTACGAGCGGTTCGCCGGGACCTATGGCCCGTTCCGCAATCAGGCCGCGGTGTTCGCGCATGTGCCGGTCGCGCTGCGCCACTTAATGTCGATGCTGCTCGAATTGCGCGAGGCCGCGACATTGCCGAAGCGCGTACTCGAACTGGCGATCGTCACCGTCTCCAAGCTCAACCAGTGTGATTATTGCGTCGCGCACCACACCCCGTTCCTCGTCGTCGAGGGGGTTTCCCCCGCCGGCGTCGAACGCGTCCTCGATTACCGCGACCACCCGGAATTCGACGAGAGGGACAAGCTTGTCGTCGAATACGCGATTGGCGCCTGGGAGCGGCCAAGCCGCATCCCCGACGCGCTCTTCGCCCGGCTGAACGAGTATTTCAGCGAGGCACAGCTGGTCGAGCTGACCTTCCGCATCACGCTTTGCGGTTTCTTCAACAAGTTCAACGACGCTCTCGGCATCGAAGAAGAACCTGAAGCCGTCGAGCAACTGCAAAGCGTTAGGAGCTCTCTCTTAGAGAACTCTAATCGTTACTCGGTAAAATAGTTTTCATCGATTTTTTTGATCTTATAGGTCTCGGTGACCCGGACCCCTATCTCGTAGCTAACCATAAGCCGCGCGAGCTCTGTACCGTCGATGAGGATGATCCGTTTCGCAATCCTGGACGCATATTCGCGCGCAGCCGGTTATATTTCGCCAGTCGTAATTAGAATGCCCTTCGTCGCGCTAACTCCATCGAGGCTGCCGGAAAACGACTGGACCTCTGGTCGTCCAACTTTATTTCCGGCCCCATACCGCTTGGCTTGGACGTAAACGCGATCGAGGCCCAGCGCATCTTCGTTGATGACCCCATCCAGACCAGCATCACCTGGCCCTCCGGTTGCCTTTCCCCTTTCGGGATGCCCGCCGCCGTACCCAAGTTTGCCCAGCAAGTCGATCACCAGGTGCTCAAAGGAACCGGGCGACATTTCTCGCATCCGGTCAAGCAGATCCGCCTCAAGTGCACCGGCGAGTATCTGATAGCTTTGGCCTATCTGTTCCTCGGGGGTAGCGGCGGGTTCGCCAGCCTGGAACCTGGCGTCTACGCGACTTTGTTTGCTAGAGACCGCGGTCGCACTCCTCTGACGCCACTCAACATAGCTAGGGAACCGTTCGAGGAAGGCCATGTCAATCTTGGCCGGTTTCTCGGTGAGAATATTCAGTCCCATTTGTGTCGCGCGGTATACACCTCGGCTAGTCTTCTCAATCAAACCCGCTCGTTGCAGAAAACATTCGCCCAAGCAGTGCGGTTAGCGAACGTGGTCTGCCGCCCACTCGGCAACATCTCGCTCAGATCTGCGCTATTGAGTTGTAAACTCTGCGCCACCCGATCGCGAAGGTCTGACGAAGAGATCTCTCCATTAGCAGTAGCTATTAGCACGGGCATCATCAGCGACTGAAAGTCGGGTACTGCCATTCTGATCTCCCCTTGCGCCTTCTTGGCCCCAGTTATGGCCCAAGGCTTAGCCAAAGTCACCGCTTCCGCAAGATAGCGATGTGGCGGCCTTCCGGCTTCAGTTCTGCGGTAAAGCTGAAGTCATTGTACCAGCCGAGGAATTCGAACCGTCCGCTCAGCTCTACAAGGGCCAAAAATTCCTGCGGGAAAAATACCTTGGCGGGAACCCGGCCGTTGATGACCACTGATTTTCCATGGTCATCGACTGTGAAGGTCAGACACTCGTCATAGGTTTGCAATACCGGATCGGTGAGTTCGGCGCGGTAGCGGGTATGTACGGTCACCCCGCCTTTGCGCCGGGTCCAGCTTCGCTTGTAGTCGTGAAAAATCCGAAACCAGACAAAGCTGTCCAATAAGTACAACCCGCGGGGCGCGAGCACGGCTGCCATCCGGTCGAGGTGATCGAGGAATTCGCCGTTGGATCGGACATAGAGCGAGCCGAGCAGCACATAAGCGAGGTCGAAAGGCCCGAGACCGCGATCGAGGTCTCGCATGTCGCCAAGAATGAACGCGCCCTCGATGCCCAGGCGCCGCGACTTTTCACGGCCAAATTCGATCATTTCCGGGCTCAGATCGAGCCCGCAATAGCCATAGCCCCGTTTGTGCCATTCCTCCAGATAGGGTGCGGTACCGGAGCCGAGCTCGAAAACCCGGCGAGCCTCAACTGCCAAGAATTTCTCGATTGCGGCTTCGAAAAAGTCGATCTCGCGACCGGGATCGCTCGGGGCTAGGGCGATTGCGTAATATTGCGGATATTGGTAGGCCTCCATTGCGCCATTCAGGCCGCCTTGGCCAATCGCCCACGGTCGTGCGGCGCGGAGAAATCCAGTTCGGGGCCGAGCGGAATGATGCCGCTGGGGTTGAGGTTGCGCATGCCGCCGTAATAGCCGAGCTTGATGCGCGGAATATCGACGCTCTCGGCAACCCCCGGCATCTGATAGATGTCGCGAGTATAGTTCGACAGGTTGTAATAGTCGGCCAGCCGCCGCAGATTGCATTTGAAATGGCTGTAGTATACTGCGTCGAAGCGCACCAGGGTCGGGAACAACCGAAGATCGGCTTCGGTGAAACGGTCGCCCACAAGGTAGCGTTGGCGGCCGAGGCGCTGCTCGATACTGTCGAGCGCTGCGAACAGTTTGCGAAAGCTTTGTTCGTAAGCCGCTTGGGTCCTGGCGAAGCCGCAGCGATAGACCCCATTGTTGATCGCGTCGTAGACAAAATCGTTCGTTTCGTCGATCGCACCGCGCAGCGCCGCGGGGTAAAGGTCGAGCGCCGCATTGCCGAATTCGTCGAATTCCGAGTTCAGCATGCGAATGATCTCGGAGGATTCGTTGTTGACGATCGCCCGTGTCTCGCGGTCCCACAATACCGGGACAGTGGCGCGACCGGTGAAATCGGGGCGGGCGGCGCTATAGACCTGATGGACATGGAAAACGCCGTCGACCGGCGGGAGATCGTCGAAGCCGCGCGAATAGGCCCAGCCCTGTCCCTTCGGAAGGTCCGACTGCAAGATCGGGATCGTGTCCTCGAGCCCCTTCAACTGGCGCATCAGCACGGTGCGGTGCGCCCACGGGCAGGACGGTGCGGTGACCAGGTAGTAGCGGCCCGCCTCCGCCTTGAACCCGGACGACCCATCACGGGTCACGCGGTCGCGAAACCCTGACTCGAGCCGCACAAAGCTGCCATCCGCAGCCACCGTCGGCGGATCTTCGTCGCGCCAGACGCCATTCACCAGCATGCCCATCGCCATTCTCCGCGATTGCGCCTCATCAAGCATAAATGATCGACAGTAGGCGAGGCCTCAACTTCTTTTGATCGCGGGCACCTGTGCTTGACCGCGTATGGTCGGCCGAGATACCTGAGCCTGCCCCGACCGAGGGGTCGCCGTTAATTGGGGTTACGCCAAAATTGTCAAACCCACCGCCGATCCTGGCCGGTAAGGACTTTGCCGCGCCTTCGGTCTTCGAGCCGGAAAATTTGTTGCGGGAGGCGCGGCGGCAGAAAAACCTGCCGAGCTCGGCAGTACCGGAGGTCTGTCTGCTCGACCCGGACGGCGATATCGTCCGGGCGCTCGCCAAGAGCGGTCGGAGCCGCCGCTCGGCTGCCTGGGCATGTTATCACACCGACCTCTACGAATTCGAGCACGGGGACGAACATTTCGGCATTATCGGCTGTGCCGTGGGTGCCTCCTTTGCCGTGTTGCTGGCAGAGCAGCTGTTTGCCTCCGGCTGCCGGTTGCTGATCAGCATGACCTCGGCCGGGCAGATCGTCGAGCAGGGGTTGCCGCCCTATTTCATTCTGATCGACCGTGCCCTGCGCGACGAGGGCACCAGCTACCATTACCTACCGCCGGCAGAGTTCGCCGAAGCCGACCGGGGGCTGGTCGAAGCCGCGATGAAGGCGTTTGCGGCAGCGCGCCAGCCGATGCTCCGCGGCGCAAGTTGGACGACCGATGCGCCGTTCCGCGAGACTGCGACCGCCATCGAGCGCTGCCGCACGCGCAACATTCTCGCGGTCGAAATGGAGGCAGCCGGGCTTTACGCCTTCGCCAAGGCACGCCGCAAACCGGTCCTGTGCTTCGCCCATGTCACAAACCAGATGGCGGTAATCGAGGGCGATTTCGAAAAAGGCGAGGCCGACGGCAGCTCGGCCTCGCTCGCCGTGGTGGCAATTGCGGCGCGCGCCTGGCGCCGATTGGCCTATCGAGAACTTCGGAGCCCTTCTCGAGAGAAATCTCCTTAAGAACAGATTGTCGTCACCCCTCACGCGAACTCGAGCCACAGTACGCCGATGCCGATCGTCAATATCGTCAATGGCGCGCCCACCTCGAAGTATTCCCAGAACCCGATTTCGACATTCTGCGCCCTTGCTCGCTGCACCACGATCAGATTGGCGACCGAGCCGACCAGGGTGAAGTTGCCGGCGAAGGTGGAGGCCATTGCCACAGTGAGCCAAGCCCGCTGCTGGGATTGCAGCTGCGCGATGAACGGCTTCAGCACGAGCACCGCCGGAACATTGCTGACGATGTTCGAGAGGATTGCGGTGATCGCGCTCAAAACTGGAATACGATCGAGATGCAGGCGGCCGACCGCGCCGACGACCTCCTGTGAAAGCACGCTGCGTTCGAGCCCGGCGACGACGATGAACAAGCCCGGCGAACATCAGGAGCAAAGTCCAGTCGATCTCGGCATACACCTTTTCCGATTTGACACGACGAGTGAGCAGGAGGATAGCGCCGGCGACGATCGCCGCTTCGGCGGGCGGGATGCCCGCAAAGAAACCCGCGACCATAGCGAGCGAGACCCCGACCGACTTGACGATGATCGGCCAATCGGCATGCGCCGGCGCGAACTCGCCCTGGAGTCGCTGACGCGTCCAGAATTCGGAGCGATAAACAAACGCGATTAGCCCCAGAGTCAGCACCAGCCCGATCCCGGCAATCGGAGATAGCGCGGCCGCGAAAGTGCCATAGGGAATATGCGACAGACTGCCGATGATCATGTTTTGTGGGTTGCCGGTGATCGTCGCCGTGCTGCCGACATTCGACGCCATCGCGATCGCCAGCAGGTAGGGGACGGGGTTGCGCCGCAGACGAGCCACCAGATCGAGGACCAGCGGCGTCAGGACGAGGCAAACCGTGTCGTTCACTAGAAAAGCCGAGAAGATTCCCGAGATCAGAACGATTGAGGTGAGCAGCACGATCGGATGCCGGGCGCGGGTGACGACCCAGCCGGTGACGAGACGGAAGAAGCCTGAAAGACGCAGATTGGCGACGACGATCATGACCCCCAACAGCAAGATGATCGTATCGAAATCGATTGTCTTTGGCGCTTCCTCGAGCGGCAGAGCGCCGGCCGCGACCATCAGGCTCGCCCCGACGAGCGCGGCGCCGGCTCGGTCGAGCCGGAAACCGGGCAGCCGCCCGATCGCTACGACCAGGTAAGTCATGGCAAAAATGGCGATCGCCGCAGCCTCGGGGACCAGGCTGAAGAACCGTGCCATATATCAGCCGGCAGACGCCGATGCCTTCGGGTGGTTCCGCTCCGCCACGGGCGTCGCCTTGGGGTCACCGGTCTCCGGCATCGCGATCCACAGCAGCAGGAAGGCGGCGAACGCGCAGCCCGCCAAAAAACACAAATGCCGCCGAGAACCCCGCCTTGTCGACAATAAAGCCGGCGACCGAATTGCTGAGCGCGGCGCCCAGTCCCCAGGATGCCGATGCGGCGCCTTGTGCGAGGTTGTATCGCCCCGTTCCCCGCGTCAGATCGGCGATGACGATAAAGAACAGCGCCCCGAAAATCCCGGCGCCGATCCCGTCCAGCACCTGGATCGACACGAGAGCGTATGGGTTCTGGGTCAGCGTATAAAGCACGCCGCGTATCGGCAATACGGCGAAGCCGGCGAGAAAGATCGGCTTGCGTCCCCAGCTATCCGCCTTCTGTCCGACCAATATGGCCATCGGCACCATGACGATTTGCGCCGTGATGATGCATGCCGCCATGAACAAGGTCTCGACGCCCTTATTGCTCTGGGCGAGCTTTTCCCCGAGCAAGGGCAGCATCGCCGCATTGGCGAAATGAAAGAGGGTGATCGAGGCCGTGAAAATCAGCAGCGGCTTGCATTCAAAGATGACCTGCAAGCCGCTCGGCTGTCCGTCACGGTCCTTGTCGGAGCCGCGTGCGAGGTCATGATTGATCCAGCGCGACTTGATCGCGAGCACGGCGAGAATGCTCGTGGCAGCCAGCGCCGCGACGAGCCAGAGAACGGCACGGGGTGCCAGAAGCCACCCGGCCAACCCAGCTGCGATCGCGGTAAAGGCGTTACCGGCATGGTTGAATGCCTCGTTTCTGCCGACCCTTCTCGTGAATAGCTCGGGGCCGACGATACCTAAGGAGATGGCGCCGACGCGCGGAAACACGGCATGGGCTTCCGATCACCGCCTGTGCGGCGGCAACGACCCAGAAATTCGGGAATAAAGACATTGTAACCGCGCCGACCGCAACGGTAACGGCGGCAATGACGATCAAGGCGCGCTTCCACCGCGTCCAGTCGATCAAGGCGCCGAAGGGCGCGCGCGCCGCCACTGTGGTGATGCCGGCGATCATCATGACCACGCCGATCTCGCCGGGGTTCCAATGGCGGCTCGACAGCAGGTAAATCGCGAGGAAAGGCCCGAGCCCATCCTTCACGTCTGCCAGGAAGAAATTGAGCCAATCGAGCGGCCTCTGCGAGTTCACCCGCCCTCCACCGCTCATCGCGGGCGATCAGCGGGGATGGCGCCCGCCGGGGCTGCAACCGCCTCACGAACAGAGGACAGCCGCGGCTCTGTTCCATCAATGCAGGCCTGCATAACTCTCTCGCATCTGCCGGGTACCGCCAAACATTTTTTCCGGTCTGCCCTCTCTTCGCGCCGTTCTGGCGTTGAAACGCTATGAAGCTGTCGGAAAAGGTCCAGATCGCGCTCGAGGAAGCTCGGATCCTGATCCTCGGGGCGCAAATTCTGCTCGGGTTCGGGTTTCGCGGGGTGTTCAGCGAGAGGTTCGACGAACTCCCGGAATATGCGCGCTACGCCGATGGGGTTGGGCTCGGGCTTCTCGTTTGCGCCGTCGGCTTGCTGATCACTCCCGGTCCCTATCACCGCATTGTCGAGGCAGGCCAGGACAGTGGCCGGCTGCATCGCTTTGTGACGGTCATCGCCGATATGGCCTTGCTGCCGTTCGCGCTCGCGCTGGGTATTGGTCTCTTTGTCGGCGCGGAAGGGATTTTTGACGACAGCGCCGTCTCGATCGCGGCGGGCGCGATAGGAGCCGGTCTGGCGCTTGCTCTCTGGTATGGCCTGCCACAATTGCGGAAGAGATTTGTCGGCGAGAGGGAACGCATGATCACGCGCGGCCAATCGAACGAGCGGGCGGAAACACCGCTGCACGTAAAGATAGAACAGCTGCTGACGGAAGCCCGCGTCGCTCTGCCCGGCGCCCAGGCTCTGTTCGGCTTTCAGCTGGCTATCGTGCTTACGCGAGCCTTCGAGCAGCTGCCGAAACTCTCGATTGTCGTGCTTGCCGCAAGCCTCTTTCTGGTCGCGCTGGCCGTCATTATGCTGATGTCTCCGGCCCCCTATCACCGTATCGTCTATGCCGGCGAGAAGACATGTACCGGGTCGGCAGCGCTCTCGTCACTGGTGCGACCCTGCCGCTCGGGCTGGGACTGGCGGGCGATGTTTACGTCGTAATCGCGAAAATATCCGGGTCTTTCGCCGTCGGGGCATTTACCGGCGGACTGGCTTTCGTGCTGCTGACTGGTCTTTGGTACCTATATCCGGCCATTGTGGCGCATCGCAGCAAGTAAGGGCCTAGTCGCGAGCGCGGAACACGGTCAAAACGTCATTTCCGACCGTTTCCGTCGATAGGCGCTCGAAGCTCGGCGCCTCCGAGAGCACCCCGAGCCCAAATTCGGCGATCGCCGGAATACCGTCGCCGCCGATCAGCATCGGCGCGTGCACCCAAACCAGGCGATCTATCAGACCGGAGCGCGCGAAAGCGGCCGCGAGTTGCCCGCCACCCTCGACGAGCAGCCGTGTGATCCCGCGCGCACCGAGCGCCGCGAGGGCGGCCACCAGGCTGCCGTTGCCGTCGGAACCGGGATCGATGTCGATTACCGTCGCACCAGCGCGAAGGAAGGCTTGCCGTCGGGCGGGCTCCGCCGAAGGCAAGGTCAGGATCCAAGTCGGAACTATTCGGGCATCGGAAATCAAGCGCGTGGTAGGCGGGATGCGCAAATGCCGATCGACGACGACGCGCACCGGCGAACGGTGAGCCAAGCCCGGCAGCCGACAGGTGAGCTGCGGATCGTCGGCGAGCACCGTTCCGGTGCCAACCATGATTGCGTCGTGGGCGGCGCGCAAAGCGTGTGCGCGCTCCCGTGCCGGCGGACCGGTGATCCATTGGCTCTCGCTGCGGCCCGTCGCGATGCGGCCGTCGAGCGAGGTGGCGAGCTTCAGAGTAACAAGCGGCCTGCCGTTACGGAGACGGCAGAAGAAACCGGCGTTGATTTCGGCAGCTTCCGCCTTGCACAGGCCGGTATCGACATCGAGACCGGCTGCACGCAATCGCCGCACACCCTCGCCGGCGACGCGGGGGTCGGGGTCCTCCAACGCAACCGACACCCGCCGTATCCCAGCGGCGATCAGCGCATCCGTGCAGGGCGGGGTGCGGCCCCAATGGCAGCAAGGTTCGAGACTGACATAGGCGGTAGCGCCGCGAGCAGCTTCGCCCGCCCGGCCGAGCGCCTCGGTCTCGCCATGCGGCCGCCCACCCGGCTGCGTCCACCCGCGCCCCACGACGCGGCCCCGATCGACGATGACGGAGCCGACTGCCGGGTTTGGCCAGACCGTGCCGAGCCCGCGCCGTGCGAGCGTCAATGCGGCGCGCATCGAGCGCAGATCGAAACGTCTACCGCTCGGCGATACCGCTGCGTCGGCTCGAGGCTCAGTCGCCATCCGCGGCGATCCGCCCGACAAAATCGCCGAAATCCTTGGCCTCGCGAAAGTTGCGGTAGACCGAAGCGAAACGGATGTAGGCGACCTGGTCGAGACTGGCGAGCGCCTCCATGACGAGGCCGCCGATCATATCGCTCGGAATATCGGTTTCGCCGGAACTCTCCAGCTGCCGCACTAGTGAATTGATGATGCGCTCGACGCGATCCGGCTCGACGGGCCGCTTGCGCAGGGCGATGTAAATCGAACGGGCGAGCTTGTCCCGCTCGAAGGGCTCACGTTGTCCGTGCTTTTTGATGACCGTCAGTTCCCGCAGCTGTACGCGTTCGAAGGTAGTGAAGCGGGCGGCGCAATTCGGGCAGAAGCGCCGGCGCCGGATCGCGCCGCGATCGTCGGTCGGCCGCGAATCCTTGACCTGGGTGTCGTCGGCTCCGCAAAACGGGCAGCGCATCTCCTCCTCCGGTTCTAGTCGGCCAGGTTCTTCGGCTCGCTTTGCACGCCGTAAATCGGAAAGCGGGCGCAGAGGTCGCGGACATTCTTTCGCACATGCCCCTCGGTCGCCCCATTATCGCCTGGCCGTCGCGCGAGCGCGCGCAGCACCTCGACGATGTAGCTCCCGACATTGCGGAACTCTTCCGGGCCGAACCCGCGGGTCGTCGCCGCCGGCGAGCCGAGGCGAATCCCGGAGGTCACCGTCGGCTTTTGCGGGTCGAAAGGGATGCCGTTCTTGTTGCACGTGATGCCGGCGCGCTCGAGGCTGATCTCGGCGTCGCGGCCGGTCACGCTCAGCGGCCGCAAATCGACCAGCATCAGATGCGAGTCGGTCCCGCCGGAGACGATCTCAAGTCCGGCTTCGACCAAAGTTGCCGCGAGTACTTTGGCGTTCTCGACGACCGACTTGGCGTAAGACTTGAAGCCCGGCTGCAGGGCCTCGCGCAGAGCGACCGACTTGGCGGCAATCACATGCATTAACGGCCCGCCCTGCAGAGCCGGGAAAACGGCCGAGTTGATTCGTTTGCCGATCTCCGCGTCATCGGTCAGGATCAGCCCCCCTCGCGGCCCGCGCAGCGTCTTGTGCGTCGTGGTTGTGACCACGTGAGCGTACGGCAGCGGGCTCGGATAGACGCCGCCGGCAACGAGCCCCGCGAAATGCGCCATGTCCACCATCAGATGGGCGCCGACATCATCGGCAATAGCGCGAAACCGGGCGAAGTCGATGATCCGTGAATAGGCGCTGCCGCCGGCGATGATCAGCTTTGGCCGATGCTCGCGGGCGAGGCTCTCGACTTCGTCGAAATCGATGCGGCCATCGTCCGCGCGAACGCCATAGGCAATTGCATTGAACCATTTGCCCGATAGATTTGGCCGCGCTCCGTGCGTCAGATGGCCGCCCGCCGCGAGCGCCATTCCGAGGATCGTGTCACCCGGCTCGAGCAGCGCGACAAACACGGCCTGATTGGCCTGCGCGCCGGAATGCGGCTGCACATTGGCGAAGCCGCATTCGAACAGCCGCTTGGCGCGCTCGATCGCAAGCGTCTCGACGAGATCGACGAATTCGCATCCGCCATAGTATCGGCGGCCGGGATAGCCTTCGGCGTATTTGTTGGTCAGCACCGAGCCTTGGGCTTCCAGCACCGCCCGGGAGACGATGTTCTCGCTAGCGATCAGCTCGATCTGGAACCGCTGTCGTTCTTGTTCTCGATCGATCGCCACGGCGATCTCCGGATCAGCCTCCAACAGTGTGTCACAGAAGAAATCGTCGACAATGCCTGCGTAATCAGAGGAATGAACTGAGGGCATCAGAGCCACTTGTTGTCGGAAACGGGTTAAACCGGCACCCGGGACACCTCCATAGGGGCCGGTTTCCGGTCACGGACGAAATTCCCGATCGCCAATTTCGGCATCGGGCACCTGACCGGGTGCACCCTACCAGATCTCGCTCGATAATGCCAGCCGCCTACCATGAATCGCGGTTTCCCACCGAACCCAGGGGTCGAGTTGGGACATTAGTCGCTTACGACCTGAGTGTTTGCATTTTGTGAGCAGATTTGTCAGGCCAGAGCAGGAATGATGGTGTGTTCGGTGAGACGGCGGCCGGCAGCGATGGCGGCGCGGCCAGCGCGGGTGAGATAGTAGCGATAGGTACCGAGGACGCGTTTGATGACGCCGAGATGGCGCAGACGGGCGAGTTGTCGGGATAGGGTGGCGGGAGAGGATTGGCCGAGGAGCGGCAGTAGGTCGGCGCGGCGGAGACCGGCGATATTGAAGCCAGGACGCTGGAGGGCGGCGAGCAGGGTCTGTTCGGCGCGGCTGAAAAAGTTGAGGCCCTTGAGGTTTCGGCCTTTGAGCGGACGGGGTTGGGTGAGACGGTCGAGCGTCCGGATGCCAGCCGAGAAGTCGTCCAGACTGGAGAGGTATTCAAGGTAACGGCGATTGCAGCTTAGCAAGATCTCACGCAAGTCCTTGAGGCTGTAGATGGTCTTTCTGACGGGGGCCAGGGCGCGAGTTGCCGGGCCTTGGCGATGTTCCACCTTGCGGTAGTGCTTGAAAGCGGAGACGTCGTTGGTGGTCGTCTCGATACGTAGGACGAGGCCGAATTTGTCGTAGATCTTGATCGAGGACTTACTGAAACGATGCTTGACGCAGGTGCCCTCGATACGCGTGGTGAATTGGCTGCCGATCTCTTGGGCGAGTTGGGCAGTGATCTTGTGGCCGAGAAAGGTGGCGACGTGTTCGGCTTTGACGGTCAGGATGGCTTGCCGGGAAAGCTGTTCATAGAGGGGTTTGAGGATGGCCGGCGTGCGGAACACCAGATCAGTGGCGTATTCGACCTGCATGAAACTCCAGTGGTAGGACTGGGCGAAGACGTCGAGCACCGGACAGCACTGCTGGGCATAGTGATCGAGGATGCGATGCAGGTGGTCGGGCGAGAGGGTGTCGGCGAGGGCCTGCGCGCGCTCCCAGTCGTCAATGCGCAGAAAGGCGTTGTCGGCAAGGGTGAAACCGACGCCGGCGGCGGTGAGTTGGCGGGCCAGCCAGCTATGCCCATTGCAATAGAACTGCAGACGGAACGGGCACCAGGTCGGCACGCGCAGATAGATCAGGCCCAACTCGGCGTCGATGAAGTAGAAGTAGTAATGCAGGCATTTGCCAGTATCCGGCCGCAAGAAGGTGCGATGCGTGTGCTTGTCATGCCAGGGCTTGTAGGTGTGGCAGGCTTCCATCGCCGAGATGATATGCACCAGGCCGGGACGGTCGCCGCGGACGACAAGCACCCTGGCGACGACGTCCTCCTTGCGGATGTGGTTCTTGGCAATGTGTTCGATGGTAATGCCAGCGGCACTCGCCAACTCGGCGGCGCGCTCGCGTACTCGATCGCGAAGTGGTTCGGCAAATCGCGGATAGTCGAAGATCCGGATCTGCCGCGCAGAAAGAAATCCCGTCATTCCCTTCGCGTAACAGGCTCCCGGCAGCGTGCCGGTGACGATGATCCGGTCATAGCAGGAGAGCACCCCGGCGAGGCGCTCGCGGTAACGCTCCGTCAGCGGCTGCCTCAACCTCCCCTCCTGCTCCCCGCGTCTCCTGCGTCTATTTTAACCTGTTTGGTTCCGGCTTCGCCGGCTTAGGACAGACGCCGAACAGCTCAATGTCGATTGCGAGATCCATTTCCTGACGAGTTTGCTATCCCGTAGAACCAGGCCCGGGACGATCTGGTGCCTGGCAAGTCGTTCGATGCCCGCAGCAATGCTGATTACTGTCCTCTCGCTAAAGTTTCGGTTGACACAAGAAAATCGTGCACCAATTATGCGGGCGAATTCGAATTTTAGGACTTCCCGGGGCGGAAAATGGCAGAACCGGCAGTGCCAAAGATGGCAGAGGAGGAGTTGCTGCGGATGACCGCCGATGTTGTCGCAGCGTATGTGAGCAACAATACATTGCCGACAGCGCAGTTGGCCGAAGTCATCAACGCCGTTTACAATTCGCTCAAATCACTCGAAGGCCATCCAGCGGAAGCTCAGCCTGAGCCGCTCAAACCTGCGGTGCCGGTGCGCAAATCGGTTACTGCCGATTATCTGATTTGTCTTGAGGACGGCAAGAAGCTCAAGATGCTGAAGCGGCACCTGCGGTCGACTTATAATATGACGCCCGATGAATACCGCGCAAAATGGGGTCTGCCGGCGGATTACCCTATGGTGGCGCCAAACTATGCTGAACAGCGCTCAGAATTCGCCAAGAAAATCGGGCTGGGGCGAGGTACCGGACGCCAGTCGGCGCGGCGATCGTCAGGGAACGGCGCCGGCGCAAAAAAATAGAACCGAGTGGTTCAACTCGCCGACACGGCGCGGCGGGCCTTGAGGGCGGCGGTCAGGGTGCCGTCGTCGAGATAATCGAGTTCGCCGCCTATCGGCACCCCCTGGGCGAGACGGGTAATCCTGACATCTCTGCCGGCGAGACGGTCTGCGAGATAATGCGCTGTGGTTTGACCCTCAACCGTCGCGTTCAGCGCGAGGATCAATTCCTGGCCCGGTCGAAGGCGGGCAAGGAGTCGCTCGATATTGAGATCATCCGGGCCGATGCCGTCGAGCGCCGACAAGGTTCCGCCCAACACATGATAACGTCCGCGGAAAGCATGGGTTCGTTCGAGTGCCCAGAGATCCGCGAGATCTTCGACGACGCAGATCGTCGTCATGTCCCTCTCCGGATCGCGGCAGATCGCGCAGGGTTCGACCGTATCGAGATTGCCGCAGATCGGGCATGGGCGGATCGCCCCCGCCGCTTTGGCCAATGCCGCCGCCAGCGGCTCGAGTAGGCTCTCGCGCCGCTTGATCAAATGCAATGCGGCACGCCTCGCCGATCGAGGGCCGAGGCCAGGTAGCTTGGCGAGAAGTTGGATCAAGGTGTCGAGTTCGGACATGGGGTGGGTCGGTGCCGCAGATGGCCCCCACCCTCCCGCTTCGCGGGTCCCTCCCCCGCGCGCGGGGGAGGGCTGGGGTGGGGCCTGGGCGACGTATCGCTAGAACGGCAGCTTCAGGCCCCCCGGCAATTGCAGACCGCCGGTCAGCTTTTGCATTTCCTGTTCGGCGTGGGCAGAGACTTTGGCGCGGGCGTCGTTGAACGCGGCCACGATCAAGTCTTCCAGCACCTCGCCCTCTTCAGGAGTGAGCAGGTCCTTGTCGATCTTTATGTTCTTTAGATCGCCCTTGCCGTTCAAGGTCAGCTGAACCATTCCGCCGCCGGCGGCGCCGGTCATCTCGACGGCCTCGAGCTGGGCCTGGACCTCGGCCATTTTGGTCTGCATCTCCTGAGCCTGCTTCATCAGCTGGCCGATGTTCTTCATGCTCCGTCCTCTCCTGTATCGGCTTCTTCTCCGGGTTCTTCCGGAGATGTCTCAATCCCATCGGGCTCCGCCGCCGCAAACCGCTCTCGAACGGCGGCGATCGTCGCCCCCGGAAACGTCTCGAGCACCGCCTGAACCAACGGGTGGTTTGTCACCTCGTTCCGCAGATCCCGCTGGCGGCCCTCCTCCTGCTCGCGCAGGGTCGGTTCTCCTGCCGCCTCGGAAACGGCGATCAGCCAACGGCTTCCGGTCCATTCGCTCAGTAGCTGGCCGAGGCGGTTCGTCAGATCGCGCGGTGCTCTGGAGGCCGGACGGACCTCGATCCGTCCCGGTTCGAAATGAACCAGATGAACGTCCGACCAGAGGTGTGATCGGAGCAGCGCCTCGCGCCTTTTGTCGAACAACGCGATGACCTCGGCAAAACTTTGGGGCATCGGGTCGTGCGCCGGCTGGGTGCCAGGGGCGGGAAGCTCGGTGGGAAGCTCGGCAATGGCTCGCAATGCATTCCCGGCGATCGGCCGCGACGGCGCCGTTTCTCTGGGCTGTACATCGGCGACGGCGGGCGAAGCGGCAGACGCGTTCGAGGCCATGACCGCGCCGTTGCCGCGGCTTCCTGCTGGGCTTCCGGCAGGGCCCGGGGCGGCCACGACGGAGCGGACCAGCTCGGCCGGCGCTGGCAGATCGGCGACGTAGGCGAGACGCACGAGGACCATTTCGGCGGCCTGGATCGGCGAGGGTGAGACCTGCACCTCTTCGAGGCCCTTCAGCAGCATCTGCCAGACCCGTGCGAGGACCGGTATCGTCAGCTTTTCGGCGAGCGGGCGGGCCCGCCCGCGGTCGCCTTCGGCGATCGGATCGCCGGCCCCGGCCTCTGGTGCGAGTTTCAGCCGGGTTACGAAATGGCTGAGGTCGAGGAGATCTTGCAAGACCATCAGCGGGTCCGCCCCACCCTGATAAAGGTGACCCATCCGCTCGAGCGCAGCCGGCGCATCGCCGCGCAACACGCTCTCGAGCAGATCGAAGACGAGCCCGCGATCGCCGATCCCCAGCATGTCGCGCACGGCGGCTTCCGCAACCCCCCTGACAGAGAGAGCGATCGCCTGGTCGAGCAGGGAAAGCCCGTCGCGCACCGACCCGTCGGCGCCGCGGGCGATCAGCGCGAGGGCAGCAGGCTCGACCTCGACGCCCTCCGCCTCGGCAATCCGGCGATAATGCGGGATCAGCTGTTCGACCGGGACCCGGCGCAACGTGAAACGCTGACAGCGCGACAGGACTGTGACCGGGACCTTGTTGACCTCGGTCGTGGCGAAGACGAATTTAACATCGGGCGGCGGCTCTTCGAGCGTCTTCAACAGCGCGTTGAAGGCGTTCTTCGAGAGCATGTGAACTTCGTCGATGATGTAGATCTTGTAGCGCCCGGAGACCGGCCGGTAGCGCACCCCCTCAGTCAATTCGCGGATATCGTCGACGCCGGTGCGCGAAGCGGCGTCCATCTCCATCACATCGACATGGCGGTCGTCCGCTATCGCGAGGCACTGCGGGCACTGGCCGCAGGGTTCTGCCGTCGAGCCGCCCGAGCCGTCGGGTCCGACGCAATTGAGGGCGCGCGCCAGAATACGGGCCGTCGTCGTTTTGCCGACGCCACGCACGCCGGTCAGGATAAAGGCGTGAGCGATCCGCCCCGTCGCGATCGCGTTCGACAGGGTGCGCACCATCGCCTCCTGCCCGATCAGCTCGGCGAAGGTCGAAGGTCGATATTTGCGGGCGAGGACGCGGTATGGCGCCGCCGAATCGCTCATTCTCGCAACCGTGTCGAGACAAGGGAGACCGGACGAACGACCCAGGTCGGGGCTCGTTACGGCTGCTTCCTTCCGGACCTGACCGGGTTGGCGAGGGACCTGTCCGCCGCCGGCCTCCCCCGCCACTATATCAGCTGTCGGCGATCCCAGGGCAAGCTCGCCTTTGCGGCGAAGCTCTCCTCCCCGCTCAATGGCGCATGAAATAAACGCGATGGAGCTGGTCGCGGAAGCTGCGGCTGGCGGCGAGCGCGGTCTCGAAATCGGTCTTGCCGAGCACATAAGTGTCGACTTCGCCCTCGGCGACGACGGTGGCGTTGCGCGGTTCGCCGCTGATCAGCGCAACCTCGCCGAAGAAATCGCCCGGCCCCAACCGCGCCACCTCGTGATCGGCACGGACCACATCGACCTCGCCATCCGAGATCACGAAGAACTCTTCCCCGGACTCCCCCTCGCGGATAATCGTCTCGCCTGACGCGAAATGGCGTTTCTTGACGTGCTCCGCGACATCGGTGAGCTGCTGCGGCGTCAGCGCCTTGAACAGATCGATCGGGCGCAGAAACTCGCAGATCCGCAACGCATCGTGCAGGACCACATCGGACATGATCCGGCCGTCCACCATATGGACCAGGCGGTCGGCCGAATCGATGATCCGGTGGTCGTGAGTGACCATCATGACGGCCGCGCCGTAATCGATCGTGGTCTGCTTGAGCAGATTGATGACGTTTATCGTCGAATCCTTGTCGAGCGCCGCGGTCGGCTCGTCCGCGAGGATCAGCCTTGGCTGATTGACGAGCGCGCGGCCGATCGCGACACGCTGGCGCTCGCCGCCCGAGAGGAACCTCGGTTTGTGGTCGATGCGGTGGCCGAGCCCCAGGCGCTCCAGCATCCCGGCGCAGCGCTGCCGCATCTCGCCGAGTGCACCGTCGCCGAGCTGCGCCGCCATCTTGACGTTTTCGTAGGCGGAGAGCGCATCGAACAGATTGTGCATCTGAAAGATGAAACCGATGTCCCGCCGCACTTCGACGAGGTCGCTGCCGCCGAGTTGCGACAAGTCACGGCCGAGCACGTCGATCCTGCCTTCCTGCGCCGAGCGCAGTGCCCCAATCAAGGTTAACAAAGTAGTCTTTCCGGCCCCCGAGGGGCCGGTCATTACGACGAGCTGACCCGCGGGAATCTCGATCGAGTTGCCGAACAGGACCTGGTTGCGCGCCTCGCCCTCGCCGTAATAGTGGTTGAGGCCGTGCACCCGCACGGCGGGTTCCGGTACGGCAGGTCGCGCCATCGGCGGCGCCTCCGCCCGCTCGGCGACGAGAGCGGCGCACATCAAAACACCTCGGCCGGGTCGGCTGTGATCACGCGCCGGACGGCGATTGCCGCCGAGATCAGGCACATCCCCAGGGTCAGGCCCAGGCTGACCAGCGCCAGCCGCACCGTCATGTGCAGCGGCAACAGCGCTAACCGACCAATGACGTAATCGAGCAGGAGGCTCAGCAGCAATGCCGGGACCCACCCCGCCAAGGCATTGAACGCCGCCTGTTCGAACACCACACGCAGCAGATAGCCGGTTCGATATCCCATCGCCTTCAATGTTGCATATTGTGGCAGCTGGTCGGAAAGATCAGTGTAGGTGACTTGATACGAGATCAGCATTCCAACCACAAACCCGACAATCGTGCCCATCGCAAAGATCGGTCCGGCCGACGACACGTCTGCTTGAAACTTGCGCTCGAACTCGATCAGCTGCGGCTTGGTGAGCACCGCGATCGTGTCGGGCAATGCTTTTCTCAAGGATTGCTGGACAGCGGCGGGATCATCGCCGGACTTCACCTTGACGACCCCGACATCGACGGCAGCAGGATCGCCGGCCGGGCCGCGCAGCAGGCTCGCGAAGGTGCGGTCGCTCATGATGACCGTGCCGTCGCTCTGGAAATCGGGGCCGAGGGCAAAACCGCCCACGATCTTGACCTTGGCGCCGTTGAGCTCGGCTTCCGTCGCATCGCTGTCCATGCTGAGAAAGCGCCGGGCGCGACGGTCGACGAGCACGGTATTCGGCTCCTTCAATTTGTCGCGGGAGGCGTTCACGTCGGTGAAGGAAAAGACCGGCGCATCGGGATCGAAACCAAAGGCGCGCACCAGAAAAATTTTGCCGTCGATCGGGTTCTTCCAGAAAAAGTTGAACCAGTCGGCATAAAGCGGGCGCGCGCTCGAAACGCCCGGCACATTGCGCGCCTTATCGAGATCGGCGCGCGGGAACGGGTCTCGCGTGGCAAACTGATATTTATGGACGCTCTGCAGCAGAATGTCGCCGTCGAGGGCGCGGATGACCGCGAACGCGCTCTCAAAGAAGGCCTGCTCGAAGCCGAGCTGCATCAGCATCAGCAGCACCGCGAAGCCGATACCGCCGGCCGAGCGCAGGAGCCGCGACTTGTTCGAAACAAGATTGCGCCAGGCGAGCGGGACCGAGCCCGGTCGCGCTATTCCGGCGAGCCCCGCAGGAGGGTGTCGGAGGGGAGCGGAGGTAGCCGACAAAAGGCAGCCCCCTCAGAACACGTCCGCAGGCGCGGCACGGCGCAGAACGCCGACCGACAGCAGCGCCGAAATCAACGCCATGGCGACGGCAGCGGCGAACACGGCGGCGAGGCGCATCTCGCTCATCGTCACCGGCAGCAACGTCTCCTGGCGGATGGCCGAGTACAGCCCCAACGCCGCACCCAAGGCCGGAATGAACCCGGCGATGACGATTAGCAGCGACATCGCGCTGACCGTCCCGGCCAGCGACCGGTCGGGATAGCCGATCGCCTTCAATGTGGCGAATTGCGGCAATTGCCGGCTGACCTGCGTCGAGACGATCTGGTAGACGATCATGACCCCGACCACAAAGGAGATCAGCAGCCCCGATCCGAAGATGATCCCGACCGAGGTGCGGGTCGTCCAATACGCGGTTTCATGCGCTTCGAGCGCCTTGCGCGTGAAGATCTGGAGGCCCGAGCCGACCACCTTGCGCAAATCGTCGGCGGCGCGATCCGGGTCCACCCCTGGCTTCAGCTGGATCGCGCCGAGATTGACGATGTTCAGGCCGCGCTGCGGAAACAGCCGGGCAAAATTCGCAGCGCTCGCCAGTACGACCCCGAGGCCCATAAATCCCGTACCGAGCACATATTGCCCCCCGATCGTGACCTTGCGGTCGCCGATTTCGACGACTCGGCCGGTGTCGAGCGGCCTGAACATCGGGCGGGTGGTGCTATCGACGAGAACCGTGTCGACCCGCTCCAGGACACTGGTCTGCCGGTTGATGCTGTCGGGAATGAAGACGTGGCTCTCCGGGTCGAAGCCGATCACGAAAACATCCGGCCACAAGCTTCCTTCGCCACTCTTCCATTTGGCAAAGCCGAAATAGATCGGCGTCGCCTTCTCAACATCGGGCGCGGAGCTGACCGGGCCGAGTTGAGTGAGCGGAAAGGTGCCAGGCTGAGCCTGGTACTCGTATTCGTTCGAGGCGAGCAGCAGGTCGAACCTCATATTGTCATAGAGCAGCAGGCCACCCTGCGGCACGGCATAGAAAAAGCCGAGCTCGACAAAGACGAGGAGGATCGCCATGAAGATCCCGATCAGGGCGAGCGCGGTCCGCCTCTTGTCATAGGTCAAAATACGCCAGGCGAGCGGAACCCTCGGAGGGAAATGGAACAGGGCAATCATCGCGGTTCGGTTTGTACGCGAGCGGATCACGATCATCAACTTTCCGGTGCCGGGGGTTTAAGGATCCGCACAAAAGGGTGATTGGGATGGATGGCGGCCGCCGTCTATAATCCTCGTCAGCACTCTCCCGGCGAGGTGCCGCGAGCCGATCAAGGAGTAGCCAGATGCCCCGTCTCATCATCAACGGACAGACGCGAGAAGTTGATGTCGATCCCGACACCCCGTTGCTTTGGGTGCTGCGCGACACCCTTGGTCTTACCGGCACCAAATTCGGATGTGGGATCGCCCAGTGCGGCGCCTGCACGGTCCACATCGACGGGGTCGCGACCCGGTCTTGCTCGGTGCCGGTGAGCGCCGCCGAGGGGACCCAGATCACGACAATCGAGGGGCTCCCGGTCAATGGCGTCCTGCATCCCGTCCAAAGGGCCTGGATCGCCCACGATGTGCCGCAATGCGGCTATTGCCAGAGCGGCATGATCATGGCCGTGGCGGCTCTCCTCAAGGACAAGCCGCAACCCACCGACGCCGAGATCGACGCCGCGGTCACCAACATCTGCCGTTGCGGCACCTACGCCCGCATCCGAGCGGCGATTCACACCGCCGCGCAGGCGTGATGCGGAGGGACATGCGATGACACACATGCCGCAGATCAGCCGCCGCTTTTTCCTGACGACCGCAGCCGCTGCGGGCGGCGGGCTCGCGCTCGGTTTTCACCTTCCCGGCAGTATTGGTTGGGCCGGGCCCGCGGCGGACCCCGTCGAGGTCAATGCCTGGGTAGTTATCCCAGCCCGATGACGCGGTCATCATCCGCGTCGCCCGCTCCGAGATGGGGCAGGGCATCACCACGGCACTGCCGATGCTGGTCGCCGAGGAGCTCCTATGCGATTGGGGGAAGGTCAGCGCGGTATTCCCGTCACCGGAAGAGAATCTACGTCGCAAGCGCGCCTGGGGCGACATGTCGACCGGCGGCAGCCGGTCGGTGCGGACCTCGCACGAATACCTGCGCAAGGCGGGCGCCGCAGCCCGCGAGATGCTGATCGCCGCAGCGGCGGCGCAATGGGGGGGTTCCAGCCGCAGAGTGTCAGGCGGCCAACGGCATCGTTACCCACAAGCCGAGCGGCCGCACGTTGCGTTATGGCGAGGTCGCGGAAGCCGCCGCGAAAATGCCGCCTCCGTCCGACATAAAGCTGAAAAACCCGAAGGATTGGACCTTGCTCGGAACGCCGCAGAAGCGGCTCGATGCGGCCGACAAGGTGACCGGGAAACCAATCTACGGCATCGATGTCCGCGTGCCGAACATGGTGTATGCCGCGATCGTCCAATGCCCGGTGTTCGGCGGCACGCCCAAATCATATGACGAGGCGAAAATCCGCGGGCTCAAAGGCGTCCGCCAGGTGGTGTGGCTGCCGAATGCGGTCGCCGTCGTTGCCGACAGCTGGTGGCAGGCGAAGACGGCGGTTGATGCGCTGCCGGTGACCTGGGACCAGGGGCAAAACGGCAAGGTTTCGAGCGCCAGCATCGACGAGTTTCTGCGCGGCGGGCTCACCGCGCCGGAAGCGGCATTGGTCCGCAAGGAGGGTGATGTCGATGCGGCCCTCGCCAAGGCCGCAAAGCGGGTCGAGGCCGAATATGGGGCGCCGTTTTTGAGCCATGCGACGATGGAGCCGCAGAATTGCACGGCCCACGTGACCCCCGACAAGGTCGAGATCTGGGTATCCACCCAGAGCGGCGAGGCGGCGTTGGCCGCAGCGGCGGCGGCCGCGGAGGTGCCGCCGGAGAAAGTCGTCGTGCACAAGACGATGCTCGGCGGCGGCTTCGGCCGGCGCGGCGCGGTGCAGGATTTTGTCCATCAGGCAGTGCTGATCGCCAGGGCGGCCGGACAGCCGGTGAAGCTGTTATGGACGCGCGAGGAAGACATTCGCCACGACTTCTATCGTCCGACGGCGATGGCCAAGTTAACCGCCGGCCTCGACGCCTCGGGGATGCCTATAGCGTGGCGAGTACGGGTCACCGGCCCGTCGATCCTCGCCAACCTCTTCCCGCAGAGACTGGCGGGCGGCGTTGATCAGTCGTTCGCCAACGGCTTCACCGAAGAAATGGCCTACGATGTGCCAAACTACGAGGTCGGCTACGCCATGCGTACGACGCATGTCCCGGTCGGCTTCTGGCGCTCGGTCAACCACTCGCAGAACGGCTTCTTCCGGGAGTGCTTCATCGACGAGATGGCGCACGCCGCGGGGCAGGATCCTTACCAATACCGCCGCAAACTGCTGGACAAGGACCCGGTGCGGCTCGCCGTGCTCGACGCGGCAGCGCAAAAGGCGGGGTGGGACAAGCCGGCGGCAGAAAGCATCTCGCGCGGCATTGCTCTCGTCGAGGCCTATGGCAGCCTCTGCGCACAGGTCGCCGAAGCGGCGGTCGACGACAACGGCGCGGTGCGCGTGCGCCGCGTTGTCGCGGCGGTCGACACCGGCCACGTCGTCAATCCGGAGATCCTACGGGCCCAGGCCGAAAGCGCGATCGTCTATGGGTTGACCGCCGCGCTCTACGGCGCGATCACGATTGAGAACGGCCGCGTGCAACAAGGCAATTTCGACGACTACGAGATGCTGCGCCTTGCCGACATGCCAGTGGTCGAGACCGTGCTGGTGCCGAGCGGCGGGTTTTGGGGAGGCGGTGGCGAAATCGGCGTGCCACCATTAGCCCCAGCATTGTGCAATGCGATCTTCGCAGCGACCGGCAAGCGCATCCGCTCGATGCCGCTAAAGGCCCAGGACCTGAAGCGGGTGTGAGCGGCTCCCCTCGCCGCCGCACCCCCACCCTAACCCTCCCCGGCAAGCGGCGGCAAGCGGGGGAGGGAATGGGAGGAGGCAGGGTTGGTCAGGACCGTTTGGTTGCTAATGCTGCCGGGGTTTCTCGCCGCCGCCTCTGCGGCGGAGCCGCCGCCGGGCGCGTCTTCATGCTCGGCTGTCATCCGCCGACCGCCTCGGCGGAGACCAAGGTGCCGCCGCTGCGGGGCCAGAACCCGTCGGATATCGTTGCCGCGATGCAGGCCTTTCACTCGGGCGAGCGCCCGTCGACGGTGATGGGCCGAATTGCGAAAGGGTTTTCCGACGAGGAAATCCGTGCGATCGGCGCCTGGGTGGCCGAACAATGGCGATCAGAACAACGAGACGAGACTTTCTGACCGGCGCGGCCACAGCGGCTGCGCTCTCGCCCAAGCTGTCACTGGGCCAAGCGAGACTGCGCATCGTTGTCATCGGCGGCGGTTTCTGCGGCGCGGCATGCGCGCGGGCGCTGCGCCGCGCCGATCCCCAATTCGAGATCACTCTCGTCGAGCCGAACCCGACTTTCACGGCATGTCCGTTCACCAACGCCGTGATTGCCGGTCTGCGCGGCATGGCGGCACAGCGCTTTAGCCACGACGCGATCCGCGCCGCGGGTATCGCCGTCGCGCAGGACCAAGCGACGGCCATCGACCCGCAGGCGCGGCGGGTCTTGTTTTCGCGGCGGGTCGGCGCTCGACTACGATCGGCTGGTGCTGACGCCGGGGATCGCGATCCGCTGGGACGCGCTGCACGGTTAAGACGAAGCCGAAGCGGCGGTGATGCCGCACGCCTGGCTGGCCGGCGACCAGACCCTTCTGCTGCGGCGTCAGCTCTAAGCGATGGCCGATGACGGGACGGTGGTGATCTCTGCCCCGGCCAATCCGTTCCGCTGCCCTCCGGGACCTTATGAGCGGGCCAGCCTGATTGCCTTTTATCCGAAAAAGGCGAAACCGCGCTCGAAGCTGATCATCCTCCATGCGAAGGACAATTTCTCGAAGCAGCGCCTCTTCCAAACGCCTGGCAGCAACTTTATCCCTGTCTCATCGAATGGGTGTCGCTGTCGAATGGCGGGAAAGTCATATCAGTCGATGCCAAGACCCGCACCATCATAACCGATTTCGCCACGTACAAAGCCGACGTCGCCAACATCATCCCACCGCAGCGGGCGGCGGAGATTGCTCAACTCGCGGGAGTGGCCGACCGTACCGGCTGGTGCCCGATCGACCCGGTACCCTTCGAGCCGCGCCTGCAGCCGAACATTCATGTGATCGGCGATGCCGCGATCGCCGGCGCCATGCCGAAATCGGCCTTCGCCGCCAATGCCCAGGCCAAGGTGTGCGCCCTTGCCATGGCCGCGGTGCTGCGCGGCGAGACCCCGCCGCCGCCAAAGCTGATCAACACCTGCTATAGCCTGGTCGCGCCCGATTACGGGGCCTCGATCGCCGGGGTCTAGCATCCGGCCGGCGGGCAGCTCGCCGATGTCGAGGGAGCGGGCGGGGTCAGTCCGCTCGACGCACCGGCCGATTTTCGCGCTCTCGAGGCGGCTTATGCGTAAGCCTGGTTCCGCACGATCACGGCGGAAACGTTCGGCTGATGCAGTCGTCGCGGGCTTCGCGGCGCTGTTGACGTCGACCGGCGCCGGGTCGCCGGCGGAGCTGCGCCCCTACACGATCGTCGGCGACGCGATCCCCGCCTCGCTGACCGGGACCGATGGCGACCCGGTCCGCGGCCGGGCTGTCGCGGTTGATCGCCGGCTCGGCACCTGACTGTTGTGTCACACCGGCCGGTTTTCGGAAGAGAAATTCCAGGGGACGCTCGCGCCGGACCTGTCAGGGGCCGGTTCGCGTTGGTCCGAGGGCCAGCTGAGGCTGCGTCTCGTCGACGCGACGCGCCTCAACCCGGACACGATCATGCCGGCGTACTACCGGATGGAAGGGCTCACTCGGGTGGGTCTGGCCTGGCGCGGCAAGCCGGTCCTGACCGCCGAGCAGATCGAGGATGTGATAGCGTTGCTGGTGACATTGCGCGATTGATGGAAGGATCCCAAAACTATCCCTTTATTACCGAAAGCGGGGAGAGGCTGAGGGCGCGGCCAGATGGCGAACGAGGTCGCGGGCGTAGATCGGGAGATCGGCCTCCCGGCGAATGCAGATCGTCAGGTTGCGCAGCGCCCAGTCGTCCGCCAGCTCGATGCGACGGATCGACATCGTCTTGGCGTGGCGTTCGGCGGTGGTCGCCGGGACGATGCCGATCCCGACGTTGCATTCGACAAATCGGCAGACCGCATCGAAGCTGCGCAGCTGAACGCGTAGTTTGAGGCGGCGTCCGATCCGTTCGGCCTTTTCGGACAGAAAGCGCTGCAGCGCGCTCGTCCGGTCCAGCCCAATAAAATCGAAATCCAACACTTCGGCAAAGGGGATATGCCCGACCGTTGCCAACGGGTGCTTGGGCGCAACGACCAGCACGAACCGGTCGGTGCGAAATGGTAGCGTTTCGAGACCGGCCACCTCCACCGTGGCGGCGACGATCCCGATATCCGCCGTGCCGTCGGCGACGGCGGCGACGATCTCGTCGCTGAGCCGCTCTTCCAGATCGATGTTCACGTGCGGATGGGAGGCGAGGAAATCGCTGAGTGGCTCCGGCAGGAATTCGGTCAGCGCGTTGGTATTGGACAACAGGCGAACCTGTCCCTTGATGCCCTCGGCATATTGCGCGAGCTCGCTGCGCATGCGCTCTGCCTGCTGCAGCAGCATCCGCGCATGATGAACGAGGGTGCGCCCGGCTGGGGTCGGCTGTACTCCCTGACGTTCGCGGTGCAGCAGAGGAGTGCCGAGCGCCGCCTCCATATTGCGAATGCGCGTACTCGCGGCGGCGATCGCCAGATGCATGCGCTCGGCGCCATGCGTGATGCTGCCCGCTTCGGCGACGCTCAGGAAAAGGCGCAGATCGCTGAGATCGAAACGCATGAAAACAGCCTTCGCGTTTGACGA
The DNA here is from genome assembly GCA_963787425.1 of uncultured Alphaproteobacteria bacterium. Lineage (GTDB taxonomy): Bacteria > Pseudomonadota > Alphaproteobacteria > ATCC43930 > CGMCC-115725 > AP-15. The sequence goes on from CAWBCV010000017.1 coordinate 155,423, forward strand.
AGCAAGGTTACGCCAAATGCCGATTGTGTCAATTCAGGAGCGGCCTCAGATTTCGCCAAACACGAAGAGCGAGGATCCATGAGCACCGCCTATCCGATCGAGCACCACACTTACGATGTCGTCGTTGTCGGGGGCGGCGGCGCCGGATTGCGGGCGACATTGGGAATGACCGTTGCGGGGCTCAAAACCGCCTGCATCAGCAAGGTCTTCCCGACCCGCAGTCATACCGTCGCCGCGCAGGGCGGCATCGGCGCCGCACTCGGCAATATGGGCGAGGACGACTGGCGCTGGCACATGTACGACACCGTCAAGGGGTCCGACTGGCTCGGCGACCAGGACGCCATCGAATTCATGTGCCGCAATGCCATGGAAGCGGTCGTCGAGCTCGAGCACTTTGGTGTTCCGTTCTCGCGCACCGAGGATGGCCTTATCTATCAGCGGCCGTTCGGCGGCCACACCGTGCAATGGGGCAAGGGCTTGGCAAAGCGGGCCTGCGCCGCCGCCGACCGGACGGGGCATGCGATGCTCCATACCCTCTATCAGCAGTGCCTCAAGCACAACGCCGAGTTCTTCATCGAGTACATCGTGCTCGACCTGGTCATGGATGAAGGCCAGTGCCGTGGTGTCATTGCATGGCGGCTCGATGATGGCACACTGCACCTGTTCCGGGCGCAGATCGTCGTGCTGGCGACGGGCGGCGGCGGCCGCGCTTATTTTTCGACGACCCAGGCGCATATCTGCACTGGCGACGGCTATGCCATGGCCTTGCGCGCCGGACTCCCACTGCAGGACATGGAGTTCATCCAGTTTCATCCGACCGGGATCTACGGCGCCGGCTGCCTGATCACCGAGGGGTCGCGCGGCGAGGGCGGCTATCTCACGAATGCCGAAGGTGAGCGCTTTATGGAGCGCTACGCGCCGATGACCAAAGATCTCGCGTCGCGCGACGTGGTCGCCCGCGCCATGGCGGTCGAGATCCGCGAAGGCCGCGGCTGCGGGCCGCAAAGCGACCACATTCTGCTGCATCTGGAGCACCTCGATCCCGACGTGCTGCATCTGCGGCTTCCCGGCATTTCCGAAACCGCCAAGATCTTCGCCGGGGTAGAAGTGACGCGGCAGCCCATCCCGGTATTGCCGACGGCTCATTACAATATGGGCGGCATTCCGACCAATTTTCATGGCGAGGTATTGAACCCGGCTGGCGATGATCCCGAGCGCATCGTGCCCGGGCTGATGGCGATCGGCGAGGCGGCCTGCGTGTCGGTGCACGGCGCCAACCGGCTCGGCACCAACTCGCTGCTCGACCTGGTCGTGTTCGGCCGCGCCGCCGCTCAGCGCTCCGCCGAGATCGTCGAGCCGGGAGCGCAGCACAGCGTTTTCCAACCCTCGGGAATAGACCTGCCGCTCGCCAGGTTCGACCGGGTGCGCCATGCGAGAGGTCGGCTGAAAACCGGTGAAATCCGGGTCGCGATGCAGCGGGCCATGCAGGACCACTGTTCGGTCTTTCGCACTGCCCGGGTGCTCGAAGAAGGGCTGCGCGAGATGAGCGCGGTCACCGACGGCCTGCGCGATCTCGCCGTCGCCGACCCCTCGCTGATCTGGAACACCGACCTCGTCGAGGCGCTCGAGCTCGACAACCTGATCGGGCAGGCAGCCGTCATCCTCCATTCCGCCCTATTCCGGACCGAAAGCCGAGGCGCCCATGCCCGCGAGGATTTTCCGCAGCGTGACGACCGGAACTGGCTCAAACATACCCTCGCTTGGCAGGATGGCGGCGGCAAGGTGCGTCTCGGCGACCGTGCGGTCCACCTTCATACCTTATCGAACGAAGTAAAGGCCTTCCCGCCCGCGGAGCGCGTGTACTGAAGCTCAACCCGGGAATCCGGTGTTTAGGCGAATAACAATGATCAACTCAGGACGCCGCAGATCACAACCATAAACTGTTCGTGAAATCGTTCTCCGCTGAATCTACAGCGACTCTACAGTCAACTTTCCTCCTTTGGTTGTAACCTCGTAGATCCCCTTCCAAGTGCGCGGCCGCTCTAGCGCTCTAAATGTAAGCCCCACCACCCTATGCACGTGGTTAAGAACTGGCCACCGGACGCAAGTATGCAATACCAAGATGGCGATTTTAAGATCGGAACCGCCGTATCAAGTGAAGGGCGGAAAGCGCAGCAAATTCCGCCGCATTCGCAGAACAGGGATGTCGGCGCGGTTCGCGGACGGGCATTCGCCCGCTACAATTCCATTGCTTGCTTAATTACCCCCAGCAGGCCCGAAGTATAATTTCCTATCGTAAACGTGTTGGCAGCCCAATCTCGCCCTTTCTCTCCCAGTTTTATACGAAGCTCAGGATTGCTGTATAAGTATTCTATTTTTTCAGATAGTTGCTCTGTATTACCAGATTCATAAAAAAGTCCGGTAAGACCGTCCTGTATCAGGTCCTGTGTACCGCCAGCATATGCCCCAATCACTGGCTTTGACAATTTCATCGCCTCGACGGTTACCCTTCCAAATGCTTCGTTCGACGAACACACCAACACGACATCTGCCGCGCTCAGGTATGATAGTGCACGATCCGAATGTCCTAAGATATGCACGGCATCACAAAGATCGTGTTTTTTTATCAGCCCCCGAATGTGTGTGGAATAGGCAGGGTTATGGCCCCCGACGAGTGTCAACTGAATGTTTAGTCCTTTACTTCGTAAAATATGTACTGCTTCAACAGCCTCGTGCTGCCTCTTACCTGGAGCGACGGTGGCAACCATAACAACATTAAAGCCTAATGGCAGAGAGGCCTGTAGTTTCGGTAATGTAACATCTACGGAATAATACACCAGGGATAATTTGGCTGATGGAATGTATCTCTGAAAAAATCTATAAACCGATTTGGAATTAACGATAACTTTCGTTGACGTATGGTTAATAAACCACAAACTAAATCGCGGCCCAAGATCGAAGACAAAGTTATGGTCTTTTTCGCCGAACTCGTGGAGATACCAAATGTGCGGGATTCTGCATAATTTAGCCGCTAGGGCTCCGGTCGGAATAGTTATTGTATTTGTAATCAATATTTGTGGGTTCATTCCTCGAATTACGCGCCGAATCCGATTTGCGTCGACAAAATGGTGTGCGGAATTCTTGGCTTTCTGTCGCCACGTCAACTGCGTGCCACCGTGATGGACCCACCAGCGATGTGGGACAATGACGACCGTCGCACCGAAACCTCTTAGGACGGGCGCAAGGTCCCCCCCTGATGGCACGACGACCCCGACTTCATGACCTTCATGCGTTAGACCCCGAACGGCTTCTGCAAGACATCTTTCGGCACCATTGAGGGTGTTTCCGTGCGATAGAAAAATAAGCCTCATTGGCGTAGCACTGCTCGCTGGATCGGAGTTGCCGGTTGTTCCTACAAGACGAGAGGAGTCGCGCGAATTGCCGGGCCGAGAGATTGGCGATGCTCGCGAGCGCTATTATGGATCTTGCCGGGCGAGGGGACTACTGGACGGGTCAGCGCAGAGACGGCGTGTAGCCCTTGCGGGGGTACTCTTCCCAATATTGCCGGAAGCCGCGGTGGGTGGCTTCCTGGTGCGGATGGGCGCGTAGTTTCTCGACGTCGATATCGATGCCGAGACCGGGTGCGGTCGGCAGATCGATCCAGCCATCTTGCACGGTCAAGGACGCTGTGGCGATTTCGCGGCACAGGTCCTGGAAGTTCACGAAATATTCGGTGATCCGGAAATTTGGGATTACCGCCGAGAGGTGAACTGTCGCTGCGAGGCCGACGAGCGTGCTGTTGTAATTGTGCGGCGACATGACGACCGCCTGCGGCTGCGCCATTGCGGCGATGTCGAGCATTGCGCTGATGCCGCCGACGGCGCAGATGTCCGGGTTCAAAATGTCGGCAGCGCGTTTGGCCAGGCACTCGAAGAAGGCTTCCTTCGAATAGATCGCCTCGCCGGTGACGATCGGGATCGGCACCGCGCGCCGTACTTCGGCGACCAAGTCGATATTCTCCGACAGGCAGGGCTCCTCGTACCAGTCGATGCCGAATTCGGCGAGGCGATTACCGATGCGGATCGCGTGAGCCGGCGCAAAGCGGCGATGCGCTTCGATCAAGAGCTCGAAATCGGGCCCCAATGCCTGGCGCATCGCCCGCACATAATCGATCGCGAAATCCTCGTCGCGCCGATCGACAAAGCTCCGCCAGGGGCCGGGGAACGGATCGAATTTGGCGGCGGTAAAGCCCATTGCCTTGACCTTCAGCCCGCGTTCGACCCCCTCCTCGATCGTCGTCCCTCGCGACCAGCCATTGGCATAGACGCGCACGCGCTCACGCGACGCGCCGCCGATAAGGTTATACACCGGCAATCCGGCACGCTTGCCGATGATGTCCCAGCAGGCGATTTCGATCGCGCTCCACGCCGCCATCAGCTCCAATGAGATGCGGCGGATCGCAAAATCCTCGAACATGATCTGGCCGGTGTGCCGGATGTTGAAGGCACTGCGGTCGATCACATGCGGCGCCATCGCCTCGATGCAGTCCGCAACGACCTTTTCCTTGCCGTGCGTGACATAGGCCTCGCCCCAGCCATAGAGACCGCCCTCGGTCTCGACGCGACAAAACAACAGATCCTTCGAGCTGCCCGTCCCGAGGATAAAGGTTTCGATGCGCGCGATCTTCATGCCCAGGTCTCCGCTTACGCCTCATCTGTTACTCGACAGCGTCATCGGCTTCAGGTCAAGAGCTGAGCCGGCTCGGTGTTCAATGCGTCGCGGATTGCGCGAGCCAACGTCGCGAGCTGATAGGGCTTACGCAAAATAGGGAAATTGGCTTCGAGAGTACTTACGGCCTTTGCATAACCACTCGTCAGCAAAACGGCAAGGTCGGGGTATTCCTCCTTGACCTGTCGCGCAAGTGCCATGCCGTCGAGCTCTCCCGGCATGATAATATCACTGAACACCAGATCGACGGCCTCGCCTGACTGGAGGAGTTGCAATGCGGCCGTCGCCGATCGGGCGCGAAATACGCGGTATCCGAGCTGATCCAGCAACATACCGACGGTTTCCTGCACTTCGAGGTTATCCTCGACCAACAAGACGGTTTCGCCTCCTCGAGGCGGCTCCGCAGGGGCGGTCGAGGTTTCGCTGAGGGGACGATGGGTGCGCGGCAAAAACATGGTAACGCTCGTGCCATTCCCCAATTGGCTGGCGATCGTCACGGTCCCACCCGACTGGTGGGTCAGGCCATAGACCTGCGACAGTCCCAACCCGGTACCCTTGTCGAGCTGCTTGGTCGTGAAAAACGGCTCAAACACCTTTGGCAGGATGTCTGCTTCTATCCCGCACCCGGTATCTGCCACCGTCAGAGCGACGAATTCTCCGCAAAGGCCATCCAGCGTGTCCTCAGACTGTAGCCGGAGATTTTTGGCCGCGATCGTGGTCGTTCCGCCGCCGGGCATCGCGTCCCGGGCGTTGACGACCAGGTTGATCAGCGCGAGCTCCAATTCATGAATATCGACTGCCACTGGCCAGATATTGCGGGGGATGTCGATGGCCAGCGTGATATCACCGCGCGCTGAGCTGGCAAGCAGATCGCGGAACTCCGCGACGCGCTGGCGCAAGCTGATGACGATCGGGTTCAGGGCTTGGCGGCGAGAGAAGGCGAGAAGCTGGCGAGTGAGATTTTCGCCGCGTGCCGCCGCGAGTTCGATCGCCTCTGCCGGCCGCAGGTGTTTTGGATCACGAAGGCGACTTTTGAGTATCTGTGCGTTACCGCTTACAACCATCAGCATATTATTGAAGTCGTGCGCTATGCCGCCGGTCAGCTGTCCCAGCGCCTCCATCTTTTGCGACTGGGCGAGCCGCTCTTGTGCGCGCTGCAGTTTCGCCCTTGCTTCATGACGCTCGGTCACGTCGCGCATGATATTCGCGAACCCTATGAGTTTGCCTTCCTCGTCGCGGATGGCGTCGATCACCACGGCTGCCAAAAACAAAGATCCATTCTTGCGAACACGCCAGCCGTCATGTTCGTAGGTTCCCGAGGTCGCGGCGGCCGCGAGAGCGCGTTCGGGAGCACCGGCCGCCCGATCCGCCGCTGTATAGAAACGCGAGAAATGGTGGCCGACAATTTCCGGTTCGGCATAGCCCTCTATGCGCTGCGCTCCGGCATTCCAGCCCGACACCACGCCGCGCGCATCGAGTCTGATCAGTGCGTGATCGGTCGCGGCTTCTGAAAACAATCGGAACTGCCGCTCACTTTCGCGTAACGCCTCCGCGGCCAGCTTCTCGGCGGTGACGTGGCGGCCGATCAAATAGATCGCTCCGTTCTCTACCGTCAGCGTCCAGGCGAGCCAACGCCACGAGCCGTCCTTATGGCGAAAGCGATTCTCCATTCGGACGGTTGGAATACCCTCGGCGAGCCGCCTGCGACCGGCCATGGAATGCTCCGCATCGTCGGGATGCCTCAACTCGCTGACATGCATCCTCTTGATCTCATCCTCGCTCCAGCCGAGGAGGGTGGTCCAGGCCGGATTGACGCTGGTGAAATACCCGTCGAAATTGGAAACGCCGAGGAGGTCTTCAGAGACATGCCAAATCCGATCGCGTTCTCGGATGCGCTCGGCAATTTCTGTCTCTAGACTTTCGTTCAGAACGCGTAATGCCTCCTCTTTGCGGACGCGCTCGGTCGTTTCGATGCAGGTCGTGAGGATGCCGCCGATCCCGTTCGGCGACGATTCATCCGGGATCGGGCTATAACTGATGCTGAAGCGCGCGTTCTCGACAAACGAGCCCTGGCGGCGGACGGTCCACGGGTGATCTTCGGCAAAGAAGGCTTCCCGCTCGCCGCGCAGGATGCTTTCGTTCAAAGGCCCGAGCTCGGGGTAGACTTCCCACCAAACTTCGCGCAACGAGCGGCCCAATGCCTCAGGGTGCTTGTCGCACAGGATGGGTCGATAGGCATCGTTGTAAATGAGGACCAGCTCGGGCCCCCATCGGATCGCCATCGGAAACCCCGAGGCAAGCATCAACGCGATGCTGAGCTTCAGACTTTGCGGCCAAGCGCCGCTGCTGCCGAGCGGGGTCGCCGACCAGTCCATTTCGCGGATCCGTCGTGCCATCTCTCCGGGCAGGTTGGCAAAGGCGCGGACGGTCATCGGACGGAGTCGAAGTTTCCTCCCGAATATAGGAAGACCCTAGGACACACGGGAATGCCGCGTATGTCCAGCCCCACTTATTGTGGTAGAAGTCGCCTCGAGCGCGCTCGTTTCTTTTACAGGAGTCTACGGCAATGAGGACCTTTGTTCGCTGTGGTCAGCTCTTCTCCGGGCGCGAGGACGATGCCGGTAAAGGCGAAATTCTGGTCTTCGATCGGAAGGGCGTCATCGAGTATGCCGGCCCCGAGGCTGGATCGCCGCGGCGCGCCCGCGACGACCAGGTGCTCGATTATACCGGCTGTTTCGTCATGCCCGGGCTGATTGACGTCCACACGCATCTTGCCTATGGCAACGCAAAAAGCGAGGAGGATATCGACCTTTACAGCCCGCTCGAGTTCCGCACCCTGCGCGGCATGTTTTTCGCGCAGAAGGTCGCCGCGGCCGGGTTTACCGCGATCTGCTCGCCCGGGGATGCCGGCCAGATCAGCCTGTCGATCCGCAACGCAATCAGCGCGGGCCTCTTCGACGGGCCGCGGGTCATGGCGGCGGGACCCTATATACGAGCCACCAGGGCCTGACCGATTGGTACCCGACCTGGATCGGCGCGCCCAAGACCTCGATTGGCAAGCTGGTTCAGACGGCTGCCGAAGCGGTCGAGGAGATCCGCCGCCAGACCAAGAACGGGGTCGACTGCGTCAAGATCGCGATGGACGGCATCCAGCGGCGCGACGACGGCACTCTCGTCGCCGCGTTCACGCAGGAAGAGACCGACATCATGGTCCGCGAGATCCACCGCCACGGCAAGAAGGCGGTGGCGCATGCCCGTGGCCGTGAGGCGACGCTATATTCGGCGCGAGCCGGGGTCGATCTGATATTCCACGCCAACCACCTCGACGACGAATGCATCGCGGCGATGCTGGAGACCGGCAGCGTGGTCTCGCCGACCATGACGCACCCACGCAATACGATCGATTTCACGCAGCCCCACGAGCCGGCTTTCCTCAAGGGGCGCCCCGAGCATGCGCAGCACGAATACGAGATCGGCTGCGCCAACTGGAAAAAGGCGCGCGCAGCCGGCGTGCCGTTGCTGACCGGAACCGATACCGGTTTTGCGGTTACCCCCTATGGCGAATGGAACGCCCGCGAACTCGAGCTTTTCGTCGAGGATCTGGATTTTACCCCGGCCGCCGCATTACGGGCAGCGACCGAGGTCAATGCTGGTTTCATGACCGGCGGCGACCATATCGGCGCCTTGGAGCCGGGCCGCGCCGCCGATTTCATCGTACTCGACGCCTCGCCGCTCGCCGACATCCGCGTATTGCAGGACAAGAACCGACTGCACGCGGTCTACATTGCGGGAAAGGAGATCCGCATACCCGACCGCCCCTACGATCCCCGGCAGGTCACCGATTTCGCGCTGTCGAACTGGACCGACCTCTACACCCGAGAGCGGGTCGCCGAATTGCGCCAGCAGCGGCCGACCCTTGCGGCCGCGGAGTAAGCATCAGCTGCCACCGCTGGCGAGGAGCTGTTGCACTGCCTGACCAATCTTATCGGCGGCGCGCCTGGAAAAAATCGCGCAGCAATCCGCCCGCGCGCCGCTCCTCGATGCCGCCGTAAATTTCCGGCCGGTGGTGGGTCGCCGGCTGGTCGAATAGGCGGGGGCCGTGCTCGACTGCGCCGCTTTTCGGATCGTAAGCCCCGAAATAGAGCCGGCGCAGGCGGGCCAAGGCGATCGCCGCGGCGCACATCGCGCAGGGTTCGAGGGTGACGTAGAGATCGCATTCGGTGAGTCGCGCGGCGCCCAATTGGGCTGCGCCTCTGCGTAATGCCAGCATCTCGGCATGGGCCGTCGGGTCATGGTCGGCCTCGACGCGATTACCGGCAGCGGCGAGGACACGCCCTTCGCCATCGACCAGCACGGCGCCGACCGGCACGTCGCCGTGCGCGGCCGCCGCCTCGGCTTCGGCGAGGGCCAGATTCATCGGTGATAGGTGCAGGCTCATCCGCTGTGCCAGCGGCGAATGGGCTCGGGTATCGCGATCGGCCGCCGGGTTGAGAGGCGCATGAACAAACCTTCCTGCTCGGCCTCGGCATGGACGGCGCCATTGACCGAGAATTCCGCGGCGAGCCGCCAGCGCACTCGGGTCAGTCCGGCGACCCGCATGCGGCCGACCAGCGGGTCGGCGATCGTCACCGGCCGGCGATAGCTGATTCGCGTGGACAAGAGGATCGGCGCAATATCCTCGGCGAGCGCCCGGATCAGCGGATAGGCCTGGTCCAAAAGGCCGAGCCGCAGATCCTCCAGCCAGCGAATGAACACGATGTTGCTGACAATGCCGGCAAAGTCTATGTCGTAGGTCCGTATCGGGAGCGGCTGCTCGTAATACTCGGTCATCGCTACCCCGGTTTCGCCCCCGCATTAGATTGGGTTTTGCAGCATGGCACAGCCGGTCATCGGTCTCACCCTCGATCACGAGCCGCCCGGCGGCTATTCGAATTTTCCGTGGTATGCGATCCGCGAGAATTATTGCAATGCGGTGCGCCGTGCCGGCGGATTGCCGATCCTGCTGCCGCACGATCCGGACGCCGCGTCGGCCTATCTCGGCCGGATCGACGGCCTGATCGTCACCGGCGGTGGGTTCGATGTCGACCCGGCGCTGTTCGGGGAGGCGACGAGACACCCGACAGTCAAGACCAAGGACCGCCGCACTGCCTTCGAGATGGCCGCCGCAAAGGGCGCGCTCGCTCAAGACATGCCGGTGCTCGGGATCTGCGGCGGCCAGCAGCTCCTGAACGTCGCGCTCGGCGGCACTTTGGTCCAGCATATCCCGGACGAAGTCCCGGATTGCCTGCCGCATCGCCAGCCGAACCCGCGCAACCAGCCCGGGCATACCGTCCGGGTGGTCGCCGGCACGCTTCTCCACCGCATCACCGGAGTGGACAGCCTCGGGGTCAACAGCGCGCACCATCAGGCGGTCAAGACCGCCGGGCCGGGGCTCGTCATCGACGCCTTAGCCGAGGACGGCGTCGTCGAGGGGATCGAGGCTCCGCGCCACCGTTTCTGTCTCGGTGTGCAATGGCACCCCGAGTTTGAGATCAGCGAGGCTGACCGCCGGATATTCCGGGCCTTTATCGAGGTTTCCGGGGGATGAAAAGCGGTGGCGGGTTGCGGCGGGTGTGGGGAGTGTCACATCGGTAATATCGGCAATAAGGAACTCCGCCTGAACGCGCCTGTTGAAGGGCTAAATGCCGTTTCCGGAGTGACCATGATGCTGCGCTTACTCACTACGACCGCCGTTGTAGCCGTTGGCTTGCTAGCAGCTCCCCTTAGTTTTGCTCAAACCGGGCAGCCCAGCCACGCTGCGGCAACTTCCCCCAAAGATGCGCTGGACCAGGAAGACAAGACCTTTGTCAGGGAGGCCGCGACCGGTGGCATGGCGGAGGTCGAGCTCAGCAAGATTGCTCAGAAATCGGAAAATGCCGACGTCAAGCGTTTCGCCGAGCGGATGATCGAGGATCATACAAAGGCAAATGAGCAATTGACCTCGATTGCGACCGGGCTTGGGGTCGAGATGCCCAAGACGCTCGATTCAGAGCACGAGCGGATGCGCGAGAAGCTCCAAACGCTGCACGGCAAGGCCTTCGATGATCAGTACATGCACGACATGGTCGACGACCACAACAAGGCGGTGAAGCTCTTCCAGCAAGAGGAGCGCTCGGGTCACAACACCGAGCTAGCGCAATTTGTGCAAAAGACTTTGCCGACGCTCGAGGACCACCAGAAGATGGCGCTCGAGCTATCGCGCAAACTCTCGCAGACCGCCGCCCGATAACCGCCAAGCCGCAGCGATATCAATTTATAAGGCCGAGCCCGCGGATTTTCTCGAACGTCGGATGGATCTGGGCCCGGTATGCCGCGGACCCAGAACGCGACAGCCAGAGCTGTTCAAACGCACGCGTCCGGTGTTGCGGGTATAGCCCGCGGAATTTCGCTGCGGCTTCGGTTGCTTCACTGTGCCGCCCGATCGTAGACAGCGCAGCCGCCAGGAATAGATGCGCGCTCCCATAGCTGGGATTGCGTTCCAAGGATTTGCGGAGAAGGGAAATCGAAGCCTCGGTTCGCCCCCGCAGGAGTTCGGCAAAGCCGCCGAAGAAGAGCCAAATGCTGTGCCGTCGATCCGATCTATCGAGGCTCATTGCGCGCTCGATGGCTGGTACAGTCTCATCGACGCGGCCAAGAAAAGCAGCATTATATCCGGCGAACCCGTGGGCGGTACCCTGGCCTGAATCGGTTGCCAGAGCGCGCTCGAACGCACCGCCCGCCTCATCCAGTTGTCCGGCAGCCGAATACAACATCCCCTGTACACAATGCGCGGCAGTGTGCCCCGGGGCGATCGAGAGCGCGATCGCCGCCGCTTCGCGGCCCAGGTCGGAGGCGGTCGCCACGACCCGCGGCTCGGCCCACCATGGGTTGCTGACGAGATGCTGGCAGGTTATCGCCAGACCTGTCAGAGCCTCGACATTTCGTGGGTCGCTCGCCAGCGCTGTTAGATACCAACGCTGTGCCTCGGCCGCCAACTCCGCGCGCATACCTTGTTGCAGCGCACTTGCCGCCCGCGCCAGCGATTCGGTGACTCCGTGCTCCATGCCCGCGTCGAGAAAGGTGCGCCGGCTCGCCGCCTGGAGCAGCAGTACGTGAAGCTCCCGGGATATCCGCCGAGTGATCCTCGTCTGGATCGGCGCGAGTTCTTCAAGACGGAACTCATGTCGCCCCGCCCACACGAACTCGGAGGTCGCCGCATCGACGATCCGCATATTCACACGCAAAGTTTCCGGATTGCCGCACTGAGCGCTCCCGGTGACGACGTAGTCATAGTCACGCTCTGAAACCGACGATCGCGCGACCTTGCCCATTGTCGGCTGCTCCCTTTTCAATGGTTTGAGCGAGAGACCGCGGCCCAGTCGAAGGAGGTCGGTGACGAGATCGTCGGTAAAGGCTTCCACCAAGCGTTGCCGGTCGGGATCGCCCGTCAGATTGCGCATCGGCGCTACTGCCACGGCAATGCTCGGCAGCAGGCATGGCCATTGCGGTTTTTCTGACCCGGAGGTCGGCCGCTCTTGCGACCGAGGGCGGTGGACTTCCACTACGCGATCGGTCATCGCGCTCGAGGCGACGCGAGCCTGGTTGCCCGGTGCGCCGCCTACGACAAGGCCCTCACCGCCCGCACGGGCGATCGAGCGCGCCAGCGCCTGGGTTTCCTCATCGGGCGTAACACTCAGCTCGCGGTGCAACGTATTGGCGCAATTCTTGTACTGGCGGAGAGCTTCGCCGCGGCGGCCGCCACGCGCGTAGGCGCGCATCAGAGCACGCTGCCCTGATTCGGATAGCGGTTCGAGGGTCACCAGCCGGCGCCCGGACTGGATCGCGGATTCATAGTCGCCGGCGGCGTCTTGCAGCGCGATCAACCGTTCCAGGACGTCACAGATCGCAGCAAGCGCTCGGTCTCGCGCCGCTGCCAACCATTCCTGGAACGGCTCGGAGGTGATATAGAAATCAGCAAGGAAATCTCCGCGGTACAAATCGGCTGCCATCTGCAGCTCGCGAGGGTCCTGTGAGCGCGACAGCCGCTCGAAATCATCGAGGTCGACGATGGCGTCCTCGATCCGGCAGTTGGCGAAGTCGGCTGCCAAATCAGAGGCTGCTCCCCGCCCGAGCGCCTTGCGCAGCTCCAACAGGCAATTGCGCAAGCTGTGGCGGCCTTGCTCCGACCCCTGGTAGGGCCATAGCAAGTCGGCCAGTCGCTCGCGGCTCACCGCTTCGCCGTTTTGGGCCGCGAGAAAGGCGAGCAAGGCCCGCGCCTTTTTCGGGAGCTTGTCGAGCCGGCAGTCATCACTCTTGATCACCAAAGGTCCGAGCACATGAATCGTCAAAGACATCTTTTAATATCCCAATATGGCTGAGGAAAACTCTCGGCCGGTAGTTTTACTGAGCCAGCGGAGCGGCACAAACCAGTCACAACCATTGCCCCCATTTTCGACTGCCATTCAGGTCGGTGGCGTCGTGTTCGATCGCGCTGTCGTACCCATCGGGAACTGCCAGTGCCGGGTGGGAGCTTGGCTCGACTGTGTTACTATCGTACGAATTATGGCAAAATTACGTCCATTCGCGACCGATTGTTTCAATGTTGGCAGATTAGGCCGGATTTTCGCCTCTTTTGATTTATTCGGCTGGCACCATCGATGCCGCTAAAACCCGCGGCATGGGCAAATAAAGACTAATTAAGCACAACCTTTTTGACATCTGCCAGACGTGGAAATGACGTTCGCCTGACAGCGGCCAACTAAGATCAAATAACGCGGCGGGTTGCACCTCCATTGTAAATGCTCAAAAGCGAGGCGACGTGCAACGAACTGGCACCACGAACGGGATTTACGTCGCGCAGATACGAGCTCTCTACCAGCACCTCCCGATAGTCCTGCTCGTCAACCTGGTCAACTCCGCCTTGGTTGCGATCGTGCTGGCGTCCTATAAGGGACAGACTTGGTGGCTGGTATTTCTCGCATTGACCATTGCCCTTACGGGGGCTCACGCATTCGGATGGGTCCGTTACCGCCAGGCCAGGCGGTCGGTAGAGTCCGCGAGCCGATGGGCGGCCGCGGCAACGGTCGGATCGGGGCTATCGGGATTGCTGTGGGGCGTCGGCAGCGCGCTTTTGCTTCCCGATAACCTGGTGGAGCAGACTTTCGTTGCCTTTGTCATCGGCGGAATGTGCGCCGCCTCTCTTGTGGCATTTTCCAACTATCTGCCGGCCTTCATCGCCTACGTCTTCCCCGCTTCGTTACCGCTGGCGGGCCGCTTCTTCCTCGATGGTTGGACCGTACACGGCGACATGATGGTGGTGTTCGCAGTGACAATAAGCCTTGCGGCATGCAATTCCGCTCGCGGCTTTGTGCATGGATTGCGTTTGAACTGCGATCTGACCGAGAAGACCAAGGAGCTGGTTTCGGCAAATCAACGACTGCACTTAGAGATAGAGCAGCGGAAAACCGCAGAGGACCAGTTGCGGCAAATCCACAAAATGGAGGCCGTCGGCCAATTGACAGGCGGCATCGCGCACGATTTCAACAACCTGCTTACAATAGTCGTCGGGCAACTCGAAATTGCGCAAAACCGCGTAAGCGCCGATCCGCGCACCGTGGCATCGTTACAGGCAGCCCTCCGTGCGGCGGAACGTGGTGCCGCGCTGACTCGGCATCTACTCGCCTTTGCGCGCCGACAGCATTTGGATCCGAGGCCGGTCGACATTCCAGGCGTGTTCAGCGCCGCGGAGAGATTGCTGGAGCAGACAATCGGTCCTGGGATCGCGCTTGCGATACGTTCAGATCTTGATTTACATCCGGCATGGATCGACCCGAACCAGCTGGAGCTCGCAATCCTGAACCTTGCCCTCAACGCACGTGACGCTATGCCGGGAGGCGGGGTTCTAAGTATCAGTGCGGAGAACCGACAAGGAGCGATCGGCAGCCTCCCGTCCGAGCTCCGGCCGTCCGACTATGTTGTAATTTCGGTAACCGACACCGGCATCGGGATGAATAAGGAGACCCTCCAACGCGCGTTTGAACCATTCTTCACGACGAAGGAGGCCGGCCGAGGCTCGGGGCTGGGATTATCGATCGTTCACGGCTTTGCGGCGCAATCGGGGGGATTGGTCGAGATAGCCAGCACTCCCGGTGAAGGCACGAGAGTGGATTTGTGGCTGCCGTGCGCTGGGACCAAAATATCCCAATGCGTCGCTCCCGACCCCGATCCATCCATATTGGAGCCGAGCCACGCAAGAATCTTGGTCTGCGACGACGATTTAGGTGTGCTGACATATGTCGCGACCATTCTGCGCGACAATGGCCACGTCGTGTGGGAAGCGGACACCCCTTCTGAGGCCCTCGCGATCGTCGAGAGGGAGCAGCCGCTCGATCTTCTGTTGGTCGATTATGCCATGCCGGGAATGAACGGCATCGCCGTCATCGATCGGGCGCGGGCCTGTCAGCGGGAATTGAACGTGATACTGATGTCCGGACACGCGGATGTGCTTTGCTCAGACGGCGTTTCGGGAATTCCCCTTCTGACAAAGCCGTTCAAGGTCGCTGAACTGCGGCAGCGTATATGCGAAGTGTTGTTGGTGGCTTCACCCAATGCCGGTTTCGGCTTCCCCGGAACACAGCATTTCACCGTCTCTCACTGACCCTGAGGAGGTTGGAACGTGACGGTCTCGCATAGCACAACGGGTTGTCCGAGCGCCGAAACGCAGGAATTCAGATTATCGGGACCGTCACGCTGCTGATCAAATCGAGTGGTCCGTACGGTAGAAGCTGCGGTGCGATGAAATCGAACGAGTGGCTTGCGCAGATCGTTATCGTGACTGGGGATGTCGTCGTGTCGACCGCAACTGAAACGGCGATCGCAGGGGCCCGGTAAGCGGCCAAAATCTGCCGGGCATACCAAGCAGAACAATTTGCCAGCGGCGTATTCGACAGTGCAGGGCATTGCGAAGCCTGGGTTTGAGTCATGCAGATCGCAGGCGGACGGTGGTTGTACATCATCGCATAGCGGCCGGCCTGCTCGACCGCCATCAGCATCGTGTTGTAGGTCCAAAAGGCTCGCGCGGTTTCAACGCCGCCAAAGACGGCTAACAACAGCACAGACATTATGAGGACGGCCTCGACAGCCACCGTACCCGCCTCGGTTGTATGCCTGGACCGGCTATTCATTGCAGCCGCGCCTCCGCCGCCGCGGTCAGCATTGCCGGAATGCCCGGCCACGGCACCAGCGGCGTAAAAGGTTGGTTCGCCGTGATCCGAATGAACATGCGATTGGGCCCGGGACGGCCGAATGTGGCACACGACTCGCTGCAGGCAATAGGCGTCTCGTCATCGCACTCGCAGCTCCGAAGAAAGCTGGCCGGAAAAATCAATGGCGGTGCAAAGCCCATTGCGCTCTGCATCGCACGCTGTATGCCGCTGGTGTCGTCCGGGTAAGTCCGCGCATACGCCGCACCGATCCGTGCCGTTGCCGCCAGTCCGACGGATTTGGTCGCGAGCATACCGAAATCGGCAATTCCGGCCGCGATCAGAACGATGATCGGCGCCATCAGCGCGAACTCTGCAGCTACACTTCCATCCCGGTTTCGGTACCCCGAGGCGATTTCTCCTCCTCGCTGACCGCAATCTCCACTGAACCTTTTGGGCATCTTCATTCCGCGACGGCAACGGTATCGATGGCGGGAAGATTGCCGAGGCCAACCCCCGCACATCCGCCGGCTTCGAGCCGCGACGCAGCATCGATGTCCAGGGTTTTGACCACGAGCAGCAAGCACTGTGGGCCGGTGGCGCTCGGTGCTCCGTGGAAGATCATCGATGAGTTGGGGAAGTAGACAAGCCCGTTGAGGATCGCCC
This sequence comes from uncultured Alphaproteobacteria bacterium, assembly GCA_963787425.1. Classification (GTDB taxonomy): domain Bacteria; phylum Pseudomonadota; class Alphaproteobacteria; order ATCC43930; family CGMCC-115725; genus AP-15. The sequence continues at coordinate 172,036 of CAWBCV010000017.1, forward strand.
CCGGCGCGCCGCCGATCGTGCTTTGCCTCGAAGTGTAAGTCGTGCCGGATGGCAGGCCATTGGAATCCTGAATGATCGCAAGGCCGGCAAAGGGCCCTGAATTCGGCGCGTTGAGAGTCAACGTGGCGTTAGAGGCAACCGACACCGCCCCGATCTTATTGGTCTGCGCGGTTAAGATGATCGTAACGCCCGCACCCTTCGTATTGTCGCAATTGGAGCACTTGAGCACGGCGCGCGACTGAAGGGTCAGATTGCCGGTAACCCAATAGGTGCCGGGCGATAGATCAATCGTCTGACCAGGCGCGATGCGCCACGACCCGGATATCCGGGTGTTCGCTGACAGAAGAATTTGAGTGTCAGTCAGTGACTTTCCGGGGATTGCGCAATTGCCGGCATAAATCGTTACATAATTTGAAGTCTTTGATATGCAATTCGGCGTCGTCGGCATGCCAGCGATAAGAAATGCGTGGGTAAGGGTACCTGCATACGGGTCGGCTACGCTCGGCGCACCGATCATCGCGGGGGAGGATAGCGTGAACTCCGGTGGCGGTGCCGCCGGGTTGATAGGGATCCCCTGCAACGATATTTCGCCAGCAGTAACCAAAGTTGCTGCAGCCACGGAACTGGTGCTGCTGCGAAGCTCGATCGCGGTACTGCTGATCGAATTCGCTGCCACCGAGCAGTTCGGCATGTCGAGCTGGGCAGAGGCGGCGATTTCCACATCCGTGCTGTTCGTGCCAAGTGCCAGAATGCATGGGTTATCCAGCGCCTCGATTACCGCAACAGCGGTGTCAGCAATGGTGACGCCGGACAAAAACATCGCTGCGAGCAAAGCTCCCTGGGATTGCTGCAGCGTAACCGCTATGCCGTTGGTGACGATCCCATCGTTATAGGGAGTAACCACTGCCGGCACACCTCCCTTGTAGCCGTTCTGCCTGGCTGCCTCGTCGGCGGCCGCGGTCAGCTCGCCGGTCAGGTTGGTTTTGCCGGCGATCACCTCATAAGCCGCGGAAACGGCCGCGTAGTCGGCGGCAGACTGGTTCTGTAATTTGATGGCAAACCAAACGCCGGTTTCGACACCGAGCGCACTCATCCCGATCAGACCAGGAAGAGCGATGGCCACGATTGTTGCAGTAGCGCCGGTCGTGTCGCCAAAAATACGCGCGCGCCAAAGCGATCGAACAAAGTTAGGCGACATGTTTATCGCAAATCGCAACTGGTCGGCGGCCGGGCCTCCGCCGCCAGCAGGCCTTCTTCAGCGGATAAAAAGGAGCTCATATCGCATCGAGTGCCGTAAAAGGGCGCGCCTGGCTTCTCTCGTCAGATGCTCCGTCACGGACCCCTTCCCAGCATGTCGATGATGCGCAGGGCCAAGGGCGTGCCGATCACGATCATCAAGGATGGCAAAATAAACGTCATCAACGGCACAGTCATAAGCGCGGGGAGGCGCGCCGCGCGTTCTTCGAAGCGCACCAGACGCTCGGTTCGCATCTCGGCCGCGACGGCTCGCAAAGATCGGGCAAGTGGTGTTCCGAACCTGATCGATTGGTTGAGCGCAGCAACGATGCCGCGCAGGCTCGCAAGACCCCCCCTCTGCGCCAGATTGTCGAACGCTTGATCACGGACGGCGGAGATGCGCATCTCTGCGCCTGTAGCTGCGAACTCCTCAGCAACCTCGGGATTGGAGGAGCGGAGAACGCGGGCGACCTGGTCGATCGCGTGGTCCAAGCTGAGACCCGCCTCAGCGCAGATAACGAGCAGATCAAGCGCATCGGGGATACCAGTTTCCAGACGCACGCGCCGCCTCGCCGCTAGCCGGGAGAGGACCACGTCGGGACTACGCCAACCGAGGATAGCGGAGCCCACCAACAGCCCCAATCTGGTCGGGGTAGCTCCGACGAAGAAATGACACCATTCGAGCACCAGCCAACAGAGTGGGAAAAACGCGATGGCGCTACATAGCTTGGCCGCAAGCAGGGCGGCCAGATGGCCATGTCCCTTTATCCCCGCTGCGACGAGCGCGGCTAACAACCTCTCTTGGGCTGCCGTGCCGATGATCCGGGTTGTCGCCACAGTCGCTCCGAGCCATTGATACCAGGGCAGCCGGGGCGCATGTGAAGGGTCAGCGAAGTGGTATGGCCGGCGGCCCAGCGCCTCAAGAAGGCGGCTCAGACGACCCTCCGACTGAGCGATCCGTCCGAGATTGAGCGCCGACAGCACTGCCGCCGTCAAGGCGACCGCAAGAGCACAAGTATTAGGGGACCTGAACTGCATCTCGCCAAGACGAATCGTCAGATAAGTATCGGCGACAGAGATCAGCCATTCGAGGGATGCGTTGGACATAGCTAGCGCAGATTTCTCTTTATTAGAGCACGCATCCCAGCAATCCCCGTCAGCAAGCTGGCGACGGCGATCCCGAGCATGAAGCGGCCGCGCGGGTCAAAAAACAAAACCGTAATAAGATCTCGGTTGATCAGGAAGAGACCCACTCCCGCGACAAAGGGAGTGGTCGCCACAATCGCAGCGGAGGCATGTGCCTCGGCGGTCAGCGCGCGGGCTTTTAGACGCAGGGCCTTTCGTTGCCGAATAATGCCCCCGAGATTGGAAAGGGTTTCAGCGATGCCGCCGCCAGTCTGGCGTTGCAGGAGCAAACTGACGGCAAAGAACCGGAAATCCGGCACACGGATCCGGTCGGCGGCGTGCTCCAGCGCTTCTTCCAACTCGGTGCCGATGCGCAACTCGTCCACTAGTTGCTGAAACTCGGTGCCGACCGGCGGCCGAACTTCGCGACTTACGAGTTCGATTGCCTCGGGCGCGGGTAGACCGGACCTGACCGCGCGGACGATCAGATCGAGTGCGTCCGGAAATATATCCAGGAATTTCCGCTGGTATCTGCTCTGTGCAGATCGGAGGAGCAGCGTCGGAGCACCTGCCGCCGCCGCGCCGTCAAGAGCGATGGTGAGTACGGGATGGACCGACGCCGCGACGGAGAGCAGTCCAACCGCAGCAGCGGCGGCAATTCCCACCGCAAGGAGGTGCGGCGGTCCGATGCGATTACCAGTCGCCGCAAAGGCAAGGTCGAGTTGGGTTGACAAGACAATCGGCAGTGGTTTGCGCTGCGGCCTCGATCTCCGTAGCGACACGACGGGCCCATCAGCGCTGAAGGCGGTCATTGCGATCGCCCTCAGACGGGAGTCGAGATCCGCTCTGCGACGCGCCGAGCGCAGCACCCGAAGAAGCGCGCAGCCGAGCAGAACCGTCGTGAGCAGAGCGGCGAGCAGAATTGGATCGAACAATTCAGGTTTCCCCAATACCAAGCGCGTCGAGGAGGTCTTTTTCCAGGCCGAGGCGTGTTGCGCGCACGATGAAATCGGGGCGCATCCGCATCGACTCGACGTTGCCCTGGATGCCGCTGGCGAGCCGCTCGCCCCGATGCTGAAAACCGAAGAGCTCTCGGGTCGTGATGACCTCGCCTTCCATCCCTGCGATCTCGGCAACGCTCTGCACCCGGCGGATGCCGTCCCGCATGCGTTCGATATGCACGATCAAATTGACTGCGCTGGCGATCTGCATGCGGATCGCTCTGAGCGGCAGGCTCAGATTGGCCATCATCACCATGTTCTCGACCCGATAGAGCGCGTCGCGTGGCGAGTTGGCGTGCACCGTCGACATCGACCCGTCGTGCCCGGTGTTCATCGCCTGCAGCATGTCGAAGGCCTCGGCGCCGCGGACCTCGCCGACGATGATGCGGTCGGGGCGCATACGCAGCGCGTTGCGCACGAGCTCGCGCTGCGCGACCTGACCGACGCCTTCGATGTTAGGCGGGCGCGTTTCCATCTGCACGACGTGCGGCTGCTGCAGGCGCAGCTCAACGGCGTCTTCGACGGTGATCACCCGCTCGTCGCAGTCGATGTGTTGAGACACCGCGTTCAGCAATGTCGTTTTGCCGGAGCCGGTGCCGCCCGAGATCAGCATGTTGAGGCGCGAGCGGGCGGCGATTTCCAAGAGCCGCGCCACCTCGGCCGACAAATTCTGCTGCCGTACCATCATGTCTAGCGTCAGGCTCTGCTTGGGGAATTTTCGGATTGAAATCGACCCGCCGTTCAGCACTAGCGGCGGCAAGACAATGTTGACCCGGCTGCCGTCAGCGAGCCGGGCGTCGACCATCGGGCTCGCCTCATCGATGCGCCGGCCGATCGCGGTGGCGATCCGCTGCGCGATGCTGGCAAGATGTTGCGCATCGCGAAAGCGGGCCGCGGTCTTCTCCAGCTTCCCATTCCGCTCGATATAGATATCAAGCGGGCCGTTTACTAAGATATCGGTAATTTCCTCGTCATCGAGGAAAGGTTCGAGAGGACCGAGCCCGACCATGTCGTCGCTGAGGTCAGCGGCGAGCGCCATTTCCTCCAGCTTATTGAGTTGAACACGATCCTCGGTCGCGATCTCGTTCACTAGTTTGGCGATCTCGCGGCGCAACGCAGCGCGCGGAATTCGGCCTGCGACCGCCGGGTCAATCTGCGACATCAGAACCGTACGAATTCGCTCCTTCAGTTCGCTCAATGAGGCTAAATCGACGACCGGCGCGGCGAATTCCGTAGCGCCATCCGGTACTAGGACGAGACCCGGGCGCTGCGGCGCGGGAGCATTGCGGCCAAAGCCGGTCGTCATCATATCGCGAAGCTCCACCATCGCTTGCGCCCTGTTGCGCGGCCGGAAATTTCCCCCGCAAGCGCTGCAACCACCTCCGTCAAAGCACCGCGTCGCAACGGCCCTGGTCCCGTGAACAGTCTCGGCCGGAACGGGATCACAAAATTTGGCTGCAGTTTGACTTTGGCCATGTCCGCCAAGGTCATTGCCCGGCGACCGCCCTCGCCGATCCGGTTGACGACGAGCATGTTGGAGTGCTCGGCACGACCTGTACTGAAAGCCTCACGGAAGCGTACCGTATCGCGCACCGAGCGCAGCGTCTGGTCAGCCACGATTATGCGAAGATCGGCGGTGTCGAGCGCCTGCCAATAAGGTGAGGCAGGAATTCTCGGCACATCAGCTACGATGTAGTGAAACTGCGTGCGCAGCACCCCGACCAGCTTGTCAACCGCCTCGGCGGTAAATTCTGCATCGACGCGCAAAGGCTCTTCCGCGCTGAGCACAAACAGCCGCTCGCCGTGAATTGCCATTGCCCGGTCGAGAAAGACGCTGTCGATGCGCAGCGGGTTGGCGAGCGCTTCCCGCAAGCCGGGCGTGGGCTTGAGGTTTAACGCGAGGGCGCAGTTACCGGTGTGCAAATCTAGGTCGAGGAGCATCACCCGGCGGCTCTGCTGATTGGCCAGATGCAACGCCAGATGGATCGACAGAGTTGTCGCGCCGACACCGCCGCGGGAACCAACTACGGCGACGACTTTTCCGAGCTTCCGGCTGATTGGGCTTCCTTCGCCCGAGGCGGCCGCGCCAACCAATGCCTTAGCCAGCAGTTGGGCAGTTACCGGCTTGACGATGTACTCGCTGACTCCGGCCCTCACTAGGTCGCGATAAAGGCCAATATCGTTTCGATCGCCTATCGCGATTACAGTGACGCCAGGCTCACAAAGCTCGGCGAGCTCATGGATTTGCGAGGCCGGCATTTCCGCGCCGCTGATATCGACGATAATACTCTCGGGCGATCGTTCGTCGCCGAGGTACCGAATAGCGCCCGCGAGGCCGCCTCGCCTGATCGTGCCGGAAACCGAGAGCTGCGCAAAGTATGAGCTTAACGACGCCTCGCTCTGTCCGTCCAAGACAAACGCCATCAAGCGGACCCGGCCCGCCGGTTGCGTGACCGGCTTCTCGATCGGTCCGGGGGTCTGCAACGGGCTCTTCAAGGTCTGGAGGGCATTAATCACGCAGCTATCCCCGAGACCGTTCCATCAACCGAAAGGATTGGCCGCCGTCCGGAAATTCCGCCGGCAACGGACATCACTGCAGCTTCACCGACACGGTTTTGCTTCCGTGGATGACCTCTACGATCGGCTGCTCGACAATGACAGTTTTCGTGGGGCCGGCATCGCCCAGCGCCGGCGAAACGTCGCCGGCCCAAATCGGTTTGATCCCTGCGGTTCTGGTTAGGCCCATTGGCGAGGACACGGCCACATTCGCTGCGCTCACACTGCGCAGCGTCAGCGAGAGTTTGCCGAGCTCGGTGGCGACATTGACCCTTTCGGCCTGCTCAGGTGTTACTTCCAGAGTGACCGTCCGGCCAAAGCCGTTCGCCGTGCCATTTGGCCGAGATTCAAGCGCGTCGATCGCTAAAACCCGCAAATTCTCAACAACAGTTTCGCCTACCGAGCGGCGCGCCAGAGGCGGGTCGTTCTTGAAGGTCTGTGTCAGGATTACGTCGACCCGATCACCCGGATATAAGATGCCGGTGCTCGCACCGCCCGTTGTCACTGGGATTGCGATGGCTCGCGCCTGGGGCGAGAGCACGACCTGGAGAAAGTCGCGGTCACCTGGCTTCACAATGGCGCCGCGACTGACCGGCTCGCCCGCCGTGACGCTGCTGCGCAGCGCGGCTCCATACACTTCGGCGCGTGCCTGCTGATCGAGTTCGAGATTGGGGCTGCCGGCTGCAGTGCGAGGACGCGCGATCTGCCCCAGCCCGGTGCTGCCCCCACTCTGCTGCCAAGTCACGTCCTTGGCGCGCAACAACGTGCCGATCTGCAGCGCTGTTGCGGCGACAAGTATTTCCTCCCTCGTTCCAGGTGTATCGCCGTTCAACCGTTGCGGCAGTGCGCGAAGCGTGAGGATCACAAGGACGCACAGCGAGACGAAAAACAACAGAGTAAGTATAATTTTCGCGGGCATGGCCGTTCACCTCCCGGCTATCAACGTAATCACGCCAGCTGTTGCGATAGCGACGCCATACGGCACTGTCGACCCTTTCGACGCTACTCGACCTCGGTCGCTCTGGTCGGTTGAGGATACGTGTCGCCCCCACGGCCAACGTCTGAAAGACAGATCGAACCTTTCCGCCGCGAGACTGGCGAGCGCGAGCACTCCGCCGCAAAGGCTCATGAGGAAAAGAAAACCGAATAAGTCGTCATAGCCGACAAGCAGCGCCGCGGCGGCAACCAATTTTGCGTCCCCGCCACCAATGACGCCATACCAGAAGAGCAGAAATGCGGCGATGAAGATCGCAGCCCCCGCCGCAAGAGTGTGACCCGCTGTGACCGGGTCGTGGACGAGCATTATACGAAGCAAGCCGAGTATCGCGATGGCGAGAGAGAGCACATTGGGAATACGCCGCGAGCGCATATCGCCGTAGGCGATAACTGCCAGTATACCCATACCAACAATCAGGGTTGCCGTCTGCACTGCTCCGCTCCTGCCGAAAGTGATTGGGAGGTGAGGGTCGGAAAAGGGGCTATCCCATTCCCGACCGCCACGGCACGCGGCGCTTATGGGCCGGGGATTTTACTATTAAGGCCAGTGATGGAGGTACCGACGGCTTGGAACCACGAGTTGAGACCGTTGCTAAATGCCTGCGCGCCCGTGGCGATGGCAAGGGCGATAAAGACGACAAGCATGGCATATTCGGTGGCGGTGGCACCACGCTCATCAACGCGAAAGCGATTGATCAGTCTGCGCATTTCAAGTTCCTTCTAGCAGTGAGGCCTGGCCCTATCGCCAGTGTGTGCCAAAGGCGATTTCTATCGCCACTCAGCCGACGCGCAGATTAACCGCGTCTCTGTCAGCGGGCTGTCCAAGCCACCGTCAGAAAAGCGCCTTTTGCGATTATTTTATTAGATTGTGCGCAATGGGAACGCGGCCGGCTGCGGGGAATGCGCCGCCCGGAGAAGTGCGGTCGCAAGACGTGAGGTGGCGGTTGCTCTGTAGTTAAGATGCAAAGATGTGCCGCAGGTTGCCGCCCGGTACATCGTCGCCGCCAGCTTCAATGTGTGTGGACGGCGATCAGGTTCCCACCCCGAGACTCCGGATTGTGTCGAATACCGGAAGGATCTGGGCTCGGTAGGTTGCGGATCGCGAACGCGATAGCCACAACTGCTCGCACGCTCCCGCGGGGCCGTCGGGATATTGCTGGCGGAACGACGCGGCGGCCTCGGCCGCTTCGCGATATTGGCCACTAAGCGATAAGGCGGCGATCAGGAACATTCGCGCACTGCCGTAAGTGCGATTGCGTTCCAAAGACTTCCGGAGCAAGGCAATTGACGCGTCGGTGCGACCGATGAGCAATTCGGCAAAACCGCCAAAGAAAAACCAGATGCTGTGCCGCCGGTCGGCTCGGTCGAGACGCATCGCACGCTCGATCGCCGGCAGCGTATTTCCGGCGCTGCCGAGAAAGGCAGCATTGTAAGCGGCGAAACCGTGGGCGATTGCCAAACCCCGATCCATCGCCAGCGCCCGCTCGAATGCAATTGCGGCCTCGTCCAATTTGCCGGCAGCAGAGTGTAACATTCCCTGGACACAATGCGCATCGGCCGCCCCGGGCGCGAGGCTCAATGCAATCGCTATCACTTCGCGTCCGAGATCGGAGGCTACGGAGGCAGCTAGCGGGTCGCCCCACCATGGATTGCTGACCAGCTCCTGACAGGTCCTGGCCAGACCGACAAGCGCCTCAACGTTCCGCGGGTCATCGGCCAGCGCGGCCAGGTACCATCGCTGTGCCTCAGCCGTGAGGTCTGGCCGCAGCTCTCCCTGGAGGGCAGTCGCCGCACTGGAAAGACATTTGTTGAGCTCGTGACCGGCGCCCAATTCGCACACGACTCGTCCAACTTCCTGTTGGAGAAGCAGAATATGCAGCTCTCGAGAAATCCGCCGGATGATCTTGGCCTGCGCCGGCACGGCCTCGTCGGCGCCAAATTCGAAGCGACGGGCCCAAAGATACTCGGAGGTCGTCGCATCGGTGATCCGGACATTGATGCGTAGCACCCCGGGACTAGCGCGCTGGGCGCTGCCCGTTACAAAATATTTAACGTCGGACTCGGGTCGCTCGGCGGGGTTGGCCGGCTCCTTGGCCAAGCGTCGTAGTGAAAAACCACGACCGTGCCGCGTGAGGTCGGCGGCGAGGTCGCTCGTGAACGCGTCCAGAAGGTTTTCTTGGTCGCCATCGCCGGTCAGATTGCGCAACGGCGCTACTCCTACGGCAATGCTTGACAGCAAACACGGCCACGGCATTGCCGCGCGTTCGGCGTTTGGCGCCCCGAACGCCCCGCCGTCTCGCCGCGGCGCCGATGGTCGAGCTGGCAGATACCGAGCAGCGGTGGCGTGTTGTGCCGTGCGGGAGTTCTTCGTGTGTGGAAGGAGTTTTCGACGGCTCATGGGCGAGACTCAGTTCGCCACGCCGAGAGTGCGAATTTTTTCGAAAAGAGGATGAATTTGGGCGCGGTAGGTCGAAGAACCGGAGCGCGACAACCATAGCTGCTCGAATGTAGTCGTACGGTAATCCGGATATTGCTTGCGGAACGATGCGGCGGTCTCGGTGGCCTCGGCTCCGCGACCGAGCAAGGACAGCGCCGCCATTAAGAAAAGTTGTGCGGCGCCATAGCTGGGATTTCGTTCCAAGGACTTCTGAAGCAGCTGGATAGCGGTTTCCGTCCGGCCTAGCAGCAACTCGGCAAAACCCGCAAAGAAGAACCAGATGCTGTGTCGTCGATCGGTCTGATCGAGACGCATGGCCCGCTCGATCGCCGGCCACGTCTCATCGGCACGACCGAGAAGGGCCGCATTGTATCCCGCGAACCCATGCGCAGCTCCCAGCCCGTGATCCATTCCGAGGGCCTGCGCGAAAGCGCGTTCTGCAAGTTCCAACTGCCCTGCCGCTGAGTAGAGCATCCCTTGGATGAGTTTCGCCACTGCGTGACCAGGTGCCAAGTCCAAAGCGATCGCGACTGCCTCGCGCCCAAGATCGGACGCCGCTGCGGCGGCCCCGGGATCACCCCACCAGGGATTGCTGACCAAATTCTGGCAGGTGAGCGCCAAACCGGTAAGCGCTTCTACATTGCGCGGATCGTGGGCCAGCGCAGTGAGGTACGATGTCTGGGCCTGGGCAGTGAGCTCCGGCGCGACCTTGCCCTTCAGAGCACTCGACGCCTCGGAAAGACACTCGGTAATCTCGAGATCTAGACCCGATGTCGCCAAAGCCCGGCGGCTCGCTGCTTGAAGGAGCAGGACGTGGAGTTCTCGCGAAATGCGCCGGGTGATCCTCGTCTGGATCGGAGCGAGGTCCTCGGGTTTGAATTCGTGCCGGCCTGCCCAAAGGTACTCCGAGGTTGCCGCATCGGTTATTCGCATGTTCACCCGCAGCAAGCCGGGCGCGCTGGTTTGGGCACTGCCGGTGACAATGTAATCATAGCCGCGTTCGGATATCCGGTTGCCGTTGTCTGGGGGATTACGATCATCTCCCAACGGCTTCAGCGAGAGCCCGCGCCCGTGCCGAAGCAGGTCGGTGACGAGGTCCTCGGTAAACGCTTCCACCAAATATTGTTGGTCGGGATCGCCGGTCAGGTTGCGCACCGGTGCAACGGCTACGGCAATGTTCGGCAACAGACAAGGCCAGCGTGGTTTTGCCGTGCCTTGGCTTGGAGCATCGACCTGCGGTGGGGCGCGACGCCCGGGCGAACGATCCGATGCGTTGACGCGCGCAATAGGATCTCGATCTTCTGCCGGGAGCTCCGGTGAATTGTGCTCCCTAGCAGTGCTCGAACGCGCGATCTCATTCGCCAACGACTGCGTCTCGACGTCCGGTGCGACGCCAAGTTCGCGCTTCAAAGTCTCGGCGCAGCTCCTATATTGGCGGAGCGCTTCACCGCGGCGTCCGGCGTGTGCATAGGCGCGGATCAGCGCGCGTTGTCCGAATTCTGAGAGCGGGTCGAGAAAAACGAGCCGGCGGCCGGATTGTATTGCGGCCTCGTGCTCGCCAGCTGCATCCTGCTTCGCGCTCAATCGATGCAGGATATCGCAGACCATCGCGAGGGTGCGGTCGCGCTCCGCCGCCAACCATTCCTGAAACGGCTCGGAATTTATGTCGAAATCAGCGAGGAGTTCGCCGCGGTACAAATCGGCGGCCGCCTGCAGGTCGCAGCGCTGCTGTGAACGCGCCAGCCGCTCAAATTGATCGAGGTCGACGATGGCGTCCTGGATCCGGCAATTGGCGAAGTCGGCGACCAGGTGAGCGTCTGTGCCCCGCCCCAAAGCCTTGCGCAGCTCCAATAGGCAATTCCGTAAGCTGTGGCGGGCTTGCTCCGATCCCTGGTACGGCCACAGCAAGTCGGCTAATCGCTCGCGAGTGACCGGCTGGCCTAGCTGGGCCGCAAGAAAGGCAAGCAAAGCGCGCGCTTTCTTCGGGACTTTCCCGAGCCGACAATCGCCACTCTCGATCACCAGAGGCCCGAGAATGCTGATCGACAACGTCATCGCAACCGTCCCAATATGCTGCTAGCTGCGCCGCGGAAACCGGGCGGGTATGAAGTAACAATTCATCTCCAAGGCCGCTCCGATCTTAACCATCCTGAGGCAGGTCCGGGTTACGATACCGTATCCTTCCCGGTACGCCTTGATTTTTTTTTCGAGCACCTCGCAAAGCGCCACCAGCCCGCGAGCCCGCAGCGGTGCCAATAGGTCCTCGTATGTAACTGCTCGGTCGCCGACCGGCCCGAGATTGTTCCACAGCTCGATCGGGGTGAGGCTCGGACCGAGCGTTGCAGTCTGCCTCGACCCCTGCGGCCAACAGCTCGAGGCGTGTGCGCAAGCATTTTTCGCAAACCCCGCAGTTCAGTTCATTGCCCGGATTGCTCGGACAGACCCGCAGCGCGGCAAGCGCAGTCGGCCAACTTGCCAGCTCGCGCACCTTCTGAAAGCGAGCATAGCGTGCCCCATCATGGATGACGGTGATGCGTTGGCTGGAGAATAGGCCGTCCACTGCCGGGATGCGATCCGATCGGGACAGGATTGGCGATGTCATGTGAGGCGCCGATAAACAGAAACCCTGTCCTGCAGATTGCTGCGTGACCGACAGCTGCTAACGCCGCGCCGTTGTGGCGATAATACCAGAAATCAGGTTTCGAGGGCAGATGGCGCAGGTTGGTGCGGCACGAGATCAGTCGCAGGCCGGCTTCTGTGGCTAGCGGCTGCAGATGCCGCAGAGCCGTGCGAAAGCGCTCGTCCTCCGGGTCGCGGGCACGTTTCCCGATATCAAACCCATGGATAAATAGAGCGTCGCGGATATATGCCGGGTCCTTCCGTCGATAAAGCCGATGGTTGCGCATTAGCATATGAAGACTGTCGACACCGCCCGAGAGAAATGCAACGCCCCGCGGATCCCCAATGAATCCCCTGCGGACCACTCGACCGGAAGTTTCGATCGACGGCATCGCGGATGGCCCACCCCAACTTGTCCACCAAGCGTGAGCCGTATAAAGGCCCTCGACCAGCATCGGGCAGGGTTGCGCCTCGATCCGGACCCTCGCCTCTCCGTGCACTGCAGCCAGAGGAAAACACGCGGATAAGAAGGCGTCTGCGCAAGGTTCGTCAGCCGCGTGATCGAGCCCGTCCTCGCGAGTTTCGAAAATGAGTTCCTGTTCGGGGTAGTCGCAATCCTCCCAAGATACTGTTGCGAAAATGACCCTCGCATCGCTGTTGGCAATCAAGCCAAAATCGCGAATGATCATCGAGCATCCTCTCGCCTCGATAAGGTGCAGCAGATGCCAGGAGAAGCGTTCGCGAACGCGAGCCGGGCACACTCCCTCATCAGTTAAGGTTAATCAGCCGCGCGTCAAAAAACCGTCATTCCGCTCCGTCGGCAGCGATTCGTTAGCAAACAGTTAGGGCAAGAGCCCCGCTCCGACTATATCTGCTCGTCGGTCGGTTCGAGCACTCCGACAGTTCCGACCTGCTACGGAGCAGCATTCCTCTGCGATCCCGACCCGGAGATTTGGGATCCTCTAGGAGTTGCTCACCCCCTGACGAGAGGGTTCGCTTGCTAAATTTCCTCGGCACCAGTCTCGACGAAGCAAACGAGTTTACCAATGCGAACCGTCGCCTTCTATTGGTGACCCTGACCGTCACCTGCTCCCTAGGGCAGGTTGCTTCGACTATCTACGTGCCGTCCGTCCCAGGGATCGCCAGCGCACTCGAGACTTCGGTGTCCCGCGTGCAATTGACCTTCGTCGCTTATCTCGCAGCCTTTGCCGTGAGCATGCTTGTACTCGGGCCGTTATCCGATCGCTGCGGGCGAAGACGAACGATGATCTTGGGCATCTCCTTGAGCGCGCTCGGCAGTATCGCCTGCGCCGCGAGCCCAACGATCGAGTTCCTTATCGGCTCCCGCATCTTGCAGGGGATCGGTCTCTCGGCGGGGTTGGTCGTCGGCCGAGCTACGGTTCGCGATCTCTACGGCGAGGACGGAGCCGCTCAGATCATCGCAGGGCTATCCATCGTCCTTACTCTCTTGCAGGCCTTGGCTCCGATCCCCGGCGGCTATTTGCAGGCATGGATCGGTTGGCGGGCGAATTTCGCCGTCGTCGCAATCTTGGCTGTTGTGGCACTGGCGCTGGTCTTTAGATATGTGCCGGAGTCATCTTCTCGGGGGGGGTCCTCTCCATCCGAAACCGCGGCCTTGCTCGCGAGAACGATGCGGGCGAGCTATCGCAGTTTGCTCCAAACGCGGCGTTTTGTGGCGTATGCGCTTACCGCCGCAGGCGCCCATGCGGGCTTTCACATTTTTACCGCCGGGGCGCCGGCGGTGTTGATCATCGGCCTTGCCATCCCTCCGCAAGATTACGGCTACTACGCTTCGCTTCCGCCGATTGGCTTTCTCGTCGGCAGCTTTCTGTCCAATCGGCTGACGCGGCGCCTCGGCGTCGCCAATCTCATCGCCATCGGCAGCGCGGTGCTGATACCCGCCGGCTTCGCAATGGTGGCCCTCGCAGCGCTGCGTTTCGGCAGCCCTTATGCAATCGTCGGTCCGATGATCCTGATTTGCTGCGGTAGCGGCCTCATCACGCCCAACGCAGTTGCTGGCAGCCTTGGGGTCAAGGTCGGCATCGTCGGCGCGGCCTCGGGTCTCGCAAGCTTTCTTCAGATGATCGGAGCCGCCGGGGCGACCGCCGCGCTGTCGCTCGGAGGCACCGGGAACCCACTCGTGTTGGCAGTGGTCATCGCCTCTGCCGGCCTCTTCGCGGTGACAGCGTTCGGCTCGCTGGCTCAGTTTGCCCGGCTTCCCGTGAAAGCCGGGGCGTCAGTCTAGCAAGCCTTCCGATCCACCGTCTGGTCGATCCGGGCCAGCAACTCCGGCGACAGCGGGCCGGCTTCGGCCGCGACTACGCACTCTGCGAGCTCCTGGCGGTTCTTGACGCCGAGCACGAGCGTGTCGATGTCGAGCGACAGCGCATAGCGGTGCGCCAAAAGGGCCGGAGTGACGCCCAATTCTTCGGCGAGCCGCCGGAAGCCAGCGGCTCGCAGATAATCGCGCATTTCGGGGTGCTCATCGGGCAGTGGCCGATCGAGGGCGCTGGTCAGCGCCCCGGCCTGCACCGCGCGGATGCCCATCACGCCGACCCCGTTAGCCCGCGCCGCAGCCATTACTGCGCGGGGTTTTGCCGGCCCATCGAAGAACTTCAGCCCGCCCGGCGAATCCAATAGATTGGCGATGCACTGCACCGCCGACGGGGCCGGGCGCTCGCCGAGCAGCTTGATGATTGTGTCCGGATGACCAATCCCGGTCAGCCCCCAAGCACCGATCAGACCCTCGGCCACCAGCCGCTCAAACAGCGGACGCACCTGTTCGACAAAGGTCGCGTAGAGCGTCATGCGGCTGGCAGCCTCGGGGCGGCGAGCCATATGGTCCGCGTCTGGGACGACATTGGAATGTAGAAAGAACAGATCGAGCCGCGACAGCCGCAAACGCTTCAGGGTTCCCTCAATCGATTGCCGCACCAGCGGCTCGATATCGGCGGGAGACGGGTTACCGAGATTGCATTTGCTGGTGACCCGCACGCCCTTCGGCAGCCGGCCAGCGAAAGCCTCGCCGACCACCAGTTCGGCTTTGCCGTCGCCGTAACGCGGCGCGAGGTCGATCGAGTTGATCCCGGCATTGACCGCCGCGTGAACGGTGGCGACGCACTCCTCGAATGTCGTTTCGCCCCACACCATGCCGAGCCCGCCCCCGCCCAATGTCAGGAGCGCGACCGGCGGAAGCTTACCAAAATTCTTTTGCTGCATGCGCCTCCCCACAACTTACAGTTTTAGCAACATAGTTGATGGCTCTGCTCCTGCAGCGGATCTGCAGCGGGAGTTCTTTCATTGGTTGTAGCACCCAACAGAATCCGAGCCGCGATCGCAGAACCTCCATCCACTGAGCCTGCACTCATAAAGAGGCGATTTTAAGGTGATGACCGATCCCGATGCGAGGCCCGCGAAACTTTCCAGCGTGCGGCTCTGTTTGCAGGGACACTCACGAGCGCTGGAGCGCCGCTCCGCTGCATTAGTCGCTTACGACCTGAGTGTTTGCATTTTGTGAGCAGATTTGTCAGGCCAGAGCAGGAATGATGGTGTGTTCGGTGAGACGGCGGCCGGCAGCGATGGCGGCGCGGCCAGCGCGGGTGAGATAGTAGCGATAGGTACCGAGGACGCGTTTGATGACGCCGAGATGGCGCAGACGGGCGAGTTGTCGGGATAGGGTGGCGGGAGAGGATTGGCCGAGGAGCGGCAGTAGGTCGGCGCGGCGGAGACCGGCGATATTGAAGCCAGGACGCTGGAGGGCGGCGAGCAGGGTCTGTTCGGCGCGGCTGAAAAAGTTGAGGCCCTTGAGGTTTCGGCCTTTGAGCGGACGGGGTTGGGTGAGACGGTCGAGCGTCCGGATGCCAGCCGAGAAGTCGTCCAGACTGGAGAGGTATTCAAGGTAACGGCGATTGCAGCTTAGCAAGATCTCACGCAAGTCCTTGAGGCTGTAGATGGTCTTTCTGACGGGGGCCAGGGCGCGAGTTGCCGGGCCTTGGCGATGTTCCACCTTGCGGTAGTGCTTGAAAGCGGAGACGTCGTTGGTGGTCGTCTCGATACGTAGGACGAGGCCGAATTTGTCGTAGATCTTGATCGAGGACTTACTGAAACGATGCTTGACGCAGGTGCCCTCGATACGCGTGGTGAATTGGCTGCCGATCTCTTGGGCGAGTTGGGCAGTGATCTTGTGGCCGAGAAAGGTGGCGACGTGTTCGGCTTTGACGGTCAGGATGGCTTGCCGGGAAAGCTGTTCATAGAGGGGTTTGAGGATGGCCGGCGTGCGGAACACCAGATCAGTGGCGTATTCGACCTGCATGAAACTCCAGTGGTAGGACTGGGCGAAGACGTCGAGCACCGGACAGCACTGCTGGGCATAGTGATCGAGGATGCGATGCAGGTGGTCGGGCGAGAGGGTGTCGGCGAGGGCCTGCGCGCGCTCCCAGTCGTCAATGCGCAGAAAGGCGTTGTCGGCAAGGGTGAAACCGACGCCGGCGGCGGTGAGTTGGCGGGCCAGCCAGCTATGCCCATTGCAATAGAACTGCAGACGGAACGGGCACCAGGTCGGCACGCGCAGATAGATCAGGCCCAACTCGGCGTCGATGAAGTAGAAGTAGTAATGCAGGCATTTGCCAGTATCCGGCCGCAAGAAGGTGCGATGCGTGTGCTTGTCATGCCAGGGCTTGTAGGTGTGGCAGGCTTCCATCGCCGAGATGATATGCACCAGGCCGGGACGGTCGCCGCGGACGACAAGCACCCTGGCGACGACGTCCTCCTTGCGGATGTGGTTCTTGGCAATGTGTTCGATGGTAATGCCAGCGGCACTCGCCAACTCGGCGGCGCGCTCGCGTACTCGATCGCGAAGTGGTTCGGCAAATCGCGGATAGTCGAAGATCCGGATCTGCCGCGCAGAAAGAAATCCCGTCATTCCCTTCGCGTAACAGGCTCCCGGCAGCGTGCCGGTGACGATGATCCGGTCATAGCAGGAGAGCACCCCGGCGAGGCGCTCGCGGTAACGCTCCGTCAGCGGCTGCCTCAACCTCCCCTCCTGCTCCCCGCGTCTCCTGCGTCTATTTTAACCTGTTTGGTTCCGGCTTCGCCGGCTTAGGTTATGGAGTACTCAATCATGGATTTAAAGCAGGCCGCCTTTGCCGCGGCCTTACTGCTCGGCAGTGCAGGTTTGGCGATGGCTCAAAGCACCGCGCCGAGCACAAACGCCGCGCCCTCCGCCGGCACTTCGGCCAACCCCAATGCGAACGCCACTGGCGCGGGCAACGCGTCGTTGGAGAAGGGGGCCAACAGCTTTACCGAAGGGCAGGCGCGCCGCCGGATCGAAGATCGCGGCTACACCAATGTCGACCAGTTGCGCAAGGACCAGAACTCGATCTGGCAGGCCGAGGCGATGAAGGACGGCCGCCGGGTACGCGTCGGCGTCGACTTCCGCGGCAACGTCGTCGAAGAGAACCGATAGGAGAATAGACAATGGCAATCCGTACGATCGTCGCGCTTTTCGATGATTACCGTGAAGCCGGGGGCGCAATTCGTGAGCTCGAATCCGTCGGCGTTCCGTCAACCGATATGAACCTGATCGCCAATAATGCGGGCAACCGCTACGGCGATTATCCGCAGTACGGGGTCGATCGCCCCGCCCGTGCCGATCATACCGATACGGCGTCGGGGGCCGGCACGGGGGCCGGCATCGGCGCGGTGCTGGGCGGCGCCGCCGGGCTTCTCGCCGGTATTGGCGCGTTGGCAATTCCGGGAGTCGGGCCGGTTGTGGCCGCGGGTGCGCTTGTTGCGACCCTTGCCGGCGCCGGCGTTGGCGCGGCGGTTGGGGGACTTGTCGGGGCGCTGCTCGAGGCGGGCATTCCTCGCGAGCACGCGGACATCTATGCCGAGGCGGTTCGCCGCGGTGGGACGTTGGTCACGGTTCGCACCGATGACGCTTTGAGCGATCGGGTGACGGACATCCTCAACCGCCACTCGCCGGTCGATATTGAGGAACGCGCCGAGAGCTGGCGGCAAGCCGGCTGGAAGGGCTTTGACGAGCGGGCCGAGCCCTATGCCGGGCCGTCCTCCACAGATCGGCCGTTGCGGACCGACCTTGACACCCGTCCCGAAGCCCGTACCAGTCCGACTGGCGGGCCAGACGAGCTGCAGCGGGATTGGGAGGTGAGGCGGAATCCGAGCGAGATTCGCCCTGAGACCGGACGCAATTATGTCCGCATCTACCCGCCGGTCGAAGCGCCCGTAAGCGACAAACGCTGAGCCCACCAGCATAAACCGAACGTGACCGGCGCTCCGAATGGAGCGCCGGTTTGCTTTTGAGATCATCAAAAAGCGCATTACTCGCGCAACCTTTTACCATTTACGCTGCTCTACGAGGAGGCCGCCTACCTCGTGACGATCAGCCTTATCCGATGGCGCTCTCGCCGAGGGCCTACAAATAGTTCGCGGCCTACAAGCAGATCCGCCTCGCGCGGAGCCTGGCTGATGCTCGGCGGGGCGTTCGCCGCGTTCACCGTCAGCGCCGGCATCATGCATTCTTACGCGGTGTTCCTGCTGGCCTTCATCGAGGAGTTCCGGTGGAGCCGCGCCGAGACCTCGGTCGCCTACTCGGTCTCGCAGCTCGTTGCCGGCGGGAGCTCGCCACTGGTTGGTGCGCTGGTCGACCGGCTCGGGCCGCGCCGCCTGCTGGTACTCGGCGGCGTCCTGCTGTTTGCCGGCCTGGTCGGGAGCGCGCTGATCTCCGCCCTATGGCAGGATGTACTCTTCTACGGGATCGTGATGACGATCGGGGCCAACTGCCTGGGGCTGGTGGTCTTCGTGCCGTTGCTGTCGCGCCAATTTGTGCGGCGCCGCGGGATGGCGATCTCTATCGTCCAGTCGGCCAACGGCTTCGGGCGAGCGGCCTCGGCGCCGCTCGTTCAGTTGTTGATATCGACGATCGGATGGCGAGCGACTTATTGGGCGCAGGCGGCCTTTATCGCCGCTGCCGTCCCGCTGCTCGCCGCGCTGTTTCGCCGTGCCGCCCGCTACCCGGTCGCGAACGCACCCGCCGCGATGACCCGGGCCTCGGCCGAGGCGCCACTGCCGGCAAGGAGCTGGACCCTGAGCGCCGCGATCCGGACGCCGCATTTCTGGCTGTTGTTCGCGGTGTATTTGTTCACCGGTCTCGGCAGCTTTCTGGTCTCGCTCCACCAGCTTGCCTTTGCCGTCGATGTCGGGTTCGACAAGCTTTACGCCGCGGGAGTGCTGGGCATCGGCAGCTTCCTCGCCATCGGCGGAACGATCGTTACCGGCACTTTGTCGGATTATATCGGGCGCGAATGGTCGGCGATCCTCGCCTATGGCATCTCGATCGTCGGGGTCGTCTGCGCTCTGCTGATCACCAGCCCCGACCAGCACTGGCTGCTGTGGCTGCACGCCTGCTTTTTCGGCCTGACCTGGGGCGCCCGGGGTCCGGCCATCACCGCCAAGACCGCCGACCTCTTCCCCGGCGGCCGGCTCGGCACGATCCTTGGGGTGATCACGATCGGCAGCGGCATCGGTTCCGCGGTCGGGTCGTGGGCGGCCGGTTGGATCTTCGATGTGTCCGGCAGCTACCGGCTCGCCTTTATGCTATCGATCGCCGCCTATCTCTGCGGCTGCATCGCCTTCTGGGCCTTGCGCCGCCCGCCCGTTTTCATGCCGCAAAATCAATCAGTTGGCGCACCGGCGCCCCGGATTTGAGTGCGGCGAAGCCGTCATTGATCTGCTCGAGCGTGATCCGCCCGGAGATCAAGTGGTCGAGCTTGAGCCGGCCCTGCCGCCACAACGACAACAGGCGCGGCATGTCTACCCGGAAGCGGTTGCCACCCATCGAGGTGCCCTGCAATTTGCGGTCGCGCAGGAAGTCGTAGCCGTGCAGTTCGATCTTCACGCCAAACGGCACCATGCCGATGATCGTCGCGGTGCCGCCGGGGCGCAGCATTCCGAAAGCCTGTTCGGCGGTGGTCTTGGTGCCGAGCGCCTCGAAGGAATAGTGCACGCCGCCGCCGGTCATGTCCCTGACCGCTTTCACCGGATCGGCGTTGCTCGCGTTCAACGTGTCGGTGGCGCCGAGCTCGCGCGCGATTTCGAGCTTCGAGCCTACGGTGTCGATCGCGATGATCCGCTCGGCGCCGGCGAGCGCGGCGCCGTTGACCGCCGACAATCCGACCCCGCCGCAGCCGATCACCGCGACTGTCGCGCCCGGCTCGACCTTGGCGGCGTTGAACACCGCGCCGACGCCCGTCATCACGCCGCAGCCGACCAGTGCGGCACGGTCGAGCGGGATGTCGGGGTCGATCTTCACGATCGCATTCTCATGCACCAGCATCTGCTCGGCGAAGGACGACAGATTGAGGAACTGGTTCATCAGCTCGCCGCCCTTCCATGACAGGCGGCGAGAGACGCCGGGCGGCATCTTGACGTCGGTGTTCTCGCACAAATTCGGGTGACCGGTGACGCATTGCGGACACGTCCCGCAGAACACCGAGAGGCAAGTGATGACGTGGTCTCCCGGCTTGACATAGGTCACGCCCTCTCCGACCGCCTCGACAATGCCCGCGGATTCGTGCCCCAGCACGCAGGGGGTCGGATGCGGGTAGAGGCCGTCGATGAAATGCAGATCGCTGTGGCACAGCCCGGCAAAGGCGGTGCGCAGCAACACCTCGCGCGGCCCGGGCTTGGTCAGCTCGACATCTTCGATCGTCAAAGGCTGGTTCGCGGCGTGCAGCACGGCAGCTCTCATTATCGGCTCCTAAAAAGGCCTAAGTTACGCAACCGTCATTCCCGCGAATGCGGGAATCCAGGACGTCAAGCTCGTGCCCGGTAGCCCTGGGCCCCCGCTTTCGCGGGGCGACGATGAATTCTTGCAACATGTCTTGGCATGCGCAGAAGGGTCACTCCTGGAAATTGAGGCGCAGGCCGGGCTCGGGCCAATCCATCGCGGCAAGTTGGCCGGTACCCGACAAGGTAACATAGGCCGTCTTCATGTCGCGCCCGCCAAAGCAGATGTTGGTCGGGTAGACGTCGGGCATTTTGACCTGGCGAACGACATTGCCATTGGGAGCGATGACGGTGATGTGCCCGGTGATCAATGTCGCTACGGCGATATTGCCCGCGGCCTCGACCGCGAGGCTGTCGAAGCGCTGAAAGCCGGGCAGTCCGCAGACGAGGCGACCGGTGTAGGGCGCCGGGAAGGGTTCCTTGCGCAATACCCCGGGCTCGACGATGTCGAACCCGAACAGACGCGAGCTCTCGGTATCGGCGACATAGACGACCTTCTCATCCGGTGACAGCCCGACCCCGTTCGGGCTCAGCATCGGATGGACGAGCTCCATAATCTTAGAGCCGTCGGGCAGCGCATAATAAAGCCCGCCATGATCGCGGTCGCGCGCCCGCCGCTTGCCGAGGTCGGTGAAGTAAAACCCGCCCTGGCGGTCGAAGACGATGTCGTTCGGCGCCGACAATTTGTGCCCGCCGCATTGGCTGTAGAGAATGCGCGTTTCGCCAGTTCGCGGATCGATCCGCTGGATATACCCACACTGGTATTCCTTGGAGGGTCCCGTCGACAGAAACCCGCCCTGGGCATATTCATTGCCGCCGTTGTTGCACAGATAGAGCGCCCCGTCGGGGCCGCGCGCGAGCCCATTCGGTCCGCCGCCCGCCGACCCGATCGCGGTCTTGCTGCCATCCGGCGCGACGCGGGTAACCGCGCTGCCGGCGATCTCGCCCAATATGACCGAGCCGTCCGCCATCGCGACCGGCCCCTCGGGAAACCGCAACCCCGTCGCTACCACGCGTATATCCGCCATCGCGCCCTCCTCCCCTTGCACCGTGCGGCCGAATTCTGTCGCCGCGGTCACCCGAGCGTCAAGCGGCCGCTCCGACTGTGCCGGGTCTCAACCAGCAATTGTCCCAGGACTGAGCGTTTGCTGCTCCTGCAGCGAATCTGCAGAAAAACCTCATCTGACAGTTGAGAGCTCCGCCCGACGCCAGACCGCGGGGCCGCGCCCGAGTTCCTGGAGAGGCCGTCCTCGGCCTCCTTCGAGCGGGGTTCGAGGTCACTCGTCTCGATCGCCCAGAAAAAACGTCGACCACCGCCGCTATCGTGCCCGCCTCGCCTGGCGTGATCACGCCGCCGGCCAGCGCCGAGGTGACCGCCTTCATCGCCGGGGCAATGTCACGGGCCTCCGGCTCATGGGCTTCCTCCCGTGGGGAGCTCTCTTGATTGGCAGGCGCGAATTTAACCGTGCGTTCGCGGAACGACGGTGGTGCGTCAGCGCCGGTTCCGCGCCCCTGTTCCGCCTGTTTTATCTGGTCGAGATCAGGCATCCGCAACTCCTAAAATCGCAATCACACCCGCCCACAGCTCGAACGCCCGCGAGGGTATAATGCGATTATGGCAATTGCGTGGTGGTCTATGCCACCTTCACCAGACGGGCGGCGCAATGCGACGCGCTTAGGCCATTTGTCCGACAACTGATCTTCTGGAAAGCGGGGGATAGCGCAATTATCTCACCCGACATGTCGTCGGGGTGTTCCTTACCCATATGGATAGAGTGGCTTCAGGCCCTAGCAGTGCCGGTGGTCGCAGGAGTTGGTGCATGGATTGCCTTGCAACAGATGCACCTCGCACGGGTAAAACTCCAACACGACACTTACGATAGAAAATATGCCGTGTTCCTAGCTGTGCGCTGGGTTCTAACCGTGGTTGCTGGACTTAAGAGGGCGCCCACTCTCGAAGACATGCGCGGCTTGATAAATGAAATGGCTGCCGCGCCATTCTTGTTCGACAACCAGTTAGTTAAATATCTCAACGAAATTGAGAGGCACGTATCTAGAGCAAATGGTCTGCACGACATTATTATAACGAATGCTTTGTCAACAGACGAACAGAAAGCAAGTGCTTCCAGAGAACTTGAAGAACATATATCGTGTTAAGTGAACAGAGTTACGCTGTCACCGAAAAATTTCGGCCCGCGCTTGAACTACGAAAACAGCGGTCACGCATCTTCTCGCGGGTGCGCCGGCGCGCTGAGTGATGGGGCATCGTCGCTCTGCTCGGCGTCGTGAGCGTCTTTCGCTTATTGCCTATTCTGGCGTGCGCGGACACAAAATCTAGGTCAGGGCGTCTTGCGAAATCTCTACCTTTTGCACGCGCCTCTCGGCTGGTCGCGCGGGCGGCACTTGGCTATCCGCTAATTCGAGCTCGCAATAAATTCACGAACGCCGAGCAGGCCACCAGCATGAATTTAGCGTCTTCAAAATCAGTCTGGGGATCGTCCATAAGTTTATGCCTTATTCCGCCCGCATCGCTCGTATATCCATACAAATTGTTGAACGCATTCTTCAATGCACCGTGTAGCCGGATTCCTTTTTTTTCCAGCGTCTTCAGCGCCGCGCTCAGGTCTGCCTTGGACTTGCCAGTAATCTTGCA
The DNA here is from genome assembly GCA_963787425.1 of uncultured Alphaproteobacteria bacterium. GTDB lineage: Bacteria > Pseudomonadota > Alphaproteobacteria > ATCC43930 > CGMCC-115725 > AP-15. The sequence continues at coordinate 195,485 of CAWBCV010000017.1, forward strand.
GCACATCGCCTCAACCGCGGAGATCAATTCCTTAATCGAATTCCGATAATCGGGATTTTTCCTGTCAGACATCAAACCGAGAGCGGTGGTTATGTGGGTGCTTATTGGCCCCTTGATCGTGAGGGCTTTCTCTACTGCTTCGATTTCCTCGTCCGAGGTGAGGCGGCTTACCTGGTTTCCGATAATGCGCCATGCCGACATTTCTCGTTCCAGGAAATGATTGCAAAGCGACTTAAACGATTCCCTTTCTTTCGTAGCAAGGTCTTTTTTGCTTCCGAACTCTTCTGCGAAGTTGAAAGGGAACTTTGCCAATGTATAATCGATAAAATCATAGCATTCATACCACGGTTGTGTTTCAAGACGTTTGTTTATAAATAATACCCACTCGTAAAAAGTCGCAGGTTGCTTCGTAATTCGGTGCTTATAATGGTCAACCCAAAGGTGGGTGAGAAATGTGGTGATACTGTTCTGGTCGAAGACGTGCTCTGCGCCGTTTATAGGCGAAAGAATGTAGAGGTCCAAAGCACTGTAAAGCCCATTTCGTAATGGCTCATCAATAAACTCGACCTGAAAGACCGAACGGACGGGTCTATATCCGTGTCTTTCCGAAAAACTCCTGCGAGGCTGTTGCGTGCGTGGGGTTTTTGCCACTTGGGAATGCCTTAGGCGGTGAGCCTCGAAATCGTACTCTGACTGACATTGTAGCCGCGGGCGATGCTGCGCTGCGTCTCGCCGGCGGCAATGCGCTCGCGGGTCTCTTTCTGCTGGTGCGGGGTGAGGGTCGGCTTGCGGCCGAATTTGACGCCCTTTTCCTTCGCGTCGGCTCGGCCGCGCGCGGTGCGTTCGAGAATGCGACGGCGTTCGAGCTTCGCCGCGACGCCAAGGATGGGGAAGATGATCTCGGCGAAGTCGGATGTGGTATCGAGGAACGGCTCGGCCAGCGAGCGGATACCGGCCCCGGCGCGCTGCATGTCGCGGGCGATAACCAGAAGGTCGGTGGTGTCGCGCGAGAGACGGTCAACGGCCGGGGTTATCACCACGTCGCCGGGAACGAGTTTCTTCATCAGTGCGCGAAGCTGCGGCCGGTCGGCCGTGGTGCCAGTGATTTTCTCGCGGAACACCTTATCGCATCCGGCCGCCTTCAACTGGCGCACCTGTCCGGTTTCATCCTGCGCGGCCGTCGAGACGCGGGCATAGCCGTAAATCATCGGCCGCCCTGCTGCTCGTCGTCAAGACCTTCCGGCCAGGTTGGCCACGACGGTTCGGGGCAAGGTAGCTTTGCGGCGGGCGGGTCAGGCTTCTTGTGATGCGCGCCGCTGAACACGCCGCACAAGCCACAAACCTCGTCGTAGGGTTCCGGCCCCTGATACGGAATCCACATATGCGGGTTGGGGGTGTTTTGCATGCCGCATTCTGCATCAGAAATCTGCATCAAAAAGCCCAATTTTATCAAGGGGGCGGCGATGATGCAGATATCTTGATTTCGCAAAAAGCAGATGGGTGCCGGGGCGATTGGATTGCGGTTTGGTCGATCTCGTCTCCAGAATAGAGGCGACGGCGAAGCCAAGTCGCCATGTCCCAGATGGAGGTAGCGCTCACATGGACATTGTGCCGGACTCAGGTCAGCTCTCGCAGGTGATGGTGCAAGCAACGGCGCCGGCCTTCGTTCTCGGCGCGGTGGCCGGCTTCATCTCGATCCTGCTGGGACGGTTGACAAGTGTCATCGACCGCGTCCGCAGCCTGAATGAAATCGCCGACGGCGATACCGTCCGGGCCCACCTCAAGTCTGATATTCCGCGCTTACGCAAGCGCGCCCAACTTTTGAACAGCGCAACACGCTTGGCGCTTGCCAGCGGAATGTGCACCTCGCTGCTCCTTGTCGTGGGTTTTGGGAGCGCGTTCTTCAGGCTGCAGCACATATACGGAGCTGGTATCCTTTTTGCGCTCGCGGTCGCCCTGCTGGGTGGGTCGCTCTTCAGATTTAGCCAGGAGGTAAGGATCGGGCTCACCGAGGTTGATCATTTCCGGTAAATGCGGCCGGGGATGGCAATGACCGAGCGAGGTGGTGTCGGCTCTTCTTTCTGCGATCTGGGCAAATCTACCAATCTGGTAAGGCCATCTAGCGCGGCTTCTTGGTGGTTGACTTCACGAGGTTTGCAGTGCGGCCTAACCCGCTTTGCCTTACAGGCCGGGTGCCTGACGTCTACGGCGTCTCGGCGCGCTTCGAGATCCCCGAGTTCGCCGCAATCCGCACGCACCATGTCTCAACCTATATCAAGATGCTGATGCACAAGCACAGCGCGCCGACGGTCAAGCAGCACCTCGCCGCAATGCTCAGACTGTTCGCCGGCTGATCGTCGGCAAGGCGGTCAACCAAGAATCCTCCAAATATCTTGAATTACGGACATGCGATGATCGCTGAGGCAGCCGCCCCCCGGAGCCGGCACCACTTTCCTGCTATCTCCCGTCTTCGCAGGGTCACTGCCGGAGAGCTTTCCTTTTGTTCGCCGCGAATTGACACGTGCATCGGGGGAGACATGTTTCGAACACAGCGACGTTTCACTGAAGCGACGACACACCGCAGAGCGTTGCTTACCATCCTCGGCATGGCCGCCTGAGTCCCGTCCGACCCAGCGGATTTAAAGGAGGTATCGCTATGAAAGTAAGCTCAACTCTCGGAGTAACCCCTGATCTGCCGTCGTCGGCCCGCCGCAGCTTCATGAAAGCGGCCGCCGGCGCAATCGGGGTTCTTGGCGGAGCCGCCGGCAGGTTCAACGTCGCACCAATCACACCGGCGGCGGCGCAGTCATCAACGCCAATCGATTACCAGGTGTTCGATTTAGGCTCGGTGCAGCTGCAGTCCGGCATTGTATTCCCCAATGCCACGCTCGCCTACAAGACTTATGGCGTACTCGCGCCTGACAAGTCGAATGTCATTATCTATCCAAGTTACTACAGCGGCACCCACAAGGACATGGAATGGCTGATCGCGGCGGATAAAATACTTGATCCGAGCCGCTACTTCGTCATCATCGTGAACATGTTCGGCAGCGGGCTCTCTTCCTCGCCGAGCAACAGCGTTCCACCCATCGACCGTGGGCGCTATCCGAACGTCACACTCACGGACAACGTGCGCATGCAACATCGGTTGGTGAGGGAGGTGTTTGGCGTCGAAAAGATCGCCCTCGCCTTCGGCTACTCGATGGGCGCGCAGCAAGCCTACCACTGGGGCGCACTTTTTCCCGACATGGTCGAGCGGATCTGTGTCGTATGCGGCTCAGCCCGCACATCACCAAACAATTTCGTTTTCCTCGAGGGGATCAAAGCGGCGCTCACTACCGATTGCTTATGGCAAGACAACTGGTTCGCGGCGCCCCCGGCGCGTGGCCTGAAGGCGTTCGGCCGGGGCTATGCGGGGTGGGGGCTGAGCCCGGCGTTCTACAGTGAGGGGCTCTACAAGAAGCTGGGCTTTCCCACGATTGAAGGTTTTCTGGTAGGTTTCTGGGAAGCCTATTTTCAGCAACACGATGCCAACAACCTGCTGGCGCAGCTTTGGAGCTGGCAGAATGCCGACATCAGCGCGAACGAGATGTATGGAGGAGACCTTGTGAAAGCCCTGGGTGCGATCAAAGCCAAGGCGCTCATCATGCCAAGCGAGACCGATCGCTACTTCGGTGTAGCCGAAAACGCCGCCGAAGTGGCGTACCTATGGAAGGCCGAACTCCGACCAATTCCGTCGATATGGGGCCATCTCGCCGGCAACCCAAACGGGAATGAGCCTGATACGGCCTTCCTTTCCAAGGGAGTGCACGAACTGCTTGCGTCCTGAGTTCGCGTAACCCGCCGTGCTCGACCCGAGTAAGCCCGATCCGGAAGCCAAGCCGGCAAATGTCGATTCGACTGTCATGCTTTCGTACAGTCATAACTTACGGAATTTCCTGAAGTCTTGAATTGTGGACGATGCCCTTCGGGCTGTAGTCGCGCTAGTCACGTTACATCCGGCCCGGCGCTTGTGGCCTGCACTCGTGCTCCTCTGGGAAATAAAATTGCGGTGATGTGAAGCAGCTCACACAGTTTCGGGGCGCTGACCGGGTATCTGTGACCAACAGACCAGCGACGAACAGTCGTGCACATTAGTGCAGAGCAGCTCTCCATTCCTGAGGAAGTGCAAACCTCGCTGTCTGGAGGCGGAGTTTGGTTCCAAACGCAGTAGAGAAGGAGACTACCATGGCCGAGATGTTTCAGAAGGCTAGCGATGTGCGGCAGATCATTCACCCCGCCGGGCAGGCGGCGCCTTTCGACACTGGAACCGGCGCGGTCGGGCCCGTCCTGCCCATCAGCGCAGTCGTCGGGGTCAGCGGCTTCTCGTTCGCTTTCTTCAATGAAGGCGGTACGAACAACCTGCTGCCAGGACGGCCGACAACCCAGACAGCGTCATTCACGCCTCCAAGGGGGGCAGGGGCTTTCGTCTGTCTGAGCACGATTCTCGGCGCGTTCGTGACCGATGGCGGAGCCAACCTGACCGAGCGTCCCCTGGGAGAGTTCGAGGTCAGCGTGGGGTTCGCAGGCCCGACCACCCTTTCCTGCACGATCAGATTGACCGACTCGAACAGCGACGATCCCGTCAAAGTCAGTGTCCGAGGGCTGATCGTGTTCTTCCGATAATACTCTTGCCGGGCGCGTGCATGTCATCATCCACTGGGCCGGGCAGCCTGAGCATCAGGCGGCGCTTATTGCGCCGCCTGCGCCCTTCCGGTCTGCTTTTCTTAACCAGTCCTTGATAACGCTCGGCCGCGAGATTGCTTCGTCGCTGCGCTCCTCGCAATGACATTGTAATGTCATTGCGAGCGCAGCGCGGCAATCTCGCCGGGCTGAGGAAAAGTTGTGCGGGCGATTCCGGGGGCGAGGATAACCCGTTGCAATGAAGACGGGGAGCTTACCCTCCGGCGCGGCAGATTTCAGCGACCCAATCGACCCTGTCCTTGCCGAAAAAGCGCGGGCCATTGATGACGACGGTTGGGACGCCGGGGCATTGCAGGCGCTCGAAACCTCGGCGAGCGCGCTCCGCACCTCCTCGGCTGGGCCGGGCTCGGCCAGTTCCGTCATCAGGCGCTCGGGGTCGAGCGCGGCGCGTTCTACCGCCCACGCGATTGTTGCGGGCTCCGAGTACGACATCGGAATCCCGAAACGCTCCCACCAGCGACGGCAATCCTCGCGATTGTAGGAGCCGGCATTGCGGTTTTCCCTGCCGCCGAGGAGTTCGGCGATTATCAGACCGAGGTCGCGCGGCACGTAGATCGGCCGCCGCACCAGTTCCACGCCGGGCAATCCGGCGATCGCGCGGCGCAGCAGGACCGTACCGAGATAAACGTTCGGCGAGTGGTAGATCGTGTAGCTGTAGACCGGGATTGTCATCGAGCCAAATTCCTATAGCCGGGTCGGCGGACAGCGTATAGTCCGCCCCATCCGCCGCATCGGGACCAAGGCTAGGCATGCGCATCGAGATCATCTGCACCGGCGACGAGGTGCTGACCGGCAAGATCGTCAATACCAATTTCAGCTATATGGCGCAGAAGCTCGAGGATTTCGGGTTTTCGGTCACCTCAGGGACGATCGTTGGCGACGACCGGGAGGAACTGCTCGCGGCCTTCCGGCTGTCGGGCGAACGCGCCGATGCGGTTATCGTGAATGGCGGGCTCGGGCCGACGGTCGACGACCTGTCGCAGGAGATCGCGGCGCGCGCCGCCGGGGTCGAGCTCGTCCTCAACCAGGACTGGCTCACCCGCATGGAGGATTTCTTTCGCCGTCGCAATCGCGTCATGTCGGCGAACAACCGCAAACAGGCGATGCTGCCGACGACCGCCGAGATCCTCGACAACCCGATCGGCACCGCCTGCGGCTTTGCGCTCGACATCGGCAAGGCCCGGTTCTTTTTTACCCCGGGGGTCCCGCGCGAGCTGCGCCGGATGCTCGAAGAACAGATCATCCCGCGCCTCCTGGCGCGCGGCGGCACGCCGACCGCGATCCATCTGAAGCGCTTTCATTCCTATGGGCTCGGCGAGTTGCATGTCGACCAGCTGCTCACCGGGGTCGAGGATCTCGTCCCGGACGGCAGCGTCAAGCTCGGCTTCCGGACGCATTATCCGCAGATCGAGACCAAGCTGACCGTGCGGGGCGCTGACATGGACGACATCGGGCGCAAGCTGGCGCCGGTAGAGGAGGAGGTGCGCCGGCGGCTCGGCAATTTCATCCTCGGGGAAGACGATCAGACACTCGAAGGCGTCGTGCTGGCGGCCCTCGCCGAGCGCGACGGGACACTGGCGGTCGTCGAAACCTTCACCGCCGGCCAGATCGCCGCCCGCATCGCGCATTTGCCCGGCGCGGAAAAAGTGTTCCGCCGCGGCCTCGTCGCCCGCGACCCGGCCGAGATCGCCGCCACGCTCGGTCTCGACGGTGGGCTCATCGCCGGCGAATTGAGCCGCGAGGCGGCCGAGAAGGTGGCCCGAGCGGCGCGCGAGGAGACCGGCGCCAGCCATGCTCTCACCCTGCTGATCGAAGTCGATGACGGCCCGGACCGCATCGATTTCGGCGGCAGCATCTATCTCGCAATCGCCTCAGGGGACGGCGTCGAATCCCGCCGCTCGCGCATCTATGGCGGCCGCGACTGGGTCCGCCTCGGCGCCGTCGAACTCGGCCTCGACTGCCTGCGCCGCTACCTGCAGGGCCTCCCCGTCACCGAGCGCACCGATTTCGAACGGGTGTGAGCCGGCGGGGTTCACCCAATCAGTTTCTTCAGCCGCTCGGAAATCTGCTCGGGGGCACTTTCGTGAGTGAAGCTGGCGGTGAACCGCCCCTCCGGATCCATTACGTAGATGACCGAGCTGTGGTCCATCGAATAGTCGCCGCCGGCTTCCGGATGCTTCGCGTAATAGACCCGATAGCCTTTTGCCGCCTTGGCGACCTGTTCGGCGGTCCCGGTCAGCGCCAGGATCGGGGCATCGAAGCTCGTGACATAGGCTTTGAGCGACTCGGGCGTGTCCCGCTCGGGATCGACCGTGATGAAGACCGGACGAACCGCGTCGCGCTTCGGCCCGAGCTGGGAGAGCGCAATCGAAATGTCGTTGAGCGCTGTCGGACAGGCATCGGGACAATGCGTGTAGCCGAAATAGATCAGTGACCACTTTCCCTTCAAGTCGGCGTCGGTGAAGGTCTTGCCGTTCTGGTCGACCAGCTGAAACGGCCCGCCGATCGCGCCGGCGAGCGCCGTTCCAGCCACGCCCCGCGGCGAGTCCCGCAAAGCCAAGATGAGAAAGGCGCCGGTCCCGAGGATGACGAGCCCGGCGAGAACGGCGGCGATGAGCAAAAAGCGGCGCGACCCGCCGGGCGGCGAGTTTCGCACCTGGGCGGTCGGGGGGTTGCGGGCCATGAGGCGGTTCCTCCTCGATTCAGTGCTGCGCCGCGGCCGGAGCGGGGCCCTTGGAACCGGCTTTCTCGACGGTCACGGTCACGGTGCGAGGACCGGCCTTCTCGAAATCAAGGGTCAGCGGGAAGGATTGCCCTTCGCGTAGTGGTTGGTTGAGACCCATCAGCATGATGTGCTCGCCACCCGGCTTCAAGCTGACGGGCTCACCGGCGGGGATGTCGAGGCCGGAGATCGGCCGCATCTTCATCACCATGCCCTGCATCGACATCGTGTGCAGCTCGGCTTTCATCGCCACCGGAGTAGAGGCCGAGACCAGCCGATCGGCGGTGGGCGACATTAATTGTCACGTAGGCGGCGCCATTTTCGGCTTTGCCTGGGGTCGCTCCGGCCCAAGCGTTGTTGATTTCGAGCTGAGACGGCTGCGCCAGCGCGGTGCTGGCGGCGACGAGACCCGCCGCGAAAGCGAGAATCTTGATCGACATTGGAATTCCTTTTGGTATCGCGGAGCCCCGAAAGGGCAGCCGCGGATCGTGACAGTATGATGGGGGAGGGGCTTAGACTGCCGACGGCGGGGCACGCGGTTGCATCCGACCATGCCGGATCGGAGCGACCGATACATTCGTTGGAAGATGCAGCTGGCTCTCGTCGGCAATCTTGTCAGGAACCACGATGCTCGGCGGCCGCGGCAGCGGCGCAGCCGGCGCGGTGCACAATGGGCAATGCTGCAGGAGTAGCCCGGGCTTGGCCTTGCCCGGTGCGTCGCCCGGCCAGTGGCCGCAGAGGCCCATCCCGAGGATGTCGCGAGCCGGCTCCTTCAGGACAAAGATCGAGAGCGTCGCCGGCAACAGGACGTTGCCCAGCAATGCGACGAAAGCGAGCCAGATAGCCCCCGCTCGCCGGCGTCCATGCAAAGGCGCAATGCGGTGCGAATTGTCGAGCGGCGAATGTGTCATCCCGTCAACCAACCGGGCGTTCTGCTCTGGTCTCTTTACCGCGAGCCGGCCGGAACATGCAGGGCCTGATCACTTGGTGCCGTGACCAGCGCCGCACACGCGCGCGGCAAATCCGCTAGCCGCAGGGGTCTGGGGGGTGGGGATGGCGCCGGGTGAAGCGCTTCTTCCGTAAACCACCAATCGAGTTCTTTGCCGCAGCCATCGCCCGGCGGAGGCGGTGCCTGGCTATGGCATTCCGGCTCGCCGCTCGGGCAGGAAAGCCGAACATGAACATGGTAATTGTGGCCCCACCACGGCCGAATCTTCGTTAGCCACGTCCGGTCCGAGCCTGCCTCACGGCACAGCGCCCGCTTGATCGCGGGATTGACAAAGATCCGTGCCACCGCCGGCTCACGCGCTACGGTCTCGAGCAGGCGTTTATGCTGCGGCGTCCAGGCGCCATCGACTGCCATTCCGTCGGCGGTGACGACGTCGGTCGCCGACAACTCGTCGCGCTCGCTCGGGCTGAGCCGCCGGTCGGGCATCGGGGTCAGCCAGAGATCGGCGTCGAGGCCGATCTGATGCGATCCATGCCCGGTCAGCATCGGTCCGCCTCGCGGTTGCGCAATGTCGCCGACTAGCAGCCCGGGCCAGCCCGCTTCGGCCGGAAGCTTCGCCGCCAGTCGCTCTAAGAGCGCAATCAGCACCGGGTGGCCCCAAGCGCGATGGCGCGACGGGCGCATGACCTCCCAATTCGGCCCGTCGGGGGGCAGCGCCACCGCGCCGCTGAGACATCCGCGCTCGTAGGCGCCGATCGCCTGCGCCGGCCCTGCCGCTGGCGCGACCTCGCGCCCGAACAGGACTTTTGCCGCGTCAGGCGGCAACTGCGCGAGCACCGTTGCCCGGTGCGCTGCCTCCTGCGCTGCAGTGTCCTGCGCCGAGGCAGTGCAGCAGCCGAACCAAGCGGCGAGAACAAGAACCCAGAGACAGGCGTGGCGCATCCTATGCCGCCGGTCTCTCACAGAGATCGAGGGGCAACTCCGCCATCCGCATTCAAAAATCGAGGTCGGCATAGTGTTTCGGCGGGGGGACGCCTGGGATGTGATCGGCCAGAATCGGGCGAAAACTCGGGCGCGACTTGATCCGCGCGTACCATTCCTTGGCCGGTTCGTGTGCATCCCAGGGAACGTCGCCCAAATAATCGAGGCTCGACAGCTGCGCGGCGGCGGTGATGTCGGCGATCGAGAAATGATCGCCGGCGAGCCAGCGCCGGCGCTCGACGAGATACCCGAGATAATCGAGGTGGTAGGGGAGATTTGTGTGCCCGGCGCGAATCGCGAGCGAGTTCGGCTGGCCGAGCCCGGTCAGACGCTTCATCATCTTTTCGCCGAGCAAATTCTCGGTCACTTCGAGGTTCATCTTGACATCGAACCAGGCGGTGAGCCGCCGCACCTCGGCACGGTCGACCGGGTTGATGCCGATCAGGATCTTCTCCCGGTAAACCTCGTCGAGATATTCGACGATCGCCGTCGTGTCGGCGAGGACGGTTCCGTCCGGTTCGATCAATACGGGCACCTCGCCGGCCGGGCTGAGGGCGAGGAATTCCGGGCGCCTCTCCCACACCTTCTCGGTCTTCAACGTGAAATCGAGGTTCTTCTCCCTGAGCACGACGCGCACCTTGCGCGAGAAGGGAGAAAGCCACAGGTGATAGAGAACACGCATGGTCGGGATTGTAACCGCGACGACGACAACTGGACACGCATCAATTGGACACGCATCGGTCGGAGCTGATCCGACAGTGCCGGTCGGGATCTCCGCCTAGTGATCCTGGCGATCGCGTCCCAGCGCTTCGAGTTGTTGAGTGAGCGTTTCGATCTGCGCTTCCAGCCGCTTCAGGCGGGGATCTTCACCCTCCTTGTGCTTTGGCTCGGGCCTCTCGGGCTCGGCCGAGACCGGCTTCTCGTCATGGCCGTAGGGCGCGAGCATCTTCAGGGCGCGCTCGAACAAGGCCATGTTCTGCTTGCCCATCTCCTCGAACTGGCCGAACGGGAAGATGCCGAATGTCGCCTGCAGGTTCTTGCGCATCTGCTCCTGGTTGCGGGCAAAGGCGATCATCGCCTGTTCGAGGTAGCCCGGCACCAGAAACTGCATGCTGTCGCCGTAGAACCCGATCAGCTGGCGCAGGAAGCTTGTGGGCAAGAGATTTTGGCCGCCCTTCTGCTCCTGCTCGACGATGATCTGGGTCAGCACCGAGCGGGTGATATCTTCACCGGTCTTGGCGTCATGGGCCACGAAATCGCCACCCTCCTTGATCAATTTGGCGAGGTCGTCGAGCGTGACATAGCTGCTCGTCGCGGTGTTGTAGAGACGCCGGTTGGCGTATTTCTTGACGACAACCGGTTTGGCTCCGCTGTAGTTGTCGCGGCTCGGGGTGTTCATGTGCGCGGTGTCTCGCCTCAGGGAGAGAGTCCCTCGGCAGCAACAATACAGGCTTTTGGCGGGATTGCCTTATCAAACACGCGCCATCGGCTGGCAAATCGCTTCTCCACTTTGGAGTGCGGGGTATACTGATTGCGATGACCGATGCAGCAGACGTCGCTCGCCGCTTTTTGGCGATCTGGGAGGAATATCTGACCGCGCTCCTCTTAAGTGCCAGCGCCGCGGTGGTCGGCGATTCTGGTTCACGTGACGACGCGGCGGACAAGCAATCAGGGCGGCTTGGACCGCCGGCTGGCACCGCGCCCGTTGGCGGCGCACTTGGCGAGCGCAATGATGTTGTGGTCGAGCTCGCGGACCGTCTTGCCCCTCTTGAAAGACGCGTCGCTGCCGTCGAGCGCGCTCGCCGAGCGCCTTCTCGCCTTCGCGGCCGAGATCGACGCGGTCGGGCCGAATAGCGTCGCCGCGGCGCTCGATCTCGAGATCACGCGCCGCGCCAAATCCTATCTCGCCGGCCTGGAAGCCTATCGTCGGCATCCTTACCGCCGCAGCAACGAAGCCGCTCCGGTGCTGTGGCGCGAAGGCACGACGCGCCTGCTCGATTACGGCGACGAACTGGCCGGCCCGGTCATTCTGGTCGTGCCGTCCTTGATCAACCGTTTCTACGTTCTCGACCTCCTGCCGGAACGCAGTTTTCTGCGACATCTGGCGGAACGGGGTCTGCGGCCGCTGGTGGTCGATTGGGGGGCGCCCAGCAGCGAAGAACGCGGATTCAACTTGACCGACTATGTCGCCGGACGCCTCGAAAGCGCTTTCGAAGCCGCATTAGGGCTTGCTGGCGCGCCGATCGGGGTCGCCGGATACTGCATGGGTGGGCTGTTCGCTCTCGCTCTCGCGCTGCGCCGCCCCGACCAGACCGCCTGCATGGCATTGCTCGCGACGCCCTGGGATTTTCATGCCGAGCTTGCGCAACCGGCGCGATTCTTCGGTCTCATCGCCGATTGTCTGCCCCTCCTGTGCGATGATCAGGGCACTCTCCCGGTGGAGGTGATTCAGAGCCTCTTTTTCATGCTCGATCCGTTCAGCGCCGAGCGCAAATTCACCCGTTTCGCGGCGCTCGACCCCAATGGCGACAAAGCACGCGCCTTTGTCGCGCTCGAAGATTGGGTCAATGACGGAGTGCCGCTGGCGGCGGCGGTGGCCCGCGATTGCGCGCGCTCCTGGTATGGCGACAACGAGCCGGCTCGCGGCCTCTGGCAAATCGGCGGCGATACGGTCGATCCGAAGCGGCTGCGCTCGCCCGCGCTCGTCGTGGTTCCGAGCCGCGACCGGATCGTCCCGCCGAGTTCGGCGGAGGCGCTGGCGGCAGCGCTAGGCAGCGCGACCGTACTGCGGCCGCCCCTCGGGCATGTCGGCATGATGTCGGCGGCGCGTGCTCCGGCGATGTTGTGGACCGCGATCGGCGACTGGGTGCGGGTACAGATGAACGCGCGATGACCCGGTTTCAGCGCGATCCCGGCTGGTTCAGCTGCTGCTGGATTTCGCGGCTGCGCTCGCTCCCCGGGCTGACGCCGCTGCGCTCGCGCTGCCATTGTTGGTCGAGCAGATCGTTGCGGTACGATTGCATGTTCTGCTGGCCGATCGGTCCCGGGAGTTGCGGAGAGGGATAGGCCGGCATTGCCCGTTCGGGGAGCTGGTAGACCGGCCCAGGTTCCGTCAGCAGCGGCGACAGCCCGGCCGGCGGCACGACAGCAGGACCGGGATTGATAGGCGGCGCCAGCGGCGCCCCCGTCGGAGCGGAATAAATGGTGGGTGACGGCAGAGGCCCAGGTAACCCTTTGGTCTGAGCGGCGGCGCCGGCGATGCCGGCGAGCGTCGCCAGGCAAATCATCACGGTCTTGGCCATCACGCCGTCCCGCTTCCCGACACGCCCGACAGCGCGGCTTGCGCCGCGGCCAAGCGCGCGATCGGCACGCGGTACGGCGAGCACGAGACGTAATCGAGCGCGATCTCGTGGCAGAACGCAATCGAAGCCGGATCGCCGCCATGCTCGCCGCAAATGCCGAGCTTCAATTCCGGCCGGGTGGCGCGGCCGCGTTCGGCTCCAATGCGCACGAGCTCGCCGACCCCGGTCACATCGAGGGTGACGAACGGGTCGTGCTCGAATATCCCGAGCCGCTGGTAAGTCCCGACAAAGCTCGCGGCGTCATCGCGCGACAGACCAAAGACCGTCTGGGTCAAATCGTTCGTCCCAAAGCTGAAGAACTCCGCCGTCTCGGCAATTTCGCCGGCGAGCAGCGCGGCTCGCGGCAACTCGATCATCGTGCCGACGAGGTAAGGAACGACCGTGCCCTCTCGTGCCATGACCTCTTTGCCGACGCGGTCGATCATCTCCTTCAGGATATCGAATTCCTTTTTCGTCGCAATCAACGGCACCATGATTTCGGGCTCGACCGCCTCGCCCGTTTCCTTAACTACAGCCGCCGCGGCCTCAAAGATCGCCGCCGCCTGCATCTCATAGATCTCGGGATAGGTAATGCCGAGCCGGCAGCCGCGGTGACCGAGCATCGGGTTGGTCTCGTGCAAGGCCTGGGCGCGATTGCGGATCGCAGCGACCTCCCTCCCGGTAAGCCGCGCCATTTCACCGAATTCCGCTTCGGTCTTCGGCAGGAATTCGTGGAGCGGCGGATCGAGGAGGCGGATCGTGACCGGCAATCCCTTCATGACGCGGAATATTTCGGCGAAGTCTTGGCGCTGGATCGGGAGCAGATCGGCGAGACCGGCGCGGCGTCCGGCCTCGTCCTCGGCCATGATCACCCGCCGCATCGCGCCGATGCGGTCGGCCTCGAAGAACATGTGTTCGGTGCGGCTGAGCCCAATGCCTTCGGCGCCGAACCGGCGGGCCGCACGGGCATCGATCGGGGTTTCGGCATTGGCGCGCACCTTGAGACGGCGGATCGCGTCCGCCCAGCCCATCAAAGTCGCGAAATCGCCCGACAGCTCCGGCTGGATCGTCGGAACCTCTCCAACCATCACCTCGCCGGTGGACCCGTCGATCGTGATGACCTCGCCCGCCTTCACCAAAGTGGCGCGCGCCGCTATCGTGCGAGCCTCGTAGTCGATCCGCAGATCGCCGGCGCCGGCAACACAAGGCCGCCCCATGCCGCGTGCCACCACCGCGGCGTGGCTCGTCATCCCGCCGCGGGTCGTCAGCACGCCCCTTGCGGCGTGCATGCCGTGGATGTCCTCAGGGCTCGTCTCGATGCGGACGAGGATCACCGCTTCGCCGCGCGCGGCGAACGATTCGGCCTCGTCGGCGGAAAACACGACCTTACCCGAGGCGGCGCCCGGCGACGCCGGCAACCCGCGGGCGAGAACTGTGGTTTTCGCCGATGGGTCTAGCATTGGGTGCAGCAGCTGATCGAGCGACCCGGGTTCGACCCGGCGGATCGCCTCCTCCCGGTCGATGACCCCCTCCTCGACCAGCGACACGGCGATTTTCAGCGCGGCCTGAGCGGTGCGCTTGCCGGTGCGCGTCTGCAGCATCCATAACTTGCCGCGCTGAACGGTGAATTCGATGTCCTGCATGTCGCGGTAGTGGTCTTCGAGTGTCCTCCGCACCTTGTGCAGTTCGGTCAGAACCTCGGGCATGACCTCTTCCATCGCCGGCAAAGCCGAGTTGTTCGCCTCCTTGCCGGCGATCGTCAGATGCTGCGGGGTGCGGATCCCCGCCACGACATCCTCGCCTTGCGCATTTACCAGGAACTCGCCGTAAAACGCGTCGGCGCCGGTCGAAGGGTCGCGGGTAAAGGCGACGCCGGTTGCGCAATCCGGCCCCATATTGCCGAACACCATCGCCTGCACGTTGACCGCGGTCCCCCAATCGGCAGGGATGTCGTGCAGCCGGCGATAGGTCACCGCGCGCGGGTTCATCCAGGAACCAAAGACCGCGCCGATGGCGCCCCACAACTGCTCCTCGGGGTCTTGCGGGAAGGGATGACCGTATTCCTGGCTTACGACGTCCTTGAAACCGGAGACGACGGTCCGCCAATCCTCTGCGGAGAGATCGGTGTCGAGGTTGGCGCCGGTCTCGAGCTTGTGGTTTTCGATCAGCTCCTCGAAGTGATGGTGGTCGATGCCGAGCACGACCTGCCCGTACATCTGGATGAACCGACGGTAGCTGTCATAGGCGAAGCGCTCATCGCCGCTCTTGCGCGCCAGCCCGACGACCGCTTGGTCGTTCAGGCCGAGGTTCAGCACGGTATCCATCATCCCGGGCATCGAAACCCGAGCCCCCGACCGCACCGACACCAGCAACGGATTGTTCGCGTCGCCGAACCGCGCGCCGAGCGAGCGCTCGAGCGCGGCGAGCCCGTCGGCCACCTGGTCCCGCAACTCGGTGGGATAAGACTTTTCGTGTGCGTAGAAGTAGGTGCAGACCTCGGTCGTGATCGTGAACCCGGGCGGCACCGGCAGCCCGAGATTGCTCATCTCGGCGAGTCCCGCGCCTTTGCCGCCCAGCAGATTCTTCATATCGGCGCGGCCCTCGGCGGCGCCGTCGCCAAACCGGTAGACCCACTTCGTCATCCGCCGCTCATCCTTCGATCTGTGAGAAATCGGCGACTTGGTTCATGGTAACCCGGATGTGCGACAACAAGCGCAGCCGGTTTTCCCTGAGCCGAGCGTCATCGCAATTGACGGTGACCTTGTCGAAGAAATCGTCAACTGGGCGCCGCAGCCGCGCCAATTCCGACATCGCTGCCTCGAACTCTTCGCGTTGCAGGAAAGTTCCCGCGCGCTCACCCACTTCGGCGAGCCGCTCGGCGAGCACCCGCTCCTCGGACTGGCGCAGCAGCATCGGATCGATGTCGCCATCGTATCTGCGGTCGTCTCTGCGCTCCTCGATGGCGACAATGTTCGAGGCGCGGCGAAAGGCGATCAGCAAATTCGCGCCGTCCTCCGAGGCGAGGAAAGCGCGCAATGCCGCGACACGCGCGAGCAGCCGGACAAGATCATCCTCGCGCTCGCCGGCCTGATCAAATACAGCGGCGATCAGATCGTGAGCCGATCCCTTGCTCGCGCAGATGAACGCGTAGCCGTTCGGCGATAAAATCAAGGAGCTCGCCGGTCGGGTCGGGAGCATCCGACCCCAATGTCGCATGTGCGCGCCTAAAGGCGGCGCAAGTGGCAGGCGCAAACCGTTCTCGACAACCAGCCGGATTATGCCGAGCGCCGCCCGGCGCAGCGCGAACGGATCTCGCGACCCGGTAGGCTTTTCGCCGATCGAGAAGAAGGCGACGAGGGAATCGATCTTGTCGGCAAGGGCCGCAACCATGCTGATCGGCGCGGTCGGGCAGGCATCATTCGGCCCCGCCGGCCTGTAGTGATCGGCGATCGCATCGGCAACCGCCGGATCCTCGCCGTCATGCAGCGCGTAATAGCGGCCCATGACGCCTTGTAGCTCGGGAAATTCACCGACCATTCCGGTCGAAAGGTCGGCTTTGGCGAGTTGCACCGCGCGCCGCGATCGTCACCGTCGGCGCTGGAACGTAATTCGCTAGAAAATCGGCAAGCCGCTCCATTCGCGCGACCTTGTCCAAGAGGCTGCCGGGCCTGGCGTGAAAGACCCGCTGCGACAGAAACTCGAGCAACTCGCGAGCGGAACGCGCCGATCCTGGTCCCAGAAAAAGCGTGCATCGGCGAGCCGCGCCCGCAATACGCGCTCATTGCCCGCGGTGATCGTCTTGCCCCGATCCGCGGCGACATTGTTGGCAACGAGCAGGAAATCTTGGCGCCGGCGTGCCGTCGGAGCTGGAGGCAGGAGAAATATTTCTGGTGCGTGCGCATCGCGGTCGCCAGGACTTCCGGCGGAAGCGCCATGTACTCGGCGTCGATTGCGCCACGAGGACAACCGGAAACTCCACGAGGCCGGTGACCTCGTCGAGCAGCCCGGGATCCGGTTTAAGTACCAACCCCTCGTCCGCAGCGGCCGCTTCGAGATCCTTCCGGATGATCTCTTTGCGGCGGTCCTGATCCAGTACGACACGAGCCTCGCCGAGGTGTTCCAGATATTCGGCTGCGTCGGCGACGCAGATTTCGCCCGGTGACAGGAAACGATGACCTCGAGTGGTCCGTCCAACCGGAACTCGGTCGAGCGGTAATGGGAGAATCTCGCCCTCGAACAGAAAGACTACCGAGGTCAGCGGCCGAACCCAGCGCAGGGACGAGGCCGGATAACGCATCCATTTAGGCCAAGGCAGCTCGAAGATCGCCGACCTACGAGCTCCGGCGACACGCGGCCGCTGGGGCCAGGTCGATCGATTGTCGCGAAGTAGAACTCGCCCCTGCCGGTGTCACGGATCTCGCATTCCCCGATCGAAGCGATCCCGGCCGAGCGCAGAAAGCCTTCGATTGCCGGCGTCGGCGCGCCGAGGCGGGGCCCGCGTCGCTCCTCAGAGCGATCCGGCT
>CAWBCV010000018.1:0-533035 GCA_963787425.1 uncultured Alphaproteobacteria bacterium
GAGTGGCCGGGCTGAACGAAGCCAGAGCCGATAATTCAGTGACGGTGCCGGCAGCGGACATCGTCTGGAGCGCGTTCGAATACAGCGAGAGCGCCCGTACTGGGTCATAGGTTCTTTTCGAGCAATTCCATGCTCGGATGGCGCCAAACAACGCCATTACATTATCCCGAATAGACTGGCTTTGACCGCTGAAGAGAGCGTGAGTGGGTCACCGGCGGCACTGAGCCGACGCCAACAGGAGACCCACCCATGCGCGCTATATCATTGGCAATGACGAGATTATCCTGTGCCGCGAGCCTCCGGCGGCAGTGAATGAGGGCGAAATTGTGGTCGCATCAACGAGGAATTGCACGCCGCCCAGCTCAGCGGCAAACGGCTGCTGGCGCTGTGGAACGCGCTGCCCGGCGTCGAGAAGCGAAAGAAGGTCGGTGACCGCGACACGCTGATCGATCAGCTGTGGTCGGCGGTCGAGGCCTTGCCGGACCCGGACCAACAGTCCGACACAAAGCGCCCGTCAAAGCAGGAGGCAGTGATCGCGATGCTGCAGCGGCCCGAGGGCGCGACTGTCGACGAAGTCGCGAGCGCTATGGGTTGGCAGCGGCACACCGTCCGGGGGCTGTTCTCGGGAACCCTGAAGAAGAAGCTCGGGCTGACCCTCGCCTCGGCCCAAGAGGAGCGCGGCCGGGTCTACCGCATTGCCCCTCGGAACAGGCATGAGCCGCGTGATCCAGGATGCAACGGCTTGCCGGGAGGCGCTCTTGCGCCTCCCCGAGCTCAATCTCGGGGAGCTTCGGCAGCAATGGCGCATTCTCTACAAAGCCGAGGCATCGCCGTACCTCAGCCGCGAACTGCTGGTGCGAGCTGTCGCATACCGGATGCAGGAAGTCGCTCTCGGCGGGCTGCGCCCGGGGCGGCAGCGCCAGCTCCATCAAATTGCTCGGCAGTTCAGCAAACAGGGGCAGCGACCACGCCTCGTCGCCCCGAGCTGAAGCCTGGAACTCGGCTGGTTCGAGGATGGCAAGGTCAAACCTATGAGGTACTGGTGCTCGATGACGGCTTCTCCTGGCAGGGCACGCATTACCGCTCGCTTTCCGCGCTCGCGAGAAAGATCACCGGCACAGCGTGGTCGGGACCGCTCTTCTTCGGGTTGAAGCCGAACCGGACCGCTCTCCCGGTCCTCGCAAAGCCGGGTCAGCCGGCGCGCCGGTGGAGAGCGGCGATGCCGCGGGCTGACGCGGCCGCAGGCGTTGCGCGATCTACACCCGCAAATCCTCCGAGGAAGGGCTCGAGCAGGAATTCAATTCGCTCGCGGCCCAGCGCGAAGCCTGCGAGGCCTACATCCGCAGCCAGCGCACGAGGGCTGGGTATTGGCGAGAAACCGCTATGACGATGGCGGGTTCTCCGGCGGCAATATGGAGCGGCCAGCGCTGCAAAGCCTGCTCGCCGATATCCGGGCCGGCCGGATCGACATCGTGGTCGTCTACAAGGTCGACCGGCTGACCCGCTCGCTCGCCGATTTTGCCCGGCTGGTCGAGATCTTCGAGCACAGGGTGTGTCGTTCGTCTCCGTGACCCAGCAATTCAACACGACGAGCTCGATGGGGCGCCTGACGCTCAATGTGCTGTTGTCCTTTGCCCAGTTCGAGCGCGAGGTCACCGGCGAACGCATTCGCGACAAGATCGCCGCCTCAAAGAAGAAGGGCATGTGGATGGGTGGCAATGTACCGCTAGGCTATGACGCAAGCGAGCGCACGCTCGTCATCAACCCTGCCGAGGCCGAGACCGTACGCCGCATTTCGCTCTCTATCGGGAGCTCGGCTGCGTGCGCCGGGTCAAGGAGGAGGCCGACCGTCTCGGGCTTCGGACGAAATGCAGCACGACAACGAATGGCACCGAGCGCGGCGGCAAACCCTTTTCGCGCGGTCATCTCTACACACTGCTCTCGAACCCAATTTACACCGGCCAGATTGCGCACAAAGGTCAGCTCTATCCCGGCCAGCATCCAGCCCTGATCGACGATGAAAGCTGGTCCACTGTACGGAACCAACTCGCAGGCAATGCCCAGGACCATCGACGCAAGACCAAAGCCGCCGAGGCGAGCCTGCTGGCGGGCTTGTTGGTCGATGCCCGGGGGGAGCGGCTCACACCATCACACGCCGTCAAGAAGGGCCGACACTATCGCTACTACGTCTCCGCTGCGCTGATCACCGATGCCGGAAAAGATCGAGCGCAAGGCTGGCGGCTCGCCGCCAGGGAGATCGAGGAGGCCGTGATCAGGGTCCTGATCGACGCGCTGACCAGGCCGGCGAGTTTGGTCGAGCGGATTGGTGCAGTCGGCATGCCCAGCGACCAGTTCGAAAAGTGCTCGGTCGCGCGGCCCGTATGGCAGCAGCGCTAAGTGGCTCACCCGGGGAACGAGCAAAGCTCGTTCGCGAGCTCGTCGAGAAGATCATCGTCGATGAGAAGACGTCATCATCAAGCTGCGGCGCGGCCTTCTGTTGGGCGGGGATGTCTCGTCATCCGCATCGGAGGCGGCAAGTGACAGGGCTGTCGAACTGACGGCGGCGGTCGCCTTCAAGCACCGCGGTATCGAAACCAGGTTGGTGCTGCCCGGATTGGCGCAGCAGGACCGCAGCTCGCGATGTGATCCGGCGCTGATCAAGGCGATTGCGCGGGGGCGCGCGTGGTTTGAGGAGCTTGCCACCGGCCGCGCCCGATCGCTCCAGGAATTGGCCAAGCGTGACGGTATTTGCCGGCGCTACATTCGCCGTCTCGTTGGCCTCGCCTTCTTGAGCCCGGAGCTGGTCGGAGCGATCTTGCAGGGCCGGCAACCCGTCGAGCTCACCGCGACGCGGCTGACCGAACTCGATCTGCCGCTGGACTGGACAGAGCAGCACAAACTGCTCGCAGGCTAAACCGCCAACTCCGAACAGATATGCCCCAGACCGCGACCCCACCGCGGCCGCGCCTCGTTTGCAAACGGTCAGAAACTTTCGGGAGGTGGGACTGCATCAATGCCCGTCAGAGAGAAAGGGCGAAGGAGTCCCGGTTCGTTGCCTGCACGTCCCTTCTCACGTCCCTCACCCCCCGCAGACCACCGCCAAAGTGCGGGGCTTTTCGCTTACGGCCTCCGGGTTCACCGCTGAGACAGACTGCCTGCTGGAGGAAGGCGGATTCGAACCCTCGGTCCCATCATGGCGGGAGCATCTTCTCGACCGCTCCGGAGACCGGCAAATCGGTGTTTGAGCCATAGACGGAGCGACCCAGCAGCAGGAGTCGGGCCGGACTGATGGTTGAGGTTCGCTGATGGGATACGACGGAGCGACCGGCGTATTTGTCGCCATTGAGGGCGTCATGGCCGGGGCTCTGCTGCTCCATGACGAGATCCGCGCCGAGACGCCGCGGGCCCTTCGGCTCCTGCGCACGGCGGGTGTTGAACGCATTGTCATGGTGACCGGCGATCGCCACGACGTGGCCGAGACCATCGGCGCGCTGCTTGGAGTCGATGAGGTGCTCGAAGCGGGAGCGGATCTGTCGGGGAACCGAAGGTTCGAATCCATCTCCCTCCAGCGGCAAGTCCGGTGCAAACCGTTTAATGCTCTCCAAAGCCAGATCCGGCGCGCCAGACACGTCGTAGCGAACGGCCTTGGGACATCGTCTACACCACCCTAGTCTGACTCGCGTCCGTGCCGCCGCTCGGTTCGATCGCGAGGGCGCCGAGGCGATCGTCAAATCCAGTGTTGCCGCCTTGTCGCATTCGGCCGCCACTTCACTCAAATCCCGACCTGCCAACTCGGCTAAGCACAAACTGCCGCTCACCCCCTACATCCGCGACGCTTTCTGGGGAGGCGATGAGCGGCTATACCGATTTTCCGGCTCTTGAACCTGCCGGGACCCGACCGGCCGATGTCAAGCCGACGTCGCCTCTGAATTCGCGTCCCGAACCCTACTCATGGAGCTTGCTGTGTCACGCACGATCAAATTCGCAAAGGCCGGAGGGCCGGAGGTCCTCGAATTCGTCGAGACCCAAGTCCCGGCTCCTGGCCCGAACGAGGTCCGCATCAAGGTCAAGGCGATTGGCATCAATCGCGCGGAGGCCATGTGGCGGGTCGACGACTATTTCGAGCCCGTCAAGTTTCCGGCAGGTCTCGGTTACGAGGCCGCAGGCACCGTCGACGCTGTCGGCAAGGATGTGGGCGGATTCGCGGTTGGTGACGAAGTCAACGTCATCCCATCCTTCTCGATGAACGACTACTCGACCTATGGCGAGGTCATCCTCGTACCGGACTATGCCGTTGTTCGGCAGCCGAAATCGCTTTCGTTCACCGAGGCCGCTTCAGTCTGGATGATGTTCGTGACCGCCTATGGCGCGCTAATCGAAGACGCGAAGGTCGCCAAGGGCGATTTCGTTCTCATTCCGGCGGCGTCCAGCAGCGTTGGCCTCGCGGCGATCCAGATCGCCAACTATGCGGGCGCGACGACCATCGCGCTGACCCGCACCTCGGCGAAGAAGCAGCAGCTCCTCGACGCCGGCGCGGCGCATGTCATCGCCACGGAAGAAACCGATCTGGTCGGAGAGGTGATGCGGATCACAAACGGCCTGGGCGCTCGTGTCGCGTTCGATCCCGTCGGCGGCCCAACTTTCCCGAAGCTGATTTCGGCGCTGTCCTACCGTGGCATCATTTACATCTACGGCCTGCTCAGCACGGGCGTCACCCCGCTGCCGGTGCTGGAGATGATCGCCAAGGTGCCAACCATCAAGGCGCACAACATCTCGCTAACGACCGGCGACGAGACCCGACGTAAGGCTGCAGTCGAGTTCGTGGTCAAGGGGCTGGACACGGGCGCGCTGACGCCAGTCATCGACCGCACCTTCACCTTCGACGAGATGGCGGATGTGCACCGGTATCTTGAGCAGAGCGGCCAGTTCGGAAAGATCGTCGTGACCGTTTAAAGGTCCGTAACGGCGACGTCCTCACTGGGTCGCTTGAGCGGCCGCCGACAACGACCGGTTCGAACTGTATTAGCGCAGCGGGACCGAGGGTTCGAATCCATCTCCCTCCAGGGAGGAGTCTTGTGCGAACTCGGTTCTGCCGGCGCTATGTTGCAAGTTATCGGAACGCCCGGGCTCACCTTCGGCTGTCCGGCAATCTTAACGGGCTACGCCAAGCGTGCCAGAAAGATTAGCGTCAACGTTACGGTGATAGCGCCGCCGATGCGAGTGGCGATCTGGGCAAAGGGCATCAGCTCCAAGCGGTTCGCGGCAGTTAGGATCGCGATATCGCCGGTGCCGCCCTGGCCGCTGTGGCACGCGTTGACAATGGCCGTTTCAATCGGAAACATGCCGAGCAGGCGGCCAACAACAAATCCGGTCGCCATCAAGGTTGCAACCGTCACGACGATCACCGCGATATTCGCCGGGGTCAAAGCGGCGACCAGCGTCTCCCACGGCGTCAGCGAGACGCCGATCGCAAAGAGCAGCGGGTAAGTAACCGCGGTCGAGAAAAACTTGTAGACGGTTTGGCCGGCCAGCTGCAATGACGGCGGGACCGCGCGCGTCAATTTGACGAGGACCGCGAGAAACAACATCGCAACCGGGCCGGGTAGGCCGAAGAGCTTGAAACACGCCGTACCGAGAAGGTAGAGCGCGATCGCGGTAACGCCGGCGGCGGCAATGGCGCCGGGATCCACGGCAGAGGCAGCAGCCTTCTCCTCGCCGGGCGTCAGTTCCTCCCCGACGCCTGGCTGCAGGCGTCCCTCGCCGGTCAAGCGCGGCAGTCTTTTGCCGACCCAGTTCAAGAAACCGGCAAGAAGGATGGCAGTCAGGCTGCCGAGCATGATCGGCGGCAGTATAAGCGCGAACAGGTTTCCCTGCTCCTGGTGCAGGATTTCGGCATAACCGATTGACAACGGGATCGCCCCCTCGCCGACGCCGCCCGCCATGATCGGAATTACGACGTAAAAGAACGTGTGGTAGGCGCCGAGCCCGAGCACCACGCCGATCAATGTCCCGACAATGCCGGCGACGATCGAACCGGCAGCCAGCGGGACAAAGATCTTCACGAAGCCTTTGATCAGTACCTGCCGGTCCATGCCGAAAATGCTGCCGACGATGATCGCAGCGATGAAGAGATAAAGGAAGTTGGACGCCTTCGTGAATTCGACGACCGGCTTTAGCATTCCCTCCGGGAGGAGGTGCGCATACACCAGGTATGACGGCACAAAGGTGGCGAAGATCGCCGCCGCGCCGAGGTTGCGGATCACCGGCAGTCGTCTGCCGATTTCGGCGCAGCCGAACCCGCCGAGGGCCAGAACGGCGATCATCGTCGGCAGATCGCTTGCCACCTTCCCGTCCCGCAGAATGAAGAACGCGACGAGAGCGGCGAGCAGCACATAGACCGGCAACGGCACGATGCCGATGCGGAACTGGACGATTTTCCACCAGCCCTGCGGCCAAAAACGCGTGGGGGCGGGCTGGAGCGCGACTGAGTCCGTCATCTGTCGTCTCCTCCCGCTAACCCGTCAGGCCACGAACCGGCATTGCGAGGTTGGTGTGCGCGTATCCATGTTGCGGCCGCGGTTCAGGTGGTCGTCGATCTCGGCGGCGCAGCCAAGCATACGGGCATAGAGGAAGATCGTGAACGCCGCCGTCTCGAGCGCGCTGCTGGACAGTGCGCCGCTGCAATACGGCCGCCACAGGATCTTCAGAAGCAGGGCCGAGATCACTGCGTCGATGTTGACGCAATAGACGTTGCGGGACACCTTGGCCTTGTACAGCGCTTCGACCAACGCACGATAATATTCGTGGAAAGCGTTGTACTCGCCTCGCTCAGCGAAGAGCTCGCGGACCCAGACCTCGCGCGGGTCGTAGTTGACCGGCCTGTCTTTGAAAACCGGGTGATTGATACCCGGGATCATCTGAAGGTCGAGACTGCCGGCCGACCTCTTGCTCGATCGGTAATTCGCGTATTCGGCAGCATAGCGGGCGGCAAGGGCTTTGAGGTCGATCCCGTGCTCGGGATCGCCCGGGTCGGCGAGACCGCTATCGCGGAATTGGTCGACCAGAAAGGCGATCCCCTCATAGCCATTGCCACCATGGGCAAAGCCGGTGTGGCTGAGGAACCCGATCACGGCTTTGTTTAGCTGCACCCGCTCCGGCGTCTCGGGGCCGTCCGCGGCGACGGCGCCCTTGGCGCCCTGCGCCGAGATCGTCCCTGGGCCGTTCGACAGCAGCAGCCCGACCAAGGTCTGGAAAACGAAAAGGTGCGAGGGGCTCGGGGAGGCCTCGTCGAGGAGCGCGGCGCAGGCGACCTCGGTTAGCGAGCGGCTGGCGAGGATGTCCTCGATCGATATCCCGCAGAACCGGTCCGGCTCGTGGCGCTGGGCCGAGACCGATGCACCGATCAATGTGCCGAACAGGCGAACCCACCAGGGAAGGCTCTCGACGGTCAGCCGCGAGACGCGCTTTCGCATCAGCGGTCCCCAGGCCAGGGTCGTTGTTGCAGCGGCGAGCACCGCGTCCGCGGTCGGATAGCCACCGAGGTTTTCGAGGTAGCGGACGAACACCGATCGGGCGACGCGGGCGCGTAGCGCGGCAAGCATCCGCTCGGCCTTGGCGTCAGGCTCGGTCCTGACCAGCAGGGCGCGGGCCGTAGTATCGTCCCGCACTCGAGCCAGATCGAAACCCTCGTCGAGCTCGTTCTTCAGCCCGGCTCCGGCGAAGCGATCGATCAGCTCGTGGACCGCCTGGCGCGCGCCCTCGACGCAGCGCGGGCCGACCAAGGCGGCCGGGGCGGCGAGCACGCCGCTCGGCGAGCTCCCCGCCTCGCGCGCCGCCTCCGCCGCGGCCAAGGCTGGCGTGCCGTGCAGATTGACCTCGGCCCCGACGACGAGGTTGATCAAGGCTCGGTCATTTTCGCCTGCGGGCTCGTGCAGCAGAGCTAGGCAGAGGTTCGAACTCGAACGGGTTCCGGGCAGCATCGAGCATCGAGACCCCGTGCAGGCTGGTGACTTGTGTCTTGGAGTCCATCTGCGAGGCGCCGGAAGCCTCCCTCATCGACTGCCGCGGAAACACGGCACCGATATGCTTTTCGAGCTGGGCGATTTGCTCGTTGTAGGGCGGGATCGCCTCGACCACCGGGAGGTCGATCTGCGGCGGTAGATCCAATCCCTGGTTGGAGCCGAACCACGGCTTCAGCGCCAGACTGCCTTCCGTAGCAAAATCGGGCCGGGCGCCATTCTCGCGCATGACCGCCGTCAAGGCCGCCGGGATGTGGGCGATATTGGCGACGACCGCGCCATGTGTGGAAAAGACGGGGTTTTCCGGGGTGAAGACGTCGTCGACGCCGAATTTCTTCATGAACCAGCGTTCCTTGGCGGCAGCGTCATCATCGCCGCCGGCCAATGCGCCGGCATGCCCAACCGCACGGGTGAGCTTGGCCTTCCAGCGACCCACGACGCACGCGACCACCGGTTTGGTGAACTCGGCGTCGAGCTCGTAATGACCGCCCGGCTCGACATAAAGCACCGCCGCCTTGCTGCGCGCGTCATTGGCCAGCGCGAAGGCGAACTCCGGCGCGGCATAGTGAATGTAGATGTCCTTGCCGCTGGAGATCAGGGTCGTCGTGCCCCACCCGGCCATGCGCAGATAGGTCGCGATCGTGCTCGTGAAGTTGCCAGAGTTGGAGAAGATCGCGATCGAGCCCTTCTTCAGCGCCTCTCCCGGGTCGTCGCCGCCGAGAGCGCCGCCGATACGGACCTGGTTCCACGCGTCCGCGACCCCGAGGCTGTTGCCGCCAAAGATGTCCACGTGGTTGTGCTGACCCATCGCGCGGATTTCGCGCGCGTCGTGTACCGACATCTTCTCGGTGACGATGAAGATCTTTTCGAGGTCCGGATTGACGCGGATCAACTCTGCAACGCCGTCCCGTGCGGCAGAGGGCGGCAGGTACACGACACCGCAATTGAAGCGGTGGCCGGCATCGAGGCCTTCGCGTACGTTGTTGTAGACGGGGATGTCGCCGATCGGAGTTCTTCAGGACTTGGCCGCGGCGGCCGGGCGAGGTGCCGAAGACGACATTGCCGCCGGAATAGGCGTGCCCGACCGGGGTCACCTCACTCAATTCCCCGCCGAGAATGTTGAGAACACAGACCCGATCCTCGCGCGTCGCGATCTGCGCGAGGGAGCTGATGCCGACATAGTACTTGAAATTTCCGACAGCAGGGCGAGCCATGGTGGAAGTCCTTGCGCTTAGACGGTTGGTTCGTCATTCCCGCGAAAGCGGGAATCCAGGGGCCCAAGGCTTGTGGCGGTGGCCCTGGACCCCCGCCTTCGCGGGGGTGACGGGTAACGCGTTGATGTAGCGTGTTCCATTTCACTCAAATCCTAGGCCGCCTGCGCGGCGGTGATGCCGAGACGCCTGGCGAGCTGTTCGCGCCCGCCTGATTTCATCCATGCATCCGCCGCGCGGGCGTAGGCGATGACCTCGCTCATATCCGACTCGAAGCCGAAAATTCGGTACGGGAGCCCCAGCGCCTCGCAAGTGTCGCGCAGCGCCCCCATGCCGCGGACCAGATTTGGGCCGCCGCGCCCGACGACGACATAGACCGGCGTCGGCCCGTGCCGGCTGACATGCTCGCGCAATGCATCGGCGATCGCTCGAAAGGTCACGAAGATGTCGGTGTTGTTCGACTTGCCGCCGATCAGGAAGAGGACGTTGCTCTGCTTCAGCCAGTGCTTGAAGCAAATGCGTGCGACCTGCTTCATCTTCTCGTAGGGCGGGTTGCCGCCGAAATCCGAGGAGATGATTGCATCGTCGCCGAGCATTTGCGTGACCAGCGAGTTCGCGCCGCCGCCAAAGGTCGGCGCGAGGATCGTCCCGGCCGCATTGATGACATAGACGTCGCTCTGGCCCTGATAGGTGCGGAGCTGATTGATTTCCTGTTCAAAGTCGGAGTAGTCGACCGTGAAGAGGTGCGGCGGCACATCGAGACGCTGCCAGCGCGGATCGTCCCGGTCAAATCCGCATTTGAAGTCGCAGGCGACCGGGACGAGCCGGCCCCGCTCGGGGCGCATGCGGATCGGGTTGAGCTCGATGGTCGTAAAGCCGAAATTGTGATAGAGTTCCCATAGCTTCGGCAGCTGCTGCACGAGCGGCGAAATGAGCGGTGTCGGCGCGTTGAGGTCCGACAGCGCGTTGGCGACGACAAACGCCTTCAGACCGGTCAGCGGATCGAATGGTACCCGGGCGACGCGGCTCGGATCGAGTTCCTCGATGTCCACCCCGCCCTCGTGCGTCAGGGTCATTGTCGGTGCGCGAAACCGCGTCGAGTTCGGCGATCGAGAAATAAACCTCGTGCTCGGCAGGCACCGCGCCTTCGAACGTGACGCCGTTGGCTTTGGCGACGGTGTTGCCAACGCGATGCTCGACGAAATAGAGGCGCTCCTTTTCTTTGAGGGCGGTTTTCAGATCGGAGGCGCGGCCGATCAGGCCGGCCTTGCCCTTTTTGCCGACCCCGCCTTTGAAGACGGGTTTTACAAACACCGACCCGTGCTTTTCGATGAGGGCCTTGATGTCCCCCTCGCTGGCGTCCGGGCCGAGCACTTCCGCGGTCGGATACCCGGCGAACTCCAGCAGCTTCGCGCCGTAGAGCATGCCAGTGACTTCCATGGGCTCTCCTCCTCCAAGAGAGATTGCGGATCGGCGGGCTTTGATTAACCAAAAAGTCGCGGCGAAACGGACGCTGAAGCCCTTGACCGAAGATTACACCAGATCCTCGGTAACTGGTGCTTCTTCGCGTGGATTGGGGCAAAATCCCCTGCCAGGAGGAGACTGCGATGAAGTTTACTGTCGCGCGCCGCCAGACGCACCGAGTCTCTCGTGCCGCGGTACTACAAGTTCGAATTCATCTCCCTCCAGCGGCGAGTTCTTGTGCGAACCTGACCTTCGCGGACGAGAGCGCGCACGTCGCCTCGTCCTCGCGGCGAAGTTCTTCTGGGGAAACACAAGAGGTCAAGGCCAGCGCTGACGTGCTAGATGCCTCTCGCTTAACGCTAAACCTGGGGTGCTCCTAGAGCACATTGGCTGGAAGTATATACTCGAATGAAAGCCCCGTGAAATTTTGGGACCTTAGAGTAGATCGTTATTCAAATGAGGCCGGCAATAACCAAACAGCTTTGGACCGTGTTTTGGCCACAAGTAGGGCAAACGCCAGCGCGTTCATCTCGCGCTACTTCTGCGACCCCGTCACAGTCAGGCCGAAAACAGATGCCGGGCACGGTGGTTTCTCTGATGTATAAATGAAGCAAGGCTTCTATCGTTCGGAAGCCTTCGAGCTGGGCGAGCCGGGTGAGCTTAACGTGGGAGAGCGGAGGCATAGGCGAACCTCTCGACGAGCAAGAGCCTATGCTTAATTATTCCAAAAGAAACCCCACCATTTTCTTTGGCGGAGTCGGGGAAGTTTATATCGTCGGTTGGGTATTAACCGGCTACCTCTTTGATTGTCCTCAGAACAGCAGACTTTTCCTTCCTCTGCGGCCTGAGCGTTTGCACCGGGTGAGCCCGCCCCAGTCGGGTCCGGTGCAGATGGTCGCTTCGAGGTGTTCTTCTCTTTTCCCCGGATGCCCGAGAGGAAACCGACCGATGTTGCGTTAGCTTCGGGATAGGCATTGGCGAATATGAGGGCGTGGGCCCGGATCCCTTGCATGTGTGGGGCGGGTATGTCGTCGGCGTCCTTGTCGTGCAGCGGGTGGTGTGGGGCTTTGTCGGCCCGCGGCATGCGCGCTTCAGCGACTTCGTGCGCAGCCCGATCGTCGCCTGGGTCAATTTGAGAGACTTATTGTACGGCCGCGCCTGTCGAAATGTCGGACACAGCCCGGGGAGGCGCAATGATCATTGCCCTCCTGGTCTGCCTGGCCGCGACGGTGACGACGGGAACTCATGGGTTACGGAGAGCAGAGCAAAGGGCCGCTGGCGGCGGTCTTGGTGACTGACGCCAAGGCAAACGGCAAGCCTCGCACGCTGAATTTCCCGTCCATAAAGAAGTCGGCCTGGGCGGCGGCCTCGAAATTGTCAGAGTTATCGGGGTTTGTACGACTCGCCGCTGGAGGAACCTAAATAGGCTCGTCCGATCGCGCGATTCTCTGCGTGGTACCGGCGATGATCGTTGTTTGGCAGAACCTTAGGAAGAAGCGCTGGTGGTGGATCAGATGACTTCTTCAAAGACCGTCTCGGCTACTTCGGCGACCGCTTCGGCCTTGTCTTCCGGCTGATAGTGATGCTCCGGCAAGGCTATCTTGACCAAACCGGCGACAATGGCTGCTGAGACTTCAGGACCGATCGCAATTCCGGCAATGCAGATCTCTGGCATCAACACCAAAGTCACCACCCCGGCCAATATACCGACACCGATAATTGTACTGGAACTTAATGCCATTGCATATCCTCACGAAACCCCGGTTCCCCTCTATCTGATCCGATCGTCGCTCGTGGTCTGCGGCGATATCGCCCTGGGGTGCCTTCAACATAGACTGAAGCCGTTCATCGAGCCATGGCGCAGGAACGCCGAAATCGGCGAGTTCACCGAGCGCGGCGCGGCGATCGCGAAGATTCTTGTCGGTATCTACGTGGGCGCTGAGTGTCTGACCAAAAAAGAGTTGAGTGATTTACCGTCTGGGGGTGGCGGCGATGCGGCCGAGCACCCCGTATGCAAAGAAAGCTGAGGAACGATAGCAGGACGTCAAACTCCGCAGCACGGTTCGCTGCTGACTCCCCGCTGGAGGGAGATGGATTCGAACTATTGGTACCGCCAAATGAAAAGCCCGTTGCCCAAATTCCCTGCTAGCCCAACTTCGCCAATTCGAGCACTTTTAAGGATCTAAGTGTTTGAGATTGCTGAGGCGGACCCCCGAAGGTCGGCACTACAGCGGGGCGGGTGGCGCGGGCGCGGTGGCGGTGATTTTGGGTGGTGGTTGGGCGGGCAGCTCCAGTTTCAGCTTCTTCAGCAAGAGGCTGAGCTCGGGTTCGGGCGGAGGGAGCAGACCTCCCACCAATGATCAAGTAAAAACGTAACCCCGTGCGGGACACCGACGAAGTGCGCTCCCTCCAGGGCAAGGGTAGCACCGTGCTCGCTCTGTCAAGCACGCTTTGCGCTGGCTCCGCCGATGCCGCCGCATTCGCGTCGGCATCCTTGACTGCCACTGCGCGCGGCGCTCTGCCAGGAGGCAGGTCGGGGCGAAGGGATGGTCGTTTTCGATCGAACAAAGGGATAGGATACTGATGCTCACGCGGCGGCGTCCCGAACCTCGTGGGTGGGGTCGAACAGCGTCTGCTTTTCGAGCAGGGTGCATGCCACCGACAGCAAGCGGTCGGCGACGGTGCGCAAAGCGCGGCCGTGGCTGTGGCCGCGCCGGCGCAGCGCCGCATAGCGGCGCCGGCTGAGAGCGTCGTGCTAGGTTGCGACGCGCGCCCAATGATAGAGCGCGTTCTCGAGCCGCTTATTGCGGGCGTAACGGCGGACGACGACGCCGGTTTTGCCACTGCGGCGCGTCACCGGGGCCACCCCGGGCAGAATGCGCAAGGCGTGATAATCTCGCCGGCGTAGAGGCTGCCAGCCTTCGGCGAGCAGCACGGCGAGGATGATCCTTCCGAGCCCGGGCATGGATCGCAGGATCACCACGTCGCGCTGCTCGCATTGCTGCCCCGGTTCGTCGTCCTCAGACGGAATGAGCTGGGCGCAGAGTTCGTCCAACTTGTGGTGCGCGGCTTTGAGCTGCTGATTAACCAGCCTAATGCGGGCAGCCAGCGTGCGGATGTGGTCGCTCGCCGCCTCGACTACCCCGGGTGCAACCGACAACGGCTTCTGTTTCAGGATGCGTAGAGCCTCGGAAGCCTGCCAACGGCGCAGATGGTATTTTTTGATAAACCGCTCGATGGTGGTCGCACGCAGCCGGACCGCCCTCGCCGGTGTCGGTGCCTGGCTCCACAAATCGAGAAACCAATCCGCCGCGAGGTCGTCCGCAAGCTCGAGCATCTGCGGGTAATAGCGCCAGAGCTGCTCACGCAAGCGGCTGGCCAGACGACAGCGCACCCACACCGCGCTGTCGCCGCAAGGCCACATCTACGTCTCGGACGGCTACGGCAACTCCCGCGTCCACAAATACACGCCGGACGGAAAGCTGTTGATGTCGTGGGGTGAGCCCGGAACCGGTGACGGCGAGTTCAACATCGTCCACAACATCTGCTGTGACGCCGATGGTTGGGTCTACGTCGCCGACCGTGAGAACCACCGGGTGCAGGTCTTCGACGGCAACGGTAAGTTCGAGACCCAATGGCAGAACTTGCACCGCCCGTGTGGCCTCTGCATGCCCTATGGCCATCAGCCGATTTTCTACGTCGGCGAAGTCGGTCCTGCCGCTGCCGTAAGCCGCGACATCCCCAACCTTGGGCCGCGGGTTAGCATCGTCGACCACCAGGGCAAGCTGATTGGTCGTTTTGGCGACACGCCGGCGGGGACCGAGCTTGGCAAATTCTTAGCGCCGCATGGTCTAGCGGTGGATTCTCACGGCGATGTTTATGTCGGCGAGGTTTCCTGGACCGCATGGCCGCAAATCTATCCAGGTCGGCCGCACCCGCCCAACCTCCGCTCGCTGCAGAAGTTCGAAAAGGTCGAGTGATCCTTCCACGTGACAGTGGGCGTTTTTCTGTCCAATGTTTCGCCAGGAGATGTGCCGACCACCTGCGTGGTCGGCTCCTGCCGGAGATTGCTACCCGCCAGTCTCAGGCAGCCGCGCGCAAAAAACCTTACAAGGGTAATGTCCTCGTCGGCACGCAGACCATTGCCTTCACGGCTTTGCTGGGGGCTCGCCGCGAGTTGATCGCCCAATCCTCATCGAAACGGACAGCGTCACAAGCAGCGTCAATCAATGGCGTCGGTAGGCTTAGCGAACTCCGCGACGACGGCATCAGCGATGCGAGTATAGCGATCGCGTCACCCCGGGCGCACCCGCGATCGGCCTTGGCAACTGCACGTGCTCTGTCTCGCGAAAAGCCTACAAATCAGCTGGCATTATTTTGCCTCCCTGCGGGTGGCGGCCAGCCATTCGTTCAGTTTCGACCATCGCCGCCGCCCCGAGACGTTGCGTACAGCAATCGCGACTGCCTTCTTCTGGCCGACCAGCACGACCAGTCGCTTCCCTCGGGTCACGCCGGTGTAGAGCAGGTTCCGCTGCAGCATCGCGTAGTGCTGAGTCAAAACCGGGATTACGACGGCAGGGTATTCGGAGCCTTGGCTCTTGTGGATCGTCGCGGCGTAGGCCGGCACCAGCGTATCGAGTTCGCCGAAGCCGTAGGTGACAGTGCGGCCGTCGAAACTGGCGGTGAGTTCGCCTGCGTCGGGATCGACATCGTCGATGTAGCCGATGTCGCCGTTGTAGACGTCTTTGTCGTAGTCGTTCTCGATCTGCATGATCTTGTCGCCGGGGGCGAAGGTCCAACCGAAGCGCTCGACCTTGCGCTCGCCGACGGGGTTCAGCGCCGCCTGAAGTTCGATGTTCAGCGAGCGGGCTCCGACGCCACCGCGGTTCATCGGGCACAGAACCTGAATGTCACGGACGGGATCGAGGCCGAAACGCTGAGGGATGCGTGTCTTCACCAATTCGATGATCCGCGGCACGGCGGTTTCGGGATCGTCCGCTTGCACAAAATAGAAGTCGCTGTCGCCCGCGGGCCTGGAGAGGTCGGGAATGGAGCCCCGGTTGATCTGGTGCGCGCTGGTGATGATCCGGCTGTGGGCGGCTTGGCGAAAGACCTCGGTCAAGCGCACGACCGGCACCGCCCCGGAAGCGATGACGTCGGCCAGGACCTGACCCGGCCCGACGGAGGGGAGCTGGTCGATGTCGCCGACGATCAGCAACGCGGCATGATCGGGGACGGCCCTCATCAGCGCCTGCATCAGCAGGATGTCGACCATGGAGGTCTCGTCGACGACCAGCAAATCGCATTCGAGCCGGTTGTCGGTGTTCCGTTTGAAGCCGCCGCCTTTCGGGTCCACCTCGAGCAGCCGGTGGATGGTTTTGGCCTCGAACCCGGTGGCTTCGGTCATGCGCTTGGCGGCACGGCCCGTCGGGGCACACAGCAACAGGCTCACGCCCTTAGCGGCGAGGATGCGCAAGATCGAGTTGACGATGGTCGTCTTGCCTACCCCGGGCCCGCCGGTGATGACGAGCACCTTCGACAAGAGGGCCAATCGGATCGCGGCGACCTGACTTTCGGCCAACGACAAATCGGTCTTCTGCTCGATCCACGGCAGTGCCTTCTCCGAGTCGATGTAGGGCCAGGGCAGTTTTCCATTGGCCAGGCGCAGTATCCGCTCGGCAATGACCTGCTCGGCCCGGTAGAGGCCCGCGAGGAAAATGCAGGCCGTCTCGCCGACCGTATCGGCGATGACCGTTCTCTCGGCCAGTTCCAGATCCAGCGCCGTCTGGATCAACTCCGCGGGGACCTCGAGCAACTCGACGGCTAACGGCGTCAGTTCATCGGCGGGCAATCCGCAGTGTCCCTCGTCCATCGCCTCGGTGAGTGCGTACGAAATCCCGGCGCGCACCCGGATCACCGCCGTCTTCTCGATGCCGAGCCTCATTGCGATCGCGTCCGCGGTCTTGAAGCCGATGCCGCGGATATCGCGGGCGAGACGGTAGGGGTTCTCGGTCATGACCTGCAAGGCATCGGCGCCGTAGGTCTTGAAGATGCGGACCGCGCGTGCGGTGCCCACGCCATGGCTATGCAGGAAGACCATGATCTCCCGTACTATCTTCTGCTCGGCCCAGGCGCCGATGATGCGCTTGGCCCGCATGGGGCCGATGCCGGTCACCTCGCGTAGGCGATCGGGCTCCGCCTCGATCACGTCGAACACCTTCTCGCCGAACGCCTTGACCATCTTCTTGGCGTAGACCGGGCCGATGCCGCGGATCATCCCGGAACCGAGATATTTCTCGATGCCCTCGATGGACGTCGGTGCCGAGGTGCGCATGAAGCGCGACTTGAACTGCTGGCCATGGGTTCGGTCGTTGACCCATTCGCCCGACGCTGTGACCCACTCGCCGGCGGCGATCACCGCGGCGTGGCCGATGACGGTGATCAATTCGCGGTGGCCCCGCGCCTTGATGCGCAGAACGCAAAAGCCGTTCTCGGCGTTGTGGAAGGTGACGCGCTCGACAAGGCCTGCCAGAACCTCCCGGGTCGCCGATTCCTGTTGGGCCTGTGGCGGGCTGTTCACGAGGTGCCGCGCTCCGCTAGCCCCACATGCCGCGCAGCCGGGCCCCGATATCAACACCGACCACCGGCTGCGGCGCCAGCGTGTCGGCAACAGCTTCGGGAGTTGCTGCGGCGCGCCGAGTGAACAGCGGCAGGATGTCGTCGGGCAGGAACCGCGAGCGTGTGCGCGATCGTGTAGCCGCTGCCGAAGCGGTGCTGGTGGGTGCGGAAGAACCGCAGCGGCTGAACCAGATGGAGATGCTGCTTGGCACGGGTCATGGCGACATAAAGCAGACGGCGCTCTTCCTCGATCTGCGCCGGATTGCCGGTGGCCATATCCGAGGGGATGCAGCCATCGACGAGATTCAACAGGTAGACCGCATCCCATTCCTGACCCTTGGCAGAATGGATCGTCGACAGGATCAGATAATCCTCGTCGAGCCCGGGGCGGCCGGCTTCGGCGCCGGCCGCGTCGGGCGGGTCGAGCGTCACTTCGGAGAGAAAGCGTTCGCGGTTTGGGTAGCCCATGGCGATCTGTTCGAGCTGGTCGAGGTCTCCGGCGCGTGAGGGTGCGTAATCGTAGAGCCGCTCAAGATGCGGCTGATACCACGCTCGTACTAGGCCAACCTGCCCAGCCCAGGCGGTCGCGGCATCGCGTAGACGCCGCAGCATGCGGCAGAAGCCCGGCCAGGACAGAGCCGCCGCATCCGGGGGTGCGAAACCAGCAAGCTCGCCCAGGTCGAACCGGTGCTCGCCGAGATGCGCCATCGCCTTCTTTGCGCTGGCCGGCCCGATCCCCGGCAGCAATTGCAGAACGCGAAAGCCGGCGAGGGCGTCCCGCGGGTTTTCCGCCCAGCGCAGGGTCGCCAGCAGGTCCTTGACGTGCGCCGCCTCGATAAATTTGAGCCCGCCATATTTGACGAACGGGATGTTGCGGCCCGCCAGCTCGATCTCCAGCCGCCCGCTATGGTGAGAGGTACGGAACAAGACGGCCTGGTGGCGCAAATCGATCCCGGCCTCGCGGTGCTCCAAGACCTGGTCGGCGACATAGACTGCCTGCGCCATTTCGTCCTCGACGGTCACCAGGTGAGGCAGCTCGGCAGACAACTTTGACGAGGTCAGCGTCTTAGAGAAACCTTCTCGGGCCTGGGCGATGACCGCGTTGGCAGCGTCGAGAATAGGTTGGATCGAACGATAGTTGTGCTCGAGCGAAATTACCGCCGCTCGCGGTGAGAACTGATCGGGAAAATCGAGAATGTTCCGCACCGTCGCGGCACGAAAGGCATAGATCGACTGGGCGTCATCGCCGACCACGGTGAGCCCTGTGCCATCGGGCGCCAGCGCGAGAAGGATCGCGGCTTGCAGCCGGTTCGTGTCCTGATACTCGTCAACCAGGATGTGGTCGAAGTCCACCCGCATCTGCGCGGCGATGCCGGGCATTTGCACGGCCTCGTGCCAATACAGCAGCAGATCGTCGTAATCGAGTACGTTGTCACGTTGTTTGGCGGCGACATAAGCAGCAAAGAGGCGTTTCAGCTCGGCTTCCCACTCGTCGCACCAGGGGAAGAGGTCGGCCAGCGTCTCCTCAAGCGGACAGCCGGCATTGACGCTGTAGGAATAGATCGCCAAGCACGTGCCCTTCTTTGGAAACCGGGAGCGGGTGAGGGCGAGGCCGAGATCGCTGCGGACCAAGTCCATCAGATCGGCGCTGTCGGCGCGGTCGAGCACGGTGAAGGCTGGATCCAGCGAGAGGGTGGCGGCGTGCCGGCGCAACAGCCGGTTGCCGATCGAATGAAATGTGCCCGACCAGGGCAGCAGCGCGGCCTCGGCACCGCCGGCTGCTCGACCACGTTGGCTCGCAACGAGGATCTGTTGCGCGCGGCGGGTCATTTCGAGCGCGGCGCGGCGGGTAAAGGTCAACAGCAACAAACGACGCGGATCGGCGCCTCCGAGGATCAGCCGCGCCACCCGGTGCGCCAGCGTCTTGGTTTTGCCGGTGCCGGCCCCCGCAGCGATCAACAGCGGCGGCACCGGCCCCTCTTCCGCACCGATGCCAAAGGTAGCGGCGCTGCGCTGCGCCGGGTTCAGCCCCTCAAGAAGCGCGTCAATGGCGGGCGCAGGGCCGGCAGTGTTCCATTTCTGTTTCACAGAAATCGCATAACATTGCGGGTTCGACCGCGCAAATCCCGCCAGGTCTCGACAGGCTCAAGCGTTCGTGCCCGCTATCACCGACCGTGGGTACGGCCGGTAATCGTCGCAAATCGTTGGATGCGCCAAGCGAGCATGCCCGACAGCCGCACACGGGTGCTGAACATCTCCGTTTGAACGCGTCTGTGTCAGGCGCCTTACGGGGGACCGAGGGTTCAAAATCCCCCTATTACATGGCTACGTTTTCGAGGCTATTAAACCAATTTAGGCGGCATATCAATCACTTGATAGTGCGGAAAGAGGGAAGCTCCGCCTAGGGTCGAGATCGACGGGGTCCCTTAAAAGAGGGCGTCCAGCCCAGCCAGGCAGCCACTCACTCGATTACCTCGTCGGCGCGGGCGAGGATCGACTGCGGGACGGTGAGCCCGAGTGCCTCCGCAGTCTTGAGATTGACGACCAGCTCGAACCGGGTCGGCTGGACCACCGGCAAATCGGCGGGCTTTTCTCCGCCGAGTATCCTACCGACGTAAATTCCTATCTGACGGTACACTCCTGCAAGGCTTGGGCCGTAGCTGATCAGCCCGCCCGCATCAGCGAACTCTCGCCACTCGTAGATCGTCGGCAAGGAGTGCCGCGCCGCCAGAGCGACAATTTGAGCGCGGCGGGCATTGAAGAACGGGTCAGCGCCGACGACGAGCGCGTCCGCTTGCCGTGAAGCAAGGCTCGCGAAAGCGGTTTCAAAATCGCTCTCGGCACTGGCCTCCACGACGTAGAGCTGCACGCCTTTCACTTGCGCCGCTTCTTGTAGCGCCGTCAGATTGCGAGCGGCATTCGTATTTTTTGGATTGATGAGCGCGCCGATCCCGGCGGCCTTGGGGACCAGCTCGCGAACTAGCTCCAGCCGCTTCGGAGCCAACTCGACAACAAGGAGGGCCACGCCGGTCATATTGGCACCAGGCCGAGAAAGGCTGGCTACGAAGCCCCTCGCGACGGGATCGCCTCCGCTCGTGAAGACGATAGGGATCGCGCCGGTTGCCCCTTTCGCGGCGCCGGCTACGGTGTCCCCGCCGCTCGTAGCGATCACCTCGACCCCACTGTGGACCAGATCGATTGCCAGATCTGATAGCCGATCGTAGTGACCCTCCGCCCAGCGGTACTCGATCGCCAAATTTTGTCCCTCGATGTAGCCGGTTTCGCTCAGTCCCTGGTGGAACGCCGCCACAAACGGCGCAAACGGGCCGGGTGACGCGCTGCTGAGGAAGCCGATCACTGGCATCGCCTTCTGTTCGGCGAACAGGACATGCGGCGTCATCACCGCACCACCTGCCACAAGCATCAACTCGCGGCGCCTCATTCGATTACCGCTCGGACGGGGTGGCTGAACGCCCTTCCAGTTGGTCATTAATCCGGCCCTCCCTGAGGCGCGTGTTCTTGTCCGACTGCACCTTCGAGCAGGATAGCGCGAGTGGCGTCCATTCCCAACCGTCGTTCCAGAGGACGCCCGCTGGAATGCCGAGCGGCAGGCCGTGGAGTTCGGGGTCGAGATCGGCGAATACCCTGGCGTCGTCCGGGTCCCATGGCGCGTCCTCCAGCGGTCGCCCCCGGAGCGGCCCACCCCCGAGCGGTGCGTCGAACTTCGGCTCGCATTTGCTCGACGAATATCATTTTTCTTTCGACAGCCTGGTGCTCGCCAATTCGCTGACGACGTTGATCGCAGTTCCTCTGGTGTTTCTGCTTCCCCGCCTCCTCGTCCTCCGCAAGGACGCAGAGATCCATGAGGAGACGCCCGGGCTTGAAACCGCGATGGAATAGGACGCCGGAAGCGCGAGCCGCGGCCGGTCAGCAATCGCCGGCAGGACCTTGTTCGCACACGACTCTTTGCTGGAGGGAGGTGGATTCGAACCCTTGGTCCCCCCGTTACAATGAGGTCGGGAGTCTCGCGTCCTGAGCTGAGGCGCCCGCGATCGGTAGGGGCGCCGGATGGGACACCACGGTTTGGCCCGCCTTGTCCTGCTCGGCTTGCCATTCCATGGACCCGATCGCCCATACGGTCTTGACGGGTTGCGGTTTGCGCTGCTCCTCGAGCTCTTGCGCGCACTGACGGTAGTACTCATAGACGCCCTGACCCGGGAAAGGCTTTTTGCACCAGTCCAGGAACTGCGCGGTCGAATCGGCCTGGTCGTCATGCTTGCCGTTTGGGAAGACCGTCAGCTCGTGGAGGTATTCGGCGAGCCACGGCGCGGTCTCGGGGATGTGGACAAAGCCGCCCTCGATGACCGCGGTCTGCGCGTTCAGACGCATGGTCTTGTCGCCGGTCGGCTGGTACCGCGTGGCGCCATGGCAGCCTTCGGCGATCAGCTCCTGGATCAGCTGAGTGCCCGAGGCCTTGTCCTCGATCAATACAACGGTCGCACCGAACAGGCTCTGCTGCTCGCGCACGGCGCGCTTCAGCGCCGGATACTCGAGCCGCCGGCGGAACACACTGAGGAGGAAGAGCTTCTTGCCACTCACTCCCCAGGTTGTGCAGACCGAGAAATCGCTCAGCTCGGTGGCTTTGTTGGCGGTGTCCCAGCTCTGCACGATGCGGTCGAAACGCTCTGGCACTTCGTTCTCGCGGTAGCGTTTGAACCATTCGGCCTTGACCAGCCCACCGCCTAAGGGGGCTGGCGATTGCTGATACTGGCCGGCGAAATTGTATTCACCAATCGTCCGCCGGATGCGGTCGAGCACCTCGAGCGGCTCGCGGTCGGGATGCAAGGCCTCGCCCTGACGACGTGTGAAGCGCCACGGTCCCAGGATCGTCTCGATCTCGTGCACCTCGTCCACTTCGGCGATCGCCGGAAAGCTCAGGACTTCCCATTGCTCCTGCGCGAGAACATGGCCGACCAGGTCGTCCTCATGCAGCCGCTGCATGATGATGACGATGGTGCCGTGCCGCTTGTCGTTGAGCCGGCTGTAGAGAGTATGGACGAACCATTGGTTGCAGGCGTGCCGCTGTGCGTCCGAGAGCGCCTCGTCCGGCTTCAGCGGATCGTCAATCAGAATTATGTCGGCGCCGCGACCGGTGAGCACACCGCCGGTCGA
This sequence comes from uncultured Alphaproteobacteria bacterium, assembly GCA_963787425.1. Taxonomy (GTDB): domain Bacteria; phylum Pseudomonadota; class Alphaproteobacteria; order ATCC43930; family CGMCC-115725; genus AP-15. The sequence goes on from CAWBCV010000018.1 coordinate 22,484, forward strand.
GGTGGCGAGTCGGTAGCCTTGGCGGGTGGTGATGAACTCCTGCACCGCTTGGCGGTGCGGCGCCAGGCGGGTCGGGAAGAGCTGACGATACCACGGGCTCATCATGATGCCGCGGCAATCGCGGGCGAGCTTATCGGCGAGCTCCTGGGCATAGCTGACACAGAGGATCTGCGCCGAGGGGTCGTGCCCGAGACACCAGGCCGGAAAAGCGATCGAGGCCATCAGCGATTTGAGGTGACGGGGCGGCAGGTTAATGATCAGCCGCCGGATCTTGCCCGCCCGTACCGCGGTCAGCGCGGCGGCGATAACTTCGAGGTGCCAGTTCGTCGCCAGGCTAGTCTGCGGGTTAAGGTCCTTGAAGCAACGCCCGGCAAAGGTCGTGAAGTCGTGCCGCAGCAGGAAGTTGTACTGCGCCCGGATCAGGTTCTTCATTGCTCGGAATTCCGAAGCGAGAACCGCGCCCTGAGCTGATCGAGAACCTCCTCGTCCGCCTCGCTGAAGGCGGAGGTCTCGTGAGGTGCCGGCTCGGTCTGATTTTCGATCTCTCGCAACATGTCGAGGAGAATTTTGATGGCACGAAAATCTGCGGTGGCGGAGCGGTTGACGAGTTGGGTGATGATCGCCTGACGCTTGGTGACCTTGCGACGCCCGCCGTTCTCAGTGACGATAACCGGCTCGTTCAGCGCCTCACTCAGCAAAGTTTTCAGGTTCTTGGCGCCGGAGGGTCGACCTCGCGGATTGCCGGATTGACCTTTCAGGAAACGGGTGTCCCGTGGTGGCTTGCCATAGCCTACCTCGTAATCACCCTTATTTTCAGATGGCATCGGAGGCCTCCAACTCGCGGGCGAGGTCATCAAAGCTGCGGCCGGTGCCCGCATGACGAGCGCTGCCGCCGGTCAGCGCCTCCCAGCGGCGGATCGTCGTGTCGACGTAGGTCGGGTCGAGCTCCAGCCCATAGCAGCGCCGGCCGGTGCGCTCGGCGGCGATCAGGGTCGTGCCGCTGCCGAGAAAGGCGTCCAGCACAATCTCGTCCCGGGCCGAGCAGTCGAGTATCGCGTCGGCGACCATCGCCGCCGGTTTTACGGTCGGGTGCAACGCCAGCAGATTCCCCTCCTCGCCACAACGGGAGAAGGAATTGGCGCCCGAATAATGCCAGACATTGCTGCGATTGCGCCCGAACCGACCGAGCTGAACGTTGTTGCGGTGGCCTTGGCTGCCGCTTTTGAAAACGGCGATAAGCTCGTGCCGGCTCCGATAGAGCGAGCCCATCCCGGCATTGTCCTTGACCCAGACGCAGACGTTTTTCAGCTCGCCGTAGACCCCGCGGCCGACGGCTAACAAGTCTTCGATATGACGCCAGTCCATGAACAGGTAATGCAGCGAGCCATCGACGCTGAAGGCCGCGAGGTTGCGACACGCCTGGTCGAGAAAGGCGATGAATTCGGGCCGATCCATCTCGCCCGAGGCCATCGGGAACGGGCGATGATGGACCGCGCCGAGGCCGCTCACGTGACCTTCGATCGGCAGGTTGTAGGGCGCGTCGGTGAGCACCATCGCGGCATGTTCGTCGCCCAGCAACATTCTGAAGGCCTCGGGATCGAGAGCATTGCCGCACAAGACGCGATGGCGGCCGAGGACCCACAAATCCCCGAGCTTGCTGAGCGGCGGGTCGGCCGAAGCCTCGGGTACCACATCTGCCGGATCGTTGTCGGTCTCGGGTAGGTCCTCGAGTGACGCGATACGCAGGTCGATCTCCGCCACCTCGAAGCCGGTGATTGTGACATCAAAATCGAGGCCGAGCAGCGAAAGCTCCTTGAGTTGCTGGGCGAGCAGTCGGTCGTCCCAGGCGGCGATCTCGGTCAGTCGATTGTCGGCGATCATGAAAGCGCCGGCCTGCGCCGCGGTGAGGTGATCAAGGCAGAGCGTCGGCACCTCGGTCCAGCCGAGCTCCGCACAGGCCAAGAGTCGGCCGTGACCCGCTATAACCTTGTCATCGCGATCAATCAGAACTGGGACATTAAAGCCAAAGTTCTTGATGCTGGCGGCGATCTGTCGGACCTGCTTCTTCGTGTGGAGCCGCGGATTTACTGGGCTGGGCTCGAGTTCTCGAATTGGACGGCACACGACTTTCAAAATTTTGGGATTGGCGGCCCCGACTTGGTTCGGACCGCCGCTTGTCGGTTTCATGAATTCACTCCGATGTGTGCGGATAATATCTGCACACCGGCTTACCAGAACTCCGGCGAAGCGCTCGAGTTCAAGGACCGCAGAAAATTTTGAAGCTAGCCGCTACGCCAAGCGGATGCTGATTAAATTGCTCGGATCGAGGCGCAGAGTTCGGCTTTGCGTGAACAGCACCCGGTGGTGCTCCGCGGTGCGAATGATTAGTTCGATCACATTGCGGCCGAGGAGCAGCAACTCATAGCCGATCGGTCCGATTTGTTGATCACCCAGATATAAAAGAACCTGAAGCGCGGTGGCTAAATGGATAACCGGCAAGCTCGGGCGCCAAATACGGGTTTCTACGTTCTCAGGCTCGCTATAGCGAGCGTCGTCGCGGACGAGCTCCGCCAGTTCGTTGATGGACAACCGCTTTAGGCCCGCGGGAACCTGACCAGTCACGGCCTCCTTGAGAAACCCTATGCCCATTCGGCCGGCGATCATCCGATCGCGGATGCGACGATCAAGCGTCCGCAAGTCCCGAGTGATGTCCTGTTGCAGGCGAAATGCATAAATCGGCTTGATCGGTTGTGGCGCTGTCGCCCAATTTGGCTCCGACGCAGACTTTATTCTGAGTGCATAACTGCAGAGGGACGCGTGGACCTGGGCCCATACCTCTTCCCTCTCGCGTGGGTAGGCGAGCAACGTGATCAACAACGCGCCCGCCTCGTAGACCTCAACACGATTGAAGTCGATCGAACTTATAACCATCCTTCCCGATTTTCCTCAATGTGATTGCCACTTATTCAAAATGACCTTTATCTCTCGATCGCGTTTCGATCGGCAGGCGGATTCCGATCCGCAGCCTTACTCTCGGCAAGGGTGCGGACACCGCCAAGTAATTCGAACCGTGAAAGATCGCGTGTTATCACAGCAAGCTCGCGACGACCTTGGTCCCGAAGCGGCGAATAGAGAGACGGCAAAGGATATGGAATTTGCGATTACCCGATTTAAGTGTTCAGTTTGCCCTCTTTGTTGTAGAGGGCATCACGAGCCGACAGCCTCTTATAAACGGCGCGGGCGATTATCGCCTCTCGCCTCGCGGATGCTGAATAGTGACCGGCTCGCTGGAGGGAGTGGGAGCCGAACCCTCGCTCCCCACGGGGACAGCATTTTTCGAAACTGCCTCGTTCGAGCGTGGATACGGCTCATCGTGTGCGAGTGCTCGGACACTCGGTTTACGTCGCAATCGCGGCCAACCTAGGAAATCCCTGATCCGGCGAATAAGTTCCCTGATGGCCCGATTTAATTCCCTGCTAGGCCGAAATAAATTCCCTGTTCCCCTGCGTAGGGAATTGGGTCGTAAGCCCTTGTATTTGGCCCTAAATTCCAAGCCAATAGTCGCACTCGAAGGCGCCGACGAACAAAATTCCCTGTATTTTCCCAGCTAGCAGGGAATTTGGTTTCAGAGACGAGTTCGCTCGAGACTGCCTCCTCCACCAGCGAGTCTCGTGCGAACTCGACCCCACGGCTTCGGCAACCTGCCTCCCTGCGAGCCACGCGCCCGCACCGCCGGCAGCCGTATTGGCACGCGCAAGATTATTGGCTGACGCAGGCGCGGTTGTGGGTCGCTGATGCGGTGTGCGGTCCCGAGCCGTAGAAGGCGGCCTAATGTAGCCTCTGCCTGCGTTCCCGGCTCGCCGCTTGGCTGACCCCAAGGTGCAGGTACGGCTGGCCGTCTGGGTCGAGCCAGAGCGCGAGACGCCGGGGATCAGGGCGCCGACCTGCGCGATGCCGACGACGAGACAGTCGAGGAGCCCCACGCACTCGAAGGGGCGCTGGCGGCGCGCCGCGACTTCCGCGATCGCGAGCAGCAGCCTTGTGACGAGCCAGACCCGCCGGACGAGGCTCCGCAGCGATGAGGATCAATAGCGCCTGAATTTCCGCCGGCGGTGCGGTCTCGGTCGAGGCCTTTGCCGATTTGCCGGCGGGCATCGTCATGCCGGCAGCGACGGCACCCGTGGCCGCGCCGGCAGCTATCAGTACCGCGGCGAGTCAGATCCTACGATCGCGTAGCGCGAAGCCGATGGCGGTTCTACTGCTAATTGGCCAGCGCGCCGCGCGCGACTTTGCGGCCGACGATCCAGTCTTTGTAGGTCTTACCCGGCATCGGCCCCTTCGCGTGGGCATCGAGCGCCTCCTGGTCGCGCCACTTCTCGACCAAAAAGACGTGCTTGTCGTCGTCTATCGGCAGCATCAAGTCGAATTGCAGGCAGCCGTCATCACGGCGAGAGCGCTCCGCATGCCCGCGCATCAGGTCGATGAACTGGCTACGGTGCTCCGGCTTCGTTTCGAACTCGACGACGATCATCACCTGGCTCATCGGCGTTCCTTTATCGATGATTGTGGGCATCGTTGCGCCATACGCCACGTTAAGGCAAGCGCGCGTTCCGAGAACTGCAGGAGATTCAACCATAGCTTACTACGCCCTGCGCACGATTATGCCGATCGCCGGCTGGCCCGAGGGGCGGGCTCGCGAGGTCGAGATCAGCGTCGGCGCCGATCCGGTGCTGCCGACCCGGTTTCGCATCGGCCCCGCGGGGGCTGCTCCGAGAGGGCCGAGCAATTCCCGCGCGGGACAGCACACCCCGATCATCGAGTCATTGTCGCTCGACGAAGCGTATCTCGACGTCACCGAAAACCTCTGCGCGCCGACAGCCGTACTGGCGTCAGATCGTATGCAGCCTGCCCTCCATGACGGACGGGCTGAGCACTCTCTATCAGGATTTGCTGGGCGGTAGCTACGATTGCATCGATCGCATTGTTCTAAACGCGTACTTCCGCATGGGCCATGATCCGGGCGGGTTCCGTGTGCGGTGGCGGGCGCTGACCGGATCGGATGAGACGCTCGAAAACGCCGGCCGCTCTTTCGCGAACGCAGCCTGATAACTGCCGGGGTGACTGCCAGGCTGGCAGAGTCGTTGGCCGGGATACGGGTCGTCAAGGCCTACCGGGCGGAACGCCGGGAGGGCGCGTATTCGCCAACGGCGTGCAGCGCCTGCTGCCGGGTTCGGTCTCGGCCGGCCATTGGATATCGCAGGCCAATCCGACAAGCTGACGGACGTTTTTTCGATCGGGTCCGCGGTTAGATGTTTGGAAGAATGTTGGATTTGCTGTCGGCCAATATGGCGATCGACCTCGGTACGGCAAACACCGTCGTCTACGTGAAAGGTCGCGGTATCGTCCTGAATGAGCCGTCGGTGGTCGCAATCGCGAGCGTCAGGGGCAAGAGGCAAGTCCTCGCCGTCGGAGAGGAGGCGAAACTGATGGTCGGCCGCACCCCAGGCCACATTCACGCGATCCGGCCGTTGCGCGACGGCGTCATCGCCGATTTCGAGGTGACGGAGGAAATGATCAAGCATTTCATCCGCAAGGTGCACAACCGACGCAGCTTCGGCACCCCGCAGGTCATCGTATGCGTGCCCTCGGGCTCGACCGCTGTGGAGCGGCGCGCAATCCGGGAATCCGCCGAGAGCTCTGGCGCCAGGCGGGTCTTTCTGATCGAGGAGCCGATGGCGGCAGCGATCGGTGCCGGCCTTCCGGTGACCCAGCCGACCGGCTCGATGGTCGTCGATGTCGGAGGCGGGACGACCGAGGTGGCGGTGCTGTCGCTTGGCGGCACCGTCTATTGCCGATCAGTCCGGGTCGGAGGCGACAAGATGGACGAGGCGATCATTGCCTATATGCGCCGCAACCATAACCTCCTCGTCGGTGAGACCCGCGCCGAGCGGATCAAGAAAAAGATCGGTTCCGCCTGTATGCCGGAGGACGGTGAGGGCCGCGTGATGGAGATCAGGGGGCGCGACCTGATAAACGGCGTGCCAAAGGAAATCGTGATCAGCGAGCGTCAGATTTCCGAGAGCCTGGCCGAATCGGTCGGCTCGATCATCGAGGCCGCCAAGGTGGCGCTCGAGCACACAGCCGCCGAACTCGCCGGCGACATCGTCGACAAGGGGATCGTGCTGACCGGCGGCGGTGCGCTGCTCAGCAACCTCGACTTGGTGCTGCGGCATGCTACAGGCTTCCGATCTCGATCGCCGACGAACCGCTGACCTGTGTGGCGCTCGGCGCGGGCCGTGTCCTAGAAGAGATGCAGACGCTAAAAAACGTGATGATCAATATGTGGTGAGAGCCGGTTGCACCACACGCTGACGGGCGCGATCGACCGCCGGGCGGCGCGTCTCCATGGCTTTGGCGCTTTGGCGCATGGCCCAACTATCAAAAGGTCAAAAGGTAGCTTGCGAGGCCAACTGGTTCACTATATGTTCTAATGGCTCGGATCCAATCCTCCAAGCGAGCAGTTTATGGCGGATCAGATTGTCATCACCGAGAAGACCAGCCAGGCAAAAGATATCCGGACCGCTGTTGGCTCTCGCTACGGAGACATTCTTCCGGCCGAGGGCCATTTGTTCGACCTGCTCGAACCGGAGGATGTGGTCCCGGCCTGGAAGCGGTGGTCACCGATTCTCCTGCGGCCCGAAGGCCTTTACGGCACTCGCCCGGCCGAGGGCGGCAACAAAGCCGCTAAGCTCAAAGCCATTCGCGAGGCGCTGCGCAAGGTTAAGCGGGTCTGGCTCGACACCGACTGCGATCGCGAGGGTCAGCTCATCGGTCAGGAAATCCTCGAGCATTACCAGTACCGCGGCCAGATCATGCGGGTGATGTTCACCGCGCAGGATTAGCAGACAATCCGCGACGCATTCGCCGGGGCGAAGCCCAACGCCGAATATGCCAGCTTATACGCCGCTGCCGTCGCGCGCCGTCAGGCCGACCAGATCTACAACCTGTCGCTGACCCGAACCGCGACCGTTATTCTGGGCCGAGGAGCCAGGGGCGTGATCGGGGTTGGCCGGGTGAAGACGCCGACCTTGCCAATCGTGTGCAAGCGAGAGCTGGAAATCCGGAACTTCGTGCCGGTGGATTATTTTGAGGTCGTTGCCACCGCCAACGTGGTGGGCGGTCAATTCCGGATGCGGCATGCGCCTCAGGAGAGGATTGTCCGGCGCGAGCTTGCCCAGGAAGTGGTCAACGCGGCTCGGGACTTCAAAGGCCCGCTTGGCGTGCGCGTCGAGGAAAAGCGGCAAGGACCGCCCAAGTTGCACGATCTTCCCTCGCTGCAGAAATTTTGCAGCTCGCGTTTCGATTGGCCGGCTGCCAAGACACTTGAGGTGGCGCAGGAACTCTACGACGGCCAGGGCAAGAAGATCATCACCTATCCCCGCGCCGAGGTCCGTTACTTGCCGGCGAGCCTGATAAAGGACGTGCCGCGGATCGTGGCTGGACTGCGGGTGGGAAAATCATTCAGCGTAATCCCAGTGCCCGAGCCGCCGATCATCCGCAAGGGAGCGAGCGGCAGTTTCTACGACAAGGGGGTGGAAAGTGCGAGCCATCACGCCGTCATTCCCAATGTCAACACGGTCGATGAACTGCGAGAGATCTGGCCCCGCCTTTCGATCGACGAGAAGAAGCTGTTCGACGTCATCGCGCGGGCCTATCTGGCCGCAATCATGCCCGACTTCCGCTACCGGCAGACAACCGCAACGCTTGACGTCCGCGGCTTCGCTTTCCGGGCTGCGGGTCGCCAGCCCATCGAGCTCGGCTGGCGCGCGGCATTTCCTGACTGGCAGCCCGCCGACGAAAAGAGCGACGACGCGCAATTGCTGCCGGCACTCCGCAATGGCGATATCACACAGCTGGAAAACCCGACCATCGAGGACAAGGAGACCCGCCCGCCGCCGCGCTACAACGAAGGCACCCTGATTGAGGCCATGCAGAACGCCTGGCGCTTTGTCGATAACGAGGTCCTGCGGGAACGGCTGAAGGAGGCCAGGGGCATCGGCACGCCGGCAACCCGAGCCGAGATCATCGGAGGGCTAAAGAAGCAGGGTTTTCTGATCGCCCAAGGCAAGAACATCGTCCCCACCGAGACGGGCCTGTCGCTGTTCGGAGTTCTCAAACAGGCCGATCCGGCGCTGGTCGATCCGGGCGTAACGGCGCAACTCGAATGCCTGCTCGACGAGGTCCTAATCGGCAAGCAGGAGATGGTCGGCGCGATCGACGCGGTGTGCGATGTCGCTCAACGCATCATCGGCAAGCTCAAGGAAGGCACTTCTGGCGAAGGACCGCCGCTGCTCGGCTCAGCAGTGAACCGCGACGCTGGAGGTCGTCCACCGACGCCGGCGATGAAACGCTTGCCGACAGCGTCGCCCGGCAGAAGGGCATCAAGCCTCCAGCCGGATACACGGAATCGGGATCCATCTGCCGTACATTCCTCGACCGGCACGCGCCCAAGAAAGCCGGCGATGAATCGTCTGGAGAGAGCGGCTCCAAACCGCCAAGTCAGGCGCAGGTATCGTTCGCCGAAAAGATTGCGCCGGGAGAAGGGGCTCGTCATTCCCGACGAGGCCAAGGGCAGTTCGGCTGCCGTGTCCGCATGGATTGCATCAAACCTGGGCTCGGAGCGCCGTAAGGGTCGTCGCAAGACTGCCAACGCCAGCAAGCCACCGGGATCAACGCCGCCCAAATCGACAGGGCCAAAGAGGAGGCCACGGAAACACACGGCCGATGCCGGTAGCGGTCCAGCAACGCCTGTTGCCATGAGGTCCGGAAGTGGCACTGAAGAGGCCCGCAGTCGCGCCGGCAGAGGGTCTGCTCACTGAGGCAGTGCTGAAGCACGCGCCCGTTGTGCCGGCATCGTCTCCAACCGCGCTCGCGTCTGTGTCGGTGTGCGCCGCCTTACCGAACGGAGCCAGCGGCCGAACTCGTTGCCAGGAGGGGCAGGATCTGTCAATCGGTGAAGTGTGGAATTGGCCGAGAGACCAACTCCGCAACCACCCCATAAGCGTGTTTTTCCCGTGACCGATGGTGGTCACAGGTCCTCCTCGGCGAGTTTGCGAAACTCTTCGGGCACGGAACGGGAAATCCCCAGCGCCACCGACGCATATCCGATAGCATCCCATCCGAAGCGATCGCGGATCCTATCGACGGCGCAGTCGGCTGCCCAGCGTGCCATGCCTTTCTTGGTGCCGGGGCGGCGCGCTTCATCTTTGAGCCCAAGCGGGAGCTAGTTGGCGCTTTCGTCGAATGGTGGTGTGCTGGTCAACCCTTCGGTCGCAAGCATCTGTTGCTCTATCGACTTTGGTGCAGGATTGTAGGAGCGCCAGCGAACCCGAGACGGTGAGCACTGGGTGCTATGAACCTGTTCAAGACGCTCCAAGTGCTAGAAGTGCAGCGCTATTGGATCAGGCAGGCTCGCGTTCCGATCTGCTTCTTGTCCGGCGGGCCGAAAACCGCTGTTGATCGCGACGGCGCTACACTTGTCGACCTTCTCGTTGACAACGAGAGGATCGCTGCGATCGAACCAGTAGGGATGGCCGCATCCGCCGACTTGCCTGCCATTGATCTCGAAGCACACCACGTCTGGCCGACCCTAATCGACATGCACGCGCATCTCGACAAGGGTCACATTGTGACCCGCACCGAAAATCCGGATGGATCCTTCGCCGGGGCGCTAAAGTCAACCGCCGAAGACCGACCCTAATCCCCGGCTAGCGTTTTGGGATTCGGCTGGTTTTGCCGAGAAGTCATTGATTCTACTTTTGTTCTGTCGAGATGGTAAGTTTCACCCGCGGGGTGCGGGAGAGGGGAATGACGGACCGGTTGGATTTTGAGATTGATGTCGAGCTCGAAACCGGGCTGATCACCGGGCATGCGGGGGTTCCCGGATTGATCGAGGCGTTTCGTCAGACTGGGACAGCGGCGGTGATCGAGCGGGAGATCAGGCTGAAGAGCCGCAAGCGAGGTCTGAGCGCCTCGGAAATGGTGGAAAGTCTGTTGGCAATGTGGGCGGCGGGCGGTGAACGAGCGGAGGATCTCGATCAGTTTCGCCAGGACCAGGCGCTGGTGCTGCTCTTGGGTCACGATCTGCCGGCGGCGCAGACCGCGCGCGACTTGTTGGCGCAATTCCATGGTGAGGACCTGCCGCTATTGCAGGAGGGCAAATCGAGCGTGCCCACTGAGTCGGCGCCGCTGTTGGGTTTGAAGGCCAACGCCGAGCTCGTCCTCGATCTGCAGTGTCGCCATCCGGTGAAGACGGCGACCCTGGACATCGACGCCACCGTGATCGCTTGCGACAAACGCGCCGCCAAGCGGGCCTATGACGGCAATCGCGGCTATCAGCCGGTACTGGCGCTGTGGGCCGAACAGGACGTGATCGTTGTCGACGAGTTCCGCGACGGCAATGTCCCGGCCGGATCGGGCAACCGTCGGGTGGTCGAGAAGGCGATCGCCGCGCTGCCCGGCGGCCTCGACAAGATCTACCTGCGCGGCGACAGCGCGCTTTACGAGCACGATCTGATGCGCTGGCTCGACGAGCAGGCGATCGGCTACGCGATCTCCGCCGATATGAGCCCGCAGCTGGCCGAATGCATTTCCAGGCTGCCGCAGGATCACTGGAAACCCGACCAAGAAGAAACCGACGCGATCCGCGAGTGGGCCGAGGTCAACTATCTGCCGAGCGACGCGGTCTGGCGCAAGGATGCCGTTTCGCCGCGCCGCTATCTCGTCATCCGCATCCGCCCGCGCCAGGGCGAGCTGTTACGCGACGGCAACCGGGTCCGCCACTTGTGCATTGTCACCAACCGCTCCGACCCGGAAGGCGGCTGTGGCCTCGATTTGATCCGCTGGCGCCGACAGAAGGCCGGTACCATCGAACACGCCCATGACGTGCTGGTGAACGAACTCGCTGGCGCCGCGCTGCCCAGTCAGAAATTCGGCGCCAATGCCGCTTGGCTGCGGCTCAACACGATCCTCTACAACCTGCTCTCTGCCTATAAGCGCGTCGGCCTACCCGAGGAATTGCACGCCGCAAGACCCAAACGGCTACGCTTTCTGTTGCTCAATACCGTTGGAAAGGTCGTCCGCCATGCCCGCGAGATCCTATTGCGCTGCACCAAGGAGATCGCTCGAGCCCTCGCTGGCCCGCCGCGAACCCGCTTCGCCCTCAAACGCCCCGCGTTAGCCGGGGTTTGAGGGCGGGACGGCCAATCGCTGGACCGCCGAGGACATCAAACGGCGTATGGAATTCGGATTGCGCTGCGCTTATGTCCACGGGGTCGCGGCAATCCGCACGCATCTCGATTCGCCGGAACTGAACCCAGCGCAGCGAAGCTGGGCAGTGTTTCGCGAGGTGCGGTCCGAGTGGGCGCACCGCATCCTGCTGCAGGCCGTCGCCTTGGTGCCGATCGACGCGTTCCGATCCCCCTACGGTGAGGAACTCGCCGATCTCGTGGCCGCTTCGGGCGGCATTCTCGGCGGCGTGACCCGTGCTGTTGGGGGCGTTCACGGACGGCTACTCGACGATATCGACCCGCTTCTGGATACGCTCCTTCGCCTTGCCTCAGAGCGGGGTCTCGACGTCGATCTGCATGTAGACGAGAGCGGCGACCCGGCGGCGACCGCGCTCGCGCATGTCGCCGCTGCAGTGCTGCGCAACCAATTCAGGGGTCGCGTGGTGTGCGGCCATTGCTGCAGCCTGGCAGTGCAGCCAGAAGAGCAAATACGCCGGAACTCTCGACCTCTGCGCCGAGGCGGGCATCGCGATAGTGACGCTGCCAACCGTCAGTATTTATCTTCAGGATCGGAGCGATGGGCGGACGCCACGTTGGCGCGGCGTCGCGCCGGTCCACGAAATGCGCCACCGCGGCATACCAGTCGCGATCGCGGGTGACAATTGCCGCGATCCGTTCCATGCCTATGGCGATCATGACATGGTGGATACCTTCCGCCAGGCAGTGCGGATCTTGCACCTCGATCATCCGTTCGCCGAGGCGGCTGCGATGGCGGGTCCCGTGCCCCAGGCGATCATCCAGGCAGGGCAGCTCGGGACCATCGCCAAAGGCGGTCCAGCGCGTCTCATCGTTTTCAATGCGCGCACCCTCAACGAGCTGATGTGTCGCCCGCAATCTGATCGCTTGGTCATCGACCGGGGACGGCGGGTCTCGGCCGAGTTGCCGGATTACTGCGACCTCGATGGCGTCTGATAGCCCGGATAGTACATAAGGGATAGCATCGCGGCGCTGCGCCAATACCAGCAACGACGCATTGCAATATCCGACTCCGGTCGTAATGGCCCGGGTTGGGCAAGTCCCTTCACCGGTGTGGTCGCGCTCCGATCCGTTACTGTAATAGATCTGTTCCGCGCCAGCGTAATGCTGGGTCCCCAATTGAATTCGAAATCGCCCGGTTCGCTAAACACTGAGCTGACACTGCGCGGCATTTCTATTCACCACGCTATGGCAACCTCAGCCGCTGACGCTGGTCGTGACAGTTCCGGGTGCGCCGACGCGGGTGAAGCCGGCATCTCCATGGGTCTGATACGGATTTCCGTAAATTTCTGGACACGAGTGTGACTTCTGCCTCGGGCCCTGGTTCGAGAGCGCGCCACCTACTGAGTGGGCGAATCCGCAGCGCAGGCGACCGCGCAGAGTGAGCGGATCAGACCATGGTCAGTGGCGAACCGGTTCCACGCCATCTCACAGGCATCCATGATGTCCGCCAGGCTACGAAATACCGAGTTGGCGAGCCAATGGCTGCGCAGATAGTGCCAAACCCGCTCGACCGGATTGAGTTCCGGGCTGTAAGGCGGCAGCTCCAATAACGTGATGTTGCCGGGCACCACGAGTCCTTGGCTCCGGTGCCAGCCAGCACGATCGAGGATCACCACGGCATGGGCATCGGCGGCGACTTGGCTGCTGATCTCGCTGAGATGATGGTTCATCGCGGCGGTATTGCAGATCGGCATGATCAGCGCCGCCGCTTTGCCCTGCGACGGGCAGACCGCGCCAAACAAGTAGGCCGAGGCGAAACCGAGATCCTTTGGCGCTACCGGCCGGCTGCCGGTTTGCCCCCACACCCGGGTCAGAGTGTTCTTTTGGCCGATGCGAGCCTCGTCCTGAAACCATACCTCAACTCGCACACCGCGTGCTTGCGCCACCTGGACTCGCTCTAATTGCAATCCAAGAGTTGCGAAAACGCCGTTTGCGCCGTCGCATCGGCCTCCGGGTGGCGAGGCCGCGACGCCAGCCAACTCAACTTTAGCCGATGCAGCAGCCGCTAGGTGCTCGACAGACTGCAATCAATCGCAAACTCCTCCTTCAATATTCGTTGCGCGTCGACCCCACGAAACGCCACCACCCCGTCCTGCTCCAGCGCGGCGCCGGCGACAATCCGTTCCTTGAGCCGCGCACTCGTCACGGCGTCGACCCGTGGCTGTCGACCTGGGCGCGGCCGATCACGTAATCCTGCAATGCCGTCCTCTTCGTAGCGGTTATGCCACTCGTAAGCCGCCGACCGGCTCAGCCCAGCCAGCCGCGCCGCTTCCTCATGCTCCATCCCCTCGAGCATGTTCGCGATCATCACAACCCGCTGGCAGACACGCCCGGTCTCGGCTCGTGCCAAGCGCCGCAGCTCTGCCGCCCCCGGTTCGCTGCGAAAAAAGTAGGCCGGCATTGTCCATCCCCCAAACATGGTACCCTTGCCCAATCACTCTACCATATCTAGGAACACTGGAAGCCGGTATGACTTCCGGTTATGGCACAACCCGGCTGTGTTGGCCACCGGCCAGCCGGTCCGCTCACTGAGGCAGTGCTGAAGCATGCGTGCGTTGTGCCGAACCGCCGTCCATGACCCAATCCGGATCTTTCGATACGGGATAGGTGCTGGCGCTGAGCGAGACTACGGCACCCTAACCCGAATTCTTCGCATCGGTATTCGCAGTGCGTGCCGCCGTGTCGCCGGCGGGTCGAACTACCCGCGCAGCTGGTTGATCGTTGCCTCGATACCAGGTAACGCGACCCGAATGCCGAGCCGCTCACCTTCATCGCGAACACGCTTGAGTAGCGCGGCGAGTTCCGCCACGTGCCATTGACCCCGTCGGAACGCCGCGAGGGCTCGACCGCGCGCGACGTAAAAATCGGCGAACGGCAGAGGCTCCGACCGGGTATATTGTTCCAGCTCCGCAGCAGAACGCTCCACTCGGTCCCAATCGCCGGCTTCGAGGTAAACCTCGATCGCGTCGCGCGGGAACAATAGATGGTTGTGACTCACAGCGCCTGCGCGGAGCAGCTCTTCGGCTTCCTCCAGGGCCGCTTTGCGCGCTGCCGGGTCGTCACTCACCAAGGCGAGCGCGCCGAGGGCGAACGGGCCGAGGAACGCGGGGCTTGTCTCGCGGCTGATCTTGACGGCCTCTTCCGCGTTGGCAAGTGCCTCCGCCCGCCCGCCCGCCCGCCCGCCCGCCCGCCGTCCGGCTAAGCGATGAAGCTCCGCCCGAAATACCAGCGCTTCGGTTTCAAATCGCCGCGCGCCGAGCTGTTGCGCCAGCGTCAGGGCGGCTTCCGCGTGGCGAAATGCTGTTTCGAAATCCATCAGCGCGTGCCGGCAGAAAAAAGCCGCGTGATGACCAATCATCTCCGCCCGACGGTGCCCAACTCGTGCCGCTCGGGCAATCGCGGTATCGACGACCGCCAGCGCGCCTCCTGTGTCTCCGGCGAACCATTGGGTGAAGGCCATCATCGGCGGGTTCGCCACTTCGATGCGGCCGAACCCGTGCCGCTCGCATAACTCGACGCATTGGCGGAACCGGTCGTACGCGCTGATCATCCGTCCGCGAACGTACTCAGCGTCACCGAGACCGCCGAGCGCCATGGCTTCAAGCTCGGCCGCCCCGCCACGCCGTGCTAATTCCAACGCGATCCCATGTTCCCGCAGGCAGCCCTCGATTCTGAGCGAATTCCAGGCGAGTTTTCCAGACGAGACGAGCTGCGCGGCGTTTCTGTTTGAGCGACGCTGGCCGGAAGGTTTTGTTTGCCTCGCCTGTGGCAACGGACGCGCGGCATTGCTGAAGAGCCGGGCGCACACCTACGAATGCCTCGGCTGCGGTCGTCAGACGTCGATCACGGCTGGCACGGTGATGCACCGGTCCAAATTGCCGCTGACAGTGTGGTTCTGGGCTGCGCATCTCATGGCAACCCACTCCAACGGCATGTCGGCACTCCAGTTCGAGGCCCAGCTCGGCATCACATACAAGACCGCCTGGTTACTGGCGCAGAAGCTGCGACGATCGATGATCGATCCCCGGCGCGAGCCGCTGGAGGGCGTGATCGAGGTCGACCAAGCCGAAATTCCCTTCCGAGCCGACAACAGCTTTTTCGATCCCGACAAATCCGGGAAGATCCTCATCGCCGGCGCCGTCGAGGTGATCGACCGCGCGACCAACCAGGCCAAGCCAAGGGGGAAACGGGCGAAATACCTGGACACTCGGTCCGGTCGCATCCGTCTCGCCGCCATCCCGGACAACTCCGCGGCTTCGATCGAGGCGTTTGTGCGGGCCAACGTGAAGCCCGGAACCACGCTGCTCGCGAAACCTCTTCCATGTCGGCGCGCACCCGGGCCTCGCCCATGCCAAGCACATTCCGGGGGTACCGATAGAAGAAGGCCGAAACCCGCCGGCTACGCCGAGGACGACTACCCCTTCCGCAGTCTGCACACGTATCTGCACCGCTGTTTCGACGCCTTCGGTCCGGAGCGGATGTTCTGGGGCACCGACATCACCCGGATGCCGTGCTCCTGGCGGCAATGCGTGACCTTGTTCACCGAGGAGCTGCCGTGGCTAAAGGACCGCGACCTCGAACTCGTCATGGGTGAGGCCCTGTGCAACTGGATCGGCTGGCCGCTGCCTGCTGGCGCTGGAAGCTGACCCGATAGAACGCGACCCAAACGGTATGGTTGCGAAGGGCAGCATTTGCCCCATTTGGGTCATTCGCCGGCGTAGCCAGATCGTGTCCTCTCGCGATAGTCATCGACGACCGACCAATAGGTGATCCGGATCAACTCGTCGACGATCGGCGGGGGCGGTTCACGGCGCTCCAGATGCCGCCGCACAGCGGCAACGGGGACCTCCGCCAACAGGAATTGCGCCCGCCGAAGTTCATCGGGTCCGAGGCGGCCGAAGATCAGGTGGGCGGCTCTCGCAAAGCCGCCGGCCATTCGCTCAGTCTGGGCGGCGACCCTGTCACGGAGTGACTGCGGCCACTCACCCTGAACAAAATCGTCGCGGTGATAGAGCAGCAGCAGGCGTCCTTCGTCGAGATGTTCGCGTACCCAAGCGGGCGTATGCAATGCCGCAGCCAACCCGTTCCCGGCATCAAGCGCAGCCGTGGTCCCTTGCTGAAAGTCGAGGACCGTCTGCAGCCACAACTCGCCTAGCAGGACATCACGCGAGGCAAAGCGATGATAAAACGAGCCCGTCGGTGCCTTGAGCCGCTCGGTAATCGATCAAACGGTCACGGCAAGCGGGCCGCGCTCCGCAGCGATCGCAAGTGCCGCACCCTTGAAATCCGCCTCGTCGAATTTCGCACGCCCCATTTGTGTAGAATATTTATTCTAGATCAATTCGTCTACATGTGATATTCCATCGCGCATGCGGTTTTCGGTGGAGCATGCCGATGACGGACGCAGGAGAGGAACATCACGTCGAGCGTCTGTTGGAAGCAGCTCGGCAGACAATCTCCGAGGTGCGCTATTGCTGGGCGTGACCTCAGCCGGCGACGGTCACGCCAATGCGCGCGTCGTGAAGGCGTTTCCGAACGGCGACGGCGAAGATCTTTGGACGCGCTGGTTCTTAACGCTACGAGCCGGACGAAAATCGGCCGAAATCCGCGCCGCCGGCCGGGTGACGCTGGCGTGTCAGCACAATTCAGGCAATGCCTATGTGACGATTGCCGGCAGGGCCGAGATCATTGACGAACCGTCCGCTGTCGAGAGCCGCTTGCAGCAGGTGGATGACCCTGGCGGCGTGCTGCATGACAAGTTGGTCGCGGTCAAATGCACAGCGGACATCTTGAACTGCACCTCCGCGGCGTAACGGATGAGCCGTGGGGCCACGGGCGGCCATTGCTCCAAAGGGACCTGAAAGGCGCTTGGCGGCTCGTGCCGAGCACCCCCCCCGCCGAAGCCGTAAACGGCTGATCGGGCGACGCGCATCTTCTTCAGGAAAACGCCGCCAAGCCAGACGAGAATCACATGAACGATGTCGGCACTCTTGATGACTCCGCCCGCCGCCGCATCTCGGAGATAGCGCGACCGAAATATCCCTTATGGGTCGCGAACCCCCTATCTCGGTGCAATGCCGATGGGCAGAAGGGGTGGCAAGTAGGTCGATGAAAAGGATCAGGGCACATGGAACAGGAAGATGGCGCGCGAGTGTCGATCGCGTATCTCCGGTTTGCCGAAGACGAGGTCCGTGATAAGTTACCGCTCTACTGTGAGATTTTGCGAGGCGCGGCTTCCGATCCAGAGGTAATCGGGTTTCTGCTGACGTTGCCGCGCGAAAAGCGACAACCGAACCTGTTTCTCGCCGCCGCCCGACGATGCGGGGCAGTCTTGTTGGGACCGGCGTCGCGGCATTGATCGCGCAGGTAAAGACTGGCAGCGTCAAGCGCTGCGCCTCGGGACCCACAAGAGCCCCGCCATGGCCCGCAGGGCGTCCTTGTTCTGCAACACGCGGCTTCGCAACTGATCCCAACCGGCAGGCGTGCCGAATAGACTGGAGGGCGGGGCTCGATCTCAACCCCGTCGACCTCGCGAACCCCGCGGAGGTGGCCTGGCTGGAAGCACTCGTGCGGCCGGAGCAGACGGATCGGCTGGGGAGGCTGCGCGCGCCGATAATGATTGTCGCCGAGCAGAGGCCCCGGCTGGTCAAAGGTGATCTGCGCACCGACGTCGCAGCGCTCGCCCGAGAGGCGCCGAAGGACGCTACGCTCGTCATCTTCCACACGGCTGTATTGGCCTATATCTCCCCAGCTGCGGAACGGGAGGAGTTCGCGCGATCGGTCGGCTCGCTCTGCGATTATTGGGTCGCGAACGAAGCGCCGCAGGTGTTTCCGGACATCGCTCGGCGCGTCGATCGGGAGGGACCGAGGGGCAGCTTCCTTCTGTCCGTGAACGGCGCTCCAATGGCTTGGGCCGATCCGCATGGCGCATGGCTCGACTGGGTCGCTACCGCTCCCAGTCAACTCACGCCTTACGATGCTTGCTGTACTTCCCCGCATGGTCGCTATCCGGAGATTTCTGCTTGCGATCGGGCTGGCCTCGTTGCTCGGTGCCAACGCTGCCTCGGCCGGCACCCTGGTCGAATTTCTGAACCTCCCGGGACAAACGCCGGAGGATCTCAGCGGCTATCTGGCGCGACCTGATGCCGGTTTGGCGGCAGAGCTTGACAGTTCCTCCAACGGTGGCGGACCGTTCGCGGCGGTTGTCGTATTGCACGGCTGTATTTGGCGGGTTACGGCAAGACCAACCCTGCTTCCCCGACTGGCCGGATGAACGCGACACGCGATTATTCGCGTGTTTTGGAAATAGATCCAATATCACTCGAGATCGTTTGGCAGTATACGCCGGCCGAAGCCGGTTTCCTCATCCCACTCGATGCTTTACGCTTTTACAGCCCTTTTGTAAGCAGCACCCAGCGCCAACGGAGGCGCCAATTCTTCTGTTGGAGAGATCAGGTTTTCGGGTGCCAGGTGCCGCTCCGCCAGGGCGCGAGCGCGAAATCTCTGTCCCGGGTATCGAGGCCGATCAGCAAGACGCGGCCTTCTGCGTGGCGCCGTCAGGTGGAACTTCTTGAACGGAGCGGCTTTTGAACTACGAAAAAGCTGGTTCGACGGTGCCGCTGCAATCGAATGCGAAGTCGCAATGCGGCGGGGAAGTTGTCGGCATTTTTCTGAGATCACCATGCCTGACCCGCTCGAACCAGCTCCGCTCGGCAACGTGGGACGGCCTGATCGGGCCTGGCAGGCGATCGACACCGACAAATTGTTCGTCGTCGGCTCGAACATGCTCGGGTCGTCCTTTGGCTCGACCAATGCCGGCAGCATCAACCCGCAGACCGGCGAAGCCTATGGCCCCGATTTTCCGAACATCACGATCCGCGACATCGTCGTCGCGCAAAAAGCCTTGCTCGACCACCTCAACGTCCGCCATCTGGTTGCGGATCCGCGATGGCGATCATGGCGTTGTCCTGGCCGGTCACGTCCTCTGCGGTCAAGTTCGCAGTGGACTCTCTCCTGGAGGGAGATGGATTCGAACTTTCGGTCCCTCTCAGAAAGGAGCGGCGGTTTCGGCCTCTCATCACCCGGAATTCGTTGACGACCACCCCTTCCGCATTTCAGATTGGGGGAATTCCATACGCTCCCAAGGAATCACGTGAGCAGCAGAGACAGAGATTTTCGCCCGAACCGTCGCCGTGACTTCGACGACGAAAACTCTGAAACTCCTCGGCGAAGTTTCGGGTCTACATCGGGATCTAGCATCCAGAGGTTCGAAGCGCCTTCCGGTCGCCCGGCCCAAGCCGTGGTCAAATGGTACAATGCCGACAAGGGATTCGGCTTCGTACAGCTTGCCAATGGGTCGGGCGATGCCTTCTTGCACGTGAGTGTGGTCGAGCGTAGCGGCCACAGTAGCGTACCGCCGGGCGCGACGCTCGAGGTCCGCGCCGGTCCAGGGCCCAAGGGACCCCAGGTAAGCGAAATTCTGAGCGTCGACAGCAGCACCGCGCAGCAAGAGCCGCCCAGGCGCCCACGACCGGAGCGGCCTATGTATCCGCAGGCCGACCGAGCCGCCGTCGAGGAGTCCGGCACCGTCAAGTGGTACAACGCCATGAAGGGGTTTGGCTTCATCGCCTCAGACCGGGGCGGCAAGGATATCTTTGTGCACGCTTCGGCGCTGGACCGCGCAGGGATCGCTGGCCTGACGGAGGGCCAGCGAGTCGCCGTCGACGTAATCGACGGTAGGAAGGGTCCAGAGGCGGCCGGTTTACGCCTGATCTAAAGCGGTAGAATTCTCTTTCCCGGAGTCCGACCAGCGCACCTTCTCGTAATGCGCCCCAACGTCCCTAGATTCTATCCGAGGGTGAAACGCTTCCGCCTGTTTACGAGTTGGCATCGCTGTCGCGCTAGGGAGGCGAGCGCTCCGACGGAAGTATCAGCTACCGCCGCTCGGGCGGTTCCGGTCGGTTACACCGATGCGGTCCCGCCAGCGCACCCGGTCCCCAGGATGCCAAAGCCGGCTAATCAAGGGTTGCAAAGGTGCCGCGGGCCGAGAGTGCCGTTGACTTGCCTTGCGCCGCTCGCCGCCTGGCAATCGCTGTGTACCGGACATGTTGGCGCCTCATTGGAAAATTTTGTCGCTGGCCTTAGTTTTCCGTCGCGATGTTGGTGACAGTGAACACGCCGAAATCGTGATCGCAGATCGAACCTACCGAGTGCGTGTCGGGGACCTTGCCTGAGGGCTTGGAGGGAGGGCAGCCGGAAGCTGGCTCTCGGGCGGCGAGTGACCATATCCGCATGCTGACAATGCGCGGTCGAGGGCGGCGTGGTATAATGGCCGCAACCCCTCGTTTAGTCTGGTCGTCCCCAATGTCGCTCTATAATTTCCGGTGGCCGTTGCCCTAGCTGACCTGTGGATGGTTGACGGGCGAGCCCGGCCATCTGATGGAGGGCAGCGAGGGCCGGATAAGGCTGCCCATCCCCGGCCTTTCTCGCGCCGTTCCGATGGTTCGCAGACTCCGCGCTGGGGAAGACGGATTCGAACTCTCAGTCCCACGTTGATGACTAGAAACTCGATCCGGTCGTCGACACCGCCTCCGGTAAGATTCGCGGGGCGGCAGTCAATGGAATAAATGCGTTCAAGGGGATTCCCTGCCGACGGCCATCGATGGGATTCGCCCCAAAAGTCAGGTTCGCACAGGACTCCCCGCTGGAGGGAGATGGATTTCGAACCCTCGGTCCCCCGGGAGAGGATTAGCGTTTTTCGGAGACGACCCCGTCCAACCTCTCACTCGGAATAGAGAGGGTCGATGGTCAGTCGGCATCACAGCCATAACTCAACTCAATGGGCACACTCTCACCGGTGGTAACGGAAAATCCCCATCGATCTCCGGAAATTGAAAAGCTCCCTTTCTCCTCTTTCTACGATTGCTTGGGATTGTTGATTTCGAGCCACCTGGTGCGGATTTCATAGGGATCGTCAACGCGTTTCGCGACGATTATCCCATGGGATACTTTTGGCAGTTACCCTTACCCATAGCGAATTGCCCAAGCGGACCCACCTGGGACCAATAAAGGCTACGGAGAGTTGTGGAAGCGCTCGGGGATCCTGGTGAAATCATCCTACGGTCAAGCTCGTATGGGGCGTTTTTCCTATACGCCGTATATCAGTAGCGGAAGCCAAGTGGTCACGAAACAGCTTACCGGGATTGCACACAAACAACAAAGACCCTACCGGCTGGGCCGAACGGGTCTCTTTTTTGCGGGCGATAGCGATTTAGTTCGGCGCAGGGCCGACATGGGGCGCCGTGTATGCATGCCGCCCGGGGTCATTATCTGTCTCTGTCGCCTGGTGATGTTCCTCTTTCCATGCGCCGCTAGTACCGGGATCGGGGTAAATTTTGGCTGACGAAACCACCGGGGGCGTCGTGGCGGTCGGAGCGGATTTTCCAGGAATGCTGAAAATAGACTGTCGGGTGAACGTAATTGTCTGCCACGATCGATCACCGCCGGGTGGCGATCGACGATAGATGGGTGCTCGACAGTTTGGAGAATATCAGGCGATCAGCATAAGCGGCGCCGACCAAATGTGATATTCGGAAATGGCCTTCGTAAGCTCCGCTTCGAGAGGAAATAATCCCGCAAGGAGCTTATTTATTCCTGATCGAAATTACAGTCTCACCAAATATCTCGTGGACGCCGACGGCGAACCCAAGAGAATTTTGTCGAGCAGGCGGACTGCTGGCGCGGAATTTCCAGAATATGCAGGAAAATAAACTCCCGGGTGAACGTCCGGATCGACACCCAACCGGCGGGATATGGGAGCGAACCCCACCTCGATTTCGTCATGACCGATCTCGACGGGATGCTTGCCCAACTCTGCGGCCCAGACCAGAAAATAATCCGGTTAAGGGACAAGCGCGGAATTTATTTATTCCTGATCGATATACTGTCATTACCAAATATCTCGCGGACGCCGACGGCGGATCCAGGAGAATTTTGCGGAGTAGGCCAGACTGCTGGAGCCGAATTTCCAAAATATGCTGGAATATAGACTCCCAGGTGCTTCGTGCAGACCGGGCCGTCGGCCCGGGCTCGGGGGCGCTCGTCTACGCCGGCCTTTACGCCGTTCTGCCCGAAGATCGTGTCCCAGGGGGTGGTGTAAGAGCAGCGTCGTTCGCGCTCTCCAGCGGATTTGGCCGGTGTCGTCAGGCTGCCACGGCGGGCAGCTTGAAGATCGGATCTTCGCTCAGTGGAGCGATTGTTTCCAGGGTCATGTAGCGGGCGCGCTGCACGGCCCATTCGTCGTTCTGCTCGAGCAGAATAGCGCCGACCAGGCGAGTGATGGCATCCTCATTGGGGAAGATGCCGACAACGTCGGTGCGGCGCTTGATTTCGCCGTTGAGCCGTTCCAGCGGGTTGGTGCTGTGGATCTTGGGCCTGTGGTCCTTGGGGAAGCTCATAAAGGCGAGGACATCGGCTTCCGCCTGATCCATCAATGTCGCCAGCTTTGCGACCTTGGGCCTGAGCTGATCAGCAACCTGGCGCCACTGGAGGCGGGCCATTTCGGCGTCCTCTTGGGCGAAGGCGGTGGCGATGAAGGCAGCGACGACACGCCGGCCTTGCTTTCCGGCATGGGCCAGGACATTGCGCATGAAATGCACGCGGCAGCGCTGCCAGGAGGCATGCAACACCTTTGCAACGGCCGCCTTGAGCCCTTCATGGGCATCCGAGATTACGAGCTTGACGCCGCGCAGGCCGCGCCTTGCCAGCGAGCGCAGGAACTCGGTCCAGAAGGTCTCGGCCTCGGAGGCGCCGATCGCGATGCCCAGCACCTCGCGTCGGCCGTCGCTGTTGACGGCGACGGCGACGATGACCGCGACCGAGACAATCCGACCGGTGGCGCGGACTTTAACATAGGTGGCATCCAGCCAGAGATAGGGCCAGTCGCCTTCCAGTGGCCGGTTGAGGAAGGCGGCGATCTGATCGTCGATCTCTGTGCACAACCGGCTGACTTGGCTTTTGGAGATCCCGGTCATGCCCATCGCTTTGACCAAATCATCGACCGAGCGGGTCGACACGCCATGGACATAAGCCTCCTGGATCACCGCCGTGAGCGCCTTCTCAGCCATGCGTCGCGGTTCCAGGAACGCCGGGAAGTAGCTGCTCTTGCGCAGCTTGGGGATGCGCAGTTCGACCGCTCCGGCACGCGTCTCCCAGATCCGGTCACGATAGCCGTTGCGGTGATTGATTCGGTCCGGGCTGCGCTCGCCATGGGCGGCGCCGGTCACGCTCTCGACTTCCAGTTCCATTAAGCGATGTGCGGCAAAACCCACCATCTCGCGCAGCAAATCGGCGTCGGAGCTCTTCTCCAGCAGCGTGCGAAGGATCCTCATCTCATCGGTCATCGTCGGGTCCTTGGTTCGCGTTCAGGTTTGGCAGCCAAACCCTACCGGAGATCCGCGATGACCACCGCTGTGGATAAGTGGCCCGCCGCCGCCAGACTCGTGGCGGTCGCTGCGGCGGGCCACTTACCCACAGCTCCTACACCACCCCAAGGGGCACGACCTAAGTCCACCTAAGTCCGGAGTCTCGTCGCGATTTGCGCGCCACTCATTCCAGGCTGCGGCGCCGCGGCCGAGCACGCTCACATTGCTCATCGTTTGCCATCTTCCACCCCTGTCAAGCCTACTGGGAGCTTTGTTCTGCTGTTGCGGTGGACCCGATTGAGCTGTTCCTGCGTCAGGCCTTCGACGCCATCCAGGTAGGCATCCGACAAATCCGCGCCGTCGAGCCTTGCTAACCGCAGATACGCGCCGCGCAAATCGGCACCCCGCAGCGACGCCCCGACCAGGAACGCACCACCAAGCCGGGCATCACGGAGGTCGGCCGCGTCCAGCTTTGCATGACGGAATCCGGCGCCACGCAGGTTCGCCTTACGGAGGTCCGTCCCGATGAGCACGGCGGCATCGAGCTGAGCGCCGCTCATGTCCGCTTCACGCAGGCAGGCGCCACGCAGCGTCACGTTGGCCATCAGCGCGAACTCCATCTCGGCTTTGGCTAGACAGGCGTCCTCGAGGCTGGCCGAGACGAGGTTCGCCCCCGCTTAGGCGCGCCCGGGATAGGTCCGCACGGTCGAAGGACGCCCGCTCCGCAACGGCGCCGGTCAGGTTCGCACTTTGGAGATGAGCTCCAGTGAAGTCAGCCCCTCGGAGCACGGCCCGGTCCATCTTGATGCCGCGCAGGTTAAGGCCCGAGAAATCTCGCCCGGTCAGATCGGCTGATGAGAAATTCGCGCGGTGGCCTTGGTGGTATTCCGTCTCGAGGTACAACCGGTGCTCCGCCAGCGCCCGCTCGATCTCGTCGAGTGAAAGCACGCGGACAGGTGTGCGGGCTGAAGGGTCGGCCATTCCGGCGAAGGGTGATTGCGGTCTGTCGGTCTCGCCCATGGCGCGATCTTACTCCGAAGTGCGGACGACGAAACGGGACGAGCGCGGCGTTGTCTTTAAATCAACAGACCACGGCAAATTAACAGACCACGGCCGGAACCCCGGCTAGCCAGAGGTCTCGGAGGCCGAGATGTCCCAGTTGTCACTCGCGCGCGATATGTAAGCAGAAATTCCGATCGCTTTATCCCAATACCGAGTAACCGCTTCGATCTCTATGCGCGCGCGAGTGACATTCGGGATATTTCGAAGGGGCGTCCTGAGCAGGGTCAAGGCCAGCGACGTCGGCTTGACGGCGGGTTGGGGTGTATGCGCTGATCCCAGGTCCTTGCTTCTCATCGGAGAAAGCCCATGGCATCAACTGTGATGGCTATGCCCTCTACGCGCATGAGCGAGGCGGAATGGCAGACCCGGCTTGACCTTGCCGCGTGCTACCGTCTTGTCGACCTTTTTGGATGGTCGGACCTGGTTAACACTCGCATCACGGCGCGCGTGCCGGGGCAGCACGACCATTTTCTGATCAACCCTTACGGCCTCCTGTTCGACGAGGTTACCGCGTCGTCGCTGGTTAAGGTCGATGCCGAGGGCAACAAGGTCGAGCCATCAGAATCCGAGGTCAACAGCGGCGGGTTCGCGATACCGAGCATGATCCATATGGCGCGGCCAGAGGTCGGTTGCGTGCTCCACACCCACTCGATTGCCGGCTGTGCCGTATCGATGCAAAGGGATGGGCTGCTGCCGCTTAACCAGCACGCCCTACAGGTGATCGGTGACGTCGCCTATCACGACTACGAGGGCACGGGCCGAAACCCCGAGGAACGAGCACGCCTCCTCGCCGATCTCGGTCATCGCCATATCCTGGTCCTGCGCAACCACGGTTTGCTGATCGTCGGCACAAGCGTCGCCGCGGCC
Organism: uncultured Alphaproteobacteria bacterium; assembly: GCA_963787425.1. GTDB lineage: Bacteria > Pseudomonadota > Alphaproteobacteria > ATCC43930 > CGMCC-115725 > AP-15. The sequence goes on from CAWBCV010000018.1 coordinate 48,162, forward strand.
TTTGTCTCCACCTATCGCATGGAGCGGGCCTGTGTGATGCAACTCGCCTTCCAGCAATCGGGCGCCGCCTTCCACCCGATCACCGACGAGGTCGTCAGCGCCGCCTATAACCGCCCCACCCGCGGCCGTAACGAACCAGCCAAGTTCGAATGGCCGGCTCTGCTGCGCAAGCTCGACCGGATCGACCCGTCCTACAAGCAGTAGCCGGAGGACGATCCCGCCGGCTGCGGTGAACGGAGCGGCGGGCAAGGGCAGCAAGTTATCGTCCTGAAAACATCCAGGGAGGGGAAGATGGAAGCCTATCGCATGCCGCGGCCCTCGAAATGCCGATAGGCCGCCTTAGCCTCGACGAACGGAAATGTCTGATCGAGCACTTCCAAAATTCCCAAGGCTAATCGGCTAATCGCGGTACGAGGGCGCTTCGAGGCTTGCGACAAACCTCTGCTCTCCGAAGGCAGAGGTCGTGAGTTCGAATCTCGCCGGGTGCGCCATCTCTTCAATCACTTAGATAATCCCGCCGCCGCCCGTGTCCCGGTTGTGTCCCGGCCGCGTGCGTGCGCGCTGCGATCATGTGCCGCGCCGAATCCATGCTTTCGATATCCGTCGAGCGGCACCGTCGCTCAGCCGTGGGCGAAATTCTGGTGCCAGGCAAGGGCCGTGAGGGAGGGGGGCGATCAGCCGCTATGTCTGCCGGGAATCGCTTGCGGAGAGGCGCCGGAGCCGGTCGAACGGGGCGGGCGCGATCGGCAGGGGGCAGGGGGCTGCCATTCAAGGTAGGGGCTTCGCCAATTGCCAGAGCGGTGACATTTTGATCCGGCGCCTACACGTCAAAAGTCGCAGTCTGGGCGTTATGGAAAATCAGCGCTGAATTTAAACGCCTGGTCAATCATTGCAGCGGCACGAAAAGCTCTAGGGAGGTCTTGACGAGTTTTAATGCGATCCCAATTGGCAGAAGTAACATCCCAATCCATGCTAATCGATTGCTTCCAGCGGAATTGGTTCTCTCTTTCATATTGAGGAATTCGTGAACAACTTCAAATCGATTAACCAGTTGTTCAATGGGTGACCGTTCACTCGCGAGCTCGCCTCCATTTGGCGATGCTAGGCCTAGTTTGGCTCCTATATCGGGCAGGTCTTCTATGATGTGATCGAGGAATTCTCGATCAGTTACGACCGCGCTCAAGATATATTCTTTGAGGTCTGGTGCATGCACTATTTTGGCCACCTTGTCACAATATTGTGGGGTAAAGTAAAAATTTGTGTTTTCGGAGAATATCCATAAGAATCTTGTCTCAACATGCTTCCTAGTTCCACGATTAATACATTCGTCTTCAAGATAGGATTTGGCAACTCGCTTGATTTGACCTACAAGATAGGTTTCATCACCCTGAAGCCATGTCACGTAGTCGGCCACACGGGGTGCATAGACGAATATTTGGAGTAAACTTCCTGAAACAACCACAGTGTAGGCGTATTCGAGATATTTTGGAACGCTCTTCGACAAGTGACGGCCACTCTGAGCGCGCACAGATTCGCATCCAAAGATAATTAAATGGAACAGCACCACAGCCACGATCGTGTAAGCAAAGTAAACCGCCCATAGTAAGGTCGGCGCAAGTAAGACGGGAAGCAAAAAGTATGCCGTGACGATAAATACTAATGCTGTGAATGTTATGAGTGGCCCCCAACTACTGGTCATCGGCGGCGCAAGTAGGACGGAAAGCAAAAAGTATGCCGTGACGATAAATACTAATGCTGTGAATGTTATGAGTGGCCCCGCTGTGAATGTTATGAGTGGCCCCCAACTACCGGTCATCGATTTTGATCTGCTCTCATGGGTCTAATGGCGCTGTCAAAGCCGCGAAATCGTGCTTTTGCCGACGTGGTAGCTGCGCGCCAGTTCGGCGAGCGTGGCACCTTCGGCCCGGCGCTTGCGGGCCTCGGCCTGCTGCTCGGCGGTCAATTTCGGTTTCCGGCCCATGCGCTGCCCGCGCTTCTGCGCCCGGCTGCGGCCCTCGGCGGTGCGGGTGCGGATAAGATCGCGCTCCACGTCCGCGAGACCGCCGAGAACGGCAATCATCAAGCGTCCGGTGCTGGTGCCGATGTCGGCCCACGGCTCGGCGAGTGATTGAAATTGCGCCTTGGCGTCCACGATGCGCTTGACGACCATGAACAGGTCGGGGGTGGATCGGGCCCGCCGGTCAAGCCGCGTCACGTCGCTGAGCGCCGAGGACAAGATTGTCGAGCATTTGGCGAAGCTGAATACTCCGCTTTGCCGCAAATTACCAACGTGAGGCGATCACCTCGGCCGACGGAACAGTATGGGTAGCCTCGCCCAAGCCTTCGCCACGGCCAATCGCGACCCCATATCGGGGCCATGCACCTTAACGACGAAGAAGCCGCCGCTCTAACCCAACAGCTACACGACATCGTCGAGCACGACCGCTACCCGTTCTCGCCGCGCATCCGCACGCTGAGGGGCATTCTCGCGAAGATCAGACCGGAGCCGGTTCGCGAGCCCTTGCCGCCGCCGAAGGTGTATGCGCCGCCGCGCGCCAAAAGACGGCGGGGTTAGGTCAATCCCAAAAAAAAACCTGTTCGCGAACCGTGTGGGAGCGCCCCTTTGATCCGAATGTGAGCGCGGCATACCATCGGCAGAGGCGTACCGCGCATCAGGCCGTCACATGCTCAAGGCGCGACGTTGTTTGTGTTGTTGCAGCCCATTCCGATGATGAGGTTGGCCTCGTTATGTACGGCCGTGTTGTCGGTGAAGTTAGAGGGACAAGCCACGTCAAATCCGACGCGAAAGTTGGCCATGGCTGTATTGCCGATCACAGTGCTCCCCTCGCCGACGCAAATCCCTCCGCGGTTGCCCGTGGCGTAGTTGCCAGTTACCGTGCCAGTGGAGGAAATCCCGCAGCTGTTAAATCCCGACACATTATTGCCCTTCACGATCCCCGTGGCGGCTATCCCAAAATCACTGGAGGGGGAAATGCTCCCGATAACGCGCAATCCCTCAACGATCGAGTTGGCGCCCTCAAGATCTACCCCGAAACCAAAACCCCCGATCGATCCGTTGCGCACGGTGATGCCCGTCGTATCATTCCCGGCCTGTATCGCCACTGTAGGATTGCCGGGTTCTTGCCCGCTAGGCTTGCTGATCGTGAAACCGACGAGGTCGATCGTGACGAAGTTGGCGGTAATCGACAGGCAGGTGCCGAGGGTGCCCGTGAAGGTGAGATTGTTGACGAGCGTATACGAGCCCGGCTGACTAATCGTTTGGCATTTCTCGATTTCGATCGGTCCTTCTCGTGCATCTTGTGCTTGCGCGCTGGGCCAAGATGCGGCCGATACTGCGCCAAGAGCGAGCGCGATTGGAAAAAGCGCGGCTGGTCTTCTCATCTGTACTCCCCAGGATTGTACATCGTGCCGAATGCGTCTTATCGCGTAGCACTTTTTCACACAAAGATGATAGAATAGTGCGCGGGTGAAATCCGGCCCGCCGATGACGCTGGGTGGCGCCGTCGCTGCCCGCGTCCGGCTGATCGTCTGGGTGCAAGGATTGCCCGCATCAAGCCGAGCCCGACCCGGCGAGATGGCCCAGCGGTACGGTGCCCGAAACGGCAGTGCTGGATTGGCGCGAGCGGCTGGTCTGCTCCAAATGCGGCAGGTCGGCATGGTTATCTCAGGCGATAGGCGCCAATCGGACGGCTAGACTAGCGCTTCAGCGCCGATAGCAACATCATCAAGATCAAGAACCCGAGGACTGCCCAGAACGTCCATTCAGGGGCTTCGCCATACATAGGCGCTACCGCCAGCCGTTGTCGAAACGGTCCGCCCGATACTCGAATGTAGCCGCGAGCTGCACGAGTTCGCCGCGCCCGGTGCGGAAACGGCATCGCCATGCGAGTTCGCGGAGTTGGCCGGCGATCTCCCGGTAATGATTGCCGCCGAGAAGGGCGACAGCTGGCGCGTCAGTACGATGCAATTTTTCAGAGTGTTTGTCTGGCATCTGCTCGGAATGCCAGAAAGCGATTACTCGGCCGTTAAAAGACGGCTCAAATGCTGGTTAATTGCTGGTTTCAGCCTGGCGACCGCACGCCCGCCGCTCCCATCCGTCCTTAGCCCTCGCGTCGCGAACCGTCTGCCATTGGAGATTTGAAACCGCGTCGGGCCGCCACAGGCGAGCGGCTTTATGTGATCCTTGCGGTAGCCGGGGCAAGCGCCGCTGGTTCTGCCGGTGGAGGGGCAAGGAAGCTCCCGTTGAAACTCCCGTGTCACCTCTCTGGATCGGTACTCTCCCGCCGAGGCGACATTCGGCAGGACGGTGTATGCGGGTAGTGTCCGGGAAGTTCTGCAAAAGCCGCTGAGGCGGATGGTCATGGTATGCGGGTGATGCGCAATCACCGGATCCTTTGGCGAGGATGCACACCATGACCAAGAGGCACGGTAAATCTGGGACGATCGACGTCAAAGCCCTTCTGAGGGAGGACGAGGAGTTTCTGCGGGCGCTGGTGCGGACGGCGCTGCAGGAGGTGCTCGAAGCGGAGATGACGGAGGCCTTGGGCGCCGAGAAGGGCGAACGGGCGGCGGGCCGACAGGGCTACCGGTCGGGCTATTACGGGCGGACATTGATCACGCGGGTCGGCAAGCTGGAGCTGCGGGTTCCGCAGGATCGAACCGGGCGGTTCTCGACCGAGCTGTTTGAACGCTATCAGCGCTCGGAGCGGGCGCTCGTGGCGGCTCTGGCGGAGATGTACGTGCAAGGGGTTTCGACCCGCAAAGTGAAGGCGATTACCGAGGAGCTGTGCGGCCACAGCTTTTCGGCTTCGTCGATCAGTGCAATGAACCAGGGGCTGGATGCGAGTTTGGCGCAATTTGCCGGTCGCCCCTTGGCCGAAGCCTTCCCCTATCTGATCCTCGACGCGCGCTATGAGCGGGTGCGCGAGGCCGGCGTGATCACCAGCCAGGCGGTGCTGATCGCGATCGGGATCGACTGGGACGGCCGCCGTCAAGTGCTGGCGGTCGAGCTCGCCAACCGCGAGAGCCGGTCGAGCTGGCGCGATTTCCTGCTCGGGCTGAAGGCCCGTGGTCTGCATGGCGTCGAATTTGTCGTGGCCGACGATCATGCCGGCCTGCGGGCAGCACTGCGCGAGGTTCTCGCGGAGGCGGCCTATCAGCGCTGCTACGTGCATTTCCTGCGCAACGCGCTCGATCACGTGCCGCGCAAGGTCGACGACGACTGCCTGCAGGAGTTGCGCTGGTTATATGACCGACGCGATCTCACCGAGGCGCGCCGGGATCTGGCGGCCTGGCTCGCCAAGTGGTCGGGCAAATACTCAAAGCTCACCGGCTGGGTCGAAGACAACATCGACGAGACGTTGACCTTTTACCGGCTGCCGCGGCAGCACCATAAGCATCTCAAATCGACCAACATGCTGGAGCGCCTCAACGAGGAAATCAGGCGCCGCACCCATGTCGTGCGCATCTTCCCCAATGGCGAGAGCTGCCTGCGGCTGGTGCGGGCACTGGCGGTCGAGACCCACGAGAACTGGCTCGAGCAACATCGCTACCTCAACATGGACGATCTGCGCGAGCACAAGAAGGAGGCACTGCGACGTGCGGCCTGACCCCCGACCCGTTCAGCCTAGCACCGTGCTCGCTCTGTCAAGGACGCTGCGCGCCGGCTCCGCCGGTGCCGCCGCATTCGCGGCGGCATCCTTGACTGCCGCTGCGCGCGGCGCTCTGCCGGTAGGCAGGTCGGGACGAAGGGATGGTCATTTCCGATCGAACAAAGGGATGCTGCTCTAGTGACCTGAATGAACCACCGCACCCTAACCATGACCAATTTGCTGTATGCGCCACCGGGGGGAGCCGCGCTTAATGCCTTGGGAAGCGCCGCTCGCGGGAGAGGATGACAGTGCTCAGTAGGTCAAGGCCGGGTCCAACTCAGTTTGGCGTCGATCGCTGAAAGGCGTTCACCACCCAACACACGGCCAGGCCGATCACAAATGCGAGCGTGGGAACTCCAACGAAGCCTTTTCCGATATCGAAATAGTTCGGGGCGAAAGACCCTCCTCCGAAGACAGCACGTGCGAAAAAACCACAACTATATGAATAGCAAGGCAAAATCGCAAATTCTAATGTGCAGAGTATTATCCAACCTGCTGAGATTAATACCCAAATACGGAGTAAACCTCTTTGGAAAAGCCCGCTCCTCGTGGTCGCTTGTGGACGATTTACCAACAGCTCAAGGACAATCAGGATCGAAGTTATACTTGTGCCCATCACAGTACCCAACTCGGCTGCGAAGTTAACTAATGAATGGGGACTTAGATGGCTTTCGAAGAATAAAAAGTAACCGATGTTACTTGCTAGGCTAATCAATCCCCAAACGATTGCGTTGAGACGATAGGTCCTTTTCACGCACACCGCGAGCAGAACTGGCTGTATAATGAATAACATCACCAACAGACAAGAGGTCAACAGGAAATCCAATAAGGTCATCAGCTAAGTCTTTGCTCTTCGGCAACCCGTCGCGGATTTCGGCCCGTATACGGCGCATAAAATCGTTAAGTAAACAATAAGTCACAGGTGATGTGGGAGAGGGCTATTTACTTCCAGATATGGTTAACGGCGTCCCGGGAACCCAGCGCGCGTGAGGCGATGGGCCGAAGATTTTCTTGGTGGTGGACACGTTTTGCCTGGATCCTCGGCGGTGCTGGCTCCGCCCACTCACGGGCCGGTTACCGCGGAATGCGGATCAAAAATGGGGTCCGGGTCGCTACCTGGTCATCCAGGGATGGATGGTCCGGCGATGCGAGGCCGGATGCGGAGTGGATACACTGAGCCCTCTCCAAAGGCCGTACAGGGACGCACCATTCACTCCCGACACCACTCATGTTAGAATACCCCCGTGGAAGAGAGTGAACCTCCTGCACCCGGAGCCCCCGCAAGTAGCCTAGCAGAGGTTTTAGCGTTGTCGCCCCCCTTCGATCCCGGGGGCGGAACTGCCCGACCATTTGATTTTCAGGAGCATGAACGCGCTGCTGTTGCCGAGTATCTTAAGCACCAGCCCTTCTATGCTGATCTCGCGAGCGTCGTCTCTCGCATCATAGATGAATGTCTCAAGAAACGCCAGATAAAGATCCACTCAGTGCAGCATCGCGCCAAAGATGCAAGCAGTCTTGGGCGCAAGGCGGCGATCCCCTCTGAAGTAGATCCCAATCAGCCGAAGTATGACCGACCAATTAAGCAGATAACAGATCTCGCTGGGGTGAGGATCATAACACAGATTTTAGGCACACTTTCCCATATAAATGAATTGTTACATTCAGAATTTGAAATAATCGAACAATCTGACAAAGGAAGGGAGCTGATAGAGAAAGAACGGTTTGGCTATCAAAGCATCCATTATCTAGTCAAAATTAGCCCTGAACGGGCGAGATTGGCTGAATATGAGCGTTACCGAGATGCGGTGACCGAAATTCAGGTTCGTACCATCCTTCAACACGCGTGGGCCGAGATCGAGCACGATATCCAGTACAAATCGACAACGACGATCCCTGAGGAGATAAGGCGTCGGTTCATGGCTCTGGCAGGGATGTTAGAGGTTGCAGACAGAGAATTTCAAGCAATTCAAGGTGCAGACAAGCAAATTGCCGAGACAGCTAGAGAGATGGTTGATCGTGGAGAACTAGGAGGAGTTGAAATCACGCCCCAGTCACTAAAGCAATTCCTAGATAAACGACTTGGCCCTGACGGAAGGATCTCTGACTGGGGTTACGATTGGGACGCACGTCTAGTGAAAACTTTGGGATTTCGTGATCTCAAACAGATAGAGGGAGCAATTTCGGCATATAACGATGATCAGCTTAGCTCTGTCGCTATGGGATCCCGCCAGGGTCAACTAACGAGATTTGAGTTGATGTTAGTTGCAGCGCTTGGCGAACGCTACATTGAGCGGCATCCGTGGGGCACCACCGAGTGGTTCCCGCCACGATACCGGAGGTATCTTGAGCGGTTCAAGGACAATGGAATTGAAACATCGATTATTGACCTGTAAAATCTAAGTGCTGTTCTGACTAGCGCTACAATGCATCTGGAACTTCCTTCCGCCCACTCATGGGCCACTGGAGTGGACGGGAGGGGCACTTGAGAGGCATTGGGACCTAGTGCCCCAGTGGAAGAAGCCGCATTGGCGAGGCTCGGCGGGGAACTGCGCAGAGCGAAGCGCTAGCGGGGATTTGCCCATGCGTGCAAGCCATCTTTGTCCGCTTCAACTTTGCAAGCGTAAATACCACGCTGCGTGCGACTGTACCAAGGATCGCCCTTAAAGTGATAGTTCGCGCTCGATGTGTCGACCCATACGACGATATCGGCCGGGCAATGTCGCTGCGCTGCTTTCTCGGTTTTAAAGGTCTGCATTCCCTGCCCGAGCGCTGCGCCAGCAACCAACAGAACCATCAGCACCGGGATCAGCCCGTAAGCGATTAGTCGCGCCATTGTTTTCCTCCCATCAGCCGTCCTTGACATTCCGAGGCATTGGGACAAGCAGGTCTCCTGCCCCCGGCCGGGCTAAAATCTACCAGAAATTTGTGAGGGGTGTTTTGCCGGGCCGCGCGAGGCCAAATGCCCCCATGACCCCCAAGCGGCCGGCGGACCTCTGACCCTCCGACCACCCTCGGCACCCTCGATCCCCTCAGTGCCGCACACTGCACTCACGGCACACTGCGGGCACGCCAGCCAACAATGGCAGGCAATCCCTAGCGTACTGACTGGCAAGCTCCGGTTTGGCTAACCGGACGCACGGCAAACAGCAGGCGACGCAAGGTGGCGCTGGAAGGTGCGATGCGCTAACACATCTGGTCATAAAACGCCGGTTTGTCGCACTCGCTGCTGACACTGTGCCCAGTGAGTGCGGGCCGAGCACGAGCAGGGGCGGACCAGGGCTGTTAATTCCGCGTTAACGTTTTTCGCAAAACCTGGCGCGTGCGAGCTGGACAACATATGAGCCTGCGGGGCGGCGACCTTCCACCCCTCCCGGCACCCTACCCCCCGGTCACCATGGCTTTTCGGGTGGGACCGGCGCGGCTTGGGCGCGCGGCGCGCTGGGGCGAGGGCTCGGCGCGACATGGCTTGCCCGCGGCGCTGCTCAACCATTCGTTAAGCACGATGTTTCTTGCACCCGCATTGGCAGTGTCCCATTTTGGGCCAGGAAGGGGACAGACCTCCTTTAAGAACACGGGCTTCGGCTGGCGTGCGGGCGAAACGGCGTGTTCATCTCAAGCAGTCAAAACGGGACAGTTCCGAGGTAAGGAGCACCCGGGTTAGCGAGCTGCCGTTGCTCAATTCCCTTGTGCCTGGATTGGGTGAGCGGCGGGACGGTACGTGGCGATGGCCGGCCATCTCGATTTCGCATCTCCAAAATAGGTTTACCCCGAATTGGGATCTACGCCTCCCAAATTCTGTTGACTGTGCGCCCCCACGACGGAGAGTCGAATGCCAAGGGCGAGTTGGAGGGGTTTCCTGCGCCTCTCTCTGGTGTCGTGCCCGATCTATCTTTCGCCCGCAACAACGCGCACGAAACCTATTCGCCTGCAGCAGGTTTGGCGACCTGCTCCAGCCGAGGAAGCTGACAACGAGCCGCCTCCAGTCAAAAGACAAGAACCCTCCGACGGGTGGGCGCCAAGATCTTCCGACGCTGATAGCTACGAGCAGGCGGATCAGACCCCAGCGGCTACCCGGGTCACGCTGCGGCCTCACGATCCCAGCACTGGAGAGGAGGTCGAGAAGGCCGAAGTCGTCAAGGGTTACGAGTATCAACGCGGCCAATTCGTCACCTTCACCGCCGAGGAAATGAAGGCGCTTGATGTCGAAAGCTCGAAGGTGATCGATTTGGAGAACTTCGTGCAGCGCGGGGACATCGATCCCGTCTATTTCGACAGTCCCTATTACCTCTATCCCGATGGCCCGATCGCGGTCGAGACGCTGCGGGTGATCGCCGCGGCAATGGCCGAGACAGGGGTTGTCGGGCTTGGGCGGCTCACCCTCAGCAGGCGGGAGCGGATGGTGATGGTCGAACCGCGCGGGAGCGGGATGGCGCTCTTCACGTTGCGCGCTGCGAACGAGGTTCGGGCATCACAATTCGGCAGCGCCGAGAGTGATCTTGACGCCGAAATGGTGGCCATCGCTGGGGTGATTATCAAACAGCGGACCGGGACGTTCGACCCAAACACATACCAAGACCGCTACCAGGAGGCCTTGCGGGAGCTGATCGAGGCCAAGATGAATGGGGCTGCCATCAAGCCGCGAGCGGTCAGCACGCCTCCGCCCGTGATTGATCTGATGGCGGCTTTGAAACGCAGCCTAGCGAAGGAAGCGTCTACAAGTGGTGACAGAGCGACCAAACAGAAGCGGGCCAAGACAATACCTGATCGCCGCCAGCCGTCATTGCTGTTACCGGTGTCCGGTGGTCGAAGCAGGAAGGAACAGCCCGCTGAGCAGACCACGATTGCTACGAGGCGACGGAAGAAGGCCTGACGGTTGTCCATCGAAGTAATTCAGCGTCTCGGCCCGGCAGAGAAAAGGGGGCAAGTCCGGGGCCGAATTGACATTGTAGGCGGGCCCTAGCTGAATGGTGCTGCCGCTGAACCTGCGTCGGAGAAACCGGCCATGGACACCACAGCCTCGGATTTCGTTCTCGCGGGCACCCTCAAGGAGTTGAAAGCCAAAGGCCAGCTTGTTGTGCACGGTCGCCACCGCCCGGTGCTGCTCGTGCATGAGGGTGGGCACGTCTTCGCGCTCGACAATCGCTGCCCCCATATGGGTTTCCCGCTCGATCGCGGCAGCGTTGAGGACGGCATCCTGACCTGCCACTGGCACCATGCCCGCTTCGAACTGGCAAGCGGCTGCACATTCGATCTGTGGGCAGATGACGTGCCGACTTGTCCGGTCGAGATCCGTGCAGGCGGCGAGATCTGGGTGAAACCGGTGTTCGGCTACGCCAATCCAGCGGAACATTGGCGTCAGCGGCTCGAAGACGGGCTCGCCCATAATCTCAACCTGGTCATCGGCAAGGCCGTGCTCGGTCTGCTGGCGGCGGGTCAGTCACCATCGGATGTGGTGCGGCAGGCCACGCTGTTCGGCACCCGCAACCGAGATGGCTGGGATACCGGACTTACCGTCCTGACTGCGCTCGGGCAGCTTCTGCCGTTCCTGTCGGAGGAGGAGTTGCACCTTGCTCTATTCCACGGGGCGCGGCGCGTGGCTGCGGATTGTGACGGCGCATCCCCGAGGCGGGAGCGCGCGCCGCTGGCAAGTCGACCCGACCTCGCCATCCTCAAGCACTGGTTACGGCGCTGGGTGGCGGTGCGGCATCGGGATGCGGCCGAACGAACCGTGCTGACGGCTATTCTGGGCGGCGCCTCGCCACCTGCACTCGCAGATCTCCTCTTGGCTGCCGAGACGGACCGCGCTTACGCCGATGGCGGGCACTCGCTCGATTTCATCAACAAGGCCTTTGAGTGTCTTGACGTCATCGGGTGGGAATATGCGGCCGATGTGCTGCCGAGCGTGGTTGGCCAAATGGCAGCAGCTCGGGGTGCGGAGGAGCGGACAGCGTGGCGCCAGCCCGTCGACCTTATCGCTCTGTGCCAGCGGGCCGGCCTGGAGTTGCCCCACCTCTTCACGGCCAGCGACAAATCGCGTCATTGGTCTGCTCACATCTCTGTATCGGAGAGCCTTCTCGGCGATGATCCGACCGAAATCATCAATGCCCTTACAGTGGCAGCGCGCGATGGGGCCTCTCCCGCCGATCTCGGTCGATCACTCGCTTATGCCGCGGCGCTCAGGGTGGCGCGCTTTGGCACCGCCAACGAGCACTCGGATTGGGAGACCGCCCATCACGTTTTCACCTTCTCGAACGCCGTCCACCAGGCGCTCAAACGGATCGATGTCGCGGCGCCGGAGCCCGTAGAAGCTGTACGTGCCCTCCTGCACGGCGCTATGGCCCTGTATCTCGCCCGATACCTGAATGTGCCGCCAGCGTCGTTGCCCGGCGAGAGCGGCGAGGGGCTCGAAGACCTGCCTGTCGCGGCCGAGGAGATCCGCGCTGCGCTGCTCGACGCCTTTGACCGGCAACGACAGATCGGTTCAGCGGCGCGCCTTGTCGCCCGTCACCTTACGCTCGGCCACTCACCTGAAGCGTTGATTGCAACGCTTGCGCATGCGCTACTCCGGGAAGACGCAGGCTTCCACGCGTACCAGATGCTCGAGGCGGGTGTGCGGCAGTTTCACGAGTGGGGCAACTGCGACCAGAGCCGTCATATCCTTATTGCCGTCTCGCGGTATTTGGCTGCCCATTTTCCGACCCAGCGCGCGCTGTTGCAGACGGCCGACATAGCAACTCGGCTGATGCGCGGCGGCGAGCTTCATCGCGAGGCCGAGGCAGTAGGTTAAGTCATCAACGGCTCGATGAATTTGGCGGTATTTCTCGGGCATCGCTATTTGCGCCAGTCGCCGAGATCGGGTGTAACGAGGCGAGGGAGAGATGAAGCTCTACACATATTACCGCTCACAGGCGAGCTTCCGCGTGCGCATCGCCCTGAACCTGAAGGGCATCGCGCGCGAGGACAGCTTTCTGCACCTCGAAAAGGGCGACCAGTTCGACGCCACGTACCGGGCGATCAATCCGCAGATGGTGGTGCCGACCTTGATCGACGGCGACATCAAGCTGTTTCAGTCGCTTGCAATTCTCGAATATCTCGACGAGGCGTATCCGGAGCCGCCGCTATTGCCGGCCGACCCGTTGGCAAGGGCTTGGGTGCGTGGGCTCGCATTGATCAACGTGGCCGACTCTCATCCGCTGATCGTGCCGCGTGTTCGGCATTATCTCACGGACGTATTGAAGTGCAGCGATGATCAAAGGCTCGCCTGGATCCAGCATTGGCTTGGCGCCGGCCTGCAGGCCATTGAGACGCTGCTCGCCGAACACTCCTCGAGCGGCCTGTTCTGCCATGGCGAGAGCCCCACGGTCGCGGACATCTGCCTCGTCACCCAAGTGACGCCGGCCATGACCTTCAACCTCTCGCTCGACCCTTATCCGCGTGTCATGCGCGTCTATGACACCTGCATGGCCATCCCGGCTTTTGCCGATGCCCACCCGTCAAAGCAGCCCGACGCGGAATAGGGAGTTGCGTCACGGTGTCCGGTGCATGCTCGGTGTGGTCCTCGCCGTCGGCTCATCCGTCCGTATCCTGAACACGCCCACCGCAGTCTCGATCTTGTACCCGGCACACCACCGCGCAACGAAGGCGCTCGCGAGGGTAGCGTCGAGGAAATAGATCGACACCGCATCGTTGAGCACCCCGCGCATTCCGGACGGTGTGATGGCCCAGCCGTCGGCGCCGCAGTTTTCGTCCAGCCAAGAGGTCATTTCGGTATAGCGCTGGCCGAAGCCACCGGGCGGAACACCGATCCTGATGCGGACGGGGAAGCGCCGTTCGGCCGAGATGATCATGTCACGCGGGTTACCTGGCATACCGTGTTCCTCGTTTGTTCTTAACAACGATGGCACGGCCTCCCATCCGCTGTCCAAAACACAAGCAAACCCCAGCCGTGTTACACCTCCTCACCCTGAAGCGCGGATGCCTCGGTCGGACACAGGATCGTGTTCCACGCGTTGGTCGGTATCGTCCGGTTCAGCCGCTCATCCCGCATCACGTTCATCGGATCGAGACCGTCGCTCACTCTCGTGATCTGCTCGCGCAATGTATGCCGCAACATCGCGATGCCCGTGTCGGAGGTCGCAAGTTTTCGAGGGCATGCACGGCGATTACTGGCTGACCTTCCTGGGCGTCAAAGGCACCTTTTCATTCGCCAGGCTGAAACAAGCTAAGTCGCCTTGGGGAGTTTGTCCCCGGTCTTGATGCGGCTTTCAATTTCGTTAATTGGCGGTTCTACCGGCAGATCTTCGGGAAGGGGCGCCCCACTTTCCTCGATGACCTTCCGCACCCGAGCCCCGACAGTTTCGTTTGTTTCAATCGCCCGCTGCTCGCCTCGGATGCCTTCGCGGGTTATCACCTCGGCAGCAAGGTTCATCTGGAAATCGTTCGCCGAAAGCTCCAGCGGGCCGGCTCGATCAAGTACATTCTCCGTTTCAGGAATACCTTTCTTCTGCCGAAGGGCTCGCAGCGGAGCGCCGTATAGCCCTCGGTAGCGGGCGTCGTGGAAGACCGCTTGCATTCGGTTTCGCACGCCAGCCTCTTTAGCGGCAGCGCTGACTCTCTTGAACGATGTCTTCACCCGACTCCGCAATTCGAGCCGGCGCTGATCTTCGCTGCGCACCTGTTCCTGTTGATCCCGGATCTCCATTCTCCGCGTCTGAACCGCAAAATAAGCTTGTGCCGCAGCGACCTCAGGCTTGCTTGGGTCTCCATTCATCGCGATGAGATAGCATGCTGCGCGACTGAGGAAATAGTTCACCACATTTCGTCTCGCGCCGCTTCCCAACACCACCATTGTCGATGTCTGTCGAAAATGGTTATCCGGTACGATCCCAACTCCGCTACACGCATCCATAGCTCGCGTTATCACGCCGTCGAACCCTTCCCAGGTGTATCCGAGGACGGGATAAATCTCTCGCGCCAACCAATATTCTTTCCCGCTCCCGGTGACGTGCTTCACCTTCTCAAGCCGCTCCATAGTGGAGCGATAGGCTGGTGTTACCGTAAGGTCTGTCGGCTCCGTCATATAGATGTCCTTTGCGTCGGCCTGGATTTCATGTCATCATATCATCATTCGCCACGCGAGTCCCATACATCAGGTGAAGCATGAACGAGCGGCGTAAGATCGAGGAGCGACTTCGGAAGAAGGAAGAGGAAATCCGCGAATTTGAGGCCAAAATCCGTGATGCTCGGATATACGTCCAGGCGCTCCAAGACGTGCTCAAGATCCTCCCGCGAGGATCGGAAAGGAATGTCCGCGCGGGCGCACTGCGTCCCGGCAGCAGCATGGCAAGGGTGCGAGAATTCATCGTCGAAAAGGGCCGCCCCGGTCATGTTACCGAACTTCTCGAAGCGTTGGGCCGCCCGGCGACAAGAGAGGCGCGCGCTTCCCTTTCTGGATCATTGGCGGCCTACGTGCGTAAGGGAGAGATTTTCACGCGGCCAAACCCGAACACCTTCGGCCTGATTGAGCTTGGTCACGACAACGAGGGTAACGCGGGCCCCGACGATGAACCCCCAGCTGATTTTGGAGAGGAGGAACCGGCTTTGGCGGGCGGTGGTCAGTACGTGACCTCCTTCCAGCTCGAAAAGGAGGGGACGTCGTGACGGAGAGATGTACGAAGACCGTTACGATCATTGGGGCAGGAATTGGTGGTCTTTATCTCATCGCCGAATTGGGCGTCGCCGGGTTCAGATTGCGCCTCCACGATATCGACGACTCAAAGCTCTCCGAAATTCGAGCGCGCGGCGGCGTGGATGTCGAGGGCGAGAAGGGTGGGTTTGCTCCGGTCGAACGCGCAACAACGGATCTCGAACCTGCGATCGACGGCGCCGATGTCATTATCGTTGTGACCGGCGGCAATGCGCAGGCGGTGGTGGCGCGATCGCTTGCACCTCTGCTCCGGGACGGTCAGGTGATCCTGCTAATCCAGGGGAACACCGGCGGGTCGCTGATCGTAGACCGCGCCCTCAAAGGCGCCGCCTGCCGAGCCGAGGTAGATGTCGCCGAACTGGATAACTACCCCTATTCATGCTGGCGTCTCTCGCCGACGCGAATACGTCCGATCGTCAGGAAGCGGTGGCTGCAGATCGCGACCTTCCCGGGAAATCGCATCGGCGAAGTGTTTCCGCGCCTGTCGCCCTTGTTTCCGGAAGCGGTCGCGGCGCCGAATATCCTGTACACCGGCTTCACCAACGCGAATGCGATGCTGCACGTCGCGAATTGTGTCGCCAACGCGGGGCGTATCGAGAGCGGGGACAGCTACAAATTCTATGCCGAAGGCGTGACACCGGCGGTCGCCCGGCTATATGAGGCGATCAACGCGGAGCGTGTTGCCGTCGCTGCGGCGCTCGGCGCATCGGTTCCGACCCTGGCTGATTGGTTCGATCGCGTCTATGGGGTGCGAGAAGCAACGCTCGTCGAGAGCTGTCAGCGCCTTACCTACAACAGCGATGGGCCCTATCAGGCCACCGGCACGCCGAAATCTCTCGATCACAAATTCATCACCGAAGACGTCCCGACCGGCCTGATCCCGATGAGCGCACTGGGCGCCGCGGTGGGAGTGGAGACCCCGGCGATCGACGCGATTGTTGAGCTCGTCCGAAAGATGACCGGGAAGGACTTTGCAGCCGAGGCACGGACGCTCGAGCACTTGGGCCTGGGTGGCATGGGTGGGCCGCAGATCCGGCGCGTCATGAATGAAGGGTTCAGTTAGGCGAAAGCAAGCTCGATTTGGTAAACCCCAACCCCAGGAATGGCTGATTACGGTCAGCGAGAACTGGAGCTGCAAATCGGGTAGATTTCAGTGTAGCGAAATGTGGTGCATGACTTCGCTCGTAGAGTCAATGGCCGCCTGAGCCTTCGCTAACGCTCTCTCTCTTGCGGCGATCGCCTTGCCTCTTGAGATTTTAAGCCCGTGTATCTCACTTTGTAATCCGGAGATATGCGCATCGATGACAGCTTAGGTGGCAGCCTCTCCTATCTTGGACGCCGTTTCGATTTCAGCTTGAGCCTCTTCTAGATCGGCTTTAATGCGCTAGCGTAGTGGCGTTTATGACTCATAGTCTATGGAGTAGAAAGGAGCAAGCTCGTGATCTGCCTGCATGGATGTGCGGGAGAGGGTCGGGCTCAATCTCCAGAGGCTCAGGCGCGAAAAGGGCCTTTCACAGGAGGAGCTCGCCGACCTCGCAGAGATTTACCAGACTTATCTGAGCGGTGTCGAACGCGGTAAGCGCAATCCGACGGTGACGGTCCTCCAGCGCATTGCAGAAGCACTTGGGGCTGATATCGAAGACCTGGTGAGTAGGCGTAGATAGAATAGGTCAGGAAGGATTGAATGTTTCCGCCTGGCCGAATTGTCTGCCTCACCGAGGAGACCGTCGAGACCCTGTACTTGCTAGGCGAGCAAGATCGCATCGTCGGGATCTCCGGCTATGTCGTGCGCCCGCCGCAGGCTCGCCGCGAGAAGCCGAGGGTGAGCGCCTTTACGTCCGCGAACATCGACAAGATCCTCACCCTCAAACCTGATCTCGTCCTGACATTTTCCGATCTCCAAGCGGATATCGTCGCCGATCTCATTCGCCGGGGGCTCGACGTCCATGCCTTTAATCAACGAAGCGTCGCCGGAATTTTAGATATGATCCGGACACTGGGCGCGATGGTAGGGGCGAGAGAGCGGGCCGAGCAGCTCGTCAGCGATCTTGAAGCCGGTTTAGATACCGCCCGCAAACGCGCGGAACGCCTGTCGAAACGGCCGAGGGTGTTCTTCGAGGAGTGGGACGATCCGTTGATCTCAGGAATAGGATGGGTTTCGGAACTCGTCGAAATCGCCGGTGGCATCGACCTTTTCGCCGATCGCAGGAACCAAGGCGCCGCGAAGGATCGCACCCTGACGCCTGAGGAGGTAATCGCGCGGGAGCCTGATCTGATCATCGGGTCGTGGTGCGGCAAAAAATTCCGACCTGAGCGGGTAATGGCGCGGGCTGGCTTCGACCGCATCCCAGCTGTGCAGCACCAAGATCTCTACGAAATCAAATCGTCCTTGATCTTGCAGCCCGGGCCGGCCGCATTGACCGATGGTCTTGCGAAGCTACAGAACATCATCGAGCGGTGGGCAATTAATTGCTGAAGCTCTCCTCTCTAAAGGGCCGAGATAACCGCTTTTCGTCCCCGAGCAAGCGGCGGCCGACCCCTTATGTCGGTACCCTTATTTGATACGGCTGAGGGGCATGCGAGGGTAGGGGCAGAAACTCATAGAGAAGGACAGCGACCATGATCAGATTTTTTCGATCAATGCTCGCCTCTATGGTCCTGTTTGTCTTGGTCACGCCGGAGCCGACCGCAGCACAGCAGCCCACGAACGTGCCCGAAACCAAATCGGCAGCGCCCTACCATCTTGGCCTCGGCGAGCTGATGACGGCCTTCGTGCAGCCGCGCCACATCAAGCTCGGCCTTGCCGGGAAGGAGCAGAATTGGCCCTATGCTTCTTTTGAGCTGGGCGAGTTGACCGAGGCCTTTGATGATATTGCCGAACTCGTCCCGAAACACGACAACCTACCGATCCCCGAGATGATCGCATCGACCGTCAAGCAGCCGATGGAAGCGCTCGACGCGGCGATCAAGGCCACGGATGCAGCCGCATATACCAAGGCCTACGCTGACCTAACCGCCTCGTGCAACGCATGCCACCAGAGCGCGAGCCACCCGGAGATCGTGATCCAAGTGCCCACAGTATCCTCCTTTCCCGATCAGGATTTCCGGCCGCAAAAATGAGCCCTCGAATGCTTCTCTGCACGTCAGCCCGAGCCAATCCAACCCCGGATTTGCACGAGGGCGGCCAAGATCGACTTATGGGCCGAGGAAATGAAATGCGGTTGATCGAAACCAGAAAAAAGTGGTTGCCCGAGATAGGGAGTTAATCCGTGCCGCTCGTCATTGGCCTGCCTGCTCGATAATCGCTCACTCCTTGCGGAATGGAAGCCGGCTTATAAACGTGGCTACGCGATGCAGGCGAGCCTCGTCATCGTAGGCGGAGTTTTGGGCTCCTGGCCTATTCCATCGCGTCCGATTGGCGTTTGTTGGTTGGAGCCATAGCCTGCTCGCCAATTGGCCTTACACGTTGTTGAGAAGAACTCGATTAAACGCTGGTAGCGGCGCCTGTTTGTTTTCGCGAGGAGCGTCAACACTGAAGCTATTCACCAACCGCCGAGGCCCAGGGTTAAAATGTTCGCCGGACAGCTTGCGCTCGCGATAGCCGCCGCTTTCACCGGAGCTGCGATTTACATCAACATTGCCGAACAGCCTGCGCGGCTTCAGCTCGACGACGGTTCTCTCCTCGCCGAGTGGAAGCTAGCCTATAGACGCGGCTACATGATGCAGGCGAGCTTGGCCATAGTCGGCGGATTCTTTGGGGTCGTTGCCTTTTTCAGCACCTTCGAGTGGCGTTGGCTGCTCGGAGCCGCCGTCCTATTCACAAATTGGCCCTACACGATCTTGGTGATCATGCCGATCAACCACCGCCTGATGAACACGCGACTGGGCGCCGCCACGGCAGAAACGCGCCTCATGATCGGGCGGTGGGGTATCCTTCATGCGGGTCGAAGCGCTCTTGGGCTCGCGGCAACTCTGGTTTTCCTGTGGGCTCAGCGGTGACCTCCTGAACGCCTCGTTCCCAACTGAGTGATTAATGTAAAGCCCAAGCTCCTGGGGTCGTGCTCTCCCCGGACGGATTGCGCTCACGATTGTGATCTGAAGCCGGACTACCAGCGGCGCTACATAGTCCGGGCGAGCTAGCCATTATCGGAGAGCACAAGGTGTCACGCAGCGGAGATCATGCTCTGGTGGATCGGCGCAGGACAGCTTGGCGAACTCGATACGCCCTGTTTGGAGGAGTCGCGCTCATCACTGTCGCCGGCCTGATCGGCTGGCACTTTTTCGGTGGGCGGGGCGAGGTTTTAAAACCCGATGGTGGTCCGGTCGTTACCGTGATGGAGTTTGGGCAACCCTTCCCGCTCGATCCGCTCCCCTCTGGTTGGCGACATCGGAAATTCTGGACACGTTCGCCGATGACAATGTCTTTCGCGGTCAAGGACGGCGTGCCGAGCATGCGGTTCGAAACCCATGACAGCGCGTCGATGCTGTTTCGGCATGTCGATATCGACCTCGCCGCTTACCCGCTGCTCGCGTGGCGGTGGTACATCGAGTTGCCAATCCGCAGCCTGCTCGACGAGCGCACGCGCGAAGGCGACGATCACCCGGCGCGGCTGTTTCTTCGGTTCGCGACGGATCGTGGCGAGAAGCGCGCGATGGAGGTGATCTGGGGCAATCGGCTGAAACCGGGGGAGTACAAATACATCGGCGGTTTCCCACACTTCGTTGCCGACGCTGGGGACGACCGGGTTGGCCGTTGGCTCGACGAAAAGTTCGACCTCGCTCGCGTCTATGGCGAGATCTGGAAGGATGCGGCGCCGGCGCACCTGGTCGATGTCTCCGTGTTTTGTGATAGCGACGACACGCACACCGCCAGCGTCAGCTATTTCGACTACGTCCGGCTTGAACGGCGGTGATCGCCATGATGATGGCCGTTGTGTTGCGTCTCCTAAACAACTTATACGTGTCAGAAAAGCTTACGCTGATCGAGTGGCATCTCGGCTACCCCGCGAGTCCTTTCTACGGTGCGAGTCGCGGCGGTATCGGGGGAGGCACAAGCGCGACCCAGCAAGGGGGGACGGTCCGAATATAAGCTCGGTTGTAGGCGCGCTCGGCGAGGGCCACTGCTCGACCGGCCTGGATGACGGCTTCGTACGCGGCTCGTCCTGCGGCGGTGGCCCGATTGACTATTTCATCAGGGGAGTAGGTCGTCATGTTGCCTGGCCTTCGGCCTTCACTGCCTCTATCCGACGTCAGCTCTCGAAAACATCCGGCAGGAGCGACGCGGGATAGGTCATGTGCCGGTCGTCAAAGGAGTGAAGCAGAGACAAGCGTTGGGTTATTGCCTGCTAAATATTACCGTCCGGCTTGGCCGAGCAGTGTGATCCAATTCACATGTAGCTGAAAAAACCATTCTTGCGTTTGATCATCAGCCTGATCCTGCTCATCGGCCGAACCGCACCGCTGATACTCTCTGGGAAACCCAAGGCCGGTATCATTTGTGATTGGCAGAGCGGCGACATTTAAATCCAGCCCCTAAATTCCAAGGTTGGTACGGTGGCCGGACGAGCTGGCAATTTCGGATCGCTAGAAGGACTCCTCCAACAACCGACGCCGTGCCGATCAAATTGTTCGGCGGTACGGAGGATGCCGACCAGTTGAGGCCTAGCGCGGGTCGTCACGACGTCGCCGCCGGAGCCGGCCGAGAAGACCTTACCGGTGCTCGATCGCTGGGCCGAATTGATCCGTCGCGTCAACGCGTAAGGAGAGCGGATCAAAGAGGACAATCTGTCGGGGCTGCGTGGCGCACCTTCGCCAGGGTCGAGGAGTCTTACCCAGCTGTCAGGCCTGAACCGCCCTCCAGCCGATCCCGGCGTTCCTGACAGGGATGTCGATGAGACCCAAACCGACCGCGGGTGGCCTTGTTGATCTCGTCGCCGGCACCAGCACCAAAGTCGGCCCTTCAAACGCGCGCCCTCACCACCCAGTTGGCCGCCGACAACACAATCCCTCGCGATGCGGCATGCCCTTCAAAGAAGACCGCGAGGGCGGAGCGGACCGCATCGCGCTGCGCCGCGGCAAGAGCTGGCAGAACGCGTGTAAGCGGGCCGAATAGCATCATGAATTGCGCCGCTTCTGCTGCCTCCCCGCCCAGCCGGATCAGCGGGTCAAGGGGTGTCAGCGAAACCTCTCGAAACCCGGCACCTTCCAGGATGTGATGTACGCGGCTTGGGTCTGCCCAGGAGAAGGGGCCTGGCTCCTCCGGCCCGGGCACGGGAATCGGCGGCAACAGATGACGCACCGCTGCGAGTGGACTATTCGGCCACAGATCGTCGGCGGCGGCACGGAACACCGCCACGGCCACTCGTCCACCCGGTTTCATCGCACGGCGCACATTTGCGAAAGCGCTCACCGGATCGCTAAAGAACATGACCCCGAACCGCGAGAACGCCAGATCGAAGCTGTTGGACCCGAAGGGCTGGCTGGAGACATCCGCGGCCATCACCTCCGCGTGTCGGAAACCAGCTGTGGCGATCCGCCCACGCGCCCGTGCGACGGATTGCTCCGCGACGTCTGCGCCGAGCACATGACCATCCGGCCCGACCCGTGCTGCCAGCTCAAGCGTCGTCGTACCGCCACCGCAGCCAATGTCAAGAACGCGCTCGCCCGGCTGGGGCGCGGCCAGATCGAGCAGCGCTTTCGTCACCTCAGCGACCGCACGATCCATCAGCTCGTGCTGATCGGCCCAGGCACGCGAAGCGATACTGTTCCAAAATTCAATCTGCGCCGCGTTCGATGAGCCGGCCTTCTGCTCTGACATCGTCGTTCCCGCCATCGTCGGAATCAAACCAAAGTAGTTCGCCACTCTCACCCTGTGACGCGCAAGGACTCTTCAGCGATACCGCTATTAAGAAGCGTTGGCGAGTGCCAAGTCAGAGGGGTCGATGGCTCATCGTTATGAACTCTGCTGGTAAGATCAGCAGAAGCCCAGGGGCAGGAGCATGCGCCAGGTTTTCGGGGGCTCTGTTAGTCGCGTTACAGTCGAGAGCCAAGCCCTCAAGAGGAGCTATTGCGGAATGTTGGTGACGGTCGGGGTCAGGCGGCTAGCGGCTGTTGGCTGACGGCTTCGATGCCGTCGATGAACTTTACGCCGGTGATCAGCTTTGGCAACTGGCTGTGGCCGTCGAGACGGCGCCAGCTTTTCTCAGCGGCCTGTGCGAGCTTGAAAACCATGGCGATCGCCGTCCTGTTTGAGAGGCATCCCTTGGAGCGCACGGTTCGATGCCGCACGGTGGCGAATGTGCTTTCAATGGGGTTGGTGGTCCGCAGGTGCTTCCAATGCTCAGCAGGGAAGTCGTAAAACGCCAGCAGCGCCTCGCGGTCCTTCGTCAGGCAACCCACCGCCTTGTCGTACTTGATGGCGTAGGTCTCGACAAAGGCGTCGAAAGCGGCGTTGGCGTCGTTCTTCGTCTCGGCCATCCAGATGTCCTGCAGAGCGCGCTTGGCCTTCGATTGCTGGCTCTTCGGCAACCTATTGAGCACGTTGGCCGTCTTGTGCACCCAGCAGCGCTGACCGCGGGTCTTGGGCCACACCTCCTCGATGGCCTGCCAGAAGCCGAGCGCGCCGTCGGCAATCGCGAGCTCAGGCCCGATCACCAGCCCGCGCCGCTTTAGGTCGAGCAGCAGCCCTTTCCAGGATTGCGCATTCTCCCGCACACCGTCGGTGAGGCCGACGAGCTCCTTATTGCCTTCGGGTGTCGCGCCGATGATCACGAGCAGGCACTGCGCATCGTTCTCGAGCCGGGCTTGCACGTGGATACCGTCGGCCCAGAAATAGACGTAGCGCTTGACTGACAGATCCCGCTTCTGCCAGCGCGTGTGCTCGTCCGCCCAAACCTCCCTGAGCCGTGCGATGGTCGAGGCCGAGAGCCCACCAGCATCCTTGCCGAGCAGCGCTGCCAGCGCCTCCTCGAACCCGCCGGTGGAGATGCCCTTGAGGTAGAGGATCGGGATCAACACCTCGAGGCTTTTCGAGCGGCGCGCGTAAGGCGGCAGGATCGCGGAGCTGAAGGCAATGCGCTCCTCGCCCGTGCCGACCCGGTCACGAATGCGCGGAGCGCGCACCGCGACCGGGCCGATGCCGGTCATAATCTCGCGCTCGGGCAGGTGACCGTGGCGCACCAGCCGTTGACGTCTATCGTCGGTGAGCTTGTCGGCGTGGCCCTCGAGAAACCCGGCCACCTCCGCTGCGACAGCCTGGGCCAAAAGCGCCCGGGCACCGCTGCGCAGCACCTCAGTCAGCGGGTCGGAAAACGTGCCTGGCTGGGAAAGCTGGAAAACATTACTGTCGGTCATGGCGTATCACTCCTTCAGTGGAGAAGTGGAGGCGAGAACACCCCCACGATACGCCGCCCT
Organism: uncultured Alphaproteobacteria bacterium; assembly: GCA_963787425.1. Classification (GTDB taxonomy): domain Bacteria; phylum Pseudomonadota; class Alphaproteobacteria; order ATCC43930; family CGMCC-115725; genus AP-15. The sequence goes on from CAWBCV010000018.1 coordinate 71,952, forward strand.
ACCCTTTCATGCCGTCACCAACTTCTGCGAATAGCTCCCCTCAAGAACAATATGCTCGGTGATCCCTCGATCCGCGTCGTCGATGTGTACATCCCGCTGGGCATGACGGACAAGGATTGCCCCTGCTTGTGATCTTGTCGGCTTCACGAGCAGCCGCCTATCACACACGAATTGGGTCCGCTTCCGCGAGAACCTGCCGGAACGGCTCGACCGGCTGATCGGCGAACAGCGCATACCCCCCGTTGTCGTCGCCTTTCCCGATTGCTTCACCCGGCTAGGCGGCAATCGGTACATCAACTCAGCTTCGATGGGTGCTTGGGAGGACTTTCTGCTGCACGAGATGCTGCCGGTAATCGAGTGGCGCTTCCGGTATGGCGGTACCGGGCGCCGCGGCGTGTTCGGCAAAAGCTCGGGCGGGTATGGCGCGATCACGCATGCGCTGCGCCACTCCGACATCTGGGCGGCCGCAGCCTGTCATTCCGGCGATATAGGCTTCGAGCTCTGCTATCTGCCCGACATGCCAGCCGTCCTACGGACCCCTTGCCGGCGCCGAGAATACCGAGAAGTGCGGCGGCTCCGGATTTTTGGACAGCGAGATAAGCTAAAGGCTGACGGTCCAAAGGGGCGTAGAACGTGGGTATAAAGAGGAAGCAGCACAACGCGGAATTCAAGGCGCGGGTGGCGATGGCGGCGCTTTCGGGGGAGAAGACCCTGGCGCAGCTGTCGGCGGAGTTTGGGGTTCATCCGACGATGATCAGCAACTGGAAGCAGGAGCTGGTGAAGCGTGCGGGCGAATGTTTGCGCGCGGCAGCAAGGCGCCGCGGCTGAGGATGCGCAGAAGGTGATCGACGATCTGCACCGCAAGATCGGGCAGCTGCAGGTCGAGTGCGATTTTCTTGCCGGGCAGCCCGCCATCTCCCGATGCTGCGAGGCGGGCGATGATCGCGCCGGAAGCAGGGCTGTCCGTAAGCCGGCAATGCGCTGCTCGGGGTTGCGCGCAGCAGCTTCTATACGTTCTCGGCCGGAATCTGCGGCGGAACTCGAGCTTCTGAAGCGGCTCGACCGGATTTTCACCGACATCCGGTCTACGGCAGCCGCCGGCTGCAGGTCGCGCTTTGCGGGATGGGATTTCGGTCGGCCGCCGACGCGTGCGGCGGCTGATGCGGAAGCTCGGGCTGTGGGCAGTCAGACCGAAGCGGAACACCAGCAAGCGGCATCCGAGCACAAGGTCTACCGTACCTTCTGCGCGGCAGAACGCGACCAGCCGAACCAAGTGTGGGCAGCTGACATAACGTACATACCCATGCAGCAAGGGTTTTTGACTGGTCGCGATCATCGACTGGGCGACCCGACGAGTGCTGTCTGGCGGCTGTCGAACACCTCACGGCGGGGTTCGCGTCGAGGCGCTGAGCGAGGCCCTCGCCCGGTCGGAGCCCGACATCTCAAACCGATCAGGGCGCGCAACACCAGTGACGAGTTCACCAAAGCTGCGGGATCACCGGATCGAGATCAGCATGGAGGACGCGGGCGCTGCCACGACAACATCCGTCGAGCGCTGTGGTGGACGTGAAGCACGAATGGGTCACGCGCCCCGCCGCCAACGGCATCGAACAGAAGCGCAGCCTGGCGGTGACGGTAAACGCGACGCCCATCAGGCGCTCGGCTGGCGAACACCGGACGAGGCACCTCGGCCAACGAGGCGCGAGGGCCTGGCCGCCTGACGCGATGCGAGGAGGGCGTGAATTGTGGACAGTCGGCGCGCCGATCCCGCCTGACCGCGCAGCGCGGTCCCTATGGACAAGCCGGGGAAACGCACGCGTTCCCCTTGCCCCGGTCGGCGGCTGCCAAGCTTCACAGCACCCCGCAGCAAGACAGCATGAATTTGATTTGGGGAACGTGAAACCAGCAGCCGGCTACAGCCTTAGCTTATCTCCCGGAAGCTGTCAAACGAGGCCGGAAAGTGGTGGCAGCAGCTCGAGGCAGCCAAAAAGCACCCGGAGGGTTCCGGCAAGGTGATCAACGCGCTGGCGATGGCGGCCAGGTACGATCCCCATCCCACCCAATTCTTGGAATCCGGCTGCCCGTCACATTCGACACCTGCGAGATCATCGAGGAACGCTGGGCGAATTGGATGCGGCAAGACCCTGTCGTCGCGATGGAGACCCAGGCGGACAATCTCCGCCAGCTGAAGGCGCTATACATCGACGGCGGCGAGAAGGACCAGTTCAATCTGCTTTACGGTGCCCGCGGGTTCGTGCGACGGCTAAACGAGCTCGGGATTCCGCATCGCTATGAGGAGTTCCCCGATAATCATACCGCGGTCGATTATCGGGTGGACGAGAGCTTGCCTTTTCTCGCGCGGGCGCTGACCGGCTGATGCGCGGGGTCCTAGTGGACAAAATGTGACACTGATACCTGCGCCGGGGGTCGGCTCGGGGTGGATTCCGGTCCTTCTCCGACACTCGTGCCAACGGCGAGGCCGCGCCGTCAACGGTCATCCGGCGTATTAGCCGAGTTCGGCCTCACACAGCCGCGTCCCCTGATAGCCACCGGCGCTACGGATCGCCGATTTGGACCGAAATGCAAAGACGCGGCTGCCGAATTTCGGCTTGCCGACATGCGCAAGCATCCCGCATACCTCATCTATTGCGTCACACTGTCAATAAGGTGCTCCCGCTCAAGGACACGCCGCACTTCCTCGTATGCCGCAGCGATGTCGCCCTTTGGGAACCTGATCTGCCCCAGACCCTCAATGTTGGAGAACGACTTGCACCCGGCCTCCAGGAGGATGATCGCTCGCTCGAAACCGAGACGACCCTGGAACAGCCCGGCCTCGTGAACGACGTTCATCCGAGCTTGCCACTCGCCATCTGCCCGCTCGTCTTCCGCAGTGAATATGAGGAAGGCGATTGCGGCTGAGTCGAGCATCTGCGAGAGCCGGCCTATGTTTGTGATTCCCGCGACTGGCACGCGGTTGAACTCGTCGTAGGGCAGGCCCACCCGATCTTTGATAAAGTCCTTGAACTCTCGCCAGACGGGCGAGTGTCCGTGTCCTATGAAGACATGCTTCGGTGCACCGGCCGCGCTCCGTTTTGTTCCATCAAGCTGGACCATGTGAGAGGCTGCCTCCCTTAAGGCTCGCTGGAGCAGGTTTAGGCCATTCTCGGATACGCCTGCTGACAAGCAGACAGCCTTCAGACGTTGGTGTGCCGCGATCGACGGCCCTGTGAGATCACCTCCAATTCCCGTGACCAGTTAGGGCCGTCGCGAGCAAGGTCGGCTGCTATTGTGGCTGGGTCAGCGATGACGATCTCATCCACCTCCCTTAGCTTTCGCTCGATGAACGGATCGTTGACGGCATTGGATGCGACGGTGAGAAGGCTGATCCCTTGCTCCTTGAGAGTGGTCAGTTCCTCGCGGATGGTGTTGAGACGATCCTTGATCGCATCCAAGTCGCCAATACCAGCCTCCTCCAGCAGGTGGTCCGACACCACCCTTGGATCCATGACTTGCCATCGGGGGTCTGGCTGGTGCGTTGGCCAGCGATCCATCAGGCCCCACTCCGGATAGAACTGCGCGCCAGGTTGCAGTCCATCTGCATACACGTCCGCATGGTAGCCGAGGTTGGATCCGGACCAGGCGCGTTTCGCCTCCTCACAGGCCTTGTCAAGCGCTGATAGCTGCCACTTGAGATCGCTGGTCCGCGCGCGGACAAGTACCTCTGCAACAGAGTCTGCGAGGTGGAATAGGCTGGTGGGTATCGTCACAGCATTCCCGTTCAGGGGCGGCCAAAGGAAAGCTCAGGGGACACTTTATCCAGAAGCGGATCTGGTGGGGCTCACTCCACTTTCAAGCGCTCCAGGTATGAGACCTCGGCAGTGGTGTTGAGGAATGACCGAAGCGGGGCATGGGCCGTCGTTGCCGTTGAGGGAAACGATGGTCGCCAATGGGTCGGTTTGAGCCGCTGGCTCAGCGTCGGGGGCGGTCGATGATCTCGACGGGCCGCGATGGCTTCACCGGGTGGATTGCCGACCTTCGTCGAAGCCCTGGCGAACGGAGAGGTAGCGCCGTTCCAGCCATTCGGGAGAGCATCTTAGGATGCGCCGCGTCCCGGGTTCCACAGCGATATAACGCGCTATGTGGAGCCCGGCCGGACCATCGAATATTATCGTGGACGCTGGGTGACGGGCGGCAGTAACCCAAGTGGAGCGCCGGCAGCGAAGCCTGCGGGAATTGAACCCTCGACCCCTCATCGCATCATGGGCGCGCAGATGCATATCTTCTCGCCGTTCATCTAAACACCATCTCATGATCTTTGCATCTCGGCTACCATTTCCTCTGAAAAATCGTGCATCTTTCCAGTGAGTTGAAATGCAATGCCGTCCAGTTTCTTTGCCACTTGTTGAGATTTACTGATGATTTGAAAGGCACATTTCACGATGATGTAACCGCCATTCTTTACGACAATGGATTTGTACTCGTCGACATAGGCCGCTAGCCGACCATCCTCGGCAAGGGCTTCGAGCGCTGCTTTGGAAGGATCGGAAAAATCGAAAGCGATGAAATTCAACAACCGCAAAGCGCGGGCTTCGGACACATTGAGCCGATCCCATTGAGCCCGCTGTTTCAACCGCTCCCAACCGCCATCGTCCAATCCCAGAAATTTGAGCGGGCTGGCAAAATTCACTGCAGTGACGTATCCGCCCAATTGCCCAATGCGTGCAGCGATCTGCTCAGGTACATCGTCTAATCTGCCGCAATATTTCCGAGAGACAGGGCCGATTTGCGACCGAATGCCGTCGGAGTTGTCTCGCGTTTCGTGGACCGAAACCATCAAACCCTTTTCGTCAAGCGCAGCCCACATCTTATTGACGGCTGCATGCAAACCCGCTTCGATCGCCCGAGGATCATTCCTGGCCGCGCCGAGTGCGTCGCGCACGTGGTATCCACTGTGTGACCAATGGACGATGTCGGCTGGTTTGCCAGCCGGCATAAGCGCATCGTGGCCGGAAAACAAATCAGCATCGGTAGAAACCGGGGCTTGCGCCAATCTGATTTTTCCATTTTCTGCCGCCGCCTGCATTTTCTTTGCGGTCGACATCGCATACGTTTCGCCGGTTTCTCTGGAAATGCCATCGGGATAATCCGTGCAATAAAATGCTATACCTTTTGGTAAAAACCTCGCGATTTGGGATGTCCATGCCACGCTATAATCACCAGGACCACAACTTACGTCCAGTATAAGTGTTGGCGCATTTTGCTTTATTGCTATACCTTGCTGCGCAAAACGATAGAACGCCTCGCGAAGCAGAATTGCCTGCATGAATTTTTGACCGTTGCCCGAAGGTTTCAATAACTCTGCAAAGCAGGCGTCGTAATCTCGTATTTGAGCGGATAGTTCGCCGCGATCATCGAGTTGCATCCTGGTCACTCCGCGCGGTGCTGCGCTTCAATTCTGAATTTGGCGGATTGATTTGACCACGTCTACCGGTATCGGAAGCTTCGTGTAGCAGGCTTGAGGTTATCAACCAGGACACGATCCGGTGTACCGTAGGTCAGCGATCTCGAGCTCGACACATTGCCCAACGTGCGCTCAATGAATGGCGGGTTGGGGGCATGGGCCGGCGTTGCTGCGGGCGGACGCGAACGACCGCTGAGGGTCGAGAGGGGTCCTCAAAGCCGGCACGAAGCGTTTGATTTGCACCACTAGGGCAGTTCAGCGTTCCAACCTGCCGCGCGCAACTGCTCCTCGGGCACTATCAGCGGTGTCGCCATCACCGGGCGTGGGGATGTGCCGACCCGCAACTCGCCGATGATGCTTAGCAGCATATACGCCTCTGAAGACCAAGGGTGTTGACAATCGTCTGGGGTCCAAGGGTCCGGGAGACCTATTCAAGGGCAGAGATCTGCGACCCCAACGGCTAAGGGTAGTGTCCGGGAAGTTCTGCAAAAGCCGCTGAGGCGGATGGTCATGGTATGCGGGTGATGTCGCAATCACCGGATCCTTTGGCGAGGATGCACACCATGACCAAGAGGCAGGGTAAATCTGGGACGATCGACGTCAAAGCGCTTCTGGCGGAGGACGAGGAGTTTCTGCGGGCGCTGGTGCGGACGGCGCTGCAGGAGGTGCTCGAAGCCGAGATGACGGAGGCGCTCGGCGCCGAGAAGGGCGAACGGGCGGCGGGCCGGCAGGGCTACCGGTCGGGCTATTACGGCCGGACATTGATCACGCGGGTCGGCAAGCTGGAACTGCGGGTTCCGCAGGACCGAGCCGGCCGGTTCTCGACCGAGCTGTTCGAACGGTATCAGCGGTCGGAGCGGGCGCTGGTGGCGGCGCTGGCGGAGATGTACGTGCAAGGGGTATCGACCCGGAAAGTGAAGGCGATCACCGAGGAACTGTGCGGCCACAGCTTTTCGGCTTCCTCGATCAGCGCGATCAACCAGCGGCTGGATGCGAGCCTGGCGCAATTCGCCGGTCGTCCGTTGGCTGAAGCCTTTCCCTATCTGATCCTCGACGCGCGCTACGAGCGGGTGCGCGAGGCCGGCGTGATCGCCAGCCAGGCGGTCCTGATCGCGATCGGCATCGATTGGGACGGCCGCCGCCAAGTGTTGGCGGTCGAGCTCGCCAACCGCGAGAGCCGATCGAGCTGGCGCGATTTCCTGCTGGGGCTGAAGGCGCGCGGTCTGCATGGCGTCGAATTCGTCGTGGCCGACGATCATGCCGGCCTGCGGGCAGCACTGCGCGAGGTTCTGGCGGAGGCGGCCTATCAGCGCTGCTACGTGCATTTCTTGCGCAACGCGCTCGACCACGTGCCGCGCCGGGTCGACGACGACTGCCTGCAGGAGCTGCGCTGGCTGTATGATCGGCGCGACCTCACCGAGGCGCGCCGCGATTTGGCCGCCTGGCTCACCAAGTGGTCAGGCAAATACTCAAAGCTCACCGGCTGGGTCGAAGACAACATCGACGAGACGCTGACCTTTTACCGGCTGCCGCGGCAGCACCATAAGCACCTCAAATCGACCAATATGCTGGAACGGCTGAACGAGGAGATCAGGCGCCGCACCCAGGTCGTGCGCATCTTCCCCAATGGCGAAAGTTGCTTGCGGCTGGTGCGGGCGCTCGCCGTCGAGACCCACGAGAACTGGCTCGAGCAGCATCGCTACCTCAACATGGACGATCTGCGCGAGCACAAAAAGGAGGCATTGCGGAGTGCGGCCTGACCCCCGACCCGTTCAGCCTAGCACCGTGCTCGCTCTGTCAAGGACGCTGCGCGCCGGCTCCGCCGGTGCCGCCGCGTGCGCGGCGGCATCCTTGACTGCCGCTGCGCGCGGCGCTCTGCCGGAAGGCAGGTCGGGACGAAGGGATGGTCATTTCCGATCGAACAAAGGGATGCTGCTCTAGTGACCTGAATGAACCACCGCACCCTAACCATGACCAATTTGCTGAACTTGACGCACACAACTCCACATCGAGCTCAGGCGGTGGTTCCGGTGAGCCGATGTGTTCACGACAGGCGGGCTGTAGCGGGACCGTCCAAGATGCTCTAAAGAGGTCCACCTACATCTACAAAACTGCTGCGGGTGGACTTGTGGGTTCACTCATCCATAATTCCGATAAGATTTTGTAATTGCTAACATAAATCGCTTGTAATAGCGGAGGGAGATGGATTCGAACCCTCCGTCCCGCTTTACATACCCACCGTTTCGGACCCCCTTCTTGTCGGCCCCGTGACGGTCCCGTTCGCCAAACGGAAATCACCCGTTCGCGACCGATTTGCCTTTGGCGGAGCTAGCACGGACAGTGGAGAAAGGCTCTCGTCGACCGGGCGCTGACGCGATAGGATTGTCCATCGATTGCCGGGGGAGTGGGTGGGTGCAGCCCTTGCTGAATAAAATCGTCTGGGTGACCGGTGCCGGCAACGGCATTGGCGAAGCCGCGGCCCTGACACTGGGCAAAGGCGGGAGGGGCGGTGGTGCTGACCGGGAGGCGTCGCGAGCCGCTGGAGACGGTCGCCCACCGCATCCGCGCCGAGGGCGGCACCGCGCATGTCGAGCCCGGCGATTTGATGGACCCGGACGCGGTCAAGCGGATCGGCGCCGCGATCAACAACAAAATCGGCCGCCTCGATATCCTTGTCAACAATGCCGGGGTCAACATCAATGACCGGCACTGGGACAAGCTGACCCCGGAAAATGCCAAGCTGATGATCGACGGCAATCTCGCCGCCGCCGCGCAATGCGTGACTGTTGCGTTGCCGCTGATGCGGGCGCAGCAGGACAGGCTGATCATCCATACCGCCTCGATGGCGGGCCGTTTTATCGGCGGTTTCCCGGGACCGCTATATACGCCGCCAAGCACGGGGTCGTGGCGATGAGCCACTCGATCAACATGCAGGAATGCGTCAACGGCATCCGCTCGTGCGTGTTCCTGCCCGGTGAGGTGGCGACCCCGATCCTCGATCAGCGTCCGAACCCGGTCGGCCCCGAGGAGCGCGCCCGCATGGTGCAGCCGCAGGACTGCGCCGACCTGATCCTCTACACCGCGCTGTTGCCGACGCGGCTGACGATGAACGAAGTGATGCTGAGCCCGACCTGGAATCGCGCTTACGTTGCGGCCATCCGGCAGCTCTCAAACCTCTAATCCCCAACCTCCACCCGCACAACCGGCGTTCCATGCGAACGCCAGATACCACCATGCACGGCAGCATTCGAGAGCCACACGCCGCCGCCGATGCTGCGGCAATGCCCGTCACTTTTTGGCCTGGCCGAGCCGTGGCGGGTGAGGCCGGGTGATAGGGGTCAGCTCAAACCGCCCCCGCAATTCGGGAAATTCATCCGGGCACGAAAACGGCTACATCGAAGGCCAAAATCTGGCCATCAAATACCGCAACGCGGAGGGTCAATACGATCGACTGTCAACCCTCGCCACCGAATTGGTGCGAGAGGAGCTGTCTGCAATCGCGGTCTTTGGCCTTCCGGCGGTACTCGCAGTCAAGGCGGCGACTACCTGCCGGAAGACCTGGTAGGAAATAAATGATCTACTTTCCCGTTGGCGCACCGTACGCACTCAGCATAGTGATACGTCAATCATTACCATCGCGAACGAGCATATCACCCCAGACTCCGCTGATTTGTTTCCCGCTATTTTCACCGGTTCCTGGAGTAACAGTGTAGTCGCCTACCACCCAAAGTTGTATCTCCTACCATACGTGCCTCTCTTACGTGCGATGCGAACTGGGTTACTGGATGGCTAGACGGGAACTTCGCTATCGCGTCGCGTCCCTTTATAGGAGCTTCACTAGCACCCGGCACATTATTGAATACTCCATCTGCCGTAAATAGCGCCGCGATTGCCGCGCCATCGTTAGCAATGCGGGCAGGAACAAATTTCGCGGTTATGTCCTGCGCTACTTTCATCGCAGCAGTCTCCTGCGAATGTGCGACAGCTATTGGAACAGAACCGATCATCAGCAGCGATAGAACAACTATCCATGTTTGCATCTCATTCCTCCCTTTTTACTGAGAATTCTTGTCAGGCATTTAACCCTTTGGCGAGGCTTGCTGACACATGACAGTACGGCGGGAAGGTTGCAGGTTCAAGTCCTGCCGTCAGGCAGGCGATCCGGCCCGGCACTTTGAATCGCGGCTTAGGGTCACTTTCGGCGGGTTGAATGATGGCCTCGAGATGGCGTCTTCCCACCCTGCTGAGAAGTCCGGGCTGGCCCGGGGCAACGCCCGGAATGGGGCATGACCGGGCGTCGCCGTTGAGCGAACCGAACGGCCTGTTAATCAGAAATGCCACAGGGGCGAAGACGTTTGCTGCGGGCGTCCGTTCCGTTCAGAGCTTAAGCAGGCGGCGGGCGTTGCCGTTCAGCAGTTTCTCTGTGTCTTCGGGGCCGAGCGGCAGCGTCTTCAGCCATTCGGTGCCGGGCGGGTTTTCGGCGAACGGGTAATCGACCGAGAACAGGATGCGGTCGATGCCCATTTCCATCATGCTGCACACGAGCGCGGTATCCGAAAAGAAGCCGCTCGTCGTGATCCAGAAATGCTCGCAGAAGATGTCGCGGAAGGTCTCCTCCTTCATCGTCGCGCGCAGCCCATGGCTAATGCGCCACAGTAGAAACGGCAACCCTTCGCCCATGTGCCCGAGGATGATCTTGAGGCCGGGATGGGCATCGAACACGCCGCTCAAGACGAAGCGCAGGCCCTGGGTCGCGGTCTCGACTGTGAAGCCCCAGGCGGCACGCAGGATACCGGGATGTGACTGCGCGTAATCCTTGTAATAGGCCTCGATGACGGCGGGGTGCGGCAACGCGGGATGGATATAGATCGGCACGTCGAGCTCGGCGGCGCGCTCCCAGATCGGCCAGAACCGCTTATCGTCGTGAAAGACACCGCCGGTCATGCCGTTGACCATCGCGCCCTTGAAGCCGAGCTTGGTGACGGCGCGCTCCAATTCGTCGGCCGCGGCACGCGGGTTGGCGGTCGGCAACACGGCGAATGCGGCAAAGCGACCCGGATGGCGGCGCACTGCTTCATCGAGCCGGTCATTGGTGCGGCGCGCCAAGGGCGGCCCGGCTTCGGCGCCGACCGCCTGCAGTCCGGGGATCGAATGCGACAGGATCTGCAGATCGATGCCGGCCTCGTCCATCTCACGGATGCGCAGCGCGCCGAGATCGTCGAGCCGTTCGACGATATCACTACCCGCGCCGGGACCGCCGCCGAGCTGCTTGACCTCGGGGTCCAGGTAATGCTCTTCGAGCGCAATGATGTAGGGCTTCTTTGCCATTTCTGTCCTCCTCCTATGCCTGGCGCGCACCGGCCTGCGTCGCCAAGGTCGCGCGAAGATTAAACCATCCGCCCGGTCGAGGCGCGCGATCCGTGCCGCTGGTGGGCGGCAACCCTGCCCGGTGACGCGCCAGGCACGCTGGATTTGAACAAGCTGTTCATCGACCCCATCGCCCGCGGGGATTTCCTTTGGAGGCGACCTCAAGGCAACCTCAAGAGGGGCGCGCATCGACGTTACGCGAGGCACCAGCCCGGCACGCGCAACCAGCATGGGTCTTCCGGCACATCGTCGCGCCGGTGCAACCGGGTCACGCGCTCGGCACCGCCTTTGTCGAGGGCCGCGGCCAGCGCCTGCTCGTTGGCCTCGTCACGACCGCCCTCACAGGAAAAGATCACGACCCCGGAGATCCAGCGGCGACTACGACTTCCTCATGTCCATAGACGATACTGTCTACGGAACGTTTGCCGGATTGGGCGACGTCGTTGCCGGGGTTATCAATACGACCGAGTTGATCGATCCGTTCTTCTTCTCCGCCACCGATGTGGCTGAGCCAGGAAGTTGGTCATTAGTCCTGACCGGGGTAGTGGGGGCGGTATGGCTGCGCTGGCTAGGGCGGCAGCTCGCACGCTTGGCTTACGACGGGAAATTAGCCGTAAATCTGATCTGAGAAGACAATAGAAGTGGACCGGGAAAATAGGACCGGGGGACACGGTGGAAGTCTGCTCCATGTGCGCGAGGAGGGCAGACTGGATGAGCCGCAATGCGCCTCAATTCCGCGTCCAGGAAGAAATCACATTGCAAGGACGAGATGGCAAATACCTTCCCGCAGCCGCGGAGGTCCCGACCGCGCCGGATTAGCGGATTAGCCGAGCTCATGACAACTACGGCCGCGCTTGACAGGGCTTTTTAGCGTGTCGCAGAACGTGCTTCGCACCGTTCCCATGTGGCAACCACTGAGGAAAGCCGAAAGCTCTCGCGGCGTTACCATCCTGGCTTTGGACTCTGCGTGTTTTCGCATTGCATTCGCTGGCTCAAAGACATCGCTCAAGCCATGTCGTTTATTCAAGGATAGGTAAATCCTAGAATGATCAGGCCGCTCCGCTAACGCGTTGATGATGCCTTGTCGCGTGCCAGGGCTCGGGTCGAGCGGCACGGCCGGTGTAGGTCGGAAGCGTCCAGCCAGTTCGTCCGGCTTGGAGCGAAAAGGGGGATCTCTCATGCCCGCAATCTATGTTTGCGATCTCTGCGGCAAGCACCAACCGATGGAGGAGCAATTGACCGTGGTCGCTCGCGAGCCCGATCCCGAAGAGTGGCATATTTGCGAGGAGTGCTCTCGAGTCCACATTCAGCCGATATTGGACAAGGCCGCCGAAGCAAAGGTGGGGCGGGGAGACTGACCCATCCACTAAAATTAGATCGCTGTACGCTAAAGTCTCAAACTGTCATCGACCTGGGGCCAGCACGATCTCGGTTTCGAGAACGCCGATCAGAAGCGGATTATGCCGAGTTTGCCGCACTTAGAGATCGTGGGAAGGCTGGCCCCAGCGATCCTCATAGACGACATCGGCGAGGGCAATACGGCGGACTGGCCCGAACCGGCCTATGGGGTAGCCGATCGGCAGCAGGGCGTAGGAATGCACGTTAGGCGGCAACCCGAGTGCGGCCTCCACTTCCTTCTCGAAGTTCAAATAAAGCGTCGTCAATGTCGCACCGAGACCGAGCGCTCTCGCCGCCAGAAGCATGTTCTGCACTGCTGGATAGATCGATGAACCGGACGTGCGGGTCGGTGTCGCGCCTTCGAGGCAGGGCACGATCCACACCGGAGCCTTATGAATGTGATTGGCCAAATATTCCGCCGCATCGAGCAACCGCAAAAATCGCTCGCGGATCATGCCAGGGGCGGGTTCACCCGACCGATACCGTGGAGCAACTTGCTCGTCCCACGCACGCTTGTACAAGGCTCCGACCGTCTCCTTGACCTTTGGATCGCGGATTACCAGGAACTGCCAGCGCTGCATATTTCCGCCGCTCGGCGCACACACACCAGCCTCCAAGATCTTTCGGATCAGCTCGTTCGGCACCGGGTCTGGTTTCAGCCGCCGCATCGACCGAGTGGTTCGGATGATCTCGAACAGGTCGGTGGTGTCCGAGGCTGCGTCAGGCGTGGCACGGTCGGTCATGTCTGCTCTCCGCTGAAGATCATTGTGCCGGTCATAATAGAGCAGCGACACGTCCGATGCAGGGCGATCCTGCGTCGAGGTGTGACGGGTAGCCGATCCGGTTGACTTAAATCCGATCACGCCCGTCTGGGGGAGCGGACCGAGTGTCTTGTTGCGCCACGGGTTTGGCCACGCCCGAAATGCCGCAAGGATTCGCCAGCCGCAGCGCTGCGCCTGCCACGGCCCTTGGGCAGACTGGGGGGTGATCCAGCACGCAGACCTGCCCTAGGTTCGCCTCAGACTCTCCGCTGGAGGAAAGTGGATTCGAACCATCGGTCCCGCCCCCCGCGATCGCGACAGAATTGCGGTACCTTCGAGCCCGGTGTGTGCCCGCCGGCAAATAGATGCCAGTTCCATGCCGCTCTTGTAGAGTGATCCCGATCAGCTGCAGCTCCGGCTCGCTCTAACCAGGAAAAACTCGGAGGAAAAGCGATGACTGAGAAGACGGTTCGCCCTCATTCGGTATTGCGACGCACGATGCTGATCTCGTTCGCGGCTTGGAAGGCCGGCATCACCGAACTCGGCAAGTGCCATTGAATTGCATGTACATCCCACGACAGATTGCTTGAATACAAAAAATCTGCGAATTCTGCTATTGCACCCTATGTGTTGTAGTGCTAGAGGCCGAAGAGATTGATCGATTCTGGTCAACCTATAGTCTGTTTTGAAGGTACAAAATGTCGACTCTGGACGAGATCAGCAAGGAGAAGCAGCGGCTTGGCGAAGCACTCGCGCGCGTCGATGCGCAGCGCGACAAGCTCACCAGCCAGCTCACCGAACTGGAGGCGGCCGAGCGTGTGCTCGCGCGCTACAGCAAGGGAACGCAAACAAGAAAGACGCTCTCAGGCAAGAGCCCGACGACGGCGACACAGGCGGCCGCTCCGGCGCGGCAAAGCGCGCATCGGCGCACTACGATCGCAAAACCAGCTGGCGTCAGACGGAGCTCGCCGAGCCTAAACGATCAGGTCCTTGCCCTGGCAATCGGCAAGACGCAGCAGGAAATCACCGCCGCATGCAACGGTGCTCGCCCGAACCATGTCGGCGCGGCGATTGCGCGGCACAAGCGCGCTGGCCGCATTGAAGAGCGCGATGGGAAACTCTACGCCACACAGTCAACGTGACGGAGCAACCATAAGCGAAGGAGGTCGTTTGCTGTGGCCGGGTCCCAAGTTGCGGCCTGTCCGGCCGGGGAATGCGGTGAGAAGGGCCTAGGGGCAGCTTGCCCGGACGCGCTGTTTGAGGACTCCGGCCGAAATTTATTGCTGCATAAAACGCAGTACGCCTGCGTCGTGCCGCGCACAGAGTGAAGGAAACTCGGATCCACTTCTGGGATCTCCGGGCCCGGCGCAATGTCCAGACGATCGATCTTGGCGCCAACCACCAAATGGCGCTTGAGGTGCGGCCGCCCTGAGAGGCGGACGGATGGACATGAGAACCGGGCCAGCGCCACCAAACGCGATCAGAGCGAATTCGCGCGGATCGTGACCGCAAGCGGCGCGTGACCGGGATATGCGAATGCTCGGCCACCCAGAGCGGTTGGCCAGTCTTCTCCCTACGCCCGAGCAGCCTGCAGGTCTCGAAGACGCGAACAGGAAGCTCACGGCGGCAGTATCGTCGCTTGGCCGCGCGGTGACGGATCTTTTGAGCAGAGAGCGCCTCAATACAGATGCCATCCAAAGCAAGCACGAACGAAAGATGGGTTAGACGACTATCGCCTGTATCGTCGGCTGAGATCGCCACGGCGGCGCGGCGCGCCGGCTCACCAGTCTGGGCTTATTTCCGCGGGAGTTCATCTGGGAAATGTCAGCTAATGGCATTTCAGGGAAGGCTTTCGACGCCCACCCCGTAGAAGATCGGGAGGGCGGCGGTGTCGGCCCGAAACAGATTGACACGCACGTAGTAGTAAAAATTAGCAAAATCATAGGTATGGTTGAGTGCCCGTTCGATGTAATTGGTTGGCGATGGCGAGTTTGAAGACAAAACTCCCGATACCGCATTCACGTGCCCAGACTGGTCCGAGCGAATGATCTGAGATTCAATATAATAGTTATTAGCAGCGCCATCCGGATCGACGAAGGTCATAAACCATCCACCGTGTGACCCACCGCCGATATTAATCGTGGGGGCGATCGGACAGTAAAGTGTAATAACCCCAGTTTTTCCGGTTTGATGCCTTACCGACCCGGAAGCGATTGTATAGAGATTATTCTGGATAGCGGGATCGCCTACGCTGCACGTTGCTGCCATGTTACTGGACAGACCGGCGTGCGCTGCCCCGGAGACGCCGACAAACGCCGCGACGAAAACAGGAGAGCAAACTCTGAAGCTACGCATACGTATCTCCTCACCGTCTCCCCGAGCCGTGGTATACGAGCGCGGGCTCTGATCTTTCCGTGCACATAAATAATCGAGAGGTAAGCAGAAGCTGTGTGATACGGCTCACACAGAGACCAGTTAAAATTAAGTCCTTGTTCGGTCGGGCGCCAAGGCGGACCGGGGCTCTCAACCGACTTCATAATCTTTCTGAAAATTTTGATATAATGTGCGTTATGCCCTCTTATAACCGGCTTCCGGCTCCCCAGATGTGGTAGAGTGACTAGGCAAGCGTACCATGTGTAGGGGATGGACGATGCCGGCATACTTCTTTCGCAGCGAACCGGGGGCGGCATAGCTGCGGCGGTTGGGGCGACGCAAGAGCGGGCGGGTCTGCCAGCGGGTTTTGATGATCGCGAACCTGCTTGAGGGGATGGAGCATGAGGAAGCGGCGCGGCTGGCTGGGCTGAGCCGGTCGGCGGCTTACGAATGGCATAACCGCTACGAAGAGGAAGGCATTGAGGGATTGCGTGACCGGCCGCGCCCGGGTCGACAGCCCCGGGTGGACGCGATGACAAGCGCGCGGTTCAACGAGCGCATTTGCGCTGGCGCCGAGCTGCAGCGGATGGGTTAGTGGTGTTTCGTCCGGTCGATGCACAACGCATACTGAAGGAGGAGTTTGCGATTGATTGCAGTCTGTCGAGCACCTACGGCTGCTGCATCGGATCAAGTTGAGCTGGTTGGCGCCGCGCCCGCGCCACCCGTGGGCCGATGCGACCGCGCAGGCAGAGTTTTCGCAACTCTTGAATTGCAATTAGAGCGAGTCGAGGCGATGCAAGCGCCCGGTGTGCGAGTTGAGGTATGGTCTCAGGACGAGGCTCGCATTGGCCAGAAGAACAGCTTGACCCGGGTATGGCGGCAAACATGGCCCGCTGGAAGTGGCCAACGGCGTCGGCTACTGCGTCCACCCGGTCATCGTGGGTGAGCGCACCGCGGTTCATGGGCGTGCGGAAGCTAGTGATCCTAGATCATTTCGTGTCCTTACAGAAGGGGCTCGCCCTGATGCGTTTACCGTATCCCGGTCGGTTATTTCCGAAGTGTGAACTGCTTCACACTCCCGAACCGGTTGCTTGGTCATCTTGGCGAGCTTTGAAGGGCTGCCGGCACCCTCGTGCCATTCCCTTCACCGCAGGAGTTTCGCCAGAATAGCCGTTGTCCAATCCATCAGCGATTGCGGCAGTTTTCCAAATCGCTAGCTCGGGTGCCAGCCGTTGGTCCTTCAGCCCCGCTCGAAGAAGCCATGAGAGAACCCGTCGAACGCCGTCTCATCGCTATCCTCGCCGCCGATGTGGTGGCCTATTCGAGGCTGATGGGAGCAGACGAGGAGGGGACGCTCGAGCGGCTCAAGGGCGCCCACCGTCAGCTCTTCGATCCGAAAATCAAGGAGCACCGCGGCCGCATCGTAAAGACTACCGGCGACGGCTTATTGGCGGAATTCCCCAGCGTCGTCGATGCGGTCCGCTGCGCCGTCGAGCTGCAGCGGGGAATGGTCGATCGCAATGCGCAGACCCCCGAGGACGAGCGGATCATCTTCCGTATCGGGATCAATCTTGGCGACATTATCGGTGATGGCGACGACATCTACGGTGATGGCGTCAACATTGCGGCGCGGCTGGAGGCATTGGCTCAACCGGGCGGCATCTGCGTCTCGCGTGTCGTGCGCGACCAAATTCGCGACAAGCTTCCGTATCCGTTCGAGGATCTCGGCGAGCAAAATGTCAAGAACATCGCACGGCCCGTGCGCGCGTATGGCATGAGTGCCATCGCCGTCGCGTCCACCCCTCCCTTCGCTACAAAGATGCCGCCCCATCCGGCGTTGCGCACAATACGCCGTCAACGCGCCTTCATGCTCGTGGCTATCATCGCGGCGATCTATGTCGGGGCGACAGGTTGGTGGCTATGGCCGAACGCAGACCCGATAGCGGCATCCGTTCAGACATTACCGGCAACCACCCCGCGAGATTTACCCTCCGTAACCAGCAACGGGGCGAAACCGGCGCCACGCTTCTCGATCGTCGTCTTGCCTTTCGCGAATCTGTCGAATGATTCCGTGCAGGAGTATTTCGCCGATGCGATCACCGAAGACTTGACTACCGATCTCTCGCGGATTTCAGGGAGTTTCGTGATTGCAGCGACGACCGCTTTTACCTACAAGGGCAAGGGCCTTGGTGCGAAACAAATCGGCCGTGAACTCGGGGTCTATTACGTTCTTGAAGGCAGCGTGCAACGCAGAAGCGATCACGCTGAGGTCAATGTGCAATTGATCGACACGGAAAGTGGCGCGCATCTGTGGGCCGATCGGTTCGAGAGCGACCTTGCCAATCTCGCGAACGCTCAGAACGAGATCACCGGCCGTCTGGCGCGAACCTTGAACGTCGAACTGGCAGAAGCTGTTGGCCGCCGAGTCGAGCGGGAGGGGTCAGTAAATTCTGACGCGCAGGACTTCCTAATGCGGGGATGGGCGTCGTACTACCGGCCCGCTTCCATAGCCAGCCGCCAAGAGGCTCTGCGCACCTTCGAACGGGCACTCGAGGCCGATTCTCAATCTGTCGCAGCGAGGATCGGCGTCGGCACGGTCCTGGTCGATGATTTGGTCCTCAGAATTCACCAACGATCGGGAGCGAGATACAGCGCGAGCCGACGGGATGCTGCGCGACGCTCTCGAGCGCGAAATGAACAACTCGATGGCGCATTTTGCGACGGGGATGCTTCGTCGAATTCAGAACCGGTTGAACGACTCCCAAATCGAGCTCGAAGCTGCGATTGCTCTCGCTCGCAACAATGCTCGCGCGTTTCAGCAGCTCGGCATAACGCTGATGTGCCTGGGCGAGCCGGAGCTCGCGATTCCGCCGATCGAAAGGGCCATTCGGCTCAACCCGCACGACCCGAAATAGCCAGCTACTACTGGGCACTCGGGTCAGCGGAGTTGGTCTCCGGCCGAGTGGATGACGCAGTGAACGTTCTCAGCAAGGGCCGCGCGGCAAATCCTCGACTTTATTTTATCGATTTGTGGCTTGCGGGATCGCTAGCGCTCAAGGGCGATCTCGACGCAGCGAGGTCCGCGGTGGCCGAGTTGATAAAGCTGCGACCGGAGATCAATTCGGTGGCCAGCTGGCGCGCCGAGAATCTCTTCTACACCAATCCTCGGTTCACGGCCCTCGCCGAGAAGACACTGTACGCCGGCCTCCGCCGAGCCGGTTTCCTCGACGAGTAACCGCCGCGTGCACGATCAGGATTGGGGGGAACCAGCTAATGGCTGCCGGCGATGAATTTAGAGATACTCGGGGGGATAGGGCGTGAAGCCTTGGCGTGAATTCACCATTCCGGCCATAGAAGCGGTGTTGGCCTTGCCGAGGATCGCGTGGCCCATCACGCCGAGTTCCGCGCTTACTTCGTTCGGATCTTCGACCTCGACAAAGGAAGTCAGGTTCGCATTAAACTCGCTGGTGGAGGAAGACGGATTCGAACCATCGGTACCTGGGGTGAAAGAGCCGGTTTCGGTTGCGGAAGGAGAATTGCGGGGGATCGAACGGGACCAGCCCAAAAAAGGTAATTTCTTCTGTCGGGATACCGAAGGTCCAAATCCATCTCCCTCCAGCAGCGAGTGAGGAACGAACCGGACCCCCTCGCTGCGGGACGTCGGTCAATACACCAATTGGATCAGTACCGCCGGGATATATCCGTCACCTAAGGCGTCAGCGCCGCTACGGGTTCGATTGCGATGTCCGTGGTATGATCATGCCCGGGATCGAAAGCGGAAACCAGGGAGGACGGGAACATGCGGCGCAGCCTGACCCGGATCAGACCCTCGCATGTCGGCCGTTTGCCGCCGCCCAAGGGCTGGGCGGACATGCCGGCGCGGCTAGCGGGCGCCGAAATCACCGACCCTGTGGTGATCGCCGCCAAGGTCACGCCGGCCATTGCCGAGACGGTCAAGAAACAGATCGAGGCCGGCATCGACGGCGCTCGCGGGCATCCCCGAGGACAGGTGCGCTATCACCTATGCTGGGGCAGCTGGCACGGGCCGCACACCCATGATCTGCCGCTTGAGCACATCATCGATCTGATCCTCGACGTGAAGGCGCAGACTTATTCGTTCGAGGCTGCCAATGTGCGGCACGAGCATGAGTGGCGGGTATGGCAGCAGGCGAAATTGCCGGCGGGCAAGATGCTGATGCCGGGTGTGGTCAGCCACGCCACCAACCTCGTCGAGCACCCGCAACTCGTCGCCGACCGCATCCTGCGCTATGCCCAGATCGTCGGCCGCGAGAACGTCATCGCCGGCACCGATTGCGGCCTCGGCGGCCGGGTCCATGCCGACCTCGCCAGGGCCAAACTGCGCAGCCTCGCCGAAGGCGCCCGCCTCGCCTCGAAGGAGCCTGCGCGCGGGTCATTTCGACAGCCCGGCGAGCATGTCGATGCTCGAGGAGTCGACGCTCGCCGCCAACCGGCCAGTGATGGGGGTCTTCAACAATCTGGTGATGTTCGACCAGCAGGTGGCGCAGAACAGCCCGCAATCGATCGTCCCGGATCTGGCGACAGAGTGGAGTTGGAATGAAGAGGGCACTGAGCTGACAATGCCGCTGCGCCACGGCGTCAAGTGGCATGACGGCCAGCCATTTACTGCCAAAGACGTCGAATGCACTTGGGATCTGTTGACCGGGAGCGGGAAGGACAAGCTTCGCATCAACCCGCGCAAATCCTGGTACGACAATCTCGATGCCGTGACCACCAACGGCGATTTCGAGGTCACCTTCCGGCTGAAACGGCCGCAGCCCTCGTTTCTGACCCTGCTGGCATCGGGATGGTCGCCGGTCTATCCCTGTCACGTGCCGGCGCGCGACATGCGCCAGCACCCGATCGGCACCGGCCCATTCAAATTTGTCGAGTTCAAGCCAAATCAATCGATCACGCTCGCCCGCAACCCCGCTTACTGGAAACCGGGGAGGCCCTATCTCGACGGCATCGAATGGACGATCGTCAAGGATACGTCGACCCGGCTTTTGAGCTTCTTCGCCGGCCAAGCCGACGTTTATTTCGGCGTCACCTTCCCGCAGCTCCATGACGTCAAGAGAGAAGTGCCCGCCGCGATCTGCGACGATTTCCTGGTGAATGGCAGCCGCAATTTGATCGTCAATCGAGGTGCGCCGCCCTTCGACAACCCCGATCTCAGGGGCGCGATGTCGTTGAGCTTGGACCGTCAGGCGTTTATCGACATCATGGGCCAGGGGAACGGCGCGATCGGCGGCCCAATGGAGCCGCCGCCCGAGGGATTGTGGGGCATGCCGGCCGCGATGCTGAAGGCGCTGCCGGGCTACGGCCCCGATGTCGCGGGGCGGCGCGCCGAAGCGCGGCAGATCATGGAGAAACTGGGCTACGGCGCCGACAAGCGGCTTGCCATAACCGTCGCTGCGCGCAATGTTCCGCCTTGGCGCGATCCCGCACTGATCCTGATCGACCAGCTGAAAGAGATCTATATCGATGGCGAGCTTGAGCCGGTCGACACGACGCAATGGTATCCGCGGCTGATGCGCAAGGATTACAAAATCGGGCTCAACGTCACAGAAAGCGAGGTCGACGATCCCGATGCGCAATTCTACGAAAACTACAGCTGCGGCGCGCTGCGCAATTACACCGGATATTGCAACAAGTCGGTTGACGAGTTGATCAACCGGCAATCGCAGGAAAGCAACGCCGACAAGCGGCGGCAGCTAGTTTGGCAAATCGAAAGGAAGCTGATCGAAGAAGATGCGCGCCCGGACATCTTATACGTGCGCGGCATCACCTGCCGGCGCCCCTATGCCAAAGGTCTGATTAGTATGGTCAACAGCATCTACAATGGCTCGCGCTTCGAGGACGTCTGGCTCGACAAATAGCGCTCGGCTGCGCTGGCGACGCGACCCGAATTAACCAGGGAGGCAAAAGCAATGACGGTTCCCGTTGAGGATCCCGGGGCCGCGAACGGCCGCCCGCTGCGCGCAGCCGAGAGCGTCGGCGCTCAGCTTTACGATTTGCCCCCGGCCGACGACGACAGGGACTGACCGAGCGCCGGCACGCTGAGGGATCGCAAGCGGCGGCCACCGCGGTGAGCGGCTGGTCGCAGTCAGCGGTCGGCCGATCTCATCACCAGTGCCGCGGCACCCAGACCCACCCCCCGTGTCGTTGGGTCCAATGACCGGGAACCCAATTCGCCCGCGGGTAGGTGCGGGAGACATAGCGGCCGGACACCCATACCCAGCCGTGTCTGTGCCAGCTCCAGTAGCCGGGTTGCCAAACCATCGCGGCGCCGCGCGGAGGCGGGATCGCCTCTTGCTGAGGCGGCGGCGGAGCTCCAGGCCCGCCGTATCCCTGACTGGGATAAGCCGGCGGCGCGGCACCGGAATAACCCGGCGGCTGACCGGGATTGGGATAGGCGGGCGGCGAATATTGTTGTGCAACCGCCAGCGGTACCGAGGCCACCACGGCCGAGATGGCAATTATTAAGGCGCCGCGGCGGAGCCGGGCGGCAGCGGCAGGTAGAGCGAACATCCTTGGAGTTTCCATTGGCGCGGCTTGTCGCCCCGTGGCGAGTTGGGGCTGGCAAAACAAGCGCCAAGGAACACACCCACCGCGATTGTCGTCGATTTCCTCATGCTTCCCCTCCGCAACGGCCGGCCAAGCGCCGGCCCACCGTGTTAGGGTGCGAAGCCGCCCGGCATCCCTGCGAAAGAACTGAGTGTATGATGGATGCACGGCCTTGGCGCTATGATCGGGAAAGAAGGGGACGGCGATTGCGCTCCCGTATCCGCAATTAATAGAGCAAAATGTGGCATCCACGCCGCGGTCCTGCGCGCGGTGCGGAACAGGACGGCAAAGAAGGCGAAGAGACCAACGCCGATGAGGAGGATGGCGACAGCCATGATCGGCGTTTGCATTCCTTCCGTGGTGACGCCGGCGACTGGCGTGAACGGTTCGCCCCATAGGTAACGAAGGCCCCAGCGGTACTGCCAAATCGAAATGACGAGTGCCAGGACGCCGCACGAGATCAGTGCTAGTCCCAGATATTCCGGTGCGGTCGGAAGATAGGCGGGGCGGGCTCCGGGGATCTGTTGCAAATGGTTGAAGTACTGGACAATCGCGAAGCCGAAGCCGATCAGCGCGACTGCGGTGCGCAACCACGACATGATCGTGCGTTCGAGGGCGAGGCGGGTGCGGACCCAGGCAAAATGATCGCTTGCGGTCGCTCTGACCTCGAACCGGCCGGCACCGGCAGTGGTGTGTAAATCTGCCATGGCCGGCGCCTTTTTGGACTACTGCCGTGCCATGGCGATGCGGATCGCTTCCTCCGGCGAGACGAGGTGATCCGAGCTCTCGGCTGCATCGCCGATCGCGAGCTGCACCCCCTTGACCGTTCCGTTAAAAGCATTGCCGCGCGAGCCGTAGTCCTGGGATACGGGGGCGCCGCTGTCCTCGCCGACGTCGCAGCCGTCGTCGGCGGAGAAGACCATCGCCTGCGTCATTGGGATGGCCCCTGCGCCGACCTTCTCCCCGTCAACAAAGAGCGTCACCTGTCCGCCCTTGCCGAGACCACCGCCGGCGTAGGCAAACTCCATGCGTACCTGGTGCTCGCCCGCCGGCAGTGCCCGCGCGGCTTCAACGTAGAAGTAATTCACCCCCGCCACGTTGTAGCAGTACTTGAGCTTGCCGTTCTTCGCATAGAGGCTCCAGCCGCCGATGTTGGCACCCTGGGCGATGATCACACCCTCGGCCCCCGACTCCGGGACCTCGATCTCGGCGGTGACGGAGTGGGACTTGTTTTTAATGTTCAGGACGCAGTTCTCCGACAGCCTCCCCATGCCGCCGAACAGCAGCTGGGTCTTTCCCTTGATCAGCACCGGCCGGCCGGCGGTGTCCGGGTTCATCTTCTCGACAACCCGGTCGTCGATGGGTAGCACGTTGTAGCGCGTCGCCTCGATCAGCCACAGCCGCTGCAGCTCGTGGAGCTTCTCCGGCATTTGTTTGGCGAGGTCGTTGGCCTGGCTCCAGTCCTTGCCGGTGTCGTAGAGCTCCCAGACGTCGTCGTCGAGGGGCACGGTCTTCCGACCCACGAGCACCCAGGGTGTGCCGTGCTTGGTCACCGCAGTCCAGCCCTTGTGGTAGATGCCGCGGTTGCCGAACATTTCGAAGTATTGCGTCTCATGCCGCTCCGCGGCCTTGGCGTCGTCGAACGAGTACAACATGCTGACACCCTCGATGGCCCGCTGCTGTACGCCGTTGACCGAGACCGGCTCGGGCAGCCCGGCCGCCTCGAGGATCGTCGGTGCGACGTCGATGACATGGTGGAACTGCGAGCGGATTTCGCCTTTGGCCCTGATGCCGTTGGGCCAGTGCACGATCGTGCCGTTCCGGGTCCCGCCCCAGTGCGAGGCGACCTGCTTGGTCCATTGGTAAGGGGCGTTCATTGCATGCGCCCAGCCCACCGCGTAGTGGTTGTACGACTCGGGGCCGCCGAGCTTCTCGTACCGCTCCATCAGGAATTCCGGGGTCTCCAAGGCGGCCAGGCCGTTGAAGTTGGCCATCTCGTTGTAGGCGCCGTTCAACGTGCCCTCGGCCGAGGCGCCGTTGTCGCCAATGATGTAGTAGACGAGCGTGTCGTCGAGGATGTTGAGCTTCTTCAAGCCGTCGAGCAGGCGTCCGACATGGTGGTCGGTGTACTCCATGAACCCCGCATAGACCTCCATCTGGCGGCGCAGGATCGGCTTTAGCGCCTCCGGCATGTCGTCCCATGCCGGAATCTCCGTGTGGCGCACGGTGAGCTGGCAGTCCGCCGGGACGACGCCCAGCTCCTTCTGCCGGGCGATGGTCTCTTCGCGCAGCTTGTCCCAGCCCTGGTCGAACTTGCCCTTGTACTTGTCGGCCCATTCCTTGGGCACATGGTGAGGCGCGTGGGTCGCGCCGGGCGCGAAGTAGACGAAGAACGGCTTGTCGGGCGCCAGCGCCTTCTGCTGCGACACCCAGGCCATCGCCTTGTCGGTCATGTCCGCCATAAAATGGTAGCCCTCTTCGGGCGTCTTTTTCGGCTCGACCGCCGTGGTGCCCTCGTACAGCGTCGGATACCACTGGTTCGCCTCGCCGCCGATGAAGCCGTAGAAGTACTCGAACCCGCCGCCGCCGGTGGGCCATGCGTCGAACGGTCCGACCGGGCTTGTTTCCCACACCGGCACTTCGTGGCATTTGCCGAACTGCGCGGTCGAATAGCCGTTGAGCTTCAGGGTCCGGGCGAGCGGCGAGATTGTATTGGGCAATACCGAGCTGTAGCCGGGCGCGCCGGTGGCGATCTCGGTAATGCCGCCCATGCCTGCGGAGTGGTGGTTGCGCCCGGTCAGCAGCGCCGCACGCGTCGGGGAGCAGAGGGCGGTGGTGTGGAAGCGGTTGTACTTCAGCCCGGCCGCCGCCAGCTTTTCGGCGTTCGGCGTTTGGCACGGGCCGCCGAAGGCGCTCGCGGAGCCGAACCCGGCGTCGTCGATCAGGACGATGAGCACGTTGGGTGCGCCCTTGGGCGGGCGCAACTGCTCGATTGGCGTGAATTTGGTATCCGAATCCTTCGCGTCATAGGTGATCAGCCCGGTTCGCTCAGGCGAGGGGATCGGAAGATGCGAACGATGTTTCTTGTCTTCGTTCCTCATGGTCTGATCGTCCCCTTAAATGGTGCATCGGTCATCGCGACGGTCTCGCCTGACGAACGACGCACCGGAAACCGACATGGCTCGTCGAGGTGTCCACCGGCTCGGCATGACGCGCGGCCGGGCGGTAACGGCGGCAGTAATTCGGCGCGCACAGGTGCGAGCCGCCCTTCAACACCTTACGCGGAATCTTGATTTCGGGTTGGCAGGGGTCGTAGCTCGCATCCTCACGACCGCTCCGCGGATTGATCGGGATACAGCAGGCCTTGTCAGCATCGGCTTCGTGTTTGGGTGAGTACCAATCGCTGGTCCATTCCCACACGTTGCCGATCATGTCGTAGACGCCGTAGCCGTTTGGTGGGAATGCGGTCACCGGCGAGGTGCGCTCGTATCCGTCGAGCTTGAGATTCTCGTGCGGAAACGCGCCCTGCCAAGTGTTTGCCATCTGCCTCCCGCCGGGCGTGAGGTCATCGCCCCAGGCGAACTCGATGCCGTCAAGCCCGCCGCGGGCCGCAAACTCCCACTCCGCTTCGGTCGGCAAGTCCTTGCCCGCCCATTTCGCGTATGCCAAGGCGTCGCTGTAGGCGACGTGAACGACGGGGTGATCATTATGCCCACTGAGCGAGCTGCGCGGTCCGTAAGGCCGCCTCCAGTTGGCGCCAAACTTGAAGGTCCACCACTGGCTCCAGTTACGCATATCATCGACCGGATGCGTCGGCGGATTGAAAACCAGGGAACCCGCCTTGAGCATGTTTGGCAGAGCTCCCGGATAGTCCTTCGGATCCGGCGCGATCTCGGCGAAGGTGACATGGCCGGTCGACCTGACGAACTCTCGGAATTCGCGGTTTGTCACCGGAGTGCGATCGATCCAGAAGGCGTCGACTGTCACGCGATGGACCGGCGCCTCTTCCGCATAGTGCTTGTCCGACCCCATGCGGAAGGTGCCGCCGGGAATCCAGACCATATCGGCGCGGCGCGAGCTCGCGTCACCGACGTCTAGGTTTCCTGGAACATCTGTAGCGACACCGGTCATCGAAAAATCCCGACGAGGGCAAAGGCGCCGATCATAAGCAGCATGAGGGCGGCGGGCCCACTCGTTGGTACCCGCCAGTGCTATCACCCCACGGCGCTAATACGGCCTGCGGACAACCGCGGCCCCATTCGGCCCGGCGCATCCCGCCCGGTAGACCCCCTTGGCGCAGGAGACCCCAGGTTTTGGCGGGGGTCGACTTGTGGACGACCGCCGCCCCATTGGGTCCAGCGCAGCCCGCTCGGTAGACACCATTGGCGCAAGCGGCGGCGTGGCTCTCATGGGCGAGGGCGAGAGTGCCCAACGCAATCACGACGGCGAGTAAGACGTGTTTCATCTCGTGTTTCATTTCTGATCACCTCGGGATCTAAGGTTCGGCCGCCCAGCAGTTACCGAGACGACCCTCTGGCAGCAGACGTTCAGGTTTCTGCAGCGACTCCAAAGAAAGTTGACTGCTAGGAAACCAGCCGCTGATTCACCACCCCCGGGGCGCAGCGTCATTGATTTAGCTCAATTCGCGCGGGAGCGCCAGCGAGGTTGGCGAGTTCGCTCCCAATAAGCATTTCGGCTTTACGATTTAGTGCCGCGTTCAGTCCTGCGACGCCCCCGTTCTTCAGTATGACGGCGAACTCGGAGTGGCGGGTCGCCACCTCGCTGACCGCGCGTCGAGATAGATGTCGCAGATCAGCCAGCCGTCGCCGCTCGGCGCATCATGTACTCGATCTTGACGGGCTCACCGTTGGCTTTGATGATCTGGCTCTTCACCATGACCCCGGATGGGGCGGGCTCTGTTCACCTATCACCTGCAGCCGCTATCACCTGCAGCGGCTGTCCAGCGTAGCTGGCAAAGTGGTCGGATATATCGCCGAGATCTAGCGCCCGAAGCTCTCGGTCACCTGCTGGCGCTGGCCCAGGACGCGCCGATCGACGACCGAGCCATCGCGGGGATGTCGAAGGTCCGATGAATGACCGGCTGCAGTTGCGCGGAGCGGCCGCTTTCCCCCAGGGTGCGGCCGTTCTTCATCGTGCCAAGCAGCGCGTCATAAAAGCCCTGGACCGTGTTGCCACCGCTGGCCGGCCTGGCTTCGGCTGAGTAGGACAGAACGGCCAGCGCCAAAACCACGACAAGGCCTACGACTTTGTGCGCTGGCGTTTTCAAACGATGTGCTCTGTCATGGCTCGGCTCTCCCGCGCTGTCGTCTGCGGTTTCGAACAGGCCGCCTCGGCGTCAGGCGCCGGGGCCCTCCGTCACGATCTCGATGCGGCGGTTCTGTGCCCGCTCATCCGCAGTGTCGTTCGCGGCGACCGCATGCGTGTCGCCGAACCCCTTGGCCGAGATAATGTTCGGGTTGACACCTTGCGAAGTGAGATACGTCACGACGTTGTCGGCTCGGCGTGAGGACAGCTGTTGCGGGGGCGGAGACGATCAGAGGGTTAGATTATGCAATCTCACCCTCTGATCTGATGGCTCCCCGGGCCGGACTCGAACCAGCGACCAAGCGGTTAACAGCCGCTCGCTCTACCAACTGAGCTACCGGGGATCAGGGCGTCCGTCGGCACGGGCGCAGCCCCTGGAGGCCGGAAGCGGAATCGAACCGCTGTACGAGGATTTGCAGTCCTCTGCATAGCCACTCTGCCATCCGGCCGGCTCGCGTCGCGCATATAGGCGCTTGCCGCGCACCCGGTCAAGGACCGGCGGACAGCGCACGCGCTTGTTGCCGGTTGCCGGTACGCTCCATATATTGGGTTGGTTCAAAGTTTCCTAAAGAGTTGAGAGAAATGGCGCGTGTCACCGTTGAAGATTGTGTTGTCAAAGTGCCGAACCGATTTGAGCTCGTGCTGCTCGCCGCCCAGCGGGCGCGGGAAATCACCTCCGGCGCCCCGCTGTCGATCGACCGCGACGACGACAAGAACCCGGTCGTTGCGCTGCGCGAGATTGCTGACGAGACGGTCGCCCTCGATCATCTGAAATCCTCGGTCGTGCGCGGCATGCAGAAGCATGTCGAGATCGACGAGCCGGAGGAATCTCACGAACTCGAGCTCGATACCGCCTTGTTCGGAGTTCGGGGCCCCGGCCGGCGCCCTGATCGATGCCGAACTCGATACCGAGGTCGATGCCGAGGCCGAGGACGCCGAGGACGCCGAGGACGCCGAGGACGCCGAGGATCCCGAGGATGCGGAAGAGGGGAGCGAGGACGAGGAGGCGCTCCCGGCAGAAACTGCCGTCGACCTTGCACAGATCGACGAGGACGATGAACTCGCCGAAGACATGCTGGAAGTCGAGGAAGAGGTCGATCTCGCCGATTCCCCCGAGCCCGACACGCCGGGTGATTTCGACGAGGAGCTCTAACCGCGGACAATGCGCCGAGCCGCGAACGGCGCCCAGAATGAAACTCGCGCCGCTCCATCGGCATGGCCGAACCAACGGCTACGGTCGGGACAAGACGGGGAGAACCTCGTCATGATGCGGCAGTTCGAGCTGGTCGAGCTCGTCAAGTCCTACGACCCGAACGCCGATGAAGACGCGCTGAACCGTGCCTATGTCTATTCGATGAAGGCCCATGGCGCGCAGCTGCGCGCTTCGGGCGATCCATATTTCTCCCATCCGGTTGAGGTCGCCGGCATCCTGGCTCAAATGAAGCTCGATGCCGCCTCGATCGTGACCGGTCTCCTGCACGACACGGTCGAGGATACGGTCGCTACCCTCGACGACATTGATCGCGTGTTCGGGCCCGAGATCACCCGGCTCGTCGACGGCGTCACTAAGCTGTCGCGGATCGAGCTGCAATCCGACCAGACCAAGCAAGCCGAGAATTTCCGCAAGCTCGTGCTCGCGATGTCCGAGGACATCCGGGTACTGCTCGTCAAGCTGGCTGACCGTCTGCACAACATGCAGACGCTGCGGTTTATCGAGAGTGACGAGAAACGCCGGCGGATCGCCCGCGAAACGATGGATATCTATGCTCCGCTGGCCGAGCGGCTCGGCATGCAGCGCATGAAAGATCAACTCGAGGATTTGGCTTTTGCCGAGCTGTACCCCGACGCGCGCGCCAGCATTCTCGCCAGGCGCGATTTCTTGCGCGACAAGGGGGCCGGTGTTGTGCCGCGCGTCCTTGCCGAGCTGCACCGCAAGCTGGCAGAGGGCGGGCTGCCGAGCGCGGTCGTCTCCGGCCGTGAGAAATCGGCATACTCGATCTG
Source organism: uncultured Alphaproteobacteria bacterium (assembly GCA_963787425.1). GTDB lineage: Bacteria > Pseudomonadota > Alphaproteobacteria > ATCC43930 > CGMCC-115725 > AP-15. Next base: position 101,223 of record CAWBCV010000018.1, read on the forward strand.
GCGCAAGATGCAGCGCAAGAACGTCGCTTTCGAGCAGCTTGCCGATTTGATGGCCTTCCGCGTGCTCGTCGACGATGTCGGCGACTGCTATCACGCGCTGGGAATCATCCATTCCGCTTATCACGTGGTTCCGGGCCGGTTCAAGGACTTCATCTCGACCCCCAAGCCGAACAATTACCGCTCGCTGCACACTGGGGTTATCGGCCCCGAGCAGCAGCGCATCGAAATGCAGATCCGCACCCGCGAGATGCACGATGTCGCCGAGCTCGGGGTCGCCGCGCATTGGACCTACAAGCACGGCGCTCCAAAGACCGAAGGACCGCAATATCGCTGGCTGCGCGAGCTCCTGGATATCCTCGACCATGCGGCGGGGCCGGAAGAATTCCTCGAGCACACCAAGCTCGAGATGTTTCAGGACCAGGTGTTCGCCTTTACCCCCAAGGGCGATCTGATCGCGCTGCCGCGCGGCGCCACCGCGGTCGACTTTGCCTATGCGGTGCATTCCGAGATCGGCGACACCTGCGTCGGCGTCAAGATCAATAGCCGGCTGGTCCCGCTGCGCACCCAGCTACAAAATGGCGACCAGGTCGAAATCATCACCTCAAAGGCGCAGACGCCCTCGCCGACCTGGGAGCGGTTTGTCGTCACCGGCAAGGCGCGCGCCCGCATCCGCCGCTTCGTCCGCACGCAGCAGCGCGCGCAATACCTCGATCTCGGGCGCGCCATTGTGCAAAAGGCGTTCCGTCAGGAAGGTCAAGAATTTTCGGAACGGCCGCTCGAGGCGGTGCTGAAGACCTTCAACTGCTCGACGGTCGAGGACCTTTATGTCTCGGTCGGCCAGGGGCTCGCGACCGGGCGCAGCGTCGTTCACGCAGCATTCCCGCAGCAACACGAGCCCAAGGCCAAGGTCGTCTCGCTGGATCGAGCGCGGCGTCGGGCGAAACGCAACGACATCGCGGTGCCGATCCGCGGTCTCATTCCGGGCATGGCACTGCACTTCGCCGGCTGCTGCCACCCACTGCCCGGTGACCGCATCGTCGGAATCGTCACGACGGGGAAAGGGGTGACGATCCACACGATCGACTGCGAGACCCTGGAGAGCTTCGCCGAAACCCCGGAGCGCTGGCTCGATGTCGCTTGGAGCAACGAGGAGGATGCCAACCACGTCGGCCGCCTCAATGTGATGATCGCCAACGAGCCCGGCAATCTCGGCAGCCTGACCACGGTGATCGGCAAGCAGGGTGGAAATATCAGCAATCTAAAGATCACCAACCGCTCGTCGGATTTCTTTGAGATCATGATCGACATCGAAGTTGCTGACGTTAAGCATCTGACGACGATCATCGCCGCATTGCGCGCGACCCCGGTTATCAACTCGGTCGAGCGGGCGCGCGGCTGAGCGCCGCCGCAGGCACGTTTGATGATCCTCGGCATCGGGAGCGACATGATCGATATCCGTCGCATTGAGCAGGTTATCGAGCGCTTTGGCGATCGCTTTCTCGACCGCATTTTCACCGATGCCGAGCGTCGCAAATGCGATCGGCGCGCCAACCGCTCGGCCAGCTACGCGCGTCGGTTCGCCGCTAAGGAAGCCTGTTCGAAAGCGCTGGGCACCGGGTTTCGCAACGGCGTGTTCTGGCGCGACCTCGGGGTGGTCAATTTGGCTTCGGGGCAGCCCTGTATGCGGCTGACCGGCGGCGCCTTGCGGCGGCTCGAAGAGATCACGCCGGAAGGAATGACAGCTCGGCTGGATGTCACATTGACCGATGAGCCGCCGCTCGCCCAAGCCGTCGTCATCATCACTGCCGTACCGGCGCAGGAACGCGGGGTTTTCGAGCGGGCATATCCTTAATTCAACTCCCAGATCCCCAAGGAATTCCATGAAATCAAAATCCGGACCTACCGTCCTAACCCGGAAAAAAGCTGCCGGCGGCATCCTCGACACGGTAAAGACGATTGTTTATGCCGTTCTGATCGCACTTGTCGTTCGGACGGTTGCCTACGAACCCTTCAATATTCCGTCGGGGTCGATGGTCCCGACTCTGCTGGTGGGCGACTATCTGTTCGTTTCAAAGTTTTCGTACGGGTACAGCCGCTACTCGCTGCCTTTGGGGTTGCCGCTGTTTTCCGGACGGATCTTCTTTCATTCGCCGGAGCGCGGCGACGTCGTGGTCTTCAAATTGCCCACCGACAATTCGACCGACTATATCAAGCGGGTCATCGGGCTGCCCGGCGATCACATTCAGATGAAGAACGGCATTCTCTTCATCAACGGCCAGTCGGTTCCGCGCAGGCGCATCGAGGACTACCTCTATCAAGAGGGAAACGGCGCCGTCATTCCGCTCGCGCAATATATAGAGATGTTGCCCAACGGCGTGCAGCATCGCATCATCGAGATGAGCGACAATGGGCCGCTCGACAACACGCAAGAGTATGTCGTCCCCGCCGGTGACTATTTCATGATGGGTGACAATCGCGACAACTCCCAGGACAGTCGGGTATTATCCGCTGTCGGCTACGTACCGGCGGAGAATTTGATCGGGAAGGCGCAGTTCATCTTCTTTTCGACAAACGGGTCGGCCCGGCTTTGGGAAATCTGGAAGTGGCCGTTCGCGATACGGTATGGCCGGCTGTTCCACGGCGTCCAGGGCATCGATTGACCGCCGACTTGGCGCAAAAAATCGGCCATCTCTTCGCTCGGCCCGAACTCCTTGAAGAAGCCCTGACCCATCCGAGCGCGCTCGCGTCCGAGCATAGTCGCGGCCGTCGCGCCACAAACCCCTCCCACCGCGGCTATGAGCGCCTCGAATTTCTCGGCGATCGAGTTCTGGGCCTTGTCATCGCCGATCTTTTATGGCGGCGCTTTGAGAGCGAGCCCGAGGGGCACTTGACGCGTCGCCTGACGCATCTCGTTCGTGGCGAAGCACTCGCGCGCGTCGCCGACGCGATCGGGCTCGGAGGCCATCTGCTCCTGTCACGCGCTGAAAGGGCGGCGGGAGCCGCCGCGAACCCCGGAATTCTCGCCGATGTTTGCGAGGCTCTGATCGCGGCAATCTACCTCGACGGCGGCTTCGAGGCAGCCTCGGACTTCGTGCGCCGGTTCTGGCAGCCGTTGATCGACGAGATGGAGGGGCCGCCGCGCGACCCGAAAACGGCCCTGCAGGAATGGGCACAGGCGCGCGCGTTGGCTCTCCCGATTTATGAGCTCGTCGGCACGAGCGGGCCCGACCACGCCTTGCGCTTCACCGTCACGGCGAAGGTCGCGGGCCGCGACAGTGCCACGGCGACCGCCTCGTCAAAGCGCATCGCCGAGGCAAAAGCCGCAGAGCTGTTGCTCGAACGGCTGGCTGCCGAGGCGTAGGGCAGCAAGGTTCATCACGTCAGGGGACGGGGCAGCTACCGGGCGTGTCGCACTGCGGCGCAATTGGGAGTGTCGTTGCACCCACGACCGGTGAACTCGGCCCCTCGGTACCGCCGCTGAGGGTGGCGGTCACTTTGTATCGATAAGCGGTCGCGGGACGTAAGCTCAAATCGCCAAAGCTCTGCCCCGAGACCGAGCCGATCGGCGTAAAGCTGTTGTCGCCGCCGCCCGCGCGACTGACCGTATAGGTTCGGGCGCCGGCGGCCGGGGTCCAAGCAATTGCCGCGCCGGTATTCGAAACATCATTGACCACAATCCCGAACGGAGCGGCGTCGGGTGGCGCAACCGGGTTCTGGAGATGCCCGCCCGTAAGCCGGTCGAGCATGGCTTTGATGGTTGAGATTTGCCGCCCGGCCTTAACGGCATAATTGAAGTTCGTATAACCCCACCAATCCCAGCACCCGAACGGGTTGAGGGGTGTGAAGGCATCGGTAGCGGGATTGCCGACGATGGTTTGCGGATAAAGGATGATCACGCGGTTCGTGTCGGCCCACTCGTTATAGCCGGCATGCTGGATGTAATGGTCCTGAATGGTTTCGAAGTTTTGCTTGCAGCCGTGGAGCGCGATATGCACGCGGCACGGCTGCTGGGCGGCACAAGAGGCCGGAACGTACACATACCCGGTATCGGCCATGCTGTAGGAGGCCGGCGATTCGGGAGACGTGAGCTCTCGCTGATCGAACGCGATGAGCCTCCCGGAAAGCGTGCCGCGGTTCTTGGGGTTGAGGGCGCCATAGATGTGCTGGAGAATTATCCCGGCCTGATCGTATTTGCAGTGGTCGATGAAGTCGCCTTCGTTTTTGTTGCACGGCAGACCGTAATCGACCGTCACTTGGGAATGGCCCGCGCCGATGGCGCTCTGATAGAACATATCGCCGTTATTGCGGCCACCTAGGTAATGCATATAGAAGCGGTAAGCAGCGTCTCCAACTCTTGGATTGACGATCGAGTCGTTGTAGCCGGCAAAGATGTAAATGCGCTGGTTCGCGATATTGTGCGGGTTATCGATGTCCCCGTTCCGGGCCCATTCGTTGGTTTTCTCGAAGAGCGGCTCGAGGTCTGGGGGAGGCCCTTTCATGCAAGGGCCGGTCGCCGTGAGACCGGGGCCGAAATTGCCCAATAGACCATCTATGGCGGTGCCTTGCGCACAATAATAAGGCCCGCCGGCGATGACGCCTACGCCTTTGACAATCGACGACCAGGAGACCCCGAACTGTACGGCCACAAAAGCGCCGGACGAGATGCCCGAGATCGAGCTTTCCTTTATGTCTGCATTGTAAGCGCCCAATGGCGGGGCGGGGCCCTCAGCCGCTGCCGGTGCGATACCGAGCGCGGTGACGAACAGCGTCACGCGGATCAAACGAGCCGATGTTCGAATCTGATGCATTGGATTTGTCCCTCAGCGGTTCTGGTGTCCGCGCAAAAGACGTGCCAGTGCCTGTGAGGATTGGCGAGACGCGGCCTCTGCTTTCGAACGCCCGCAAAATACCTTCTTGCGCGTTTGGGAGCGTGTGATCGACCTCACACTGTCAGTGAAAGCAGCGTCGTGGCGTTATTCGGCGCGGGTGGCGCGAAAACGCAGCCGCACATAGTCGGCAATCCAGGTTCCGGTCTCGTCCATCAGGACGGGGCGCAAGAGATCGGCGATTTCGGCGCGGGCTCGCGATCGGTCGGGCTGAGGCAGCGGACCGAGAAAATCTTCGGCGAAGGTGTCGAGCCATGGTTCGATACCGGTCGGCAGGGTCGTCGGCCGCGGGACGATCGCGATTTCCTCGACGGTGAACTGGGCCTGTTCGAGCTGTTTGCGATAGGCTTCGGCGGAGGGAAAGTACCACGGGTTGATGCGGTCAGCGTCGAGCCCGCGGCGCGCAAGAACCGCACTTACGGCGACGATTATCGCAGCGGTATTGTTGTGGCCGCCCATCTCGGCGACAAAGCGGCCGCCCGGCTTCAGCGCCCGGTGCACGCTGGCGAGCACCGCCTGCTGATCCAGCATCCAATGGAGCGCGGCGTTCGAGAATACGGCGTCGAATTCGCCGGTGAAGGTCAGCCTCTGGCCGTCCATGACCCTGGCATCGAGGCCGCGGGCCTGTGCTGCAGCGACCATGTAAGGCCCGGCATCGACTGCGATCACGGTTGCGCCGGCCGCGACGATCTTTTCGGTCAACACGCCGTCGCCGCAGCCAAGGTCGAGGATGTGCTCACCTCGGGCTGGCGCGAGCAGTTCGAGGACGGGGGCGCCGAGGGCCGGGACAAAATGCGCGGTCTCGGCATAACGCTCGGCCGACCAGCGCTGCCGTGCGATTTCCGCCATCATCAGACCCCCATCCCTTGCACCTGGCGGGCCTCGGCCTCGCGGCGGATCTCGGACAGGGTCGTGCGCGTCGTGATCATCTCAGGATCCATCTTGAGCTCGATGATCGCCGGCCCCTTGCCGGCGGCTGCCTCTTCGAAGGCCGGCGCGAATTCCTCCGTCCTTGCGACAGAGGCGCCAAGCACGCCATAGGCGCGGGCGAGGCCGAGAAAATCCGGGTTCTTCAGCGCCGTCCCGACGACCCGGCCCGGAAAGCGGCGCTCCTGATGCATGCGGATCGTGCCGTACATCGCGTTGTTGAAGACCAGGATGATCGGGCCGACCGCCTCGAGCATCGAGGTCGCGATCTCCTGCCCGGTCATCATGAAGCCGCCATCGCCGCAAAACCCGACGACCAGCCGGTCGGGATGGACGAGCTTGGCCGCAACCGCGGCGGGCACGCCGTAGCCCATCGCCCCGCTGGTCGGGCCGAGCTGGCGTCCCGGCCGTCGGTACTGCAGGAAGCGGTTCGGCCAACCGCTGAAGTTCCCTGCGTCACTGGTGACGATCGCGTTGTCGGGCAGGCGATCGCGCAACCAAGTCATCACCTTGCCGAGATCGAGCGCCGCACCCGATGCTGTCGGCAACAGACCGGCCTCGTATTCCGAACGAACCGCCGCGCGCCAATCCGACCAGCGCGGCACCGGCACCGGGGGCAAAGCTGCAGCGGCCGCGGCGAATTCGGGCATGCCGGATTGAATCGGAAGGCTCGGGCGAAAAACCCGGCCGAGCTCCTCGGCGCCCGCGTGCACATGCACCAGCACCTTGCCGGGGTCGGGAATGCCCATCAATGAATAGGATTGCGAAGTGATTTCGCCGATTCGCGCGCCGACGGCCAGCAGGAGGTCCGCCTCCTTGATCCGCGCGACGAGGGCGGCGCTCGCCCCGGTGCCGAGGTCGCCGACGAAGGAGGGCGATCGGTTGTCGACGATGTCCTGCCGGCGGAACGAACAGCAGACCGGGAGCTGGTTGGCCTCGGCAAACTTTGTGATGTCATGGGAGGCTCGGTCGTCCCAGCCGCTGCCGCCGACCAGCATCATCGGTCGTTCCGCCGCCGCAAGGAGCCGGCCGAGCTCTGCGAGATCCGCCGCTCCGGGATGGGCATGCACGGCCCGGTAGGGGCCGACCACCGCCGCCGCACTATGGTCGCGCAGCATATCCTCGGGTAATGCCAGCACGACCGGGCCGGGCCGCCCGGAGGTCGCGACCTGAAAGGCCTGATTGATCAGCTCGGGAACACGCTCGGCCATGTCGATCTGCGCCACCCATTTGGCGAGCGGCGCGAACATCTTGCGGAAATCGACTTCCTGGAAGGCTTCGCGGTCGATCTGGTGGCGCGCGACCTGGCCGACCAGCACGACCACCGGCGTCGAATCCTGAAAGGCGGTATGGATGCCGATCGAGGCGTTGCAGGCGCCGGGCCCGCGGGTCACCAGCAGCACCCCCGGCTTACCCGTGAGCTTGCCGTAGGCCTCGGCCATGAAAGCGGCACCGCCTTCCTGGCGGCAGGTCACGAGATGGATCTCCGGAGCGTCGAACAGCGCGTCGAGGACTTCGAGATAGCTCTCCCCGGCGACGCTGAAGGCCATGGCGACACGATGGGCGCGCAGCGCGGCGACGACGAGCTGGCCGCCGCTGAGAAGATTCGTCGTCATCGCCCCACCTCGAGCCCCTGGGTCCACTTGGCTATTTGAGACGATGCCGCGCCCGGACGGAAGAGGTTTGCAGTATCGGGATGCTTCGCGGCCGGATGCCATATAATCCACAGCCCCTATCGGCATCGTGGAATCGTGATCAAGCCGGTCGCGCGCGACGCGCAAGCGAAAAATTGCTAGGCTCTCGCCGCCGAATTGCCGGTCCGAAGGAGCAAATCAGGTCTTGGACGAATGGACGATCAGCGAAGCGAAGTTCTTGCGCCATCCGGACGAGTGAGGGTGAACGAGCCGTTGGCTCGTCCTGCTCAGCCGGGCGGCGTCGTGTCGCACCGGCCGCGCCGCCGGTGGGGGCGGCGCCTTGTCTGGCTGCTGTTGGTGGCCGCGATCGTTGCCGCCGCGGTCTGGTATTTCCCGCGGCCGCAGACGCAGCCGAAGGAGGGCGGCCGCGGCCAAGCCGGCGCTCCCGTACCCGTCGGGGTGTCCCCGGCGGAGAAGGGCGACATGCCGGTGACGTTGAGCCAGCTCGGCACCGTCACCCCGCTCGCGACCGTCACGGTAAAGACCCAGATCAGCGGTTATCTGATGCAAGTCGCCTTCCAGGAAGGGCAGACGGTCAACAAGGGCGATTTTCTCGCTCAGATCGACCCGCGCCCCTACCAGGTGGCTCTCGAACAGGCCCAGGCCCAGCTGGCCAAAGACCAAGCGCTGCTGAAGAACGCGCAAGTGGATTTGCAGCGCTATAACACCTTGGTCGCGCAAAACTCGATCGCCAAGCAAACCCGCGACACGCAGGTTTCCCTGGTCGCGCAGGACGAGGCGACGATCAAAGCCGATCAGGCGCAGATCGACGCCCAAAAGCTCAATCTGACCTATTGCCACATCGTCTCGCCGGTCACGGGCCGGGTCGGGCTGCGCCAGGTCGACGCCGGCAATTATGTTCAGACCAGCGATCCCAACGGCATCGTCGTGGTCACCCAGCTGCAGCCGATCTCGGTCATCTTCACCTTACCCGAGGACAATTTGCCCGAGGTGATGAAACGAGTGCGGGCCGGAGCGGTCTTGCCGGTGACCGCCTACGACCGCACCGGCGCGACCGAGCTTGCAAGCGGCAAGCTGGACACGATCGACAATCAGATCGACACGACGACGGGCACCGTAAAATTGCGGGCAATATTCGACAACGATCAGCTGGCCCTGTTTCCGAACCAGTTCGTCAACGTCAAGTTATTGGTCAATACGCTGCATGACGCCGACATCCTGCCCAATTCGGCGATCCAGCGCGGCGCGCCCGGCACCTTTGTCTATGTCGTCAAGCCGGAGAAGACGGTCGCGGTGCAAAAGGTCAAGCTCGGGCCGAGCGACGGCCAACGCATCGCGATCCTGTCGGGGTTGGAACCGGGTGAAAGCGTCGTCACCGACGGCGCCGACCGGCTGCGTGACGGCGCAAAGGTGACGATTGCTTCGCCGCAACCTACCGCGTCCGCGGCGGAGGGCCCACCCCAGCCGCAAGGCCAGCGGCAGAGACAAGGTGGCGGGCAGCGGCGGAGCGGCCCGTGAGTGTTCGCGGTGCGCCATCAGGCGGCGCCCTCACCCGCCTCGCTGCGCAGGGCACCCTCTCCCGCATTGCGGGAGAAGGGCTATCGTCGCCTCCCCCGCAAGCGGGGGAGGGTTAGGGTGGGGGCTCGGCGGGGTGAGGGTAGCTTCGGCTTTTTGAGATGAGCCCCTCACGGATCTTTATCCTGCGTCCGGTGGCGACGACGCTGCTGATGGCGGCGATCATGCTGGTCGGCATCTTCGCCTATCGCTTCTTGCCGCTATCGGCGCTGCCCGAGGTCGACTATCCGACGATCCAGGTGCAGACCTTCTACCCGGGCGCCAGTCCCGATGTGATGACCTCTTCGGTGACCGCGCCGCTCGAGGTGCAGTTCGGCCAAATGCCGGGGCTCAACCAGATGTCCTCGACGAGCTCCGCCGGGGCCTCGGTGATCACCCTTCAGTTCAGCCTCGACCTCAGTCTCGATGTGGCCGAGCAGGAGGTTCAGGCGGCGATCAACGCAGCGGGCAACCTGCTGCCGTCGGATCTGCCGGCGCCGCCGATCTATGCCAAGGTAAACCCCGCGGACGCACCGATCCTGACCTTGGCATTGACCTCCAAGACCATGCCGCTGACCCAGGTCGAGGATCTCGCCGACACCCGTCTCGCGCAAAAAATCTCGCAATTGCCGGGGGTCGGTTTGGTCAGCATCAGCGGCGGTCACCGGCCGGCAGTGCGCATCCAGGCGAATTACCGCCAGCTCGCCGCCTACGGCCTCAACATCGACGATCTGCGCACGACGCTCGCCAATGCCAATGTCAACACGCCCAAAGGCAATTTCGACGGGCCGAGCCGCGCCTACACGATCAACGCCAACGATCAGATCAGAAAGCCGACCGACTACAACGACCTGGTCGTGGCTTACCGGAACGGTGCACCGGTGAAGCTGTCGGATGTCGCGCGCGCCACCGAAGGCGCTGAGAATACCAAGCTGGCCGCGTGGATGAACACGGACGAGGCGGTTATCGTCAATATTCAGCGGCAGCCCGGCGCCAACGTCATCGAGGTCGTCGACCGTATCCAGGCGCTCTTGCCGCAGCTGAGGGCGGCGCTTCCCTCGGCGGTCGATGTCGCAGTGCTGACCGACCGCACCACCACGATCCGCGCCTCGGTAGCCGATGTCGAGTTCGAGCTCGGCCTTGCCGTCGTCCTCGTCGTGATCGTGATATTTGTGTTTCTGCGCAGCCCTTCGGCGACCCTGATCCCGAGCCTTTCCGTCCCGCTTTCGCTCGTCGGCACCTTGGCGGTGATGTATCTCGCCGGGTTCAGCCTCAACAACTTGTCGCTCATGGCATTGACGATTGCCACCGGGTTCGTCGTCGACGACGCGATCGTCATGATCGAGAACATCTCGCGCTATATCGAGGCGGGCGATCCGCCGTTGCAGGCGGCGCTGAAGGGCTCCGAGCAGATCGGCTTCACGATCATCTCGCTGACCGTGTCACTGATTGCGGTATTGATCCCGCTCCTCTTTATGCCCGACGTGGTCGGGCGCCTGTTCCGCGAGTTCGCCATCACCCTCGCGGTCACGATCGTCATCTCCGCGGTGGTCGCATTGACGCTCGTCCCGATGATGTGCGCCAAGATCCTGCGTCACCGGCGTGCATCGGAAATGTCGCTTGCGGCGCGTAAGACCCAGCAATGGTTCGATGGGCTGATCGCTCAGTATGGAAGGCTGCTGAGCTGGGTGCTCGACCACCAGCCGCTGACGTTGCTCGTGGCAGCCGGCACGCTTGGCCTCACCGTGTTTCTATACATCGTGATCCCGAAAGGCTTTTTCCCTGTCCAGGACACCGGGCTTATCCAGGGGATCTCCGAGGCCGAGCCCTCGGTCTCTTTCGAGGCGATGGCGCAACGCCAGCAGGCGTTGGCCGCAGCCATCCTCAAGGACCCCGATGTCGTGAGTCTGTCTTCCTTTATCGGGGTCGACGGCACCAACTCGACCCTCAATACCGGGCGGTTTCTGATCAATTTAAAGCCGCGCGACGAACGCCGCACCTCGGCCAGCGACGTGATCCGGCGGCTGGAGCGGGAGACGCAAGATGTTGCGGGCATCTCCCTCTACATGCAGCCGGTCCAGGATCTGACCATCGACGCGACGGTCAGCCGATCCCAGTACCAGTTCGTACTCGAAGACGCCAATCCCAATGAGTTCTCGACCTGGGTTCCGAAACTGCTCGAGCGTCTACAGCAATTGCCGCAGCTCGAGGACGTCTCTAGCAATTTCGCCGAGAACGGCCTTTCGGCCTACATTCAGATCGACCGCCCCACCGCTGCGCGCTTCGGCATCACCCCGGCCACCGTCGACAACGCGCTTTACAATTCCTTCGGCCAGCGTATCGTTTCGACGATCTTCACCCAGTCGAACCAGTACCGGGTCATTTTGGAAGCCGATCCCGATTTGCAGAAATCTTTGAGCTCGCTGGGGCAGATTTATCTGCCGTCATCGACTGCGACGAATGGCCAGGTCCCGCTGTCGGCGATTGCTCAGGTCGAGGAGCAGACGGCGCCTCTGGAGATCAACCATCTCGCCCAATTTCCGTCGACCACAGTGTCGTTCAATTTGGCACAAGGCGCATCGCTCGGCGAGGCGGTCGACGCGATTAAGCAAGTCGAGCAGGAAATCGGCATGCCGGCCAGCATGATCACCGTCTTCCAAGGTGCCGCGCTGGCGTTTCAGGCCGCGCTCGGCAACGAGCTCGTGCTGATCATCGCGGCCATCATCACGATGTATATCGTGCTGGGCGTGCTGTACGAGAGCTTCATCCACCCGATCACGATCCTCTCGACACTGCCTTCGGCCGGTGTTGGAGCGCTCTTAGCGCTGATGATCGACGGCAGCGATCTCAGCGTTATTGCGATCATCGGCATCATCCTGCTGATCGGCATCGTCAAGAAGAATGCGATCATGATGGTCGACTTCGCGCTCGACGCCGAGCGGAACGAAGGAAAATTGCCGCGCGAGGCGATCTATCAGGCCTGTCTGCTGCGCTTCCGGCCGATCCTGATGACGACGATGGCGGCACTCTTTGCCGCACTACCGCTGATGCTCGGAAGCGGAACCGGCTCGGAGCTGCGCCACCCGTTGGGGGTGACTATCGTCGGCGGTCTGATTTTCAGCCAATTGCTGACCTTGTTCACGACACCGGTCATCTATCTCGGCTTCGACCGGCTGGGCGGGGCGTTGCGCGAACGGTTCAATCGCGGCGACGCGGTCGCAGGGGGCACCAGCCGGTGAACCCGTCGGCACCGTTCGTCAAGCGGCCGGTTGCCACCACGCTGCTGACCATCGGCATCGCGCTCGCCGGATTTTTTGCTTATCTGAAACTGCCGGTCGCCCCGCTGCCGCAGGTTGATTTCCCGACCATCTCCGTATTTGCTACGATGCCAGGGGCGAGCCCGGACACGATGGCGACGACCGTGGCGACCCCGCTCGAACGCCATCTCGGCATCATTGCCGATGTCACCGAAATGACCTCGCAGAGCACGGTCGGCACGACCCGGATTACGCTGCAATTCAGTCTCAACCGGAATATCGATGGCGCCGCGCGCGACGTTCAGGCGGCGATCAACGCGGCGCGTGCGGATCTGCCGACCAGTCTGCGCACCAACCCCACCTACCGCAAGGTCAATCCGGCGGACGCACCGATTGCGATCCTGGCGATGACCTCGGCGACGCTGACGCGAGGCCAGATCTATGATGCCGCTTCGACGGTCGTCCAGCAGGCATTGTCGCAGATCGACGGCATCGGGCAGGTCGCGATCAGCGGCAGTTCATTGCCGGCGGTGCGCGTCGAGCTCAATCCGCTTGCGCTCTTCAAATACGGGATCGGGCTCGAAGACGTGCGCGCCGCGCTCGCCTCGGCCAATGCCCACAGTCCGAAGGGCGCAATCGAAGAGGACGAGCACCGGTTCCAGATCTACACCAACGATCAGGCAAATCACGCCGCCGATTACCAGCCGCTGATAGTCGCCTATCGCGACGGCTCGCCGGTGCGGCTGACCGATGTCGGCGAGGTGAAGGACTCGGTCGAAAATCTGCGCAATCAGGGGCTTTCGAACGGCAAACCGGCGGTTCTGGTCTTTCTTTACAAACAACCGGGCGCCAACATCATCGACACGGTAGATCGGATCAAATCGATCTTGCCGCAGCTCGAGGCCTCAATCCCGAGCGCCATCAACGTCGCATTGACATTGGACCGGACGATCACGATCCGAACCTCCCTGCACGACGTCGAGCGTACGCTGATCATCGCGATCGTTCTCGTCATCCTCGTCGTCTTCGCATTCCTGCGCAGTCTGCGTGCGACCCTGATCCCGAGCGTCGCGGTGCCGGTCTCGCTGATCGGCACCTTCGGGGTGATGTATCTGCTGGGCTACAGCCTCGACAACCTTTCGCTGATGGCGCTGACGATCTCGACCGGTTTTGTCGTCGATGATGCGATCGTCGTGCTCGAAAACGTGACGCGGCACATCGAAGCCGGCAAGACCCGGATGCAGGCAGCGCTGCAGGGCGCCGGCGAAGTCGGCTTTACGGTGCTGTCGATGAGCCTGTCGCTGATCGCCGTTTTTGTGCCGATTCTGCTGATGGGCGGCATCGTCGGGCGTCTGTTCCGCGAGTTCGCGATGACCTTGTCGGTCGCGATCATGATCTCACTGGCCGTCTCGCTGACGACGACGCCGATGATGTGTGCTTATTTGCTCGCCGATCGGCGCGAACAAGCCCACGGCCGGCTCTACTGGGCCAGCGAGCGAGCTTTCGCCGGAATCCTGAACCTGTACGACCGTAGTTTGCGCCGCGCATTGCAATGGCCATCCCTCGTCATGCTGAGCCTGCTGGCGACGCTGTGCCTGGGTATCTACCTCGTCAAGATAGTTCCGAAAGGCTTTTTTCCCACTCAGGACGTCGGACTAATGTTCGGCGGCATTCAGGCCGACCAGAGCATCTCGTTCCAGCTTATGGAAAAAAAGCTGACCCAGTTCGTCGATATCATCAGGCACGATCCGGCGGTCCAGAGCGTCAGTGCCTTCACCGGCGGCGGCCAGACCAATTCCGGGTTTGTCTTTGTCGTGTTGAAGCCGCTGGCCGAGCGCCGCGTGTCGATGCAGCAGGTCATGGGACGGCTGCGGCCCAAGTTCAACGAGGTTGCGGGTGCTCGGCTCTTTTTGCAAGGAGCGCAAGACATCCGGGTCGGCGGCCGCGCCAACAACGCGCAGTATCAGTACACGCTACAAGGCGACGACGCCAACGACATCTATGAGTGGGCGCCGAAGCTCGAAACCGCGCTGCAAAAGGTGCCGCTGTTGACCGACGTCAATCTCGACCAGCAGCAAAAGGGGCTCGAGACCGATCTGATCATCGACCGCACGACCGCCTCGCGCCTTGGGCTTACGGTCAGCCAGATCGACAATACCCTCTACGACGCGTTCGGCCAGCGGCAAGTGTCGGTGATCTATGCCGCACAAAACCAATACCACGTCATCATGGAGGTGGCGCCTGAGTTCTGGCAGAACCCGGACACCCTCAACCAGATCTATGTCAGCACCAGTGGAGGCTCGGTGGGCGGCACGCAATCGACCAACGCGCTTGCCGGAACGGTCCTCGCCAAGGTGCCGGCCGCGAACAGCGCCAATGCGGCGACCACGACGGCACAGATCGCCGGCGACACCGCTCGCAACCTGGCGAACAACGCGCTCGCCAACACCGGCCATGGCGCTACCTCGACGGGCGCTGCGGTCAGCACTTCTCATGAAACGATGGTGCCGCTTTCCGCCTTTGCCCATTTCGGCCCGGGCAACACGCCGCTCGCGGTCAATCACCAAAATCTCTTCGTCGCGTCGACGATCTCGTTCAATCTCGCGCCGGGCGTCTCGCTCAGTCAGGCGACGGCGGCGATCGACGATCAGATGCGCAAACTCGGCGTGCCGGGGTCGATCCATGGCAGCTTTCAGGGCACAGCCGCAGTCTTTCAGAAGTCGCTCGACAATGAGCCGCTGCTCGTCGCCGCCGCGCTGCTGGCGGTCTATATCGTGCTCGGCGTTCTCTATGAGAGCTACGTTCATCCGATTACGATCTTGTCGACCTTGCCGTCGGCCGGGGTCGGGGCGGTGCTGGCGCTGATTGCAACCAATACCGAGTTCAGCATCATGGCGCTGATCGGCGTCATCCTGCTGATCGGGATCGTCAAGAAGAACGCGATCATGATGATCGATTTCGCGCTCGACGCCGAGCGCCGCCTGGGCTTGAGCTCGCGCGAGGCGATCTATGAGGCCTGCCTCAAACGCTTCCGGCCGATCATGATGACGACGATGGCGGCGATGCTCGGCGCGTTGCCGCTGGCGATCGGATTCGGCGAGGGTTCCGAACTGCGACGCCCGCTCGGCATCTCGATCGTCGGCGGGCTGATCGTGAGCCAGCTGCTGACACTTTACACGACACCCGTGATCTACCTCTATGTAGACCGCTTGCGTCTGTGGGGCGGGCGCCGTTGGCGGATCCACCATCCGCGCTTCTACCCGGGGTATATCCCCGAACCCGGCGAATGAGCATCTGCCACAAAAGGAAACGCGCTCGTCCGATTTGGAGTCGAGTTGTGCGATTTTTTGGACGTTTATCGTCGGCAGTCCCAATTTCAGCCGGTTGCGGAAGCTGTCTATGTCATTGGTTACTTATCTTAGGCTCCGACCTGCTCGGCAATCCCGCGACGCCGCCAGTTTGGCGGCGACGCGGCTAATGCGGAGGGCGACAGGCGGTGAGCCCTTCGGCGCCGTTCGTCGAGCGGCCGGTCGCGACCACGCTGCTCACACTCGGCATAGCCCTCGCCGGGTTTTTCGCTTACCTGAAGCTTCCGGTAGCGCCACTGCCGCAGATCGATTTCCCCGCAATTTGGGTCTCTGCGATAATGCCGGGGGCGAGCCCCCAAACCATGGCGGCGACCGTAGCGACACCGCTCGAACGCCATCTCGGAGTAATTGCTGATGTCACCGAGATGAACTCGGAGAGTTCAGTCGGTCAGACTTATATTACGCTGCAATTTGGCCTCAATCGGAACATCGACGGCGCGGCCCGCGATGTTCAGGCTGCAATCAATGCGGCGCGTGCCGACCTGCCGACCAGTCTGCGCCGGAACCCGACCTACCACAAAGCCAATCCCGCCGGCCCGCCGATCGCGATCCTTGCGATGACCTCGGACACGCTGACGCCGGGCCAGATCTACGATGCCGCATCGACCGTGTTGCAGCAGGCGCTCTCACGAATCGACGGGATCGGCCAGGTGACGATCAGCGGCAGCTCTTTGCCGGCGGTGCGGATCGAGCTCAACCCGCTCGCGCTGTTCAAGTATGGCATTGGGCTCGAAGACGTCCGCGCTGCACTCGCCTCCGCCAATGCCCGCACCCCCAAGGGCGTCATCGAAGACGGTAACCACCGCTTCCAGGTCTACACCAATGACCAGGCGAACCGTGCCGACGATTACCGTCCCTTAGTGATCGCATATCGCAACGGCGCGCCGGTGCGGCTCACCGATATCGGCGAAGTTCGCGATTCGGTCGAAAATTTGCACAACCTTGGGCTGTTGAACGGTAAACCAGCAGTTTTGCTAACCCTCTACCGGCGGCCAGCTGCCAACATCATCGAGACCGTCGACCGGGTCAGGTCAATCCTGCCACAGATCGCGGCATCGATCCCTGGGGCCATCCGGCTTGAGTTGACAATGGACCGGACCGTGACGATTAAGGCCTCGCTGCATGACGTAGAGCGCGCGCTCGTCATCGCGGTCTGTCTGGTCGTCCTCGTTGTCTTCGTGTTTCTGCGCAATTTGCGTGCGATCCTGATCCCGAGCGTGGCGTTACCGGTGTCACTGATCGGCACCTTCGGCGTGATGTACCTGTTCGGCTATAGCCTCAACAACCTGTCGCTGATGGCGCTGACAATTTCGGCCGGATTAGTGGTCGACGATACGATCGTCGTGCTGGAGAACATAACGCGGCACATCGAGGCCGGGATGACGCGGATGCAAGCCGCTCTGCAAGGCGCCCGCGAGGTCACCTTTACTGTCTTGTCGATGAGCCTTTCGCTAATCGCGGTCTTTGTGCCGATTTTGCTGATGGAAGGCATTATTGGGCGGATGTTTCGCGAGTTCGCGGTGACCCTATCGGTGGCGATCGTGATCTCGCTGATAGTCTCGCTGACGACGACCCCGATGATGTGCGCCTATCTGCTGGCCGGCCGATGTGAACCGGCCTCTGGACGACTGAACCGAGCGGGCGAACGTATCTTCGAGGCGATGCTGACCGTGCACGGCTGCATTCTGCGCCGAGTACTGCGATGGCCGGCTATCGTCATGTTGAGCCTATGCATGACGCTAGGTTCCGCCATTTGGCTTTTTGTGATTGTTCCCAAGGGATTCGTTCCGCTGCAGGACAACGGGTTGATTAGGGGTGGCGTCTGGGCCGACCAAAGCACCTCGTTTCAGCTGCTGCAGCAGAAGCTGACCCAGTCTCTCGAAATTATCCATCGGGACCCGGCGGTCCAGACCGTCGGCGGCTCGACAGGGTGGACGAATGACGGCGCAGTGTTCGCAGTCCTGAAGCCGCTGTCCGAGCGCGATGTGTCGGTCCAGCAAGTGATGGACCGTCTGCATCGGAAGATCGACGAGATGGGCGCGGATTCTTGGTTTGCTGGGATCCAAGACATTTGGCTCGGCGAGCATTGGAGCCAATACCAGTACACCCTTTTGGGCGACAACACCGAAGACATCGCCGACTGGGCGCCCAAAGTCGAGGCCGCTTTGAAAAACGTGCCGCTTTTGAAGTGGGTCACTCTCGACCAGCGGCTGCACGGGCTTGAGACGGATCTGATCATCGACCGCAGCAGCGCGGCGCGGCTCGGGCTCACGGTTGGTCAGATCGATAATACCCTCTACGATGCATTCGGCCAACGCCAGGTATCGACTATCTATGCGGCGCAGAACCAGTACCACGTAGTCATGGAGGTGGCGCCCGAGTTCCGGCAGAACCCGGAAGCCTTGAACCAGCTTTATATCAGCACCAGCGGAGGCTCGGTCAGCGGCACCCAGTCGACTGAGCCGCTGACCGGTACAGTGTTCGCCAAGGTGCCGGCTCAGAACAGCAGGAGCGGCGCCGCAGCGGCGACCGCTCCGGTCGCTGGCGATCCTGCGCGCAACCTGGCCAACAACGCCCTGGCCAACAACGGCCACGGCGGCACCTCGACGGGCGCGGCGGTCAGCACGTCCCAAGAAACCATGGTACCGCTCTCCGCGATCGCCCATTTTCAGCTTGGCAATACGCCGCTCTCGGTCAATCACGAAAACCTGTCTGTCGCCGCGAACATCTCGTTCAACCTCGTGCCGGGCGTCTCGCTCAGCCAGGCGACGACGGCCATCGAAGATCAGATCCGGCAGCTTCATTTACCGGCGTCGATTCGCGGCGGCTTCCAGGGCAGCGCCAGAGCCTTTGAGAAATCGCTTGCTGATGAGCCGGTTCTGATCGCCGCTGCGCTGCTTGCGGTCTATATCGTGCTGGGCGTTCTCTATGAGAGCTATGTTCACCCGATCACGATCCTTTCCACCCTGCCCTCGGCGGGGGTCGGCGCAGTACTCGCGTTGATCGTCACTGATACCGAGTTCAGCATCGTGGCGCTGATCGGCGTCATATTGCTGATCGGGATCGTCAAGAAGAACGCGATCATGATGATCGATTTTGCGCTCGATGCCGAGCGCCGCCTGGGCTTGAGTTCACGCCAGGCGATCTATGAGGCCTGTCTCAAGCGCTTCCGGCCGATCATGATGACGACGATGGCGGCGATGCTCGGCGCGTTGCCGCTGGCGATCGGATTTGGCGAAGGCTCAGAATTGCGCCGCCCGCTCGGTATTACCATCGTCGGCGGTCTGATCGTCAGCCAGCTGCTGACGCTTTACACAACACCGGTGATCTACCTCTATCTCGACCGCTTGCGTCTGTGGGGCGGGCGCCGTTGGCGGATCCGCCATCCTCGCTTCTACTCGGGCCGTATCCCCGAACCGGGGGAATGAGCCGCTAGCCGACCATAGCCGCGAGGGGGGGATGAAACGGGCGCGCCCCATGGGCGTTCTAACCGCGGCAGTGCTGCTCTCCGCATGCACGGTCGGGCCCGATTATAGCCGGCCGAGCGCCCCGGTGCCGGCGCGGTACAAGGAGGCGGGCTGGAAGGTCGGCGAGCCGCTCGACGCGATCGACCGCGGTGCCTGGTGGTCGGTCTACAAGGATCCGCTGCTACACGACCTGGAAAAACAAATCGACATCTCCAACCAGAACCTGAAAGCCGCTGAAGCCGCATTCCAGCAGGCGGAATTCATCGTCGCTCAGGCGCGCGCCGCCTTCTTCCCGACCGTTGATCTGAATGCGAGCGCGCAGCGTTCGCGAACCGGCGGTGGCTCCAGCAGCAGCACGGGGGCTGGTCGATCCGGTTTCACCAGCAGCTCGTTCAGCTCCTCCGCGTCGGCGAGCTGGGCGCCGGACCTCTGGGGTAGGGTCCGCCGTACCGTCGAAGGCGATGTGGCGAGCGCCCAGGCAAGCGCCGGCGATCTCGCCAGCGCGCTCTTGTCGGCTCAGGGCACGTTGGCCAGCGACTACCTGCAGCTGAGGATGTCGGACGAGCTGAAGCGCCTGTTCGACGCCGCGGCCGGATACTATGCCGAATCGCTGCGCATCACCCGCAACCAGTATCAGAGCGGCACCGCCGACCAGTCGGCCGTCGCCCAGGCCGAGGCACAACTCGAGAGCACCCAAGCGCAGGCGATCGCAGTCGGCGTGACTCGCGCCCAGCTCGAGCACGCGATCGCGGTTCTGATCGGCAAGCCGCCCGCCGAATTTTCGATCCCGCCAACCGAAGCGATGATCGCGGTGCCGGTGATACCGCCAGAAATGCCGTCCGCGCTTTTGGAGCGCCGCCCGGACATCGCCGCCTCAGAGCGGCAGATGGAAGCGGCCAATGCCCAGATCGGCGTCGCGGTGGCGGCATTTTATCCCAATATCACTCTCACGGGCGATTACGGGACTTCGGCGTTGACCTTGAACCGTCTGTTGGCCACTACGAGCCGCTTCTGGGCGTTTGGGTCGAACCTCGTGCAGACCGTATTCGACGCCGGCGCGCGCAGCGCCCAAGTCGAGGAGGCCCGTGCCCTCTTTGACCAGGACGTCGCGAATTACCGGCAGACCGTCCTCACCGCGTTCCAGCAGGTCGAGGACCAGCTCGCCGCTCTGCGCATCTTCGCCCAGGAGGCCGAGGTTCAGGACAAGGCCGTGGCCGCGGCATTCGAGGCCGCGCGGATCCTCAATAATCAGTATCTGGCCGGCACCGTCGCGTTCACCAGCGTTATCGTCGCCGATCAGACGGCGCTGGCCAACGCCGAGACGGCGGTCAATATCCGCCAGAGCCGGCTCGTCGCGAGCGCGGCGCTGATCCAGGCGCTGGGCGGCGGTTGGGACGCCGGGCAGCTGCCGAGTCGCGAACGCATCGAGGAGGACGCCCCGCTCAATTTCAGCCCATTGCCGCCACCGATACCCGAGGTAAGCGCCCACTGAGCCCCCGCTCAAGGCAATTTGATTCGCAAATCGCGCCGATGCGGTGGGATAAGGTTAATCGGGATTAGTAAACGATGCGAAAAGGAGGAAAAATGGCTTTCCAAAGCATGGACCGGCCGCGTTATGTGGTCCCCGCCTTGGGCGGCATCTACGCGGCTCTCGAGACCTATAGCTGGCCGCTGGTGCGCGCGGCGACGGGGTTCTTCTTCTTGCCGCACGGGATGCAGAAGCTGTTCGGCTTCTGGGGCGGCGATATCGCCAAGACCGCGGAGGGTTTTGCGAAGCAAGGGCTACATCCGCCGCTGTTCTGGGCCTATTACATCGGCTCCCTCGAGTTCTTCGGCGGAATTTGCCTGATCCTTGGCTTATTGACACGGCCGGTGGCGGCATTGTTCGCCGGTTTCATGTTCGTCGCGGCGTTTCACGTCCATATGCCGATCGGCTGGTTTTGGAATGCCCGCGGCATGGAAGTGCCGCTCTATCTGCTGTTGATCTGCCTCGCGATCCTGATCCGCGGCGGCGGCCCGCTGTCGCTCGACAGCCGCCTCGGCCGCGAAATTTGACGGCGCTCGGCGGCCACATGCTCTTTGGTTCAGTGGATTGACACTGCCTCCGCCGCCGCGAACACTCTGCCCCGGTAGCCGCGAAAACGAGAGGACGTGGTGGAAGAGGGCGGAAGACTGGGTGTCGATATCGGCGGCACGTTTACGGATGTGGCGCTCGAGGCGGAGGGGCGCCGCTATAGCGCCAAGATCCTGACCACCCCGGAGGGGCCCGAGCGCGCCGTTCTCGAAGCGATCCGCACGGTGCTGCGCGAAGCCGCGCTCGCGCCGGCGGATTTGTCGATCATCATTCACGGCACGACCTTGGCGACCAACGCGATCATCGAACGCAAGGGCGCCAAGACCGCTCTCCTAACCACCGAGGGGTTCCGCGACACGATCGAGATCCGGCACGAGAACCGGTTCGAGCAATACGACGTCAACATCGACCTCCCGCCGCCGCTGGTGCCGCGCCGGCTGCGCTTTCCGGTGCGCGAGCGGATAGACGCGCGCGGCCGGGTTCTCGTGCCGCTCGACGAGGCGGGAGTGTCATCCCTGGCCGACCGGCTCGCCGCCGCCGCCATCCAGTCGGTCGCGATCGGTTTTCTGCACAGCTTTACCTATCCGGCGCACGAGCGCCGCGCCGGCCAAATCCTCGCCGACCGGCTGCCCGGCCTCCCGATCACCTTGTCGAGCGACGTGTCACCCGAGATGCGAGAATACGAGCGCTTCTCAACGGCCTGCGCCAATGCCTATGTCCAGCCATTGATCGGCCGTTATCTCGCCGATCTCGAGGCGATGCTGCAGCGCGAAGGCTTCGTCTGCCCGCTATTTCTGATGCTGTCCGGCGGCGGGCTGACCTCGGTCGAAACCGCGATGCGCTTCCCGGTGCGGCTTGTCGAATCGGGGCCGGCGGGCGGTGCGATATTCGCCGCCGAGATCGCGCGGCAATGCCGCCTCGACAAGGTGCTGTCATACGACATGGGCGGCACGACCGCGAAGATCTGCCTGATCGACGATTTGAAGCCGCAGACCAACCGCGCGTTCGAGGTCGCGCGCGTCTATCGCTTCAAGAAGGGCAGCGGCCTGCCGTTGCGCATCCCGGTCATCGAGATGGTCGAGATTGGCGCTGGTGGCGGCTCGATCGCGCGGGTAGACCGGCTGAAACGGATCACCGTCGGGCCCGACAGCGCGGGGGCGGACCCAGGGCCCGCCTGCTATGGGCGTGGCGGCACGGCGCCGACTGTGACCGACGCGGATCTGCTGCTCGGCCTCATCGATCCCATCGGCTTCTCCGGAGGGCGCATGGCGCTCGACCGCGGCGCGGCCGAGGAGGCGATGCGGCAGGAGGTGGCCGAGCCCCTGGCGCTGGCGGTCGCGCTCGCCGCGCTCGGGGTCAGCGAGATCGTCGACGAGAACATGGCGAACGCGGCGCGCGTCCACGCAATCGAAAGCGGCAAGGACGCGCGCGGCCGCACTCTCGTCGCGTTCGGTGGCGCCGCGCCATTGCACGCCGCCCGCATGGCAGAAAAATTGGGGCTCGACCGCGTGCTGGTGCCGTCTAACGCCGGCGTCGGCTCCGCAGTCGGCTTTCTGCGCGCCCCCATCGCCTACGAGATCGTGCGATCCTCATTGCAGCGCCTCGATGAATTCGACGCCGCCGCCGCCAATGCGCTCTTCGCCGCAATGCGCGCCGAAGCCGAACCCATCGTCCGCCGCGGCGCCGGCAGCGCGCCTTTAACCGAAACCCGCTCCGCCTTCATGCGCTACCGCGGCCAAGGCCACGAGATCGCGGTGCCGCTGCCAACCCGGCCTTACCGCGACGACGACGCGGCGCTGCTACGCGATGCGTTCGAGGACGCCTACCGCCGCCTGTATAGCCGTATCATCCCCGGTGTCGAAGTCGAAATCCTCAGCTGGGTAATGCTGCTTTCCGCTCCGGCTCCGACCGAAACCGAGATTGCGGCGCCGTCTGCGGAATCCTATTCGCCGGAGCCGACGAGCCGCCGCCCCGTCTTCGACCCAGAGACCGGCGAGTTCATCGAAGTGGCGATCCACGACCGCCGCGATCTGCAACCCGGCGCCGTCATCCCCGGCCCCGCCGTCATCGTCGAAGACGAAACCTCGACCGTGGTCAGCCGCCTCTTTGACGCCCGCGTTGAGGCCTTCGGCTATATCGAGCTCGTCAGACGGGAACAGCTGAACGGCAGGAGCAGGAAACGATGGGGCGGCCAGGCTCAGCGCAAGGATGGGTCCTCGAAACAAACGTTTCCGCGGCAGCTGACCGGTTCCGCAATTGGCACTCTGCGATGCAGCAGCCGGAACAGAAGGTCGCCAGTAATCTTTGGTGGCTCGATGAGGAGCACATCGCTCTGAGGCTAAATCGGCGCGAAGCTCATGGGATCAACGGCGCTGATCTTGCCACGAAAATTGGGGTTGCAGCCCTGCCGCCGTTCAAATCAACATGCCGAGTTAGCCAGGGGACGTGGACGGTTCTAGCCAGATCGGGCGCGATCCCGCCGATAGGGTTTGGCTTTTGCGGCAGGGTAGGTTGCACGCAAACGGCATTAGCTCGAACTTAACCGTACGTGCGGCTTTCCCGCATACGGCTCCCACCTTGGGTGTTTGACGGCGAAGCGTTGGTTGGGCCAGGGGTGGAGGATCCGGGGTTTGGGGAGCCACTGGTCTGCGAGCGTCCCGATCTGCTGCCAGGTCATTCGATGTTTCTGGCCGCGCCGCCGGAGCGTGCGCCGCCAGAGATCGGTGACGTGGTAGCGGAAGGCCACGAGGGCGCGAGCGTTGGTCGGTACCGCGTGGTATTGGAAGTAGCCGTTGACCACCTGCTTCAGCCATTCCGCCTGTTCACGGAGCGGCCCATGCATCCGCTGTCGCAGCTCGTCCTTGACTTCCTTGACCTTGGCCCGCACGCGGTCGCGCCGGCTCTTCCTGTGGATCAGGAATTTACCGGCGCGGGACTTGCCGCAGATGAAGGTGAAGCCCAGGAAGCTGAACGTCTCCGGCTTGCCGAGCCCGCGCTGCGCGCGATCGGCCACCGCGCGGCGGCCGAACTCGATCAGGCGGGTTTTGTCCGGATGGAGCGACAGCGCGAACTCCGCGAACCGCATGCGCATCGCAGCGAGGAACCGATGGGCGTCGGCCTCGTGCTCGAAGCCCACGACCAGATCGTCGGCATAGCGCACGATGATCATGTCGCCGGCGGCCTCCTGCCGTCGCCAGCGCTCGGCCCACAGGTCCAGCACGTAGTGCAGATAGATGTTGGCAAGCAGCGGCGAGATCACCGACCCCTGCCCCGTCCCTCTGTCACCGACCGTCACGGCCCCGTCTTCGAGAACACCCGCCCGGAGCCATTTCCGGATCAGGCGGACGATGCGCTTGTCGCCGACGCGGTGCTCGACGAACCGGATCAGCCAGTCCTGGCTGACCGTGTCGAAGAACGACCGGATATCGGCGTCCAGTATGAAGTTCACCTTCCGTCTGGTGATCCCGACCGTAACGGCGTCGAGCGCATCATGCGGTCCGCGTCCGGGCCGGAACCCGTACGAGAACCCGAGGAAGTCCTCCTCGTAGATCGCGTTCAGCACCATAACGACTGCGCCCTGGACGATCTTGTCTTCGAGCGCAGCGATCGCCAGCGGCCGTTGCCGCCCGTCCGCCTTCGGGATGTACACCCGGCGGGCGGGCTGCGGCCGGTACGCTCCACGATGAATACGACCATGCAGATCCGCGAGCCGGGGCTCCAGTTCTGCCTCGTAGTCATCCCACCTCACGCCGTCCACGCCCGGGGCGGCCTTACGCTTCAGCACGTAAAACGCCAGCCGGAGCGTGTCGGGATTGACATGGTGGAGGAGCGCGGTGAACCGCTCTTTCTTCCTTTGCCTTGCCGCTTGCCGTACGCGGTCCAGCGCTTGGGTCACACGCGCCCGGATCTGCGTCCGGTGTGTGCTTTGCTGGTCCGCGTTCCCCTCGGCCCCCGCCCTTCGCTCCACCGGCTCCTCGGCCGGTTGCCCGGCTTCGTTCGTCGGCTTCCTTGCTACTATGGCGGGGTCTGACTTCTCGCGCCCGTTCATCGCCGGCTAAAGCTCATCACCTTCCCGACGCGGACCGATGCGGCCGCGACCGCCCGGCCGGACACGAGATCTCTCAGGTTCCGACGTGCTCCCTTCGTGCGTGACGGGGTCTTCGACCACGGCAGAGCGACAGCGCCTCGCGATAGCGGCGCTGCCCATGTTGCCTTCGGCGCTGTCAACGACCTCGGCCTCTGCGATGTGTAACTTTCGCGGCTCAATAGCCCACCCCACACGATCGCTGTGTACGCTTCGCAACCGTCGTCGCCGACGACCACGCAACACTCGCTACCAGGCGGGCGCTACCCCTTACCTGGGCCGGACTTCCACCGGCTGGATCACGTCAGCTTCGCCTGACGCACTGACAGTTTACTTGAATTCTCAGTCGATAAAACGGGCGGCGGCCGTTTAGGACGCCGCCCCCGTTTTTTACGCCTTCGAGCGACGACGGCGAAAGAGGCCGAAACCGAGGAGCCCAGAGCCAAGCAGCGCTGCGGTGGCGGGCTCGGGCACAGCGTCGGGGGTAGTAAAGATTTCGTTCGTCACCAGAACGTTGCCGGTCGGAACAGACGGATTATCCGAGGCGATCACCAAAAAATTTTGGGTGAGGTTGCCCAGATCGACGATCTGCGTGGCGCTGCCGCCGGGCGTCGTGGCAGTCGCAATCTGCGTGAGGTTGCCAAGAATGAGCGAGGAGCCAATCGAGCTCGCGGTGTAGAAATCGATTACTGCGCCCTCACCGCTCTGCTCCGAGCCGATCTCAATACTGAACTCCTTATAACCAGCGGCGATCGCGGTCGAGTTGTCGAGCACTAGATACTCGTTCAAAGCGCCGCCATAAGCATGATTCGAGCCGATTTCGAGCAGGTCCCCACTGTTTTTGTTTTCGCTGCCGCTCGCCACGCCGAGGCCGGCCTCGCCCGAGCTGTCAGCATTGAACCGCTGGGAGACGGTGGCGGTCGGCGTTGGCGAGCTGTTGCCAGCGAAGGCGTCCGCCTTGACGGTAACCCCGCCGGTGGTGAAACCGGCCGGGTTTGCGCCGAGTGTGCAGTCGGTGCCAGCGTTGCCAACGGTACCGTTGCAGCTGTATGTGCCGCCGGTCTGTTGCAGCGTGCCGAAGTCGAAGGTTAGCGTGCCGGCAGAGGACGGGGCCGCTCCGACCGCCAGCGCCGAGGCGGCCGCGAGAATAGTGGCGCACAGTAGATTACCGTTAAGTTTTGCCATGTTAACTCTCTTTCGTATGCAGTACCTAATATTAGGCAGATTTCATGCCAACTTAGATTCGTCAATGGGTTGACAAAAACTCGAAGCTATTATTTTAGGAAATGTAAAATATCCCGTCGGGCGATTTGTTAAAATCTTGAAAATTCTTTTTATACAGTTGCCGGAAAAGTTAATCCAAGGACGTATCCGAGATACGTGTAGATTAACGTTAAGAACCTTTTCGCAAATACTGACGGCATCCGGAGAATTCCGGGGATCGTGAGCGCCCCCTTTGCGGGTAAAGATTTACACCCGCGCGGCGCGGCGCGGATCGTCGATCAGGTGCTTTACGAGATCACCAAGCCCGCGAACGAATTCCAAAGGCGAGGTGGCCGCCGGGCTTAGACGACTTCGCAATCAGATTGAGATCGTCGAGACCAATGTCGGCGGCCGAACTGAACAAGTTCGATATCGAGCACGTCCTGCCGATGCATTGCAGCGGCCAGAACTTCGTCGATCTCGCCAAGCAGGAAATGCCGGAGAAGCTGGGGCTTTGCACCACCGGGAGCCGCTTCACGTTCACGACCTAGCCGGCGCTGAGGTTTGAGATCCGTGCAAAACAGGGGCGCCGGAGCGTAGATTGCATCCGTCGACCGAAATGAGAATGGATCGGTCGAAGCAAACCCGATGGGAGGAGACGCATGGCCACCGCAAGCGCGGCGGAGCTCGCCGCTCGGCTGGATCGGCTGCCGATGACCCGGCATATCTGGATGCTGGTTACCTTAATCTCGCTCGGCGGCGCTTTTGAGTTCTATGACCTTTTCCTGACCGCCTACATCGCGCCGGGGCTCCTCAAGGCAGGCTTTTTCACGCCGGAATTGCTCGGGCCGTTCAGCGTGCTCGCTCCTTATGGGGTGGCCGGGGTCGGAACCTTCGTCTTCGCGATGTTCGCCGGATTGTTCGTCGGCGCGATTTTTCTCGGCCATTTCGCCGATCGCTACGGCCGGCGGACGGTCTTCACGTTCTCGTTGATCTGGTACTCGATCACGACCGCGATCATGGCGTTCCAGACTTCGGGTTTTGCCGTCGATCTGTGGCGCTTCATTGCCGGGATCGGCATCGGCATCGAGCTGGTGACGATCGACACCTACGTGTCGGAGCTGGTGCCGCGCAGCCATCGCGGCCGGGCTTATGCCTATAACCAATTCGTGCAATTTCTCGCGGTGCCGCTGGTGGCCCTCCTCGCCTGGCTGCTCGTGCCACATATGCCGCTCGGGCTGGACGGCTGGCGCTGGGTCGTACTGATCGGCTCGGCTGGCGCAATCTTCGTCTGGTTCATTCGTCTGTCATTGCCGGAATCGCCGCGCTGGCTTGCGCGGCACGGGCGCGTGGCGGATGCCGAGCGCATCGTCGCTGGCATCGAGAACCGGGTCGCCGCGGAAAGCGGCGGCAAACTGATGCCGCCTGGCCCGCCGGAGCGCGAGGAAGCGGGCGAGGGGACGTTCGCGGAGATCTGGCAGCCGCCCTATGACCGGCGCGCGATCCTGATGTCGGTGTTCAATTTCTTCCAAACCTTCGGGTATTACGGCTTTGCCGCCTGGGTGCCGACCTTGCTGATCGCCAAGGGGATCAAAGTCACCACCAGTCTCGAATATTCGTTCATCATCGCCATCGCCAACCCGGTCGGGCCATTGCTCGGCACCCTGATCGCCGACCGGATCGAGCGCAAATGGCAAATCTGCCTCGGCGCGGTGGGGATCGGCGTGTTCGGCATGTTGTTCGCCAACGCCGCGCTGCCGGCGACGCTGATCATGTTGGGCGTGCTGGTGACGCTGTGCAACAATCTGATGTCATTCAGCTTCCACAGCTATCAGTCCGAGCTGTTCCCGACCCGCATTCGCTCGCGCGCGATCGGCTTTGTCTATTCCTGGAGCCGGCTGTCGGCGGCGCTCTCGGGCCTGGTCGTCGCCTTTCTGCTCAATTTGGGCGGGGTCAACGCGGTGTTTGCGTTCATCGCTTTCGCGATGGCAATCGTCGTAGCGACTATCGGCGGCTTCGGCCCGCGCACTCGGGGTCTCGCCCTCGAAGCGATCGCCCATTAGACACGAGGCCCGCAAATTAGCCGCATTCCCGTTGCAGAATCTGAGAGCGGATAGGAAGCTATTTCAACTTATACGGGCGGTTTGGCTGTAGATTTGCTGCAGATTCAGCCAAAGAGTTTGGGGCGAACACGGTCAGATTGCATGCCGCGGCAGCCGATATTGCGGACCGGGGCAGGACGGAACACAATGTTCGGCATCGCAAGGAGAAGGCTGATGGTTGGCAGACCCAACACTGCGTTGTCGCAGATTCATATGCAGATCATGTGGAGCCGGCTGATTGCGGTCGTCGAGGAACAGGCGCAGACCCTGGTGCGCACGGCGTTCTCGACGACGGTGCGCGAGGCGGGGGACCTCTCGGCCGGGGTGTTCGACCGCGACGGCAACATGCTGGCGCAAGCGGTCACCGGCACCCCTGGGCACGTCAATTCTATGGCGGCGGCGGTAAAGCACTTCCTCGACGCCTTTCCGCTGAAGACGATGCGGCCCGGCGACCATTACATCACCAACGATCCGTGGCTTACCTGCGGGCATTTGCACGATCTGACCGTGGTCAGCCCGACCTTTCTGCGCGGCGAGCCGGTGGGGCTCTTCGCCAGCACAGTGCATGTCGTCGATATCGGCGGGCTCGGGATGGGACCCGACGGCCGCCAGGTCTATGAGGAGGGGCTGTCGATCCCGCTGATGGCCTTGGCGCGCGAAGGCCATATGAACGACGACCTGCTTCGGGTCATCCGCGCCAATGTCCGCGAACCGTTGCAGGTCGAGGGCGATGTTTATGCGCTCGCCGCGTGCAACGACGAAGGCAGCCGCCGGCTCGTCGAAATGATGGAGGAGTTCGACATCGCCAATCTCGACCGGCTCGGCGAGCACATCATCGAGACCTCGCGCCAGGCGACGATCGAGGCGATCGGCAAGCTGAAAAAGGGCTCCTATCGCAACAGCCTGACGATGGACGGCTATGACCGGCCACTGACCTTGGCCGCCGAGATGACGATCGTTGGCGACGGCATTCACGTCGATTACAGTGGGACCTCGCCAGCGAGCGCCTTCGGCATCAATGTCGTCCTCAACTATACGACCGCCTATACCGCGTTCGGGGTGAAGTGCCTGGTCGCTCCGGAGGTGCCCAACAATGCCGGATCGCTCGCCCCGATTACGGTCAGTGCGCCGGAGGGCTGTTTGCTCAATGCCAAGCGGCCGCGCGCGGTTGCCGCCCGGCACACGGTCGGCCACATGCTGCCCGATGTCGTCTTTGGCTGCCTGCACCATGTCCTGGAAGGCGGCGTGCCGGCCGAAGGCGCGTCCTCACTGTGGATCCCGCAGATTTACGGCGGCGCCGATGTGCTCGACGAACTCGGAGCGGAGGAGGGAAGGGCGCCACCAGACATCAGGCCCTTCAGCACCGCGATCTTTCATTGCGGCGGCGCGGGCGCGCGTCCGGGTAAGGACGGGCTCGACGTAACCGCGTTCCCCTCCGGCGTACGCACTATCCCGGTCGAGGCGACCGAGTTCGGTGGCGCCGGTGATGTTCCGCCGGCGCGAGTTCCGCGAGGGGTCGGGCGGCGCTGGGGAATTTCGCGGCGGCCTCGGCCAGATCATCGAACTGGGTGGTGCCGACGGCACGCCGATCGCGATGCTGTGCAATTTCGAGCGCGTCGGCAACCCGGCGCGCGGCCGCGACGGCGGCGGCGAGGGCGCTCCGGGCCGGGTCACCCTGGTATCGGGAAGGCCGATCGGCCCCAAAGGCCGGCAGGGGGTGCCGGGCGGCGATTTCATCCGGCTCGAACTGCCGGGCGGCGGCGGTTTTGGCGCTCCCGCCGACCGCGATCCCGAGCAGGTGGCTCTGGACGTTGCCGACGGCCTGGTTTCGCGCGAGATGGCGGAGCGCGATTACCGGGTCGTGCTTACCGATGAAGGTGTGATCGACTGCTCCGCCACGGCCCGGCTGCGCGCAGCCTAGCTGGACGGCCTGGGCGCGCCGATCTGCCTTTCAATATCGATTTTGGTTGTGCAGGGGATTGCCGGCTGGGCGGACTTGCCCGCCACCGGCGGTTGCGATGCATTAAGGTCGCCGAGCAAAGTGCGGTAGCACGCATGGCTGCGCAGCAGCAAACGGCCGGCCTCCTCGGTCACCTGCAATTGCGGTGGGGTCAAGGTCCAGCTGGTCGGCACGTCCTTCGCCATATCGCGCAATGCGATATGCGCTGGCGTGTCGGCCGGGATCTGGTCGTAGTCGACGGTAATCCCGTAAATCCGCATGCCGGCGAATTTGGCTCGGCCAGTGGCGCCGGCGGCGGCCTGCGCCAGTTCACCGAGCAAGGCGGACAGTGCGGTCTCGGAATTCGCCGTATTGGCGTCGATCGGCACCGAAGTCACCGCCTGGATCTGGCCGACGAGGCCCGGCTGCTGCGGCTGTCGGTAAAGCTTGTTCGGCGGGTCACTGCGCGCATTGACGACGATAACAACAAGCTTGCGGATCTTGCCGTCGTTGATTGCGCGCAGGACCTGCGCATCGTCGTAGGAAGCGATCAGCGCCGAGCGCAATGACCGAGTTCCGAGATTGTCGGCGAGCCCGCCATCGAGAAAATAGAGATAGTCGATGCGCCGGTAGGGGTTGGGCCCGTGCCGCAGGTCGTTGGAATAGCGCGCGTCCTTGTACTCGGCGAGGTTCAGGTATGGCGTGTACGGGTTCGACAGATCGACCGCGTAGATCGACCCGGATCCATTCGCCGTTGCGCAGTTTGCCTTGGCAGCCGTCGGAATAGTCCCGAAAGGCGACCGGCGTCAGTAAGATCGGAAACGCAGCGGAAGCTGAGACCGCGGTGGCGATCGGCAACAAATCGTATTTCGAGCAAACATCGTCGAACCGGCGCGGCACCATCGCAAACGTCTCGCCGCCCGCCATGTCGGTCGCGTTCAGCACGATGTAGGGTTTGCCCGGCTGGTTCAACGCGGCGAGCGGGGCGTCATGGTAAAGCCGCGCGTTGAACAACGCCTCCTCGGCCTCGATGCGGGTGATCTGGCCGGAAACAAGGCCCAACCAGGTGATCGGGTTGACGGCATCGAGTTCGAGCGCCGCCATATTGTCTTTGGTTAGAAAGTCATTGCGCAGCCCGTCGAGATCGCCGTCCCAATGGCCGGGTCCGCGTCGCAATCCGAACCACGCGGCGGTAACGCTGCCGCCCGACACCGACGAAATCAGCTTAACGTCCTCGGTCAGCGCGTGCGGGCCATCGGGCGCGGCGTAGCTGGTTTGCGACAACTCGCGCAGGACGGATTTGGCGAGAGCGGCAGCGCGCGATCCGCCGCCCGAGAAAGTCATCAGAATTACCGGGCGGTCGGGGCTCGCCGGCGCGATCGTGCGCAAATCGGGATTGCCGTCGCCCGCCTGCAATGGCGTGTTCTCGATATGCATACCCGCGCATCCGCCGGCCAGCAAAACGCAGAGCACCACCCAAACTCGCCCGCGCATCATGCTTTATACCGGGGTGAATGAGATGGTCAGCGGATGACCCACCGTCGTGCCGCTGACGACGCCATACCAGTAGGGCGGCGCGTAGCCCGAGCCGGACAGTGAAATCACGTAATAATTTGGTTGGACCGCGAGTTCGGTCTCGGTCTCGCCGATGACGTTGCCGCTGGCGATCACGTCGCGGATGTCGTTCGAATCGAACGTGACGCGGATGTATTCCATAGCGCCGCCCCTCGAGTTGCCCGATGTTAACCACATCCGACGGCAATCGAAATCGCGATAGGGTGATCGGCGACTATTGCATGCGCGGATGGACGCAAGCCGAGGCTCGGCGTAAGGTCGGCACATGGTCCGGCCGGACGGTCTGGCGCCTTATGCGTCGAAACCGGAGGAGTCACGCGGGCGGCTCTATCCGGAGCCCGAGCATCCAACGCGGTCCGCGTTTCAGCGGGACCGCGACCGCATCATACACTCGACCGCGTTTCGAAGGCTGACCCATAAGACGCAGGTCTTTGTTTATCACGAGGGCGACCACTATCGTACCCGGCTGACGCACAGCCTCGAAGTGGCGCAGATCGCGCGGACGATCAGCCGCGCGCTCGGTCTCGACGAAGACCTCGCAGAGACACTGGCTCTCGCTCACGACCTCGGCCACACGCCCTTTGGCCATGCTGGCGAGGAGGCACTCAATGCCGATATGGCGCGGTTCGGCGGCTTTTCGCACAACGATCAGACATTGCGAATCCTGACCCGTCTCGAACGGCGCTATGCCGAGTTCGACGGGCTCAACCTGACTTGGGAATCGCTCGAAGGCACCGTTAAGCACAATGGACCCCTGCGCGGCGCCGCCATCGACCGACCGGTGCCATCGACGATCGCTGAATACGACAGCTGTCACCCGCTGGCGCTAGAGACGTTCCCGAGCGCCGAGGCGCAAGTCGCCGCGCTTGCCGACGACATCGCCTATAACAACCACGATATCGATGATGGATTACGCGCCGGGTTGTTCGCGGTAGCCGATCTTGCCGATGTGCCGCTCGTCGGCCCGGTCTTTCATGGGGTGGCATCACGTTATCCAGGGATCGAGGAACCGCGCCTGATCCACGAGTTGATCCGCCGGGTGATTGATCGGATGGTCGGGGATCTGATCGGCGAGACATCTCGTCGGCTCGCCGACGGCGCACCCGGATCGGTCGACGAGGTGAGAGCGCTCAACGCGCCGATCATTGATTTTTCCGAGGAGATGCGGCGCAACGATCGCGCACTCAAACAATTTTTGTTCGAGCGGATGTATCGCCATCACCGGGTCAAACGCATGAGTTCAAAGGCGCATAGGGTGGTCCACGACCTGTTCGGCCTTTACCTAGCGGAGCCGCAATACTTGCCGCGCGAATGGCGCGACCTCGCTATCGGGCCGGACCATCCCCGGACCGCGCGGGTCGCGGCCGACTACCTCGCCGGGATGACCGACCGCTTCGCCCTCGACGAGCATCACCGACTGTTCGACACTTACGCCCGGACATGAAACGTTG
This sequence comes from uncultured Alphaproteobacteria bacterium, assembly GCA_963787425.1. GTDB lineage: Bacteria > Pseudomonadota > Alphaproteobacteria > ATCC43930 > CGMCC-115725 > AP-15. Next base: position 134,765 of record CAWBCV010000018.1, read on the forward strand.
TGAAGCTACACTCTCATGCGATTGCTCGGATGTTGGAGCGAGGCGCAACCGAGGAAGAGGTCGCAGCGACGATTCGGGAAGGGGAGCAGTTTCCGGCGAAGTTCGACCGCCAGGGATTTCGACGTAATTTCCCTTCAAGGCGCTGTGGCGCGGCCGTCGCAACCATATGAAGCAGGTCGAGGTGTTCGCGACTTGGGAAGACGACGACTGGATGGTTATCAGCGTGATCGTTAAATACATTTGAGCAATAGTTGGAGGCTGGAGAGTGCAGCTCAGCTACGATCCTCGTCGGAACATCGCCTACCTGCGCGTGCGCGAGGCCGCCGGTACCCAAGTGGAAACGGTTCGGTTGAGCGGTGAAGTGAACGTCGATCTGTCCCCGGACGGAACCCTTTACGGCATCGAGCTTCTCAACGCCAATGCTCAGCTACGCGCCTCTGATGGCGGACGATTTGTGCTGGTGGACGAAGTCGCGGGGCGTCGGATTGAGGTTCCATTACCCGACGTCGCCTGAACGCCGTAACACGCCGGCTCCTGGTATCCCGACATGACCAACATCTTTGCCGACTTTCGACGGGTCGTGCTGGCGGCCATCGAGGATCTCCTGGCGAACCGGGAGCTGCCAGCGGGGCTCGACCTACGCCGGGTTGCGGTCGAGCTGCCGCGGGATTCCGCGCATGGCGATCTGTCAACCAACGCGGCAATGGTGCTCGCCGGGACGGTCAAAGAAAACCCGATGGTTCTCGCCGAGCGGATCGCCGCCGCCCTCGCCGGGCGTGAGCTCGTGACCGGGGACTATCGCGGCGGCGGGTTCACGGTTACCCCGGCGAAGCCGGGCTTCATCAACATCAGGCTGGCCCCCGAGGTCTGGCACGCGCAGCTCCGCGCCATCCTGCGTGCCGGCATGGCGTTCGGCGATTCGGCGATTGGTGGCAGCGAACGCGTCAATGTCGAGTTCGTGTCGGCCAATCCGACGGGCCCGATGCATGTCGGGCACGGGCGCGGGGCGGTTGTCGGGGACGCGCTGGCCGGGCTCCTGGCCAAGGCCGGGTTCAGCGTCCAGCGCGAGTATTATATCAACGACGCCGGCGCCCAGGTCGATGTGCTCGCGCGGTCGACTCACCTGCGATACCGGGAGGCTCTGGGCGAAGCGATCGGGCCCATTCCCGAGGGCTTGTATCCCGGCGAATACCTCGCAGAAGCGGGCCGCGCGCTTGCCGAGCGCGACGGACGCAAATGGCTCGGCCGGCCTGAGGCCGAATGGCTGGCGCCTATCCGCGATTTTGCCGTTGAACAAATGATGCGGCTGATCCGCGACGACCTGGCCTTGCTCGGCGTCCATCACGATCTGTTCTTCTCCGAGCGCAGCCTGACCGAGCGCGGGGCAATTGACGACTGTGTTCGGGTTCTGGCCGACCGCGGGCTCGTCTATACCGGGGTGCTGGAGCCCCCGAAGGGCAAGCTGCCGGATGATTGGGAGCCGCGCCCGCAAACCCTGTTCCGGGCTGCCTCCTTCGGCGACGAAGTCGATCGTCCGCTCAAGAAATCGGACGGCTCGTGGACGTATTTCGCGGCTGATATCGCCTATCACCGTGACAAGGTGCAACGCGGCTTCGACACGATGATCGATGTCTGGGGGGCCGATCACGGCGGCTACGTGAAGCGCCTGCACGCTGCAATCCAAGCGTTGACCAACGGCGCCGCTGCGCTGGACGTCAAAATCTGCCAGCTGGTGAATTTGTTCGATAAGGCCACGCCGGTTCGGATGTCGAAACGCGCCGGGACGTTCGTCACATTGCGCGAGGTCATCGAGGTGGTCGGCAAGGACGTGTTCCGCTTCATCATGCTGACCCGGCGGAACGACCAGGCGCTGGATTTCGATTTCGCCAAGGTCACCGAGCAGTCGAAGGACAACCCGGTCTTCTATGTCCAATACGCCCACGCCCGCGCCGCCTCTGTTATGCGGCACGCCGCCGAGCAATTTCCGGACGACGATTTATCCGACGCAGGGCTTGGCGAGGCCCCGCTGGAGCGACTCTCCGACCCGTCCGAGATCGCGCTGATTCGCCAGCTGGCAGGCTGGCCGCGGCTGGTCGAGGCAGCCGCCGACGCCCACGAGCCACACCGCATCGCCTTTTATCTCCAGGAAGTCGCCGCCCAGTTCCATATGTTGTGGAACAAGGGCAAGGACGAGGCGACTTTACGTTTTATCCTAGCGTCCGATGCGGAGTTGACCCGCGCGCGTCTGGCTCTGGTCCGCGGCGTCGCGCTGGTCATCGCTTCGGGGCTCGCCGTGTTCGGCGTCGAACCGGCGCAGGAGATGTGATCATGTCGTATCAATTGGGATCGGCGGATTCGGACGGGCCAGCCGACCTCTATGCCGACCCGCGGGAGCATGAAGCGGGGCCGCGGCTTCGCGGGCTGGTCGCAAGTCTGGTCGTGCTTATCGTCATCGCAGTATTTGCCGGCGGTTTATGGTTCGCGTACCAGCAAGGATTACGGCACGGGGGCGGCAGCACGGTAGCTGCGGATGTCCCGCTCATCCGCGCCGACGAGCGTCCGACAAAGGTCAAGCCGGAAAATCCGGGCGGCATGGAAGTGCCGGATCGCGATAAGCTGATCTACACCCAGAAACGCACCACGGTGGAGCACCTGCTGCCGCCCCCCGAGAAGCCGATGCCACGGCCCGCCGCGCCTTCTGCCGCCGCTCCATCCGCTTCACCCCAGCCTCCGCTGACGACCTCGGCCGCGGGTCCCCCGAATCCGTCGCCACAGGCCCAGTCACAGCAGCCCGCCGGCAAATTACCTGCCAAGGCCGGGTCCGCTGCTGCCGCTGCTGGAAAACCGGCCGTAACTCAACAGGCCGGCGGCGTGCGAATCCAGCTCGCGTCGGTGCGCAGCGAGGAGGCCGCGCGTCAGGAATGGGACCGTGTCAAGCGCGCCAATCCAGACCTGCTTGGGAGTATCTCGGCAACTACCATTCGTGCCGATCTCGGTGACAGAGGGGTCTTTTACCGTCTCCAGACTGCCCCCATCGCGGATGCCGACCGAATCTGCGGCGAGCTGAAGCGGCGCAACATCGGGTGCATAATTGCCCGATAACGCGGCGCTCGCGGTTGTCTTTGGCTGCTCCGGCGAGCGCCTTACCGCCTCGGAACGCAATTTCTTCGCCGCCGCCGATCCGGTCGGGTTCATTCTGTTCCGCCGCAACTGCAGGTCGCCCGATCAGGTGTGTGATTTGGTGGACTCGCTGCGTGGCTGCATAGGCCGTGACGACGCGCCGGTCCTGATCGATCAGGAAGGCGGCCGCGTGGCGCGGCTGCGCCCGCCGCACTGGCGCCGCTACCCATCGGCCGCGCGGCTTGCATCGCTGCCGAATCCGGCGGCGGAGACAGCGGCCCGCCTCGGCGCTCGGCTGATTGCCGATGATTTGGCGCGGCTGAGGATCACCGTTAATTGCCTGCCGGTGCTGGATATCCCGGTCTCGGGGGCGGATCCGGTGATCGGCGACCGGGCCTATGGGAGCGATCCGGAACGGGTCACGCGGCTCGCTGGCGCCGTATGTGCGGGGCTGCTCGACGGCGCCGTTCTGCCTGTCCTTAAACACATACCCGGCCATGGCCGCGCCCGCGTCGACAGCCATCATGCCTGCCCGCAGGTCGAGACCCGTTACGAAGAATTGGCGAACACGGATTTTGCGCCGTTCCGAGCGCTCGCCACGATGCCTTGGGCGATGACCGCGCACATCGTCTATTCGGCCATCGATCCAAGGGCGCCGGCGACATTGTCGTCGCGCGTAGTCGCCGAGGCCATCCGCGGCGAGATCGGGTTCGACGGCGTTCTCGTTTCCGACGATTTGTCGATGCGAGCGCTCGGCGGTGGGCTCGGGGAGCGGACGCGGCAGGCGCTCGCCGCCGGTTGCGATTTAGCGCTGCATTGCAATGGAGATCCGGGCGAGATGGAGGAGGTCGTCGCGGCAGCTCGCGCGATTTCGCCGCTCACCGCGGCGCGGCTTCGGCGCGGCGAAGCAATGCGGCGCGGTTCCGCGGCGAACGGCGTCGACCGCGCGGAAGCCGAGGCGCAATTCGAGGCGCTCATTGCCGGCGCGCGCATTTCCGAGGTTGCGGAGTAGTGAACCCGGCGGGCGGCATGGCCGCAATGGTCTACCAGGCGAGCACTTGGGTTCTGCCGGTCGTCTTCGCCGTGACCTTTCACGAGGCGGCGCACGGTTTTGTCGCCTACCAGTTCGGCGACGATACCGCCCAGCGGGCGGGCCGCGTCACGTTCAATCCGTTCAAGCATGTCGACACGTTCGGCACGATCATCCTGCCGGCGATGCTGATCCTGCTGCGCTCGCCGTTCCTGTTCGGCTATGCCAAACCGGTACCAGTCAATTTCCGGCGGCTCGATAGACCGCGGCGGGACATGGTGTGGGTCGCTCTGGCCGGACCCGGTACCAATGTGCTGCTCGCGATCATCTCGTCGCTGTTGTTTTACGGGGTCGGTTTAATGCCGCCGAGCCCCGGCGAGTGGCTGGCGGAAAACTTGGTGCACTCGGTACAGATCAACGCCGTCCTGTGCGTATTCAACATGCTGCCTTTGCCGCCGCTGGACGGCGGGAGGGTAGCGGTCGGGCTGTTGCCGGATGCACTCGCGCTCCCGCTGGCTCGGCTCGAGCGTTACGGCATGTTGATCCTGTTGCTGTTCTTGTTCGTAATTCCCTATGTCGGTGAGCAGACGGGTCATAACTTCAATATTCTAGCTTGGATCATCGGTGTACCAACCGAAGCGCTGATCCGGGTGATACTCGCTGTCACTGGGCAGAGCGGGTGAACGCGGCTGCCCCTCACCCTCCCGCTGCGCGGGCCCCTCCCTCTCCCCACTCGCGGGGAGAGGGCTGGGGTGAGGGGCGCTCTCGCCCAGAGCAGCTGGTGCTTGATCTCGACGGCTTCGAAGGGCCGATCGACCTACTGCTCACATTGGCCCGCGAGCAGAAGGTCGACCTCGGCAAGATCTCGATCCTGGCGCTGGCCGACCAATATCTGGCCTTCATAGCGAGACAACGGTCGCTCAGTCTCGAGATTGCCGCCGACTACCTGGTCATGGCGGCGTGGCTCGCCTACCTGAAATCGCGCCTTTTGTTGCCGCAGCCTCTGCAGGATGACGAGCCGAGCGGGACCGAGCTCGCCGCACAGCTGGAGCACCGCCTCCGATTGCTAGAGACGATGCAGATTGCCGGAGGGCGGCTTATGGCCCGTCCGCGGACGGGGCAGGATGTGTTCCTGCGCGGCGCGCCCGAGGGGCTCACGGTGATCCCTGTCCCGGTTTACGAGCTGGCTCTTTATCAACTGTTGCGCGCCTATGGCGAAGGCAGGCGCCGGACCGAAGCAGCAGTGCTGGCGATTGAGCCGGCCGAATTCTATTCGATGGATGATGCATTGAATTGGCTGGCGCGCTTTATCGGCCGTGTGCCGAATTGGCGGGAGCTGGCGAGCTTTTTGCCTCGGGAGCTGCGCGGGGAGGTTTTTCGCCGCTCCGCGCTCGCCGCGACTTTCGCCGCCACCCTGGAGCTGGCGCGCGATGGCCGCATCGAACTCCGTCAGGACCGGGCCTTCGGGCCGATATACCTCCGCAGCGCCGGCCCAGCCGCGGCGCACCACAACATTGGGGCGGCCGGGTGAGTGAGCGGGGGCAGCAGTTGCGGCTCGTCGAGGCGCTCCTCTTCGCGGTCGCCGAACCGATTGGCGAGGAGGCTCTGGCGCGGCACCTCGATGATGCAGCCGATGTGAGGAACCTGTTGCACGAGCTGGTCGAGAGCTACGCCGGCCGCGGCGTGAACCTCGTCCGGCTAGCCGGCGGGTGGACGTTTCGCACGGCACCCGATCTCGCCGTCAGCTTACGGATCGAGCGACCGGTTGTCCGCAGGCTGTCGCGGGCGGCGATCGAGACACTCGCGGTCATTGCTTATCACCAGCCGGTGACGCGCGCCGAAATCGAACAGGTCCGGGGAGTCGCCCTCGGAAGGGGTACGATCGATACGTTGATGGAGGCCGGCTGGGTCCGGCCCAAGGGCCGGCGCGCCGGCCCCGGCCGGCCTCTTCTCTGGGTGACGACGCCGGGCTTTCTCGTCCATTTTGGGCTCGACAGTCTGAACGACCTGCCCGGCCTTGACGAGCTGCGCGCCGCGGGTCTTCTCGATCTCACCCCGCTCACCCTGCCCGAACAGGTGGGTGGGAAAAACGCCGACCAGGAGAGGCGCGCGGAGCACTGACCTGCCAGGGTGGTGCGCCAGCCGATGTTGCCCATATGACAGCCGTCTGACATCATCGCGCCACTTGCGCATGATGCCAAAAAACTGACCAGGAGCCCGCGAGGCGGGACGCCGCCATGTTTCTTGACTTCGGCATGTCGGAGCTGTTGCTGATTGGGGTCGTGGCGCTCGTCTTCATCGGGCCGAAGGACCTGCCGAAGGCTCTGCGAGTCGCCGGCTTTTGGGTCAGAAAGGCGCGCACGTTGTCGCGCGAGTTTCAGAGCAGCGTCGAGCAGATGATCCGCGAGGCCGAACTCGATGAGATGCGGCAGGAGTTGAAGAAAGCCACCGAGATCGATTTCGAAAAGCAATTCCGAGAGACGATCGATCCAACCGGGAGCCTCGCCGAGAGCTTGAAGCCGCCGGAGCTGCCGAAATTTTCCGACGCCGATCTGCCGGCCACGCCAGTTCCCGAAGCTCAACCGCAGCCGGCAGCAGAAATGCCAGAGATCGAGGCGGCAGAGTCGGCGGTGCCAACCGTCGCGCCGCCGCAAGAGGTCAGTCAGGATACCGTGCCGCTAAAGCAGTGAGAGTTGCTTCGAGCGGGGGTTCTCTCATCATGCTGTCGGTTGACGTTTGGCTCCTTTAGGGAACGGTTGTGGACGACGACAGGGAAGGCGAGCTCGAAGAAGGCAGAATGCCGCTCCTCGATCACCTGATCGAGCTGCGCAATCGGCTGATGTGGGCGATCGGTGCGGTCCTCGTCGCGTTTCTGATCTGCTACCAGTTCAAGGAGCGCATATACGGTTTCCTGGTGCACCCGCTGGCGGTCATTTTCGAAGGACAGACCGGGCGGCACCTGATCTACACCGGCCTGACCGAGGCCTTCTTCACCTACGTCAAAGTCTCGTTCTGGGCGGGGCTCTGCCTAGCCTTTCCGATCATCGCCAGTCAAATCTGGAAGTTCGTCGCCCCTGGTCTCTACAAGAACGAGCGGCGTGCCTTCTACCCCTATCTCTTCGCCACGCCGGTACTGTTCGCGATGGGCGCGGCGCTCGCCTACTTTGTCGTGATCCCAGTCGCCTGGCGCTTCTTCGTCAGCTTCGAGACGCCGGCCGGCGTCGACGGCGGGCTTCCGATCGTGCTCGAGGCGAAGGTCAACGAATACCTGTCGCTCGTGATGACCTTGCTGTTCGCCTTTGGGGTGGCCTTTCAGCTGCCGGTGCTGCTGACCCTGATGGCGCGGGTGGGTTTGGTTACTTCGGCGGGGCTCGCGTCCAAACGACGCTATGCCATTGTCATCATGTTCATCGTTGCTGCAGTATTGACGCCGCCGGACATCGTCAGCCAGACGAGCCTTGCGATACCGTTGATCATTTTATTTGAGGCCTCGATTATCTCGTGCCGGATGGTGGAGAAGGCGCGCGCCAAACGTGAGGCCGCAGAGGAAGCCGAACTCGCCGGCAAAGGGAAGCCCGCCGCTGGAACGTGACGAGCGCGGGCCGGATGGACGCGAGGCGTACGGCTCTCTATATCCGGGCACCATGCTTATTGCCGTCCCCCTTTCGTCATCGCCGGGCTTGATCCGGCGATCCAGGAGATGCCCGGGTCAAGCCCGGGCATGACGCTCTTCGATGCACGATCTCAGATGGATTCGCGATCATCCGGCAGAATTCGACCATGGTCTGACCCGCCGCGGACTGCCACCCCGCGCCGAGGAGATCCTCGTGCTCGACCGCGAATGGCGGGAGCTGGAAACCGAAGCTCAGGCATCGTACGCGGCGCGTAACCGCCTATCGCGAGAAATCGGCGCAGCCAGAAAGCGCGGCGAGCCGATTGGCGAGTTACTGAGCCAAATTGATCGCCGAAAGGATCTCGAGGCGGCGACTGCAGCTCAAGCCGCCAAATTACGTGGGAAAATCGACGAGATCCTCGCGGGTTTGCCGAACCTGCCCGCGGAAGAGGTGCCGGACGGGCCGGACGAGACCGCCAATCGGATACTGCGCCATCATGGCGAGCCGCCGCGTTTCGACTTCGCACCGTTGTCCCACGAGACGGTGGGTGAGCGGCTTGGTATGATGGACTTTGCGCGAGCCGGAAAGCTGTCCGGGTCGCGATTCGTCGTTCTGCTCGGCGCGCTGGCTCGGCTCGAGCGGGCGCTCGGCCAATTCATGCTCGATCTCCATACGACGGAGTTTGGCTACACCGAAGTGTCTTCGCCCCTGTTGGTCCGCGACGACGCTGTCTTCGGCGTCGGCCAGTTGCCGAAGTTTGCCGAGGATATGTTCCGCACGACCGACGGCTATTGGCTGATTCCGACGGCCGAGGTGCCCCTCACCAACTTGGTGGCGGGCGAGATCATCGAAGAAAGCGCACTGCCGCTGCGCTATACCGCCTGGACCCCATGCTTTCGTTCGGAGGCCGGCGCGGCGGGTAAGGACACCCGCGGCATGATCCGTCAGCATCAGTTTGAAAAGGTCGAGCTGGTCTCGGTCGTTCGACCGGACGATTCCGCGGCCGAGCACGAACGGATGACGGCGTGCGCCGAGGAAGTGTTGAAGCGCCTCGGCCTCGCCTACCGGGTGGTGCTGCTGTCGACCGGCGACATGGGATTTGCCTCGCAAAAGACCTATGACCTCGAGGTTTGGATGCCGGGGCAGGGGACCTACCGCGAGATTTCCAGCTGTTCGAATTGCGGAGCGTTCCAGGCGCTGCGCATGAAGGGGCGCTACCGTCCCGCCGGGGGAAAAGGGACATTGCCGGTTCACACCCTCAACGGCTCCGGTCTCGCGATCGGGCGGACACTGATCGCGATCCTCGAGAACTTTCAGGGGCACAACGGCACCGTGGCGCTCCCGCCAGTGTTGCAACCCTATATGGGAGGCCAGGAGGTTATCGAACCCCATGGCTGACCGGCGCATCGAACTCGCCAAAGCCCGCATTCTCGTCACCAACGACGACGGCAGCGGATCGCCCGGCATCAAACTGTTGGAGGAGATCGCGCGCGATCTGTCGCCGGACGTCTGGGTCGTCGCGCCGGAGCAGGAACAGAGCGCCTCCAGCCATTCCCTTACGACGAGGCGCCCGCTGCGCATGTCGGAGTTGGGAGAGCGGCGCTACGCGGTGGACGGGACGCCGACGGATTGCGTGATGTTGGCGATCAAGCACCTCTTGCGCGAGCACCGCCCGGACCTGGTCCTTTCCGGGGTCAATGGCGGGGGAAATGTCGGAGAAGATCTGACCTATTCGGGGACCGTCGCGGCGGCGATGGAAGCGACGTTGCTCGACATCCCGGCGATCGCGCTGAGCCAGCATTTCATCGACGGCGAGGCGGTACCCTGGCACACCGCCGCGCGTTTCGCGCCCGAGGTGATCCGTCGGTTGACCCGACTGCCCTGGCCGGAGCACACCTTGATGAACATCAATTTCCCGGCCGCGGCTCCCGAAGACGTCCGCGGCATCGCGGTGACCAGTCAAGGCAAGCGCGCGATCGCCGACAACCTGAGCGAGCGCCTCGATCCCCGCGGCAGGCCCTATTATTGGATCGGCCCGGTCCGCGAGGACGGGTTTGCCGAGCCCGGCACCGACTTGGCAGCGATTAACGAGAAGCAGGTTTCCGTCACCCCGATCTACCTCAACCTGACCAACGTTCCGGTGCTCGCCTCGCTGAAAAAGGTTTTCGGGTGACGCCTGGCCGAGCCGGCGCGGTCGAGCCGGGCTTGATCCAGAAAAAGCTGCGTCTTCTGATGGAGCTGCGTCGCGCCGGCATCGGCGACACGCGCGTCCTCGGCGCCATCGAAAAAACTCCGCGAGAGAAATTCGTGCCCGCGTCGTTCGAGGACCAAGCCTATGAGAACATGGCCCTGCCGATCGGCAATGCGCAGACGGTGAGCCAACCCTATGTTGTGGCGCTGATGACCGAAAAGCTTGAGCTAGGCGAGCGGCAGAACATTCTTGAGATCGGAACAGGATCCGGTTACCAGACCGCAGTTTTGGCAGGCCTATGCCGCCGGGTTTTTACGATCGAGCGTCACCGCGAACTGTTGCGTGATGCAGAGCGGCGATTCGAGGAGCTGCGCCTGCGCAATATCGTGTGCCGATTCGGCGACGGCACAAAGGGATGGCCCGAGCAGGCGCCATATGAGCGAGTTCTGGTGACCGCCGCGGCTCCGGACGTGCCGGCAACCCTCGTCGACGCCCTTGCTCCCGGCGGCATTCTGGTAGTCCCGGTCGGCGAGGATCACCGCGACCAGCAGCTCGTGCGCATCCGCCGCGAAGAGGACCGGTTTTCGACCGAGGATCTCGGTATCGTTCGGTTCGTCCCGCTCGTCGCCGGGCTGCCGCGGCGGCATGCTGACCAGGGCTTGACATGATTCTGACTTCGCGTACCAAATAGCCGAGGTTTTTGCGCGTCGGGGGGCGTGCCGGGGGAAGATGACAATCCGTGTTGACGCGCGGCGCGTTTTTGGGTCCGTGTCTTGGCTTGTGGTGGTGCTCGGGTGTGCTCTCGCGGCTTGCGCTCCGCGGGTAGAGGGGCCGGCGCCAGTGGTCGGCGGCCCCGCGCCCGCGGAGCGCGGCCCGCAGACGATCACGGTTCAGCGCGGGCAGACCTTATCCGAGATCGCCCACAGCTACCATGTCCCGATGCGGGCGATTGCCGAGGCTAACGGTCTGTCGCCGCCGTATAACATTCAGATCGGGCGCACGCTGATCATTCCAGGCGCCGGCCCGCCGCGCCTGGCTGCGGCGCCCGCGTCGGTCGCGGCACTGCCTCCCGCGCAGCGACCGGAGGTTTCCCAGCCGACGACGGGGCCCAATCTCCCGCTGCCCGCCGGCCCCGACCGTCCGTTGGTTTCGGCTGCGCCATTGGCTCCGCCTCCGGCACAGCCTGAGGCCAAGCCCGGCCCCGCGGCGGCCCCGCCCTTGATCTCCGTCGCGCCACCGCCCCGAGAGATCCCGGAGGCCCCGGATTCGAATACCGCCACGACGCCGCCGGCTGCCGGAACCGGCGCGTTTCTTTGGCCGGTTCGCGGCCATATTCTCGCTACCTACGGTTCAAAATCGGACGGCACGCGCAATGACGGCATCAACATCGCCGCACCGCGCGGCACCGCAGTGCAAGCCGTCGACGCCGGCGTCGTCGCCTATACGGGGAACGAGCTGCGCGGGTACGGCAATCTCGTTCTCGTCAAGCATGCCAATGGCTGGATCTCGGCTTATGCCCACTGCGATGCGATCCTCGTCAAGCGCGGCGAAAAGGTCGAGCGCGGCCAGGTGATTGCACGGGTCGGCTCGACCGGCAATGTCAGCGAGCCGCAGCTGCATTTCGAGCTTCGCCGCGGTCAACACGCTGTAGATCCGCGCGAATTTATGCCCCCGCTGCCGACCGCGACGACAAGGGATTCGCGGTCGAGCTGAGATTCCCGTCCTCTCCGCTGTCGATCGCCGCCTGATGCTCGCCGTGCTATGCGGCTCGCAAAGGCCGGTGGCGGCAAGCCAAGATATCAGCCAGCGACATCTCGTTTTCGGCAGAAACCCTGGGCCACCACGACCATAGATGCGAAAGAACAACGTGGAAGCTGGCTGTTCCTTCGCTGTTTTCGCTGTTCTTGACCATGCAAAAAAGCGAAAAGCGGTAACTTGAGCGAACAGGTTCAGCACGTTGTTTCGATGAGGGACCCGCGTATTTGACCGGACGCGCCCACGACCGCCGTGTGCATACCATGCGATCTTGTCAAGAATATGAATTCAGCAAAACCCCCGGGCCTCAGCGGTTACCTTGGACCCCGCTTCGCGGGGGGCGACGGTTCAAACAACCGTGCCTTGCGCGCCGCCGGCCCTCGCCGAAGGTGTCAACTGCCGGGCCGATCACGATATCGACAAAACCGCTTTGCTCGAGCATATGCCACCAGCCTGCGCACGGCAGGCCACCAGCAATTCAAAGACGTTGTTTGCTACCCTAGCGACCTGCAGACCCCGAGCCCGCCACTTGACGCGAGCCGTTTCGGCCACGCGCTGAATTATCTGAACTGCGTTAGAGCGCGGCACATCGCCATCGAAGATCGCTCAGGCAAGGGGATTGCCGAGCCGGCCCGCGAGGTCCTGGATGAACTGCCATGCGACGCGGCCCGAGCGTGACCCGCGGGTGATCGACCACTCGCTGGCCTCGGCCTTCAACTGATCGAGCGGCATGTCGAGTCCATAGCGCTCGGCGTAACCGCGCACAATCGCGTGATACGTGTCTTGATCAAGGCTGTGGAAGCCGAGCCAGAGACCAAAGCGATCCGACATCGAGACGCTTTCCTCGACTGCTTCGGCCGGGTTGATGGCAGTCGATCTTTCGTTCTCGATCATGTCGCGCGGCATCAAATGGCGGCGGTTCGATGTGGCGTAGAGCACGACATTCGCCGGTCGTCCCTCGATGCCGCCCTCGAGGACCGCCTTCAGCGATTTGTAGCTGGTATCGTGCTGATCAAAGGACAGATCGTCGCAAAACAACAGGCAGCGGCGGGCGCTGAGCCGCAACAGCGACAACAGATGGGGCAGGCTCGGAATATCTTCCCGGTGGATCTCGACAATCGCGACGGCGTGCGGATGCATATCGTTGACGGCGGCGTGCGCCGCCTTGACTAGCGAACTCTTGCCGGTGCCGCGGGCGCCCCACAGCAATACATTGTTGGCCGGGAGCCCGGCGGCGAACCGCCCAGTGTTGTCGAGCAGGATGTCGCGGACGCGGTCGATGCCACGCAACAGTCCGATCTCGACGCGGTTGACCTGGTGAACCGGCTCGAGCCAGCCGCGGTCGGCATGCCAAACGTAGGCATCGTTAGCTTCCAACTCATTGGCAGGTGCGACAGGAGGGGCCAGGCGCTCCAGCGCATCGGCGATGCGTTTGAGCAAAGGCAGCAAGTCGGGATTGGTTTTGGGCAAGTCCAAATCCTGCGGCAGCAAGGCTGGCGACGCTATCACAGCGGCCGAGAACGGCGGAACCCGCCTTGGCATTGCCCTTTAAGCGGGCATCGAGTACCAATTGGCCTGCCGCGCGACAGCACCATATGGCGGTGAAGGCGGAACTGCCCGCCAAGGGATGCGGCACGCGATTTTGAGGCACCTTTCCAATGTGGATTTCCACGGCTTATGCCCAGGGAGCAGGCATATTCGATCAGAACGCGCTCGTCCAGTTTCTGCCGCTGGTCCTAATCTTCGTCGTATTCTATTTCCTTCTGATTCGCCCGCAGCAGCGCAAGGCCAAGGATCAGAAGGCCATGCTCGACTCTCTGCGGCGCGGCGATCGGGTGGTAACCGGGGGCGGGATCATCGGGACCGTCGCGCGGGTCGACAACCCGGAGGAAGTCGTCGTCGACATTGCCGAGAATGTACGAGTTCGCGTATTGCGCAGCACGATCACCACCGTTCTCGCAAAGCCTGACCCGGCCGCGGCCCGCGACGCCGCCAAGCAAAAGGCGGAGACACGGGCAAAGGTGGGCACTAAGGAGTGACCGAGCAGTCGCCAATGACCGGGGCTTCGCGGAAAGGATATCATCGTCGTGGCTCGGTCATGACGTCTTGGTGGGTTGCCGACTAAGAAACCGACGCGATGCTGTATTTCGAGAATTGGAAGATTACCCTGATCTGCGCGGTGTGCGCACTCGGTGTGCTGCTGTCATTGCCGAACTTGTTCAGTCCATCTTTCCTCGCTCAACTGCCGAATTGGCTCCCGCACAAGCAGGTGGCGCTCGGGCTCGATTTGCGCGGCGGTTCCTATCTGCTGCTCGAGGTCGATGTCGCCGCAGCCCAGCGCGAGCGCCTCAACTCGATCATCGATAATGTGCGCAACGCGTTGCGCGACGCCAATATTGGATATACCGGGCTCAGCGTTGAAGGCGATGCGACCGTCTTCACGATCCGCGAACCCGACCAGATCGAAGCTGCGCGCCAAGCCTTGCGCAAGATCGATCCGGACCTGACCGTCGACATTGCTCCCGACGGAGCCGGAAGCATGCGCTTCAGCGCGGCTGCAACCGACGCGCGGCGTCGGCAGGCCGTCGATCAGTCGATCGAGATCATCCGCCGGCGTATCGACGAGACCGGAACCAAGGAACCGACGATCCAGCGCGAAGGGGCGGACCGCATCCTCGTTCAACTGCCGGGGGTCGACAACCCCGAGCACGTCAAGGCCCTGCTCGGCCGCACCGCCAAGCTGACGTTCCAGCTCGTCGACACCACGGTCTCGGTGGAAGACGCGCGCCGCGGCCGGCTGCCGCCCGGCGACGAGATCCTGCCAGCGGAGGAGGGGAGGGCAGGGCGTACGGGGCCTACCGCCTATGTCGTGCGCAAGCGCGTGATGGTTGGCGGGGATACCTTGGTCGACGCGCAGCCGACCTTTCAGAACAACGAGCCGGTCGTCAGCTTCCGCTTCGACGCTGCCGGCGCCAAACGTTTTGGCGATGCGACCCGCGACAATGTCGGCAAGCCTTTCGCGATCGTTCTCGACAACAAGGTAATCAGTGCGCCGGTGATCCGCGAACCGATCCTTGGCGGCAGCGGCATCATCTCCGGCAGCTTCACGGTCCAGTCGGCGAGCGACCTTGCGCTGCTGCTGCGGGCGGGCGCGCTGCCGGCGCCGATCACGATCCTCGAAGAGCGGACGGTCGGGCCGGATCTCGGCGCCGATTCGATCCATGCCGGAGCGGTCGCCAGCATCGTCGGGGTCGTGCTGGTCGTCGTGTTTATGATCCTGTTCTACGGATTGTTCGGCGTTTTTGCCGATATCGCGTTGATCTTCAACCTGTGCCTGATGCTCGGCAGCCTTTCGCTGCTCGGCGCTACCTTGACGTTGCCGGGTATCGCCGGCATCGCACTGACCATGGGCATGGCCGTCGACGCGAATGTGCTGATCTACGAGCGCATCCGCGAAGAGGTCCGCGCCGGCCGCACCGTACTGTCAGCGCTCGACGCCGGGTTTAAGCGCGCCTTCGGTACCATCCTCGACAGCCATGTCACAACCCTGGTCGCCGGCGCACTGATGTTCTGGCTCGGCTCCGGCCCGGTCAAGGGCTTCGCCGTGACGCTCAGCATCGGCGTTCTAACTTCGCTATTCTCGGCGATTTTGGTGACCCGGCTGTTGATCGTCACGTGGCTGCGCGAATGGAAACCGAGGGCCATCCCGATTTGACCGTGAAAACAAAATGAGACCGCTGATCGTCATCCGGCGCACGCCGAAAATCGACTTCATGGGATGGCACAAGATTGGGTTTGCGCTCTCCGGGCTGCTGACGATCGGCTCGATCGTGCTGTTTCTGACCGTCGGGCTCAATTACGGGATCGACTTTGTCGGCGGCACGCTGATCGAGGTTCGCTCCACGACGGGGCCGGCAAACCTTGCCGATATGCGGCAGAAGCTCGATGCCCTCCATATCGGAGAACCTTCCCTACAAGGGTTTGGCCCCCCGACCGATGTATTGATCCGGCTGCCCCGTCAGCCGGGCGGCGATGCCGAGCAGGAACGGGCCGTCCAGCTGGTGCGCCAAGCGCTCGGGTCCGGCGTCGAATACCGCCGCACGGAGGTCGTCGGCCCGAGCGTTGGCAGCGAACTGATCCGCGCCGGGGTGATCGCGACCGTTCTCGCCCTCTTCGCGATCGCCGCCTATATCTGGTTCCGATTCGAGTGGCAGTTCGGTGTCGGCGGGATGATCTCGACCATGCACGACGTCGTCACCACGGTCGGGCTGTTCGCGCTTTTTCAGCTCGAGTTCAACCTGACGACTTTGGCCGCGATCCTGACGATCGCCGGTTATTCGGTCAACGACACCGTGGTCATCTACGACCGGATCCGCGAGTCGTTGCGCAAATATCCGAGAATGCCGTTTCGCGACCTGATCAACCTGGCGCTCAACGAGACATTGTCGCGGACTATCCTGACCGTCAGCACGGTTGCGCTCGCGGTTCTGTCATTGTTGTTCCTCGGCGGCCAAGTGCTTAGAGGGTTCAGCATCGCAATGCTGTGGGGGGTGGTGATCGGCACCTATTCGTCGCTCTTCATCGCGGCGCCGATCCTCTATTATGTCCGGCCGAACCGCGCCGCGATCGCCCGGTCGAACGAAGCAGTGCCAGCCCGAGTCCCCGGGGCGCGCTGAGCCGCAGCGGTCGCCGCGATGGATCTCACCCCCGTGGCGCCGGTCGGCCGTCAGATCATTGAGCGTTACGCAACGAGCGGATTTCGGGTGAGCGGGGTCATCTATCATGGCCCGATCCTGGTTTTTCCCGACCTCACTGTGGCGTGGGAAGCCGCGAGCGCTTCTGATGTGACCTGGGAGACTCTGGCCCCGGTGCTCGAGCGCGGTGGCGTCGAGATCTTGTTGCTCGGTCTCGGGCGCTCGACAAGTGCTTTACCTGCCGCGTTGCGGACCGCGCTCCGCGCCGCCGAGATCGCAATCGAGGCGATGGACACAGGAGCTGCGTGCCGCACCTACAATGTGCTGGTCGCTGAGGACCGTCGCGTCGCTGCGGCGCTGATACCGCCGTCGTAGACCCGCTCAAACTGGAGCTGATTTCATCGCCCGGTGAGCAATCATGGCGCTTCCGGGAATTGCTGACCGTGTGCTGACGTTGTCAACATAGACCTTTGAGGGAGCCGATGATGGCCTTTCGCTCACAGTTTTTCGGTACCGCGGCGCTTGTCGCGGCTCTGGCGATAGCCCCTGCCGTTAATGCCGAACATTGGCACGGGGATTATCATCACCACGGCGGTGGCGGTGGCGCGGCCGGGGCCGCAATAATCGGCGGGCTCGTCGGCCTCGGCGTAGGTGCCGCGATCGCTTCGAACCGCGGCTACGCACCCGGGTATTATGCGCCCCCCTACAGCTATTATGGACCGCCGCCGACCTATTACACGCCCCCGCCGCCTGCCGTTTACTACGGCTACTGATCGACGATCTCAGCTAACGGGAACACGCCGATGAAAATGATCCTGTCCGGCCGTTTGGCCCCGGTCGCGGTTGCTGCTCTGCTGTCGTTGCCCGCGGCCGCCTGGGCCCAATCCTCGCAATCTCCAGCGACGCAAGCCGCTACGCCTCCGCCCGCGGCCGCGGCTTCCCCCATGGTTAACCACCCGGTGCCGGGCAAGAATGCGGAGGAACGGGTGGAAAACCGAATCAAAGAGTTGCATGCACAGCTGCGCATCACCCCGGCCGAGGAACCGCAATGGAATCAATTCGCCGAGGTCATGCGCGACAACGCGCGCGCCATGGATCAAGCCTTTAGGGAGCGCGCTCAGGGCTTTGAGTCGATGAACGCCGTGCAGAACATGCAGTCCTACGAGAAGCTCGCACAAGCGCACGCTCAAGATCTGGAGAAGCTGGTTCCGGCGTTCCAGAATCTTTACGGCACGATGCCTGATCAGCAGAAGCAGCTCGCCGACCAGGTGTTTCGCACCAATGCGGAGGAGCACGCGCAACGGCACGCGGCGCATCACGGCCGTAGCGGGTAAAGGACGTAGAGGCCACCGAATTGGCAGCCCCGCCCTCGGCGGGGCTTGCTTTGTGATCCAACGGCGCGCTTTTTCCACGAAGGGATCGGCGTCAAGCGAGCTTGGTAATGGCGCCCGGAATCGGCCACAATGGCGGTCCGCCCTTGGACCCCGGAGCGGATTGGCGGAAGTTCTGCTGGAAGAAGGCTCACGCGCGGGTCTGGAAAACCCCGCCGCGCGAGATCGCACTGGCCCGTCTGGCGCGCGCTCAGACCCTCGGTATGACGTATCGGGAATATACCGCGGTGCTGCTCGACAGGGGTGTGCACCTGTGAAAAAGCCCCGCATAAACGGGGCTTTTTCTGTGATGCGAGCCGTTGCTAACGGGCTTTCCCGAGGTTCTGAGCGACAAAGTCCCAGTTGATCAGATGGTCGAGGAAGGTCTGGACGAAATCCGGCCGGCGGTTCTGGTAATCGAGGTAATAGGCGTGCTCCCAAACGTCGCAGGTCAAAAGCGCCGTCTGGCCTTCGGCCAACGGGTTGACCGCATTTGGCGTCGCCATGATCTTGACTTGCCCGCCATCGGCGACGAGCCAAGCCCAGCCGCTGCCGAACTGGCCGACGGCGGCAGTCTTGAACTGCTCCTTGAACTTATCGAAACTGCCGCAACCGCGGTCGATCGCCTGGGCAACTTGTCCGCTCGGCGCGCCACCGCCGTTGGGCTTCATGCAGTTCCAGAAGAAAGTGTGATTCCACACTTGAGCGGCGTTGTTGAAGATTCCCGTCTTGGACGAGTCCTTTGCGGTGGCCTTGATGATCTCCTCGAGGGCTTGGTTCTCCATCGGAGAGCCCTTGACCAGGTTGTTCAGGTTGGTGACGTAAGCTTGGTGATGCTTGCCGTGATGAAAATCGAGCGTCTGCGCCGACGTATGCGGCTCGAGCGCGTTTTTCGGATAGGGCAGGGGCGGCAGTTCGAAAGCCATGGCGACCATCCCGGGTTATGTAAAAGAGGTCCGTCGAACAACGCCGGTCCCGGAGCGACGTTCCACTGATCCGGATCGCCTGTCGCCGGTCGCGGCGCTGGTGCGGCGCCACGACCGCGACCGGTATCAAACGGCGCTGTTTGCACCGACCGCGCGTCGCGAGGCGCTGTTCGCGCTTTACGCCTTCAATTACGAGATTGCAAGGGTGCGCGAGAGTGTCACGCAGCCGATGCTCGGCCAGATCCGGCTGCAATGGTGGCGCGAAAATATCGCCGCAGCGTTTGAGGGCGGCTCGATCCGCCATCATCCCGTCATGGAGCCCCTTGCTGCCACGATCCGCGAATTCGGGTTGACCCGCGGTCACTTCGACGGGCTGATTGACGCGCGCGAGACCGACCTCACCGACGAACCGCCGGCGAGCCTCTCCGCGCTCGAAAGCTACGCAGAGGGGAGCTCGTCACGGCTTATCTATCTCGCCCTCGAGATTCTCGAAGCGCGCGGTCCTGCCGTGACCGAGGCCGGGTTGCATATCGGGATCGCCTATTCGCTTGCCGGGCTGTTGCGAGCCATGCCGCTGCGGGCACGCCATATAATCCCCGCGGGTATTCCTGCGCAAACCGGAGTCGCTGAACTCACTACGGCGGCTTCACGACACCTCGAAGCGGCGCGTGCGAGCCGCGGTCGGACGCCGCGTTCCGCGCTTCCCGCGCTCTTGTCCGCCGTAATCGCGCAGCGCTCGCTTACGCGGCTGAAGCGCGCGCGGTACGACCCTTTCGATCCAGCCCTGGCGGTCCCTGACCCGCTGCAGAGCTGGCGCCTTGCCGCGGCAGCCCTGTTAAACCGGTTCTGACGCGCAGCCCCTATCGCCCGTGAAAGTTCGGGAGGCGACGCTCGCCCATTGCCTTGACGCCTTCTTTGAAATCCTCGGTGCGGCGCAGCCAATCTTGTTCGACGAGTTCGCGCTCTGTGGCGGCTTCGATCGCGTCGCACAGCCCGCGGCGCACCGTCTCCCGCGTCGACATGACGGCGAGGGGCGCCGATTGCGCGATCTCCAGCGCAAGGGCCTGCGCAGCGCTGCGCACTTCGGCGACCGGCACCAGCAGATCCGCGAGCCCGATCCGCACCGCTTCGTCTCCGGAGATGCGGCGTCCGGTATAGAACAGCAGCGACGCCTGTTGCGCGCCGACGAGGCGCGGCAACGTCGCGGTCAAGCCGAAACCGGGATGAAAGCCGAGCCGGTTGAAATTGGCGCTGAACCGAGCCTCCTGACAGGTAACGCGAAAATCGGCGACCAGCGCGAGACCCAGACCTCCCCCAACCGCAGCGCCGTGCACCGCGGCGATGATCGGCTTGCGCGTGCGGAAGAGGCGGATCGCTTCCTTGTAGAGGTGCCGGCCGGCGCCGCTGCGGCTCCCCTCAGTTACCGTTCCAGTTTCCATACGTTTCGAGAAATCGGCCCCGGCGCAGAACGAGCGCCCCTCGGCCGTCAGCACGATCGCGCGGCAGCCCGGTTCGGCGTCGAGCCCCTCAAAGGCTTCGCCGAGTTCGGCGATCAGCTCGCTGTCGAAGAAATTGTGCGGCGGACGGCGCATCTCGACCGTCGCGACGTAGCCGTCCTGGCTGACATGGGTGTCGCTCATTTGCGGATCTCCTCAGAGCTTTGTTTGACGATCCGGGGTCCGTTTGACGATCAGGGCATCGACGACGGTCAAACCCTGTCCTTGCGGATGCACGATGACCGGGTTGAGGTCGATTTCCTCGATCAGCTCGGCGTGGTCGGCGGCGAAGCGCGACAATGTCGCGATCAGTTCCGCCAACGCCGCGCGGTCGGCCGGCGGCGCACCTCGCATTGCCCCAAGGAGCGCCGCCCCCTTCAGCTGGTCCAGCAGAGCCAGCGCTTGCTCCACGGCGATTGGCACCGGCGCGAACGCTATGTCACGCAGCACCTCGACATGGATGCCGCCGAGCCCGACCATCAGCACCGGGCCGAAACCGGCATCCCGCGTGATGCCGAGGATGATTTCGCGGCCCGGCGGCGCCATCGCCTGCACCAGAACACCGTGGATGGCGGCCTCCGGGTAGGCCCTTTTTGCGCTCCCCAGCACCCGTTCGTAGGCCTCGCGCACAGCCGTTTCCCCGACAATGCCCAAGGCGATGCCGCCCGCCTCCGTTTTGTGGGTGATGTTGGGGGACTGCACCTTTAGTGCGACCGGGCCGCAGATGCGGGCAGCGGCCTGTGCGGTCTCGTCCGCGCTCGTTGCCAGCGCTTCTTGCGGCCGCGGCACGCCGTATCGTGCGAGCAAGACCTTGGCCTCGGTCTCGGTCAGCACGGGGCCGGCGGCTGCCAGAGCGCGGCCGACTTCGTCGCGCACTCCCGGCGAGGTCGCCGAAGCCGCCATCGGCTCCCGCCGCCGCGTCTGGAACGCGGCGTAGTCGACCAGCGCACGAATCGCGCGGGCGCAGCTCGGCATCGAGGTGTAGCAAGGGATGCCCGCTTCGGCGAACCGCGCCATCGCCCCCGGCGATGCGGTCGTGTAGGTCGACAGGAGGATCGGCTGCTCGGTCGAGGCCGTGATCGCGGCCAGCTCTTCGGCGCGCTTGGCGGCGGTTGCGTCATTAGCGAGCGAGCCGATCAGCAGGATCGTGTCGATCCGCTTCGACTCGCGGACGATTTCGACGAGCCGCGCGTAGCCGACCTCGTGGATCGCCTGAGCGGTGCCGTCGACCGGGTTTTGCGCCGAGGCGTAGGAGGGGAGGAGGGCGAGGACGCGCCGCTGGAGGTCGTGCTCCAGGATCGGGAGCTCGAGCCCGTGCGCCGACAGGATGTCGGCCATCCATACCGCGCTGCCGCCCGATCCGGTGATTACCGCGACGCGGTTGCCGCGCGGCAAGCGGCAGAACGAGAAGGCGGCCGCGACGTCGAGCATATGGTCGAGATCCTCGCCGCGGATGATGCCGTGGTGGCGGAAGATCGCATCGTCGATATCGCCGGCCTGCGCAAGCGCCCCGGTATGCGAGGCAGCGGCACGCCGCCCGGCGGCCGATCGCCCGACCTTGGCGACGATCAGCGGCTTGCCGGCATCTGCGGCCTTCTCGGCGACCGCGCGGAAGCGCTCGGGGCGGCGTATCCCCTCGAGATAGAGCAAGAAGATGTCGGCGGCGCCCTCGTCGAGCCACCAATCGACGTAATCATGAGCCTCCAGGACCGTCTGGTTGCCGGCGCTGACCTGATGCGTGAAATGCAATTGCCGGTCGCGACCGCGGCTAAGAAACGAGAAGGTCAGCGCCCCGCTCTGGCAGCTGACCGCGATCGGCCGCGCCGTGCTGACGGCGGGCAGCAAGCTCCGGCTGGGGTCGTGGAAGACCGGGCTGAAGGTCGCGACGAGCGGCCTCGACGGATTGACGATGCCCTCGGAATTAGGCCCGCAGACGACGATACCGTGGCGTTCGGCGATCCTACTCAGCTCGACATCTCGGGCACGCGCGGCCTCGTTGCTCTCTTCGGCAAAGCCCGAACTGATCACGACAGCCGCGCGGATCCGCCCGCCGCATTGCTCCAGGGTTTCTGCCACATGCGCCGCCGGCACAAGGATCACCGCGAGATCCACCGGCTCAGGCAGCGCCGGGACCGAAGGATAGGCTCGCAACCCGAGCACCTCGCTCTGGCTGCGGGTCACCGGGAAGATCCGGCCGTCATAACCATGGCCGATCAGCGCGTGCGTCAGCCGGCCGCGCAGAGTTTCTGTATCGGCCGATGCGCCGACGATCGCGATGCTGTCGGGTGAGAGGAGGGGCCTCAGATCCGGCATCGACTCAGCGCAGGCCGAGACCGCGGGCGATAATGCCGCGAAGGATCTCGCGGGTGCCGCCTTGGATCGTCAATTTGGGCGCGATCAGGGTGGCGTAGCGTAGTGCTTCTTCGAACCGGTCGTCGTTGCTGTCCGGTTGCGAGTCGCCGATTTGCGGCGCCAACAGGCGTACCTTGTCCGGTAGGGCCTGCTCGAAGTTCGTGCCCAAATCCTTGACGACAGCGGCTTCGACCGCCGGGGTCTTGCCCGCCTGCAGCATGCCGGCGACCGAGAGCGACATGCGCCGCAGAGTAGCTAGATGCGCCACCTCGCGCCCGATCCCTTCGGCAAGGCGTTCGCTTGGATCGTCACCGGCCAGCCGCACCAGCTCGATTAGAGCAGGAAACGTTTCGATCCACCGGTCGGGACCGCTGCGCTCATAGGCGAGCTCGTCGGTGGCCTGCTTCCAGGCCATGTCGACCTCGCCGATCAGGTGCGAGTTGGGGAGAAACGCGTCGTCGAAGACGACCTCGTTGAAATCGTGCGAGCCTGTCAGGTTGATGATCGGCCGCGTCGTGATCCCCGGGCTCTTCATGTCGACCAAGAACTGGGTCAGCCCGTGCCGCCGATTTTCCTTAGTCGAGGGCGAGGTACGAAGCAGCGCGATCATGAAATCGGCGTGATGCGCGCCGCTCGTCCAGATCTTGCGCCCGTTGACCAGCCATCCGCCATCGGTCTTGGTGGCGCGGGTCGAGGCGGCGAACACGTCGGAACCCGAATTGGGCTCGCTGAGTCCGATGCAGAAACACAATTCGCCGCGGGCGATTTGCGGCAGGATTTTCTGCCGGATTTCCTCCTGGCCGTAGCGCAGGATGACCGGCCCGCTCTGCCGGTCGGCGGTGGAATGCGCGCGGGTCGGCGCGCGCGCCGCCAACATCTCCTCGGTCGCGACATAACGTTCGAGATGCGAGCGCTCGTGCCCGCCGTATCTCTTCGGCCAGGTCATCCCGATCCAGCCTTTGGCGCCCACCTTGCGGCTGAACTCGCGTGAGAACGACCCCTTCCCGCCGTCCGGCGAAAACGTGCCGGCCTCGATCTCCTCGCGCAGAAAGGCGCGGACCTCCTGGCGCAATTCCTTGGCCTCGGGGGGCAGCTCGACCGGATCGAAGCGAAAGCTGAAACTCATGGGTGCCTCACGATCCTGCTGTGATGAACGGCCAGAGTCCGTCGGCGCCGCGCTGTGCGACCATCCTCCCGAGACGGGCGGCCCACACCGCCTCGTTGCCGAACTCCTCGCGCCAGGACCACAGCCGGCGCGTCGCGTGATGCAGCGAGTGCTCGTAGGTGAAGCCCATCGCGCCGTGGACCTGATGAGCGATCGCCGCTCCGGTTCCGGCCGCCTCGCCGCCGCGCACCTTGGCGATCGCAATCTCGCCGATCACAAATTCCGGGCGCGCCCAGGCCTCGGCGGCGGCGTCGGCGGCGGTGCTCGCCGCCGCGACCTCGCCCGCCAGCGTCGCCAAATTGTGCTGGACCGCCTGGAACTTGGCGATCGGGCGCCCGAACTGCGAGCGGTCGAGCGCGTATTGCACCGATTGCTCGAGGATCTTTTCGAGCGCGCCCGCCATCTGCTGCAAGCGCACCGCGGCGCCGATGCAGACGAGCCCATCTTGATCGATCGTCGCCGGACGCACGGCCTCAGGCATGGCGCCGTCGAAAGCGACGTCGTCGCGCGGTTCGCCGGCGAGGCTCGTGGATTGTCTGATCGACAAACCCCTGGCCGCGACCAGCGCCACCATAGTCTCGTCACCGCGGTGCGTGAGGACGGCGATATGACCGGCGTTGCGGGCGAAGGGCACTTGGCGCGCCCGGCCGCTCAGCACTCCATCGCCGCGCATACCGATCCGGCCATCGGCATGGATCGGCGCGATCGTCAATGGGCCACCCGGCACCGGGATCCCGGCTTGCGACAACAGCCAACCGGCCATCAAAGTCTCGGCGAGCGGCACCGGCGCGGCGAAACGCCCGGCTGCCCGCAGCACGGCGAAACCGTCGGCCAGGGTCGCCCCGGCACCGCCAAACTCGTCCGGGACCCAGGTCAAGGTCAGCCCGGACTCCTCCAAGGCATCCCATAACGCCTTGGGCCACTCGCCCTGCTCCGCCTCGTTGACGGTATTGGGCTCGCAAAGATCCCGGAAAATGCGGGTGGCGGTGTCGACGATGATGTTGTCGGTGTTGTCGGCCATCGGCTCCGTTCCCGCCCTTTTCGGTCTAGATCGTAGAGCAGCGCTTCGGTGGCGGGAAGCCCTCGCCTGCTGAAACGTCGTTGCCTCTACTCCGGCGAGGCCACAATCTTTATTTGACTCGATTGTTACACGCCGCTGCATCTGCAGCGAGTTTGCAGCTAAACTCCCCGGCAGATTGCAAAACTCCATTCACTCGGGCAACCCGAACGAGGCCGCCGTTGGCTCGCCAAATACGCATAAGAATGCGGAAATTTGAGGGCCGCGCGCCGGGGAGCTTATTTCGCTGTCGGACGAGACCAAGGGGGGCCCAGCGCCGGCTCAACGCCATCGATCAGAAACACCCGACCGCGCGATGTCGAGAGCCGGACCTTCAAAGCCGGCTGGTAATCATCCGAGCGATACCAGCGACGAGCAGTGTTCGCGTCGGGGAACTCGATAATGACGATCCGCTCCGGCATCGGCTCGCCATCGAGCAGTTCGATCTTGCCGCCGCCGGCGACGATGCGGCCGCCGAAACGCGCAACCGTGGCCAACGCGATCGGAACGTGCGCCTGATAGGCGACGGGGTCGGTTATGTGAATTTCTCCGACGATATAGGCGGGCATGCTACCCTCCGCATTGGGTACACAGTCTGATGCAAACCGCCGCTTCGCCGCAACCCGCTTTAACCGTAAAAGAGGTCGAGAGAGAGCCGAGCTCTTGGGTTAATCTAAGCGCGAATAACGGAGCCTGACATGGCTGCCACCCGCCGCCTTGCCGCGATCCTGGCCGCCCATGTGGCGGGGTATTCGCGGCTGATGGGGGCGGACGAGGAAGGCACGCTCGAACGCCTCAAGGCGCTGCGCCGCGAGCTTCTCGATCCGAAGATCGCCGAGCACAAGGGCCGCATCGTCAAGACCACCGGCGACGGATTGCTGGTGGAATTTGCCAGCGTCGTTGATGCGGTGCGCTGCGCGGTCGCGGTGCAGCAGGCGATGCCCGCGCGGGACACCAGTGTCGCGGCGGACAGCCGCATCGAATTGCGCATCGGCATCAATCTCGGCGACGTGATCGTCGAAGGCGACGACCTCTATGGCGACCGCGTCAACATCGCCGCGCGCATCGAAGCTCTCGCCGATGCCGGTGGGGTGTTCGTCTCCAATACAGTTTACGATCACGTGCGCGACCGGCTGCCCTTTGTCTTCGAGGATCTGGGCGAGCAGCAGGTCAAGAACATCGCCCGCCCGGTGCGGGTCTACCGGGTTCGCTCGACCCTCACCCACCGCGCCGCAGACGCGCCGGGGTCCCCCCTCTCCCGCAATGCGGGAGAGGGTGCCGACCGCCGAAGGCGGGAGGCGGGTGAGGGTAGCTCGCCGGCTCTCGCCCTCCCCAACAAGCCGTCGATCGCCGTCTTGCCCTTCGCCAATATGAGCGGCGATCCGGAGCAGGAATATTTCGTCGACGGCATGGTCGAGGAAATCATCACCGCGCTCTACCGCATCCGCTGGCTGTTCGTCATCGCCCGCAATCCGAGTTTTACGTACAAGGGCCAGGCGGTCGATGTGAAGCAGGTTGGGCGCGAACTCGGCGTGCGCTATGTGCTGGAGGGCTCGGTTCGCAAAGCCGGCAACCGGGTGCGGATCACCGGGCAGCTGATCGACCGGCGCGCATCTGTGGGCCGACCGATTCGACGGCTCGCTCGAAGATGTCTTCGAGCTACAGGACAAGGTGGCGTCGAGCGTCGGCGGCGTCATAGAACCGGCGTTGCAGGCGGCCGAGACCGCCCGTTCGGCCGACCGTCCGACAACCGATCTGACCGCCTACGACCTCTATCTGCGCGCATATGCGATGACCTTGTCATCGACAAAGCAAGTACCTGGGGCGCTCCGCCTTTTGGAGCAGGCGATCGCGCGCGATCCGAGATTCGGGCCGGCACTCGCCTGGGCCGCGTTCTGTTGTTTTCGGCTGATTCTTGACGATCGGAGCGAGGATCGGGAGGCGGACCGTCTGAAGGGTGCCGATTTCGCCAGGCGGGCCCTGGAAGTGGCCGGCGACGACCCAGGCATCCTGGCGAATGCCGCCGTCGCGCTGGCCTATTTGGGTGAGGACATCGGCGCCATGATGGCGTTAGCTGACCGTGCAGTGGCGCTCAACCCCAACTTCGCGCGCGGCTGGCACCTGAGCGGCACTCTCAGAATGTATGCGGGCCAGCCAGACATCGCGATCGAGCATGTCGAGGCCTCACTGCGCCTCAACCCCCGCGTCCGGATTGACACGTCGCTCGCTGTAATAGGCGCCGCCCATTTCTACGCCCGGCATTTCGATGAGGCAGTGCCGAAACTACTGCTCGCGATCCAAGAGGATCCGAGTTTCCCGCAGCCGTATCGCACTCTCGCCGCCTGCTACGCGCATATGGGTCGGCTCGACGACGCCCGCGACATCGTTGCGCGGCTGCGGGCCATTACCCCTGTCGTGATACCGGACGCCAGCTTCCTGCGGAACGCCGAGCAGCGCGAGCTATTCCTATCGGGCCTGCGCCTGGCGATGGGCGGCGAGACATGACCCAGACCCGCCGTCTCGCCGCGATCCTCGCCGCCGATGTGGCGGGGTATTCGCGGCTGATGGGGGTGGACGAGGAAGGCACGCTCGAACGCCTCAAGGCGCTGCGCCGCGAGCTTCTCGATCCGAAAATCGCTGAGCACCACGGCTGCGGCCAGCGACGGGAGAGGCGGTATGACCGAATTTTGCGGCTTGCCGAGCCGTTAGAATATAAACTAGTCTAAATGATCGGTCGGGCGATGATTACTGTGGGAGCCTTCGAGGCGAAAACGCACCTTTCGAGCCTCCTAGACCGGGTAACCGGCGGTGAGGAAGTGGTGATAACCAAGCACGGCAAGCCCGTAGCCCGGCTGGTGAGTGCGGCGCGGATCGACCGCGAACGTGTCCACGAGGCATTCGAAAAACTCAAGTTGCTGCGCAAGCGAACGACGCTCGGCGGGCTCTCATGGCAGGAGCTTCGGGACATAGGGCGTCGGTGAGCGCCCTCGTCATCGATTCATCCGCGGCGCTCAGCTGGTGTTTCGAAGACGAGGCTTCTCCGGGTTCGGACGCCCTGTTCGAACAGGTTCGCGATCATGGCGCACTCGTTCCCGGGCTTTGGCATCTGGAAGTCGCCAACGTTCTTCTGCAGGCGGAGAAGCGTGGCCGGATCACCACGGCCGACCTCGCGATGCGCCTCGAGTTGATCGCGGAATTGCCGATCACGACTGACGACGAAACGACCACGCGCGCCTGGCGCGAGATCCTTGCGCTGGCGAGAGCCGAGGGACTGACGACCTGCGATGCCGCGTATTTGGAGCTTGCGATCCGCCGCGGTCTTCCGCTGATGACCAAGGACGCGGCACTCATCGCCGCGGCCGGGCGAAGCGGCATCGCGATTGCCGCCTGACGTCGGACCGCGCAGGGCAACCGGCGCGGGCTGTGGTCGCGAAGGCCCGCGCAAGATGGGAGAAGGTGAAATGCTGATCGTCGATGCACAGGTTCACATCTGGGGCGCCGATACACCGGAGCGGCCGTGGCCGGCCGGGCGCAGCTCGCCGCATCGGCCACAGCCCTTCTCAAAGGACGATCTACTGAAGGAGATGGATGCGGCGGGTGTGGCGCGGGTCGTGATCGTGCCGCCCTCCTGGGAGGGCGACCGCAACGATCTGGCGTTGGAAGCGGCGCGCCTCCATCCCGACCGCTTCGCGGTGATGGGCCGGCCGCCGGCGGCCGCTCGCTCGCTGAGCGATTGGCGCGATCGGCCCGGCATGCTCGGTCTCAGGGTCACGTCGAACACCGCCGAGGCGCGGGCATTGTTCGATGATCCCGCGGGCTGGGTATGGAACGAGGCGGAGCGCGCGGGGCTTCCGGTTATGGTCTCGCCGTCAGGCTTGCTGCCGCAGGTCTACCGCATTGCCGAACAGCATCCCGAACTCAGGCTCGTCATCGATCATCTGGCGCTGCTGCGGGCGAAGGACAATGCCGCGTTCGACGACCTGCCAAAGCTGCAGCGCTTGGCGCGGCTGCCTAACGTCGCGGTCAAGGCCTCGGCATTGCCGGCCTATTCGAGCCACGATTATCCCTATTACAATTTGCACCCCTACCTGCGCCGCGTGTTCGACACCTTTGGCCCGCGCCGAATGTTCTGGGGCACCGATTTGACCCGGCTCCCTTGCACCTATCGCCAGGCGATCACTTTGTTTACCGAGGAGTTGCCGTGGCTCTCGGCGGCAGACCAGGAGTGGGTGATGGGCCGCGCAATCTGCGACTGGCTCGGCTCGCCGCTCTGAACCGACGCGCGTTAGGTGAAGGCCTTGATTACCAGCGACAAAGAAGCAGCGAGGTTAACACCAACCATCCATTTGAGGACCGCAAGGTCGGTCTCGATCTTGGTGAACCGGCTTTCGTAGCCAGCGAGTTCTTCCGCCGCAGCACGCGCCTTATCGTCAGGCGCACCGGCAGCGATAAGCGCGTCATATGTCTTTGAGAGCATTACGGCCATCGTTGCAGCGCCTCCGCATGATAGATTGGGATTCAGCGCTCCGTTAGCAAACTGTGCGGCTATTTACGCGATGACCTTCGCCTGCCTGAGCTCCCCCAATATGGCACGGTCGTAGCTGAGGAGCCGAGAGAGCACCTCGTCGGTGTGCTGGCCGGGGGTAGGGACGGGGCCGACGCGGCCCGGGGTCTTCGACATCTTGATCGTTGCACCCGGCAGGTACATCTCGCCGGCGACCGGGTCCGGCATCTTGACCAGCATCTCGCGTTCCCAGAGATGCGGGTCCTGTACGACTTGCGGGATCGTCTTGACCGGCGCAACCGGGATCTCGGCCTCGAGCAAGGTCTGGACGATATGTTCCACGGTGTTTTCGGCGCACCACGCCTCGACCGCCTTGCGGCGCGCATCGCCGCGGCCGACCCGACTCGTCCACCCCGAGGCCGCGGCCTCTTTGTTGCCGGTCGCGATCTGCATCAGCCGCGTCGCCATCGCGCTGCCCGAAGCGGAGATGACGACATGACCATCCTTCGCCTTGAAGGGCGGCCGGCCGGCTTCGCCACCCTCCTCGCCGGTTGCCAGGTAATAGGACGCGGGGATCTCTACCATCGTCAGTGCCGAATCCATCAGGCAGCAATCGACCAGCTGGCCTTCGCCGGTGCGGTCGCGGTGGTGCAGCGCGGCGAGGGTGCCGATCGTCGCATGCAATGAGGTGTAGCGGTCGACCAGCGAGGTTGCCGCGCCGAGCGGCGTCCCGACCGGCGCCCCGGTCAGCGACATCAGCCCGCTCATCGCCTGGCCGAGCGGGTCGAAGGCCGGGCGCTCGCGATAGGGGCCGTATTGGCCGAACCCGGATACCGAAGTCAGGATGATGTCCGGCTTCAGCGCGCGCAGCTGGTCGTAGCCGAACCCCATCTTAGCCATCGTGCCGGGACGGAAGTTTTCGAGGACGACATCCGCAGTCGGCACCAGCGCGGCGAAAACCTCCTTGCCGCGCGGCGCGCGCAAATCGAGGCAAAGGCTCTTCTTGCCGCGGTTGTAGACCGAGAAATAGACGCTCTGGCCGCGCACCAGCGGCTCCGAGCGCCGCGTCTCCTCGCCGCCCAATTTTTCGATCTTGATGACCTCAGCGCCGAGGTCGGAGAGGATCATGCCGCCACGCGGCCCCGCCTGGTATCGCGCCAATTCAAGCACGCGCACGCCGTCCAGCGACCCGGCCATCGACCCCTCCCAAAATCTGCGTCAAAGGTTGAGTGAACACCCGCTCCTCGGTAGTGTCAAACGATCGACGAGCCGCAAGGAGGGCGAACATGGCCTACGAATTCATCCTGACCGAGCGTTACGACGCAGTCGCCGTCGTCACCTTGAACCGCCCGGACAAGCTCAATGCGCTGAGCTATCCACTGGTGTGCGAGCTCGACGACGCGCTGACCCAATACGAGGCGGATGACGAGATCAAGGCCGTGATCCTGACCGGCGCCGGGGACCGGGCCTTTTCGGCAGGCGCCGACATTCACGAGATGGCAGGGCTCGGGGCCCAGGAACTGGCGACCCGCGGCGAGGTGCGCGGCCGCGCCACCTGGCACATTGCCACCTTTGCGAAGCCGCTCATCGGCGCGATCAACGGGCTCGCCTATGGCGGGGCTGCATTGCTCAGTTCCACGCTCGATCTGCGCATCGGCTGCGAGCGCACCGCGTTTCGTTTCTTGGCGGCGAGCTATGGCCGGGTCAATTCGAGTTGGTCATTGCCGCTGCTGGTCGGCCTGCCCAAGGCGAAGGAGCTGCTCTATACGGGTCGCATCGTCACCGCCGAGGAGGCGGAGCGCATCGGGCTCCTCAACCAGGTGGTCCCCGCGGCGCGACTGCTCGATACCTGCATCGAGATCGGGCAGATGATCGCGAAGAACGACGCGCGCATGGTGCAGGGCCTGAAGCGCCTGCTGCACGAGCAGATCGGGATGGGCTGGCGCGAGCGCTACGACAATGAAGAACAAGCGCGCGCCACCTGGCTCGCCGCCGGCCACCCGCGCGAAGGCTTCAAGGATTTCCTCAACCGCAAGGGCGCAGCTTGAAACTGCACCGCAAAGGCCACCAAGCACAAAAAGAGAAAGACGTTATTGCCGGGCCTGACCCGGCAATCTCCTCGCGCGTTCCGGCGAGTGAAGAAAATTCTGTGAGGTAAAAGCCGCATCGCGACGGAGCTAGGAGATTGGTTGAGCGGGCGCTCCTTCCTGGGAGCCTGACCAGCGGAGCGGTCGCAATTCTTGCGACTGCCGAACCGGCGGCGAAGGCCGCGGCCAGCCGCCGGCTCGCAGAGATCTGGGACGCCGGAGGGCTCGATGTTGGCGATTCGGTGGCGCCGCCGCGCCCGGCGCGGCCCGAGCAGCCGGAACTGCGTCCGCCGAAAGAGATGCCGAAGCGGCGGGCTTTCGGCTCGGTGGCGGGGCGCATCGCGCTCCTCCACGCCCTCGCGCATATCGAGCTCAACGCGATCGATCTCGCGTGGGACATCATTGCGCGGTTCTCGCGCGAACGGCTGCCCGACGCCTTCTATGACGATTGGGTCGGAGTGGCTGCGCAGGAAGCCGTCCATTTCGAGCTGCTGGTGCAGCGGCTGGCCGATTTTGGAGCCTGCTACGGCGACCTGCCCGCCCATGACGGCCTGTGGGAATCGGCTGCCGCAACAGTCGATGATCTGCTTGCCCGCCTTGCCGTCGTGCCGCTGGTGCTCGAAGCGCGCGGGCTCGATGTGACACCCGAAATGGCGGCGACGCTCGAGCGCGTCGGTGACGCGCAAAGCGCCGCGCTGCTGCACCGCATCTATCGAGACGAGATCGGACATGTGGCGGCAGGGGTGCGCTGGTTCGACGAACTGTGCCGCGCTCGCGGCCTCATACCAGAGGAGACGTTCCGCAAGCTTGTGCGGCGTTATTTCAAGGGCGAGGTGAAGCCGCCCTTCAACCAGGAGGCGCGCGCCGCCGCCGGTTTCCCCGCCCGCTACTACGAGCCGCTTCTCCGGGGCGGCGTTCCGCTTCCTCGTGAATGATCCGGGCGAGCTCGGGCTGGCGCCCCAGCAGCTCGCGAAAATCGACGATGTCGAGGATGAGCAGCGTGCATGGCCGCACCGCGACGATCGTGGCGTTGCGGGGACCGCCGGTGACCAACGCCACCTCGCCAAAAAACTCCCCCGGCCCGAGAACCACCGGTTCGGGCTGCAGCTGCACTTCGACTTCACCGGAGGCGACGAAATACATGCAGTCGCCGGGTGCGCCACGCCGCATGATGATGGCGCCGGCGGGATAGTCGCGCGGGCGCAACAGGCGCGCCACATCGGCGATGACCGCGGCGCCGACATCGTGAAAGAACGGCACCTTGGCGACGAGGTCCCAGGTGCGCAGGAACTCGCGGCGGCGGGTTTCCTCGGCAAAGCCGGTGGCGAGAATGCCCGCCCACAGCGCAAACACGAGAATGCCGCTGACCATGACGATCCCCGCCAGCATCCGGCCGAGCGGCGTCAGCGGTGTCACGTCGCCGTAGCCGGTGGTCGTCAGGGTCACGATTGCCCACCACAGCGCGGCGGGGATGGAGCTGAACACCTGCGGCTGCGACCCGCGTTCGATCAAATAGGCGAGGCAGGCAGAGACCAGGAGAACAATGCAGAAGGCGAGGAGAACCGACAGCAGGGCGCTCCGTGCACCGCTGATCACGCGCTGCAGCCCGGCAAGCCCCGGCGCATAGCGGATCAGCTTGAAAGCCCAAACAAAGCCGGGCAGGCTCCCGACGTCCGGGCCGAACACAACCGCGAGCACCCCAGGCAGGGTTCCGAGCAGATCGCAGAGCCCACCCATCGAGCCGGCCCAGGCCAGGCGCGAGCGCCAATCGCCGCGCAGCTCGGCTCCCGGAGCCGCCGGTGCTACAGCCAGCCGCAGGACATATTCACCGACGAAGAAGGCGCAAACGATCCAGAACCCGGCATCGAGCTCGCTGGACCACTTCAGCCGGAAAGCCTCCTCCGTATCGGCTATCATGACGCCGATTCCCGTCGCCACCATTGCGTGGTGGACGACGCGAAAAGCTCGAGCGGGACCCGAAGCCTCGGGGTCGAGGAGCCGATAAAGGCGCTCGCTGCGCATCTGATATCTTAGGCGCCGGCCCGCTCGGCTGGAATAGAGCTCGGCTATCCCCGCAATGTTTCCCGCACCAGGCGATTGCTGTATTACGGGCGCCAGCTATCGGGGGATGGTGAAAATTTTTCCCAACAGCCGGCGAGCTCTTCTCGCGTTCTTGCACGATGTGACGATAGCGGCGGTGTCAATCGTCGCTTCCCTTTACTTGCGGCTCGGCAACGACGTCCTCGACTATGAGCCGAAGCTGACGGCGATCTATGTCGCAGGCTTCACCTTGATTGCCGCGGGCGTGTTTCTGCTGACCGGGCTTTATCGCGGCATCTGGCGCTTCGCTTCCCTCCCCGATCTCTTCAACATCACGCGCGCGGTGAGCCTGACCGTGCTCGTCTTCCTGCCGGTCATGTTCGTCCTCACGCGGCTCGAGACATTTCCGCGATCGATTCTGCTGATCGACTGGTTTGTGCTGATCGCGCTGCTCGGCGGGCCGCGCCTGGCCTATCGGCTATTCAAAGACCGCGGTCTCGACCACATCCTCGAACGCGTCAAGCATCAGAACGTGCCGGTCCTCTTGATCAGCGCGAAGGACGGGGCTGACACCTTCATTCGCGAGATGCGGCGCGACCCGCGTGCCGTCTATCGGGTGGTCGGAGTTCTGGCCGACACGCCCTCCCGCGTCGGCCGGGAAATCTATCGGGTCCCGATTCTCGGGACGATCGATGCGCTCGATACCGTGGTGGAACAGCTCGATCGGCGCGGCAAGCGCCCGCAAAAGCTGATCATCACGGCGCAAAACCTGCCCGGCGATCAGATCCGGCGGCTGCTCGACCGGGCAGATGCCCTGGCGATCCCCCTCGCGCGCTTGCCGCGGCTCACCGATTTCGAGCGCAATCTCGACAATCCCGAACGCGCCCTCGAACCGATCGCGCTCGAAGATCTACTCGGCCGCTCACAGGCTGTGCTCGACCGCGACGGCATGGCGCGTCTGATCCGCGGCCGCCGCATCCTAGTCACCGGCGCAGGGGGTACGATCGGCGCGGAGCTCGCTCGGCAGATCGCAGCTCTCTCGTCCGGCCGGCTCATTCTGCTCGACAATGGCGAATTCGCCCTCTACGGCATCGAGATCGAATTGCGCGAACAGTTCCCGGGCCTGCGCCCCGTTCCGCTGCTGCGCGACGTGCGTGACCGCTCACAAATCGACGAGGTCATCGCCACCGAAAAACCCGAGATCATCTTTCATGCGGCGGCGCTGAAGCACCTGCCGATGGTCGAGGCCAACCCGATCGAGGGAGTGCTGACCAATGTTGTCGGCAGCCGCAACGTCGCCGAGGCGGCGCGGGCGTATGGAGCCTCGCTCGTCGTGATGATTTCGACCGACAAGGCGGTCAACCCGGCGAGCGTTATGGGCGCCACCAAGCGTCTCGCCGAGAGTTTCTGCCAGGCGCTCGATCTCTACGAGGCGCGGCGGCGCGCGCCGTTGAGCCATGGAACCCGCTATGTGACGGTTCGCTTCGGCAATGTGCTGGGCTCGACCGGATCGGTCGTGCCGCTGTTCCAGCGTCAGCTCGCCGCCGGCGGGCCGCTGACCGTCACCGATCCGGAGGTCACGCGCTTTTTCATGACGGTGCGCGAGGCGGTCGAGCTGGTCTTGCAGGCCTCGGCCCTGCCATCCGACAGCGGGGCACCCGACAGCGGGGCGCCCGAGAGCGGGGCGCCCGAGAGCGAGGCGGCCGACGCCCGCGGCAAAATCTTCGTGCTGGACATGGGCGAACGGGTCAAAATCGTTGACCTCGCGCGGCAGATGATCCGGCTCGCGGGATTGCGGCCCGGCCGCGACGTCGGCATCGAATTCATCGGGTTGCGGCCGGGCGAAAAGCTGCACGAGGAGCTGTTTCACCCGGCCGAGCCGCTGATCCCGACCGGGAACCCGGCGATCCGCCTCGCGGCACCGCGCACCGCGGACTACGCGATGCTCGCCCGCTCGATCGACGAACTGGAGGAGAATGCCCGTTCCCGGCGAGAG
This sequence comes from uncultured Alphaproteobacteria bacterium, assembly GCA_963787425.1. Lineage (GTDB taxonomy): Bacteria > Pseudomonadota > Alphaproteobacteria > ATCC43930 > CGMCC-115725 > AP-15. The sequence continues at coordinate 170,162 of CAWBCV010000018.1, forward strand.
GAGCGGGTGCTGCAAATCCTCGAGCGGCTGGTCCCGGAATACCGCCGCGGCGTGCCCCCTCCGAGCGCCGCTGCCGCGTCGGGCAGGTGACCTCGAGGCTCTTCGACGGACCGGGCCGGCTTGATTTTGCTTCCCGAACGCCACGATCCGCTTGACGATGGCAAACACGTCGAACGTGCTGCGCGCCAGCCGGTCGATGCGTGTCACCGTCACTACGTCGCCGGGGGGCGAGAGCGTCGAGCAGTTTGAGGAGGATGGAGCCACCAGACCTAAATCTTGTGCCATCAACGGACATTGGGTCTACACCTGGAGATCCGGCGCATTCGTATGCGGCCGAGGAGTTCATGCAGTGAGACGAAACCGCCAGCGGAAGAAACGGGGCTTCGAATCCTGACTCCCTTTCAAGAGGGGCGGAGAGCGACCGTGATACGTTTCTTATACCTTGAGCGATCTTGGACCGCTGACGAACGGACTGCCCCGAAGATAAAATCGCAGGAGGCGGTTTGCATCCCGCGCGATGCCGATCCTCGTGCTCTGCCCGATTTCGCCGGGTTCGTGATCACAGCGTCCGAGCCATAGAGGGCCTTCTCGGCAAAGATCAAGCCCATCGAGCCGACGATCAACCCGCAACGCCGCGGCGAGCCTTCCTGGTCCTCGCGCCAAGTCGCGCAGCCGCTCGATTTCACGATTTCGCTGCATGATCGGGATGCCGTCGCGCGGCTCAAGCGCCCTGATGAGGACGCCAGCCCCAATCCCGGCTATCTCGCTTGAGACGTTCAGCATGTATACGCTGCCGTAGACGAGGTACACGTAGGCATGCCCGCGCTCGAGAAAGAGCGACCGGTTACGCGGCGTAATCCCGCGGTAAGCGTGCCCCGCGGCGTCACCGACGACATACGCTTCAGTTTCGACAATACGGCCGCTGGCCAGGCCCTCAGCAGTCTCCCGCATCAGTATCTTGCCGATGAGATAACGAGCGAGCGAGACCGTATCGACCGGCAACTCCGCACGAGGGAGCGGCGGTGGATGGCCACCCTTATGCCGGCTAGGTTTCAGCGCATCCGCTCGACCCATTGAGCGCGCGAAGGCCCCGGCTCAAACGGATCGCCGAAGTATTGGGTCTCGCGGGCCACCTTCCCGTCTCTGAACTCCATGATGCTCACTGTGTAAGACGGCCGTGCATCGTAGGTGATGACGAATTCAGTGATCCAGAGGTCGGCAGCGCCGAGTATCCGCCGTACTGTGAAGCGCTTTCTGCTCGGCTGAGCAAAGCGAGACGCCTGAATGTTGCGCCGGCCGCGGATGCGCTCTCCCGACTGCGGGTACTCCAGCACCGCATCCTCTCGGTAAATCTGGTGCTCCGCCTCGAAGTCGTTCGCGTCGGAGGCGGCCCAGTGGCGATCCAGGGCCGCTCTGATGTCGTGGTCTTCCATCTCGATCTTCCTTCCCTCACACTGGCGGTACATTTATGCGCGTATGGCCTTGTCGGCCAGTCCGATGGTCAGAATCCAGGCCAGACCACGAACCGGGCGAGAGTGTCCCGCATAGGCGCTGGAACACTCAAAGATCGATGACGATATCGCCATGAGGTCGGCAGCAGCAGATCAGCGCATTGCCCTCGGCCGGCGGCTCCACGGGCTCTGGCTGGTAGCCGACCGCGCCGATGATGAGCCCGGTCTCGCAAGTGTGGCAGACCCCAGTCCGGCATGCCCACCGCACGGGCACATCGCATGCCTCAGCAAGTTCGAGGAGGCTCTGGAAGGCCGGGGCCCAGCGGACATTTAGGCCGCTCCGTGCAAAGGACACCAATGGTCCCACGCCGGCTGACCCTGCCGGCTGGTGCGGTGGCCGACGAGGTGCCGCCGCGATGCCCGGTGTCCTCGGCGGATTTGAGCCGAAAATCTCGGTGTGGATGCGGTTGGCGGCGACACCCCAAGTCCCAAGCTCGACGCCAAGGTCGTTCATGAAGGCAGACGGGCCGCATAGATAGAAATCGCCATCGCGCGGCACCCTGAGCTCCTCGATCGCGCGCATATCCAAGCGTCCGGGAGCATCGAAATCGACAGCCAACCGGTCTTCTGGACGTGGAGAGCTGTAGCGGATGTGGCTGTGGCCGCGGGGCAGAGCCTTGAGGAGAGCGCGCGTCTCTGCCGCGAACGGATGCTCGCCGCCGTGACGGGCCCCGTAAATCCACCAGACCTCCCTCGACGAGGCCCCAGCGGCCAATGCATGGAGCATGGCGAGTACCGGGGTTGCGCCCACGCCGGCACTCAGCAAGACAACGGGTCCGTCGCCTCGCCTCAGCGTGAAGCTGCCGCGTGGCGCGCTTACGTCCAGAACGTCGCCAATCCGAACCTGAGTCTCGACGTAGGCCCCGGCCGCGCCGTGGGTCTCCCGCTTGATGCTCAGACGATAGCGATCGTCGCACGGCTCGGCCGACAGCGAATAACTGCGCAGTAAAGCGGGCGAGTCGGGTGCCGGCCTCAGCCGCAGCACGATAAACTGACCGGGCAGCGCAGCCGCCAGAGGCTGTCCATCAGTCGGCTCGAGCACCAGCGAGGTCACACTGGCGCTTTCGCGGTCCTTGCGCGACACACGCAACGGGCGGAACCCCGTCCAGGCCGGAGGCGGGCCGGCCGCCGGGGTGAGCCCAGGGTTACCCGTCACCGCGCTCCCGCTCAGCTCCCGGTCGAGCAGAGCCTGGAAGGAGCTGCGCCAGCCGGCGCTCAGCGCCGGGATCCGCACAGCCCGCTCCAGCTGGCTCCTTGAATGACCGGGCGTGTACAACAGCGCATTAACCTCCGCGACGGTCATACGCTCGGGACCCGCAGTAACCGGCGCGATCTCGTCGCCGGCTTCGACCTCTCCCTCCTCGATGACGCGAAAATAGAAGCCGGGTCTGCCATGCGACACGAGCAGCGCCGCCATCTGCGGTTCATTCATGCGGATGCCGACCCGATAGCAGGTGACACGCGGCTGAGTCACTTCAAAGACGGCACTCCCGATGCGAAAGCGATCCCCAATGCACACCTCGCGATCGGGCAGCCCGTCGACGGTGAAATTCTCCCCGAATTGCCCATAGCTGAAATCGCTTCTACCGAGCTGGGCTTGCCAATACCGGTATGAGTTCGATCTGGTATACAAAGACCGCCCGATGCTCGCCGCCATGCCCCGCCAAATCCCCTTGACCGTCACCGTCGATGTTGAGCCGGCGCGCAACACGACGGCCTTGAACGGGGGTCTTCCAGACGGCGGTGTGGACCGTCTTCCCTCGCCATGCGACATCGCGCGGCAGACCCACATTCACCGAAAGCAGGCGAGGCATCGCGCGCTTCTCCCGGTCTTCCATCGAGGCTATCGTCTCACATAGCAGGTATTATGCACCGAGGATTGCGGCTAGTGTAGCGACGGATCGCGGGCGGCATCGCAAGGCCGGGGTTTCCACCCCAGATTGGGACCATCGCCGATCGGTTGCCCTTTTTGTAGATCCTAAGAGAGCGCTATCGCCGGAGTAGAGGAGCTAGCCCTCATGACGGAACAGCCGTTATCCTCCGATCACGAGGCTGCGTCGGTGCTATCCGCGCCGGCGCAGAGAGCGCCGCTTGATATGCCGCGGGCGCGACGACGGCCGTGGTCCGGGATCACGATTGTCCGGCTCGCCGTTCTGATCGCTGCCGGAGTTATCGTCGCCCTGTTCGCTACTCAATGGGATCGCTGGGTTGGTTTGGCGGTTCGGCAGATCACAGACGATGCTTATGTTCGCGGCGACATCACGCCGCTGAGCGCGCACATCGAGGGCTATGTGCGCCGCGTCCCAGTGGATGATTTTCAGCGCGTCAAAGAAGGCGAGGTGCTGGTCGAGATCGAGGATGATGATTATCGGGCCAGGGTAGCGCAGGCCGAGGCGGACCTGTACGCGGCCAAAGCCGAGGCGCGCGGTATTGAAGCCGAAGCCAGAAGCCGGCGCTGGAAATTGCAACGCGCCGTGGAGGACCTCGACAACCAAATCGCCCTTTTGCACGCTCGCGTCGCCGCTCTCGATAAGAGCAAGGCGGTGCTGACGCTGGCACAAATCGACTTCAGTCGGGCAAAGCAACTGCTCGGGACCCCGGCGGAAAGCCGTCAGCAGTATGATCGGGCGCAAAAAGCGTTGTCGACTGCCGACGCGCAAGTCAATGAAGCCCTGGCACAAGTTTACCAAGCCCGTGCCTCTTTGGGGTTGCCGGCGCAACCCAGTAGCGGCGAAGATCTCGGCCAAGTGCCGCCAGATCTCGATGAGACCTTTTCTTCTGTCCTCGAGGCGCAGGCAGACCTGATCCAGAGTGCGGCCCAGCTCGGCGTTATCCATTCGTATGCTCAGAGCCCGAAGCAAATGCTCGACGAGTTCGCCAAACAGGGCGACATCGATCGCTATTTCGCCAAGCTCACGACCGAGGCTCCGGCCGTCAAGCAGGCGGAGGCCAAGCTCGATTTGGCCAAAATCAATCTCGGCTATACCCGCATAACCGCCCCGGCTGGCGGCGAGGTCAGCGAACGCGACGTCCGCGCGGGGCAGTACGTCCATGCGGGGAGCCAGGTCATCACAGTCGTGCCGGACAATGTCTGGGTGGTCGCGAACTACAAGGAGACCCAGCTTACCCATGTCGCGATCGGCCAGCGCGCCGAGATCCGCGTCGACACTTTCCCGGGAATCGCGATCAACGCGATTGTCGACAGCATCGCGCCGGCAAGCGGCGCGCAGTTCAGCCTGCTGCCGCCCGACAATGCCACCGGCAATTTCACCAAGGTCGTGCAGCGGATCCCGGTCAAATTGCGGATCAGCCCCGACAACCCGCTGGCCGGCAAATTGCGGCCGGGCATGTCCGTCGTCTCGACAATCCTCACCGACACCACACCGCCACCACCATGACCGTGTCGGGGGCAGCGGCGGCTGCGCCGGTGCCGCTGCCCGCGATCGGGCGCTCCGAGTATCCCGCCGTCGGGGTTGTCGCGGTGATGATGGGCGCGCTCATCTCGACCCTCAACGCGCGGCTCACGACGCAAGGTCTCGCCGATATCCGCGGCGCGCTCGGCCTCGGCTTCGACGACGGATCATGGATCAGCACGATCTTCTCGGCCGCGCAAATGGTCGTCACGCCGGCGGCGGCATGGATGGGCACCGTGCTCAGCACCCGCCGCGTGCTGCTGTGGACTGGCGCGATCTTTGCCCTAGCTTCTCTGCCTCCGCCGCTCGTGCACGATTACGGCACGCTGATCGGGCTGCAATTCGTCCGCGGGCTCGCGGTCGGCGCCTTCATTCCCGCGGCACTCGGCTTCGTCCTGCGCAGCCTACCCCCGCAATGGCGGATCTGGGGCATCGCCGCCTACGCGTTCCGCTTCGTCTTTTCGCAGAATATCGCCAGTGCGGTCGAGGGATGGTATTCGGAGACCGGGCATTGGGAATGGATCTTCTGGCAGAACGCCGCCCTGGCGCCGGTCATGATGCTGCTCACCGCCGTCGCGATGCCGCACCGACCGGTGGACCGCGAGTTGCTGCGGCGGACCGATTGGGCCGGCATCGTCTATGCGGGTATCGGCTTCGGCCTCATCTATGCCGGCCTTGATCAGGGCAACCGGCTCGACTGGCTCAATTCAGGAGTGGTGACCGGGCTCCTGCTTGCCGGCGCCATGCTCGTCGTCGCCTTTATCATGCACGAGGCCCGCGCCGAATACCCGCTGATCCGTCTGAGCGTGCTGGCTCAACCCAATATCGCAGTGGCGGCTCTGCTGATCGTGATCTATCCCGGTTTCGGGACTACCGGGGCTTCCTTTGTAGTGCCCGACTATCTGACCCGCGTCCAGGGACTGCGCGCCTTGCAGATCGGTGACGCGCTCAACTGGATAGCGCTGCCGCAATTCGTACTGGTGCCGCTTGTCGCGTTATTGCTGAAGCGGATCGATGCCCGGCTGTTGCTGGTGTTTGGGGCCACGATGCTCGCGATCGGCAGCTGGATCCAGACGGGACTGACTCACGATTGGGTCAGCGGGGATTTCATGGTCTCGCTGCTGATCGAGGCCGTCGGTCTCGCTTTTGCGATCACCTCGGTGATCGCCTTCGCCGTCGCCAACGTCACGCCGGCGCTGGCGGCGGCGATCGCCACAACGATCCAGATCGCGCGGTGGCTGGGCAGTGAAATCGGCAATGTGGTGATCCAGACCTTTGTGCGCGTTCGCGAGCAGGTCTATTCGAATTTGATCGGACTGCACGTGGTGACCGGTCTGCCGGCGACCGAGCAGGCGACCGCGCAGCTGGCCGGCCCATTCGGCAGCCGCGCGACGGGAATTGGCGAGCCCGCCGCGCAAGGCACGGCGGTGCTCGCCAGCATTGTGCGCCGCGAGGCCTACGTGCTGGCCTACATCGACGCGTTCTGGCTGATTGCCTGGGTTTCGCTGCTGGGTATTCTGCTGGTGCTGCTGCTGCGACCGCCGCCGCCGAACCCACTAATTCCATCGCACGGAGCCTCATGACTTTGTGGCGGATCTTTGAACACCTCAGTCCAGCAAGCAGCCTAACTCAGCGGAAGAGCACAACGTCCGATAGCAGTGACTTGGCGGCCGTTTTCCATCGAACCCGTTTCTCAAGGACGCCTGCCCGAGGTCCGCTTTTGGGGTCGCGATGAGTGCCATCGCGCTGCAGAACCGGAAGGACGGCTTTGGGTCGAGAGCTGTTCTTCAGCGCACGCTAAACTCGCCGCCGGACCCATAGGCTGCGGCCCGCTTCTTTCCAAAAGTCGTGAAATTTTGCAAAAAGCGGAGCGCCATAATCTCCGATATGCGACTTCTGAAATTCACCCTGTTTTTTCGTCCCTTGGTGAAAGTAATTTGGAGCGGTATATTGCACCGGTCAAAAACAACAAGAGAAATGAAGGGGGGTTTACGACTAGAGACACAAGAGAAACCATTGCAGCTTTGGCTATAGTCGCAACTGCGGCGCTGACGCGGGCAGGTGTGGGTAAGCCGGCATATGATCACTTTTTCGCCGATGCGCCAGCCAATGCGTCGGCGGGTGCCGTTCGGCGTATACCGATCACTGTCCTGGGCTCGACCGGATCGGGGGTACCGCCGTTTCAGCGCCAGCTCGCCGCCGACGGGCCGCTATCTTATGAGGGCAAATTTATTGGCTCGCAGGCGAGGCTGTTAAACGGCCGACAAGCGCCAGCAGCCCCAGCCAGCGGATTGCATCCGCCCTACGCTCTGGTACTCGGCTACGTGACGCCCCTTGCCGCCGGCGCCCACGACGCTGACATCGCCGGGTGAAAGCCGATCCACCATGTGGTTGCCATAATTGCATGGTAATTGCGTGGATGTCGGCGGCTGCGGCTGCGGTCGGGGAAGGTTTATTTTGATGGGAGTTGACCATACCTGATCTCAACCTGATAAAACAGGGAAAACAGGCGGTGACGTTCCGGAAATACTCTTCGAATTCCAGTACTCTGGCAATCCCAGTACTCTGGCAATCACGGAGTCGCGTTGGATTATCGGGCTCGCTTGCCGGAAGGCCGCAAAACGCTGGCGGCGGTTGTCGATCGGGGTGCTCGCGGTTGCGGTGTTTGCCGCTGGAAACGGGTACGCGCAGGTTCCGCCCGGCACAGGGCAAGTCTCGACTCCCGGATCGAGCATCGAAAAACCGGGTGACACGGGTGTGCGGGCGCATACGAACATCCAGACCTTCATCCCCGACCAAGGCGCGAACGGCGCGCAAGCGCCGCCCGGCAGCGGGGGCCCCGGCGCGGCGGGCTCTCGCTCTCCGCAGGCGCCAGTCACCAACGGGGTGACAAGCCCCGCCCAGCCGCAATAGTAGGGCCCGGCCAAACTCGCTGCCGCAGTTTCGCGGGGTGTCGGGCGATGCCGTAACAAAGGAGACAGTCCCGTGAGAATCGGCCTGTTCTACCAGATCCAGGTTCCCAAACCCTGGACCCCGTCCAGTGAATCGCAACGCATCCATGAGGCGTTGGAGCAAATCCCCTACGCGGAACAGCAGGGCTTCGAGAGCGTGTGGTTTTCGGAGCATCACTTCCGCCCGGTTTGGTCGCATAACAGCGCGCCGGACCTGACCCTCGCGGCGGTCAGTCAGCGCACCAGCACGATCCGCCTCGGCATCGGCGTGGTGCTGGCCCCGATCCACCACCCGCTGCATGTCGCGGCGCGCATGGCGACGCTCGATATTCTCAGTCATGGGCGCGTCGATGTGGGCCTCGGCCGGACCGGCTACCCCTACCAGCTCACCCCGTATGGGACGGATTTGCGCGACACACGCGGTATGTGGCAGGAATTCGCCGATGTGCTGCCGCGCATCTGGACCCAGGAGGAGATCTCGTACGACGGGGAGTACTACCAGATTCCGCGCCGGGAGGTCCTGCCCAAGCCAGTGCAACGCCCACACCCGCCGCTGTGGTCGGCGTGCGGCAGCGACGAGACGGCGCGCCTGACGGGGAGCCTGGGGATGGGTGGGCTGTTCGGCAGCGAAGGGGGCCCCGACCGCATCCAACAGCTGATGGCGCTCTATCGTGACGCACTGCGGACGGCCCCGGGCATCGGTGCCGGGCCCGCCCCGCGCGCCGCCCTGATGACGGCCGGCTACTGCCACGAAGATCGGCGGGTCGTGGCCGAACGCGGCACCGAACTCGTGGCCTGGTACATCGAGCAGCAGCGCGAGCGCGCCCGCCTGGTATGGCGCGACTATGACCCGGCCACCGTGCCGCCCGATTACCAGGGCTACTACGCGCGCGATCAGCGCCTCGCCAGCGGGCCATATCCGGGAGAGCCCACGCCCCAAGAAGTGCGTGAGGAAGGCACGAAGTTCTGCGTCGGCACGCCCGCTGACTGCATCCGTTTTCTCGAACTCTACGAAGCCCTGGGCATCGAGGAAGCCATTTTACTGTGCGCCATCGGGCCGGCGCAGCATGAGGAGGTGCTCCACACGCTTCGCCTCTTCGGCGAGCAGGTAATCCCGCACTTCCAGGCGAAGGCGTCCCGGCGATAAAGAACGCGCTGAAACTGTGCCTCGCTTGAGCGCCGCTTTTGATCAAGCCGGCTGTGGGTGCATCTCAAAGCCTGCTGGGCGGCCGGCGCGGCGCGCGGCTTCCGCGGGCGGCAATGACGGGTCCCAGAGGTTGGCGTCGAAGCGCCAGCCGTTGACCGCGTCGGCCTCGCGTGAGACGACGTAGCGGAGCGGCGGCACCATTTCGTCGGGCTCGACCAGGCGAGGCGCGCGGCCTTCGCGGCTCATCGCACGCATTTCGTCCGCCATGCCCGGCGTGTTGGCGCCGGCGCCGGGGTTGACGATGTTGATCGTCAGGCCGGTTCCCTCGACCTCCTCGGCCCACACTTCGGTCGCCATTTCGAGCGCCGCCTTCGAGGCGCCGTAGGGCGAGGTGTGCGGCCGGTTCATCGTGTCGAGCTTGGTCGTCACATTGACGACGCGGCCCCAGCCCTGCTCGACCATGAGAGGCGCCACGCGTCGGGCCATCTGGTCGGCGGCGATGTAGTTGGTCTCAATGACGGCGCGCACGATGTCGTCCGGCACCTGCCAGAACTTCTGCGGCTCCGCCCGCCGGAAGCGGGTCGGGTCGATCGTCGTAAAGGTCAGGCCGGCATTGTTGACAAGGATGTGCACGCCGGCAAACCGCGACACCGCGATTGCGACGACCCGGTCGCAATCGGCGGGCCGGCGCAGATCGGCGATGAGCGGCAAGATCTGCCCATCCGGCTTGGCGCTGACCGCCTCAGCCTCGACCTCGGCGATATCCGCGTCGATATGGCCGACCGCGACGATATTGTGCCCGGCCCGCGCGAGGCCGAAGGCCATCGCCCGGCCGAGCCCGCGCAAGCCGCCCGTGACGATTGCGACGCGCTGTTCCATGAGATTCCCCGCTGGCTAGAAACTCGATATCCAATCCAAAGATTCGACCGCATAAGAAGGGTGCAAAGGTCAACAGGACTATTTTTGCGTTCAACTCGTTGTTGCGCCGACGTTTGCGAAAGGAAGTCATGATGAATCGACTGATTGCTCCGAGCATTGTTGCGGTGGCTCTCGTCTTGGGGTTGGCCGGTTGCACAAACCCCTATGACCCTGGTCAGCGCGCGGTCGGCGGCGGCCTGGTCGGCGCCGGGGCGGGGGCGGCCATCGGCGGTGCGGTCGCCGGCGGGCATGGCGCCGCTCTCGGCGCAGCCATCGGGGGCGCCACTGGCGCCGTAACCGGTGCCGCTACGACTCCGCCGCCTGGCGCTTATGGCCAGGGCTACGGCTATCCGCCTGGGCCCGCGCAGAGCGGCTACGGCTATCCACCCGCGCCTGCTCCGAGCGGCTACGGCTACCCGCCTGCACCGCAACCTACCTACCCGTCATACTAGACTAGCGTTCTAGCCGAAAACGGGTCCGGCGCTTGCAGCGAGCGCCGGACCCGTCCCCTTCAGCCGGGGGGTGGTAAATTTTTCCCCACCGCCGACGCCTCGATAAGGCGCGGCTGGTTTGGCCGGGGCGCCGAGGGCGTCGGAAGCACCGACGGTTGCCGCCCACCGATCGCGGGCATGCCCGTACCGCAATCGCCGGACCGTTTGACCTCGACTTTGGGGCGGCGCCCCGGTGCCGGGGTCGGAGTAGAAGAAGCTCTCGCTGCAGCTGCCGGCACCAGAGGTAACGGAGGTCATCACGACACCCGACACCCTGCGCCCGAACTGCGGTGCCGTTAGGGCCGCGTCGATCACCGGACCGGGACCCACGACCCAGATCGGCGCGTCTGCCAGCGTTTGCGCAGAAGCGACGAGCCGCGCCAACGCAGCCTGCTGATCGGCCACCAGCCGGTAGATGTCCGCCGGCTGCGGCATCACGACATCAAACCCCTGAGCGGTCCACAGACCTGGATCACGCGCCAGGTTATCGCCGCCCGGCCACAACACGAGAACCGCTGCCGGCGCCGCCGGGCCGACGGCGTAAACGCGTGTGGCCGGGGCGTAATAAGGCGCGGGTTCGGCGATCGCAGCCGGCGTCACGGCCGTCGCTCGCCCCGAGGTGGCGACGTCCCCTGCGCAGCCCATCAGCGGCAGCGCAGCCAGGCAGCCACTGAGGACAGAGGCGGGTGCTTTCCACATGGCATTTCTCCTCTGATGGTCGGGTTTGCCATGCGAAATTTGCCCCCCATTTCGGCGATTTCTAGGTGCCGATGGGGCAGAGGTTTGGCCGAATTTCTCGGCTCGTTACATGACAGCCAGATCCCGCACCCGTGGCAGCACCTCCTTGCTGAAGAGCGAGAGGTTGGCGACGGTCTCGTCGTGGTCCAACAGGCCGCCTTGGCCCATCATCAGCAGATGCCCGAAGCCGCCGACATGGTCGTAGAAGGCGTGCAGCTGGTCGAAGACATCGTCGGGCGTGCCGGCGAACACGAGGCCGGCATCGATCGCGTCTTCCACAGTCATCGTGCGCGGATCGACATCGCGGCCGTCGCGCGACTGGATGCGGCCGGCGCGGAACCCGGCGCCGGTCATCTTCAGGGCTTGTGCGCTCTGCGCCGGCGAGGCGTAGCCCGGCGGGTTCATGAATTGCGGCGCGACGATGCCCGAGGTGCGACTATACCCCAATATCTGGTCGGCGCGGCGCCAGCCCTCCTCGCGGGTATCGCCCACTCCGATCAGCGCCATATAGGCGAGCCGCTGCGGCGTCATCGGGCGGGCGGTTTCGGCCGCCTTCTTGCGGTAGGCCTCGAAGATCGGCGGGGTGCGCACCCAACCGGTGTTGAGAACGCCAATGGTCATGCCGCGCTCGGCAGCCTCCATCGCGCTTCCGGGGCTCCCGACCGGCATCCATACCGGCGGATGCGGCTGTTGCCATGGCCTGGGCCAGACATTGACCTGCCGGTAGTGGAAATGCGTGCCCTCCCAGTTGAACGGGCCGTCATGGCTGGTCATCGCCTTCAAGATCAGGTCGTGCGCTTCCCAGAAACGCCCCGTCAGGTCGGCGGGGTTGGTGTTGGCCGGCGAGATTTCGAACGGCACGCCTTTGACGAAACCCATCTCGATGCGGCCGCGCGAGATGACGTCGAGCATTGAATATTCCTCGGCGACGCGGATCGGGTCGTTGCGGTTGCCGATCGGCATGCCGAGCGCGAGCAGCCGCACCTTCTTCGTCTCGCGCGCCAATATCCCCATCGGGATCGTGCACACCGAGTTGGCGCAGGTTGCGGTCGCGTGGTGCTCGTTGGTCATGATGTTGATGCCGAGCTCGTCGCACAGCGCCCATTCGTCGAGATAGCGGTGGTAGAGGTCGGCGCCGACCTTCGGGTCGAAGAGCCGGCTCGGGATGACGACCCGATAGGAGTTGCCGAGCTGCGGCCAGGCCGGGTGGTAGGCCATCTCGCTGAAATGCCAGACTTGCATCACAACACCTCTGCGCGCGCGAAACGGCCGATCGCATCGGCGACCTCCTCAGGCCGCTCAACCTGCGGGTAATGCCCGGCCTGGCCGATCGGCTCGAACCGGGCATTGGGCAGCGACCGGCAGAGCTCTCGGCCGTAATCGGGCGCGACGATGCCGTCGTTTTCGCCCCAGATCACCAAGGCCGGCACGCGGACTCTGTGCAGCCATTGGCGAAGGCCGGGATTGTGCATATAGGGCCGCCAGCCATAGAGCGCGGTCGCTTGCCGATCGCGAGCGACCGCACCGAGCTCGTCATCGCTGAGCCGGGCGTAATCCGGCGCCATGCCCGTCGGATCGAAGAAACAGCGCCGCAGCAGTTCTTCGGTCGGAAGCGCGTAAATGTCGGCGATGTCGCGCTCTTCGCGCCCGCCGAACTTGACGCCGACCAAGTCAATCAGCACGAGACGATCGATTTGCTCCAGGCGGCGGACGCACATTTCCAGCGCGATCCACCCGCCGAAGGAAGAGCCCGCCAGCGTCGCCTTGCCGAAATCCAGGCGTTCGAGCAGGTCGAGGTAGAGGTAGGCGAGATCGTGGACGGTGCGGAAACCATCCGGCCGCTCGGAATTGCCGAAGCCCGGATGCCGCGGGACGACAACTCGCCAATGCCGCGCCAGTCTGTCGATGAATTCCCGATGTTGCGCGAAATAGTCGCCGCCGTGCAGAAACAGCAGCGGCGGACCGTCCCCGGCCGTCAGCACCTCGAGGGAAACTTCATTAATTTGGATGCGCTCCATCTCCGTCCCTCTTCGCCGACTATGGGATGATCGTGATCCCCATAGGCCATGCACGCCGAGATTTATTCCACGATGCGGCATTTTGTCCTAAACTGGTGGGCTTCGGCGGTCCCTCCGGCGACCGCGCCCATCATGCGAGGCGTGCGATGAACGTCGAGACCATTCTGCGCACCAAGGGGAGTGCGGTAGCAACGATCCGGCCGGATGAGACGGTCGGTGCCGCCGTGAAGGAGCTGATTTCCCGCAACGTCGGCGCCCTCGTCGTCAGCGAGGACGGCGAAACCGTCGACGGGATCATTTCGGAGCGCGACATCGTGCACGGCCTCGCCGACCACGGAGTCGCTCTGCTGTCGCTCAACGTCGCCGAGATGATGACCCGGCGGGTGGTGACCTGCGAGCTGTCGGATGGCGTCGACCGACTGATGGCGGAGATGACGAACCGCCGCATCCGTCATTTCCCGGTGGTCCAGGATGGCCGGCTGTGCGGCATCGTCAGCATCGGCGACGTCGTCAAGAACCGGCTCGACGAAGTCGAGTTCGAGGCCCGCTCGATGCGCTCGTTCATCGCCGGCGCTTAGCGCCCGCGCTACGGCAGTCAGCGGCCGGCGGCGTAGCCTTGCATGCCGCGGGGGTTGGCGCCGGCTTTGAAGATCCGGCCCTCCAGGGTTTCTTCGCGGGCGCAGCCTGAAAGACGGCGTTCCGACCATGGCTCGCCGACGCGCAGGCGGTGGCCGCGCCGCGCGAGCGCCGCACGCGCCGCTTCGGGGAAGCGGCTCTCCAGCGCTACAACGCCGGGCTGCGCGGCGCGCGGGTAGAACGAGCTAGGCATGTGCTCGCTGTGAAAGGCTGGGCAGTCGATCGCCTCCTGCAGGTTCATGCCGTGGTGGACATGGTGCAGGAACATCAGCGCCGACCACTGGTCTTGCTGGTCGCCGCCCGGCGTGCCGAAGGCGAGATAGGGTTTGCCGTCCTTGAACGCTATCGACGGCGACAAGGTGCTGCGCGGGCGCTTGCCGGGGGCGAGGCTCGCCGGCAGCCCCTCTTCGAGCCAAAACATCTGCATCCGCGTGCCGAGGCAGCAGCCGAGCTCCGGGATCACCGGCGAACTCTGCAGCCAACCGCCGCTCGGCGTCGCCGAGACCATGTTACCCCGTCGGTCGATCACATCGACATGGCAGGTGTCGCCGGCTACGAGGCCGTGCTCGGTGACGGTCGGCTTGCCGATGCCGCCGGCCGTCGACTCGCCGATCCCGGCCCCGCCCGCAGCCATCTCCAACCCGCCGACCAGCACGTGCGGCATGCGGCCGTCAGGGCGGCCCGGCCGCAATTCCATCGAGGCGTGCTCGGCGACCAGCTTGCGTCGCGCATCGTTGTAGGCGGCGCCGAGCAAGGTGGGCATCGGGACGTCGACAAAATCGGGGTCTCCGTACCAGGCTTCGCGATCGGCGAAGGCAAGCTTGGCGCATTCGATGACCATATGGACAAAATCAGCCCCGAGCGGGTCGAGACCGTCTAGATCAAAGCCCTCAAGCAACGCCAATTGCTGCAGCAGAACGGGCCCCTGGCTCCACGGCCCGCCCTTGGCCACGGTATAGCCGTGATAATCAAAGGTCAGCGGCGTTTCGACCGGGGTCTCCCAGCGCGCCATGTCGTCGCCGGTCAGCAGCCCGCCGTGGCGGCGTCCGGAGGCGTCGAGCACCTTCTCGCGACGGCAAAAGCGGTCGATCGCCTCGGCGACAAAGCCGCGGTACCACATCTGGCGGGCGCGCTCGATCTGCCTCTCGCGTTCGCCGTCGCCGGCCTGTGCGAGCACGCGGCGGTAGGTCGCGGCGAGAGTCGGATTGCGGAACAGCCTTCCCGGTTCCGGCGGTGCGCCGTTCGGCAGGTAGATTGCGGCAGAACTCGGCCACTCCCGGCGGAACAGCTCGGCGACGGTGGCGACCGTCTCGCCGATCCGATGAACTGCGGGGTAGCCGTTCTCGGCATAGCCGATCGCCGGGCCGAGGATCTCGGCGAGCGGCATCGTCCCGTAATCGCGCAGCAGCCGCATCCAGGCGCCGAACGCCGCGGGAACTGCGGCGGCCAACAGCCCGGTGCCCGGGATCAGATCGAGATCGAGCTGGCGAAACCGTTCGATCGTCGCCGCGGCGGGGGCCACACCCTGGCCGCAGATCATGTCGCAGCGACGCTTCGCCTCGCTCCAGACGAGGATCGGCGCCTCGCCGAGCGGACCGTTCAGATGCGGCTCGACCACCTGTAACGTAAAACCGGCGGCCGCCGCCGCGTCGAATGCGTTGCCGCCCTTCTCCAAAATGCTCATGCCGACTGCCGAAGCAATCCAGTGGGTCGAGGCGACGACCCCAAAGGTGCCGCGGATCTCGGGCCGGGTGGTGAAGGTGGGCATCGTTTCTCTCCAAAATGGCTCCGCAATGCTCTTGCAAGCCGTGGTGCGCGTCAACCGAGGCTCCTCGCAGTCGCAATAGCCGCCAGGCCGCTTATTTATTCTCGCGTAGCGGACGCGTCAGGCGTGCCGATCTCAGGTGTTTGCGCGAATGGATGCGAGCATGCCCTTGGATGTCCCGCCCGACACGACCTTGAGCGGCGAAGAGTTCTTTCGCACCGAAGGCGCCTATACCAGCTTGGGTGCACCGATACCGGGCGGGCAAGTCGGGTGTTGGATCCTGCGCGAAGGCCCGCACATCGACAGTGACGTAGAAATCTTCGACGAGATGTGCTGGCGCCTTGTCGGCGATGGCTTGCCATTGTTCCGCGCGACCCTCCACATGGGGACATTACATCCGCAGATCCGGGGCGTCGGCGTGCGTTGGCTGCGCCCGCTGAAGGTTGTAGAGGAATATCGGATCCTGCAAGGCAACGAAGCGACCGACGAGTATTTGCGCAGCCCGATCCGCGCCACGATCGAGCGCGGAACGCCGTTTCGCCGCCGCCTCACCGAGGATACCCTGGAATATCCGTTGCTGGCCAAGCTCCGGGAGTTCGGCGTCACCGATTATTTCGCGCTGGCGCTCAATCGCACCTTCCGGCGTTTTCCGGTGGTGACATGGGCGACCGACCGGCCGAGCGGGTTCAGCGACGCCGATATTGCCGCGCTCGAAAAACTCAATCCGGCGCTCGCCGCGATCGTCGAGCCTCGCGCCATCCGGCGGGTCACCGAGAACCTGCTCGACACCTATCTCGGGCCGCAAGCCGGACGACGGGTGCTCGCGGGGCAGATCCAACGCGCCCAAGGGGAGCAGCTGCGGGCCGTGATCATGATGGCCGATATGCGCGGTTTCACCGCCTTGTCCGACCGGCTGCCGGCCGCGGAGGTGATCGAGCTGCTCGACGATTATTTCGAGGCGATCGTCACCCCGGTCGGAGCGCGCAAAGGCGAAACCTTGAAATTCATGGGCGATGGTGTCCTCGCGATTTTTCCGGCCGCGGACGACGACGATTTCTCGGAAGCCAGCGTGCAGGCGCTGGAAGCGGCTCTCGAGGGGCTCGAGCGTCTCGGCCATATAAATAAGGCACGGCGCGAAGCCAACCAGCCCGAAGTCAGGATCGGTATCGGCCTGCATCTGGGCGAAGTCATTTTCGGCAATGTCGGCTCGGCCGACCGCCTCGACTTCACCGTTATCGGTCCGGCGGTGAACCTCGCCTCGCGGATCGAAGGCCTGACCAAGCGGCTGTTGCGGCCGATCCTGGTGTCGAGCGCCTTCGCCCGGATCTGCCCGCGTCCGCTCGTCTCCCTGGGCTTTCACCCGGTCCGCGGCCTCTTCGAACCAGAGGAAGTGTTCGGCCTGCCGGAGTAACCCTCCCGTCGCACGGCCACGGCCGCTGTCTATCCCCGCCATGGGTCCCCGCTTTCGCCGGGAAGGCGAAGGGCGGGTTAGTGCGGGACTGCGTCGCGCAGTCGGGTGCGTGCGTCGAAGTCTTCGGCGACGCGGGCGTCGTTCTCCAATAGGGCAGCGGCGTCGACCTTGGCGAACTCGATCGCGCCCATCGCCGCGAAGGCCTCCTGGACCGGCGGCCCCCACAAGCCGATGTCCTTCACCGTCGGGACGATGCGGCTGAAGATCCGGCTGCGAAAGATCTTCATCGGCTCGGATTCGTCGACGATCCTGAGGCACTCCTCGACCGGCAAACCGAGCCGCTCCCATACCTCCCGCTGGTTGAACCGGTCCCGCATGTGCCAGCAGGCGGTGACGACAAAATCCTCGCGCTCCTTGCGCTCGGCATCGCTGAGTTGCGGATAGAAGTCACGCAGCGCGAGGCGGCCAAAAGCGACATGCCGCGCCTCGTCCTGCATGACATACGCATTGACGGCGGCCGCTAGCGGGTTCTGCGCCTGGTCGCGGATGCGCTGGAACGCGGCCAAGGCCAGGCCCTCGATCAGGATCTGCATCGTCAGATAGGTCATGTCCCAGCGGCTGTCGGTGAGCCCATCCTCTAGCAAGGCCTTGAGACCCGGGGTGATCGGATAGGCGAGCTCGAATTTTTCGTGCAACAGCCGCGAATAGGCTTCGACGTGCCGCGCCTCGTCCATCACCTGGGTCGCGGCGTAGAATTTCGAGTCGAGGTCCGGCACGGTCTGCACGATCTTGGCGGTCGCGATCAGCGCGCCCTGCTCGCCATGCATGAATTGTGAGATCTGCGAGGCCTGCAGGTGATGGCGAACCTGCCGGCGCTCCTTCTCGTTCATGCGGTTCCACAGGTCGGTTCCGTAAATGTGAACGACCCGGTCGTCGAGCATCATCGGGTTTTCCGGATCGAGGTCGAGCGACCAGTCGATCCGCTCGGCGGCGTCCCATTGCTGCTTCTTGCCCTTGGCATAGAGCTGCAGCAGGGCCTCCCGCGGCTCGTCGTACTCCCAGGTAAAACAAGTCTCGGTGTTGCCGTCGAACTTCCACTCGGTCTGCTCGACCGGGAGCACGTAACGGTAGGTCGTCGACATCGCATCCCTCCGGGCTCACACCGCCCCTATATGGGATTAGCAGTCGCGATTGAGAATCTCGACGAGCCCGGCGGCGGGATCGACGCGCAGCTCGTCGCCGGTGCGGAAGAGCTGCGTCACGTCACCCTCGAAGCGGTCGACCAGAGCCACGCCGCCAAAGGCCGCGCCTTGCGCCAGGATCGGGTTGACCCGATTGAAGATCAGCGCCTTCGGCACGATGCGCGCGCGCCGCCATCTCGTGCAGCATCCAGGCGGTGGCGACCCCGCCTTTAGCGGTGTCGAGAACGAGGATGCGGTCGGCATAGCTCTGTCCGGCGAGCTTGTGGCTCGGGCGCGAAAAGATCCCTTTGGCGCGGTCGAGATCGTAGCGCGCGCTGAAATTGTCGGCGGCAACGAGCGCGGTTCCGGTCACCGCCGGTCCGATGCCCTTGTGGCAGCGCAGGACGATCGTCATTAGAACAGACGCCCTTTGTCACACTGGCGAAGCCTGCCCCTAGCACAGAACAGGGGGCCGGTGCCCATGGCTGCGATGGGTCCCGGCCTTCGCCGGGAAGACAAAAACGTCCGCCCTATCAGACGTGTATACGTAACCTCGACTTTGCGAAAGGACATTAGAGCACGCGGCCGGCGACGGCGGAGTCGACGCAACGCTCGAGGCTCGCCAAGGTCGGCCGATAGCCATAGCCGCCGATGATGTTCACAAGCTTGGCCGAGTTGGTCATCAGGCGGGTCCAGCCATTGGCCTCGGCCATCTCTCGCGCATAACTCTGGTAGAAGCAGATCCCCTGCGCGACGACCGCGCCCGAGGCTTCGATCCGGCTCGTCAGACCCATCCGGTCGGCGGCGTGCTTGATCTCGGGCGAGGTTGTGACGAGCACGGTCGTATCGTGATGCACCCGCCGCCCGTCGAGGGCGCGCGCCACTGCCTCGATCTCGAACAGCGACAATTGCGGCGCGCCAAAGACGATGACGTCGAGCTTCGCCTCGGGCGCGGCGTAGCGGGCAAGAAAGGCTTCGATCCCGTCCCGTGGAATGGTGATCGCGGGCGGCGGCGATCCCGCGAAGACCGGTTCCTCGGCGGTGATCCCCGGCATGTGGAACAGCGCCACCGAGCCAAAGCTTGCCAGCGCTGTGCCGAAATGCTTCAGCGCATCGGAACCGGGGACCGTCTCGATGCCCTCGATGACCGGGACCTCCCAATAGGAGCCGCAGGCCTCGCCGACGATGCCGCCCAGCGCGCCCCATTCGCTGAGGTCGCGCGGCGCCGCGGTGAGGCGGAACCGTCTCGTGGCCCGGCGGCACGAGTCGAGATGATAGCCGTAGCGCGGGGTGCGGCCGGTCAGCCCGGCAGCCAATGCCGAGGGCCCGCCCTCGAAATTGCTGCGGGCGCCGAGCACGCTGTTGGAATAAATCACGACGCCGGTGTCGCCGTAAGCCATGTGCTCGCCGCGCACCGGCGCCATGATGGTCTGGTAGTTGATGCAGGTGTCCGTCATCAGCACGCCAAAGGCGCGCAGCGCATCAATCGCCCGCTGCTCCAGCGCCGCCATTTCCGGGGTCTGACCGAGCTGCCGATAGACGGCGAAATCGATCCCCCGCGGGTCGGTGATCGCCGGTACCCGGACGCGCCGCTCGGCCTCTGGCGCGGCGGCGAGGCCTTCGAGAAACCGCACACCGGCCTCGCCCAGTGATTCTGTATCGGCCATGACGTGCGCCTGCGAAACCGGGACCAAATCCGCCGCATCGAAGAATTCACCGACCGCGATCTGGTGCGAGATCGCCCAGCGCCGGACGGCCCCGAACTCACCGGCCAGCATCGCCCTTTCTTCATCGCTCAGCCGCATGTCAAATCACGATTTAACAATCATAGATTGAACCATAAATGACACGTTGCTGCACCTGCAGCAAATCAGCAGCAAAGCCTCTCCTGAGGGTTGTAGCGCGATCATCCACCCGCTCATCACAGCACCCGTAGCATGCAATGGAAAGGTGGCGTTTTTAGGAACGTGATACTCGCAAAAACCGTCACCGGTTGGGAAATCCGGCCGGCGGCTATTCGAGCCTTGCGCTTTCCTTGTGGGACGCCGTAGGAGCGGCGAGAGGCTCTCGCAGGCAGGGTAGCCATGACCTCCGAACCGTTGCCGGAAGCAGTCGGTTGCGAGCAACTCACCGATGCACTTCGTCGGTCCGGCGCGCTCGGCGACGGTCGCGTCAGCGATTGTCGCCATCGTCAGCTTGCGCACCACTATCCTCTCACAAATCATTCGGCTGTGCCTGTCCTACGATGGTCCCGCACCCGATGCGCCGTCCTCGGTCATCTTCAAAACCGGACACCCAGACCGCGCCGGCAGTTGGCTGGAGCGGTGGGCACCAGGAGGTTGAATTTTATACCCAAGTCGGGTCCGCTATGCGGGGGCGTCTCGTCCCGCGCTGCTTTGAAGGGCGTTCCGATGAGGAGGCCAAGACCTGGCACCTGCTGCTCGAGGACCTCACCGAACCCATATCATCGCTACCGCGTGGCCGTTCCCGCCGACTATGGAGCAATGCGCAAGCATTCTGGAGGCGCGGGCGCGGTTGCATGCCGTGTGGTGGGACAATCCCTGTCTTGGTACTTCTGTCGGAGCATGGTCCGATGTCGCGGCGACGGATCGGTATCTGCAAAGCCTATCGGAGCAGTTCACGCGCTTTTGCGACCGCCTCGGCGACAACTTGCCGCGCGAGCGGCGCGAGCTCTACGAGCGGCTGTTCGGCGCGGCGCCGCGGCTGCGCGTTATCACACCCATCGCAACGTTACGATTGTCCAAGGCGATGCGCATGTGTGGAACAGCTTTGTGCCGCGCGATGGCGGGATGACGCACGGTTCTTCGACTGGGACAGCTGGCACATCGGAGTGGGGTCAGGCGACCTTGCTTACATGATGGCGATCCATTGGTATCCCGACCGGCGCGCCCGGATCGAGCCGCTGATGTTGGACCGTTATCACGCAGCGCTCGTCTCACACGGCATTGATGGGTATGACCGCCGTGCGCTGGACGACGATTACCGCATGTCGGTGCTGTGGCAGATCACAACGCCCTTAAGGCAGGCCGCATACGACCTTCCGCCGGTGATTTGGTGGAACAATCTGGAGCGGGTGCTAATGGCGGTCGATGATCTCAGTTGCCGAGATCTACTGACTTGAACCTGATCGGCGGTTCGCGACCTGTTTGAACTGATAGCTGAGATCGAACAGGCTGTTGATAGCTCGGGACCAGATAAACTCGGTGGTTTTCCGACACGTTCGAGTGTCGACGTATTTGGTGCCAACGCATCCTTGAGCAGTCGGGATGGGAATTCTCTGCGACCGTGACTGTTATCGATGGGAATTCTCTGCGACCGTGACTGTTATCATCGATAGAGCACCGGGCGTCTGGCCGTGAACTTGCCAGTGCCCGCGGTCAACTGGAGGAGTGGCAAATGACTCTTGGTAAACACCTTGCACAAACGGGTCGGGGCTTAGCGATTGGGGCAGCGGCTCTTGCTGCGTTCGGATTGACGACCGTGCCGCGGCCCGCGCATGCCCTGAGCCCCGGTGCCGGGGTAGGGATCGGGCTGGGAGCCTTTGCGGCAGGGACCGCGCTCGGCGCGGCGACGAACCCGTACTACAACCCCTATTATAATCCCTACGGGTACTATTCCCAACCACCGGCCCCGGCCTATTATCCGTCGACACCGTATTATCCGCAGCGGAGCTGTTGGGACCCGTATTATCGGCGTTATTACGCCTGCTGACCAAAGACGCGGGCGAAGATCGTGTCGACGTGCTTGAAGTGGTAAGCGGGGTCGAACAGGGCATCGATGGTCGAGGCAGGGAGAAGTCCTGTGATGTCCGGGTCTTGCTTCAACAGATCGGAGAAGCGCCCGCCGCCGTCCCACGCGGCCATCGCGTTGCGTTGCACGGCGCGATAGGCATCCTCCCGGCTCATGCCGGCTTGGGTTAATGCGAGCAGCACGCGCTGTGAATCGACAAGGCCGCCCAAGGATTCGAGATTCTGGCGCATTCGCTCGGGATAGACGACGAGCCGGTCGATGAGACCAGTCAGCCGGGCGAGTGCGAAATCGAGCGCGATCGTCGTGTCCGGCGCGATGACCCGCTCGACCGAGGAATGGGAGATGTCGCGCTCGTGCCATAGCGCCACATTTTCGAGGGCCGGCACGACGGCGGACCTAACGATCCGCGCAAGACCGGTCAAATTCTCGGCGAGGACCGGATTGCGCTTGTGCGGCATCGCCGACGAGCCCTTTTGCCCCGGCGCGAAATACTCCTCGGCCTCTCGGACTTCTGTGCGCTGCAGATGTCGAATTTCCGTGGCGAAACGTTCGACCGCCGCGCCGATCAGCGCCAAAGTCATGAAGAATTGGGCATGGCGGTCGCGCGGGATGACCTGCGTCGAGATCGGCTCGGGTTCGAGGCGGAGCTTCTCCGCAACATATTTCTCGACCCGAGGATCAACATTAGCGAAGGTCCCGACGGCGCCGGAAATCGCGCAGGTCGCGACTTCCTTGCGCGCCGCGACGAGCCGCGCGCGGTCTCGGGCGAACTCGGCGTAATGCCCGGCGAGCTTCAATCCGAAGGTGGTCGGCTCGGCGTGGATGCCGTGGCTGCGCCCTACCGTCGGCGTCAATTTGTGCTCGAATGCGCGCCGCTTCAGCACCGCGAGCAATGCCTCGAGATCGGCCAATAGGATGTCGGCGGCCTGCGTCAGCTGCACCGCAAAGCAGGTGTCGATCACATCGCTCGACGTCATGCCTTGATGCACAAAGCGCGCCTCGGGGCCGACATGCTCGGCGAGGTTGGTCAGGAAGGCGATCACGTCGTGACGAGTCTCGCGCTCGATCTCGTCGATGCGCTCGGCCTCGAAGCCGCCACGCTCCCAGACCGCGCGAGCGGCGCTCGCGGGGATGATCCCCAGCGCCGCCTGCGCGTCGCAGGCATAGGCCTCGATATCGAACCATATCCGGTAGCGGTTTTCCGGCGACCAGATTCGGGTCATCTCTGGACGGCTATAGCGCGGGATCATGCCCTTCGGCCCTCTTTGCAGCCCAACCGATGCAACGCCTCGACCATATGGGACGGGACCGGGGCGGTGATTTCCACTGGGGGCCGCGCCTGGTACAGCGGCAAACTGATCGAGTGGGCGTAAAGCATCAGCGGTCCTCCGCTTCCGCCATTTCCGTACACGGGGTCGCCGACGACGGGGCAGCCGAGTTCGGCGCAATGGACCCGCAGCTGATGCGTCCGGCCGGTGCGCGGCCGCAATTCGAGCCAGGAACGCCCGTCCGCAGCGCCGCGAACACGGTAGTCGGTGATTGCCCTTTGTCCGGCGGGGTCGACGATCATGCGCCAGCCGCTGCCTCGATTGAGCTTTCTGAGCCCGGTCTCGATCCGTCCCTGCGGCTCGGTTGGGCTGCTCTCGACGACAGTCCAATAGACTTTCTCCACCTTGCCGCGGGCGAACAACGCCCCCAGGCGCCGTAGCGCCTTCGGGTGTCGCCCTAATACGAGGCAGCCGCTGGTGTCGCGATCGAGCCGATGGGCAAGCGCCGGCGGGTGTGGCAGGCCGAAGCGCAACTCGGCGAACCGGCCTTCGAGATTGGGGCCGCCGCCGGGGCCCGGATGGACGGCAATCCCGGCCGGCTTGTCGATGACCAGGACGAGACCGTCGCGATAAAGAACGCGATCTGCCAGCCCCCACTCTCGCGCTGCGCGGACCTCTCCCTCCCCCGCGCGCGGGGGAGGGAGAGGGTGGGGGCTCGGCTGTGGTCGCGACAATGGCAAATGTGATGCTCGGATTACTCCGCCGCCTGGCGCATAGGGACAGTGCGAAACCGGGTGCGCAGCGCGTCCCATTCATCGGCGCCGAAACGCCGGAACATCTCCGGCACGGTCAACTCCTTTATCGGCGTCGGATGGAGGTGGGTGGTCTTCAACTCGGCCAGCATCCGGTCGCAAATGCCGACCACGCTCTTGATCAGCAACCCCGGCACGATCGCGAGCTTGTACCCCATCGCCTCAGCTTCGCACAGATCGAGATCGGGTGTTTTGCCACCCCATACGACGTTGAGGAGGTACGGTCCGTTGACCAGGCGCGGCACCGCGGCGACCTCGTCCCGCGTCTGCGGCGCCTCGACAAATGCCATGTCCGCGCCGGCCGCCAGAGCCGCATTGGCGCGGGCAATGGCCTCGTCAAAGCCTGCCACCGCGCGCGAATCGGTGCGGGCGATGACCATGAAATCCTGGTCGCGGCGGGCGGCGGCGGCCGCGCGGATTTTGGCGATGTAGTCCTCTTGCGGGATGATCTGCTTGCCTTCGAGATGCCCGCATTTCTTAGGGAATTCCTGATCCTCGATGTGAATCCCGGCAACGCCGCTGCGCTCGAATTCGCGCACCGTGCGAAAGACATTGAGCTCGTTGCCGTAGCCGGTATCGGCATCGGCGATGACGGGCAGCTCGACGGCGGCGGCAATGCGTCCGGCATTGGCCACCATCTCGGACATCGTGACGAGGCCAAAATCGGGGTATCCCAATGTCGCGGCGGTGCCGGCTCCGGTCATGTAAACCGTGGAGAATCTGGCCTGTTCGATGAGCTTGGCAGTGATGCAATCGTACGCCCCGGGCGCCACCACCATCCCGTCCCTTTGCAACAAAGCGCGGAAACGGCTCGCTTGCGTCATCAGATCCTCCGATAATACCGCTCTAAGATAAGGCTAAGCGCGATCGGCGGAGGGGCAAATGCATGTTTTCAATTTAAGGGCTGAGCAGGCTTTCGACCCCAAGAAGCACATGGAAAGGGTGCTCGGCAGGATCGACGAGGGCGATGTCACGGTCGCCTGCTGGGAACCTGGGCAGACCAGCCCCTATCACTGCCACCCCAACGCGACCGAGATCTATTTATGCTTCGAGGGTGGCGGCAGGATGCGCACCCCTACCGAGACCGTCGATATCACGCCGGGCAGCTTCGTGGTCCATCCCCGCGGCGAACTGCACGAATACATCAACGGCCCGCAACGCACCCTCTTGTTCCGCGTGCGCTACGGCGAGGAAATGTCCGGCCGCACCAAGGAATGGCCGAGCAACCCGGACTGGACCCCGCGGCCCCAGGACATCGCGTATTTCGGCCGTAACCCAGGGGCGTAGGATCGCGCCCGCGCGGTTATTCCTCCCTCGGGCGGGCCATCGGCCTCGCTTCACCGCTGCTCGAGCCGCGGATCCACCCAGGCCGGTAGAGTGTAGGGGATCGCTCCGGAATTGGCGCGCGCGACGCGCTCCTCGGTGCTTGGGGCGGTCTCGTCCTTCGACGCGGGCCGCTCGAGCCGCGGGTCGACCCAAGCCGGTTGATTGTAGGGGATTGCCTCGGAATCGGCGCGCGCGACGTGCACCTCGGTGCCTGAGGCGGTCTCGTCCTTCGACGCGGGCCGCTCGAGCCGCGGATCGACCCAAGCTGGTTGATTGTGAGGGATTGCCTCGGAATCGGCGCGCGCAACATGCGTCTCGGAGGCTGGAGCAGTCCCCCTGTTCGGCGCTCGCCCACTCGCAATGGGTTCGACGCTGACGGCCGCGATGCCGCTGCGAACGACACCGATCTCTTCGGCGGCACGGGGCGAAAGATCGATAATGAAACGCCGCCGATAGGGACCCCGGTCGTTGATCTTGACGACCACAGCACGGCCGGTGTCGAGGTTTGTGACCTTTGCGTAGGACGCAAGCGGTAGCGAACGATGGGCAGCGGTTGGGGTGATCCAATCGAGAATCTCGCCGCTAGCGGTACGGGACCCCACCCAATTGTACCAAGCCGCTCTGCCGATCTCGCTTTTTCCGGTCGTACGCACGGGGCCCAGATAGGCATCTGCTGGACCTTCGGCCGATTCGGCGGAATCGGAGTCGGCGTGGCGCGAGCGCGCGGGAGCATCCGCGCCGCAGGACGGGAACCGGGCTGCGCCGGGCCATATTTCGGCTCTGACATGTTTCCCCTGCAGCTGGCCAGGATGCGGCGATGAGTTTTTGTTCGGCGTCTTGGCGATTGCGCCGGTCGAGATCATAAGACACGCGAGCGAAATGCCGATCGTTTGACGCGTTGGCATTGCGTTGCCCCCTTTGGCTGGGCACCCCCTTGTCGCGGGCAATAGCGGACTCGCCGCCATGCCAATCGTATTGGGATGGACGAGAGAATGCAGATCGATGTCTTCCCGGATTGTCCCCGACAAACCGGGTAGGACAGGTAGGACGATGCGAGGCTAAACAGGCTAAAACGCCGGTGTCAACCCTGTCGCTCTTTTTTTACTGCACATTCGAAGGGGACTGCGATGTTCATGTCACAGCGGCCAGAACCCCAAAATTACCAAACCTATTCTCTAGAGGACGTGGATTTTACTCGTTAAGGAACTGTTCGCTTGGGGGAGACAAAACTAGGACGGTACCCGTCAAAAACGCGACACCCTGGTTTTGCTCGTAAAGTGTGGAACAGGGCGAAACCCCTCGTGCAGGTTTATTTACGGCGATTGCACTCGATGACCAGCTCGGTGACAATCGCCGTGCTAGGCGGATTGTAGGCCCAGCAAGCGACATGCCGGACCGGTGAGCCCTCCTGCTGCGGCGAACGGATTATGGATTTGGATGCCGCCCAGCTCTGCGCCACCGGCCAAATCTTCGGTAAGAACGGCAACGCATCCCGCTTCGCCCGCGGTCGCCAGCAACAGCGCATCCCAATAGGACGCGCGTCCGGCCGCAGCATCGGCGAGCGCGGTGCGGACCGCGCTATTGGATGCCGCCGCGCAAGGGAAGAGTTCGAGCCAGTCGATTGCTTGCGCTGCGGCATCCGCGGGCGGAACAATTCTTTTTCGGCTAACGGCCGCATAGAATTCGGAAACCGCCTGTAGCGTCAGCCAGCAGTCGAGCCGGACAGCGTACTGGATAATCTCACATGAGAGCTGATGCCTGATACCAGCCGCAGAATTGATCGCGTAGACGAGCAGATTTGTGTCGAGCGTAAACCGCTCGCTAGCCGCGCTCATGCAGGGCGTCGCGATCGAGCGGACCGGCTCCGATCGGCCATCCCTGTTCCATACGCGCGTGCGTGCGGGCCAGCGCGGCTTCCTGTTGCGCCGTCAGGACACGCCGGCCGCCAATAGGAGTGAGCCGCGCAACGGGCTGGCCGTTTCGGGTGATGACAAACTCGGCACCGGCCTCCACTTCGCGTATGCAACGGGCAAATCCTTGGTTCGCTTCACGCAGGCTTATCGTTTTTGCCATTTCCGAGTCCTCAGCCTTTTCTGAGGGTAGCACCTGATTGTGCTACGTTCAAGACCTCTTTCCCGCTGACACCGGCCGGCATCCGCCTTATGACGTTCGGGCGAGAGCGAAGTGAGGAGGATCGATAATGGGCGTCATAAAGCGCATTGCGGAATTTCATGACGATCTGACGAACTGGCGCCGCGAAATCCATGCTCACCCGGAACTCGGGTTTGAGGAGCACCGGACCTCCGATCTCGTCGCGCAAAAGCTCGTGGAGTTCGGTTACGAGGTGCATCGCGGCGTCGGCCGCACGGGTGTGGTCGGCCGGTTGAGCGCCGGAAGGTCGCCGCGCTCGATCGGGCTGCGGGCCGACATGGACGCGCTGCCGATCGAGGAGGCGACCAATCTCGCCTACCGCTCGCGCCATCAGGGTCGGATGCACGCCTGCGGCCATGACGGGCACACCGCAATGCTGCTCGGCGCAGCGCGATACCTGGCCGAGACCCGCCAATACGAGGGGACCGTCAACCTGATCTTTCAACCCGCCGAAGAAGGGCTCGGCGGCGGCGAAGCGATGGTCAAGGACGGGCTGTTCGAGCGCTTTCCGTGCGACACGATCTTTGGCATGCATAACCGGCCGGGGCTCGCGATCGGCAAATTCCAGATCCGCACCGGCCCGATGATGGCAGGCGGCGGCTACTTCGATATCACCGTCACCGGCCGCGGCGCGCACGGCGCCCGCCCCGAGGCGGGCATCGATCCGGTCATTGTCGCGGCCCACATCACGACGGCGCTGCAGACCATCGTCTCGCGCAATGTGAGGCCGCTCGACACGGCAGTCCTCAGTGTTACCCAGATCCACGCCGGCGACGCCTACAATGTGATCCCGGAGCACGCCTTCATCCGCGGCACCGCACGCGCCTTCGCTGCCGAAACGTTGCGGCTCATCGAGGACAACATGCGGCGCATCGCTTCAGGCGTTGCCGGCGGGTTCGGCGCGGCTGCGGAGCTCGATTTCCGGATTCTGTTTCCGCCGCTGGTCAATGATGCCGCCGAGACCGAATTCATCGCCGAGACTGCCGCCGAGCTGGTCGGCGCCGAGAACGTCAACCGCGACGGCAACCTCGTGATGGCCTCGGAAGATTTCTCGTACATGCTGAACCGCCGGCCTGGCGCCTACATCCAAATCGGCAATGGCGACGGGACCGGCGGCTGCGAAGTCCACAACCCCAGCTACGACTTCAACGATATGGCACTGCCGTTCGGCGCCAGCCTGTTCGTCAGGCTGGCCGAACGGAAATTGGCGCCCCCACCCTAACCCTGCCCCACGTGCATTGCGGGGGGAGGCGGCTACGCGGGGGCGGGGACGGCGCGCTGGTTGTACATGATCTTGCGCATTTGCGCCCGCTCCGCCTCGCTCAATGTGGCGGGATCGACGCGGAGATTGTTGCCGGTCTCCATCCCGCGCTTTACCGCCGGACGGTTGCCGACCTCGTCGAACCAGCGTTTGAAATGTTTGAACTCACCAATATCCTGGCCCTGTGTCTCTGCGTTGACGGTCCACGGATAGGAAATCATGTCTGCAATCGTGTATTCGTCGCCGGCAAGATGGCGCCGGTCGTAGAGCCGGTTGTTCATGACGCCATAAAGCCGGTTGGCCTCGTCGGTGAAGCGGCGGATCGCATAGGTCAGGTCACCGGCGTCGGGGCCGGCGCGGCGGAAATGGCCGCACTCGCCGAGCTTGGGTCCCTGATTGGCCATTTGCCATATCACCCACTGGGTGACCTCGTACTTCCCTCGAAGGTCCTGCGGGAAGAAGCGTCCCTCCTTTTCCGCGAGATACATCATGATCGCGCCTGATTCGAAAATGCTGATCGGCGCCCCGCCGCCCTTGGGGTTGCGGTCGACCAAGACCGGCATTCGGTGGTTGGGATTGATCTTTAGGAACTCGGGTTTGAACTGGTCGCCGCGCCCGATATTGCAGGGGACCAAATTGTAATCGAGACCCAATTCTTCGAGCAGGATCGTGACCTTCTTCCCGTTCGGCGTCGGCCAAAAGTGGAGATCGAGCATCGCAAGCTCCTTTTCCGTTTGCTGAGTGTTGGGTCGTCGCGGGCGACGATAGCGTCAGCCCCACTCGCTGTCACCAGTTCGCCGGCTATTCCCGCCGGAACGTCACCACCAAGACATCGCGGTAGGCCGGGCCCGCGGGATCGAGCGGCACGACCGGGGTCACGCCGTGATAGACGCGGCTGTCATCGACCAGCGCCGAGTTCGAGCGGGGCGGTCAGCGTGAAGCTGCCGAGCGGGCGCCTGACGAGGTCGTAGATCGTGGTTTCGCCGCTCGCGACGTTCTCCCGGCGGACCATCAGCACCAGCACCCAGTCGACCCCATCGCGGTGCATGCCTTCCGGGGTCGGCCGCCCCTCCTGGCCGGGCCGCGTCTCGATGCGGAACTGGTGCGTCTCGACATGCCAAGCCTCGGGGCGCAGCTCGGCCGGGGTCAGCCGGTCGAACAGCGACTGGCAGGTGCGCAGGATCGCGGTCAGCGCCGGGTGCCGCGCGGCCGCCTCGGTGAGCGGTTCGAACCAGCGCTCGACGCCGCCATTGAGGGCGTTGTAGTCGCGGCTCTGGTAATGCGGTTGATGCGGCTTTCTAGTGATCCCGGCCGGTGCGGCCCGAAAGACCCCGAACCGGCGGCGGCGGTAGCGTCCGCCATCGGCCATGTAAGCGTCGACCCCGAGATCCCCCCAAGTCGCGGCAAAACCCGCCCAATCGGCAAGACCAGCCTCTTCCAGCAGCCGCCCCATTTCCGGCGCACGCACGAAGGCAAAGCCATCGCGCTCGATTGTGTCAGCGAGAGGAGCGAGCAATTCTGTCATCGGAGGATACTCGAGCGGGGTCACAACACGGCTTCGGCGACTACCCGCAGCGCTTCCGGTGTCGCGCCGACCAGCAGCAATGTCCCGACCCGGTGATCCTTGGCGACTTCCTTCCAGGCTGCGAGACGATCCCTGATCCGCTCCTTCGGTCCGACCAGGGAAGTTTCATCAATCAGCGCGTCAGGGACTGCCGCTTCGGCCTCCTTGCGTCGGCCGGCGAGGAAGTGGTCCTGGATCTCGACCGCCGCGGCTTCGTAGCCGAGCCGCTTGGCCAAGTCATTGTAGTAATTTTTCGATCGCGCTCCCATGCCGCCGATATATAGCGCGAGCTGCGGTCTGATCTTATCGCGGCAGGCGGTGAGGTCGTTGCCGATCGCGACTCGGACATAGGGGGCGATGTCGAAATCGGCCAGGGTCTTGCCATCCCCGGCCTTGGCGATCCCGTTCAGCACCGGAGCGGTGATCGCCTCGGCCTTCTCCGGCGACATGAAGAACGGCAACGTACCGTCCGCCACTTCGCCGGCCGTGCGCAGCCCGGCCGGCGCGAACGAGGCGGTATAGATCTTCAGGCTCGGATCGCCGTGGATGATGCTGCGCAGTGGCTTGCCGAGCCCGGTGGCGCCCGGCCCGGTATAGGGGATTTGATAATGCTCGCCGTGAAACTCGAGCGGCGCCTTACGCTCCAGTATCTGTCGGATAATTGCAATGTATTCGCGGGTGCGCAGCAGCGGCTTGCCGAACGGCACGCCGTGCCAACCCTCGACCACCTGCGGGCCGGACGGACCGATGCCGCAGAGAAACCGATTCCCGGAAAGCGCCTCCAGAGTCATCGCCGTCATCGCCGCGCAGGCCGGCGTGCGGGCCGGCATCTGCATGATGCTGGTGCCCGCTTTGATCTTCTTCGTCTGCGCCAGGACCCAGGCGACCGGCGTCACCGCGTCCGTGCCGTAAGCCTCACCGCACCACACCGCGTCATAGCCGAGCCGCTCCGCCTCCCAAACCGTCTCCATGTCGGTACCGGTCTCGGGCGACACTCTGAGGGTGATCGCCAGCTTCATGGTGTGACTCCCTCCGCGGCGCGCGCGACCCGCTCGACGGCGCGCAGCCAATCCTCGAGCGAGCGCTCGGCGGGCTCGACCAGAATATGCTCGACGCCCGCTGCGCCATAGGCGGCCAGGCGAGCGCGCAGTGCGCCATCATCCTTGCCGTCCCACCCGTAACGCAGCGATATCGCGAAGCCCGCTTCGGGCCGCCGCTCGCGCAATCGGCGCACGATCGGTGCGGCCTCCTTGGGCGAGAGCCGCGAGCCGTGCCAGCCGTCGGCAAGCTTTACGGCGCGGGCGAGCGCCGCCTCCGAGCTGCCGCCGATCCAGATCGGGATCGGCTTGACCGGCCGCGGCAGCATGCGCATGTCCTCAATCACCGCCGGGATGTGCCGTGCCGAAAAGCTGACCGGGTCCTTGTTCCACACCGCCCGCATCATCGCGATCCCCTCATCCATCCGCCGCCCGCGCTCACGGAACGGCGCGCCGAGTGCGGCGAACTCGGCCTCCATCCAGCCGACCCCGGCCCCGAGGATGAGCCGCCCCTCGGACAGGTTCTGCAACGTCGCCAGCTCCTTGGCGAGCGGCAGCGGATGGTGCATCGGCAATACCAAGACGCTGGTGCCGAGCCCGATCTTTTTCGTGAAGGCGGCTGCCCAGGTCAAGGTCAGTACCGGGTCGTAAAAGATCGCCGAAGGCGGGTAGGGTGCGCCCCTTGGAATAATGATGTGCTCGCTCGTCCAGACATCGGCAAAGCCGAGCTCCTCGGCCTGGACGGCCGCGCGCCGGATCGCCTCCGGTCCGGCCTTGCGCCCGATATGCGGCAGATGAATCCCGACCCGCATTACTGATCCTCCCAGGTTGCGTTAGGGCAGAGCGCTCGTGGTTAGCGCGAGCAGCCTTGACTTATAGCCAAGCGGCATCGGCTTGGCGCTCAGCTTGCGGTCGGCCGTGACCAGGTCGCACGACAGACTCTCCGCCAGTGCCAAATAAGTACAATCGTAAGCAGGATGGTCCATCGCGATCGCAAGCTCGGTTGCGGGCTCGAGTAAGGCTCTCATCGGCGCCAGCTCGACATCGGCGCGCTGAAGGAGCCTGGCAGCGAGCCGCGC
This sequence comes from uncultured Alphaproteobacteria bacterium, assembly GCA_963787425.1. Taxonomy (GTDB): domain Bacteria; phylum Pseudomonadota; class Alphaproteobacteria; order ATCC43930; family CGMCC-115725; genus AP-15. The sequence goes on from CAWBCV010000018.1 coordinate 202,611, forward strand.
CTCGTCCGGGGTCAGCTCCCTCCGCCGTGTTTTCTTCCACAGCACGTTGGCGCATTCGGCCACCAGCAGCTCTGGTGCGAACAGTCTATGCCGCCGCAGCGACATTGCCTCCGGTGTGCCGTCTTCTTCAATCACCCATTTGATGGCAACGCTGGCATCGATCACCAGATCGGTCACCGCTCATCCCGCCCTTCGCGGAGCAGGTCCTCAGCTGGCGTGTGTCGCCGCCCAGAAGTGAGCGCCCGCAATTCGGCAGCAAGTATATCGAAGTCGGTGTCAGCCTCTCCGCTTAGCGTCTGGCGCAGGATATCCCGCACTTCAGCTTCCGCGGAACGTCCGTGCCGTGCAGCACGGCGCTTCAGCCGGGCGAGCAGATCGTCATCGAGATTTCGCACGCTCAAACTAGCCATTGCAATCGCCTATGGCCGCCATCGATGCCAGCAATGATAGCATCGGCCTCGCGCACCGGCAATGAGGCATCGGCCGGTGCTTGTTGCCGGTAGGCGAACCGTTCATTGTAGTGCCGGCAGCCGGAAGGAGGAACGATGTCGGCGGACCTTCCGCGCGACGGTTTGGCGGCGGTCGTCAAGCGCGACTGTCCGACCTGCGTCATGACCGTCCCGGTGCTCGTAGAAATGGCGCGGCAGGGCGGGTTGACCGTTTATACCCAGGATGACCCCTCCTTTCCCGAAATGCTGGCTGACCGGGTCGACGACAGAACGCTCGACGTCTCCCACCAGCTCGGGATCGAGGTGGTACCGACCCTGATCCGTTTCGAGGGCGGTCGCGAGGTCGGGCGCACCTATGGCTGGGACCGCGGCGAGTGGGAGCGGCTCAGCGGCATTGCGGGGATCGGCCGCGATCTGCCGGAGGCGCGGCCCGGCTGCGGCGCCAAGAATGTCGAGCCTGGGATACTCGAGCGGCTCAGGGTTCGCTTCAACGAGACCGGGCTGAAATCACGCCGCATCGAGATCGGCAGCAACGAGGACGAGCACGAGGCGATGTTCGCGCGCGGCTGGTCGGACGGGCTGCCGTTGGTGCCGCCGACCAAGGAGCGCGTCTTGCGCATGCTCGACGGCACGGCGCGCGACCCGCAGGAGGTGCTGGGCCTGGTCCCGCCCGACCTGGCACCGGCAACCGTCGAGAAGATCGCGGTCAATGCGGTGATGGCCGGCTGCAAGCCGGAATATCTGCCGGTCGTGCTCGCGGCGGTAGAGGCAGTGCTCGAAGAACAGTTCGCGATGCACGGTGTGCTGGCGACGACGATGTTCGTCGGGCCGGTCGTCGTCGTCAACGGCCCGGTCCGGCGGCGCATCGGGATGAACTCGAAGGGTAATGCGCTGGGCCAGGGCAACCGCGCTAATGCCGCGATCGGCCGCGCCCTGCAATTGGTGATCCGCAACATCGGCGGCGGCCGGCCGCAGGAGGTGGACCGCGCCACGCTCGGCAACCCCGGCAAATACACTTATTGCTTTGCCGAGGACGAGGAGGGGTCTAGCTGGGAGCCGCTGTCGGTCGAGCGCGGCGTCGAACCCGGCCGGTCGGCGGTTACGGTGTTCGCCGGTTTTGGCCTGCAGGGTGTCGTCGACCAGAAATCGCGCGACCCGGAAAGCCTGTCGCGCAGCTTTGCCGGCTCGCTGAAGGCGATCCACAACATCAAATCGGCGCCTTCTTGCGACGCGCTGCTGGTGGTGTGCCCGGAGCATCACCGGACCTTCAAGAACGCCGGATGGATAAAGGCGCGCCTTTATGAAGAGCTCTACCGGCTGTGCGAGATCCCCGGCGACGAGCTCGTCGCCGGGGCCAAAGGGATTGCCGAAGGCGGGCCGCCCTCGCTCGCCGGCAAGACCGTCAACAAGTTCCGTCCGGGCGGGCTGATGATCGTCCGCGCCGGCGGCGATGCCGGGATGTTCTCCGGCATCATTGGCGGCTGGTCCGCGGGCGGCCCCCGCAGCAGCCTTCCGGTAACACGGGAGGTTAGGCTCTGACTAATATATCGTCGCCCCCGCGCAAGCGGCGGCCCAGAGCAACCGTTCGACCCTTGGGGCACTGGGTTCCCGCTTTCGCGGGAATGACGGCTGAGGGTGCAAGGAGGCATAGATGACCGTGCTTTTGGACCCGACCTCGGAGCGAAGTCCGACGATCCGGCCGCGCCTACCCCGGCCGGAGCGTCTCGACGGGCTCACGATCGGAATTCTCGATATTGCCAAGCCGCGCGGCGACGTGTTTCTGCACCGGCTCGGCGAGCGGCTCGCCGAGCGCGGCATCGCCGTCAGGCACTACGCCAAGCCGACCAACACGCGGGTCGCGCCTTTGCCGTTGCGGCAGCAGATCGCCGCCGAAGTCAATGCCGTCATCGAGGGATTGTCCGACTGAGGGTCCTGCATTTCGTGCTGTACGCATGACATGGCGGATCTCGAAGCGCGCGGCATTCCAACGGTCGGCGTCGCCACCACCGAATTCATCGAAGGCGCCGCCGCCGGGGCCAAGTCACTCGGCATCGACCCGGCCCTGGTCTTCGTTCCCCACCCGGTGCAGGACCGCACCGACGACGAGCTGAAGAAACTAGCCGACGACCACCTCGAACCGATCCTGGCGTTGCTGGTGAAGGGCTGAACGGGTCCCGCTCAGCCCTTCAGACAAGAGTATGGCTCTCGCACGCGCGAAATATTAGCTGAAATCAGCTGCGCGTGCGAGAGCAGTTCAAATTCGGGTTCTTGTCAATACTTACTAAAACATGATCTAGATACACGATCTCCTGTCAAAAACTCGGCTGCAAGGCCGTCATCGAGCAGTCCAATCAGCTGCGATGCGCCGCATATCAGCCGAGGTGGCAACAGTCCGCCGTTGCGCTACAATCACCGGTAGGCCTTTGACCTGGGAGGAGTGGATGGAAACGACCCGGCTGACGCGGCGGACCCTGATGCAGAGCGCGGCGGCGGCCGCAACCCTGGCCGGTGCGCCGTTCGTGCGCGGCGCACACGCTGGGGGCAAGCTCAGCGTGGCCGTCTGGGACCATTGGGTGCCGGGCGCCAACGACGTGCTCGAAAAGCTCAGCCGTGAATGGGCTGCCAAGGAGAAGGTCGAACTCACGATCGATTTCGTCACCAGCCAGGGCGACAAGCTGATGCTGATGGGCGCGGCGGAGGCTCAGGCCCGCTCCGGGCACGACGTCGTCGGCCAGCCGAGCTGGTACGCCGCAGCAAAGGCGGATATGTGGGAGCCGGCCGATGACCTGATGGCGACATTGATCGGCAAATACGGCAAGCCGAGCGCCGCGGTCGAATATCTCGGCAAGCAGAACGCCCATTGGATCGCCGTGCCGTCGATCCCGAATACGCTGACCCTGCCCTCGGTCGGGCGCATCGACCTGTTCAAGCAGTATGTCGGGCTCGATCTGACAAAGATGTATCCGGCCGGCACACCGCCCGACAAGGAGTTGACCGACAATTGGACTTGGGATTTTTGGCTCGAGGCGGCCGGAAAGCTGCACAAGGCAGGCTTCCCATTTGGCATGCCGCTGGGCCAGACCGGCGACTCGATGAACTGGGTGGGGGCGATATTCGCCGCTCACGGCGCCGAAATGGTCGACAAGGACGGCAACATCACGGTCAAGTCCGACGCGACCAAGCACATGCTCGATTTCTTCAAGAAGCTGGTGCCCCTGCTGCCCGACGGCGTCTTCGCTTGGGATGATTCGAGCAACAACAAGGCGCTGATCTCGGGCCAGAGCGCGCTGATCATGAACCCTCCCTCGGCCTGGGCTGTGGCTGTGCGCGACGCCCCAAAGGTCGCCGAGCAGTGCTGGCACTTCCCGTCGCCGAAGGGGCCGAAAGGACGCTTCGACCCGGCGCAGCCTTCCTATTGGGGAATCTGGAATTTCTCGCCCAACAAATCGGCCGGAAAGAGCCTCTTGCTGCATCTGTGGGAGAAGGATTCGGTCGAGCAGCTGGTCGCCGGCAGCAAGGGGTACGACATCCCGGCCTTCGGAACTTTGCGCGACTTCAAGACCTGGGCCGAGGAGGGTCCGCCAAAGGGCGGCATCTGGAATTACCCGCCGCGCGGCGATGTGATCGAGTCGGTGTCCGGCTCGCCGGCGCCGATGCGGATCGGCAACCAGATCTTCGCGCAGGCGACGACGACCAAGATGATCGCCCAATACACCCAGCAGGGGAAGACCATGGACCAGGCGATTGATTGGGCCGCCGGCGAGCTCGAAGGCTTCAGCCGGTCGTAACGTCGCGCCGCGGGCGGGGTAGCGCGGCGGGTTGACCGCCCGGCTGCGCGGACATATTCGTCAACGCCGCAAAACTGTTGGCGCCGGATGTGGCGCTGTGGGAGGAAAGATGCCGGGACAGAGTTCCGACAATTTGTTGGCGCTGTTCGACGCTGCGCCGCTCAATCGACGCTATTGGCTATCGTTCGTCCTGCTCTCGGCGCTGTTCGTTCTAGAATTCTTCGATTTTCTCATCGTCGGCTACCTGCTGGCGGTGCTGGCGCCGCAGTGGCACCTCACCTACGGCCAATCGGCGGTGATCCTCTACAGCGGCGGCGTTGGCGCGATCCTCGGCGCGCTCGTCTTTGGCGGGCTGTCCGACGCCTGGGGACGCAAGATCACGATGATCATCGGCACCTTCATTTGCGCCGCGAGCTCCGGGTTGATGGGCATCGTTCCGGCGGGCTCGTGGGAGATCTTCGCGGTGCTGCGCTTTTTTATCGGGGTCGGGCTGACCGCCGGGGTCACGCCTTCCTTGGCGATCCAGGTCGAGCTGACGCCGACCCGGCACCGTACCCTGCTGACGAGCTTCTATCTGGTCTTCGCCTCCGCCGGCGGCTTTCTCGCTTCCGGCGCTTCCGCCGCCCTGCTCGAGCCGCTCGGCTGGCGCGGAGTTGCGATGCTCGGTATGGCGCCGGCAATCGTCGGCGTGCTGATTTGGATCTATGTGCCCGAATCGGTGCGCTGGCTCGTGGCGAAGGGCCGCTTCGCCGAGGCGCGCGCCGAGGTTGCCAAACACCTCGACTTGCCGCCTGCCTCGGTGCCGCTGCCGACACAGGCGCCCGCCGCCCCGCCTCGTGGACGCCTTGCGGAGCTGTATCGACGGCCGAGCTTGTTCTGGGAGACTGCCATCATTTGGGGCGGCTCGTCGATGGCGGCCTATGGCGTCTATCTGTGGGGCCCGACGATCGTCGCGATGGTGCTCAGCGTTCCGGTGCCGCAGGCCGCCAAATTTTTTGTTTTCGTCACCCTCGGCGGCGTCGCGGGCAAAATCGTCGTCACTTTGCTGGCGCCGTTGACCGGCCGGCGCTGGCTGGGCATGGTTTGGGGGTTGGGCGGCGTCGTCGCGCTCGCCGCAGCCGGCTATTACAGCAATGTCGTTGTCGGGGGGTTGCCGGCGATGGTGATCCTGCTGTGCGCCTCCACCTTCTTTATTGAGGGCGGCTTCGCCAATCTCGCGCCCTACACGGTCGAGCGCTACGGCGTGCGTCTTGGCGCGCGCGCGTCCGGGCTTGGGCAGGCCGCGAACGGCGTCGGCAAGATCGTCGGCCCATTGAGCCTGGCCCTGATTGCCGGCAGCAGCAATGTCGTATCGCCGCAGGCGACCTCGGATGCGGTGCTGCCGGCTTATCTGTTCCTCGCCTTCTGCATGCTGCTGGTGGGGATGTCCTTCGCGTTTCTCGGCGTTGAGACGCACGGCAAGGCGATGGGAGTCGGTGACCAGGACACAATGATAGAGCCGCGACCGGTCGCGTTTGGAACCGAGCCGCGCTGACCCGCGTAGCCGTGACGTGCAGGCCAGCCGGTCTCCTTCCTAACGTTCTCGGCTGCTCTCGCGGCAGATACCGATGCGGCGCGCATTCTTGGCCCAGTAGAACAGCGGCGCCTCGCCCTTGGCGGTGCCGCCATGCAGAGCGATCGCCCGGGCCAGCATGAACCGCGTCACATCGCGAAATGATTCGAGCGGATGTTGCCCGACCCGGTACCAGCGCACGTCCTCGAGCTCTTCGCTCGACGCCGGTTCGCCGAACACATTGGCGCCGTCGCTGAGGAAAAACCGGGTATTGAAGCGCCGGGTCGAGTGCGACGGGGTGATCGCCCGGCCGACATAGGTCAGCAAATCGAATGCCGCGACGAGGCCGCGTTCACGATAGGCTCGTTCGATCTGCCTGGTGGCCGCTGGAGCAGAGTGCGAGCCAGCGGGTCGGCCTACCAGCACCCCGACCTCTTCCCAGGTCTCGCGCAATGCCGCACGGGCAGAGCGCGCGAGCCGAGGACCCAACGCATCGCTTCCGGATTCGAGGCTCCAGGCGATCTGGTCGGGCGGATCGATCGCACCGCCCGGAAAAACGTGCACCCCGGGCATAAATTTGACGTGCATGGGGCGGCGGCCGGCGAGGACTTCGAGATCCTGGCCCTCGCCGCGCAACAAAATCAGCGAAGCGGCATCGCGCGGTCGCACTACCGGTTTACGCGTGCCAGCCGGCACCTGAACAACATCATTCATGAAAAAAATGGAAAAATGAGGTTCTCGGGGTTGGACGGCGATTAATGTCAGGCCCGCAATTATAAGTTTGGTCGAGCCACTTTGCGAGCCTGAGCGGGGTGGGTGGTGCGGGCTTCGCCAATCAGGCGATCGAGTTGATCGAGGAGCGCGGCTTCGATTTCGGGGCGACCCTCGAGGTGCTTCAGCAGCAGCGCGGCTGCTTCGAGCGTCGAGAGCGCCTCGCGGCGCGGCTCGCGGCGCACTCGGCCAAAGCGCGACCGGTGCCGCGGGTTGAGAACGAGGCGGCGAAGTCTCAGGAGCCACGGGTTGCGCCACCACAGGGTCTTGGCCTCGCTCCAGCTGCCGTCGAGCAGCACGACGCCTTCGAGGCCGCGCAACATCTCATCCTGGTCGGCCGTCGGCATTCCCGTGCGGTCGAGCACGATGATCTCCCGCTCCAGGCCGAACGAGGCGGGCCGCGCCGAGCCGAGATAGAGCGCCGCCCATTGCCTTGGGTCGGCGGGACGGCCGAGCGCGCGCGCCAGGTTCGGCCATGACAGCCCGAGAACAAGCGCAGCCCGCCGCAGCGCGGCGCAGGTTGCCGCGGCGGTCGCCAGCACCTCCCGCTTCTCTTGCGGATGCTGCAGGACCAGTACAAAGAGCCGGTTGTCGATCGGCTCCGCCTCGGCCGTCCCGCGCATTTCGTTTTCAAGCACCACCTTTTTCGCCCCTTATGGAATGTCTCGGTCAATCCGGTGTTAACCCCGCGCCGCCACTATACGCTCTGCTCGGCTTGCCGGTAGGCGAGGTCTCGTGGCACATGAATTGCCCGGATCTCCGGGGGCAGCTGATCGAGGAGTTCATGCACAAACCTGTCCGCAAAGCCGTTTTCCCGGTCGCCGGGTTGGGCACGCGGTTTCTGCCGGCGACCAAGGCGATGCCCAAAGAGATGCTGCCGATCGTCGACAAGCCGCTCATTCATTACGCCGTCGAGGAAGCAAAGGCGGCGGGCATCGAACAATTCTTTTTTGTCACGAGCCGAGGCAAGAGCGCGATCGATGATCATTTCGACCGCGCCTACGAGCTCGAGGCGACGCTGCGAGAGCGGGGCAAGGAGGACGTGCTCGAGGAGCTCGAAGCACGGCTCCCCGAACCCGGGCAAATTGCCTATACGCGACAGCAGACCCCGCTGGGCCTCGGCCATGCGGTCTGGTGCGCGCGTTCTCTCGTCGGAGACGAGCCGTTTGCGGTGCTCCTTGCCGATGATTTGATGATGTGTGAGCAGCCCTGTCTCGCACAGATGGTCGAGGCCTACGCGCGGACCGGCGGCAATCTCGTAGCTATCATCGAGGTGCCGCGGGCGCACACCTCGCGCTACGGCGTGCTCGACATCGTCTCCGACGACGGCCGGCTGGTGCGGGCGAGAGGGGTGGTCGAAAAGCCCGATCCGGCCGAGGCGCCTTCGACCTCCACGATTATCGGCCGCTACATCATCCAGCCCGAAGTTTTTGGCCACCTCTCCAACGCCGAGCCGGGCAGCGGCGGGGAGATTCAGCTGACCGACGCGCTCGGCAAGCTGATCGAAGAGGGCCAGGCCTTTCACGGGTTGCGCTTCGAGGGCCGGCGCTTCGATTGCGGCGACAAGCTCGGCTTTCTCGAAGCGACGGTCGCACTCGGACTGCAGCACCCCGAGCTCGGGCCCGGGCTGCGCAAGATCCTCTCCGCTTACCTCTGATCGGAACGACTGATGCCCCATGATTTCGACCCGACGATCCTGCGCGAATACGACATTCGCGGCATTGTCGGGCAGACATTGTCGACGGCCGACGCACGCGCCATCGGGCGGGCCTATGCGGTTACCCTTGGCGAGGCCGGGGGACGCCGCGTCGCCGTCGGTTATGACGGCCGGCTCACCTCGCCCGAACTCGAAGCCGCGCTGGTCGACGGCCTCGCGATGGAGGGCGCCGATGTCGTGCGGATCGGCCGCGGGCCGACGCCGATGCTCTATTACGCGGCGGCGACGCTCGGGGTCGATGGCGGGGTCATGGTCACCGGCTCGCACAACCCGCCCGACCACAACGGCTTCAAGTTCGTCTTCCAGGGCAAGTCGTTTTATGGGGCGGCGATCCAGAAACTAGGCGAGACGGCAGGGCGCCTCGGAGCTCCGCGTGGCGAGCGCGGACGGGTCGAAGAGCGCGCGATCCGCGAGGATTACGTTGCGCGGCTGGCGCGCGACTATCACGGCGACCGGCCGCTGACCGTCGCCTGGGACCCCGGAAACGGCGCGACCGGCGACGTCGTCCAGCAGCTCACCGCGCGTCTGCCCGGCAGGCACGTCCTGCTGAACGAGACGATCGACGGCACCTTTCCGCCCATCATCCGGATCCGACGATCCCGGAGAATTTGGTTCAACTGCAAGCAGGCGGTGGCGCGCGAGCGCTGCGATCTTGGCATTGCCTTCGACGGCGACGGCGACCGCATCGGCGTCGTCGACTCGCAAGGCCGGATCCTGTGGGGCGATCAGCTGATGGTGGTGCTGGCGCGCGATGTGCTGAGCCGGCACCCGGGCGCGCCGATCCTTGCCGATGTAAAGGCGAGCCAGGTGCTGTTCGACGAGATCGCCCGCCTCGGGGGACGCCCGGTCATGGCGGCCACCGGGCATTCGCTGATCAAGGCAAAGCTCGCCGAGACGGGCGCGCCGCTCGCAGGCGAAATGAGCGGCCACATCTTCTTCGCGGACGGTTATTACGGGTTCGACGACGCGGTCTATGTCGCAGTGCGGCTGCTCGCCATCCTGGCGAGCACCCGGCTCAGCCTTGCCGAGATGCGCGACCGGCTGCCTTCGGTCGTCAACACGCCGGAACTGCGCTTTCCGTGCTCGGAAACCCGCAAGTTCGAGGTCGTGCGACGAGGTCCGCGAACGTCTGCGCAAGGCGGGCGCCGAGATGACCGACATCGACGGCGTGCGCGTGCGCACTGCGGACGGCTGGTGGCTGTTGCGCGCTTCCAACACGCAGGCGGTCCTCGTCGCCCGCGCCGAATCCGCGACCCCGGAGGGCCTCGCGCGGCTCAAACTGGCGCTCGCCGCCGAACTCGCCGCCAGCGGGATCAAACTGCCCGACGCCTGACGCGTTAGGCGGCGCCCTTGCCACGAAAACGAACGCCAAAAGCGCTCACGTTTCAACGCCATTCCCTCTCCCCGCTCGCGGGGAGGGGGTAGGGTGAGGGGCAGTTCCTATCAGCGGTCGCGCAGTTTGGGGTCGAGGGCGTCGCGCAGCGCGTCGCCGAAGAGGCTGAAGCCGAAGACGGTCAATGCGATCGCCAGGCCCGGGAAGATCGCGATCCACGGCGCCGTCGAGGCGTATTCCTCGGCGCCGCCTTGCAGCATCAGGCCCCAGGCCGGGACCGGCTCCTGTACGCCGAGGCCGAGATAGGAGAGCGAGGCCTCGGCGAGGATCGCCTGCCCGACAAAGGCGGTCAGCAGGATCAGGAACGGCGCCATCACATTGGGGACCATGTGGCGCAGGATGATCCGCGAATGGCCAAAGCCGCAGGCGCGCGCGGCGTCGATATAGGGCACCTCGCGGATCGACAATGCGCTCGAACGCAGAACGCGCGCGCAGCGCGGGATCAGCGGGATCGTGATCGCGACGATGACGTTGTGCACGCCGGTGCCGAAGATCGAGACGACGGCGAGCGCCATGATAATCAGCGGAAAGGCCATCACGACGTCGAGGACGGACTGTAGGCAAAGGTCGAGACGGCCGCCGAAATAGGCGCTGCCGACACCGAGCACCATCCCGGCGACGCTGGCGACGATCGCGCACGAGAAACCGACGATCAACGCGGTGCGCGCGCCAAAGATGATGCGGGACAAAAGGTCCCGCCCGAATTGATCGGTGCCGAGCCAATGCGCCCAGCTCGGCGGCTCGGTCATTGCTGCAAAGTCGTTCGCGGTCGGGCTATAGGGCGCGATCCAGTCGGCGAAGAGTCCGGCGAGGGCCATGATGATCACGAGCGCCATCCCGAAGGTGCCGAGCGGCTGGCGGCGGCAGAAGATCCATGCTTTGCGCAGGACCGTGCGGCGGATCTCCGGCACATCATCGGCAATGGCCGGAAAGGCGCGAGTGGTGGGTGCGGCGATCGTCATGGCAGCTCACCGGTAGCGGATGCGCGGGTCGAGCCAGGCATAGAGCAGGTCGACGACGGTGTTGGTCAGCACGAATACGGCAACGACCAGCATCACCAATGCTTGGGTCATCGTGTAGTCCTGGTTCTGCACGGATTGCACGAAGAGCCGGCCGATGCCGTTGAGATTAAAGACTTGCTCGGTCACAACGAGCCCGCCGATCAGAAATGCCGCCTCGATGCCGATCAGGGTCACGACCGGCAACAGTGCATTCTTCAGGGCATGCCGATTGATGATGATGTGCTCGACCAGACCTTTGGCCCGCGCCGTGCGGATATAGTCTTCGCGCAACACTTCGAGCATCGCCGAGCGGGTCATACGCATCGTTACGGCGGAGGTTCGGTAGCCGACAGTCAGCGCCGGAAAGATCGCCATCGACAGGTTGCGCAGCGGATCCTGCCATATCGGCACATAGTCGATCGGCGGCATCCACGGCGAGCCGAAGGCCGCCTGCGAGACGTTGAGTATCGCAAGGATGAACAGGATGCCGAGCCAGAAGGACGGTGTCGCGAGACCGGCGATCGAGATCACGCGGATTACGAAATCGATCGGGCTGTTCTGCTTCAAGGCCGAAATCGTGCCGAGCGGGATCGCGATCAGGTTCGCGACGACGACTGCCAAAATGCAGATTTCGAGCGATATCGGGAAGCGCGCGGCGATCTCGTAGAGGACGGGTTTTCCCGACCACATCGAAATTCCGAAGTCGCCGCGGAAAAATCCCCATACGAAATCCACGAATTGCAAAAACATTGGGCGATCGAGGCCGAGCTGGGCATGACAGGCCTGGACGGCGCGCTCGTCAAAGGTGCCGCCGCCCGAGCCGAGCCGCACTACGCAGATGTCGCCGGGAATGAGGCGCATCAGCAGAAACACCAGCGCCGCTGCTCCAACCAAGGTCGGGATCACCAGCAGGAGCCGCCTTATGATGTATCGGTACATCGCCGCCTTTCCCGCAGCGCCGCCATCCTCGCGCTATTCACCGAGGCTCGCCGACGAAACCGTGTTGCGCCGCGGTGATGCGTTCGATCGCCTCGCGGGTGAGCGGTCCCTTGTTGGCCGCGGCGGCGGCGTATTCCAGGTGTTCGAGGGTCGAAATGCCGACCAATGCTGTCGAAACCGCCTCGTCGGAAATGACGAAGCGCACCGCCAACTCGATCAGACTGTCGGCGAAACCCTCGCGGACCAGCGGCTCGAGGCGCCGCGCGCGCTCGACGTCGATCCGATACGAGGAACCCGAGCCGATCGGCTCGACACTGGGGGAGCCGAGCGGATGCCGTTGCTCGGTCCCGCTCAGTGCGCCGGCGGCGAGCACGCGGATCGCGATCACGCCCATGTCGGCAGCTTTGGTGTGCGCCAGCAGATTGCCGAAATCATGCGCCGGGTAACCCGGCGTGACAACTGCTCGGGCGCTCGGGTTGAGCACATTGTAGCTGACCTGGGCGGTGTCGAAGACGCGGGCGTCCACCACCTGCTGCAGAGCGGGGGTATCGCCTACTGCAGTAATGCCGCAGAAGCGGGTCTTGCCTTGCTCACGCAAGCGCTCGAATGCCGGCACGACTTCGCCGAGGACGATCTCGGGTGTCAGATCGCTGTCGCGGCCTTCCGCGGTGATGTGGTTGTGCAGCTGGAACAGATCGACCTCATCGAGCTGGAGCCGCTGCAGGCTCGCCTCCAATGATGCCGTCACCACCGCGCCGATGCGGTTGCGCTCGCCGGCCGGTATCCTCACCTTCGTGCCGACCCGGATGTCGGGTTTGAGGCTTTTCATGACGCGCCCGAGATTGCGCTCGGATTCGCCGTTCCCGTACATCGCCGCGGTATCGAAATAGTTGATGCCGAGCTCGACGGCCCGCGCGACGGCGCGCTCCTGATCGGCCGGGTTCCCGCGCACCATCAGCCCGCCCACCGCGCCGCACCCGAAGCCGAGCACCGACACCTCGAGCCCGGTCCGTCCGAGCTTCCGTCCCTCCATCGCCTCCTCCATGCTTGCGGGCCTTGCTGATCAAATCCGCCTGATCAAATCCGCCTGATCAAATCCGCGGGGGCGAGTACTGTCAATCTTGCCGGGAAAGGCCCGGTCCTTGGAGGCAGGATGGCACAATCAATTCTCATCGAGGATCTCGTCGCCGCCAACCAAATTCTCTCCCAGCAGGGCGTGGTCGACGGTTTCGGGCATGTCAGCGCGCGGCACGAGGTGGACCCGGCGTGCTTCCTCCTGGCGCGCAGCATGGCGCCGGGACTGGTCACGGCCGACGACATCATGGAGTTCGATCTCGACGCCAACGCGCTCGATCCGCGCGGCCGCACCCTCTACGTCGAACGCTTCATCCACAGCGAGATCTACAAGACCCGTCCTGAGGTAAAGGCGATCGTGCACAGCCATTCGCCGTCGATCATCCCGTTTGGCGCGACCGCTGTCCCCTTGCGGCCGATCTACCACATGAGCTCGTTCCTCGGCGCCGGCGTGCCGGTGTTCGAGATCCGCGAAGCCGGAGGTCCCGCAAGCGACATGCTGATCCGCACGCCGGAACTCGGCGCAGCGCTCGCGCGCACGCTCGGCAGTTCGGCGGTCGCGCTGATGCGCGGGCATGGCGACATCGTCGTCGGCGACACCGTGCAGCAGGTCGTCTTTCGCGCTATCTACACCGAGGTCAACGCCAAGCTGCAATCCGAAGCGCTGCGCCTCGGTCAAGGCCAGGCCGAGTTCTTGAACGCGCAAGAGGCGGCCAACGCCACCGAGACCAACAATAAAGTCCTCGGCCGCGCCTGGGAGCTGTGGAGGCAGCAGGCGCTCGGCCCACACTGAGGGAGGGTGCGCGCACGCGGCAATGCGCCCTCCGATGAAGTCGGCTATTGACCGTTGAGGCCGATCGCTTCGTAGAGGTATTGGTGCACCGTTGCAGCGTCCGCGCCCGCCGCAGTATCGTCGCTGCCGACCTGGAGCATGCGAGTGTCGCTGGAGTTGCAAGTCCAGTTGGCGGCCAGGTTGACGTCGCCCGAGCCTGAATAGCTCGCCTCTTCCGGGAACTTGCAGAGCGGCATCGTCCGGCCGTTTGAGGCGGTAGCGACGATCGCTTCCGGACCGACGCCGTTGGTCACCCAGTTGTCGAGGGCCTTCAACGTGTCGAAGCTGTTCGGTGCGATCCCACCGCCGCAATGCCCCATCCCCGGCACCATAAACAGACGCGCGCTGTGCTGCGTCGGGCCATATCCGCCGTGCAGCGACGCCAGCTCCTCGTAGTACCAGGTGGTACGGAACGGCGTGATCAGAGGATCGCTGCCACCGTGGATACATAGTCACTTTGCCGCCCTTCCTGAGGAAGTTCTCTAGCTGGAAGGGATCGTCCGAATTGCCTGGACCGTTCCGCTCGCGTAAGAGCGCCAGCGGTGAGCGTGCGCCGACGGACCGTGCATCGGCAGAATCTGCGTCAGCGCAATGGGTTGGACCGGCTTGCCGGAAGGAATGTTTGGGATCCGACGGAGTTTGGGCCGCGCTTAACATAAAAAATCGTCGCAGCCGGAGGGAAGCGCATGCAGGACATCTTCCGCGGGGTTGCCGTCCTTCCGGTCCTGACGATCGAGCGCGAAGCGGATGCGGTGGCTCTCGCGCGGGCTCTCTACGACGGCGGGATGCAGCTGATCGAGGTGACTCTCACAACCGCGGCGCCGGAGTCCGCGATCACTGCGATTTCGCGGGAGGTGCCGCAGATCGTCGTCGGTGCCGGCACCGTTCAGCGTTCCGCGGATGTCGTGCAGGCCTGTGCAGCTGGGACGCGATTTCTGGTCAGTCCCGGGATCACTCCGGAGCTCTCGGCTGCCGCACTGGCCACCGAACTGCCCTATCTTCCCGGGGTCGCGACACCCTCCGAAGCCATGGCGGCGCGCGACCTCGGCATCCGATTCCTGAAGCTGTTCCCGGCGGAGGCAATCGGCGGGCTCGCGCTGTTGCAAGCGCTCGCACCGGTCTTTCCTGGGGTCGCATTCTGCCGAATCGGCGGCATCGACGAGGCCTCTGCAGCCAAGTACCTGGCATTGCCCAATGTATCGATGGTGGGCGGGTCATGGATGGCGCCAAGGGAGGTGATGGCCGCTGGTGACCGGATGACAGTGCGCCGTCTTGCCGAACGCGCCGCCGCTATCGAGGGCAGAACCGCCTGACCTTCAGTAAGTCGCCCGGCCACCGGAGATGTCGAAGACGCCGCCGGTCGAGAACGAGCATTCTTCCGAGGCGAGCCAGGCGACGAGCGCCGCGATCTCCTCGACGCGGACAAACCGTCCGATCGGGATCTTCGACAGCATGTAGTCGATCTGTGCCTCGGTCATCTGGGCAAAAATATCGGTTTGGGCGGCAGCTGGAGTCACGCTGTTGACCCGGATGCCGGTGCCGGCAAGTTCCTTGCCGAGCGATTTCGTCAACCCGATCACACCCGCTTTAGCCGCGGAATAAGCCGACGCGTTCGGATTGCCTTCCTTGCCGGCGATGGAAGCAATGTTGACGATCCGTCCGTAATCACGCCGTTTGCATCGGCGGCAAGACCGCGCGGCAGCAGTTGAACACCCCGATCAAATCGATTTCGACGACCCGCCGCCATTCCTCTGGCGGATACTGGTGAAGCGGGAGGTTCGGCCCGGAAATTCCGGCATTGTTGACCAGAATGTCCGGCGGACCGAGGCGGGCCTCGGTCGCTTCGACGGCCCGAGCGATGCCGGCCGGGTCGGTCACGTCGACGATATCATAGGTCGCGTTCTCGACGGCGAGCGAGGTGGCCGCGGCAGCCGCGCCATCGACATCCCATATCGCCACCTTTGCACCGGAAGCGGAAAACCGCTCCGCGATCGCACGCCGATGCCGCGCGCCGCACCAATGACAATGGCGATCCGCCCGTCGAGATCGATCCGGTTCATCGCTTCGCTTTCTCTCTATCCTCTGGGAACCCGGATGCCGATCCCGTGTTTAACCGGCGGTCGGTCCGGAGGTTCGGATGGAAGATCTGGAGAACCGCCTCTCAGCGATAGGGTATCGGCCGGTCCAAAAGAGCGCCGAATGCTGGCAGGTGTCGCAGACCGGCGCGACAACGGCATCCGCGCGGACGCGCCCCGCGCCTCGGCCACGGGACCCGCCTTGCAGCCCGGCTCTGCGTTTCTGGCTGCGGCGGCTTGGCCGCTTTGATTCGCCGTCGCTCTATCGAATACGGCGGGCCGTGTAGGGTCGAGCAAACCGCGGCGCTGCAATTTGCCTATTACCGCGGCGAAATGGGAGTGGGCCGAGCGCTCGAGCCCTTCGAGCCAGTTCTGATCGAGGAAGGAGGCGAGCGCGGGCTGGCCGAGCTTCGCCTCCCAGAGGATCCCGAGCAGGGAGGCTGCCGCCTCATCCTCCTCGCGCGCCAGCGGGGAGAGGACCGCGGCGCGCGCGGCCGCATCGCGGTCGTGCGTATCCGGGCCGGGCCCGAGCCCAAAATCGATGAGCCGCCGGCGCTCAGTCGGGGCCAGCACGAAATGAGCGGCCTCGTGCAGGATGACATAGGCCTCGGTCGCGCTATTGAGCGCCCGACCGTCCCAATTGAACGCGCACTCCATCCCCTCAGGATAGACTGCCATTCCGAGGCTCCGAGCTAGCGAAAGTGCCGCCCGCCGATGCCGCTCGGCCGCCGCGCCGGCGGCGCGATCCGCCGAGGTCGCCCGGATCCGGCGAAACACCGCGCGCGAGAACGGGTCCTCCAGCTCCGCCATGAAGCGGTCGAGAACGCCGGCGAGCTGCCCTCGGGGGATGGCGGTCAAGATCATCAGCGGTATGTGGGATATGGCGCCGGCTATGCCGAGGGGTGAGCGCGCGCGCCCGCAGATGAGCTCAGAACCCGGCTCATTCGATAACCCCGCTCATTCGATAACCCCGCTCATTCGATAACATCGTACCAGGATCGCTTCCGGGATTGTCAGGCCGAGCGTCTTCGCGGTCTTCAGGTTGAGACCGCGAGATCGAAGCGGGTCGGCAGTTCGAGCGGCAGGTCGGCTGGGTTGGCGCCCTTGAGGATGTCGTCGGCGAGCCCGGCGGCGCGATCGAAAATCGCGTCGACATTGGGGCCGTAGGCCATCAAGCCGCCATCATGGGCGAGAAAGGGATATTCATAGATCGCGGGGAGGCGCTGCGCGGCCGCAAAGTCGATCACCCGCTTGCGGTGGAGAACGGTCAAGATGTCGGTCACCATCAGGATCGCGTCCGGCGGCTTCTCGGTCATCGCGGCAAAGGCGGCATCGAAATCCTCGGGCGCATGCACGCCGAGCGGCACGATCTGCATGCCCAGCCGCTTGGCCTCGACCTCGGCCGCCCGGTAGCGCAGGGTCATGCCGAGATCGTCGGCGTTCCACAGCACCGCAACCGCGCGCACATCGGGCACGGCCTCCTTGAGGAGCGCCAGACGCTTGGCTGAAAGCTCGCTGGCGACGTCCGAGACCCGGTGACATTGCCGCTCGGATGGGCAAGGCTCGCGGCCAGCCCCGTCGCGACCGGATCGCCGGAATTGGTCACCACGATCGGGATTTTGCCGGCGCGCTCCTTGGCGGCGGCCGCCGCGGGGTAGCTTTGCGTGATGATCGCGTCGACACGATCGGCCACCAGCTCGTCGACAAGCCCGGGCAAGCGGTCGGGGTGGCCCTCGGCGGCGCGGCGATCGAAAATCACGTTGCGGTCCACGGCATAGCCGCGCTTGGCGAAGTCGCTCACCATTCCGGGACCCAAGATCCCGCTGTCGGGCGCGCCTACCGAAATTAGTCCGACGCGGTACACTTTGCCCGATTGGGCGAGTGCACCGATTGCAGCAATGCGATTCCGGCGGCGGCGAAGATGGCGCCCCGGAGGATCTTCAGATGATAGGTGCGACGTCGTGATGGCGCCCCGGAGGATCTTCAGATGATAGGTGCGACGTCGTGATGGCGCCCCGGAGGATCTTCAGATGATAGGTGCGACGTCGTGATGGCGGGTGGCAAGCGAGCATTAACCTAAAATCCAATACGTCTGACTGCGGTAGCTCCCCGCACTTCCCGAATATAGCCGCAATGGCATGCTATAGACGGCGTCGTACAGGCGGCATGGACGGTTCCGATGGTCTTGATTCTCATTGCGGCGACCACTTGATGCTATTCCGGTGGCGCGCATCGGCGGGTTTCGGTCAGGGGCCGATCTCCCGCCCGTTTTCTCCCTATATTATCAGGGGGGCCGCCGGCTTTCGCCCGAGCCTCCTGCGCGTTCAGACCGGAGGCCGGCTTGCTTGACAACAGCCGATGGCCGTGCCGTGTTCCCGCCGCCTCGAACAGGAACTGCCCTGATGCACCCGTACCGAACCCACACTTGCGGAGCCCTCCGCTTGACCGATGCCGGCCAGCCGGCGCGGCTGTCCGGGTGGGTGCATCGCAAGCGCGATCATGGGCAGCTCCTGTTTATCGATTTGCGCGATCATTACGGCGTCGCTCAATGCGTGATCGACATTTCTTCGCCGCTCTTCCCGGCAGCGGACGAGCTGCGGCTGGAGAGCGTGGTCACGATGACCGGGCGGATCGCCGCCCGCTCGGCCGACACGGTCAATCCCAAGCTCGACACCGGCGAGGTGGAGCTCGTCATCACTGACATCGAAGTTCAGTCGGAGGCCGAGCCGCTGCCGTTTCCGGTCAATACCGGGGCCGAATATCCGGAAGACATGCGCCTCGCCTATCGCTTCCTCGATTTGCGGCGCGAACGAATGCACGCCAACATCCTGCTGCGGTCCAAAGTCATCGCTTCGATCCGGCGGCGCATGATCGAGCAAGGCTTCGTCGAGTTTCAGACGCCGATCCTGACCGCCAGCTCGCCCGAGGGGGCGCGCGACTACCTGGTGCCGAGCCGGCTTCATCCCGGCAAATTTTATGCGCTGCCGCAAGCGCCGCAGCAATTCAAGCAGCTGCTGATGGTCGCCGGGTTCGACCGCTATTTTCAGATTGCCCCGTGCTTCCGGGACGAGGCCGGCCGCGCCGACCGGTCCCCCGGCGAGTTTTACCAGCTCGATTTTGAGATGTCTTATGTGACGCAAGAGGATGTCTTTGCGGCGATCGAGCCGGTATTGCATGGCGTATTCGCGGAATTTGCCGGCGGCCGCCGGGTCAGCCCGGCGCCGTTCCCTCGCATCCCCTATGCCGTCGCGATCCTCAATTATGCGAGCGACAAGCCCGATCTGCGCAACCCGATCGTGATCCGGGACGCGACCGAGACGTTCCGCGGCTCGGGGTTCCGCGTTTTCGCCGGCATGATCGCCGGGGACGCGAATGTGGGGGTGCGCGCGATCCCGGCCCCGGGCGGCGGCAACCGAGCTTTTTGCGACCGGATGAATTCCTGGGCCCAAGACGAGGGCCAGCCGGGCCTGGCATACATCTTCTTCCGTGATGGCGAAGGGGCCGGGCCTGTCGCTCGCAGCCTCGGGCCCGAGCGGACCGAAGCGCTGCGCGCCGCGCTCGGCCTCAGCGACGGCGACGCGGTGTTTTTCGTCGCCGGCGTGCCGAGCGCGTTCAGCCCGTTCGCCAGCGCCGCGCGGCTGAAGATTGGCGAGGAACTCGGTCTCACCGCCAAGGACTGCTTCGAGTTCTGCTGGATCACCGATTTCCCGATGTACGAGCGCGATGAGGAGACCGGCCAGATCATCTTCAGCCACAACCCGTTCTCGATGCCTCGAGGCGGGCTCGCGGCGCTCGAGCAGCAGGGTCCGCTGGAAATTACGGCGCACCAGTACGACATCGTCTGCAATGGGGTCGAGCTCTCCTCCGGGGCGATCCGCAATCACCGCCCAGACATCATGTACAAAGCTTTTGCGATCGCGGGCTATTCGGCCGAGGAGGTCGAGACGCGTTTTGCCGGTATGCTCAACGCCTTCAAATACGGCGCCCCGCCGCATGGCGGCTCGGCTCCCGGCATCGATCGCATCGTCATGCTGCTGGCGGACACCCCGAACCTGCGCGAGGTCGTCGCCTTCCCGATGAACCAGCAGGCGCAAGATCTCCTGATGCACGCGCCGGCGCCGGTTCCGCCGGAAAGGCTGAAAGAGCTGCATATCCGATTGGATCTGCCGCCGGTTAGAACGGCCAGAAGTTGAGCCCGCCATGCGGGGCGGGCCGGCGCGATTTGTGCATATAATTGGCGAGCCGGCGATGCGATGATCGGCCAGCTGCACCGTAGGGGAGTCGTGGGTCGATGAGAAGGTGGCGCCTGGAGCCTTTCGTTTTCGCGATCGCCGTTCTCGGCATTGCACCGTTGGCGGCGCCGACCGGGGCGGCCGAAATCGCGCCGCACCGCGCCCTTTATACGATGTCCTTGGGCGGCGCCCGGAGTGATTCTGGCGTCGCTGACGCTCGCGGCACGATGGATTACGAATGGGGCGAGACCTGCGAGGGGTGGACTATCGAGCAGCGTTATCGATTGAAGATGCGCTACGCTGAAAGCCCCGATGTCGACATCGTCTCGAGCTTTGTCACCTGGGAGTTGAAGGACGGGTTGCGCTACCGCTTCAATCAGAAGCAGACCCGCAACGGCGAACTCGATCAGGAGATTCGCGGCGAAGCCAAGCTCGACGGTCCCGGGAAGGGCGGGGTGGCCGAGTTCACGAAGCCTCAGCCGCAGACCCTGAAGCTCGAGCCGGGCGTGCTGTTCCCGAGCGCCCACACGATTCTGCTGATAGATTCTGCCCGCGCCGGCGAGAATTTTGTCTCTCGCCTGGTGTTCGATGGGGCGACCGACGAGAATGCGGTTCAAGTCTCCGGGGTGATCGGACACAAGCTCACCGCCGACCCGGCGGCTGAGACTCGCAGCCCCTTACTGGAGCGGCCCGGCTGGCGCGTGCGGCTCGCCTTTTTCCCGGTCGACGCCAGTGCCGAGAAACCGGATTACGAGCTGGGCATGCGCCTCCTCGACAACGGCGTGTCGCAGGACATGGTGATCGACTATGGCGACTATTCGATTCGCGCCAACCTGGACGATATCGAGCCGCTCGCCAAGCCAAACTGTTGACTGGGCCGAAGTGCTAGCCGCGGTCTTTGTGATCCGGGAGGGTGCGGCCAAATTGGACCGCTTCCTCGCCGAGCCGGCCGCGGATCGCGTCGATCGCATGTTCGAGGCGTCTCGGGCCATCGAGTTCGCGGTCGAACAGGGTCGGGGCATCGGCGGCGCGGCTGTCGAAGAGGTTATCCGCGCCGACTCCGACCAATCTGAACCGGGTGACGCCGTCGGTCTCGGCGGCCTGCAAGCCGGACGCGATGTGAAAAAGCGTGTCGGCCAGCTGCGTCGGGTCCTCTACGCGGCGGGAGCGCGTTCGCACGCGAAAATCGGCGGTCTTCAGTTTCAACGTGATCGTGCCGGCGGCCAGTGAGGCTCGCTTCAACCGAGCCGAAAGGCGTTCGCAAAGCGGCCACAATACGCGCGTGAGCACACTCGCATCGCACTCGTCCTGCGCCAAAGGGGTCTCGGCGGAGATCGTGTGCGCCGGAACATAGGCGAGAACCGCGCGGTCGTCTTCGCCGCGGGCCAAATGAGCAAGCCGCGCCGCAATCCGGCCATAGCGGGCGGCAAGCTCGCGGCCGCCGATCTCGGCGAGCTGGCCGATCAGGGTGATGCCGTCGCCGGCGAGCCGCCGCTGCATCGCCGTTCCGACGCCCCATAGCAGCGAGACGGGGTTGCCGGCGAGGAACGCCGCGGCCTCGCTGCGGCTGAGAACCGCGAAGCCGCGCGGCTTGTCGAGGTCGGAGGCGATCTTTGCGAGAAATTTGTTGTCGCTCAATCCGATCGACACGGTGATGCCGTGCGCGGTTTCGATCCGTTTGGCGAGCTGGGCGGGGCAGGCCTCGTGCAGCGCTTCGGTGCCGCCGAGGTGGAGAAATGCCTCGTCGATCGACAAGGGTTCGACCAATGGGGTGAGCTGCCGCATCTCGGCGCGCACCTCACGTCCGACAGCACTGTACTTCGCCATATCCGGCCGGATGACGGCCGCATCCGGGCAAGCCGCCAATGCCCTGAACATCGGCATCGCCGAGCGCACGCCATAGAGCCTTGCCACGTAACAGCAGGCGAGCACGACTCCACGGGCGCCGCCGCCGATGATGACGGGGCGGTCTGCCAATTCGGGTCTGTCGCGCTTTTCGACGGCGGCATAAAACGCGTCGCAATCGACATGCGCGACCGCCAGAGAGCCGAGTTCGGCATGGCAGACCAGCCGCGGCGAGCCGCAGGCGGCGCAGCGCTTCCTTCGCTGGGCAGTGGTTTCGAGGGCGCCGCAATCTCGGCACAGCGTGTTCACGGCGCTTCGTCCGGCGGCCACAACCAAGCCGCGCCGCGCACGCCGCTGGATGCGCCGTGGACCGGAGGCAGGAGCGGGGTAGCCACGCAATCCGAAAAGATGTACCGGGTCCATAGGCGGGGGACCTGCTGGTAAAGCGCAGAGATGCCCGACAGCCCACCCCCGAGCACGATCGCATTCGGATCGACCACGTTGATCACCGCAGCCAGTCCCCGGGCGAGCCGGTCCATATAACGCTCGAGCGTTGCGCAGCACTCGGGATCTCCTGCTGCCGCGGCCTCGGCGATTTCCGGTGCGCTCAGCGTTTGGCGATAATGGCGGCGATGATCCGCAGCCAGCGCCGGGCCCGACAGATACGTCTCCAGACAGCCGGATCGGCCGCACCAGCAGGGCGGTCCCGGAACCTCGTCGGGGGTCGGCCACGGCAACGGATTGTGCCCCCATTCTCCCGCGATTGCGTTGGCGCCAGCCAGGATCTGCCGTCTGATCGCTATCCCGCCTCCGACGCCCGTCCCGAGAATAATGCCGAAGACCGTATCCATCGCGGCGCCGGCGCCGTCGGTCGCCTCGGACAAGGTGAAACAGTTGGCATCATTGGCAAGCCGCGTCGACCGCCCGAGCGCGTTCTCGATATCGCGCTGCAACGGGCGTCCGATCAGCCACGTGGAGTTGGCGTTCTTGATGAGACCGGTAATGGGCGAGACAGCGCCCGGAATGCCAATTCCGACCGGTGCCGTCGTCCCGATTTGTTGCTCGATTGTGCTGATCAGGGCGATGATCGCATCGATCGTCCCGCGATAGTGCTGTGCCGGCGTGACAACACGCTGGCGACAGCGCACCGATCCGCAGGCGTCTATGGCGGCGCCTTCGATCTTGGTGCCGCCAAGATCGATGCCGATGCGAAACCGTACTGACATGGCGCGATTTCCTCACGGAGAGCGGTTACGAATAATTAAGTTCGATCCTTTAGAAAGCACCAGTGCAGCCGGTGCGGAAACGGCGGTTGCCGGACGCCTCGCCGCAGGGGCCATGGGGCAAAATCTGCCGGTTTCGAGGCTGGGAGCATGACATTGAACCTTACAAAACCGGAGGTGGACGCCGATCGACCTGTACGGAAGAAGGTGTTGATCGTCGAAGATAACGACCTCAATATGAAGCTCTTCAATGATCTTCTCGTCGCTCACGGTTATGGTACACTGCAGACCAAGGACGGTGTCGAGGCGCTTGCGCTAGCTCGCCAACATCGTCCGGATCTCATTCTGATGGATATCCAGCTGCCGGAGGTATCCGGTTTGCAAGTCACGCAGTGGATCAAGGAAGACGATGATCTGCGGTCGATCCCGATCATCGCGGTGACCGCCTTCGCGATGAAAGGCGACGAGGAGAAGATGCGGAACGGCGGTTGCGAGGCCTATATCGCGAAGCCGATCTCGGTGACGAGCTTTTTGCGAACCGTCGAGCGCTTCCTCTCCTGAGAGGGGTGCCCGGCCCGATCCTTCGAGTGTGAGAGGCTGATGTCTGGCCGAGTGCTAGTTGTCGACGATGTCGAGGCGAATGTAAAACTGCTCGAAGCAAAGCTGTCGAGTGAGTACTTTGACGTTTTGACGGCGTATAACGGACCTGGCGCCCTGGAAATCGCCGAGACCGAGCTTCCGGACGTAATTCTTCTGGACGTCATGATGCCTCGGATGGACGGCTTCGAGGTTTGCCGCCAGCTGAAGGCCAATCAGCGAACCGTCGATGTTCCCGTCGTTATGGTGACGGCGCTCTCGGATACCGCCAACCGGCTCCGCGGTCTCGAGGCTGGCGCGGACGACTTCCTGACCAAGCCGGTGAACGATGTCGCTTTGTTCGCCCGCGTCCGCTCGCTCGTGCGGCTGAAGCGGATGATGGAAGAGCTACGCGTTCGCGAGGGGATCTGCAGCAAGTTCGGCGGCGGCGACACTCCCGTCTCCGGGGATACCGGTCCTGCCCGCATCATGATCGTCGACGACGATGAATTTGCCGCTGCCCGAATGATAAAGATATTGTTGCCGATCGCCAATTCGGTGGCGCGCGCATCAACCTGCACAGAAGCATGGACGTTGCTCGCTCCCGACATCGAGCTGATCATTGCTAGCTTGTCCACACCGGGCGGCGATGCGCTGCGGCTCGTTACGCAGTGCCGCGCCAACGAAACCTTCCGTCAACTGCCGATCTTGCTGATCGCTGACGGCACGGATTTGCCTCGTCTTGCCAAGGGGCTCGATTTGGGCGCGAACGACTATCTGGTGCGCCCGGTGGATCGAAACGAGTTGCTGGCCCGCACGGCCACTCAGGTTCGCCGCAAGAGGCTGCAGAACCGGTTGGATGAGAATTATCGGAACAGCCTGGAGCTTGCCCTGACTGATGAGCTGACCGGTCTCTACCACCGGCGATATCTGTTCGTTCACCTCGACGAACTCATCCAGCGCGTGAACCAGGATGGCATCAACGCAGCCGTCTTGCTGTTCGATATCGATAACTTCAAGCAGGTAAACGATACTTACGGTCATGCCGCAGGAGATGACGTATTGCGCGAACTCGCGGCGCGAACGACCCACTGCGTCCGCAGTGTCGACCTCGTCGCCCGACGCGGAGAGGGTGCGGGTGACGAGTTTGTCGTTGTCATGCCCGAGACCGATATTACGATTGCCGCGGGAGTAGCCGAGCGTCTGCGCGCGGAGGTGGCGCGTGAGCCGTTCACAATCAAGTCGGACGGTCGAAAGCTCTCGGTGACGATCAGCATCGGTGTGGCCTCTGCCGCCACCGGCAATGATGACCGCGATCGTCTGCTGAGCCGCGCCGATGATGCCCTTTACGCTGCCAAGACCCGGGGGCGGAATTGTGTAATCGTGCGACCGCCCTCCGCTCCGCCTAGAATAGGTTCATCGCAAACCGAGGATGCCGGTCTCGCGATTCAGTCGTGAGACCAGCTCGCGCGGGCGCGAGCTACTTTATCTTCGCTTCCTTGAATAGGACGTGCTTCCGGGCGATCGGGTCGAACTTCTTCAATTCAAGCTTATTGGTTTTACTGCGGGGATTTTTCTTCGTTACATAGAAGAAACCGGTATCGGCGCTGCTGACTAGTTTGATGAGGACAGTATTGGTTTTGGCCATAGGACTCTCGTGTCACGGGTTGCGTGGACTGGAAGATAACGCCGGACTGATTGCTGTCAAGGCGGGTTCAACCGTCGGCGGGGTGGCGACCGGAACCGCCGCCACACTCGGGCTGGCTCCGATCGCATGCACCGCCTGAGAGTAGAGAGCGGGGTCGGTAAGGAGCCGCTTCGCCACCTTCACGTCGATCTCGTGGTCGCCCGACCGGGCCGGGCAAGAGCGGCGCAGCTGAGACCAGGCGTTTTCGTCGAGTGACGCACGTGCCCGCGTTGCGGCCGGCGCGCTCGCCGGTGATACCGCCGCACGTTGGATTGCTATCTGCACGAAGCGGTCGTCGTCCCCGAGATCGCTCGTGCAAAGCGTCGGGACGACGCCGTGCTCGTGCAGAAGATATCCCGACGGGGCGATGAGCTGGGCCCATGTCAACGTCAGCTCGCCATCATTCGGCAGCCGCAAGACGGTTTGCACCGTGCCTTTCCCATAGGAGGCGCTGCCGACGACGACCGCACGTCCGGCATCCTGCAAGGCTGCTGCAACGATCTCCGAGGACGAAGCCGAGCCGCCGTTGACCAAGACGACGACCGGTATCTGCGGCGCGATACTGTCTCCCGAAGCTTCGAAAAACTGCCTGCTCGCGGGGTGGCGCCCGACCGTCGCGACGATCGGGCCGTTCGGTATGAAGACGTCTACGAGGCTCACCGCCTGATCGAGCAGCCCGCCCGGGTCGCTCCGCAGGTCGAGCACGATCCCGCGGAGCTGCGGTCCCATTTCGCGCTTCAGGTTACTGAGGGCTTCGACGATCTGCTGCGTCGTGTTCTGATTGAAGCTCGCCACCTGAAAGACCGCGATATCGCCGTCGCGCGCCACCGTCACCGTGGGGAGGATCACCAGCTCGCGCTGCAGGTGGAAGGTTCGGTTTTGGGCGAGGCTGGGGCGATAGATGGTGACCTCGACCGTGCTGAGGATCGGTCCGCGGAGGGCGTGAACGACATCGCTGTGGGAGCGTCCGGCCGTCGGCACCTTGTCGACCGCGACGAGCCTGTCGTCGGGCTTTATGCCGGCGAGTTCGGCGGGGCTGCGCGGGGTGACCGAGGTGATCCGAAATTCTTCCTTGGAGGTATCGAGGGTCACTCCAATGCCGCCGAACCCGTCGCGAGCGGCGCGCTGATCGCGGGCGACATCGGGCGAGGAGTAGCGGGAGAAGCGGTCGAGCCTCGCGGTGATGCCATCGAACAGCGTCTTGTCGATCTGGTCTTCCGGCAGCGCCGCAACACTCGGGGAAGCCGCCTTTGCGCTGGCCACCAGTTGGCCCATCAAGGCGCCCCAATCATGCGGGTCGTCATGCGAGGGTATCGGATAGATGGCCACCTCGTTCCCGTCATAAGACAGCACAAGGTATGTTTTATCCGGCCCCGGCGTCTCGGAAACCGAGAGCTTGTCATCGAGGCGCGACAGCCGCGCGGCACCGCCCAGAACGAGTCGCCGGCTCGAGACCGGCGCAATGTAGAGATCGGTTATCTCGTCGAGACCGCGCGCGAACAGCCGCCCCGTCGGATCGTTGGGCAACGCCTGACGCTCGGCACAGGCCGCAAGGGCGGCGAGGAAGACAAGGCTGCACGCTCGCAAAGGCGCGGCGGCCGAACGCAGCGACACGGCATTCACTCCCCTAGAGAGCCCCAAACACTCCCCGCAGCAGCGCACAGAACCCGATTCCCGGCGTCGGCGACACTGCCTCGGCCGGAACGAGTACAGTAGAACGCCCGCATGGCGCAATCAATGGCGCTCGCTCCCACGTCATCGGCGACGATCAGGGTGCAGCGCCGGCGCTGCGGAATCGGCGTTTCACGATCGGAGCAAGCACCGCTCCCGCGGCAAAGGCCTCGTCGGTTGCCCGGAACCGACCACAGTATCACCATGGAACCGGAGGACTTGCCTGATAAAACAGAGGAAAAACAGGCAGGGCCTGCCTTGTCCCGCAGAAAGCCTCGCTCTTTGGAAGGCGACGGCGAAATAACAGGAGATTGTCTCATCCTGGTAAATGGATAGGAGAAGCATCAGATAAATTATGTGTAGCATTTTACCAAATATTCCTTTAGCGGGCTGCGCCGCAGCCGTCGCAAAACAACACGATACTATGCGATTACGGCGAATTTCCGGATTCGGGATTCCAAAGTCCGGAATACGGTATCAGGCCTGCTGTCCTAAGCCGATCCAGTCCCACGGTAGCGGAGCGCATCGACCAGCAAGGCGAAGGAAAGGCGTGGGTTGGCGGCGGCTCGGGTAATAGAGGTGATAGCCCGAATACGGCGGACACCAATCCTCGAGCACGCGCTTGAGACGGCCCTTGGCGAGATGGGGTTGCGCCACGTCCTCCGGCACATAGGCCAGCCCAAATCCGGCCAGCGCCGCATTGAGCATCTGGAAAGTGCCATTGAAGACGAGCTGGCCTTCGACATGCACCTTCAGCTCGCGGCCGTCTTTCTCGAACTCCCAGGCGTACAATCCGCCATGTGTGGGCAGACGCAAATTGATGCAGTTGTGACCGATCAGTTCCTGCGGCTTGTTCGGTTCCGCCCACGTATTGAAATAGGCTGGAGCCCCGACGACTGCGCTGCGCATGTCCGGCCCGATACGCACGGCGATCATGTCCTTCGCCACCTGCTCGCCGCTTCGCACGCCGGCGTCAAAGCGCTCGGCGACAATATCGATCAGGCCATAATCGATGATGATTTCGACTTTGATGTCGGGATACTGCGGCAGCAACTTCGCGAGTTTCGGCCACAGGATCGTGTCGGCGGCATAGTCTGTGGCGGTGATCCGAATGGTGCCGGCGGGCTTCTCCCGAAGTTCGCTCAACGCGGCAAGCTCGGCCTCGATCTGCTCAAACCGCGGGCCGATGGTGCGAAGCAGGCGTTCGCCCCCCGTTGGGGAGACGCTGCGTGTGGTGCGAGTCAACAGTCGAAGGCCGAGCCGTTCCTCTAGGCCACGAATGGTGTGGCTAAGCGCGGACTGGGAAACGCCGAGCTTCGCTGCAGCCTTCGTGAAGCTGCGCCCTTGCCCTACAGCCAGGAAGGCCAGGAGGTCATTCAGATTTCCGCGGTGCATTTATGGCACCAGGTCATAAGATTATTCGAATTATAGGGACTAATCGCGACAGAGACGCGCGCTAAATCATGGCCCACGCGACGAGAGGTTAAGCCATGACAAACTTCGATGCCGAGACCCTGCGCGACTTGCGCGACGTGCAGGAGGTCGCGATCCGGACCGAGAAGCACCCCAAGAGCGTGGTCGTGATCTGGGTGGTGGTCGCCGACGACGAGGTCTTCGTGCGTTCGTGGCTGGGCGCCAAGGGGCGCTGGTACAGGGACCTCGCGGCGGGCGGGCCCGCCACCTTGGAGTTTGCCGGCCGCCGCTTGGCGGTGCAGGCAATCCCGGCGGCCGACCAAGATGCGGTCGCCCGGGCCAGCCGCGAGTTCCTCCGGAAGTATCAGCGCAGCAGCCATGCGCAGGAGATGGTGCGCTCCGAAACCTTGCCGACCACCTTGCGGCTCGAACCGCGCTGATCCGCCGTGTCATGATCGAGGTCGTGCGGAGACGACCTGCGCCAACCGCGCTGGCGATCCAGCAATGTGAATTCTACACTTGGTACCTGCACCGTTTTTCCGTCATGCCCGCGAAAGCGGGCACCCAGGGCGGCCCGCTCAGTGTCCGCAGCCCTGGGCCCCCGCTTTCGCGGGGGCGACGAGAAAAGGATAACGGCAGCCATCTGTTTGGTTCACGCCACTAATTTTGGTCGATCTGAGATGACGACAGCTTTTGATGGAAAAGTGGCGCTCGTCACCGGAGCCGGGGGTGGCATTGGCCTGGCGACGGCAGCGGCTTTCGCCAAGGCCGGCGCGTCCGTGATCCTTGCCGATCGCGACGAGGAGAGGGTCGGAAAGGTGGCCGAGCTCCTGCGCGCAGCGGGTCACAACGCCATTGGTATCACCTGTGACGTGACGGATGCCGCTCAGGTCGAGGCGATGATCGAGCGCGCCGTCAGCACCTATGGGCGGCTCGACGCAGCCTTCAACAATGCCGGCGTGAATTCCGAGGCTGCCGCGTTTCTGGAAACCGGCGACGACGAATTTGAACGCGTGATGAACGTCAACTTGCGCGGCGTGTGGAACTGCATGAAGGGCGAACTTCGCCAGATGATGGCGCAGGGCAGTGGCGCGATTGTCAATTGTTCTTCGATCGGCGGCTTAAAGGGCTCCAGAGGACGCAGCGCTTATTCTGCGAGCAAGCACGCGGTGATCGGTCTCACGCGGAGCGCTGCTCTCGACTATGCCGCCAAGGGCATCCGCATCAACGCGGTCTGCCCGGGAATGGTCAACACGCCGATGGCAGCCTTCGTCACGAAGAATTACGATCCGGAAATCGTCAGGCGGATGGTGGCGCAAGAACCCATCGGACGCTTCGGCGAACCGGAAGAAATCGCCGCTGCCGTGGTATGGCTTTGCAGCCCAGCCGCGAGCTTCATGGTGGGTCATGCCATGACCGTCGATGGCGGCATCCTTGCCGGCTAATCGAGGGTGCAGAAGTCAAAGCTTACGCCACGCCTTCCGCTTTCCAGAAGACCCCTTATACGACCTCGCATGAGAAGCGGGTTGAGATCACACTATCAATCCTCGAAATCTCGGACGCCTAATTTATTGATAACTGCATGAGATCTAAGAAAGGCTATCATAGTCTGCTCTAATTGGTGTCGCAATCGCGCGTTATCGATTTTTATGTATGACGCATATTGGACAATAGGTTGCCTGAACCAGAACTGAGTAAAATGGTGATTTAGCCGCGTCGCAATGTTTTTTGCTTTGCCCACGTAAATCACACGTTGGGTGTTATCGTAAAGCACATAGATACCCGGCACATTAGGCCAATTAGGCTTATCGTACGGATCAGCGATATCCTCTACAGTGCCTAAGCCCACCACCGCCTCTTCATCTTCTGTGGTCTGCGTCGTGACTTCTTCTGGAATGACCTGCTTTAGAGCCTTTGCTATCTTCTCCTGTGTAGCACGCTGTGGGTTTCGACTTTTGCCGCCCTCGATATTGTATATCGCCATAGGCGTAACGCTTGAGGCCTTTGCCAACTCCGGGACAGAGAGTTGGAGACTGAGCCGCTGCTCATGTACCCATCGTCCGAAGCTAGAAATGTCGCTGATAACGTCCTCATCTCCTAACGCAGGAGCTTCGGTCGGTCGCGGGCTTCCTTCGGGCGGTGGCGGGCTTCCCTTCAGGTTACGTATTCCCAAAATCGCGCGAAGTTTGGACATGTTCGAAGTTTTTGGGTTTGCAACTCCATTTTCCCAGTTCGCGACAACGGCTGCTCCGGCGACACCGATTTTTTCGGCAAGAGCCGACTGAGTGAGGCCTTCGCGCTGTCGCGCCCGGCGTATCCGCTGACCGAGAGTGGCTGCCATTTTTCTGATCCCTGAAGCCGACGATCGTGTCCCAGGGGGTGGTGTAAGAGCAGCGTCGTTCGCGCTCTCCAGCGGATTTGGCCGGTGTCGTCAGGCTGCCACGGCGGGCAGCTTGAAGATCGGATCTTCGCTCAGTGGAGCGATTGTTTCCAGGGTCATGTAGCGGGCGCGCTGCACGGCCCATTCGTCGTTCTGCTCGAGCAGAATAGCGCCGACCAGGCGAGTGATGGCATCCTCATTGGGGAAGATGCCGACAACGTCGGTGCGGCGCTTGATTTCGCCGTTGAGCCGTTCCAGCGGGTTGGTGCTGTGGATCTTGGGCCTGTGGTCCTTGGGGAAGCTCATAAAGGCGAGGACATCGGCTTCCGCCTGATCCATCAATGTCGCCAGCTTTGCGACCTTGGGCCTGAGCTGATCAGCAACCTGGCGCCACTGGAGGCGGGCCATTTCGGCGTCCTCTTGGGCGAAGGCGGTGGCGATGAAGGCAGCGACGACACGCCGGCCTTGCTTTCCGGCATGGGCCAGGACATTGCGCATGAAATGCACGCGGCAGCGCTGCCAGGAGGCATGCAACACCTTTGCAACGGCCGCCTTGAGCCCTTCATGGGCATCCGAGATTACGAGCTTGACGCCGCGCAGGCCGCGCCTTGCCAGCGAGCGCAGGAACTCGGTCCAGAAGGTCTCGGCCTCGAGGCGCCGATCGCGATGCCCAGCACCTCGCGTCGGCCGTCGCTGTTGACGGCGACGGCGACGATGACCGCGACCGAGACAATCCGACCGGTGGCGCGGACTTTAACATAGGTGGCATCCAGCCAGAGATAGGGCCAGTCGCCTTCCAGTGGCCGGTTGAGGAAGGCGGCGATCTGATCGTCGATCTCTGTGCACAACCGGCTGACTTGGCTTTTGGAGATCCCGGTCATGCCCATCGCTTTGACCAAATCATCGACCGAGCGGGTCGACACGCCATGGACATAAGCCTCCTGGATCACCGCCGTGAGCGCCTTCTCAGCCATGCGTCGCGGTTCCAGGAACGCCGGGAAGTAGCTGCTCTTGCGCAGCTTGGGGATGCGCAGTTCGACCGCTCCGGCACGCGTCTCCCAGATCCGGTCACGATAGCCGTTGCGGTGATTGATTCGGTCCGGGCTGCGCTCGCCATGGGCGGCGCCGGTCACGCTCTCGACTTCCAGTTCCATTAAGCGATGTGCGGCAAAACCCACCATCTCGCGCAGCAAATCGGCGTCGGAGCTCTTCTCCAGCAGCGTGCGAAGGATCCTCATCTCATCGGTCATCGTCGGGTCCTTGGTTCGCGTTCAGGTTTGGCAGCCAAACCCTACCGGAGATCCGCGATGACCACCGCTGTGGATAAGTGGCCCGCCGCCGCCAGACTCGTGGCGGTCGCTGCGGCGGGCCACTTACCCACAGCTCCTACACCACCCCAAGGGGCACGACCAAGCCGACTCCAGCGCTTTTTGCTTCACAACATATTATGCGCCTCACAGCGACGGAACATCCAGCCGCTCCCTGAGGCGTCATTTGTCCCCAGTTCGGCCTCGGCTCGGCAGCTTTTTGCAGAAATTAAGATCTTCGCACAAAAATTAAACCATTGAAACGCTTGGACCTTTTTGAAGCAAAATTTTGTGCAAAACGAACTCATATTTTACGGCTATGCGCGGTTGTCGAGCGCCGGCCGGGGCGTTGACGCCCCGGTGCGTCAGTTCCGCGCCGCCGGCGCGGGCAAAGCGTTCTGCGAGGTGGGCTCCTGGAGGCGTGACTGGACTCCGCCTTCAGGGAGGCACTACTTCGGCGGTCCCCTCTCTAAGAGGAGGCTCGAAGGCCGGAGGCAGGTTGTTTTAGTGTGACCGAATACCCGCCGTTGAGCCGCCGTCGACCGGAAGAGCCACACCGGTGATGAAACTGGCATCGTCGGACAGCAGGAAGGCAATCGCTGCCGCGACCTCTTCGGGTTGGCCTTCGCGGCCAATCGGATGAGCCGCGCGAATCCGCTGCACGTTTTCGGGGTCCTCGAACATGACCGCCGTCATCGGCGTGCGGATCATCCCCGGCACGACGGCATTGACGCGGACGCCGAGCGGTCCGAGCTCCAATGCCATCGTCTGGGTGATCCCCACGACCCCGTACTTCGACGCGGAATAGGGGAGGCGGTTGGGCACGCCCCTGATCCCGGCCGCGGAGCTGAGGTTGACGATTGCCGCAGGGGTTTGCGCTTGCCTCACGGCACGGGCGAAAGCCTGGCACATGTTGAACGTGCCTTCGAGGTTGACCGACAGGACCTTCCGAAAGACCTCGGGATCGGTATCCAGAACGTTGCCAACGCCCCTGATGCCGGCGCTGTTGACCAGCCCATCGAGTTTTCCGAACCGACGAACCGCTCCGGACACGAACGCGGCCACCTGGTCCCGGTCCGCAACGTCGACGCCGGCGCCAAAGATCCTGTCGCTGGCCCCGAATTCGGACACGACCTTATCGACTTCTTCTTTCCGCACGTCCGCGGCGGCGATCGACGCGCCTTCGGCGAATAACCGCCGCACGCAAGCCGCGCCGATACCGCTGCCGGCGCCCGTTACCAAGATGGTCTTGTCTTCAAAGCGTTTCACACGACACTCCTTACTCCGGGTTTCTTGGGACGCCTACTTAGAGCGCGCAAGGAGGCCGAACTAGTCCCTAAAATCGGCATGGACTTATGACCAGAGGCCATAAATACACCGCTAGCCGGGACTGTAAGGCGATTACCTACGCCGCCTTCCGAATTTGCCGGGAGAGTGCTGTCTTGACCGCCCGGCTCCGCCGACCGCTCTGCGGTCCAAGCTGGGGGCCAGCTCCTCCTCGATGCGGAAGACCAGACGGCCGCCGATCCCGTCGGCTTGGACGAGGCGCACCAGCACCTCCGCGCCGAGCCGGTAGATCCGGCCGGAATTGCGCCCGACCAATCGCTGGGCTCTCTCGTCGCGGACATAATAGTCGCCGGGCAGCGTCGATATCGGGACCAGCCCGTCGGCGCTGTTTTCCCGCAATTTCACGAACAGCCCGAAACTCGCGACCCCGCTGATGTCGGCGGTGAAGAGGCTGCCGACCGATCCGGCAAGAAAGGTCGCCCGGTAGCGGTCAATGGCAGCCCGCTCGGCTTCGGCGGCACGCCGTTCGGTCGCCGAGATATGCGCTGCGGTCGTTTCCAGCTGGTCACGGGCGGTGTCGGCTTCCGCATCTCCGAGTAGCGCGCGATGCACCAAAAGGTCGGCGTAGCGTCGGATCGGTGAGGTGAAATGGGCATAGCGGCGCAGCGCCAGACCGAAATGCCCGATATTGTTCGGATTATAGGAGGCCTGAGCCTGGCAGCGCAGGACCAGGTCATTGACCAGCACGGTCTCCCCGCTGCCGGCGGCGCGGCGCAGCACACGATTGAACAGCTCCGGCTTTATCGCCTGTCCCTTTGCCAGCGCCAGGCCGGGAAGGCCGGTCTCCTCCAGAAAGACGCGCAGCGCCTCCACTTTGTCCGGGTCGGGCGAGTCGTGCACGCGGTACATGCAAAGTTGCCGCCGCGCCTCGAGCTCCTCGGCCGCGGCGACATTCGCCAGGATCATGAATTCCTCGATCAGCCGATGGCTGTCGAGCCGCAGGGCGCGCACGATTGCCGACGGTCGCCTTTCGGCATCCAGCACGACCCGATCCTCGTTGAGGTCCAGTTCCAATGCGCCGCGCTCCGCTCGCGCCTCGGCGAGGGCAGCGTAGGCGCCGTAGAGAGCGGCGATGGATGCCGGCCCCAGCGCGCAACCGGCACTCCCGTCCCGGGCCGCCTGGACTACTTCATAGGTCAGACGCGCGGCGGAACGCATGATGCCGCGCTCGAAGCGATGCCGCCGCTTGCGGCCCGCGGCGTCGATCCACAGATGGACGGAAAGGCAGGCGCGGTCCACGCCCGGCTTCAGCGAGCACAGCTCGTTCGACAGCGCCTCGGGCAGCATCGGGACGACACGATCGGGAAAATAGACCGAATTGCCGCGCCGCTCGGCCTCGCGGTCGAGAGCGCTGCCGGGCCGCACATACCAGGCGACATCGGCGATCGCGACGATGAGGTGCCAGCCGCCGCGGTTCTCCGGGTCGAGGTCCGGCTCGGCCCGCACCGCGTCGTCGAAATCGCGGGCGTCGCTGCCGTCGATCGTGACCAGCGGGACATCGCGCAGATCGGCTCGCCCGGCCGGGCTGACCGGCAACGCCGCCTCGGCTTCGGCGAGCGCGGCGGCGGGAAATTCGGTCGGGATGTCGTAGGCGGCAATCGCCAGCAGGCTTATCGCTCCGGGGTCCGAGGCGGGACCCAGCCTTTCGAGGACGCGGGCTCGCGGCGCGCCGAGCCTGCCCGCGGCGAGCTGCTCGGCGACGACCAATTCGCCTTCGCCAGCGCCGCCCGTGTCGCGCGCCGCGACCCGATACTCGTTGCGGTTACGCCGGTCGGCCGGCACCAACCTGCCGCCGTCGCGGGTGTTCTGGAATGTCCCGATGATCCGCTCACCGGCGCTGTCGAGCCGGCGGATGATCCGCGCTTCGATGTCGCCGGTTTCGAGCGGCACGAGCCGTGCCGCGGCGCGCTCGCCGACCCTTATCGTCTCGCTCGTCCCGGTCTCGATGATGCGCAAGAGCGGCGCCGGCTCCGGCCCCGGCCAGGCGACCGGGCGGGCGAGCGCCAACCCATCCTCGTCGCTGCCGATCCGCTCGATCACGGTCACCTCGGGAAGCGGCGGGGCGGCGACAAAGCGCCGATTGGCGGCGCGGGTGACGGCCCCGGACCGTTCGATATTGCGCAGCATGTCGCGCAGCTCCGGGCGATTGCCCGGCGCCACGGCGAAGGCGCGCGCAATCTCGCGCTTGCCGACCGCGGAAGGACTCTCGCGGATGAATGCAAGAAGCTCGGCCGCCGAAGGCAGTTCGCCGCGGCGCTGCTCTCCGGATCTATTCGCTCGGGATTTCGCCACTCAGCGGGGCGCCGTCCCAGATCGGGGTCGAGGTGTCTTAACCGCCGATAGGCCGGCACTGGTCTTTGTTGCCGCGGTCTTTTTGGCGGCTCCGGTCTTTTTCGCCGCTTTGGTTTTTTTCGTCACCTCAGTCGTAGCGCCATTCTTGGCGGCCTTTGCTGCGGTGGCTTTCGCAGAGGCGGATTTGGCGGTCTTGCGTCCGCGTTTCTTGCCTTTGTCGCGCTGCGCGGCGAGAAGCGGCAATGCCTCGGCGAGGGAGAAGGTGGCCGGATCGGCGTTGCGCGGCAGCGACGCGATCACGCCGTCATGGCTGACATAGGGGCCGTAGCGTCCGCGATAGAGGCCGACCGTGCCGCCTTCGGGGTGAGCCCCGACTTCGCGGACCAGCTGCGGCCCGCGGCGCTGCGTGGAAGACGGTTCGGCCAGCAGCACGACGGCGCGGTTCAATCCGATCGTCAGCACGTCATCGTCCGCTCCGAGCGATTTGAAGATCGTTCCGTGCTTGATGTACGCGCCGAACCGGCCGATGCCGGCTACGATCGCCTCGCCGGTTTCGGGATGGCGGCCGAGCTCGCGCGGCAAAGCGAGCAGACGCAGCGCGGTCTCGAGGTCGATTTCGGCCGGCTTCAGCGAGCGGGGCAGGGCCACCCGCTTGGGCTTGAACTCGCCATTGCCTTCGCCGAGCTGCACATAATGGCCATACGGGCCCTTTTTCAGCGTCACCACCAAGCCGGTCCCCGGGTCCGCGCCGAGCGCGGTTTCGGGAGTGGTGGCCTCGGCGTCGCTCTCGACGGCGAGCGGCCTCGTAAAACGGCAGTTCGGGTAATTGGAGCAGCCGATGAAAGCGCCGAACTTGCCGAGCTTGAGGCTGAGCCTGCCGGCGCCGCAAACGGGGCAGAGGCGCGGGTCGTGCCCGGAATCGCCATTCGGGAAAAAGTGCGGCCCGAGCGCCTCGTCGAGAGCGGTCAGCACCTGGCTGATCGTCAATTCCTTGGTGCCGTCGACCGCGATAGAAAAGTCCCGCCAGAAGTTCCGCAGCACCTCCTTCCAATCGATGCGTCCGCCGGAAATATCATCGAGCTGGTTTTCGAGGTCGGCGGTAAAATTGTACTCGACATAGCGCTCAAAGAAGTTCGTCAGAAATGCAGTGACCAAGCGCCCTCGGTCCTCTGGAACAAACCGCCGTTTTTCCAGGCGGACATAGTCGCGATCCTGCAGGACCTGCAAGATCGAGGCATAGGTCGAGGGCCGGCCGATGCCGAGCTCTTCGAGTTTCTTGACGAGACTGGCTTCGGTGTAGCGCGGCGGCGGCTGCGTGAAATGCTGGCTCGGCGTAATTTGGCCGCGCCCGAGCCGTTCGGCCTTGCGCATCGCCGGCAGCCGCCCGCCTTCGCCTTCCTCGTCTGCGGTGTCGTCGCGGTCCTCCTGGTAGAGCGTAAGAAAACCGTCGAACAGGATGACGGAGCCGTTCGCGCGCAGGCGGAGCCGCCCGGCCGCGTCGGCGATGTCGACCGCGACCTGCTCGAGCAGCGCCGATGCCATCTGGCTCGCCACGGTCCGCTTCCAGATCAGCTCATAGAGCCGGAGCTGGTCGCGGTCGAGATGCGAGGCGACATCGGCGGGCTTGCGCGCGAGATCGGTCGGCCGGATCGCTTCGTGCGCTTCCTGGGCGTTCTTCGCGGGGCTGCGGTAAACCCGCGGCGCGTCCGGCAGGTAGCGGGCTCCGAACTCGCCGCCGATCAGCTGGCGGGCCGCGGCGATCGCCTCGGCCGAAATCGCGACGCCATCCGTCCGCATATACGTGATCAATCCCACCGTCTCGCCGGCGAGCTCGATGCCCTCATAGAGCCGCTGCGCGATCTGCATCGTCCGGTTGGCCGACAGCCCGAGCTTGCGCGACGCCTCCTGCTGCAGGGTCGAAGTCGTAAAGGGTGGGAACGGGTTGCGGCGGACCTGCCGGCTGTCGATCTCGGCGACGGCGAAACCGGCTGCGCGCAGGATCGCATCGGCCGCCGTCCGTGCCTTGGCCTCGCTGTCGAGATCGAAGCGCTCGAGGCGCTTGCCGTCGAGGTGGGTCAGCCGCGCGGTAAAGGTCTGGCCGGCTTCTGTCTTGAACTCGACCTCGATGGTCCAGTATTCGCGGGACTTGAACGCCTCGATCTCGGATTCGCGCTCGCAGATCAGGCGCAGCGCGACGGACTGAACGCGCCCCGCGGAGCGGCTGCCCGGAAGCTTGCGCCACAGCACCGGCGACAAGGTGAAGCCCACGAGGTAATCGAGCGCCCGTCGTGCAAGGTAGGCCTCGACCAGCTCGCGATCGATCTCGCGAGGGCGAGTGAACGCATCGAGCACCGCGTTCTTTGTCACTTCGTTAAAGACGACGCGCTTGATGTCGAGATGCTTGAGTCCTCGGCGGGAATTGAGCACCTCGCTCACGTGCCACGAAATCGCCTCACCTTCGCGGTCGGGGTCGGTCGCCAGGAACAGGCGGTCGGCGCCGCGCACCGCTTCGAGGATGGTCTTCAGATGTTTTTCGGACTTGCCATCGACCTCCCACGACATCGCAAAATCCGCATCCGGCAGAACCGAGCCATCCTTTGCCGGAAGATCTCGGACATGGCCGTAACTGGCCACGACCTTGTAGTCGCTGCCCAGGTATTTGTTGATGGTCTTCGCCTTTGCGGGCGATTCGACGACGACGACTTTCATCAATCGGCTCTATGGCGCAAGGTCGCCCCTGCGGGACAGCTTAGGTGGGTGCGCAATCAAAGCGACGCAAATATTCAGCGCAAGGAAACGAGGTTGCCGGGGTGGCGTTCGACCCGGCCGGCGAGTTCCAGCTCGAGGAGGAGGGTGGCCACCGAGGCGGCTGACAAGTGGCATTGGCGTACCAGTTCGTCAACCGCGACCGGGGTCGGTCCCAACCTCTCGGTGATCAGTTCGAGCGCGGCGTCATCCGCGACCGGCGCCTGCGTCCCGCCTGGCGGCCAACCCGTTACGGCCGGCGCCGGCAGCGACGGACGCGGGGGCGGCGAGGCTGGCGGATGTTTCAGCTGCGGCGCGAGCTGGGACAGCACATCCTCGGCACCCTCTGTCAGGATCGCGCCGTGCCGCAGCAGATCGTTCGAGCCTCGGCAGCGCGGATCGAGCGGGGAGCCGGGCACCGCGAACACGTCCCGACCTTGCTCGAGTGCGAATCGGGCGGTGATCAGCGAGCCGGAGCGAGCCGCGGCCTCGACCACGACAACGCCGAGGGCCATCCCTGAAATGAGCCGGTTACGGCGCGGGAAATGTCTCGCCTGAGGCTCGGTTCCGAGCGGCAGTTCGGCCACGATCGCCCCCTCGCCTGCCAACGCCTCATGCAGCCCGCGATTTTCTTCGGGATAGACGACATCGACGCCGCCCGCCACGACGGCGGCGCTGCCGGTTTCGAGCGCGCCCAGATGCGCTGCGGCATCGATGCCGCGGGCCAGGCCCGAGACAACGACGATGCCGCCTTGCCCGAGCGCCGCGGCGAGGTCGCGGCAAAACCGCCGGCCATTGGCCGAGGCGTTGCGCGCCCCGACCACCGCCACGATCGGGCCGCCGAGCAACTCGGCCCGCCCGAGCACGGTCAGGATCGGCGGGGCGTCGTCGATTGCCACAAGCCCGCTCGGGTAAGCTGGCTCGCCCCAGCAGACGAGCCGCGCCCCGAGACGCTGCAGTGCGGCGAACTCGGCCTCGGCCTCGGTGCGGGTGACCGGGGTCACAGTCTTGGAGCGCTCCCCGCGCCGCGCGAGCTGCGGGACCATCTCCAGCGCCGCGCGGGCGGAGCCGAAGCGGCGCAACAAAGCGTAAAAGCTGACCGGACCGATGGTCTCGGTGCGGCACAACCGCAGCCAGTCGAGGCGCTCCTGCGGATCGAGTTCGCGCGCGGCCAGTGCGTGCCTCAGCTTTTATCGAGAGAGATCCGGCTCTCCGTGCCGGCCAGCAGCCGGCGGATATTCGCATGGTGCCGCGCGATGATTAACAATGCGATACCGGCGATCAGCAGCGCCGTCGCCCTGTCGGCGACGATTGCGGCGAGCGCGGCGCCGGCGACCGCCGCGACCAGCGCGGCAAGCGAGGAAAAGTGAAACAATAGGGCGGTAATCACCCAAAGGAACGCAGTGACCAGTGCCACCGGCCAGGCGAGGGGGATCAGAACCCCCAGCGCGGTCGCGACGCCCTTGCCGCCGCGAAAGCCGAGCCAGACCGGAAACATGTGGCCGAGGATCGCGCAGCCCGCCGAAACCAGAGCGGCGGTATGCCCCCAGCGTTGGGCAATCACCACGGCGGCCGCGCCCTTCGCCAGATCGAGCAGCAGGGTCAGGGCCGCGAGCCCTTTGCTGCCGGTGCGCAGGACATTGGTGGCGCCGACGTTGCCGGAACCGATCTGCCGGATGTCGCCATGACCGGCGAGCCGGGTCAGCAACAGGCCGAACGGGATCGAGCCGAGGAGGTAGCCGAGTATGGCAGCGGCGAAGGTGATGCCCTCACCCTCCCGACGCTTCGCGCCGGGCCCCTCCCTCTCCCGCAGTGCGGGAGAGAGGCCTTCGCCGACAGCAGAAAACAGCCCCTCTCCTGCACCGCGGGAGAGGGGGCCCAGCCCGCAGGGCTGGGCGGGTGAGGATAGCTCGCCGGCACCTAACTCTCTGCCCGAAAGATCGTGCGGCCGTCGACGATCGTGCGACGCACCCGGCCCTGCACCGGCCGTCCGTCAAACGGCGCGTTTTTCGATTTCGAGCGGAAATCGTCGGTGGAGATGCGCCATTGCAGCTCCGGGTCGAACAGAACGAGATCGGCCGGCGCGCCGGGCGCCAGCCGGCCGACCGCCAGGCGCAAAACGCGGGCCGGGTTGGCGGTCAGGCGCCGGATCAGCTCGAGCAGGCCGAGATGGCCGTTGTGATAAAGCTCGAGCGAGAGCGGCAGCAACGTTTCGAGCCCGACAATTCCGTAAGCCGCCGAGCTGAAGGGCAGGCGCTTCGAATCCTGGTCCCAGGGCGCGTGATCGCTGGCGATCGCGTCGATCGTGCCGTCGCGCAAGCCTTCGACCACCGCCTGCCGGTCCCTTTCGCTGCGCAATGGCGGGGACAGCTTGGCGAAGGTGCGATAATCGCCGATCGCCGTCTCGTTCAGCACGAAATAGGGCGGAGCGGTGTCGCAAGTCACCGGCAGCTCTTGCGCCTTGGCCCGCCGCACCGCCTCGACCCCGGCGGCGGTCGATAGATGGGCAACGTGATACCGGGCGCCGGTGATCTCGACCAGCCTCAGATCGCGCTCGATCATGATGACTTCGGCCATCGGCGTGATCGCCGGGAGCCCCAGCCGCGTGGCGGTCTCGCCTTCGCTGACTTCGCCGGCACCAGCGAGGCTCGGCTCTTCGGGATGCTGCAACACCAGGAGATCGAAGGTTCGGGCATAAGCGAGAACCCGCCGCATGACGAGCGTATCGGCCACCGCCCGCACCCCGTCGGTAAAGCCGAGCGCCCCGTTCGCCGAGAGGAGGCCCATCTCGGTCAGATCGCGGCCGGCTATCGCCTTGGTCGCCGCGGCATAAGTGTGGATTTTGGCGAGCTTGACCTCGCGTGCCCGACGCGCGAGGAACTCGACGACCGAGACGTCGTCGACCGGCGGCTCGGTGTTCGGCAGGGCAACCATCGTCGTGACCCCGCCGGCGGCAGCGGCCTGGCCGGCGGTCTCGATCAATTCCATGTGCTCGGCGCCGGGTTCTCGCAATTGCACGCGCATGTCGACGAGTCCCGGAGCCAGGCACAGCCCTTCGGCGTTCACCGTCTCGCCGGCACGAGCA
Source organism: uncultured Alphaproteobacteria bacterium (assembly GCA_963787425.1). Lineage (GTDB taxonomy): Bacteria > Pseudomonadota > Alphaproteobacteria > ATCC43930 > CGMCC-115725 > AP-15. The sequence continues at coordinate 244,005 of CAWBCV010000018.1, forward strand.
GCCCCCGTGAGGTCGCCGCCGACCGCCTCGATCCGGTCACCTTCGACCAGCAAATCGCCGCACTCGTCCAGCCCACTTTCCGGGTCGAGCAAACGGGCCCGGCGGAATAGCAGCCGGTTCATTACACCGGGAGTCCGTTGCCGAGACCGCGGGTCAGGATCTCGAGACAGGCCATGCGGACTGCGACCCCCATCTCGACCTGCTGGCGAATGAGGCTGCGGTCGATGTCATCGGCGACCTCGCTGCCGATCTCGACGCCGCGGTTCATCGGGCCCGGATGCATGATCAGCGCATCGGGCTTGGCGGCGCGCAATTTGTCGTAATCGAGCCCGAAGAAATGGAAATACTCGCGTGTCGAAGGCACGAAAGCGCCATGCATGCGCTCGCTCTGCAGGCGCAGCATCATCACGATATCGACCTCGGCGAGCCCCTCGGTCATGTCGTGAAAGACCTCGACGCCGAGCCGCTCGATCTCGGCCGGCAACAGAGTACGTGGCGCAACGACCCGAACGCGCGCCCCCATCGTGTTCAACAGCGCGATGTTCGAGCGGGCGACCCGGCTGTGCAGGACGTCGCCGCAAATCGCGACGGTGAGCCCCCCAAGCCGGCCCTTGCGCCGGCGGATCGTCAAGGCGTCGAGCAATGCCTGGGTCGGGTGCTCGTGGCTGCCGTCGCCGGCATTGATGACGGCGCAGTCCAGTTTCTCGGACAGCAGCTGAACCGCGCCGGATTTGGGATGGCGGACGATCAGCACGTCCGGATGCATCGCGTTCAACGTCATCGCCGTGTCGATCAGGGTCTCGCCCTTGTGCATCGAGCTCGCCGCGACCGACATGTTGATCACGTCGCCGCCGAGCCGCTTGCCGGCGACCTCGAACGAGGTGCGCGTCCGCGTCGAGTTTTCGAAAAAACAATTGATGATCGTGCGCCCGCGCAACAACGCGCGCTTTTTCTCGGCCTGCCGGTTGAGCTCGACATAGCCATCGGCCAGATCGAGGACATGCTTTATGTCCTCAGGCGACAAACCTTCGATACCGAGCAAATGCCGGTGCCGGAATACCGTCTCGCGGGCAGCTCCCTGCATGAGCCCCGAACTATAGGAAGAACCCTCGCGGCCGGCAAGGGCGGCCGGGAGGGTTCCTCAGCGGCGCATCAAGCTCGCGAATGCTCCATGGGCGGGCGCTCCGAGGCCGAGTGGCTCGTGAACGGCCGTAGCGCCTCCGGCGTGCGCATGTCACGCGGCGCCGTGAAATCCTTTCTTGCCGCGCCGCGCATTTCTTCCGGCGGGCGTGGCATGCCACGGCGATCGCTGTAATCGGGCACCGGCCGGCTCGTGCTGCCGAGGGCCTGCGCGGTGATGCAGTCGAGCGCGGTCACGCTTGCCACCGCGGCGAGCGCAATGGCGACATTGCCCTTGCGCGGATTTTGCTCGTCGAGCCCGGTGGCGAGAGTCGCCAGATCGAGGGCATCGCCGGCAACCCGTCCCCATATCCATGGACTGGGGTTGTTGCTCATCAGTATGCCGACGCCGGCCGCCATCTCGCGGGCACCGTAAAACCGCAGCAGCGATTCTTTCCCTTCCATCCCCAATTGCTCGCTCAGCATCCTCGGCGCCAGCATCTCGGCGAGGCCTAGCCCGATGCTGACCCACCCGAGACCGCGGGCTAGCAGCATTGCTGAGCCGTTCTGTCCATACGACATGACGTTCACCCCCTTTACGGTTTGAGCACTACCTTGACGCAGCCATCCTCCTTGTCGCGGAACGTCTTGTACATACGCGGACCGTCATCGAGGCTGACCTTGTGGGTAATGACGAAGGACGGGTCGATCTGACCCTCCTCGATGCGGTGCAAGAGGCCGTCGGTCCAGCGGTTCACGTGCGTCTGCCCGGTACGCAAGGTCAGCCCCTTGTTCATGAACGCTCCGAACGGGAGCTTGTCCAAGAGGCCGCCATAGACGCCGGGCATCGAGACCGTGCCGGCCGGCCGGCAGACGTAGAAAATCTCTCTCAATACGTGCGGCCTGTCGGTCTCGAGCATCAGCATCTGTTTCGCGCGGTCGTACATCGAGTTGATCGTGGCCGTGGCGTGCGCTTCCATCCCGACCGCGTCGATGCACTTCTCCGGCCCCTTGCCGTGCGTCAGGTCGTTCAGGCGCTCGACGACGCTCTCCTCTTCGAAATTGATCGTGATCGCGCCGCCCGCGCGCGCCGCTGAGCCGCTCGGGCAGACAATCGATCGCAATGATCTGCTTGGCGCCGAGCAGGACGGCGCTGCGGATCGTCATCTGGCCCACCGGGCCGGCTCCCCAAATCGCCACCGTATCGGTCGGCTCGATATCGCACTGGACCGCGGCCTGCCATCCGGTCGGGAAAATGTCGCTGAGGAACAGCACCTTCTCGTCCTCGATCCCATCCGGGATCTTGACCGGGCCGACATCGGCATAGGGAACGCGGACATATTCGGCCTGGCCGCCAGGATAACCGCCGGTCAGGTGCGTATAGCCGAAGAGCCCGGCAGTGGTGTGCCCGAACACCTTGTCGGCGAGATCCTTGTTGCGGTTGGTGCGCTCGCAGACGGAGAAATAGCCGCGCCGGCACTGGTCGCACTCGCCGCAGATGATCGTGGACGGGACTACGACGCGGTCGCCGACCTTCAGCTTCTTGTTCTCCGAACCGACCTCGACCACCTCGCCCATGAATTCGTGGCCCATGATGTCGCCGGACTTCATACCCCGAATAAACGCATCGTAGAGGTGCAGGTCGGAGCCGCAGATCGCGGTGCTCGTGACCTTGACGATGGCATCGCGCGGATGCTCGATCCCCGGGTCCGGGACACGGTCGCAGCGAATATCCTCTTTGCCGGCCAGCACAGAGCCCTCATCAGGATTTTTTCCTTCGGATTTGCCGAGCGGCTTCCCGCCCTATGAGGGCGAAAACCGGGGCCGTCCGACTTTGTTCCTGATTAGGTGACTTTCATGGACAGGGCGCCGTCTGCTCGCGTTGGGGTTGACGCATCGGCGATCGGCTCCACGACCGCTGTTTTGCCGATCGTGGCTGCACACAATCCAGGATTGAGTCGATTATTTCATCTTGCTGCATCTGCAGCAAATCAGCAGCAAAGCCTCCCCGATCGGTTGTCGAGCGGGCCCGACCCGGAGCCCCCATCCCCGTCAAGGCAACGCCGCCGCGGCAAGCGTGGAGTTCCTGCGTGAGCTGGCCCGCGGCCGGCGGAATCCGCCCTTGGCGGCCGCCCGCGCCGGCTCCCTGTTTCCCCTGTTTTATCTGGTCGAGATCAGGCATCCGCAACTCCTTCAATCGCAATCTTCCACCCGCTCACGGGTTCGAGTGTATAATACGATTATGGTAATTGCGTGGCGTCGGTGCCATATTCACCAGACGGGCCGGCGCAGCTCGACGCGCTTAGGCCATTTGTCGGATAATGGGCTTTCTGGAAAAGATCATTGCGGCAGGGCGCGCCGTCGCAAGGCTCCGGCGATGTGCAAAAGCACTGCTGCGCGGCCCATTGGATGGCATGGTGAATGTGCTGCGCTGTCGGGTCGCGGCACAACGCTTTGACTGGCGGAACATCGTCATAGCCGAAGCGTTTCGCCGATTGCAGGAAGAGGGCGGTCCGAATAACCCGTTTTGGTATTATCCGAATTTGGGATTAGACCCGCGCTCCATGTTGGCCCGAACGGGGCGGGAAGCGGTTGCGGTCGGCGTTTACCCACGAGTACTCAGCATTCACGAGCCGAATTATTTCGGCCCGCAAAGACGCTGGATTCACCCAGCAACAACTCGCTGACCGTATCGGAAAGCCTCAATCGTTCGTCTCAAAATACGAGCGCGGCGAAAGGCGGATTGATGTGCTTGAATTTCTTGCAATTGCTGAAGCGCTTGACCTTGATCCCTGCCGGTTCATTCACTCTCTCAAGTCAGACACTCATTGAGGCGGAATAGACCGTGAAAACACTGGTATTTTTCAATAACAAAGGGGGCGTCGGGAAAACCACGCTTGCCTGCAACGTCGCCTCCTATCTGAACACGCAGAAAAACAAACGAGCGTTGCTCATTGACGCCGACCCACAGTGCAATGCCACACAGGCAATGCTTGGTGATGATGTCCTTCAGGACGTTTATTTAGACGGATCCGAGGCTATAGAAACACTCTACACGTTCCTGTCGCCCATCGGCAATGGCGACTCCGATATCGGCACGGGAATTAAGGCGCTGCCTGCGGCGCTCAACCGCTTTGGTACGCCGCTTATTCCCGGCCATCCGAACATGTCTGTCGTTGAAGATCAACTGAGTACGGCATGGGGCGAATTACAGGCTAGCCGCTTGCGCGGTTTCAAAATCACCAATTGGGTTGCGCAAATGCTGCCGTCGCTCGCGGTTTACGATCTTGTGGTGTTTGACGTCGGGCCTTCTTTAGGGGCGTTGAATAGAACGATCCTTCTCGGCTGTGATTATGTTGTAACGCCTTTCGGCTGTGATATTTTCAGTTTACTTGGGATCAAGAATATCGCGTCGTGGATCGCCGGATGGAAACGACAATATGAACGCGCTCTTAAAAATGTGGCTGAAGATCAACCCGGCGCTATCGCTAATTATCCAATAGTCACAGATATTGACGCGAAGTTTCGATTCGCGGGGTATTCAGTTCAGCAATACGTAACACGAACATTCGCGACGGGGCGGCGGCCCGTACGGGCCTATGATCGGATCATGCAAATGATCCCCGGGACAGTACAAGAGAGCTTGCAGGCTTATACCACGGCGGGAGTGCAAGCAAAGTCGCTCGAATTAGGCCACATTCCATTTCTCTACAGTCTGATTCCGCTTGCTCAATCGAATCGTGTCCCCGTGCATTTGCTTGGCGAAGTCGGCGCGATTGTCGGTGCTCAAGGGAAACAAGTCGAGCAGTTCGATAAGCTCATGTCGAGTTTATGCGATAAACTGCTTCACAATATGGGCCTGCCACCATGATCGAGTGGCCGCCGACCTTGGTGCGTGAAATCGTCAAAGAACGCTGCATTTTTTTTCTCGGAGCTGGCGTGTCGGCAAGCTCCACCGGCGCACATGGCGCTAGGCCCCCTAGCTGGGGCGCATTCTTAGCGTCTGCGTCCAGCATCATTACAGATGCAGTGGCAAAAGGAGCGATTGACGATCTCATTTCTCAACGCAAGTTCCTTGTCGCGCTGCAAGCAATAAAAGACCACGCGGATCGTGCGCGCTATCATCAGCTACTAAATCAGACCTTCAATGTTCCATACGCCCCAAGTCGGCTTCACGAAATCATCTTTGATCTGGACGCCAAGGTGGTCATAACTACTAACTTTGATAAAATCTATGAAGGATATTGCCTTTCTTATCGTCCAAGCGGCCGGGCCTTGCATAAAGTCATAGACTATACCTCTGACGCTCTCGCGGACGAATTGCGCGACGACACGCGCCTTCTGATCCGGGCGCACGGATCGATCAATAATGTACACGAGATGATCTTTACACGAGCGACGTATCACGCCGCCAAACGGAACAACGTCGCATTTTACGAGATCATGAAAGCATTGTTTTTGACTAATACAATCCTATTCATCGGATGCAGTCTTGATGACCCGGACATTATGTTGCTGTTGGAAGATATCCATATTTTAGGAAAACATGAGAAGCCGCACTATACGCTTGTCAGAGCGGGTCAGGCAGATCCGTATTCTGTGAAAGACTGGCTGGAAACGTACAACATCAAGGTCATGGAGTACGGCAATAACTATGAGGATTTGATCCCCGAGATGGAAGTGCTGCTAGAGGCGGTCAATGGGGAGCGGGCAAGCTATATCTCCATGAAATAACTCGACCGGCGATGCCGGTTTGCGGAAACCACCTTAGTCCTCGACGTGGTCGCCGTTCTTGTGGTGGTGGATCGTGGGGTTTTCCAGCCGCTCGGCAATCACATCCGCAAAGTCGATCTCGATCCCCAGCCAGTGCCGCTGCTTCGCCTCGCAGACGGTAAAGGTCGTGCCCGATCCGCCGAAGGGATCCAGCACCAGGTCGCCGGGCAGGGTGCTCATTTCGACGACGCGGTCGAGAATTTTTGTCGACAGCGCATTGGCGCGGCGGGCCTTCGACTTGAATTTCCAGTGCCGGACAGGCGGGATATCCGCCCACACGTCTTTGAGATTGACCCCCTTGGGATTCATGGCGTGGCGATGCCCGCCATAGTCCCGGATTTCGCCGCCGCAGTGGCGACAGGTTTCAATCGGTGTGCGGATTTTGCGGAAGGTTTTTGGCTTGCCCTTGCTGTAGTAAAGCAGGCTGTAATGCGCGGGGTAGAGGCGTCCGGGAAACGGAAGGGTGCTGCCGATAGCAATGGCAATCCAGTGCCGGAAGGTCAAGCCTTGCTGCGCCATGTGTGCGCCAAGCATGACGTTCCACTTCGGGAGATTATAAAGGAAGAAGGATCCGCCGGGGTTCAGGATCCGGATACACTCGTCGATCCACTGACAGCACCACGCCAGATATTCCTCATCCGACATGTTATCGTTGGATTTACTCCCGTATTCTTTTGTGAGATTGAAGGGGGGGTCTGCAAAAATGATATCGACGGTATCATCCCGGATGCGAGGGAGGATATTCAGGCAGTCGTCACTAAACAACGCACCGAGGCTGGTCACGTAGTACGGCTCAACCGGCTCGGTCAAATATTTGTCGATGTTGAAGTGCCCGCGTCGCTGGTCGAGATTTTTTTGTCGGACAATTCGCAGTGACACGCGATACTCCCTTGCTGCGCCCCGCGCACCTTAACCTGTTTCGGGTTATTATCAAGGCAGGCTGGTCACAGCCGCGAAATCGTACTCTTTCCCACCCCGTAGCTGCGCGCGAGTTCCACAAGGGTAGCTCCCTCCGCGCGTCGTCCGCGGGCCTCGGCCTGCTGCGCCTCCGTCAATTTCGGTTTGCGGCCCATGCGCTGCCCGCGCTTCTGCGCCCGGCTGCGGCCCTCGGCGGTGCGGGTGCGGATAAGGTCGCGCTCCACGTCCGCCAATCCACCCAACACGGCTATCATCAATCGCCCGGTGCTGGCGCCGGTGTCGGCCCACGGCTCGGCCAGTGACCGGAATTGCGCCTTGGCGTCCACGATCTGCTTGACGATGGCGAACAGGTCGAAGGTACTGCGCGCGAGGCCGTCGATGCGCGTGACGGTCACCACGTTACGGGGGCGAGGCCCTTGAGCATTTTGAGAAGCTCGCGCCGGTCGCTGTGCGCGCCAGTCACCTTATCGCGGTAAATCTTGATGCAGCCTGCACCGCGTAGCTGCTCAAGCGAACGCCAAGCGTCTACCCGTAGGTGCTGACGCGGGCATAGCCGAGACGGCGATTTTGGGGGTAAGTTTCCGTCATATCATACGGGAAGCGTACTCATTGATCGGGCGAGGGCAAGGGTTCTTCCCGTAAGCTTTTGATTTTTGCAACGCGCGGGCCGGGCAAGGGAGCCGTCAGGGTTGCGCATCCGGGCCGCGTGGCGGGGTCAAACCCGGCGGCAGCACTTGGGTAATGGTGTCGATGAAGCGGTTCGCCGTCGGGATGGCTGCTGCCGCTTCGTCGGTGCTGATCTGAGTAGCGGTTGGGCCAATGCCGTAATCTGCCGTCGCCTTAAGCTGGTAGGTAGTGCTCCGAGTCATTCACACAAATCATCAGGTAACGGCGCACCCCATCGCTCATACCAAATCCCGCTACACCGGCGAAAGCCGGTGCCCACGACAAAAGTGGATCCGGCCTTCGGCGGGAAAGCGCGGAGGGACGTCGAGCTGCATCAACTGAATGAATCTGTGCACTAGGAAGCGAGTAAGCTCGCGGTCAATGCGTGGTTCGCGGCGGGCCAGCCGCGCGAACTCGAGCCGATGTGTTCAAAGATGTACGCCTCAGCGGCATGAAACGCCGCGTAGCACGCCTCGCGCGCAGCGACATGTGGCAGGGGCAAGGCTGCACTCTGCTGAGCATCGGCAAGCGTGGTGCGGGCCTTCGCCAGATAATCGGCAGTCTCGGGCTTCACAGATCGAGGCCATCTTTGCGCAACTCATGCATGAAGCCGGTGCGCTCCCGGTAGGCTCCGGGCGCAAACGGCGTGGCGGAAATGACGGCCTCCGTGTCCTCAAGAATATCTGTAGTTATGGCGGCAAGCCCCCCGCTCTCGTCGTAGAAACTCACGGGGTCTTTGATAAAGACCGCAATATCATAGTCGGAATCCGGCTGATGATCGCCCCGCGCGCGCGAGCCATACAAGACGACACGCTCCAGACGGTCGCCGTAGACTTCGGCCACGGCGGCACGGAAACGCTTCAACACAGGTTCGTTTTGCGGTTCGTCAATCATCCCGCGCATTCTAGCACAACTGTTGCAGGCGCCATAATTCCGCTCGTTCAATTGATATTCCGCACATAAGACATGCGCCGAAGGGGCCACGTCGCCAGCCAGACCGCGAGCCCAAGTATTGATCCAAAGGTCTGACCTGGGCGAGCGCACGATCCTCGCAGCGCGCGAGCTATGCTGTACAGGGCAGTGAAGGGATGACCGTCGTGACCAATAACCTCCGCGAGTTCGAGCGCATTCCCGAGCTTAGAACAAAGAATTGGGTTTAGTTCACTGATCGGCCATCACCCGCGCCGCCAGCGCGGTCATGACGAGAGACAATCCGAAAAAGAGCATGTTGATGCCGACCAGGAGGCCGATGGCCCAGTCGGCCGAGCTCGGCCATCCTGCCCAGATCAGGTAAGCGAGCAACAGGTCGACAATCCCGCTGAACAGCACCCAAACCCAACTGCGCAGATGCCGGCGATGTTCGATCGCGCCGATGATCGAGGCGATCCCCTCGACGATGAAGAACGCAACCAGCACCATCGTCAAGGTCAGCACGCCTGCCAACGGCCGCAGGATCAGTATCAGGCCCAACGCAACCGACAGCAGGGCTGTCAGCATCGACCAGGCAAAGCCCGGCATCTGCCGCGAATGCCACGCCAAGGCAGCGCGGAAAACGCCTGCAATGAAGAACAGCCACCCGGCAAAGAGCGTCACCGCCAATGTGGCGACGTTGGGCTCGGCGACCGCCAGGAACCCCAGCACCATCATGACGATGCCCTGGATCAGAAACAGCTTCCAATGTTTGTGTATCGTTAGTGCCAACTGGCTGCGCAGCCCGTCGATATCCGTTTGATTGCTCATCTTGGAAATACCCCCAGAACCCCCGAGGTTGAAAATGCACGAATTTTGCGAGAAGACGGGCGCCCGAAATTTCTCCCTCCCCGCCCTTGGGGGCGGAGAGGGTCGGGGTGAGGTGGGGGCAGCCCCTCGTTCCGAACAGCGGCGCTACCCACCTCACCCTCCCAGCGCTGGCACGCTGGGCCCCTCCCTCTCCCCCCGCAAGCGGGCGGAGAGGGGGCAGAAATTCGCGACTGGAGCGAGCCGATATGTCAGCTTGCCCGGCGCTGTCGCGGGATCCAATATTGAGACTTCTTGGTTCATTCGGGTCAGATCCTCAGGGCTGCGCCGCCAAACGGACGCCACCCGGCCCGATCAGCCCGGGGTAGGGCGCTTTGAAGCGCCAGAAGGTCCCGCTGATTGCCCCCTCCAAATAGATGGACTGATTGTCAGGGCCGCCGAACGCAAAGTTAGTTGTTGCAGCGTCGCCGTTCGGTATCGGCACAAAACCGAGAATGATTCCGCGCGGATTGATTTGGATGATACCGCCAAGACCGGCCAATGCGGCCCAGAGATTGCCGCGCACGTCGTAATGCATGCCGTCCGGACCGCCATTCCCGGGCATGAAGGTTCCGGCCTTTACCGAACCGAAGGTCGAATGCGACGGATCTTTCGGGCATTGTGGGCAGCCCATCGTCGGACCGTTCTGGAACGTGCTGTACCAGATCCGGCCGCCTCTAAAATCGCCGACGGCGAGCAGCGCGTCGTCCGGTGATACGGCAATTCCGTTCGGGAACAGGCCGCTGTCCATTATCTTGCGCAGCATGCCGTCGCGCGAATACAGGTACACGGCGCCCGTTTGGTCGGTCAGGTTGGGGCCGGGGCCGGTGCCCCAGGGGTCGGTGAAGAACAGGTTGCCCTCGGCGTCGAAATCGAGGTCGTTGGGGCCTTTGAACAATTGGTTACGGTAGGTATAGACGAGTGTCTTCAGCTCCTTTGTCAGTGGATCATAGACGAGAATGCCGCGGTGCCGGCTGGTCAAGTAGAGCTTGCCCTCGAACCAACGGGTACCCTGCGGTTCGCAGGTCTGCCCCAGCTCGGGCGGCGGGTTGCAGTTGAAGACCGGGACGAGTTTGCCGTCCGGTGTCAGGTACGAGACCCAGCCGCTGCCTATCGCTACGAACCACAGATTGCCTTGCGTATCAAACGCGCCGCCTTCGAGAAACTGCCCCTGCGGCGTGCCGCTGATATCGGCGAATTTCTCGACCGGGCCGACCCCGGCCGGCAAAGGCGGCAGCCCCCAGGGCTGCACTGGGCCCGGGGCTTGGGCTTTTGCTGCACCTGTGGCGCAGAGCATCCCGATCAGCGCGGCGCCCACCAACCGTATCAGAGCACAAAACGTCGGCATTGCTTCCTCCCCCTTTCTGCCAGTCAGGTTTGTTACAGAAAAGTATGTTCACACGACACCCTCCGCGCGCAGCATCTCGAAATCATCGGCGCTCATGCCGAGCCATTCGCCGAACACGTCGGCGGTGTGCTCGCCTAACAGCGGTGCTGGCTTGACCGGAGCCGGGGCGCCGTCGAAGCGCACCGGGAATGTCGGCATCCGCAGCTCGCCATTGGGGTGCTGCATGGTCTGGATGATGCCGCGCTTCTCGAAACTGGGCTCGCCCAACAGATCGCCGGTGTCGAGCACCGCGCCGGCGGGGACGCCGGCCCCGCCGATCAGGCGCATCGCCTCGTGCTTGTCGCGCTGCCGCGTCCAGTCGGAAAGGATCTGGTCGATCTCGGCTTCGTGCTGGCCCCGCGCTTCGCGTGTCGCAAAGCGCGAATCCTCGATCAGCTCCTCCTGCCTGATGACTTTTAACAGCCGCCGCCAGTGCTCCGGGTTGCCGGGGCTGGTGAAGACATAGACATAGTCGTTGGGCCCGCCGGGTTTGCACGGGTAGATCCCGGCAGGCGCCATACCGCCGGCCAAGGATTTGGCGCCGTTGCGCATCGCCGGCTGGCCGCTCCTCGCATGCTGCACGAAGGCGCCACGGCTGTATTGCAATTGGGCGTCCTGCATCGCGATCTGCAGCCGGCGCCCCTGGCCGGTCGTATGCCGCTGATAGAGCGCTCCGAGAATGCCGATTGCCAACAGCATGCCGGTGCCGGTGTCGCCCAATGTCGGCCCCGGCTTGCACGGGCGCCCGTCGCGCTCGCCGGTAATCGCCATCGTGCCGCCGCAGGCCTGCGCGATCATATCGAAGGCGAGATTGTTCTCATAGGGGCTGCCCTCGCCGAACCCCTTGACCTGCGCGTAGACGAGGCGCGGGTTGAGGGCGTGCAGCACTTCCCAGCCGAGCCCCAGCCGCTCGATCGCGCCGGGGGCGAAATTCTCGACAAAGACATCCGCACGCCCCGCCATTTCCTTGACCAGCTTCAGGCCGCGCTCCGATTTGAGGTCGACCGTGGCGGATTTCTTGTTGGCGTTGTAGATCATGAAATAATAAGCGTCGGCGCCGGGCCGAGGCCCCGTGCCGAGCGTCCGGCCGGGCTCACCGCCTTTCGGGTTCTCGATTTTCACGACCTCGGCGCCCAACCAGGCGAGCGCCTCGGTGCAGGACGGCCCGGCCTCGAATTGTGAGAGGTCGAGAACCCGGATACCCTCGAGACAATTCGGCGCTAGGCCTGTTTCATCCATCCCCAGTCACTCCTTTGAAGATTCTGTAGGACACGATAGAGCAGTCCGGCCTGCGGTTGAAACGCCTTCTGTCGGAGAAATCGGATGAGTGATCCGTATGACCTGCAACGATTTGTCGACGCTCAGAACCCGGTCTACGACAAGGTTCGCGCCGAACTGCGGGAGGGCCGCAAGAGAAGCCATTGGATGTGGTTCATCTTCCCGCAAATCGCCGGGTTGGGCTCCAGTCCTCTGGCCCGCAGGTTTGCCATCTCTTCGCTAGCGGAAGCCACCGCCTTTCTGGAGCATTCGCTCCTCGGCCCGCGGCTCGCCGAATGTACGAGGCTGGTCAATCTAATCGAGGGGCGCCCGATCGAGCAGATCTTCGGCTGTCCCGATGATCTGAAGTTCCGATCTTCGATGACTCTGTTTGCCCACGCGACAGCGGAAAACCAGGTTTTTGTCGATGCTTTACAAAAATATTTCAACAGAGAATTCGATGCGGCGACGATAGAGCGATTGTAGGCTCTCCAACCCGGGCGAACAGCAGGAACGCCGATCGGGGACGCCGCAGGGATTCTCAAAAGCTGTCCCGGTGGCAATGGCCAATGATTCATGGCGCCGATGCGGAATTCGGGACAATGCCGCATTGACCGAGCACGTGGATTGCCGCATCTGAGGTCGAAGCCGGTATCATCCAATGGAGCACTTTCCATGGCCACGCCCCCGGTGGCTGGCGCTTCTGCCCCGACCCGCCAGCCGATACCCGCGCCGCCGACGCGCGCCGCGATATTTCTGGTTGTGACGATCGACTCCGGCAGCGAGGCCGTCGCGAAGGTGCAATCCCTGTGCGCCGACCTCGCCGCGCTGCTTCGTGCGGTTGGGTTTCGTGAGCCCGGCGAGAATCTCTCCTGCATCATGGGGTTCGGGTCCGAGGCCTGGGACCGGCTCTTCGGGGAGCCGCGACCGGCCGAATTGCATCCGTTTCGTGAATTCCGCGCCGGATCGCGCCATGCGCCCGCGACACCCGGCGACCTGCTGTTCCATATCCGCGCCGAACGGATGGACCTGTGCTTCGAGTTGGCGGCGCAGATCATGGCGCGACTAGAGGGGGCCGTTACTCCGGTGGACGAGGTGCACGGCTTTCGCTACTTCGACAGCCGTGACTTGCTTGGGTTTGTTGACGGCACCGAGAACCCGACCGGCCAGGACGCGGTGGACGCCACCATAATCGGCGAAGAGGACCCGGGGTTTGCCGGCGGCAGCTATGTCATTCTGCAAAAATATCTTCACGACATGGCCGGCTGGAACGCACTGCCGACCGAGGCGCAGGAGCGCATCATAGGCCGCGCGAAGCTCTCGGATATCGAGCTCGACGACACAGTCAAACCGAGCTGGGCACACAGCGCGCTGACCGTGATCGAGGAGAACGGGAGAGAGATCAAGATCGTCCGCGACAACATGCCTTTCGGACAGCCCGGGCAAGGCGAATTCGGCACCTACTTTATCGGGTACAGCCGTTCGCCGCGCACGATCGAGCGAATGCTGGAAAACATGTTTATCGGCCGGCCGCCGGGCAATTACGACCGGATCCTGGATTTCAGCCGGGCCGTCACCGGGAACCTTTTCTTCGTGCCGACTGCGATCTTCCTCGAAGACGTGACGTCGGGCGCGCCCGACGCGGCGCAACCGGCGATCGCGCCGCCGGTAGACGCGCCCTCACAATCCATCCCGCCGACAGCCGATAGTTCGCTCGGCATCGGCTCGCTCAAAGGGAAACCCCGCTGATGAACAACCTGTACCGCGAGCTCGCCCCGATCTCCGACGCAGCATGGGCGCAGATCGGAGAAGAGGCGTCGCGGACCTTGAAGCGCTATCTCGCCGGACGGCGGGTCGTGGACCTGCAGGGCCCGAGCGGCGTCGGCCTGTCCGCCGTCGGCACCGGCCACCTGCAAAATATCACGGCCCCCGGCGAGGGCATTCTTGCGCGGCAGCGCGAGGTCAAGGCATTGGTAGAATTGCGCGTGCCGTTCGATCTCGACCGCCAGATGATCGACGACGTCGAACGCGGCGCCAACAACTCGGATTGGCAGCCGGCAAAGGACGCCGCCAAGAAGATCGCCTTTGCTGAGGACGGTGCGATTTTCGAGGGCTATGCCGCGGGCGGCATTCAAGGCATCCGTGAGGGGACCAGCAACCCGATCGAGGCGCTGCCCGCCGATGTGCGCAACTATCCTGACGCCATCGCCCACTCGCTCAGTCAGTTACGTCTGGTCGGCGTCAACGGCCCATACTCGGTGCTGCTGGGCGCCGACGAGTACACAGCCGTTGCCGAGGCAAGAGACTACGGGTACCCGGTGCTGGAGCACCTTCGACGGATCGTCGACGGCGAGATCATTTGGGCTCCGGCGATCACCGGCGCCTTTGTCCTGACCACCCGCGGTGGCGATTTCGACCTGCATATCGGCCAGGACATCTCGATCGGTTATCTGAGCCATACCGACGCCGCGGTTCGGCTCTATCTGCAGGAGAGTTTTACCTTTCTTCTGCTGACCAGCGAAGCCGCCGTGGCGCTGGCCCCCGCGGCGACAACATCGTAATCCTGCTCGAGCGCCATGCGCCCCGGCTCCACTGCGGCTGCGCAGCCCGTGAAATGGCAAGGCATCAGCTTCGTGCAAGACGAGTCGACAAACTCCCTGACGACGGGGACGGTGTTCGTGTTCTGGTCGTTCGGCCGTGGCCGCGCGGGCTGTCGCGGGAACGGGCGCGGATCGACCTGTGGCTGAAGGAAATTGCCCCGAGCGATACTCTGCGCCGCCTCTTCCACGGCAACCCGGCGGGCTGGGAAGAATTCAAAGCCGCCTATTATGCCGAGCTCGGCCAACCGGCAGCGCGGTCGGCGGTTCGCGACCTGCTCGATCGGCTCACCCATGAGCCTGTGACGCTGCTCTTCGCCGCTCGCGACGAGACCCGGGGCCGTTGGCTCATCATCCACGAAATCCCCGCCGCAATACCGCCGCTCGACCCGCCCTACCGGGGGAGAAGGCTCCTGTGATAGCGTCACTCATCGTGACATTCGGAGAGGGGAAACGCACATGGAGAAGAGATTTGGCGTGGTGTCCGCGGATGGGCATTGCCGGCTGATGCATCTCCCATTCGACCTGTGGACGAAGCGTCTGCCGAGAAAATTCCAGGATGACGGGCCTCGGGTCGTGCAGGGGCCGGACGGCATCCGCCAGTGGATCGTCGAGGGACACAATTGGAGCGGGGTCGGCTGGGCTGGTGTGGGCCGCGGGCCGGTCAACTGCTATACGCGGGCGGGCCTGGCGGAGGAGCCTGAGCCCGGCATCTTCCGCGCCGCCAATGCCAAGTATCGCTGCGAAGATATGGATCGGGACGGGGTCGATGCCGAGCTTGTCAACGGTCCCTATGAGCAGATCTCGGCCATCAAGAATCCAGAACTGCGGGCCGCCTGCGTTCGCGCCGTCAACGACTGGGCGCGGGAATTGTACGAGGAGTTGAACGGCAGATTCATCATGCTGCTCCCGTTGCCCTGCCAGACGCCGGAGGAGGCTGTCGCGGAGCTGCTGCGGGTGGCGGAGTTCGGCCTGCCCACCGGGGTCATCTTCGACTGGGTCGGCGCTCCCGAACCCGTATTGCACCAGATGTGGGAGCCGGTCTGGGCGGCAGCGGCGGAGACCGGCCTGCCGATCAATCTGCACGCCAACCCGCGCGGCGGATCGCGCCAGATCGGGGTGGGGGTCTCGGGCCTGGAACCGCGCAACCAGTCGCTGATGACGGTTGCGAACTTCCCGATGGGGCTCATGGCGGAGCTGATGAGCGCCGTCGTTTTCTCGGGCATCTGCGATCGTCATCCCGGGGCGCGCTTTGTGCTCGAAGAGGCCGGAGTCGGCTGGGTCCCGTTTCTGTTCTGGCGGTTCGACCGCGAGTACGATTTCGGCGGGCCATCCACCCCCGTCTTCAAGCCCGACATCCCGCTTTCCGACAAGCCGACCGAGTTCGTCAAGCGCCAGGTCTTCTTCACCTTCGAGGTCGAGGAGGAGGGCGGTTTTCGGCGCGTGCCGGAAATCGGCTTGCGCAACTTCCTTTGGGCCAGCGACTTCCCGGGTCTCGACAGCCCGTGGCCGCACTCCAAGGCGATGGGACACGCTCCAGCGGAGGCGGCTCTCGGGAAAGAGGCGCTCGACCAACTGGTCTTCGAAAACGCGGTGAGCCTCTACAAAATCCCGGTCACATTGCCTGGAGAGCGAACGCTCGCGTAGCGCGATACCCGCCTCACAGGTTTAGCGCCAACGCGCAGAACCAGTTGTCTCTCTCTACCACGTTGGCTTTCGTGAAGCCAGCGGCCGTGAGCATTTCCGACAATCCCCCCTTCGGCTGCCCCGAATAGGGCGTAAAGCCGAGCGCGACTTTGCCACCGGGTTTCATCACTCGCTGCATCTCCCGCAATGCGGCGGCAGAATCTGGCCATACTTGCATGGAGTTCACTGCCAGCGCCTTATCAAAGGTGTTGTCATCGAATGGCAAGCTCTCCACGGAGCCGCGGCGCAGGTCGACACGGCCGCTTTCGATGGCTGCTGCATTCCGAGTGCGAGCTTGCTCCAACATCTCCCGCGACGGATCGATACCAGCGACATGCCCGGCCGATGCCAGCTTCGACAGGCGCCGAATAATGACGCCCGGTCCGAACCCCACTTCCAACACGCAGTCGTTCGGCTCGATTTCAAGAAGGCCGGCGACCCAAGCCCCGCAATCCTCATTCGTGTGCGCCATGATGATCCCGCCCAACCGCCCCAGTACGCCGCTAGGGCGGCCGAACATGTGCATCAAAATGTTTCGCGTGACGCTCATTGGTTGCCGGTTAGGGTGGGTGACGCTGCAATGCGTAGCCGCCTATGAACGATGGCGGGTCTGAACCGAACTCGCTGTGGAAGGAAGCAGTCTTTGGCGCAGACTGAGACATCAGACACGATTGCGCATTGCGGGCGAAGCGCAAGGGCGGCGCGCCCCGCCATTCTCCGATACGCCGGCCGGCATGTCGGCTTTTTGGCCGGGCTGCTCATTGTAGCGGTCGCGATCGGCATCCTTTACCGCTACCTGCTCGACCCGCTCGATGAGCGAACGCTGCCCTATTACATCCGCAGCTGCATCCATGCGATGGGTCTGACTTTCGCCGGCTGGGCTGTTCACCTGACCTTCGCGGCGGTCCCGCGATCGCGGCTCGGCGGCGTGTTGCGGAGATTGCCGCTGAGCGCCGAGTTCGCGATCAAGGCGCTCACGATGACGGTGGCCCTGACAGCCGTCGCCGTCGGGCTCCAGTTCGTGCTGTACCCCTTTCCGCTGTCGCAGCGCTGGCTCGCCGATGAGCTGCCGCGGATCGTTGGCATCACTTTTTCCGCGTCGCTGGTTGTTGGCGCGATCTTCGAGTTTCGGCGGATGATCGGCGGCCGTGTCCTCGGCAGCTTTTTGCTCGGAACCTACCATCGGCCGAGACGCGAACAGCGCATCGTCATGTTTCTGGACATCGCCAACTCGACGACGCTCGCGGAGCGGCTCGGCGAGGTGCGCGTGCACGATCTGATTACCAGGTTCTTTTCCGACATCGACCAACCGATTGCCGAACAAGACGGGGAAGTCCACGCCTATGTCGGCGACGAGGTGATTGTCACCTGGCCGTTGAGCGAGAACCCCGAGCGCAATGCGCGGCCATTGCGCTGCTTCTTCGCCATCGAACAAAGAATGATCGAACTCGCCCCCTCCTACGCCAAGGAATTCGGCGTCGTGCCCAGGTTCCGCGCCGGCATTCATGCCGGTCTCGTCGTCGTCAGCGAGTGCGGCGTCGCAAAGCGGCAGATCGCGTATTTCGGCGACACGATGAACGTCGCTGCTCGGCTTTGCGAGCACTGCAAGGTGGGCGGAGAGACCCTGGTCGCCTCGGCCGACTTGCTGCGCAGCGCTGCGGTCCCGGATGGGCTGAGCCTCGGGCCGAACGCCAGCCTCATTTTGCGCGGACGACGGACTCCGGTCGAGGCGCACGCGGTGCATCTGCTACGGAAAAGTCGCTCGATGACATCTTGACGACAGTTTTGAACGGCTTATTCTCATATGCAGCATAACGGAACGCCGGGCAGGTTCGGCCCGGTTTTTCCGGGGAGGAGAAATGCTCATTTTGAGTATATTACATGGAGATGACCATGCTGCAGACCTCGCACCCCGACCGTCGGGCTACACTGCCACTTCCTGAGCTGTACCGGCGCGTCGAGCGGCACATTCCACCCTTCGAATGGTCCATCCTGGCCGACGACATCGCGGCGATTTTCAAGCTGAAGAAGGAACGGAACGCGGTCGTCCTGGCGCACAACTATCAAACTCCCGACATCTTCCACACCGTCGCCGATATCGTCGGCGACAGCCTGGCGTTGGCGCGCGAGGCGGCGCGGACCGACGCCGATGTGATCGTGCTCGCCGGCGTGCATTTCATGGCCGAGACGGCGAAGCTGTTGAACCCGGCAAAAACCGTGCTGATCCCGGACCTCGAAGCCGGCTGCTCGCTCGCCGCGTCGATCACGGCCGCCGATATCCAGCTTCTGCGACAACGCCATCCGGGCGTGCCGATCGTGACTTACGTCAACACCTCGGCGGCGGTGAAGGCGGAGTCCGACATCTGCTGCACCTCGGGCAACGCCAAAAAGATCATCGAGGCGCTCGGGGTGCCGCGGGTCATTATGCTGCCCGACGAGTACCTCGCCCGCAACACCGCGGCTCAGACCACGGTCGAGATCATCGCCTGGAAGGGTCACTGCGAGGTGCACGAGCGTTTCAGCCCGGACGACATCAGAAGCCTGCGCGAGAGCCATCCCGGGATCACCGTGCTGGCCCATCCGGAATGCCCGCCGGAAGTCATCGCCGAATGCGATTTTACCGGCTCGACCGCGGCGATGGCCGATTTTGTCGGGAAGGAGCGGCCGACGCGCGTCGTGCTGCTGACCGAGTGCTCGATGAGCGACAATGTGGCGCTGCAGTATCCCGATCTCGAATTCGTGCGGCCGTGCAATTTGTGTCCGCACATGAAGCGCATCACCCTGCCCAAGATCCGGCGCACGCTCGAAACCATGACCCACGAGGTCACCGTCGATCCGGCGATCGCCGAGCGGGCGCGCCGCACCGTGGAACGCATGCTGGCGCTGGGTTGAGAGGAGGGCAGGGGGGTGGTGCGGCTGATTATCGAGCCGATCGTCCGGGCCGCCTTGCTCGAGGATTTGGGGCGGGCGGGCGACATTACGACCGAGGCGATCGTTCCCGAGGAGGCCGAGGTCGAGGCGGTCATCACGGCGCGCCAGTCTGGTGTCGTCGCCGGCCTCGATGCGGCGCTGCTCGCCTTTGAGCTGATCGACCCGACACTGCAAATCGAACGGCTGTGCGATGATGGCGCCCGGATCTCGCGCGGCGATATGGTCGCGCGGATAATAGGCCGAGCAAGGGGCGTGCTCGCTGCGGAGCGCACTGCGCTCAATCTTTTGTCCCGGATGTCGGGAGTTGCGACGGCTACGCGGGCGCTCGCCGACGCGATCGCCGGCAGCAAGGCAAAGATCGTCTGCACTCGCAAGACGACCCCGGGCCTGCGCACGCTCGAAAAGCAAGCGGTGCGGCTCGGCGGCGGCGCCAACCACCGTTTCGGTCTCGATGACGCGATGCTGATCAAGGACAACCACATCGCATTGGCGGGTGGTGTGCGGCCGGCGCTGGAATGCGCGAAGCGGCACGCCGGCCATCTGGTCAAGATCGAGCTCGAGGTCGACACCCTCGACCAGCTCGCCGAAGCGCTCGAGGTCGGCGTCGACGCCGTATTGCTCGACAACATGAGCCCGGAGATGATGCGACGGGCCGTTTCGATGGTCGACGGCCGCGCCATCACTGAAGCCTCCGGGCGGATCAACCTCGAAACCGCCCCGATCGTCGCCGCTACTGGCGTCGATCTGATTTCCAGCGGCTGGATCACCCACAGCGCCCCAATCCTCGATCTCGGCCTCGACATCGCGTAGCGGCGACGCCGCAGGACGCTAGGGAAGGAAGGCGGCGCGGTTAACGTGGTCGCGGCCGGCGCGCTGTCCGCCGCCGGGACTGCGGGAGCGGCCCTCGGCAAACCACGCGCGCCGATCCCGCTCCCCTGTTCCTCCTGTTTTATCAGGTCGAGATCAGGCATTGCCAACCCCCGCTCAATGCTTTCGAGTCCGCTCAGGGACGCTCGATGGCGCGAGAATACAATACGATTATGGCAATATTATGGTTATTGATATCGTAAATCCGAGCGGGCATCCTCACAGTAGAGATAGGCCTTTCTGAGCGTGCGCTAGCGCTCGATCCGCAGTCGAGGGACCGACCCGATTGGCGGAGGTGCGCTTGTCATAGCTCGTCGGCTCAGAGCCTGACCCAAAATTCTCGATGGCTCCAATCATCGACAGCAAAGGACCGCTTTCGAAACCCACAACCGCCGCTCAGCCTTGGCGGCGAAAACTGGTCTTCATGCCCCTTAAGAGACCTTGCTGGCGGGCTCGGAGCCGGCTAAATCGGGTGGTGAGCCGACCTTCGCGGAAGCCATCATGAACGGAGACGTTGCCTCGATTCCGGTCATTCGCGCAGGTGGGCTGCCGACGTTGGACCTGGAGAACCCGCGCGGGAGCATTACAGGCAAGAGCGTTGCCGTTTACGTCGAAGAAAGGGTGCTGATCTAATCTGATTGTTTGTGCTTCTTGCTCATACCTCACCGATTGTGGCGACCGCCCACGGGCCAAGCCACCGGCTCAGCTTAACCAAGTCTCAAGGGCCCGCGGGTCTTTGCGCGCAGTTCAACCACTTTGCGGAGCTTCTCCAAACTTGCAGATGCGCGAGTTTGGCGTCGCTCCCTCAACCACCCAAAATAGTTGCCGGTCTTTCTAGTCTCCGGTCACCACCTTCAACGCGTCGCCTGTTAGTTGGAGGATGGTTATGCCCGAACCGGCGCGATCTTGACCATAGATATAGCCTCGATCATCGATCTCCATGACGTCCATGTAAGTTACGTTGGCGCAAACATTCGGGCCCTGTGGTGTGCCGCAGGACTGCTGGGTATTTCCGTTCGGCGCCTGAATGAAATACGCGACCGGCCTCGGGTTAAGTGGATCGCGAATGTCCCAAACCCGCAGCCCGGCATTGAACCACGTGACGAACTGGAGCCTGCCATAATAAGGGGCATAAATCTGCAAATTCGCGTGATGAGCCCCGAAACGCGCTCCCTTGTCGCAGAAATTTCCAGGGAACTGGGGAACATTGAGGGTCGAAATCGGCCACGGCGTTTGGTCATTTGTTATGTCGAGCAGGGTAGCCTCATGCGGCGCTTGCCCGACGCAGCTGGGTGGCCCGCCCGCTTCAGAAGGCGTGATGAGGAGGTCCCAGCGTTGCGGTGAGCCGTCGAGAAAGTTCTGCTGCTCTTGCGGGATCGGCACCCCGAAGATCGGGTTTGTATCATGCGCCCCCTGAAGGGGGTTCTTTGTAATGTACCCGACCTGCGGATAGAGCATGTCGGCCTGTGTCGGGTTGGCCGCACAGTCAGCCGACGCATTCGAATTTACCGAGGTGTTGCAGCCATTGACCAGCTTGTTGCGGTCAGCGATCTGAACAACGCCGTCACTGCCGGAGCTATAGGCCAGGTATACCCGATTGACGTTGACGCCAGCCGAATACACCTCGTGAATAGCTGCCGGTGGGTTTGTCACTCCTTCGTAACAGTTGGGTCCTGGATTATTAATACAGCTCTGTGCGGTCGACGGGTCGGCACTCGGTTGTCCTCCGACCAGCCCGAAGTCCCGGACGTATACCGGGTGGGCCGGATTGCTAAGGTCGAAGATCTTGATATGCTGCCCCTGATACCAGTTATCGGATTTCTGGCCTGCAACCAAATACGCGATCCCGGTGTCGCATTCCCACCAGGTCCTGTGGTATTCGCTTTCTCCACTTACGATGGTGGTGAGCAGTGTTGGCGTCGAGGGGTTGGTAACGTCCCACACCTCGTGACGCCCCATTCCCGTCGAGCTGTTACCTCGGTGGATAATCAGGTAAAAATGGCCCTTTGTGCCATTCGCCTCATTATTGGGCAAAGTGTCGCCGCCGCACACAAAAGTATGCGGGGCACCACCGCCAGCCGGATCTGCGGCAATATTAGCCAGAAACAGCGGCATTCTCGGGTTTGTGACATCATACATCGCCACGCCACATTGCACCCCCGGCACTAAGGACGCGCCATTGCTGCCGGCGTACAAGATCTCGCGGCCATGTTGATCCTCGATCCATACTTGATCGCTCTGGGAGCACCCCAGGTCGTCCGCGAACCCTACGACCCTCATGTTCCAGATCGACTGTTTGTTGAACCCATTTGGCGGAGGTTCTCTGACAGGTGGCAGATCGGCAGCCCCGCTCTGGTCCTCATTGAGTGTGATGGTTGGGAAGTTTGGCCCATCTGGTGCATAGCCAAGTCCGACCTGGCCTTGGGCCCAAGCCGGCCCGCCCGATCTCGACCACGAGACCACAAAAACCGACAAGAAACGATAGCCCCCAGACCCGGGCCACTCGAGGCAGATTATTCATAGCGATCATCCTAGGTTGTCCTCCACTCGCGCGCTCTTTTGCCGTCGGCTGCCCCCGCTTCGCGAGGGTCACGTTTCGGCCATTCGTGCCGAAAGCGTTAATGATACGATTGAGCGCCGCGCGGCGTTCCCGCTAAACCGGCGATTATTTGCGTATAGCACCGGAGAGGGTCCCGACGAACGTCATTGGAACCGCATGCGCGGCGGAAACCGGCAGGATCAGCGCTGCCAACAGCACGAAGAGGTTGTACCGAGGGTCGAACCTCCTCGTTACGGGTGAGGGTGGGAAGGTCCGGAGTCGGCGCAATCCCGTCATTGCCGCGCGATCCGGCGAAGGTCCCTTCTCCATACCGTTTGCAGACCTTGCTCATCGTGTATTGCCAATCTGTGGTTTTGAGTTCACGACCTATGCCCTGGCAAGCCGCCTGAGGGCAGGTGGATGGAGACGAGGGTCACGAAGATGGACAGGGTTTCGGCAAGGTTCTCGAAGCCTTCTATCATCGTCCGCGAGACGGCCGCCACGTTGGACAGAACGTCGCCACTCGTTGCTCTCTGTTCTAAGCCACTTATCTCGTCGGTTTGCGCAAGGCGGGCGTGCCCGACGAATAAGCGCCATGCCCTCCCTCACTGCGCGCGTAGGTCGGGGATCGGGTCGAGGGGCCAGATTGGGCGGCGGACTTTGGTGAAGAGCTCGGGGGTGTAGATCTCCGAGCACAGCGCGCCGGTGTCGACGAGGACGATTTCGCGGGCGATCGGCTCGAAGGCGGCGCGAAAATGCTGCATCGATTTGACCGCGACGGTGCGGTAGCGGGTAGGATCGATGCCGAGCGAGGTGAACTGGCCGAGATCGACGGCCTGGCCGTTATTGGTGATGACGATGATGTCGATGCCGCCGACGCGGAACACCATCGACGGGCCGTAATCGCGCTCGATGCCGCCGCCCATCGGCCCATAGGCGATGAAGCGGCCGTTGGTCAGGCATACGACCTCGCCGGTCAGCGAGAGCGGGCCGCCACCCATCGACGGGTCGGTCTTGCCGCCGAGGGTCAAAGTCGTTTTAGTCCCGACCCCGGCGCGCATTCCGTCTTGCACAGCTTCGGGGTCGCAAACGGCATGGAATGCGACGCTTTCGATGGCGGCTTCGACGAGGCCCTTCAAGAAAGCGGTCGCGTCGCCGTAGCCGCCTCCGCCGGGATTATCGGTGTAGTCGGCGACAACCAGTGGCTTGTCACCGAGATTGCCTTGCCGCGCCAGCGCAACCGCTTCGGCGACCGGCAGCAATTTGACCGTTGTGAAATCGCGTGTTTCCCAGGCGTGGTCCATGAGTTCTTCGGCGATCGCCTGCCCCCGCCCCGTGTCGCCGTCTACTGTGACGGTCACCGAGGGGCCGACGTCGTGTATATTGGCGCGGCTGAACCCGGCGCAGATGCTGACCACCAGCGTCTCGCCGCTCTGCTCAAGAGCCTCGCCGCGGGCAATCAGCTCGGCCATCGGTCCGCGCTGGGTGCGGCCGTGGTCGAGTTCGTAGAGCATCGGCCGGCGGGCGATCACTGTCTTTGGCCGGATCTTGCTCTGCATTGCCCGCTCCAATAATTCGGCGCCCTGCCAAGCCCGCTCGTACTGGTCGATATGCGGATAGGTGCGGTAGGCAATCAGAGCGCTCGCATTGTCGGCCATGCCGCGCGTCACATTGGCGTGCAGATCGAGGGTAACGACTACCGGCACCTCAGGTCCGAGCCGGCGGCGCAGACGTGCCAGAAACTCGCCCTCGGCGTCCTCGTGGCTCTCGCTGACCATCGCGCCGTGGAGATGCAGCAGCACGCCGTCGATCGGGCCTTTCATGTCGACGGCGTCGAGGATCATTCCGGCGATCGTCTCGAAGGCCTCGTCGGTGACGATGCCGGACGGGTTGGGGTTGGCGGAGACCGGGTGAACGAGGCTCCAGCCGAATTTGTCGGCCGCCTCGAAGCTCGCGCCGAAGGCCGAGCGGGTGCCGCGGAACGCCTCGGGTATCTCGTTTTCGAGATGGTAATCGCGGCGGCGGATCATCGCCATATCCGTCGGCACCCGGCTGAAGGTATTGGTCTCGTGCATGAAACGGGCGGTCAGAACGCGCTTCAAGGGATAACCTCCTCGATCGTGGCGGTGCGCGGCCGGCGTAATATCCGCGTCGGCCGGGCTGGAGAAAGCGGATGCTATGGCGATGAACCGCTGGAGGACAGCATTTCTGCGGTTTCTGGCGATTTGGACGTCTTGCGGCTGGTAAATCCGTAGGATGCTGGCGCTCTACAACAATCGCGGGATTCGGAGCAAGCCAGAGGCCGGTACGGATGCACCGGCTATGCCGCCGGATGTAGTGTGGATCGACCTGATAGACCCAGAAGCGAGTGAAACCGCCTTTATCGAGAGAAGCACCGGCCTCACCGTGCCGAGCGTTGAGGAGCTCAGCGAGATCGAGAGCTCCAGCCGATTGCGCGCCCGGGACGGGGCGCTCTATCTGAGCGCGCCACTGATCTATCGGCCAGAGCCCGATCAGCCGCTGTCTACGCCGGTTGGATTCGTTCTGACCCGCGATCGGCTGATCACGGTGCGCTTTGCCGAAATCCCGTCGTTTACGAGTTTCGCCGACCGCGCAATTCGCGCGGACGGCCCGCGCATCACCAGTGCCGGCATCTTCACAGAGCTGATGGAAGCGATTGTGGATCGGCTCGCCGACGCACTGGAACACAGCGCGAGCGAGCTCGACAGCCTTTCTCACCGGCTTTTTCGGGCCGGACCGGAAGGGCCGCTGAGCCGGCGCCGGTCGATCGGGGAGGCCGACCTCAGAGTCATCCTGCGCCGCGTCGGCCATAACGGCGACCTCGCCTCGAAGATCCGCGACAGCCTTCTGGGCATCGCTCGGATCGTGCCATTCGTCTCGACCATGGCCGCGGACTGGTTGCCGCCCGAGCTGAAGCCGCGGCTGGAGACGCTGCGTCAGGACGTCGCCTCGCTGAACGACTACGACGCGCATCTCCTCAACAAGGTGCAGTTGCTGCTCGACGCCACATTGGGGCTCATCAATATCGACCAGAACAATATCATCAAAGTTCTGACGATCGTGTCGGTCGTCGGCGTGCCGCCGACCTTGGTCGCCAGCATGTATGGGATGAATTTCGAGCACATGCCCGAGCTCCACTGGGCGTGGGGCTACCCTTATGGCCTTGCCCTGATCGCGTTCAGTGCGATCCTGCCGCTGCTGTGGTTCAAATGGCGCGGGTGGTTTTGAGGCACAAAAAAACGCCCCCGGCCAGGCCGAGGGCGTCTTAGAAGCGAATTAGGGCCGTGTTACCGGCCGCTGCCGAGGTGTCCGCCGTGGACCGGCGAAGTTGAGGTGCCGGCCCCGGTATTGCGGTTTTCCAACCGGTAATCTTGCGCCTGCTGGAGCTGTTCCTTGGTCAGATCCAGGGTCAGCCGATTGTGATCCGTCTTGAGGTCCCGCAGGTTGACGGCAACGTATTTCCCGCCCATGCCCATGAAGGCGCCGACATCGACGACAACCGAGGCGACCTGCCCGTCACGGTCGAGGACCAGATCCTTGACATGCCCGATCCTGCGGTTCTGAACGTCATAAACGGTGCTGCCGATCATCTTGCTGGCGCGGATCTGATCCGGCTGAATCATCGTCTCGCCGCCAGTCGCCGCCACGGTCTGGTTATGCGGAGCCGTCTCGGCGTAGGCGACTGGTGCGGTCGCCACCAATAGAGTTGCCAGCGCGGCAACAGCAATGTGCGATCTAGACACGGTGGTTTCCTCCTCTAATTATGCCGGTGGCTTCGCGCGACCGGCCGTCAGACGACGTGGAACAAGAAAAGAAGGATGATGATCGGGATCGGGATCCCGAGCAGCCAAAGCAGAATGCCTCGACCCATAGCAACCTCCTCGCGTTACTTTTTGCCGGCAATCTCGCGAACGGCGTCCTTCGCATGACCGACGGCGCCCTGAACCCGGCCTTCCGTCTGGTCGGCCTTGCCTTCGGCTTCGGTGCCGGCGTCGCCCAGCGCTTTGCCGGCCTGCTCCTTGATTTTGCCGGTGACCTTCTTCACGCCTCCTGCTACACGATCCTTATCCATTTGCCGATCCCTCTGGTTGATTAATCGATCTGAAAACACGGTAATTAGCCCAGTAGTTCCACACGGGCTAAAATGTAACCAAAGCAAAAACGCCCCCGAGACCTCGGGGGCGTTTCGAACTCGGTAAATCGAGCTGATTAGGCAGCTTGGCGTTGGGTCACTTGCTCTTGCTGCGGTGCAG
The DNA here is from genome assembly GCA_963787425.1 of uncultured Alphaproteobacteria bacterium. Classification (GTDB taxonomy): domain Bacteria; phylum Pseudomonadota; class Alphaproteobacteria; order ATCC43930; family CGMCC-115725; genus AP-15. Next base: position 270,795 of record CAWBCV010000018.1, read on the forward strand.
TAACCTGCTCCGACTGTCCGACACCGATCTGCACTTTGCGCGGCTTCGCCGCCTCCGGCACCTCGTGGACGAGGTCGACATGCAGCATTCCGTTCACGAGACTGGCGCCGACGACCTTGATGTGGTCGGCGAGGCTGAAGCGCCGCTCGAAGGCGCGCCGCGCGATACCGCGATGCAGGTAGCGGTTCTCGTCTCCGTCGTTTTTAGCCTTGCCGGTCACCAGCAGCGTGTTCTCCTGAACCGTGATGTCCAGCTCATCTTGCGCAAAACCGGCCACCGCCATCGTCAGGCGATAGGCGTCTTCGCCGGTCTTTTCGATATTGTAGGGTGGATAGGAGAGGGAGGCGCTGTCGACACGGGTCGCGGCATCGGCCAGACGGGTCAACCGATCAAAACCGATCGTCGACCGGAACAGCGGAGAGAAATCGAAACGATCCATGACCAAGTTCTCCTTTGAGCAACATGGGGTCGGCATCCACCAATTCGGCTGGATGCCATTCACTCTGATGCACGGTCCCTTCGCGGCGACCGCGAAGTACTAAGATGGTGCCTAGAGGATAATGATCAAGGGGTGCGCCGGTGCTTCGCGCCGGCTGGAAACTGTCAGCGCTTAATACCAAACCCTTGAAAGCGCTTGTTAAAGCGGGCCAGCTGTCCACCGCTGTCGATCAACCGCTGTTGTCCGCCGGTCCAGGCGGGATGCGACTTGGGGTCGATGTCGAGCCGCAAGGTGTCTCCCGGTTTGCCGTAGGTCGAGCGCGTCTGGTACGAGCTGCCGTCCGTCATCACGACGGTTATTTCGTGATATTCCGGGTGAATACCTTCTTTCATCGAACAGTCCTCCGTACCGCCGTGGCTTATAGCGAAGCGGCGCCTCATGCGCAACGTCGGCGGGATCTAGGCGTGGGAGACCCGCATTGCGAGGGCAATCAGGTCGAAAATATCGACGAGGCGAGCGACATAATGGTCGCGCATGATCCGATTTCGACCGGGCTCGCCGCACAGATCGGCCTTCAAGATCTGCAGGAGCCGCTCGAGCCTTCGCCGATGCAGGCCCAGCCGGCGTTGCAACGGATCGGTGACGACCCCGGAAAAGGCGGCCAGCATGGCGCCGCCGAGGAGTACGCCAGCAGTCGTGGCGGCGAGCAGCCCAAGACCGGCGGTCGTCGGAAACAGGCTGTACCACAACCCGCCGAGACTGGCGCCGAGCGGAAAGGCCGCGATCGCCATCTGTTGCGCGATCATCGCCGCCAGCGCCGAGCTCAAGGTCACCAGACCGGGGGTCGCCTGCTTGACGACCAGGGCACCCAGACCGGCGGCGACAAAGCCGGTTGTGATCTCGGCCGTCGCGGTGCGCGACCCGAGATAGGTCTGGACCGCGGCGGCGAGCTGGCGGTGAAACTCCGGGTCGGCGCCGGCCGGAGCGACGAGTAGCGCGGCTGTTCTTTCGTCGGCAAGTATCGTCTCAGCGATCGCATCGCGAAATGAGACCCGATCTCGGCGTCGGCACGGGATTTCGAGCAGTTCGGTCGCCACCAGCCATTCGATCTCACACGCGACCTCGGTCTCGAGGAGGAGCCGGCGGCCGGCAAGCCATGCCGCGACCCGCTCCATGCGGGCCCGTCGCGCCGTCCAGGCCATCAACTTAATGCCGAGCGCCGGCCCCGCGAGAAACAGATTGGCCGGGGCCCGCAGCAGATCCCAGCCCAGTGCTCGCCGGTGCAGCACAACGGAGCCGGCCAACGTGAAATGGCGGTCGACAAACGCGTCGATGCGTCCGCGCCGGCTCTCAATATACCGATGCAGGGCATCGCGGACGATCGCACCAGCGAGTTCTTTTGAAGATATGTCCGGCATTCGTTCACAATGTCGGCAGCCCCCCATATCTAGACTTGCATGTGTACTGGTCAACTCAGTTTTCTCGAGCCGTTGCCTTTGCTTCCGGAAGGTCTCGAATATCGAGCGGAGCTTGTATCGCCGGACGAGGAAGCCGAACTCCTCAAACATTTTCGCGAGCTGGATTTCCGTGAATACGCGTTCCATGGCTATCTCGGCAAGCGGCGGGTCGTCTCGTTCGGGCTGCATTACGACCCCAACGAAAGTACGGTCCGCAACACCGAGGACATTCCCCGCTTTCTTCTGACACTGCGTCAGAAGGCTGCCGGCTTCGCGAGGCTCGCTCCCCTGGAACTGCAGCAAGCTCTCGTCACGGAATACACTCCCGGGGCGGCGATCGGCTGGCATAGAGACCGACCCGCCTACCGTGACGTCATCGGCGTCTCTTTCAGCTCATCGTGCCGGTTCCGCTTTAGGCGCAAGAATGGCGGCAGCTGGGAACGCGCTTCCTTGATCGTGGAGCCGCGTTCGGTCTACCTGCTGCGAGGCCCGGCTCGGACGGAATGGCAGCACAGCATCCCTCCCGCCGAGAGTTTACGGTACTCCGTGACATTCAGAAGCATGCGAGCCGGCCCAATAAAAGCGGATCAGCCCGCGGCGGGATAACGGCACCGTAGCGGTAACGCCGAGCGCGCTGTCGATTGGCGGTGCGTGGGAATCGCCGATGCAGTCGATTGCGTCGCCTAGATTTCGGAAATTACTGGGCCCGAAGCCATCCGCCGCCGCAACGGTCATCGCTCACTCGAAAAAGCGATGGCGGTATTGAACGCGGCATTGGCCGGCACGACCAGCCGGTGCGGCTCGACGCGCAACCCCGGGACGGAGCGCAGGCATTGTGCCGCTGCTGGGAGCGTCCGGACTCTGATTTCCAACGCCGCCATATATTCGGTGCGGCCGGACGGCTGTGCTGCCGTCTCGCCGAATTCCGCCGCTATCATATCCGGCGTCGAGAGCTCCACCTGCGCGGTTCCGGCGGCTATCATTTGCCCCCCGTTGCGATCCGCCAGGGACTCGTCGCCGAAGAGACCGCGGAACAGCCTTGCTGTGCGCTGAGGATCGGTCGTCGCGACCACCACGCGGCCAATCGCGAAGGCGCCGTTGGGATGTGTCTGCCACTCCGGGCGCCATACGAGGTCGGGGGTCTGATGCTCGCAGAAATAGACGCGGCCCATCGTCACCTGGGCCGGATCGAGGCGGGTGGTGCGAAACCGGGCATCTTGCGTCCCGCTGCCGAGCGCGACGGGACGGGAGAAGGATTGAACCGGCAGGATCGGGAGATCGGCTGCTGTCGCGTGGTCATGAACCAAGTCGGCGTCCGCGGTCTTGAAGACAAGCCCGTTGAGACCGACGGGGAAGCGCGTGATCTCCGGGCGGATCGCGCCATCCTCCGCAAAGCCGAGCAGCTCCAGATAGTCGGTCGCAAACATCGCGAGATGGTTGACCGAGCCCAGCGTGTGCCGCCCGCGCGGCGTTAGCTCGAACCCGAGGGACTGAAAGCAACGCATCGCCTCGTCGATGCGGTCGCGCACATCGATCACGACGTGATCCAGGACGGGCGAGAGCGCGGCCATATGAACCTCCACGGGGGACCTCCACGGGGGACCTCCACGGGGGACCTAATCAGGGTAGTCGGCGCGCTGCCTGTGCGGCAAGGTACAGCGCCGATGCCGACAGAAGTTGACAAGCGTGCGTATGCGCCCATGTTGGTGCATATACTCCCAAATCGGTCAATCTCTCGCGATGAGCAGCACCGTAGCCGAACTCGACATCAGTTCCGCTGAGGCTCGCGTCGCTTCCGCACCGGCGAGCCGCGATCTGAGAAGGGCGATCCGACGCGTCGGATTGAGACGGTTCGCCCTTTACGGCCTCGCGCTCCTGATCGGACTCGGCGGCGCGTGGTACGGCCATCAATGGTGGACGGTCGGGCGCTTCATCGAGAGCACCGACGATGCCTATGTCGGCGGCGACGTGACGGTGATCGCGCCGAAAGTCGCCGGCTTGATCGCCGAGGTCCCGGTCACGGACAATCAAGTGGTGCACGCCGGGGATCTGCTGGTCAAGCTCGACGACCGGGATTACCGCGCCGCTTTGGCGAAAGCTAATGCGGCGGTGGCTGGCGAAGAGGCCACTCTCGCCAATCTCGACGCGACCCGCCGCTTGCAAGAATCGATGATCGCGCAAGCCGAAGCCGAGGTCTCAGCGGCGGACGCCGAGGTCGCGCGATCCCGGTTCGACGTCGTGCGCTACAGCCAGCTAGCCTCCGACCAATACGCCTCGCTGCAACGTTTTCAACAGGCGGATGCGGACAACAAGAAGGCGACCGCCGCGGTCGAGAAGGCACGGGCGGCCCTCGCCGCGGCGCGACGCCGGCTCGATGTCATCGACACGCAAAAGCGGCAGGCCGGGGCAGCCCTGGATCAGGCTATTGCCGAGCGCGACCTCGCACGGCTCAATCTCGGCTACACCGAGTTGCGAGCCCCGATCGACGGCGTGGTCGGCAACCGCAGCGCGCGGTCCGGCGCCTACGCCATGGTCGGCGCGCAGCTCATCTCGCTGGTGCCGGCGCATGGCCTCTGGGTCGACGCGAATTTCAAGGAGAGCCAGCTCGCGCACATCCGCCCGGGATTGCCGGCGTCGGTAGAGGCGGACGTGCTGCCGGGCCGGGTGTTTCGCGGGCATGTCGCCAGCCGGGCGCCCGCAACCGGCGCTCAGTTCAGCGTGCTGCCTCCCGAGAACGCCACCGGCAACTTCACCAAGGTCGTGCAACGTGTTCCGGTTCGCATCCAACTGGACGACGGCGCATCGACGCTTGGCGACCTACGTCCCGGCCTGTCGGTAACCGCCGCCGTCGACGAGCGCCCATCCGCGGAGCGTGCGCAGTGAGCGCAGCTCAAACTGACGAGCTGTCCCTGAAGGCGAAGATCTTTGCTTTCGCGAGCATGTCCGTCGGCTTTTTCATTGCTCTGCTGGACATCCAGATCGTCTCGGCCTCACTCGGTGAAATCGCCGGCGGATTGTCGGCCGGCCCCGATGAGATCGCCTGGGTGCAAACCAGCTACCTGATCGCCGAGATCGTTGTGATCCCGCTCTCCGGCTGGCTGTCGCGCGTGATGTCGACGCGCTGGCTGTTCTGCGCCTCGGCCGCCGGTTTCACCGCCACCAGCCTGTTGTGCGGCTGGGCCTGGGACATCCAGAGCATGATCGCGTTTCGCGCGCTGCAGGGGTTTCTCGGCGGCTCGATGATCCCGACCGTGTTCACGGCCGCCTTTGTCTATTTCACCGGGCAGCAGCGGGTGATCGCGGCAGCCGTCATCGGCAGCATCTCCTCCCTTGCGCCGACATTGGGACCGACAATCGGCGGGTGGATCACCGACAACTACTCCTGGCACTGGCTGTTCTACATCAATCTGGTCCCGGGGATGTTCGTCGCATTGGTAGTCCCGATCCTCGTGCGCATCGACCGCCCCAACCTCGCGCTGCTGCGCGGCGCCGATTACTTCGGCATGGCGCTGATGGCGGCCTTTCTCGGCTGTCTCGAATACACGCTGGAGGAGGGACCGCGATGGGATTGTTCGGCGATGACACGATCCGCGCCACCGCCTGGATATCGGGTATCGCCGGCATCGCCTTTATTTGGCGCAGCCTGACCTATTCCCAGCCGGTCGTCGACCTGCGGGCTCTCAAGAGCCGCAATTTCTCACTCGGCTGTTTTTTCTCCTTTGTCACCGGGATCGGATTTTCGCGACGATCTATCTGACGCCGCTGTTCCTCGGCCGCCTGCGCGGGTTCAGCGCATTGCAGATCGGCATCGCCGTGTTCTCGACCGGCGTGTTCCAGGTTCTCGCCACTCTACACTTTCTCCACGCGGTACATCGATTTGCGCTGGCTGATGATGTTCGGTCTAACCTGCTTCGCGCTCGGGATGTGGAACTTCACGCCGATCACCCATGACTGGGGCTGGCGCGAGCTGTTGCTGCCGCAGGCTTTCCGCGGCTTTGCGCAGCTGTTCGCGGTAGCACCGACCGTGACCTTGACCTTGGGCGGGTTGGCGCCCGAAAGGCTGAAACTGGCATCCGGCTTGTTCAACCTGATGCGCAATCTGGGGGGCGCGATCGGCATTGCCGCCTGCGGCACGATCCTCAACGACCGGGCCAACCTCCATTTCCTGCGATTGGCCGAGCACCTGAACGCGACCAACTCAGCGATGCTGGATCTGCTGCAGCGGGTCACGGCCGCCGACACCGTGAAATGGGGCGGTGACGCCGTGCACGGTCACGCCGCAGCCTTGAAGCAGCTGTGGGCGCTAACCTGGCGCGAGGCGCAGACCCAGACTTACGCGGACGCTTTCCTGGCCATGGCCGCCTGCTTCGTGGTCGCTACCGCCATGGTGCCGCTGATGCGCAAGGTTGCGCCGCCAAAGAAACTGACGGCGGACGCTCATTGAGCGTCGAGCGCTATCCGCGCATGAACCCTTCGAGTTCGTCGGACGCCCAGGCGATCGCCCGGTCGATGCTTTCGCCCTGCTGGGTGCAGCGCGCAATCATCTTGGTCATCGTCGCCTGCGAATACATTTGCGTCGCGATGTTGGTCGGGGCCGGCGCGCAGGAGATCGAGGCGGTCAGGTCCTCGCGCGGCGGGTAATTGTAGAGATTGCCCTTGGGCGGCCCCTCATCGGCCCAGGTCTTGAAATCGTGCAGCTTGGCAAACGCCGTCAGGTCGTAGCCCTGACCGGCGGCGACCAGCTGCTTCACCTGCGGGCGCTGCGACAGAAATGTCAGCAGGCTCTTGGCGGCTGGCTTGTTGGCCGAGAAGCCCCAGATGCCCCAGAAATAGGGCACCTTGCACAGCCTGGTCAGCGTGTCGTTGGCGCCGGGGACCCAGTGATCCCAGAAGCCGAGTTTGCTGGCGGCAAAGGCGCCGCGCACAAAGGGCACCGTCAGCGCGGTGGTTTGCGAGCGCCGCGGTTGTGAGCAGCGAGCGCCGCGTCAAGTGTCCATTTTCCATCATGACCTCGCGAGACGTATGCGGCGAGACCGGCGGGGTCCGGGACGCCGCCCTATGCGGTAACACGCGCTGTGCGAAAAGATTTCGTATTAGGGCGCGCCCGGGGTGGTGGATCGCATGATTTCGGCATAGAGCAGCTCGACTGCGTCCGGCCCTCGGCCGCCACGCCGCCGCTCAGCCAACTGCCGTTTGGCTTCGATACGAAGCTTTTCGAGTTTTGCCAGCCGGAGATTGGCCCAGGCGGCCAGTCCTGAACTACCCAGTACGCGGGCGCGATATCGCTCCACCGCCGCCGGAAATTTGTCCGCCGGCCGCCCGCCGCCGATCCATTCGTCCAAACGCCCGGGTCCCCAATTGTAAGCGGCGATGGCATCGGGCCAGCTGCCGTAGCGCCGGAACATGTGAGCGAGATAGGCGCGGCCGAGCGCGCGGTTTTCCGTCTCGTCGAAACGATCGCCACCCCCGATATCGGCCGCCGCCGCGGCGGAGACCTGCATCGGTCCCTGTGGGCCGTTCGGTTCGGAGCGCCACATCCCCGGATCGCTGCCATGGCTCGACTCAGCTCCGTCCACCCCATAGGCGATGCGGTCGAGTACGCCGCCGGCTGACGCTAATCGCGCGGCGGCGATGATGGCGAGAAAGACCAGCAGAGGAAGAAGCCGGGAGCAAGCCCAATGGACCCGCGGCATCGCCAGGCTCAATAATTCGAGATCTCGACCAGGTTGCGGTCGGGGTCGCGGATATAGACCGACTGTATCGTGCCGATTGCACCGGCGCGCGGTCCCGGTCCCGCCACGATCGGAACACCGCAAGCTTCGAGATGCGCCGTCACTTCGGCGAGCGGCTCAGGGCTTATCAAACACAAATCGGCCGAGCCCGGGGTCGGCCTGTCGGCTACCAGGCCTGGGATGTTGTCGGCCGAATGCAGGTTGATCTTTTGCTGACCAAAGCGCAGAGCGGTGCGGCCCTCGCCAAAGCGAACGACCTCCATGCCCAGCACCCGGGTGTAAAACTCGCAGGTGCGCTCGATGTCCGCGACCGTGAGAACCAGGTGATCGAGCCGTTCGATGTGCATCGGTGGACCCCGCCGCCATAGGGACGGTTTGAGATTGCCACGATCGGTGCGATCCGGCCAGTGCCGGTTGCCGTCATCGCGCGACTTGCCGGCCGCTGACCTCGGCGCCCGCGTCGGGCGACATCTTCAGGAAGAACGGCACCGAAAGCAGCGAGATCAACGCGACGCCGACAAAGACCGGGTAGAAATCGGCCGCGACAAGCGTTGTGCCGCCGCGCAGTGTCAGCGCCGTGTGCAGCATCAACGCGGCGGTGGCGACGCCGGCAGTTTGCGACAATTGCTGGGCCATGCTCGACAGGCTGGTGGCTCGGCTCAGCATCGAGGCCGGCACGTCGGCATAGCTCAAGGTGTTGATGCTGGTCATCTGCAACGAGCGGAAAAAGCCGCCGATCAGCAATGCCAGAAAAATCACCAGATGCGGCGTGTCCGGCCGGAACAAGCTATAGCCGAATAAGAACGCGGCGCTGATCACGGCATCACCGACAAGCACGATGCGGAAGCCCAAGGCGCGCAGGATGCGCACCGCCGAAGTCTTCATCAGCATTGCTCCGGCCGCACTCGCGAAGGTCAAGAGGCCCGAATTCAATGCGCTGAGGCCGAACCCGACCTGCAGCATCAATGGTAACAAGAAGGGCAGGGCGCCGAGCCCCATCCGAAACAAAAATCCGCCGATCGAGGCTGACGCGTAGGTCCGGATGCTGAACAGCGTCAGATCAATGATCGGATGCGACACACGGCGGGCATGGCGGACATAAAGCGTGAGGCAGATCACGCCGCACGCCAAGAGGCCGACCACGCCGGCGCTCGGCAAAGTGCCGCGGCCGACATTCTCGAAACCAAAGGCGAGGCTTGCGAGCCCGACACCGGTCAGCACAAAGCCGGTCCGGTCCAGCGGCCGGCGCCCGGTTTCCTTCAAATCTCCGACCAACATGTTGACGAGCACGATACCCAATATCCCGATCGGGATGTTGATGAAGAAGATCCAGCGCCAAGAGGCATAGGTGACGATGAAGCCGCCGAGTGGCGGGCCCATGACGGGGCCGATCAACGCCGGCACACTGACGAACGACATCGCCCGCACCAGATCGGATTTCGGGACGGTTCGCAGCAACACGAGCCGCCCGACCGGCACCATCAGTGCGCCGCCCATGCCCTGCAGGATACGCGCGGCAACCAGCGCCGGCAGCGAGGTGGAGAAGCCGCAGGCGATCGAACCCAAGGTGAAGACCACAATCGCCAGGCTAAAGACGCGCCGCGCCCCAAAACGGTCGGCGGTCCAGCCGCTAATCGGGATGAAGACCGCGAGGCTCAGCAAGTAACAGGTGATCGCGACGTTGAGGCGCAACGGGGTCTCGCCGAGCGAGTGCGCGATTGTCGGCAGGGCCGTAGCGATCACCGTCGAATCGAGGTTCTGCATGAACATCGCGCAAGCGACGACGAATGGCACCAGCGTCTGACGCGACAGGTTCAGGCGCATAGACACGCTCCGGGTGTCCCGCCATTGCCGGCCTTTCGTTGTCCGTCGTAGAACGATTCCAGCGCTGACGCAGGCGATAGATGATGGGCCACACATATCATAAACAATGTATACTGCAGGCCGGCAGGTGGCAGAAGCGCGATACCGGCGGGCCTCGATTGCGCGCAAAGCTCTTCCTTGTCGGGCTCTTACAACTCGCCGCTTGTGACGCGGTGCAGATCGTCGAAAGCGCGGACACCCATGTCTCGATCCGGTACGACGGCATCATGAACGGCCTCGACAAAGCGACAGAGCTCGCAAAAAGGGCATGCGCCGCCCACGGCAAGACCGCCAAACTGCAGAAGGTTTACTATGAGGGGCTGGGCGCCGGAGAGCGCTTCGCCTTCTTCGACTGCGTTTGACAGCGAGGCGCTCCTCGCAATGACGCCTCAGCAATCTGACCGCCAGCGGTCATCGCCGGTGCAGCAGCACGTCGCGGGCGCGGTTGATCTTGGTGGCGAGATAGTCGGAGCCGCCGTGGTCGGGGTGCAGTTTGACCATCAGCCGGCGATGGGCATCCTTGATTGCATCGGCGTCGGCGCCGGCGGAGAGACCGAGGATCGCGTAGGCTTCCTCGACGCTCATGTCGCCGCTTGTCGAGCGTGCGCCCGTACCGCTTCCGCCGCCACCGGCACGTTCCCCGGCGAGCTCGTCGCGCCAATCCGGGCGCACGCGGTCGAGATAGGCTTCGAGCAGCCGCGCGCCCTCTTCGTCCTGGGCCCGGCACTCGCGCAGCAACGCCAACAGGTCTCCCGGCCCCAGCTCGTCGAGGCGCATCCCGGCAAAGCAGCCGCGCAGGATCGTCCCTTCCATGCTCCCGGTATCGTGGTCGAGGGTCATCCGCAGAAAAGCGGTCGCCACCGTCGAGGTCTGCCCGCCGGCCGGCGGGCGGTAGCGGTCGAGCAGGCTGCGCACCCGGATCAACAGCGGCATCAGCATGGCCAGCGGCATCAGGAGCGCGGCAAGCCGGCCGGAGATCGCCAAGGTCGCTACGGCGGCGACTGCGATGACGATGCCGGTCACCTTGAGGCCGCGGGCGAGCCGCGCCGGGTCGGCGTTTACGAACAGGTAAACCAGAAGCAGGAAGCCGCTGAGGACCGCGAACCCGCCGAGGAGGTAGAGCATCGCCGGCGCTCACTCGCGCAGTTGCGCGGTCAACCGCAGAATTTCACCGCCCTTCTTTTCGCCGTAAGCGGTCAGCGCGCGGTATCCGCCCGCGGCGTATACCGCGACGGCCGCGAGCAGCTCCTTGAGGCGCTCGGCGCTCGACAGATCGAAGCTGAGATAGGCGCCGCGCGACAGGCTCGCGATCTGCTTGAAAGCCTGCGCCGCGGTGCGGTCCCGGCCCTCGTGAAATATGAAGATCGGCACGCCGAGGAGGCCCAGCTCACCGGCCAGCCGGCACAGCCGGTCGACCTTTTCCTCCATCGCGTCCCCAACGAAGACGAGGGCATTCACCTTGCGGGCCCGGGTCTCGCGCATCGCATGGCTGAGGACGCGCTCGATCTGCGTTTCGCCGCCGACGCAAAATACCGATCGCATGACCCGGTGCAGATCGGCGGCGGTCGTCATCCACTTGCTCGACTTGCATTCCGAAAAGCCGCGATAAAAGACCAGCTGGATCTCGAGCCCGCCGAGAGCGGCGGTGGCTTCGAACATCTCGCCCTGGATGCGGCAGGCGCGGTCCCAGGTCGGCTCGCGGCTGGCGGTCGCGTCGAGTGCAAAGATCAGTCGCCCGCGTCCGCCACCAGGATGCGTCGGCGGCGCCTTCTTTAGGTTTTCGAGAAATTGTTCGACCTCGGCGGAGCGCGCCTCGGTCGGGAGCCGGTTTTTGCTGTCGCTCATCGCGCCCCTCACGCCGGGCTGAGCCATACCGAAGTATCGTGGAAAACGGCGCCGCCACGCGGCAGACCGGGATCGGCGCTCGTCAACAAGTTGATCCCGATACCCTCCTCGAAAGCGTGGTTGGGCCACAACCCTTCGACGATCACCACCCGCTTCTGCAATCCGTCAAAGCCGCGGGCGTGAACGACAACACTGCCGCGCCGGTTCCCGATGCGCATCCGGTCGCCATCGCCGAGTCCCAGTCCCGCCAGCACCTCGGGATGAACGAGCCCGGTCGGTCGGCCCTCACGGACAATGCTCGACGCCGTATTGTTGAAGCTCGTATTCAGGAACGAGCGCGACGGCGCGGCGATCAGCCGGAACGGCTGCTCCGCATCGCCTGCGTCGATAATGGCGACATGGTCCGGATAGGGCGGCAGTTGCGCGTGCTCGGGCCCGATCGCCCGCCAATCGGCGCGGAAATGAAATTTTCCGTCGGCATGCGCAAAACCGTCGAGAAAATGGCTGGTCTCGAAAGGTGGGCAGCAATCGAGCCAGCCGCCCTCCGAGAAGCTCTCTCTATCGGGAAGCCCGCTGATCCGCAAGGTCCGGTCGATCAGCTCGATCGGGCTCATCGCAAAGCCGGGGTGGCGCGCCCCGAGCCGCTCGGCGAGCCCGCAGATCATGTCGTGGTTTGAGCGGCACTCGGCGTAGGGGTCCAATACCGCGTGGCCGATCTGCAAATAGGTGTGGGCCCCCGCTGGATAAATGTCGTCATGCTCGAGGAACGTCGTTGCCGGCAATACGATATCGGCCATCGCCGCGGTCTCGGTCATGAATTGTTCGTGAACGCAAACAAACAGGTCGGGGCGCTCGAAGCCGCGGTGCACCAAGCCGGACTCCGGGGCCACGACCATCGGGTTGGTGTTCTGGATCAGCAATGCCGTGACCGGCGGCCCGTCCCCGATGTCGCGCCGGTCGCCGGTCAGCACCGGTCCGATCCGCGACTGATCGAGGATCCGGATAGCCGGATCGAGCCGGTCCAGCCCCTCGATCAGGGTGAGATCGAGCGCCACGAGACCGAGGTTCGAATAGAGTGCGCCGCCGCCTTCATAAGCCCAGGCGCCGGTCACTGCCGGCAGGCAGGTGACGGCGAAGAGCTGCGCGGCGCCGTTGCGGGACCGTGAGAAGCCGTATCCGACGCGGATATAGCTGCGCTTGGTGCGCCCGTAGAGCCGCGCGAAGCCGAGGATCTCGTCTTCGGAGAGCCCGGTGATCCGCGCCGCCCAAGCCGCGTCGCGTGTGGCGAGATGCGCCTCGAGCCCTCCGGGATCGTCGGTGTATCGCGCCAAGTAGCCGCGGTCGGCATAGCCTTCCTTGAACAGGACGTGCATCACCGCGCAGGCGAGCGCGCCGTCGGTACCGGGAAGTGGCGCCAAATGGATATCGGCCTGCTCGGCGGTCGCAGTGCGGTACGGATCGATGACGGCGAGCTTGGCGCCGCGTTCCTTCCGCGCCGCCGCGACATGGGTCATCACGTTGACCTGGGTCGAGACCGGGTTGCCGCCCCAGACGACGATCAGATCGGATTTGGCGATCTCGCGCCCGTCGACCCCCCGCTTGGCTCCGACCCCGGCGAGCCAGCCCGCGTCGGACAACATGCTGCAGATCGACAAATGCTCGCGCGAATAGCGCATTGCGTGACGCAGCCGGTTGATGCCGTCGCGCTGCACCAACCCCATCGTCCCGGCGTAGTAATAGGGCCACACCGTTTCCGAGCCGTAGCGCTGGGCCGCCCGCGTCAGTCCTTCGGCGACCTCATCGAGGGCATCGTCCCAGGAGATCGGCTTGAACGCCGCTTCGCCCATCCCCTTCTCACCGACCCGCCTCAATGGCCGGGACAGTCGCGCCGGATGGTGCTGGCGCTCGGCATAACGGGCGACCTTGGCGCACACCACGCCCCGCGTGTAGGACTGTGCCGAAGCACCGCGCACGCGCCCGATCCGCCGGCCGTCGATCAGCTCGACCTCGAGCGCACACGCGCTCGGGCAATCATGCGGGCAGACGCTGGAGGCAATGTCGAGTGGCAAGGATCGGCTCCGCCGTGGGCGATGGGACAGAATACCACAAAGCGTCGGCCGTCGGGGCGATCTGCCACGGCGGAGCCGGTGCATACTGCACCAAAGAAGGTTGCGCTAGATTGCGAGCACGCCAAGGGGTGGAACGGCCCAGATGGCTGATTCTCAGACGACGAGTCCTCGGCGCCGCTTTTATCCTCGCTCGGGTCCCCCGGGGCGCCCTTGGTCGCTCACACGCGTCATCGCCCCGATTTTGCGCACCGGCATCAGTGGATCAGTGGATATATCGGAGCGTTCGAAGCGGGGCTGGGCGAAATCCGACACGGCGCGGTCACGTCCCGGCAAGCCGCCGCAAGCAGTGTTTGACGCTTCACCCATTCGCTCGCATGGAGGGCTTTAAAGACGGCGGTACGTGCGCTTGCCGGCAGAAAGGCCAATTGCCCATACCAATAGGCGATCCGCTGGATCCATTCGGTGAATGGCCGTTCTTGCATCTCCCAGGCGGCGATGCCGTCGAGCACATCCCCTTCGCGATCGATCATGTGCGCCAACACGAAGCCCGACATCATCGAACATCCTCCGCCTTGGCCGAGAAACGGCGGCTGAGCGCTGGCGGCGTCGCCAACGATCGCTACCCGGCGGTTCGACCAAGCTTCGAGCCGGATAATCTCAAACCAGTCGCCTCGCCCATCGTCGGGGATCCGCTCGATAATCCAACCCAGATGGGGGAACAGCGCACGCCAAAAGCCGCGATCGACCGGCACCGCATTGCCTGAACTGTCGCCCGCCAGTGAAGTCAGTTGCACATAAGCAAACTCGGCGGTGCATGGCGCGTACAGTAGCCGGCGCGAGCCGTTCCAATTCTCGCAATGGGCTTGCCCGGTTGCCGTTTCGAGCTCATGCGGCTCGCGTCGGATCATCGCCCGGTAACCGAATTGGTTCGCCGGACGCCGCCATTTCAACAGACCGAGGCTGTCGCGGACCGGCGAGTTCACACCGTCGGCAGCAACAACGAGATCGGCGTGCCGCGAGCCTCCATCCTCGAAATGCAGCCACCCATCGGGATCCGCCGCCACCGCGCGCGAATTGAACACGACCTCTCCGCCAGTGGCGACCAGGGCGTCTTGAAGCGCAGTCAGCAGGGTTTCGCGCAACGGCACGTACAGGCGAAAATCCCGGCCGACATGGCTGCTGGCGAATGCGCTGCCATTGTGATTGCGCTCTTCATGGCGGGAGGCCGGAATGGCACCGGTAGTCACTCCAGGCAGCACGCCCAATGCGTCGAGCACCCGCAACCCGTTTTCCCAAATGTAGATACCCGTGCCCAAAATCGGCAGTGCGCTGTCCTGCGCATGGACGCGAACGCGCCAACCCTTCTGCGCAAACGCGAGACCAGTCGTCAGCCCCGCAATGCCACCGCCGGCAATCTCGACCGTGCGCTTCATGCCGCAAACACCAACGGGACAAGGCCGCGCTCGAGCGCGATATCACCTGTTGCGTGGCCGCCGGCGGGCGCCGTCCCGACTTCACCAAAAGGAGCGAATGCCTCCGAATTAAGCTCTGCGACGGCAATGCGATTCATCCCGGCCGCTCTCTCGCAAATTTCGAGAAGAAGTCACCGGACTCACGCAGGATTCGTGCCAGCCGGAACGGCGTCTATCCTCTCGACGCACGGCCCCTATCGCTTGCGACTGAGAGCAGCTGTCTGCACCCCTGCCATGAAAACCAGAGGTGAAAAGCGCTGTCAGTTCAATAGCAAGATCGTCGTCGTTCCGGGAGGGTCCGTGGGCCGGCCCCACGAGCCGTGAACACCGGCTTCTGAACCCATTCTCCGAGGCCCGCGTTCATGGGTTCCGAGCTCGCGGGCGGAGCCCGCGCCGCGGAATGACCCGGCGAAATAATAGGCCGTTTTCATTCCGAATGGCGCACACCGGGCTTCGGCGTGCTGAGAGGTTCACCCCTGGGCTGCTTGCAGCTCCAGTAATTCGGGGGTCGGGCAATGTCTGGACGTGGCAATCGCCGGGACCGTCGTTGACGCGGGGAGGGCGGAGAGAGCTGCGACATTCGGCTTGGCCGCTGGGATCTCGTTGCGTTGCCTCCGTTCCCGAACCCACGAGATCTGCAGTTGCCGTCACCGCGCCGCCTCGATCGCCGCAAGCGCGCGCTACGGCGTGAACGGGATTTTCTTCAGCCTGACACCCACGCATCCTCGGTCAAAGTGAGCAATCCCTCGTCCATGCGACCAAGGGGTTCCATCTTGCAGAAGCTGTTGCCCGCCAAAAGCCCTCGCCGACACAACTCGCGTGGATGCGAACCGTATTGCCCGGACGGCCGACATGCGAGCGATTTCCCTGCGCAGGACGAAGGGGTCTTGGTTGCCGGTGACGGGTCAATCGGGGTCGGGCGGCGGTCGGGCGCTGCGCTACGCTGGGGCTCCGCGCCCGCCCGCCGCCCGACCCCGACAGTGACATTTTTAAATGGCAGAAAGAGGTGACATCTTTAAATGGTGGACACATCTGATATTCGTTTTCACGGCCGGCTGAGTTGTTCTACGAGCCGAGCGAGCTGACGTTCACTCGGTAGACAACGGGTGCGGTTTCGAGCTCCGCATATTCGTCATCGTCGCGCCGATGTGTAGTTTATCGACGGCAGCAGGGCGACGCCAGTCACTGGCTTTAGTTGCGGCTTGTTTGCTCATTGAAGTTAATTGCTTGGCGCATTGTCGTATTATCCTGTGTCATCTCTTAGTTTCAAAAAAAAGTGACCATGTGAGACCGACTTTATAAATAACATATGGATCAGAATACCCCGAAAGAAACGTCCGAGCCAGCACCACACGAGACCCCGTTGAAAGGCGATCACGTCAAATTCCGCTTGCGCAAACATGTGCCGCCACGCTCGCTGCGACTGGAAGCAAACGCCCACACCAGCGGTATTGAAGAAGCGCCTACCCAAACGCACAAACCACGGCCAGGTTGTCGACGTAATGGCGTAGATGAGATGAGATGGAAGATTAGTTCTCAAATAACCGTCGAACATATTTTCAGCAACAAGAACCAAGCCGTTTGGCTTCAATAGCTCGTTACATTTCAAAAGTGTATCAAGGCAATTTTCTCGGCAGGTCCGATAGCTGTTTCCAACCAAATGATGGAAAACCCAATTCACCGTTATGCAGTCGAATGTGCGCCCTGCCAAAAGATCAGTCATGTATTCGATTGACCCATGAATAAGTTCCTTCCGGTTTGATGGCCGGTTTCTTGCTAGCAAGTCCGAAGATGTGTCCAATATAGTCACGGCGCTTTTCGGAAACCGCTCAAGCAGTCTGTCAGCAAAAAATCCGTTGCCTCCTCCTAGATCCAGCACATTGAAGCGCCCGTCTTTGACAAACTCTTCCAAAAGCAGGAACTTGCTGTCCAGTTCTTCCTGCGAATGAAATTCCGTATCAAACGCCGCGCTTTGTTTCTCGCTCAAAAGCAGGAACTTGCTCTTGGATGTGATAATGCGAGCCACGCGTTCGGAACGGGCTGGCAACTCCCTAGGTAACTGCCGGAGGCGGCAGGCGGACTGGCTAATCCGGCACGCAACGGCAATCAGAGCCGAGGCGACTGGCTTCATAGAGCATCCTCCGCTCGGGGCGGCTAAGGCCGTCTTTTTGTAGTTAACTAGAAAGTCGTTTTCAAGCCGCGCAGCTTCGGCGGCGTCGCGGCGTTGAGGTCCCGGCCTTGCAGATACCATGCGCTGAAAATCGACATCATCTGCGCCAATTCGAGCCCGGCCAAAGGGCGGGTCGAGCGCGCGCACAAGACCCTGCAGGACCGGATGGTCAAGGAATTGCGGCTGGCCGGGGTCCGCACCCTAGCTGAACGCGTGCCCTGCTCCCGGTTTTCATCGCCGACTACAACGCGCGCTTTGCCAAGCCGCCGGCGCGAAACCGAAACCATCAGGCGCCGTTGTGGTCAGCGAAAAATAACTGATGCTGAACCGACCAGCACCAGATCGCCGACGCAGTCGCGCCGGTGGCGGGGTTGATGAACCTGCTTGCGCCGTTGCTTGCGGTCAGCCCAAACCCCAGCCTCGATCATCCACAGCCGCAGCGTCTCGCGGCCTTGGGATCGGGCCGGATTCCCAATACTGTTCGCGAATGTGATCGCTAAGGCGAGATCAACCCCGTCGCGCCTCGCGCCGGTACGCCTTCACCAGCCGGAACACGTGGCGCCCGCTCGAGCCCCAGCAGCTGCGCTGCCGTCTCAACCGTCAGCCGTCGTTGATCCAGATCCTGCAGCACCTCAAGCCGCGTAAGCTCTCCATCGCCCATCAGCGGAACCGTCACCCCAAACACCCCCCGGGAAGTGTCATCTCTAATTGGCAGGAGGGTGACATTTTAATCGGGCGCCTACAATAGATTGTCGCATAATATATATTATGGAAAATATGATCCGAATGGCGGTGGGCTTTTGGTGGCCTCGATTGCCCTAATTCCCTCCGTCGCTACCGCACCTTTCGGTCCTCATTTTGCCCGGGAGATCGAACAGAGGCGCTAAATGATCTTGATATTTACGCCAGCGGGCGACCGCGCGACCGTGGAGCGGCTGACGTACTTGCCAAGCACTGGCTGTCGTAACTGTTCGGCGGAATAGACACGTCGATCCGATTATCGCTCCGGCAGCTCGATCACGAGACCGTCCTGACCGGGTTCGACACCGCTCGGTAATTCGGTGCCGAGCTCGCGGTAATCGAGGCTCTGGTCCATATGGGTCAGCACGGCGCGCCGCGGACGGACGCGCGCGATCCACGACAAGGTCTTCGCCAAATGGGAGTGGGTCGGATGTGGCTCGCGCCTCAGGCAATCGACAATCCACAGTTCGATCCCGTCAACCGCGGCGAAAGCCGCGTCGTCGAGCTCAGTGACGTCCGTCGAGTAAGCGAAGCCGCCGATCCGCAGACCGAGCGTGGTGCTGAAGCCATGGTCCTGCGTGAACGGAATGACCGGAATCCCGGCGATCTCGAAGGGGCCGCGGATCTCGTGCGGCTCGAGGGTGGGCTTGTGAAACCGGCCTGGCTCCGGCGGCGGCTCGAGGACATAGCCGAAGCGGCGGCCGATCTCGCTCAAGGTCTTCGCGTCGGCAAAGAGCGGGATCGCCCGCTGCATGAGCCGGTTGACCGAACGCAGATCGTCGATCCCGTGCAGGTGGTCGGCGTGCGCATGGGTCACCACGACGGCGTCCAAGCGCGATACCCCGGCGTCGATCAGCTGCTCGCGCAGATCCGGTGACGTATCGATTAGGATGACAACGTCCCCGATCTCGACAAGCGCCGAAACGCGGCGGCGGCGGTTGCGCGGATCGGCGGGATCGCAGCGCCCCCAATCCGGGCCGATCGCCGGCACGCCGGTAGAGGCGCCACAGCCGAGGACTGTCACCCTCATCCTTTGGACGGCGTTGCCTTGGTAAAGAGGCGGAAAAAATTGTCGTGCGTTACCGCCGCGAAGCGCTGCGGATCGAGCCCCTTCAGTGCGGCCACGGCTGCCGCGGTCGCCGCTACGAAGGCCGGCTCGTTGCGCTTGCCGCGGTAGGGCACCGGCGCGAGATAAGGCGCATCGGTCTCGACCAGCAGCCGATCGAGCGGCAGGTCGCGCACGATCGCGCGCAGCTCTTCCGCTTTGCGGAACGTGACGATCCCGGAGATCGAAACATAAAACCCGAGCTCGACTGCCGCCTCGGCAAGCGCCCGGCCGCTGCTGAAGCAATGCAAGACGCCGGCCGGCGGCCGCTCTTCTTCGAGAATTCGCGCGATGTCGTGATCCGCTTCGCGGGCATGGATGATCAAGGGCAGGCCGCTGGCGCGCGATGCCGCGATATGGCTGCGGAAAACGCGCTCCTGGATGTCGCGCGGGCTCAGATCGTAGTGGAAATCGAGGCCCGTCTCGCCGATGCCGATCACCTTCGGGTGGTCGGTCAGCGCGAGCAGCTGATCGGCCATCAGCGTCGCGTGATCGGCCGCCTCATGCGGATGTGCCCCGACCGAGCACCAGATCCCGTCATAGGCCTCGGCGATCGACTGCACGCCATCGAATTGGTCGAGCCGCGCGCAGATCGTCAGCATGCTCTCGACCCCGGCGGCTCGCGCGCGGTCGATTACGGCATCGCGCTCGGCCGCGAAATCCGGGAAATCGAGGTGGCAATGGCTGTCGACCAGCATTCGGCCCCCGCCCTCGATGTTCATCCCGCCATCTCTGAGACAAACCGGGGAAAAATGCCCTCGGGCTTGGGTAACGATGTTCCCGGTGCAAGCGTAGTCTCGGCTAAGGCGGCAAAGTCGCGCGCATCCTGTGGCACGGCAAGCTGGTCGAGCAATTTGCGCGCGGCGCCCGGCACGAAGGGCTGCACTAGGATGCCCAAACACCGCAGTGTCTCCGCCAAAATGTAGAGCACCGTGCGCATCCGTGCCGGGTCGCTGCGGCTGAGCGCCCAAGGGGCCTGCTCGTCGACATAGCGGTTGGCTTCGCCGACAACCCGCCAGATCGCTTCGAGCGCCAGGTGAAAGGCCTGCTCCCCGATATGCCCGCGCACGGTCCCGAGCAGATCTTGCGCGGCATTCAGCAGTGCCTCGTCGTCAGCTCCAAGATCGCCGGGATCCGGTACGCAGTCGCCGCAATTACGATTAATGATCACCAGCACGCGCTGCGCCAGATTGCCGAAATCATTGGCGAGATCGCCGTTGAGCCGTCCCACGACGGCGCGGTGCGAGAAGTCCCCGTCACTGCCGAACGGCAATTCGCGCAACAGAAAATAGCGCACCGGGTCGAGCCCGTAAGTCTCGACGAGCTGTTTCGGCGGAATGAAATTGTTCAGCGACTTCGACATCTTCTGCCCCTCGACCGTCCACCAGCCGTGGGCGTAGACGCGGCGCGGCGGCTCGAGACCGGCAGCCATCAGAAAGGCCGGCCAATAGACTGCGTGAAACCGCACGATGTCCTTGCCGACGACGTGAATATTGGCGGGCCAGAAAGTCGAAAACTCCGGCCTTTGGGTGTCGGGATAGCCGATCGCGGTGATGTAGTTGGCCAGCGCGTCGAGCCACACATAGATCACGTGATCCGGGTTGCCCGGAACCGGAATTCCCCAGCTGAAGCTGGTTCGCGAGATCGACAGGTCGCGCAAGCCCGACTTCACAAAGCTGACGACCTCGTTGCGCCGGCTGCGCGGGGCGACGGCGTCCGGGTTCGCATCGTAATAGGCCAACAGCCGATCCTGCCACGCCGATAGCCGGAAAAAGTAGTTCTCCTCTTCCAGCCACTCGACCTCGGCGCCGGTCGGCGCCTTGGGACCAGTCGGGCCGGCGACCAGCTCGCCTTCATCGTAAAAGGCTTCGTCGCGCACCGAATACCACCCGGCAAAGCGTCCGAGATAAATCTCGCCGCGACGCTCCAACTCCTGCCACAGCGCCTGGACGCCGCGAATATGGCGCGGGTCGGTAGTACGAATGAAATCGTCGTTGCTGATGTCGAGAAGCCGCGTCATATCGCGGAACGCCCCGGAGATCCGGTCGGTAAACTGCTGCGGCGAGATTCCGGCAAGGCGCGCCGATTGCTCGACCTTTTGGCCGTGCTCGTCGGTGCCGGTCAGGAACTTCACCCGATACCCGTCGAGCCGCATGAAGCGAGCCAATGCGTCGCACGCCACGGTGGTGTAGGCGTGCCCCAAATGCGGCGTATCGTTCACGTAGTAAATCGGGGTCGTGATGAAGAAAGGCCGGTTGGCGGTCATCGCTGTCTCCAAACCCCAGATATGGTCCCGTTCGGATCGCGATCCAGCGGCGGCGCCGCTAGTGTCTCAGTTTGAATTTTCGGGCGCTATCACAGTTTAAAAGGCGACAGGGCCAAAGGCCAACGCAACCCCGGCGGCCTGCAAACCCCACCGTGCCTGCAACCTGCATGAACCGCTTCCAATCCGCCGTAACCAAAAAAGCGAGAATGAAGGGTATCTGTAAGGCGATAAGCGTAAATCCCTAAAATTCAAACTGAGACACTACCCCGGCGCTGCGGTTCTATCGCGCCAGTTCCTCGACGGCAAAGAACGCGCCGAGGATGGCCTGTTTGCGATCGAGATTGAGCTGGTCGGTGTCGGCGAAATTCCGATCGATCCGGTCGCGCAGATCCGCCCAACGTGCCGGATCGGCGCGAGCGGCGAGATGATGCATCACCTCTCCTTCACTGTCGATCAGCCCATCCGGCTCGACAAGGCGACGGACGGCGCCACCGACCATCCTGGCAAGAAACTGCGACAGCAGCTCTTGGCCGGCGCGATAGGTTTCTTCCGCGTCAGGACGGGCGAGCTTGTCTGCGAAGGTGTAGAGCTCGGCAACATCGACCCGAGGAACCTGCGCCAGGATGCCGAGGATCGACCGATAGAGCGCCAGCCCGCCGGCCTCGGCAAGCTCGATTGCCCGGCCGATGCTGCCTTCGGCAAGCCGCGCCAGAGCTTCGGCCTCGGTTTTTGCAAGCTCGGGGCGGTACTTGCCAAGCAGCTCCAAAACGACCTGCCGCGGCAACGCCGCCAGCGGGAAGTGCCGACAGCGCGAGCGGACAGTTGGCAACAACCGGGCCGGGCTGTGGCTGACCAACAGCAGCAGCCCGCGCCGTGGCGGCTCTTCGAGAATCTTTAGGAGCGCATTGGCGGCGTTGCGGTTCATCTCCTCTGCGCCGTCGACAATAACAATTCGCCACCCCTCCTCGGCCGAGGTCAGCCGGAAGAAGCCGGCGATTGCGCGCGTGTCCTCGACGATGATGTCGCTGCGCAACCGGCGGCGCCGAGGATCATAAGCGCGCTCGACGGTGAGCAGGTCGGCATGGCCGCCGGACGCCACCCGGCGGAACACGCCGCTTTCGGGATTGATCGCAAGGGCGCCCTCCCCGGTGCCGCCGGATGTTCCGGCGGGAATGTCGCTGGGCGCGGCGAATAGGAACCGGGCGAGTCGAAAGGCGAGCGTTGCCTTGCCGATACCGCGCGGCCCGGCCAGCAGGATTGCGTGCGGCAACCGCCCCGCCTCGACCAGCCGACGCAACTCGTGCTCGGCATTCTCATGCCCCAATAGGTCGGGATTCTCCCGCGGGGCGAGCACGCCTGCCGCTTCAGCCATCGCGTTCATCCCGCGCCCCATGCGGGGCTGCTACCGAACAAGCAAACGCATGCGACTACCCCGGCGAATGCGTCTGAAGCCAGTAACGCAACGCCGCATCCAACCGCGTCTGCCAACCTTCTCCAGTAGCACGAAATCTCTCAACGACATCCCGAGACAGCCGTATCGAAGGACAGACCCCGATCATGGATGTTTCGAGCGTTCTTTTGTGGGATCGAACGTGACTTCCAGACCCTTTATGGATCGCAAAATGTTCGAGATCCAGCGCGTTATGCGTCCACGTTTTTGCGGCGGTGCCGGGTCGCGGAGC
Organism: uncultured Alphaproteobacteria bacterium; assembly: GCA_963787425.1. Lineage (GTDB taxonomy): Bacteria > Pseudomonadota > Alphaproteobacteria > ATCC43930 > CGMCC-115725 > AP-15. The sequence goes on from CAWBCV010000018.1 coordinate 293,636, forward strand.
TAACCTAAGTCAACACCGAGCCGATGCTCGACCGCGGCGACGACAGCTCGGTGCACGGTCTGCAGATCGCCCGAGGCGTCGACCAAGACGCAGCGGGTCGGGTTGTCGGCGGCGATTTGCCGGTAGCCTCGGCGTAGCCGTTCGTGGAACCTGCGGTCGAGGCGTTCGAACCGGTCGGCGGCCGACCGGGCGACAGCGCGAGCGAGCCCGATTTCGGCCGGCAGATCGAGGATCACGGTCAGGTCCGCCGCAAAGTCGCCGAGGGCGAAGCGATGCAACGCGGTGAGATCCTCGAGCGCCAGCCCACTGCCGTAGCCCTGATAGGCCGTCGTCGAGTCGGCAAACCGATCGGACACCACCCACTCACCTTGGGCGAGCGCGGGGGCGATGACGCGAACCACGTGATCATGACGTGCGGCGAGGAGCAACAGGGCTTCGCTGATCGCATCCCAGCGTTCGCCCTCGCCTTCGAGCAATAGCCCCCTGATCCCCTCGGCACCGGGTGACCCGCCGGGCTCGCGGGTTGCCCGAGCCGGGATCCCTGCTCGGGCGAGCGCCGCCACGAGGAGCGCGGTCTGCGTCGACTTGCCGGCGCCTTCGCCGCCCTCAATCGATATGAACCGACCGCGCGTGGACGCCACGTCAGTGTCGGCCGCCCCACACAAGATAGCCGGCGAGGGTAGCAATCCGGCCGAAAGCATCCATACGTTCGACATCGGCGCCGGCGACCAGCGTCACTTCGGTCGGCTGGACATCCGGCGCGGTTACGATCAGCTTGCCAACCGGTTGCCCCTTCCGGATCGGCGCGGGAAGCGGCCGGTCATAATCGACCGTAACCTTCATGTCCTTTCGCGACTTGCGGGGCAAGGTCACGACCAGATCCTTGGCGATGGTCAGCGGCACCTTCGGCTCGGCACCGAGCCACACCTCCGCATCCTCGATCTTGTCGCCGGCGGCAAACAGCTTGTAGTCGTTGAACTCACGAAACGCCCATTCGATCAGCCTTTCACTCTCTTGCGCGCGCGCCTTCATTGTCGGCAGACCGCCGAGCACGAGGATAATGCGGCGGTCTTCCCGCTTTACCGAAGCGGTCAGACTGTAGCCCGCCTCCTCGGTATGCCCCGTCTTCAGTCCGTCGGCGCCGAGCCCCTTGTAGAGGAGCGGGTTGCGATTGCCTTGCTTTATGCCGTTGAACTCGTATTCCATTTGACTGTAATAATGATAGTAGTCGGGAAAGTCTTCGATCGTCCGCATTGACAAGGTCGCTAAATCGCGCGCCGTCATCCAATGCTCGGGACTGGGCAGACCGTCGACATTGGCAAAATGGCTGTCTTTGAGGCCAATCTCCTTGGCCTTCTAATTCATAATTTCAACAAATGCTTCCTCGCTCCCGGCAAGCCCTTCGGCGAGGACAAGACAGGCATCATTGCCGGACTGGATGATCACTCCCTTCAGCAGATCGTCCACCTTGATTCGCCCGCCGATCGGCACGAACATTTTCGAGCCTTGCAGTCGCCAGGCCCGCTCGCTTACCGGCAATTCGTCGTCGAGCTTGGCCCGCCCCTGTTTGAGCATGTCGAAGACCACATAGGCGGTCATGATCTTGCTCATCGAGGCGGGCGGCATGCGCTCGTCGGCGCCTTTGTCGAGCAGCACCGTCCCGGTGTCGACCTCGATGACGAACGCATGCTTGGCCTGAGTGTCCAGGCCCCCGGTCGGCTTTCCCGGGGCCTCGACGGCGCCGGCGGCAGGCTTGGGCTTAGCATGGCCCCGCGCCGCCGCTGCCGGATGACCGTTCAGCCCGGCTGAGAGCAATACCACGGCCGTCACCGCGGCGAGCAGACGCGCGAGACGAGAGGCGCCCGTTTTCCGTTCCGTCATAATCACTCGCTTTCTCTCTTCCCGACCGAGAACGGCCCCGCCCCAGTCAAGATCCGCCTTACTGAAGATCCGCCCCGGGATTGCGCGAACTTGCCGCAATCAGCCTCGCGCCATGCTGTCGGCGAGATAGCCGACCGCGGTCGCGAAATAGGTGGATTTGTTCCACTTCATGATCGCGCGAAAGTTATCGTAGACGAGAAAAGCCGGCCCGCCGGCGCCATCCGGGATGACCAGGGAAGCTTCGCCCTCGCGGGCGGCAAGCGGGCCGGCGTCGCGGCTGCGCACCCCGAGGCGGCTCCACTCTCCGGTCGGCCGCTTGACCTCGAGCCCGGTGTAGTGGGCGTCGAACCCGGCCGGCAGCATGACTTCGCGCCCCCAGCCCTCGCCGCCGCGCCATCCCAGCCGCGAGATGAAGTTGGCGATCGACGCGAGCGCGTCGGCGCGGTCGTTCCAGATGTCTTTCCGGCCGTCGCCATCGTAATCGACGGCATATCCGAGAAAGGTCGACGGCATGAATTGACACTGCCCCATGGCTCCCGCCCAGGAACCCATCATGTTGTCGGTCCTGATGTGCCCCTGATCGAGAATGCGCAATGCCGAGATCAGCTCGCCGCGGAAATACGAGCTGCGGCGTCCGTCATAGCCGAGTGTGGCCAGTGCCGAGACGACCGAGTAGTTGCCCATGACTTTGCCGAAATCGCTCTCGATCCCCCACAGGGCTACGACAAAGCGCGGCTCGACATTGAACCGCCGCCAGATCCCGTCGAGCAGCATTCGATTTTCGGCGAGCTCGCGGCGCGCGCCCTCCATCCGCTGCGAGGTGACGACCTTCTCGAGATATTCGTTGAAGGTCATCGTGCGCTCGGGCTGCTTGCGGTCGAGCTCGATGACGTGCGGCAGATACTCCGTATTTCGCAGCGCCACGTCGAGCGTCGAACCGCGAATGCCTTGCGCCGCGGCGTCCCGGCGCAGCCCTGCCAGGAATGCGTAGAAGTCACCCTCGAGCGCTCCCGCCTGCGGGATGGCAATGCCCGACCCTGCAATAACCGCAACCCCAAAAATCAGCCGACGGCTCACGCGTAGAGACGTCATCGAGAAACTCACCGCTGCTTGCAATCCTTGGCCATCTCTTGCCACAAGCCAGCCGAACCCCGCAACGATCGCGGCCTCTCACCGCGGATTCCGCCCTCCCCGCCCCCGTTTGCGGCGCCTTCCGCCGTGATACGCCCCGAATCGTCGGGAATGCCGCTCACCCTCCGTTTCGCCCCTCGCCCCGCTTGCCCCCACCCTACCCTCACCCGCGAGCGGGTGAGGGTGGGGGGAGAGGGTCGGGGTGAGGGGCATTTCCTGCGGCAGCCTTCGATGCTTGTTCCCAGCGCGGTCACAGCCTATCCTGCCTCTAGGTACTCAAGGGAGGATGGCATGGGACAGGTTCTGGGCCTCGGTGTTACTCACTTTCCACCGCTTTCCGGCACGGACGAGAATTTGGGCCGCATTCTGAAGCGAGCCCTCGACGACCCGGCGGTCCCGGAGCGGATGCGGGACCCGTCGGGTTGGCCCGCGGCGATGCGCGAGGAGTACGGCGCCGACGCCGGGCTCACCGCCGCCAGGCACCACCGCGAGGCGCTCCTCACCGGCTTTCGCAATGCCCGGCGGGTGTTGGACGAGTTCGCGCCCGACTTTGTCGTGATCTGGGGCGACGACCAATACGAGAACTTCAAGGAGGACGTCATCCCGCCGTTCTGCGTGCTGGCCTATAAATCGCTGACGACTAAGCCGTGGCAACACTATCGCGGCCCGAACGTTTGGAACGAGCCGACGGAGAAGTCCTTCGAGTACAAGGGCCATCGCGACGCCGGGAAGTTCATCGCCAGCGGCATGCTGGAGGCCGGGTTCGACGTCTCATACGCCTACAAGCCGCTGCACCACCAGCTCGGCCACGCCTTTCTGAATACGCTGTTGTTCCTCGATTACGACCGCAAGGGTTTTCCCTACCCGGTCGTGCCGTTCCAGGTGAATTGCTACGGCAGGCGGGTGGTCGCCCAGCAGGCCGGCGCGCGCGGGTTGAGCCAGTTCCCCTCGGAGGACGAGCTCGATCCCCCCTCCCCTGCCCCGTGGCGCTGCTTCGATCTCGGCGCGGCTTGCGCCCGGGTTGTCGAGAAGAGCCCGTGGCGCGTCGCGCTGATTGCGTCCTCCAGCTGGTCGCACGCTTTCCTCACGCCCAAGCATTACCTGCTCTACCCCGACGTCGAGGCCGACCGCGCGCTCTATGACGCATTGCAGGCCACCGATTATGCGACCTGGCGGCAGCGGCCGTTGAGCGCGATCGAGGACAGCGGCCAGCAGGAGGTCCTGAACTGGATGTGTCTCGTCGGCGCAATGAACGAGCTAGGGCGTCGGCCGACCGAGACCTCCTACGTGCAGAGCTACATTTTCAACTCGAACAAGTGCTTCGCCGTCTTCGAGCCGTAAGATCTGTGAAGCGCGCTCATCCCTTGGGTTCTCGTCACCCCCGCGAGAGCGGGGGTCCAGGGGCAACTGCCGCGGCCGCGCCGCCCTGGATTCCCGCTTTCGCGGGAATGACGGATAACCCGTTGAGGGCAGGAGATTCACTTCAGGTCGGGCGCTAACACCGTGCCCCAGCTGCCAGGAAAAGACCTAGCGCGGGAGCTGATCGAGAAAAGCCGGAACGACAGCCGCGCGACACAGGTAGAGGACGTCATTCAGGCCATTCGCCGCCATGGCCTGGATGACGAGGCGGCGCACCGGCTGATCGGCAGGCTGTGGACCCTCGAACGGATGTTTTATTACATCTATGGCGGGTGGGGTCAGGGCCTCGAAATCAACGACTTCCCGCCTTCCGTCAAATACTTGTTCTCGAAGCAGATCGTCGACGAGTCGACGCACGAGATGCTCTATCTCGATGCGTTGCTGCGCAAGGGGTTCGCCGCCACACAAAAGGACGCCTTTCGCCATCCCTCCGGCTGTTTTGTGCTGGATTCGGCGCTGGCCTATTATGTTTTCTCGCTGCGCAACCTGGCCACCTACCCTCACCCGATCCGCATCGCGGCGTTGAATTTGGGACCCAAAATCCTCGAGCTCGGCTGGATGGAGGGACTGACCGAAGCGATCGCCGACCCCGGCCTCAAAGGCGTCTTCGAGAGCCAGTTTGTCGAGAACCGCAGCCACATCAATATGGGCCGGCGCATCGTCGAAGAATTCGTTGAGAAGCCGGTCGAGGCCGAGCTGTGCCGCTGGGCCTGCGCCGTCGCGAAACGCGACTACGGCCGATTTCTCGGCGAACTCAGCGCCTTCGTGCTGGGGCAAGAGGCGCCGGCGCCGCCAGCCCCCCGCCGGCAAGTGACCGACTGAAGGCAACCGCCATGCCGAGTCTCAAGATCGATCACCAGCGCTGCACCGAATGCCGGATGTGTTACATCGTCTGCCGGGAGATCGACATCAACGCGGTTTATGTTGCACTGGAGCCATTGCACCGCATCGAGATTGATCTGCAGAAATGCACCTATCCCGGCTGCACGGCGTGTCTGATGTATTGCCCGGCGGAAGGCTCGATCGTCGAAATCGAGAGCGGCCGCTCGATGGTGCCGCCGCCCCCCGAAGCCTGGCAGGAGGCTTGAACCGATGCATCCGATCCTCGAACAGTTTCTTGACCGATGGGTGTGGCCGACGATGCCGGGCGCGCCGGGGGCCGAGTTCCGGTTGCGGCTCACCCGGGAGAAATGCCTCAAGGGCTGGGAAATTTCATTAGAGCGCACTCTCGGCGAAATCGAGGAGGAACTGGGCCGCAACGACGAAGACTGGAAGAAGGAGCGCGCCTTGCGCGGCTATGCGGCCGAGGGCGTCCACATGTCGATCAAGCAGATGTCGGGGCAGCTCTTGTCGGTCGATATCGCCGACCAGGAGCGCTACATCGATCTCCAGCGCATGCGCGCGCGCCAGATCTGGGACGAATGCAAGCACAGCAAACTGCACGCCGACGTATTGCTGGGCAAAGGCTGGATCAAGCACGAACGCGAATTGATGGATATTGCGCAGGCCAATACCCAGCCACTGCCCGCCTATTTCGGCCTGTCGATGATGTTTCCGCACATCCATCCACTGGCGCGGGCCGCACAGAACTATTACCAGGAAGCCAATGCCTGCATCGGCATCATGGCCTATCTCGACCGGGTCGACGATCCGCTGGTCCGGCACGAACATCTGAGCCAGCGCGACGAAGAGCTGATGCATTTCATGGAAGGCAAGTTCCAGATCGATTTCCTCTGCGCGACCGAGGAAACGCAAAAGCCGGTCGAGGACGCGCTGGACTATCTGCTGCACCAGGTCGGCGGCATAAGATGAAGGTGCGGATCGATTACGCAATCTGCAATTCCTGCGGCCTCTGCCGCGAGGTCTGCCCGGAATCGGCGATCCGCCCAATGCTATTGGAACCGCGGCACCTCTACGAGGTGCAAGGAATGAAATGCACCGGCTGCGGCGAGTGTCTCGAATACTGCCCCGCGCCCGGCGCATTGGTGCAATATGAGCCTCACTCCCTCGCCCCGCTTGCGGGGAGAGGTCGGGATGAGGGCTCTCTCAGCGTTACCGACGGAGGATAATATGTCGCGCGAATACAGGCTGATGTCGGCTGACGGACACCTCGAGGTTCCGCCGGAGCGGTGGGTGCACCGGGTGCCGGAGAAACACCGTGAGCGCGCGCCGCACACGGTTCATCTGCCGGATGGCGGCGACGCGCTGATGATCGAGGGGCAGCCGCTTTTGGAAGCGAATTTCCTCGATCTGCGCGCCGGCCGTGCCGAGGGAACCTGGCAGCCCTTTGGCCTCAAAGTCGCCGACGCCGCGGGCACCGGATCGCCCGAGCAGCGCGTCAAGGAACAGGACCAGGACGGCATGGACGCCGAAGTGTTGTTCGCGGCGATGGTCGCCGGCCCCGTCTTCTGGCGCAATATCGCGCATGACGAGGTCTATAAGGCGGTGATCCGCGGCTACAACGACTGGCTCGCCGAAGAATACTGCGCCGTAGCACCCGACCGTCTGATCGGCATGGGCGTGATCCCGATCACCAATGTCGACGACGCAATCGCCGAGATGAAGCACTGCAAGAAGCTCGGCCTCAAGGGCGTCCTATTGGGCGCGTTGCCCAATGCCAAAGGCTACCCGACGCCGGAAGACGACAAGTTCTGGGCCGCTGCGGTCGATATGGAAATGCCGGTGACCGTGCATGTGCAGTTCTACCGGACGGGCGCGCGCGCCACGCAGCCGACCTTCAAATACCCGAAGGAAGACCCCGTAATCATGCAGCGGCTGCGGCGGCCCTTCCTCGAATGGCTGTGCAATTTCGGATTGGCGCCGTCAGTCAGCATCGCGCAGCTGGTCCTGGCCGGCGTGTTCGAGCGCCATCCGAAGCTGAAGATCTTCTTTGCCGAGACCCGCCTCGGCTGGGTCCCGTTCTGGCTCGAACACATGGATCTGTGGTACCAACGCCATCTCGGCTGGGCGCAGGAATACCTCGGCTTTCAGCCATTGAAGGAATTGCCGAGCCATTACGTCCGCGCGCACGTCTATTTCAGCGTGCAATACGAGCGCGTCGCGATTGAAGAACGCCAGCATGTCGGCGTCGACCGCATCATGTTCGCGACCGACTTCCCGCACATCGAGAACGAATGGCCCAATTCGCGGCCGATCATCGACAAGATCTACGCCGACATCCCGGAACCCGAGAAACGCAAGATCTGGGCGGGGAACGCCGTCGAGTTCTTCCACTTGGGGAACTGAAGGCCCCTCACCTCGGCAGCCCTCGCCTCGATTTGCGGGGGAGAGGGAGGGGCCCGTGTCAGCGGGCGGGTGAGGGGCAGTAAACGGAGCGCCTCAATTCGCCAAAAAGGCCCTGGCTTCGGCGAGTTCCGGGCGATCTGAGTCGGCGCTCGCTACTGTGACGAGCTTGCCGTAGGCCTCGCGCGCCTTGGCCGTATCGCCGGTCTGTTTGGCCGCCCGTGCGACCCCAAGGATGCTGCGGAAGCGGTTGCGCTCGGCACTCACCGTCTGCTCGTACTCCTTCAGCGCGGCGGCCGGCTCATTCACCTCGAGCAGCAAGTCCGCGAGCAATTCACGTGCCGGCACCACCTCGGCCGGGGTTGCCGGGTGCTTGTCCATCGATGCATCGAGATCGGCGGCTGCACGCGCCAGCTCTACGGCCTCTTTGTCGTTGCCCTTGGCATGCGCCAGGATACCGGAGGCGGCCAGTCGCTGGACCTCAACCTGCTTGGCCCAGTAATCGTCCTTGGCTTGATCAAGTTTTTGTTTCAGCGACTGAAGCTTGGCGATTTCGGCCTCGGCGCCCGCGGTGTCACCGGTGTGATCGGCGCCGAGCGCCCGCGTGAAGGAGATCATCGCCTCCGCCCATGGGAAGCGCTCCCACGGAAACGCCATCGGCGGCGCGGTGAGGACGGCGGCCTCCGACCAGTTCCGGCGTTCGAGTGCATAACGCGCCGGCATCGCCGCGATGGCATAGGCCATCGGTAGATTCGGCACATTGGCCTGCCTGAAAGTCAGCAGCTCGTCGACCACCCGCTTAGCGTCGCGGTCCTGACCCATCTGCAAATAAGCGTATTCCATGTAGTCCATCGAGTGGACGGCCTCGCCATTGAAGGCGTCGGGGCCGAGCTCCTCCCTGACATAGGCGAGTCCGGCAGCAGTCGCCGCGCGGTTGGCATCGACCGATTGCCGCCACATTCCGAGCCGCGTGAAGATGTGCGACGGCATGTGGAGGGCATGCGGCACCGCCGGCGCGATTTCGGCATAGCACAGCGCCGCCGTCAGCCCATCCTTGGCCATTTCCGCCGAGTCGTTGGCGTGGATCAGGTAATGGGCGACCCCCGGATGGTTGGGCTGCTCCGCCCGGACTGTCCCCAGGATCGCGCGCGCCTTTTTCTGATTGGCGTAGGTCTTGTCAGTCGGCGGCGCGGTCGCCACCAGGGCGAGGGAGTAGAACACGCCGCCTTCGCGATCGTCAGGATAGCGCAGATGGATCTGCTCCATCGCCTTTTCATAAGCGACGGCGCGGGTGCGGTGATCGACCTTGTCGTTGTCCCGATAGAAGGCCGCGATCGCCGCTATGTAATCGCCCTCGCGATCGCTCTTCTGCTTCGCGGCCACTGCCTTCTCGACCGCCGCCGAGCCCGCCTTCAGCGACGCCGCGTTGGGCGGGTACCACAGCGGGTACCAGTGGCTCATCGCGATGCCCCAATAGCCCATAGCGCAATCGGGTTCGACCTCGGTGACTGCAGTAAAGGCCTTGACCGCCTCCTCGTACCAGAAGGAGTGCAAGATCCAGACGGCTTGGTTGAACTTCTTCTGGGCGGGCGCGCCGCAGGAAATCGGAAAATCGACCTCACCGCTCTTCGCCGCGGCAGGCGCTTTATCGCCGGTTTCCGCAACGGCCCTTGCCATACCAGCAACACCGACGAGGCCCGCCAAAAGCATCGCGGCGGCAATTCGAGACGACTTCATCACCCTCTCCTTATCGGAAGTTTTGCAGTCCACGATCTTTTATGGGCTAGTACCAGTCCCCATTAACTATTTTTCAAATTCTATACTATTTTAGCGCGCTGGTCAAACGGCTCCCCCATTAGGACCATGTTGCTTTTCCAGCATTAAACGTGGTGACTACGACCGTAACGAATGCATGACTGCGATGTGAGGTGAGCGTCAATAGGCAGCAGAACAGCGAACAACAACAGCCAGTAACAGCCAGCGTCACCGCTGTTCTTGCCCACTCGGTACTGCAAGATCGCCAGGATTTCTGCGGCAAACCAGACGACGGCTGGCCGATATCTCACTGCAGATAGCGGCAAAAACAGCCAGCGCAGGCGTGTGCCGAGCCGGTTCGGGCACCACCCGGCGAGAGCGCCCGCTTAGGGAACCCTTCCTTGATATGTCCGGATAGGGTGGCTACGGTGAAAACTATGAAGAACCTCACAGTTTCACTTGATGACGATACCTATCGGCGTGCTCGGATGATAGCAGCCCAACGGGACACAGCGGTCTCGGCGGTTGTGAAGAGCTTCCTCCTCGGCCTCGCTTCAGGCGAAAGTGAAACCGAGCGGCTAAAGCGCCAAGAGCGAGAATTGCGCGAGCGTATCAGCGACTTCGACGCGTCCGACCGGCTTTCCCGCGACGAGGTTCATCGCCGCGGTGCATGAAATCAAGCGGCGCACGTTTGCTAACGGGACAGCGCCATCAGCGCGGCGCCTCGTGCCCTCGGATGCCGCGAACTCTATTCGGAAGACATGAGCCACGGCCAGGAGGTCGAGGGGGTCGTGATCGTAAACCCGTTTCGATGACGGCCGGCATCGGGAGGATTCAGCATGGGTGAGTTTGCGTTGGGACAGGCGGTGCCGCGGTTCGAGGATCCGCGGCTGTTGCGCGGCGGCGGCCGCTATGTCGACGACATGGTGTTGCCGCGGACGGTGTTTGGCCATGTACTGCGCTCGCCCTATGCCCATGCTCTGATCCGCACGATCGACACGACAGCAGCCAAGGCCGCGCCGGGGGTGCTCGCGGTGCTGACCGGGGCGGATTGGGAGGGATCGGGTTGGGGCGACCTGCCCTCTGCCTCGGGCAACAAGCGGCGCGACGGTTCGCCTGCCTATCGGCCGCGCTACCCGGCATTGGTCAAGGACCGGGTGCGCTGGGTCGGGGATTACGTTGCTTTTGTGGTTGCCGAGAGCGCCCATCAGGCGGCGGACGCGGCCGAACTGATCGCGGTCGAGTACGAGCCGATGCCGGCGATCGTCTCGACCGCTGCTGCGATGGAGCCCGGCGCACCGCGGGTCTGGGACGACTGCCCCGACAACATCTCTTTTGTCTATCTCGAAGGCGACAAGGCTTCGGCCGACGCGTCCTTCGACCGCGCCGCGCATATCGTCCGCCACCGGTTCGTCATCAACCGGGTGACCGCGGCCACGATGGAGCCGCGGGGCTGTATCGGGGACTACAACGCCGCGGCCGACCATTACACGATCTACACGACCTTGCAGCGCACTCATGCGTACCGCTCGGAGTTGGCGCGGCAGATCCTCAAGGTGCCGGAAAGCAAGGTGCGCGTCGTGGCCGGCGACATCGGCGGCAGCTTCGGCATGAAGTCGGCGATCTACAACGAGGTCGCGCTGGTGTTGCTCGCCTCCAAGATGACCGGGCGGCCGGTCAAATGGACGAGCACGCGCGCCGAGTCCTTTCTTGGCGATGCGCAGGCCCGCGACAACATCACCGAGGCCGAGCTGGCGCTCGACGCCGAGGGTCATTTTCTGGGGCTGCGCGTGCGCACGATCGCGGCGGTCGGCGCTTATCCGCAGGCCGGCTCGAATGCCTTTGTCGCCAATCTCGGTACGTTGGCCGGCGTCTACCGCACGTCCGCGGTCTTTGCCGATGTGACCGCTGTTTACACCAACACGAACCCGATGCGAGCCTATCGCGGCAACGGCCGCCCCGAAGCGGCTTATGTCATCGAGCGGATGGTCGATCTCGCCGCGGACGAGCTCGGCATCGACCCGATAGAATTGCGCCGCCGCAACATGATCGCGCCCGAGGCGATGCCGTTCAAATCGGGACTGACCTTCACTTATGATTGCGGCGAGTTCGAGAAGGGCCTCGACATGGCGCTCGACCTCGCCGATTTCGCCGGGTTCGAGGAGCGTCGCACGCAGTCGCGGCGGCGCGGGAGATTGCGCGGCTTCGGCATCTCGAACACGATCGAGCGCGCCGCGGCAGGCGGGTTCGAAGCGGCGGAAATCCGCTTCGACCGCACCGGCACCGTCACCTTGTTGTCGGGTTCGATCACGCAGGGCCAAGGGCACGAAACCATCTACAAGCAGTTGCTCTGCGACCGGCTCGGAATCGATCCCAACCAGGTGCATTACGTCCAGGGCGATACCGAAAAGGTGGCGATCGGCGAAGGTACCGGCGGCTCGCGTTCGGCCGCGCTCGGCGGGTCGGCGGTCCATCTCGCGACCGAGAGGATCGTCACCAAGGCCATCGCGATCGCCGCCTCGATCCTTGGTTCCAATACCGACGAAATCCGTTTTGACGACGGTTTTTTTTCAACGCCACACTCGAACCGTAGATTGACGATCGGCGAGATCGCCGGCAAGTCGCTGAACCCGCAGAACGTGCCCGACGGGATGGACCTCGGCCTGATCGCCGGCGCCACCTTCAGCTGCAAGGAGCAGAATTTCCCGAACGGCTGCCATATTTGCGAGCTCGAAATCGACACGGAGACCGGCGACGTCGAGATTCTGCGCTACAGCGTCGTCGACGATGTCGGCACGGTCATGAACCCGCTGTTGCTCGAGGGTCAGATCTGCGGCGGCATCGCGCAAGGCGTGGGTCAGGTGCTGATGGAGGACATCCGTTTCGACCCCGCCTCGGGTCAACTGCTGACCGGCTCCTTCATGGATTACGCGATGCCGAGGGCGGGCGATCTCTCGGCAATCCATTGCGACAGCAACCCGGTTCCGACCAAGACCAACCCGCTCGGCGTCAAGGGCGCCGGGGAAGCGGGCAATGTTGGCGCCCTCCCCGCTGTCGCCAACGCCCTCGTCGACGCGCTCTCCCCGCTCGGCATCCGCCACATCGAAATGCCTGCTACCCCCGAACGCCTGTGGCGGGCTATCAGCCGATCGGGTAACCGCTCACTCTCACCCGGATGAAAGCGCGTCAGCCCCGTTTTCGCCACGTCAGGTTGTAGGCGCAGTAACCCATAAGCTGACCCTTGATTTGCTGCGCGTCTATGCGGCCATCGAACCTTTGGCCGTAGCCGGTGCTCATTGTCAAGGAGCCGTCAGGTGCGGCATTTCCCTCGATTGTTCGATCACCCCACCTTACCTGGGCGTGTCCATTGGTGATCGTCAGACGCGCCGGGGCTCGGAAATCCAGGCGAGTTCGCGCTCCGGCATAACCCTGCGTGCGAGCACGACCGCCTCCCAGGGTATTTCCGCTACTGACGTTCTCCGCGGAGACCCCGACATACGTTCCGTCAAATGCACTGCTTGTCGGCGCCGGCGCTGTGGGCGATTGCGCATTGGCTGGGAGTCCCGCCGCAACGGTGAGGAGGAGGGTGCCCAGCAAACTGCCCGATAGGCGCATCCCCATCTCGATCAGGCCACGACCAGATCGGGCATGAGCACTTTTCCCTTGGTCTCGGGACCGAGCAGCAGCGCAATCACAAAACTCGCCGCACCGACACAGGTGCCGACGAGCATCGGGATCGCGAAGCCGAGACCATAATGGCTGGCGAACCAGGTCAGCACCAACGGCACAAAGCCGCCGAATATCGCGCCTTGGTGATAGCAGAAGGCGCTCGCCGTCGCGCGCACCTCGGTCGGGAAGCGCTCCGAGAGGTAGGCGGGGTTCTGGCCATAGATCGCCTGGCCAAAGAACCCTTGTAGGACGAAGCCGGCGGCGATCCAGGTGAAGTCCGTGGTCAGCAGATAGAGAGGGGTGACAAAGATCGCGATCGCCGCAGGAATGATCATCGACCAGCGGCGGCCGAAGCGATCGGCGAACCAGCCCCAGAAGCCTTGCGCGAGAAACGCCGCGAGGTTCGCCAATGCCACCGGTGTTGCGACCAGCGCCGGGCTCAAATTGAGGTCCTTCTGCAGATGCGTCGCAAACAACGCATTGATCGAATAGTAGACGAGAAAACTGCTCGCCATCCACCAGCACGCGGTCAAGGTGTTGCCGAGCAGGCCCGGCTTGAAGATGTTGAAGAGCGGAGCGTGCACCTCCCGCTTTTCGGCGCGCTGGCGCCGGCGGTTCTCCTGCCAGACCGGCGGTTCCTTGACGAAGAAGCGCACATAGACGACCGAAAGGGCCGGAAGGACCCCGATCATCAGCAACCCCCGCCAGCCGATTGCGTTGAACGCCAGCCCATAGATCAGACTGGCGAGGAGGAACCCGAGGCTCCACGAGCCCTGCAGCATCCCGCTCATGAACCCCCGCGACCGCGCCGGCCAGGATTCCATCGCGAGAGCCGCGCCGGCCGGCCATTCGGCGCCCATGCCAATGCCCAACAGCGCCCGAAACAGGAACAAGAACCAAAACGCCGGCGAGAAGCCGGCGATGAAGTTGCAGATCGAATACCACAGGATCGAGATCATCAGCGGCGTTTTGCGGCCGATCCGGTCGGCGAGCCATCCCGAGCCGACCGCGCCGACGAGCCGCAACCACAAGGTGACGCTCAGCAAAAACGCCACCTCGGTCAGAGGCACGCCGAATTCCTGCGAGATCGGCACCATGATCAAGAGGAACATAGTGAAGTCGAACGCGTCCAACGTCCAGCCGAGCCAAGACGCCACCCAAGCGTACCACTGGTCCTTCGTCGGCTCCTTCCACCAGGGAATTGGCGTCCCTGCCGGCGCGACGGCTGTCCTCATCGCCAACACCTCCTCCCCGACCAGCGGCGGTCAGCTAATGCTGAACCGCCGGCCCCCTGGCCTACTCTGCGGCTTGCGGCAATTGCTTCAGGTCGTTGGAGTAGCGCAGATGCACCGGAGCGTTCGCCTCAAACGGGTCGGTCAAACCGAGCTCCTTGCCGATCTCGCGCATCGCCGGCATGACCTCCTGGCCGAGGAGGCGGATGCAGGTCCGCGCATCCTCGTTGCTGACCGTGCCGTCATTTCCCCATATGCCGTAAATGCTCGGCCGGGTCTCTTCGAGCACGCGGCGCAATTTGGGGATGACCGTCTTTGGCGTGCCAAAGAAGACGCGCCCGTCGGCAACCTGCTGGTCAAAAGTCGGGCGCCCACGCGGGTTCTCGGCGCGCCCGACCGCGAACTCGACGAAGTTGCGGCGCAGCGTGGGCGAGAAATAGCCCGACGGGTTCGACCACACCGGGTGCGCTAGGCCAGTGAACTCGCCCTGCATCCACAGGAACTGGCGGGCGTTCTTCTCGGCCTTTTCCTCGCTGTCGGAGACATGCACCTGCTGCAGGTAGCCGCGGTTCTCCGGGCCCGCCTCGTAGCCGGTCTCAAGCGCGACCTTGTCGTACAGCTCCCAGATCTTCTTGGTCGCCTCGATCGAGGTGTTGAGCGCGATGTAGGGATAGCGCTGCTGCGCCGCCCAGATGATCGTCTCCTGGCTTAGGACGCCGGGGACCCAAATGCGCGGATAGGGCTTCTGCAACGGCACCGCCCACGGGTTGACGACGCGGTGCTGGTAATGCGTGCCCTCCCAGCGGAACGGCCCCTGGCGCGTCCAGGCGGCGACGATCAGATCATGCGCCTCCTGGAAGCGTTCGCGGTTGTAGGCCGGGTTGACGCCGGCGGCGAGCAACTCCTGGCCACCGCCGCGCACGATGCCGGGGACCAGGCGGCCCTTCGAGATCATGTCGATCATCGACAATTCCTCGGCGAGCCTGACCGGGTTCTCGGCCAAGGGCAGCGGATTGCCGAGCAAGACGATCTTCGCCTTTTTGGTCACCGCTGCGAGGATCGAGGCAAAGATGTTGCATTTCGCCTGCATGCAGAACGGCGCGTTGTGGTGCTCGTTGAGCATGAAGCCTTCGACGCCCTGTTCCTCGGCGTAGATGTAATGCTCAAGATACTCGTTATAGAGCCGGCTGCCAGCGACCGGATCGAAATGCTTGTTCGAGAACATCAGCGCGGTATGGCCGATTTCAAGCCCGATATCGGCCGGGTAGGTCGACATCGGCTGCTCTGTGAAGTACATGACAAACATGGCTTCCTCCTTGGCCGAGATCGCCCCGGCGGCTTCGTTAATTTTCCGCGACGAATGTTTGGACGAGGCGCGCGAGCTGATCCGGCTGCTCCATCTCGACGCAATGCCCGGAAGAGCGCACGAGCTCGAACCGCGCCTTCGGGAGCAGGGCGGCATAACGCTCTCCTGCGCTGCGCGGCACGATCTGGTCGTCGTCGCCCCAGACAACAAGCGCCGGAGCGCGCACCCCGCCGAGCAAATGAGGCAGGCTCTGATTGTACATGTAGGGCTTCCAGGCGATCCGGAAGCTCATCTCGCGGCACAAATCCCATCCGACCAGCTGGTCGGTCGAGACGTCGCCGTAGACCCGGGCGAAGGCCTCCTGGTCGTGAAAACCGGCGCGGGCGTAGTCGAGATAGCTGACGATCGCCTGGTCGAAAATGTCGCCGTCGGGCGGCTTCAGGCCCATCGCCCCGACCAGGACCAGCCGGTGGAAGTCGCGCGGCGCCATCGTCGCCATCTCGGCGGCGATCCATCCGCCAAAGCCGAGCCCGATCAACGACGCCCGCTCGACCCCGAGACCGGAAAGCAGCCACTGATGGATCACCGCGACATCGCGCACATTGCGAAGCCATTGCGGCCGCTCCGACTTGCCGTAGCCCGGATGATGCGGGACCAGCACATCGAAATTTCTGGCCAGCTCGTCGTAGAAATGGAGCCGGTCGGGACTGCCGATATCATGGTGCAGCACCAGGACCGGGCGCCCGCTGCCGGCGCGCGCCAGATGCAGCTTCGTCCCGGCTACCTCGACGACCAACTCGCTCCAGCCCCTGCCCGCCGCCATGGCCACCCCTCTCGCTTTTCGCCGAACTCTAGCCTAGCGCCACGTTACCGGCCGCCGCAACCAACCGTTTGCTCATTGCAGGGTTGCAATTTAGTAAGCCTCTAGGATGATCAGCATTCCTTATCAGTTGGATTGCACCAACATCACGATGACCGACCGCGAATTTCGAATAAGCTATCTTCAGTCAGGCATCTACGGAACTAGGGAATTGGAGATGACAATGCTCGTCGTTACGACCGATCATGTCGCCGGTCACCAGGTGACCGAGGTCAAGGGACAATGTTTCGGCGTTGTGGTGCGCAGCCGCGGGCTCGGCGGCAACATCATGGCGGGGCTGCGCTCGATCGTCGGGGGAGAAATTGACGAATACACGCAGCTGCTCGAGGAAGCGCGGCGCCATGCCGTCGACAGGCTCGTCCGCAACGCGACCGCGATGGGCGCGAATGCCGTGCTGATGATGCGCTTCGATTCCGCCGAAATTGGTCAGACGATGAGCGAGATCGTCGCTTACGGCACGGCCGCCGTGATCGAGCGCGAGGCTGCGTGAGCCGGCCGATGCTGCGCGCCGCTCTATTCCTCGTATGCGGCATCCTGTTGGCCGCAGCGGGGTATTTGGCGATCGCCGGATGCAATCTCGGCGTGGTGCTGCGGCTGGCTATACCGGGCCTTGTTCTGCTGTTTGGGCTCGTGGTCGAGCGCTGGCGGTACCAGCAGGTGACAACTCGCCGCCCCGGACCAGACTGGGTCTCGACCAACGAGCGCTTTATCGACCCGGAGAGCGGCGAAACGGTCACCGTATTTTATCAACCCTCTACCGGCGAGCGGCGTTACGTGGCCGGCTGACCAGGAATCGTACCGTTGCAATCGCAGCGATGGCGGCGCTGCGCGCCACGGTTGATTACACCTCGCCCTGATCCTTTCATCTAAAACCATCAATATAGCTTCGATATGCTCGCTGTTCAAATACTGAATGTTTGGTAATCCAATAAGAGTGGTTAGCCTGTATAGACGATATATTCAACCTCTCCGCTGCGACAACTTTGCCCGTTGCCAGGCTGTTACTGTTCTGTAACGGATCTGTAACAGACACATCTGGGGGGAGCTGTGCCAAGCAATGAGCCCGCGGAGAATTACGGCCGGTGCGAGGAATATCGCTTCCGGTGCGCTGATGTTCGCGGTGCGATGACTCACGCAAAGGCGCAAGTCGCGGTGGAGCAAGGCACTAACTCGGTGCTAATCAAAGCGGCTGCGGGCGATGTCGCGAAAAGGGAAACCGAGACCGCCGATATCGTTGTCGAGCAGCGTGGTATCGCATCCTGGTACGGCAGAGCCTGGGGCGGGCGCCGCACCGCCAGCGGAACTCGATTTGACGACCGCGCAATGACGGCGGCGCATTTGTGGCTTCCCTTCGAAACCTCGGCACGGGTGACGAATGTGCAAAACGGCCGCTCGGTCGATGTCGTCGTGAACGATCGCGGTCCCTATCACGCGGGACGCATCATCGATCTCTCGGCCAAAGCAGCCGAAGCACTTGGAATCAAAGACTGCGGGACCGCCGAAGTGATTGTCAGCGCCCAGTACTGAGTCAGTCTCTCGCCAAACGCCGCTTGACGACCGCCGGGCACCCGACCGCCAGCACATCGGGGGGCACGTCCGAAATTACTGCCGCCCCCGCCCCGATGATGGCGCGTGCGCCGATCTGGATCCGTGGAATGATGCTCGTCCCAGTGCCGATGAACGCGTCGGCTCGGCAGGTTACATTGCCTGCAAGGTGACAACCTGGAGAGATGTGCACGCCATCCTCGATCACGTTGTCGTGGTCGACGGTTGCGCCGGTGTTGACAATGGCAAAACGGCCAATCCGGCTGCCGGTATTGATCACGACGCCGGCCATTATCACAGTGCCCTCTCCGATGAATACGTCCGAAGCGATGACTGCACTTGGATGGATCGCCCTGGCGAGATGTCCCCCGCGGTCGAGGACCAGCAGAGCGAGTTGCCGACGCAGCCTCGCTTCGCCGATCGCAATGAGTATGTCATAGTTTTTAAGAAATTCGGGCTCCTCGAGGCAGCCACGGCCACCCAGAAGCGGAATTTCGCTGACTAACGCAGCAGGCGGCCGATCGTCCAGAAATCCCGCCAGGGAAGCGCGCGCGACCTTGAGAGTGTCGGCGACCACGCGGCCGTGGCCACCGCAGCCAAAGATTACGATCGGTAGTCGGCCTGAAGAGGACATGGTCTATACCGTGGGCGCGGCGTTGACACATCAACAGTGACGTGATACCGTCAAGTGTATCCTGAACTCGGTCACCTTAGAATTAAATCATGCGCAATGCGATTGCCGCTGTCGGTGGGCCGCCGATTTTTGAGCGCCCATTGCAGATCGTACGGCCAGTCTTTCCAGATATTAACAATTTTATCGCGCCGTTCCAGGCCGCATTGGCATCGGGGCAAGTGACTAACGGCGGACATTGGGTTTTGGAGTTCGAGAGACAATTATCAGAATATCTCGGTGTCCCGACCTTAGTCTTCTGCAATGGTCAGATGGCGCTGATGACGATGCTGCGCGCAGCGGGCGTAGAACGCGGCGAGGTCATCGTGCCCTCCTTCACTTTTGCCGCAACGCCCCACGCCGTGCGGTGGTGTGGCGCGGAGCCGGTCTTTGCGGATATCACCGCGAACGGGTCTTTGTGCCTCGACCCCGACGACGTCGAGCGCAAAATTACATCAGAAACCGTGGCCGTTCTCGGCGTCGATGCCTACGGGATCGCGTGCGATTACACTAGGCTGACAGAGATCGGGCGGCGCCACGGGCTCAAGGTGATGTTCGACAGCGCCCCGTCATTCGGCAGTAGGGTTGGAGGAAATCTGGTCGGCGGCTTCGGCGACGCGCAGATGTTCAGCTTTCACGCCACCAAGGCGTTTACCACCATGGAAGGGGGCTGCCTTTGCACGCATGACCCCGAAATATTCGCGCGGGCGAAGGCGATCCGCAATTTTGGCCAGTTGGCTGACGGCGACTGCGAGGAAGCCGGAATAAATGCGAAGCTGACCGAAGTGTGCGCGCTTATCGGCATCGAGCAATTAAAGAATTTCGAGCAGGCCGCTTCGACGCGCCGGCGCGCCGTCGCGCGGATGCGTGAGGGATTGTCTAAACTGCCCGGTCTGACGGGCGCATCGGCGCCACGCGACCAGGACCCGATCTGGCTCTACCTGCCCGTGTTCGTCGAGGAAGGCGAGTTCGGACTCGACCGAGATGACGTGGCGGCAGCGCTCGCCAAGGAAAACCTGTACGTCCGGAAGTATTACAGTCCGCCATGTCATCAAATGCGCGCCTACTCCGCGAGCCATGATGTGTCGCTGCCGCGAAGCGAGGCGAGTGCCAGCAGTGTGCTCGCCTTGCCGGTTTACAATGATATGACCGAGGACGAGTGCGACGGGATCGTGCAAGCCTTCCTCGAGGTGCACCACGCTGCGCCACGGGTAAAGCGCGCATTCGGGTAGGCTGGCCACATCGCCGAGCCGACGGAGGTTAAAAGTCAATGGCGAAGGTGTTGGTGGCAGGTGCCGGCGGGTACATCGGCGTCCCGCTCTGCAAGAAGCTGCTCGAACGCGGCCACTCTCTGATCGCCCTCGACCGGTTTTTCTTTGGCAAGGACCGGGTCGACAGGATCGCGCTCAGTGAGAGAGCGACGGTCATCGCCGAGGACATACGCGACTTCGATCCGGAGATTTTGCAGGGTGTCGAGATCGTCGTCGACCTCGCCGGGCTCAGCAACGACGCGTCTGCCGAGATTGATCCCGAGCTGACCCGCTCGATCAACTGCGGCGGCGGCATGCGCTTGGCGCGGCTGGCAAAGTGAGGCCGGCGTCAGGAGATACGTGTATTCGAGCTCCGCATCGGTGTACGGCCACGGCGTTCGCGAACGGTTGACCGAGAACGACGAGTGCAGGCCGCAGTCTCTTTACGCGGAAAGCAAGTTGCGCGTAGAGGAGGCGTTGGGAAACCTCGCAGGTCCCGAGTTCGAAACCGTGATCTTTCGCAATTCCACGGTGTTCGGTCTCGCACCGCGCATGCGATTTGACCTGGCCGTCAACATCATGACCTTGCGTGCCTGGAAGGAGCGGGTGATTTACATCATGGGCTCCGGCGAGCAGTGGCGGCCGTTTGTCCACATCAACGATGTCGTTCAGGCTCTCCTTCTCGGCGTGGAAGAGGAAGCGGAGCGGGTCGCCGGCGAGGTCTTCAATGTCGGCAGCGACGAGATGAATTATCAGATCCGTCATCTCGCCCAGTTCGTTCTCGATGTGATCCCGCATGTGACGGTCCACCGGATCCCGGACGATCCGGACAAACGCACGTACAATCTGTCCTTCGCGAAGATCAGGCAGCGCCTCGGCTTCGAGCCGTCGATCCGCGTTCACGAAGGTATTGTCGAGATCAAGCAGGCGCTGGAGCGCGGCGACATCGCCGGCGAGGATCCGACTTGCTATACGCTCCAGTGGTATCGTTCGCTCCTCGAATGGGAGCGGCGGATCAACGAGCTCACGTTGCGTGGCCGCATTCTTTAGGCGGAAGAGATGATCGGCGCGACTGAGGAGTTGTCGGTCGAGGCGAGTGTCGCCCCCCGAACTTTACCCCGGCCACCGTCGGCGAGACCCGCCCTGAGCGTCGTATGTACGGTGTATAACGAAGAGGAGGTCATCCCCGAGCTGCTGGACAAATTGGCTCTGGTGCTTTCGACACTCGAGTTCAGCTCTGAGATCATCATGGTCGACGACGGATCGACCGATCGCACCCTCGCTCGTTTGAAGAGCATGATCGGCCACGCGCCCGGCCTTCGCATTGTCGAACTCTACCGAAATTACGGCCAAGTCGCGGCTTTGGGTGCCGGCATGAGTGTCGCTCGCGGCGAGTGGATCGTCATGCTGGACGGCGATCTCCAGCACGACCCGCAAGACATCCGCCGGCTCGTCGCAGAGATCGCCAATGGTCACGATCTTGTCGCGACCTATCGAGATCGCCGCGAGGAGACTAACTTTCGTCTCGCCGTCACCTGGGTCGGCAACCGTGTGAACCGCTATCTTACTGGCGAGCGGATCCGCGATTTCGGAAGCGCGTACCGCCTGTTCAGCGCCCGTCTGCTCGACATGATGACCGACGGTTTCGGCTATGTGCATTACAATACGCCGGCGCTTTACATCAACGCGCGATCCGGCGTCGAGCTGCCGATCACTCAATTCCGCCGCCGCTACGGCGCCAGCAAATGGAACCTGATTTCGCTAATTCAGTACAACCTCGATTTTCTCATCCATTCCAAGAAGATCACTCAAGTGCTGCTCACCATCGGCGTGCTCGGGATGGTTATCGGAGCGGCCTTGTACATATCGAGCCTGTCGGGGTTCGCCGAGCCGGCGCGTGCGATCACGGCACCAATCAGCATCGCGTTTACTTCGTTTCTGGTGATGCTGTTGGCGGTAATTTGGCGAGAGGTGATGCAAACCCAACGATATGCTCGCGGGCAACCACCCTTCTTGATTGCGGAAATTTGGCGGGATTGTGGAGATGGTTCACTGAAGCGGGAGACCGGACCCCACCTTCGGTCTGCCAGGCTCGCATCCGCGGTTTCGGAGTAACTTAAAGAATCCCGTCTTTGGGAAGATCGGGCGTTCTACCCGATCGAGCTGGTTATTACGGGAGTTTCTCAACAAGTCTGCGCTGTCGCATCCTGATACGCAAGCGGGCGCGGCCTGGCCAAAAGATTAGCCGGATAGGGCGGCACACTCACTCTCGATGGAGCCTTTGAAACAAGAATCCCAGGTCGAGCGACGCCTGGCTGGACGCAAAGAGGCGGTTGTCTGCGTCGATGAAGGCGTCGACAACCCCGAGCAATGGCGGGTTGCCATGAGAAGGACGTGCAACCGGCATTACGCGCGCAAGCGCGCCTGGCGCCTCGACCGGTCGCCTCGTCGCGCCTCTGCGGTTCTTGGCGTTCGCCTTGATTACACTCTGGATGAACCCCGGCCAATATGCTTCTGCGAGCCCTGCGAGCGCCTTGCAAAGGTGGGCGCTGTCGACGAGGTCGAGGCCCGCGTCCCGGGCCCAGCGCACGAGTTCTTCTTCGTGCACAAGCCAGTCATGCCCGTACCCGAACGCCCCAATGCTGACATGCGTGCCGATGCGCGAGAGCACCCAATTGAGAGGGTCGTAAGTCAGCGGAAAGCGCGCACTCGGGCAAGTGAGGACCACATGACCGCCGGCTCGCACAATCCGCGCGAGCTCGCGGAGGCACGCGCGAGGGTCGGCGACGTGCTCGATCACCTCGAGGCAGCACACGACATCGAAACTCGCATCATCGAACGGCAGCTGCTGGGCGTCCGAGACAAGGTACCCTATCCCTGTCACGTCCGCGTTGAGAGCACGCGCGTGCGCAACATCCCCTTCGTTGAGGTCGCATGCGATAAGATCGCCCGAAGACTGGCGAAACTCGCTGTCGATATCCCCTTCGCCGCAACCGACGTTGATCATGCGCCCGATCTCGGCTGTGCATCCGACACGATCCAGTGTTCGCAGCACCCAGCGCTGGCGGGCGCGGTAGGTTGGCAAGAGAAGCTTGTAGTTCAACCCACCGCTCGCCCTAACTACGGGAAGTTGCACGTGAGTACATGATGATGGCGTTCGCTACAGACAAGCCCTTGCCTAACCGCGAGGCTGTTGAGGGGCCGTCCGTCATGGCCTCCCACAACTCGACTGAACGGAAGGACCCTTGGAGCATGACCGAGCTCAGTCGAAGTGACGTTTCGATCGGGGTCAAAACCTGCTGGGTGTACGGCTTCCTCATATTGTTGCTTGCGGCGCTGATACGGTTGGCTTTTTTTCGTGGCGCGCTGGGGACTGACGAAATCGTTTATCTAACCCAGGCGCAGCGCCTACTGAACGGAGATATCGGTCATGCCGTCTATATCGGCGCGGTCCGGTACGGCATCAACGGTTTTCAAGCGCTGTCTATCCGTCTCTTCGGCAATGGAGTAGTGGGCGCAGGCGGCCTGTACTTTCTTTGCTGGCTCGGCAACGCGCTACTTGCCTATTGGTTTGCGTATCGATTATGGGGCCGCCGCGCTGCAATCTGGACAGGGCTTGCCCTCGCGGTGTTGCCCCTCGACGCTGCTCTCGCCACCAGCCTCAATCCGGATCCCTATCTCGCCCTGTTTATCTCGGGCTCGATAGTGGTTTTCTTTTTTGCCGAGAGCCATGACAGCCATCCACAATATTTTTTGGCTGGGCTGTTGGCCGGATGGGTCTTTTGGATTAAAGAAGAAGTGATCGTTTTCGGCCTGGTCTTCTTAATTTTCGCCGCATTCCAGGGTCGCTGGCGCACAGGATGGCTTTGGTTCCTATTGGGAGGCCTTCTTTGCTGTGTGGCTGACCTCATCTTTTTCTGGCTAGCGTATGGCGACCCCTTCTACCACTACAGCGTGGTCCATCGAGCAGTTGGCGATCAGCTTGCTGCTCAAAGCTTTGGCGAAACATCGCCGTGGGCTTATATCGGCTTCTTGTTCATCAAGGTCTACCATACCGGCCTGCTCGGTTGGTTGGCTCTAGCAGGGTGCGTGCTCGCGCTGCGCCGGCCGGCGCAGCCAGGAACCCGCTTTGTGCTGATCTGGGGGATTGGATTATTGGTGATTTTTTCGCTGTTCCCGGTTTCCCTGTCACCGCCGGAATTCATCCGCAAGACCGCGACTTACATGGAAATTTTTGTGACGCCCCTGGCTTTGCTCGCGGGCTGGTTCCTGGCTCAGCAGCAGCGTGCAGTTGCGTTTGTCCTCGGCGCAGGTATGGTCGCATCTGGAATTCTACTCTCTGCTTTGGAGCAGCAGGTCGTCCGAGTCGTGGCGGTGAATGGTCAGGCAGCCGCCGCCTTTGCCGAGGCTCATGCTGGTACGCCGGTATTTGGCCCGCTTACTGCGCAACGGCAGAGCATAGTAGAACGACTGTTCCGCGGATCGCTCGATACCGGCAGCGACATCCGGCCGTGGGTGGATTTGAGCGGTGTGTCTGCAGGAGAAGGCCCGGCCGGCGATGTCGTCGCCTATCTCGTCGACGATCCACAAATGCGGATTTGGCCGGACGCTACGAAGGAAGTGCCTCTTTCGGAAACATTGCGCCGGTGCCTGGTCCCGTTGGGCCCGCTCGAGCACGGCGATCTTGGCCTCGGCCGGTCGGTGGTCGCCGCGTTACGAGACGTCCTTTCCGTCTTGCCGGCGCCCTATGCGGCTGCGACGCTCAGAGCCACAGATTCTTTTTGGCAGGTTTCACCGGCGCAAGTTTATGTGGTTACCCGCGAATGCGCACACCAGGTACAAGGCAAATCAGCGTTGCGATCGCCGCCCCGCTCGCGCAGCGCTTAGCGCAGGAATTGTAAAGCCGGTTGCCTCGGCAGGACCGTCCGCGAACTATACCGGCCAAACGCATGAATACTCGAAAACCTATCGAAGTCTGCATCACGATCGACACAGAATTCAGCATCGGCGGCAATTTTGAAGATCCCGCCCTGACGCCGGTCGCCGAGCCCATTGTGCTGGGCTCCGTCGGCGGAAAGGAACAGGGCCTGGGTTTTCCCGGGAGCCTCCCTTGCGGCCAGAAACCGCGCAGGGCAGGGAAACTTTGCTTTGCGTTTAGCGCCGTGCTAGCCATGTATAGACCTCGGCCGAGGTCTTCCGGAGTGTTAAATAGGCGAAGGCTCATCTGCTTTGATTTTTGAAAACGGAAATGAGGTAGTCGCTCGTTAATCAAAGATGAAGATAGAGGTGCGATGATACCTATCAATAGGACTTGACCTTGATTAAATTGCAGCAGAAGCGGGTGGACCGGCATGTCGGCCGTTAATAATATAGCTACACAGCATGAGCGGGAGGTAACCGCTGGCAGGCGCTTTAGTTTCGGCCGGAACTGGGCGAGTTTTTTGAAACGACTAAATCAGGCCCGGATCGCCGAGGCAGAAAAGAATCTGATAGAATTTCTTGGAGAAAAAACACTCGCCGGCAGAGCCTTTTTGGATGTCGGGAGCGGCTCGGGGCTCTCCTCGCTCGCGGCCCGCCGCCTTGGAGCTACGGTTACCTCATTCGACTACGACAGTCAGAGCGTCGCCTGTACCGAAGAGCTGCGCCGCCGGTATATGCCGGACGACCCGTTTTGGATAATCGAGCAGGGTTCGGTGCTCGACACGCAGTATCTCGCGGGGCTCGGCCAATTCGACATCATTTACTCTTGGGGCGTCCTGCACCACACGGGTGCGATGTGGCAGGCGATGGGCAATTTAAAACCGATGGTAAAGACGGGCGGGTTGTTGTTCATCGCCATCTACAACGACTGTGGCCAAGTTAGCCAGTGGTGGCTGAAGCGGAAACGCCGGTACAACGCGTTGCCACAAGTGCTTCGCCCATTCTACGCCATTTACGTCTGGATGCCGCAGGAGCTCAGATCACTCGCTGGCTCTATGCGTTCGGGAGAGTTGAGGAAGTACATTCGGGAGCTGACCGGCGCCAGCAGCGGGCGCGGGATGAGCTGGCTGCATGACGTCGTCGATTGGGTCGGCGGCTACCCCTACGAGTTCGCATCCGTTAGCGATATCGCCGAGTTTTACCGCCGTGACGGTTTCGAGCCCGTCAAGATCCGCGAGAACAGGTCATTCGGCTGCCATCAGCTGGTGTTCAAGCGCGTTCATTGACCGAAGATCGAGATCCGGGCCGGGCCGCCGCCCAAATGAAAATTTTGATTGTCAGCTTTGCGTTCCCGCCTTCGAATGTCATCGGAGCGGTACGGGTAGGCAAACTCGCGCGCTATCTCGATCGTCGAGGGCATGACGTGCGTGTCCTGACGACCGACCTCGTCGAAGACCGTAGCCTGCCGCTCGAGATCTCGCGGGAACGGGTATTTTATACCGAGTATCGTCAGCGCCGGCATTGGATCGATCGGGTGGTTCGTGTGCTGCGCGGCCGCACAGCCCTCCCGGCGGAAGGTCGGCGTGAGGACGTGCCCCCGCAGGATAGCGCTCCGCTGAGGTCGCTTCGGCAAACCTTTCGCCGTCACTATTTCGGGCTGATCCACATTCCCGATATGCGGGCCGATTGGGTCAGGACCGCCATTCCCGCGGGCCGGCGATTGATCAGCGATTGGAGGCCCGAGATCATTTTCGCCAGTGCGCCACCGACCACCGGCCTGATGGTCGCCAGCCGGCTCGCCCGCACCCACAAGCTTCCCTGGGTGGCCGATTTTCGCGATCTGTGGGTGGATAATCCGTATTACAGCGAGCCTGGTTGGCGCAAGCGGATCGATGCGATCCTGGAACCGCGGATTTTACGAAGCGCCGCGGGATTGGTGACTGTTTCGCCGATTTGGGCGGAACAGCTACGTCGACGCCACGGAAAAGATGTCACAGTGGTATATAACGGGTACGCGGAGGAAGATTTCCCGCCCCTTGCGCTACGGGCGGACCCCGGGGAAATTCTTACTATCCGGTACATGGGCTCGATCTACCGCGGCTTTCGCGACCCCTCTGCGCTATTCTCTGCCATCGCTTTGCTGCCCGATCAGCTACGCACTCGCATAAACGTCGAGTTCTTCAGCGACGCAGGCGATGCTGTCCTCGATGCGGCAGCAGCACATCGGGTCGAGAACGTGGTGGCCGTCAAGGCGCGCGTCCCTTATCGACGGGCGCTCGCACTGCAGATGGAGGCCGATGTGCTGCTGTTGCTGCAATCGAGTGACCAGCGGGACGAGGGCAACCTCCCCGCCAAACTATTCGAATATTTGTATGCGCGCCGGCCGATTCTGCTCATCGGCTACGTGCGCGGTATCGCAGCGCGGCTCGTCATCGAGCGGAGGGCGGGGTTGGTTTCCAACAGCCCGGCCCAAATTCGCGATCAGTTACAGAGATGGTTCGAGGACAAACGCGCCGGCCGCCTCGAAAGGCTCGACCCGTCGGTCAGCCTGGGCCTTGGCCGCGACGATCAATACGCCAAGCTGGAACATCTTTTCGAGGAGATTGTCGAAGGACAGGTCAGCACCGCTGACCGGCTGCCACTTGGCGAGGCCAGGGCTATCAATTAGCCCGGTTTGGCAATTAGCCCGGTTTGGCCCCGCCAGGACGCAGAAGCGGGCAACGATGATCCATCCAATTGCGGTATACCAATGCTTAACTCCCTTCGGATCACCTTGGATGCCGGATCAGAATCGTGTATCAATTCGCGCCCTCCGACATACGAATGATGCGAGCCGGTGTGTATTTCGATCGAGCAGACATAGTATCGTGAGGCAATACCCGAGACGGGCATGAAGCACCTTGGGCTGCGGCTCGCAGTACCCATCGGACTTTTCGCAACCGCGGCTCCAATTCCGCGCCCTATCATCAGGTTCGCTCTATACTTGATGAAGTTTTTAGGACTCTTCCGGCTCGCACGCCACGTTACGCGCCATGGGTTGCGCATCATATGTTACCACGGCTTTGCTGTTGCCGAAGAGTACAAGTACAGAAGTACACTTTTCATCAGAGACGATTTCTTCCGCAAGCGAGTGGAATATTTGCAGCGGGAACGCTATCCGATTTTACCTTTACGAGATGCGCTGGACGCGCTGGCGGCGGGCCAGCTTCCGCCGTGCTCGACGGTCATAACCATGGACGATGGTTGGCGCGGAGTTTATACGGTCGGTTTGCCGATCATCCAAGAACTGGAGATTCCAGTTACGGTCTACGTAACGACCTATTATGTCGAGAACCGGATGCCGGTCTATACCGTAACAGTTTCCTACTTGTTCTGGCGAGCTACCCCGCGGCTGGTCGATTTGCCGCGCGGGCTCGGAAGCTTCGACCTGGAGTGCGAGTCGGCAAAGGCCGAAGAAGCGGCGCAGAATTTCGGCGCGACGTTGCCGCCCGTCGATCGCCTCGAATTCTTGAAGGAGTTGGCGGCGGCCCTCGACGTCTCTTTTTATGAGATTGAAAGGCAGCACCTGTTCGAAGTCATGGATGAACAGCAGTTGCGCGGCCTCGCCGCTGCCGGCGTTGACATCCAACTCCATTCACACCGGCATCAATGGCCGCTCTACGACAAGGAGACGGTAGAATCCGAAATTGCCGAAAACCGCCGATTTCTTCAGCGCGCCGTCTCGTACCCGCTGGAGCATTTTTGCTATCCGAGCGGCGTGTATGGTCTCCACCAGGCAGAATGGCTGGCGGAACTGGGGGTGAAGAGTGCCACTACGATCGAACCGGGATTGAACTACCGCCACACCTCCCGCTTCGCGCTGCGTCGCCTAGTCGATGGCGGGCCTGTGTCGGACATCGAATTTGCCGCCGAGATGACCGGCTTTATGGAAATCGTGCGCTTGTTGCGACGCCGGTTGCGCGCCGGCCGAGCCATGATGGCTGGAAAGCACGTTTACCGTGACGAAGAAGGTCGGCCGCCCTCGCCCCCCAACGAAGGTCGACGTTAGATGCGCGGCATCGGATTTTTTATGGTTTTCGTCGCGTGCCTGCCGTTCATTTTCGTGTCGCCGTTCAACGGCGTGTTGGCGTGGTACGTTTTTTCTCTCGGGAATTTCCACACCCTGATTTGGGGCGGACCGTTTGCCGGTCTCAATTACGCTTA
Source organism: uncultured Alphaproteobacteria bacterium (assembly GCA_963787425.1). Classification (GTDB taxonomy): domain Bacteria; phylum Pseudomonadota; class Alphaproteobacteria; order ATCC43930; family CGMCC-115725; genus AP-15. The sequence goes on from CAWBCV010000018.1 coordinate 322,740, forward strand.
CGTCATTGCCGTCCTTACCTGCCTTTCCTGGTGCTTCTCTCGAACAGACCAGAAACGGTTACCCATTACCTCCCTGGTCACCTTGACGCTCCTGTTTTCCATATGGATTACGATTACCTCATGGTTCGCATTGGCTCCGGGTGAGGACGTCTGGAACAAATGGATCACTGTCCAGAAGATTCTGTTCATGTGCCTCGTCGGCTATGCCCTGACCACGACGCGCGAACGGCTAAACCAGCTGATCTGGGCCGTCGTACTGACCATCGGGCTTTGGGGAGTAAAGGGCGCGCTCTCGAGCATCTTGCATGGCGGCGGCGAAATTCACGGGCCCGATGGCGGCATGCTCGCGGACAACAACGATTTCGGCCTCGGCCTCGTAGTAATGTTACCGCTAGTGTTTTATCAGTGGCATCTTGCCACTAATCGGCATGTTCGCCGCGGGCTGATGTTGATGGGGTTTCTAGTTACTCTGGCGGTATTCTTTACCTATTCCCGAGGCGCATTGGTCGGGGTATGCGCGATGGGAGCGGTTTTCTGGCTTAGATCGCGTGCAAAGTTCACGACGGCGCTGCTGATTGCTGCGCTCGCAGCTTCCATCTATAGCGTCGCACCCGAACAGTGGTTTAAGCGGATGGGGACGATAGAAACCTATCAGGACGATGGCTCGGCAATGAGCCGGATCCATCTTTGGCAGGTCTCGCTTCGGATTGCCGAGCTTCATCCGATCACCGGGGGCGGCTTTAGGGTGACATTCTGGCCGACTATCACAAACAACATGCTGCGCGGTACCGACTTGGGGAGGCTGACAAAACCTCGCGCGGCGCACAGCATCTACTTCGACGCACTCTCTGAGCATGGCTGGGTAGGCCTTTTCTTGTTCTTGATGATCCTTGGCTACTCCTGGGTGAACTGCGCGTGGTTGACGCGTCATTCGCGCAACAGGCCTGATCTCGCCTGGGCAAATCTGTTAGGAAGAATGGGGCAAGCGGTTCTCGTGGGCTATGCGACTGCAGGTGCCTTTGCGTCTCAGGCTTACTTGGATGAGTATTGGTGCATCATCTTTATTTTCGAGGCTGCACGGCGACTTCTTGCCAAAGAAATAGCTCCGGCCGGCGCCTTGACGGGCGCCGGATCGCGGCGCTTGCCTGTCCCTCGGCAAGCTGTCACCCCAGCGGTGCTCGCGAAGGCGGAAAACGTTCTGGGCTATGCCAAATCAAACCCGTAAGTCATAGCGTCACGAGCCGTCGGTTTGTGGGTGCCCCCCGGCTTGCTCGAGAAAACTCGGGCTCGACCACCAACGGCCGCGCCTGCTCCTCACACCAAAATTCCAGGAAAATGAAACTAACAGGATCCGCGAAGCGTTTTAACCGCCGTGATTCCCAGAAGCCCTCGGTCATGAACACTCGCAAGCGCCGCCAAGGATTGTCGTTTGCAGTGATGATGAGCGATCTCATGCTGGCGTCTTGGGAGACGATTACGCGCCGCTCCCTTCTCATCATGCAAAATGATTGCTCGCCGGCGGAATACCGTCGAATGGTCAACGAGAAAGCGGAGGCGGCTGCGAGATCCACGGCACGGCTCGTCTCCGGCAACGGCAGAGCAACGATGACTTCACTTCTGGTGCCTTGGCGCTCTCGCGCGATCGCTAACGCGAGACGCTTGCGAAAGAAGTAGGGCGTCGAAGCTGGCCCGCGCTCGATTTTTGTACATTAGACTAGGCCTGGGGGACGGCGAGTTGACCTTGCTCATGAGGGTGAACAAGGTACACACCCCGAACATCGCCGTGATTGCCGCCGCTTGGTGGGGATTTGCGGGGACTTTACCGACCTTGAGCTGCAAGAGCCAAGTCTCGAACTCGAGGTCCCCGCGAACGCCACCGGCCCCAAAGCGACTTCCCTGTGAGCTGACCTCCAATTGCAACGGAAAATAGCCATAATGCGATGCTATTTGAGTAAGCCATGAGCGGCTCAAGAATCAGACGACTGATTTGCCGGCGAAGGCACGGAGGCCCCTGTTCTTTCTCTGCAGTAACAGGGCGGCCGTGCGCGTCTTGTCGTTGAGCCTAAAGCCACACCATACGTCGACCGAGCCCCCCCTATAATGCGTCCTGTTCTCGCGCTCGCGTGCCTCACCCTCTCGGTCGCCGTGGCCTGGGCTCAAGCGCCGCCGAGCGCCGGCGAGCCGCAACCAGGCCGGGTTTTTTGTGACCAGAGCGTCACCTACCGGATTGCCGAGCCTGGGACGGTCCCGGAGCCGTACCGGAGCTTTCTCGGGGCCTGGAGCGATGCGGCCTGGGATGCCAGTACCTGCGCGGCGCTGATCGTCGAGAGTATCGATCCGGACGGCACTGCTTCGATCATCTACGCCTATGGGCCGCTCGGATCGAGCGCACGGGTCACCGGCGGAACATTGCACGGCACCGGAATCATCCGCGACGGAGAGCTCAAATTTCAGAACTCCGACGGCACGCAGTTCGGTTTCCGCCCCGGAATCGCCGATCTGATCGGGCAGATGACGACCCCGAGCGGCCAATCATACGAGGCTGCATTCAAGAAGACGTTGTGAACCCGACCCTATTCGATACGTTCCGCCCGTCCGTTCCCTGCGAGTTGACGCCCGCAAGAAGCGTTCCTAAATTCGCGGTCGCTGGGTTCGACCGCCAGGTTGAGTTGCCGGTACTCCGGTCGGCCCCGCTTGGCTGACGAACACGGGGTGACCACATCCACAGACTATCAATCGTGGATCGCGACCGCAGCTACAGGCGAGACCGCCCGTAAGACGGATCATCAGACGTGGTTCCGCATGCCCCGACCCCTCGTACCTTCCCCGATAAACGAGCTCAACGAACGCAGCCGCGAGATCTTCCGCCTGATTGTCGACGGCTATGTCGCAACCGGCGAGCCGATCGGCTCGCGCACCCTGTCACGACGCCTGGGCCAGAACCTGTCACCCGCGACGATCCGCAATGTCATGGCGGATCTGGAGGAAGCGGGGCTGCTCTACGCGCCACACACCTCGGCCGGGCGGCTGCCGACCGAGCTCGGGCTGCGCCTCTTTGTCCATGGGCTGCTGGAGATCGGCGGGCTGGCCGAAGATGAACGCCGCAGCATCGAGAGCCTGTGCGTTGCCCGCGGGAAGAGCCTGCCGCAAGCTCTCGAGGAAGCAACGACCGCGCTTTCAGGCCTTTCCCACTGCGCGGGCATCGTCGTGGTGCCCAACCAGGACCGTCCCTTGAAACACATCGAATTCGTGAGTTCTCGGTCCTGGCCGGGCCCTCGTGGTGCTGGTAACCGAGGATGGGCTCGTCGAGAACCGGGTTATCGAGGTTCCGGCCGGCCTGCCTCCGGCCGCGCTGATCTCGGCCGGCAACTATCTCAGCGCGAGGCTGATCGGTCGGACGGTCGAAGAGGCAAAGGCGGAGATCGAGCAAGAAATCGCGTCCAATAAGATCCAGCTCGACGAGTTGACATCGAAGCTCGTCGCCGCAGGCCTTGCCAATTGGGCCGGCGGCGATGAAGGCAGCGCGCTGATCGTGCGGGGTCAGGCCAATCTGCTCGAGGACGTCACTGCGCTCGCCGATCTCGAAAGGTTGCGCACTCTTTTCGAGATGCTCGAAACCAGAGAGACCATGCTGCGTCTGCTCGACGCCAGCAAACAGGGCGAAGGCGTACAAATATTCATCGGCGCTGAAAACCGTCTTTTCGGGGTGGCCGGCTGCTCGATGGTGATCGCTCCCTACCAGAACAGCCGCGAGCAGATCGTCGGAGCGATCGGCGTCATCGGCCCGACTCGGATCAACTATGCCCGCATCATCCCGATGGTGGACTACACCGCCAAAATGATCGGGCGACTCATCGGATAGGACAGACCATGGACGATACGACGACCAAGGAACAGGAGAAGTTTCCCGCCGCGGACGAGGCCGCCAATAACAACATCGATGGCCTCGCCGGGGCGCCAGTCGAGTCGGAAGCCGAGGAATTGTCGCCAGAGAGTTCGGGCCACTGAGCTCGAGGCTGAACTGGCAGAGTATAAGGACCGGTTGCTGCGCGCGCTCGCCGAGACCGAGAATGTCCGCCGCCGCGCGCAGCGCGAGCGCGAGGATGCATCGAAATATGCGATCTCCGGCTTTGCCAAGGACTTGCTCTCGGCGGCGGACAACCTGCGCAGGGCGCTGGAGAGCTTGCCAGAATCAGAAGCGCAGGACGAACGTACGCGCAGTCTCCTCGCCGGGGTCGCGGCGACCGAGCGCGAGCTGTTGGGCGTCTTCGAGCGCCACGGGATCAAGCGCATCGATCCGAAGGGCGAAGCATTCGACCACAATTTCCACCAGGCGATCTTTGAGGCCGAGCGGCCGGACCAGCCGAGCGGCTCCGTTGTCGAGGTATTGCAGCCAGGCTATGTGCTTCATGACCGCCTGTTGCGGCCGGCGATGGTCGGCGTCGCCAAGGGCGGCTCGAAGCCGTCGGAACCCGCTTGAATACAGCGAATTGGGCCTCGCAGGCCGCAGCCAGCGTGGTTGTAGCGGCACGAGCCGACACATATATAGACGCAGCCACAGTGAGGGGACTGTGATCACTTCCCGGGGGATCGGGACGGTGCTTCCCCGGGCCGCCCGGTCCTGCTTTTAGAATGAGGTGTCCATGAGTAAGGTCATCGGTATCGATCTCGGCACGACGAACTCCTGCGTCGCCGTGATGGAAGGCAAGAGTGCAAAGGTGATCGAGAATAGCGAGGGCATGCGCACAACGCCCTCGATGGTTGCATTCACCGAATCAGGCGAGCGCCTCGTCGGCCAGTCGGCGAAGCGCCAGGCGGTGACCAATCCCGAGAATACGTTCTTTGCGATCAAACGCCTGATCGGCCGCCGCTTCACCGATCCGATGGTGAAGAAGGACATGGATCTCGTCCCGTACAAGATCATTCCCGGCGACAATGGCGACGCTTGGGTGGAGAGCCGCGGCAAGAAGTACGCGCCATCGCAGATCAGCGCGTTCATTCTGCAGAAGATGAAGGAAACGGCCGAGGCCTACCTCGGCGAGACGGTCTCAGAAGCTGTCATTACCGTTCCGGCCTATTTCAACGATAGCCAGCGCCAGGCGACTAAAGACGCCGGTCGAATTGCCGGGCTCGAGGTGCTGCGAATCATTAATGAGCCAACCGCGGCGGCACTCGCCTACGGCATGGATAAAAAGGGTACCGGTACGATTGCGGTCTATGATCTCGGCGGCGGCACCTTTGATATCTCGGTGCTTGAGATCGGTGACGGCGTGTTCGAGGTGAAGTCGACGAATGGCGATACCTTTCTGGGCGGTGAAGACTTCGACAAGAACATCATCGATTATCTCGCCGATGAATTCCGTAAGGAGCAGGGAATCGATCTCCGCAATGATCGGCTTGCCCTTCAGCGACTAAAGGAGGCGGCGGAGAAGGCTAAGATTGAATTGTCGTCGTCGATGCAGACGGACGTCAATCTGCCCTTCATTACCGCCGATCAGCACGGGCCAAAGCATCTTAACATCAAGCTGACCCGGGCAAAGCTGGAGGCGTTGGTCGACGATCTGATCCAGCGCACAATCGGGCCTTGCCGTAGCGCCCTCAAGGATGCCGGGCTTAAGGCCTCGGAGATCAACGAGGTCATCCTGGTCGGCGGCATGACCCGGATGCCCAAGGTCATCGAAACCGTCAAACAGTTCTTCGGCAAGGAGCCGAATCGTAGCGTCAACCCGGACGAGGTCGTCGCCGTCGGTGCAGCGATCCAAGCGGGCGTTCTGAAGGGCGAAGTCAAGGATGTCCTGCTCTTAGACGTTACCCCGCTGTCGCTTGGCATCGAGACATTGGGTGGTGTTTTCACTCGGCTGATAGACCGCAACACGACGATACCGACCAAGAAGAGCCAGACCTTCTCCACCGCCGAGGACAACCAGACGGCAGTCACAATCCGCGTGTTTCAGGGCGAGCGTGAGATGGCGGCAGACAACAAGCTGCTTGGCCAGTTCGACTTGGTCGGCATCCCTTCGGCACCCCGAGGTATGCCGCAGATCGAGGTGACCTTCGACATCGATGCCAACGGCATCGTGCAGGTCTCGGCGAAGGACAAAGCTACCAGCAAGGAACAGCAGATCCGCATTCAAGCCTCGGGCGGCCTCTCCGAGGCCGACATTGACCTCATGGTCAAGGACGCAGAGGCGCATGCCGATGAAGACAAGCGGCGCCGCGAGCTGGTCGAGGCGAAGAATAACGCCGACGCGCTGATCCATACGACTGAACGGACGTTGAACGAGAGTGGCGACAAGGTTCCGCAGGCCGATCGCGACGCGGTGCAGCAGGCGATGCAAGCCTTGAAGGATACCCTCGGCAGTGAGGACGCCGGGCAAATCAAGGCCAAGACCGAGGCGCTGGCCCAGGTCTCGATGAAGCTCGGGGAAGCGCTTTACAGAGCCCAGCAGGCCGAACAGGCCGGATCCGGTGACGGTGGCGCATCATCAGGCGGGCCGTCGCATGGGGCGGCCGGCGGGAATGACAAGGTCGTCGACGCTGATTTTGAGGAGGTAGACGATCAGAAGAAGCGCGGCTCGGCGTAATCGGCGCGACGGAGGTGCCGGAAAGTTGCAAACATCCCGGCGGAATATCCGCCGGGATGACCCGTGATGGGGAAACTCTCTCTCGAACACCCGTCGACCATGGCTAAGCAAGATTTTTATGAAGTCCTCGGCGTCTCCAAATCGGCGAACCCCGAGGAGCTGAAGAAGGCTTATCGCAAACTCGCGATGAAGCATCACCCGGACCGCAACCCGAGTGACAAGAGCGCCGAACAAAAATTCAAGGAAATCAACGAGGCCTACGACATCCTTAAGGATGATCAAAAGCGCGCCGCCTATGACCGCTTTGGTCATGCCGCCTTTGAGCAGGGCGGTGGGCGCGGCCCGGGCGATTTCGGCTTTTCCGGAGGGTTTGCCGATATCTTCGACGAGATGTTCGGCGAGTTCATGGGCGGCGGACGCCGGAGTCAAGGCGGGCCGAGCCGAGGCAGCGATCTCCGCTACAACCTGGAAATTTCACTCGAGGAAAGCTTCCGCGGCAAGCAAACGGCGGTTCGGGTGCAAACATTGGTCGCGTGTGACCAATGTAAAGGTAGCGGGGCCGAACCAGGATCAAGGCCGATCACCTGCCCAACGTGTCATGGCCGAGGGCGGGTGCGCGCGCAGCAGAACTTCTTCACGATTGAGCGAACCTGCGCTACGTGTCAGGGAGCGGGGCGGGTCATCGACAATCCGTGCAAGACCTGTGCGGGCCAAGGCCGGACCCGCCGCGAAAAGACATTATCGGTCAATATTCCACCCGGCGTCGAAGATGGCACCCGCATCCGGCTTGCCGGAGAGGGTGAGGCGGGGGTGCGCGGCGCCCCGACGGGCGATTTATACATCTTCATCACGATAACGCCGCATCGCATCTTCCAACGCGATGGCGCCAACATCTATTGTCGGGTTCCGATCTCGATCACGACGGCAGCCCTCGGCGGCTCCATCGAGGTCCCGAGTGTGGACGGCAGCCGAGCACGCGTGACGGTGCCCCCAGGTACCCAATCGGGCCACCAGTTCCGGCTCAGAGGAAAGGGCATGAGCGTACTACGCTCACCCGCGCGCGGCGACATGTTCATCGAGGCGATTGTCGAGACCCCCGTCAATTTGACCAAGCGCCAGCAGGAGCTGCTGCGCGAATTCGAGAAGGCTGGCGACCACGCTGGGACTCACCCTGAGAGCGAAGGTTTCTTCGCGCGCGTGAAAGAATTCTTCGAGGATTTGCGGGAGTAGCTTTATTCGGCCGCCACCGGTTCACAGCTAGACATTGTAAGAACAGGCTCGCTGCCCCTGGCGAGAACTACCTCAAGCGTCCTTTGGATTTCGGCAAGCTTTGCCGAATGTTCGATTTTGTGGCCGAATAAATTTTTCACGTAGAAGACATCTACCACCTTTTCGCCGTAAGTCGAGATTTTGGCGCTCGAGACCTGCAGGTTAAGACCGGTCAGCGCGCGGGTCAGCTCAAATAAGAGCCCCGGTCGGTCTCGGCCATTGACCTCGATGACCGTGTGCGAGCCGCTCGCCTTGTTGTCGAGCAGGACGCGTGGCATCACGGTGAAGACCTGGGTTCGGCTTGGAAAGGCCGGTGGGCGGGCGAGTTCCCGGTGAGGCTTCAGATCGCCGGTCAGTACATTCTCGAATACAACCGCGAGCTTGGCGAGTTTGTCCGGGCGGTCGAACGCGCCGCCGGCCGAATCCTGCACCCGGAAAGTATCGAGCGCCATGCCGTTGGACATCGTCATAATCTTGGCATCGACGATATTGGCGCCGCTGACCGCCAGCGCGCCGGCAATGCGGGAAAACAAGCCGGGATGGTCCGCCGTATAGAGGGTTATTTCGGTTACCGATCGATGGGTATCGACCCGTTTCTCGACGGTCAGAGGCGAGCCGCTCGCCTCCGCCTCGCGCATCAAGCGCGCATGGCGTGCATGCGTGGCAGGATCGAAAGACAGCCAGTAGAACGAGTAACCGAGACTAACAAACGTCGCGAATTCTGGTTCGCTGAAATCGGGCAGCAACCGGCGGGCTGCGGCCTGAGCTGCTGCTGCACGAGAATACTGCCCTTCGCCGCTGAGCCCGCCTGAGATCAGTTCGATTGCCCGGTGATAGAGCTCGCGCAATAGCGCCGCCTTCCAGCCGTTCCAGACTTTCGGACCGACAGCGCGGATGTCGGCCACGGTCAACAGCAAGAGCAGCTTCAACCGCTCCGGAGACTGCACGCGCTGGACGAAATTGCCGATTGTCTGCGGATCGCCAATGTCGAGCTTGAAGGCGGTGCTGCTCATCAATAAATGCCAACGTACCAGCCAGGCGACAGTCTCGGTCTCCTCCGCCGAGAGCCCTAGCCGGGGTCCGAGCCTCAAGGCGATCTGCTCGCCGATTTCCGAGTGATCGCCGCCCCGGCCCTTGGCGATGTCATGCAGCAGCACCGCGAGGTAAAGAGCACGGCGGGACACAATCGTCGGCATCAGCTGGGTGGCCAATGGAAGCTCCTCTTCGAGGAGTCCGCTCTCGATCTTATGCAGGATCCCAATCGCAAACAGCGTGTGCTCGTCGACCGTGTAGACGTGGTACATGTCGTACTGCATCTGCGCGACGACGCGACCAAAATCAGGAACAAAGCGGCCAAACACCCCGGCCTCGTTCATCCGCCGCAACGCCGTTTCCGGATCTTTGCGCGAGGTCAGGATTTCAAGGAAAAGGCGGTTCGCCTCCGGATCCTCGCGTAGCTTTTGGTTGATCAACCTGAGCGACTGACTGGCCGCCCGCAAGGCCCGCGGGTGGATGTCCAATTCTTGATGCTGCGCCACATGAAAGAGCCTGATCAACGCCAGCGGATCTTTTTTGAAAAAATCCTCCGAAGGAACGGTCAGTCGCTCACCGTCGACAACAAAACCCCCGAGGGCCCGACGCGCGCTTCCCCAGCGAACCCATGACAGCGGGCGCTTGTGCTTTTGGTCGGCTTCGAGAATGGCGCAGAAGATCCGAGTCAGATCACCGACATCCTTTGCTACCAGAAAGTAATGCTTCATGAAGCGCTCGACCCCGCGGCTGCCGGCGTGATCTGTATAATTCATCCGTCGCCCGATCTCGGTCTGCAGGTCAAAGGTCAGCCGCTCCTCGGCACGGCCGGCGAGGTAATGGATGTGGCAACGGACGGTCCACAGGAATTTCTGGGCACGATCGAAACGTTGCGACGCTTCCGCCGACAATACCCCCAACTCTACGAGCTTGCCGACATCGTCGGTGCGATAGATGTATTTGGCTATCCAAAACAATGTGTGCAGGTCTCTGAGCCCGCCCTTACCCTCCTTGATGTTAGGCTCGAGCTGGTAACGGCTGTCGCCGACGCGCTTGTGCCGCTCATCCCGTTCGGCGAGCTTGCTAGCGACGAACTGCGCCGCACTGCCCTTCACGATGTCCGAATCAAAGCGTCTCTTGAGTTCATTGAAGAGCGCTTGTTCGCCCCATAGATAGCGCACCTCCAGCAGTCCAGTGCGGATCGTCAGATCGGATCTGGCCTGACGAAGGCATTCATCGACGGACCGGGTCGATTGTCCGATCTTGAGGCCAAGGTCCCACAGCAGATAAAGGAGATACTCGACGACCTGCTCGGTATGGGGAGTCCGCTTGTACGGCAGCAAGAACAGGAGGTCGACATCGGAATAGGGCGCCAGTTCGCCGCGCCCATAGCCGCCCACTGCAACGATTGCTAGCCGCTCGCCCGAAGTCGGGTTGGGGAGAGGGTAGATTACCTGGGTCACGAGATCGAACAGCGCGCGGATCAACTGGTCCATCAAGAAGCACTGCTCGCGGATCGTTGCGGCGCCGTCGCCGGTCGCCTCGAACCGTCGACGGATCTCGGCACGCCCCGCCGTCAGAGCCACCTTCAGGGGCGCGACGAACGCACTGCGATCGAGCCCGGGTGCCTTTGCCGAGCACGCCGCTACGGACAATTGCTCGGTCAATGCTCTGCGATCGATGATCTCGCGTTGCCGGGTGATGCTGCCCATGCCGCTTCCCTCTCATCCGGAACTCTGTCCGGTGCTAAAGGTGTCGGCCGGCATCGACGGTGATGATCGAACCGGTCGTGTGCTTGAGATGGGTAATGCATGCCATTATCGCGAGAGCCACAATCGGCCTCGACGGCGCGTTTGAGCCGCGTCGCGGCTGCCGCCTCGTCCGTCTCGAGTGCCGCCTTCGACGCCCGTCGACGGATCGGCGCAGCAACGCGGCAAGAGGCGGGTCATCGGCTGCCATGACCGGCGAACGCGGTCAGAAGCTGGTTGAACCGGTCGGCTGCTTCGTATTGAACCCAATGCCCCGCTCCCGGAATAACCTCGAACCGGGCATCTGGTTGGATATTGCGCAAGGCGCGGGCGCGATCATCGAGATGGGGGTAGGCGGTGGCGTCGCGCTCACCCCAAATCCCGTCGATGCGAGCTTTGATTAGCGGTAGCGCCTGGGCGAGCGTGTCCGCGCGTGAGAATCTCCGGCTCTTCACGCGGCCGCGCGGGGCGTTCTGCGCCTGGATGTACACCGCGAGCTCGTCGATTTTTGCCGGGTCGGCGATCATCAGGGCCGCGAGATTATGACGAGCGACGGCGAGCGCCTCAGCCTCCGAGGCGTTATCCGGGAGCCGCCGTAGCGCGGTCGGCTGTCGAACCAGCCCGAGGCCGTTCGACCCGACGATCGTAAAGCCGTGCACGCGATCGCCGAGCAGCGCGGCGACATGACCGCCGAGGACGCCGCCGAACGAAAATCCGGCAATGTGCAGACCGCCGAGCTCCGGAAACACAAGCTCCAGTCCTTCCACGGCGACACTGGCCAACCCCTCCGCGGTATGCGGCTCGGGCGGTGTAGCCGACTCGCCCAAGCCCGGCAGATCTGGGGCCGCTACGGTGAAACTCCGGGACAACGGAATGACGTTGCGAATCCAGTGGGTCCACGAGCCGTAGCCGCCGTGCAGCAATGCGAGCGGCGGCCCGTCTCCCCACACATGCCAAATCATGTGACCGTCTCCGCAAGGAGTCTCGACTCGTCGCGCTTCGGCCGCCACACCTTTCACGAAATCCACGGTATTTTTGCTGACCAGACTCGACATTGGCCCCTCGTCATTGTCTGCCACAGGCTGATAACCGGTTTCGCACCGAACGCCTAGGCCCGCGGTCGAAAGCAAGCGTGGAACCGCCTTCCAACGGGCCTGTTTCAGCCAAAGGGAGCCGCTTTTACCCAGGAGAAGAGCCGATGGAGAACAAAAGAGAGCGCGCGCATGACATTGCCGAAGAAGGGTTGGACAAGCTCATAGAGGGCGACACCGAGGCCGGCGGAAAGTTGATCGACAAAGCGAAGCAAATCGATCCGAAAGCGATCGAGGAATTGGCTGAAGAGGTAGAACGCGACAAGGAGAACGCAGAGCGGTTCGTCAATAAAGGTTAGCCGGGTCGATTTGCAGCCTCCGCTCTGCGGGGCCTGCTGCGTACCTCACGAGTAAGCCCTCACGATCGTTCTTGCGGAAGCTCGACGCCCGATCCCAATATGGTTCCCAACACGGGAGGGAAGCATGAAGGAGAATCGAGTAAAACGGATACTTAGCGAAGGCGGGCTTGCGCTGGGCACGCATGTCGGCGGGATCGCCGACCCGCAGATCGTCGAGATCATCGGGCTGGCGGGCTTCGATGCCGCTTCGTCGACATGGAGCACACCACCTACGATCTGCACGATGTACAGCTCGCAGTCATGGCGGCCGAGCGTGTCGGCATCACCCCGATTGTCCGGACACCCGGCTTCGACCCGGCTTTCATCCTGCGGCTGTTGGACATGGGCGTGCAGGGCATCCAGGTGCCGCATGTCAGTAGTGTCGAGACTGCCCGCGAGGCGGTAAAGGCGGTGCACTATCCGCCCCTCGGCGAGCGCGGCATGGCGGCCGGCAGCCGGGCCGCCGAGTTCGGCCGGATCCCACTCGTCGAGCATATGGCGCAGTCCAACCGCGAGATCCTCCTCGCCTGCATGATCGAGGACACAGCGGCCGTCGAGCGGATCGATGAGATCGCCGCCGTGGAGGGTGTCGACCTGCTGGCGGTTGGCCCGTCGGATTTGTCGCGTTCGCTCGGCGTCAGCGGCCAGCCCGATCACCCGAGGCTCGTTGCCGCGATCGACCGCGTGCGCGAGGCGGTCAAGAAGGGTGCTGGCGCTCGACTGGCGCTACCGCTCAATCACGCAGCCTTTCCTCGTAATGCGGCTCAGCTCCGGGAGCTCGGCGCCGGCTACACCAATTGCGCCCCGACGCGGGAGGCTCGCCTCCTGCGGTCATTGCAGTCGCAGCTGTCCGAAGCCCGCAAGCTTCTCGGATAGCTAAGCCGCAGCCTTTGCCAGCCGGATCGCGCGATGGCGCATCACCGGCCAGATGAGCCGGCTCGCGATGCGGGCGAGGCAACCATGGGGGCTCAGTCCCACGGCCTTGAATATAAGCCGAACGCCGTGTGCGACGTGGCGCTTGCGGCAGAGCGCGTAAGCGCGCCGTGCATAGGCTCGCCGGTAACGATCTCGATCGTAGGATCTTGCGGCCTCGTTTGCAGCGTAATAGGCGTAAGCGAGCTCGTCATCCTCGGATTCGACGATCCGCCCGGCCGCAACCCGAATACGCCTCCAGAACCCGATGCGCTCGCGCTCGAGGCAGCGCGTCAGGTTCGTGTAGAACAGCTTGTAATGGCGAATCTCGTCAGCCGCGATCTGTCGGCAGATCTCCTTTAGCACTGGTTCCCGTACCGCGTCGTGCAGCGCTGCGTAATAGGAACTCGTCCCCACTTCGACGATGCAGCGCGCGATCATCTCCCCTGAGCGAGATCCGCGACGTGAGGTGGCGCAGTCGAAATCGACCCGATATCCGGCCCGAAAGCGCTCAAATGCAGTTTTAAAATCGAACTCGGGATCGGCGAGTTCGGCCCAGCGCGCCAACGCGTCGCCATGCTGGATTTCCTCCGCTCCCCAGCGCCGCGCGCTCGCTTGGAAATCACGGTCGTCGTCGAAGATCCGGCACAAGTGATGCGCATAAGCGGCGCCATTATATTCGACGAGGCTTGCCGCTTTGACGAGCTTTACGATCTCCGGATCGAGCCTGCTGCGGTCAAATCGATCCCAGGGTATCTCGTCGAGCGTCCAGGAGCTCAATACACGTCTCCGTTCCTCAACTTCCGTAGATTATGTCAATCGATGGGTGGCTCTGCTGCGATTTAGCCCGACAACTTCTTTCTGAGTAACTGGTTGACCAGCGCTGGGTTGGCTTTGCCTTCGGTGGCGCGCATGATTTGGCCGACGAAGAAGCCATAGAGCTTGTCGCGGCCGGCCCGAAATTCGGCGACTTTGTCGGCTTGGGCTGCCAGCACAGTGTCGATTGCCGCTTCGATAGCGGCCGAATCGGTCAATTGACGCATCCCATTCGCCTCGACGATCGCTCCGGGGTCGGCGCCCGATGCGACCATTTCGGCAAACACATCCTTGCCGAGCCGGCCGGAGATCGTGCCGTCGGCAATCAGATCGAGCAACGCCCCCAACTGTTCGGCCGAGACCGGCGACGCTCGATTCCGACCCCGAGCCGGTTCAACGCGCCGAACAAATCCCCCATGACCCAGTTCGCCGCTGCTTTGGGCTCCCGCCCGGCGGCAACCCGCTCGAAGAACCCGGCGGTCTCCTTCTCAGCTACCAGCACGCCCGCGTCGTCGGGCGATAAGCCATAGGCCGACACGAAACGTGCTTTCTTCGTATCGGGCAGCTCGGGAAGCTCGGCCCGCAGGCGCTGCGACCCATTCGGGATCGAGCACCAGCGGCGACAGGTCGGGATCGGGAAAATACCGGTAGTCGTGCGCCTCCTCCTTCGAACGCATCGGCCGCGTGATGCCGCGGCCGGCATCGAAGAGGCGGGTCTGCTGTGCGATCGTGCCGCCCTCCTCGATAATTTCGATCTGGCGGCGCGCCTCGTACTCGATCGCCTGCATGACATAACGGATCGAGTTGAGGTTCTTGATCTCGCAGCGCGTGCCATAGGGTTCGCCCGGACGGCGCACCGAAACGTTGCAGTCGCAGCGCAGCGACCCCTCCTCCATATTGCCGTCGCAAGTCCCGAGATAGCGCAGGATCGAGCGCAATTTGCGCAGATATATGCCGGCTTCCTCGGCGCTGCGCAGATCGGGCTCCGAGACGATCTCCATCAGCGCGATGCCGGCCCGGTTGAGGTCGACATAGGAGAATGTCGGGTGCTTGTCGTGCAGGCTCTTGCCAGCGTCCTGTTCGAGATGCAGCCGGGTAATGCCGATCTCGCGCGTCGTCCCGTTCGGCATGTCGAGCACCACCTTGCCGCGGCCGACGACCGGCTGCTGGTATTGCGAGATCTGATAGCCGGGCGGCAGGTCGGGGTAGAAATAGTTCTTCCGGTCGAAGACGCTTTCGAGCCTGATTTCGGCGTCGATACCGAGCCCGGTCTTGACGGCCTGCTCGACGCAAAACCGGTTGATGACCGGCAACATGCCAGGAAACCCGGCATCAACCGGCGAGACCTGAGTGTTCGGCTCGGCACCGAATTCGGTCGCCGCGCCCGAGAACAGTTTCGCTTTCGAGACCACCTGGGCGTGAACCTCGAGCCCGATCACGGTTTCCCACGGCCCAGTCCGGCCCTCGATCATGATCGACCTCTCGCAACACATTCGCCCTCTCCGCGGGATGGGGAAAGATGGAGGGGCTCGGCGCGGAGCGACGGGGAAGGTGAGATGGGCGCTCGGGCAGTGCTCGGGAATTCCCCGACCTCAGCCCAACCCTCTCCGCCTCCAGGGACGGAGAGGGCGAATAATGGATCGAGACCGAGAGACATGATCTCTTTGGCCAGATCATCGTCCGCCTCCCGCGACAAAGCTGGGCAAGGACCGAAATTGCGCGGCGCTCTCCAGCACCTCACCGACCCGCAATACCGTCTCCTCGTCAAAAGCCCGACCGATGATCTGCAAGCCTAGCGGCAGCCCGTCACCCGAAAGCCCAACCGGGACCGCGATCGCCGGCACGCCGGCCAGGTTGGCAGGCACGGTGAAGACGTCGTTCAGATACATCGCAATCGGATCTTCGGTCTTCTCGCCGATAGCGAAAGCAGCCGATGGTGCCGTCGGAGCGAGGATACAGTCGACCCTCTCGAAAGCCGCCACGAAGTCGCGCGCGATCAGGGTGCGCACCCGTTGCGCCTTCAAGTAATAGGCATCGTAATAGCCCGCTGACAGGACATAGGTGCCGATCAGCACACGGCGGCGAACTTCGGCGCCAAACCCGGCCGCGCGCGTCAACTCGTACATTTCATCGAGGGTGTCGCCTTCAACCCGCAGGCCAAAGCGGACGCCGTCATAGCGCGCGAGGTTCGAGGAGGCCTCGGCCGGCGCGATGATGTAGTAGGTCGGCAGCGCATATTTGGTCATCGGCAGGCTGATCTCGACCGGCTCCGCTCCCGCTGCGCGCAGCCACTCGACACCCTTGACTGCCATAATTTTTCGATCTCCGCCGGCATGGCGTCGACCCGGTATTCCTTGGGGATGCCGATGCGCAGGCCGCGAATGTCTCCCGTCAGCGCCGCTTCGAAATCCGGCACCGGTACCGGCGCAGAGGTCGAATTTTCGCAGGTCGTGCCCGGACATCGCGCGCAGCATGATCGCGGCGTCGCGCACCGTCCGGGTCAGCGGTCCGGGATGATCGAGCGAGGACGCGTAGGCAACAACGCCCCAGCGCGAGCAGCGGCCATAGGTCGGCTTGAGCCCGACGATCCCGCAAAAGCTCGCCGGCTGGCGGATCGAGCCGCCGGTATCCGTGCCGGTTGCGGCGAGCGCCGCGCGGGCGGCCACCGCGGCCGCCGACCCGCCCGACGATCCGCCCGGAACCAGCGGCCTATTGTCCCCTGGCCGACGCCACGGGCTTTCGACCGGGCCATACCAGCTCGTCGTATTCGACGAGCCCATCGCGAATTCGTCAAGATTGGCCTTGCCCAACATGACCGCGCCCGACTGCCACAGCTTGTCGGTAACCGTCGATTCATAAGGCGGATGAAACCCGTCGAGGATGTGGGAAGCCGCGGTGGTCAGCACGCCCTTTGTGCAATAGAGGTCCTTGACCGCGATCGGGATGCCGTCGAGCGGCAAGGCCTCGCCTTCGGCAAGTCGATGATCTGCCGCATCGGCCATGGCCAGCGCGCGTTCGGGGGTCGGCGTGATGTAGGCGTTGAGCGGTTCGATCTCGCTGACCGCGTCGTTGTACGCGGCCGTCAGCTCGCGGGCGGAGAATGATTTGCGGGCGAGCCCGTCCCGCGCTTCTGCCAAGGTCAGGGCGAGCAGCGAAGGGTCGCTCACTCGATCACCTTCGGGACGACAAAGAACCCGCGAGCCGTGCGCGGGGCGTTGGCGAGAATTTCCTCGCAGCGGCCGCCATCGGTCACCCCGTCCTCACGCATCGGCAGCCCCGCCGCCGCGACGCTCGCCATCGGGGCTATCCCCGAGGTATCGACCTCGTTCAGCTGCTCCATCCAGGTCAGAATGTGCGAGAGCTCGTCCGCCAAAGGGTCGAGCTCGGCTTCGGAAAGCCTGATTCGCGCCAGCGCGGCGATATGCGCGACGGTGGCTTTGTCCAATGCCATGCTTTCACGATCTCCGCAGCAGACGATCAAAACGAGCTATCATCGGTTGTGATCCTAAGCAATCCCTTGGAACTCCGCGATGCGGTGCCGGCCGGGGCGCGGCTGATGGGCCTCGACGTCGGAACCAAGACGATCGGCCTCGCCTTGTCGGACACCCGCCGGGTCATCGCCACTCCGCTCGAGACGATCCGGCGTCGCCGCTTTCGCGAGGATATGGCGCGTCTCTCGGCGCTGGTCGATGCTCATGGCGTTGCCGGCCTCGTTATCGGCTTGCCATTGACCCTCGCCGGCACCGATGGGCCGCGGACTCAGTCGATACGCCAGTTCGCGAAAAACCTACTCGCTCTGCGTGATTTGCCGGTCGTGCTGTGGGACGAGCGCCTCTCCACCGCTGCGGTTACCCGAGAAATGATCGCTGCCGACCTGACCCGCAAGCGCCGCGGCGCAATCGTGGACCGGGTTGCTGCCGCCTACATCCTGCAAGGCTGCCTCGACTTTCTCGGCCGCACGGCCTGCCTATGCCGGTTGCTCAGCGTTAGTCGGCCGGCCCATTTATTGAACATCATGGATAACTCAGCCGCCGGTCTGCGGACGGCGGCACGGTGGGCCACTCAGCGGACACGAGGTTTGGGTTATGGAATTCGAGAAATACACCGATCGGGCGAAGGGTTTCCTGCAATCGGCGCAGACTATGGCGCTGCGGCGCGGCCATCAGCGGCTGACGCCGGAGCATCTGCTGAAGGTGCTGCTGGAGGACAGCGAGGGGCTGTGCGCCAATCTCATTCGCGCTGCGGGGGGCGATCCGAAGGCGGCGCTGGCCGCGGTCGACGCGGAGCTCGACCGGCTGCCGCAAGTCGAGGGGTCGGGAGCGGGCCAGGTCTATATGTCGCCCGAATTGGCGCGCGTCTTGGAGCAGGCCGAGCAATTGGCGCAGCGCGCCGGCGACAGCTTTGTCACGGTCGAGCGGCTTTTGCTCGCGCTTGCAGCGGCTGCCGGGACCGGCGCGGCGAAGGCCCTTGCCGCCGCCCGTGTCGACCCGCAAAGCCTCAACCGAGCGATCGAGGAGGTGCGCAAGGGCCGCAAGGCCGACAGCGCCTCGGCCGAGGAGGGCTACGATGCCCTCAAGAAATACACCCGCGACCTGACCGAAGCCGCGCGCGAGGGCAAGCTCGACCCGGTCATCGGGCGCGATGAGGAGATCCGCCGCACGATCCAGGTATTATCGCGCCGCACCAAGAACAATCCGGTATTGATCGGCGAGCCCGGGGTCGGCAAGACCGCGATCGTCGAGGGTCTCGCGCAGCGCATCGTCAATGGCGACGTGCCAGAGAGCCTCAAAAACAAGAAACTCCTGGCGCTCGATCTCGGCTCATTGCTCGCCGGCACCAAATACCGCGGCGAATTCGAAGAGCGCCTCAAGGCGGTATTGCAGGAAGTCACCTCGGGCGCCGAGGGCATCATCCTGTTCATCGACGAATTGCACACGCTCGTTGGCGCCGGCAAGGCGGAAGGCGCGATGGACGCCTCCAACATGCTCAAACCCGCCTTGGCGCGCGGCGAATTGCATTGCGTTGGGGCCACCACGTTAGACGAATACCGCAAGAACATCGAGAAGGACGCCGCGCTCGAGCGCCGCTTCCAGCCGATCTATGTCGGCGAGCCCTCGGTCGAGGACACGATCTCGATCCTTCGCGGCATCAAGGAGAAATACGAATTGCACCACGGGGTGCGCATCACCGACGGCGCGATCGTCGCCGCCGCGACCCTGGCCAACCGCTACATCACCGACCGATTTCTGCCCGACAAGGCGATCGACCTGATGGATGAGGCGGCGGCACGGTTGCGCATGACGATCGAACTCGAAGCCGGAGGAACTCGACGAGCTCGACCGCCGCATCGTGCAGTTGAAGATCGAGCGCGAAGCGTTGAAGAAGGAGACCGATCCGGCCTCGCGCGAGCGATTGCAGCGGCTCGAGCAGGAGCTCTCGCAGCTCGAGCAGCAATCGGCCGAATTGACCGCGCAGTGGCAGGCCGAGAAGCAGAAATTGGCCAGCGCCCAGAAATTGAAAGAGCAACTGGAGCAGGCGCGCATCGAATTGGAGCAGGTGCAGCGCCGCGGCGACTGGACGCGCGCCGGCGAGCTCGCCTACGGCGTCATCCCCGACCTCGAAAAACGGCTCGCCGGGGCCGAAACCAAAGAGGGGCGCGGGATGATGGGTGAGGAGGCGGTCACCGCCGAGCACATCGCAGCGATCGTGTCGCGCTGGACCGGCGTGCCGGTCGAAAAGATGCTCGAAGGCGAGCGCGGCAAGCTGTTGCACATGGAGGACGCGCTGAAGGCCCGCGTCGTCGGCCAGGACGAGGCGATCGCTGCAGTGTCGCAGGCGGTGCGCCGGGCGCGCGCCGGGTTGCAGGACCCCAACCGGCCGATCGGCTCGTTCCTGTTCTTGGGACCGACCGGCGTCGGCAAGACCGAATTGACCAAGGCGCTCGCCGCGTTCCTGTTCGACGACGAGCGCGCGATGGTGCGCATCGACATGTCGGAATACATGGAGAAGCACTCGGTCGCGCGCCTGATCGGCGCCCCGCCGGGCTATGTCGGCTACGAGGAAGGCGGCACCCTCACCGAGGCGGTGCGCCGCCGCCCGTATCAGGTGATCCTCTTCGACGAGGTCGAGAAGGCCCACCCCGACGTGTTCAACGTACTGCTGCAGGTGCTCGATGACGGGCGCTTGACAGACGGGCAGGGCCGCACCGTCGACTTCCGCAACACGTTGATCGTGCTGACTTCGAACCTCGGCAGTGAGTATCTCGCGAACCTGCCGGAAGGTCAGACCGTCGATGCCGCGCGCGGCCAGGTCATGGAGGCGGTGCGCGCCGCGTTCCGCCCCGAATTCTTGAACCGCCTCGATGAGATCCTGTTGTTCCGGCGCCTGTCGCGCGACGACATGGTCGGCATCGTCGACATCCAATTGGCGCAACTGGAAAAGCTGCTCGAAGACCGCAAGGTCTCCCTCGACATCGACCCCGAGGCCAAGAAATGGCTCGCCAATGCCGGCTACGACCCGGTCTATGGCGCCCGGCCCTTGAAGCGGGTCATCCAGCGCGAGTTGCAGAACCCGCTCGCCGACAAGATCCTCGCGGGCGAGATCCGCGACGGCGACACCGTGCGCGTCACCGCCAGCCCGCTGGGCCTCTTACTGCAGCCGGTCCGGCGCGACGGGGATCGGGAAGCCGAACGCCACGCCGCAGAGTAAGGTTGGCCCCTCACCCACCCAGCCCTCTCCCCGCTGACGCGAGGCGAGGGTACATACTGCTCCCTCGCCCCGCTCGCGGGGAGAGGGTGGGGTGAAGGGCGCTTTTTGGAGAAACGAATGCTGCTAGAGACTCGGCCGATAGAGGACAGCTTTGCTCTAGAATTGCTGGGGTCGCGCCTGTGGGAGCCGCTTGACGACAGAACCGTTGAGGAGTTCCGTGATCTATGGGCACATAGCCCGGTGTTGGTGTTTCGCCGGCAGGCTCTCTCGGAGCGCGAGCTGGCCGATTTCAGCGCCCTCTTCGGCCCGCTCGAACGCGTGGTCCGAACAGAGTGGGCTTCCCCCGCCGTACCGGAAATCGGTCTCATCTCGAATCTCAAGGACGGTCAGGCAAAACCGATCGGCGGCCTCGGGGATGGCGAACTCCAATGGCATTCCGACCAATCCTATATGATGAACCCGGCGACCGGAGCCGCGCTCTACGCGGTCGAGCTGCCGCCCGAAGGCGGCATGACCTCATGGGTTAATTTGGCCGCCGCCTACGCTGGGCTCCCCGACCGGCTCAAGCGATTGGTCGAGGGCAGGCATGGGTTGTTCAGCTACGTAAAGCGGCTGGCCGGCTATCAGGGGGTCGACCGGATGATCTCGTCGGAAGCAAAACGCAAGACTCCGCCCGTTTTGCATACGCTGGTACACACTCACCCGGTGACGGGCCGAAAGGCGCTCTATCTCGATTCCACGACGACAATTGGGATCGAGGGAATGGACGACGCGTCGGGGTCTGGTCTCCTCGACGAAATCTACAGTTTCGCGACGCAGCCGGAGTTTGTTTATCGTCACGAGTGGGAAGTCGGCGATGTCGTGATGTGGGACAACGGCTCGACGATGCATCGGCGGGAACCGTTCGACCCGAGGGCGCGCCGCCTGATGAAGCGGACGACGATCTTTCTGTCCCGCGAACGCCATATCGTCCCCGAAGGCTGTCTCGCAACCGAGGAGGCGATAACGTGAGCGCGATCGAGGAGAGGGATGCCGAGTTGGGGCTGATCGAGAAAGCAAAGCGCGTTCTCCCCGGCGGTACCTTCGGCAACTTTCCCGGCGAGGTCGTAATCCGTGAGGGCCGCGGCGGACGGGTATGGGACGAGGCCGGCAGGGAGTACGTCGATTTCCTGCTGGGCTCCGGACCGATGCTGGTAGGTCACGCTCATCCCGAAGTTACCGCTGCCGCTCAGGGTGTGGTCGCAAAGGGCACGACCTTTTTCACCAACAACCGGTACGGGATCGAGCTCGCCGAGGCCATTGTCGACGCCATGCCCTGCGCCGAGCAGGTCCGGTTCGTCAGCACCGGCTCAGAGGCCGATCTCTACGCGATGCGCGCCGCCCGCGCTTTCCGCAAGCGCGACAAGATTCTCAAATTCGAGGGCGGCTACCACGGCATGAGCGATTATTCGCTGATGAGCCTCGCGCCGAGGCGGCCCGGCAACTTCCCGCAGCCTATCCCCAATTCGGCCGGCATCCCGCGCAGCCTGCGCGACGAGATCCTGATTGCGCCGTTCAACGATCTCGCAGTCGTCGCCGGCCTCGTGCGCGAGCACAAGGACGAGCTGGCCGGCGTCATCGTCGAGCCCTTCCAGCGCATCATCCCGCCAGCGCCCGGCTTTCTCGAAGGGCTGCGCAAGATCACGGCGGAAAACGGCGTCGTCTTGATCTTCGACGAGGTGGTGACCGGGTTCCGCCTCGCTTACGGCGGCGCGCAGGAATATTACGGCGTGGTCCCCGATCTTTGCACCCTCGGCAAGGTGATCGGCGGCGGCTTTCCGCTTGCCGCGATTGCCGGGCGGGCCGAGATCATGGCCCATTTCGACCGTAGCGCCGTCGGGGACGACGGGTTTCTGATGCAGGTCGGTACATTATCCGGCAACCCGGTCGCGGCGGCGGCCGGGCTCGCCACCCTCGAAATCCTCAAACGGCCGGGAGCTTACGAGCGCATCTTCGCGACCGGCCGCGAATTGATGGGCGCCCTCGCCGAACTGCTGAAGGCGAACGGAGTGACCGCGCAGGTGATCGGCGAACCGCCGCTGTTCGACGCCGTGTTCACCGGCGAACCGGTGCGCGACTATCGCGGCGCCTTGCGGGGGGACGCCGAGATGCTACGCCGGTTCAATGCCCTGCTGCGCGACCGCGGCGTGTTGAAGGGCGAGCAGAAATATTACGTGTCGCTCGCCCATACGCCGGAGGATATCCGGCACACATGCGAAGCATGGACCTCGGCAATCGAGGTTCTGACCGCCGGTTGACCCCTCCCCTGCCCTACCGAAGCACCCGGGCGAGACGATCGCCCCGGGTGCTGAGTTCATTGAAGAGCTGTCGTGCTTCTGGTTCGGAGAGCCAACCCTCCTCCGCGATCACCTTGGCTATGCCTTCCGCGGTGATCGGCTCGCCTTCCCGTTCGCCGGGCACCATCGGATAAATCCGGCCGCTTCGCCGTTCGACAACGGCAAAACGGGATCCGGCCCGGATCAGTAGAAGCGAGCCATGCTCCTCAACAATCTCGAACTTAGGCGCAGTGTCGTCACTCATTGGCGGCGCTCCTCGATTTCGTCCAAGACCGCCTCGGGAGCCACGTCTTCCTTGAGCTGTTCGACTTCGGCGTCAACCTCGGTTTGGATACCCAGCCGGTCGGCGATCGCGGACAGCAATGCGGCGAGCTTGGTGACCTCGTGCTCGGCAAGCAGACTGATTTGCAGATCGAGCTCGGCACGCTTTTCGGCGGCGGCGCTCATCCGGTTCTGCGTGATCAATATAAAGGTCGAAAGGAAGATTGCCTCGACCGAGGCCACCATCGCCAAAATCACAAAGGACGGGTCGAATTTCGGCGCACCCGGCACGAGGCCGATATTGGCGAGGATCCAGAAGCCGTACACGACGACGTGCATGTAGACGAACTTCATGGTCCCGCTAAAGCGGGTGATCGCTCCGGCGATGCGCTCTTCCAATGTCGCCGTCGCCTCCTCGCGCTCTCGGCGCTCCTGGAGCATCCGAATATTGCGCGCGAGAACCGACGCCAAGCCCGGCGGCTTTGGCGAAGGCCTGGTCGGCCCCGCTTTCGATCTTGCCGATTGCCCGGACAACTCACTGCTTTCCGTTTGTCTTCCCGTTTTCAGGAGAACACGACGGCGACAGGCGAGGGTTCCCGGCAGTCGACCGCCCGCGGCAGGAGAGCGTAAAGGAAGCGTCACTGGCGACAGATTTAGGCGGCAATTTGTTTTTGGAGACTGTCCGGAGAGCGCACCTCGAGGCGAAGATAATCAACGAGCCTTTGAGCAGCGGGTTTTGCGCCGCTCAGCCGCGGGCCAGAGCGTAAACCTGCGTGCCGCCGGGCGGCCGCGGATGGGTGGTCCAGCTCTCGCCGCTGTCGCAGCTGCTGTAGACCTCGCCGCCGTTGGTGGCGCAGGACATACACGCCGGCCGCCGCTCGTCGAACGCCAGCGCGAACATCGTGTGCGCCGGCTGCAGCCCCATATCGACGCGGGTCCAGCTGTCGCCGCCGTCGGAGCTCTTCAGCAGCACGCCGATGTCGCTCTGGAAGCCGGCTCCCGCCCCTACCCAGAGCTTGCGCGGATTCCCCGGCACCTCGCGGATGTCGCGACAATAGATCTGCCCCTTTGGGTTCATCGGTTCGAGCGCCACGGTCCGCCAGTGGTCGCCGCCGTCGGCGCTGTGGAACATACCGGCCCGGCCGATCGCGTAAACCGAGTTCGGCCGCCACCGGCTGGCCAGCACGCCATGCATGTCGACGGTATCGTCATTGACATATTGGCCATGGCTCAGATTTTCCCAATGCTCACCGCCGTCGGTCGAACGCAGGGTGCCGCCGACCTCGATCGCGGCGTAGAGCAGCTCGGGCTCGGCGGCGCTGGCGTCCATCATCAGCACCCGCTTTGCCGGGTTGGCGCCCGGAGCCGTAGTGATTTCCGGGAAGCGCACGCTGACCGGCAGCCTGGCCCAATGCTCGCCGGCATCGTCGCTGCGGTAGATCTCGCAATTTTCGTAGCCGATGAACATCACATCGGGGTCGTGCGGGTGAAACAGCACCGACCAGACGGGGAGGCCGTGATCGGGCAGCTCGACCTTCTCCCAATGCTCGCCATGGTCGGCGCTGCGGTAGGGGCCGGACTGCGTGCCGGCATAGACGATCTCAGGCTTCAGCGGATGCACCGCAAGCGCGCGCACCGCCGGGGCCTCCGGCAACCCGCGCTGGAGAAGCTCCCATTCGTCGCTGCCGTCGGCGAGCCGGCACAGACCGGTATGCACCGGCCGCCCCGGTCCGGTTTCGCCCGCCAAACCGAGATAAAGATAAGACCCTCGATTGTTCAGTCCGTTGGATGGCATCGATCGTCCTCCCTTTGCGCAACAACGATAGGCGTGGCGATGGCGGTGCCGCAAGGGTTCAGGAGAAGGCCCGCGAATCCGCTACTCGACTTACTCGGCCGCGAGCGCGGCTCGTTCCCCGGCGATCAAACGCTCGACCATCCGGCGCATTTGCATACGGGTGGCGTCCGAGGCGATGTCGACCAGACCCTCTTCGCCGAACTCGCCGAGCCGAGCCTGCTGCGCCTCGACCATGACGCGGTCCTCGACGAAGGTTGGGGCGATCTCCTGGTACAATTGCTCCGTCGCGTCGGGCTCGTTCTGACGGTAGCCATTTGCGACCGACCAGAAATAAAAGCAGCTGGTCTCGGTCTGAGGCGTCAGGCCGTGGAACAGGCGGAACTGGAAGCCGCCATCGCGCTTGCCCTCATAGGCGCCGGTGCCGGCATCGGCCGCGCCAGTCCATTGCAAGACGCTGCTCGGGGCGACGAATTCGAACTCCTGCCAGCGATCGACGCGGCCCGTGAAACCCGCCGCCTTGACATAGGTCGGCGGCGGCACCGAGTTCTTCAGCCAGCGGGTGAATTTGACACCGGTCGGGGTCCGCACCGTCTTCATTTCGGCCTCGACATGCGCGGCAGGATTGCCGCCTACTGTCTTGGCGTGCAGATAGCCGAGATGCGTCAAGTCCATCAAATTGTCGACCATCAGCATGTAGTTGGCCTTGATGGGATAAACGTCATGCTTGTTGGGCCATCGGCCGGGGTCGTTGTGGTAGGGGTAGTCAGCAATCTTGGTGGCATCGGCCTTCGCCGGATCGCCCATCCAGACCCACACCATCTGGTCTTTTTCGATCGCCGGGTAGCTGCGCACGCGAGCGTCCGCCGGGATCTGCTTTTGTCCGGGAATGCGCACACAGCGGCCCGATCCGTCGATAATCAAACCGTGATAACCGCACTGGATCCCCTCCTCGACAACGCTGCCCATGCTGAGCGGGGCGGCGCGGTGGCAGCATCGATCGGTGAGTGCCCCTACCCGCCCCGTGCCTCCGCGAAACAGCACGATAGGCTCGTTGCAGATGCGACGTGCCAACGGCTGGTCGCCGCCGATCTCGTCCGCCCAGGCGGCGATGTACCAGGCATTGCGCAACAGCATGTGAAGCCTCCTCTCTGCCAGCCAGGCTGGGCCGCATCGCGGATGAAATGAGCCGCCACTCTGCGCTCACTCGCGCATCGAGCGCAACGCGCGCCACACTTTCTCGGAGGTTGCGGGGGCTTCGACGAACGGCAGACCGGCCCGCACCAGAGCATCGTTTACGGCGTTCATCACGGCCGGGATCGCGCATAGCGTGCCGGCCTCGCCGACGCCTTTGACGCCGAGCGGGTTTCGGTCGGTCAGGGTCGGGTTGTTGGCAAGCTCGAAAGGGCAGAAATCGCCGGCGCGCGGCATTGCGTAATCCTGGAACGAGCCGGTCAGCAGCTGGCCGCTCGACTGGTCGTAGACCAGATCCTCCATCAGTGCCTGGCCGGCGCCCTGGACGATCCCGCCGTGGATCTGCCCCTCGCAGAGCAGCGGGTTGAGGACTCGGCCGACATCGTCGACCGCGACGTAGCGGGCCAATACGACTTCGCCGGTCTCCTCGTCGATCTCGACCTCGCAGCAATGCGCCCCGCTGGGGAATGTCGCGCATCCGGGCGGGCCGAAATTTGCCCGCTCCGAGAAGCCGGCCTCTACGTCGTTCGGGAGATGCGCAGCCTCGAACGATTGCTTGGCGACATCGACGATGCCGACCGACCGGTCGGTGCCGGCAATCGTGAATTTGCCGCCCGTGAATTCGACGTCGTGGGTCCCAGCTTCCATCATGTGGGCCGCGATCTTGCGCCCCTTGTCGATCAGCCGGTCGGCGGCAACGACAATGGCCGAGCCGGCGAGCTGCGCCGAACGCGACCCGAAAGTGCCGATCCCCATCGTGACGAGATCGCTGTCGCCATAGCGGTAGCGGATCAGCTCGGCGTCGATGCCGAGCTTTTCCGACAGCACCTGCTTGAAGGTCGTCCCGTGCCCTTGGCCGTGATCCATGCTGCCGGTCATCAACACGACGCCGCCCGACGGGTCGAAGCGGATCTCGGCGTGCTCGTAATCGCGGCCGCCGGAGGCGGCGACCGCCGTCGCTATGCCGACACCGAGCAGCTTGCCCCGCTTTCTCGCGGCTTCGCGGCGTTCGGCGACACGGCGGTAATCGGCCAAACTGAGACAATCATCCAGGTTCTTCACGAAATCGCCGCTGTCATAGGTTTGCTGCAATACCGTCGTGAACGGCATCGCCTCGCTGGGGATCGTATTGCGGCGGCGCAGCTCGGCAGGTTCGATGCCGAGCTCGCGGGCGGCGTTGTCGATGATCGTCTCGATCACATAGATCGGCTCGGGCCGGCTGCCGCCGCGGTAGGGTGCGATGCTCATCGTATTGGTCAGCACCGCGATGACTTGCGCGTGAACCGCCGGGGTGCCGTAGGTATTCACCAGGCAGCCGAGCCCGATGGTCAGCGGTATGGTCGGGCGATCGGTCGAAAAATAGGCGCCGATCGCCGCCTTCCACTGCGCCCGCAACGCCAGAAAATGCCCTTCCTTGTCGAGCGCCAGCGTGGTCTCGACGACGCTGCCGCGCCCCTGCTCGTCGCTCAGCAATCCTTCGCTGCGCTCGGCAATCCAGCGGATCGGACGTCGGGTCACCTCGGATGCCCAGAGCGACAGGCCATATTCCGGGTAGCAGCCGCCTTTCATTCCAAAGCCGCCGCCCATATTGTCACAGACCACCCGGAATTGGTGCTGCGGCAGTTTGAATATCCGATCGGCCAATGCCGCCCTGGTGGCGTGCACCGACTGAATGGTGCAGCGGATCGTATAGCGGTCTTGATCCGGGTCGTAATGCGCGAGGCAGCCGCGCGGCTCCATGCTGTTCGCCGTGACCCGGTTGATCGGGATCGTGTGGCGGACAATGCGGTCGGCTTTGGTAAAGGCGGCATCGACAGCGGCTTTGTCGCCGATCTCGTGAAAGAACGCCTCGTTGCCCGGGTTCTCGTCCCAGACCACTGGCGCATCCGCCGCAAGCGCCGCTTCGGCGCTGATTGCGGCGGGCAACGGCTCGTAGCTGATGTCGATCAGTTCGGCGGCGTCCTTTGCGCGGTCCAATGTGTCGGCGACGACGAACGCGACCGGATCTCCGACATAGCGGACGCGGTCACGCGCCAATAGCGGCTGCGGGCAGACAAAGGCCGGGGCGCCATTGCGCCGCCTGCGGCGGACTTGCGGCATCAGAGTGCCGAGACCGCGGCGCCGCAGATCCTCGCCCGTCAATACCGCAAGCACACCGGGTGCGGTCAGTGCACGCCTGGTGTCGAGCCTGACTACGCGGGCATGCGCATGCGGTGAGCGCAGCACGTAGCCGCGCGCTTCGTTCGGCTCCCTGACATCGTCGACATAGCGGCCTCTGCCTTTGAGGAGGCGCAGATCCTCTTCCCGGCGCACCGGCTGTCCGATGGCTTGCACACTCATGATCTCGACCCCGTCTCTGCTAGCGCCGTCCGCCACCCCCGCCGGCGCGGGCAATGCCGAAGCTAGGGCCAAAACCGCGGGCGAAACCGTGTCCGAAGCCGCGAGGAAAGCCATAATGGAAATGATGGAATCTCTGCACGACGACGATCGACGGCGCGAGGCCAAAGTACCAAGGCGCGCCGAGCCAATACGGAAAGAACTCGGGATAGGCGTAGTCGACCGGGTACGGGTAGTCGTAAGGGTAGGGCGAGGACGCGGGCGGCGGCACCTGGTAGACCTGCGTCGGCAAACCCGGGGTATTCTGCGTGATCTTCCAGCTCCCGTCGGGTTGCGGGCAGGCCTCGATGAAGGCCTGCCGCGGCTGCCCGCCTACCGTGAGCGGCGCCGTGTAGCTGCTGCATGCCGACTGATTGGGTGGGGACCGGCTCGGCACTGGCTGTGCAGGGGTGTTCGTGCCGGCGGCCGGCTGGCCCGGCGGCTCCAAGACATAGGTTTGGGCCGGCAATCCGGGCGTGTTCTGCACCACTTGCCAGCTGCCGTCCGGCTGCTCGCACGCCTGGCCCCTGGCCTGCTCCGGCCTCCCGCCCGCCGTTACCGGCGTGGCGAAGTCGCGGCATACGGGCTCTGCTGGTGGCACGGCCGCGACCTGAGTACCTTCGGGTGGGGGCTGACAAGCGGCACAAGCCAAGATTATCGCGATCGTCGATATCGAGCGCATCGGTTCCTTCCTCGCCTAGCTTTAGCTTCGCGCCGTCGGATCGTCGCCGAGCTTGATCAAGAGCTTGCCGAAGTTGCGGCCGTTCAGCAGTCCGATGAAGGCCTCCGGCGCCCGGTCGAGACCCTCCACGATGTCCTCGCGGTATTTCAGCTCGCCCTTGCGCACCAGCGGGGCCGCCATCGCGCGATACTCGCCGAAACGCTGCCACTGGTCACTGACGATGAACCCCTGGATCTTGAGCCGCTTGCGCACTGCCGACGTCAAATTGGGGCCGGGGCGCGCCTCGACATCGTTGTATTCCGACACCATGCCGCACATCACCATTCGGCCGAAATCGTTGAGCCGCGGGAACACCGCTTTCTGGACCGTACCGCCGACATTCTCCCAATAGATGTCGATGCCTTTCGGACAGGCGCGGCCGAGCGCGCCCCCCAAATCGGCCGAGCGATGGTCGATGCAGGCGTCAAAGCCGAGCTCGCCTTCGACATAGCGACATTTGTCGGCACCGCCGGCAATACCGACGGTGCGTGCTCCGGCGCGCTTGGCGAGCTGGCCGGCGATAGCGCCAACCGCCCCCGAAGCGGCCGATACGACGACGGTCTCGCCGCGCTGCGGGCGCCCGATTTCGCTGAGCCCGACATAGGCGGTAAGGCCCGGCATGCCCAATACGCCGAGCGCTGTCGACAGCGGCGCTTCGTTCGGATCCAGCTTGATGAGGTCCTTTGCCGGCGCCGCGCTATAGAGCTGCCAGCCGTAGCCGCCGTACACATAGTCGCCCTCGCGAAAGCCGGGATCGCGCGAGCGCACGACCCGCCCGACGACCCGACCCTCCATCACGGCGCCGATGTCGACCGGCTTCGCGTAGGAACGCACACCGCTGATGCGGCCGCGCATATAAGGGTCGAGCGAGAGATAGATGCCGCGCACCAGAACCTCGCCATCGCCCGGGTCGGGCATCGGCCCATCGGCAATGTCGAAATCAGCGGTTGTCGGCGCGCCGGTCGGGCGCCGTTTCAGCAGCACCTGTCGGTTCTGGTTTTCCATGCCCTGTTTCCTTCTTGCGAGGCGATCTAGAATTAACCGATCGCCTCGCCCATTCGAAGCGCATTGACACGCTTCGACTGAAAGGAGGCACGTTATGCTCGAGGGCGGCGAATTGGCGCTTGGCGTCGGCATTCGCCAGAGCCGCACGGTCGACCTCGCCGCGATCATGAAAGTTTCTCGACCTCGAGCACAATTTGATGGATGTCGACGTCGCGGTGATCGGCGCCGGGGCCGCCGGGCGCGGCGCGGCGCCTGCGCGATGCCGGTGTGGTATCTGTCCTGGTGCTAGCGGCGCGCGATCGGGTCGGCAGGCGGGTCAACACGATCGAACCGGCTGGGTTCCCGCTCGATCGTGGTGCGGAATGGTTGCACTCGGCCGACCGCAACCCGCTCTCGCCTATCGCCAAGAGCCTCGGCTCTTCGGTCCACAGCCGGCCGCCAGAATGGACCACAAGGCTGCGCCGCAGCAGCGAGGCGGTCGAGGCGGAAGCCGATTGGATCGCGACCCGCGAAGCCCAATCGCGGACCCGGAGAACAGCTGCGGTTGAGCCGGTCGACCGGTCACTGACGAGCCTGCTGGTGCCGGGAGAACGCTGGAACGAGCTCCTCGACGCGACGAGCACCTGGGGGAACGCCGCCGAGCTCGATCGCGTGTCTGTCAAAGACTATGTCCGCTACGAGGATAGCGGGACCAACTGGCGGCTCCATGAGGGTATGGCCGGCTGTTCGAGGCTCTCGCCGAAGGGCTGCCGATCGCGCGCGAGGCGGCGGTGTCGCGCGTCGACCATCGCGGACGTGCAATCCGGCTCGAGACTGCGCGCAAGACGCTTCGCGCGGCGCGGGTGATCGTCACGGTACCGACCTCCATCATCGCCGGCGAAATACTCCGCTTCGACCCGCCGCTGCCCGACAAGATCGCCGCTGCGGCCGGCCTGTCGCTCGGGGTCGACGACAAGCTCTTCATTTCCTTGGACGGCGTGCTCCCCGGGTCGAGCACGATGCCTACCTCGTCGGCTCGACCACTTCTCGGGAGACCATGAGCTACCAGGGTGCGGCGTCTCGACCGGCCGGCGATCTACTGCTTCTTTGGCGGCCACTTCGCAGCGGCGCTTGAAGCGGAAGGGGAGGCGGCGATGTTCTCTTTCGCCGCTGGCGAGCTCGCCCGCCTCTTCGGCAGCGGTGTCCGAACGCAGTTGGCACCGTTTGCCGCCACCGCCTGGTTGCGCGACCCGTGGGGGCGCGGTTCCTATTCCTACGCCCGTCCCCGGCCATGCCGATGACCGGGTACGGCTCGCTGCCCCGGTCGACGACCGTCTGTTTTTTGCCCGCGAGGCTTGCTCGCCGAACTTCTTCTCGACCGCACATGGCGCTTGGCTCAGCGGGATCACGGCCGCCGAAGCCGCCCTCGCCAGCCTCGGAGAAGCTAGGATGGGGGCGGCAGCCGCGGCCCCTCGTTGAGGGCGGGCTCCGCGGCATGCCGCGGAGCTGAGGGCGCCCGGCGGCTTACTGCACTGCCGGGAGCCTTGGGCGGCGCGATAAACCCGCGGTCATCTTTGGCTCCCGTTGCTCCTAAATAGACCTAAAATGACAATTGTCTTATTGACAATCACAGGTATATCGGATAGATTCCCCCACCATCGGGTTCGCAGAGAAGATCGGCTACGGCTGGGTCGAGACGGGACTGCGGCTGCGCCTGTGGGGTGTGATGGTCATGTGGGAAGCGTTTAATTACTGCGAGGTATTCGGAGGTCGTTTCAGTGCGGAGGAGTGCCAGCGCGTCATTGCGGTGCATCAGCAACAGGGTGCACTCCAGAGCAGATTGCCGGGGCGCGATCGCGGTTTGATCAGAGACAGTGATCTGTTCTGGGTTCCGCGGATGACCGAGACCGCTTGGGTATTCGACCGAATCCGGGATGTCGCAACGCTCTACAATTCGCGGTACGGGTTTGGACTTTCCGACGAAATGGGTCAGCTGCAGCTGACGCGCTATGCGGCGGGTCAGCTATACGATTGGCATATGGACCTTGGCGGCGGTGCGATGAGCCTGCGCAAAATATCGGTGGTCGTCGAGTTGGCCGGCGGCGGATATGACGGCGGCGGGATCGAGGTCTTTTATGGCGAGGGGTCCGGCAACCGGATCGCTCTCGGCCAAGGCGACGCACTGCTCTTTCCGTCCTTCATCATGCATCGGGCGCTGCCCGTGCAGAGCGGGACCCGTTGGACCTTGGTCTCCTGGCTGACCGGGCCCGAGCCCCTCACTTGAGTGACCCGAGCGTAAACTGATGATCATTCAGGTCGAAAATGCCGTCAGCGGCGACGACTGCCGTCGGCTGATAACAATCTACGATCGACACGTCCAACAGACCAAGGTCAGAGATCAAACGGGGCATCCCGTCGTCGAATTCGGACCAGTTCCGCGACACGCCGGACGCCGCCGAGATTGTTCCACGTCTCGTCGAAAGATGCCTGTGCAGCATACGCCATCAGTTACAACTCACCGATCCGCTTTATCCCGAGACGGTGATCCTGGCCGCGCTAGGTGCGGGAGGGCACCATAGCCGACATGCGGACAATTGTCGGGAGAATGAAGACGGCGACTGGGTTGCCAATCATACGCCCCAGCGCGACGTGACGGCGATCTATTATCTAAATGATACATTCGAAGGCGGCGAAATCGTCTTCGAGCGGGCGCAATTGGTGGTCAAGCCGCGCAGCGGGCTTCTCCTGGCCTTTCCCAGCGACGGCGCCCATGTACACGAAGTCCTTCCGATGCGGAGCGGCGTCCGATACACGATGCCGATTTGGTTCACGAAGCAGCAACGCTACGCACTGACAGATTTTTCGAAGGGCGCGACGGTAATCTAGGCGGCAGTCCAGGCGCCTGGATGAAAATTGCGGCGTCCGCGTCCCATAAACGATGCGACGCCGCCGCTTGGTTTGCTCTTTGATTACCGGCGCCGGCGCGCTACCAATAACCCGAGAGTACCGCTGAGCAAAATCAGCGCAGTACTCGGCTCCGGAGCGGGCGTTACCGCGGCGGCGCTGATCGTGATGGTGTCGACAAAGAAATCCCAACCGTTCGCCGTGGCGTCCGGCGTTGTGATCGTCACGGAAGTGATCGGCTGTGCCGCTAGGGAACTAAGAGAAATGTTGCCGAAGGCGCTGGTGGAAGTGTCGCCCGCCATGCCGGTGAACGTATTGCTGTCAACCTGGGTTGCCCCGGAAAACGCTTTAACGACATAGTTCTCAAGGATGGGCTGACCGTTGAAGAGGACGCCGGTGACCGAGACAATGTCCTCGGCGCTGGGGAACGTCAGGGTAATCGTGTCGAGAAGAGATGGATCGGCGATATCGGTCGTGCCGTAGAGGTTAGGCGGAGTGCCGTGCAGTGGAAACGCCGCCAGGAAGGTGGGATTGCCGAGCGCCACCCCGCCCGTGATGGTGAACACGCCGGCGGAGCTATAGGTCTGCATCGCACCCGCGACCGCGAAATTGTTGGGCTGGGCAGGTAAGCTTGGTAGAGTCTCGAAATTGATCGTGATCGGGGCCGTAGCAGCCGGGAGGCCTACCGCCAGAGTGAGCGCGGCGCATAGCAAGATGCTGGCTCTGATCCCAAACGCGCGCATGTTCATGATCGCTCTCCAATCATCCTGTTAAGGTGCTCAAGGTGTGTCCGGCGCTGACATGTTCGCGATCGGCGGCACGGGCGGCACGTCAAGCGGAAGTGGCAGGAGGCTCGGCAACTCGCTGGCGGCGACCACCGGGCTGGTGCCCCCACCGCCGCGGAAGAAGTTGGTAAGCGTCCAGGAGCCGCGGCCCAACGTTCCGGTCGCGAGGACGTTGTTGGTGTAGTCGTAGTGGAGGTCCTGCACCAGCGCGTTGGGAATGCCAGTGCTGAGCGGTATCCAACTGGTGCCGCCGGCGCCCGGGCGGGGCATCTGAAATGCGCCAAATCCGCCGGCGATCAGCACCATGTTCCTGATCGTTTGATCCGGGCTGAATATTTCGATCGTGTCGACCTGGCTGGTCAGCGAGCCCAGATTGGCAGTCAGTTCAATCCATGACGCCCCCTTCGTCGAATGACCACCAGACCCGATTATTGGAATCGACGACGAACACCTGCCGGTAATTCTGCGGATTCATTAAAATCGTGTGAACAGTGGCTCCCCCAGCGGCATTGTACGCCGGCAACGTCACGATCGATCCGCTGACACGGTGGTAGATCGTGGCGCCGGCGCCGACATAGAACACATCGGGGAAGGCCGTGCCGGAGAGGCGACCACCGTATGGGTTATAAAATTGGATATTGGGATCGAACTGGTTGATGGTCATCCCTGTACCGGGCCCGGAGTGAGCTCACCCAGGGCGACGGCGGCGGCGTCGCGGTCGATGCCGATCAAACCGCGCATCCCGGAACGACAATCCGATATACGGGGTTTACCGGTCTACCCGGCTTTCGGACCACCTGGAACGCCTCCAATGTGAGAATTGGCGGATTTACGGCCCTCAACTTCCTTATCACCCATAGGCGAGCGGCTGGCCGAACGAGAAGTTACCGCCGATGAACTGTCCGGTCTGGACGAGGTTGGCGACTGTGTCCCCCTGGTTCATCGATTCGTAGATGTTCTCAGTCCCGACCAGCATTCGGGTCGGGTTGATCGCATTGAGCACCATTCCACGTAAAGCTTCCCGGGGTTTATTGGATAGGCGTTCCCGTCTCTTGGGCGCCGCCAAAGGTGACCTTGCTCAAAGGGTCGAACGCTACGGAATGGAGTTCGTTGGGGCGGATATTGCCGACGACCGGACCCATTGGCGCATTGGGCGGCAGAATTCGGATTCACCAGCCGGAAAATGCCGCCGTCGTTGGCTTGCAACAGATTGCCGTTGGCGTCGAATTCCATGTCTCGCAAATCGGCATGCGGCGAGGTCCCCACCCCCGATCATGTGGCGCCGTTGCAGACGACGTTCTCCCAGGCGTTCCGGTCCAGCGAAACACGTTGCTGCAGCCGTTCGCATTGGGGAACGGGCTGTTCTGCCTGTCGCCGCTGATGAACAGCACGTTTGCATTTGTCGGGTCCGCGCCGCGAGCGCACCGTGTACCTCGCCTTGCGCGCCCGGGTAGATCGCCGGGGCAGGCACGCCGAGGCTCGTCCAGGCGCCGCCCTGATTAGTCGAGCGGAACACAGACAGCAGAAATTCCTAATGCTTTACCTGGGCCCGAATTCTTCGTTTCTGGGGGCAGTCTGATTTACCAATCACCGGCCAGCGGCGAAGAAATTGCCGGGCGTCTTAGGGTCGACCCGCCGAGGCTCGTCGCGATCAATCTCGATAGCGGAAAGGAACTGTGGGCCCGGCCCATCGGCGAAACGGCGTATGCCGGACCCTATCCCGAACGCCCCGCGAAACCTTGACTGGGCGGATCGGGACTGCGCAGAAATGACGACGGGGTCGGTCGCGATCCTCAACCTCGGTTGGGGACCGTGAACCGATCAGGGCGCCGCTTCGCCGAGAATTGCCTTGGCAGCGTGGACGTAAGCACTGGCGAGCTGGCCGTCCTGCACCAGCTCTCCGACATGGCAGTTGAAGACCTCACAAATCGCCGCGATCTCGACAAAGCGGATGCGGCGGCTCCCGGTCTCAATCCGGTGATATGTCACCCGCGACATGCCAAGGAGACTGGCCGCGTCATCCTGTGTCAGACCCAATGTGCGCCGGCGCCGCCGCAGAGCGGAGCGGATGCAGGCTTGGGAATCGTCGGGCAATCGCATCGCCTTCTCCTCCGAACTCGAGCTGAACAAGCCGGCTCCCATCGCAGCGCCAAAGCGCGCGGCTTTTGATCGATAGGCCAACTTTGACGGCCCATCTATAATTCGTTATGATTGACACAATTGCACAAACCATAATCAATGTCAAGTTCAGATCATCCAATCATAATAAATGACGACGCCTTGACGTATTATGTCGGAAAGCTGGACGATATTCTCAGTTAACGACGCTTCTCGTGACGGGAGGTATTGATGGACTTTTCGCTCTCTGACGATCTCGTAGAGCTGAAGGAGCGTACCGAGCGGTTTGTGCGAGACAGGGTCCTTCCGTTCGAGACCGACCCTCGGCAAACCGCGCACGGGCCGAGCGAGGATTTGCGGCGCGAGCTCGTCGCGCTCGGGCGCGAGGCAGGTCTGCTCAGTCCGCATGTCGGCCGCGAATGGGGTGGGCTGGGGCTCGATCACCGCGGCAAGGCGGTCGTATTCGAGGCCGCCGGCTACTCGCCGCTCGGGCCGGTGGCGCTCAACTGCTTCGCGCCTGATGAAGGCAATATGCATCTTCTCGAAGAAGTCGCCGAGCAGCGTCAGAATGAAGAGTGGTTGCGGCCGATGGCGGCGGGGCAGATCCGCTCTTGCTTTATGATGACCGAACCGGCTCCCGGCGCCGGGAGCGGACCCCTCGATGCTGCTGACGACCGCCCGCCGCGACGGTGACGAGTTTGTCATCGACGGGCGCAAATGGCTGATCACCGGGGCGGTCGGCGCCGATCTGGGCATCGTCATGGCGCGCAACCAGAGCGATGCCGAAGGACCGGCCGGCGCGACGATTTTTCTGACGCCGATGAGCGCGCCGGGGATTCATATCGAACGGGTGCTGGACACGCTCGATCAATACATGACCGGGGGTCACGCGGTCGTCCGGCTCGACGGATTGCGGGTGCACGAAAGCCAGGTGCTGGGGCGGGTTGGTGAAGGCTTTCGTTATGCGCAGGTGCGGCTCGCCCCGGCGCGCCTGACGCATTGCATGCGCTGGCTCGGCGCCGCGCGCCGCGCCCACGATATTGCGACCGACTACGCGCTCAGGCGGACCGCCTTCGGCAAGCCCATCGGCGAGCACGAGGGGGTCGGTTTCATGCTTGCCGACAACGAGATGGACATTCACCAGTGCCGACTTGTGATCTGGCACACCGCCTGGGTTCTCGACCGCGGCGAGCGAGGCCGCCACGAGTTCGAGCATGGCAAAGGTCATCTGCTCAGAAGCGATCTGGCGGGTCGTCGACCGGAGCGTGCAGATCCTCGGCGGTCTCGGCATCACCGACGATACTATCGTCGCACGCCTCTTCCGCGAAGTCCGCCCGTTCCGGATTTACGACGGCCCCTCCGAGGTGCACCGCTGGAGCATCGCCCAGCGCGTGCTGCGAAACGCGGCCGCGCGCTAAGGTGAGCCGGGCAAGCGCTCCGATCAGAGCGCATCCCACAGCTTGCAGATTTGTTCGCGCTGCCGCGCATTGGGGAGAGTGCCAAAGCCGGCGCCGAGATTGTCCTTCATATGATCGGGATTGCCGGTTGCTGGGATCACGCAGGTCACGGCAGGTTCGGCCAGCACGTATTTAAGGAAGAGCCCCGCCCAGCTCGCACAGTCGAATTGGCGCGCCCAGTCGGGTAATGCATGCCGGCGAACGCGGCGGAACAGATCGCCTCGTTCCAATGGCTGGTTGGCAATGACCGCAACGCCGCGCTCGGCGGCGATCGGCAGCAGCTCGGTCTCTGCAGCCCGCGCGGCGAGAGAGTAGCCGAGCTGCACGAAATCGATGCCCGGCTCGGCTCGGAGAATGCGTGCAAGCTCGGGGAGCGCCCCGGTCGTGTAATGGGTGATCCCGATGTAGCGCACCCTCCCCTCCTCCTTCATCCGGCGCAACGTCGCCAGATGAGTGCGCCAGTCCACGAGATTATGGCATTGCCCCGGCGGACATTTGGTCAGTGCACCCCGAACTCTTGCAGCAGCGTGTCACGGACCGTATCGAGGTCGAGCCCGTGCTCGGCGATAAGCGGGCTCGTCTCGACGATAATGTCGTCAATGTCCTTGATCATCTTGAGCCGTTTGTAGAGATCCACGGCATGAAGGCCGAGCCCTTCGCCGAGGATCTCCATGAAATTGACGACCTCGAAGCTGCGCCCGTCGCCGACATCGCAAAGCTCACGATGACAGGCATGGTAAATCGTGGCGAGCGTCGTCACCCCGGCATCGGCCACGGCGGCGAGCTCGCGGGCGACGAGCTCGCGCTTGAATGCCGGCAATACGGCCAGGCTATTGGCCTGGGTTCCGACGCGGGGCACGTCAATCTCGATAAGCTCGACACCCGGTATGATCGCCAACAGCTTGCGCACCGCTGCCTGTACCGACGGCAAAACCGGCCGCTCGTTCAAAGCCACGCGCTTCACGACGCGGTATTTCACCATCGGGGCGAGGGTCTCCGCGTGGTCGGCGAGGAACACCAGGAACGGGTTCAAATCGAACGGCCGCGCGCCGAACCGCGCCTCATAGCTCGGCAATGTCACTTCGCCGATCTGGACCTGGCAGCTGGGACACCAGGACAGCACCGTCGAAGTCCCGGCAGAGGCGAGGCCGTCGATCGTCGTGTAGGACACGCGGGCGCTATTTTCGAAATCGCCTTCGCGGAACTGATACACGCCGCAGCACTGCCCGGGCCCGCCCATGACCTCGTAGTCGATCCCGAGGAGATCGAGCACGTCGAGACAGAGGAGCGCGATATGCGGGGTCTTCAGGATATTGCACCCGGTGTAGAAGACGACTTCGGGGGGCTTTGGCGCGCCTCCTCCGCGGATTGACCCCTGACGCGGGCCAATGTCTCCGGCGGCAATTGCAGCCGCGACAGGATCCGCACGCCGCGGCTCATCGTCTGGAAGCCCTGCCGCCAGCGCGTGTTGAGAGGCTTGTCGCCGGATTGCGCTCGCGCAAATCCGCGGGCGAGCTGAACCATGAACCGCGTGTCGATGCCCTCGGGGCAGGCCGGAATGCAATTGCCGCTGCCGCTGCATACCGATGCCCAGCGTGCGGCCTCCGGCGTGCCGCTGCTGCCGGTGATCAGGTCGATGATGCCGGCCGCGGTTTCTCCGGGGTCCGCCTTGGCGAGACCGGCCGGCGCAACCATCGGGCAAGCCCGAAAACAAGCCCCGCAACGCGTGCACGCCTCTGCGGCCGCCGCACCGCGAGCCCTGAAATCCTCAAGATACCCCGCAGTCCCGCCGTCGGCCATGCCGCCACTCCGCCGTTTGTCAGACCCAGGCTATCCTATTCGATCGCCTCGAGGGAAGCGGGCGCGGCTGCCGAGGCCATCCCAGACCTGCCATCCGTGTCATGCTGTCGGGGTGGATTTGGGATGGGGAAGCACACACAATGCGGTTCCTGGTCAAGGTCTCGTTTCCGGTCGAGGCGGGGAATGCATCTGCAAAAAAAGACGGCTTCGAGGTGATCCAAACCATCCTCGAGCAACAAAAGCCCGAGGCTGCTTATTTCATTGCCGATGGCGGCCGGCGCACCGGGATTCTGATACTCAACATGAATGACGCTTCAGAGCTCCCGCGAATTGCAGAGCCGTGGTTTCTGGCATTGAACGCCAGCATCGAAGCAACGCCGGCGATGCTCCCGGAGGATCTCCAGAGGGCAGCACCGGCAATCGAGCAGGCGGTGAAGACGTTCGGATGAACTCAATGCGCACCCCCTCACCCGAGGTGCTTAGCTGAGTTACTCGTCACTCCCACAAAAGAGCGTGTGAGGGAATCCCTTGCGCCGCTCATCCTCTCGCCTCCCTGGCGAAAGCCGGGGCCCATCGTTCCGCCGCACGAGCCTGTGATCTCTGGTAGGCATGCGGTTGCTTGAGAAGTTCCAGGCAACGGTGCCATGGGTCCCGGCTTTCCGTCGGAACGACCATGCGCGCGCGGTAAATCATCGCTGATTGCCGATTTATGACTACAGCGGGATCACCAGCAACGTGTCGATCTTTTGGCTGTCGAGGACGACGAGGCGCTCGATGAAACGGTAGGGTTGGCTGGTCAGATCGATGCGGTCGAGATCGCGGCCGGCGGCGAACAGTGCCATCTCGCCGTCGTGCATGATCCGGACCGCAATAAAGTTGGATCGCACCTGCGCCACTGTGGCGTCGACCTGCTCGATGCGGATCGGGCCGACGATGTGGCGGTAGCGGTGCGGTTCGAAAATATTTGCCTGACGCAGCGCGGTAACGCGGTCGATCAACATGCCGCGCGACGCCGCGTAGACGACGCCGTGCGGCAGCCCAGCTTCGTGACTGGCGCGGCTGGTAATCACATATCGGCACTGCTCGACAAAAAAATCGGGCCAGTCTTCGAGCCGGTCCTCGTCGATGCAGTCGACATAGGCGGCGATCAGCTCTTGAACACCGAGCCGGACAGCGACCTCGTCCATGAGGCGCGTCAGCTGCCGGTCAAGGCGCGGTATTCCTTCCAGAAGCCGCGGATCGCCGCTTCGCTGGCGCGGAAGGGCTGCGGCTCGGCGTCATACCCGCCCATCATGACAACGCCGGTGTCCTCGTCGTTGTAGCGTATCCCGCGCTGGACCAGCCCGCCGATGCAGCCATCCTCCATCGAGATATAGCCGGCGGCTCCGACAAGATTGCCTTGCCGCAACCGGCGCTCCGTCATCGTCTCGTCGTCGTCCTCAAAGCCCAGATGGATCCATTCGAGCTCGGTCTTTTCGAGCCCGCGCGGGCGGATGACGCGAACCGCGATCGTATTGCGGATCTGCTGCAGCACCATGCTCGGGAAGACAGTCAGGATCTGCACCGAAATGCCGTCGCCATATTCGTCGACCAATTCGATGACCGAGCTGTCCTTGAGGCCGAACCCGCTGTCGGACCTTAGCGCCGCCTCTTTGTAATCCGCGTCCTCCTGCGCATAGTCGAGTTTCGAATAGCTGAAGTGATGCGCCCCGCTATCGTCCATGACGATCCCGCCCTCCTGGCTGAGGCGGTTGATGCGGAAAGTCGTCAGAAACAGATGCAAGATGCTGGCGTGGTAGGTGTCCTTGACGTTTTCGGCGTAGAGCTTCCAGTTATTGGGCAATACCTGCGTGCTGCGGCCGAGAATGCGGGCGGGGCGGTTCAGCACGCGGCTGATGCCGGCGGAAATTTTCGGCCCGAGATAGGTTTGGAGATCGGGCGTGTCATTCCGGAACGACCCGAACACCAGTCCGGCGAATTCGGCGACCCGCAGCCGCCGCAGATTGTGCTCGTCCTTGCGAAACTCGGGGGGCATGCCGCCTTGCCGCTTGACCCCGCGCTCGAATGCGACGCCGGTCAATTTTCCGGTCAGGTCATAGGTCCAGCCGTGATAGATGCAGCTGATCTCTTTGACGTTGCCGCGCCGCTCGAGGCATAAGAGATTGCCGCGATGCGCGCAGCGGTTGACGAAAGCGTTGATTTCGCCCACGCCATCGCGCGTCACGATGACCGCGGTCTCGCCGATAGTCGTGGCGAGGTAATCCCCCGCGTTCGGGATCTCGGAGGTCAGACACAGAAAATTCCAGGTCGGGCCCTTGAAGATCCGCTCCTGCTCGAGCCGGTATTGGTCGGGATCGGTGTAGAGGCGGAACGGGATCTCGGTCAGGCCATTCGAGGGCCACGGAACTCCTCGCATCGCGTCGGCGCCGAGCTCTGACATGTTTGCCTCCTCCTGAAGGGTAATGGCAGCCATGATAGCAGGAACCCGCGGAAGGAGGAAATTAGCTTGCGGGAAATAGGCCGATGGCCGACCATCCCAGCATCAGGCTTTCTGCCGGAGGAACTCGGCATGGACGATCTCTATCTGCGCAGCGGGATTTTTCTCGCGCCGTTTCACAACCACGACGAGAACCCGACCTTGTCGATCGAGCGCGACCTCGAATTGCTCGAGCATCTCGACCGGCTGAATTATCACGAGGCGTGGATCGGCGAGCATCATTCCGGCGGCTTCGAGCTGATCGCCTGCCCGGAGATGTTCATTGCCGCCGCGGCGCAGCGCACCCGCCACATCCGGCTCGGCACCGGCGTCGTGTCGCTGCCGTACCACAACCCGTTCATGCTGGCCGACCGCATGGTGCAGCTCGACCATATGACGCGCGGCCGGGCGATGTTCGGGGTCGGCCCCGGCGCCCTCGTCCATGACGCGCTGAAGATCGGCATCGATCCCGGCGCCCAGCGCCGCATGATGAACGAGGC
This sequence comes from uncultured Alphaproteobacteria bacterium, assembly GCA_963787425.1. Taxonomy (GTDB): domain Bacteria; phylum Pseudomonadota; class Alphaproteobacteria; order ATCC43930; family CGMCC-115725; genus AP-15. Next base: position 364,939 of record CAWBCV010000018.1, read on the forward strand.
GTTCGACGTCATCGTTCGGCTGCTCAACGGCGAAACCGTGAACAAAAAGACCGACTGGTTCAACTTGACCGAGGCGCAATTGCAATTGCGCGCCTATACGCGTCCGACGATGGAACTGGCGGTGGCTGCAGCGCGCTCGCCCTCGGGGTCGCTGCTCTCCGGTCAATACGGCGTCGGGATGCTGTCGATCGGGGGCACCAGCCCGATGGCGATGGAGGCGCACACCAGGAATTGGGGTATCTACGAGGAGACTGCGCGGGCCAACGGGCATGTCCCCGACCGCAAGAACTGGCGCGTCGTCGGCATGTTCCACATCGCCGAGACCCGCGAACAGGCTCACAAGAACGTGCAGTTCGGCGTGCAGGCCTTTGCCGATTATTTCCGCGATGTCGCGACCTTCCCGATCATTCCGCCCGATGTCCCCGACCCTTATGAGTGGCTGGTCGAGACCGGCACCGGGTGCGTCGGCACCCCCGACGACGCGATCGCCTATGTCGAGCGGCTGATCGAGGGCTCGGGCGGGTTCGGCGTTCTGTGCGAATTGGCGCACAACTGGGCCGATTGGGACGCGACTAAAAGGCACTACGAGCTGATGGCTCGATTTGTCCACCCGCATTTCCAGAAGAGTCGAGAATTGCTGCGCGGCAGCTACGACTACGCGACGAGCCACCACGAAGACTTCACCGGCAAGGCTGGCGCAGCGATCCAGGCTGAGATCGACCGCCACGCCGCCCGGCGCTCTGCCAAATCCGAAAGGTCCGCGGCGGAGTAGACGAAGCTCAGGGCCTGGGCGCCGAGCGGGCGGCGAGGAGGTCGCGGATCTCCTCGAGCAGCACCTCACTGCGCGGGGGCGCAGTCGCCGCCGGTTCCTGGCGCACGTGCAGCCGGGTCAGCGCCTTGATCAGCCAGAACACCGCAAAGCTAACGATCACGAACTGAATCACGGCGTTGAGGAAGACGCCGAAGTTCAACGTGACCGCGCCCGCTTTCTGCGCCTCGGCGAGGGTCGGCTCCGACGGGCCCTTCAACGTGACGAAGATGCTGGTAAAGTCGATGCCGCCGACAAGCAGACCGATAAGTGGGGTAAAAATATCTTTGACCAAGCTGTTGACGACGGCGGTGAAGGCGATCCCGATGATGATGCCGACGGCGAGATCGATCACATTGCCGCGCATCACGAAGGCTTTGAATTCATCGATCCACCCGGGCCGGCCGACGCCGAATGGTATTGCAGCTCTTTCGCTCATGGCGAATTTCCTCCCCGGGGGCATTTGACTATGCTCTTTTGTTTTAAATACTCCGAATGTCGTTGGCGAATGGTTTTTCCGGCAGTAACTGGAGCCGTAGCTGATGGTTGACATTGCCCCAGCCGGCGCGGCGGCGATAGCCCGCGCCGCCGCGCTGTTGCGCGCTGGGCAGCTCGTCGCGTTCCCGACCGAGACCGTGTATGGGCTCGGCGGCGATGCGACAAACGATGATGCCGTTGCCGCTATATTCACAGCCAAGGACCGGCCCCGCTTCAACCCGCTGATCGTACATGTTCGGGACCTGCCCGAGGCCGAGAGACTGGCCGTCTTCAATTCGCCTGCCCGTCGTGCCGCCTCGCGGTTCTGGCCGGGACCGCTGACCCTCGTCTTGCCCGGGCAACCCGCCGCCGGGTTGTCACTGCTAGCGAGCGCCGGCCTTGATACGGTGGCGATCCGGGTCCCCGCCCATCCGGTCGCGCAGGCGTTGCTGCGCGAGGCGGGCCGGCCGATCGCCGCCCCGTCGGCCAACCGCTCGGGCCGGGTCAGCCCGACCGAGGCCGCGCACGTCGCCGAAGATCTCAGGGATGATGTCGCGTTGATCCTCAACGACGGCCCGACCCCGGTGGGGCTCGAATCCACCGTCCTGGATCTTTCCGGCGAGGCCCCTGCCCTGCTCCGGCCCGGCGCTGTCACATTCGAGGCGCTGACCGAGCTGCTCGGGCTAATCGCCCTTGCCGGCTTCGGGCCACCAAAATCACCAGGCATGCTGGCGAGCCATTACGCACCCCGTTTGCCCGTCCGCGTCACCGCAACCGATGCCCGTCCAGGCGAGGCCTTGCTAGCCTTCGGCACGGACGCGCCGCCCGGCTTTGCGAAGGTGCTGTGGCTCAGCCGCTCTTGCGACCTCGCCGAGGCGGCGGCCAATCTGTTCGCCATGCTGCGCCGTCTCGACCGCCCCTGCTTCACCGGGATCGCGGTAATGCCGATCCCCGAGCACGGCCTCGGCCGCGCCATCAACGACCGCCTGCGCCGCGCCGCCGCTCCGCGCGGCAGCTGATGATGGCGGCGATCCGAGCCTTCGCTGCCTTTTGCACCACCCGACCCCTCAGGTGCACTCCACTCGTGCGAGCCGCACGGCTCGCTGATCCCGCTGAAATTACAAGAAAATAACAGCCAGAGATGCCTTTTTCCCGCAGAAACTCTCGATACGTGCCGGTTGCAACGGCGAAACAACAGCAAATAACAGCCAACGCCAAAAGCCAAGCCTCGCTGTAAATCAGCAAATTACTGCTATGAATGAATACAGCGCTTCGTGCGCCTTTCGTCGTCCGTTGGTTTCAAACCCACCGCCGGTTCGCCGTGGTTATCTTCTTCATAAATGTTTCCCTCTCTGGACGAAATGTCGGCGGTTCGAAATACTTCTATCATGTCATTATGGCATTTTTTGGTAAGGTTATCATGCCCGAAACGCACTGCCGTCGATGACAGCGCGCGCGGGGGTTGACTCAAGGAAGAAATCTAGTTCGTCTTGTCAGGAGGCGGAGACTTTGACAAACCAGGAGAGAGATCAAGCTCCCTCGAACTGGCAACTCCAGGCATTAGCCTTTCGTATGGCGGCCATGATGCGCTGCGGGGTGATCGGGGTTTCGTTGGCTTCCGCACCGATCGCGGAAAGGGCGTCGCGGAGGGCGTTGGCGATGGCGGCGGGCGGGGCGACGGCGCCGCCTTCGCCCATCCCCTTCATGCCGTATTCGGTGTGCGGGGTGGGGGTGTGGAGGTGGCCGATTTTGATCGCCGGCATTTCGGCGGCGCCGGGGAGCAGGTAGTCGGCCAAGGTGCCGGCGAGCGGCTGGCCCGTCTCGTCATAGGGGATCTCCTCGTAGAGGGCAGTGCCGATGCCCTGCACGACGCCGCCGCGGATCTGGCCTTCGACGAGCATCGGGTTGACCATTGTGCCGCAATCCTCGGCGACCGCGTAATCAAGGAGGTCGACAAAGCCGGTCTCGGGGTCGACCGCGACGACGGCGCCGTGCGTCGCGTAGGAGTAAACGCCGGTGCTGATCGCCGGCTCGTAGGTCGCGGTTGCATCGAGAAGCGGGTCGACCCCTTGCGGCAGCCCGTCCATGCGTAAATGCGCGACCTTGGCGATCTCGGCGATCGTGACCGACCCTTGCGGCCCCGCTACCACGCCGTCGGCGCAGCGGACCTCGGCGAGGTCGCATTGCAGCAGATGCGCGCCGATCCGGCACAGCTTGTCGCGCAGCATGCGGCTGGCGCGCGCTACCGCGCCGCCTGACATGACCATGCTGCGCGAGGCGAAGGTGCCGAACCCGAAGGCGGTGCTCTCGGTGTCGCCATGGCGCACCGAGATCCGCGCGGGATTGATGCCGAGCTCCTCGGCGGCGACCTGCGACAGCGCCGTTTCGAGGCCTTGGCCGTGCGACTGGATGCCGACCATCAAGACGACGCTGCCGTCGGTCAGGATGCGTGCGGTACAGCTCTCGAAACCGGGGATGATCGAAGCGCCGCGGGCGGCGAATTCGGCGGCGCCATGCGCGGTCTGCTCGGCGAAAGTCGCAAAGCCGATGCCGATCAGCCTGCCGTCCGGCTCGCTGCGCTGCTGGCGCGTGCGGACCGCCGGCATGTCCAGCAGCTCGGCGCACAGCCGCACGCTCTGCGCATAATCGCCGCTGTCGAGGCGCATGCCGCCGCTCGTCGTGAACGGCATCTGCTCGGAGCGCACGAGATTCAGGGTCCGCACCTCGTTGGGCTCGCGCCCGACGGCGCGGGCGATCTCGTCGACCAGCCGCTCGATCACAAAGCACGCCCCCGGACGGCCGACCCCGCGATAGGGGCCGAGCGGCGTCTTGTTCGTCGCGACCGTATAGTGCTTCGCGCGGTAATTCGGGATCGTGTACGGGCCGGGCAGGGCGCGCGCCACCATCCCGGCCTCGTGGTAGGGCCCTTGCGGCCACAACCCGTAGGCGCCGGCATCGACGACGATCTCGGCATCGATACCGAGGATGCGCCCCTGCCTGTCGGCATAGGCGGTGGCCCTGTAATGATGGTCGCGGGTATGCGCCGTGGTCAGCAGATGCTCGTTTCGGTCCTCGATCCAGCGGACCGGGTGATCGAGCTCGAGCGCCAATGCCGCCAGGATGATCTCTTCCGGGTAGAGCCGGGCCTTGGGGCCGAAACCGCCGCCGACATCGGGCGCGACGACGCGGATGCGGCGCTCCTCGATGTCGAGGATCTCGGCCAATGCGACGCGCACGGTGTGCGGCGTCTGGGTCGAGGCGTAGACCACGACCTCGTCGAGGCGATAGTCGCGATACGCGAGCACGCCGCGGCATTCGAGCGGCGCGCCCGACTGCCGCTGCATGCGGAATTCGCGCGTCACGGTCACTTCGGCGGCGCGCGCCGCGGCGTCAATATCGCCACCCTGCAATCCGTGCTCGATGTAGAGGTTGTCGCCCCATTGCTCGTGCACCGGGTGGCGGCTGCCGCGCATATCGCGCGGCGCATCAACCACTGCGTTCAGTATCTCGAAATCGACCGAGACGGCGTTGGCGAGGTCTTCCGCCTCGCCGCGCGACGGCGCAATGCAGGCGGCGATCGCCTCGCCGACATAGCGGACCTTGTCGGTGGCGAGTGGCGGCCAGGGCGGCGATTTGGCGCCGGTGGAATGCGTGGTGACGCGGATCGGCTTGACCCGCGGCAGATCCGCCGCCGTGAAGACGCGAGCGCGCGCCTCAGGCGGCACCGAGATCGAGCGGATCCGGGCATGCGCGTGCGGACTGCGAACAAATGCTACGTCCATCGTGCCGGGCAATTTTATGTCGGAGACGAATTGGCCGCGGCCATGCAAATGCCGGTCATCCTCTCTGCGCAGCAAAGATGCGCCGACACCAAACCGGCCGTCAGGCATTGGACGTCTTCATCCCCAATTCCTCTGCCGCTTCGGTAATGGCAGTGACGATATTGGTATAGCCGGTGCACCGGCAGATGTTGCCGGCCAGACCTTCGCGGATTTCGCGCTCCGACCCCGCGCGTTGCCGCAGGATCAGATCGCGCGCGGTGATCAGCATCGCCGGCGTGCAGTAACCGCATTGCAATGCATGATGCCGGTGAAAATTCTCCCGCAGCACCTCGATCACGCGATCACTGGCAAAGCCCTCGATCGTCGTGATCTCGCGTTCGTCGCAAGCGACCGCGAGCATTAGGCAAGAACGCGCCGGCTCGCCGTCGACAAGGACGGTGCAGGCGCCGCAGACGCCGTGCTCGCAGCCGAGATGCGTCCCGGTCAGATTGCGGCGCTCGCGCAGAAAATCGGCCAACGACAGTCGCGGAGGCACGTCATCCGCAACAGTGGCACCATTGATCTGCACGCGGATTGCCGTCACTGCAGCACCTGGTGGACTGCGCGCATTGCGGCGACCCCATGGAGATTGCGCTGGAACTCGTCAAAGTGCCGGTCCGCTGCACGGTCGAGATCGGCCGCAATCGCATCCCGGATCGACTCGCGGCCGTTCCCGGAAAGAATTCGCGAGGTTTCGTGGAGCACGAGCGGGCCGCCGCAGGCCGCACCGAGCACGACGCGTGAATGGCCTCGCCTGCCATCGGCGACGGCGACCGCCAGTGCATTGGCGAATTCGCCCGACTTGCGGCAGAGTTTCAGATAACCCCAGCGCGCATCCGCCGACAGCTTTGGAATGCGCACGCTTTCGATGATCTCGTCGGCGGCAAGCACCGTCTCAAAGACCCCGGTGGTAAACTCGGCGCATTTGATCGCGCGCCGCCCGCCCGAGCCGCAAACCATGACCTCGGCATCCAGGGCCGTCAGAACGGGGGGCCATTCGGCCGCGGGGTCGGACAGCGCCAGACTGCCGCCTATAGTGCCGCGATTGCGGATCGCGCGATAGGCGAGGCTCGCCATGACCCGCGGCATCAGCCCGCGCGACGGGTCGATGATGCGGCCGTCTTCGATTGCGGCATGCGTCACGCAAGCGCCGACAGTTACGGCATCGGCATCGTCCGAAACCGAACTCAGCTCCGGCAATCGGCTGATGTCGACGAGCAGGCCGGGTGAAGCGACCCGCAGGTTCATCATCGCCACCAGCGATTGGCCGCCCGCGATCACCCGCGCCTCACCCCGGTGTTGCGCGAGCAGATCGACGGCCTCGGCCAAGCTCCGCGGCCTGACGTAATCGACAGCGGGCGCTTTCATGCGAGATTAGCCCGCACCCACCAAGCCCAGCAGGCGTGGTCGCCCCTCTCCCGCGGTGCGGTAGAGGAGCTTTGAGCGCATCCATTGGAGCCCCTCTCGCGCACCGCGGGAGAGGGTGCTGAGCGCAACGAAGCGGGTTAGGACAAGCCCCAGGTAACGGCCGGTCATACGGCACTGCAACACCCGCGGCCACCGGGTGTCAATCCACTGCGACGCGGACCTTGCGGTCCTCCGGCCTCGCGACCATTCTCGCCGGCGGATGTTTTGAGGAGGCGATCATGGCGATGCCCGTGGAGACGCGCGAATCCGGTTTCAAGACCAACCCCGACTACAAGATCTTGTTCGAGCCCTCGCCGCGGCGGGTGCGCGTCAAGTTCAACGGCGAGATCATCGCCGACAGCACCAATGCCCACCTGCTGTTCGAGACGCGGCATTTGCCGGTCTACTACTTCCCGCGCTCGGATGTCCGGATGGACCGGATGACCTCGACCGACCATCACACCTTTTGTCCGTACAAGGGAACGGCGTCCTATTGGACGATCGCGGTCGGCGACAAGGTGGCGGAGAACGCGGTTTGGGGGTACCCGGAGCCCTTCGAGGAGGTGGCGGCGATCAAAGACTTCGTCGCGTTCTACTGGAACCGGGTCGATGCCTGGTACGAGGAGGACGAAGAGATTTTCGTCCATCCGCGCGACCCCTATAAACGCGTCGACGTGCTGGATTCATCGCGCTCGGTGCAGGTCGTCGTAGGCGGCCAAGTCGTTGCCGAGACCCGGCGCGCCCGATTCTTGTTCGAGACGCGGCTGCCGACCCGCTATTACATCCCGCCTGAGGATATGCGGATGGGTCTTCTCGTCCCGAGCGAGACGGCCACCCGCTGCCCTTACAAGGGCAAGGCCAGCTATTACTCGGTCAAGATCGGGGACAAGTTGTTCGGCGATCTCGTCTGGAGCTATCCCGACCCGATCCCGGAATGCCCGAAGATCAAGGGCTATCTCTGCTTCTTCAACGAGCAGGTGGACGAGATCCGGGTCGACGGCGTCCCGATCGCGCGGCCGGTGACGCCGTGGTCGAAGGATTGGAAGGAGAAGGCGGCGACGGTGCCGGACAGCCGCGGACCGGTCGCCCGGCCCTGAATTAGCCGGCCTTGGGCTGATAGGCGCGGACGAACGTAGCGACGCCCGCGCCGACCGCATCGTCGATACCGCACGGATCGGCCTCGGCTTCGAGGCGGAGCAGATGGCGCAGGTGGTTCTCGCCGCGCATCAGCCCGACAAATTGCTCGGCCGCCATGCGCGGCTGCGCGATTTCGAGTGACCCCGCGGCGACCGCTCGGCGCATGAAGGCCTCGATCTGGCGAAGGGTGCGCTTCGGGCCGGCGCGCCAGAAGACCTCGCCGAGCGCCGGGAAACGGGTGACTTCCGCGACTATGATCCGGTGAACCGCGATCGCGTCGGGGGAAAGGACGAGATCGAGAAAGCGCCGGCCGAGCGTCGTCAACGAGGCGCGGACATCGGTAGGGTCGAGTTCCCGCGCCGAAAAATTCTCGAAATGGCGCTCGCACACGCGCCCTACCATTGCGCCGAAGAGCTCTTCCTTGCCGGCGAAATGGGCATAGACGGTCGCCTTGGAGACACCGGCCTCGCGCGCGATCGTGTCCATGCTGACGGCGCCAAATCCGCCGGCGAGAAAGGTTCGCGTCGCCGCGGCGAGGATGCTTTCGACCTTGCCGCCGGTCCGAACCTCGGTGCGTTCGATTTGTTCCACCGCCCCTCGCCGGTGAGCATGCACTTGACAGCCTGTAGCGGAACTTTCATCTTCGGGCAAGAGATATACTGAACGGTTTAGTTTAGGCGAGGATGCGCAAGAAGATCGTGGCAGGGCTCGCCGTGCTGGTGCTCGCCCTCGCGGGCATCGGCGGCTGGTATTGGTGGGACGTGCTGCGGTTCCGCCAGTCAACCGATGACGCCTACGTGCAGAGCGACGTTACATTGATCAGCCCGAAAATCGAGGGCTACATCAAGAAAGTGAAGGTCGCCGACAATCAGGAAGTCTCCGAGGGCGCGATCCTTTTCGTCATCGACGATCGCGACTTCAAGGCCAAGGCCGCGCAGGCCGAGGCGGCGGTTGCGACCACCGAAGCGATGATCACAACCTATGAGAGCCGGCTCAAATTGCAGCAAGCGATGATCGACCAGGCCGCAGCAGTGGTCCAATCGGCCGAGGCCGATCTGTCCCGCGCGCAGCAGGATTACAAGCGGTACAGCGCCCTGATGACGAGCGACTTTGCCAGCCGGCAGCGCTTCGAGCAGGCCGAGGCCGACGCCCGCAAGGCCGAGGCGGCGCTAGCCAAGAGCCGCGCCGCATATGCCGCCGAGCAGAACCAGCTCGCGGTGCTGCAGTCGCAGCGGCGCGAGGAAGAGGCGAGGCTTCAGCAGGCCCGAGCCAATCTTTGGCTGGCGAAGAACGATCTCGACAATACGGTGATCCGCGCGCCGATTTCGGGAGTGGCCGGCAACCGCGCCGGCCAGGTCGGCCAGTACGTAAAGCCCGGGACCCAGCTGCTGTCCTTGGTGCCATTGCCGCACGTCTACGTCACCGCGAATTTCAAGGAGACGCAGCTGACGCGGATGCGGCCGGGCCAACTCGCCGAGGTGTCGGTCGACGCCTACCCGGATCAGGTCCTGGAGGGGCGGATCGAGAGCTTCGCCCCGGCCAGCGGCGCCCAGTTCAGCCTGCTGCCGCCGGACAACGCGACCGGAAACTTCACCAAGATCGTCCAGCGCGTCCCAGTGCGGATTGCGCTTCCTTCCAGCGGCCCCCTCGCCGCGCTGCTGCGCCCCGGTCTTTCCGTCACCGTGACGATCGATACGAGGAACACCGAGGACGACGGGCTTGTAGGCGCGGCCCAGGCCAAATCCCCCCAGGCCAAATCCCCATGAGCGCATTGCGGGATAGTCCTCCGCCCCGCGTTGCCCCGATCCTTCCCTCCCCCGCAAGCGGGAGAGGGTTAGGGAGCGTAGCCCCCGCGCTTCCCTCCCCCGCAAGCGGGGGAGGGTTAGGGAGGGGGTCGGGCGAGCGGGATGCCAGGGCAAGCACGCAGGAGCTCGGCACATCCCCCAGCCTGCGCGACTGGCTCGGCATCCTCGCGATGGTCGTCGGCCTCTTCATGGCGATCATGGATGTCCAGATCGTGACCAGCTCGCTGACGCAGATCCAGGGCGGGCTGGCGGCAAGCACCGATGAGATCAGCTGGGTCCAGACCGCCTACTTGATTGCCGATGTCGTGATGGTGCCACTGTCAGGAACCCTGTCTCGGCTGTTGTCGACCCGCGTCCTGTTCGTGATCGCGGCGCTCGGCTTCACCGGGGCGAGCGCATTGTGCGCCACCGCGACGAGCCTCGGTCAGATGATCGTCTATCGCGCATTGCAGGGGTTCAGCGGCGGCGCGATGATGCCGTTGGTGTTTCCCGTCGTCTATACGAAATTCCGAATGCCGCAGCTGGCGCAGATCATGGTGCTGATCGGGTTGATCCTGAACCTCTCGTCGACCTTGGGTCCGACGATCGGCGGTTACTTGACCGATACCTTTTCCTGGCATTGGCTGTTCCTCGTAAATATCGTGCCCGGCATCGCCGTCGCCGTCGCCGTATGGCTCTTGATCGACATCGACAAGCCCGAGCTGGCGCTGTTGCGTTATTTCGATCTCTACGGTCTGGTGCTGATGGCGCTGTTCCTCGGCTGCCTCCAATACGCGCTTCAGGAAGGCCCGCGCTGGGATTGGTTTTCGGACGGCACTATCCTCGCCGCCGTGATCGTCTCGGGCATCGCCGCCGTCCTGTTCTTCTGGCGCGTGCTGACCTACCATCAGCCGATCGTCGATCTGCGCGCCTTTACCAATCGCAACTTTGCACTGGGCTCATTCTATACTTTCGTGGTCGGCACCGGCCTTTACGGTACGACCTACCTGATACCCCTCTTTCTCGCACAGGTTCGGGGCTTCAACAGCCTCCAGATCGGTGAGACCGTCGTCGTCACCGGCCTGGCGCAGATGTTGATGTCGCCGATCTCCAGCCAGCTGACGCGCAGAATGGACCTCCGGCTCATGCTGGGCATCGGCATCGGCCTTTTTGCCGTGGCGATGTACCTGACTGCCGGGCTCACCAATCAGGCGGGCTATGCCGAGCTGTTCGTGCCGCAGGTCTTGCGCGGCATCGCGCTGATGATGTGCTATCTGCCGGCAAATATGATCGCACTCGGCAGCGTGCCGCCGGACAAGTTGAAGAACTCCGCCGGGCTCTACAACCTGACGCGCGATCTCGGCGGCGCCATTGCATTGGCGACGATCGGCACGGTGATGAACCAACGACTGCATTTCCATTGGAACCGCCTGATCGAAGACATCAACCCGGCGCGCCCGGCGGTGCAGCATTTCCTCGACATGCAGGCCAACCACCTCGATGCGCTGGTCCCGGGAGACACCGGCCGCGCGGCGGTCAAGCTGCTCGCCAATGTGGTGCAGCGCGAGGCGCTGGTGATGACCTACAACGACGCCATCATGCTTGTCGGCGGCCTGTTCGTCGCCGGCCTCTTTCTGATGCCGCTCGTCGGTCGCCCGCGCGTCGCCGGCGCCGCCGACCGCCATTGACCGCGAGGCTCACAGGCTGGGTCCAAGCATACTCAAGCAATTCGAGCGGCTCCTGCGCGATCCGAAACCCCGTCAGTTGCGCCGGCCTCGCCTGATCGGTTCATGCCCTCAATCGCCCGCTCGAATGGCGGGCGATTTCAGTTGCGCGGGCTAGTGGGGTCAGGCGGCTCGGTTTTCGACTGAGCGCTCCCCACTGCGGCTGTTGCGGAGCTTGCTTAATGTGCCGTTCCAAAGCCCGATCCGGGCTTTAATGCTGCTGCATGCGGCGCGCCGAGCCCGCTCCTCCTTATTCGGCGCGTTCGCGAGCAGATCTTCGAGCAGCTCACGCCCCTTGGGACCGTGATTGTCGCCATCGAGTTCGATGTGTCGATCGATGTAATAGATGAAATACCGCAAGCGATCATTGTTGTGCCCAGCGCCATAAAGCGTGTCGAGAAGCCTGCGGAACATCTCCGGGATGATGTCTTCGCGGCCGTAGAAGAACGCCGCCAAAACCTCTTCGGTCGAGCCTGAGTTGGCGAGCGTCATCGTATGCGCCACAAAGGCTTGCACATGGAGCGGTGCACCTATCCGGGCCAGGGCGACTTCGACCGGTATGCCGACCAGCACAAGCGAACGGAACTTCTCGAACTGGCGCGTACTGGCGCCGACGTCCCTCATGGCGCGGAGGTAGAGAGCAAGATGGCTGACATAGGCGCCGTCGGGACCGACATCGGTTTCCTCCCCGATCACGATGTCATTGATCAGACGTGCGGCCTTCGCATCCTCCGTCGGGAACCACGGCACCTCTATGCACGTCATGTCCTGCTGGAGCCGCTTCAGGAGCGACATGAAATCCCAAACCGCAAAGACGTGATCCTCCATGAAGCGCCTGAGATCGGCGACGGACACGACCCGTGTATAAAGGGGGTGGTCCAGCAACGCCGCGCGCAGGGCGTCAAGATGATTGGCGCCAAGATGATTATTGTCGTATTTCGACATGTCTTAATGCTCCGGTTTTAGGGATAAAACCTCCGGGCTGACCACCGACGACTTTGGTGCCCGGCTCGCAACTTTGCCCCGGGGAAATGCGGTAGGCGCGGCCGTTACTCAATCGCTCAGAATTTGATTTGGCGGTGAGAGACTTTCATGAATGGCCTTCGCATCGGCAGGCGTTCGCACCTGGGGACATACGGCTGCGGCGCTTCCCGGCGGGGTTTACTCTGCCGCCGCCGCCGCCAAGGAGTGCTCGAGCAAACCTTTGGCCAGTGCTGGCTCACGGGCGGTGCGGAGCATGTCTATGAGGGCGCGCAGCGCGACCGGCACTTGCCGGTGGCCGGGATAATAAAGAAAGAACCCCTCGAAGGAGGGCGACCAGTCATCGAGCACGCGAATCAGCTGTCCCGAGCGTAGGAACGGGTCGGTCACAGCTTCGGCCGCGTACGCGATGCCCAACCCGTCGACAGCGGCGCGAACCGCCAAATCGGTATCGTTGACGATGACTCGGCCATCCACCGAGACCTGCCGAGACTTGCCGTCCCGCTCGAATGTCCATTCGAACATGACGCCGTCCGCCGCGCGGCGGTATTGAATGCAGCTGTGCCGGGCGAGATCATCGGGCGTGCGCGGTGGGCGACAGCGTGCGAAGTAGGCCGGCGCGCCGACCACAACCACTCGCATCGGCCCTATTACCCGAACAGCGATCATGTCCGCCGCCGCCCAGTCTTTTGGACCGATCCCGGCGTCGAACCCCTTTGCGACGATGTCGCGCGGGGCGGCGTCGGCGTGGACTTCGAGCTGGACGTCAGGAAAGGTCGACAAAAAGCGTGCCCAGATGGGGGCAATCACCGCTGCACCGGCGAGATGGGTCACATAGAGCCGCAGGCGCCCGAAGGGATGTCCCTGTTCGCCCTTGAGGTCCTCCAGCCCCCGAGAAATCTGCTCGACCGCCGGCCGAAGCCGATCGAGCAGGCGCAGGCCCGCATCGGTGAGCGAGACGCTCCGCGTCGTGCGGTTCAGCAATCGGAACCCGAGACGCTCTTCGAAGTGCCGCATCGTGTGGCTGAGCGCCGAAGGCGTGACGCCGATACGCGACGCCGCCGCCCGGAAGCTGAGATTGTCGGCGACGGCAACGAACGCGGCCAGATCGGCAAGGTCGGCGCGGCGCATTGCTGAGTTCCTTTCAGCACCTAATGCAACAAATATCGCATCTGATTTGGTCCGTTGATCAACACATGGAAGCTTCAAAGCCGCGTCCGGCTGTCACAGGACCGTGATAGGCGGCCGGTCCAAATGGAGTGATCTATGCGCCAGTCAAGCGAACATAGAGACCGGCCGCTGAACGGAAGAGCTCTAGCAATTGCAGCTGTTCTGCTGTGCGCGACCGCGCTCAGCCAGCCAAACCTCGCCTATGCCGGGCCGCACGGCGGGGGTGGGGGCGGAGGTTTACACGGAGGTGGCGGGTTTGGCGGCTTCCGCGGCGGCGGAATGGGTGGATTTCACGGTGCCTTCGCGGGTATGCACGGGGGCGGATTTGGGGGATTCCACGGCGGCGCGTCCCAGGGGGATCGATTTCACGATGGCCGATTCGACCGCAATCGATTTCACGATAACAGGTTTTTCTTCGGTGGATCGGTCGCATATCCCTGGTGGGACTATTATCCGGACTACGGCTATTACGGGGATAGCCAGCCCTACTCCTCCCAGACTTGGTACTATTGCTCCGATCCTGCGGGCTATTACCCTTATGTGACGCAGTGCAATACCGGCTGGCAGGCAGTTCCAGCTAGTTGACGTCTGCGCGACCTAACTGTCGCGCGGCTCTCCATTGCCCAACGCCAGCCCAAGTCCCTCGGGTGAGTGAGGGAGGAGACATTCGCATCGGTCGGCCTATCCCCGATCCGACTGATAGCGGACATCGGGCATCCAACTCCTCGTTGTCGGCGCCGTCGGTAACGCGGATGGCCGCGAGCTTCGTAAACCGCCGGGCGCGAGCATTCTCTTGAAAGCGACCCGGGTTCGGTCGCTTGATTATTCGATTGACAAATTGTGTAATACACAATAACATTGGAATATGACAATTTCGACTGTGAGGAGCTGGCTGTTGATTGGCTGCAAAAACAGCGAATTCGCGTGCGAGGTCAACCGCTGGGTTCGGGTTTTGCGAGTGCGACTCGAAGCTAGCGGCCGTGCAGCCAGTCCTCGATCAGGCGGCGGGCGATCGAATCCAGGCGCGGCATGCGGAAACTGTCATCGTCGACATGGGACGACAGCCAGTCGCGGGTGAACCAGCGGGCGTCTTCGAGCTCGCCGTAATCGATCGTGATCTCGGTCGTGCGCGCCTCGGCGTGAAAGCCGAGCATGATGTTGCCGGGAAAGGGCCAGGGCTGCGAGGAGTGGTAATTGACGGCGCCGACTTCGACGCCGGTCTCTTCGCGCACTTCGCGCGCCACCGCGTCTTCGAGGCTCTCGCCCGGCTCGACAAAGCCGGCCAGGGTCGAGTACATGCCTGGCAGCGGAAAGTTCTTGTTGCGGCCGAGGAGCGCGCGTTCGCCGTCGGTGACCAGCATGATGACGGCAGGATCGGTACGCGGGAAGTGCATCGCATTGCAGGCGGGATTGGTGCAGCGGCGCATGTGCCCCGCTTCCTCGCTGCGGGTCGGACTGCCGCAGAGGCCGCAATAACGATGCCGCGCGTGCCAGAACATCATGGCGCGGGCGAGCGCCAGCAGCGCCCCCTCGCGCCGGTCGATCCACGGCCCGACCTGGCGCAAATCGGCGAACCGCACCGACGCGGCCTCGACACCCGATGCGGCCAGCGCCGGGGAATGCAGCATGTCGAGCGGCGCCTCGACCGGCGACAGGTCGAGCGCGAAATGCGCCCGCTCCTCGATGACGCCGAGAAACACCACCTCGCCGCTGGCGAGCCGCTCCTGGCTCATGCCAAAAATCTCGGAAATGCTGGCCGACTGGAGCACCGCGGCCCGCGGCTCGCCGCCTTCGAGCTCGATCACCAGGTTCTGGTTGCGCCAGACCGGCACAAAGAGGCTGCCGGGATCGGCGATCCGTTCGAGGATCCATATCGTATCGCGGCGGCGCAGGCCGGCGCGCTCGAAGCCGGGCTGGGAATAGAAATTGGGCGCTCGCATTCGGATACACTGGCACGATCGCCCGCGCGGCGGCAAGCCAGCACCCACTAAATCCGCCTCGGGAGGGAGCAGTGCCCAAAATATCTGCCGTTCTGGCGTTGCTGTTGCTGACCGCCCTGCCACTACCCAGAGCCGGCGCGGCCGGTTACCAGGAGGGGCTCGCGCCGCCCGGCGTCCCCGCCGGCGCATTTCCGGCGCCGAGCCGGAAGGTTGCCGGGATCGTCACCGACACATGGAGAGACGAGCAATCGCGCGACCAGGCGGGCGAGGCGGAGCGGGTCATGCAGCTCTTGGGCGTAAAACCCGGCCTCGACGTGGCCGATGTCGGGGCCGGCAGCGGCTATTATACGGTGCGGCTGGCACGGCGGGTCGGGCCGCAAGGACACGTCTTCGCCGAGGACGTCGTCCCCGACTACCTGGACAAGCTGGCCCGGCGGGTTGACGCCGAAGGGCTCGATCGTTCCGTCACACTCGTCCGCGGCGAGCCGCACGACCCTCGCCTGGCCCCGGGATCGCTCGATCTCGCCCTCCTCGTCCACATGTACCACGAGGTCACGCAGCCCTATGGCTTGCTGTGGAATTTGCGCCGGGCATTGCGGCCCGGCGCGCGGGTGGCGGTGATCGACGCGCGCAAGGAGACCGCCTCGCACGGCACGCCGCCCGACCTCCTGCGCTGTGAGCTGGCGGCGGTCGGCTACCGCCAGACGGCGTTCTACGACCTCCAGGAGAACACCTATCTCGCGGTCTTCGAGCCGGCGGCCGCCCCGGCCTCGCCGGCTGCGATCCGCCCGTGTTCGGCCAGGCACAGCTGAACCCTCAGAGTGCGGCGAGGCGGCGCTCCAGATAGGCGCGCTCAACGCCGTTGGCCATAAGCGCCAGAGCGCGTCTATACGCATCCGCCGCAGCCTCGAAAGAGCCAAGGCGCCGGAGCATGTCGGCGCGAGCGGCGTGGAACAGATGATATCGATCGAGCTCCCCGGTGGCCCCGAGCTCGTCGATAAGCGCCAACCCGCGACCCGGTCCTTCGCTCATCCCGACGGCGACGGCGCCATTCAGCCGCACCACCGGACTCGGTTGAAGCCGCGCCAGCACGCCGTAAAGCGCGGCGATCTGCCGCCAATCGGTATCAACCGGGCCGACGGCTTCGGCGTGCAATGCCGCAATCGCCGCCTGCAGCTGGTAGGGCCCGACCCGGCCCATCCGCAGTGCCGCATCCACGAGACGCAGACCTTCGTCGATCTCTGCCCGGTCCCATAGCGAGCGGTCCTGCTCCTCGAGCGTAACGAGGGCACCTGAGGCGTCGACCCGCGCCTGTCGACGCGAGTCGTGCAGCAGCATCAAGGCCAGCAGGCCCAACCCTTCCGGATCTTTCGGATCGATCGTACAGAGCACGCGTCCGAGACGGATGGCTTCGGCGCACAATTCCCGCCGGATAAGCGCATCACCCGCGGTCGCGGTATAGCCTTCGTTGAAGATCAGATAGACGACCGCCTGCACTGCGGCCCGTCGTTCGGGCAAGGCATCGTCGGGCGGCACCTCGTAAGGAATATGGGCATCCTGGATCTTGCGTTTGGCGCGCACCAGCCGCTGCGCCAGGGTCGGCTCCGGAACGAGAAAGGCGCGCGCGATCTCGCCCGTGGAAAGCCCGCCGAGGGTGCGCAGGGTCAAGGCGATCTGGGCCTCGCGGTTCAGGGCGGGATGGCAACAAGTGAAGATCAGCCGCAACCGGTCATCCGGAATTTCGCGAGACAACGCCTCGGGCAGCTCGGGATCCTCGGTCGCCTCGAGTGCGATTTCCTGCTCCAACAGAGTTTGTTTCTCGCGCCGTGTGCGCTCCCGTCGCCTCGCGTCAATCAGCTTGCGGTAGGCCGCAGTCGTGATCCACGCGGCCGGATTGTCTGGGACGCCGCGCTCGGCCCAATAGCGCAGCGCCGTCGCGAAGGCCTCCTGCATAGCCTCCTCGGCGCGATCGAAGGATCCGCACAGCCGGATCAGGCTGGCGATGATCCGGCCGTGCTCGCGGCGAAATACCGCTTCCGCCGAGGTGAGGACTTCAGTCGGGGGCGACATTGGTCCTCCGCGGAGCCCCTACCGCGGAGGAATGCTGGCGATCGGGCGGATTTCGATGCAGCCCTCTTCGCCCTTGCACGCCGTCGGGATCTTCGCGGCCCAAGCGATTGCCTCGTCGAGGTTCTCGCAGTCTAGGATGTAGTACCCCGCGAGCTGCTCCTTGGTCTCGGCGAACGGGCCGTCGAGGACGACCGGTCTGCCGTCCGCCTTACGGATCGTCGTTGCCGTAGCGGTCGGCTGCAGCGGCTCGCCGGCAATGAACACGCCCTTCCTCTGGCTTTCGTCCATTACCGCCCAATGCCCGGCTTTGACTCGCTCCCTATCCTGGGCCGAGGCCTCGACGAAGGCTCTCTCGCGGCTGGAGACCAGAAACATGTAGCGCATGGCCGCAATCTCCACATCAGCCTTCGACGGCCCAGGATGAGCGGCCGGGGAAAGGCGGCGGAACCGCTTCCCTGACGCTGGGACGCGCCATGTGGCGCTCGTAATAGGCTGCCAGGCCCGCATTCCGGCGCAGCATTGCGCCGCTCTCGGGCAAATGGTGGAGATAGAACAGCATCGGCAGCACGTTCATATCGGCCAAAGTAAAGGTGCTGCCGACGAGATGGCCAGTCTTGGCGACGGCGCGGTCGAGCATCGCGAATTGCGTCTCCAGCTTGGGCAGAGCGCTCTCTATGATCGCGCGGTTGGGGCGGCCGTCCGAGGTGCCCGGGAAGAAGTAAGCGCCCACATAGGGCCGCGCCACCAGCACATCGAAATGCGTGTTGACGATCGAAATCCACTGCTCGGTTCGCGCGCCTTCGGCTGGATCCCGCGATACCAGCGGTGGGCCATCGAAAGCATGGTCGATGTAGAAGCAAATCGCGCGGGATTCGGCGAGGGTGAGGTCACCATGGCGAAGCGCCGGGATTTTGCCTAGCGGATGGATCGCGTCGACCTCGGCCGTGTGCGGCAAGACCGGGACAAGGGCGTATCGCACGCCCTTCTCGTGGCAAGCGATGCGGCTGACCCAGACATAATTGCTCTGGGGTGCGCCGATGATCTGAAGCTCTGGCATGGCTGTACTCTTTCGATGGTGTTCAACGTCAAGACGACGCGCGAGGAAAGCCAAATCGACAGGGCGAATTATTTTTTCAGAGATCGGAGGTCATCCCCGTCGCCGCCCTTGTCATCCCGATCACAGCTGATCGCGCCGCAGCGGCAGCGGCACGACGTTGCCCGCCTCGTCCGAAGAAACCCGTTGAAGGGCGGTCTGAACCGCTTCGGCCAAGGTTTCCGGCTTAAATGGTTTCTTGAGCAGGGCGTGACTGCCCAGGTTGCTGCCAAAGCGCGACAGATCCGCATAACCGCTGGCGAACAGCACCTTGAGGTCGGGCCGGGCGCGGCGTGCCAAACGCAGCGTATCCAGTCCCGACAGCCCGGGCATCACCAGATCCGCGACCATCAGGTCGCAGGGCGTGTCCCGCTCGAGGAGCGCCAACGCGGCGCGGCCGCTATCTGCCTCCGTGACCACATACCCGATCTCCTGCAGATCCTGGGCGATGATCCAGCGGACATCGGGGTCGTCGTCGACGACGAGGATGTGAGCTCCCCTTGCCGCGCGGGCCGGCTTTCCGCGGCCCGTGCCCAACTTCAGGCTCTCGATGGCGCGGGGCAGATAGATCTGCACGGTGGTGCCCTCGCGCAGGCGACTGCGAATGCGCACCGTCCCACCCGATTGTCGGACGACCCCGAACACCATCGACAGACCCAGCCCCGTTCCCTTGCCGACCTCCTTGGTCGTAAAGAACGGTTCGAAGGCGCGCTCCAAGACTTCGGGGCTCATTCCGGTTCCGGTATCGCGCACCGAAACCAGCACGCAATCCTGGCGGGCGACCTCTTCCGGCAATTCCTCGCTCGTCGCGCGGATGTTTGCCGTTTCGATCAGCACCATTCCGCCTCCCGGCATGGCGTCGCGCGCGTTGAGGGCGACGTTGAGGAGCGCCGTCTCGATCTGACCGGTATCGATCAGAACCGGCCAGAGTTCGCTCGCCAAAGCATGCCGAATCTCGACGGTAGGGCCGATGGAGCGGCGCAGCATCTCGGTCATCTCCAAGATGATGGAGTTGAGATCGGCCGGGATCGGGTTGAGGCGCTGTTTGCGGGCAAATGCGAGCAGTGATTCAGTGAGTTTAGCGCCCTGCGAGGCGCCGCGTTGCGCTGTGTGCAGCAGGCGCAGGCTCTTATCGTCCGAAATCCGCGGCTCGAGCAGCGCCAAGGAGCCGGAAACGGCGGTCAGCATATTGTTGAAGTCATGCGCAACACCGCCGGTCAGCTGCCCCATCGCCTCCATCTTTTGGGCCTGCAGCAGCGCCGATTGCGCCTGCTCACGAGCGTCGATCTCGGCGCGGAGTCGTTCATTGGCCGCGCCAAGCTCCCGAGTGCGCCCCGCTACCGTGCTCTCGAGTTGCTCGCGGTTGCGCGCCAGCGCGGCGGCGGTGTTGCGAAGCTCATTGCCGACCTCATCCAGTTCACGCACGCCGCAGCTCAATGGATCAACGGGCTCACCCCGCCCTAAGGCCATGGTGGCGGCCGTGAGCGCCTCGACCGGTCGCCGGATCGCCCGAGCCATCCACCAACCCAACACAAGGCTCAAGGCGAGGACTGCTGCGCCGCCGCCAAGGGCCAGCAACCGCGCGCGTCGAATAGGGGCGTCGACAAATTGCCTCGGCAGACCAATTGCTACGGTCCAGCCGGTGATCGGCGAGCGCCGGAATGTCGAGTATACGGGGATGCCGTCACTCGTGACGCTAGGGAACCAGTTCTCGGCCGGCCCACGCATTGCCTCCAAAAGCGTGGGTGAAACCGGCTTGCCGAGAAACCGATCCAATTCCCGATTGCGCGCCACAATGATGCCCTTGCGATCTAAGATCCCGGCGGTCCAATCGGGCGAAAGACCCTGCTCTTCCAGCAGCGACGACAAAACTTCCGGGCCGAGCCCCATCGCCAATACGTAGACGACCTGACCGTCTTGGAAAACTGGCACACCCACCACCAGGATCGGCCGGTGCAAGACAGCACCAATGATCAGATCGGAAATCTGAGGCTTACCCGTCGCGACGACGCGATCGTGCATTTCGGTATTGGTCGCGCGCGGGAGCGGTTCGCCAAACGGCCGGTTTGTGCTAAGGAGTTGCTGTCCTTTTGTGTCGTGCAGGACGATCGATGTTCCACGGATCGTGAGGGCGGCGCGCATCTGTTGGTCAAAAGCCGAGAAGTCGCCCTCTCTGGAGGCTCGGCGACACCGCGAGGACCTGAAGCTCCGCCTGAATTGCGCTGATCTGGCGGTCCACGTCCGCAAGCAGATCTTCTACTCTCTGTCTGACGTATTGCCGGATCTGCGTCCGCTGATCATCGACCATGCGGAGGATGGCGAAGCTGGCGAGCGCGACGAGCGGCAGCGCGGTCACCACGGCCAGCATGGTGAGCCGTGCCTGAATGCCGAAGCTGCGGCGCCGCACGAATAGCCTCATCAAAGACCTCCGCGCATCATCCCGGGCCCGCTGCAACCGATCAGCGCCCTCCCCGTGCCATTACGCGACCGCGATCGTCAAAAACGCGCCCGCTCCTCTGACCTCGGTCCTAGGCTATTTGCGCCCCCAGGAATGCCGCCATGCGCTCCCACGCCTGGTTGGCGCAGGCGACGTCGTAAGCGGCGCTGCGCTCGTTGGCGAAGGCATGCGCCGCGTCATAGCGGTAGATCTCATAGCGGACGCCGGCCGTCTTTATTGTCCTTTGGAGATCGTCGACCGCTGCGGGTGTGCACCAGTCGTCCTTGTTGGCGAAATGGCCTTGCAATGGCACACGGATCTTGGCCGGGTCGGCGAAGGCCTTCGGCGGGATCCCGTAGAAGCATACGCCGGCAGCAAATTCCGGGGCGTGCACAGCGGCAGCGATAGTCAAGGCGCCACCCATGCAATAGCCCATTACCGCCACCTTTCCGCTATGCCGCTGCAGGTGCTGGGCCGCTCCGCGCAGGTCGTGTTGCGTGGCGTCGGCGAAATCGAGGCCGGTCATCAGGTGATTGGCTTCGTCCGGCTGGGTGGTTAGGCGACCCTTGTAGAGATCAGGCGCCAGCGCATTGTAGCCGGCGCGGGCGAAGCGGTCAGCCACCCCGCAGATCTGGTCGTTGAGACCCCACCATTCCTGGATCACGACAACCCCCGGCCGCCCTTGGCCGGCTGTCGCCAGATACCCGTCGGTCTTGCCCCCGTCGGGGCGCGCAAACTCGATCATTGTGCCCATTGGTGGTCCTTCCTATCGGGCATCGGCAAAGGCCGGCATCACCTCGCGCGCAAACAGCTCGACCGATTTTGTCACCTCCTTGCGCGAGATCGTGCCGAAGGCGAAATCGCATACGAAATAGGTCGCGCCGGCGGCCTCGGCCTGGCTGGCTATGTAGTCGCGCACCTGGGCGGGCGTGCCGGCTATGGCGTGCCCGTGCGCCTGCAGCGGATCCCATTCCTCGGGCAGCCCGTCCTTCAACGGGAACGGCACATCGTATTTCGCCCACAGCAGCTCCATGTGCCGGCGCCATGGGCGATAGGCGCGGCGGGCGATGTCGCGCGCCGCAGCCTCGGTCTCGGCGACGACGATATGGCGGTTGATGCCCATCAACGGCAGCTCGGCCTCGGGCCGGCCGTGCTGCGCCATTCCGCCTTGTAGAGTTCGATGATCGAGCGCGCCTGCGCGGTGTCGCGCAACGTGACGATATGGGCGCCGTGCTCGGCCGCCCAGGGGATGCTGTCCGGCCGGCTCGTGCCGTACCACAGCTCCGGATAGGGCTTCTGAACCGGCTTCATGACCATCGGCACATGGTCGAAATCGTAGAACTTGCCGTGATAGGTCAGCTCGTCTTCGGTCAGGCCGATGCGGATGGCGTCGAAGGCTTCGCGGAACTGCTGCATCCCGGTATCGAAGTCGACACCGTAAAACCCGACCTCGATCGGCGAGATGCCGCGGCCGACTCCATAGAGAAACCGCCCGCCGCTCATCTGGTCGAGCATGCAGATCTCGTCGATCAGCCGCAGCGGATGATAGAGCGGCAACAGATAGACCATCGGGCCGAACCGCAGTTGTTTCGTGCGCTGCGCGACCGCCGAGAGAA
The DNA here is from genome assembly GCA_963787425.1 of uncultured Alphaproteobacteria bacterium. Taxonomy (GTDB): domain Bacteria; phylum Pseudomonadota; class Alphaproteobacteria; order ATCC43930; family CGMCC-115725; genus AP-15. The sequence continues at coordinate 387,404 of CAWBCV010000018.1, forward strand.
AGATGCCGGGCGACGGCGCATAGCCGAGCGGCGTGTTGTGATGCTCGGCGAGATGATAGCCGTAGAACCCGGCGCGGTCGTACGCTTCGATGAGCCGCAATCGCTCCTCGAAATGCCGGGTCAGCGGCAGCCCGCTGTCGTCTAGATGGTCAAAAACCCCGAAGCGCATCGCCCTCTCCTCGCGCTGTCATTGCGAGCGGAGCGAAGCAATCTCGCGCCGCTCGGCCTCGTTATCGCGAGATTGCTTCGCCACTGCGCTCCTCGCAATGACATTTACGCCGCTGCGAGCATCGCGTCGGCGATTTTCTCGGCGGTCATCAGGGTCGGGAAATTGGTGTTGGCGCACGGCACCGCCGGAAACAGCGAGGCGTCGACGACGCGCAAGCCGCCGACCCCGCGCACCCGGCCCTGATTGTCGGTCACGGCCATCGGGTCGTCCTCCGCTCCCATGCGGCAGGTGCAGGTCGCGTGCCAGACGCCGATCGCGGCCTTGCGGATGAAGTCTTCGAGCGCCTCGTCGTCGCGCATCAGCTCGTCGAAGCGATAGCCCTCGACGATGACCTTTTCGATCATCATGCGGCGCAGCCAGGCCGGCCCGTCGAGCAGTTTCGCGATCACGTCGGTGATCATCTTGTTCTTGGGGTTGACGACGCCGATTTTGCGCACCCGCTCGGTGTAGCTCGCCGGAAACGGGTCGCTGGTCGCCTCGCGCAATGCGGCGCTGATCTGCATCGCGCCGAGCCGTCGGAAGGCGTCCATCAGCCGTTCGAGGTCGCGCCGGTCGGACAAGAGGTTGAACTCGACGATCGGCTCGGCCCGCCAGTCGCGCGAGGCCAGCTTGACCTGGCCGGTTTCCGAAAATGTCTTGTAGACCGCCGCGAGCAATGAGCCGATTTGCTCGCCGACGGCGTGCCAGGAGGACTTGCTGACGCCGACCACGAACATGTCGCCCGCCGGCGCGCCGCCGATCCCGGAGGAATAGCGCAGTGCCAAAAGGATGTGCCGGCGGGTCAGTCCGTTGAGCCGGTAATCGGGTTTGATGAAAGAGGAGACCGATATCGCCGGGTGGTCCATCAGCCTTTGCCCGACCCCCGGAACATTCGCCACGACCTCGATCCCGAGATCGCGCAGGTGACCGGCCGGCCCGACACCGGCGCGCAACAAGTGCGCCGGCGAGTGGATCGCCCCCGACGAGACGATGACTTCGCCACCCCGGAACTCTGTTTCCTTTCCCTCGACAAGCGCCTTGACGCCGACACAACGCGTTCCCTCGAAGACCAGCTGCTTGACCTGAGTCAGCGGCGAGATCGTCAGATTGCTGCGCAGCCGGGTGCCGGGATCGAGATAGCCGATCGCCGCCGAGACGCGGCGGTCATAGAGGTTCGAGATCGTGATCGGGAAATACCCGTCCTTGAATTCGCCGTTCTGATCTTGGACATAGGGAAAACCGGCCTCTTCGAACGCCTTGGCGACGGCCTTGGCGTGGCCATTCCACAGATCGGGGAAGATGCGGCGGACCGGGATACGGCCATCCTTGCCGTGCCACGGCCCGTCGAAATCCATGTCGCGTTCGACTTTTTTGAAATAGGGCAGCACCGCGTTCCAGTTCCACCCCGCCGACCCGCGCGCCTCCCATTCGTCGTAATCGGAGGGTGCTCCGCGATTGGCGAGCTGGCCGTTGATCGACGAGCCGCCGCCGAGCACTCGCGCCTGCTCGTATTTGCGCAGCGGCGGGCGGTCCTCCTCGGGCCGGTTGTGCGAGATGACCTCGGTGTGGACCTTGAGCTCGGTCCAATGGAAACGCGGGTCGAAATAGGCGGTGCCGGGGTAGCTGTCGAGGATCTCCGGCGGCACCTTGCCGTGCGGCGTGTCCTGGCCCGCTTCACACAACAATACCTTGTTGCTGCTTTTGGCCGACAGCCGGTTGGCCATGACCGAACCGGCCGACCCGCCGCCGACGATGATGTAATCGTAGGTCATCTGCCTCCCTCTCGGGCCCGACTCGTCATGCGCGGGCTTGACCCGCGCATCCACGACTTTTTCGCTGGCTTGATGTAATGCAGTCGGAGACGGCCGGGTCAAGCCCGGCCGTGACGTAACCAGGCGGGCGGGGAATGCACTCATCGCAGCTTCCAGGTTTAGCCGAAGAGCGATATTTCGAGGACTACATCCCGGGCACGGTATTCGAGTACGGCGAGATCCGGGTCGACGAGGCCGAAATCCTCGACTTTGCCCGCCGCTTCGACCCGCAGGACATGCATGTCGACCCCGAGGCGGCAAAGCGCGGCCGCTTTGGCGGCCTAATCGCCAGCGGCTGGCATACCGGAGCGATGATGATGCGGCTGCTGGCCGACAATTTTCTGCCAAAAGGGGCGAGCCTCGCCTCGCCCGGCATCGACGAGCTGCGCTGGCTGCACCCGGTTCGGCCCGGGGACGTATTACACATCCGGGTCTCGGTGCTCGAAGCGACGCCCTCGCGCTCAAAACCCGACCGAGGCATGGTGCGCACCCTGATCGAGGTGCTGAACCAGGACGGAAAGGTCGTCATGAGCCTGAAGCCGATGAACATCATCGCGCGCCGGAGCGATCGTTGAAGATCGGCATCGTCTCGGACGTGCACTGCAATCACGCCGGCTTGCTGCGGGCCTTGGAAATACTCGGCGATGCCGACGAGTTGATTTGCCTCGGAGACAGCATCTACGAATACCGCTTTTCGAACGAGGTCGTAGCCCTTCTCAGGGACCGCGGCGTCCACACCATTCTCGGCAACCACGAGGAGGGCTTTCTCGGGCCACACGGCGTCCGCGCACGCCAGCCGGAGTGGATCGACCGGTCATTGCTCCAGTGGCTCGCCGAGCGGCCCGAGAGGCTTGAGCTGAGTATCGGCGGAAGGAAGCTGCTCCTCGTCCACTCCACCCCATGGGAGCCACAGGGGGCGTACGTATACCCGCACGACTCCCAATTGGCGCGGTTCGGCGAGGCGGAAGCGGATTTCGTGCTCTACGGCCACACCCACCATCAGCTGGTGCGCCGCGTCGGCAAGGTTCTGGTGATCAATCCAGGCTCTGCCGGCGAAGCGCGCGACCAAGGCAACGGTCGGCAATTGAGCTGCGCCATGCTCGACACGCTCAGCGAAGAAGTCGTAGTGACCGACTTCCCGGAACCGCGTCATGACCGGGTTTGATGGGGTGGATGGCCCCGTCACGACATCTGTGTGCCAAAGTCGACAACACCAACGACGGGAGCAACGATCCATCGGGAGTGGTGACGCTGCCTGCGGCGAAGTCAGGTTCTGCCGTTCTTCGCCAAGCTGCCGCCCCAAGCCTTCGGAGCCCGCCGAAACCGGTATTGTTTTTGTTGTGTCGCTACCCTAATCCGGCGATGCAACAGGCAACCGGCGGAAGGGACGAGGCAGGTGCAGGATCCGATCGAAAATGCGGTGGCCGCAATCAGGTTTGGCCCCGACGGCCTCGTGCCGGCCATCGCCCAGCAATACGATACCGGCGAAATCCTGATGCTGGCCTGGATGAACTGCGAGGCGGTGCGCGCGAGCCTCGACGAAGGCCGCGCCTGCTACTGGTCGCGGTCGCGTGCGAAACTCTGGCGAAAAGGTGAGACCTCCGGGCAGGTTCAGCTGCTGCACGAGCTGCGCCTCGATTGCGACGGCGATACGGTGCTGCTGCTGGTCGATCAGCAGGGCGTCGCGTGTCACACCGGCCGCCGCAGCTGCTTTTTCCGCGCCTGGCGGGATGGCGACTGGGCCCTTATCGCCGAACCTGAAGTCTCTGCGGAAATTCTTTACCCCGCGAGGACGGGAGGGTGACGTGCAACGGGCGACCGCTCTGATAGGAGAGAATTATGCCGAATGTTACACAGAATTATTCGCTCGAAGAAATGGACCGGCAGAGCCTGATCCACCCGGCGACCTCGATCGCCGATCACCTCAAAAACGGCCCGACGATCATTGCCGGCGGCTCCGGGGTCAGGGTCAAGGATCGGGAGGGGCGGGAGCTGATCGATTGCGGCGCTGGATTGTGGTGCGTCAACATCGGCTACGGCCGCGCCGAGCTCGGCGAAGCGGCGGCGCAGGCGATGGGCGATCTCGGTTATTACCATACCTTCAGCTCGTACTCGAACGAGCCGATCATCCGGCTCGCCGACCGCGTGCTGAGCCTCTTCCGCGAGAAGGCGAGCGCCGGACATCTCTCGAAGATCTTCTTCGGCACGTCGGGCTCGGACGCCAACGACACCAATTTCAAACTGGTGCGCTATTACAACAATCTGCGCGGCCAGCCGCAGAAGAAGAAGGTGATCTCGCGGCTCGGCAGCTATCACGGCTTGACCTTTGCCGCCGGAAGCCTCACCGGCATCCCGGCCTTCCACAAGGCCTTCGATCTGCCGATCGAGGGGGTCCTTCACACCTCCTGCCCGCATTTCTATCGTTTTGCCGAGAAGGGCGAAGACGAGGAGGCGTTCACCGCGCGCATGGTGGGCGACCTCGAGGCGCTGATTGCGCGCGAGGGCGGAGAGACGATCGCGGCCTTTATAGCCGAGCCGATCATGGGCACGGGCGGCGTCTTCCTGCCGCCCAAAGGCTATTTCGACCGGGTCCAGGAGCTTCTCGCCGAGCACGACATCTTGTTCATCGCCGACGAGGTGATCACCGGTTTCGGCCGCACCGGCTCGTGGTTCGCGACGGGCCTGTTCGACCTGAAGCCGGACATCGTGACGCTCGCCAAGGGCATCACCAGCGCCTACTTCCCGCTCTCGGCATCGGTGATCTCGGAAAAGATCTGGGAGGTATTGCGCGACGCCTCGTCGGAAATGGGCCCGTTGATGCACGGCTTCACCTATTCCGGACACCCGCTCGGCGGGGCCGTCGGATTGGCCAACCTCGACATCATGGAGCGCGAGGGCCTCATCGAGAATTCCGCTGAGATGGGCAAATTCCTGCGTGACCAGTTGCGCGAGCGTCTCGCAGACAGCCCCTTTGTCGGCGACGTTCGCGGCGCCGGCCTAATGGTCGCGGTTGAATTCGTCGCCGATAAAAAGGCCCGTCGGTTTTTCGACGCGCAAACCCAACCCCACCGCATCGTCGCCCGCAAAGTGCTCGAAGAGAGTGTACTGGTGCGCGCCCTGCCCTATGGCGAGATCATCTCGTTCTCTCCGCCGCTCTGTATTACGCGCAGCGAAATCGACGAGGTCCTTGAACGCTTCACGCGCGGTTTGGAACGCGCAATGCCCGAACTGCGGCAGCTGGCCCAGTAATCACCCGACCCATTGGTTCCGGTCGGGGCGGCCGGAGATATTCAAACCAAACGCTCCTGCGGTCGGCCGAGCCTCGGCAGCCGGGTTGCGATGCCGACTACGACGAAAGTGATCACCAGGAGTGTGATCCCCAAGACTGAGATCGCACCGAGGTCGCCGCTTTCGTTGAGGTCGTAAATGATGACCGCGACGACCTTGGTTTGCGCAGTGGTCAACATGATCGTCGCCGACAATTCGCGAATGACGCCGATGAAGACAAAACACCAGGTTGCGATGACGCTGGTGCGGAGCAGCGGCTCGGTAATCCGCCACAACACCCCCAGCCGCGTCGCGCCGAAGATGCGGCCGGCGTCTTCGAGCTCCGGGTGGAGGCCGCGAAAAGCCGCTTGCAGTTGCTGATATCCCGCCGGCAGCTCGATCGTCAGAAAGGCCAAGAGCAGGATCCACAAGGTGCCGTAGAGCACCAGCGGCGGGCGGGTGTAGCTGAGAAAGAGCCCGACACCGAGGACGATCCCGGGGATGGCGATTGGTGCAGTCGCAAGAAAATCGAGAAAGCGGTGCCCGGTGACGAGGCCGCGCTGCGTGACGTAGCTGACGGTCAGAGCGAGAAACGTGCCGCCTGTTGCGGCGAGAACGCCGAGCAGAACGGTGTTCCAGAGAGCCTGGCGGGTCTGCGAGAATTCGAGGAATACGAAGCGGAAATTGTGCAATGTCAGATGGTCGAGGGTCAGCGGGTCCGAAGGCGTGCGAACGATCGCCGTCTTTATCAACGCCGCATAGGGAAGCAGAATCGGCAGAGCGAGGACCGCGAGCGCAAAGGCAAGCGCCGGCACTCGCCAAATACCCAGCCCGATCGGACGCGGCGCACCGCTCTTGCCGCCAATGACGGCATAGCTGCGCCGGCCGAGCAGCCATTGCCGTCCTTGCAGCAGCAGTATCGTCAGGATCAGCAACGGCAATGCCGCGGCTGCCGCCAGATGGGGGTCCGGGGGATACTGGAAGAGCGCCCAGATTTTTGTCGTGATGACGTGAAAGCCGGCTGGCAAGGCGAGGATCGCCGGGGTGCCGAACTGGGTCAATGCTTGCAGAAAGGCGACAAGCGCACCCGCGAGCAGCGCCGGCAACACCATCGGCAACGTCACCCGGCGCAATGTCGCCGGCCGCGTGCCGCCGAGGATCGCCGAGGCCTCTTCGAGCTCGGCGGGAATATTGTCGAGAGCGTTTGTCAGCAGCACGAAGATGTACGGGAAGCTGTAGCACGCCATCACAAATACCAGGCCCTCGGCGGTATAGATGTCGAATAGATGTTCGTAGGGCCCGAGCTCGAAGACTGCGCGGTACCATTGATTGAGGATGCCGCTGTTCGGCGCCGCGAGGAGTTCCCAGGCGATCGCACCGAGAAAGGGCGGGGTTACGAAGGACGCGGTGACGAGCGCGCGGATTGCGCCCCGCACCGGCAGATCAGTGCGGGCGACGAGCCAGGCGAGCGGAATAGCTAATACAGACGCACCGGCGGCCACGCTCGCCGCTATGCCGAGCGCCGTGAGATACGGGCCGATAAAGGTCGGATCGGTTGGCAGGCGCGCAAAATTGGCGAGGCTCAGGGTGCCGTTTGCGTCGGTGACGCTGTACCACCCGAGCCATCCCAATGGCAGCAGCACGAGCCCGCACAGAAACCCGCCGAGCAGCACGAATAGCGGGGTCGACGGGTCGAGATGCCATCGCCGGCGTTCGGCAGGCTCCATGGCGACGGCCGTGCACCCAATCGAGAGTTACGGCCTCTTCTCAAAGCCCGAAATACTCGGCGTAATTTTTCTTGATTTCGTCTACAGCCTTTGCTTGGCTGGCGGGGTCGGCCTTCAGGACCTTGATTTCGGAGAGCGGCTTCATCCCGGCTTTGAGCGTCACATCGGGGTCGACGGAGCGTAGCCAAGCCGTATCGACGAGCAGCTGCTGCCCCTCGCGCGACAACAACCAGCTGATAAACAGCCGGGCGGCGTTCGGGTGAGGCGCGTCGACGACGACGCCGGCGCCGCCCGGAATCGATGGCGTGCCTTCGCTCGGATAGACCGGCTCGATCGGGCCGCCCTGGTCGCGGATCTGCAGAACAAAATATTCGCCATCGTCCGCCCCGATCGGGCGCTCGCCCTGTGCCACCTTTTTGGGCGGCTCCGCTGCCGACTGCACTTGCATCACGTGCTGCTGACCGAGCTTCTTCAGATAGTCCCACCCGAGATCCCGGCTCAGCTCGAAGGTCACCGTCATGATCGTGCCGCTGTAGCCGGGATGAGCCTTGACGATCTTGCCGGTCCATTTCTTGTCGAGCAGGTCGGCAAAGCTCTTTGGCGCATCCTCGGTCTTGACGAGCTTGGTGTTGTACATAATCGGCGACAGCGTAAACCGCTCGGTCGCGAAATAGCCGTCGGGATCGCGCTGATCGGCCGGCCATTTCTCCGCTACGTCGGCCGGCACAAAGGGCGCCAGCCAGCCCTGCCGCTTCCAATAGAGAAGCGCAGTCATGTCCGAGCACTCGATCGCATCGGCAACGTGGATATTGCTGCCGCGTTCCTCGGCGAGACGCTGGAACAGGCGCTCGCAGCCGTTGCGCTCGACCTGCACGGAGATGCCGGGATAGGCTGCTTCGAAGGCCCTGCCGATCTTCTCGGCGGTCTGCAGTTCGATCGACGTATAGAAAACCACCTTGCCTTCCTGCTTCGCGGCATCGACGAGCTGCTGGCGTAATCGGGGTCGGCGCTCGGGGCAGCAGACGCTGTTGCCGAAATCGCGGCGACAGACATGAAAAATGCCGTCGAGTACCGAATTGCATTCATGACGCTTCCTTCCCTTAAGCCGCTCAATTAGCCAGCGCGCGGCAGCGCTCCGGCGGAAAGCGCAACCTGCACTCTGCCGCCAACCGGCACATTGACCTGCATCGGAGCAACCACGCGGACCTGTTGACCGCCGCCGACGGTCACCAGGTAATCGCGATGGGCGCCGAGATAGGCTTGACGCAGGACGCGGCCAGCGGCTTCGTTCGGCCGCTCCTCGGGGTCGCCTGCGCCGTCCGCTTCGAAGTCAATATCGTGCGTCCGCACCGAGACCGCCGTCTCGCCCGCGGCTGCATACTCGCCCTGGCCGCAGCGCAGCACGAGGCCGCCGCAATCGACCAGGTCGCGCGCCGATTCTGCGGCCTCGAAAGATATTGGTGCCGCCGAGAAACCGCGCGACGAATTCCGAGCGCGGCCGCTGATATATTTCTTCGGGCGAGCCCATCTGCTCGACCCGTCCCCGCTGCATCACGACGATAACGTCGGCGGTGGTCATCGCCTCTGCCTGATCGTGGGTGACGTATACGGTCGTATATTTGATAGGCGTCGTGCAGGCGCCGAATTTCGAAACGCATCTCCTCTCGCAAATTGGCGTCGAGGTTGGAGAGCGGCTCGTCGAGGAGCAACGTCTCCGGCTCGACCACGAGCGCACGAGCAAGAGCCACACGCTGCTGCTGACCACCGGACAGCTCGCTCGGATACCGGCCGGCGAATTCCGCAAGATGCGTCGCTTCGAGGATTGCCGCGACGCGCCGGGCGAGTTCGGCCTTGCCCACCCGCCGCAAGGTCAGCCCGTACGCGATATTGTCGAAAATCGTCATATGCGGCCATAGCGCATAGCTCTGAAAGATCATCGACATGTTGCGCCGCTCCGGGGGCTGGCTGCGACCCGGCGCCGAGATCGTGCGACCCCCGACCCGGATCGATCCGGCATCGGGATCGATAAAGCCGGCGATCAATCGCAGGGTCGTCGTCTTCCCGCAGCCCGACGGCCCGAGCAGGCACATGAGCAAGCCGTGGTCGATGGTCAATGACAGATCGTCGACGGCGGCGGCCTGGCCAAAGCGCTTGGTCAGCAACTCCAGTTCGAGAACCGCCATGATCCGATTTACAGCATCGAGCCGAGGACGCGGTCGGGCGGGCGGTGGCCATCGGCGAAGGTTTTGATGTTGATGATGACCTTCTCGCCCATTGCGAGCCGCCCTTCGATCGTCGCCGAGCCCATATGCGGTAACAGCACGACATTGTCGAGGATGCGCAGCCGCGGGTCGATCGCCGGCTCGTGCTCGAATACGTCGAGCCCGGCTCCGGCGATTGCGCGGGTCTCGAGCAGACGGACGAGCTCCTCCTCGTCGACGATCTCGCCGCGCGCCGTGTTGACGAGGATCGCCTGCGGCTGCAGCAGGCGCAGCCGGCGCGCCGAGAGCAGGTGGTAGGTGGCCGGCGTGTGCGGGCAATTGACCGAGACGATGTCCATATGCGCGAGCATCTGATCGAGGCTCTCCCAGTAGGTCGCCTCGAGCGCGTTTTCGACTTCCTCCGGGACCGGACGCCGGTTGTGGTAATGAACCGATAAGCCGAACCCCTTGGCACGGCGCGCGACTGCCATCCCGATCCGGCCCATGCCGACAATGCCGAGCCGCTTGCCCCAGATACGGTGGCCGAGCATCGAAGTGGGGCCCCAGCCCGTCCAGCCGCCGCTGCGGATCAGCCTTTCACCTTCCGCGAGCCGACGCGACACCGCGAGGATCAGCGCCATGGTCATGTCCGCGGTGTCCTCGGTCAGGACGCCGGGCGTATTGGTTACGATGATGCCTTGCCGTTGCGCCGCCGCAAGGTCGACATGGTCGACCCCGGTGCCGAACGAGGCAATCAGCTTGAGGGCGGGACCGGCTGCGGCCAACACCTCGGCATCAATTCGGTCGGTGACGGTCGGCACCAGGACATCGGCCCGCTCCACGGCGGCGATCAGGTCAGCCTTTGAAAGGGATGTGTCGTCCAGGTTGAGCCGGCACGCGAACAGCTCCATCATCCGCGTCTCGATCGGGTCCGGGAGCTTGCGGGTGACGATGACGAATGGCCGTTTCGAGCGCATGGCGACAAGTTCCGCAGAGGGCGGGGTCCGCCATTAGCAACAGCGGGGGTGGGATGTCCAGGCGGCAGACGTGGCTCCGGTTTGTTGCCCGCCTCCTGGGGGTGCTGGCGGCCGCACACGTCGTTGCGGCCACGCCCGCCGCAGCAGGTGAAAGCGAGGGAGGGCAAAAGTTGCCGCGCTTCGTCAGCCTGCGCTCGGACCAGGTGAATTTGCGGGTTGGGCCTGGCGAGAACTACCCAATCGAGTGGGTGCTGACGCGCAAGGAAATGCCGGTCGAGATCGTCAAGGAATTCGAGAACTGGCGGATGATCCGCGATTGGCAGGGCACCGAGGGCTGGGTGCACGAGAGAATGCTGACCGGCAAGCGCGCCGTGGTCATCAAGGGCGGCATCCGCACCTTGCATCGCCAGCCCGATCCGGCATCCCCAGCGGTCGCTCGCGCGCAGCCGGGGGTCGTCGCCCGGCTGCTCGAATGCCGCAGCGACTGGTGCCGCATCGACGCCGCCGACCATGCCGGCTGGATCCAGCGCGGCGATCTCTGGGGCGTATACCCCGACGAAATCGTGCAGTGACACGCGATCCTGGTGATACGGCGGTCACCGAAATGTGAGATGCGGGCGACGCGATCTGACGGCATGTTGCGGCGCGGTCATTTAATGAAGTTGCAGGGGAGGAGTTTCGCATGCGCTCGCAATCGTTTGTCGCCGCCGTCTTCGTCGCAGTGCTGGCGATGCCGGCTATCGCCCAGAACACGCCGGCGAACCCGCCGACGCGCATCCGCGGAACGGTCGAGAAGCTCGACGGCAACGCCCTGACGGTCAAGTCGCGCGAGGGTGAGGAAGTGATGGTCACCCTCGCTCCCAACGTCACCATCCGCTATCTCGTCAAGAAGAGCCTCGCCGACATCAAGGACGGCGACTTTGTCGCCTCGACTTCGGTGAAGGGGACCGACGGCAAGAACCACTCGGTCGAGCTCCGCATCTTCCCTGAGGCGATGCGCGGCGTGGGCGAGGGACAATACCCCTGGGACCTCTCCTCGGGGAGCCTGATGACCAACGCCACCGTGTCCGGCGTCACCGGCGCGCCGCAAGGCCAAACCCTGAAGGTCACCTACAAGGGCGGCGAGTCGGAACTCGTCGTTGGACCCGATACGCCGATTTTCGGATATGGCGCGGGAGACATGAGCCTGCTGAAACCCGGCGCGGCGGTCTTCATCGTCGCGCCGAAAAAACCGGACGGCAGCCTGACGGCTGCTGGGGTGACCGCCGAGAAAGACGGCGTCAAGCCGCCGATGTAGGCCTATTCGACGCCGTTCAGCGCAAAATCGAAGATATCGAAATTGCGCAATTGCCGGCTCGCTGCGATGTGCCGGTATTCCGGGGTCAGTGGCCGCGACAGGATAAACGGCACGGGCTGCTCGCCGAGCCCGCCATGCGAGCGTAAGCGATGGCCGGCGAGCCCTGAAAGGTCGTGCTCGGCATGGGAGGCGCCGATCGCGGTATTGGCATCGCCGAGCACGATGAAGTCGCCCTCCCGGTCGAGCGGCAATTCGAACCGCTGCGCGGCATTTGCCGCGTCGAGCACCAGAGCCACTCCCGGTAGCTCGGCGCTCTTCGCCATCAGTGGGGCGATGTCCGCGGCGCCCCGCACATAGACGCGGACAAACGATCCGAGAGCGCCGTGATGGCGCACGAACGGGTCAGTAATCGGACAGATCACCCGCACCGCTCCAGTGCCGAAACGGCGGTTGAGCTCGTCTTCGAGGAAAATCACATTGGGCTCGCCATTCGGCAACGCCTTGTCGTTCATGCCGTGATCAGCGACGAGACCGACGATGGCGCCCAGTTCGACAAAGCGCCGTACACGATCATCGATCGCCCGGTTGAAAGCATTCGCTTCGGGCGCTCCCGGCGCATGCGCGTGCTGCACATAATCCGAGAGCGACAGGTAGAGCAGCCGAGCCATGCCACGTTCGAGGAGCGCGAGCCCGGCGTCGAGCACGAACAGCGATAGATCGGCCGAGTACATGTCGGGCCGGCCGCGACCAACCAGCGCTTCGACTTCGGAATTGGCATATTCGGACGAAAAGCAGATGCCGTTGAGGTTGCGCCCAAGCAATTTGCGCAATTTGTCCTTAGCGGTAACCGCCGCGGTCACGACGCCTGCCTGCGCCATCAGCGCGAGGATCGTCTCGCTGCGCATCAGGCTCTCGTCGGTCATCATTATCTCGCGCCCGCTCTTGCGATCGAGGTAATAGTTGCCGGCAATGCCGTGCACCGAAGGCGGCGCCCCGGTCACGATCGAGACATTGTTCGGGTTGGTGAAGGTCGGCACCACGGCATCCGCCGTTCCGAGGTAACCCTCCCGGCGGAAAGAACCTATGGTCGGAAAAATACCGTCCGGAATGCCACGCTCGAGATATTCGGGGTCGCACCCATCAACGCAGATGACTACCGTCGGCCGCCGAGGCTTCCGGTACCGCCGCCCATTCAGCTCGATTGTATCGAACATCGCCAGATTTCCCTGCACTGCACGAGCCTACTCCCTCTCCCCGCCTGCGGGAAAGGGTTGGGGTGAGGGGCGGCCAGGTTTGACCGGCACACCCCCCTCAACATACCGGGCGAGCGACGGGGCGGCCTATGAGCGGTTTCTCGGGCGGTGGTCGCGGCTGCTCGCCGGGCCTTTTGCGGAGTTCGCGCGGTCGCTGGATCATGGCCGGGTGCTTGACGTCGGGTGCGGCACCGGGAGCCTCGCCCTCGCCTTGGCCGAACGCGGAGCGCCGGATCGGGTCGTGGCCATCGATATCGCCGCTCCCTATATCGCATTCGCGCGGTCGCGCCCGCGCTCCGCAGGCATCGGTTTTGCGGTCGCCGATGCCTGCCGCTTGCCCTACGCCGACGGCGGTTTCGCGGCGGCCATGGCGCAGCTTTCGCTGAATTTTGTCCCGAATGCCGCGCAGGCAGTGCGCGAAATGCGGCGGGTGGTGCGGCCGCGCGGCGTCGTCGCGGCGGCGGTATGGGATTTTCGCGGGGGGCTCGTGTTCCAGCGCCTCTTCTGGGATACCGCGGCCGGGCTCGACCCTGGCGCCGGGGCGGCGCGCGATCGGCTGTTCTCGGGCCCGCTCGCCCTGCCAGACGGGCTGCCGGTGCTGTGGCATGACGCCGGGCTCGCGGGGGTCGAGAGCGCTTCGATCACGATCCGCATGGAATACGCCGATTTCGCCGATTACTGGGAGCCGCTGCTCGGCGGTCAGGGACCGGTCGGCGCCTATGTCGAAGGCCTGCCGGCCGAGCGGCGCCGGCTGGTCGAGGACCGCGTCCGCGCCGCCTTTCTTTCCGGTGCGCCCGACGGGCCGCGCTCGCTGACCGCGACTGCGTGGGCGGTGCGCGGAATCGTACCCTGACGCAGCAATTTCGTCCGTGCGGTGGTGGCCAAACTGCTATCGTTCCCGCTTTCTAGAGAAGGAGACATCGGCATGAGCTCGAACGGAAAGGTCGCTCTCGTTACCGGCGGGGGAAGCGGGATCGGCAAAGCAGCGGCAATCGCGCTCGCGAAGGAGGGTTTTGCCGGGGTGATCGGCGGGCGGCGCGTGGACCGTTTGGAGGAGGTGGCGCACGAGATCGAGGGTTTCGGTGGGCAGGTCCTGGCGGTGCCGACCGATGTCACCGACCCTGCGTCGGTCAAGAACATCTTCGCCAAGACGAGGGAGCGGTTCGGGCGGCTCGACGTGCTGTTCAACAATGCCGGCTTCGGCGCAGCGGCGCCAATCGACGAATTGGCGTTCGAGCGCTGGAAGGCGGTCATCGACACGATCCTGACCGGCTCGTTTCTGTGCACGCAGGAGGCGTTTCGGATCATGAAAGATCAGCAGCCGATGGGCGGGCGGATCATCAATAACGGCTCGATCTCGGCGCATGCGCCGCGGCCAAATTCGGCCGCCTACACCTCGGCCAAGCACGCGATCACCGGCCTCACGAAATCGACGTCGCTTGACGGCCGCAAATACGACATCTCCTGCGGCCAGATCGACGTCGGCAATGCACTGACCGAAATGACCCAGCGCATGCAGCGCGGCGTGCCGCAGGCCAACGGCACGGTCATCGAAGAGCCGACAATGGATGTGCAGAACGTTGCTCGCGCGGTCGTGTTCATGGCGACGGTGACGCCGGAAGCCAACGTCCAATTCCTCACCGTGATGGCGACGAAAATGCCGTTTGTCGGACGCGGCTGAGAACTGAGACGACCCCGCGCGCTCGCGTCATTCCTCTTCCTCCGTGATGGCGCTTTCGTGCCAGTGCCGCAATAGCAGGCGCGACACGAAATCGAGGACGAAGTAGATCAGGATGCCGGTCATCGACAGCAGGAACAGCGCGGCGAATAAACGGGGAATCGCCAGGCGGTATCCCGCTTCGAGGATGCGGAAGGCGAGGCCCGTCTCGGTGCCCCCGGTACCGGCGACGAATTCCGCGACGACTGCCCCGATCAACGCGAGCCCGCCGCTGATCCGCAGGCCAGCGAGGAAATAAGGCAGCGCCATGGGCAGTTTCAGGTAGCGCAGGGTCTTGCCGGTCGAGGCGCCGTAAAGCCGGAAGAGCGCCAGCAAATTACGGTCGGCACTGTTGAGCCCGACCGTCGTATTCGCGACGACGGGAAAGAACGCGACAATCCAGGCGCAGACGAGGAGGGCGAGAAAGGGCTCGCGAACCCAGATGATGATTAGCGGCGCGATCGCGACGATCGGCGTCACCTGCAGGATCACCGCGTATGGAAAGAGGCTGAGCGCGAGAATGCGCGACAGCGAGAACAACAGCGCGATCCCACCGCCGAGAATGGCCGCCGCCGCCAGTGCCGCCAAGGTGATGCGCAGGGTCACAAGCAGCGACCCCATGAGGCTCGGCCCGTCGGTCCACAGCGTCTGCGCGATCAGCACCGGGCCAGGAAGGATGTAAGGAGGTATGCCCTCGGCCCGGACGATAATCTCCCACAACGCGAGCAGGACCGCTCCCACCCCGAGGGGAGCAGCGATGCGCCCGAAGCGGGATCCCGCTCCCTGCATGATTATTGGATAGGGCCGCGCAAAAATTTGCCCTCTCCGCCCGCTGGCGGGGGGAGAGGGAGGGCACCCATCGCGAAGCGATGGGGAGGGTGAGGTGGGCCGGGTTGCGGCTCTGGCACGAGGCACCCCCACCTCACCCCGACCCTCTCCGCCCCCAAGGGCGGAGAGGGAGAAATAACTGGCGATGCAGTGCGGCCGGCCATTTATCTGGCTGCCATCGCACTTACGAGCTGCTCCGACACCGTCGTGCAGAGCGCGGCGTAACGGGGTGAGGTGCGCAGCGTGCGCTGGCGCGGCTGCGGCAGATCGACCGGCAGCTCGGCGACGATATGGCCGGGTCGCGGCGTCATCAGGGTGATGCGGGTCGACAGGTAGACTGATTCGAAGACACTGTGGGTGACGAAAACGACAGTCGGCCGGCGACTCTCCCAAAGGCGCATGAGATCGTCATTGAGCGCCATCCGGGTGATTTCGTCGAGTGCGGCGAAGGGCTCGTCGAGGAGCAGCAAGTCGGGTTTGGTGACGAGCGCGCGGGCGATTGAGACGCGCATGCGCATGCCGCCCGAAAGCTGCCGCGGATAGGCCTGCTCAAACCCGGAGAGGCCGACCGATTGGATCTCGGCACCGGCCCGTTCGCGCTCCCCAGGCCCGATGCGCCCGGCGAGACGGAACGGCAGCAGCACATTGTCGAGGACAGTGCTCCACGGCATCAGTGTCGGGTCCTGAAATACGAAGCCTATCCGCCCCGCCGGGACGTGCCCGGCGCGGTCCGTCCCGAGCAACAGGCAGCGGACTCCGGAACTCGGCTTGCTGAGCCCCGCAATAATGCGCAACAAGGTGCTCTTGCCGCAGCCGGAGGGGCCGAGCAGGCTCAAGAACTCGCCACGATGAATATCGAGATCGATGCCGTCGAGCGCCGTCACCCCCGAGGCGAAGCGCTTGCCGACACCGCGTAAGGCGACGAGCGGATTCGTTGCCGGGGATTGCGTCAGCAGGCCGGGCGACAGCGTTTCCGTCAGGGCTTCATACCCACTTTCTTGTCGACGAACTGCAAGGTGAAGGCCTTGTGGAAGTCGAGAGCCTTGGGGTAGATGCCGGAATTCGCCATCGTGTCGAAGAACTCGCGCCAGCGTGCCTCGGTCATCGCCCCGATGCCGTCGGTCTTGGCGGCGCCGCTGTCGACGATGCCGTATTCCTTGATCTTGGCGATGCCATAGGCCAGCAGCGCGTCGGTCATCTCCGGATTGTCCCGTTTGATCAGCGCGTTGGCCGGCGCCGGATCGCCATAGAGATAGCTGTACCAGCCCTCGATGCTGGCATCGACAAAGCGCTGCACGAGATCGGGCGTTTCTTGCACCAGTCGGTCGGAGGTCTGGATCAGCGAGCCATAGCTCGAATAGCCGGCGTCTGCGAGCAACAGCACCACTGGCATTATCCCTTGTGATTCGATCGTCAACGGCTCGCTCGACAGATAGCCCTGCTGGACCGCCTTGGGATCGGCGAGAAACGGCGCGACGCTGAAGGTGTAGGGCCTGATCTGATCGTCGGTGTAGCCAAACTTGCTTTTGAGGAAAATCCAGCTGGTGATGCGGGTGTCCGAGCCGATCATGATCGGCTTGCCTTTGAGTGCGGCGAGACTGTCATTGCCCTGCCCGGGATGGGCGATCAGCACAGACGGGTCCTTCTGGAAGATCGCCGCGACCGCAACCAGCGGGATGTTCTCTTGCACGAAATTCAGCGGAATGAAGGAGTTTGGCGCAAGGTTGAAGTCGAGCCGGCCGGCGGCGAGCAATTGCGCGTGGTTAACCTGCGGTCCGCCCTGCCGCAACGTCACTTCGAGGCCGTGCTGCCGGTAGATCCCCGTGGCGATCGCCTGGTAGTAGCCGCCGTGTTCGGCCTCGGCTTTCCAATCCGTGCCAAAAGTGATTGTTTCCGCGGCTGTCGCGCCGCACGCCAGGGCCAGACCGGCCGCGAGCCATAAAATAAACCCGATCACAACGCGCATTCCCGCCAACTCCCATTGCCGGCGCCCGCAAGTCTAGACGGAGGCACGAAGGCAGTCACCCCGGCCGCGCTCGCAAAGCACGGTTGGATCGTGTATTGTTCGATAAAGACCCCGCTCCGATCGGGGCGGGCGAGGGAAGTGGAGCGCGCGATGAAGAACTTACTAACCGTAGTCGGCGACGGCAATGCCGGGCCGGTTCTCGACACCGCTTTCATGGCGGCGCAGCGCTTCAACAGCCATCTCGTCGGGTTGCACAGCCTCACGACCGAATACGCTGTGGTGTTCGGCGGCGAGATGGGGTTTTCGATCTCGTCGGAGGTCGATCGCACCCTCGAGCGCGAGGGGCACGAGCGCCGCGACCAGGCGCGCCGGCTGTTTCGCGATTTCATGAGTGCAAAAGGCGTCCCGCTCGATCCGGTGCCGGCGGGACACAATGGCCCGAGCGCCTCCTGGCGGGAGGAGGACGGGCGGCAGAACGCCGTCGTCGGAATGATCGGCCGGGTCTTCGACCTGATCGTGGTCGAGCAGCCCGAAAAGCTCGCCTCGATCGCCGAGGCCACGCTCGAAGATGCATTGTTCGAGAGCGGCCGCCCGGTGCTGATGGTGCCAAAGCGCAGCCTGCCGACCCTGGGCGAGGTCGTCGCGGTCGCTTGGAACGGCAGCACCGAGACCGCCGTCACCGTGGCGATGGGGATGCCTTTCCTGAAGCAGGCGCGCAAGGTCGTCGTCGTTACGGTAGGCCCGCAACATATGCCTGAGCCAGGCCCTGAGGGCGAAGAACTCGCGCGTACGCTTGAACGTCACGGCATTGATGTGAGCGTCCGGACGGCCTATGGCCGGCAGAAGGCGCAGGGCGAGTCGTTTTTGAAGGAAGCGATGGCGGCCGGTGCCGATCTCCTGCTGAAGGGCGCTTACACACAGAGCCGGATCCGCCAGATGATCTTCGGCGGCGGCACCCGGCACATCATCATGGAAGCGCAGCTCCCGGTTCTGATGGCGCGCTGAGCTGCCTTGCCGTCCGATGCAGGAAGCGCTCGGGAACCGGGCGCCGCGCTGACTCGTTCGCTTCGTATAAGTATTAGCGAATGAGGAATAAAATGGATACCAAGACTTCAAAGCGCCGACCAAAGGAAATTTCGGGTCAGCAGAACGAGGGCGAAGGAAACAAGACTTCGGCTCGGCAATACAACGAGGCACGGCGGCAATTCGTGCGCTCCGGAAAGTTCGAAGAGCAGGCCAACGCGGCGGGAAGGGCGCTCGACAGCGCCGAACGCAGCGAACTCGAACATGCCGAGCTTGTCGGCAAGAGCCACGCCCGCACAGAAGACCCGGCAGTCAAAAAGCGCTGAGTTCCAATCGTCGCGGGACCCAACGCCAACCGGTGCCGACTTTTTTCTCGAAGCTACAACAAACCTGACCACCGACGTCCTCGAAGCGGGTTATTTGACCAGCTTTGCGGATCGCCGCGAGGCCAGAACTGCCGAAGGTCTTGCCGCCCGCGCCGATCCCCTCTGCGGTGCCAATCGCCTCTGCGATTCCGGCTGGATTCTGAACTGCGTCATGTATCTCGCGTAACGCTCGCGCTCGAGCGCGGAATCGAGACCGTACTCCTCGAGCCGAGAGCCGTGGGCGCCGTAACCGCCATTCGGCTTCGCCTCGACCAGGTGGCCGATGCGGGCCGCGGCGTCGGGGTGCAGCGCGTCGCCGAAATGATCGTAGAGCGCCGCTACGGTGCCGACCGGGTCACGAATCAAATCTAGGTACTGCACGTGAAAGATCGGTTCCGCGAAGTGGTTCTCTCGCGCCGCGGCAATCATCAGTTCGGTCGCCGCCAACCAGCGGTCGCTGTCCTGACGGCCGATCTCGGCCTTGTCAATGCTGCGGGTGAACGGCCGTCTCAGCGTCTCGGTCAGCCGCGCAACCGACAACAAGACTGCGAGCGGGTCCCGGTGCACGAAGACCACGCGGGCGTCCGGATAGACCGCCCTTATCGCGTCGAGTGCGAAGACATGGTCGGGGCATTTGAGCACCCAGCGTCCGCCATCCGCCGTCTGATGCTGAAGGTGCTGTAGAAATCGTTTGTGAAAGCGAAAGGCTTCGAGATGCCCGGTTGCGTCGAGCCAGCGCCGGTAGCTCGGAATAAGGTAAGTCGTGTCAAAGCGCAGGCTGGCGAAGACATGCGCAGTGATCTCGGAACATTCCTGGGGCGAGCCCGCATCGATCGGGTGCATACGGCGGAAATCCGGCGCCAGCAAGCCGAAGAGCCGCAGCTGGCGGGAGACACGCCGCGCCCTGCGGTCGAGCCCGGACGCGGAATTTCTGGCCGGATAAGGGTGGATCAGCTGCCAGACGCGCGGCACCAGATTGGCCGGATCCTCGGCCAACAAGCTGTGCAAAAAAGTCGTACCCGAGCGGGGAAGTCCGGAGATGAAGATCGGCCGGTCTACCGGCCGAGCGAGAATTTCGGGCGCCCTCTGCTCCTCGTCAAAGAGCCGAAGCAGGTTTGACAAGAACCGCACCACGTCCCAGCGGGTCGCGACCCGTCCGACCAGACTTAAATTTCCCTCCTCGTAACAGGCGTGCAGAAGCTTCTGCAGCGGATCAAAGAAGGCTGTTTCGCCAAAGTCGGTCAGCCCGGTGCGGCGGCGTGCCAGAGCGACCAGCTGATCGGCGCTCAGCGGTTCACGCAAGGGCGCAAACGCATCGCCCAGCATATCGGCGATCTGAAACGCGGCGGATATTGGCAGCATCGATGACCTTTCCGGCCGAACACGCCCAAACGGCGCCGGATGTGGGGAAGTTCCCAGCTATGTATATGATTCCATGGCAATAGGGATGCGACCGAAACTCGCGGCAAACTCGCTGTTAACGCTCGGAATTGTCCGTCGTGTCCATCGCAATCATCCCCGGGGAACGCCGCTCCGCTGCGCGCGGCGGACGATCCCTACGAAAAACCAATCTCGACGCGCCAATTCTGCGGCTCGCGCACACCCTTCGGGGTCGGCACGCGTGGGTCGTTCTCGCCGCGGCCGGTGACTGCCATGTCGCTGCGCGCGACACCTAGTTTCGCCAGAGCGTTGGCGACATTGTTGGCGCGTCTCTCCGATAGCCGTTGGTTGTAGCCTTCGGAGCCCGAAAGATCGGTGTACCCGGTTACCTGGAGGCGTACCGAACCGCCGGCCTTGTAGGCGTTCGCCGCCAGTCTCACGACTTCCATCCCGGCGGGGGTCACATCGGCGCGATCCCAGTCGAAAAACACTAGGAACACCTGAGGCGTCGGCGGGGCTGGCGTGGGCGCTTCGACCGGAACCGGGGCCGGGGACGGCGGTGGGGCAAATCGATAAATCAGGCTGGCGACAAAGTTGTTCGTGTCGTAGGCGGTGCGATAACGCAGATTGGTCTTCGGAATATTGAACGTCGGCTGAGTGGTGGCGAAATAGCGGTAGTCGAGATCGAGGGTGAAGGTCGGGCTGAGATTGTAGCGGATCCCGGCTATACCCTGATAACCGAATTGCCAGCTGCTGTTGTTGAAGAGCTGCCCGATGCCCGGCACCTTCAGCCCATCGAAGACGTCGACCGCCCCGACTCCGAACCCAAAATGCGGCGTAATCGGATGGCCGAGAGTGACGTCGTAGAGCACATTGGTCATGATCGAATTGGTGTGACGGTTGCCGCTGACTCCTTTGATTATGAAGTTGTTGCCAACGAGGTCCCGGGCATCGTTCTGGCGATAGCTGTATTCTTCTTCGAAACGCCAGGGGCCCCACTCAAAGCCGCCGCGAACGCCGGCGTTAAAGCCGCCGTCGAAGCGCGCCTTGACTGAAGTCACGTTGAGGATGTCGTCAATTCGATCGGGCAGACCGGTCCATCCGCCTTCCGCGCCGATGTAAATCTGCGCCCGCGAAATCAGCGGGGAGCAACATCGCGAACAATGCGAGGCATGCGCCCATAATTGCCGACCGGAGGATTACGCTCGACCTTGGAATGCGCGGTGTCTGCATTTCCCCCACCAAAACCTAAGCGTCCTATGCCGTACTCTCAATTCTATCTAACAGCGACGATTGCTGGGTGCAAGGAGACCCCTGAAAGATATGGACCAAAGTAAAATGGGTCCCGAGCGTAGACGGGTTTGAGAGTCCTGATTATGGTGAACATGAGAATAGCGAGTTAGGGGAAGTTTCGTGAAGCTCAGATATGTCGTCGTCCTGGAGGCCTTGTTCGCCGGCGGCCTGCTCGGCATTCTCCCGTTAGTGGCGCCCGCATCGCACGCCGCCGCGCAGCAAAAAAAGCCGGTGATCAGCGAGGAGGCGAGCGCGGCCTTGCTGCAAATGGGCAAGAGCCTGCGGGCCGAGCAATTCTCGTTTCAGGCGCGGACGATCCGGGACCATTCGGACGCGAACGGTTACCCCCTTCACATCTTCCACACCCTCAAGGTCACTGTGCACCGGCCGAACCGCCTGCTTGTCGATAGGACCGGAGACGACGGGGCGAGCAAGCTCGTTTTTGACGGCAAGACCGCGATCGCGTACTCGGCAACCGCGAAAAAATACGCGAGCATTCCGGTGCCGGAGGGCACCATCGAGGGAATGCTGAAGGAAGCGGTGGGGCGCCTCGGCATTGATTTCCCGCTTGCCGATTTCCTGACCGAGGATCCGGGCAAGGCCTTTCTGACGGGTGTGACCGAGGGCACGGTGGTCGATACCGTCACGATCGACGGCGTCCCATGCCTTCATATGTTCTTCTCCCAGCCACCCGGCATCGAGCTCGAGCTCTGGGTGGAGAAGAACGATCAGTCGCTGCCGCGCCGGCTGATCGTGACCTACCGAACATTGCCGGGTGAACCAAATTTCATCGCCGAGTTTTCGGATTGGAACTTCAATATCCATCCGTCCGACGCGGATTTCACCTTTCAGCCGCCGGCGGACGCGACGGAGGTGCAATTGAAGCCGGTTGCGGCGACGGCGCCGCCGGTCAAGGGCAAGGCCAAGGGGCAAGGGAGGTAAGCGATGAAGCGGCTGGCGATCGTTTGTTTGAGCATGGTGTTGGCTTCGTCGCTGGCGCCGCAAGCGTTCGGCTGGGGCGCGGTTCACGGCGCCTATGGTGGCGCTGCCTACCGTGGTCCGATGGGCGGCACTGCGGTTCGCGGGCCGGGAGGCGGCGCGGCTTATCGCGGTCCCGCGGGGGGCGCCGCAGTTCGTGGTCCCTATGGGGGCGCTGCCGCTCGCGGCCCCTACGGCGGGACCGCATATCGCGCGCCTGGGGGCGCTTATTACGGCGGAACTGGGTACCGCGGCCCTACCACCGTTTATCGCGGCGGTACTTATTACGGCGGCACCGCCGTCGGAGTTGGCGCCGGCGTCGCGGCGGGTGTGGCGGTCGGCGCTGCAGCCGGCGCCGCGGCCGCGTCCTCACCCTACTATTATCCGCCGCCTTATTATCAGCCGCCGCCGTGGTAACGCCGTACTCGTGAGAGGCCTGAAATGAGCGACCTGCTGGAAACGACCGAAGGCGGGATCGCCTGGCTGAAGCTCAATCGGCCCGATCGGCTGAACGCGTTCTCGCCCGCGATGCTTGAGGCTTTGGGTGAGGCGCTGCAGCGCCTGGCCAGCGATGCCGAAGTCGGCGCGATCGTAGTCACCGGCGCCGGACGCGGCTTTTGCGCGGGCGGCGATGTCAAGACGATGGAGAGCCGAGCCACCCAGGGGTTTGAGGAGCGTGTCGAGGGGCTGCGGCGAATGCATCAGCTTCCGCTGCTGCTGCGGACGATTCCGAAGGTTGTTATCGCTATGGTCAATGGCCCGGCGGTAGGCGCCGGGCTAGGGCTCGCCCTGGCCTGTGACCTGCGCATTGCCGGCCGTTCCGGCCGCTTCGGTACCGGGTTCGCCGGGGTCGGTTATTCCGGCGACTTTGGCGGGTCGTGGACGCTGACACGCCTGGTCGGCACGGCAAAAGCGCGCGAACTTTATTTTCTCGGGGAGATCATCGACAGCTCCGCCGCCGCCTCGCTTGGCCTGGTGAACCGCGTCGTCGAAGACGATGTGCTGCATCGCGAAACGATGACCCTCGCCCGGCGCATCGCCGATGGGCCCCGCGTCGCTTACGGCTACATGAAACGCAATCTGTTCGCCGCGGAAACCGAGCCATTGGCCGCGGTGCTCGAAATGGAGGCCGTGCATCAGGCGCGCACTGCGACGACCGAGGACCATTCGGAGGCGAGCCGAGCTTTCGTCGAGAAGCGCCGGCCGGTCTTCAAGGGCAGGTAGGCGGGATCGGCGAGCCCGATTCTATTTTGCGGTTAACCCCGCCTCACGGGCGTGCAATCATGTAGGCCTCAACCAACCAACCGAAGGTCGCCATGGCAAAATACATGCTGGTCAGCTTTAAGACCTGCCCTTGGGTGCAGCGTTCGGCGATTGTGCTGCGCGAGAAAAACACCGAATTCGAGCTCCGTCACATCGAGCCGGACAACCGGCCCGACTGGTTCCTTGCCATCTCTCCGCACAAGAAAGTGCCGGTGCTTCGTATCGACGACAGGATTTCGCTGTTCGAATCCAATGCTATCAACGAGTACCTGGACGAGACCATCGCACCGCGTCTGCATCCGGAAGACCCGGTCGAGCGCGCGCTAAATCGGGCCTGGACCGATTATGTGCCCACCTTCGCCAATACGGTCACGGCGACGGCTTATGCCGATACCGAGGCGCAGTACAACAAGGCTGCCGAGCAGATCCCGGTGCCCTTCGAGCGCCTCGAGCGGGCCCTGGAAAAGCAAGGCAGCGGCCCATTGTTCAATGGCGCAAAGTACTCGCTGGTGGACGCGGCCTATGCCCCGTTCCTGCAGCGCTACGTGTTTCTCGACCGGGTAAAAAGGCTCGGCCACATAGAGAATTTCCCGCGGCTCAAAGCGTGGTGCGAAGCGCTTCTCAACCGCGCCTCGACGCACTCCTTCCCGCCCGCCGAGTTCGAGGCGATGTATCGGGAGAACTTGAAGCGACGCAACAAGTGGATCTCACAGTTCATCGAGCCGGTTAGAGCCGCCGCGGAGTAACCGGGCGACCGCCGCCTTAGGCGAGGGGGCGGGGTTGCGCGCATATGAGGCGAGAGACGCTCGTGGCATTGTGTTTTGCTGCCGCTGCCTCCGCCCTCTCGGCCTGTCAAGGCGACGGCGGAACAATGGCCGTGCTGGACAACGAGCCGCGCGGCGCGCCGCCCTCGGAATTTTGCGCTGCGCAGGAACCAAGGCGAATTCTGCGAGCGGATCCTTCCAATTATCGCAGGATGATCTCGGGCCTCGTGCCCGGCGATACCCTGGTTCTGGCAGGGGGAGAGTACCCCCGCCTGGCTGTAGCGAACCTCGCGGGTGCACCCGGCCGCTGCATCACCATTACGGGACAAGCCGGAGAGCGGCCCGCCGTCATTTTTGGAGAGATCGGCAACAGGACCGTCGAGATCATCGATTCCAGCTACATCGTGATCGGCAACCTGGTAATCGACGGCCGTGGACTCCCCGGCGCGGACGGCATCAAGGCCCTGGCGTCGCCGCACCGCGCCACACATCACATCGTTCTCGACGGCAACCTGATCCTTGGCGCCGGAGCGGACCAGCAGACCGACGGCATTACGACCAAGACCCCGACCTGGAACTGGGTCATCCGGCGAAACACGATCCTTTCAGCCGGCACGGTATTGCGGCAAAAGCCTGCTCGCCAGCGCGATACAACCTGCCGTGCCGATCTTCGCGCCGCGGCGCAGCAAATAGGCGCACATCATCGGCGTCGTGGTCAGCGAGATCGTGATCGCCACCGACAAGGTCACCGCTTGCAATGCCGCCCGCATCCGCGGCATGCCGGCCTCGATGTGTCTTGTGACGTTTTCGAGCACGACGATCGCATCATCGACGACAAAGCCGGTTGAGATCGTCAGCGCCATTAGCGACAGATTGTCGAGGCTGTAGCCCAGCAGATACATCACCCCGAAGGCGCCGATCAGCTAGACCGGTACCGCGACACTCGGGATCAGGGCGGCGCGAAGACTGCGCAGGCAGGCGAAGACGACCAGAACGACGAGGCAGATTGCAATGACGAGGGTGCTTTCGACCTCGTGCAGCGAGCTGCGGATCGTCCTCGTCCGGTCCAAGATCAGCTCGACGTCGATGGCTCTCGGGATCGAGGCTTCGAGCTGCGGCAGGATCGCCTTTACGCGCTCGACGGTATCGACGATGTTCGCACCCGGCTGCCGGGCGAAGGATGACCACAACTGCGGGCTTGCCGTTGGCTAGGCCAATGGCGCGCACATTTTCGACCGAGTCTTCGACCTCTGCCACATCGCTCAACCGCACTGCCGCGCCGTCGCGATAGGCGATCACGAGCGGCCGATAGTCCTCGGCATGGTTCGCCTTGTCGTTGGTGTAGATTTGCAGGCGGCGATCGCCATCCTCGATGGCGCCCCTGGGGCTGTGCGCCTTAGCCGAGGCAAGTGCGGCGCGAACGTCTTCGAGACCGATGCCGTATTTGAAGAGCGCAAGCGGGTTGAGCTCGACCCGGACCGCAGGCAGCGAGCTGCCGCCGATCTGCACCTGGCCGACGCCCTCGATCTGTGACAATGCCTGCTGCACGACCTTCGAGGCGGCATCGTAGATCTGGCCGCGCGTCAAGGTCTCATAATCAGAGGTCATCGCCAGGATCGCGATCGGTGCTGCGGCCGGGTTGACCTTAATAGTAGAAGGGGTTCTGACGGAGACTCGTCGGCAGGTCGGCGCGCGCCGCATTGATCGCCGCCTGCACGTCGCGCGCGGCGCCGTTGAGGCTGCGGTTGAGGCTGAACTGCAAGGTGATGCGGGTGATGCCGACCGTGCTCTCCGAACTTATCCCGGTGACATCGGCAATGATGCCGAGACGGCGTTCGAGCGGGATCGCCACGGTCGCCGCCATCGTGGCGGGGCTGGCCCCCGGCAAACTCGCGCTCATCGTAATGGTCGGGTAATCGACCTGCGGCAGGGGCGCCACCGGCCGCCGCATGAAGGCAAAGAACCCGGCTAGCGCGACGCCGATCGTCAGCAACGTCGTCGCGACCGGCCGGCCGATGAACGGTGCCGACGGGTTCACCTTGCGGCACTCCTCCAGGTCATCCCCGCCGTGGCCAATGCTAAGGCGGATCGAGCCGCCGAGACCTCGGCGCAGTTCTCCGAGTTCGGAGGCCATCTACCTCCAACCTCCGGCGAGGATTACAGCGGCATCCTCGCCACGATGAAGGCGAGGGGCCGCCGGCCGATCGATTAATTCCGGCTGTTCTATAATGACACGGCCGTCGGCGGGGCGCGTTCGGCGATACGCTGCGGGCTCGATTTCTTCGGCACGGACCGAGTGCTGTTCGCCACCGATTGCCCCCTTCGACCCCGAAGACGGTCCGATGTTCATTCGCGAGACGATCGCCGCCCTCGACGGCCTCACTCATCATTCCGCTGGACAGTGGTTCGTCTGGTCGTGATTGCCGTTCGGCGGTGAGGAACAAAGGCGCAGTAAGGCTGATGGAGACGGCAGCCCGACGGTCTGACCATCGAGATCCGTCGGGATGATCGGGTTTTGTATGACTCGCCGCTGGAGGGAGATGGATTCGAACCCTCGGCCCCCCGTAAGAGGATTAGCGTTTTACGGCGACCGCCCCGTCCAGCCTCTCTGCTGTTTCCTTCGGCCGCAAGAGGTCGGCCATCACGAGGGGCTGTACCGGCTGGGCGAAATTGCGCGGTTTTGCAGAGGACTCTTCGCTGGTGGGGCGAGTCAGGGTCGTGCCCCTTGGGGTGGTGTAGGAGCTGTGGGTAAGTGGCCCGCCGCAGCGACCGCCACGAGTTTGGCGGCGGCGGGCCACTTATCCACAGCGGTGGTCATCGCGGATCTCCGGTAGGGTTTGGCTGCCAAACCTGAACGCGAACCAAGGACCCGACGATGACCGATGAGATGAGGATCCTTCGCACGCTGCTGGAGAAGAGCTCCGACGCCGATTTGCTGCGCGAGATGGTGGGTTTTGCCGCACATCGCTTAATGGAACTGGAAGTCGAGAGCGTGACCGGCGCCGCCCATGGCGAGCGCAGCCCGGACCGAATCAATCACCGCAACGGCTATCGTGACCGGATCTGGGAGACGCGTGCCGGAGCGGTCGAACTGCGCATCCCCAAGCTGCGCAAGAGCAGCTACTTCCCGGCGTTCCTGGAACCGCGACGCATGGCTGAGAAGGCGCTCACGGCGGTGATCCAGGAGGCTTATGTCCATGGCGTGTCGACCCGCTCGGTCGATGATTTGGTCAAAGCGATGGGCATGACCGGGATCTCCAAAAGCCAAGTCAGCCGGTTGTGCACAGAGATCGACGATCAGATCGCCGCCTTCCTCAACCGGCCACTGGAAGGCGACTGGCCCTATCTCTGGCTGGATGCCACCTATGTTAAAGTCCGCGCCACCGGTCGGATTGTCTCGGTCGCGGTCATCGTCGCCGTCGCCGTCAACAGCGACGGCCGACGCGAGGTGCTGGGCATCGCGATCGGCGCCTCCGAGGCCGAGACCTTCTGGACCGAGTTCCTGCGCTCGCTGGCAAGGCGCGGCCTGCGCGGCGTCAAGCTCGTAATCTCGGATGCCCATGAAGGGCTCAAGGCGGCCGTTGCAAAGGTGTTGCATGCCTCCTGGCAGCGCTGCCGCGTGCATTTCATGCGCAATGTCCTGGCCCATGCCGGAAAGCAAGGCCGGCGTGTCGTCGCTGCCTTCATCGCCACCGCCTTCGCCCAAGAGGACGCCGAAATGGCCCGCCTCCAGTGGCGCCAGGTTGCTGATCAGCTCAGGCCCAAGGTCGCAAAGCTGGCGACATTGATGGATCAGGCGGAAGCCGATGTCCTCGCCTTTATGAGCTTCCCCAAGGACCACAGGCCCAAGATCCACAGCACCAACCCGCTGGAACGGCTCAACGGCGAAATCAAGCGCCGCACCGACGTTGTCGGCATCTTCCCCAATGAGGATGCCATCACTCGCCTGGTCGGCGCTATTCTGCTCGAGCAGAACGACGAATGGGCCGTGCAGCGCGCCCGCTACATGACCCTGGAAACAATCGCTCCACTGAGCGAAGATCCGATCTTCAAGCTGCCCGCCGTGGCAGCCTGACGACACCGGCCAAATCCGCTGGAGAGCGCGAACGACGCTGCTCTTACACCACCCCCTGGGACACGATCCCGGACTTATCTCGGGCCGGTCTGCGAGGGCTCGATTTGAGCGGGTTCGATCTATCGCGGGCCGACCTTCGAGGTGCCGATCTCCGGGGCACGAACTTGAGCGGGGCGAACTTGTCAGGTGCTCATCTGGACGGCGCGAACTTCTTCAAGGCGGTGCTCGATGGGGCCGATCTCGCCGGGGCTTTTTGAATGGAGCCCAAATTCCTCAACTGCGCTCAGCTTGTGGTCACCCGGAACTGGCAGTCGGCCTTCCGTGATGAGGCGCTTGTCTGTGGCGCCTCTATTCCGGACAGAATGCCTTCGGAATAGGTTACCGAGGACTCGACGGGGTCGGATCATTGCCTCTGCGCCCAAGGGGATCCGGAAGGTATCGGATAAGAGATCATCGGAGAAAGAATGACAGATCGGGACTTGAAGCCGAGCCAGAGTGGGGTGTTCGATGCGGTGATCGTCGGCGCCGGTTTCGCTGGCATGTACATGTTGCATCGCCTACGCGGAATGGGCCTTTCCGTGCGTGTCTTCGAGGCCGGGAGCGGTGTTGGGGGCACCTGGTATTGGAACCGCTACCCAGGTGCGCGCTGCGACGTGGAGAGCATGCAGTATTCTTATCAGTTCTCGGAGGAGCTCCAGCAGGAGTGGGTTTGGTCCGAGCGATATGCGCCGCAGCCGGAAATCTTGCGTTACGTCAACCATGTGGCAGACCGGTTTGACCTGCGCCGCGACATTCAGTTCAACACGCGGGTGCATTCGGCGACTTTTGACGAGGTCGAAGACCGCTGGGTTCTTGAAGTCGGCGACGGCGAGCGGGTGACGGGAACCCATTGCATCATGGCGACCGGATGCCTGTCGTCGGCCAACCTGCCGAAATTCGCGGGCATCGACGCCTTTCTGGGCGAGACCTACCACACCGGCCATTGGCCGCATGAGGGCGTGGACTTCAGCGGCAAGCGCGTTGGGGTCATTGGGACAGGCTCCTCGGCTATCCAGTCGATCCCGATCATTGCCCAGCAAGCAGCGCATCTCTATGTCTTCCAGCGGACTCCAAACTACACCATCCCGGCACACAACGGGCCGCTGGACCCGGCCTACCAGGCGGCGGTGAAGGCTGACTACGCGGGATTACGGGCGCGGGCGAAACAGACCGTTCCGGGCATCGATTTCAATTTTAACATGGAGTCCGCCTTGGCTGCAGATGAGGAGGGACGCCAGCACGAGTTCGAGAAGCGCTGGACCTATGGCGGCCTCCCGTTCATAGGCGCGTTCGGTGACCTACTCTACAATCAGGCGGCCAATGACCTCGCGGCCGAGTTTGTTCGCGGCAAGATCCGAGAGATCGTGCACGATCCGGAGATCGCTAAGATGCTCTCGCCGCGCAACGTCATCGGCTGCAAGCGTCTCTGCGTCGATACCGGCTACTGGGAGACCTATAACCGCCAAAAGTCACCCTGATCGACGTCAGCGGCGAGCCGATCGAGGCGATCACGCCGGCTGGCATTCGGGCCAAGGATCAGGAATACGCAGTCGATGCGATCGTGTTCGCGACCGGCTTCGATGCGATGACCGGGGCGTTGTTGAAGATCGACATCCGCGGCACCGGCGGCCAAGCGCTCAAGGAAAAGTGGCGCGAGGGCCCGAAGACGTATCTCGGCCTCGGCATCGCGGGCTTCCCCAATCTCTTCACCATCACCGGGCCGGGTAGCCCCTCAGTGCTGACCAACATGCTGCCATCAATCGAGCAACACGTTGAATGGGTGGCCGATTGCATTGGGTATTTGCGCGAAGAGGGGCTCAGCCGCATCGAGGCGCAGGCCGAGGCCGAGGAAAACTGGGTCGCGCATGTCCGCGAAGTCGCCGGTGGCTCGCTGCGCTCCACCTGCAGCTCCTGGTATATCGGTGCCAACGTACCGGGCAAGCCGCGCGTATTCATGCCATACATCGGCGGCTTTCCGGCCTATGTGCAGAAGTGTGACGCAGTCGCGGCCAACGGTTACGGGGGTTTTGCCCTAGCTTAGGTCACATCGGCGGTCGTCGTCCCGGTTAGCGCGGCCTGGGCGAGGCGATCAGGTCCTTTGGCCGACGAAATCGGCGAGCTCCTTGCGCGTCGTTTCTCGAGCCACGAACAGGAACATCGGTACGAGCAGGAAGAATGAGAGGGCGAGGAGTGGCAGCGCCGCCGCGATCGAATGCGAGGTCGCGATCCAGCCGACAATCGCCGGTGAAGACGCGGCCAATGCGCTGCCGAAGGTGAACGCCACGCCCACCGCCGTCCCGCGTATCTGGGTCGGGAACAGTTCGGTGTTGTAGCCCAGGCCGGCGCCGAAGCTTCCCGTGATAAGGAAATTCAAGACCAATCCCACCCAGAATAGGCTCGACGGACTGTCGAGATACCCCAACACGACAAGAAGGATTGAAGCCGGGAGCACGAAGCCGGGAATAACGTAACGGCGGCCAAACAGGTCGGAGAGCCAGCCGCAAAGGTAATACGCGAAGATCGCGCAGAACATCCAGATCGAGAGATAGCTCGCGGTGGTCTGAAAGCCGAGATGCTTTTCGTTGGCGAGGAATTGGGGCATCCAAGCCGACCAGCCAATCCAGGTGAACAGATAGAAAAAATACAGAAAGGTCGCAGTCAGCATCTCGCGGGGGTACTCGCGCACCGGCGACCAGATATGAAGGCGCTTCTTCAGCCCTTCCCTCACCATTGCCCTAGTGACCCGCTCGAAACGTGGGCTCTCCTTGACACCCAGCCGGACCCAGAAAACCAGCAGAGCCGGCAGGATTCCGAGCCAATAGAGAGACCGCCATCCCCACAGCGGCACGACAACGAGAGCCGTCAGAGAGCACAACATGTAACCGAACGGGTAGCCGCCGACGAGACCGCCAAGCGCGGTGGCACGCCATTTCGTCGGTGCGGTCTCGCTGACCATGATCATGCCGACCGGTGTTTCGCCTTGCAGCGTGATGCGGGTGATCGAGGTGAAGATCAGCAGCTGCAGCGGCCCTTGCGCAAAGCCGGTGAGACCGGTGAACAGCGAATAACCGAGGATCGTCAGAACGAGGACGGGCCGGCGGCCGTACAAATCAGCGAGTGTCGGAAAGACGAAGATTCCGATCAAACCCACCCAGCGGGATACTGTCGTAATATTCCCGATTGTCGCCGGCGCTATGCCCCACTCCTTGATGAGCAGCGGCGTCACCAACTGCATTATCGTCGCCTCATAAATGTCGAAAGCGAAGCCGAGCATACAGATCGCCCACACCGTGACGCTGTATGCGGTCCACCGATCTGCTGCTACTTGTGGACTGGCTGTTTCGGCCGACGACAACTGAGCCATCGATGCCTCCCCCTTCGAAGCGCTGGTGCGACGGTCAGCCTCCGGTGAGCTGAGCCCAGCCGGTATCAGCGCCGGCGCCTAATACAACATCACCCAACGCTGCCGCGTCCAGGATCGGATGAACTTAGAGGTTTAGCCCCTTTATAGACGCACAGCGGCTTGCGCATGAAGACGCGATCAAAGCCGGCCTCGGTGCCGCGTCCCGTCTCTTGATATCCGATTGATGCGTAGAGACGCTGATTTTCCACCATTGTTTGATGCGTGTAGAGTCGGCTTTCGCGATAGCCGCGCCGCAACGCCTCGGCCTCCGCGAATGCGAGCAGCCGGCGGCCCAACCCTAAGCCGTGGCGAGCGGGGGAGACCGCGATATTGTCGAGGAGCAGATAGTTTGGCGCGGGCAGCAGCACGATGATGGCGGCTATCACAGCCCCTTCCTCAAGCACCCATACCGCGCCCTCCGAGACAAGCGCCCCATAGTCCTCGAGCATCGGCCCCGGCGGCCTGCCTATGCGGGCGATGTAGTGCCGGTAGGCCTGGTCCACGATGTTCGCAATGGCAGGGACGTCGGCAGCTGTCGCAGCTCGGATGCGAAGTGCGTCTATCATCAATCTCTACGGAACCACCTTGATGGACGAGCACACCGACCTCGGGATGCGCTGGTCGTGGAGCGAATAGATGGTATCCTCCCGAGCGTCGGAACCCGCCACGAGAGCCCAGCAAATGGGGCCGCATAGCGGGATGCGACCGCGGGTTTCGCTTGGGTTCGTAGTCGCGAGGCGGCGCGGCGAACCTGCGAAAGCCAAGGGAGGTACATGGAGATGAAGCGGAGTCTGCCAGGATTCGCGGCGGCCGGCACATTGTTCCTTGCAATGTTCGCCTCTGAGCTGGCCTTCGCCCAAAAGCAGGGCGGCATTCTGAAAATGTACGATCCCGACAGCCCCGCAAGCATGTCGATCCACGAGGAAGCTACCATCGTCTCAGAGCGGCCGATGATGGGAGTCTTTAACAATCTCGTCATGTTCGACCAGCACGTCAAACAAAACAGTCTCGAATCAATCGTGCCTGATCTTGCCACGGGCTGGTCATGGAACGAGGACGGCACCGAACTGACGTTGCCGCTGCACCAAGGCGTCACTTGGCACGATGGCAAGCCCTTCACCGCCAAGGACGTCCAGTGTACCTGGGACATGCTGACCGGCAAGGCGAGCGAGAAGCTTCGCGTCAATCCCCGCAAGTCCTGGTATCGGAACCTAGCGGCAGTTACTACCAACGGCGACTACGAGGTCACGTTTCATCTCACTCGGCCGCAGCCGGCCTTTCTCACGCTGCTCGCTTCCGGATATTCCCCGATCTATCCCTGTCATGTTCCGCCGCGCGACATGCGCCAGCATCCGATCGGCACGGGCCCATTTAAATTTGTCGCGTTCAAGCCGAACGAGTACATCAAGGTGACGCGAAACCCGGATTACTGGAAAAAGGGCCGACCTTATCTTGACGGCATCGAATATACCATCATCCGCAACCTGTCGACAGCGATACTGGCGTTCATTGCCGGGAAGTTCGACATGACATTCGCATATAGTGTGACGGAACCACTGCTGAAGGACGTGAAGAGCCAGATGCCCGACGCAATCTGCGAATTGGCGCCGATCGGCGTCAACCGCAGTCTGATCGCAAATCGGGAGAAGCCGCCCTTCGACAATCCCGATCTGCGGCATGCGATGGCGCTGAGCTTTGACCGCCAGGCATTTGTCGACATCGTCACCGAGGGACAGGGCGACATCGGCGGCGTCATGCAGCCGCCACCCGAAGGGCTTTGGGGCATGCCGCCCGAGATCCTGAAAACCCTGCCGGGCTATGATCTCGATGTACGGAATAACCGCACGGATGCCCGCCAGATCATGGAGAGGCTCGGCTATGGGCCGGAGAGACGGCTCAAGGTCAAGGTGTCGGTGCGCGACCTCCCGTTCTTCCGAGACCCCGCCGTGATCATGATCGACCAGTTGAAGGAGGTGTACATCGACGGCGAGCTCGAAATGATCGACACCGCCAATTGGCTGCCCAAGGTTATGCGCAAGGACTACACCATTGGGCTCAGCCCGGTAGGTGGCGGACCCGATCCCGACCAAAACCTCTACCTGAATTACGGGTGCGGCGGCGAACTGAACTATAACGGTTACTGCAATCCGGAGGTGGACAACCTGATCGATCGCCAATCGGTAGAGGCTGACCAGGAACGGCGCAAGCGGCTGGTCTGGGAGATCGAAAGGAAGCTGGCGGAAGACGACGCCCGACCGATCTTCTTTTACGACCGCCGCGCGACCTGTTGGCAGCCGTGGGTGAAGGGACTGACGATTATGGTCAACAGCATCTCCAACGGCGCGCGCATGGAAGATGTCTGGCTCGACAAGTAGGGGCTCTGAGGCGTCGCGGGCGGTTGGATGCTGACGTGCCGACACACCACAACGGTATGCAGCGCTCGGCGCCAACGAGTGGCAGAGTTAGTGGATGTGGTGGATCAGGTGGACCTCTTCCCAGCCGCTCCTTAGAAAGTGTCACAATGATAAGTTGCCTGACATTTCCTACGCATTGATCAGAAACACATCCACTACATCCACTTGATCCACCAGTTGGTCAGAAAACCACGGATAAGCGAACGGCCTTCGCCAGCTTTGGGTCAGTGACGGTTGGTTTCGTAGTCGCCAGAGGGCACGATATCGCGATCGGCTTTGTTGCGCCCACTTCTTACGACGGATCGCCGGCGTGGACTGAGTGGCGGCGAGCATCCGAATATGTACGAGCTGATAGGAGAACGCCCATGCCATGCCAGGTCCGTGCCGTTGTCGTCGATCCGACTGTGCCAGGGAAGCTAGCGATCGAATCGGTTGAATTGCGCGATCCCGACCGCGACGAGGTGACTGTACGGGTCACCGCCATCTCGCTCAACCGCGGTGAGACGCGGCGCGCCGTGCAGCAGGCCGAACCGGGGTGGCGGCCTGGCTGGGATTTTGTCGGAGTGACTGAGATCGCGGCAGCGGACGGCATCGGGCCCAGACCCGGCACGCGCGTGGTCGGCCTCCTGCCATCGGGCGCCTGGGCCGAGCGGGTCAATTGCCGCACGCATGCGGTCGCCGCGTTGCCCGATGCGGTCGGGAATGCCGAGGCGGCGACTTTGCCGGTCGCGGGCCTCACCGCATTGCACGCGCTACGGCAGGGCGGGCTGTTGCTCGGGCGCAAGGTGCTGGTCGACGGCGCCTCGGGTGGGGTCGGGCATCTCGCCTGCCAGCTCGCCGCGGCAGCTGGTGCGCAAGTCTGGGGCCATGTGCGCCGGGAGGAATACCGCGCCGCCGTGGCTGAATGGTGCGGCGATCGGGTCGTGCTCGGCCGCGAACTTGCCGCCGCTAAGCCGCACGGGCCCTTCTGGCTGATCCTCAACTCGCTTGGCGGCTCCGCCCTTGGTGCGGCGCTCGGCATGCTGCAGCCAGGCGGCACCTGCGTGACGTTCGGGGTGTCCGAGGCCGCTCACACGACCTTCGCGAGCCGTGATTTCTTTGCAACCGGCGGAGTGCGGCTCTACGGGCTTACCCTATTCCACGAGCTGATGAGCGTGGAGCGGGGTGGCATTGGCCTGGCGCTGCTCGCCGATCTGATCGCAGCAAAAAAGTTACGGCCTCAGATCGCAGTCGAAGCCCCATGGAGCGAGATCGGGACGGTCGCCCGCCGGCTAATCGATCGTGAGTTCACTGGCAAGGCGGTCCTGCACGTCGTTTGACGTCCACCAAGTCAGCCGAGCCCGAGTTTCGGACGGGCCCAGTCGGCGAGGCGACGGATCGCAGCATCCCCTTCGGGCGCGGTGCCGGCGAGGAATTGGAACACGTGCTGCATCTCCGGCACTATCTCGAGCGTCACATCCACGCCAGATTTTTTTGCAAGATCCGCCAGCTTGCGGCTGTCGTCGAGCAGCGTCTCATCAGCCCCGGTCTGAATATAGATCGGCGGGAACCCCTTGAGGTCAGCATGCAGCGGGTTGGCGAGCGGGTCCTGCGGATTGCCACTTTCGCCGAGAAACATTCCGGCCATACCCTGGATTAGATCCCGCGTAACGATAAGGTCCTTCTCGGCGTTGGTCTCGAACGTCTCACCTGTCGCCTCCATGTCGAGCCAAGGCGAGAGCGGCATGGTGGCGGCCGGTGGCGGCAGGCCTTGCTCGCGGGCGCGTAAGATCATGGTCACGGCGAGGCCGCCGCCCGCCGAATCTCCAATTATCGCAACATGATTCGGCCTGATACCCTGGTCGAGCAGCCATTTGTAGCTCCTCACCATGTCGTTCACCGGGCCGGGATGGACGTTCTCGGGTGCACGCCGATAATCGACGATGAGCGCGCGGCAGCCTATCGCCTTTGCGACGTGTGCGTAGACCTTACGGTGCGTATACATCGAGCCGGCTCGTACCCGCCGCCATGCGCGCCCAGCAGTACGCGGTCTTGCATGCAGCTCTTCGGCGCCGCCCACATGGCCGGAACCCCTCCGGCATCGGTTTCGATGTAATCGACGCCGCCCGGTTCGCCAGTGATCCTCTCCCACTGATCGAGCATGTGGCGCAGTTCATCGAGCGGCATTTCGGGATTCGCCTTCAGTGCCGCCACCCACTCCAGGTAAAGCTTATTCAGCTCCTCGGTCTGCTTGCTCGCCATCTGTTCCTCCTCACCCAGCCGGCCGCCCTCTGTGTCGCGGGATACGCTCTGCTCAGGCGACCAGATTGAGCCCGCGTGCCGGCAGCTCCACCTTGCCGCCGCACTCGCGCGCGATCACTGGCATTACCTCCTCGGCGAAGATTTGCATCTGCTCCTCGATCTCTTTGGCCTCGAAGCCACCGAGTTCGAACCAGCCGAGGAAGCAGAAGTCGTCGTAACCGCACTCCGTTCGCATCTTCATGATCGTGTCGATGACGTACTGCTTGGAGCCGTGGATGGCGATCTCTCGCTCGCGCAACATCTGCGCCGTCACTTTTTTGTTAAGGTCAAACATCGGCTCGTCGAGTCGCGCCACAACGGCCCCGAAGCCGAACGGCCCATAGTAATCGAACTGCAGCTCGATTGCTCGTGCTGCGCGCTCGAGCGCCTCCTTCTCCTTACCGGGGCGGGTGATGTGGAGGTAGCGGCTGGTCATGATCCCGCGTCGCTTCTCGGCATCCCAGCCGAACTTGAACCGACCGCGATTGTGCATATCGGGGAAACCCGCCTTTCCCGCCGCCTCGTGGTAGATCTCGATGTTGCGGCGCAGGCGATCGTTCGGTTCGGCGATCATTACTCCGTTGATTCCGTGCTCAGCCGCGAACTTGAGTGACCGGGCGCTGGTCAGCGGTTCCCACAATTGCGGATGCGGCTTCTGCAGCGGCTGAGGGAAAACCTGGAGCTCCCTGAGGGTCGTGGTGGTCGCCTGCACCGGATTGCCGGCCGAGTACATGTCGGGATCGCCGAGCGCAAGCACGTCTTCGAGGCGCCGCCCGGCATCGTCTTGCTGGAAATAGGCGATCGTCTGCTTGTGGTTCCACTTGGTGTAGGTGGGCGGGACCGAGAAGAACTCGCCGTGGTGCGAGAACGACGGCTCGGTCCAGCATTTCTTCATGATCGTGATGGATTCCTCGAACGCCTTGCGGTTGCGCTCCTGGTCCTGGATCGTCGAGCCGTACGGACGCCCGAGCGTCTCGTTCTCACGAGGCTGATAGCCACGGCCGATGCCGCATTCGACCCGCCCGCCGCTGATCACATCGAGCAGCGCGATCTGCTCGGCGAGCCGGACTGGATGATGCCAGACGATGATGTTGGCGGCCTGGCCGAGGCGGATGCGCTTGGTGTGCGCCGCTACCGCCATCTGCACCATCAGCGGGTTCGGGCTCATCTCTGCACCCTCCGGCTGGAAATGATGCTCGGTGAGCCAGAACGACTGGAACCCGAGCTTTTCGGCGAGTATCCCCTGGCGCACCTGGTTCACCAAGGTCTCCTGCGCCGCCCGGTGGACTTCCGGCAACGAGCCGCGGTTGAACGTAACGCCGTCTTTGTTCGTAATGACCGGCAGGCTGGACGCCCCATTGTGGAACAAGCCGATTTCCAGCATGGATATTCCCTCCCTTGCAATTCCACGCGAGCGGGGCCGAGGTCCTCACCGCGTCAGCCGCCCGCTTCTGCACAGCCTACTCCCGATCCGCACTGTGGCGGAAGCGAGGTGAGGAAGAGCGCGCTCCATGCACCGTGGCGGCTCCATCACCATGTCGTCGGTTGCCCAGCCTCCGGGATCGGCAGGATTAGCCGGCTATTGCGCCACAAAGGGAGGCGTACGCCTGTTCGCTAAAGCGGTCGCGATGGAGTGCGCGGCAGAAGCCGATGGGATACGGGTCGACACCATCAATCCGGGGTCATCGACACGCCGATTTTGGACGAAGCTACCGGTATCCGCCGGACGCAACGTGCCGATTGATCCGCACGAAGTGGCCAAAGCTGGAGTACCGTTCGGAAGGGGCGGGCAGGCGCAGGATATTGCAAACGGTGTGCTCTTCCTTGCGTCTGACGCATCCAACTACATGACCGGCGCGGAACTGGTGATCGACGGCGGCATGACGGGCGGCGCACGACCTCGATGGAGCTGAATGACAGCTTTGCGCTCACCTGCAGCAGCATCGGCAAAGTGCGACTTTAGCGGAAAGTTCCATAGTAATATATCTATGGAAGATTCCGCTAAAGTCGCATGCTTCGGCGAGCGACACCGTTCGACCTCCAGAAAGGGCTCCGCGGTACGTCCTGAGGCCATCGGGCACCGAGTGTTTTCGCGATGATCAACGATCGCTCCCAACCCCAGTGGCGAGAGGATTGTTCGGCAACAGATGCCTGCTTCAATAGAGCGTGGGAATGAGCCGCGACGTGCGGGTGCAGTAGAGATCGTATTCGCCGCCGAACTGCGTACGCAGCAGCCGCTCTTCAGCACGAATGCGCGCAAGGAGCGGCGGAATGAGGAGCACTGTGAGCAATAACCCGACCCCCGACCGAAAAGCGAGGGCCCATCCCAGCGAGTTGACGAGCAGCCCCAGATAGCTCGGGTGACGGATGACCCCGTAGACGCCGCTCGTGACCAACTTGTGGCCGGGCTGGATGGTCACCAACCCGCTAAACCGATGACCGAGCACAAAGACCGGCCAGATCCGCAGTGCGCCACCTGCGGCGAGCAGAACGACGCCATGCCAGCAAATGGTATCCCCGTCGAGAGTCAAGACCCCTTTCCGGTCGGTGGGCTGGGCTTTGCTAGCCGCCTCCGGTTGTTCCATTAGCAGGACCCGCCAGCGCAACCGATTGGTTCGCCAGGTGGGAAATCAATAGAAACGAAACGAACGAAACCAGAGAGATGCCTCGCCCCTCCTCACGGTTTGGACCCAGCTTTCTCTCTCCACCACGTGAGTTTGGGACGACCCCGTCGGCATGACGATTTTGGCGGAGGACGATCTCTTGACGGTAAAATGGTTAAAATTATGGCTTAATGGTAGGAATGTGACTAGACGTCGAAAGCGATGTCTTCGAGGCGCGTCAACGCCGGGTAGGGCGGTACATGACCGAAACCAAGAATGAGAAGGAGCTGGCCAAGCCGTCGACTGCCGAACCCTTCCATACCGCAGCGCGATTGCGGGAGCTAGCGGCGGAAGCAACGACGCTATGGGTCAAACAATATTCTCGTTTGCGCATAGAGGAGCGCGCAACGGATGGCGGCAGAGCACGAGGCCTCGAGACCAAGCTTACGCTAGGCGGCGCTCGAGTATAGGCAAGGGGGGTCTAGGAATTAGCATCAACCAAGAAATCCTTACCGCTCAGATCCGCGCACTCTACCGGCATACGCCAATGGTTTTGGCAGTCAACGTGGTCAACTCTGGGTTGGTCGCGCTGGTACTCGCGTCCTACCTTGAGCAGACCAGATGGTGGATCTTTTTTGGCTTGGTCGTCACGTTAAGCGCGGCGCGTGCGATCGGTTGGAGAATTTACCGCCGTCACCGAAAACCCGCCGATCATACGCTCAAGTGGGCATTAATCGCCACGGCAGGATCTGGGCTCTCAGGGCTGCTCTGGGGCGCCGGCAGTACATTGTTGCTTCCTGACAATATGGTTGAACAGACCTTCCTCGCGTTCGTAATCGGTGGCATGTGCGCTGGGGCTCTCGCCTCCCTATCATACTACCTCCCGGCCCTTTTAGCCTATGTGTATTCTTCCGCGTTGCCGTTGGCGGCCAGCTTTTTGCTGGACGGCCGGACGGTATACGTGGCCATGGGGTGTATGGCAGTCGTATTCAGCGCGGCGGTGACTTTCGCAGCATGTCATTTCAATCGGGCGTTTGTGCGCGGCCTGCGGCTGAATCTCGATCTCTCGAAACGGACGGCGGAGCTAACAAAGCGGACCGAGGAGCTGATCGCGGTAAACACACGTTTGGAGGCGGAAATCGCTCAACGAGAGGCCGCCGAAAATCAACTGCACCAGGCGCAGAAAATGGAGGCGCTTGGGCAGCTAACCGGCGGCATCGCGCATGACTTCAATAACCTGCTCATGGCGGTTATCGGCAACCTGGAACTCGCTCAGAAGAGCATGAGCGGTGATCCGCACGTCACTCGCCTGCTGGAGGTTGCCCTCAACGCCGCGGGGCGAGGCGCCACTCTGATCCAGGATCTGCTAACCTTCGCCCATCGGAAGCCTTTGCACCCAGCCGCGGTCGACGTCTCCGCGGTGGTCGATGAAGCCAAGAAAATCCTTAAGCAGACGATGGGCCCTAGCATCCGCCTGACCGTAGGCACCGCGCCGGATTTGCGGCTGGCGTGGGCGGACCCGAACCAGCTGGAACTCGCAATCCTGAATTTGGCGTTGAACGCGCGGGATGCGATGGCTAATGGCGGCAGGCTGCAGATCGCCTGCGAGAACCGGCGAGCAGACGCCGACGACTCGCCAGGAGACCTCGCCGCAGGCGATTACGTGATCGTGTCAGTGTCGGACACAGGCACCGGGATGAGCGAGGCGACCTTGGCGCGCGCTTTTGAGCCCTTTTTTACAACCAAGGAGGTTGGCCGCGGTTCTGGGTTGGGCTTATCAATGGTGCAAGGGTTCGCCGCACAGTCGGGGGGAGCGGTGCAGATCGCCAGCTCCCTCGGAAAAGGCACAACGGTGGAGTTATGGCTGCCACCGGCCGAACACCAATCGAAGGCGAGTGTCTCGGCGGAGCCGGGTGAGTTTGTTTTCCGGCAGCGCCAGGCGCGGATCCTCGTTTGCGATGATGATAAGGACGTGTGCTCGCTGGTTGGCACACTCTTGCGCGATCTTGGCCATACGGTATGGGAAGCGCCTAAACCCGCGCTTGCCTTACAGATCCTCGAAAGAGAGCGTCCTGTGGATCTTCTGCTTGTAGATTACGCCATGCCCGAGATGAATGGGCGAACTGTCATAGATCGCGCGAAGGCATGTCAACCGGGTCTCAAAACGTTGCTCATGACAGGATATGCCGAAGCACTCCGTAACAATGGCATGTCCGAAATC
Organism: uncultured Alphaproteobacteria bacterium; assembly: GCA_963787425.1. Taxonomy (GTDB): domain Bacteria; phylum Pseudomonadota; class Alphaproteobacteria; order ATCC43930; family CGMCC-115725; genus AP-15. Next base: position 428,757 of record CAWBCV010000018.1, read on the forward strand.
CCAGTGCTGCGGAAACCGTTCAAGGCTGTTGAGTTGAGCAGGCGGATTGCCGAGATCCTAAATGAATTGGCATTTGATGACGGCGCCGAAGGCTCCAACACTGCAACACTCTGCACTGAGAAGTCGTGATCGCATCGGTGCCGTTTCCCGTCCGCGGAAAACTCCTGCTCCAGACCACCCCTCATGTTAGTGAAGGGCAGTGCTGCAATGGAGAGTTTGTCCGGGAGCGGGAGCGGCGCAGTCTGCATCCCAATCTCTGCTCCTCGATCTATCGTTTACCCGATACACCTCAGAATGGCAGCCAGCCTGCGTTAGACGCGTTCCGTGGCCAAAGCGGTGCTCCTAACCGCATGGGCCGAATCGGTCATCGGCTCTCGTGCAGGTATTCCAAGGTAAACGTGAGCAGTGGCATTTCCTTTCGGCGACACTGACCCTTGTGGTTGACTTTTGGGTGCGTGTAAGGGCCTTGCTCCCCGTTCACAGATCGGAAGCATCGCTGGCGGTGAGGGAGCAGGCCTGGATAGCGTGGCAAGGAGCGATATCGATGAACAAGCGGATCTGGGACAAGTGTCTTACCGAGCGCGACAAGGCGGTATTTGCCGCAGGCGGGTTCGGCGCCCGCGCCGGGTTTGGCAAGCGGCCGGCATTGCTCGTGATCGATGTCAATTGGGCGTTCTGCGGCGAGCGGCCGGAACCCATCCTTGAGTTGATCAAGCGCTGGCGCACTTCCTGTGGCGCTGAGAGTTGGGTCGCCCTCGAATACATCAAGTCGCTGATCGAGGCGGCGCGCGCCAAGGGGCTCCCGGTCATCTACACCACGGGGGAGCGGCGTCCGGACAATTGGGATGCCGGCAGCTGGCGTTGGAAGAGCACGCGCGCCGAGGAAGCGAGCGGCTCTGCGCACGATGGTGTCGACGGCAACGAGATCGTCACCCTGATCGCGCCCGGCCCCAAGGACATCGTGATCAAAAAGCAGAAGCCGTCAGGTTTCTTCGGGACGAACCTGGCCTCCTATCTCACGCTCCTCGGCTGCGATAGTGTGATCGTCGTCGGAACGACCACTTCGGGCTGCGTGCGCGCCACCGTGGTCGACGCCTTCAGCCTCAACTATCGGGTGATCCTGGCAGAGGATGGGTGTTTCGACCGCAGCGAGGCCAGCCACGCCATCAGCTTGTGTGATATGCATGCCAAATATGCTGACGTCCTCCCAACGGCCGAAATCCTCTCCTTTTTCGATCAGTTACCGGCCGACCTGTTCGATCTGCCCACCGGCGGTCGCAGCCTCGCAACGCCGGTCAGGGAGGCGGCCGAATAAGATCCGGACGCTGACGCCGTTACTCTGCGGCGACGGCCGCTCTCTGTGGCTCTGCATTGAGTTCCCGCAAGCGCGGCATTACTTCCTTCGCAAAGAGTGTGATGTTCGCGACCGTATCTTTATGGTCCAAGAAACCGCCTTGGCCAAACATCAACAAATGGCCGAAGCCGCCGACGCTGTCGCTGAGCCCTTTGATCTGATCGTACACGTCGTCCGGTGTGCCCGCAAAGCAGGTGCCGCTCTCGATCAACTGCTCGATTGACGCTGTGGTCTGTTCGACTGGGTTGCCGTGCCGATCTCTGACAAACCCGCCACGCTTTCCGCCCGCTTTGAGCATTGCGATGTTGGCGGAAAGCGAGTTGTAGCCGGGCGGGTTGGTGAATGGCTCGGCTACGACTGGCGAGGTACGAACATAGTCAGCGGCGAGGTTGGCGCGACGCAGGCCCTCCTCGCGAGTCGCCCCGACGCCGACCACCGCGGCGTAGGCGAAACGGTCCGTGCCCGCCGTCCAGCCAAGCTCCTGCGCGCGTTTGCGATAGGCCTCGAACATCGGGCCGGCAGCTGACAGCGAGAGCAAGGTTCCAACCACATGACCGCGCTCCGCCGCCATCCGGCCAGTTTCGACGCTCAAGCCTGTCATCCATACCGGCGGCGTCGGCTGCTGGTACGGTCGCGGCCAGATGTTGACATTGCGATAGTGGAAGAACTCCCCTTCCCAGTTGAACGGGCCGTCGGTCGTCGACATCGCCTTCAGGATCAGATCGTGCGCCTCCCAGTAGCGCCGCATCAGACTAGCGGGATTGCTGTTTGCCGGCGCGATCTCGTACGGCGCACCTTTGACCAACCCCATTTCCAGCCGCCCTCCTGACAATACGTCGAGCCAGGCCATCTCTTCCGCAACTCGCACGGGGTCGGGGCGGTTGGCGATTGGCGTCCCGAGCGACAGAAGCCGTGACCGCTTCGTCTCCCGTGCGATGATCGCCAGCGCCATCGGCACCGAGACGGTAAGGCAGGTCGCCGTGCTGTGGTGCTCGTTGACCATGATATCGAGGCCGACCTCATCGCATAGCCCGAACTCGTCGAGATATCGATTCAGGAGGCCGTGTCCGATCTTGGGGTCGAAATTACTGTTTGGCAGCACAACCCTCAGCGAGCCGCGCTTCAATCCCTGCTCCCAAGCGGGGTGATAGGCCATCTCCGAGAAGTACCAGACGCGCATGGGTCTCTCCTTCTAGCTGCTTTTGTCGACAAAGGCCGAAAGGCGCTCGACGAACGTTTCGGGCTGCTCCCAATGCGGGAAGTGGCCGGCCTGCGGAATGATCTCGATCCGGGATCCGGATATTGCATGACGCCAGCCTTCGCCATATGCCGGCGTTACGATGCGGTCCTCCGCGCCCCAAAGCAGCAGTGTTGGGATGTCGATCCTGTGCAGCCACCGTTTGAGCCGCGGATTGTGCATATAAGGCTTCCAGCCGTAGAGCGCGAACGCCTCGCGGCCGCGTACGATCGCCGCCAACTCGCTCTCCGGTAAGTTGGTGAAGTCAACCTCGCCCTTCGCCGGATCTGCCCAGGCCAGCCTCAGATACTCTGCCCGCGGCAGCCCATGCGTGTCGGCAATGTCCCGCTCCTCCCGGCCGCTGATCTTGATACCAAGCGGATCGACCAATACCAGGTTTGAAAATCGCGTGGTCGACCGCACCATCATCTCCGCGGCGATCCAACCGCCAAAGCATGCGCCGACCAGCACCGCGTCCTGGAGCCCCAACTCGGAAGCGAGGTCGAGGTAGAGATAGGCGAGATCGTCGACCGAACCTGACCCGTCGATCAGCGGCGACTTGCCGTATCCAGGATGCCATGGGGCGATGACTTCGGAAGTTTCGAGACAGCAGTTCGAGCCATAGCCGCTCTGGCGCCAGCCCTTCGCCAGCGTGCAAGAATAAGAGTGGGCGGCCGTCACCGCGTTCCACCAGCTCCAAGGGCGTCCCCGCGATCGACATCGTCTTGGTCATCTGATCTTCCCGGTCGTTGGACCAAGTATGAGGGTAAGTATCATCGCAGACGCTTCCCGAGGTTTCCAGATGAGCCTGAATCGGGATGAGGCGCGGATTCCAGAGGACGGCAGTTTGGCCGTAAACGACCGCCGCGACCGTTCGTAACCGATATTATCGAGTTCGCTTACCTTTCCTCGGCGGCAAGACTAACAGTTCGGCAGGCTCAATCCCCAGCGCATTGGCGATTTTGGCGATAATCTCAAGCCCTGGGTAGCTCACGCCCTTTTCCAGCTTGCTTACGTAGGTGCGGTTCACGTCCGCCTCGTAGGCAAGATCCTCCTGCGATATGCCTTTCGCGTGTCGGAACCGGCGGAGATTAGCCGCGAAAGCTTGCCGGAGGTCCCTCGGGTCCATCCAGCAAACGGAACCGCTTGTCGCCTATTGACCCACCGCTTTAAAGCGACAAAATGCGGAGCTGAGGGGTGCGGCCCAGTTTGAGAAGCGAACGAGTTGGACTGGAACATGAAGCTCATTGAAGAGATCGCCCGTTCGCTAAGGTTCGTGAAAAACCATGGCCGGTATGAAGTCATCGAAAGGGAAACACCCACCAGCGCCCCTGAATTTGAGATAATTGTTCCCTCGGAGGCCGCAGCCCAGAGCGCGGGCTTTTCTCCGGATCTGTGCGAAACGATCCGAGTAATCCGGCGCGATGTGATCGCGACTTTGAGACAGGTGCCAGCTTTTGTCTCAGCGGCGCAGAAGATGGCCAGCGAGGGACGTCTTTACCGAGTGCTGGTCAGTGAAGAGCGCGTTCATCTTCTTCGCGAGGGCGCGGATGGTATCGTCAAACCGTTCCTGCGCGACGCCCACGGGCAGTTCGTCGAAAACGTCGACCTGATGCGTGTCCCGCCCGATTTGGCCGGGGCGATCGCCGCTATCGCTATCAACGCTGCGCTGGCGGAAATCTCGGCCAAACTCGACGTAGTTGCAAAGACGGTCGAAAATCTGGCTGAGGTGATCCGGGTAGCGAACCTCGGCGCCCTTCAAGGCGCTATAGACGCGCTCGAAATCGCTCGCCAGCTAGTAAACGCAGATCGGCGGCGCGAGCAGATGTTCGATGCCTGCCAAGAAATCGTCGTTCAGTTGGGCGTCATCGCGGGGCAAATCGCCGCGCACGTCAAAGAGATGCCATCGGAGAATACCGGGTTCTGGACTGGTTGGAATCAGGACAGCATTCCGGCAGCTGAGAAGGCTTACGCGCGCGTCCGTGATGACTTCGCCCTTCTCCTGGAGGGACTACAACGGACCGTGGCCGCCTACCTCGAGCTCGGCCAGTTTGCCGCGGCGGCGAAGGCGTTCTGCCTCATTTGCAACAGAATCGATGCCTCGCCACGGTTGGCAGCAGATCGCGCGCGGCTTCTGCCTTACTCGAGTGAAGGAGAAAGGCCCGAACGGATATTCGAGGACTTCCTGACCGGTAAAGCGGCCGCTGAAGCCCGGCTCCAATCCCTGGCTAGAGGTGTTCGACCGGCCTTAGCGCTTGTCTTTGACCGGGCGGAGTTGGTGGGTGAGCGGCGACCGGATGGATGAAAAACGGCCGTTGTGTGGGTGCGGCCGCCCTTTGCGCCAAGGTGAGACACGCTGCCCTAATTGCAGATGGCGCATGGCTGCAAAGTGGAAGGTCCCATTGAAATGGATTGCCAGGACGGCTGGGATCATCACATCGATGATGGTCTTGGTTTTCTTCAGGAAGGGCATGGGCAAGTCGCGCCCCTAACAAGCCACCTCTCGCAATGCAGCCTGCAGGGCCGTATCGAGTGCGCTGAGAAACCGTGATCTATCCTTCTTCGTCAGCGGGGCTGGCCCTCGGGTATTCTCTCCCAGCTCCCTCAAATGCCGGGCTATATCACGACCGGCAAGCGCATTTCCGATATTCGCCTCTGTCCACTGTTTTCCGGTCGGGGAGACGACGCGCGCTTCTTTCTTGAGGCAGCGAGATGCCAGCGGGATATCAGAAGTGACACATACGTCCGTGGCCCCGATGCGCTCGGCAATCCAGTCGTCGGCTGCATCCGCGCTATCGCCGACGAGAATCATGCTCACGTTCGACATGCCAGGCGGCCGGATTGGTCGTGAGCCGTTGGAGACCACGAAAACATTAAGTTGGAGGCGCGTCGCCACGCGGTAGATCTCGTCACGGACCGGGCACGCATCACCATCGACGTAAATGTCAGTCAACTCTCGGCCCGCTTCCTGCTTGGTGTATCACCGCCGATCAACCACTCCCGCAGCTTTGACCACCTGCTCCTCGCGCGGCTTCCCTTGACCGCGATAGCGAGCGCCTTCCGCTGCCCCACGAGCACCACGAGGCGTTTGCCGCGCGTCACCCCCGTGTAGACCAGGTTCCGCTGAAGCATCGGATAGTGCTGCGTCGTCAGCGGGATGACCACAGCCGGGTATTCCGAGCCCTGGCTCTTATGGATGGTTGTCGCATATGCCAGCACCAACTCATCCAGTTCGCCAAAGCTGTAATTCACGTCGCGGCCGTCGAAATCGACCGTGAGCTCGCCCTCCTCCATGTCGATGCCCGACACGACACCGAGATCGCCGTTGTAGACGTCCTTGTCGTAATCGTTCTCAACCTGCATGACTTTGTCGCCCGGACAGAATGTCCAGCCGAAGCGCTCGATGCGGATCTCGCCCGGCGGGTTGAGAGCGTTCTGCAGCTCGATATTGAGTGAGCGCGCACCGAGGCCGCCGCGGTTCATCGGGCAGAGAACCTGGATGTCGCGTATCGGGTCAAGTGCGAAGCGTTTAGGGATGCGTTCCCGCACAATTGCGAGGACCTTCCGCACCCCCTCTTCCGCGTCCACCGCATCGACGAAATAGAAGTCTCCACTTTCGAGAGAGGCGAGATCGGGCATCAGACCTCGGTTGATCCGGTGCGCATTGACGATGATCCGGCTCTCGGCAGCTTGCCGAAAGACCTCGGTCAAGCGCACGACCGGCACCGAAGCAGACGCAATGATATCGCCGAGAACCTGCCCCGGGCCCACCGAAGGCAGCTGATCGACATCGCCGACGAGCAGCAGTGCCGCGCGCTCCGGCAGAGCCCGAAGGACCGCCCGCATCAGCGGCACGTCCACCATTGATGCCTCGTCGACCACTAGGAGATCACAGTCTAGAGGCTCCTCCTCGTTGCGCCGGAACGTGCCGGTCCTTGGATCAGTTTCCAGCAGACGATGGATTGTCTTGGCCTCAAGGCCGGTGCTCTCGGACAGCCGTTTTGCGGCGCGACCCGTCGGGGCGCAAAGCGCGATTGTGACGGCCTTGGCGATCAGAATTTTCAGCAGTGAGTTGATCAGCGTGGTTTTCCCGACGCCGGGCCCACCGGTGATGACCGTCACATTGGAAATGAGTGCGACCCGGAGCGCTGCTTTCTGGCTGTCAGCAAGCGCCAGCTTCGTCTTCTGCTCGACCCACGGAATGGCCTTGTCGACATCAATGGCGGGCCAGGGCGGCTTTTCGGCGGCGAGCGTCTTCAGCTTCTCGGCGATTTCGCGCTCGGCTCGGTAAAGTGCAGCAAGGAAGACACAACGACGGCCTTCGAGATGGTCGGCCACGACGGCACCCCCCTCAAGCTCGAGGTTCAACGCCGTTTCGACCAGTTCGGCCGGCACTTCGAGCAGCTTTTCGGTGAGGGGGACGAGCTCTTCGACCGGAAGACCGCAATGCCCTTCATCCATCGCCTCGGCGAGCGAATAGGAGATCCCGGCGCGGACGCGGATCAGCGCTGTCTTCTCGATGCCGAGCTTGGCCGCGATCTGGTCGGCGGTGCGAAAGCCGATGCCCCGGATGTCGCGGGCTAAGCGGTACGGGTTTTCGGAAATGAGGCGAACGGCATCGGCGCCGTAAGTTTTGTAGATACGCACCGCGCGCGACGTGCCGACACCATTGCTGTTCAGGAACAGCATGATCTCGCGAATCACCTTCTGCTCGGCCCAGCCGGCGATGATCCGTTCCGCACGCTTCGGACCAATCCCGGTCACCTCACGCAGGCGATCGGGCTCCTGCTGGATGACGTCGAACACGGCTTCGCCAAAGGCGCGTACGAGCTTCTTCGCATAGACCGGGCCGATGCCACGGATCATGCCGGAGCCGAGATATTTCTCGATCCCCTCGACTGTCGTCGGCGCCGTGGCCTTCAGAAACGAGGCCCTGAATTGGACGCCGTGGGTGCGGTCATTTATCCAAGACCCGCTCGCCTGGACGAACTCGCCGGCCGAGATCATCGCGGCGTGGCCAATGACCGTGATGAGATCGCGCTGGCCGCGGGCTTTGACACGCAGAACGCAGAAGCCATTCTCCGGGTTGTGGAAGGTCACCCGGTCGACCAAGCCCGCCAGGACCTCGATCGGGATGCTTGTTCTTGATGCTTCGGGCATCAGGTCATGATGAGGATTAGGGCCCTTGGACGCTATCGCGACGAAGCCGGCGACGATAGGTGGCGCGACCAGCCGTAGAGGCTAGCTGGGGGATGGGCAGTAGCGGCGAGACCCCTTCCGAGTTAATTGACGCTCCCTTCGCCGCGATGAAGACGAAGCCGGCAGAATCGCTATGACGCGAAGATCTCGCCAAGCCGCTTGATCGAGCTTAGCACTTGCTCCTGCGGCAGCCCTGGCCACTGGCATCGCATGATGAAGTGATCGACACCCAGAATCTCGCGATACCGAGCGATCTCCTCCCTCACTGATTCCTTGTCGCCGATGATGAACCGGTCGCGGGCGAAATCCTCGAACGAACCCTGCGTGGTGCGGTTCTCCAGTCCCCATGATGCATAGGCGTTGTATTTGTATTCCAACGGCCCCCGACATTCCTCATGCGCAGTGGCATGGCGTGCGCCGACATAGCATTCGATGGTGATCGGGAACTCCATCGGTGTCCGGCCATATTCCTTCAGCGCCGCACGATAGGTCTGCGTCAGCGCCGTCACCTTGGCGAGCCCGCTGGTGTTGACGATGAGCCATGCGTCACCAATCCGCGCCGCGCGCCTCACCGACACATCGGCCTGCCCGGCAATGTAGAGCGGCGGTCCGCCTGGGCGAATTGGCTTCACCCCGATACCGGCGTCGTTGACCGTGTAGAACCGGCCCTTGTGGCTGACCCGCTCCTCGGTCCACAGCCGACGCATCAGGGCTATGCTTTCGTTGAACCGCGGCGCCCGCTCGCTGAGGCTAATGCCAAAGGCGTCGAACTCCGGTTGTCGGTAACCCAAGCCCACGCCAAGGATGTAATTGCCGCCGGTCAACACATCGAGCGTGGCGGCTTCCTCAGCCACATGCATCGGGTTGAGCGGCGGCAGGATCAGGATGTTCGGCCCAATCGTCATGCCGTGCGCGTGCGCCGCGACGTAGCCCATAACAGGCGTAATTTGCAGCATCTGCATCGGATGAGTCAGCCAGTGATGCGGGAACCAGAGGGATGCGAATCCGGCGTCATGCGCCGCGCGCACCTGCTCGATCATCTCGGGGACGCGCTCCGCGAGGTTAAAGCCCTCCGGGAACTGCGTGTTGATGAACAGACCGACTTTCATGACAGGCTTTTCCTCCGCTTGCGGCGCGCAGCTTACTCTGGATATGCTGGCCCTGAACAGCATCGGCACCGGCCCGATCCTTTGCAAGGATAGCACAATAATATTACTGTAAGACCTTGAATTTTACCGGATAAGTACTATATATTCCAAGTAACCGGAGACGCCCGAGAAGGAACATCGTTCCCAGCCTTTGGCGATCATTTCCTCACGCCCGATCACCCCGCGCCCTCTCAGCAGCAGTTGAGGGGGCCTGCGGCGTTGGAATCACCCGACAGGAGAACTCCAATGCCCAAATACGTGATCGAACGGCAGTACCTGCTGCCGATTTACCAGCGCCTCATCATCGACGCTCCCGACATCACGACTGCCTGTCAAGAGGCGGTGGAGGATGATGATTGGGAAAGCGCTGAGGAGGACGGAGACGGCTCAGGTGCCACGACGATCAATGCCGCTCGAGAGATCCCGGAAGGGCTCCTCGAACAGATAGAGCGCGGCAGTATCCATTCCGGCAGCTTCCTCCGGAAAGACCAGCCCGAATACGGACCGCGCCTTGAGATCCCCGCGCAATTCACTGACAACGAATAATCCGGCCACGCCCCCTCGGCAGCAGTTGAGGGGGCTTGTGGCGTCGGGCCGCCAGGCATCGCGACGTGCTGAGATCTCCAGCGAGACACAGACCCGCTGCCCGGCATGGCCCCTTGTCGGAGCTCTGTGGGGTCAGAGGGGCTGCTCAGCAGTTTAATCCCTGGGCCCGTTCCGACCAGGCGCGGCCTCTCACTCTCGTCAGCAGCAGTTGGCGGGAGTCGAGGCCTCAGGAGAGGGCACCCCGCCCCTCCTGATCTGAAGGAGTAAAGAAATTGACTGAACTGATGCAAGCTCACCGCCAGTGGATGAGCCGCGCCCCGGACGAGCGCTTCACGAGCCTCATTGATATGCAGGCCTTCAAGCGCCGGGTCCGCGACAACAGCCGCTCCCACGTCCTCAGTAGCCGTAAGGTCAACCTCCTCCCTGTCGAGGATGACCCTCGCGCGCTGCAGGTTCTGGGAGGCGCTTTTCCAGCGGCGGCGCCTACGCATTGGTCGTTCGGGCAGCTGTGTTCGCTCGCCAGCCCCGGCAACTCGCCGGCCAGCTACTTCCGCGAGACGAACATGCCCGCCCCGATGATCGCAGATTGCCTCAACTACAATCTGCGCTTCACCCGCGGCGTCGAAGACATCGGTGTCCTCGTCACGACAAACGAGGATGGCAGTGTCAACGAGCTCCGCTCCGTCAACGGCCCCAACTACGGACGCATTTACGATGCGGATGTAGTCGACACCCTCGTCGAGAAATTCGGCGACGGAGTTTCGGGGCAGTGGCGCGTGCCGGGCGAGTTCGGCAGCCAGGTGACGGTCACAAAGGACAACACGACCCTCTACGCGAGCGATCGCGACATGTTCGTGTTCCTCGCCGACGAAGAGAACCGCATCGAGCTCCCCAACCGCCGTGCAGGCAGGTCTGGGTCGTTCGCCCGCGGCTTCTTCGTGTGGAACTCTGAGGTCGGTAAGACGACGCTCGGGGCCGGCTTTTTCCTCTTCGACTACGTCTGCTGCAACCGGATCATCTGGGGCGCAGACCAGTACACCGAAGTCCGGATCCGCCATACCAAGGGCGCACCGGACCGGTGGCTCGAGGAGGTCACCCCGATCCTGAAAGAGTATTCGGAAGGGAGCGCGAAGCCAGTGGTCCAGGCGATCGAAGACGCCCGCAACAAGCGCATCGAGACCGACTTGGACCAGTTCCTCGCCAACCGCTTCGGCAAGAATGCGGTCCCTGCCATCAAAGCCTGCCACGAGCAGGAGGAGGGGCGGCCGATCGAGACCCTGTGGGACGTCACTACCGCCGCCACTGCGTTCGCACGATCCCGCTCAAATACTGACAAGCGGCTCGAAATCGAGCGCACCGCGGGCGAGCTGCTGAAACTGGCAGCCTGACCAAGCGCCGAGACCCTCGCATGCAGAAGCGTGCGGGGGTCGAGGCGTCGGTAAATCAAGGAGAACCCCGATGAAACCCAATCATCTTTTCCTCCACCAATTCGGCGAACCGATCTGGGCGCGCACTGTAAAAGAGCTGCGCGAGAAGGTCGGCGGCGGCCGCGTCAGCACGATGTACCGCGACAAGAAGGACGGCAGTGTTGTCCGTTGCGGCTATGTCATCGGCCGGCGCTGGTTCAGCCGTTTCGCCCCGGTCGAGGTGCCGGCGTAATGGCCGAGCAGAAGGGTTACGTGCACCCACTACCCAAGCACGTATGGGAGATCACGGTCCAGGTCGACAACGGGGATTGGTTCTACAAGCGAACCCCCGTCCCCATGCCGTTCGATATCGCTGTCCGCACCGCCATCGTCTTCGAGGAGTTCTTCTCGGTGCAGGGCGGCCGGCTCGTCTCGATTGCCAACGTCGACCCTCCCCAGACTTAGCGCCACGCCCCCTCGGCAGCAGTTGAGGGGGCTCGTGGCGTCGAAAGGAGAACCCGATGACAGAATGTGACGAAGTCGCCGTCAACATGAACCCCCTCCGCCGCCTCACCTTCGACGAGGCACTGCGGCTTATCCGAGGCGACATGCTTGGCGAAAGCGAAACGATCATTTCGAACGTCGCTGAGGCCCTGGCCGCGATCAGTCGCCGGAAGTTCCCTACCCTGCACGAGATCAGCGAAGAGATCTTGGCCATACTCGACCGCGGTAAACACCAGGTCGATGACAGGACTGTCGCTCTGATCCGTCAGTCGGACCTTCACCGGCTGATTGCTCTGGCCGCCAAGCTTCACGGCCTCGACGTCATTCCCCGATAAGCCGTCGCCCCCTCAGCAGCAGTTGAGGGGGCTTCGGCTGTGCCGGCACCTCAGCCGGCGAAAAGGAGAAATCCCGATGAGTTTCAAACCCGAAGTCATCGCCGACAGCTCAGGCCAATGGTGCGGCAACGCGCTGCGCTTCGCTACTCGCGAGGAGGCAGAGGCGAACGTCCAGGACCTGATGATGCGCTGGTTCGCAGTGCGCGACATCCGCGTCGTCGAGTGCGATGACCCCGTGAACTACAGCTACATCGACCACAAACTCCTCCCGATCCCCGCCGCTGAGATAACGCCCGTCCCGCCTTGGACGCAGGTTACTCAGCTGCAAGGGAAGATGAATACGGAGGGGTGAGATGGCGAGCCCCGACGTCATGTTGGTGTTCCACGGCTCCATCGCCCTGATCACCCCGCTCACCGAGCCCGCCACGATCTGGGTCCGCCAGCATCTCGAACACGAGGAAAGCCTCTACTGGTGCGGCGCCCTCGTTGTCGAGCCTCGCTACCTGGGCCCGATCGTCGCCGGCATGGCTGATGACGGTTTGGTGATCCAGGCTGCGTAGCCACCCGCCCCTTCAGTAGCAGCTGAGGGGGCTCGTGGCGTCAGGAGCAATCCCGCTCCTGAAAGGAAATTCTCGATGTCAGCTTACATGGTCAATATCCACGTCATGGCCAGCGTCGTGACGGCAATCCTGCTCAATTTCGACACGTTCGACGGAGGAAGCACGGCTCGGGGAGCACTACTCGCTGCCCCGACCGATGCGCAAAAGGAGGCCGGAACAAACATCGGCAAAAAGCTCTTCTTACTGAACCGAAGGGCTCTCCGCGCACGGTACGGCCGCGGCGACCATCTTCGCGTGTCCCGAGTTCGTGTTTGAGAGATGGGCTGATGCAACGCCCGTCCAGCAGTTCAAAGCGATCAGTTGCCTGCTCTATCAGTGCCACGAAGGAAAGGTGCACGAGAGCCGGCTCTATGTCGAGCTGAACCATGCCGCCGGCGAGTTAGCCCAGCGGATCGTTCAGGATTTGCCGGAATACGACAAGGCCTCCTGGGGCGATTAAGCCCCGCCCGCCTCCTCAGCAGCAGTTGAGGAGGTTTCGGGCGTCAGGAGCAATCCCGCTCCCTGGAGAGATCCAATGCCAAAATTCCTTTTGAGCCTCACGCGAGACGCCAGCGAAGACGGCGAGCTCGTGGTCGACGCCAAAGACCAGAATGAAGCCCGCCGCAAGTTCTTCGACAACGACTACATCGACGAGATCAAGTGGTCGGCAGGAGACTGGGCGGGCGACACCCAATTAGTCGAGATCCTTCCCTACGAGGAGCCCTCCGCCCCGCAGGAAAGGCCTCGTCAGGCAGACGAGCTCAGCCTCGACGTCGACGCCCCCGACAAGGTGGCCGGCGTGCTCCGAAGCGCAGCCAATCGCTACAACCGAAGCGCTACGGATCTTGCCTGCGCGTGGCAGGACGATCGGACGCCCATGATCTGGGCCCGAATTGCCGGTTATCTCGACGCGGCTGCCTCTGACATCGAGCGCGCCGTCATAACCCATTTCAACCCGCCGAGCCTGGCTCCCCGGAATCGGGCGAAGAGAAGCAAGTGACGGAGGTTGAAAAGCGCATTGACGCGTTGATCAAGCACACCGGCGGAACCATGCCCGTCGGGATGGCCACCCATACGCGGGAGGAGGCTGACGAAGCCAAGACGATCCTTGCTCGAAAGCGGAGCCAGGGCGCCAAGCTCACCGTCTATCTCCAAGTCAGAGCCGACGGCCACTGCATCCCCGCATAGCCCACGCCCCCTCGGCAGCAGTTGAGGGGGCAAGGGGCGTCAGGAGCAATTCCGCTCCTGATAGGAGAACCCTATGGGACAGTACCATCATCCCGTCTGTATCGAAGCCGAAGAGGGGCTCGACCCCGCCGGCATGGATAGCGGGCTCAAGGAAGGTGAACAAGGCTTCAACCGCCCCAGCACCCCCGCCGCGATCGTCGCACTCTTTTGTGCGCGCGGTGGCAATATGCCGGCAGACTGTTCGCAGTCGCCGCTGATCGGCCGCTGGGCCGGCAAGCGCATCCTGGTCCAAGGCGACTACGCCGAGGACAAGGATATCCCGGACTGGAAAGGCCCACGGCTTTCGAAGCTCTACCGCGCAATGATGCCGGTTGAGGACCGCAAGCCCAAGAAGAACTGGAAAAGTGTTCCAGCCTTCGCGGATATCACACGCGACGCTTGTGCCTTTCTCGAAGCCGCCTGCAATGTCCGCTACTTCGAGCAGGAGCAAATCTGCACGGATGCCGCCGGCAAGGTCATCGACCGCTGGGCGAGTATCCATTCTGTGCAAGTGAGGCCTCTGGCCCGGCAATACGGCAATTCCGGTTTCGCCGAGTATGTCATCGACCCCGTCTATGACGAGAACGATCTGGCGTACCTCAAGCGCTGCGGAATGAAGCCCCAAGACGTGCAGCGTCCGCCACGATCGGGCGACTGGCACGGCTTTCTGCCGGAAGAGATCCCGGAGGGCCAACGTCGCGTGATCGTCAACCTCGACACGCTCGAGTACATCGACCCGGTAAAATTAGGTCAGGTTCCAACCCTGGCCGGCATGGTCAGCCTCGCGCCGAATGACCGCGATCTGCCGATCCTGAAAAAAGCGAACCAGGACAATCTGCAGATCGTCGATCTCGCGGGTGGACTCTTCGTCATGCTGTGCCATCCCAAGCGGCGCGGCGGCGGTGACATCCCTGCCAACGCAGAGGAGTTAGTAGCCGCATACGGCGGAAACGCCCGTGATCCTCGCGCCAAAGCCGCCAAGCTGTTCAAAGGCGTCGAAGACGTCAAAGGACGCTGGCGCGGCAGCCGGATCCTCGGCACCAGCGAGATCCGCTATGCGGACTGGCCGACGACCGAGGAAGTACTCGAGAGAGGGACCGACATCAGCGACAAGGTCGTCCGGTATCTCGTCGCCATCAGCCACTACTAAGCCTCTTAACCCCCACTGGACGTATCTGGTGGGGGTCGAGGCGTCGATAATATTCGCCCCTTTTATTCTTGAGTCCCCACTACGCAGCAGTGTAGCGGGGCCGCGCCGTCGAGGCACTTTCCGCCTCGATGGAGAAGTAAATGCAAGTATTGTTTGTCGAAGTCTCTCAGAACGCCAAGACCGGCCCCATCCCCGCGTCGATTGTCGAGCGGGCGTCATGTTGGCCGGGCTGCGCGCTCTACGAAAACGGCTGCTACGCCGAAACCGGCGCCCTTGCCATGCATTGGGATCGCGTATCCCGCGGTATCGTCGGTGGCTCCTGGTCGGAGTTCTGCGCCAAGGTGGCGGCGCTCCGGCCCGGACGCCTGTGGCGTTACGCCCAAGCAGGCGACCTTCCCGGATATGGTCCGCAGATCGACGGTACGCTCCTCGAAGAGCTCGTCGCTGCCAACACCGGCAAGAATGTGATCGCCTTTACCCACAAGCCCGTGCTCGGCGACGATCCTGTCGCTCGTCGAGAACCGTCGCCTGATCGCTGCCGCCATCAAGGCCGGCTTCACGATCAACCTGTCGGGCGACAACCCCGCGCATGCGGACATGCTGGCCGACTTGGGAATCGCCCCGGTCGTAACCGTGCTTGCCCGAGAATACGCGCGTCGCGCAGTTCGGCACCGGTTCAAGAGACGGCGCGATGAGTGGGCCGAGACGATCGGTGAGTGGCGTAATCGCACGGCGTTGTTGCCGCGGTATACACCTGCCGGAAGGCGAATTGCGGTCTGTCCGGCCACGTATTCGGACGCCACCTGCAAAAGCTGCGGCGCGTGCGCCCGGGTCCGGGACACCGTGATTGGATTCCCGGCCCATGGCGCCTGGCGGCAGGTCGAAGCGGCGATGGCCACCCGAGATGTCCCAGCTGGAGAAGGCTGGGCATTCCCGGGACATAGGACGATGGCACAGGTCGTCGCCGAAGATACAGCAGCAGCCTGACGCTTGAACCCCCTGATCTGCGGATTAGGGGGTTTTTGCGTTGGCGCCGAGTTTGGGCAAGCAACGCAACTGCATTGAAAGCCTGCTTTGCGCCGGAGTAACCCAACCCATGATTTCAAGAGTCCTGTCCCCAACTCCTTGGCAAGCCTGCCAGGGAGTTTTTTGCGCTTGGGCGCAAGCAACGTCGAGTTCGGCTAACGACCCTAGGCGGTCACTCCTGCCAACCACCAACTCCGGGTACCTGCGCGAACCTTATTTAAACAAGGACAGTCACCGCCGCCCAAGGCCTTCAAGACCTAGGACAATCGAAGCGATGTTCTAAATTTGTGCGTTATCATCGTAGTTCTCTATCACGTTGTTAAACGTAGTTACACGATCCTCTATCACGTGCGTAGCCCACTCAGTACCAGTAACTCGCTTCACTTTGTGAAGGCGTAAACTATCAAATAGCTTCCATGTCACGTACGTAAATCCAGCTTTATAATTCATTACTTGTTCTCTTTAGTATTCCTCAGTCCATTTTTCTATATCGGTGTCGCTTATGTTGCTGCTTGCTTTAACTGATAGGTCAATAACATCAAAGAAATTGCCACCAGCATCAACCTCTAGGTTCTGGGTGAAGGTTTCTTTTTGTTCCTTATGGTAACCGTAGGTCTGTTTTATTGTCACTGTTTCGTCATCTGCCTTGCGCTCGGCAGGTGGAACAGCGACCCAAGAAAAGGTCCGTGTCAAGGTAAAATCCGAGACGTATATCGTTTCTCCTTGCCCCCGATAATTTGTCTTCTCCCATTTCGCCTCTCCAGCAGGTTTACTCAAAACGGACACCGGCAACACCAATGCGGCATTACCGAAATCCTGTAGTTTAGGCGGATGATCTATCGTAAACGTATAGTCCATTGCCGTTCCCTCCCGATATGTTCAGCTAATCGGTATCGGCTCCTGCCCCCAGCACCTCGACCCTCCAGCCGGCACGGTCCGCGCCCATGGGGGTGCGATACTGAACCACATTTGCCGATGTTTGTTTAAGAGCGAAACTCCGCACTCAGGCGGTGAACACTGTTAGGAGGAGTACGAATGAACAGTGTTTTCTCTTATAGGTGGGATAACCTAGGGAGATGTGTGAAATGTATGAGAACCGCTTTCAAGATTGGTATCGGGGCGTCAATCACGTTTATCGGGTGCTCAACATTTTTCGGTAGTTACTTAGTTACTTATTTTACGGGTGGCGCGGCAATTGTGGCTATGAGCTTATGGATCAGCCATATACTGGCATTTTCTATCAGGAGCACGTCGCGTGCTGTTAAGCCGGCTCACGCGGTGAGCGGTTTACGGTCTCGGCGTAATCTGCTCCTCGCGTTTGCTAGTGCATTAGCGTTCGCGACCTCAGCAAGCACTTCAACGTTCGCGCAGTCCGAGTGTTCATCTCTTCGTCCTTGTCCTGACGGTCAGCATTGCTGCGGGTTTGATCAGGGTTGTACCGGTGCCGATGCTTACTGTGAGAAGGATGGTACGGATTGTTGTTGCGACGCCGATTGCATAAGGAAGCGGAAGGCTGCCCGGGCCGCACTCGCGGCACCACAGGATTGAGGCGAACGCGGGCGGCGGCCCGCATGGTCCGGTTTCCACCCACTGGAGACGTTTCCGGGTGGCGTCGGCGAACAGCTAAAAAGGAGCAGCTCCAGCCGAAAGACCGGCGCGTGCTGAGTTAGCCGGATCACGCGGACAGCAGCCATCGTGGGACCACCAGGGCGCGCTTCGTGGTTGATCCGCTTCATTGATCTACTTCGGTCGGCGCCTCAACTCGGCTACCGTGTACTGCTGTTGCGCTTGGCCTGAGCTTGAACATGGCACATTCGACCGGGTGGTACGATGCTCATGCTCCTGATCTGGTTGGGAGGTACGAGGCCGTCGATCCGGCAACACTCCACAGCTGGCTCAGGGGTCTCCTGCCTGGTGTGCCCAGCGCGGTCCTCGACATCGGCGCAGGATCAGGACGTGACGCGGCTTGGTTCTCGGCCCAAGGCTATGAAGTAATTGCCGTGGAGCCGTCGAGTGGTATGCGCTCGGAGGGACAACGCCTTCACCCCGACCCACGCATCCGCTGGATCAACGACCAGCTTCCGGAACTGACCATCCTCGGTCCGCTGGCGATCAGCTTCGATGTCGTGATGCTGACCGCTGTCTGGCAACACGTCCCGCCATCTCAGCGAGACCGGGCCTTCCGCAAAGTCGCGGCGCTGATCAGGTCCGGTGGCTTGCTTGCGATCAGTTTGCGGAGCGGGCCTTCTCCCCCGGGTACCGAGATGCACCCGGTGTCCTTGGAGGAGATCGAGCACCTCGCCCGAAACCACGGCTTCGCGGTAGAAAAGATTTAGCAGGCTGCCGACCAACAAGGGCGGGTCGATGTCTCCTGGACCAACGTAGCGCTTCGCCTGCCAGATGATGGGACCGGTGCACTACCGCTGCTCCGCCATGTCATCCTGAACGATCAGAAGAGTGAGACCTATAAGCTAGGCCTGCTCCGCGCCCTCTGTCGCGCCGCAGATGGCTCGGCTGGGATGGTTCACGACGCGGGCGACGAGTTCGTGCGCGTTCCGTTGGGCCTTGTCGCGCTCAACTGGCTGCGGCTGTACTTGCCGCTGATCCGCGAGAGCCTTCCCCAAACACCAACGAATGTCGACGCACAGGGGCTCAGGTTCGCGAAGGAAGGCTTCCAAGCTCTTCTCTCCGGCGTGTCGGCAAGCGACTTGCGGATTGGCGCGCGGTTCACCCTCGATCGGGCGCAGGCCCTTCATGCCGCGCTTCGAGACGTCGCTCAGACCATCGACCGAATGCCGTCAACCTTCATGACTTACCCGATGGGAGGACGCATTCTCCCGGTCGAGCGAGGCCGCCTCAGAGGCCCGCCGAGCATCGTGGAACTCGATACCGACTACTTGACGGCCTTCGGCTGGATGCGCGTCCCCGGCCATCTCTGGTGCTCGATGCGCCGGAATGCAGCTTGGATTGAGCCGACGCTGATTGCCGAATGGATGAGACTGATGCGCGAGTATGCGAGGGGACAGAACCGCCCCCTTGCCGACACGAAGATGTTTGCCGCGATGCGCTGGTCCGACCCGGCCCGAGATGTGTCGCGGGCACGACAGGTCGCGCTCAGTGTAGTGGAGGCTGGCAATCTACATTGTGCCTGGACTGACCGACCCCTCAGCCGGAACACCTTGGACATCGACCATATGTTCCCTTGGACGGCATGGCCGTGCAGCGATCTCTGGAACCTGCTGCCTACCCATCGTGAGGTTAACCAGCGGCTCAAGCGCGACCGACTGCCATCCGCGACCAGGTTGTTCCGTGCGGAGGGCCGGATCGTCGGCTGGTGGGAGCAGGCATACCTCGGCAGAGCCGAGAGCCATTTACCCGAGCAGTTATTGCAGGAAGCCCGCGCCAGCCTTCCTGCGTTCTCGACCGACGCTGCAGGCGACATCTTCGCGTCGGTTTGCTTGCAGCGCATCCGGCTGCGGCATGACCAACAGGTGCCGGAATGGGAGGGCGGACTATAAGATTGGTCACATTGGCGTCGGCTAACGTCGATCACCGCCCGAGGGCTGGAGCGAGTCGGTGGAGCGGTCATCAGCACGTACCGTGCAACTGGACAGTGAGCCGACGCAGAGCTGCCGCGGGTCGGACGGCTCATTCGCGCCGATTCCGATCGCTCCCGAGGCCAGCATAGAACCGCGGGGTTCGAGCCTTCTCGGTCACTTAGCTTCGCATTCGGCTTTCTGTCGAGTCGCCCGGAGGACTCTCACCTCCGGGCGCTCCCAGATCCGTACGTGAACCTCTCAATTCATACGGCTCCCGATGTTCGGCCGTTTCCATGGCAGAGCCGCCAGTGGGCAAAGAGCGTTGGATTGGCTCGGCGCAGCCGGTCAAACCAGTCTCGCGCCCCCTTGGTTTTGCGACGCAACCGCTTGAACTTGCGGCGCGCCCAGCGGATGACATAGAGATCGATCCTCTTCAGCGTCGGACGCAACTGCGTCTTGTAGAAGTGGCTGTAGTAGTTGATCCAGCCGCGAATGCACGGGTTGTACATCTCGGCCAGGTCCTGCAGGGACTTGTCGCTGCGATGATGAAGCGCCCAGCGCCGGACTGTTCGGCTGATGGACGTCAACGCTTTCGGACTGGCGGCAGGCAGGAAGCACGCAAAGGGCCGACGTTCCCTTCCCAACGCTTTCCTCGCTCGGAACGTGAACCCGAGAAAGTCGAACGACTGGTTCGGAAAGTCACCCCGGCGGTTCGCATCCTTGCAGTAGACGATCTTCGTCTTCTCAGGGTGCAGCACCAGCGCTTGCAGGCCGCGAAGCGATCCTGCAACGCGCTCCATAGCGCCTGCGCCTCTTCGGCGCTCTTGCAGTGACAAATGGCATCGTCCGCGTACCGCTCGAACGGAATGTGCGGATAGGTTCGCGACATCCACGCGTCGAACGCATAGGCCGGTTGGCCCACAGGCTCGGCTGAACAACGCAGCCCCTTCGGTCCAGCCCCATTTACAGAGCCTTCATCCCTACTACGAGCTGCTCCGCCCCTGTGCTCCGCTTCGGTACTCTGGTCCTTGCGGTTGGCGCCGCTTGGACGTCTCCCTTGGCATCGGAGCGACAGGTTCTCACGTTCCGCACAAGAGCCTGGTTGAGCTTCGCGCCGTCTACATGCCGGATGCCACTCGGGCAGACTTCAGGCTTCTCCCGAGCTGGTCCCGGAGGAAGGGACACCCCCCGGTTTCGACATCGCCTAATCCGCTTTCGACACTTCATCAACGGTTCGCTTGCGCTCGCCTCTCTCAACCTTGCCTGCCGGGATCATGTCCCGGCGTTTCCGCAACGCTCACAACCATCGCTCTTGACGACAGCAGCTCGCGGTGGCTTGAGACCTGCACCTGACTGCCGGCCTCGAAGGGCCCTCCTTCATCTCTCGTACAGTTCCGCACCGCTGCACGCAGACGGCGCGTTCGTGACACACGCCCCAAACCGGACCTGCTCTCCATTTGGGAGACAGAATTGGCCCGCAGGGACGCGGTTATTCGATCACTTCGTCGGCCTGGGCCAGCAGCAATTGCGGCACGGTGAGGCCGAGCTTCTCCGCGGTCTTAAGATTGATGACCAGCTCGAACGTTGTCGGCTCCTGGAACGGCAGCGTAGCGGGGCTTTCGCCTTTGAAAACCCGGTCGACGTAATCCGCGGCCTGGCGCAGCAGGGCCGCCAGGTTCGGCCCGTACGACATGAGGCCGCCCGCCGCGGCGAATTCCCTGAACGTCGACGCCGAGGGGAGCCGCTCGCTCGCCGCGAACTCAATGATCTCGCCCAAGTGCAAGCCCAGCAGCGCATCGACGAGAACAAAGAACGCCTCAGGCCGTTGCGACGCGATCGCCACAAGTGCGGCCGGAAAATCTTCCGGCTCGCGCACTAAATCCGATACTAGTGTAAGGTCTAGCGAACCGGCGACCGCGTCGACCGACTGCCAGACACTCGCGAACGCCGGATTGGCCGCGTTCCACAAGACCGCAACTCGGCGCAACGCCGGCACGGCCTCCTTGAGCAACGACAACGCCTTCGCGCTGATTTCTGGCGACATTACGCTGAAACCCGTCACGTTGCCGCCGGGCCGTGCGAGGCTCTCCGCGAGCCCGGCGCCGACCGGGTCGATTGCAGTCGGCAGAACGATCGGGATCGTCTTCGTCGCCTGTCTCGCTGCGAGCGCCGCGGGCGTGGTCGGGACAACGATGGCATCGACCTTCAGTGCCACCAATTCCCGCGCGAGAGGGAGCCAGCGTTCGGCCACGCCTTGCGCAAAGCGCCATTCGACGGTGAGGTTTTGTCCTTCGGTATAGCCTAGATCGCGCAGCGCCTTGATCAGCTCGTCGCCCAAGGCGTCGCGCGTGTTGACGAGCATGCCAAGGCGGAAAGTCCTACCTTGCGCCGTTGCGGCCGCCGGCGACGTCGCGGCTGTCGCGGCGGCGGTGAGCAGTAAAGCAATTAGATCGCGCCTCGTCATTCGGTGACCTCAGCCGCATCGAACAAGCATCTGGGTGAGATGCCCTCCCTGCCCTCTCGAACGTACTCAGCCGCATTCTATCATGCGACGGATTTACGGCCGATCGGCGGCCGGGCAGCATGGAAGCTCTCGTCAGCTCTATTTCAGCAGCTCGACCAGCGATCGCGGGAGTGGCCGCTTTCGGCGCCAAGTCGTCGTTGGGCAGGCCACCGCGGGATGGTCGGCTCTCCACCATGGCCGGTGACCGGGCACCTTCTAAGGTTCGCTTCGGGTGGTTCGCGCCGTTTCGCGCACATGTGAGCCATTCCGCTCAATCCGGAGGAGCGGACCAAATGCGGTGCAGCCCTACTCCCGCAGCTCCCGAACGGCGCGCCCTCTACCTCTCGGCTTGGATGCGAAGGAACTCCCGCGTCCTTGCATTGATCTGGGCGAGATATGTCGCAACTTCCTGATCGCCGCAACGCTCACCGGCGATTGGATGGAAGCCGCGGCGCGCGAACGCCTTGGCCGAGCTTGCGCCGCAAAGATGGATTATTGCGGCAAGCTCCCAATTCTGCTGCGCGCTGGCCGCCGTCTTTAGCGGGCGCGCGAGAATCGCCGTGACTGCGCGGTCCAAAAACACCGCCGCAAGCTCGATGGCGCGGCTCGGTGGGAGCCGAGAATCGAGCCCGGTTAGCGAGCAGCGGTCCTCGACGACAATATGATCGCGGATGCAATAATGTCGCGCCTCGGCAAAGGCTGCGTCGGTCATCTGGTACATGCCAACGCTGCTCGAGGCAGGCTGGTAGATCGCGAAGGGGTTCCAGGTCAGCCGCCACCGCCAATAGGTGCTCGCGACCGGATTGCCGGCGGCCTCGACTTGCGCCAGCGCGGCGAGCAGCTCGGGGGAAATGGTTGCGGTGGAATACTCGCGAAAGAGAGGCGCATATTGGCGCCAGGTTTCAGCAGGGGTTTTATTGAACGCACCGCTCACGGGAGCAAACACCTCGGTCGGCTTGCGCAGCACTTGATAAACGAAATTCATCCCGGAAAAGACGGCGAGGATGGTCACAGCAACGACGACGATCCGTAGCGCCTTCGGTACCGCATTGAGCTTGCGCCACACCCAGCGCGCACGTTTGAGCCAGCGGCCGACCCGACGCGAAAGAGTGCTTCGGCCCCGATGTATTGGCCTCCTAGAAGGCGGGGCGCTGGTCGCGCGCGGCGAAACCTCTGAAATGCTCGGCGCCCTCACATTCTTCTTGCGGCAGGTGCCCGAATGGCGTGCCACACCCGCTCGGGGGTTGCCGGCATTTCGATATGGTGCACCCCAAACTCGGCGAGTGCGTCGACCCTTCCAGCTCTCACGAGGTCCCGAGCTCCGCCGGTCAATAACTCTGCGATAATTGCGAATTGCCGAGCGCGCTCCGCGGCTGCCGTAGGGCTTTCGAGGCTCATCGCGTCCTCCTCCTGCGCACCCTCTTCATCGAACTCGTCGCGCTCGCCGATGTAGGCATCACCATCCCGCTGCTCGCATTAAATCCGATTAAGGTGCGTCCGCATCTCCTCGACTGTAAACAAGCCCCTGACATGCGCGACAAACCGAGGAAGCTCTCTCGCGAACGCAGGATGTGAGCTCGCAGCGTCAGCGAAATTGAGCAATTTTTCTGCGACGAGGTAATCGAACGCCGCTTTCGTTCCGTAGCGCCGCTTGATCCCCTCGGCAGCCTCGCACTGCTCAACCCAGATTTCGTGAAATTTCGGCGTATCCAAGATAGGCTCCTTCTGCATTTGCTGCCTCGGGATCACCTCGGCCCAGCCGCCATGAGACCCGCTTGCGGCCAAACGGGGGCGTAGGTCAATCCTGATAGGGGCAATGGCTCCAAGGCGTTCTTTCACTGCTTCTCAAGCCAAACATCCTCCATCCGCCAGCTGTTGAAAATGCTGTTCTCCATCAATGTCAACCCCTTCACCTCGGGCTGCCAGCACGTGCCTTGGCGCATGAAGAAGATGATCGGGCGGACCGCGTCCTCAACCAACTTGCGCTCGATTTGCCAGACCAGCTCCTTACGCTTGTCTGGGTTCGTTTCTGCCGATTGCTGCTCAATCAGCGCATCGATCTCCGGGTTGCAGCCGGTGTAATTGCGTGACGAGCGGCACGAGTAGTTCTCGTAGAACTGCGTATCGGGATCGTCGACGGCGCTGCCGGAGAGGCTCATCGCGACAGTGAAATCCTTTCGTATTAGCTTCGGCACCCAATTGGCGGTCTCAACAGTATCGAGCTCGCCGTCGATCCAGATTTCCTTCAGCTGGTCGATCAAAATAGCCGCAGGATCGCGATACCATGCGATATTGCGGACGGAGACTTTCACCTTCAGCCGGTTGTCCGGCCCGTAACCGAGCGAACGCATCAGGCCTCGGGCTTCTTCGCGATTCTTCTTTACATCCGGCCCATATCCCGTCAGCTGCTCCAGCATCTCCTTGGGCATGCCCCAGATGCCCTCCGGTGGCGGCTGCAGCACTCCGCCGACGTCGTATTGCCCCTCGCCGAGAATGTCGATAAAGGATTTGCGGTCCAGACTGAGCTGCATGGCGCGGCGCAGCACAGGGTTGTCGAATGGCGGCGCGGGGTTGACGAGCAGGTTGGCCCGGCCGTTCATTGGCTTCACTTCGCAGATGGCCTGAGGCGCCTGGCTCTTCACCTGCTTTACGAGCGGGATCGACACCTCGTATGGGAAGGTCATGTCGAACTTGCCGGCGACGAAGGCGAGGATCGCGGTCGATCGGTTCGCGATGATTGTGTATTCGATGCCATCCAGGTAAGGCCTGCCCGGTTTCCAATAATCGGGGTTCCGCGCGACTTTGATCGACTGGTTGGGTTTGTACTCGACGAATTTGAATGGTCCCGTGCCCACCGGGTGAGTGCGCATATCGCGCGCCGAGACATGGCACGGATAGATCGGCGAATATCCCGAGGCGAGAAGCGAGATGAAGGCCGGCTGCGGCCGCTTCAGATGAAACGTGACTTCTCGGTCGCCGTTCGTCGTGATCTCGTCGAGGTTCAAAAACCAAGCCTCGCGGTAGTTGAGACGAAGTTTCTCCTTGGCTTTTCCGATCAGCAAATCGTAGGTGCACTTGACGTCCGCGGCGGTGAAGGGTTTGCCGTCATGCCATTTGACGCCGTCGCGCAACGTGAAAGTCAGCTCGGTCCCCTCTTCGTTCGAGCTCCAGCTGGTCGCAAGATCCGGCACGATCGATTGGACCCGGTTCTGTGGCACATGTTGGTCAAATAGGACGAGGTTATTGAATACCCCCATCATCGGCATGATTGCCGAAATGCTGCCCTCCTCGAGGATCGACATGCTGGCGGGGCTGTCGCGGTGAAACACCCGTAAGGTGCCGCCCTGCTTTTGCGCGAGTGCCCCCTCGGAAAGTATGAAGTCCCAGGACGAACGCGGCGCTGGCTGCAAATATTCGGCCCAATCCTTTCATCGCCGACCCCCCGATTTTTCCCCTTACCCCGATGTCCACAAACCGTAGCCCATCACATTAGTCGCTTACGACCTGAGTGTTTGCATTTTGTGAGCAGATTTGTCAGGCCAGAGCAGGAATGATGGTGTGTTCGGTGAGACGGCGGCCGGCAGCGATGGCGGCGCGGCCAGCGCGGGTGAGATAGTAGCGATAGGTACCGAGGACGCGTTTGATGACGCCGAGATGGCGCAGACGGGCGAGTTGTCGGGATAGGGTGGCGGGAGAGGATTGGCCGAGGAGCGGCAGTAGGTCGGCGCGGCGGAGACCGGCGATATTGAAGCCAGGACGCTGGAGGGCGGCGAGCAGGGTCTGTTCGGCGCGGCTGAAAAAGTTGAGGCCCTTGAGGTTTCGGCCTTTGAGCGGACGGGGTTGGGTGAGACGGTCGAGCGTCCGGATGCCAGCCGAGAAGTCGTCCAGACTGGAGAGGTATTCAAGGTAACGGCGATTGCAGCTTAGCAAGATCTCACGCAAGTCCTTGAGGCTGTAGATGGTCTTTCTGACGGGGGCCAGGGCGCGAGTTGCCGGGCCTTGGCGATGTTCCACCTTGCGGTAGTGCTTGAAAGCGGAGACGTCGTTGGTGGTCGTCTCGATACGTAGGACGAGGCCGAATTTGTCGTAGATCTTGATCGAGGACTTACTGAAACGATGCTTGACGCAGGTGCCCTCGATACGCGTGGTGAATTGGCTGCCGATCTCTTGGGCGAGTTGGGCAGTGATCTTGTGGCCGAGAAAGGTGGCGACGTGTTCGGCTTTGACGGTCAGGATGGCTTGCCGGGAAAGCTGTTCATAGAGGGGTTTGAGGATGGCCGGCGTGCGGAACACCAGATCAGTGGCGTATTCGACCTGCATGAAACTCCAGTGGTAGGACTGGGCGAAGACGTCGAGCACCGGACAGCACTGCTGGGCATAGTGATCGAGGATGCGATGCAGGTGGTCGGGCGAGAGGGTGTCGGCGAGGGCCTGCGCGCGCTCCCAGTCGTCAATGCGCAGAAAGGCGTTGTCGGCAAGGGTGAAACCGACGCCGGCGGCGGTGAGTTGGCGGGCCAGCCAGCTATGCCCATTGCAATAGAACTGCAGACGGAACGGGCACCAGGTCGGCACGCGCAGATAGATCAGGCCCAACTCGGCGTCGATGAAGTAGAAGTAGTAATGCAGGCATTTGCCAGTATCCGGCCGCAAGAAGGTGCGATGCGTGTGCTTGTCATGCCAGGGCTTGTAGGTGTGGCAGGCTTCCATCGCCGAGATGATATGCACCAGGCCGGGACGGTCGCCGCGGACGACAAGCACCCTGGCGACGACGTCCTCCTTGCGGATGTGGTTCTTGGCAATGTGTTCGATGGTAATGCCAGCGGCACTCGCCAACTCGGCGGCGCGCTCGCGTACTCGATCGCGAAGTGGTTCGGCAAATCGCGGATAGTCGAAGATCCGGATCTGCCGCGCAGAAAGAAATCCCGTCATTCCCTTCGCGTAACAGGCTCCCGGCAGCGTGCCGGTGACGATGATCCGGTCATAGCAGGAGAGCACCCCGGCGAGGCGCTCGCGGTAACGCTCCGTCAGCGGCTGCCTCAACCTCCCCTCCTGCTCCCCGCGTCTCCTGCGTCTATTTTAACCTGTTTGGTTCCGGCTTCGCCGGCTTAGGCCCAACTGAAATTCAGTGCGACATCAACTCCGGCACGGTCATGTGATCGAGCAGGTCGCGGGTGACCCCGCCAACCAATGCCTCCCGCAGCTGCGAGTGGTGATAGGCGCCTGCCACGAGCATGTCGGTGCCCAGATCGGTGGTAGGTGACAACAGAACATCGCGGAGTGCCATAGCCCTTCTCCCGGTCTCAGCCCCAAAGATATCCCTGGGAGACCCCGCGGAAACCACTCGTTCCTCCTAATCGCCTTTGAGACTGTCCTTGGATCCCCTTGTTTCGTAGACCCAGATATGTGGAAAATCATCGCGGCTCGAAATACAGGAGGTTTTCGACTAATGGCCCTGAGAGCTGGAACCGCCAACCTCCCGCTGCACGGTGGACGGGTACCCAAGTGGCTCGCAGACCGAATGACCCGCCTCGGGGCGGTTATCGGCGAAGCGGTTGTCCATCATCACGGTCGCGACGAATTGTTGCGGCGTCTCGCCCATCCGTTCTGGTTCCAATCTTTCGGCGCCGTTATGGGTATGGACTGGCATTCCTCCGGGATCACGACAAGCGTCATCGGAGCGCTGAAGCGGGGACTAACACCGTTAGAGCGAGAGCTCGGGATCCATGTCTGTGGCGGACGCGGCAAGTATTCACGGCAAACGCCGCAGGAGCTGGTCGATATCGGAGACCGGCTAGGCTTTGATGGGACCGCGCTCGCCACGGCCAGCCGCTTGGTGGCGAAGGTCGACAGTGCCGCCGTACAGGACGGGTTCCAGCTGTATCTGCACGGCTTCATCGTCACGACGACGGCCACTAAGTCGTTGTGCAACAAGGCATGAACGGTGAGCTCAAGCAGGCCCGCCGCTACCACTGGCTCTCCGAGGGTCTGAAAAGTTTCGTCGACGAGCCGCATGCCGCGATTGAAGGTCCAGGGCAGGGAGAGATCGTAAACCTGACCGACCACCGCGCGGAAACGTCCCGCGGTCGTCAGCTCGAGCTCCTCGGCGCGCTGGGCCCGGACGTCATCGCTCGCGAGCTGGCGAAAATAATCGCTTGCGATGCAACGCGCGACGCGGGTGGAGAGCCACTGCTTCCACATCTCGACCTGCCTGCACATCACGATGTTCGCCCGGGCGACATAGTGGAGAAGCGGCTATACGGAAACTTAGCAGCGGCAGCCGACCGGGGGCCAAGGGACTTCTCAGAGCTACTGCTAACTCCCGGCGTGGGCGCGCGCACTGTGCAAGCCTTGGCTATGGTCGCCGAGGTAGTGCATGGAGCCCCATACCGCTTCACCGACCCCGCGCGATTCTCGTTTGCGCACGGAGGAAAGGACAGGCATCCTTTCCCTGTGCCGTTGCGTGTCTACGATGAAACAATACGAGTGCTGAAGTCCGCCGTCGGGAACGCGAAATTGGGACGCCAGGAAGAACTGGGTGCGCTGAAGCGCCTCGATGAGCAGGCTCGGCTCCTAGAGCAGGAGGCTTCGGGTCCTCCGGTTGAAGAGCTGATCGCGGACGAGAGAGACCTGTCGCATGCCTACGAAGGCAGATCTGTGTTCGGTTGGGCGCTCCCGCCGGAAGCTTCACGCGCCAAACCTTGTCCGATCGCGGGCCCCGTGTGAGATGAAGCCTCAGACCTCAGCACCGTCGCCGCTAAAGCGCGGTGTAGCATTGTCAGATTAACCGTAACCCTGCGGTGATGGCCGCCTTGCTTAACTGAGGCGGGTTGGGCTGGTAAGCACTGGTGCAAGTGATGGTGTTTGCACTGGTGTTAGGGACGGTGCGATGGCGAGGGTTGAGGTCATAACTGGCCCAGAACGGCGGCGGCGTTGGAGCGCTGAGCAAAAACGAGCGATTGTTGCCGAGAGCCTGGCGCCGGGCGCGGTAGTCACGGAGATCGCTCGTCGCGCAGAGATTGGCCCTGGCCAGATTTATCGCTGGCGCCGGGAGCTTGGGGTCGGCAATGGTTTCGCCCAGGTTCTGATCGCGCCGGTCGGAGATGACGCCGGGTGTCCTGCGGCACCGGCGATCGAGATCGAGTTTGCGGGGAAGGCCCGCATGCGCATCCCGGCTTCGATCCCGGCAGGGTTGGCGGCGGCCGTGGTCAAAGCGCTGTCGGGGCGATGATCCCGGTTCCTTCGGGGGTGCGGGTTTGGCTGGCAGTCGGCCACACCGACATGCGGCGCGGGATGAACAGCCTGGCGCTGCAGGTCCAAGAAGGATTGAAGCGCGATCCGCATGCCGGCGATTTGTACGTCTTTCGCGGCAGAAGAGGTCATTTAATAAAAATTCTGTGGCATGACGGCATTGGCATGTCGCTCTACGCCAAGCGGCTGGAGCGCGGCCGGTTCATCTGGCCGTCGCTGGCCGACGGGATCGTCGCGATCAGCGCGGCGCAGTTGGCCTACATGCTCGACGGGATCGACTGGCGGAACCCAGTTCGCACCTGGCGCCCGGAGGCGGCCGGCTGAGAGCCTGCCCCTGACCTGATCAGGGGCTGCGACCGATTGACTCACCCTGTGGTTGAGTAACGCTCGGCCGTGGCGATGTGGGATAATCGGGCCCGTGACGACGACGCCCGAGGACCTCCCCGACGACATCGCCGCGCTGCAGGCGGCGCTGGTCGAGGAGCGCGCAAAGCGCATCGAGGAAGCGGCCAGGGCGGCCCGGGTCGAGGCGGAACTGGCGGTGGCCAAGGCCAAGGCCTCCGACGATCAGGCCGTGATCGCCCATCAACAATTGCAGATTGCAAAGCTGACGCGCCAACTCTATGGCCAGCGCTCGGAACGCACGGTGCGGCTGCTCGATCAGATGGAGCTGGCGCTCGAGGAGCTCGAGAGTTCGGCCACTGAGGACGAGATCGCCGCCGAGCGGGCCGTGGCCAAGACCACCAATGTGGTGGCCTTCACCCGCAAGCGTCCTGCGCGCCAGCCCTTCCCCGAGCATTTGCCGCGTGAGCGGGTGGTCGAGCCGGGCCCGACTGTTTGCCTTTGCTGCGGCAGCCCGCGGCTGCGCAAGTTGGGCGAGGACATCACCGAGACGCTGGAGGTGATTCCGCGGCAGTGGAAGGTGATCCAGCATGTCCGCGAGAAGTTCACCTGCCGCGACTGCGAGAAGATCAGCCAGGCGCCGGCGCCGTTCCATGTGATCGCCCGGGGCTGGGCCGGCCCCAGCCTGCTGGCGATGATCCTGTTCGAGAAGTACGGGCAGCATCAGCCGCTCAACCGCCAGTCCGAACGCTACGCCAGGGAGGGCGTACCCCTCAGCCTGTCGACCCTGGCCGATCAGGTGGGTGGCTGCTGCGCCGCGCTGGCGCCGCTCCTCAGGCGGGTTGAGCGCACGTTTTCGCCGCCGAGCGATTGCACAGCGACGACACGACGGTGCCGGTCCTGGCCAAGGGCAAGACCGATACCGGGCGATGTTGGGTTTATGTGCGCGACGATCGTCCGTTCGGCGGGCAGGATCCGCCGGCGGCGATGTTCTACTACTCGCGCGATCGGGCCGGCGAGCATGCTCAGGCGCATCTGGCCGACTATGCCGGGATCTTCCAGGCCGACGCCTTCGGCGGATACAACAGGCTGTACGAGGCCGACCGCAAGCCGGGCCAGATCGTCGAGGCGGCGTGCTGGGTCCATGCCCGGCGACCCTTCTTCCAGATGGCCGATCTCGCTGCCACCGCCCGCCGCAGGGCGCAAGGCAAAACACTGGCGGTGATCTCGCCGCTGGCGCTGGAGGCGGTCCGGCGCATTGATGCGCTGTTCGAGATCGAACGCTCGATCAACGGCCAGAGCGCTGAGCGGCGTCGGGCTGTCCGGCAGGAATTGAGCGCCCCTCTGGTCGCCGATCTGGAAAGCTGGCTGCGCCAGCAGCGGGCAAAGCTGTCGCGCGGCAACGATCTCGCCAAGGCAATGGATTACATGCTCAAACGCTGGCCGGCCTTCACCCGCTTCCTCGATGACGGACGGATCTGCCTTTCAAACAACGCCGCCGAGCGAGCGCTACGCGGAATTGCCCTCGGCAGAAAGTCATGGTTATTCGCCGGTTCCGACCGCGGCGGCCAGCGCGCCGCAGTGATGTACAGTCTGATTGTCACTGCCAAATTGAACGATGTCGATCCGCAAGCCTGGCTGGCCGACGTCCTGGCCCGGATCGCCGAGCATCCGGCCCACCGGATCGACGAACTCCTGCCGTGGAATTGGCGGCCGCGTTCAACGCCGCGAAGTCAGGCGGCGTGATCGTGGCGGCCATCGCAGCCGTCTTCACCATCGGCTACGTCGCCAACATGCTCGGCGAGGACGAAGACTGGCTGTACGAGCTGTCGATCGACATGTTCCCGGAAGACGGTTGCCTTCGCGTCTACGGCGTCGGCGAGGACGGCGTGACCGCCTTCACCAGGGACGGCATCGAGTGCCTGCAGCAGATCATCGCCGACGAACGAGCTGCCCGCCGCGCACCGCCGCAGGTCAAACCGACCGAATAGCCCGGCCTGCGGTGCTCACCGAATGGAAACGATTAACCGTGCGCGCACGCGGTCCCAAAGGGCGCTGAAAGAACGGGCAGAGGGGTCCCATCAGAGCAATTATAGGCCGGGGGCATCTGCCGGAGGACCCGAGACGGACGAGAAGGGCAGCGACGGGACCTACTGAGCTATGAAGGTGCAGGGCCCGGTGATATAGTGCCGCCAGATGGGACCCACAAAGTCGAAAATCGATCTTGAAACCGCCGGGACCCCCTGATCTGAAAAAGCAAATCGCGGAGACGTAAAGGCGGAGGGGTCTGCCTCAGCCATCTGAAATATCGATCGCTTTTGCATTCGCCTGAGGTATCCACCCGTTATGCAGGCTTTAAAGCGGACATTCGGTCGAATATGCAATGACTTAGCATATGAACGAAGGGGTGAACATTGCCACTCCTCCATTTGCGTGGGGTTTGAGCCCGGATGTCCCTGAGTATCCGTTTGCGAGCGACGCCCGCCGAGCTGTGGGGCGGGTTGTGGGTAGCAGGCTTTGGATCGCTGAGAACATAGCAACTACAGGGATTTAGGCGGGTAATCAGACGGTTGCCTTCTCCGCCATACTCGGTTCAAGGCAGGACTTGTTATGTCTCAGCCAACCCGTAGCTCGCCACGCCGGTAATGATTGCTCGTCTACCCCATCCACCATGTACCATTTGCGGGGTTTAAAACTCGAATAGTTTCGCATTCTCAAGGGATTACAGGCCGGGGGCGCACTGTTAGGGCGCAACGCGACGATGGGGGTTTTGCCGATATCGTGACCCCGCTGTGGGCTTCAGAAAACAGCGTTCGCTCAATCATTTAGTAGATCCCTCACCGTGCTTCGCAGGACCTCCACGCAGTAGGATTTTTGTGCGATCGACCGAGCCGAGGCTTGCGGCGGAGGTTTGTGGACGAGTCGCCATCACCAGAAGGCTTTCCCCTCAACGGGTCACAGCGTCGATCGAAGATACTTCGCCTGCGTTTCTGCGGGAAGGCAGTCTCGGCGCTCGGGTCGAACTGCGGCCAGCGGCTGGATCATCAGGCTCGCTATCGCGGCATCTTCGGGGCTCGCGGAGTGCCCGCAAGTGATATTTCTAATCCATTACGTGAGGATCGATCGCAATCATTGGCGACGTACCCTCGGGCTTGGACATCGAGCGAACCGGCGATGGTAGAGCGCCATCCGCTGCGTATTCATCGCTGGCGCACGCACAATAGTCCTCACGCGGATCACGTGCGAGACGGCGACGCGTCATCGCGAGCACCTTCCACCCCCGTGTTCCAATTGAGCTCGGGACCTTAGTCTGGGTAACGGGGTTGAGCCCACGGTCGCGGCGCGAGCCGTTTATCTCTGTGGGTGGAGCACCAAGGTCCAAGGATGGTCCAACTGCGGTCCAAGCAGGCTGTCTCTCTACTCGGCAAAAAAGCTCCCATGTCCAGCTGGTCCAGGTGGTCCAGTCAATCACTAACTTAGATATATTGGAATGAAATCAGGAAAGAACGATCTGCGCTCGGCTCGTGCTGTGCGCGGTAACAGCGCGGAGAAGGTTATGTGCGTTGCGCAGAAAAGGTTGAGGCGTCAAATCATGGACCATCTGGACCGCCGCGGAAAACCTCCCGAAAATCGACCTTCCGCCTGGACCCAATCTGGACCGCCTGGACCGGCAGGTAACGTCGTCTCTCTGGAAAGATCCGGATGAGTTTTCGGACTTGGCAACCTGGTCACCGACAGCTCACGTGTTCTCCCACTCGACTGAGCCAATCACCTTCTCAAATTCGGCGCGGCATTTGTTCAGTGGCGGCAGCAGGTATAGGCGATCCCGGTGGCGCGTGCCGGCCTGACGCGGCCTTTCTCCGGTTAATCCAGGTACGTATTTCCGCAAAAATTTGCCAAGTCGGCTCTTGTCTTCACGTCTGTACTCTTTCCTCTCCTTTGAAAAATCTACATAATTGTTATATAGGATATCGCTATTCACCTTGATCTCCTGTGACCAGTGTTCTTCTACATCTGCAAACAGACTATCGTCGCTTACGATGCCTGCGATTTTCCCTTCGTCCAATACCTCATACCACCAAGCCTCGAAGCCACGAAGGCTACGGATCTTCTGATCTGATAGTCCGGAGGTCTGCGGCACATCGCGTACATTAAAGTTTGAGAGATCGCGGTGGAGAAGCTCATGCAGCATCGCGGCTGCACCACCCTGCTCTAATTCTTTTTCAAGAGACCCAAAGTATTCATAGTCTTTCTGCCTGGCTGACGATACATCGAGAACAAAGAACCGCCGTTCGTCGGTACCGGCCGGCACAACCCAATCATCATTTGACGCCACGATCAGATGCAAACAATTTCGGACCGAGACGGCATTTGCGTATTTCGCCTCGATCATGAGCGTCGGTTCGGTGACAAGCCGCTTCAATTGCCCTTCGTGCTGCTTGTCGCCGGCGTAAAATGCCTCGTCGGCGAAAACAAGACAGGAGTCACGCAGGTGCGCATTGAAGTTCCCTGTCAGATGGCGAGCATCACTCAGATGGAGGAAATGCTGGCCAAACAAGGCGCCAAAGGTACGAGCGAACATCCCCTTCCCCGCACCCCGAGCGCCCCGCAAGACAAGAGCGACTTCCCCTGCTTCCCCCGGTTTCTGCACCGCTCTCGCCAACCAATTCATCACATATTCGAAGTATTCCGGGGATCCTGAGCACAGAACTTCTTGAATATGAGCCTTCATTTTCGGCCAGTCGCCCGGCTGCGGATCTACTCCCCATCCGGTCCAGAGATTGTACACGTCACTCGGTCCCTCATAAGTACCTGGAAGGAAACGAAGGCCACCCCTGTATGTCTTTCTCTGAGGGTGGCTGAGCCAAATGTCCGCATGCGTCATTGACTTGGGGCGTCCAGAAGGGTCGGGAACCAGAACTCGAGTATTCAGATGAATGTTACGAAAATCCTGGTAAGAAGCTCGCACGATATATTTTCGGTGAAGATCGGTATCTTCCCTCCGGTAGATGACGACGGTTTTGCCATTGTCATCTACTACAGCGTACTCGCGGTTCATCTCTATCACGATAGACTTCGATCGTATCGCCCTGTGAGGGCGCCGCGGTTTTCTGCCTGACGCGGGCAATCTCCTCATCCAGATCATCTCGTTCTGCGTACTTTTCGCCGATCCCCGTGGGATGCGCGCGGATGATGTTTTCGATAGTGTTGTCGTCGAGGCCCTCCTCCAGCATCTTGGCGATGACCTTGAATATCGCCTCGCTGCGATGTCCGCGCGGCACGGGCCTTTTGATATCTTCCTGCAGCTCCGGTGACAGTGACTGCAGCCGCGCAATCGCAGCCAGGTTTTCAGGACTGCCGGCAACAGCGCCCCTGTGAGGTGAATGCGCATTCCCCTTAGGCGTTTCCGGGTCATCTGTGCTGGTAGGCCGGGCCCCTGCGGGCTTTGACCGAGTGGACGATTTCTTGCGCTCCGAGCTCACCTCCGCCTCGGGGAGCGCGTCGCTCAGCGCCTGCAGCGAGGTCCTGCTGCCGCTGTACATCTCAACCCGCACGAGTTGTGGATCGCGCGGTCGCCCCGCCGCTAACTTCTTCGCGTTCGGCCAATTCAGTGCCCCCGCGACCCGCCAAACATGTGAGATGTCCGACGTACCGTGGTCGCACCCAGCAAAGGCTT
The DNA here is from genome assembly GCA_963787425.1 of uncultured Alphaproteobacteria bacterium. GTDB lineage: Bacteria > Pseudomonadota > Alphaproteobacteria > ATCC43930 > CGMCC-115725 > AP-15. The sequence goes on from CAWBCV010000018.1 coordinate 463,797, forward strand.
TGAGGCGCTTCGCGACCGGCTTGACGACGTCCAGCGGCTCAGGCTTGTCGAAGAGGTAGAAAGCTTGAAACCGACCAGCACTTGTCTCCAACACATAATTCGGAGGGAGAGGTAAGCGTTCGGCCCAGCGTGGAGCATCTTCATCGTCGAAATCGGCGACAATACCAAGACAGGCGACGACATCCCGCTCATATCCCTTCGCCCATGGCGGAAGATCAGGCCGGAAGATAGCCAGGGGCATGTAAAGATTGTAGTGCGGCCGCTTCATGAACTGGGCGACGCCTTCGAGGGTTGCCTTCACGTCTCCCACCGCAGCGTGCGTCACCCTAGTCGGAAGCGCCCGACCACTCTTCCCCGTCTCCGGATCGTTCTCGTCCGGATTTTCACCCAATCCAGTGGCGATCACCTTGCCTTGCCCAGTGAGAGGCTTGGCGAGCAGGTGAATAAGCTCAACATGTGTGCGTATCAATTTCGGCTCTATCTTCGGCGCGCCTTGCGGTCTGCCGCTCGTGGCCGCGGCGGCCGGCCCCCCTACGGTCGACTCGATGTGCTCGGAGGGTGACGAGTCGAACCCCATGCCCCGCTCGTAGGCGATTTGGTCCCGCAGCCAGGCTTCACGCGCCGATTGGGACAGCGGCCGCAGCAGGGGAAACAGCGCGCGCGCGGTGCGTACGTCCTGCACGCAATAGCTATCTAGGCGCGCGCGGTCCTCCGCGGCGTCCCACCAAGCCAGTGACGTCTTGAACATCTTATCGTGATCGCACGTCATCTTGCCGCAGACCGCGCAAAGTTGGGGCGTGCGCGATCGCGGCCGCGTCATCCTCCGGATCAGGCTGCGGGCTTCGTTGTCCTTATGCACGGCGATTCCCTTGGCTTTCGCCGCGTCGTCCAGGCCACTCGGAAGGCCCATTGCAGCGGCCATCGCCGCCATACACACCCATCTTTCGAGGGGAGGAATTGGCCAGTCGTAGCGTGGCCCCATGATGTTGATGAAGAGGGCGCGAACGAATTGCGCGTCGGATGAAATTATGGGTAACCCGCTCGCGATCGCTCGGGTCAGATCCTCGGGCACGGGATCGTCCGGGTGCCACAATTTTACCTCGTCTTGGCCGATGGCGTACCCAGCAACCAAGATGTCCGTCGACCAATTTTCGGCATAGGCCCGTGGGTCGACCTTGCGTTGATCACAGACCGAGCGGGTCTTGATGTCGATGTGCAGGCCTTGGGCCACTGTCATCTCGGTATCAAGTCGATGAAGGGAGCGGCCATCACGCGCCCCCCAAGCGAAGCTCGGCTGCGATGATCGCGGCCAGCGAGCCAGATACCGCGTAGTGCGCGCGCAACCACCGCACCGGATAAGATTGCTCCCGTAGGCGGCCCCTGGTACCATTATCATCGTCGAGTGGGTTTTCGACATTCTCGTCGAGCGCTGCCTGGGTACCAGCCGGGCGGCGCTCTTTATTTTCCGGGAACCTGGGCGTTGCGGCAGCACAGAATCATCCTGGCCCGATGTGCCCGGCTCAAACACTCTGCCATTCATCGTTTTCTCCATTTAGATCGGGTTGGCTTGTGTTTGGTGTCATGCGGCCCCAGGCGGGGAAGCAACCGTGTTCAATCAGCTTCTTGGCCGCAAACAGCTCCCGGCCGACGTCGAGGACCGAGGCCCGCTGAAGACGCTGGATACGGTTCGCGTAACCGCGCATCTCTATGGCGACTTCATCAGTCGAGGGTGCTGTAGTCGAAGGGCGTCGCCGCTGCCCTTGGCGGCTCAACACCAAAAAGTTCGGTGCTGGTCACGGCTGGTCTCCCGCTGAAAAGCTCGTGCTCGTTGCGGCTTCCATTCTCCTTCGCCACGCCGCCGCAAATTCAGCAGAGATCAAAGTACGCCGACCAGCCTTGAAAAAGCGGGTCCTTGCCCTCTACGAAGCAAATTGTAGAGGTGACCTCTGCTGATATTGTTATCCTTGCAGAACTCAATGATGGACTGAGCTGACTTATTCATGGCATTCTTCCTCATGTACTTCGTTCGCGTGGGCTGATACCTCACCAGAACCCAAAATGCTTCTCGCGATCGACCCACGCGGTCATTGCGTCTCCACGTGAGCGATCGTCGAAAGGCCTTCTGGGGTCCATTGCCAAGCTTGCGCGATCGCGCTCACTGGCGGTCTTAAAAGGTACTCGATAACCGTGCTGCCGCTCAAACTTGCGATTTACCCCTCTTTTCGCAGCCAGGTTTGGCGAAATATCCCGTTGTCGCAGTCACCGTATGATTGACGCCGCCGTAATATCCCGTTGTTTCAGGAGCCTCAGATTCTTATATGACACCGCGTGATCGGAGATTTGGCAGCCTTGGAGCGATCCCTCATTCAGTTCAAGGCGGTATTTCCGGACGACGAGACTTGCGCGCGATACCTTTTTCGCCAGCGCTGGCCGGGAGGCTTCGCTTGCCCTGACTGTAAGGCGAGGCGCTATACCCGGTTAACCACGCGTGCCTATACCTATGAATGCCGATGCTGCGGCCGTCAGACCTCGATCACGGCCCTCACGGTGATGCACCGCACGCACTTGCCGCTGACGATTTGGTTCTGGACGGCGCATCTTTTTGCCACTCATGCCGACGCTGTCTCGGCCCGGCACTTAGCGCCCCTACTGGGCGTGACTTATAAGACAGCCTGGCTTCTAAAACAGAAGTTGCATCGGCCACTAGGTCGCGGACCCCTTGATGGCCGCGTAGAGGTCGGTCACTCCAGAATCCGGTTCCGTGGCGCCGGGCCTGTTTTGGATCCCGAGAAGTCCGGGGCGATCACGATTGCTGCGGCCATGAGTTCTCTCGAGATTCGTGTCGCCGCAATGCCCGACGACTCCGCGGCATCCATCGGAGAGTTTGTCCGGGCTAACGTAAAACCCGGCGCAACATTGCTCTCACAGTCAGATCCCAACGTCGCCGGCTACGATCACGCTTCATATCGAACGGAAGAGGTTCCACGGTTGGCTGTCACGTTCGATTTGCTTCGCCGTTATCGACGCCGAGGTGAGTCGGTTGAGAAATATCTGCGCAAATTCGTCACGTACCACAACAACCTGCACCGGGAAGTTTCCTTCGACACTGTGCTTAAGGTCGCGTCGCGAAATGCACCGGCTACTTATCGAGATTTAATCGGCGATGACAAGTCTCGCTAAGGCATTCTGTAGTTATGATCTTTTCTGGCTTGGCCGCTGCGGATGGACACAGGCAAATACGTATTTCCCGGCGCTCATCAACCGGCTGAAACTCACAGCACGGCTACAACGGCCTATACGCGGCCGCCGATCGGGACAACTGCGGTCTCAGCCCTCGTAGTCCCGCAGTACCGCGCCCACGCCTCCATCAGCTGCCGCCGCTTCTGGAACAGGTCGCCCCGTCGGTAAGCCGCCTCGACCTTGTTCTCGATCGTGTGCGCCAAGGCCATCTCGACGACCTCGCGCGGGAAGTTCGTGCGCTCGGCCGCCCAATCCCGGAAGGTTGACCGGAACCCGTGTGCGGTGAGGTCACTCCTGCCCATTCGCTTGAGAACGCGCGAGCATCGCCATGTTCGACAGCGGCTTGCCCTTTTTGCCGCCCGGGAAGACGAAATCGCTCTCGCGGATCTCGTTCATCTGCTTGACGATGGCCAGCGCTGCTCCGGACAGCGGCACCCGGTGCTCTCGGCCGGCCTTCATCCGCGCCTCAGGGATCACCCAGACCTTTTCATCCAGGTCGACCTCGTCCCATCGCGCGCCGATGATCTCGCCGGTTCGAGCGGCGGTCAGGATGAGGAACTCCAACGCCCGCGCCGCGATACCTTCCTGGCCCCGCAGAGCCTCCATGAAAGCGCCAATTTCGGCGTAAGGCAGTGCTGGGTAGTGTTTTACCTTCTGGATCTTCGCGCGGGTCGGTAGCAGCTTGTCGAGGTGGCTTCGCCAACGTGCCGGGTTCTCGCCCTTGCGGTAACCACGGACCGTCGCCCAATCGAGCACCGATTCAATCCGGCCCCTCAGCCGGCTCGCCGTTTCGGACTTGGTTTGCCAGATCGGCTCCAGCGCCTTCATCACGAGAGCGAGATCGATCGCCTGTACCGGCGAGGAGCCGAAGACCGGACTGGCGTAATTCCTTAACGAGCCACGCCACTGTTCCGCGTGCTTCCCGTTCTTCCAGCTGGCCTTGTGCGCCTCGATATACGCCTCGGCGCAGACATCAAAGGTCATTGACCTCGCCCCTTCGAGCCTCTTTTGGTCGCGCTGCGCCCCTCGTGCCTCGATCGGGTCAATTCCGTCGTGACGCATTCTCCGGCATTCGGCCGCTCGCTTGCGTGCCTCGGCGAGGGAAATAGCGTTGAGCGGGCCCAAGCCCATTTCGCGGGCTCTGCCATCCAGCGTGAAGCGGTATATCCACGACTTCGTTCCGGCCGCGCTCACCTGGAGATAAAGCCCGCCACCATCGTGATACATCCCCTTGTGGTCGATACCCTTCACCTCAACGGCGGTTAACCTGTTTAATCTGCGAGCCATGGCTATCTTCGACCTCACCGCGAACTTGGGGGCGGGTCGTCTACAGCAAATCCGGGCTGCTGTCTACCCACAAACGAGCCCACGTTCAATTCGTTGATGGTGATAGATCAGCGTAGACGTAAGTGGCGGCTCTTGGACAGCAACGTCAATGGTTACAGTTAGTTAATAGACGGGAGTAAACCCGCATGGACGCTGGTGGAGTTCGATTGGAAGGAATCTCCCTCCAGCAGCGAGTCAAGTGCGAACCTGACTTTCTCTCCCTGACATCGGGCCGGCTGAGGCCCCAATACGTCAAATCCTGATGCCATGAAACAAAGGCTGGATCGGTAGGCTGGATCGGTCGCCTCCTTGATGCGCTCGTCGCGATTTCTCGATACCCGTTTCTCCAGCGTATCGGGAAGCCGCCAGTCGCCGATCAGTCTATGCGGACATCCCGGTTGGGAAAAAGGATCTGGGCGGTTGGCGGCTGGCGGTCATGAATACCGAGGCTGTGTTTAGCCATATCCACGGCTCTCGGTTAGTCCCGGTCAGGCTTCCATGAAATCTTACCTGACAGGGCCGCAGGAGCTGATCTTCGGCATTTCATGGTCCGACGCAAGATATTACAATACACCCGGCGCCGTTTTTGCTGTGTCTGCTTATGCTACAAAAATGGACCGTTCGTTACTTCTGGCCGACTATGAGGCGGTGGCTACCGCTGATCTGACAAAGGCGTCCTGCCCGCTGAACTTGGGCCGGCCATTCCTTTCGCGGCACAGCCTGCTAAACGCTTTATGGCTTCGACGTCGCGGATCATGATCGAGCCCTTGCTGAGATCGATCAATCCTTGCCGGTGCCAAATCTGAAGGTGCTTGTTGACGCTTTCCCGACTGCCGCCCGCCATGTTGCCGAGCTCGCGCTGGCAATCATGAATCTCGACCGAGGGGCCACGGACGCCATAAAGGCCGACGCTCTCGGCGAGGTGCACCAGCGCTTTGGCCACCCGCAACTCGAGATGCCGAAACATGACGTCCTCGACCTGTTGGGTAGTCAGCCGCAGGCGGCGGCACAGGATTTTAAGGAGGATCATGCAAAGGTCCGCCCGGTTCTTGAGCACTGGCAGAAGATCCGGGCGGTTCACCACCAAGAGTTCGCAATCTGTCATTGCGGTCGCGTCCGCGCTTCGCTCGTCGCCATCGAGCACGGCGATTTCGCCAAAGATCTCGCCAGCGTTGAAGATCGTAAAAACGATCTCCTTACCACTGTCGGAGAGCGAACTGATCTTGACGCTGCCCCGTAGGACCCCCATCAAGCTTTGGCCCGGCGATCCTTTGGCGAAGATCTCGCGCCCGGCTCGATAGCGCTCGACCCGGGCATATCTTATCAGAGCGTCTATCTCATTGGCGCTCAATTGCCCGAACAGGAAATGGCGCTCGAATATCTTCCGCTTTTCGTCATGGCTTGCTGGCTTTGCACGATCTTCTTTCGTCAACGAGGCCAAGACGCGCGTCGTCGTCTCGCGCAGATTGGCCTGGATATATTCTGCCGTAGCCTCGACGAGTTCGCGCACTCTCTCCAAGCCGGCGAGATAATTAAGGCCAGCAATATTAAGCTTGACCGTCACCCGCTCAAGCGGCAAGCGCTCGATCTCGTCATCTTGACCATCTTGGTCCTCGGACAGAGCGTCAATTACCTTTTGCGACGGCCGGACATACCCGAATGCCACGCGTTTGATGGAAGGCGAGAGCGAACTGCCGATGCCAAGCTCATCGAGGCGTGTTTCGATCTCGGCGATCGGCAATACCTCGATTTCGGGAGCAGAGTAATTTTCGGCCTCTGCGCTTTCCTCGTCTAGAGACGCTAGGATGCGCTCTACGGGAGTAGCATTCTTCGGGATCATTTGAGATCTCCAGGGCGTGGCACTTTGCTCGTTTGAAGAGTGAGGGTCTTGGGTTCCTGCTCTTGTTGTTACTTTTGGCAGTGTCGGCGAAGTCGCTTTTTAATATTTTCGACTTCGTGCACGGGCCGCTTTAGCTGGACGCTGCGCTCGATCGATTTCGTGATCCCAACATTAAGTATCAGATTGGCAATGCTTGCAGCATCGGCATTGTGAGAACGCAGATAGTTCAAAAGATGATCGACCTGCGATCTATAAATCGCGGTGTCTTCAGGATTTTCTCGGTAGTCGCTTGTCTGAACTACGGTTTCATCAACGGGATTGAGGTTTTTGTTCTCGTATGAGACAGCCGCATGACTTACTTCGCTTGAAACAACCTGCCAAAGATTTTGAAAGAGTGATCGATTAGGGTCCCAACTCCGCTGTCGAGACATCGCTTTCTCAATAGCGGTATGAACAAAATCTGTCGCGTGCATTTCACACGCACGGTGCCACCGCGAGCGGCGGAGCCGGCCCACTGTGGCTAGAAGCAGTCGCGGATAAACATCTTTCCAATCTACACGTCTGAAATCCGGCCAATCGTCCATCCCGTTGCGCCTCCAAGCGCCGCAGGCATCCCTCCTGGAGGTCAGGGATAGCCTTTGAAAGTTAGTGCCGGCGACCGCAACTAATTTTGCCATCAGCTTAAAAAAATTGCGCGGCGAAGCGTGTCCGAAAATGCCGCCTCTCGTCGACATTACCCAACCGGAACAGGGCTCTCGATTCTTAGCCCGGAAAGGAGGTGAGCAGAATGATTGAAGGCCTTTTGTAAGCAGTCATCAGACGGATGTATCTGCTGCTGGCTATCCATCACGGCACTGGCCTGGCCGTACTGTTGATCGAGCGCGTGTCAACAACGAACCGTGCGGCTGCTGGAAATCGAACAGATCACGGCTCACACGCAGCGACGCCGTTTTGACCGAAGCGGGCCAAGCCTCCACCGAGGGACCGAGGGCAACCGGAATCTTTGCCGCGGTATTCTATGGCAGCGGCCTCGGCTATAACACCGAACTGTTCCCAACGCAGATTCGTGGGACCGCCGTCGGCGCAGCCTTCACCTTCGGCAGCGCAGGCGGAGCCCTCGCGCCGGCGATCGTCGGCTGGATCGCGACGTCGCATTCGATCGCGGCGGCACTGCCGCTCCTTGCTGTGTCGTTCTTCCTGATAGCGCCGATGTTCCTGTTCGTGGCACAGGAAACGACACGGAAAGAGCTCGCCGATTTCGTCGGCCAAAGGACCTGACTGGGGGGCGCTGCCAACCTTGGAGCCTGTGCAGGGAGATTAGCTATGTTCGTGATCCGCGTTTCCGCTTCAAAAACAGCTTCCGTACCGCCACGCTGGGCGTAGTTGCGAAGCGGTCTGGGGGCACATGCGGGCACATCCGCCGACACCTCGCGAAGCCGAACCGCCGGGCCCGGTTTCAGCGCGCTGCCGCGGCTTACGGTCGTGCCGATCGGGACTGACCGGAGGTTCAACGCAGCGCCAAGGCGACCGTGCTTGCGCCGGAGATGGTCAGGATGGCGATGCGAAGCCGTCTGCGGTCCACGAAACGACCGACTAATGGTGCTGTCGCGTAACCGATGCCGACGCCGGGCAGCAATAGCAGACCGTACGAGCTCCTGTCGGCCGAAGAGGCCGACCGCGGACAAGGCTATGACGGACATCACATAACCAACCGCAAAGAACGCTCCTAGCATCGCCCGCGCCTGCGCGGGCTCGGCGTTCTGAAACACCAATGCGATCGGCGGGCCGTGAATTCCAACCATCGTACCCATGACGCCGGCGGCACCGCCGCCCGCCAGCAGAGCACCTCAGCTGACCCGAACACCAGTACCGATCAGGCTGACCAGCACTGCCACCAGGCTAGCCCGGAAAAAAATTCCCTGTTCCGACGCATAGGGAATTGGGTCGTAAACCGTTGAATTTAGCCCTGGATTCCGAGTCAATAGCCGCGCTCGGAGGCCCAGGCGAACAAAATTCCGGAATTATGTAGGGACCGCTGTCGGCGCGTGGGGCCTAAGCTTGGTCGCGCCCGCATCCCTGACGAAGCTGTTCGCCCTTCTGATCCCAACCAGAGACAGGGTGAGCTCCCGGCGATTGATCGCCGCTCGACCGCGATAGGCCATCATCACCGCCAGCGCCACCGATGCGAGCAGCACAGGCGGGAATCAGTCGCACATCGGCAGGGAATTAAATCGAGCTATCAGGGAATTTATTTGCTTGATCAGGGAATCTCGCGCTGGCCGCCATTTCACCGCGCCGTAAACCGAGTGTCTGAGCGCTCGCGCACGAGCAGGGTGCCGGAGAGAGATGAGCTTCACCTATCTGGTGGGCGACCTGCCCACAGCGCCGCAAAGAAATGGTTCGAATGAACCGAGATATAGAGCGCGCCCTCTTCTGTGGGGTGAATCCCGGTTAGGCTGCGGGCGCCTTTACGAGAGCGGGCTTGGCGCGCGCGGCGTCGATTTCCTCGATCGAGCGGCCCCTCGTTTCGATCCCGAGCACCACAAACGCACCCGCCGCCAGCGCCGCCCAGAAAGTGAGGAAGAACATCGCCGGGATTATCGCGTCTACCGACGCCTCCGGTTTGATCACGTTTGTGGCGCCAACGCATCAACGTGTTGGATCGCGGCGCGCCTCGGGTTACGCGGCGCCCAATATGCGGCTTCGACCTGGCCCGCAGCCTGAAGATGGGAGTGCGTCGCGCGCACCGGCGGTTGAGACTGGCCGTAGGGAACCGCCAGGGCGGCGCATCGCGGTCTTGACGCTCGCGAGCACGTCGCAAGGGTCGCCGGGCCAGGACCGCCGTGATATTGCTATTTCCTACTTGGTTGTATGCGCGGCGGGCACGATGGAGGCGATTGTAGACTTGTCGGTCACGATGCTCGTCCTGGCGACGTTGGTCATGGCAATTGGTGCGGCGCTTCAGGCCGCGGTCGGGCTCGGCCTGGCGCTGTTCGTAGTGCCGTTGCTCGCACTCATCGATCAGCGCCAGTCCGAGCGGGCTGATGATCTTGCAGAAATTGCCGACGCCACAGCCCAGCCCCATGCCGCTTGGGAGCGCATCGAGGCGCTCGCCGATGCCGGCGGCGTGTTCGTCTCCAATACGGTCCATGACCACGTGCGCGACCGGCTGCCCTTTGTCTTTGAGGATCTGGGCGAGCAGCAGGTCAAGAACATCGCGCGGCCCGGTGCGGGTCTGCCGGGTTCGCGACATCGGCACCACCGCCAAGAGCTGGATTCGAACTTGTATGGGGCTTTTCCTGTCAAGCAGTTGTTTTTGGTTTTGCTGAGAGTTCTTTGTTCGGAGGTGTGTCCAGGTAAGGCTGGCATGTTCAGCAGGAGACAGTCCTGCCGGGGTAAAAGTCAGAGCCCCGTAGTTCGGATAGCGGAGGAGATGGAAACAGAACCTTCGAAGCCTATCGACAAGATCTCCCGAGGGGAGATCACGAGCCACCGGGCTGTATCAAAAGAGAACGCATTGTGGCCTCGAAAAAAGTAGCCCCGAGGGCCGAGCCTACCTCCGAAGGGCGAAGGCAGCATGAGCAGCCGAATACTGACCGATTACGGCTGTTCACCTCGGCGGGGTGGAAGCGACGGCACGGTGACAAGGACATGCTGAGCAACTGGAGAAGCCCTCCTCGTCCCGGCGCGAAATCGCCGGAGCAAGGTAGGCCGTATAACCGGCGACACCGGGAAGTCGGCCGAAGACGAGAGGGTGGCGGCTGGGTCCGTACTAGCGAGGAAGCGGAGTAATGTTCGTGGAGCGAAGGGGCCCTGCCATTTGCAATGTCTCCAACGTAAGGAAGGCAAGGACGCGATGACAAAGGCGTCCATCGATTTGCAGGACCTGAGGCGGAGACTATACGTCAAGGCGAAGGCTGAACCGTCCTGGCGTTTTTGGGGTCTATACGTCCACGTCTGCAAGATGGAGACCCTGCGCGCAGCGTATGCGATGGCCAAACAAAACGATGGGGCCCCGGGAATAGACGGGGTCACGTTCGAGGCCATCGAGGCGCAAGGCGTGGAGGCTCTGCTCGAGCAGCTGCGCGACGAACTGACCGGGCGCACCTACAAGCCACTCCCGGCCCGGAAGCAGGAGATACCGAAAGACGGGGGCAAAGTCCGCGTCTTGTCGATCCCGGCGATTCGGGACAGAGTGGTGCAGGGTGCGCTCAAGCTCATCCTCGAACCTGTGTTCGAGGCGGACTTCCAACCGGGGTCGTATGGATATCGGCCCAAGCGGACAGCACACGACGCGATCAAGCGAGTGGCGGAAGCAATAGCTCAGCGGAAGACGCGGGTCCTCGACTTTGATCTGCGAGCCTACTTTGACAATGTCCGGCATGACCGGTTGTTGGAGAAAGTGGCTCAGCGGGTCGACGACAAGGACATCATGCATCTGTTGAAACTTATGCTCAAGGCCTCTGGCAAGAAGGGTGTTCCGCAAGGCGGCGTGATCTCGCCCTTGCTCAGCAATCTCTACCTCAATGAGGTGGACAAGATGCTGGAGCGAGCGCGGGAAGTCACACGCAACGGCAAGTACACCAATGTCGAATATGCGAGGTTCGCTGACGACCTGGTGGTCTTGATCCACGCCTACAAACGTCATGACTGGCTGATTGGAGCAGTGAACAAGCGACTACGGGAGGAGTTCGCCAAACTGCAGGTCGAAATCAATGATGAAAAGAGCCGCAGAGTTCGACCTGGAACGAGGTGAGAACTTCGGCTTTCTGGGGTTTGACTTCCGCTACCTCCGCGGTCTGCGCGGAGTGATGCGGCCGCATTACACGCCCAAGCTCAAAAAGCGGACGGCGCTGCTGCGGGAGCTCAAGCAGGTATTTCGCCGACACCGGTCGCAACCGATTGAGAGGGTGATAAGCCTGATCAATCCAATGCTACGGGGGTGGGTCAACTACTTCGCGGTGGGGAACTCTAGCGAGTGCTTCACCTACATCAGAGATTGGGTAGAGAAGAAGGTCAGGCGCCATCTGGCGCAGGCTCGGAAACGAAAGGGCTTCGGCTGGGAGCGGTGGAGTAGGCCGTGGCTGTACGACACTCTAAGGCTGTTCAACAGCTATCGAGTGCGACATGACCGACCGAAAGTTGCCCCGGTATGATAGGTCCCATAAGCCCTGACGTGAAGCAAATGGGGGCGCGCAGTGCGGGAAATCCGCATGCTGCGTGCGACGTGGAGGGGGCTGGAAACGTGGCACGGTCGGGATACCCCGGCCAACTGGCGCGCCAGTCCTCGACCCTACCGGGAAGGCCGTTCTTCGTTCTTTAATCGCGCCGCAGGTGTCAAGGCTTGAGGAGAATAGTAGTCAGCGCTGGTGGGACGTCATTGGCGAATGCTATTTTTTTGGTTCGGCTGAGGAGGCCGTTTGGTGCCGTCTGGAGTGTGGTTGGAATTGAAGGTGGCGTAGTCTCCGGGTGCTGAAAACCCAAACGATCCGGCGTTGTGCGCCGGTGGAGACCACGCCATGACCAGTAATAGCACGAAGTTGCCGGTTCTGGGTTCGGACGCCAAGATTGCGGTCGGCCTTCTCGATGAGTGGTTTGATCCGATCGAGGCTGGTTTGCGCGACCGGGTGCGCGATTTCATCCAGACGATGATCGAAAGTGAGCTCGAGGCGCTGCTCTCACGCACGACCGCGCTATGCTCGCCGGCCAAGGCGGATCCCGAGAACAATGGCGGCCGCGGTATCGCGGGCCACCGGCACGGTCACCGATCGCGCTCGCTTCTGGGGACCTTTGGCCGGGTGGAGATCGCGGTGCCGCGGGCCAGGCTCGACACCGCGGAGGGCAAGATCACGGAATGGAAGAGCACGGCGCTGCGGGTTTACCAGCGGCTCACCAAGCAGGCCAATTCGCTGATCGCCGGCGTCTATCTGGCCGGCACCAAAACCCGTCGGGTGCGTCGGGCGCTCGCCGCGGTGTTTGGCGGTGCGGTCAGCAAAGATACGGTAAGTCGGGTGTGGCGAAAGGTGAAAGCCGATTGGGATGCCTGGAATGCCCGCTCGCTCGCCGCGGAACCGATCGTCCGCCTGATCCTCGACGGCACAGTGGTGCGGATCAGGCTCGACCGCAAGGCCACCTCGATGCGCCCCTTTTGCGGACGCAAATAACCGGACGCGTTCCTCGTCCAGCGGCGTCATCAAAAACCACGCGTGGGTTCTCAGGCGTAGGCAAGGCACACTGGTGTTAAAACTCCGCGTGTGGAGGGCCTGAATGAAGAGCTCGTTCGTGTTCGGCGGCGGCGGTAGTTCGGGATCGCGCGGAACCGGCAATCCTTCTTTCAACCGTTCAAGGTCGCGCGTGGCTTCCCAGTCGGTCAGGCGGCAAGACAGAACGATATGCCCCCGCCGCTCGGCACCCTGGATTCCGTCGGCTACACGGCGTATGGCCCGTTCAAGCCGGACACAGCCGAGTTTCGCCTCGTCGATGGAATCGATAAAGAACACCCGTCTTCCTTAGCGCCGCGCCACGCATCGAGCCGTGCCCTATTGGCCGCGCCGAGAGCACCATCCAGGCCGTCATGGTCCACGTCTTCGACAGTAGCGAATACAGCAAATTTCCCGTCAGCAGCGACGAGACGCGCTTGCTCGCGCATCTCTTCGGTCTTGCCGCTCCCGGCCTCCGCCAATATGACGACCCGGCGGCGCGCCAGAAGGCCGTCCCAGGCGAGTAAATCCCTGGACCGGCCCCACCGCAACACAAGGTCCGGGTCCGACAGTTCTTCATCGCGCCATTCAAAAAACCGCCGGTCGAGTGCGATCGTCGTCACAGTTTTACTTTCCTATTCTTAGTATCCAAGGTTATTCAAGATTAGTATATAGCGGGCCTTAAAGCCGCCGTATCTTCACATAGCCAACCACCGGCGAAATTCGAGCGATGACCGCTAACCCGCGACGCGCGAATCCTGCTGCTGCTTCGCTATCAGGGAAGGACCCTGCCGAGCGCTGCGAACGCGGTCACTCAGTTTCGGTTGAGCGCGAGCGCTGCCTCGTATTCAGGAATGCCCTCCGCCGACCGGCGCTGCGATACGAAGCAAATTGGCCGTGAGCTGGGGGTGCGCTATGTGTTAGAAGGGAGTGTCCGGCGGTTGGGCAGCCAGGTTCGCGTCAACGCACAGCTCATCGATGTCGAGACCGACACGCATCTTTGGGCCGAGCAATTCGACGGCGACACGAGCGATTTGTTCGCATTACAAGACGAGGTGACGAGCCGGATTGCTATTGCGCTCAATCTCGAACTGGTCGGCGCAGAGGCCGCCCGCCGACCGATCATCCCGACGCACTGGATTTCATCCTCCGGGGCCGTGCCGCAATCTACAAGCCGCGGTCGCGTGACAGTCTCGCGGAGGCAATCGGTCTGTTTGAACATGCGTTAAAGCTCGATCCGCAATCAGCCGAGGCACAGTCCTTTTTGGCTGTGATGTTGGTCAGCCGCGTTCTGGATTTTGGCAGCAGTTCGCGGGACGCTGACATTAACCGGGCCGAGGAGCTGGCTGCAAAGGCCACCGCGGCATCGCCTCGCAGTTCGCTGCCCCACTACGCCAAAGCGGAAGTACTGCGTGTGCAAGCCATCCGACTTAGTCCCCGGGACCCCAACATCTAGAATTTGTATTTTCGGATTGGGGAGGGGCATCTCCTGCAATCGCGGATCGACGATGCGATCCTATGGCTCGAAAGAGCGCGAAACGCTAATCCGGCTCCCGGTTTCGTTCATGCCTACCTCGCCGCTGCCTACGCGCTCGGAGGCGAGACCGAACGCGCCACCACGGAACTCGCCGAAGCTCGTCGGCTGAGTAGCGAGGGTTCTTATTTGAGCGTTGCTCGCCTGAGAGCCACCACCCGTTATGAGGCTCAGGCGATCCGTGCTCTTTGCGAGGCCACTTATTTCGCCGGTCTGCGAAAGGCGGGAGTGCCGGAGGAGTGAGGCTCGCCCCAACAAGGGGCCGGCGCTCCCGGAGCGTCCTAAGGGAACCCGAGCGGGCCGCATCCGCCGCCCTTCTCAGGGACTTTCTCGCCTCTTTTGGGGGAGTTTCGGGCGGGTTCTGAGGCGGCCGAAAACCACGCAATCCCTAGCTCCGCGGCCTAACCCGCTGTAAAATAGAGGCCGGCTCGGGAGGTCCGCGGCGCACTTTCGTGCAACACCCTGATCCGCCTGAGAAATCTGCCCTTTATCCCTCGCCAGGGACCCGCCGGCGACTTGGGTCCCATGACACCCGGTGGGGGGAACCTACCCCGGCCCCCGGTTCGGGCTGGGCGCGCCGGAGGGACCCGAGAAGGGCGCTGGGGCTCGGGATGCGGCCTCCGGCGCGTGGTCGAGGGCATCGGGAAGGGCGATCCGGCCGAGGGCTGGGCGGACCGGAGCTAGCCGGCGCGCCGTGGTTCTCTTCGGTGAGCGGTTTACCGCGCTCGACATTTATATCGCCGTAATAACTCACTAGCGGCCGCGCCGAGGCTGGACCAAACTCCTCCCTGGAGGGAGATGGATCCGAACCCTCGGTCCCGCTTTATATTACATACTCACCGTTTCGGACCCCCTCTTGTCGGCTCCGTGACGGTCCCGTTCGCCAAAACGGAAATCACCCTTTCGCGACCGGGTACCGAGCGTTCGAAGCCCGCTTCCGCCGCCGAGTGTACCGGGCAACCGCCTGGGGCTTTCCGCTGGCGCGTTACCGACGTCGCCGCGGATGGGCGATCTCCGCCCATCGGCCGACGGGACGCCGCGGGCGACGTAGATGCCGATCGGAAATGTCGAGTGATAAGTCGCGAATAGCCAGCCGCCTCCCAAAATTACCGCCGCTCCTGCGCAGGGCCGATCTGGTTGTAGTGCCGACCTTCGGGGGTTGGCCCAGCAAACTCAGATACTTAGGTGCTCTCAAGTTCTCGAATCGGCGAAGTTAGGCTAGGAGTCGTGAGCTGGGATGCTTTCAAGGCAATGCTCGGGTGCTTTCCCTTGCCCCTGCCGCGGATCACTCGCCCCTGGACGCCGGTGGCAGCATGACGCGGGTTCCCCTCGGGAAGAGCCGGATGCGGGAAAGCCGCACGTCCGGATCTGTGAGGGCGAAAGCGGAATGGCTGAGCTACTCGACCGTGATCTTGGTCGGCGGTCCCTAATGCATAATGTGCAGGACTTGTGTTATGGTTTTGAAGTGAAGAGGGCCGGAGATTTCGGCGCCGCAGTTTTGGTTAAGGAGTTCATGGTCAGTGACGAGACGTTGGAATTCTCGGCTTATAATCCCGACTCTTCTCTTTGCCGGAATACCTCTCGTTTTCATTGCGAGTATTGTCGTTTTCCAGCTCGCGAAGAACGTGCCGGATGCGCGTACTGCTCGGATAAATACCCTGCTCAGCTTCAACACAATCCGCGCAGCTAGTGCGATCGATGAAGCGATCCAGGATGCCGAGCGTGGACAACGTGGTTTTCTGATTACGGGGAGCGAGGTTTATCTCGAACCCTATACGAAGGCGAAGGAGCACCTTCCGGGGCTGATGGTGGATCTTCAGCAAGCCACCATCGCGAGTTCGGACCAGGCGCCGCGGCTTCTCCAGTTGCAGGCCCATATCACCACCAAGATGAACGAGCTGGCCGCGACCATCACAGCGATGCGGCAGCAGGGATACGAAGCCGCCAGGGCGATCGTGAACACCGATGCCGGCCGTTTGAGCATGGAAGCGATCAGCGCCGATCTGGCGGCGATCGTAGATAGTGCCAATACCCGGCTCAACGCTCGGCTTGAGCGTGCCGCCGCTGCCGAAGAACGGCTAACACAGACCTTTATCGTCGCCAGTATTATTTCAGCAATCGCACTGCTCGCTGGTGCCTTCCTGCTCGCCCGGGCCAGCCGCCGCGCAGCTGTATCGGAACAGGCGCTGCAAGCCACTCTTGACAGCGTGCGCGAGGGGGTAGGAGCGGTGGACGATCGCGGCCGTCTGCGTGCCTGGAATAACTCTTTGCTAGCGATGCTGGGCGTCTCCGGAGCCGATCTTCGGCCCGGGACTTCGCTGCCCCTCGGAACCGACGCTAACCGAGTCGGCCAGCGCATTCGCGAGCTCGAGGCTGCGGTGCGAGCCACGGGGCGGCCAACTCTGGTGGAGCACAGGGAAGAAAGCGGAACCTCGGTTGAGATCCTTCACAACCCCGTGGCTGATGGCGGCTATGTAATTACCATTTTGGATGTGACAGAGCGGCGGCAGGCCGAGGAGGCTCTGCGTCAGTCGCAGAAGCTCGAATCAATGGGCCGGATGACCGGTGGGATAGCACACGACTTCAACAACCTGCTGACGATCATCATTGGCAGCTTGGGTCTTCTCCGCCGAGCCATTGGTCGCGATGACAAAGCCCAAGAGCGCATCGACATGATGAGTGTCGCTGCCGAGCGCGCAGCAAGACTGACAAAGCAACTGCTCGCCTTTGCCCGCCGCCAACCATTACAGCCGGAAATTGTTAATCTCGGCCAGGTGATGCAGGAAATCCTGCCGCTAATACGGCGCGCGGTGGGCGAAGCGGTCATCGTCGAATGCGTCAGTGCTGGAGGGCTGTGGAACACGACCGTCGATGCATCGGAGTTTCAGTCGGCGGTGTTGAACCTGGCGATCAACGCCCGGGATGCAATGCCGGAAGGGAGTAAGCTGACGGTGGAGATGACAAACGCTGCGCTGGACGACGCCTATGCCGCCCGGCACGCGGAAGTCGATCCCGGGCAATATGTTTTGTTCGCCATCACCGATACGGGAAAAGGCATGGACGAGGTCACGATGGCGCGGGCTGTCGATCCATTCTTCACGACCAAGGCGGCCGGGGAAGGTACCGGGCTCGGACTGCCGCAGGTCTATGGCTTCGTCAAGCAATCGGGCGGTCATCTTAAGATCTACAGCGAGGTTGGCGAGGGCACCACTGTCAAGCTGTATCTTCCGCGCAACTTTGGCGAGGAAACCGCTCAGCCAGGGCGGGTCACCGCTCTTGCAGTGACGGGAACCGAGACGGTGCTGGTGGTCGACGACGACGAGATCGTACGGACAACGGTGGCCTCTATGCTCGAAGATCTCGGCTACACCGTTCTTCTTGCATCAAGCGGTAGGGAAGCGCTCGCGTTGCTCGAAAAACGCGGCAACGTCGATCTTTTGTTCACCGACGTCGTCATGCCGGGGGCGATCAGCGGGCGGCAGTTGGCTGAACGCGCTGTCGAGATCGTACCCCAGTTGAGGGTCCTGTTCACTTCCGGTTATACCGAAAACGCCATTGTCCACAATGGCCGACTCGATGCTGGAGTTGAGCTTCTCAGCAAACCTTACGGCCGCGAACAGTTGGCTGCAAAGGTCCGCCGCGTTCTGGACGGTGTCCCCGGGGAGCCTCGTAAGACAGCGGACATTTGACGCTGAGGGTGTCGCCGTCAATCGTCGTTCTCAAGCATAGATCTGACTTGCTAACCTTGTTTTAGGGATAGAGAAACAACAGGTAGGTAAGAAAACGACCTGTCAAATATATCTTGCAGTATTTCCGCTAATAGGCGGTTTTCTTAACGGCATTCGCCTGGGACATCATTGTGCGTTCGTCTCACGGAAGAGCACATCTCTCTCAGCCACCACTTTTGCCCGAAGATCGCTGGCGGTGATTATTCAGATGTGGCGGTCCCGGAGCGTCTTTGCAAGTTTCGGTTCACCGGCAGGCCGCCAAAGGGTTCCGCCACTGTCGCGTTGCGCCCTCAAAGCCTAGCGTCAGCATCCCTGATGATGATGATCTCCTCCCGATGCTGGTGTCGCGTGGAACAATTTTCCCCCGTAAGGTGTTTTTGTCCGGACGCTGGTCCGAAGTCTAGATGACCTCAGAGGACGGGAGACGTCGTTGTTGACGCCCCGGTTCGATGGAGATCTTAATGGCCGCCGCTCACGATTGCGGGCAGGTCAGCCGCAGACGCCGGAACTCGGAGGCGTAAGAGCGCAGCATGTCGGTGACCAGCAGTCTGGGTGCGAAGCCTTGCTTCTTGGGCAGCTTGCGCATCAGCCGCAGCGCCGCCCGACTGTCCCGCCGACGCTGAACCAGCATGTCGAGGACCTCGCCCTCGTGGTCGACGGCACGCCACAGATACATCCGCTCGCCGGCGATCCGCACTACCATCTCGTCGAGGTGCCAGCGATTGCTGGGCCGCGGGCGGCGTCGGCGTAAACGTCGCGCGATCGCCGGTCCGGATCGAGTCCGCGCGCGCAGCCAAGGCGGATTTAGCGAAGGTGCTCAGAGCCGATCAAGATGCTCCTACGGAAGTGATGAGCACCTTCGGGTATCGCGCGGTCCTGCACGTTGATGCCGTCGATGCCGGAGAAAGTTTCGGTCTTCTGCACCGCGCGGTCGATCAGGTAGGCATTGTCACGGTTGGCCTTTGAACGGAAGGTCGTCTGGTCAACATGCTCGGGGCCTTTGCCGATCGCGCGCTCGACCCCGAAGCCGTGTGGGGCAAGTTCGCACGCGACTTGCATGGGGCTTTCCCCTGTCAAGGGGCTTTGCGCCCTGGCTGGGCAGTTGATCTGTGATTGTTGTTTGGGTTTTGCTGAGAGTTCTTTGTTCGGAGGTGTGTCCAGGTAAGGCTGGCATGTTCAGCAGGAGACAGTCCTGCCGGGGTAAAAGTCAGAGCCCCGTAGTTCGGATAGCGGAGGAGATGGAAACAGAACCTTCGAAGCCTATCGACAAGATCTCCCGAGGGGAGATCACGAGCCACCGGGCTGTATCAAAAGAGAACGCATTGTGGCCTCGAAAAAAGTAGCCCCGAGGGCCGAGCCTACCTCCGAAGGGCGAAGGCAGCATGAGCAGCCGAATACTGACCGATTACGGCTGTTCACCTCGGCGGGGTGGAAGCGACGGCACGGTGACAAGGACATGCTGAGCAACTGGAGAAGCCCTCCTCGTCCCGGCGCGAAATCGCCGGAGCAAGGTAGGCCGTATAACCGGCGACACCGGGAAGTCGGCCGAAGACGAGAGGGTGGCGGCTGGGTCCGTACTAGCGAGGAAGCGGAGTAATGTTCGTGGAGCGAAGGGGCCCTGCCATTTGCAATGTCTCCAACGTAAGGAAGGCAAGGACGCGATGACAAAGGCGTCCATCGATTTGCAGGACCTGAGGCGGAGACTATACGTCAAGGCGAAGGCTGAACCGTCCTGGCGTTTTTGGGGTCTATACGTCCACGTCTGCAAGATGGAGACCCTGCGCGCAGCGTATGCGATGGCCAAACAAAACGATGGGGCCCCGGGAATAGACGGGGTCACGTTCGAGGCCATCGAGGCGCAAGGCGTGGAGGCTCTGCTCGAGCAGCTGCGCGACGAACTGACCGGGCGCACCTACAAGCCACTCCCGGCCCGGAAGCAGGAGATACCGAAAGACGGGGGCAAAGTCCGCGTCTTGTCGATCCCGGCGATTCGGGACAGAGTGGTGCAGGGTGCGCTCAAGCTCATCCTCGAACCTGTGTTCGAGGCGGACTTCCAACCGGGGTCGTATGGATATCGGCCCAAGCGGACAGCACACGACGCGATCAAGCGAGTGGCGGAAGCAATAGCTCAGCGGAAGACGCGGGTCCTCGACTTTGATCTGCGAGCCTACTTTGACAATGTCCGGCATGACCGGTTGTTGGAGAAAGTGGCTCAGCGGGTCGACGACAAGGACATCATGCATCTGTTGAAACTTATGCTCAAGGCCTCTGGCAAGAAGGGCGTTCCGCAAGGCGGCGTGATCTCGCCCTTGCTCAGCAATCTCTACCTCAATGAGGTGGACAAGATGCTGGAGCGAGCGCGGGAAGTCACACGCAACGGCAAGTACACCAATGTCGAATATGCGAGGTTCGCTGACGACCTGGTGGTCTTGATCCACGCCTACAAACGTCATGACTGGCTGATTGGAGCAGTGAACAAGCGACTACGGGAGGAGTTCGCCAAACTGCAGGTCGAAATCAATGATGAAAAGAGCCGCAGAGTTCGACCTGGAACGAGGTGAGAACTTCGGCTTTCTGGGGTTTGACTTCCGCTACCTCCGCGGTCTGCGCGGAGTGATGCGGCCGCATTACACGCCCAAGCTCAAAAAGCGGACGGCGCTGCTGCGGGAGCTCAAGCAGGTATTTCGCCGACACCGGTCGCAACCGATTGAGAGGGTGATAAGCCTGATCAATCCAATGCTACGGGGGTGGGTCAACTACTTCGCGGTGGGGAACTCTAGCGAGTGCTTCACCTACATCAGAGATTGGGTAGAGAAGAAGGTCAGGCGCCATCTGGCGCATGCTCGGAAACGAAAGGGCTTCGGCTGGGAGCGGTGGAGTAGGCCGTGGCTGTACGACACTCTAGGGCTGTTCAACAGCTATCGAGTGCGACACGACCGACCGAAAGTTGCCCCGGTATGATAGGTCCCATAAGCCCTGACGTGAAGCAAATGGGGGCGCGCAGTGCGGGAAATCCGCATGCTGCGTGCGACGTGGAGGGGGCTGGAAACGTGGCACGGTCGGGATACCTCGGCCAACTGGCGCGCCAGTCCTCGACCCTACCGGGAAAGCCGTTCTTCGTCCCGTCGCCTGCGATCAGGTTCGCGGAGCGCGCGGAAGGGGTCAAGGGACCGAAACGGTAGCAGAGCTTGGCGGCTTGCCGCCTAGCGTCGCTTGTGTTTCGCAGCGCCTTGACGCCTGAGCACGCGGAGCGATGATGAACTGCGAGACGGGCTTTTGGCATAGCTTCGGTGTCTGATCGGTGCCTGTCTGTCGGTCTGTTGAGGATCCGAGGGGAGCTCGCCATTGGGGTGCATCTTCGTGCTACAGACTTGTATGCGGTAGGATCGTTTGATCCTGACCATGATGCGGTCATGCGCATCGGCGGCGAAGCTCCGGGCGGCGGGCCCATTCTCTCGGTCGGCATCAAGTGCCAGGTTCGAATACGGGTTCCCGCCACCTCGGATCGTCAATCGGCGGTCGTGCTGAAAAGCCAGCGCGAGCGCCGAAAGGTGCTGAGTGCTATGCTTGTTCAGGTAAGCCTTTCAGGACGCTGGACGTAAGACGACGCCCTCCAATGGCTCACCCGTAGCGACAAAGCGCCAGAGCGCAATGATCAGTTTGCGTGCCAGCGCGACGATCATTGTCTTGCGCGTGCCACTACGGCTGTCGGCGGTGCGGGCGCGATACCACAATGCCAGCGCGCTCTCCTTCTGAAACATCAGAAAGCGCCAGGCGAGTTGGATCATGCCGCGGCGGACCCGGGCGTTGCCGGCTCGGGCGAGCCCTTGTTCGCGCCGGCGCGCGCCGCTCTCATCCGGCGAGCCTGTTAAGCCGGCGTAGCGTGCCACGGCTCTGCGGTCACGCATTGGCCGTGACAGCACCTCATGGACCAGCAGATCAGCCGTCTCGACACCAACACCGACGATTCGGGCGAGCAGCCGAACCATCGCGTGGGGCCCGGTCTCAGGCTGCTGCTCTAATCGTTTCTGGCGAGCGTCCTCGATCTCTCTGATCTGGCTGACAACAAAGCCCAGCCGCGCCATATCGCGCTGCAGCTCGGCCGAGGTGTTCGGCGGCAGCGGCACGCCCTCCGGGGTGTGCAGGGCTGCAACACGCTCGGCCGCCTTGCGCAGGGTTGGTTTGAAGTTGCGGATGCCCAGCCGGGCCAAGGTTGACTTTATCCGGTTCACAATCCGCGTGCGTTCTCCCACCAGGCTGTCGCGCTCGCGGTTCGGCCGCTTGGCGTCCTCTTCGCCAATCGTGGGCACGCGCGCCATGCTGCAATGGCCCCGTTCGCCACGCAGCCACCCCAAGAACCCGCGCTTCAGCAACTCGGTGTCGAGCCGGTCGGTTTTCGCTCGGCGATGCTCCCGCGATACCGCGACACTCGAGGCATGGATCACGTAAGCCTCGACGCCACGCGCCGCAAGCCAGCGCGCCAGCCAAAACCCGTCGCGGCCGGCTTCGAAGGCAAGCGCAATCCGCGTGATCGTGCGCCCGGCCCTGACCGCCTCATCCTGCCAGCGATGCAGCAGGCCAAGCAGCCGTTCTGGGTTCGGCTCCAGCTTCTTGCGCGGCTGACGCTCAATCCCGGGAAGCATGCCGGCAACGAGCCAGCTCGACTGGCTCATCTCGATGACGGCTATGATCGTGCTATTCTGGTCCAGGGCGACGAGGGATCTGCTCAGGTCGTTCGGCTGGGGCATCGCGGCACTCCATCGGTTACATGCAGCGACGAAGTTGCCATTCCTCGCCGCCCGCCCCATAGCGTCTCTCGGTCACCCGAGCTTACCGGCGTCATGCGGGGTGGCGCCATTTCGTCCCGGTCACGACCATATCGATTTCGCGGCCCCCGCATCTGGAACAGACCAGCCGATCGCGCCAATCGAGAACCGAGACGGCGCGTCCCGAAAGCTGAGGGCGTATCGCTCTGGACCTGATGTTCGCGGGCGCGCAGCGGGCGATCAACCGCGGCTTTTTGCTTGCCCGCCGTGGTCCACCGATCCACCGCCTTGCTTGGAACCTGCTCGGGGTAGGGCCGTGTTAGCGGGGGGTTAACCCTCAAATGGAGCAACGGTATGGATGGGCACAATCTGGTCGCAGTTTACGTTTCGCGCAGAGACGCCGAGCCGGTACGGGATCGGCTGATCGAGTTCGGCATCCCGGCGACGGATATTCGGTTGAGTTCAGCCGATGCGGACGCCAGCCCGGCGAGCGCCCACACCGGCGCTGCGTCGCACGAACGCCATGAGAGCTTCTGGGATTGGCTTTTCGGAAGTGACGTACCAGAGCACGACCGCGGCTGGTATCACGCCAACTTGCGCGAAGGTAGAACTGCGCTCTCCGTGCTTATCCGCAATAACACCGAACGCGAGCGGGTGGCCGACATTTTGGAGGAGTTCAATCCCGTTCACATGGACGATGGAACTGAGACGGGTACAGCGCCGGTGAGCATGGGCGCAGAAAAAGGAGAATACGCCCCCGCGGGATCCAGTCAGATGCGAGCTGCAGCACCGGAACTCACGAAGGAGGGCGAGCAGGTCATCCCGGTCGTCAAGGAGGAGCTGGCGGTCGGCAAGCAGGCCCGCGAACGACATTATCGCATCCGGACCTATGTCGTCGAGACCCCAATCGAGCAACAAGTAAGCCTTCGCGATGAGCGCGTAATCGTCGAGCGCCGGCCCGCATCTGGCACTGTCAGAAGCGACGCCGACGCGCTTCGCGAGCGAGAGTTCGACGTCGTCGAGCGGCGCGAGGAGCCGGTTGTCGAGAAGCGCGTTCGCCCAGTCGAGGAAGTGGTCATTCATAGAGAGGCGAACGAGCGTCTCGAGACCGTGCGCGACACCGTGCGCGAGACCAAAGTTGATGTCGATAAGGGACCGGCAGAGCGTCGCGTGGATGTAGCGGGCACAGCGCCTTCAAACGGCAAGCCGTAAACTCAAGCCGTTAACTATTGACTGGGGGCTGCCTGATGGCGGCCCCCGTTATCGGCGAGCCGGGCTTGGACTTTACTTGACCATCTCGCCCTCTCTTGGCTCGCGGCGCGCATACGCCTTCGGCTGCGGCGAGGGCGCGGGCCCCTCCGGCCGGATCTCGGGGAGGCGAGCAAGGACGGTGGTGATCCATCCCGTTCCGATACGTTTACCAGAAAATGAAGCGCGCAGAGAACCGCGCAGAGATGACATCGCTCTACCAGAGCCCCAACGGGGATAGCTGGTTTCTTGCCCGCGATCCCGCGACGGGCTTGGCCTTTGTCAGGCACCAAGCCACGCCCCGTCAGGCGGTCAGGTGACCGATATAGAAATCGGTGCATTCCTCAGCGGGCCACGAAATCCCGAGCACGAAGCGCTGTTGCGCCTGATCGGCACCTCGATCCTCGATCCGCAGGCGGTCGGCGCGGACGACGAACCGCCGGCCGTGAAGAGGGAATGGTCGGATGCGGAGCTGAACGAGCTGGGCGACATGCTCGTGCGCGGCCTCTCGATCGAGGAGATCGCGCGTCTTCTGCGCCGGGATCACGACGACGTCCAAAACAAAGTCGTCGAAATAGGCCGGGCCTGTCGTTAACTGGCTCTGCGGCCAACGTGTCGGAACCGCGCCCGGTTCGCCATGATCACGGCATTTGGTAGCACGTCCTGGACGGCCATGAAGCGGAAACCCCGGCGGCCCGGTCACCTCGTCGGAGATGCCGGTCTGCCAGTCGTACGCCTCGTGCCCGGTAAGGAAAATCCAGGGACCGGCTACATCCAACACCATCCCGTATTGCCCCTTACAGCGCTCAGTGTGATGCGGCACGGCTGCGGTAGGTGTCAGGATCATGCTCCAAGGTGATGGCCCCGAAAGTCAGGTTCGCAGAGGACTCACTGCTGGAGGGAGATCGATTCGAACTATCGGTCCCAAGTCAGCGACATACTCGGCGACCGCTATTCACGCTTCCAGCCATCACCTTCCGGGACAGCTCGGCTTGCGTGCAGCTCGCTGAAAGCGGGATTACGAGCAAAGTGTCGATCCGAGATGAATCGAGCACCACGGCGCCTACGACTATTTTCCGGGGCCGGTGGGCGGTTCATCCAGTACCGGCCGGACAAGGCGCCACTCCAGGCGCCGTGCGTATCGATGTTTTTCCTCGCGACAGCGCTGTGCTGACGAAGCTGGCGTTCGCCGCCGGCCGGCCGACGCACCCACAACGGCTGAAGGATCCGAGGCAGACCGGGCCGACTGTCTTCACGCCGCCGGCTGACGGCACGCCCTCCCCGACGCGCTGATCGCGCCGAAGCTAACACCTCTTCCCGAGACGATGGGACAAACTTCCACTGACCGCCCGCCGTGGTTCGACATTGGAAACGCGACGATCTTGCGGGGACGGCGGCGAACGGGGGTTGTTGGTGGGATGTCGACAGATCAGCGCTCCAATTCGATTACCATGACCACAACTCGTGACAGCATCCTCGATATCTGGGGCACTCGCTCGCCCTATCATGGGGAAGGTAGGTGGCCGGAACGCGTTGACGAGCGCACGTCGCAAGAGCCGGAAAACTGGGTGCAATCGGCTTGCGTACTCTGCTCAAACGGCTGCGGCCTCGATATCGGAGTCAAAGGCGGCCGGATAGTCGGCGTGCGTGGCCGCGCACTCGATACCGTCAACCGCGGGCGCCTGGGCCCGAAAGGCCTCCACGGGTGGGAGGCCAACAACAGCCCCGATCGGCTCACGCGTCCGTTGATTCGGCGGAACGGAGCGCTGGTACCGACCAGTTGGGATGAGGCGATGCACATCGTCGTCTCCCAGGTCAAGCAGATCCGCGAGCGCTACACCGCAAAGGCGATCGGATTTTACACCTCCGGACAAATGTTCCTCGAGGAGTATTACACACTTAACGTCATTGCCAGGACGGGGCTCGGCACGCCGCACCTGGACGGCAACACGCGGCTGTGCACCGCGACCGCGGCAGCCGCGCTCAAGGAGACCTTTGGCGCGGACGGGCAGCCCGGCAGCTATTTCGATATCGATGTGACGGACTGCCTGCTGCATGTCGGGCACAACATCTCGCACACCGACACGGTGCTCTGGATGCGCATCCTCGACCGCCGCTGCGGGCCCAACTCGCCAAAGCTCATCGTCATCGATCCGCGCCGCACAATGACCGCAGCTGAAGCGGATCTCCACCTTACCCCGAAGGTGGGCACCAATGTCGCCGTGCTAAACGGGCTCATAAACCGGCTGGTCGAAAAGGGCCACATCGACCGTGACTTCATCGACCGGCACACGATCGGCTTCGACGAATTAAAAGAGGGGGTCCGAGGCTACACACCGGCGCGCGTCGAAGCAATTTCCGGGATCCCGGCGGCTCAGTTGCGCGCCGCCGCCGACCTGATCGGGACCTCGAGGATGCTGGTTTCGAGCTGCCTGCAGGGGTCTACCAGTCCAATCAATCCACCGCAGCGGCAGTCCAGGTCAACAACATCAACCTCATCCTCGGCCGGATCGGCCGTCCCGGTTGTGGCGTCTTGCAAATGAATGGTCAGCCGACGGCTCAAAACACCCGCGAGACCGGTGCCAACGGCGATCTTCCGGGGTTCCGGAATTGGGAGAACCCGACGCACATCGATGGACTAGCGGGCATCTGGAATGTCGATCCCGCAGTTATCCCACATTGGGGACCGCCGACACATGCTTTGCAGATCTTCCGGTATTGCGAGATCGGCTCCATCCGGATGCTGTGGATCCAGGCAACCAACCCGGCGGTGTCGTTGCCGAATCTCGGCCGTGTCCGAAGCATTTTGCAGAACCCCGACCTGTTCATCGTCGTGCAGGATGCCTTCCTGACGGAGACGACTGCGTTTGCCGATGTCGTCCTGCCAGCCGCATTATGGGGCGAGAAGACTGGGACTTTCACCAATGCCGACCGTACGGTGCATATCAGTCACAAGGCGGTCGAGCCACCGGGCGAGGCGCGCGCCGATCTCGACATTTTTCTCGACTTCGCCCGGCGCATGGATTTCCGGGACAAGGACGGCGCGCCGTTGATCAAATGGGCAATCCCTGAAGAAGCATTTGAAGCATGGAAGCAATGCTCGCGGGGGCGGCCCTGCGATTACACTGGTCTCAGCTACGCCAAGCTCAGCGCCGGCTCCGGGATTTGCTGGCCGTGCAATGCCCATCACCCCGATGGCGAGCCACGACCTTACAAGACCCTGCACTTTCCAACCGATCACGCGGAATGTGAAAGCTACGGCCACGATCTCGTCACCGGGGGCGCCATCTCGTCCGAGCAGTACCGCGCCAGGAACCCCGCTGGCCAGGCAATACTCAAAGCGGCCGAGTACCAATCCCCGGCGGAGGAGCCCGACAATGCCTATCCGTTTCTGCTGACGACCGGCCGCCTTGTTTATCACTTCCATACGCGCACGAAGACGGGCCGCTCGAAGGAACTTCGCGACGCCTCGCCCAATGACTTCGTGCAGATCGCAACGGAAGACGCCGCACAGTTGGGGATTAAGGACGGCAGCTGGATCCGCCTCACATCGCGGCGGGGTTCGCTGGAAACCCGGGCCTGGCTGGGCGAGGTCGCGTCGGGCGAACTTTTCGCGCCGTTCCATTTCGGCTATTGGGACAATCCCGGTCGGGCCCGTGCGGCGAACGAGATCACGATCTACGGGTGGGACCCGGTCAGCAAGCAGCCATCCTTCAAATATGCCGCGGTGAAGCTAGAAAAGATTAGAGGCCCCAAGAGACAGCAGCCCAAGAATGTCGCCAGCGACCTCGGCCCCGGCGCGCTCGATACTATCAATGTGGGGGCGAAGGCACTCGGAGAGGCAAAGTTAGCTCCGCGGCGTGCGCGTCTTCCTGATTACCTCGGACTGCTGCAACGCAGCGAGCAGCGGCTGAAAAAAGCCCTCGAACAGCTGCGTGCTACCCGCCCAAACGAGCCCGACATCGTAGCGATGTGCACGCTTTTCCTTCGATGGTCGCAAGCCGCCGACCAGCAGCTCAAGCCGTTTATAGAGAGATACGGCGGGCGCCAGGGAGGAGAGCCGGGGCATTCCGGTGAAGCACTCATGGTCCAAAGCGGGCAAGGTGGGTTCGATCTGTTATGCGATCTGCACGAGCTCTGCCTGTTAGTAAATGACAGCCTGATTTCGCTCACCGTGATCAAACAGGCCGCACAAGCGCTGCAAGATCGAGAGCTGGAGCAGGCGATGCAACGGATTGGTGGTCAATACCAACGCCAGCAAACGTGGCTTATGACACGCCTTCGCGAGACTGCCCCGCAGGCTCTTGTCGTCCCGTCGTGACAAGACGATAAGGATCTCGGCACGCCACGACGTTCGATCGCCTGGACGGCTTACCACCACGATAGGGCTGACGGCTCTAGGAAGTCAGGTTCGCACGAGACTCTTCGCTAGGGAACGTCTGAATAAGCCTGGAACTTGAAGTAAGGGGTCATGGCGATTTGCTCAGTGAGTACGAAACGGCTCTATTGGGCGGCGTTAATGCCGTATTGGGGCGGCTGCACGGTTGCCGGCCTGGTTGCAGACACATTACGCCCCATGGCAGCGCAATAGATGCCGGCGCGCCATGAATAGATTGGCCAGCGCGCAGGTCACCAGCAGGCGATGCGTGTTCGTCGAACTGACGGGATACGGCCTGGGCGGTCTGACGACCGGTAGCCAGCGCACTGGCCGCACTGGAAACGTGGGCGACAGACGCCATGGCCGTGGCACCCGTCCCGACGCAGGCTCCCGGATCACCACCCGCTGGCCGCGGTAGGCCTGATCACCCAACACCCGGGTCTCTTGCCCGTGCATGCGCCCAAGGCCCGGGATTTCACCAATCGCCGCTACCGCCACTGAGGGTCGAGCGGGCGAAAAACCGCACCAAGTCCAAAGTGCGGGCCCGGGTCGAACATGCGATCGGGGTCATCAAGCGGGTGTTTGGCTTTGCCAAGGTACGCTATCGCGGACTGAAGAAGAGATAGCGGCTGGCCGAGGACCAGAACATCGCGACGGGCCTGGCCAGTCAGTAGGGACGCGGGGGGAAGCACCCGCCGAGGCGCGTCTTCAGTGGGATTCGCCCGCATCCCGCAAGAGCTCTGAATACGCACGCTAACTTTTTAAAAGGTCTGATAATCTTGTCAGGAACCCTAGCCATGCTGAGCGGTTTTAATTCTGCGAACTCTCACCGCGTCCAGCATCAAGGGTTACATTATGGCGACAAAAGCGAAAACAAAGGCCGGCCGCGTTGCCGAAAGGAAAACGAGCCGGTCGCAGACCCCGAACCCGAAGAAAGAGGCCCAGCCGGCCTCTCCCAGTGCCATCGACCTCTTGGAGGAGGATCACCGGCAGGTCGAAGAATGGTTCGACGAGTACGATGAACTAAAGGAGGATGACGATCGTAAGGCGGCGCTCGCCCAGAAGATCTGCCTCGCGTTGAAGGTTCACGCGCAGATCGAAGAAGAAATTTTCTATCCGCAGGCCCGCGAAGCCACGAAGGACAACGATCTCATCGACGAAGCGGTCGTCGAACATGCCACTGTGAAAAATCTGATTGCGGAAATCGAATCCATGGAGGTCGGCGAGGATCTCTACGACGCCAAGATTCGGGTTCTCGGCGAAATGGTAAAGCAGCACATCAAGGAAGAGGAAGAAGAGCTTTTCCCGGAACTCGAACCCGCCAAAATGGATCTCGAGGCGTTCGGCAAGGAACTTGCGGAGCGCAAGCAAGAGCTTATGTCGGAAATGCAAGCTTGAACGAAACTCTCGCTCAAACGCGTGCCATGGCCCTGCCGTCAGGCGGGGCTTTTGGCTGTTAGATCGAAGTCGCCGAACCGAAAAGCCGGTATATTTCGCCCGAAACGGCAGAAAAGATTGCTTCACCGGGCACAGTACGGTTTCGAAAGTACGCTGCACCAGAGGGTGGGCATGCCAGAGTCCGATTAGCAAAACGAGAGCCAGGCTGCCGGCGATCAGTCCGCCGGTACGTGAGCCTACGATTTTTGTGATCACGACGTAGACGTCTACAACAAGGCCTAGCGCGAGTGGAATGGTCGCCGCCGTCACGACATTCGGGCGCGGGATACGGTTGATGCGGACGCAGTGGGCCGCTCGCATCCTGAAGGACGCAAACGGTCACGGCTTCATCACGACCTTGATGCAGCCGTCCTTCTTGTCCCGAAAGGTCTTGTAGAGTTCCGGCCCCTCTTCAAGGGAAGCCCGGTGGGTGATGACGAAGGACGGATCGATCTCGCCTTTCTGGATGCGCCCCAGAAGCTGCGGCAGATAGTGCTGCACCGGAGTCTGGGCCATGCGGAAGGTGAGGCCGCGGTTGATCGCGGAGCCCATCGGGATCTTGTCGAGATAGCCCCCGTAGACCCCGATCAGCGACACCGTCCCGAAGTTGCGGCAGCAATGGATCGCCTGACGCAGCACATGCGGCCGATCCGTGCCCATGAAGGTAGCGACCTTGATCCGGTCCCAGCGGGAGTCGAGGCTGGCGCTCGCATCGGCTTCAGTGCCGACCGCATCGATGCAGGCATCCGCGCCGCGGCCGTGCGTCAGTTCCTGAATGCGGTCATAGATGTCCTCTTCCAGGAAGTCGAGCGTCTGCGCGCCCGCCTGGCGGGCCAGTAACAGCCGCTCCGGAACGGTGTCGATCGCCAGAACCCGCTCGGCGCCCAGCAGGAAGCAACTGCGGATCGCCATCTGCCCGACCGGTCCGCAGCCCCAGACCGCGATCGTGTCGCCTGGTTGGATGTTGCAGAATTCCGCCCCCATATACCCGGTCGGAAAGATGTCCGAAAGAAACAGCACCTGTTCGTCGGTGAGCTCGTCCGGAACTTTTACCGGCCCAACATCGGCGAAAGGCACGCGTAGATACTCGGCCTGGCCGCCGGCATACCCGCCGAGCAGATGGGAATAGCCGAACAACCCGGCGGGCGAGTGCCCCCAAATCTTTTCAGCTCGTTTGTGGTTCGGGTTGGTCCTCTCGCAACCGGAGTAGAAGCCCCGTTTGCAGAAGAAGCATTCGCCACAGGCGATCGTAAAGGGGACGACAACGCGGTCACCGACCTTGAGCGCCTTGTTCTCGGAGCCGACCTCAACGACCTCGCCCATTGTTTCGTGGCCGAGGACATCGCCGCGCTCCATCGACGGGATCATTCCGTCGTAGATGTGCAAATCCGAGCCGCAGATCGCGCAGGCAGTGACTTTAATAATCGCGTCGCGGGGATGCTCGATCTTGGGGTCGGGCACCGTGTCACAGCGCATGTCGTGCTTGCCGTGCCAGCAGAGCGCCTTCATTTGCGGCCCTCTCCGGTTTTCACCTGCTCGGCAGTGCCAGGCGCCGCCATCTCGCGATGTTTCTCGGCCATCCATTCCGAAGGCGCGACGCGCGAAACCGCGACCTGAGCCTTGTTCTTCAGTCCGTAAATGACGCCGCCCTCGCCCTGCATCATCGCCTTAAATCCTTCTTTGGCGACATCGGCCGGGTCGTCCTTTTCCTGGGTGCAGACCTTGGTATCGAGCATGCCGGCACGCTCGAAGAAGGGGGTTCGGTGGCGCCCGGCATCAGGCAAGTGACGGTGATCCCGCTGTCCTTCAGTTCATCCCGTAGCGCATAGGAAAAGGAATCCAGAAACGCCTTGGTACCGTTATAGACCGCCTGGAACGTCCCGGGCATGAAACCGGCGATCGAGCCGGTGATCAGGATCTTGCCGAAACCCTGCTCGCGCATGTCGCCGCCGAAGCGGTGCAGCAGGTAAAGCGTGCCGGTGATGTTCGTGTTGACCACACGCATCGCCTCGTTGAAATCCTGGTCCAAGAAGCCGTGGCCGAGGCCCCGTCCGGCATTCGCCATCAGCGCTTCAATCGGCCGGCCCTGCGCCTTTGCCGTCTCATAGAGACGGTCGACGCCGTGCGTCGTGGCCAAATCGGCCTCGACAGCCTCGACGGCGATATCATGTCGTTTCAGGATTTCCGCCGCCTCATGCACCGCCGGCTCGTCCGCGGCAATCAGCAGATCAAACCCGTTCTGTGCGCATTGCTTCGCCAACTCGAAGCCAATGCCGGTGGAGGCGCCTGTCACCACCGCCAATGGGCGCATTTCGTCCGCCATTTGTGATCTCCATTCCGAGAAGGCGCGGCGCTGTCGATGCGGCTACCGGCCGTCCATGACTGCCCTTAAAACAAAGATACGCGATCGGCGTTCCTCAAAAAATTGGGCCACCGAAGGAAATCGATAGTTCGCGTATTTAGATACATGTATTATTGATAGAACGCGTACCAGCATTCCTGCAATCACCCCGCAGCCGGAGATATGATTTATTTTCGCTCATAGCGGGTCTGCGTCTCGTGTGCTTGGAGAGGGAATGAAATATCCGCATAACATGGCGGCATGCAGGCGGCCAACTTGCGAGCGCTGCACATAAGACAACAAGTTTCGACGCCATGGTCACATCCGCCGCCCCGGAGGTCTTTCAGCCTGCCGGGCGCCGCGCGGTGCACACCTGTTTCGGCGTCAGTTTCGCCGGCCGGCCGCCTTTGCGGCCGCGGGCGCGCGCCGACGCGCGGCCGGCGATCGGGTGCTCGCGGATCACATCGCGCTCATTCTCGGCGAGCGCCGCAGACATTTGGAACAGCCGCCGTACCGACCTCGCCGTCTTTTCGCTGGTCCGAGGGGAACGCGGAAAGCCCGGTATCTGTTTTGATCGCACTTTCTTCCAGATTGGATGATGCGATGACGACAGATCCGAGGACCGCCGGCCGGACGCCTCCGCAACCCCGTCAGCAGCAAGAACCGCCGGGTTTTACTGACGAACTGAACCCGCGGCCGGATCATGGCGAGCACTCCTATCGCGGCTGCGGCAAGCTCGAAGGCCGCGCTGCTCTGATAACCGGCGCCGATTCCGGGATTGGGCGGGCGGTCGCCATTGCCTTCGCGCGCGAAGGCGCAGACGTGTTGATCTCTTATCTCTGCGAGCACGAAGACGCGAAGGAGACGGCGCGCTGGGTCGAGCAGGCCGGCCGGCGGGCGGTCTTGGTCGCGGGCGATGTTAAAGATGCCGAACATTGTCGTCAGCTGGTCGCTCGCGCCGACAAGGGATTCGGCAAGCTCGACATCCTCGTCAATAACGCCGCCTATCAGATGACCCATGCCAGCCTCGAGGAAATCAGCGACGAGGAGTGGGACCTCACCTTCCGCACCAACATCCACAGCATGTTCTATCTGTCCAAGGCGGCGGCGGCGCACATGAAGGCAGGCAGCGCGATTGTGAACACTGCCTCGATCAACAGCAAATCGCCATCACCGCAGCTGCTGGCCTACGCGACCACCAAAGGCGCGATCGCCAATTTCACAGCGGGTCTGGCTCAGCTGCTCGCCGAAAAAGGGATCCGGGTCAACTGCGTCGCGCCGGGCCCGATCTGGACGCCGTTGATCCCTTCGACAATGGCGCCCGATAAGGTGGAGCATTTCGGCGAGAACACTCCACTAAAACGTCCAGGCCAGCCCGCCGAGCTCGCCCCGGCTTACGTGCTGCTCGCGTCCGACGATGGGAGTTATATATCCGGAGCGATGATCCCGGTCACGGGTGGCCGCCCGATGCTGTAGCCGTTGCCCTCGCCCTTATAAGACGTGCGCCTCGCCGTGATCATATGATCCGTCTCGAGCGCGGATTGTGGGCTCAGAGCCCCACTGTCGTCTGTGTGTCGCTACTCATCTCGAAG
This sequence comes from uncultured Alphaproteobacteria bacterium, assembly GCA_963787425.1. GTDB lineage: Bacteria > Pseudomonadota > Alphaproteobacteria > ATCC43930 > CGMCC-115725 > AP-15. The sequence continues at coordinate 497,427 of CAWBCV010000018.1, forward strand.
TTCCTGTTGGAAACTATGGGGCAATTAGCAACAACATTGGCGTCAGAAGGGGACGCACGATGGAAAAAACTCTCAGCGGTGTCGTAATAGGTGTCGTCGTCGCGATTGCGTCGCCGGCATGGTCTCAGTTCAGCACAACGCAGGGCCAATCGCCCCAGCAGAATGTGCCGGGCACCCGGCGCCCTTCCAAGTCAGGCGTGCCGGGATTGCCTAGCAAATCCGGCCCGACGGTGACGCGCTATGGTACGACAGCGCTCGAGGGTTGCACAGAGGCAGCCAAGTGGAAATCAGACCAAGGTACAGGGCTTCCCGGCAGCAAAGCAGGCCCGACCGTCAAGCCTACGGACACCGCCAAATAAGCCGGACCAGGGGCCAGGGGGTGGGAAAGCCGCGCCAACTTCGCATCTGGGGCTATCAATGACCCTGTTTCAGAGGGGATGAGCAAATTGACCAGCAAAGGCGGTGAGCTCATGAGCGCCGCGGATCGCGGCGCAGGAGCAAGCGCATGAGCACCCGTGACGTGCATCGATCCGGGACTGCGGGCGCAACGTCATCAGAGCACGCGCCCTTATGGGCTATCGGATTGATTCTTCTGCTGATCGCATTCGGATTTGCCCGGGGCCGGTCTGGGGATGCGAGCCCCGCGACAGGCGATCGCAGGCCGCTTGAAGCTGGCCGTGGCCGGTCTGCGGAGACGCCTTCGCAGATCCCGGCGCGGGGATGGAAGGACATCCTTCTGCGCGTCTATCATGGTATTTCAGAAAACCGTATCCTCTTGGTCGCCGCTGGCGTCACCTTCTACTCGCTCCTCGCTATTTTCCCGGGCATCGCGGCTCTGATTTCCATATACGGCCTCTTTGCAGACCCGGCTACCGTAGCCAGTCACCTCGACACGATTGCGAGCGTCGCCCCCGGTGGGGCGATCGACGTTCTTCGCGAACAAATGAGCCGTCTTGCCTCGCAGGGCGGGACAACACTGGGCGTCAGCTTTATCGTCAGCCTTGCGATCTCGCTTTGGACCGCTAACTCAGGCGTCAAGGCGATCTTCGATGCGCTCAACATTGTCTACGGAGAAGAGGAGAAGCGCAGTTTTATCAAACTCAATGCCGTTACGCTGTTTGTCACGCTTGGGATCGTTGTCTTCATCCTCCTCACGCTTGCAGCAGTGGTCGCTCTTCCGGTGGCTTTAAAGTATATTCCGCTGCCTGGAGTGACAGCTCTTGTTGTTAGAATCGGCAGATGGCCGATTCTTTTCGCGCTCGTCACCTTTGCCCTGGCCGTCCTCTACAGATACGGTCCAAGCCGCACCGAGCCACGATGGCGCTGGATTACTTGGGGCAGCGTATCTGCTGCGGTCGTATGGCTTGCCGCTTCGGCCCTGTTCTCATGGTACGTGGCGAGTTTCGGCAGCTACAACAGGACCTATGGCTCGCTCGGCGCGATCATCGGCTTTATGACCTGGATCTGGATCTCGATCATCGTCGTTCTGGTCGGCGCCAAGCTCAATGCGGAGATGGAACATCAGACAATCCGCGAGAGCACCACAGGGCAACCAAAGCCGCTCGGGAAACGCGGGGCCAGAATGGCCGATACAGTCGGAGCGGCACAGGGGTGACCCGCATTGTCAGGCATTGAAGTAATGTAGGCCGCGACGGTAGCCGTGCTGCTCCAAGCAACCGTTCGGTGGCGCGGGACTGCCTAATCAGCTCAGCTAAACCGCGCCTCCAAGTGATAGCTTCTGCTGTATAGCGACCATGCCGGAAGGCGTTCTTGTTGCCGATGGGAGCACCGCTTCCGGGCCCCTCCATGTTTTTTATGCGTCTACCCCCGGCATGATTTTGAGCGCCTCCGGCGGTCCCGTTTTCGAGTCCGGGCGCGCTCAATCGGGATGCACCCGAAAGTCAGGTTTCGCAGCAAACTCCGCGCTGGAGGGAGACGGATTCGAACCCTCGGTCCCCGGTATCGGGTCAACGGGTTGAGATCGCCACGTTCGAGCGCTTCATTACTTTCTGCGCTGTAGAAAAGCGGTCAGAAATTCGAAGTTGCAATACCTCCGAGGACCTTTTGTAAGACTTGCCGGCCGATCGTTGGCTCATCATCGTCCGGGCCGTGATCGTCGGGGCCGACGAGCGTGCCAGTTCCTTTATTTCTTCACGCAGCAAGAACACACAGTCCCAGGCGCCAGACGGGACGGACCCAACGCTTTCGAAGCCCTGTACGCAGGGTAAGCGTTGACGCCGATCGAAACCCGGCATCGGCGCTGTGGCACTCCTCGAGCCCATAGTTCGGGATCCGAGGGTTCACATGGTGCACGTGGTGAAAGCCGATATTGCCGGTAAACCACTGGAGTGGCGCGGCAGGCGAAGGTGGGAAGTGCCTCCGAGCGAGGCTTCGGCAAAACTCCAGCTTGCGTCCGGCATCCACTGCGCATGCTCAAAGCGGCGCTGGATCGAGAACAGCCAGACACCGATGATTGAAGCGATTACCATGATCGGAAGCTGGACGGCGGCGACACGGGCGTAGCCGAGACAGATACCCAAGCCGCCGATAAAAACGGCCAAGGCAAGGTTGGTCAGATAAACCCCACGTCGCGCGCGCCGCCACCCCTGGCCGCGTCGAACGGCACCCGATAGAGGATGACAAACACCAAGGGCGGCAGCAACAGGTTGGCGACGATCGGGTGATTGGTGAGTCGGACCAGGCGTCGACGCCACCGTCCGAGGGCCCGGTATTCCGCCACGGTCATGCACGACGAGTAAATATCCAGCCCACTTGCCGCGCGTCGGTCGAGATTGTTCCAGGAACCGTGGTGCCTGGCATGCTGCCGCCGCCAGAAAGCATAGGGCGTCAGGGTCATCAGGTGCACAGACGGCCGATCAGCTCGTTTGCCCATCGCGATTTGAAGAACGAGCCGTGTCCGCAATCATGTTGGATAATGAATATGAGAACGAGAAACCCGGCGGCGAGCATCGACATTGGCAACGTGATCCACAGCGACACAGCCAGGCACAGGTACATTGCGGTGCAGGTAGCGAAAAACCCGCCGAACGAAGTCGGGATCTATCCGAGGCTAGACGCCAATATCGGCGCTGAAAAGCCTTGGTCACAGAAAGCATCTGGTCTGGTTGCGGCATCATCGCACCCACCCCCGGCGGAGGTGAACTCTCCAGCGAAGCAACTCGCGCACCGCCACAGGCCGGCCGCAGCAGGCACAGACATAACGCTGGTCAGCGTGCGAAGAGGAAGATTCACGCGCAGTAAAATCGCCATCAATGATATGATCGTTGGCATCCCGAGTCAGGCGGCCGAAGACCGTGCCTTTGGGGCAGACGATCTCTTCGCCTGCGCGTGCGATCAGCATGCCGGGGTTCCTTGCTGCACGCGTTCAGCGGGCTCCGTCAACCCGAGTAGCCGTAGAGCGGCCTCCCTGCTTGTCGGGGCAACTCATCCAACTAGCTTTGATTGGCCGCGCGCGAGCAAACATGTCTTCCGGCTTCCACCACCAGCCTTCGCGTTTCCTCGGCGTCCTTGTCTTCATCAAGATACGAGACAAGCAGATCGGCGCCCTCCCGTGCGAAGGCTAGCGAGACGGCACGACCGATGCCGGAATTCCCACCCGTTATCAGCACCTCTTGTCGCGGAGACGTCCCGAACCTTTGTAGCTAGTCTCTCCATGATGCGGCCGAGGGTTCATTGCCTCGGTCGCGCCAGGAATCGGCTGCTGCTGTGTGGCGAAGGGCGGGCGCGGGAAGTCGTCCATGAATATCTCCGTCAAGCGGGGTCTCTGTGAAGCGAACAGCGGATACGGCAAGCGGTTCGCGCCGCTGATGCCAGCGCCGACCTTTCACCGCGATTATTTCGAGGCAACCGCGACGCTTTCGTGGTGTTAACGGGACAAACTCTCAAACTGAAAGGCCTGGAAATGATCAGAGAGATGCTCGGGATCGCCGAGGGTATCCTGCAAGATCTGCACAATGACCACGGCGAGGTGGATACGCTGCTGGGCCGTATCATGGACAGCAAAGACGGTGGAGAACGGGCTCGGCTGTTTTCCGAAATCACGTCCAAACTCCTGCCGCATCTCCAGGCGGAGCAGGAAATCCTCTACCGGCGACTGGAGAACGGGAAGGACGAAGAATCCCGGAAATTCGGTCACGAAGGCACGAGCGAGCACCGCATGGTCGAGCAGCAGGTCGATAAGATGACCGGCATGGGCGACAGGATGAGCGACAAGTGGACCGCCGAGCTCAAAGTGCTTCAGGACCTCATCGAGCATCATGTCAACGAAGAGGAAAGCACCGGTTTCAGCTGCGCCCGCGACGAGTTCGACAAGGAGCAGCTCGAGGCGATGTCACTCGAGTTCCAGACGCGCAAAGCCGAGATCGGTACCCGGGTCCCCTGAAACCGGTAAGCGCCGACATCCATGCGGGGAATAGCGCGCCTTTAGTGCGGTGTCTATTTTCTCGCGGACTTGCCGCCGTATCTGCGATTACCGGCGGTCGATCTGCCGGTTTGGCGTCGGCGGCGGTGTGATCTCCACCATTCTCGCCGCGAATTCCTTCACCTGCGGGTTGTGGAATTTCGCAAGTTGGCCGCCTGCACCGCGCGGCGTCGCGCATCTGATGATCGCCAAGGACGTGCTAATGATGAAACGCTCGGCCACAAACGGCCGATGCGCAATCAGGGCGCACGAACCTCGTGTCGTGGATCGCCGCCCCTGGACGCGCGCCCCGCGGCTCAGCTCAAGGCAGCGGTAGATGGCTGGATGCGGGGACACGGATCGCAATCCTGGCCGGCCAAGGCGCGCCCGGTGCCCGCGACGAATTTACGCGTCTGGCCGACACGTTCGCGGCCCCGGTTGCCAAGGCGCTGCTCTGCAAGGCGGTGCTGCCCGATGATTCGCCGTTCACGACCGACGGCATCGGCGATCTGGGAACGGCGCCCTCGTCGAGGCGCGGCTCAAGGATATGCGACCGTCATACCATTGTTTTTGCTGTGGTATTTTGTTGATGGCAGGAGCTTGAACAGCGCCATCGCGTGACTAGATCGAAGGTATGCCGGATGCCGACTACCGGGTCTCGGCAGGGAATGATGGTCGGACCAGAGATTGGCTCGCCGTGGTCATGTCGCTTCGTGGTGGAGATGTGATCCGAGTCGTTACCCACACCTTCCTCCTGCGAGGCGCAATTCGCGGCAGTCCGATCAGCGCCGTCGAGCGCTCCAGCGTTTTCCTGCGTACCGGCTGGTCACGACCCAAGTGCATCATCAGGGTGAACATGCAGAGGAGGTGAAATCATGGCACTTTCAGAATTCCCGAGACTGGGTTTCGACCCTTTCATCGAGCTGCGGCGAATGCAGAGCGAGATGAACCGGCTATATTCAGGGGTGGGAGCTACCACGGCACGCGATTTTCCGCCGATCAACATTTGGCTCGGCGAGAACAGCGTGGTGTTGACGGCCGAATTGTCGGGTGTGAGCCGCGACGACGTAACCATGAGCCTGCAAGAGGACGTGCTGACGCTCGAGGGCAAGCGCGAGCCAAAGCTGAAACAGGAAAACGTCAACTGGCAACGCCGTGAGCGCGCCTACGGTACGTTCTCGCGCGCGGTCCAGCTGCCTTTCCGTGCCGATGCTGACACGGTTCAGGCCCGTTTTAACAACGGTATCCTAGAAATCGAGCTGCAGCGGCTGGAAGCGGATCGGCCGAAAAAGATCGAGATCCGCGCTGTGTGATCCTAAGCGGAGGGAATGCAATCATGGCCCAGGAAGTCAGAACTGTCGAGCAGCGGACGCCGTCTACGACGGCAGACTGGGACCGCAGAGCCAATCGGCCAGTATTTGTCCCGCCGAGCGACATTTATGAGACGAAAGACAGCATCGTTGTGCTCGCCGAGATGCCAGGTGTCGCACCCGACGCGGTAGACATCACCCTCGAACGGCGAGTGCTAACGATCCGCGGACGAAGCGCTGGCAGCGAGCATGCCGGCTACCAGCGCGTTTACAACGAGTACGCCGACGGCGATTACGAGCGCGTCTTCACGCTATCCGAAAACATTGATCGCGACCGGATCGAGGCGACGCTCAAGGAGGGTGTTTTGCATCTTGTCCTGCCGAAAGCGGAAACCGCAAAGGCGAGAAAAATCGAGCTCAAAGCCTCATGAGATCAGATATTGCTGGCCTAGACCCAGCAAACGCGGAGGCGGTTACCCATCCGCTTCCGCAACTTGCATCTTTTCTTGGCCTTGTTGCACGGATCATTGGTTGGCGGCGAGGAGGACGGTATAGGAGGGCGGGCCCCGTTCCTGACCCCGGACCGTCATCGTGCCATTCAAAGCGAACCAGATCGCCGTCATCACTACTACCGCAAAGGAGGAGGCTATGGATACGGCGGCGGCGGAGGATGGCATGGCGGAGGTTGGAACGGGGGAAGCGGAGCCGCTCTTGGTCTCGGCCTTGGTCTCGGGTGGCTTGGTGGGGCTTAGCGACTGCTTGAAGTTGCCCCGGTTTCGTAGAGTGGTGTTGGACTTGGGTGATTACGGTTCTGTCGTGACCGCCTCCATCGCTGCTTCATAGGCCATTGGCGATCGGTAGCCGAGGGCTGAGTGCAGCCGCACCGGGTTGTACCAACCTTCGATGAAGCTAAAGCAGGCCATCTTGGCCTCGATCTTGGACGTGAACCGGCGTCGCTCCAGCAGTTCGCATTCGAGCGTGGCGAAGAAGCTCTCGCACATGGCATTGTCGTAGGCATCGCCGACCGATCCCATTGACGGCCGGACGCCAGCCTCCTTGCAACGTTTGCCGAACGCCTACGATGTGTATTGGCTGCCCTGGTCGCTATGATGGATGACGCCCTCCGGCCGCCGCTGGCCGATCGCCATCTCCAGCGCGTCCAGCACCAGTTCGGTCCGCGGTCGCGACAGCACCTCATTGACGAGCATATCAGCCGTTTCAATGCCGATGCCGATGACCCGGGCCACCTCCCGAACCATGGCGTGGTGCCCGGTCTCAGGCTCCTGCTCCAACCGTTTTTGACGGGTGTCCTCGATCTCCCTGATCTGGCTGACGACAAAGCCTAGCCGCGCCATGTCGCGCTGCAGCTCGGCCAATACATTTGGCGGTAGCGACATGCCCTCTGGGGTGTGCACCGTTGCAAGACGCTCCGCGGCCTTGCGCAGGGTGGGTTTGAAATTGCGCACGCCGAGCCGGGCCAGCGTGGCCCTCATTCGGTTGACGATGCGCGTGCGTTCCGCGACTAGGCACTCGCGCTCCCGGTTCGGCCGCTTGGCATCCTCTTCGGCAATCGTCGGCACGCGCGCCATGCTGCAATGGCCCCGTTCCCCGCGCAGCCACCCCAAGAACCCGCGCTCAGCAACTCGGTGTCGAGCCTGTCGGTCTTGGCCCGGCGATGCTCCCGCGATACGGCGACACTCGAGGGATGGATCACGTGCGCTTCGACCCCGCGCGCATTCAGCCAACGTGCCAACCAGAAGCCGTCGCGGCCGGCTTCGAAGGCCAGTGGAATCCGCGTGATCTTTTTACCGGCCCTGACTGCTTCATCGCGCCAGCGATGCAGCAGGCCAAGAAGCCTTTCCGCACTCGGTTCCAGCTTCTTTTGCGGTTGACGCTCAATGCCGGGAAGCAACCCGGCAACCAGCCAGCTCGACTGGCTCAGCTCGGCGACGGCAATGATTGTGCTATCTTGGTCCAAGGCGACGAGGGACCTGCTCAAGTCGTTCAGCTGGGGCATCGGGGCACTCCGTCAGTTATTTGCCAGCGACGATGGTGCCATCTCCTCGCCGCCTGCCCCATACCATCTTTCCGCTGGAGGGAGATGGATTCGAACTATCGGTCCTACGTCAGCGACACCACTCAGCGACCGCTATTCACCCTTCCGGCCACCACCTTCCGGGACAGCTCGGCTTGCGTGCAGCTCGCTCAAAGCGGGATTACGAGCAAAGTGTCGATCCGAGATGAATCGAGCACCACGGCGCCTATGACTATTTTCCGGGGCCGGTGGGCGGTTCATCCAGTACCGGCCGGACAAGGCGCCACTCCAGGCGCCGTGCGTATCGATGTTTTTCCTCGCGACAGCGCTGTGCTGACGAAGCTGGCGTTCGCCGCCGGCCGGCCGACGCACCCACAACGGCTGAAGGACCCGAGGCAGACCGGGCCGACTGTCTTCACGCCGCCGGCTGACGGCACGCCCTCCCCGACGCGCTGATCGCGCCGAAGCTAACGCCTCTTCCCGAGACGATGGGACAAACTTCCACTGACCGCCCGCCGTGGTTCGACATTGGAAACGCGACGATCTTGCGGGGACGGCGGCGAACGGGGGTTGTTGGTGGGATGTCGACATATCAGCGCTCCGATTCGATTACCATGACCACAACTCGTGACAGCATCCTCGATATCTGGGGCACTCGCTCGCCCTACCATGGGGAAGGTAGGTGGCCGGAACGCGTTGACGAGCGCACGTCGCAAGAGCCCGAGGTCTGGGTGCAATCGGCTTGCGTACTCTGCTCTAACGGCTGCGGCCTCGATATCGGAGTCAAAGGCGGCCGGATAGTCGGCGTGCGTGGCCGCGCACTCGATACCGTCAACCGCGGGCGCCTGGGCCCGAAAGGCCTCCACGGGTGGGAGGCAAACAACAGCCCCGACCGGCTCACGCGTCCGTTGATTCGGCGGAACGGTGCGCTGGTACCGACCAGTTGGGATGAGGCGATGCACATCATCGTCCCCCAGGTCAAGCAGATCCGCGAGCGCTACACCGCAAAGGCGATCGGATTTTACACCTCCGGACAAATGTTCCTCGAGGAGTATTACACACTTAACGTCATTGCCAGGACGGGGCTCGGCACGCCGCACCTGGACGGCAACACGCGGCTGTGCACCGCGACCGCGGCAGCCGCGCTCAAGGAGACCTTTGGCGCGGACGGGCAGCCCGGCAGCTATTTCGATATCGATGTGACGGACTGCCTGCTGCATGTCGGGCACAACATCTCGCACACCGACACGGTGCTCTGGATGCGCATCCTCGACCGCCGCTGCGGGCCCAACTCGCCAAAGCTCATCGTCATCGATCCGCGCCGCACAATGACCGCAGCTGAAGCGGATCTCCACCTTGCCCCGAAGCTGGGCACCAACGTCGCCGTGCTAAACGGGCTCATAAACCGGCTGGTCGAAAAGGGCCACATCGACCGTGACTTCATCGACCGGCACACGATCGGCTTCGACGAATTAAAAGAGGGGGTCCGAGGCTACACACCGGCGCGCGTCGAAGCAATTTCCGGGATCCCGGCGGCTCAGTTGCGCGCCGCCGCCGACCTGATCGGGACCTCGAGGATGCTGGTTTCGAGCTGCCTGCAGGGGTCTACCAGTCCAATCAATCCACCGCAGCGGCAGTCCAGGTCAACAACATCAACCTCATCCTCGGCCGGATCGGCCGTCCCGGTTGTGGCGTCTTGCAAATGAATGGTCAGCCGACGGCTCAAAACACCCGCGAGACCGGTGCCAACGGCGATCTTCCGGGGTTCCGGAATTGGGAGAACCCGACGCACATCGATGGACTAGCGGGCATCTGGAATGTCGATCCCGCAGTTATCCCACATTGGGGACCGCCGACACATGCTTTGCAGATCTTCCGGTATTGCGAGATCGGCTCCATCCGGATGCTGTGGATCCAGGCAACCAACCCGGCGGTGTCGTTGCCGAATCTCGGCCGTGTCCGAAGCATTTTGCAGAACCCCGACCTGTTCATCGTCGTGCAGGATGCCTTCCTGACGGAGACGACTGCGTTTGCCGATGTCGTCCTGCCAGCCGCATTATGGGGCGAGAAGACTGGGACTTTCACCAATGCCGACCGTACGGTGCATATCAGTCACAAGGCGGTCGAGCCACCGGGCGAGGCGCGCGCCGATCTCGACATTTTTCTCGACTTCGCCCGGCGCATGGATTTCCGGGACAAGGACGGCGCGCCGTTGATCAAATGGGCAATCCCTGAAGAAGCATTTGAAGCATGGAAGCAATGCTCGCGGGGGCGGCCCTGCGATTACACTGGTCTCAGCTACGCCAAGCTCAGCGCCGGCTCCGGGATTTGCTGGCCGTGCAATGCCCATCACCCCGATGGCGAGCCACGACCTTACAAGACCCTGCACTTTCCAACCGATCACGCGGAATGTGAAAGCTACGGCCACGATCTCGTCACCGGGGGCGCCATCTCGTCCGAGCAGTACCGCGCCAGGAACCCCGCTGGCCAGGCAATACTCAAAGCGGCCGAGTACCAATCCCCGGCGGAGGAGCCCGACAATGCCTATCCGTTTCTGCTGACGACCGGCCGCCTTTTTATCACTTCCATACGCGCACGAAGACGGGCCGCTCGAAGGAACTTCGCGACGCCTCGCCCAATGACTTCGTGCAGATCGCAACGGAAGACGCCGCACAGTTGGGGATTAAGGACGGCAGCTGGATCCGCCTCACATCGCGGCGGGGTTCGCTGGAAACCCGGGCCTGGCTGGGCGAGGTCGCGTCGGGCGAACTTTTCGCGCCGTTCCATTTCGGCTATTGGGACAATCCCGGTCGGGCCCGTGCGGCGAACGAGATCACGATCTACGGGTGGGACCCGGTCAGCAAGCAGCCATCCTTCAAATATGCCGCGGTGAAGCTAGAAAAGATTAGAGGCCCCAAGAGACAGCAGCCCAAGAATGTCGCCAGCGACCTCGGCTCCGGCGCGCTCGATACCATCAATGTGGGGGCGAAGGCACTCGGAGAGGCAAAGTCAGCTCCGCCGCGTGCGCGTCTTCCTGATTACCTCGGACTGCTGCAACCCAGCGAACAGAGGCTGAGAAAAGCCCTCGATCAGGTTCATTTCGTCCCTTCTCGAACGCATGTAGCGGGGAAAAAGGAGCTGGGTACCGGAGGAGATCCTATCATGCGTGCGATGCAGATCATCGAATGGGGAAAGCCGCTGGAAACGCGGAAGTACCCAGATCCCGAGGCTAAAGGTGAAGACGGTACCGATCATCGGGACGCAACACCCGCTGTCGCTGTACCATGCCTTTGCCGCAGGCGTGCGGAGAACGATCTACAGCACCAACGCCTGGCCGAGCTGTCGCCTCAGTGCCGTTCCCGATCTCTACTCGGTTATTGCGCAGAGTGCAGCGGCGAAGTCGGCCTTGTTCGCCGACTTTCTGCACGCCCCTATGCTCTAGTCGCCGCTGGCTATCGTTGGGTTGGCGTCTGTCGCGCCGGGTTGGGGGGCGCAGGCGGTTCGGTCGGCGATTGCTGGATCTCCGGCGGCTCCACATGTCTGCACGGGCTTTGCGCGATCTCGGTATTGACCCCCCGCAATCGGTTGCACTCGGCCTCCGTGGCTTCGCAGAGCTGGGCTCCTTGCCCCCTATCAAAGCACCACTCCTGCCCCTTCGAGCCGGGACCGAGCGGCTGAGCAGCTTGCGCGAGGATGATGGCAACTCCTGCAATAGTGGCCCACATGGCTGCCTCCTCGCGATGCTGAATGGTAGCTTGGTAAAACACCAAACCTGCGGAAAGTTCGCGCAGGTTAGCGTAATCCTTCATCAAACAAAGCCGTCACCAACATCTCAGCAAAACGGGCATTATGCGCGACAAGTTCCTGATCTGAGTTAAAAGTCGCGCGAACCCCAAATCGCCCCCCGGGCACAAAGCCTTCCTTAAGCGGTCGTCGGGGAGATCAGCGCGTTGAGCGCTGCCTCACGCACCTTCGGGTCGTCGAGGTGCAATTTACTGTGGGGCGTGACGATGTCCTGACCGCCATAGACGATTATGAAATCGTTGAACAGTGAGTTGGAGTCGTTGCCGGTCGTGTTCAACTGAAACCAAGGCCATTGACATTGCGCATGCACTGGGCGCGCAATTTCTTCTGCACGTCTTGAAGAAGTCGTCGCACCATTACGCTGGTGCTGTGTGGCCATTGGTTCGGGGCCGGCTCGCTCAATGCCGAGAAGGGCTCAGTGGCTACTGGCGCGGGGTGTGACGCGGCTTCAGCCTCTGACGTGGGCTGCGGTGCGGCGTTAGCCGTCGCGGACTCGGTGGCCGCTGGCGCGGGTTGTGACACGGCCTCAGCTAGCGACGCAGCTGCAGGCTGCTCCGCTGAAGCTTCGGCAATCTCGGTAACGAGCTATGGGGCGGAGACTTGCGTCACCTTGCGGGCGAGCTCGGTCGCCATAGTTTGGTGCTCCTTGAGTGTCGGCAGGGTCTTCGCGGCAAATCTCTTCAGTTGAGTACTGCTTCCCGAGCGCTCTTCCTGTTGGAACAGGTTCACCGTTTTATTGTGATCCTGAACCATACCTTGCATGTATTGTTCGTCCAAAGCCTTCCCATGCAAGGTCGCAAGCTTCTGTCGCATTTGCTCGTGTGCTTGATCGAGCGCCTGGGGCGCCTCGATCCCAAGACCCGCAGTCACGGTCATCAATTCCTGATTTGCCGCCGTGTGATCGTTCACCATACGATCGGCAAATCTTTTGACATCGGGGTTTTCCGATTTCTGGGCGATCTTGCTCAGTTCCACCTCAGCCGTGCCGCCCATGGCCGCCTCTTTCACAAATGTCTTGTCTTCCTGGTTCATCGTGTCCTTGGCTGCAGGAGCGGCAGGGGAGGTGCCGGGCGCGGTCACTTGGGCGTACGACGCGGCGCTGAGAAGGAGCCCTGCTGCGAACAGTGCTGTTCTGGTAAACATTGAATTCACTCCCGTTCAAACTTAGCATCTTAACGGAAGGCGTTTGGATCGAGTTCCGAATGCAACATTGAAGGCCGCTCGTAGGCGGGGTGCCGTCCGGGGTGTGGTTGGAATGCCAGTAGCGTAGTCTCCGGTCGTTCAACGTCTGGGAAGCGAGCCTAGAAGCGCGTCAAGTAATCAGCTTACGGCTCGCAGTGCTCGCGGGCGGTAGCGAATAAGCCGGTGCCCGGTCCGCATGGTATCAGAAAAGATGTCCACGGCGCTGGAGGTCCAGCGTGCTGTAGCAATCGCGGCTATGTCGGGCAACGCGGGGCTGATCCCAGTGCGAACCATTGCAGGCGGCGGAAGCGCGCCAAACGCGGAATTCTATGACGCCAAGGTCAAGGTGCTGTCTGAACAGATAGAGCATCACGTTCACCAAGAGGAGAGGCGCTCGGAGGGAATCTTCTCCCAAGCCCAAGCGGCCCATATCTGCTGAAACCCAAACTAATCCGGCGTTTTGCGCGCCGGTGGAGACCACGCCATGATCGACGATAGCATGCGGTCGACATCCTTGCAGCCGAAAGACGAGGGCGCGGTTCGTCTTCTCGATGACTGGTTTGACCCGATCGAAGCCGATCTGCGCGACCGGGCGCGCCAGTTCACCAGGGGATGAGCGAGGGCGAGCTGGAGGCGGTGCTCTCCCGGTCCCGTTACGCCATACCCATGCCAGCCGCGCCCTTGCTGCCGGCGGCGCCGCCCGGCCGCCTGTTGCGCCACCGCCGGCCTGGGCCCGGGCCGGCGGCCGCTCAGAGCCAAAGTCGCGCCGAACGCCGCGCTGAGTAAGCGTGATTGTCGCATTTCCGCGTTCAGAAATCTGTCGCTGTATCAACAAAGAGAAGCCGGCATTGTTCCTTTCAAAGGAAGGTACAAATGCTGGATTCGAGTACTAACCATTATAGGAAAGAAGTTTATTTTTTCTCCTTATTGGCGAGCCGATGGCCTGGCACTCAGATAATTCATGGAAATGAACGGACTGCTGTCGGCGGTGTTTGGCTTTGCGAAGGGAGAAGCCATGTCCGATGCCTCAATGAAGCCGACGATCGTCGTTGCCCGCCATCGCCGCGAAGTGCTGCTCGGCGGCGCCGCGGTGGGGCTTGCGGCGGCAAGCGCCGCGACCGCGCAAACCATCGGTACGATGCCAACGCCCGGCGCCGAATTCGCGGGTCCGCCAAAAGGATCGGGAGCGATCAAGCCCGGGCGCGGTTCCGCGCTTCAGGGCAAGGTGGCGGTGGTGACCGGCGCGGCACGCGGCATCGGCCGCGCCATCGCCGTGGAATTCGCCGCCAACGGCGCCGATGTCGTCGTTCTCGACATAGCCGGGCCCGTAAGCCCGGCGTCGAACGCCAAGCCAGCGACTGCCGCTGACCTCGCCGAAACGGCAAAGCGCGTGCGTGAATTTGGCCGCCGCTGCACGGAGATCCAGGCTGACATTCGCGATATCAAGGCCCTGCGCGCGGCCGCTGACCAAACCGAGCACGAATTTAGCAAGGTCGACATCGTTGTCGCTGATGCAGCAATCCAGCGCTGGATGCCCCTCCTTGAGATGGCGGACAGCGACTGGGACGATGTCGTCAACAACAACCTCAATGGCACCGCCAACACGGTGCGCGCTTTCGCGCCGAAAATGGTCGCCAAAAACTATGGCCGGTTCATCCTGCTGGCCTCAATGCAAGGCAAGCACGGAACCCGGAACGCCGCGTCCTACTCCGCCTCGAAATGGGGCATATTGGGCCTGATGAAATCTGCCGCGCTCGAATTGGGAGAATACAACATCACCGTCAATGCCCTGATCCCAGGGCTTGTCGATACCGAACTCACCCGATACGAGGCACGCTACAAAAACGCGATCGCCGAGACCGGGTCGAAGCCGCCTGACCATCCGACAGCCCAACAGGCCTGGGATTCCCGCGCACCGACGGTGCCGCTGAAGGTTGGCTGGCTTGAGCCCGAGGACATCTCGCCGGCAGCGGTTTTTCTGGCCTCGGACGCCGCTTCGATGGTGACCGGAGCGGAATACGAGGTCACCGGCGGCGACAGTGCCAAGAGCGTGTGACTTGCGGCAAATGTAGCGCCTTGATAACGCTCAACAAACTGTCGGACCGCCGGAGCTTCGAGCGGAACTCCAGGCGCGCTGCCCGAACTCGGAACAGGGAAGTTATTTTGGTCTAGCAGGGAATTAAATCGGGTCATCAGGGAATTAATTCGCCTGATCAGCGAACTCGCGATTTGGCCGTGATTTCAATCTACATAAACCGAGTGCCGAACAACTCGTGCGCGACGAGCAAGGTGCCGGAGGAAGACGACCTTCACCCTATCCGGAGGGGATCCGCTGGCTCGCCGAGACTTGCCGAATACCTCTACCCCCGGCGCGATCCTGCTCTCGGAGAACGCTGGCAATCTGGCGAATGGCGGTTGAGTTCCTCTGCTCGTGCTGCCAAGCTGCGGCGGCAGGCGCCGCATCGGCGCGCCTCGGGCAAATCCCTAGCGGAGGAGACTGGCATGGCCATGCAACTCGGGCACGTCCACATCAAGACCAGAGAGGATCCGCAAAAGGTCGCAAAGTTTTACATCGACAATTTTGGCGCGACCGTGAAGTGGGAAATTCCCGGCCGCGGCTGCCAACTCGGCCTGCACGGCGTGCAGCTCAACGTGACGACCATCATCGCCGATCAGAATCATGAGCAGCATGTCGGCATCGAGCACATCGCGATCGAGACCGACGATTACGCCGGCGCCCTCGCGAACTTTAAGAAGAACGGCGCGCAGATCCTCGAAGAGCGCGTCAACAACGGTCGGCATGTGTGCTGGGTTGCCGCGCCCGACGGCGCGCAGATGGAGCTGATCGAGAAGGTCTGAGGAGGGCGCCGCCCCCAGCTATACCTCCGCGGGCGGGGAGTATAGCTGTATAGGCAATCTTACGAATGGCTAATCGAAGATCAGCCGGCCATGTTGGCGGATAACCGGACATTCCGGAAGAGCTGGAGACGGGACTGGCTGTCTCGAAAACGGGAGCGGATCTGTCGGGGAACCGAAGGTTCGAATCCATCTCCCTCCAGCAGCAAGTCACGCACAAAATCGAGTGGGGTACCTCCGGGAAGAGGGACGGATACACTTTGCCGGCTGGCCACGACCGGTGTCAGCAGGCTGAAGTTGCCATGGCGTGGTGAATTGACATGCCCGCAGTGTCAGCTCGGTGTTTAGCGAGCCGGGTGATTTCAAGTTCAAATTGGGGTCGGCATTACGCTGGCGCGGAACAGATCTACTACAGTAACGGATCGGAGCACGACCACACCGGTGAAGGGACCTGCCCAACCCATTACGATCGGAGTCGGACATTGCAATGCGTCGTTGCTGGTATTGGCGCAGCGCCGCGATGCTATCCCTTATGTACTATCCGGGCTATCAGACGCCATCGAGGTCGCAATAATCCGGCAATTCGGCCGATACCCGTCGTCCGCGGTCGATGACCAAGCGATCAGATTGCGGGCGACACATCAGCTCATTGAGGGTGCGCGCAAAAAGGATCAAACGCGCTGGACCGCCTTTGGCGATCGTCCCAAGCTGCCCCGCCTGGATGATCGCCTGAGGCACCGGACCCGCCATCGCGACTGCATCGCCGAATGGATGATCGAGGTGCAAAATTCGTACGGCCTGACGGAAGGAATCGACCATATCATGATCGCCATAGGCATGGAACGGATCGCGGCAATTGTCACCGGCGATCGCGACTGGTATGCCGCGGTGGCGCATTTCGTGGACCGGCGCGACGCCGCGCCAACGTGGCGTCCGCCCATCGCTCCGATCCTGAAGATAAAGATTGACGGTTGGCAGCGTCACTATCGCGATGCCCGCCTCGGCGCAGAGGTCGAGGGTCCGGCGTATTTGCTCTTCTGGCTGCACTGCCAGGCTGCAGCAATGGCCGCACACCACGCCACCCCTGAATCGGTTGCGCAGCACTGCAGCGGCGACATGTGCGAGCGCGGTCGCCGCCGGGTCGCCGCTCTCGTCTACATGCAGATCGACGTCGAGACCCCGTTCTGAGGCAAGGCGAAGGAGCGTATCCAGAAGCGGGTCGATATCGTCGAGCAGCCGTCCGTGAACTCCCCCAACAGCACGCGTCACGCCGCCGAGAATGCCGCCCGAAGCGGCCACGAGATCGGCGAGTTCCTCACCGTAGGGGGATCGGAACGCGTCGATCGGCACCAACGCGACGGCCTGCGGCAGGATGCGGTCCGCCCACTCGGACCGCAACTCGCGAAACACTGCCCAGCTCCGCTGCGCTTGGTTCAGTTCCGGCGAATCGAGATGCGTGCGGATTGCCGCGACCCCGTGGACATAAGCGCAGCGCAATCCGAATTCCATCCGCCGTTTGATGTCCTCGGCGGTCCAGCGATGGCTTCGGTCTTCGGCGGTTGACTTTAGCGCCCCGGCGAAGGAACCGTCCGGATTTTCGGTGCGGGTCACAATGTGACCCTTGTCGAGATGCGCGTGCATGTCGATTAGGGTCGGCCAGACGTGGTGCGCTTCGAGATCAATGGCGGGCAAGTCGGCGGATGCCGCCACCCCTGCTGGTTCGATCGCAGCGATCCTCTCATTGTCAACGAGGAGGTTGATAAGTGTAGCGCCATCGCGATCAACAGCGGTTTTCAGCCCGCCGGACAAGAAGCAGATCGGAACGCGAGCCTGCCTGATCCAATAGCGCTGCACTTCTGGCACTTGGAGCGTCTTTAACAGGTTCATAGCACCCGGTGCTCACCGTCTCGGGTCGCTGGCGCTCCTACAATCCTGCACCAAAGTCGATAGAGCAACAGATGCTTGCGACCGAAGGGTTGACCGGCACACCACCATTCGACGAAAGCGCCAACAGCGTGACATCTAAGCCGAACTTTGACCAGGATTTTTAATTAAGCCACTGAAGAAGCACCATATTGATCGATGGAGTGGTCATGTAAGATGATAGATTTTCGGCCCTGAATTGGAGATCCGGCACCGGCGGTAACTCAGACAGACATGGTCCCTTCGTCTGGCAATTGGCCGTTTGGCGTCATGCCATCGACGACGCGGGGGAGATGTTGGCTGAGTTGCGACAGGAAGTCCTGAGGTGCCATACCGGACTGGCGGGCCATGGTCTGCACCTGATCGTCGCCGAAAACCGTATGCAACTGCTGCGGCGAGACCGGTTGGTTGGGGTCGTTGCCAACCCAGGATTGAGCAATATGGCCCAATCCAGCTTGCTCGAAGCTGGAGAGCAAACCCCCAAGGCCGCCTCCCGCCCCGGCGGTCCGGTTGCCGCTGCCGCCAAGCAAGTTCATCAGTACACCCCCTATCCCGGATGACGCCGCCGTGCCGGTTTGCTGAGGTTGCAACACCTGGCCCAAGACTTGATCGAGTAAGCCCATCAGAGAGCTCCATATTACGAGTGTGGGTTACACGGTGTGAACACCCAGACAGCAGCCCGGTTCATTCAGGACGGGCGATCGGCATTGGGGGATGGTCATGGCGATCCTGTTTGGCGAAGTCTTCGGCGGGGTGGGCGCCAATCCGCCTGATTTGCAGGCGCTTGCCAACCAGCACGCCCGCACCGCGCTGCGCGGCCTGCTGATGCCGGGGACCGGCAGACCGCCCAAGCTGTATCCGTCAGTTCGACGAGCAGCCCTTTCTGACGGTGCTCGCGGGTTTCGGGCTCGGGTACATCGCCGGACTGTTGATCCACGGCCGCCGGTAATCGGAAATCTCGCCGGCTGAGGGAGCGGTCCCAAGTTCAGCGAGGCCGATCCGGTCCACAGCCTCAATCGCGTCATTCTCCGTCGGGTGGGCTCTCACGCCATAAGGCAACCTTGTCACTTTGTCGAAATTCGGTTCCCTTTCAATGCTGTCAATCTGGCCGGCGTTTTCTCTCAAGCAGCCAGAACTCCAGCGGTAATTGCTGTTTCTTTTGGCAAAGGACTGTTGGGGCCGGGTTTCACGGTTCTCTCTCCCATACCCATCAGCATGCGGAGCGCATCGCGCCCGCGTGACAGGCGCGAGCGGACCGTGCCGACTGGGATGTGGAGGATCGCTGCGGCGTCCTCGTAGCTCATCCCTTCGAGGCCGACGAGCAGGATGACCTGCCGTTGCTCTTCTGGTACCTGCGCCAAAGCCCGATCTAGTTCGTGCAGTTGACGTGCCACGGTCGGATCCGTCGTCGCAACCAGGTTGGAAGATTGCTCCTCGATATCGACCGTCATACCTTCACGCATAGCGCTCCGAACCGAGTTGACGTTCTGATTATGCAGGATGGTGAAAAGCCACGCCCGCATATTAGTCCCTGGCTCCCATAGGTGCTCCTTCGCGAGCGCTCGGACGAGAGTATCCTGAATAAGGTCGTCGCAGCGTGACCCGTTGCGCGTCAACGCACGCGCATATCGGCGCAGGCGCGGAATTTCCTCCTCAATACGAGCCCGGAACTCAGTCATTGAAACTCCTGTGAAGCAGTATGGCTTCGATCACAGGAATTTACCCGTGCCATGTAATTTGCCGATGTATGGATAACGAGACTTGGTAAATATTTGTAATGATTGGTAGCAATATAGGTGTGCCGGATAATTGAAGGCAAAAACCGCCGGGGTCGCGCATGGCCCCGAGGTAGAGGTCGGGGCTCCGTTAACTCAGCAGGAACCCCAACCTTAGATCCGGCACCGGCACTCAGCTACTTAGACGCCCCTCCGATATGGCGTGCGCGCTCCGCTGCGACTTGTTCGGGCGTGTAAGCCGCCGCGTTTTCGTCGAACGAAGTCCAACCGGTTTCCCGATATGCGGTGCCACGAACGGCCGGGTCGACCGCTTTATAGCGTTGCAGGATTTCCCGGGCTGTCGATGCACGAGCGTCATCCACTCGGGCCGTGACAAGTGTCCCGCCACGCCGCACGCCTTCGGCGTAAAACTGGGCATCGCGTTCGGGTACGCCTGCACCGGTGAGCGACCCGACTAGTCCGCCTGCGGCGCCGCCCACGACCGCGCCGGTCGCGGCGCCTGCGGCCGTAGCTACGAGCCAGCCCGCGGCCACAACCGGTCCGACGCCTGGTATTGCCAATAGACCGAGGCCCGTCAGCAGACCGCCGACACCGCCAACTGCGGCTCCGATGCCAGCGCCCTTCCCGGCATCTTCGGCAGCGTTCGTCGAATGATCCTTGTTATATCGGTTATCGACATTGTTCGAAACGATGCTGATATCCGAGTGCGGGATTCCGAACGTTTCGAGAGCACTCACCGCAGAGACTGCGAAATCATAGGTGTCATAAAGCGCAGTGACTGTTTGGGTCATCGCGAAATCCTCAATTCATTAGACGATGTTTGCTGAACGTCTACTTAGTAACGACATTGCCTTGATAGTCGAGCCCGACGTCTACGATTTTGCCTTCTTACGCCACATCGATCAGCCCGAGCTGCGCCAGCACCGAGGCTTGGTCCCAGTAGATGTGCTCGTGAGCGAGCTTGCCGTCGCGGAAATGAACGACGACAACCAGCGCGACCTCGACCCGCTTTCCGGTGGGCGCAATCCCCGGCAGCATCCAGTCCATCTCGACCGTATGGGTGAAGCGCACGACCATTTCGTCGACCAGCTGGTCGGTCCCGATGGTGCGTGACAGCGGCGTCATCTCCATGTCCGGTGGCATCTTCGGGATGAAGTGCGTGGCGTAGAATTGGCGCAACTCGGCGTGGCCTACCCCGCCGGTCATTACCGGCACATGGTTGACGTAGGCGTCCTCGACCATGGTCGCCAGCGTGTCCTCGGTGCTGCACGTTTGGAACTCGTGCCGCATGTGCTCTTCCCAGAGCTGTGCCAGCCTGGTCTGCTCCGCCGATAGCTCGCTCATTACGTTCCTTGCTCCTCGCTCCGATCCGTCGATCGCGCTGATCGTGCCACAGCCCTGGCTGGCTGACGATCACGACCGATCATTCCGGACCGCCTCTGCCCCCTGACCCTCCACGTTGCGACGGTCTAACGTGCGATGGGCGCGGGCTTTCGCGTGCGCCGCCATCTGCTGGGCAGTCTCTAGTACGTTTCCGGGTGTCGCCTCCGGCGCCGATCGCCCAAACTGAGACGCCGCCGGTGCAGGCCGAGTCGGAATGGAACGTTGTCAGCCGCTTGCTGTTTTTTTAGGCAATCGATCTTTGGAGGACGCAACCGTGGGTGCAATCCTGTTATGGCTTCTGGGGATTCCTATCCCCATCATCATCATTCTGTTGCTGCTCTGGCACTAACCGGAAGGGCGAGGGGGACCATGCAAAGCTCGAGCGATCTGGTGCGAGACGGGCAAGTTGGCACAGCTCGGAGCGGTGCCGTCGAAAGCGCCGTTTCAGCGGTCTCATGGCCGGCGATCATCGCCGGCGCGTTCGCTATCGCCGCGGCCGCGTTGATACTGCTGGCCCTCGGATCTGGTCTTGGCCTGGCTTCGATGTCGCCATGGTATAATTCCGGGCCCTCGGCGACCACATTCGGCGTCTGGGCGGCGGTTTGGCTGATCGCTGTGCAATGGCTCTCGGCCGCGTTGGGCGGCTATGTCACCGGTCGGTTGCGGACCAAATGGGTCGGGGTTCATACCGACGAGGTTTACTTTCGCGACACAGCTCACGGCTTTCTCGCGTGGGCCGTCGCTGCCGTGATCATGGCGGCGGCGCTGTCGTCTGTCGTCTCCTCCGTGGTCGGGAGCGCAGCGCGAGGCGCGGGCTCGCTCGCCACCGCCGCGGCCCAGGGCTCCGGCGCGGCCGCAGGTCAGTCGGGCAACGTCGATCCGACGGGCTATTTGGTCGACACATTGTTCCGCTCCGACCACCCCGACGCCAACACCAGCCCAGAGGATGTCCGCGCCGAAGCTACCAGAATCATTGTATCGGGGCTGCGCAATGGCGACGTCCCACCATCGGATAAGACCTATCTCGCCCAGCTTGTCGCCACCCGCACCGGGATCAGCCAAGCCGACGCCCAAAAGCGGGTCGATGACGTCATCGCCAAGGCCAAGGACGCCGAAGTTAAAGCCCGCCAAGCCGCCGATACGGCTCGCAAAGTAGCTGCGACCGGCGCGTTTTTTACTGCCTTCTCAATGCTGGTCGGCGCATTTATCGCGGCGGTAGCCGCGACGATCGCCGGCCATAGACGTGACGAGGTTCTGGCGCTTCGCATTCCGAAAAGGGTAGGGGCGAGGCGCACGACATAGAAGCGCCTAAGGTATCGCTGCCGCGTCCTTTCCCCGCGAGCACTTGGCGAAGAGGGTGTGTTGCCGTCGGATTGGATGACGGCGACCCGCTTGCCGGCGAGGCGACCCCGTTCCTGCAGAGCCGCGAGAGGGCCGTGGCGCCGGCGCCACGGCGACGTTGCGTGCCGCTGAACAGGATCCGCATCGAGCGGCGGATCTCCGCTTCCGAGACGGCGACAATCCGCGGCGCCGCGACGGCTGATGTCGAGCGCCTCCGAATCGACGCAGGCCGTCCATTTCGTCGCTCAGCCCCCAAACCCGCATCAGTTCTCGCGATGGATCGAGCCTTGGGCGTGGGAGAAGCCAAACACGCTCGCCAGATATTACCTGTGTACCGAGGGCGTCGCGGTGAGCCAGATTTAAACGGCCAGCCCGACCTTGCGGCTGTCGCCAGCGGCTCCGGCCTGGGTAGGGGATCCGCGTCAGTGGGAGGGTGGAGGTCGGCCTACCCGCTATTAGCCTTCGCGCACGACCGGGTTGCTCAGGGTAGCGATGCCGGTGATGTCGATGTCGGTCGTGTCGCCATGCTTGACGTTTTCGGGAGCGCCTTCGGTGACCCCATCCTCACCACGTCTCCGGGACAGAGGGTGAAATACAGGTTGCGCTGGGAACGTGGCGGCGAGAATGAGTTTAAAGTTTCGTCTAACTCGCCGCTGGAGCAAAGTGGATTCGAACTCCCGGTCCCACGTGCTGTCGAAGAGAGATGCCGGAACGATAAGCTGCGCTCTCGAGCGAGGGTGCGATGGTTGGTGTGGGGCGCCCTTCCGTGTCCGCTCCGTTCACGATGGGACCGGGAGTTCGAAGCCCCTTTGCTCCACCGGCGAGTCTGCAAACCATCGGTCCCGCAAGAGATTCGGGTCACTCCAGAGGACAGCGGTGGAGGCCGGCCTTCGTTACTTCGAGAAGCTGAGATTGTCCCGCCGGCGATCATTGTCGCAGCCTCGTCGGCGTCCGTAGCCGCTGGCTGGCCGTCCAGGTCGAGTTCGACGATGTCTTCGGGGCCCACCAGTTCCGGGGCGAGCGAGCGGGCGATCAGGAAGCGGTTGGGATTGTCAGGGTGGCGGACGGTGACATGCCCGTAGGCGTCGACGACCTCCTCGCTGGCGAGGATCCGGTTGGCGATCACAAGGTCATGGATCAGGGCATCGCAATTGCTCATCTTTTCACCCTCTTCGGACAGGCTGGGAGCCATCCGGCTGCGCGGTCAATCGAGAGGTATGCCGGAGATGCGGCGGCACTCGGCCAGCAGCTCTTCCTGAGTCCTGATGTCGGCCGCGATCGGGTTCGGCGCACGAGGGCGTTGATGATAAAAATACGCGCCGCTCGATCGCGCCAACTCGTCCTCGCTCGTGGCAAGCCACGCCTGGGTTACGCATCCCTGATGCAGATCGTCCGGCGCTGAAGGGCCGCCCATCTTTGTCGCTACCCATCCAGGCTCCAGCGCGTTGGCTTTGACGTCTTTCCAGCGGCGAGCGACGGCAAATGCCAGCAAAACATCGCACAGCTTGCTCTCTGCGTAAGCCGACGAGCCACTCCAGGGTCGCTTGGTCCACAGCAGATCGTCCATTCGCGGACGCACGCCGCGATGCAAGAAGCCTTTCCGCACTCGGTTCCAGCTTCTTTTGCGGTTGACGCTCAATGCCGGGAAGCACCCCGCCAACCAGCCAGCTCGACTGGCTCAGCTCGACGACGGCAATGATTGTGCTATCTTGGTCCAAGGCGACGAGGGACCTGCTCAAGTCGTTCAGCTGGGGCATCGGGGCACTCCGTCAGTTATTTGCCAGCGACGATGGTGCCATCTCCTCGCCGCTTGCCCCATACCATCTCACCGCTGGAGGGAGATAGATACGAACCATCGGTTCCCCGTGACGGAAGCTACGCTCGCGAGTCGCGCGGCTCAGAGATTTCCGTTCCCAACAACCGATCTCCGAGCGGGAAGGTGCTGATCAACGATTACGGGAAATCGCGACCAAATCATCGAATTCGACGGCGGCGGGCATCCCTACTTGTCCAAGCCGTTTCCGCCGGACCTGTCCTTTAGCGAGGGGAGCGCCTTCTCGCCGCCGGCTGAGCGCATCGGATCAATCGTGACGGCGCGGCGGCACATGTCAGGAAGACGCTGATCTCATGAGAGAGCTGGTGCCGGCACGCCTCACGGTACCGGACGCCGTGGCCCTGAACGATCGCCACTGAACGATTTTTTGCGATGACCCGGTTTATTTCGGCGCCAGCGCGAACGCGACCGGGCGTTGCCGAGCGCCGATTGTAGCAGGATGCTCCCGCCGGCGGCGATCACCACGAACTGCCGCCCGTCGGTGAAAACTCATCGGCGTTTCCTGGTTCATGGTGCAGGGCGATTTCAAAAGGCTCATTTTTGCGGCGGCCGGAAATCCTGATCGGGGAAGGACGAGACGGTCGGGACCTGGATCACAATCATCGGGTGGCCGGCGCTCTGATGACATGCGTTGCATGAGGTCGTGAGGTCAGCGTAGGCCTTGGTAAAGGCGGCTGTGTCCATGGCCTTGATCGCCGCGTCGAGCGCCGCCATCGGCGGCTTGACCGTCGATGCTATCATCTCGGCGATCGGCAGGTTGTCGTGTTTCGGCACGAGTTCCGTAATATCGTCAAACGTCTCGGTCAATTCGGCCAACTCGTATACGGCATAGGACCAATTCCGCTCGTTCCCGGCGAGGCCGAGCTTAATATGGCGCGGCTGGACGAAGGCGGTCATCAGCTCGCCGAGGCCAGGATGGTAGGCCGCTGCGGATCTGGTTTCGGGCACGTTTATGCCTTGCTGTGCTGCGGTCGGGTCGGGCGTAATCAAGACAAGCAGGACCACAAGGGCGAGCACTGATCGGAGCAAGCTGATCATGGCCGGTGACCCATCCCGATATTCTCCGCCCCTTCCCTCGACGGCGCCCTCAGGTACCTTACCAGACTATCAGATAAACGACATTGATCGGGATATGGCACCTCGCGGTGCCACCCATCCCCCACCCCCGGGCAGACGGGTCCGTACCACCGCGCTTCGACCAAGTTAAGCTGGGACAGAGGCCATTCGTGGTCTCGTCACTGTACAGTGGGTGAAGCGCCTGGCCATGCGAATACCGTACGCTCGGACGTCGAGCGCATCGCGGAACCGGAAGTTTGAAGCCATCTCCCTCCGGAGAAAGATGTCGTAAAGCCGGTTCGGGCTGCGGATCCCTGATCGAGGAATCAGGTTCGCACGTGACTTGCTGGTGGAGGAAACCGGATTCGAACTTGTGGTCCCACTTTCAAAGAGGGACAGCGGTTCCGAGCTCGCGATGGGGGCTAGCCCACTTTTGGCCCGCAAGCCGCGCCCGCGCCAGAGTGACAAAGTGCCCATTGGGATGATGATCCAGATAGGCTTGCAATTCCTCTCGGCGGTAGCTGTCCTTGACGGAATTCCAGAAGGCGAGATCGAGCTCATCTGGTTCGGCACCGCTGGAGGCCTCCCAGACAACTCGATTGAATCTTCGATGGCAGCGAGGCGGGTGCGCGCAAGGGGCGCAAATGTTCCGTCGGGATACCGTTCAAGGTAAGATCGGAGCTCGTCAGTCGTCCCGTCTTTCACGCTCTCCCAAAACGCCAACTTTAGTCTCGCCTCGGTTTCGGCGGACAGTTCCGAACTCGGCTCCGAATTCGTTTCCGACGTTGCCAAACCTGCTTCGAGGCGGGTTCGAGCGAGCGCTGCAAAAACACCCTCCGGATACCGTTCGAGATAGGTTTCGAGCTCGACGGCAGTGCCGTCTTTGACGCTCTCCCAAAACGCCAGCTCCAGGGCAGCCTCGGTGTCCGGAGATAGTTCGGAACCCGCAGCCGCAGACTCTTGGCTAGCCTCGGACGTGGTCGGGCGTGTTTCAATTCGCGTTCGGGCGAGGGATGCAAAAGTACCCTCCGGATATCGTTCCAGATACGATTCGAGCTCGGCCGCGGTGCCGCCTTTAACGCTTTCCCAAAACGCGAGCTCAAGCGCGGCGTCGCTTTCCGGAGCAACTTCCGAAATCGGTGCCCGAGCCAATCCGAGCTCCCGGACCTCGCCAGTTTCCTCGAGATGCGTGAGGTCTTCGTCCGAAGAGATCGCGATTTGGAGGCGGAAAGCTCGAATGGGGTGGGCAATGTTTTTGACGAGCTGTTCGCCCAAGTCCTCGAACACTATGCCACGTCGATGGCGCAGGTGATCGCGCACGCCCCTCGAAACGCAGATCTCACCGCCTATGACGAGGCCCTCGAGTTGGGCGGCCACATTGACGCCATCGCCAAATAGGTCGCCGTCCTTGACCATGACGTCGCCCGCATTGATCCCGATGCGAAAGCGCATTTGACGGCCTTCTGGTTCCCCTTCATTCGCGTGCGCGACGGCATCTTGAATTTCGATCGCGCAATGAACTGCGTCGAGCACGCTTGCAAATTCAGCAAGCACACTATCGCCAGCGGTGTTCGCGATTCGGCCTCTATACCGCATAATTAGCTCGTCAATGACGGCGCGACGGGCGGACAATGTCGCGAGAGTGGCCTCTTCGTCGCCATGCATAAGGCGGCTGTAGGCCTCTACGTCAGCAGCCAGAATTGCCGCCAATCGTCTCTCGAGCGGTGGTGCTTCCAAACCCAAACTCTTCATATGCAGTCAACCGCGGAACGCGATGAACTCTCAAACAACGTAAACCTTACTGTTCGACAGTCCGGTCCATCCCCGGTTCGAGAAAAAAATCCGCGGGCCCGGCGAATAGCGCGGCAACGCCCCCTGCTGGGCCCCTACCCTTCCGCCAGGCTGACCTGCTGGCCGATGAGCGCCTTCAGTAGCCGGATGATCGCGTGAATCAATGAACGCAATCGGTTCAAGAAGCCGCCACCCGAACCGCTCGGGGTTATGGTTCTCGCGTGCTCGTCGGATGCCAGGATCGTTTTCGTCTCCTCTGAAGGTCTTGATGTTGGCCTCTAGCGGCTTGCTCGCGTCGCACCGCACAGAAAGCAGCTTTCCCTTGCCACCCCAATGGTTGATATGACTCCACAGCGCCGATGTAGAAAGGTCAAGAGTTCACCGGCCACCATCCGGCAGCTCTTTGTCCAGTCTCGCGTTGTCCGCGATGATGATGTCCCGATAGCCCTATGCAAAGCGCAAAATCGACTCGAACGGGTGCTCCGTTCCCTCTAACGTCAGAGGCGCACGGGGATTGTCGAAGAGGAATGGTGCGTCGCTAGGCTTGCGCGAACGCATGTATCGTTGAAATTGTTCGATGGCTGGCCGAGCTTGGCTCTCATTGTCCATCATCCAGCGCCACGTATACATGGCAACAAAACGATGGAAATTCTTGCGGTAGAGGAGCCGTGGATCCTCTTGGTAGACTGGCTCATAGATGTATTCGAAAACCAGCCGCACAGGGCCAGCAGTTTATCGTTGATGCTGACGATATAGCGACCTTCGAGGTCAGCTAGCAGCGCGGCCACGAGCCTACAACCACGTTCCGAGCTCATCAGCACCCGCGCTTTGAGCTCCGGCATCTGCACCGGATCTGTCGCCCGAGCCCTCTTGATTATACCAGAAGCTTCGTCATCGCTTATCACGACCGAAGCATACGCGAAATACCTCTGATCCCTGTGCAGTAGGTCTGGTCCCGTGTATCCAAACTCGTCGCATGCAATATCGAGGATGTCAGTCATTCAACCATCCACCGCGCTCCACAGAATGCCCACATAGTGTAGGTGATATTAAAAAGCCACCGGTCCTCGCCTGGCCGCATCGCTCTATTGTCGAAAGATTGTCATTAAGTACCAGCACCTCATAGGTTTGGCCTGCGTATCATGGCGCGGCGAGTTGCCGGGTCGGGATGTGTTCGAGGCGCCGATCATGGCCGAGCAACAGTACGACAATCGCCGACACTACCGGGCCGATCGCGATCGCGATCAGGCCCAGCGTGAAATTGCCCGTCGCATCGCGGACGAGTCCAAAGATATACGGACCGAAAAACCCGCCGAGATTGCCGAGCGCGTTGATCAACGCGATGCCGCCGGCGGCGGCGGTGCCGGACAGCATTGCCGTCGGCAGCGTCCAAAAACACGGGCCGGTCGACGATTGTCCCATCGCGGCAACCACCAGCATCGCCATCGTCATCACTGGGTCAGTCATCAGACCGCATGCAATCAGCCCGGCCGCACCGACGGCGTAGCCGATTGCGGTGTGGCCAGCGCGCTCTCCCGTGCGGTCGGAATGGCGGCCCCACAGGATCATCGCGATTACCCCGAAGACATAGGGGATGGCATTGATCAGCCCGATCGTGCCGAACCCTTCGGCGAGCTTGCGCACGATCTGTGGCTGGAACAGGACGATGCCGTAGCCGGCATAGGTGCCGCCAAAGTAGACTAAACTCAGCAATAGCACCCGGCGATCGCGCAATGCCTCGCTAAGACTGTAATGGCGGATCGCCTCGCGCTGGGCGCGTTCCGCTGCGAGCCGCTCGATCAGCCAGCGGCGTTGCCCCGGGTCAAGCCATTGCGCGTGTTCCGGGCGGTCGGTCATAAATAGATAAAAGAGGACCCCAAGCACGACAGCCGGAGCGGCTTCCAGGATGAACAACCACTGCCAGCCGGCAAGGTTAAGCCAACCATGGAGGTTTAATATCGCTCCGGATACCACGGACCCGATAATGTTGGAAATCGGGATCGCGGCCATGAACACAGCGGTGATCCGCGACCGGTAGAACGAGGGAAACCACCAGGTCAGGTAAAGGATGATCCCGGGGAAAAACCCAGCCTCTGCCAGCCCGAGTAAGAACCGGATCGTGAAGAACGAATACGGGCCGACTACCAAGGCGGTCAGGCCGGAAATGATCCCCCACGTGACGAGTATCCGGGCGATCCAGGTCCGTGCCCCGACCTTCTCGAGGATCACGTTGCTCGGCACCTCGAAAAGAAAGTAGCCGAGAAAGAAAATTCCACCGCCAAAGCCGAAGACCGCGGCAGAGAAACCGAGATCCCTATTCATCGTCAGCCCGGCGAACCCGATATTAACCCGGTCGAGATAAGCAACGAAGTAGCAGAGCATCAGCATCGGCAGAAGCCGGCGAGTGACCCGCGCCATCGTCGTGCGCTCTAATGCTGCCTCGGTCGTCGTGGAATTTGCAATTGTCGCCGCCATGGATTCCTCCGATTTTCTTGAAGCGGGTTTTACTGGTGCGGACTATGGCTCAGCCTTTACGCGGGTGCTACCGGACATCGCCATGATGTTGCGCGTCGATACCTTGCCAGGTTCGTTCGCCGTGCGAGAGAAAGTAGGTTCGCAGCGGACTCCCCACTGGAGGGAAGAGGAACGCCTTTTAGCTACTCACCATATCGGGATGGCTCTCATCGTTTCCGTAAACCTTCCGCCTATCCTTCGCCAGAATGGAATCACACCCCTTTCGCGACGGGGGGACCGACAGTTCGAAACCATCTCCCTCCAAGAGCTCGCCCCGGCGCGCCTTGGGCCAACCTGCCAAGCTCGCCTATCTGGGGCACGTTCTGATGGAAAACGGCACGCTCTGGTGGTCGACACGCGTCTGAGCTTGGCCACCGGCACGGCCGAACGCCAGGCCGCGCTTGAGATGGTGGCGGACCGTCCCGGCAATCATCGGATCACGCTCGGGGTTGAAGGCCTACGACGTAGCCGAGTTTGTCGCCGATCTACGCGAGCACAATGTGATCCCGCATGTGGCGCAGAACACCACCAATCGGCGATCGGCAATCGACGGTCGGACGACCCGCCATCCCGGCTATGCGGTCAGTGAGCGGGTGCGCAGGCGCATTGAGGAAGTGTTTGGCTGGGCCAAGGCGGCCGCCGGCTTCCGCAAGACCCTCACCGTGGCCTGCCCGTGTCGGCTGGATGTTCACGCTGGCTGCCACTGCCTACAACCTCCTCCGGCTTCCTAAGCTGGTGGGGGTCGTGGCGTAGCCATGCCTGCAATCTGAATCCGCGCTGCGCTAAATCGAGAAGGAACCGTGGATGGTCCGGCGCTTGCGCTTGATTTCCGGCCTTATCCTCTTCACGTACGTCGTAACGCACTTCGTCAATCATGGCCTCGGCATCGCTTCGATCGCGGCAATGGAGGCGATGCTGTCGGTGGTCTATCCGATTTGGTCGTACCCGCCGATCACTTTCGCGCTTTATGGGGCGCTGGTCATCCATATGACGCTCGCTCTCTATGCGTTGTGGCAACGTCGTTCGCTCAAGCTTTCTCTCCATGACACTGTGCAATATGCCTTAGGCTTCAGCGTCCCCCTGCTGCTTGCCGAACATGTGACAAACACGCGCATCGACGCCGCCTTCTATAGTGGCGATTACGGTCATTACAAATATCTGCTGAGCGCGCTTTGGTACGGCCATCCTGAAAAGGGAGTGCTGCAAATGGCGCTCCTGCTCGCCGCCTGGATCCCTGCCAGCATTGGACTTCGATTTCTGGCTGCGCGCGCAGGCATGGTACGACGCCGTACAACCGCTCCTGTTTGCTGCGGCTCTTCTTATGCCTGTTCTCGCGCTCCTCGGATATGTCGCCGGCGGGCGCGAGATCGGTGTGGTGCTGGCACAGGACCCGGGTTACGTGGCACACTTGCTTGCCGCCCAACCGCCACCGGAGGCGCGACCCGCGCTCTTGGTCATCACGTGGGGTATTCGTTTCCTATTCCTAGTTGCCATCGCGATTCTGCTGATGCGGCGCAACACGCCGTATAGCGACTCGCGGGTTCACCGCGATGGACGCTCGTGCAAGACGTTTGGCCCACATCGCGCCTTCCTCATTTTGCGGTCGGCTCGCCGGGAGATGTCCCGCCGAGATGCGAGGCGAGAACGGCGCGAGTCTTCGCCTCCGCGTCCTTGGCCGCTGGCTCATTGTATTCGAGCCACTTGCCGAGATGCGGACGCCGGGGTGTCAATTGGAGCACCGTCCCCCACTCCCCGGCAAGAAGACGAAGGTGTTGAGGCGGGTGCCGTCGCGCATTGCCACATGACCTGGAAAGCGCGCGCGCCAATACAATCGTCGACGACTTGCATAAACCTCATCTCCGCAGCGGCATTTCACTGGGGCCGATCATTCCCTGGGTACGCAGTTGGCCTAACGCGAAATCTGCTCGAGACGCAGCCGAGTGGTTTGCGGTCCCATGAGACCTATCACCAGACAGCACGCCACCATCGCCGCGGCGATAAAGGCGAACACCCCAGTCGTACCGTAATTGCGCAGGAAGAATGCCACCATGAAGCCGACGAAGATCGTGCTGAACCGGCTCCATGAATAGGTGAAGCCGATGGCGCGAGAGCGGATTTGGGTGGGGTACAATTCGGCCTGAAATGCATGAAAGGAATAGGACAGATTGGTCGTCGAGAAGGTGATCAGC
The DNA here is from genome assembly GCA_963787425.1 of uncultured Alphaproteobacteria bacterium. Classification (GTDB taxonomy): domain Bacteria; phylum Pseudomonadota; class Alphaproteobacteria; order ATCC43930; family CGMCC-115725; genus AP-15. Next base: position 528,801 of record CAWBCV010000018.1, read on the forward strand.
ACACCCACGACGATGATGCCGGCCGCCGTTGTCATTTGCGAGAAGATCAGGCCGAAGACAGCAAGAGATGCGCAGGAGCCGACGAGCTGCCATTTGCGATGGATGCGGTCAGCGATGCTCGACGCGAGCAGCGGACCGACCGGGTTCGCAAGCGCGATAATAAACGTATAAAGGAGGGATTTGGTGATCGTGATTCCTTGCGATACGAGGAGCGTTGGGACCCAACTCGCAAACCCGTAATAGCCGATCGATTGCAGAAGGTTGAACACGATTAGCATAATTGTGCGGTTACGATAGGGCCGGCGCCATATCTCGAGCCACGATCCGCGGCCTTGCTCGACCTCGTCGGGGAGGACTTCCGGCGGCGGCAAGGGCCGACCACTCTCGGCCTCGACCCTCCGTTCTATCATCGCGGTGATCCGCTCGGCATCCGCGATCCGACCATGCTGGGCGAGCCAGCGGGGCGATTCAGGCAGGGCGAGCCGAATCCACCATACGAAAATCGCACCCGCAGCGGCGATGATCGTGACCCAGCGCCACCCCTCCAGCCCGAGCAAATTTGTCGGAACCAACGCCCAGGCGAGAAACGCGACCGACGGATAGGCCAGGAACTGAAATGATTGGTTGAAGGCAAAAGCTTGGCCGCGCCGTTCCTTCGGCATCAGCTCCGATAGATAGGTGTCGACCGTAATTAGCTCGACACCGATGCCGCAACCGGCAGCGAAACGCCACAAGTTGATCGCCAGCGGCGTCGACTGGAACGCCATCATCAGCGTGGCGAGCGAATACCACACCAGCGCGAAAGTGAAAATTGTTCGTCGGCCGAAGAGATCGGAGAGGGAGCTGAACAGCAGGGTCCCGACGAACATCCCAATAAAGGTCGAAGCGACTAGGCTAGCAAAGCCATTGATGTCAAAGAACCCCGACGTGGTCGGGGTGAAAATCTTTGCTTCGAATAGCCCGGGAGCGATGTAGGCGATCAGGCCGTTGTCGAATACATCGAAAAATCCGCCAAGCGAAAGCAGCAGGACTAGGTGCCAGATATATCTCGTGCTTGGCAGACGATCGATCCGTGCTGCAATAGTCGCGACGCTGCGCTCAGTAATCGGCACACGAGCAGTGACATTGTCGATTTCGTCGGCAGGTATATCGGTCACGGCGGTTCCCCCTCATGCAACGGAGAGTACGGGTAGAGCCCTGACGCGTCGTTCCCCTGATTAGCTGTCGCGGAGCTCGGCACTCGCGCGACGCCTACTTTCCCGAAACTAAACCATCTTGCTACGGAGGGCCGCAACCCGCTCGTTGCGACCACTTGATGGTTGCCGGGCGCAAAACCGCGATGAAGCTACAGACGAAGGCGCAGAGCCGACCTCCGCGTTCATTACCGAGAAGAGCTTCGCCTCGACCCGAGAACTGGCCGACGCCATCATCGCGTTCCTCGCCGCGCGCAACGGAAATCCCCGACGCTATGTTTGGCAAGCAAAGGCGAAGACATCCTGAGCAAGATCGATGCTGCCAGACAGGCACTCGCCGCGCTCCAACCAGCAAGCAACGCTATTTCAGAGGCGGCACACTAGGTAGGCGGAGACTTCGACGCACCACTATCCCGCAAACGCCGAACAAAACTGCGTCAAGGTCGCGTCTCGGCGGAGCGAGACGAAGCGACAACCCCTATCGAAACTCGCCGACTTCCCGCCAGACGCCGGCGACTGCCTCGCGCGCAGCTTTGGCCATCAGTCCGCTGTCGTTGGCTATCGTGGTCAACCGAAAGCCCATCCGGATCATGCGGGCGGCATAGGCCGGCTCGGCGCAATGAATTCCGGGGTAAATGCCGCGCTTTCGGCACGCCGCCAGCACAACCTCGTACATGCCGAGCTGCTCAGCATCCTCGCTATCGAGCTTGGGCGGCTTGCCGAGCGAGAAGGCAAGATCGGCAGGGCCGACATAGATCGCGTCGATCCCAGACACATCGAGGATCTCGTCGATTTTCTCGACAGCCTGGCGGGTTTCGATCATCGGAATGACGAGGATCTCATCGTTCGCGGTCTTTTGATAGTCGCCCGCCACGCCGTACATAGCGGCGCGGATCGGCCCATTGCTGCGCTGCCCCTTTGGGGGATAACGGCAGTAGGAAACCAGCGCCTGCGCCTCTTCGCGTGTATTGACCATCGGGCAGATGACGCCGTAAGCACCGCCGTCCAGCACCTTGCCGACAATGCCGGGCTCGTTCCAGGGCACCCGCACCAGCTTGGTCACCGGCAACCGATCCATCGCCTGAAAGCATTGGACCATTGTGTGGTAATCCTGCACGCCGTGCTGCATGTCGACGGTCACGCTATCCCAGCCGCATTGAGCCATGACCTCTGCTGAGAACCCGGAAGGGATGGCCAACCACCCGTTGACCGCCGCCTTGCCGGCGTTCCACGTTTCCTTCAGCTTGTTCTCAGCCATGACGTTCCCTTCGGTTATGGTTCAATCTCCTGCGCCGTCGCACAGGGCGAGGCCGAGCAATCTAGCAAAAAAATATTGCCGAGGGCGACAGCCGCCGCATGTCGTAGCCATACCGGTCCCCCGGCCACCCGCGGTTGTCCTCATCTCGTGAGAACCGGTGATTTACGGCGGTGTGATGCACATACGGCGGCGCAGCGGGCGCGGGAAGACGGTTGGACTCATCCTGGAGCCGCTGCGTCACGTCAGCCACGTTGCGAACTACGTTCGGGCACGTGGCCAACTCCGCCATGTTGGCTCGCCACGCGGCGTGGACTTCGTCCTCATTAACTTCTGCGAACAGCTCTTCCTCGTTCGGATGGATGTGCTCGACCATAAAGGCCTCGACGCGCGCCTGCAGTGTCCGGACCTTCTCCAATGCTCAAAGTCCATGGCGGCTCCTTTCTGAGGCCCGACAATTGTGTCCTACGGTGTTTCCGTGGCGCTGCCCACCTCTCGCAACGCAGCTTGCAGGGCTGTATCGAGTACGCTGAGAAACCGTGACCTATCTTGCTTTGTCAGCGGGGCCGGCCCTCGAGTAATTTTTCCCAGCTCCCGCAGATGCCGGGCTACATCACGACCGGCAAGCGCGTTTCCAATATTCGCCTGTGTCCACTCTTTTCCAGTCGGGGAGACGACGCGCGCTCCTTTTTTGAGACAGCGCGATGCCAGGGGAATGTCGGAAGTGACGCACACGTCAGTGACCCCGATGCGCTCGGCTATCCAATCATCGGCTGCATCAGCGCTGTCGCCAACGAGAACCATCCTCACGTTCGATGTGCCGGGTGGGCGGATTGGTCGTGAGCCATTAGAGACTACCAACACGTTGAGTCCAAGACGCGTCGCCACGCGGTAGATCTCCTCGCGCACCGGACACGCATCCCCATCGACGTAAATATCAGTCAACTACCGGACCGGTTCGCGTTCGGCGTCTCACTGCCGGTCAGCCATTCCCGTAGCTTCGACCACCGCCTTCGTGCCCGTGCTCCTTTAACCGCAATAGCGAGCGCCTTCCTTTGCCCCATCAGCACCACCAGACGCTTGCCGCGCGTCACTCCCGTATAGACCAGGTTCCTCTGCAGCATCGGGTAATGTTGAGTGCTGAGCGGGATGACGACGGCGTCGGAGCGCACCCGGCCGGCCAGCTTTTGGCGCAGCGCGCCGATCCCCGTATCATTCATGAGTTTCTCCCGCAGTGTCGTTGCATCACCCTAGCATCGCCCGCTACGCGCCGCGATAGAAGGGCAACCAAAGGAGGACGCCGACTGCCGTTACCCGCCCCGTCAACGGGTCGGTCCGGCTCGAGGAGGAGGCCGGCGGACCCGTGCCGCGGCTTGAGCTTGCGAGCGGCGACCTACCTGCGGTTAGGTTTGAAGCACGATGTTTTTGAGCGGCTCGTCGCGCGCGAAGCGGTCGAGATTGGCGGCGACCACGCTCCAGCGGCAAGGCGGCGGGCATCCATCAACCCCTTCGTCGCGAGTGAGCGCGCAAGCGATCAGAACCGTGTCACACATCGGCAGCATGCTGTCGAGTTCGGTCAGGGGGGAAAACGGCTTCTGCCGGCGGATTGGAGATCGTGCGCTCTTCGCGCCAGACGAAGACGGCGGCGAGATTGTTGCTCGCCCAAGTTCTCGAAGGCAACATCGAGCTTGTCGCGCACCTGATCACGCACCACGCGGCTGACGCAGATCCCGCCTGGCTCGGCCAGGGCTTCGAGCCGTGCCGCGATATTGACCCCGTCTCCGAAG
>CAWBCV010000019.1:0-297350 GCA_963787425.1 uncultured Alphaproteobacteria bacterium
TGGTGGAGGAGCGCGGTGAACCGTTCCTTCCCATCCAGCCTTGCAGCTGTCCGTACACGGTCCAGTCCAGAGGACACGCTTACCCGGCTCGGGATTCGGCGCGTGTTGGCTCGTCCCGTGTTCTCCTCGGCCCCCTCCCTTGGCTCCGCCGGCTCCGACCTCGGTTGCCCGACGCCGTTCGCCGGCTTCCCAGCTACTATGGAGGGGTCTGACTTCTCACGCCCGTGCATCATCGGCTTCGGCTCATCACCTTCCCGATGCGGACCAGGGCGCGACCGCTCTGGCCAGACGTGAGATCTCCCGGTTCCCGGGCAAGGAGCGTACCCACATGCTGGGGTCTGCGACCGCGCCGGGCCGGCCAGGCGCTCGCGCTGGGGCTCGCAGGAGGCAGGTTGCCGAAGCCGTGGGGTCGAGTTCACACCTGACTCCCCACTGGAGGAGATGGATTCGAACCTTCGGTTCCGCAACAGATCCGCTCCTGTTTTCGAGACCTAGTCCCGCCCCCCTCTGACGGGCTTGCGACCAGGAAGCTTTTCCTCCAAATTTTTCCTGGTTAGAGCCGGTGGATAATCCTCTTCGGGAACCAGGATGACCTCGGCCTGCTCAGGAAGGAGCGCGTTCTGGCCGATGCCGCTGACGATGGCAGCCGGCAGGAGTTGCCCCCAATACCACGGTCCCGCGGAAGACCCCCGCCGTCGTCGTGATATCGGGTCTCGTCGCGCCGCCTTCTCCGTTGCGGCAAGCAGAGCCGACACGAGCCCCTCTCTCGAAACCTTGGTCGTCTCACGCGGTACCACGGTTCGATCCGGCTTGTTCCAGCGGTGAGTCAGACGAACTCTGAGGCTGCGGAGTTGGTTGAGGACCTGCCGCCACCGATCCGCACCCCGTGCCGCCAAATGGAAGTTACGAAAAATTAACGTCAGCGAAAGCATGCTGTCATTTTCTCTGCCGATATCCTTGCATGCCAGGAGATCGCCATGAGTTGCCGCCGGTTAGACAGATAGCCAAAATGCAGGACCTTTGCCTCGTGACAGCATACGGCAGCGACTTGATTTTAACGTGATGCGCTGTCCAAATATTACGAGCAAATCGGCTTTGAGGCTGCCCGCCACATTAAGAATTCAAGAAATCTAGCAGTGAAGACCTGAAATCATGTATTGTATTACCCTTCAGAACAAGTTCGACAAAACAATCATCGGATGGTATGACGCATGCTTATCCGGTTGACACCCAAGCATACCACTGGTAGTTTAGCGGCGGAAACGAGATGCCGTCATGCCGGCCGTTGTCTTGCCCAGCGCGGATCTGCCCTTTCCGGGTTCACTGCCCGAGTTCCAACGCCTGTTTCCTGACGATACGGCTTGCGCTGCTTACCTAGAAGCCATTCGCTGGCGCGACGGGTTCGTCTGTGGATGGTGCGGCGAAGCCAGCGAACCCTACCGCTTCGCCAACCGGCCGCAGGTTCTGCGGTGCCGCAAATGTCAGCGGGATAATGCGCTGACGGCCGGCACGGTCATGGAGCGGACCCGCACGCCGCTGTCGATCTGGTTCTGGGCCGCCTACCTGGTTTCGAGCCATACGCCAGGCATCTCCGCCGTCCAATTTCAGCGCCAGCTCGGCTTGAACCGCTACGAGACGGCGTTCCAGATCCTCCACAAACTCCGCGCCGGCATGGTCCGACCCGGTCGCGACCGCATCGGTGGCCAGCCGCGGGATCATGTCGAGATCGACGAGTAATGGGTCGGCGGCAGGACGCGGGGCGAGGGCCGCGGCGTCCATGATCAAAGCCTCGTTATCGCGGCTGTCGAAGTCCGCCAGCGCAAGCCCGAGAACGTCAAAGGCGTGCCGCGCCGCAACGGCCGATATGCCGGCCGTATTCGGATGGAAGTTGTGCCGGATCGGTCGGCAAGATCGCTGTGTGGTTTTGTCGAGGCGGCGGTCGAGCCCGGAGCCGTGGTGGTGACCGACGCCTGGGGCGGCTATGCGACGTTGCCCGATCGCGGCTATCGGCATCTGCCGGTCGCGGTGCAAGGTGATCCCAGCGTGGCCGAGGACTTTCTGCCGATCTCCCATTTGATCTTCAGTAATCTGAAAAGCTGGCTGCGAGGTTGCCACCACGGAGTTAGCCCGCAGCACCTTCAAGCCTAGCTCAACGAGTTCACGTTCCGGTTCAATCGCCGTTTTTACCCGTTCAATGCGTTCCGGTCATTGCTGGGGATCAGCGGGCAGGCAGTGGCCCCGACGTATGACGGGCTCTACACCGGTTCATGGCAACATCCAAAATGCAACGGCGAAAGCCTGGCGAGCATCCAGTGAGCTACGGTACCGGCAAAATCGTCACCAAATCTGGTGCTCTTGGGTGTCAACCGGACAAGCATGGTATGACGCATCAGCGTCAAACTTCTCTACTGACCAAAGACGGGCAAAGTGTGTGTTTCCGCACCCAATTGGAACCCCACCATAGATCAGAGCAAAGGCATTGACGTTGCTCGGGAAATGTAAGGTTTGCCGGGGTTCCGATCGGCGCCGATCGGAACCCCACGCCGATCGAATTCGGCATCGGTTATCAATGCGTTATCCTGCTTCGGCAGAGGGTCCCGATTAGATGCCGTTTCACAGCCAAGGCGGCGCGTAAGGCGGACGCGCTCGCCGGCCTCGAACGCTGGAAGACCCGGTATCCCGAAGCGGCGGCGCGGCTGCACGTGGACGATGTCCTCGTCGACTCGATGCGCGGCCGATCGACCAACTGGACTCGCATCCGGATCAATCTGCGCAACGTTCCCGAGGGCGAGCGCCCGCCAGAAGATCCGCCCGAACCTGACTATGATCCCTGGCCCGCGGGCGGCGCACGGCTGACTAGGGGGTCGCGCGCGCCGAAACCGCGGTCCAGCTCGTAGGCGGGCGTGACTTCCAGCTGATCGTAGCGGCAGTCCTGCGGGCGCTTGTCTGGACGCCAGCGCAGGAACTTCGCGGCATGTCGGAACCGAGTCCCCTGCATGTGGTCGTACGCGACCTCACAGACGCGCTCCGGCCGGAGCGGCTCCCAGCTCAGATCTTTCCCGCGGTTCCACCGGCTGGTCGCACCGGGCAGCCGCTGTCCCTTCGCGCTGGCTTCCTCCTGTGCCACGGCCCAATCCCGCCATGGATGGTCTTCGAGCGCGTCGGCGCGCAGCGGCGTCAGCTCGACGACGAGCTGCTTGCGCACCGTGGCCGTGAACGCCGCGGCGACCCCGACATGGTGGAGCGTGTGATCGTCGTCGTATAGGCCGAGCAGGAGCGAGCCGATCATCGTGCCGGCGCCCTTCTTGTGCCAGCGGAAGCCGGCGACCAAGCAGTCAGCCGTGCGCTCGTGCTTCACCTTGATCATCGTGCGCTCCCCGGCGCGATAGGGCGCGTCGAGACGCTTTGCCATGACACCATCGAGCCCGGCGCCCTCGAAGCGGCGGAACCAGTCCGCCGCAAGCGCTCGATCGCGCGTAGCCGGTGAGAGGTGCACCGGCGGTGCCGCGCCAGCCAGCACGTGCTCGAGCCGTTCGCGCCGCACGGCGAGAGGCTCGTTGCGCAGGTCATCGTCGCCCAGCGCGAGCAGATCCCAGGCCACGAACGAGACCGGCGCCTGCGCGGAGAGCAGCTTCACCTGCGACGCGGCGGGATGGATGCGCAAGAGAAGGGTCTCGAAGTCGAGCCCGCCGACCCCGACGATCACGATCTCGCCGTCGATTACGCAGCGTTCGGATGGCATGGCGGCCAGTGGGGCGATGAGCTCTGGGAAGTATCGGTTCATGGGCTTCTCGTCGCGGCTCTGCAGTAGGATCTCGTCGCCGTCGCGAAACACCAGCGTTCGAAAGCCGTCCCACTTGGGCTCGAATTGCCATCCCTCGCCGCCAGGCAAGGCGTCAGCGGCGCTGGACAACATAGGGGCAAGAGGTGGAGCGAAGGGCAGGCGCATGGCTCAATACTCGAACTGAGCGACATCATCCCGGAATGCCAGGCGAAATCATCTCGGAACGCCGGGCGACATCAAATCGGAACATCATCGCGGATTCGCGTGTAGCGCGGCGATCTGGATAGGAACGAGCGACAATCAGGATGGGGATCTGGCGTCGCGGCACTGGCATGATTGTCGCGACGTGGTTGTCGCGCAAGGCTCGAGAGAGGTTTTTATTGTCGCGGCGCGGCGATCAGGCGTTCGCTGTGATTGTCGCGTGGGTGGGCGGCCGGCCGCGGCCTCGCTTGCGTTCGAGCGCGGCGCGACGGCGGTAGCTCTCGACGTTCATCTCGAAGATGGTGGCGTGATGAACAAGGCGGTCGACGACAGCGACCGTCATTGCCTGGTCCGGGAAGATTTTGCCCCATTCGCCGAACGGCTGGTTGGCGGTGATGAGGAGCGAACGCCGCTCGTAGCGGGCGCTGATGAGCTCAAAGAGCACGCTGGTTTCGGCTTGGTCTTTGGTGACGTAGGCGATGTCATCGAGGATCAGGAGGTGGAATTTGTCGAGCTTGGCAATGGCGGCTTCGAGAGCGAGCTCGCGGCGGGCAATTTGCAGCCGCTGGACGAGATCGATGGTGCGGGTAAACAGTACGCGCCAGCCGTGTTCGACGAGAGCGAAGCCGAGCGCTGCCGCAAGGTGGCTCTTGCCGCCGCCCGGCGAGGCAGAGACATTGTGCCCGATACCAGGGGCAGGACGCGACGATTTACTACCCTTTTCATCCGCATTGCGGGCGCCGAGTTGCAGTTGTGCGGCGTCATCCGTTCCGCAGCGTCACGATGCTGGTGATCGAGCAGCCCGACGGAACAATGGCGCTTGTTCCAGAATGGATGACCAGGCCGGCAGCTGCAGCCGTCGAGATTTGGGACGCGCCACGCTTTCCGCTCGCAGAACTGCGGGCCCTGCGCCAGGTCGTCGTTGCCGTCCTATCGTTGCCGTCAGATCGCGGCAACGGAGATCGGCATGGGATTTTACACACTCCCCACTCAGCGGGAGCTTTTCCCGAGAGCGGCAGCGAAGACGTCACTGCCGCCAGCGGTGATAGAGCGGCTGGTGGTTCTCGTCGGACAGCTGTTGACGGAGACAGCGGCCGTCGAGCTTGTGGTGATGGAGCAGGTCGATGAGCATCAAGATCACGCCTGATCATCGCGACCGGCAGGCTTACGTGTATGTCCGCCAGTCAACCGCCGATCAGTTGCTGCACAATCACGAGAGCCGGCGTCGGCAATACGCGCTGACGGAGCGCGCTCGCGCGCTCGGCTGGTCCGAGGTGGTGATTGTCGACGACGACCTCGGCCGCTCGGGTGGCGGGGTCGAGCGGCCTGGATTCGAGCGCCTGTTGCTGGCGATCTGCGAGGCGCGAGTTGGCATCGTACTGGCGGTCGAGGCCTCGCGCTTGGCCCGCAACGGCCGGGACTGGCACACGTTATTGGAGTTCTGCGGCCTGGTGGGCTGCCTATTGGCCGATGAGGACGGGGTCTATGACCCGCGGCTGGCGAACGACCGTTTGCTGCTCGGCATGAAGGGCACGATGAGCGAGATGGAGCTGTCGCTGTTGCGGCAACGCTCGCTCGAGGCCTTGCGCCAGAAGGCGCGGCGTGGCGAGCTGTTCTTCACCGTGGCGGTCGGCTACCGCAAGGCGCGGCACGATCGTATCGAGATCGATCCGGATCTGCGGGTCCGCGAGGCCATCGCCCTGGTATTTCATAAGTTCGCCGAGTGCCGCAGTGTGCGGCAGGTGCATCTGTGGCTTCGCCAGGAAGAGATTCGCCTTCCGGCCGTCGAGCAGGGACCAGCAGGGCCGCGGATCGTATGGAAATTACCGGTCTACAACACGGTCCTGCATCTGCTGACCAACCCGATCTACGCCGGCGCTTATGCCTTCGGCCGAACCTACAGCCGGGTGACCGTGCGGGAAGGGCGCAAGCGGGTCGTCCGAGGCTACCGCCGCTCGCAGAGCGATTGGGAGGTGTTGCTCCCCGATCACCACGAGGGGTACATCTCGTGGGAGGAATTCGAGAGGAACCAGCGTCTGATCGCCGACAATGCCAACAGCAAGGGGCTGATGGCGCGCGGCTCCGTTCGTCGCGGCGATGCGCTGCTGGCCGGTCTATTGCGCTGCGGCCATTGCGGGCGGCGACTGCACGTCTCCTACAGCGGCACGGCCGGGTACTGCGTGCGATATCATTGCCACGGCGCGCATCTCAACCACGGAACGGAGCGCTGCATCGCGTTTGGTGGGCTGCGGGTCGACGCGGCCGTATCGGCGGAACTACTGCGAGTGCTTGCACCTTTGGGGATCAAGGCCGCTTTGCATGCGATCGATGCCCGTGCGGCCGATAATTCCGAGGTCCATCGGCAAGCCGAACTCGCCCTCACTCAGGCGCGCTACGAGGCGGGGCTGGCGCGTCGGCAATATGACGCCGTCGATCCCGACAACCGCCTGGTTGCATCCGAGCTGGAGCGGCGCTGGAACGATCGGCTCGTCGAGGTCCACCGCATCGAGGAACAGCTCGCGGCACTGGCGACGGCAAAGGTGGCAATGCCGACGGCCGAGGAGCGCACCCGGCTGATGGCGCTTGGCGCTGATGTCGAGGCGCTGTGGCATCACCCCGGCGCAAGCGCCGAGACGCGCAAGCATATCTTGCGGACGGCGATTGTCGAGATCGTGGCCAAGATCGTCGGCGACACGATCGATCTCGTGGTTCATTGGCAGGGTGGGGATCATACCCAGCTGACGGTACCCAAGAACCGCGCGGGTCGGCACCGCTGGACCACCGAGGCCGAAACGGGCGAGCTTATCCGCGCCCTGGCCCGGCAACAGCCGGACGCCGGTATCGCGGCGATCCTCAACCGCTGCGGCAAGTGCACCGGCAAGGGCAATAGCTGGACCGAAAGCCGGGTGCGCTCGCATCGCAGCGCCCACGGCATTGCCGTGTACCGGGACGGCGAAATGGCCGAACGCGGCGAGTTAACGTTGGAAGAGGCGGCGCGGCGTCTCACCGTCAGCAAGATGACCGTCCTCCGGCTGATCGGCCGCGGCGCCATCCAGGCGCGGCAGGTCTGCAAGGGCGCACCCTGGGCGATCTCCGCGGCTGAGTTGGCCGGGCTTGATGCCCGCACGGCTCTCGCGCGCCGCCCGCAACCAGAAAATCCCGATCAACGCTCCTTTATCTTTCAATGACGTGGCGAGGTGGGCCTCATGACGCAGGCGCGGGGGGCCCAAACAACAGTAAATTGGCGCCGTTGGTCAACCAGGCGTCACCGGCGGCGAGCGCCATGACCTGTGCCTTGCTGACCACCGGGACGGCCTCGAAGTCGAAGCTGTCGAGGGTCTTGCCGGGCGGCAACCGGGCTTCGGCGAGGTGGCGTTCGAGCCGGCGTCGGCTGCGCTCGGCAATCTCATGTTCGGCCAATGCTGCCAGGAAGCGTCCGGCCGGCCAGCCTTCCTTGTCGGCTTGAGCGGCAAGCGAAGCCCACACCAGTTTTATGGCGGGCAGCCGCAGCTCGGCGAGGAGCAGCTCGATGCGGGCGGCGTCGCCGGGATCGGTCGTTCTCATGCTGCATCAACCAGCTGGACAGTGCTGAGCTCGTCATAAAGATGCAGCGGCGCCGCCTCGACAGTGATGTCGGGAATGGCGGTTGGATGAGGCGCGAAGCGTCGGCCGAGCGTATCGAGATCAGGCAGTCTTCCGGCATCGAGCTCGGCATCGATAGCCCCAGCGAGCTCGGCTTCGCAGGCACGATCATGAGCGAGCGCCAACAGTCCGACGATCGTGCGGCACGCCTGCTTCTCGCTGTCACCGGCCAGCAATGCTTCGAAGGCGCGTTGATAGGAGCGGCGCGGGAAGAGCTGCTCACGATAGACCAGATTGAGCAGGGCCATTGGCTTGCGGCGCAAGGCATGGATGACGTGCCGATAATCGACCACATGACCGTGTTTGCCGCTGGAATGAGGTCGCCCGCGGCGCAACGTGATCAGCGGCGTCGCGCCGAGGAAACATTCGAGCCGATCGTCATACAGCCGCACGCGAAGCCGATGGCCGATCAGGCGCGAGGGCACCGAATAGAACACCTTCTTGAGGGTGAACCCGCTGGTCGAGGTGACGGTGACGATCGTCTCTTCGTAATCCGTCGTCCGATGCGCCGGCAGCGCTTGCAGGGCCGGCCGTTCGAGATCCAGCCGCTTGCGGTTGCGAGCATTGCGGCGCCCGACGACCTCGTCGACAAAGCGGCGATAAGCCTCGAGGGTGTCAAAATCGCGCGATCCGCGCAGCAACAGCGCGTCCTCGATCGTCCGCTTCAGATGGCCGTGCGGGCTTTCGATCGAGCCGTTCTCATGCGCTAGGCCCCGATTGTTGCGGGTCGGCTGCATGCGGTAATGCGCGCACAGTGCCTCGTAGCGCCGGGTCTGATCCTGCCGTGTGTCGGCGTCGAGATTGCGGAAGGCGGCCGAGAGGCTGTCGCTGCGATGCTGCAACGGGGCTCGGCCGAGCGCCCACAATGCGTTCTGCAGACCCTCCGCCAGTGCCACAAAGCTCTCACCGCCGAGCACGACATGAGCATGCTCCCACCCTGAGAAGGCCAGACGGAAGTGATAGAGCCGGTGATCCAGCGGCACACCGGCGATGCTGACGCCGTGATCGCCCATGTCGGTGAAATCGGAAAGCCCCAGCCGTCCTGGCGGATGCTCCTGCCGGAAGATGACGTCCTGCTCGGCCCCGTTCAGCGCCCGCCAGGCACGGATGCGCCGCTCCAGCGTGCGGCGAACACCGGCGCCGATCTCGGGATGGCGGCGCCGGATCTCGTCGAAAATGGCCACCGGCCGCAGGCCTGGGGCGCTCTTCAGCAACGGCACTACCTCGCTGTCCCAAACCTCAGCCAGCGGATCGCGACGTCGGCGGCCACGCGGCGCTTTCTTTTGCGACGGCAGCCGTGGATCCTGTTCGATACGATAGGCGGTGGCGGCGCTGAACCCGGCTTTGGCCGCGGCAACGCTCGGCGTCTCGGTTTGGCGGAAACTCATATACAGCCTCATCTGGCAGTCGGTGATGTGGCGGCCGGGCAAGCTGCGGTTCCTCATCGGCGTGAAGAACCCGCTTCCTATCGACCGACCGCGACCGCCAGAAAACACGGCCCCTTGCGGGGCCCCGCCGGTCGCCAGATTCGCAACTCCGGTCGGGCTACGCCCTCCCTTCGTCACGCATCCGGCGACACTTCCTCATCCTGATCGACGCGCTCTTCTCATCCTGTTTGCCGCGCAGCAAATCTTTGCATTGCATTCGATTGGACATCTGCCGGGTGTGCCAGCCCATGTGCAGCACATCGGGGATGAGGCGGGCTAATCGCGGATCGCAGCAAAGATTGATGCGCTATGACAAACTCCGGCATGATGAAGGTACGGCGATGGCCGCACCTCTGGGCGCAGGTAAAGGGAGCGGCGCCGGCTTGATGATCGGCCGCTGTAAGCCGGACCAGCAAAAATGCGTCGGGGTCACCCTTCATGGGGTGTGGAGAGGGATCGGTTATTGTGAGTGCGCGATTGCCGGAAGTAGCGTCTACAACGCTGAATTAATGAATGATTTAGAGCTCGGTTTTAGATCCTATCATAGAGGCATACAATCGAAGCGGGCGATCGGGGAATCCGGCGCGTTCGTGGTCAGGGGGACGCAGGTGGCAAGTACCTTCTATGAACGGCCCATCCTCAACTCGCCCTATGCCAAGCCGCGGTTTCACCATCCCCTTGACGAGCATGGGCAGCCGCTCGGACTTCCGCCGGTCAAAGGTCGCCGGCCGTCGAAGTTCATCGTTCCGGTGCCCGCAGCGAGGCGCAGGGGAGCGGCTGCCCAGGGCGCGCTGCCTCTTGAGACCTACAGCGACAGCGCGATCGTCAATGAGATCCGGGGTCATGTCGACGCGTGGCGCGATCTGCCCGGCGGGGCCGATTGGGGCGTCACGCCGACCACCCAGCGTCTGCTGGAGCATTGGCGCAGCCCGAATTTCTTCGGCCATCGGCCATTCTTCTGTCAGATCGAGGCGGTCGAGACGCTGATCTGGTCAAACTGCCGCGCATCCCGGTTGCGGATAATTTTGCGGCCGCCGACGAACCGGTCTACCGCAATTTGTGGCAGCATGTCGGCCGCGACCTGCTGCGCACCCGCCACCCGCTCGACCTGCCGGCAATGCTGCAGACCGCGATTTACGCGCTCTACTCCAATTACGAGACTTATTACGGCGAGTGGGAGAAGGGCCGGGTCGGCGTGCCGCCGGTGTTCATCGTCGTGTGCCAGACCACCGCGATCTCGCGCCTCGTCTATGAGTGGATCGGAGGCTTCGAGCGCCTGCCCGAAGAAGACGGCGAGAGGATCGACGAGACCCGCGCCTTCCACCCAGGCGCACTGAGGCTGTTCGCCAATTACGACGGGCATGGCAACCGGCTGACGCGGCCCAACACCCTGCTGATCGACAGCACCCAGATCGAGGCGGGCGACACGCTTGAAGGAGAATTCCGCGCCGCCGCCGCGCCTGAAATTCGGGCCTTCAAGGAGCAGCGCGCCCGTGAGCGCGGCGCCGGCGACACGGTTGAGCCTACCGACGGCGAATTGCTGCGCGAGGTGATGAACACAATTGGGCGCAGGGGAAAACTTGGCGAGCAGATCCGCTGCGTCGTCTCGGTATCGATGCTGACCGAGGGCTGGGACGCCAACACCGTTACCCACATTCTCGGCGTCCGCGCCTTTGGCACCCAGCTGTTGTGCGAGCAGGTGGTTGGCCGAGGCCTGCGTCGGCTGTCCTATGAGCCGGGCGAGGACGGCGAGTTGTTCGATGTCGAGTACGCCCAGGTGATGGGCATTCCGTTCGCTTTTACCGGCGGCGCGGTCCAGGCGCGCCCGACCGAGCCGAAGATCGCGACACATGTCCATGCCGTGCCGCAGCGCGCCGAACTCGAGATTACCTTTCCGCGGGTTGAGGGGTTCCGCGTCGATCTGCCGTCGGAGAATTTGCAAGCAACCTTCGAAGAGGATTCGCGACTGGTCTTGACGCCGCGCGAGGTCGGCCCTTGCGAGGTGCTGATGCAGGGCATCGTCGGCGAGGGGATCACTCTGACACCGGAGGTCATCGCGGCTGTCCGCCCGTCGGAGATCAGTTTCCAGCTGGCAAAGCATTTGCTCTACCGCGATTTCAAGGACGAGGATGGTTTTCCGCGACAGCATCTGTTTCCGCAGATCCAGCGCATCTGCAAGCGCTGGCTCGACGAAGGCTATCTCGTCACGCAAGGCGTGCCGATCGGTGCCGTGCTCTATCTCGACATCGCCCACACCGTCGTCGAGCTGATTGCTAATGCGATCGTCAAATCGACCGGCGACGAGCGGCCGGCCCGCGCGGTGCTCGACGTACTAGGCCAACCTGCCCAGCCCAGGCAGTCGCGGCATCGCGTAGACGCCGCAGCATGCGGCAGAAGCCCGGCCAGGACAGAGCCGCCGCATCCGGGGGTGCGAAACCGGCAAGCTCGCCCAGGTCGAACCGGTGCTCGCCGAGATGCGCCATCGCCTTCTTTGCGCTGGCCGGCCCGATCCCCGGCAGCAATTGCAGAACGCGAAAACCGGCGAGGGCGTCCCGCGGGTTTTCCGCCCAGCGCAGGATTGCCAGCAGGTCCTTGACGTGTGCCGCCTCAATAAATTTGAGCCCGCCATATTTGACGAACGGGATGTTGCGGCCCGCCAGCTCGATCTCCAGCCGCCCGCTATGGTGCGAGGTACGGAACAAGACGGACTGGTGGCGCAGATCGATCCCGGCCTCGCGGTGCTCCAAGACCTGGTCGGCGACATAGACTGCCTGCGCCATTTCGTCCTCGACGGTCACTAGGTGAGGCAGCTCGGCAGACAACTTCGACGAGGTCAACGTCTTGGAGAAACCTTCTCGGGCCTGGGCGATGACCGCGTTGGCAGCGTCGTCGCGGTAGCTCAGAGTGAAGCGGAGATAGAGCCAGATGGCGTGCTGGATGATCTCGGGCGGGAAGCGGTGGCGGCGGTAGCACAGGGGAGCCATGCCGACATTCTACCCGATACGCCGCTGGCTCCCGACCCGGTTTCCGTGACAATGTCAATGCTTCGACTGACCCCGCCAACGCCATCAACCGTATCCTGGTCAGATCGCGCCGCAAGCCGCTGCGCAAACATCTTAGGCGCCCTGATCGAGGAAGTCAGGTTCGTTGAAAATCTCCGCTGTCGCCGATTGAGCTGCAGATCCGGCGGACGAGACGTAAAAAAACAGCCGCTGGCGATATCGTGTTCGAGTTCCCGCTCGGTCACATTGTCGATACCGGTATGGCGTGTCGACGCGACGGAATAATTCCTCCTGAGATCGACATCATGACCATTCACAAGGAAGCGAATGCCATTCGGGCAGACTGCAAAAGCTCAGGAAGAGAAACGCATAAACGTTTTACCGTTCAAGCGGGCGGTTTAGGTTCGAACCTTCGGTCCCCCACAGATCCGCTCCCGTATTCGGGCGACCAAGTCTATCTCATATGACGGCTGGCTTGTCCGATAACGGTTCAGCGACCCTGAACCGAAGGTTCGAATCCGGTTCCTCCATCACAGAGTCCGCCTCCTTGCAGACAGGCGGACTCGCAAGACTCCCGTTTGGCTTTCGCGATAGCGCGGTGGCATTTATTGCCGCGTTCCTGGCGAGGTCCGGGGCGAGCACCGGCTCGATTTCGCCGGCGATGTTTGGGCCCGACGCCAGCTTCGCCGTGAGAACACGGCAGAAGCGGCGCCTCAAGGTAAGGACGATGAGGTCAATACCCCCCAGATCAACGCGGTTACGGCAGCTCGGCTCGACGGAACCCGAACAGCCGCAGGCTGCTCGCGATCGCGCCGACGATGGCAAAACCGGCGGCAACGAGCACGGCCAAGGTCGCGCCGTGGCTGATTCCGCTTGGGGAGGTGCTCGTCAGCGCGAAGATCAGGCCAACCAGCGCGGCGCCGAAGGTCTGCCCGACGAGCCGCGCGGTTGCAAGAATGCCACTGGCGCTGCCGGCACGATCAGGCGGAGCGCTTGCCAGGATCGTGCGGTTGTTGGGCGATTGGAAGAAGCCGAACCCGACGCCGCAGATGGCCATCCACCAGGCCATTTCAGAAACCGCCGCATGAACGGGCCGAAAAGCGAGCAGAACAAGGCCCACGCTCATCATCGCCAAACCCAGCCCGCCCAAAATGCCGGCCGGGTATCTCTTGTCTGCAAGCCATCCCGCGATAGGCGCGACGAAACCGACCGCGACGGGCCATGGGGTCATCAACAGGCCGGTTTCGACCGGGGATCGGCCGAGAACTTCCTCCAAGAAAAAAGGAAGCGAGACAAAAGCGAGGTTCTGGGCAGCGAATGAGCAGATCGACGTCACGACGGACAGCGCGAAGACCGGTCTTGCGAACAGCTCGACGGCCAGCATAGGGTAGGGCAACCGCAGCTGGCGCCAGACAAAGAGAGCAGCGGTGACCGCGGCACCCGAAAGCTCCAGCGCGACAAAAATGGAGAGCCGGCGTAGATTGTCGATGCCGGTGATCAGCATTCCGAACGTTGCCGCACTCATCAGAGCGCTGAGCCAGTCGAAACGGTGATGAGCGATCGGTGTCCGCGGCAGCGCCCCCATTATCAGCGCAAGAGCGATGCCGCCGAGCGGCACATTGATCGCGAACAGCCATTGCCACGGCCCGACCGACAGAATCGCAGCTGCGACGCTCGGCCCGATCGCCGACGATATGGCTCCCACCATCGCGTTGATTGCGATGCCGCGGCCGAGCTGGTCGCGGGGATAAACGAAGCGCACAAGCGCGTTGTTGACGCTCATGATGCCAGCGCCGCCAAATCCTTGGAGGATTCGTGATGCGATCAGCGCCGTCAGCGAGTGGGACAGGGCGCAGGCGAGCGAGCCGAGCGTGAATACGGCGAGACCCCAGCCGAACACCCGCCGATATCCGCGCAGCTCGCCGAGCGAGGCAAATGGCAATAGCGAGACCGTCACGGCGAGCTGATAGGCGTTGACCACCCAGATCGCGTTCGCCGGCGCCGCCCGCAGCTCGGCGGCGATGGTGGGCAGCGCGATATTGGCGATCATCCCGTCCAGCACCGACATCGCGAGGGCGATCTCGATCACAAACATCGCCCGCAGCCGCTGCCGCGGCGGAAGCCCGTCGCGCGCTTGTCTCGCGTTCATCTCGTCCCTGAACCAGCAAGAACCGTTAAAATCCATGCCATGCCGGGCGCCTCATGGCAAACCTGCGGAGAGTACATTAAGCCTGCAATGCGCATCTCGCAGAGGGCGGGTTTCTGCCTGCCGCGCAACCTCGCCAGCGAAGGAGTCAGCTTCGGCACAGGGGTCCCGATTGGGTGCTGTTTCAGAGACTGGCATCACCGCCCATCTATCCGCCCGCTTCCTCGCTTGTCGGACCGCCGGCCGGCGAGCAAGATCAAAGTGCAACGCCGCTGCGGTATACGCCACGTCGAAACGGGAGGATTTGCGATGCCAGACCTAGGGCTGACCCACGTCGCGCTGACTGCGCGTGATCTCGATGCAAGCATTGCGTTTTACGCAAAGTATGCGGGGATGGCCGTCGTGCACCGACGCGCCCGCGAGGGCGTCCGCTCGGTTTGGCTTTCCGACCACACCCGGCCCTTCGTCGTCGTGCTGGTCGAGACCGCGGACCAGAGGGATCACCCACTCGGGCCGTTTGGGCATCTCGGCGTCGCCTGCGCGAGCCGGGAGGAGATCGATCGATTATATGCCGAGGCGTGCCGCGAGGGCCGGCCGACACGCGCTCCGATCGATGCGGGCGACCCCGTCGGCTATACCACGCGGATTGCCGACCCCAACGGCCATTCGCTAGAGCTCTCCTTTGGTCAGGAGGTCGGGCTCACCGTGCAGTCGGCGGCAAAAGGATAGGCCGGGTGGTTCTGTCCGGGCCCGCCGGCAGTTGATGCACCTCAATGCCGCGGGTTTCAATGCTGATTGATTTCTAAGAACTGGACGGAGGCACGTGATCAGCGGCGCTAATCACCCAACGTGCCAAACCTCGCCCTGCCGACGGCGGAAGCATTGCGGTCCCCAGATCGTCTCGATTTCATGCCGCTCGTCGGCTTCGGCGATTGCGGGAAAACTCACCACCTCCCATGGCTCTTGTCCGAGGACGTGGCCGACGAGGTCATCCTCGTGCAGGCGCTGCATGATGATGACAATCGATCCGCGACACTTGTCGTTGAGCCGGCTGTAGAGGGTATTGAGAAACCACTCGTTGGTGGCATTTCGCCGCGCGTCGGAGAGCGCCTCTTCCGGTTTCGAGGGATCGTCAATCAAGATGATATCGGCGCCGCGGCCGGTCAGCACACCCCCCGTGGAAGTGGCCAGCCGGTAGCCTTGGCGGGTCGTAATGAACTCCTGCACCGCATGGCGGTGCGGCGCCAGGCGGGTCGGGAAGATCCGCCGATACCACGGGCTCATGATGATGCTGCGGCAGTCGCGAGCGAGCTTGTCGGCGAGGTCCTGAGCATAGCTGACGCACAGGATCTGGGCTGAAGGGTCATGCCCCAGACACCAGGCCGGGAAGGCGATCGAGGCCAGCAAGGATTTGAGGTGGCGGGGCGGCAGATTGATGATCAGGCGCCGAATTTTGCCCTCACGCACGGCGGTGAGCTTGGCGGCGATGACCTCAATATGCCAGTTCATCAGGAACGCCGCCGGCGGGTTGAGCTGGTAGAAACAGCGTTCCGCGAAACAACCGAGATCCGACCGCAGGATCGCCTCGAATTCGCGCGGCGAAAGCTCGCTGATCATGGCTCATTCCTTCTCGCCCCGGAGCCGCGCTTGAATGCGTTGGATGATTTGCTGATCGGCCTCGGTGAAAATCGGATCGGAGAGGTGGGGGTCGGTGTCGCCCTCGATGTCGCGGAGCATCCCTAACAAGATCTGGATGGCTTTGAAGTCTGCTTTGGCCGAGCGATTGACGAGCTGAGTGGCGATCGCCTCGCGCTTGCTGACCTTGCGACGCCCGCCACTCTCGGTGACGGTGACAAACTCGTTCAGCGCCTTGTTTAATAGGGTCTTCATGTTCTTGGCGCCGCGCGGGCGGCCGCGCGGGTTGCCCGATTGACCTTTCACAAAGCGGGTGTGGTGCGGCGGCTTGCCGTAGCCGACCTCATAATCGCGTTCGTCATCAGGCGGCATCGGCGGCCTCCGCGGCGCCATATACCGCCCGAGCGGGCCCGATGCGCTGACGCTGTCCCCCGGATAGCTTAGCTCCGAGTTCGGCTCGGCTTTGTCCGCCGCTCCGCCATTCGAGGTGCATCGTGCCCCGGCGTGGGGATCGTGCCGTGCCGAGCAAACGTTAGATCGACATGAATGAGACGCTGCCGAACACCACGGTTTCGACCGATGCCACGCTCTTCCGAGAGGAAGCGGAACGGGCTCGTCGCTACGCAGCCGCGATGACCGACAAAACGGTCATCCATCGGTTGAACGAGATTGCCGCGTTGTATGACGAACTCGCGGCAGGGCAAGACCCTGGACCGACCGATCGCGACTAAGTTGACGGCTGCCCCGGCGCTACTTGGCCTCATCCGATGGCCCGTCACCCGGATTCGAGAGCGCGTCATCGGCTTCCGAGGCTGAAGTCGGGGGCGAGACCTGATGTGTTCTTCCGGCTCGGTACGGTTCGTCGATGACTCGCCGCTGGAGGAGGCAGTCACGAGCGAACCCGTCTCTGAAAGCCAAATTCCCTGCTAGCTGGGAAAATACAGGGAATTTTGTTCGTCTAGGCCTCCGAGTGCGACTATTGGCTTGAAATCAATAGCCGAATTCAATGGTTTACGACCCAATTCCCTACGCATCCGAACAGGGAATTTAATTCGGCCTTGCAGGGAATTAATTCGAGCCATCAGGGAATTTATTCGCCTGATCAGGGAATCCGGCGCTGGCCGCGATTTCACTGCGACGTAAAACCGAATGTCCAACCAACCCGCGGATGATGAGCAGGGTGCCGGAGGGAGATGAGGTTCACCTATCCGGAGCGGATCCGCAGGCTCATCGACCTGCCCGAACGTGACCGATGGCTCTTAGCGCTTGGATCTGCCGCCCAGGTAAGGCCCGGAGGTCCACGACGGCCCCCGCGGGATGAGCCTGAGCTCATAGAGCGGCAGCAGACGGCCGGGCAGCGCATCCGAGGGCGCCTCGCCGATCCGCACCGCGCCGTTGCGCTCGTAGAAGCCCGCCGCGTTCGGGTCAGCCAGGATCGTCAGCCGCTCGGCGCCGCGTTGCCGCGCCTCGGCGACGGCGTGCGCGAATAGCGCCCGGCCGACGCCGCTGCGGATATGGCGCGGCTCGACGAACAGCTTGTTCAAGTTCAGCGTATCCGGCGCATCTCCGGGCGCGAGCGCGACGACGCCGGCGATCTCCCCGTCGACCCCGGTCGCGATCCACCCATCACCGGCTGCGATGTGTTCTGGGACGACCTCGAGGGCGGCGCGCATCAGCGCCATAAACTCCGGGATCGTAGGCCCATACTACCTTCGAGCGGAAACAGAGATCCGACAGCGCGGCCGCCTCCTCGACCCGGGCGAGCCGGATGTAAAATGTCGGGTGCATGAGCGGTAGGCCAGAGACCAGCCAGGCGCGCGCCGCCAACATTGGTCTTCCGGCAAATCGTCGCGCCGGTACAGCCTGGTGACGCGCTCGGCGCCGCCCTTGTCGAAGGCCGCGGCGAGCGCCTGTTCGCTGGCCTCGTCACGACCGCCCTCACAGGGAAAGATCGCGACCCCAGAGATTCGGCGCGCAAAAAATTCCGGGCCGCGCCGCTCAATCCGGAAGACTGCCCCGTGCCGCACGTCGCGGTTCGGAAATCCGTCCGCCGTCAACGGCAGGATCAGCCTTCCTCCCTCCTTTAGTCGGTCCAGCCATATATCCGCGGGCCGGGTCGCGCCGGCATTGACATAGATGACGTCGGCGGGTTCGAACAAGACTCGCGTGCCATCGCCGTGCACCACGCGGACATGCGGCGCTTTCGCCAAATTCGCCATAGCGCGGGTGGCGAGCTCGGCATCGAATTCGATCGCCGTCACCCTCCCCTCGGTGTCGATCAGCTCCGCTAGAATCGTTGTGTAGTAGCCGACGCCGGCGCCGACATGGACGACATGCTCCCCCGGCTGCGGCGCGGCGGCGACGATCAGCGCCGCATGAAGCGAGGGCTGGCCGTTGTTCAGGTTGCGCTCCGGCAGGATGCCGATCACGTCGTCGGTGTACAGGTAAACCGGGTCGGGATCCGGCGTCGTGCGATAACCGCCGCCCCAGCGCACGACCTGCCAGGGCCCGGGCCCGAGGAAGTCCTCCCGCGCCACCGCGGCGAAAGCTGCTTCGACCCGAGGGTCGCTGACGCCACCGGCTGCCATAACCTGCTTCGCAAAGGCGCGCCGGATGATTTTCAATTCGGGCTCGCGATCCATCTGGGCTGCAGAAAAACATGGCCGGTGCATCGGTTCGCGGGCAAGGAGAGGGTCATCGCACTGCGCCGGGGCTTTAGCTCAATTTTGAAGACCGGCCTGCGCGGCTCGGAGAGGTGATTAGCGGTCGCTGAGGGGTGTCGCCGCTGGACGGGGGACCGGAGGTTCGAATCCACCTCCCTCCAGCGGCGAGTCTTATGCGAACCTGATTTCCTCGCCTTCGACCGCGGCTTTCAACCACGCAGGGGTGTTGATACCACCGACGAGCGCGTTTCAGTGCCCCAGCGCCGTCAGCTTATCGGCTGTGCTGTCGATCAGCATCCTGATCTCCCGCCCGGAGCGGCGAAACCGCATAGGCACGGACAGGGTCTGGGTTTCGTCATCCGTCGCGTTCGGGAGCAGCCTCGCATCGCCATCGAGGAACACGCCAAGCCGTGACGGGCGGATATGTATGTCGATGCGCTCGGCTCTGACGTCGATGCGCTCGATCAGGGCGGTAAGGAAGGCACGCTGGCGTGCTCCTGGCAACTCGGGCCAGATCTTGCCGATCTCCGCAGCTCGCGCCAGGACTCGGCGTTGCGCTGAGGCATCGGAAAACTGTTTCGCCTGATAGATGCTGGCCGGATCGAGAAGCCATTGGCGCATGCGGCTCGTGACGAGCTGCTCGATCTCCGCGGCTGGAATGCGCAGCCCGGGGGACCTCTCCCTCTGATCCTTGGTAATCAGCAGGCGGGAGACATAGTAGCGGTAGCGCGCGCCTTTCTTGACGGCGTGGGTCGGCGTCATCGGGTTGCCGTCACGATCGAACAATAGGCCGGCGAGCAGGCTCGGCTGGCGAGTTCGTGTGCCGGAGCTGCGCTCGGCAGTATTGTCGGCGAGCTGAGAGTAAACGGCATCCCATAGCGGCTGATCGACGATCGGCGCGTGCTTGCCGGGATGGGATTGCCCCTTATGAACGATCTCGCCGAGATAGGTACGGTTCTGCAGCATCAGGTAGAGCGCGCCGCGCGAAAATGACTTGCCGCCAATGAGGCGGCCGGAAGCGCTCGTCCAGGATTTGCTCTTGATGCCGCGGGCGTCGAGCTCTTGCTTCAATAACCGGACCGAGCCGAGTTCGGCATAGCGGCGGAAGATCGAGCGCACGATCTCCGCCTCGCTGTCGATGACGAGGAGTTTGCGGTCCTCTACCCGATACCCGAGCGGCGGCACGCCACCCATCCACATCCCCTTCCGTTTCGAGGCGGCGATCTTGTCGCGGATGCGCTCGCCGATGACCTCGCGCTCGAACTGCGCAAACGACAAAAGCACATTGAGGGTGAGGCGCCCCATCGACGTCGTCGTATTGAATTGCTGTGTCACCGAAACGAAGGAGGCGCTCCTCTGATCGAGGATCTCGACGATTTTGGCAAAATCGGCGAGCGAGCGGGTCAGCCGGTCGATTTTGTAGACGACGATGGTATCGATCCGACCCGCCGCGATGTCGGCCAGCAGCTGCCGCAGCGCGGGGCGATCCATCGTCGCGCCGGAGAACCCGCCATCGTCGTAAGCCTTGGGCAGGCACACCCAGCCTTCGTGTCGTTGGCTGTTGATGAAAGCCTCGCACGCCTCGCGCTGCGCCTGCAACGAATTGAATTCCTGCTCGAGCCCCTCCTCGGAGGATTTGCGGGTGTAGATCGCACACCGGACCCTTCTGGTGTGTCGTGTGGTGCTCGCGGCTGACCTCGTCATGAATCGGCCTCGGCGGCGGCCGAAGCACCGGCTGGCTTAGTCAGGCCGAAGAACCGAGGGCCCGACCAATGCGCCCCGGTGATCCGCTTAGCGATTACGCTCAGCGAGCGATAACGCTCCCCCTCATACTCAAACCCGTTGTCGCGAACGAAGACGGCGTGGGTGTGTCCACGCCACTGACGGACCAATGTCGTGCCTGTCTTTAGCACGACAGCGGGATCGAAGGACGCGCCGCGTTTTTCGCGCTCTCCGATCAAAGCCTGCAAGCGGCGCCGCAATGGCCGGCCGGTTCCGCCATAGCTCTGCTCTTGCTGCTGGTGAACGAGGGCTCGGATCAGCAGATCGCGACTAATCCCAAAAGGCGGTTCGGTGCGATGCAACTTGCGCCAGGCAAGCCGCAGCTCTTGCGTCGATCGATCGAATAAGCCGGCGATTTCGGCTTCGACATCGCTAAGGCCCAGCTTTCGTGCTCGGTCGTTGCGGTTGCCGCCCCGACCGGGAACGGGCGACGGCCCGCCAGAATGCTGGCGAGCCGACGCATCGTCGAGTGCAGGTTTCATGCGCTCGCCGGTTCGGTGATGCGGTACACCCGGCCGCGCTCCTCTTGCGCCGAGGCGAGCGTGAGCCCGAGCCTCTTCTTCAGGGTTCCGGAGAAGAGACCGCGCACAGTGTGCCGCTGCCAGCCCATAGCGCTCGCAACCTCGTCGACGGTGGCGCCCTCGGGCCGTCGCAGCATCGCGATGACCTCATCCTGCTTTGACGGCCGCTTCGCGTCGGGTTCCGGTTCTGGGTCGGGCAGCGCCTCGATTGCCGACCACAGCCCGTGGATCAGCGCCGCGCGATCACCGACCTTTTTCCGCTTTTCGACATCCGGCAGTGCATTCCACAACGCCAGCAGCCGTTTGCCGCTGAGCGGGGCGGCCTGCAGTTCCTCCTTCGAAGTGACCGCGATCTCGCCCTCAGTCACTGTAGCCAATGGCTCGCGGCACAGCGTAATTCCGTCATTGCCAATCACGTAGATGCGCATGGGTGGGTTCTCCTGCCTTATCCCGCGGCCCGTTGCCGCTAGTGACCCACTCACGCTCTTTTCGCCCGACCAAGCCACTCCATTCCGGATAATCTTGTGGCGTTGTTGGGCGCAGTTGGAGCATGGAATTGCTCGGCTGAACACTGCAGCTCGTACTGGCGATGACAGGCCACAGTCCTAACGAACTGGTAACCCAAGCGTCCGCTTTTGAGTCGAATGCTGACCGAGGCTGAGCGTTAAGGCAGGGCTCAGTTTGACCCAAAGCTGTCCTTCGCTGTCCTCGATCTGAATAGCTCAGAAGGGTGGTTTTCGGTCCTTCCCCCGATCCGAGTTGTGATCGAAATCGGCCGGGCTATAACTTAAAAGAAAGGCTCCGCTGTCGCACGATCCGGATCCACCTCACTGTACAACCCGTGTTAAGCTATGAAGAGGCAACCCATGGCGGCCTGATGGCTTACAGCCCCGCGGAATCCCGATTATCAAGAGGCTGAAATGGCATACGAAAGGCTCGACAAAGCACTTCGCCAGCTGAAAACAGATCGCGAGCGTGAGGAGGCGACCGAAAAACAACAAAAAAGGGAGGGCAAAGAAGCCAGGATGCGGTTCGCACAAATTAAGATTGCGGTGATCGGGCCGATTTTCAATGAGATCGTCGCGCATTTAGTGGCCGAAGGTTTCTTCGGGGAAATGGCGGACGAACAAGTCGATGCCTCTGACCCAATTTCCCTTAATGTGAACTTATCGGAAGATGAAGGATTCAGCCGACAAGGCACCTTCCAAATACGGTTTGATATCGACAAATATAGATGCGAGTTTGGCAAATCGACGATGGCAAAAACCTCGTCAACTAACCAAATAGTATTCGATGATGAACGTCATAACTTAGAAGAAATGACGATGGAGCTGGTTCGCGAAAAAGCCGAACGGTTTGTGCTCGATTTGATTGCCGGGAAGCTTTTCCATTAGTAGAGGAGCAAACTTGGTGACAAGAGTCCTGCCGTTGACGAGATCAGGCGTCATCTCGTTCGAAAATGGCGGCCAGAGTAGCAAGAGGGGGTAGGGTGTCCTCATGTGTGTTAGCTAATATTTGATCGGACAGTCCGGCTTGGATGGTGTGGGATCACGGGCGCGGGAGGGGCTTCTCCCTTCCCAGTAGGAGCTAAGCAGGAAACTGGGTGACGACGATTGATTGAAGGCGGCGTATCGAGGTGGGTGTCAAGCCTGCCAGAACCTCCCAAAGGAGCGATACGCCATGCTGAAAGATACCACCGTCGTCCGTTTCCGTCAGCCTGACGCAATTGACGATCCTCTGACCGAACTTGCACGTGAAGGCGCCCGTCGAATGCTGGCCCAGGCACTGGTCGCCGAAGCTGATGCCTTCGTCGCGCTGTGGAAGGACTCAAAATTACCGGATGGTCGCGACCGCGTCGTGCGTCACGGCCATGGGCCGCATCGCGCGATCCAGACCGGCGTCGGGCCTGTCGAGGTTCGCCGCGCCAAGGTGCGCGACCGGGGCGAGGTAAGCGCGGAGGAGAAAATCCGCTTCACCTCGTCGATTCTGCCGAAGTGGGCGCGGCGGACCAAGGCTCTCGACGCGCTGTTGCCGGTTCTCTACCTGCGCGGGGTGTCGACCGGCGACTTCCAGGAGGCGCTGGCCGCCCTGTTGGGCAAGGCCGCGCCGAACTTGTCGCCAGCCGTGATCTCGCGGCTGACCGCGCAATGGCAGGCGGACTACGATGCCTGGCAAAATCGCGACCTCTCGGCCCGGCGATACGTATACGTGTGGGCGGATGGGGTCTACTTGCAGGCCCGGATGGAACCGGCCGCTGAATGCATGCTAGTGCTGATCGGTGCGACCCCTGAAGGCAAGAAGGAATTGGTCGGCTTCCAGACCGGGGTGCGGGAGAGCGCACAAAGCTGGCGCGAACTCCTCATCGACATCAAGCAACGGGGGCTCGAGATCGCGCCCGACCTGGCGGTCGGCGACGGCGCGCTGGGCTTCTGGAAGGCCATCGAGGAGGTCTTTCCGGGCGCCCGGCATCAGCGGTGTTGGGTTCACAAGACCGCCAACGTGCTGAACAAAGTTGCCCTCTCGGTCCAGATCAACATGAAGACAGACCTGCGTGAAATTTACGGTGCGCCGACCCGCGCGGCAGCCGAGGCAGCCATCGATCTGTTCGCCGACAAGTACAGCGCCAAGTACGACAAGGCGGTCGCCTGCCTGACCAAGGACCGGGAAGCTCTACTCGCCTTCTTCGACTTCCCGGCCGAGCACTGGGACCATCTGCGCACCTCAAACCCGATCGAGAGCGTATTTGCGACGGTGCGTCATCGAACCATGCGGACCAAGGGATCCCTGTCGGCCAAGACGGCCAAGCTCATGGTGTTCAAACTCGTCAACGCCGCCGCGAAAACATGGCGGCGATTAAAGGGTGAAAACCAGTTGCCGAAAATCGTCCAAGGCATCAAATTCCAAAACGGCATCGAGGTCATAGTATTGCCGGCCAACCACGCCGCCTGATCAAGCTCGTCACCCAGTTTCCTGCTTAGCTTCCCAGTAGCCCTCCTTACCGAGGAGCCGAACGATGACCACAGAACGCAAGGTGATCCAGGCCAAGGTTGACCTGCTGGGGCTGGCCAAGCAGCTCGGCAACGTCAGCCAAGCCTGCAAGATCATGGGATACTCACGCGACAGCTTCTATCGTTTTCAGGAGCTTTACGAAAAAGGCGGCGAGCTCGCCTTGGCGGAGATGACCAAGCGCAAGCCGATCTAAAACTAGGCGGCGATCGAGCACGCCGTGGTCGCGCTCGCTACCGAGCAGCCGGCCTACGGCCAGGTGCGCGTGGCCAACGAACTCAGGCGTCGCGGTCTGACCATCTCGCCCGCCGGCGTGCGCTGCGTCTGGCAGCCACGACCTGGAGACCACACGTAAGCGATTGAAAGCACTGGAGGCCAAGAGTGCCCAGGACGGGCTGGTGCTGACCGAAGCCCAGGTTGCCGCCCTCGAGCGGGCTCGCCAGCACAACGAGGCGCATGGCGAGTTCGACAGCAGTGGCCGGGCTACTGCGGGGCACAGGACACCTTCTATGTCGGCACGCTCAAGGGGGTGGGCCGGGTCTATCAGCAGACCTTCATCGACACCTACTCGAAGGTGGCGTCCGCCAAGCTGTATGACCGCAAGACCCCGATCACCGCCGCCGATCTGCTCAACGACCGCGTCGTGCCGTTATTCGACGAGCACGACGTAAAGCTCTGCCGCATGCTGACCGACCGCGGCACGGAATTCTGCGGCACCTCCCAGGCGCACGAGTACGAGCTCTATCTGGCCGTGGAGGACATCGACCACAGCCGTACCAAGGCGAGAAGCCCGCAAACCAACGGCATCTGCGAGCGCTTCCACAAGACCGTCTCTGCAGGAGTTCTATCAGGTGGCGTTCCGCAAACGCATCTACACCAGCATCGAGCAATTGCAGGCTGACCTCGATGCTTGGATCACCGGATACAACGAACAGCGACCACATCAGGGGCGTTGGTGCTACGGCAAGACGCCAATGCAAACCTTTCTTGACACCGTCCCAGTCGCCAGGGAGAAATCACTGGCCGCATGACGTCGGACAGGCACAACCATTCCGACACCAAAAAGGCCAACTGTCAGATCAAGTATGGACTACTACACCTCATGCCAGCCGATTACCCCGCCCCGATCCGCCGTTGACAAACTCGGCCTGGCATCAACAACTCTACGGCGCCCGGAGCACAGCTGATTACGATCGCGGCAGGCGACAGGTTCACCTGGAGCAATGACAATCGCAGTCCACCCGTGGTGGTGTTCTGGTCAACTCACCCCGGACTGCAAGGAAAGATAGATCAGGCTACGCGCAGAGCTGATGCGATAGGCACCGGGAAATGGTTCACGGATAGCGTAGCTGGTAGCGGGTTTGATAATCAGCGAAGCGATCCTGCATCGCCTTTTCGGTCGCAAGACCCTTTGCATAGGCCTTGCTGAGATTGTCGCTGCCCTCGGCACTGGCTTCTGTGTGATCTTCCCAAGCCTGATGATAGGTATCGATCAAAGCATCGTCTCCGAGCACTGAAAGACTTTTGGCGAATTCATCAACGGCGTGCTGTTGTGTGGCAGTGAGCATTTTGCGTCTCCAAGTCAGTGATCCAATTCTGCGCATTGTGCAGGCTCAGATCCTGGATCAGCACGGTTTGCACCAGATAATAGGGCGCACCGTACCGCTCGGCGGTCGCGCGGCGGATCAGAGCCTCGGCCTCTGGGTCCTTTTGCCCCCCGGTCTTGTTCAGGCGATCGAGAAGGATCGTAGTTAGGTCTTTTTCCTGGGGTATCATGAAAGGCCCTTTCAACCAGGGAAACCGGCGTGCCCGACCGGAAGCTTGATGTTCGTTGCCGTCACCTTTCCGGCTACTGCAACGCGAGATCGTCCAGGGGGGTTCGGCGGAATTTGCTTTATAGCGTCCCCGCGCCCGGCACCAGCCATGGACGATGCGGCCGCTCGAGTGAAGTCATCATCGGGCTGTCTTGATCAGGACTTGCGCCGACCAACCGGTTGCCCCCGCTCGCGCGAAGACCATTCTTGATCTCTGGCTGATGAGCGTCGGCCCATCTCCTGAAGCCTCTGGCGCAGCTATCTTTCAGGGAAATATACATTGGACAGTCCTTTTCGGATTATCGCTAACAGACCGAATCGTGAAGCCGGTCACGGCAGCCATCTCCCAGGGAGATGTAAACTCAAATTGTCTTTTCAGCTCTTGATTTCACCTTCCTGGGCCTCGCGCTCGACTTTCTGCGCCTGTAGCTGAAGATTCCATCCCAGGTCGTTTAGTTCATCGAAAAACTTGCGGCAGCCTGCTCGCGCCAGCCGGAAGGCTCTTTCGGAATCCAGCCGCAATTGTCTCGCATCTGCCATGCCAGCTCTCCATCCACCATTAGGCCCGAAGCACGTGCATCAGCGAACTCACTCGGAGGACAACCGCTGCCGGCTTCAATCCCTCCTGAGTCTACTGCAGGTGGCGGCTGACGAATAGGTTCGGAATCTACCTATGCCGAGGAAGCTGCTGCATAAAGGGGTTTGTTGGAAGGGCAATTGGCCCTGTCGTGGCGATCACTGCCGGCCGTGTCTCGCCTATCCTACTGGTGCTGCTATGATCGAGGGAGCATACGCATTATTTCCTGGCGCCGTGGCAGCTCAGCCGACTTCCTCCCTTCGAGAACCGTCGCCTGGGATTCGAGCCTCTCTGCTAACGCAAGCAAAGTTCTTTCGACACGAGCGCTCTTGCCGATCGCCCCGCGGCGACACTCAGCTGCTTCGACTCTCAGCAATTCTGGTGAGCACATTTAATCCACCTGGCCATTGCTCCATTGCTACACCTAGATTAGAGGCTGATGCATACGCCGGATTTATCGATGCGGCTTCAATTGCAATGGTATCTGCTTTCTTGCAAAGTTCGCTGTCGGCGTGCCACTCATTTTTTGGAAAGCAGAACCTGCCGACCGCAAAGCCGAGTGCTCCTTTCTCGCCTGTGCTTCGCGAAGTCCACCGCAGCTGCCTTCGCAGCGAATTCGTGCGTGGCGGCAGCGGATGAGGGGTAACCGTCTTGCGCTAGCGGCGTACGGTAAGTGTTCCTTGGTCTTGCCAAGTAGATGCAACCTTTTCCATTGTTGTGTCTGACCCTCGTTCGCACCATCGCCGTTGTGGCCTTGACCCGAGACCGCCGTGTCACCGGCTCCGCCGTTCTCCCAAGTCTTCGCGTTCGACCGGCTCACGCGAACGTCGCGTGCGCGCGGTGGCTCCAAAGACGCAGAGGTGCCCTCCAAGCGGCGAGGCAGTCCCTTGGGGCTTCTCAGCTGCGGATGCTTGGAAAATGGCGTCGCGATACACATGGGGATCATGCGATCGCGCTACGAGAGGTCATTTTTGCCTATCCCCTCCCGCAGGTTCGTCTGCTTAGCTTTTGCTGATCGGCGGCTACTTTGCTCGAAAGATTGGTGCAGCCAGCCGCGTTTCGGCGCGTTCTTGACGGTGGATTTGCCGGCTGCGCGTCAAATACGCTGACGGGCCGTCCACAACCTCATACGGGCTCGACAACTGCAAAAGTGGTCGAAACGTCTGCTTAGGAGAGCGCCGTCCTCGACCGGGCGAGGGTAACGCCATTGTCGCGGCGATGCCGAGCGTTGTGGTAGAATTGACATATGATAGAAAAGGGTCCGCAAGAGCCTGGTGCGGCTCGCTCGCCGCCGGCTCGGCGTTCATCGCCAAGGCGTCGCTCGCCGCTGGGGCATGACCGCTTCCCGGTTGTCGGTCTCGGCGCCTCGGCTGGCGGCCTCGATGCCTTTCGCCGACTACTCACTGCCCTCCCTCCCGGCACCGGCATGGCATTCATTTTGATCCAGCATCTCGATCCGACACATGTGAGCATGATGGTCGATCTGCTGGCCGGCCATACGCCGATGACGGTGCAGCAGGCAGCAGACGGGATGCCGCTCGAGCGCGAGCATGTCTACCTCATTCCGCCGGGCAGTTATCTCTCGATCCGCGACAGTGCCCTGCGCCTCTCTGAACCACTGGAGCGTCACGGTGCCCGCCTGCCCTACGACTTCTTTCTGCGCTCCTTGGCGGAAGAGCTCGGCGAACGCGCGATCTGCGTGATCCTCTCGGGAACCGGCGGCGACGGCAGCCTAGGGCTGAAGGCGGTCAAGGAGAACGGCGGGCTCGTCATCGTTCAGGATCCGGCCGACGCCGAGTATGACGGCATGCCGCGGAGCGCGATTTTGACGGGCATCGTGGACCTCGTGCTTCCGGTCGGGAAGATTTCCAAAGTGCTTGCCAACTACGGTCGGCAGCTGGTGCTCAACGGTGCGCGTAAAAGCCCGGTGCCTGACGATCATCCCCTGGATCTCTTCTCCGAGATCGTCGATCTTCTGCGCACGAAAACCTCGCACGATTTCTCGCTTTACAAGCCGGGCACATTGTTGCGGCGGATCGAGCGGCGCATGGCGCTGGCCGGTGCCGATGACAGTGGTGGGTATCTCGACAGGCTGCGGCAGAATCCAGGTGAGCTCGAGCTCCTCGCCAAGGACCTGCTGATCAACGTCACCAGCTTCTTCCGCGACTCGAGTGCCTTCGAATACTTGGTGAACGAAGTCATACCCGATCTCGTCCACCGGCACTCCTTGGACCGGCCGCTGCGGGTCTGGGTTGCCGGCTGCAGCACCGGCGAGGAGACCTATTCGCTCGCCATGCTCTTTCTCGAGGAGATCGCGGCGGCGAAAGGGAACATCAAGCTGCAGGTTTTCGCCTCCGATGTCGACGAGGAGGCGGTCGCTCTCGCCCGCGAGGGACGCTATTCGGAATCGATTGCAGCCGATGTGTCGCCGGCGCGGCTCGCCCGCTTCTTTACACAGGAGGACCACAGCTACCGGGTGGTGCCAGAGTTGCGCGGGGCGGTGGTCTTCACGACGCAGGATGTGTTGGCCGATCCGCCGTTCTCGCGCCTCGACCTGATCTCGTGTCGTAACCTCCTGATCTATTTGCGCCCCGAAGCGCAGGAAAAGGTCCTTCTGCTATTTCATTTCGCGCTCCGCGAGGGCGGCGTTCTGATGCTCGGCGGCTCCGAGACGGTGGGCAGGCTGGACGACCGGTTCGAGCCGATCTCCAAGGCGCAACGGATCTATCGGCAGATCGGCCGCAGCCGGCCTGGCGAAGTCGATTTTCCAATCGGCCCGGGAGGGGCCGCGCGAACGCTTTGGCCAGGCCGGACGAGCGCGGCGTCGGCGCAAGCGATCAGCGCTCGCGACCTCACGCAGCGGGTGCTGCTCGAGAGCTATGCGCCCGCTTCGGTCCTGATCAACCGCAAGCACGAGTGCCTGTATTACTCGGGAACAGCCGACCGCTATTTGCGGGTGGCCTCGGGCGAGCCCAGCCGCGATCTGCTCGCCATGGCGCGCGAGGGGCTGCGCAGCAAACTCAGGGCGGCGATCCAACAGGAGAGCCGGGAGCGCACGCCGACGATCGCCACGCGAGCGCACGCCAGCGACGGCGGCAATGGCGTCGCGGTTCGCATTGAGGTCCATCCGGTGCAGAGCGCGGGCGAGGAGTTGCTGTTGGTCAGCTTCTTCGACGAACCCGGACGCGAGCCGAGGTCGGGCCACTCGGTCGAGCCACCCGGTGACCTCTCGCGGACTGCAGAGCTCGAGGGGGAGCTCGACGCTACCCGGAAGGAGCTGCAGAGCGCTATCCACGAACTCGAGATCGCAAACGAGGAGCAAAGGGCGATCAACCAAGAAGCCATGTCGGCGAATGAGGAGTTCCAGTCAACAAACGAAGAGCTGATGACCTCGCGGGAGGAGCTGCAGTCGCTCAACGAAGAGCTCACGGCACTTAATAGTCAGCTTCAGGAAACGCTCGAACGGCAGCGCGGCACGTCCAATGACCTGCAGAACATCCTGGACAGCTCAGGCGTCGCGACCCTATTCCTCGACAGCAAGCTCAACATCCGCTTTTTCACGCCGGCGGCCAAGTCAATGTTCCGCGTCATCGCCACCGACATCGGCCGGCCGCTCGCGGACCTGGCCCGCCGCATCAACGACACTCTCCTGCTCGCGGACGCCGGGACGGTTCTTGCCGGCCACGTGCCGCCGAACCGCGAGGTCGAGGCCGACAACGGAGCGTGGTACACCCGTCGCATTCTACCCTATCGAACCCAGGACGCCCAGGTTGCGGGGGTGGTTATTACGTTCGCCGACATATCGGAGAGGAAAACGGCCGAGCGGGCAATCGAGGCAGCGCGGTCCTATTCCGACAGCATCATCAACACCATTCGCCAGCCGCTCGTCGTGCTCGACGAGGAGCTTTACGTCATCTCCGCGAGCCGCTCCTTCTACAGCACCTTTTCGGTCGAGCCCGAGCAGACTGTGGGCCGACAACTCGACGCAGTCGATGAGGGCCGCCTCGATATCTCGGCGCTGCGTGTCTTTCTCGACCGCCTCCGAAACGGCGAGCGAGTCATCGCGGATCACGAGATCGTCGTCGACCTGCCGCCGCGGGGAATGCGATCACTGCTCGTGAGCGCGCTGGAGATTTGCGGCGAGCCTTTAGCCACGCGGAAAATTCTGCTGGCGCTCGAAGACATCACCGAACGCAAGCATGCGGCGCAGGCTTTGGAGGCCGCCAAGCGGCAGGCCGAGCAGGCCAATCTCGGCAAGTCCCGATTCCTTGCCGCCGCCAGCCATGACCTGCGCCAGCCGTTGCAGACGATCAGCCTACTGCATGAATTGTTGGCGAAGAAGGTCAAGGACGAAACCACGCTGAACCTGGTCGGCAGACTCGACGAAACCGTGAGCACTATGTCGAGCATGCTGGACACGCTCCTCGACATCAACCAACTCGAGGCCGGGATCGTCCGCCGAGAGATGGTCGATTTCCCGATCGATGCAGTGCTCGAGCATCTGCGAACGCAGTTCAGCTTTCACGCAGCAGCGCATGGCCTCGCCTGGCGCGTCGTCCCGAGCAGCCTCAGTGTGCGCAGCGATCCCCGCCTGCTCGAGCAGATGATCCGCAACCTACTCTCGAACGCAATGAAATACACCAATGAGGGCAAAATCCTGCTCGGCTGTCGGCGGCGCGGCGAAAAATTGCGCATCGAGGTTTGGGATACCGGAAGCGGCATTCCGGAAGAGGAGCTTCAGGCGATTTTCGAGGAGTTTCATCAGCTCGATAATCCGGCGCGCGAGTGCAGCAAGGGGCTTGGACTCGGCCTTGCCATCGTGGAGCGCCTCGCAGATCTGCTCGGCCACGCTGTCGACGTCCGTTCCCGCCCGGGCAAGGGCTCGGTCTTTGCCGTCGAGGTGCCGCTCCTTGGACGAGATGCGCCCACATGGCGACCTCAGCACGCCGCGCCAGAAGCAGAGGAAAGCGGACATCAGAGCGGCGCAATCCTGATCGTCGAGGACGACCCTTCGGTGCGCGAGATGCTCGCGCTACTGCTCGAAAACGAGGGTCACCACACGACAATTGCCGAGGAGGGGAGGAAGGCGCTCGAATTGGCGGCGCGAAGGGCGATACGCCCGGACCTCGTCGTCGCCGACTACAATCTGCCGAAGGGTCTGAACGGCCTCCAGGTCGTCGCCGGGCTACGGGAGACGTTCGGTTACGAGATCCCGGCTATCATTCTCACCGGGGATATCTCGACCGACACATTGCGCGAGATTGCCCAGGGCGGCCATCTGCACCTGAACAAGCCGGTGAAGGCGAAGGAACTGATGGACCTGATCCGGCGCTGCCTCGCTCAGCCGCCGTCGGCGGCGACGGCGAGCACCCGACAGCCCGCCCCTGCCGGCGGACCGCGACTGCCGACCGTCTTCGTGGTCGACGATGACAGCGCAGTGCGGGAAGCAATGCGCGATCTGCTCCAGCAAGATGGCCGGACCGTCGAGCTCTACGCCAGTTCCGAGGCGTTCCTCGAAGCCTATCGTCCTGGCCGAGAAGGCTGCCTCCTGGTCGATGCCCGGATGCCCGGCATGGGTGGGCTGCAACTGCTGCAGCGGCTAAAGAGTGACGGAACTCGGCTTCCGGCCATCATGATCACCGGCCAGGGCGACGTGCCGATGGCAGTCGAGGCCATGCGGGC
This sequence comes from uncultured Alphaproteobacteria bacterium, assembly GCA_963787425.1. Classification (GTDB taxonomy): domain Bacteria; phylum Pseudomonadota; class Alphaproteobacteria; order ATCC43930; family CGMCC-115725; genus AP-15. Next base: position 31,883 of record CAWBCV010000019.1, read on the forward strand.
CGGGGCTGCGGATTTTATCGAAAAGCCAGTCGGCCGCGGCGAACTGTTCGCCAGCATCAAGCGCGCTTTGGAACACACCGGGGATTCGGCCAAGTTGTCGGCTCTGCGGGAGGCGGCAGCGACGCGCCTCGCCGGTCTGACCGGGCGCCAGCGTCAGATCATGGAGCTGGTGCTCGCCGGTCACCCCAGCAAGAACATTGCCGCCGACCTTGGAATCAGCCAGCGCACGGTCGAGAATCATCGCGCCGCCGTCATGAAGAAGACCGGCTCGCACTCGCTTTCGGCGCTGATCCGCTTGGTGCTCGCCGCCGACCCGGGCACCGCGGCGCAATCTCTCGGCTGACCGAAAGCGCGGCGCAGCTGGTCGAGAGGATCCTGCCCGCCGATCCTAAGTCGCGCGCAGCCTGGACCGGCGCGCAGCAACATTGCCGCATTTCCGAGCTCCATTGAAAAATAGTACCCAAATAACCACATCAATGATGGCACGGTCGCTATTTCAGGATCGTGCATCAAAGACTGGCATATGGCTTGTTGGTCAGATGCCGATATCCATGTTGCTCACAGGAGGATATGGTCATGGATCGTTTCGATTTCTCTCCGTTGTTCCGTTCGACGATTGGCTTTGATCGTCTGACCCGCTTGGTCGATGCGGCGACTCGCGTTGACAGCGCGTCTCTCGCCTACCCCCCTTACAACATCGAGAAGACCGGCGAAGACGCCTACCGGCTGACGATGGCCGTGGCCGGGTTCTCGCCGGCAGAGCTCGACATTACCGTTCAGGAGAACACGCTCCTGGTAACGGGCAAGGCACAGAAGGAGGACGAGAACGGCGGCGGCTATCTGCACCGCGGCATTGCCCGGCGCACCTTCGAGCGCCGCTTTAGCCTCGCCGACCACATGAAGGTCGTGGGCGCCAGCCTCGACAATGGCTTGCTTTATGTCGACGTGGTTCGCGAAGTGCCCGAGGCAGCCAAGCCGCGCACGATCAAGATCGGCACTGCGGTCGAGAGCGTGCAACCGCAGGTGACGGAGCAAACGGCGCAACCGCAGGTGACGGAGCAAAAGGCGGCCTAATCGGCAGCTCGAATGGCTCTGCCCGAATGTCGAAACGCCCCCGAAATTCGGGGGCGTTTTGTTTTTCAGTGCATAAAGCGGCGGAGCAGGAGGGCGCCCGCTGACCCACTACAGTCTGGGCATCGCGCGAGAGATGCTGACGCCCTCAGAGGACAGGCTTTCGTCTAGCCTGCGCCATTCGCTGAAGAGGGCCGTAAATTAATCCAGGCCGACCCGCATCAGGTCGGTATTCTACCTACCGTATCCGTAGTAGCCAGCTCCATCATAACCGTAGCCAGATCCGTTGTAGTCAGATCCGTAGTATTGGGGTCCGTAGGAGCCGTATCCATTGTAGTCAGATCCGTAGTAGCGGGGTCCGTAGGACCCGTACCCGTTGTAGCCAGATCCGCTGGAGGCGTATCCGTAATAGCTGGGGGACGGCGTCGTGGCAGCGCCCCCCACCGCGCCCAGTGCTCCGCCGATCAGCGCGCCGGTCGCCGCACCGCGGCCGCCTCCGGCGATGCCCCCGATGGCAGCTCCGGTGCCTGCGCCGAACAGGCCGCCGCCGATCGCGCGCTGGCCCGGATCATACGGATCCGTGCAAGCTGACAGGCCTATCGCCAATCCGACTGCAAATGCGCAGGATGAAATTAACTTTTTCATTGACCAGTTCCTTTTCCGCCCCGCGGTTGCCCCACGTCAAACAAACCTAACTTGACCTGGAGAAATTCCTGTCCAGGAGGGCCGCTCCGAAAGCTTTCATCGGAAGTTCCTTCCGTGTCTCGTGAACGGTTGCCGGAACGGATTTAGGGGCAATGGAGATGCGACTAGCCTCGGAAATTACTCACGTTTATCCTTTGCCGCGGGATCTACAATATGGATCCCAGGATCTATGAGTATAAATACTCATGGTACTATCCCTCATTGTAAGTCGATGCTTGCGACCTGACGCTATAAACCACTGACTTCTTGACTCGGCCGCCGCTCCACAGCCTGCTCCATCGGTCCCAGTGGAAAGCTGCCAGCCGCCGCTCGGCGCGGATTGCCGACAAAACTGATGAAAGACAAACCGATGGAACTAATTCTGATCATCCTGCTGCTCGTGGTTCTGTTCGGGGGCGGGTTTGGGTACTGCCGCGGCGGCTATTACCGCCAAGGCGGGCCCGTTGGGATCGGCGGCATGCTCGGATTGGTCCTGGTCGTCCTCGTGATCGGATGGCTGGTGCACGGGCATATTGGGGGCCTCTATCTCTGAGCTTCGAGAGACCCTCGCTGGTCATGTGTAATCGCAGCAGGAGCGGATCGTGCAGACCGTTAACCCACCGCTGTTGCGCGCGTTCGCTCCATCGAGCCGCTTGTGCTGCTTTGTTGGTCCTGCCGCTCTTCGGCGAGACCAAGACCTTGCTGCGCGCTCCGCGGCTCAGGTCGGAAGGATGGTGCTAGCGCCACTCGATCCGTGGGTTGGGAGGCGGCACCGCCACAATCTGCATGGCCCAGGGCGCCTCGCTAGACCACGGAGCCCCGGTCTCTCGGCCTGGGCTCTTGTTCGAGAAGTCGTCTCATCGGCCCACCCGCTATAGGTAGTTTCCGAAGCTACCCGTGATCGGAGCTCGCTGGCATGTTCAATAGGTGTCGGCGCCGAAGGGTCGCGCAGTGGGTTTGAAGATCCTGTACCGAAATCCACGGCGACCCGGCGAGGCCGGCATGAAGCTCGTTCCCGATCAGTCGCAGAGAGCGGCAGAAAAGGAGATCCTGGAAGGATTGGGCTTCACCGTAATCGAGATGACGCCGGTGCCATTCTCTCTGAGGCGCGACACTCGGCTGGCACTTTGCCGAGAACATCGGAGGGTAAGATGAACGAATTCGGTCGACTTCTCGAACAAGAAATCCCGCGGCTGCGACGGTATGCTTTTGCGCTGACCCGCAACATGTCCCGGGCAGACGACCTCGTCCAGGACACCCTCGTGCGGGCGATTGCCAAGCAACGTTGCTGGCAGTGGGGTACCAACCTTCGCGCCTGGCTCTTCACCCTTATGCATAACCAGAATGTAAACGGCGTCCGACGCAGCGCGCGCGAAGGCATGGCCGTCGAGTTCGACGATACGTGGCCATTCCCCACAGCGGCAACCGATCCGGCGGCGGGGCTGTCGTTGCGCGATCTCGATCGCGCTCTCGCCCGAATTCCCGAGGAGCGGCGCCAGGTGATACTCCTGATCGGTCTCGAGGACATTTCGTATAAGGAGGCCGCGACGATACTCGACGTGCCGATCGGGACGATCCGCTCACGCCTGTCACGCGGTCGCGAGTCGCTGCGCACGCTGATGGACCGGAGAGACGGAACGGAGGCGGCGAACCGTGCAGCTATCACGAGCGCGCCGTCGAACCCCAAACGCTTCGTCCCGGGATTTGAGCGAACTCAGAATTCCCGTTTGCTGCCGATGTAGCTGCCGGAGACCCGGCACACAGGGCTCCAGGCTGCTGCAATTAACGACGCCTTCAGTCAGCGGCGCGCCTCGGCCCTGCCGCTGTCACTGCCATTGCGGATCGAGCGAGCACGGCGTACCGGATCTTGCTTCGCCCGCGTGGTTTGACGCTCGATTTCCGCGTTCAGTTCCGCCCCGGCGAGGATGACGTAGGCGGTCAGATAGAACCAGAGCAGCAGAATGATGACGGCGCCGAGCGAGCCGTAGGTCTTGTCGTAGCTGCCGACCTTCGAGACGTAGGTCGTGAAGGCGATCGAGCCCAAGATCCATAGCGCTGTTGCCGCACCCGATCCCCAACTGATCCATTGCCATTTCGGCTCCGCCCGATCGGGCGCGTAGCGGTAGACGATGGCGAGCGCAAGGGTGACGATCCCGGCCAGAAGCGGCCAGCGGACGAGCCCCAGCACGTCGCCCCAAGCATCGGACACCGGCAGGAGGGCGAGGGCGGCGGGCAGGACTGCCACCAGCGCAAGCGCAGCGATGCCAAAGAGCGCGAGGCCGGCGCCGAGCGCCAAAGCATGAAGGTTGAATGAGACGAATCCTCGCTTCTCTTCCTCGCCGTAGCAGATGTTGACGGCGGTCATCAGCATCCCCGTTGCCGACCACATGCTCCACAAGGCAAGCAGTACGCTGACGATGAGGCCGATGCCGAACTTTGCGGTCGGGCCTTGGACAAGGGCCTGCAGCCACGTGGCGATGAGTTTGACAGCCTCCGGCGGTAGCACGCCCTGCATGGCCGTGATCTGCCGCTCCACCATGTTAGGGTCGGCGACGAGGCCGTAAAGCGAAACCACCGCCGTGAGCGTCGGAAAGAGGGAGAGGAGCGATTGAAAGGCGGCTCCGGCGGCGAGGGCCGAGATATTGTCCTTGCCCATCCGTCGCCACGTAGCCGCCAGGATCGCCCACCAGCTTGCCATTCGGACTCCGCCCTTTAAGGCGGGATTCGCCAGATCAAAAGCTAAAGCTATGGATCCCGAAATAGCCCGCAACCAAAATTACGACGACCACTACGCCAATGATAGTGAAGATGTTCATTCTGCTCTACTCCCGTTCCATGATGATAGCGCGCGGCGTGCTCGCTCGTCTTATGTATCCGTCGCTATTAAGTTAATAGCGTCATTCCGTCATAGGTGGCTCGGTGCGACGGAGGCTAGCAAGTACAAGCCGTTTTTATCGCCACCGCCTATATCCCCAATAGCCGCCCCCTCCGAAGAGCAGAACGAGCACGAGGACAATGAGAATGAGATCCATATCTTCCTCCAAAATGTCTGGTGGGAAATTTCCCACCTGCACATGTGGGTGCAGAATAACTATTCACCAGCCTCGGATTCTACCTACTACTATTTTGACGGGGGCGGTAATGAGGCTAAGTACTTTCCAGAGTCTACCGCAGCCGGCCCCGTCCCGATACGGTCGCCTCGATGAACGGAACTTATGTCCATCGTAGGAGAACGTAGTCATGGATAAGGATCGGATCGCGGGAGCGGCGAAGGAGATCAAAGGCTCGGTCAAGGAGACCATCGGCAAGGCGGTAGGCGATGCCAAGCTGCAGTCCGACGGCAAGGCCGACAAGGTCGAAGGCAAGGTCCAGAACACTATCGGCGGTCTCAAGGACGCGCTGAAGAAGTAAGGAATGCCGTGCGCCTCTCGACATGCGCCAACCAGGGTGAGGACGACTAACCTAGGGAACATATTATGAAGAAAGCGATGATTCTCGCGAGTGCAGCAATGATCAGCATCGCTCTTCTCTCCGGCGGCGCAGGAGCGCAGGGCACGCCCCAGACGGTAGAGCTCGTCAAAGTCGATGTTCACAAGCTGGCGGCCGGCTATCGCGCGTCCAAGGTCATTGGCAGCAGCGTCGTCAATGATGCCAACGAAACCATCGGCAAAATCGACGACCTCCTCGTGAGCTCCGACGGCAAGCAGCCTTATGCCGTACTGTCGGTCGGTGGCTTCCTGGGCATGGGCACTCGCTTGGTTGTCGTCCCTTACGACACGCTGAAGATTCGCCGACAACAAGGTGATACTGCCGGGCGGCACCAAGGAAGGGCTCAAGATGCTGCCAGAGTTCAAGTACGCTACAGGATGATCAGTAAGAACCGCTGACCCATAAGGGGACGCCAAAGCGCCTTCCAAAAATGATTGAGTGACGCTATCTTTGGGTGTTTCTCTGACTAATAAAAATAAACAAATAAACTCCTCGCATTATCCGTTCAGAAGACCAATATATTTAGATAACAATCAACAGGAGAAGTCACATGAAGAAGACTTTATTGGGTGCCGCGGCGGCCATCGCCGTCGCCGCGGTCGCGTTTTCGGGTTCCGCCAACGCGGCTTGCTATTGGAACGGCTATAACTGGAATTGCGCGTCGCCGCAGGTCTACTACCAACCCTACCCCTATCAGTACGGTTACCAGCCGTATTATGGGTATTCCCAGCCCGACTCCTACGGGTCCTACTCGTACTGGAATCCATCGCGTTATCCGGGTCCCGGGCCAGCGGCCACGGCGGTTATTAATTGCCTCTGACAGAGCTGCCCGCCGGCGATGGTGGACGCAGGAAGAGGGTGGTCCATGGCGGCTCTCAGAAGACGGCATGACCTGAGTATATTCCGAATCTACCGAAGCCATTCCCGACGTGTCATATGTACCATCTAAGGTGTTGACTGAAATCGCTCACCTTGGATTGAGAAAGGCAACTCACATGACAACAAAGTACAAGCTTATGACTAGGTTGGCCGTCTTGGCCGCATTCCTGACGGCGATCGCAACTATGCCAACCGCTCAAGCGGAGATGTACACGAGCGGGACCCAGGTAATAACAAATGGCCCGCAGACCAATCCGGGCGATAGGTCAGGCTCTTGGTCGGCGCAGCAGAACGTGCGCGACAGCGAGCGTTATGAGGCGGTCGTGCACGCGAACGGCAGCTTCCGTGCCAATCGTGTGCAAAAGGAATGCGGGCCGATCAATGATCCGCAGCTGCATGCCAATTGCGTCGCGAGTTTTGGCAAGTAAGGGGTCTCGTCCATATCGAGCCGCGGCTACCGGCATTACTGCTAAGCGCTCCCAATTCTGCGTCGGAACGGGAGCGGTTATGCCAACGTCCGGTGGCAACGCCGTTCCGGCGCTGCCGCCTGATGCGTTCTCGACGATTACCGACACGCAAGGTCAACGGCTCACGCGTCGTCGAGGAGCAGGGCGAGGATGGGCTGATCGTCTCCCGCGTTGGACTTGCTCAGTTGACACTTTTACCGCAGATCATGCGGTCTCGGGCGAGTAATTCCATGCTCAAGGCCGGCCGAACAACGCCACAAAATTATCCGGAAAGGAGTGGCTTTGGTCGCCGAAGAGAGCGTGAGTGGGGTCACGGCGGAACCGCCGCCGAGTCAATCAGGAACACCCACTCATGCGCGTCTATATCATCGGCAACGATGAAATCACGCTGTGCCGCACACCGCGCAGGGGCATAAGTTGCGCGGTCAGCCGGGCTCACCTGGATATCTTCAATCGCGCCAACTCCTTGGCGAGGGCGTCCTCAACTCCGAGCGCGCCTCCTCCCGGTCAAGCTAAAGCCTGCGGGCCGGCAAACTCGACGATCGTTGTTTCCAGTTCGCGATCATCATCGCGTCGGTTAGTCTGCAACGTGTCGCGGCCAAAGCTATATGCCGGCGTTCGGGCCTGAGGTCGGTTATCAAACGCAGAATGTCTTGGGTTCGCACGTGACTCGCCGCTGGAGGGAGATGGATTCGAACCGTCGGTACCCCGTAAAAGAAATAACTTTTTTTGGGCTGCCCCATTCGATCTCCAGTAATTCTCCTTCCGCAACAGAAACCGGCCTCTTCGCGACAGGGACCGATGGTTCGAATCCATCTCCCTCCAGCAGGCAGTCTGTCTCAGCGGTGAACTCAGAGGCTGTAAGCGAAAAGCCCCGCACTTTGGCGGCGGTCTGCAGGTGGCTGGGGACGTGAGAAGGGACGCCGAGGGCGAGAACCGGGGCTCCTTCGCCTTTTCTCTCTGACGGGTATTGATGCAGTCCCACCTCGCGAAGTTCTGACCGTTTGCAAACGACGCGGCCCGCGGTGAGGCCGCGGCTTGGGGCACATCTGTCCGGGGTTGCGGTTTAGCTTGCGAGCAGTTTGTGCTGCTCGGTCCAGTCCAGCGGCAGTGGGATTGACCCGGTTTGGTGGACACCCTGAGTCTCTCGCCAGAGGTGCTGCCAATGCCAAGAACACGTCCACCGTATTCGCCGGAGTTTCGCCGACAGATGGTCGACCTCGTCCGTGCTGGACGTAATCCTGACGATCTTGCCCGCGAGTTTGAGCCAAGCGGCCACTCCATTCGCGCGTGGGTCGCCCAGGCTGACCGAAACGAGGGCCGCCGGGAGGAGGCGGCTGCTGGTCTGAGCGCATTCGAGCGTGATGAGTTGACCCGGCTGCGGCGTGAGAACAAGCAGCTGCGGCTGGAGCGCGATATTCTTTCAAAAGCCGCGGCCTGGTTTGCTCGGGAGACCGGCACGCTGCCGTCCGGCTCTTCCGGTTCATGAGCGCGAACCAGGCCTGCTTCCCGATTGCCGCGATGGCACGCGTGCTCGGCGTGTCGAAGGCGGGCTACTATGCCTGGCTGCAACGGCCACCGTCCGCCCGCGCCACGGCCGACGCGGCCTTGTTGAAGCGCATCAAGACCGTGCATGCCGGTTCGCGGCAGACCTACGGGGCTCCTCGCGTTCATGCCGATCTGCATGGGCATGGAGAGAGGCACAGCCGCAAGCGGATCGCTCGTCTGATGCGTGAGGCAGGCCTGGTGGGCGCCAGTCATCGGCACGGTGGCCCGACAACAACCCGGCGGAACAAGGATGACCGGCCCGCGCCCGACTTGGTCGACCGCGACTTCAACGCTGCCGGACCGAACCAGCTGTGGGTCGCCGACATCACTTATGTGCCGACAATGGCGGGGTTTCTCTATCTCGCCGTCGTGCTCGACGCCTGGAGCCGCAAGATCGTCGGCTGGGCGATGGCAAACCACCTGCGCGCCGAACTGGTGCTGGATGCGATGGAGATGGCTGTTGGCCAACGTCGGCCCAACGACGTCATCCACCATAGCGACCAGGGCAGCCAATATACCTCGGTGGCATTCGGCAAGCGGTGTGGCGAGGCAGGTGTTCGACCCTCAATGGGGTCGGTCGGTGACGCCTACGACAACGCCATGGCCGAGAGCTTCTTCTCCACCCTCGAGGCCGAGCTGCTCAGCCGCCGCCGGTTCGCATCCCAGGCCGAGGCCAAGATGGCCTGCTTCAGCTACATCGAGGGTTGGTATAATCCGGTGCGGTTGCATTCGGGCCTGGGATACCGCTCACCAATAACCTACGAAGCCGACATGCAGGCCGCCATGACCAAGACGTAGACTGCAAGCTGACAAACCGTCCACTGAAACGGGGCAACCTCAGGGATGCGTCGAGAAGACGGTTCGGAATCGCCGTGACAAGGCCCTCATGACGTTGCAAGCGGCGCTTGCTGAGGAAACCGGATCATGACTAGCGAGAAATCAGCTGAAGATGTCCTGTTCGCGTTCTCCGTCGAGCCGAGGCACGACAGGCAAACGCTTGAGCGATATCTCAACAGCTATCCCCAATTTGCCGACGATCTCCTCGATCTCTCCCATGAGCTGCGAATTGCCGCCAGTCTCGGCCCGGCTGACGTTCTCGCTGAAGACGAAGCGAGCTTCCAAGCCGCCTGGCAACAATATGCCGCGGTTGCGCCGCTGGGGGTTCCGTCAGCTTTGGTCGAAAATTTGTTCAATCGATTTAAGGGAAAGGCGTTCGTCGCGCTGGCGGAAGCGCTGCTTATTCCGAGGTCGGTTCTTGTTGCGCTACGGGACCGGCTGGTCGTGCCATCGTCCATACCCATGGGCTTTATCCGGCGCTTCGCGCAGGCCGCCGGTGCCACGATGGACGCGATTCAACAATACCTCGCCCTGCCTCCGGTCACGTCGGCAGCGGTAAATTTCAAGGCGGATCAAAAGCCAGAGACACAAGCACAGGTCACATTTGAGGCCCTGTTGGCCCAATCCAATCTGACCGCAGAGCAAACCGCCGCCTTGCAAAAAGATATCGAGTGACATGGATGCCATCGAGCTCAGCCGGCAAGTCGCGGAGCGTCTTCATCTTGAAGCCGCAAAGCGGGGCTGTGATCCCTGGCGTCCGTACGAGTTCGTCTTGGGTGAGGCGGCCCGACGGGATCTGGCTGTTGAGAAAGTGCCGACTGGCGACGCTCGTCTCCACGGCGGCCGAGCACTCTACGATCCCGATGCGCTGCTGATCCTGCATGAGGATATAGGCGACGAGTTCGCCCAAGCCTTCCTGGTGGCGCACGAGGTCGGCCACGTTGAGTTCGGTGGACACGCCGAGGCCACAGTGACCATAGCGGCCGATCCGACGCGATCAGCCGAGGCGTCGCCGGTCGGTATCGATCGTGTCGTCGATTATGGCCGGCGCGAGCGGCGGGAGGTCCAGATGGATCTCTTTGCGCGAGAGTTTCTCTTGCCGAGACCGATCGCGCGACATCTTTACCTGGTCGAAGGAATGACTGCGTCGCAGATCGCCGAGCGGCTACAGGCTCCGTTCGACGTCATCGCCTTGCAGCTGCTGGATGCGTTGCTGTTGCCGCGCGTCGAAACGAGTTCCGCCGAGGGTGGCGAGGAAAAACCCCTCAATGCCGAACAGGCTAAAGCGGCGGCCCATCGAGGAACGCCTTATCTGCTTGGGGCGGGTCCGGGGACCGGCAAGACGCAGACCCTCGTGGCGCGCGTCGGTGAATTACTAGCGTCTGGCGTCGATCCAAGCAGCATCCTCATCCTGACATTCTCGAACAAGGCCGCTGGAGAGCTTTCCGACCGTATCGCCGCCAAATGGCCGGAGGCGGCGGCAGCCGCCTGGATCGGCACCTTCCATGCCTTCGGCCTGGACATCATTCGCCGCTTTCACGACCGCCTCGGCTTGCCGCCGGACCCTAGATTGATGGATCGGACGGAGGCGATCGAGCTGCTTGAAGAGGAGTTTGCCCGCCTCGGGCTGGTTCACTATCAGAACCTTTGGGACCCTTCATTTGAACTGAGTGATATACTCGCCGCAATTTCGCGCGCCAACGACGAGGTCGTTGATGCGGAACGCTATGCCGGGTTCGCCGAAGCAATGCGAGTGGCGGCCGTGACGGATGCGGACAGGGTTGCCGCGGAGCGATGCGCCGAAGTCGCCATCGTTTTCAAAGCCTACGAGAAGCTTAAGAAAGACCGCGCGTGCCTCGATTTCGGGGATCTCGTATCCATGCCCGTGCGGCTTTGTGAAAGCAGTGTTGAAGTGCGCGACCACCTCCGGGCGCGCTATCAGCACGTCCTCGTCGATGAATTTCAGGACGTCAACCGCGCCAGCATTCGTCTGCTTCAGGCTATCGCTCGCGACGGCGAAAATCTGTGGGTCGTCGGCGACGCCAAGCAGTCGATCTACCGTTTTCGGGGAGCGTCGTCATTCAACCTAGTGCGCTTCGGGAAAGATGATTTTCCCGGCGGCGAACGCGGCCAGCTTCTGACGAATTATCGTTCCACCGAAGAGATCACCAACACATTCACCGGATTCGCGAGCGCCGGTATGAAAGCGGCCGCAGGTGCCGACGTCGCGATGAAAGCCCACCGCAGCCCCTCCGGGGTCAAGGCGGAGTATCGCAGCGTCGATATGGCTGAGCATGAGATTGCTGCGATCGCCGAAGCAATCGAAGAAATGCGGAATCTGGGTTTTAGCTTCCGCGATCAAGCTCTCCTTTGCTCAGGAAACGAGCGCCTTGGACGTATTGCCGCCGGGCTGGAGAGCCTTGGCATTTCGGTGCTTTACCTCGGCAGCCTCTTCGAGCGAAGCTAAGTGAAGGATCTCCTGTCTTTACTCTCGCTGCTCACGGACCGGCGCGCGATGGGTCTGGTGCGCGTCGGCACGATGCCCACCGTGCCGTTATCCCTGTCGGATGTTGTAGCCGTGCTCCGGCATCTTCGGGCGAAGAGCGTCAAACCGCTGGATTGGCTTGAAACCGTCGATGACATTGAGGGGGTGACGCCAGACGGCGCCGCGAGTCTTCGAACCATCAGCGACATTCTGCACGGTTTCGGGCCGGCATCGAGCCCCTGGGAGGTTCTGGCCCGCATACTTCTCGATCGAACCAGGATTGCGGCTGAAATCTCTGGTTCGGCGGCTGTCGCCACGCGCGCGCAGGGCATCGCGATATGGCAGTTCTTGAATTTCGTGAAAGCGCAGCCACGGGGAGCCGGACTGCCGACGATGCGGCTTCTGGACCGGATCAGACGGCTGGTTATCCTCTCGGATGAACGCGACCTGCGACAGCTACCCGCTGCTGCGCAGGGTATTGACGCCGTCCGGCTGATGACGATCCACGGCAGCAAAGGCCTCGAGTTTCCCGTAGTTCATATTCCTGGATTGAATGCTGACACGCTGCCGAGATCGCCGAATATGATCCGCGGCTGCGCACCGCCTGACGGGATGGTTGAGGGCGCCGCGGGCAGCGGCATCGATGTCCTTAAAACCGGGCACGTCGAAGAACAAGAGTGCCTGTTCTTCGTGGCATTGTCGCGCGCGCAAGAACAGACTCATCCTTTACTCGCCGACGAAGAAGTCCGACGGCCACAAGCGGCCCCGCTCGTCCTTCATCGATCGCCTCGGATCTTCAATCGATTGCCGCCATATCACGCCGTCTTTGACGCTGCCATCCGTGGTGGAAGACTTACCGATCGCCATCGAGCTCGACGGCCTGCTGACAGTTACAAACCACCAGCTCGGTCTCTTTCAGCGCTGCCCGAGGCGCTTCTTGTATACGCACCTGATTGAGGTGGGCGGGCGTCGCACCGAAACGGCCTTTATGAAGATGCACACCGCTATCCAGCACGTCGTCGATTGGCTGACCTCTGAAATCGCCGTGACGCCGACCGACGCCGAGATCGAAGGTCGCCTTGCCAGTGTATGGGATACACACGGCCCCGGTGATCGCGGCTACTCGGCCGAATTCATGCGAATCGCGCGCCGATTAATCGCCTTCTTCGTCAGCACGCGAGCCGGCTTCACGCGATCAATGCCTGAAGAGCTTCGGCTGGCGATCGATGGCGGCGAGATCGTCATCCGCCCAGACGAAGTGCTTACCGATGCGGGCGGAAGAAAGGTCCTGCGGCGTGTCCAGACGGGGCACCTGACATCCAAGGAAGATGACAGCGTGGCTGCGGCGATGTTCAAGATCGCGGCCGGAAATGCGATGCCGGGCTGCACCGTCGAACTCGTGCATCTTTCGGACGCGACCGTTACGCCGGTTGTCATGTCGACAAAGGTACTCGCGAACCGCCAAGGCACCGCTGCCGAGATCGTCGCCAAAATCCGCAATGGCCGGTTCCCGACAGACCCTGGGCGGACATGTCCGCGCTGTCCGGCCTTCTTCATCTGCGGCCCGGTGCCGCCGGGCTCGCTCCCGAAAAAAAGTTCGATTTGACATTACCGGTTCGCCTGGGTAGAGGCGATTGGTCCTTCAGAAGCCCGCTCGCGCTTTTGCGGCGGACGACCGAGGGCCCCCACAAATGCACAACATTCCCCACTCCGACCGGCTCGACGTCGACGACCTCGAAGCCGCCATCCGCGACGATCGCGGTCTTCATCCCGCCAAGGCCTATCGCATCAAGGTCGCCGACGAGACCCTGGATTTCCGGCCCGTTGAGGTGATCGACCCGGTGCCGCTCGGCCGGCAGATCCTCGAAGCCGCCGGTGCGCATCCGATCGACGAATTCAGCATCTTCGCCATCTTGTCGAACGGCGATTTCGAGGATGTGCGGCTGGACGAGCCGTTCGATCTCCGCGGGCACGGGACCGAGAAATTCATCGTGTTCCGCACCGACCGGCGGTTCAAGTTCACCATCGACAATCGCGAGCTGGAGTGGGGCAAGCCGCTGATCAGCGGTCTGATTGTCCGCCGTTTGGCAGCGGGCGGAGCTGAATACGCCGTGTATCTCGAAGTGCGGGGCGGGCAGGATCGCGAAATCAACGACGCCGATATCATCGATCTCTCTAAGCCGGGGATCGAGCACTTCATCACCGTCATCAAGGAGACCACCGAGGGCCTGACGGCGCTCCCGAGCATCGACCGCGCCTATCTCGATGATCACGCGATCGCCTACGAGGTCGTCAGCGACGGCGCCCAGGTCGGGGTCGTCCTCAAGGATGTCTCGCTGCCCAAGGGAAAATTCGATCACGAGAAAGCGGACCTCCTGATCCTTCTGCCCGGGGGGTATCCCGACGCCTGCCCCGACATGTTCTTCATGTTTCCGTGGGTCCGGCTGACCGGTGCCAACCGCTATCCGCATTGCGCGGACGTCCCGCACATGTTCGGCGGCAAGCGGTGGCAGCGATGGTCGCGGCACTCCGGCGCCTGGCGCCCGGGGATCGACGGCCTCCACACCATGATCGCCCGCGCGCAACATGCGATCGAAGGCGCTCGTTGATGCGCGGGCGCCTCGATATCAACCTGTTGGAGCCGCACGCGTTGCGGCTCCAGAAGATGCTTGCCGACGGCGAGGGAAACGAGGTCGCCGCATATCTGCAGTTTGGCGTCTCGGATATCGCCGCAGATCCGTGGAGCGATCAACCGAGGACCCGCCTGGTGTCGCATCAGTTCCGCGACATTGACAGCGCGGAGAAAGTCGGCGCGTCGGCCACCCATGTGACCTGGAGCACCGCAGGCTTCATGCGGCTCCTCTCGGAGGTCAAGGCGAAGGCGTATATCCCGGCGATCGTTCATACACACCCGGGCAGCCATGCCTTCTTTTCCGACCAGGACGACGCCAACGAGGCCGAACTCGCGCGAACCGCCTTTATCAAAGGCGCGCGCGGGCTCGTCAGCCTCGTCCTCGGTGGGGATAGGTCCGTTCGCGCGCGGGCGTGGTTGCCCGGAGGGGAAGTTGTCGACGCGGCCCACCTCCAGCAGGTGGGCGGCAGGTTTCGCCGTTGGTCCTGCGGTGCGGATACAGGCGCAGAGGCCGATCATCTTGACCGGCAAGCGAGGCTGTTCGGCGCCGGGTTCAACGAGTTGGTCCGGTCGCTGCGGGTCGCCGTGGTCGGCTGTGGCGGGACCGGAAGTCCGGTCGCGATGCTCCTCGCCCGCCTGGGGGTGGGATACATCCTCCTAATCGACGACGACGTGGTCGAGACGACCAACCTCAATCGCGTTCACGGATCGCGCCGTTCCGACGCCGTCGCGGGTCGCTTGAAGATCGACGTGATCGAACGGGAGATCGTCGCGGCCGAACTCGGGGTCGAGGTGAAGACGCGCAAAGGATGGGCGAACGCTATCGATATGCGCGATGCGCTCAAATCCTGCGATTTCATCTTCGGATGCACCGACGATCACGCTGGCCGCATCCTGCTGAACCGGCTCGCGTATTTCTACGGGATCGCGGTCATCGATGTCGGTCTCCGCATGATGCCGATATCCGCGGGGACCGGGCACGACATCAACGGGCGGGTCACGACGTTGTCACCTGGGCGTCCTTGTCTTCTCTGTAGCGGCATCGTCAACGCGAGACGCGCCAGTGAAGAGGCGCTCGAACGGTCGGACCCGGCCGAGTTTCGAAAGCGCAAGCAAGAAGCCTACGTTGTCGGCGCGGGAGATCCCGCCCCGGCGGTCGTCACCTTCACGACGGAAATGGCCTGCGTTGCGGTCAATGAGATGATCGCAGCACTCACAGGATTTCACGGTGAGGAGGGGATGGTCCCGAATCGATTGCGGCGTTTTCACGCTCGCGACGATCGCTTCCTCGCGACCAAGCAGAGCGAGACCTGTCCCGTCTGCACGTCCATCGCGTTCTGGGGTCGAGCCGACACCGACCCATTTCTCGATATGATTGGATAGGTTAGTGAAAAAGTTCCTCGCAAGGCTGTTCAGGCGGGTCGGTCTGCTTCGGTTCGACCTTCTGTCGGCGTCGCAACCGAGCTACCCAGATCCTGATAAGATTTCGCCCGGAGAGCTCGTCATCGTCGACGATGACGGGATCATGAAATGGGCCTGCCTCCGATGCCCGGGGGGATGCGGCGCCAGCATATCGTTATCGCTGAACCAACAGCGTCGTCCTCGGTGGCAAGTGCTTACAGATTTTTGGACGCGCCCCACGGTGGAGCCTTCCGTACATCAACAGAATGATTGCGGCTGCCACTTTTGGATCAAGGGCGGACAGGTTGAGTGGTGCAAAGGCGGACGCCCAAACCGCTAGGGCGCCGCATCAGTTTTTAAGGAGTCGACGGATGCGCTTTATCCACACGGCCGACTGGCAGATCGGCAAGCCCTTTAAGCGGTTTGGTGATCGCGAATGCGTGCTCAAGCAAGCGCGGCTGACAGCGATCGAGAAGATCGGACACCTGGCCGAGCGAGAAGGCGCCGCGCATATCCTGGTTGCCGGCGACATCTATGACACCGAGGCGCCGACGCCACGGACACTGCTTGAACCGCTCGAACGGATGCGCGGTTTCGCCAATGTCGCCTGGCATATCATCCCCGGAAACCACGATCCCCATCGGCCGAAGGGGGTATGGGATCGCGTGCGCGAGAACGGCGTTCCGTCGAACGTTCATCTGCATTTAACCCCTGAACCGACTGCGCTTGATGCCTCTGCCATTCTGTTGCCGGCGCCCTTGACCCGCAAAAGCGAAGGCGGCGATCTCACCGAGTGGATGGATCGGGCCGAAACCGTTCCCGGCTTAATTCGAATTGGCGTCGCGCACGGCTCGGTGGTCGGCTTCGGATCTGGCGGCGAGGCAAACAATCCCATCGATCCGCGTCGTCCGGAACGTGCGGGTCTTGATTATCTGGCGCTTGGCGACTGGCACCGCACGATGCAGGTGGGACCGGCCCTTTGGTATGCCGGTACGCCAGAACCCGATCGTGCCGGCAGTCAGGAAGTCGGCCAGGCCGTGCTTGTCGATATCGCTGGTGCGGGTGCCCCGGCCGCCGTCACGGCGCACGTTGTCGGAACCTATCATTGGCTGACCCGCGAAGAACATCTCTCCGAATTTTGTGAGCTGGATGATTTGGAAACGCGCCTTCGGGCGTTGACCGAGCCGTCCTGCACGATTTTGCGCCTTTTTCTGCGCGGTGCGCTTCCGCTCGCCGCTCGTATCGAACTCGGCCGACGTCTGCACGGTCTCTCTGCTGCCTTCTTTGATCTCGATGTCAACCAAACCAGCCTTGCCGTTCGCCCGACCGGGGCGGATCTCGAGGCGATTGATTTTGATGGTGTCCTGCGTCACGCGGCCGATCGGCTGAAATCGATGGCCGACCATGACGCCATGGGTTCCAGCAACACCCGCCGTGCCGAAGACGCGCTGGTCGAGCTGTTTGTCCTGGCCGCCGACACGGGAGGAATGATGCCATGAAGATCACGAGCGTGACCCTCGACGGCGTCGGAA
The DNA here is from genome assembly GCA_963787425.1 of uncultured Alphaproteobacteria bacterium. Lineage (GTDB taxonomy): Bacteria > Pseudomonadota > Alphaproteobacteria > ATCC43930 > CGMCC-115725 > AP-15. The sequence continues at coordinate 48,908 of CAWBCV010000019.1, forward strand.
GATTTGGCACGCTCACCGAGATCGCTGGTCTCGGCGCCGGGGTAAACATCCTTGCCGCAGGCAATGAAGCCGGCAAATCGACAATGTTCCGCGCGGTCCGCGCCTGTCTGTTCGAGCGCCACAACACGAAAAATGAATTCGTCCGCAATCTTGCGACGGACGGCGCGTCGCTGCCTGTCACGGTAACACTCGGCTTCGAGCATGAGGATCGGGCCTATACGGTCACGAAATCCTTCGTGAAGAGCCCGGCGGCGAGCCTGATGCGTGACGGCAAGGAGATCGCGCGCGGGCGCGAAGCTGACGAGATGGTCTGGGAACTGCTCGGTATTGCGCCGGGTAGTGGCCGGTCCGTCGACGAAGCCGCTTTCGGACTTTATGGGTAGGGCAAGGGCAGTCAATTCAGGTTCCCCTGCCTTCAGAGGGCGCGACTACAGCTCTTAATGCTGCGGTTCAGGCCGAGGTTGGCACATTGGTGGGCGGCGAGCGCGCCCGCTCGGTACTCTCCGACCTTAAGGCAGAACTTGCGCAACTGGTCACCGACACGGGCCGCCCAAAGGCGGGCGGCCGGTTGGCGGGAGCGACGGCGCGACTCGAAGGTTCCGAGAGCGAGCTTGCGGATGCAGAGCGGAGGTTGTCGATACTCGACGCTCAGCTCGTCGACCTCGCCGCAAAGCAAAGCGAACGTTGTCGGCTTAGCGACCCCGTTCTCCTGGCGGAGACGACGGGCGATCTGACATCTGCTCAACAGGATCAAAAGACAGGCGAAGCGGCGGCGGCGTTATTTTCGCAATTCGAGGCCGCCGAGCAGCGCAGCAGGGCGAACCTTGACCGCGCGGAGCGGCACCTCGCCGATCTTGATGAGCGCCGCGCGCGCATCGACGGAGATCGCGAGCGCAGCGGGCAAATTCGCGCCGCGTTGGATCCCCTTGGCGAACAGGAGAAGACGGCACGAGGTGTCGCGCGGCGCGCGATGAAATCGCCGGGCTCGACGCCCAGGCCGAAAAGGGCGACGAACAGGAGCGCGGCCTCCAACGCCTGGCGACCGCCGTCGCCCGCGCGTCAGCCCGGCCGTCGTTGATAAGCCGGCAGCAAGCCTTGGAGGAGCTTGAGCGGCGCATCATCAAGAATGCAGCCGGCCTCTCTGGCAATTGCGCAACGGCTGCAGTGCTGAGGTCCCTGGATGAGGCGGAGCGCGAGCTTGCGGTGCTGATAGCACGCCTGGAAGCGTCGGCGCCCGAGATCTCGGTGGAACTGGGGGTGGCTGGGGCCGGCCAGGTGTCGATCGGGACGACGCTGCTCGCGGAGAACATTGTAAGGCCCGTGCTCGATCCTCTGGCAATTCGAATAGGCGATCTGGCCACCGTCACGGTCTCGCCGCCTGCGGCTGCCAATGCGGCCGATCAGACGAAGCGCCTGCAATTGCAGGCCAGGCTATACAAGCTGCTTGAGGATGCTGGCGCGTCGACCGCCGCCGAATTGCGCGCCGCCCGCGCTCGGCGTCAAGGACTCGAAGCTGAGGCCGCAGGGCTCGAAGCCGAGATTGCAGCGCTTGGCATTCGAGGCACATCTCCAGCGTTGGCGATCGAGCGGATCAAAAGCGAGATTGAGGAGATCGATGCTCTGGTCCAAGAAGCGCTGTCGCAGGCGAAGCTCGACTTCCTGCCGACGACAGAGGATGTCGAGCTTCGCCAAGACGGGTTACGGCAGAAGCGCGAGGATGGGCGCAGCAAGCGCCAGGCGCTCGATGGCGCAATCGAAGCTCAAAACGCGATTTTGTCGAACCTCGCCGATACGCGCGGCCGGCTTAGCGGAACATTGACCGAAATACAAAAAAGGCTCGACGGCGACTTGGCCATTTTGCCGGATGTCGATCGGATCCGGCTCACAGCGGACGCTGAGGCGGTCGTATCGGACGCTCGCGCCGATCATCGTGTTAAGGTCGTCGCGCTCGAGGAGCAGCGGCTGATCCCAGGACCAGCTGGAGCGTTTTTGCATCCGCATTGATCGCCTTCAGCGCGCCCTGGAGACCCAGAGGGCCCGACTTGGAACTCTCGACAGGGACATCGCCAACCTTGAAGGCCAGATACAGAATGCCGGCGGCGACGGTCTTGGGGAAAAAGTCGTAACTCTACGTGAAGAGCGCGAACTTGCGGAGCGCGAGGTCGAGAAATATAGGACGCGCGTCGCGACTATGACGCTGCTGAGGGACACTATCGAAGCCTGCTACAAGGAACAGCGCGATCGTCTGCACGCGCCGCTTCGTCGTCATCTGCAGCCGTTTCTGAATGATGTTTTCCCTTCGGCGGAGATCGAGCTCGGTGACGGCTTCTGCATCGCCGGAATTAAACGTAGTGGCCCAGCCGCGGAAAACTTCGCGCACCTCTCGACCGGCACGCAGGAGCAGATCGCGGTGCTGGTGCGCCTCGCTATGGGCGCCATGATCTGTGAACGTGGGCAGGCGGTGCCGATCATCCTCGATGATGCGCTCGTCTTCTCGGATGACGACCGGATCGGGCAGATGTTCGATGCGCTGAACCTAGCGGGCCAAAAGCAACAGGTGATCGTGCTCACTTGCAGGACGCGCGCCTTCGCGGCGCTCGGCGGTCGTCAGCTGTCGATTTCATCGGGCGTGCCCAAGGCAGTGTTCGGGTAGGTGACCATTTGGAGCAAGCAGTCGAGTGATGAGCAGCTACACAGCGTTCGACCCGCACAAGGCGTAGACGGTGACCGCGACGCGTATGGCAAGTGATTCTCAGTTGCGCTTGTCTGCGCCAATTCAAACGTGTGCGGTAGCCTGGCCCTTTTCAATCTTGATGACCATCCACTGGCGAGGCTTGTTGTCGAATTCGAATTCGATCTCTTCATCCTCCTGAGCGCCGAGGAGAGCGGCGCCGGCAGGGTGCCGCACAGAAATGATCCCTAGGTCGGGGTCGCTTCGGTCGGCCGTGAGTGTGATAACGCGCACCCGCGTATCTTCGCCAACCTGGACCTGGACACGATCGCCGATTTCAACGGCATTTCCGGCATCCTCTGCCGGCGTCGCCGAGAGAATCGCGGCCGCGGGGCTTAGGGCGGCGTCCGGCGCGGGTGCGAGTTCGTCAAAGCCGACCATTTCCGGTGGCGCGGTCGTCCGGAATTCGGTCCAGACGGTGGATGCTTCGCTGGCGCTCATCGGATCGATCTCCAGAGAGCCAAGGGCGCGAACGAGGTCATCGAGACAACCCTCAGGATCGAGCCGGAAACTCGATCCCCAGCAGCGCCAGAACCGCCAGCCGACGCGTTCCATGACGCGCTGGCGGGCGAGGTCGTCAGCCCACCGTTCCGGTCCATGGTATTGATCGCCGTCGAGCTCGATCGCGAGGCGGCGATCGTCGTGCCCCTCGACGACAAGGTCGATCGAGAAAGGCCCAACCTTGACCTGTGGCTGCACCCGATAGCCGAGCGCAAGGAGTTGCGCGAGCACGTCGCGTTCGAACCCCGACTGACACAGCGACATCAGATCCCCCGCAGGCGTCCCTCGTCCTGCCATCGGATTTTTGAAATGCCGTAGGACCTTGGCCTTCAGGTCGTCGGGCTTGAGCATTTCCTCGGTGACCGACCGGAACAGATACTCGCGATCACGGGCGCGGGAGAGCGCGACGTTGAAACGCTGCTGGAAGGGAAGCGCGGTCTTCGATGTGCAGGTTTGCGGGCATTCGACCATGCTGAGCAGGACGATGTCCCGCTCCTTCCCCTGAAAGACGGCGGAGTCGCCGCAAGCGATATCGTGGCGGACGTAGGCATCCTCGCCGATCCGCTCCAGCAGCATCGCTTGAATAAGCTGCGCCTGCTTGGCACCGATGAGCGAAATAACGCCGATTGTTCGCGCGGCCATAGCCGGATCGGCGACGATACGGGCGATCTCGTCAACGATGGCCTTGGCTTCGGCAAGATTCCGGTTTGATCTGTCTTTGCGGCCGTCGACGACATGAACGTCGATCAGCGGCGGGGAAAGGCGCTCTGACGCCTTGGGCACGCGGACCGGCACGATTTCGTCGGTATAGAACTGGAAACTGAACCGGATGATCGGCTCGACGCACCGGAAATGCTCTCTGAGCATAATGCGTCTGCCGGGATAACAGGCGAGCGCAAGCTCGTAGAGAGAATTTCCCGGCAGCAGAAGGGCGCCGAAAGGCTGGCCGTCGAGATAGTGCATCCGCAGCGACCGGAGCCTTTGCTCCTCGATAAAGGCGGCGGTGGGGCTTACCTGTTTGTCGTCGCCGACGATCAGCACCTTTTTTGCCCGCAGAAGCGCGGGCAGCGCCGATATATCGGACTGCGAAGCCTCATCGAAGATCACGAGATCGAAGGAGCCGAGCGTGGCCGGAAGGCTCTCGGAAATCCTCCAGCTTGGCATGATCCAGCACGGTACTGCCGTGTAGGATGTCTCCATTGCGGCGCGCGCGTCCCGGCGAAGGCGCGAAGCGCTCTTGCCGGTGCCTTTGCCGATCCGCCGGATGGCGGTGAGGAACATTTGCAAAGCCGCGTCCACCCGCCTTGTTATTCGGGCTTTGAGCGTGAGCAGCGTCCGCAGCCTCACGACATCGTGGAAGAGGCGCCTTATCTCGTCGTCGGCGCTCCGCCTTTGCTCATCCAGCTGGCGAAGCCGGGCGCGGCCGTCGATCGCGCGGAGGTGGGCATCGGCCTGAGCCCAGATCCAGGCGTCACGCCAATCATCGGGTGTACAGCTATCTTCGATGCCCTCGACCTGCCAGATGCGGAGGGCCTGAGCCCATTCCGGCGCCCCGGAGTTCGGCAATCGCCGCCGCCACCCGTTCAACGGTATCAAGATCTGCGCGGAGACTCCTGACGCGCCCAAGCTCGGCAAGGAGCACCGTCCATTGATCGGCGATGGCGCGCGCCGGTCTCTCGGGGTCGCCGACCGATGCCGACAAAAATTCAGCGATGGCCCGCGAAATGCGCCCTGAGCAGGTCACCAATTTTTCCGTCGCCGCCGCAAGTTTGGTGCGGGCACTGCCCAGGCGGTGACGAGATAGCTCGGTTCGAATGGCTTCCGAGGCGAGGCGGGCGTTGGCAAGATCGGCGGCGATGTCGGCAGCGCTGAGCCCATACGGAAAGAGGCGCCCAATTTCCGCCTGAACCAGCGGGATGTGCTGGCGGACCGACGCAGCGACGCTGCCCACTCGATCCAGGACGGATTGAAGCGCGCGGGCGGCTTCGTCGAGGCGATCCGGCATCGCCGGAAGAGCAAACTCGGCCGCCAGCGCGCGCCAGCGTGCGAGGGCGCTGGCAACATTGCTTCTCCAGACGAGGACTTCCGAGATTTGCCGCCACTCCGCCGGGTCAGTGGGGGTCCTATCGAGGATGCGGATGCTGGCGAAGGCGGTGCGCACGTCGGACTTTCCGAACGGGATGATCCCGAAGGGCCTCTGGCCAGCAGCAGCCCGCTCCACCGCGGCGACAAGGTCGGCCTGGGTGTGGGCGTCGTCGGACGCAGTGACCCCGTACGAGGCGATTGTCATGCGGCGTCCGATGGGATCGCTCAGCGCCGCGACAAGTTCCGCGAAGGGACGTGCGGGCTCGGCATCGAGGCCGTGGCGCCGCCATGCACCGAATATTTCGCCGAGCCATGGCGATTCTGCGCAGTGCTCGTGGGTGGCGACAAGCGCCTCGACCGCCGCAAGCAGGACCTCGGCGCGGGCAAGAGCGTCGGCTTCGGTGGAAGACATCACCGGCGCATCCGAGCCGCGTCCGCGCTCGATGCGGGCGGCGTTCGCCAAATCCTGATGGATGGAGGCGAGCGTGGCCGCGTCCGGAAGGTCGGCGATGCTGGGGAGTGTCCCGGCCAGATAGTCCAGGTCACGCCCCAGCGCCTTGCGGGCATTGCGCGCTGCCGCCACGTCGGGATCGCCGAACCTCAACCCCTGCGGATCGCCGGATGATCCGGGCCGGTCGGAAAACCAATCGAAGCGGTCGCGCTCGCGGACGATGCGCTCGGCAAGTTCGCTGGGCAGAATTCCATCCGGCTGGTCCACGGCGGGAACGGGGCGGAGATGCTTTTCGGCGAAGCTGCGCATTTCCGCGTCGATTGCGGCGATTCGGCGCTGTAGCTCGGCGATACGCCGTTCGTTGTCGCCAATGTCCCGCTCGGTCGGCTTGGGATCGAGGGAGGCAATCTTCGAGGCCAGAAGGTTGACGGTCGCTTCAAGTTGTTTGAGTCCCTGGCGCTCGGAGGTCAGGAGACTGACGGCGAGGTCGCGAATGCCTTCCGGGATCTGGTCGCGAAGGACGGTTAGTGCGCCCTCGCTCTTGGACGTGACGAGGACGCGGTGCCCGGTGGCGAGGTAATGACAGATTATATTGGCGATCGTATGGGTCTTCCCGGTGCCGGGCGGTCCCTGTACCACCACCCCCTCCACGCCGGGGTTCTCAAGCCGCTCGACGATGGAGATTTGTTCCTCATTAAAGGGCTTGGGGAAAAAGAACTGACGGGTGCCGGTTTGCTCCGCAGCCGCCCGAATATCGCCAATCGAGGTTGTTGCGGACGGCGCGTCGGGAGCGCCGAACATTCCCCCGATGCCGGAAATGGTTGGGACGTAGGTCGGTTCGTCAGAGGGTTCGGTCACGAGAGCTACGGCTGGGCCCGGCAACAACTCCACGGCTTCGACCGCCTCTTTCAACCGCTCGAGATCGGCGACGAAAAAATTATCAGAGCGCGGACGCGCGTAAAGCGCCCAAGTATCCGTAATGACGAGATTTGGACCCGCGTCGGGAACTTTGCGGTCGTCTTGGCTGGCATAATCGGGATGATAGCGGCCTGCCCGGTCGAACTGGGCGCAGGCATAGCGAAGGATCGGGGTGAAGGTTTCCCGTTCGAATGGCGAAAGCTCGCGCTCCGGCGGGAGTTTCGCGAAGTGCTCGCGGGCGAAGCGCGCGACGAGGTCGGTGCCGGGATTGTTCGTCGCGGTAAAGGGCTTCAGTGCCAGTATCGGGTCGACGCCGCGAGGGCAGACCTGAATCGCGCCCGCCTCGTCGAGTTCAAGCTCGACCAATTGCTCGACGATGGGGTGGTCTAATTCATGCGGCGGCAGTTTCCATCGCGCCACGCCCATGCCCCAGACTACTTCGAGAGGCCGGTCGGAGCCCTCCAGCTTTAAAGCCTGCTGAAGACTGAAGAGCCGGTCATAGATGTCAATCGTCTCCCGCCGCGGGCGTTCGGCCTGCGCCCATTCTGTCCATGTCTTGGCGACATATTCCTGAACCTTGGCCCTGGCCTCCGGAAATTTCTCCAGCCGCAGAATCACGTCTCGCAAATCTTCGCCCGATTTGGGTTTAAGCGTCAGGGTCACGTCCGCGGCAGCGATCGCGCCGTCCCGGATCAGCTTCGCCGCCTCGGCGCCGGACAAGACGGCCGTGCGGATCGACTGGATGACGGGCTCCTTGAACGGATCGCGGTTGACGGTCAGCCAATCCCGCGCGACTGCGGGAGGATCGGGTGGGTCGATGCGGCGCAGCCGGTCGATCTTGAGAAAGACCGGGCCATCAGCGTCGGGGAGGTCGTGCCGAACGCCGACGCGGTTACGCAACTGGTCTTCATGAAGGACGACATTGCCGTAGCTGCTGAGCGACCAGGCGGCTTTGTCCGACAGCTCGATCAGGACCCGTACATAATCGATGAGTTGCGTTACGCCACGTTGCGATGGGGAAAGCTCGGGTTTGGCAGCCTCCGGACGAGCGGTGCGCGGCGACGCCTCATCCGGCGGGGTTATGCGCGTTTCGGGGTCCACGCGCTGCTGGTGCAAGGGCGGAGTTGGTGCCTGGATCGGTAGGACCTTCGGTTCACGCATTGTGGGGGCTGCGGGAGCCGCTTCGCTGCGACCAAGGTCCTTTTGCACCGGCCTTGTCGTAGGCGGCGGCTGCGGCCGCACTGACGAAGGTTCGTTGGGCGAAGCCGCAAACACTGTCTTGAGATGTTTCTCCAAACGCCGCTTCAAGTCGACCGCCCGAGCTGTCGATCGATGGTTGAGTTCGCCTAAAATTGCGCGAAGGCACGACTCGTTGGCCCGCGACTCATCGAAGAGCCGATCGAGTACATCGATCCTCAAGTGGCGATACGGTCGGGCTGCCATGTCTCCCCCAGTGTCCTTCCTTCGTGAATGTTACCGCCCCTATTTTTGGACAGATATACCAAGTTCTCTATGCGATCCGGTATTGACCGCCGCGAGGGTGGCGGGAAGCTGTTACTGTTCCCTTGTCCGGCTATAATCTTGCTGTCGCTCTCGACCGCGTTCGAGATTTTCAATCAACTCGCGCATGTAATCGTCGCCACGGATTTGAGATTCATCAAGTGCGAAGGTGTGAGGTGTGCAACATCGGATGAGCGGAGGCTTACGCCGCCGCTCTATGCAATCGCGGATTTCCTCCATCGCGGCGAGGGCGCGGCGTTGCTGGTGTATTTCCATATCGCCCTTGGTGAGCGGCGGCGCTCGGCCCACCACCTGCTCGGGCCGCGACAGCCCGCTGAGGTAGCCGTAAATGACAATGCGGTCGAAGCAGTGGTAGACGAAGGCCAGCAGATCGCCAAACAGCTGGGTGAACGTTTCCATGGCAATCCCCTCCAGGCCCGCTCGGGGTCGCAAACCGATCAGGCGTGGACCGGGCAAGCGGATCGTCGAGGGCAAGAGTTTTCGCCTGGCCGATGAGGTGCGCTATATTCAGCGCCGGGCCGCCGAGTATGACGGCCGCATCGTCACGATCGGTCAGCTGGTCCTGTTCTCCACCGAAACCGGCGATGCTTGGCTGCTCGACCCCGGCAACCGGCTCGCGGCAAGGCTGGCTCGAGACGGGGAGAGCGAACCGATCCACATCGAGGAAACCGATACCACGTTTGCGATCGGTTGGAAGGGCCGCTACCGCCTCGAGGGACCGGCATTCATTTACACGGATCAGGAAACCGGCCGGGTCGCCACCATCCTCGGCTACCCTACTGATAAGCTCAGCCAGATCGCTTGATCGGAAAATTTCAAATATTTTTGGCTAGCTTTCGGTCCGCGCTACCGCGCCGCCCGGCAGCCACAGCACGGCCAGTTGCAGGAAGTACGGCTGGCGTTGCAGGTGCGCCGCCTCCAGCGTGCCTTCGATGGCCGCGATCAATTGGTCTTCGGTCATCGCCATCGCGGCGCCCCCTTTTTAGGCGGAAAAGACGAAAAGAATGGGGCTGGCGACGCTATGTCCAATGGGGTCGCCTGCTCGCCGTAGTGGCCGTTGAACAGTGACAATTGCTGGTGCCTTGGCCCGATCGATCACAACGCATCCGGCGCGGAGAACAGGAAGAACATGGGTTCGTCGGTTCTGGATGGCTATGACCCGCAAGGGTTTTATTGCGAGATGCTGCGCTGCCCGGAAAGCGGCCAGCTGCGCGATCGGCTCGCCCGGATCTCGATCGCCGAGCTGAAGCGCCGCGCTGCCGCAGCCGAGGAGGCGCTTTATAATCTCGGGATCACCTTTACCGTCTATTCCGACCAGGACGCGATCGACCGCATCCTGCCGTTCGATGCGATCCCGCGCGTGATCCCGAGCGAGGAATGGTGCAGGATCGAGGCCGGAGTCATCCAGCGGGTGACCGCGTTGAACCTCTTCCTCGACGATCTCTATCACGAGCAGAAGATCCTGCGCGACCGGGTCATCCCCGCCGACCTCGTTCTCGGCAACGCCAATTATCGTCCGCTGATGCGCGGGATCGCGGTGCGCCACAAAGCGTATATCAATATCTGCGGCATCGACCCGCGGCATGTCTCCGGTCAAAAACGAGATCCCGCAGCGGAGCTTTCACCCATAGCGGACCACCCCGTGCAGAAGTCAAAAAAATGCACGCCATTGAAACGCCGGAGATATATGGCAAAAACGTACTTTCGCATCCAGTCCGACTTCATCGAGCATCGCCTTCCCGCTCGCAAACGTCGGCCGGGCGAGTGTCCCGAACGAAACGATGGAGATGCGCCAATCCGGTCGGGCAAGGTTGGATTCGGGCTGTCCTTTTCCGGCAACCAACCGTTTTTGCCGGCGTAAAACCCAGCGACATCACCGGCGATCACGCCCTTGATGCGACATGGGCGGGTAGTGCCTCACTGAGGCACTACCCGCGGCCGTGATTGGGGATCGATCCGTAAATGGCTCACTCTCACGCCGCATCGCGAAACGCTTCTATGTCCGGCAGCCATTTTGTCCATGGGTCTTGCGCCGGATCCGGCCCGCGGCGCCGCTCGAATTGCGGCAATGGGTCTGGCGGGTCATGCGGTTTGGGCTCGCAGACATAGTGAAACGTACAATCGTAAACCCACTCAGCACCATTTTCGGCGCTCGCGCTGGCTCAGCACGACTGCCGAATTGACGATCCGAGGTGGCGGGAAGCCGTATTCGAACATGGCACTTGATGCCGACCGGAAGAATGGGCCCGCGGCCCGGAGCTTCGCCGCCGATGCGCATGACTGCATCATGGTCAGGATCAAACGACCCTACCGAATACAAGTCTGTGGCACGAAGATGCACCCCAATGGCGAGCTCCCCTCGGATCCTAAACAGATAGACAGGCACCGTCAGACGCTGAAGCTATGCAGAAAGAAAGCCCCTGTCGCCGTTCATCATCGCTCCGCGTGCTCAGGCGTCAAAGCCTGCCCCGGCGAAGGCCGGGGGCGCTGCGAAACACAAGCGACGCTAGGCGGCAAGCCGCCAAGCTTTGCTACCGTTTCGGTCCCTTGACCCCTTCCGCTCGCTCCGCGAACCTGACCGCAGGCGACGGGACGAAGAACGGCTTTCCAGGTAGGGTCGAGGACTGGCGCGCCAGTTGGCCGGGGTATCCCGACCGTGCCACGTTTCCAGCCCCCTCCACGTCGCACGCAGCATGCGGATTTCCCGCACTGCGCGCCCCCATTTGCTTCACGTCAGGGCTTATGGGACCTATCATACCGGGGCAACTTTCGGTCGGTCATGTCGCACTCGATAGCTGTTGAACAGCCTTAGAGTGTCGTACAGCCACGGCCTACTCCACCGCTCCCAGCCGAAGCCCTTTCGTTTCCGAGCCTGCGCCAGATGGCGCCTGACCTTCTTCTCTACCCAATCTCTGATGTAGGTGAAGCACTCGCTAGAGTTCCCCACCGCGAAGTAGTTGACCCACCCCCGTAGCATTGGATTGATCAGGCTTATCACCCTCTCAATCGGTTGCGACCGGTGTCGGCGAAATACCTGCTTGAGCTCCCGCAGCAGCGCCGTCCGCTTTTTGAGCTTGGGCGTGTAATGCGGCCGCATCACTCCGCGCAGACCGCGGAGGTAGCGGAAGTCAAACCCCAGAAAGCCGAAGTTCTCACCTCGTTCCAGGTCGACTCTGCGGCTCTTTTCATCATTGATTTCGACCTGCAGTTTGGCGAACTCCTCCCGTAGTCGCTTGTTCACTGCTCCAATCAGCCAGTCATGACGTTTGTAGGCGTGGATCAAGACCACCAGGTCGTCAGCGAACCTCGCATATTCGACATTGGTGTACTTGCCGTTGCGTGTGACTTCCCGCGCTCGCTCCAGCATCTTGTCCACCTCATTGAGGTAGAGATTGCTGAGCAAGGGCGAGATCACGCCGCCTTGCGGAACACCCTTCTTGCCAGAGGCCTTGAGCATAAGTTTCAACAGATGCATGATGTCCTTGTCGTCGACCCGCTGAGCCACTTTCTCCAACAACCGGTCATGCCGGACATTGTCAAAGTAGGCTCGCAGATCAAAGTCGAGGACCCGCGTCTTCCGCTGAGCTATTGCTTCCGCCACTCGCTTGATCGCGTCGTGTGCTGTCCGCTTGGGCCGATATCCATACGACCCCGGTTGGAAGTCCGCCTCGAACACAGGTTCGAGGATGAGCTTGAGCGCACCCTGCACCACTCTGTCCCGAATCGCCGGGATCGACAAGACGCGGACTTTGCCCCCGTCTTTCGGTATCTCCTGCTTCCGGGCCGGGAGTGGCTTGTAGGTGCGCCCGGTCAGTTCGTCGCGCAGCTGCTCGAGCAGAGCCTCCACGCCTTGCGCCTCGATGGCCTCGAACGTGACCCCGTCTATTCCCGGGGCCCCATCGTTTTGTTTGGCCATCGCATACGCTGCGCGCAGGGTCTCCATCTTGCAGACGTGGACGTATAGACCCCAAAAACGCCAGGACGGTTCAGCCTTCGCCTTGACGTATAGTCTCCGCCTCAGGTCCTGCAAATCGATGGACGCCTTTGTCATCGCGTCCTTGCCTTCCTTACGTTGGAGACATTGCAAATGGCAGGGCCCCTTCGCTCCACGAACATTACTCCGCTTCCTCGCTAGTACGGACCCAGCCGCCACCCTCTCGTCTTCGGCCGACTTCCCGGTGTCGCCGGTTATACGGCCTACCTTGCTCCGGCGATTTCGCGCCGGGACGAGGAGGGCTTCTCCAGTTGCTCAGCATGTCCTTGTCACCGTGCCGTCGCTTCCACCCCGCCGAGGTGAACAGCCGTAATCGGTCAGTATTCGGCTGCTCATGCTGCCTTCGCCCTTCGGAGGTAGGCTCGGCCCTCGGGGCTACTTTTTTCGAGGCCACAATGCGTTCTCTTTTGATACAGCCCGGTGGCTCGTGATCTCCCCTCGGGAGATCTTGTCGATAGGCTTCGAAGGTTCTGTTTCCATCTCCTCCGCTATCCGAACTACGGGGCTCTGACTTTTACCCCGGCAGGACTGTCTCCTGCTGAACATGCCAGCCTTACCTGGACACACCTCCGAACAAAGAACCGGCGAAAACCAAAAACGACCACTTGACAGGAAAAGCCCCATACAAGTTCGAATCCATCTCCCTCCAGCGGTGAGTTGGCTGCGAACTCGAATTTAAGCGCCGCGCATGCCAATGTCCTCGCCGCGCGCGATCAGGAGCCCACCTCATAGGACGCCGATCCGTCGCGAACTATCCGCTCCTCGACAATATCGCCGTCTCCCCCGCGCGCCAGGGCTTAGGGTTGGGCCGCCGGCTGCTCGGGTTCGCCGAGGACGAGGCATTGCGGCGCGGTTATCACGAAATCCGGCTCTACACGCATCAGACAATGGTGGAGAATCAATGCCTCTACACTCCGATCGGCTATGAAGAGACGGGACGCGGTACCGAAGCCGGCTATGACCGCGTCTTCATGCGCAAGCCGCTTCGTCATTGAGTTTAAAGGAGGATTAGATATCTCATTTGGCCGTGCACAGCGCCGATCGCTGAGCTGGCACATAGTTCCGAAGCCCTATTGCGAGCTCTCGATTACCTGCCTAATTCCGGTTTCCGAAGCTCGCACGATCGCGTCGAGCAGGCGATGACGAGTGACGGCAGCATCAAATCCAGGGCTGACAGGTTTGCCGTCCCGAATGCTTTCGGCCAACCTCGCGTAAAGCTGAGCGACATTGTAACTAGAGTCGGGTGCGATCCCTTCCGGAACCCAGCGGTATTTGCCTGGTATGGGCAGCTCGGCGAGTTCCCTCTCATCACCTCGAGCCCCTCTCACATTCAGTTCTTGCCGCTGCATAGAGGCTCGTGAGGTGGCCGTCAGCTGGAGGTCGCCTTGGTCCCTGTGGATCTCGAACCGGAACGCCGTCCCTCGATTCATCCCGCCACGGATCTGAAAGGATACGACCGTACCGTCTCCGACAATACCATTGACGACAAGTTGGTCAGGCACGGTCTTGGCGATCAGTTCGTCGGTTTCCTCGACAAGTATGCGGTCGCGTTGGCTCACGACGAAAGCGGCAAGCTCACGAAATTCGCCAAGGCAATAGCACAGCGCATCGATCGTATGGCCGCCAGTGATCGTCAGCAGGTTGGCGCCATTGGCGTGGTCGGCCTGATACCGGGCGCCTGATGTCGGTGCAGGCGCCGGTATTTTTCCTCGCCCGCGAGCGCAACCTCGCCGAGGAGGCCTGGCCGGGCGACATCATCGGCATCCCCAACCACGGAAGCCTGCGGATCGGCGACAGCTTGACCGAAGGCGAGGCGCTCAGGATCACCGGCATCCCGAATTTCGCGCCCGAAATCCTGCGGCGGGTCAAAGTCGACGACCCGATGAAGCAGAGCGGGTCTGCCATGACTTGCGATATTCCGGCACGCTGGCCAGCATTTCGGGGATAGAACTGATTGTCGGATCCAGAACGGATCAACGCACGATTACCGAAACGATATCTAGAACCGCAGCCTCGCCCTTGACCTTCAAGGAAAATTTAGTGTTTTCCGGCACTGTCCAAACATCCCCAGCATTACGGCTCTCTTCCTTGCCGTCCAGAACCGTCGTGACCTTGCCTGCGCGCAAGGTCATTACGTGGAAGCCCGGCTCGGAAATCGGGTCGACAGGCTCTTTGCCGAACACCGATACTTGGCGGAGGATGACCGACGCACTCTTCGATTGGCCATCCTTTGCCATAAAATTTGCCGAAGTGCCAAGGCGCTCGGTTGAAACGACCCTCTGCTCGGCGTCCTTATTGTGGTCCTGCGCCCCCACCGATAGTGGAATCAGGGACAGTGTTGCAGCAGCGGTCATTGCTGTCACTGGATTAGCCGTTTTCATGTCCGGCTCTCTTCAGGGTTGAAGCATATAGACGTTTCCGGCCCACGTCGCGACGTAAACGCGACCATCCACTAGCACAGGTTCGCCGAAGATCGCGTCGGATGAGCCTTTTGGTAGAATAATGTCGTGACTCCAGGGATCCGGTACGAGGCGAAGGCCTGCAAAGCGGCAAGATGCGGTCGGGATGTCGGGATCCTCGCACCGCCAACCGACGGGTGGCGCGATGCTCGGATCGGCAACCGCTACGACGTGCCCCTCGCTGGTTCCAACGAAGAACATCCCACCGGTGACCGTCGGCGGTCCCAGAGGATAGGTAGGCCCACCACCCGTACCCGGAATATCCTTGATCCAGCGGACCCGGCGTGCGTCCGACGAACAAATATTGAGCGCGTGCAAGCGGGTATACCCGGCGGTTAGATTGGAGACGGTGTCGTAGCCGCCCATGGCACCGACGTAGACATTGCCCCAGGCTGCTCCGGGGAGTTTGTAATCTGTATCACCGTGGACCGTGCCGTCAGAGGGCTGAAAACCACCATTGATCCAAGGTCCGGTCGGAAATGCCCATCGCGCCCGCGGGCTGGGCCCCTTCTCGTCCACGGCCCAGGTCCAGCCATCCTTTTGCGTCGAAACGATCACAGTTCCGCAACTCGTCCAGGCCACGGTCGGGCCGGTGGCCCAATCCGGATCATTATCCATTGAAAACGGTACGGGCTGATGCTGCCAGATAGGACTGCCGGTATCGGGGTTAAGGCGCAGCAGGCTAAGACCATAATTCGGCGACGGCTCTGGTTCACCCATGACACGCGTATTGCCAGTGGTCACAAGCAGGCCATTGTAGCCGCCTATCGAGGACCACACCCCGCCTCCACGTGTCGGACTTGCTGAAAAATTAAACTCCGGCCTGATATTGCCAGTCGCCAGATCCACCGCCACCACTTTCCCCTGTTGAATTGGATTATCGCAGTGATCGGCCACCCCGATATAGACCCGGCCATGATAGACCAGCGGGGCCGAGTAGCCGATCTGCTGGTGAAGTTCGCCCGTGGCGCCGCCTGTAAGCCCCGTTACCAGTGCAACGGCTGGCGATTCCCAGATCTTGGCTCCCGTGTCGGCATTCAGCGCAAACACGTGCCCATCACCGAGATGCGCGCCAGAGGACTGATCGGGAGCGCCAAATATTACTGCCCTGATGCCGCCGATATAGGCAATTGCTGCAGTCGATGCAATACCAAAACTTGACGGATTGCAATGGAATTGAGAATCAAGGGGTGGGTTACCAGCTGTCGGATACTGCCAGATTTGTGTGCCATCTGCGACATTGACTGAATAAAAGTAACCGTTTGTATTTCCGATATAGAGTTTCCCTTCGGAAACGATTGGTGAGGAGGTGAACGCGCCGAATGCGCCGCCAGAGACGTGAAACGGTGATGCCCAGCCCAGATGGAGCGTCAAGACACGGTCCGGACGGTTCAGGACCTTTTCGTTATACTGATCCGCCTGTCGGGACGGACCGTGCCGGAATTGCGGCCAATCAGCCTTTGCGCCACAGATCCCCAGCACCAGCGGAATTGCGACGACGACTAGCAGCCTACAGATTGTCATTATTCGACCTCCGCTTTGGCGATACGCACCAGGTTCTTTTGGCGCGTCTGGCGGGCGTTGCCGCCGTAGGGAAAATGGCGCCGAGATCGCTAGTCCTCCACGATATAGATCCGAAGGTGAAGCGGCCACTCTCCCCCGTTTTTAATTTCGAAGGGCTGTCCCTGAGAGGCGGAGAAAGTTGCACCCGGCCCAACTTTCTGTTGCTGTTGGCCGAACACCAACGTCCCAGAACCAGAGCGGACCTCGATGAAGGCTGCGCCGGGGAGTGCTGTCGCGCCAGTTTCCTTTCGCGCCGGAATGGCCCAGTCTAGAACTTCGACATGGTAGCCGCCAGGTGCATTGGCTGGAGGACCGCCGAGCGCGTTGGCTGGAGATCCGCCAGGTGCATTGGCTTGAAAAACCGTCCGGGTGAGCACCGAGCCGGCAACTGAATAGGGCCGGGTCGGATGATAGTTCGAAAGGTTTTTAGCATCCGTACCGATCTCCGGCAGCAGCGAATTCTTGATCTCGACCTTTTCGTCTTTTGCTTGGCCGTAGCTGCCCGAAGGATAGCAAACGATGTACATAGAGCCCAACAGGATTGCGAGACCGGTGCGCCATCGACGGCTGGCCATTCTGCATCCTCCTTTAACACGGGAACCCCCGCTCTGTGCTCCGATCCCAGCAGGCTGCTGAAATGGGAGTTCGCAGACGATGATGAGCAACGGTCATTCATACGCCACCGGGTACTGCAAAAAAACTCAAAGATCAGGACTCTCTGCATTCTATTTTTCATTTTTCTGATGATCGGTCCCATTTTTCAGCATCCTAGCAGAATGGGTGCGGATCCGGGTTAAGGGACCCCCGGCCGGCGAGTCGGGGTGCTTCGAGACGCTCAAAGCCCAGGCCGCAATGGATTGGGAGAAGTCCATCCGAGAACGCGCGGACGATGCGTAGCCCGCTCAAAGCCAGGTCTGGTGGCGTGAGGTCCACCACGGCAACCCGAGCACCTGTGGTGGCCAGTAGCGTGGCTAGTTCGCGGACATTCTCCACTGCAATGTCTGGCCGCGCGGCGCAAGGTGCTGGCGTGCCTTCGCTCAGGAACGACGCCGACCCGGCGCGCGCGGGATCAAAATAATACCACGCGTGGTCGATGAATTGGTCGGACCGGATTACATCGCGCCCGAACTCCTGACCTTGGCCGCGCACGAGGCTTCGTCCGGTTGCTACCATCTCTAGTGCCGCAGCGCGGAAAGCTTCCCGTAGTGACGGATGTGCCGCTGACCCGACGCATAAGCCCGGCCAGCGCACGCCGTCGCCGAAGCTCGTAGCGAGTACCGTTGGGATCGGGATACCCACTTCAAGTCTGTAGAATGACATCGTCACCCCCAGCGGCTCAAGCCAGCGAATGATGGCGTTCACCGCCGGGTCCTTACAGTCGGGTGCCAGGCGCACGCCCGGCAGACGGCACAGCCAAGTCATCATGGCAGCGTCCCGCTCGACCAGTTCGAGTACTGCACGCATGGCTGCGTCATCTGGGTCGCGGCCCAGCGCGAGCCCGCTGGTGGTAACCTGGCACAGCCGGTCGCCGAGCGAACGCGCGGCGAACAATGCGGTTTCGGCCGGCAGCCAAATTGACTTGCTGCTCGGCACCAACTCGCCCCGTATCCAGTGATACCGCCGGTGCGGATCAAAACGCTCGAAGGGAAAGTCGACGCTCGCGTACTGCGCGTCAGCGTAGAGGCCGACCGCGTCCGGCATTAGCACCGGACCATCCAACTCGCTGGCGGCGGCAGTGACGATGCGTGCATCAGGGACCTGTCCTGCACCATAGCGCTCCAGCGCTTCGCCCAGCCCGCTCCGCAGCGCCTCCCCGCGGCTGCGGCCCTTGCCGCTGCACAGTTCGGCGGGGGCCGGCGGCTCCGCGCCGATGGGCAGGCCGACCGGCTGCGCGTGGGCGAAACACAGGCCCCTACCTTCGCCCTCCTCCTCGACCCAGGCGCCGGTGATCACCCCCGTGGTGCCGTCGACCCAGCCGGGGAAGTCGACCATGGGCAAGGCGGCGTCGACTATACCACCAAGATCGAGTTTGTAGCGCGCCGGATCGGCGATGGCCCCTGCGCCACCGCACACGTCACATTCTGGCAGCGGGATCACCAAATGCGTCCTCGCAGTTAACGCAACCAGGTTGAGGACGCAGACACGACCGAGTAGCGCGTTGTTGCCATGGCGGAGAATTTTTATGGCCTCAAACGCCAGCCAGTCCGCCGCGATATGCCCGGCGAGGCCGGCGTCTCGTCCGGCGAGCGGTCGGGCACGCCGGTGCCGATCGAGTTGGTATAACGCCGTGGGATACGGGTCGTTGGCTATGCGACGGTCGCGCATACAGCTCCAGCAGGCACCGAGGCTCTTGCGAAACAGCGGGCCCAGCAAGACTTCACCACGCCCGAGGGTGCCGTGTAAGACCTGGATGCCGCTCGCACACGCCTCGGCGGCGTGGCGGCGATGTGCCTCCGGGTCTTCGACATCAGCAGCCACGACCATTAGATCGCATGAGTCGGTGGAAGTCAGCACGCTGAGGCCGGCATCCGCCAGCTTAGCACGAACGCCGACGGCCCAGGCGCCACTGCCGACCACGGTCACGCGCGCACCCCAGACCGCATTAGAGCCCGGCAGCTCAAAGCGGGCGGTCGTACCGCCCGATACCAGCCCCGCGTGCTCGAACAGTTCCAGTAGCCGGCGCGCGTCAGCCGCTTCCTCGGTCGTCAGGTCGGCAAACACATCGGGCTTCGTGAAACCGGTAAGTGGGTCTTTCGCCGCGGCGCCGTCCGTCAGCTCCAGAACCCGGGTGGCCAGCGCACCTACCGCAGTACCCTCGATCGGCAGGACGCCGACATCGGTGTCCAGGATGAGACCATTTGCGTGGATGAAGATGCGGTCCCTGTCGATGTGATAGCACTCCGTGCTCAGGCCGCGGCCTCCTGTCTCGGAATATTTCGGCGGGAGAGCGCATAGCTCAGCAACAAGCGGTCCTCGATGTTGAGCTTTGCGCTCGGGCAGGGCGCCCGCCCCTCCAACCACTGCTTGGGGCAGGCGCCGCCACACACCGGCAGCATACGGCAAGTGGCGCAGCCATAGGCACCGGCTGCGACGCGGTCGTGGAAGTCGCCCAGCATCTGTCGTGCTGCCGGATCGGTTCCCGTCTCGACATGGCCGATAGAGAACCGGTTCGGCGTGCCGTAGGCGGGCACGTAAGATACTTCGGTGCAGTTGTAGAGCGCACCGGTAGCGTCTACGACTGCGCTGTCCGGCTTGACCGCAATGCACACCACCGGAGTCAGATCCGGCACGACGGAGACGCGGAAGCCAAGTCGTGCCATCTCGGCAAACCACGCGATCTCCGCGTCGGCGAATTCCTCGGGTGAGAGCGAAAGTTCGTGCGCATCGTTCCCCCAAGAATGCACCGGGGCAACGTAGAAGTGGATCCGGTCTTGAACTCCGGCAGCGGCGAGCAGCCGCAGCAACGGTACTACTTGATCTGCATTGCGCCGGTCGACGTTGGCGCGAACATCAATGTCGAGATCGAGGTCGGCGCGGCGGCAGAGACGCAGCAAATTGGCAAGTATGCGCTCAAAGCTGGGCTTACGAGATTTCGTCGGCCGCCTCGCGTCGTGCGCGTCGCGCAGTCCATCGAGTGAGACGGTAAGGGAGCGAACCGCATGCGTCATGACTAGTTCGGTGGACGTATCATCGGTCAGCGAGAAGCCATTAGTGGTGATAGAGGAGGTATAGTCGCAGCCGAACTCGGCCGCGAGCGCCTGCAAGCGCGGCGACAACCGCCGGATAACTCTCAAGCCGGCAAGCGGCTCCGCGCCAAACCAACTGATGCCGAGCGTGTGGTAGCGCCCCGTGGCGAGACTCCGGCGCGCGGAGTCGAGAAACAGGTCCTGGTGCGACTCGCTCAGATGGGTGCGCGAATGCTCCTGGCCGCAATAGCCGCAGGCAAGCTGACAGGCGGCCGTCGGCTGGACGACTAGCGTAAGCCGGTCGTCTGTGGCGCTGGCAAGGTCCTGGCGCGCCAGGACGGTCGCGAGCTCATCCGTGTCGGCCGGGACGAGGAGCTCGATGTCGCACAACTCCGCAACCATTGGCTCTGGCAACACGCCCAAGTTGCCGTTCAGGGCGGCAATCCAACACGCCTCAGGAATTACGACAACCGTTGCTGTACGGGTAGCGAAGACCAGTCGTTTGACGACGCTGTCGTCCTCATCTAGAAACGCCTGGGAGGCGACGTGATACGCGCTAAGATGAAGCGACATGGAATGCCCATTGAAGTTGATCGCATCGCCCCAGATAGATAACCCGACGATCGTGCTGCCACGAAGGCGCCGGTATCAACTAATCCCGGGAGGTGGGGGTAACCGGGGCAGGCTGGTTTACTGGTGAAGCCGCTTCCGGGTGACCGCAGCCCGTGTTAGAGATCCAGCCAGCTTGGCAGCTACAACAACAACTCGTGTTTCTGCCGTCCGCCAGTCTCGCTAGCGTGCCTGAACCTAGGCTGCCCAGCGGCTCACCACCCTGCGCACGTTGAACTGCCGTGTCGAGCGAAAGCTTTGCCTCGGCAAGTAACTCGGCGATGGACGATTGTACGGTTTCTATCATTATAACACCCGTCCGCTGAAGGGTTTTTGCCATCGACATTGGTTAGCGCGTCGGCGCTCGCCTCTGAGCCAGAATGCTTACTGGGTCAGTTGCTTGATCACGCTGTCGTCCTCATCCAAGAACGGGAGGCGACGTGATACGCGGCAAGATGACGCGACATTGCACGCCCATCGAAGTTGATTACATCGCGCCCAGGCAGATAACCCGACCGTCGTGCTGCCTCGGCGCAGGCTGTCAACCGGAGCAGGCTGTCAAGCGCCAGCGCCGCAGGCCGGGTTTGGTGAGGCTGCCGCTGCCGCACGGTGACTGCAGCTGGTGTTGTTGCATCCCGTGTTGTTCTGCTCGGCCAGTCTTGCCAGCGTGGCCTCACTTAAGCTGCCCAGCGGCTCACCAGCCTGCGTCCGTTGAAGTGCCGTGTCGAGCGCGATCCTTGCCGAGGCGAGTAATTCGGCGACGGCGGGTTGCTCGGTTTGTGCCATCAGTGCACCTGTGCGTAAGAAGGGCTATTGGCATCGAAGTCGGTGTTGAAGCGGCTAAACCTGGTGTCTGCAGCTGGTGTTGTTGCACCCCGTGTTTGTTTGGGCGGCCGCCAGCCTTGCCAACGTGGCCTCACTTACGTTGCCCAGCGGCTCGCCAGCGTGCGACCGTTGAAGTGCCGTGTCGAGCGCGATCCTTGCCGAGGCGAGCAATTCGGCGACGGCGGGTTGCTCGGTTTGTGCCATCATAGTACCTCTACGTTCAAGGGTTGTTGGCGTCGAAATCGGTGTTGACGCGGGCTAAGCTCATCTCAGAGCTACGACCCCTCAGAGGCCGCCGCTGCCACACGGTGACTGCAGCTGGTGTTGTTGCATCCCGTGTTTGCTGCGGCGGCCGACAGTCTTGCCAGCGTGGCCGCACTTAGGCTGCCCAGCGGCTCACCAGCCTGCGTGCGTTGAAGTGCCGTGTCGAGCGCGATCCTTGCCGAAGCGAGTAATTCGGCGACGGCGGGTTGCCCAGTTTGTGCCATCATACTACCCCTAGGTCGAAGGGTTGTGGTCGGTATCGACCCCGCTATGACTTTGACTTTATGCTTAACCTTCGCTTAGAACGCCATTTGCGCGATCTCTCGGCTGGGGTCGCCCCCGGTGACACACTGGCAAGATCGAGTAGCATGCTGAGCATTTTTCCCTCCCTGTGAACCCAGTGTCGACTGATATCCGGGCGATTTGGGCGTCCGTCTGACCGCATATTTCACACCCGTTTTAACCAATTGATTACAGTGAGCGCACGCGTGTCAACCGTAATTTTCGGATGTCTGCTGCCCTCGTTACACCACTTGAGCGAGCAGCGCGGCCGCTCGATGCGGATTCGTGTCGCTGATGTTGGTATTGGAACGAAGCGTAATCTCTTCTAATTGCAAGGCGTTGCCAGCTGCGAACTTGTCGATTCGCCCGCCGGGGAGATCCCGTGCCGGCGGCCGAGATCGCCAGCATCTTGCTGTCGCAGGATGAATCCTCTCGGCAGTTCGCAGCGTCGTCCGGGGTTGAGGCGAGCATTCCGGAGAAAACAGCCGAGGCCCTAGGCGAGCGGGTCGGCGACGCGTATTCCGACCCTGAGTGTCTAAATCTTAATCTCATCGGTTGTAATTTTTGCATTGTAAGATTGCATTCTGATCAAGCCAGTCTCCTGATGAGGAGCTGCACGGAGGCGATGTAAACCCAAGCTTTGGCGCTCGCGATCGAAGCCTCGAAATCCTTTGCCAAGCGGCGGTTTCGATTGAGCCAAGCGAGGGTTCGTTCGACCACCCAACGGCGTGGCAGCAGTTGAAAGCCGGCAGCGTCAGCGGTGCGCTTGACGATCTCGATGGTCTAGTTCCCGAATTTGGCGAGGGCGTCACGCAGATTGGGGCCGTCGTAGACGCTGTCGGCGAATAGGTGGCGCAGCCAGGGAAACAACTGGTGCACGGCCTCGATGACAAGCTTGGCGCCATCACGATCCTGGACATCAGCGGGGTGCACCTCGGCGCCGACCAGCAAACCGCCAGTATCGGTAACGATGTGGCGCTTGCGGCCCTTGATCTTCTTGGCCGCGTCGTACCCTCGCGGCCCACCGCTCTCGGTCGTCTTGACCGACTGGGTGTCGATGACCCCGGCCGACGGGCTCGCTTCGCGGCCCGCCGCTTCGCGTGCTTGCAGCAGCAACTCAAAATTGATCTTCTCGAACACGCCGCCGTCTCGCCAATCGTAGAAATAACCTTGCACAGTGGTAAACGGAGGAAAGTCCTTCGGCAGCATCCGCCACTGGCAGCCGGTCCGCGCGATGTACAAGATCGCATCGAGCACCGACCGTAACTCGGTCTCGCGGGGCCGGCCCAAACGCTTGACCGCCGGCATATGCGGCTCAATCAGCGCCCATTCGGCATCCGTCAGATCGCTTGCGTAGCGCTGTCCCTCTCGCTCATACTTCCGGCGAGTGATTTCGGTCCACATTTTGTGCCTAGATGATTGCTTCACTACAACCATCATGCCACAACCGACTGAAATCACTCAATTCATTTTCGGTCAGCCTCTGAGAGCGTGACGCGACCATTCGACGCGCAAAGTAGGCCATCAAATTGCAGCGCAGGGCGAATTCAAAGGCGTCGGCACCAACCGCACCCTGTCGGCCTCGGCGAAAGCAACCAACCCCGATCAAGAACGGTTCTTGACAGTGGTCGTCAGCTTCGGCCTCGGCTACCTAGCCGCAGTATTATTTCACCATCGCATCAAGGCCCAATTCGAAACGGCGTCAGGGCCATTTCAAATCACGAAGCCGCCAGTGGACAATCATCCGCGAGGCTTCGTTCAGGCTACCGTGCTCAAGACCACAAGTGAGCACCCGCAAGGGATGACATCAGCCGAGATCACGAAGGCACTTGGCCGCGAAGGGATCGGCCAGCAATCAACAGCGAATGCGCTGAGGGCACTTATCCAGCCGAAAAAGATTAGTTCGGAAGGCAGGGGAGGCAAATACCGCTGGGCGACGGACGAGGTGCCCACCGCACCGTATCAGCCAAGCTCATAGGTTACTGACCGAAACGATGGCGAATGCCAGAACATCGTCAACCCGCTGCTCGATGGGACCAAATATCTGCCGCACACGGTCTCGAGATTAGTTCCTGAGCCTTATGCCTGCGAAAGACGCGCAGGGATAGGCGATCGGTTTGTCAGCTCAGTTGCAGAAGCACCGTCAACGTTACCTTCGATCGGCTGCTCGGGTCCGCTAAACCCGCCCGCGGCGAACAACGCCGCGGCAGCCCGTTCTTTGCGGCGTTGCCGACCCCGAGGCTTTTCGCCATGCTGCCAAGGCTTTCATTTTGGGTGACAGCGTGCAGCAAACCAATTTGAACGCATTGCTGATCGGGAGCATAGTTATCGCCCGTGCGAACCTATTATGAAAGCACGTCTGGAGGTTGCGGACCGTGACGGCCTGCCGAACAGCACAAGGGCGCTGGAGTTGAAGCTCAACGCGTCCTTCACTGCTTGAATTGCCGGCTTGTCATTTTCGCTCTAGCGCTATCCTGCGCGGCCTGTGGAGGGTCGCCTGCGGTCCTGACGGCGTTCCGAACCGAACAGCAGGCGCAGGAGCACTGCCCAAAGGATCCACCACTCCGGCTGGCCGGTTAGCAACTCGATCATCTGCGCGTTCAGGTTCGCGGTATCGGGGTCGATCGCCGCGTCATGGAACAAGGCGGGGTCGAATGGGCGTGTATCGGTCATCGGCGTGCTTTCCGGATCGAGCAGAGACGCACTCAAATATCACATCCTTGCCGCTCGTCGAACGGCCGAAACAACCGTCGTGGATTCAACGGGATGGCGGGTAGTCGGCATAGGCTTACCCAGACGTCGAATGACCCCGATGGTCCCTATGGTTGTAGGCACCGCCGGCAATTAACGCTGAATGCGTGGGGTTCGTCAGCTGAAGCTAGGGATACGCCGCAACGACGGGATCAGTCCCCCGCCGCTCCCCGCACAACTCCCAATTCACATCGATGACCAGCAGCGCCGGGTGTTTGCCGAATCGTGAGCTTGCTCCGAACCCGCCGGCGGCGGAGGCGGCCTTGTCACGCCCGGTGAGAAATTTGTCCCAGATCCGCTCAGTATGGAAACACCTCCTCAGTTCGGCACCGCACGCATTCCCGCGCGTTCCGCTTCACCTCGGCAGGCATAGCGACCGGCACCGGAGAACCCGTACGAGCCATGACCCTTCAGTTCGAATAGGCCACTCTGAGGATCCAGCCAGACCACGGTATCCATCGCACCGGGAGTTTATCTCCATCTGCATGGTGGCGGCTGGGTGCTTGGCGGAGCGGACATGCAAGATCCGATGCTGGAGCGGATAGCCGACAATACGGGTCAGGCCGTTGTCGCCGTCGAATATCGCCTGGCACCGGAACATCCTTACCCGGCGGGTCCTGACGATTGCGAGGGCGCCGCTGTCTGGCTACTGCGGAACGCCGAGGAAGAATTTGGCCCCGACGCCCTGACGATAGGCGGCGAGTCCGCAGGTGGGCACCTGACTGCGGTGCCAATTCTGCGCATGCGGGATCGTTACGGCTATACCGGGTTCCGCGGCGCCAACATCGTGTACGGTGCCTTCGATCTCAGCATGACGCAGAGCCAACGTCTTTTCGGTAACACTCGTCTGGTGCTGCGGACGATCGACATGCAGCAGTTCTATAACGCCTTCCTGCCCACGATCATGGACCGGCGTGCGCCCGATATCTCACCGCTTTACGCCGATCTGAAAAACCTGTGCCCGGCGCTCTTCACCGTCGGAACACAAGATGCGCTTCTCGACGACACATTGTTCATGCATGCCCGCTGGGCGGTGGCGGGCAATGATGCCGAGCTTGCGATCTACCCCGGTGGCGCGCACGGTTTCACGCTGTTCCCGAACGATCTGTCGAAGTCGGCGACAGGCAGGATGGATGCATTCATGAACCGCGTTCTCGGCTGACTACAGGGAGCATTCCCGAGGCAAGCTACGCCCGCCAAATTGCGAGGCTCGGCGTACAGGCGAAATCTAGCCCGATCCGAAGTAAATCGCGTTGCCGGTAATGGAGGCGGAGATGCATCGAGCGTGTACGGCGTATGTGGGGATGCTGTTGTCTCTGACATTGCCCGGGGCCGCGGCGGAGACCCCAAGGCGCGGAGGGACACTGACTTATATGATACCTGCCGATGCACCTCCGAGCTTTGACGGCCATCGCGAGAATACCTTTGGCACGATCCATGCGGTCGCGCCGTTCTATAGCGTACTAATCAGAGTAAACCCTGAAAATGCCGCCTCGACGACCGACTTCGTCTGCGACGTCTGGACCGAGATACCGGAGCCGATGGACGGCGGCGAACTTACGCATTCAGCATCCGGGATGATGTTAAATTTCAGGATGGTTCGCGATTGACTGCCTACGACGTGGCGGCGAGCTGGAACAAGATCATCACTCCGCCCGAAGGCGTTATCAGTGCGCGCGCCGCCTACTATTCGATGGTCGACAAGGTCGAGGCACCCGACCCGGAGACCGTCATCTTTAATCTGAAATTTACGACCGCCGCCTTTCTACCAGCACCGCCGATCCGTATGCGTTTATTTACAAGAAAGAGCTTCTCGATCGCGATCCTCACTGGTTCGAGAAGCAGATCATGGGCTCCGGTCCGTTCCGCTTTAAAGAATATCAGGTTAGACAATCGATTTCAGGCGTACGCAATCCCGATTACTACCGCCCGGGCTTGCCTTATCTCGACCCTTTCAGCGGCATTTTCGCAGAAAAGCAGGCAGTTCGAGTTAGCGCCATCCGGGCGATCGGGCTGCGATTGAGTTCCGCGGCTTTCCGCCAGCGACACGCGACGAGCTCGTAACCGCCCTCGGTGACCAAATTACCGTGCAAGAGAGCGACTGGAATTGCGGCAACCTGATTACGCCTAACCACAAGCGAAAGCCGTTCGACGATATCCGGGTGCGCCGCGCATTGACCCTGGCCATTGACCGATGGCATGGCGCGCCGACGCTGTCTCGCATCTCGATGATGAAGACGGTCGGCGGTGTCGGATTTCCTGGCTCCCCTTTGGCCGCGACCAAAGCGGAACTGGAGCAACTCGCCGGCTACTGGCCCGATATCGAGAAGTCCCGGGCCGAGGCGCGGCGGCTACTGAAGGAAGCCGGCGCAGAGGGACTGACTTTCGAATTGCTCAACCGCAATGTCGACCAGCCCTACAAGTTCAATGCCACCTGGGTCATAGACGAATGGAGCCAGATTGGCTTTAAGGTGACACAGCGCGTGTTGCCGACCGGTCCCTTTGGCGAGGCGCTGCGTCAAGGCGAATTTGATACGGCGCTCGCTTTGTCGCAACAAACGATGCCACGAACCCTGCCTCTGATGGCCATGCGGCTTGGCAGGAACGACCGTGCCGACAAATGCGGGGATTTGCTCGACACTGTTCGGCCACGCCCCAGGCCATATAGCCCACTTAGTTGTACTCCCAGCCGTCGGTAGGGGTGCCCGGGCGCCCAATACCGGAGATCCGCAGGACCGGCGGCGCGACCGACGGTTTCCCCAGCACAACACCCGAAACTCAGTCCGCGTCTCGCGGGATTTTGCCAGCCCGCTTCAGTGATCTGTCACATCATAGTGATCTGTCACATCATAGTCTCAAGACAAGCCGGCCGGGCAAGAGATCCCGGCCAGCCGCCCTCAATCTATATTAAACGCGCCGCTTTAAGTTTAGGTGGGTAGAGCAGCCAGCAACTGCTTGCCGTTGGGAGTGCCCCATCCGCTCACCGCATCGTATCCGGAGCCGGCTCTGTAGCCCCCCACTGCCGCGGTCACGTTGTCGCCGGATGTAATATCGGTGCAGCCGGCAGAGCCTGCTCCGCCCTGATATAACAGCGGCGTCAGATAGCCGATCCGTTTACCGGCGCCCCGCGCCTGATTGACGAGCGTTGCGAGCGATGCCCACAGTGGGCTCGCCGCGCTCGTCCCGCCATTGCCTTGGGCTTTGCCGTCAACCACGAGCAGGTAGGGAGAGGCGTTCCAGTCCGCATTTGCGGCGACGTCCGGCACGCACCTGCCGACGATTGCTCCGGGGTTGACCGAGGCGATGGTTATCCCCTCCTGCCACGGCGGGCGATCAAATTTCGCACTGACGCCCCCGCCGGTGCTACCGCCATTGTCGGCCCGCAGACCATCGCCCTCCTTCCAGACGATGTCAGGCCCCGTCCCGCCCTTGGTCGGTATTGTGGTTCCGCCGACCGCCAGTACATAGGGACTCGAGGCGGGGAAGTCGGCATGCGCGTGCCCATCCCTGTCCGCGTCGCTGGAACCGTCATCACCCGCCGCGATGCAGATGGTGATCCCGAGAAGGGCGGCCTCCTTGAACGTCTCATTCATCTGGGTCATCGCTTGGTCGGTCCAGATGTCGGTATCCTCCGGAGCGCCCCAGCTGACCGATATCACGCCCGGGTCGTGTGTCTTGTCCTGGATGACCGCGTCCATCGCGGTTATCCAGCCTTGCTCGGTCCACTCCGCGAAGTACACAACAATCGTGGACTTCGGGCAGATGCCGGCGACCACTTCGACGTCCAGCATCACCTCGCCTTCCGCGCCGTCTTTGCTGTTCGTCGCGGTGCCGTCGGTGCTCACCGGCACGACGGTCGGCATACCGACACCGGCTAGTTTGCAGAATTCCGTTAGATCGGATGGGAAATAGCCGCCGCCGAACTCCAGCAGTCCGACTGCCTCTCCGGTGCCGTCGCCGGTGGGGAAATTATAGTGAGCAGCGAGCTGGCTCGGGATGTACCAGGACGACGGGATCCGTAGAGTTTTGGATTTGCTGAGCTCGTGTACCGGATGTCGCCTCCTCTTCGCGACACGCCGATTATCGAGGCCAAAGACGGCCTGCACGATGTCTTTTACTTCGGCCGGGACGCTCACCGCGCCGACCCGGCCGCGATAGTTGCCCTCCGGGTGAGCGTAGTCGAACAGCTTGACCCCGAACGCGTTTTCCATTTGCCCGATCGTGCCAGACAGGCGGACAGTTCTGGTGGCGGCATTCGCCTCGACCCGCTTCAGGCCTAATTTCTGAAAGGCTTGGACCACCTTGTCGATGTCGTCCGCGGACGCGCCGTATTTTTCCGCCAGCTCTTCCCGAGACATCGTGGCCGCCGGACGGCCGGTCAGATCCGAGATTTCGGCCTTGCGGCGGAGCTTGAGAGAAACTTCGATCGTTGTGTGCGGGTTTGCGCGGCCAAGCGCTCGCGCACCCGGCAACGGCACCCGCTTGCTGCCTGCGACTGCTACATGCGTGTCGGCCATGAATTCCTCCCTTCCCAGACGAGCGAGCCATCGGCTCACTGGTACATCGACCCACTACACCGGATTTTTCTCATTGTGTGTGAGCTGGTTCACATATTCGCTGATTTTTTTGCGGCCGGCGTAATCGCGGAAGCACGACACGAGGATCACGTACGCCGGCTTTGTCAGGGTAACCGGATAGCTCGGAAGCGAGGCCGAGGGTAGGCTGGCGCGATGGCCGAAATCTCCTATCGCCGCCACCGCTTTTCCCCGGTGATCATCCAGCATGCGGTCTGGCTCTATCTGCGCTTCACGCTGAGCTATCGCGACGTCGAGGAACTCCTCGCCGAGCGAGGGCTCGACATCTCCTACGAAACCGTCCGGTGTTGGGTGCTGAAATTCGGACCGGTGATCGCGCGACGACTACGCCAGCGCCGTCCGTGGCCGAGCAATCGCTGGCACCTCGACGAGATGGTGGTGCGGATCGCCGGCGCGCGAATGTATCTGTGGCGTGCCGTCGATCACGAGGGCGAGGTCCTCGACATGCTGGTTCAGCGTCGGCGCGACACTTGGGCGGCGTTGCGGCTGATGCGTAAGCTGCTCAAGAAGCAGGGCTTCGCACCCAAGTTGCTGGTCACCGACAAGCTGCGCTCCTACGCCTCTGCATTCCGGCGTCTGCGGCTGAACTGCCCGCATGAGCAGGGGCTGCGCAAAAAACAATCGGGCCGAAAACTCGCATCAAGCGGTGCGACGACGAGAGCGCAAAATGCAGCGGTTCAAGTCGGCTCGCTCCGCCCAGCGGTTCCTCAGCATGCACGCCGCCGTCCACAATACCTTCGACCTCCAGCGCCATCTCGTCTCGCGCTCGACGCTGCGGATCTTCCGCGCCGAGGCGGCGAACCAATGGCGGGAGGCGGTCGCGGCCGCGTGGGCGCAGCGCGTACCGCTGCTGATGCGCTACAGCATCCCTGCCCCGATCGTCGGCGGCCTGGTTTTCGCGGTCCTGGCGCTGCTGGCGGAGCGAACGACCGGACTCGGCATGACGTTCGATGCATCCGCGAAGACGCCATTCCTGTTGCTGTTTTTTGCCTCAATCGGTCTGACTGCCGACCTCGCCGTGCTTCGGCGGGGCGGGGCGCGCCTGCTGCGCTTCTTGCTCGCCCTGTTTCCGTTTCTGCTGGCGCAGGATGCGCTGGGCGTGGCGATGGCGCGTCTCCCTGGGAATGCACCCCGTGCTCGGGCTGGTGGCGGGCTCGATCACCCTAGTGGGCGGCCACGGCACCGGCGCAGCCTATGCCGAGCGTTTCGCCGAGGAGCACGATATTCTCGGTGTGATGGGGTTGACGATGACCTCGGCGACGATCGGCTGGATCCTAAGCCGGCGAAGCCGGAACCAAACAGGTTAAAATAGACGCAGGAGACGCGGGGAGCAGGAGGGGAGGTTGAGGCAGCCGCTGACGGAGCGTTACCGCGAGCGCCTCGCCGGGGTGCTCTCCTGCTATGACCGGATCATCGTCACCGGCACGCTGCCGGGAGCCTGTTACGCGAAGGGAATGACGGGATTTCTTTCTGCGCGGCAGATCCGGATCTTCGACTATCCGCGATTTGCCGAACCACTTCGCGATCGAGTACGCGAGCGCGCCGCCGAGTTGGCGAGTGCCGCTGGCATTACCATCGAACACATTGCCAAGAACCACATCCGCAAGGAGGACGTCGTCGCCAGGGTGCTTGTCGTCCGCGGCGACCGTCCCGGCCTGGTGCATATCATCTCGGCGATGGAAGCCTGCCACACCTACAAGCCCTGGCATGACAAGCACACGCATCGCACCTTCTTGCGGCCGGATACTGGCAAATGCCTGCATTACTACTTCTACTTCATCGACGCCGAGTTGGGCCTGATCTATCTGCGCGTGCCGACCTGGTGCCCGTTCCGTCTGCAGTTCTATTGCAATGGGCATAGCTGGCTGGCCCGCCAACTCACCGCCGCCGGCGTCGGTTTCACCCTTGCCGACAACGCCTTTCTGCGCATTGACGACGGGGAGCGGTCGAGATGCCGACCTCGATCACTCTCACGGTCCTGCACCGTACCATCCAAGCCGCGATGGGATGGTTTACTCCTCGGAAGTCAGAGACGCTGGCAAGGTGCGATTTATCGGAATGTCCGGCACATTGCCCCATGTTGGAGGTCGTCTTGAAACGCCGTCGGCTCGTTGACGATGCGGCTCGATGAAGCCCCTTCAACGAGCCCGACAGTAGCGCGCACAGAGATAACCCAAGAAGTGACACCAGCGAGCCGAAGTCCCGGTATTTGAAAGGCAGCAACGCCTCACCACGCAATCGGCGATCGATTTGGCGGACCATGTGCGACGCTTCCTGGTGAGCGGCCTGCGCTCGGGGCGGGCACCGGGGCGGGGGTACTTCGCTGCGGGCAGGCGGCGCAGTCGCCGATTGCGAAGATATTGGGATCGCGGGTGGTCAGCAATGTCGGCTCGACGACGAGCTGGTTGATGCGGTTAGCCTCCAGCCCGTCGAGGTCTCGCAACACCTCCGGGGCTTTGACGCCGGCCGCCCACACCACCAGTTCCGATGGGATGAACGTGCCGTCGGCCAGCGTCAGGCCTTCGCTCGTCACTTCGGTCACCTTTGCGCCGGTATGGACCTCTACCCCCATCCGATCGAGGAGGCGTTGCGTCGCTTCGGAGATGCGTTCCGGGAGGCCGGGCAGGACGCGGTTGGCGGCCTCGATCAGCACGATGCGAATGTCGCGCTGGGGATCGATACGATCGAGCCCGCAGGCAACCACTTCGCGCAGCGTCCGATGCAGCTCGGCGGCCAACTCAGTGCCGGTTGCCCCGGCGCCGATGATCGCGACGTGAAGCTGGCCGGGACGTATCGGGCCGTCCTGTGTGTGCGCGGAGGCAGGCGTTGACCAGGCGCCGGTTGAAGCGCGCTGCCTGAGCCGGGGTTTCGAGCGGCACCGCATGCTCGGCCACGCCGGGGGTGCCGAAGTGGTTCGTCACGCTGCCGATTGCGATGACCAGCATGGGGCTTTATGGGCGGGTTCGTTACGGCGGTACAGGTCGAGGGTCTGAGCCGACGGGAAGCGGCGCGGCAGTTTGGGATTGACCCGCGGACAGTAACCAAGATGCTGGCGTTCTCGGTACCGCCCGGGTATCGGCGGAGGCGACCCCCGGCGCGTCCGAAGGTCGACCCGTTCACCGGGATCATCGACGGACCGGCAAGCAGACCCGCGACACCGCCGAGCGTGGCACCAATTCCGGCACCTGTTGCGGCGGCTTCCGCCCGGTCATTGCCGGCCTCCCGATCTGGATGGACGCTCAGTCGCGGATCACCCATGAATGGGTCACCCACATTCGCCCAAAATTCTGCGCAGGTCATCGACTGGCGCAAGGATTCGATCGCTGAGGCCGTCACTGGAGACTAAGCCATGATTATCCCTGATCTGATGCAACAAATCGAGGAGACCGAGCGCCTCATCGCCGTATATCGCGATGCCAAAGAGGTGATCATCGGCACCGAAGATGAAGTCTATAGTAGGCGTGGGCTGGTAAACCGAACCACTCTCACGGCGGCCGAGATTGGCGACCAGATCGTCAGGATCCTGGAGCGCCGGCTGGCGGCGATGCGGGCAGAGCTCCAGAAACTCGGCGCCGAACACCAAGGGGAAAGCCGATGATCGCCCGATGCGCCACTAGCATGAATCGGGAACGAGTTCCGCGCTGCCGGCGACCCGCGCCCCTCCCCCGAAAGTCAGGTTCGCAACCAACTCTTCGCTGGAGGGAGATGGATTCGAACTTGTATGGGGCTTTTCCTGTCAAGTGGTCGTTTTTGGTTTTCGCCGGTTCTTTGTTCGGAGGTGTGTCCAGGTAAGGCTGGCATGTTCAGCAGGAGACAGTCCTGCCGGGGTAAAAGTCAGAGCCCCGTAGTTCGGATAGCGGAGGAGATGGAAACAGAACCTTCGAAGCCTATCGACAAGATCTCCCGAGGGGAGATCACGAGCCACCGGGCTGTATCAAAAGAGAACGCATTGTGGCCTCGAAAAAAGTAGCCCCGAGGGCCGAGCCTACCTCCGAAGGGCGAAGGCAGCATGAGCAGCCGAATACTGACCGATTACGGCTGTTCACCTCGGCGGGGTGGAAGCGACGGCACGGTGACAAGGACATGCTGAGCAACTGGAGAAGCCCTCCTCGTCCCGGCGCGAAATCGCCGGAGCAAGGTAGGCCGTATAACCGGCGACACCGGGAAGTCGGCCGAAGACGAGAGGGTGGCGGCTGGGTCCGTACTAGCGAGGAAGCGGAGTAATGTTCGTGGAGCGAAGGGGCCCTGCCATTTGCAATGTCTCCAACGTAAGGAAGGCAAGGACGCGATGACAAAGGCGTCCATCGATTTGCAGGACCTGAGGCGGAGACTATACGTCAAGGCGAAGGCTGAACCGTCCTGGCGTTTTTGGGGTCTATACGTCCACGTCTGCAAGATGGAGACCCTGCGCGCAGCGTATGCGATGGCCAAACAAAACGATGGGGCCCCGGGAATAGACGGGGTCACGTTCGAGGCCATCGAGGCGCAAGGCGTGGAGGCTCTGCTCGAGCAGCTGCGCGACGAACTGACCGGGCGCACCTACAAGCCACTCCCGGCCCGGAAGCAGGAGATACCGAAAGACGGGGGCAAAGTCCGCGTCTTGTCGATCCCGGCGATTCGGGACAGAGTGGTGCAGGGTGCGCTCAAGCTCATCCTCGAACCTGTGTTCGAGGCGGACTTCCAACCGGGGTCGTATGGATATCGGCCCAAGCGGACAGCACACGACGCGATCAAGCGAGTGGCGGAAGCAATAGCTCAGCGGAAGACGCGGGTCCTCGACTTTGATCTGCGAGCCTACTTTGACAATGTCCGGCATGACCGGTTGTTGGAGAAAGTGGCTCAGCGGGTCGACGACAAGGACATCATGCATCTGTTGAAACTTATGCTCAAGGCCTCTGGCAAGAAGGGTGTTCCGCAAGGCGGCGTGATCTCGCCCTTGCTCAGCAATCTCTACCTCAATGAGGTGGACAAGATGCTGGAGCGAGCGCGGGAAGTCACACGCAACGGCAAGTACACCAATGTCGAATATGCGAGGTTCGCTGACGACCTGGTGGTCTTGATCCACGCCTACAAACGTCATGACTGGCTGATTGGAGCAGTGAACAAGCGACTACGGGAGGAGTTCGCCAAACTGCAGGTCGAAATCAATGATGAAAAGAGCCGCAGAGTCGACCTGGAACGAGGTGAGAACTTCGGCTTTCTGGGGTTTGACTTCCGCTACCTCCGCGGTCTGCGCGGAGTGATGCGGCCGCATTACACGCCCAAGCTCAAAAAGCGGACGGCGCTGCTGCGGGAGCTCAAGCAGGTATTTCGCCGACACCGGTCGCAACCGATTGAGAGGGTGATAAGCCTGATCAATCCAATGCTACGGGGGTGGGTCAACTACTTCGCGGTGGGGAACTCTAGCGAGTGCTTCACCTACATCAGAGATTGGGTAGAGAAGAAGGTCAGGCGCCATCTGGCGCAGGCTCGGAAACGAAAGGGCTTCGGCTGGGAGCGGTGGAGTAGGCCGTGGCTGTACGACACTCTAAGGCTGTTCAACAGCTATCGAGTGCGACATGACCGACCGAAAGTTGCCCCGGTATGATAGGTCCCATAAGCCCTGACGTGAAGCAAATGGGGGCGCGCAGTGCGGGAAATCCGCATGCTGCGTGCGACGTGGAGGGGGCTGGAAACGTGGCACGGTCGGGATACCCCGGCCAACTGGCGCGCCAGTCCTCGACCCTACCTGGAAAGCCGTTCTTCGTCCCGTCGCCTGCGGTCAGGTTCGCGGAGCGAGCGGAAGGGGTCAAGGGACCGAAACGGTAGCAAAGCTTGGCGGCTTGCCGCCTAGCGTGGCTTGTGTTTCGCAGCGCCTTGACGCCTGAGCACGCGGAGCGATGATGAACGGCGACAGGGGCTTTCTTTCTGCATAGCTTCAGCGTCTGACGGTGCCTGTCTATCTGTTGAGGATCCGAGGGGAGCTCGCCATTGGGGTGCATCTTCGTGCCACAGACTTCACATGAGGGCAACTGGTGTCAAGCAAGCATTGCGTTGCCTCCCCGAAAACCTGCTTCCCCGGTTGCCTCATTGGTCTCCGCGCCAGCCCTCGCTCGTCTCTTTTCCTAACCCGATATCGACTACTTACCGATGTGGCCCCTGTGGAGTTGTGGGCGACGCGCCAGCGTCGTCCAAGCGCAGCGGCAAATCCATAGGGTTCTTGATGGCCGCCTACATCTCGCTGTATCGAATCCGTGGCCCGAGCCCATCTATTGACTGCGGCTTTGATGCCCGCAGAACCTCACATCCGGTCGCCGTTCCCAGACGGCTGGCACCACAATCCCTCATTCTGGAGGTCATCGGGCTCGGGAGGGCGGATCCACACTGTATTGCGGCATATCACAGCCATTGTTTGCGACGGTCCGCCCGCCCGGATCCAACGGGGCTGATCAGGCCTCGTGGAACTCGCGATAATAATTCCGGCCTTCGGGAATGCCTTCAGCCTGCCTTCATGACAGCACCCGCGGGGATCTCACCATGGGTGACGTATCTCGAGAGGGCGATGAGCAGTTTGCGGGCGAGCGCGACAATCGAGATGCGGCGGATCCGGCCGCGCTCGGAGCCAACGCGCTGGCGGAACCAACAGCTGAGAGCACTGTCGGGCTGGTATCTCACCCACATCCAGGCAAGCTCGACCATTGTGGTGCGCAGACGCGGATTGCCTGCCTTCGAGATACCCTGTTCTTGGTCGATGCTGCCACTCTTCCATGGACTGGGAGCCAGGCCGGCATAGGCCGCCAACTGCCGTCGGTTCTCAAAGTGGCGGAACAGACCCTCAAGGTAGAGCACGGCGGCGAACTCCGCGCCAATGCCCTTGAGCCGCATAAGTAGTGCAGCTGGAGAGCTCGCTTGCGCCGGCCGCAACATTTCATCACGTTCAGCTTCGACCTCGCCGATCTGGCGTAAGACCAACTCGAGCCGGTCGATCTCGCGAAGAATTTCCGACTTGAGGTGAGCTGGCAGCGAGCGTCCGTCTCCGGTCCGCAGCTCTTCCAGACATTCCCGGCGGTTCTTGTGCAGCGGATTGTAGTTGGTGATCCCCTGGCCGAACAGCAGTCCTCGAATGCGGTTCGTGTGCTGAATGCGCTCCCGCAGCAGCGTCGCGCGCTCGCGCGAGATCCGACGGCGGTCCTCTTCACTTGGGCTTGGCGGCACTGTCATGGCGCAGACCCGCGGCTCGCCTCGCTGCCAGGCCATTAGCGTGCGCAGCAGCGTCTCGCCGTCGATCGCGTCCGTCTTGGCGCGCCGGTGGCGTCGGGGCACGGCAATCGACGCCGGATCGACGACGTGGCTCTCGACGCCGTTGGCCTCGAGCAAGCGATGAATTGAAAAACCATCGAGTTCAACTTCCTGGATCGTCACAACCTTGACCGGCGCTGCAATGCGTTGCTCGGCTCTGGTCTTGAGCCGCGCAAGAAGGTCGAGCAGTTTGCGCCCGTCACCGCCGACGAGCGTGTGCTTCGACATCTTCCTGCTGCCGGGCGCCAGCGCCGTTGCAACCCACGTCGAGCGACTAGCTCTAACGAGACAAACAAAGTGGCACAGTCTCCCCGGCTGCAGGTCCGCTCTGGAACAGGAATAGTGGTAGCGTGATGCATTGGTAGCTCCCTCGGGTCAGTGGTGGGCGATGTCGACTTACCAGAGTTTGCCGCCCCACTGCATAGGATCTGTATTCGGTAGGGTCGTTTGATCCTGACCATGATGCAGCATGCGCATCGGCGGCGAAGCTCCGGGCGGCGGGCCCATTCTTTCGGTCGGCATCGTTGCCATGTTCGAATACGGCTTCCCGCCACCTCGGATCGTCAATTCGGCAGTCGTGCTGAAAAGCCAGCGCAAGCGCCGAATGGTGCTGAGTGGTATGCTCGGTCCGGCAAGCCCTTTCAGGACGCCGGACGCAGGGTGACGCCCTCCAATGTTTCGCCAGTGGTGACAAAGCGCCAGAGCGCGATGACCAGTTTGCGTGCCAGCGCGACGATCATTGTCTTGCGCGTGCCGATACGGCTATCAGCGGTGCGGGCGCGATACCACAATGCGAGCGCGCTCTCCTTCTGGAACATCAGAAAGCGCCAAGCGAGTTGGATCATGCCGCGGCGGACCCGGGCGTTGCCGGCTCTGGCGAGCCCTTGTTCGCGCCGTTGCGCGCCACTCTCATCCGGCGAGCCTGTTAAGCCGGCGTAGCGCGCCACTGCTCTGCGGTCGCGCATTGGTCGTGACAGCACCTCATGAACCAGCATATCAGCCGTCTCGACACCAACCCCGACGATTCGGGCCAGCCGCCGAACCATGGCGTGGGGCCCGGTCTCAGGCTGCTGCTCCAATCGTTTCTGACGAGCTTCCTCGATCTGTCTGATCTGGCTGACGACAAAGCCCAGCCGCGCCATGTCGCGCTGCAGCTCGGCCAAGGTGTTTGGTGGCAGCGGCATGCCCTCCGGGGTGTGCACGGTTGCCAGACGTTCGGCGGCCTTGCGCAGGGTTGGTTTGAAGTTGCGAATGCCCAGCCGGGCCAGGGTGGACTTTATCCGGTTCACAATCCGCGTGCGTTCCCCCACCAGGCACTCGCGCTCGCGGTTTGGCCGTTTGGCGTCCTCTTCGGCAATCGTGGGCACGCGCGCCATGCTGCAATGGCCCCGTTCTCCACGCAGCCACCCCAGGAACCCGCGTTTCAGCAACTCGGTGTCCAGCCGGTCGGTTTTCGCCCGGCGATGTTCCCGCGAAACCGCCACACTCGAGGGATGGATCACGTGCGCCTCTACCCCGCGCGCCTCGAGCCAGCGCGCCAGCCAAAAGCCGTCGCGGCCGGCCTCGAAGGCAACCGCAATCCGCGTGATCGTGCGGCCGGCCCTGACCGTCTCATCCCGCCAGCGGTGCAGCACCGCAAGCAGCCGTTCCGGGCTCGGGTCCAGCTTCTTGCACGGCTGACGCTCAATCCCGGGAAGCACACCGGCAACCAGCCAGCTCGACTGGCTCAGCTCGACGACGGCAATGATCGTGCTATTTTGGTCCAGGGCGACGAGGGACCTGCTCAAGTCGTTCGGCTGGGGCATCGCGGCACTCCATCGGTTGATGCAGCGACGAAGTTGCCATTTCCTCGCCGCCCGCCCCATAGCATCTTCCGGTTCCGCGCCAGCGGCGACACCCCTCACCGACCGCGGGGTGAAGCCGCAAGCCACCGCAGCCGGTTGCCACTTCGGAGAGATCCTCCCACAGGGTGCGACCTTGTGATGGCACTGTCAGTCAGCTTCTCGAGGAATTAGCGGGAGAGATGAACCGACCCTCGGACAGGAAAAGGCGCATATCGGGGTATGGTGACCGGACCTGGAGGCGAAATTAAAGTCGGCCGCCCGGGTTCAAATTGTCTTCGAGGCGGTCGCCTGCCATCGGCTCGACGACCATCCACGCGCCGTCCGGCGATCCGGCGTAAGTTCAAACCCGCACGGAGCAGCCGCAGTTTTATTGATGAGAATCATTGATCAAGATCACTTCAATCGAACCGTGTTTGCAGCAATTGCCGGGAACACCGGGTGGCTCAGGGCGTTGAATTAACGGGCGTGCACTAGGAGCCGCACTGCGGTCCCCGGCGCCTGCAAAACGACAGCGTATATCGGAACGGAACTTCCGGGGCGCCGAACAGCATCAAGCGCGAGGCATGGCATGGCTAAGACGGTAAGCGATTTTTTTTGGGAGCGGCTTTCGGCGTGGGGCGTGAAACGGATCTTCGGGTTCCCCGGCGACGGCATCAACGGACTCATTGGCGCCCTCGCCCGCACGGGTGACCGCTTCGATTTCGTACAGGTCCGGCATGAGGAAATGGCTGCATTCATGGCGTGCGGCCACGCCAAATTCACCGGCGAGCTGGGCGTCTGTCTCGCCACCTCAGGGCCGGGCGCCATTCACCTGCTGAACGGCCTCTACGACGCCCAGATGGATCATCAGCCGGTGCTGGCGATCGTCGGGCAGCAGGCGCTTAGCGCCCTCGGCGGCCATTATCAGCAAGAGGTCGATCTCATCTCTCTGTTTAAGGACGTCGCCGGCGAGTACGTCCATATGGCGACGACCCCGTCGCAAGTTCGCCAGCTGATCGATCGCGCCGTGCGCATCGCCAAGGCCGAGCGCACCGTCACCTGCATCATCATGCCGAATGACCTGCAGGAAATGGATGCGGTCGAATTGCCGCCGCAAAAGCACGGCAGCATCCTGACCGGCATCGGTTACGAAGCGCCGGAAGTTTTGCCGGCCATGAGAGAGCTCGAACGCGCCGCCCGGGTGCTCAACGAGGGAAAGAGGGTCGCGGTCCTGGTCGGCGCCGGGGCGCTCCACGCCACTGATGAGGTCATTGCGACCGCCGACAAACTCGGCGCCGGGGTCGCCAAGGCGCTGCTCGGAAAGGCGGCGCTCCCCGATGATCTGCCCTTTGTGACCGGGTCGATTGGGCTGCTCGGCACTCGTCCCAGCTACGAGATGATGATGGAGTGCGACACGCTTTTCATGATCGGGTCGCGCTTTCCTTATACCGAATTCCTTCCCGAGGAAGGCCAGGCGCGCGGCGTGCAGATCGACCTCGATCCCCGCATGGTCAGCATGCGCTATCCGATAGAGGTCAACCTGATCGGCGACAGCGCCGCGACATTGCGCAAATTGCTGCCGCTTCTCGAACGCAAGCCGGACCGTTCGTGGCGCGAGACCATCGAAAAGAACATCGCCGCCTGGTGGAAGGTGCTGGAGAGCCGGGCGATGAACGACGCGAACCCGATCAATCCGCAGCGCGTGTACTGGGAATTGTCGCCTCGCCTGCCCGAGAACTGCATCATCGCCTGCGACACCGGTTCGGGCACCAATTGGTATGCCCGCGACGTCAAGATCCGCCGCGGCATGATGGCCTCGGTCTCGGGCACGCTGGCGACGATGGGTCCCGGCATGCCGTACGCGATCGCCGCAAAATTCGCCTATCCCCATCGTCCGGTGTTGGCCCTCGTCGGCGATGGCGCGCTGCAGATGAACGGCATGAACGAGCTGATCACGGTCGCCAAGTACTGGAAGAAGTGGAGCGATCCGCGACTCGTCATCCTCGCCCTCAACAACCGCGATCTCAACCAGGTCACCTGGGAGATGCGCGCCCAGGCGGGCGACCCGAAATTCGAGGCGTCGCAGGACGTGCCCGATTTCCGCTATTCGCAGTATGCCGAGCAGCTCGGGCTGAAGGGCATTTTCGTCGATCGGCCGGATCAGCTCGGCGCCGCCTGGGAGGCTGCTTTTGCCGCCAATCGGCCGTGTGTGCTCGAGGCCTATACCGATCCCGACGTGCCGCCATTGCCGCCGCATATCAGCCTGAAAAATGCCAAGGCTTTCGCCTCGACCCTGATCAAAGGCGATCCGAGCGAGTGGCAGATCATCAAGGAAACCACGAAGGAGCTGGTCTCCGATCTGCTGCCGAGCCGCAGTTGACCGGGAGCCCACTAATGCGGCGTGCCGCCGGGACGATGCCGGCGCAGCCGCCGCAACCCCGCGCGGCGGCGGCGCGGCGCGTCGGCACCGGGGTGCTGTGCGTCGGCCTCGCGGCGCTCGGTGCAATCGTGATTGTTCGGCTGACCGAGCGAGCACGTGCGACGGTTCCGCAAACCGGGGCCGAGCCCGAACACATCGGGGCGGCAAGGCGGTTGAACGGCGCTGCCGCCATTCTTTCGTTCAGCGTGCTGACCGACAGCGCTCTCCAGC
This sequence comes from uncultured Alphaproteobacteria bacterium, assembly GCA_963787425.1. Lineage (GTDB taxonomy): Bacteria > Pseudomonadota > Alphaproteobacteria > ATCC43930 > CGMCC-115725 > AP-15. Next base: position 89,894 of record CAWBCV010000019.1, read on the forward strand.
ATTACCGGGGCGCGTTTCACAATCCGGCAATGTATATCGCGCCGACGGTCGCCGCGGCCTCGCTCGCCAACAGCCTGGATATGACCTTGACCCCGGCGCATTTCGGGCTGGCTCGGACGGCGCTGTGCGGTGTCGCCCTCGCCGCCGGCGTCACCGGCACCGGCTTTCACCTCTACAATGTTGCCAAACGCGAGGGCGGGATCGATTTCCTGAACCTGTTCTACGGCGCGCCGCTTGGGGCGCCGATGGCGATCGCTCTCGCCGGGCTGGCCGGCCTTTCGGCCTCGCGCCTGGTCCTTGAAACCGAGCGTCGGCAAGTGCCGACCCTGCTCGGCCGTCCGGCCGGGCCGCTGCTCGGCCTTGGCGCTGCGGCGGCGCTCATCGGCACCGTCTCGGAAGCGGCACTGCTCCATTTCCGCGGCGCCTTTCATGATCCCTTCATGTTCCTGCCGGTGACGGTGCCGCCGGCGACCGCCTTGCTCCTCGCCTCGGCAACGATGCGTCCCGAGCTTTTGCGATTTGCGCGGCCGCTGCTGCGGGTGACGGCCTCGCTTGGGATCGCCGGGATGGGATTTCACATCTATGGCGTGCAGCGCAACATGGGGGGCTTCTACAATTGGAGCCAGAACATCCTGCAGGGTCCACCGGTGCCGGCGCCACCCGGCTTTACTGGCGTGGCACTGGCCGGCCTTGCCGCGATCAAGCTGATGGAAACACCATGAGCGAAGTCTTCAGGGACCGGTTTCCTACCTACGATGTTCTGGACAAACGGGACACGCCGTCCTGGAACGAGCAGACCCGTGCGGTTGTGGAAAAGCGGCTGCATCAGGTTCCCAGTCGCCGGTTCTTTACTGAAAGAGAATGGGCAATCCTGAGCGCCATATGCGACCGTCTAATCCCGCAGCCGGATCGTCGCGATGCGCCCGTTCCAATCATTCCCTTCATCGACGAAAAGCTGTTCACGAACCGGGGCGACGGCTATCGCTATGAGGACATGCCGCCGATGCGGGAGGCTTGGCGACGCGGCGTACTCGCGATTGATGAGGAGGCTCGCGCCCGCTGGGGGCAGGAATTTCGCGAGCTGCCGGCCAATCAGCAAGACGCAGTGTTGCGCGCGATCCAGCACGGCGATGTCAGGAGCGCGGCCTGGCAGGGTTTGCCGGCGAAACGCTTTTTTATGACCACCCTGCTGCGCGAGGTGACCAGCGTCTATTACGCGCACCCCGCCGCCTGGAGCGAGATCGGCTTTGGCGGCCCCGCTGCGCCCCGCGGCTATGTCCGGCTCGGCTTCGATCGCCGCGATTCCTGGGAAGCGGAAGAGCGCCATGACGGGTAGCCCGCGTGCCAAGAACGGGCGCGCCCCGGACGTCTTCCATCCGGGGGGCTGGATCCCGATGCGCTGTTATCGCGACGAGGACGAGGTCGATTTTGCGATCGTCGGGACCGGCGCCGGCGGCGGCACGCTGGCGTGCAAGCTGGCCGAGGCCGGGTTTTCTGTCGTCGCGCTCGACGCCGGCCCGTTCTGGCGGCCACTCGAGGATTTCGCTTCCGACGAATACGAGCAGCAAAAGCTCTACTGGCTCAGCGAGCGCATCACAGGCGGCGATGATCCGATCGAGCTCGGCAGCAACAACAGCGGCCAGAGCGTCGGCGGCAGCACCGTGCACTTCACAATGGTGTCGCTGCGCGTCAATCCCGACCGCTTCAAATCGCGTTCGCGGCTCGGCTACGCGGTCGATTGGCCGGTCTCGGCCGAGGAGATGTGGCATTATTACGGGGAGGTCGAGGATGCGCTAAAGATCGCCGGGCCGGTCAGATACCCGTGGGGGCCGCCGCGCCCGCGCTATCCCTATCGCCCGCACGAAGTCAATGCCGCCGGGCTGGTGCTGGCGCGCGGCTGCGAGGCGATCGGGATCGACTGGGCGGCGACCCCGCTGGCGACGTTGTCGGCTCCACGCGGCGCAGCCCACCCCTGTGTCTATCGCGGCTTCTGCAATATCGGCTGCGCGACCAATGCGAAGCAGAGCGCGCTCGTCACCTGGATCCCGCGCGCCATCCGCGCTGGGGCCGAAATTCGCGATCTGGCAATGGCCGGCCGCATCGAGGTCGGGCAGACCGGAAAGGCGACCGGCTTTCTCTATCACCGCGAAGGCCAATGGCGCCGCCAGCGTGCGAAAAATGTCGTGGTCGCGGGGTATGCGATCGAAACGCCGCGGCTGCTGCTCAACTCGGCCTGCCCGCAGTTTCCGGACGGGTTGGCGAACAGCAGCGGCATGGTCGGAAAGTTTTTGATGCCGCAGTCGAACCACGCCGTCTACGGCACGATGGAGGAGGAGATCAGGTGGTATAAGGGGCCGCCGGGTCTGGCCATTACCGAGCACTGGAACTATACGCATCACGGCAAAGACTTCCCCGGCGGCTACTGCTATCTGAGCCAAGGCCCGCTGCCGATCAGCTGGGCTCACACGGTCACCGGCAGCCGCGGCCTGTGGGGCATGGCGCTGCGCAACGAAATGGCCAAGTACATCCACCAGGCCGGCCTGAAGATGGTCGGCGAGGTGCTGCCGCGCGCGATCAATCGCGTGGAACTTGCCGACGAGACCGACGAACTGGGTTTGCGCATCCCGCGCGTTGTCTTCTCGTATGCTGACGAGGATAAAAAGCTGTACGAGCACGCTCTGCGATCGATGGCCCAGGCCCTCGAGGCTGCCGGCGGCAAGGACCTCTGGCAGGAGGAAGACACCGCGCACATGGTCGGCACCTGCCGCATGGGCAATGATCCGAAGGACAGCGTCACCAACGCCGACGGCCGCTGCTGGGATATTTCCAACCTATGGGTCTGTGACGGGTCGCTGTTTCCAACCAGCACCGGCGTCAACCCTTCGCTGACGATCCAGGCGCTCGCCTGCCGCACCGGCGATCGCATTCGCGAATTGGCGCGCCGTGGCGAGGTGTGAGGCATTGATGGACCAGATCGAAGACTTGTCGACCGGCGAGCCTGCCGTCGCGACCCCGCCAAAACCGCCGACGCCAGGCAATGGCTGGAGCAAGACTGTTTGGCAGGGGGGCGCGGCGCTCGCCGCTCTCGGAGTGGCGGCGAGCGCGCTGGCAGTCGTCAATCGTCGCCGCGTCCCCAGGGGCGGGCGGGTTGGACCCGCCTTTGCCCCGGTGGACAAAACCCTCGCATGGGCCTCACCCGCCGTCCTAGGTGCGAGCCCGCAACGCCGCTTCTACGATGGCGGCAATCTCGACCGGGTGGTCACCGTCGAGGATCTGCGCGCGATGGCGCACCGCCGCCTACCGGGCTTTGTGCTCGAATATCTCGAAGGAGGCGCCGAGGACGAGGCAGCACTGGCGCGCAATATCGCTGCTCTTGCCGAGTGGCGCCTTCTGCACCGCTCGCTGATCGACGTGTCGCGGCGCGATGTCTCGACCGTCCTGTTCGGCCAAAAGATGGCGATCCCGGTCGTCGTGGCGCCGACCGGCCTCAACGCGCTGTTCTGGCCGCATGCCGATTTGCGGCTGGCGGAGGCCGCAGCCGCGGCCGGCGTTCCCTACGCCCAGAGCACGATGTCGAACGACGACATGGCCAAAGTCGCCCGCGTGCGCGGGCTGCGCTACTGGTGGCAACTCTACGTCTTTGGGCCGCCCGAGGTGCATGAGAGATTGATCGAGCGTGCGCGCAACGCCGGCTGTGAGGCGCTGATCGTCACTGTCGATGCGCAGATCCATGGCAACCAAGAGTGGTACAAGCGCACCACTTCGAGCCCGAAGTCACTGAACTGGAGCTCGCGGTTCGACGCGCTGATGCATCCGCGCTGGCTCGCCGGCGGGATATTGACCCACGGCATGCCGAGCTTTGAAAATGTCATCGAATTCGTCCCCAACGACAGGCGCCGGTTTTTCGACAGCGCTTATTGGATCCGCTCGCAGATGGATCGGGCATTGTCATGGGAGACGATCGCCCGGATCCGCGAACGCTGGCCGCGCAAGCTGATCATCAAGGGACTGCTGAGCGTCGAGGACATCGTGCGCGCGGCCGAGATCGGCGCCGATGCGGTGGCGATTTCCAATCATGGCGGACGGCAGCTCGATTGGGCGGTGGCGCCGCTCGACCTTCTTCCGGCAGCGCGCCGGGCGGTCGGCGACCGCATCACTATCCTGGTCGATGGCGGCTTCCGCCGCGGCGCCGATGTGATCAAGGCGCTGGCCCTCGGCGCCGATGCGGTGTTGGTCGGGCGTGCGGCGCTCTACGGTGTCGCCGCCGCCGGGAAAGACGGGGCGAAGCGCGCGCTCGACATCCTGCGCGAGGAAATCCTGCGCGACCTCGGCCTCTTGGGCGTGCCCTCGATCGCCGAGCTCAGCCCGCGTCTGCTGGTCCATTCCGACCCGGGCCCGCACGACTTCGGAGGCTTGACGTGAGGGTTGGCTGATCGCGTGCCGGGATGGAGATCGACTGGCCATGAACAATGTGAATCGGTTCCGGCCGATGCCGTCGCACCTCATCACCCACGAGGGACAGGCGCTGCTGATCGCCGATCTCGACGGCCTTATCGGCGGCGGCATCGCGGGCTTTTATTATCGGCAGACCCGGTTTTTGTCGAGAATGCGCTTCGCGCTCGATGGCATTGCGCCGCTGGCCGTATCGGCCAACCCGGTCGACAGCTATTCGTCCATCGCCTATTACCTCGCGGCCTCCCCCGCCGGCAAAGAGGCGGGTCCACAGCCGGACAACGGCGGAAAAGGCGGCGGCGAGATGGTCCGCCACGGGATCGAGGTGCAGATCAACCGCTTTGTCGGCGGCGCTCTGCACCACGATCTCTATGTGACCAATCACGCCCTGGCTCCGGTGACCGTCGTGATGTGCTGGGAGCTGGATGCCGATTTCGCGGACCGGTCCGAAGCCGAAGGGGGAGAGCGCCAGCAAAACGCGCCCGTCGAGCGCCAGTGGAGATTGCGCGAGGCCTGCGGCGTACTTGCTTTCCACTACCGTCATCCGCAGCTCCGCCACGCTGCCGAGGTCTGCTTTTCCGGGACTGGCGATTTGACCGAGAAGGGTGGCGTCGTCTACTGGACGCTGAACCTGCTGCCGAAGCAGCCAGTGAGCCTCAGTCTCGACGTCGTGCCGGTCTTCTGTGGGGAACCTGTCGCGCTGCGCTACGGCAGCGACGCGTTCGATGTTCCGCCGATTGGCGTTACACCCGAAGCGGATCTGAAAATGTCGGCCAGCAACGCTCAGGTGCAGCGCGCCTGGGACCGCGCAGTCTCGGACCTTACCTCCCTGGCGCTGCTCGAGGGCGAAGGCGACGAGCGGCGGACCCCGGCGGCGGGCATCCCGAAATATGTCGCGCTATTCGGCCGCGACGTTTTGATGACGGCGTTCCAGGCAAGCCTTCCCGCCCCCGCGATGATGCGCGGAAGCCTTGGCCTGATTGCCAAATGGAATGCCACGAAATACGACGAGCGGTATGACGAGGAACCGGGGCGGGTTATTCACCAGCACCAGCTGAGCCCTTTGGCGCTCCTCGAAAAGAACCCCTTTCTTCACTACTACGGCGATTACTCCGCTCCCGGATTGTTTCTGATCGACCTCGCTTGGGATCTGGCGCTGACCGGCGAGAAGCAATTTTTTCTGTCGATGCGAGACAAGGCGCTGCAGACCCTCGAGTGGATGGATCGCGACGGGGACCGGGACGGCGACGGTTTTTACGAATACGCGACCAAGGCTGGATCGTGGGGCGAGAAGAACCAGGGCTGGAAGGATTCTTCGGACGCCATCCTCTACGAAGATGGGCGGATGGTCGAAAATCCGATCGCTGTGGTTGAGATCCAGGGTTGTTATTACGCGGCCAAACAGCTCCTAGGGCTTGCTTTTGCGTCGCTCGGCGAGGAGCGCCGGGCGACCGAGCTGCTCGCCCAAGCCGAGCGGCTGAAGCAGCGCTTTAACGAGACATTCTGGATGCCGGAGCACCAGTATTTCGCGCTGGCTCTCGATCCGGACAAAAATCTCGTGCGGAGCATCGCTGCGGATCCGGGGCAATGCCTCGCCTATGGGATCATCGACGACGACAAGGCTGAAGCCGTCGCCGGCCGGCTGATGATGCCGGATCTGTTCAGCGGCTGGGGTATTCGCACACTGTCAAGTGGGCACCCCGCATTCAACCCCTTTGGATATCATATCGGCTCGGTGTGGCCCGCCTCCAATAGCATGATCGGTTTCGGGCTGAAGCGGTACGGCTTCAACGCGCAGCTGCATCGTTTGGCCAAAGGAATCTTCGATACTACGCGGATATTCGATCTCGACCGGCTTCCCGAGGTGTTCGGTGGGCAAGCGCGGGATCGCCGGCACCCGCATCCCGGCATCTATCCGCAGGCCTGTTCGCCGCAGGCCTGGTCGGCCGGGGCGATCGCGCTGCTCGTGCAATCGATGCTCGGCCTGCTCCCGGTAGCGCCGCGGCACACCCTGATTATTGACCCCGATTTGCCCGAATGGCTCCCCGAGCTCTCGCTGACCAACATTCGCATCGGGAACGCGCGGCTAGGTCTGCGTTTTCGCCGCGACGGCTCGGGTTATACCCATCACGAGATCATCGACCAGCAGGGCCCGCTGTGCATTAATCGGCCAGCGACGCACGCCACCGCGGTCGATCGGTTCGCGCGATACGTGCAGGAGGTGGTCTCGGGCTGATCTCGAGCAGCCAGACCTACTTCTGTTCGGTAGCGGTGCCGCGATCATCCAGCACGACCTTTACGCGCCGGCCGTTCTTGGTGTTGAGCCTGCCAATGCGCATCCCGATTGACGTGGAGATTTATGACGTCGCCGTACCCGTACCGCAACCAATGGCGGGCTGCGCTTTTGCTGATCTCGCCTCGACCCGCGGTGCGCTGCTCGCTGCCGGGAGCGCCGGGTCCGGCGGCATTTGGGGCGCCATTCTGCCTTGGCTGAGGCCCGTCGCGCTCGGATTTATTGCCGGGTTGCGTGCCGGCGGTGAGTCGGCCGATATCACCGGGGCGCCCGGGCTGACAAAAGTCGAGGTCGCGGAGTGGCCATCCTATGCCGCCGCCGGCCCGCACCTAGCCAACACCATTGCCAACACCATTATTGCAGCAACACCCGCGCGCCTGCCAGTTACCAACTTGTCGCTCCCGTCGGTTATGACCGCCGAACACACTCAAAAACGGTGGCCGAGTCGGCAAGTTCCCGGCGACCCTATGGCCGCGAACTCTGGCCGCCCTCCGCCCCCGACGACGGCGGCGTTGGCCAGCCACGGCGAGTCGCGTAATCAGTCGTGCTCAGTCCATAAAGAAACAACAGCCAGAAGAAGCCGGCGCCGGCAAAAAGCCATTTCAGCGACGGCGGGCCTTTCAGCCGCATGAAGAGGATGAATACGATCGCCGCCTGCGTCGCCGCGATGCCGAACTGGATGATCGGGGCATAAACGCCGAGATGAAGAAAGGCGGTCAGCAGGCTGATGCCGGTCAGCAGCAACAGAACCAGCCACGCGATGACGTAGAGCAGCGCTCCTTCGTCTTTGCCGGCGGATCTCATGAACGCCCCACCAGATAGATCGCCGGAAAGAGAAATATCCAAACCGTGTCGACAAAGCTCCAATAGAGGCCGACCACCTCGAGCGGCGCGTAATAGGCGGGGGTCAAATCGCCCCGACGCACCCGCCACAGCATGTACAAAATCAGACCGATCCCGATCGACAGGTGAAGGGCGTGCAGGCCAGTGGCGATGAAGTAGAATACCCAGAACAATTGGCCGGCCGGCGCCTCCCCCGGCTTCATCAAGAAATTGACCGCGGGGACGACCTGATCGTCATAGTCGGAATACCATTCATAGCCTTTGACGCAGACAAACGCGATGCCGAGAAACGCGGTGGCGAGCAGCCAGAAACGCAGATCGCGGCGGCGCCCTTCGGCGGCTGCATTGATCGACAGCACCATTGTCAGGCTGCTGGTCAAGAGGATCCCGATATTGACGCTGCCGCACCAAAGCACCGCGTCCTTGCCGGCGTGCGCAAACTCCTCGGGATAGGCGTTGCGGTAGATGAAATAAGTGAAGATAAGAGCGCCAAAGAACAGCGTCTCGGTCGCGATGAATACCCACATGCCGAGCTGCGCCGTCTCGCCCTGCTGCGCGAGCGTCGCATATTGCATCTCCGGCTGCAGGATCCGGCTAGACATGCTCCGAACCGTTCTGCGCCACGTAGCTGCCGTCCTCGGCGTTGTAGGCGTACGGGGCGACCGTCACGATCGGGGTCCGCGCGAAGTTGTACGGCGGTGGCGGCGAGGAGGTCTGCCACTCGAGGCCGGTGGCGCGCCACGGGTTGGGGCCGGCCCGCTCGCCGCGGAACAGCGACCAGCCGAGATAGCCGAGCGGCAGGATGTAGGCGACGGCGAGGATCGAGGCGCCGGCCGAGGACAGCACATTCCACGGCTGCCATTCCGCGGGATAGGTGTAATAACGCCGGGGCATCCCGAGATAGCCCAGGATGAATTGCGGGAAAAAAGTCAGGTTGAAGCCGACAAACGTCAGGAGCGCGGCCATCCGCGCCCACATCTCCGGGTAGAGCCGGCCGGTGATCTTTGGCCACCAGTAATGCAACCCGCCAAAGAAGGCGCTGACCGTGCCGCCGACCATGATGTAGTGGAAATGCGCGATGACGAAATAGGTGTCCTGCAGATGCACGTCGAGCGCCACGGTCGCAACGATCAGCCCGGTGAGACCACCGATCGTGAACAGCAGAATAAAGCCGAGCGCATAGAGCATCGGCGCGTCGAAGCTGATCGAACCCTTGTGCAGGCTGGCGGTCCAGTTGAACACCTTGATGGCCGACGGAACGGCGACGAAAAAGCTCATCAGCGAGAAGACCACGCCGGAATAGATCGAGATCCCGCTGGTGAACATGTGATGGCCCCAGACGAAGAAGCTGATCACGGCGATCGCCATCAGCGCCCAGGTCATGCCGGTATAGCCGAAGATCGCCTTCCTGGCGTAGCAGGTGACAAGCTCGCTGACGACGCCCATCGCTGGCAAAATCATGATGTAGACCGCGGGATGCGAATAGAACCAGAACATGTGTTGAAACAGCAGCGGATCGCCGCCCTGCGCCGGATCGAAGATGCCGACGTGCATGAGACGTTCCATCGCCACCAGAAACGTGGTCATCGCCAATACCGGGGTCGCCAGGGCCATGACGAGGCTGACCGAGTAAATCCCCCAGACGAACAGCGGCAAACGCATCCAGGTCATCCCGGGCGCGCGCAGACGATGCACCGTCACGACGAAATTGAGCCCGGTCATGATCGAGGAAAACCCGTTGACGAACACCGCCAGCGCCGCGGCGAGGACATAACCGTTGGAATACGTCGTCGAAAACGGCGTGTAGAAAGTCCAGCCGGTGTCAACGCCCCCCATGATCAGCGCATAGAGGAGCAGAAGCCCGGAAAGGTTGAATACGTACCAGCTGCCCAGGTTTATCCTCGGAAATGCCAGATCGTGCGCGCCGATCATCAGCGGCACGAGAAAATTTCCCAGGGTGGCCGGTATCGAGGGAATTAAGAAAAACCACACCATGACGATGCCGTGCATCGTGAACATGCGGTTGTATATGTCTGGTTGGACCAGGCCCGAAGGCGTCACCAGGTGGAGGCGAATGAGCGCCGCCGCGAAGCCGCCGACAAAGAAAAAGAAGGTGATCGAAGCGAAAAATAGCAGCGCGATCCGTTTGTGGTCCCGGGTGAGCAGCCACGAGCGGACCGTGTGCTCGGAAGTCAGATAATTGGCCGGAATATCGGCGGTGATCGTCGCCATCGCGCGCCTTTCTATCGGGCTAGGGATTGGATGTAGGCGATCAGCTTCACCAGATCGTCTTCGCCGAGCTGGCCCGAGAAGTTGGGCATGACCGGGGGATAGCCGGCGACGGTCTGGGTCCGCGGCAGCAGGATGCAATCGCGCAGATAGCGCTCGTCCGCCCGCACCGTCGACCCGTCCTGCAGGTGCACGAGACTGCCATAAACGCCTTCGAGCGCCGGCGCGTGCACCGTGCTGTTGGCGCCGTGACAGCCGCTGCAGCCGTATTGGCGGAACAGCACCTCGCCCTGTTGCGCAAGCGACTCCTTGACGCCCTGATCTGTCAGCCAGCGCGCAAAGGCGGCCGGCTCCATCACGACGACTTCCCCCCTCATATGCGCGTGCTGCGTACCGCAAAACTCGGAGCATTCGATCTGGTACTCGCCTGTCTTGGTCGCCTTGAACCACAAGGTTTCATAAGTGCCGGGCACGACATCGTGCTTTATGCGGAATGCCGGAATATAAAAACTGTGGATCACGTCCTGCGACGCGAGCACCAGCCGCACGGTCTTTCCGACCGGGACGTGCAGCGCATCGATCTCGCGCTGCCCGCCCGGGTGCTCCATCTTCCACATCCACTGCTTGCCGACGACATAGACTTCGAGGTCGCCGGAGGGCGATTTGTAGAGCCAGATATAAATGCCGGCACCCCAGACAAAGAGCACCAGAAAGAGGGCAAGCGTAGCGGTGGTCCAGCCGATCTCCCATACCCAAGTCTTCTGCATCGGGTTCGCGCGCGACGCGCTGCTGCCGCGCCGATAGCGCAGGCAAAACGAAAACATCAGCCAGACGACCAGCAGCAGGATCAGGCCGCAGACGCCGAGCTCGGCAATAAACAGGTTGTTCACCGCCTCGCCATTGACGGCGGCAGTATTTGGCCAGAACGGCACCCAGCTGTGCATCGCCGCCTCAGCGGTGACGCCGCCGCCGGATCGCGGCGAAGATCACGATGAGAGCAGTAATTCCCGCAAGATTGGCGAGCGCGAAGGCCGCCTCGATCGGCAATGTGTAGCGGCCGAGCCGGGTGCCGCCGCCGCGGCAGAGCAGGAGCAGTCGGGTCAGTGGGCCCGAGGCTCTGCCTTGCGCCGCATCCGCCAGCCCGGCCCGCAAATCGGATGGGTGCAAATTGGGGTCGAGCATGTAGCGGCTGATGCTGCCGTCGGGAGCCGCCACGACGAAGCCCGCGGGATGCAAATATTGGCCGAGCGCCGCATCGTAGCGATAACGAAAGCCAATTGTGTCGGCAATGCGCTGCAGCACCGGCTGCGGCCCCGTCAGAAAATGCCAGCCTTCATCGCCTCCCGGGTGGCGGTAGCCGGCGAGATACTTAGCCTTGGCTGCCACCGCATCGGCGGGCGTATCGCGTGGATCGATGCTGATCGCCACCACCTGGAAGTCGCGGCCGGCATCGAGCGGCAGCGGATCGAGCGCCGCTACGACGTTCTCCAGGGTCAAGCCGCACAGGGTCTTGCAACGGAGATACTCGAGCACCAGCACCACCGGCTTCCCAGCGAAGTATTGCCCGAGAGCGGCCGCGCGGCCCTGCTCGTCGATCAGGTTGAAACCGAGCGGCAAATGCGCGCCGGGATGCGGCTGAAACGCGAAATCAGAGAGATCATCGCCCGCCAGAGCTTCGAAAGAAAACCCCAGCACCGCCAATACCGGCGCCGCCAAGACCAGCGCAGCCAAGGCAGCTCTCATGGCTCACCTCGCGGAAAGCCGTCTATCCCTTTCTTGGCGACTTCTTTCATCGCCTGGTCGATCGGGATATGGACGACGCCTTTCTGCTTGTCGACCCAGTAATAGCTGTTGAGCTGCTTGTCCTCTTCACCGCGAAATTGTGCAAGATCGGCCGGCGGATTGGTTTGCAGGCGCGGGGCCGGCGGCTCGATGGTCAATGCGCGGCCGACATCCGAGACGGCCCGCGGAAACGCGCCGATCAGCACAAGCGTCGCAATCACCAGAAATAGGAATGTTCCCACCAAGATCAGGCCGACCATGCCGAGCGGCCAATCCGACCGCTCATAGGCGGTGTCGGGGTTGCTTTCGACGTGCACGTCGAGATCAGCCATGATGGGGCTTCCAGACCTGGAGCGCCCCCGCGGCTAGAATGCCGCCATAGCGCATCCGCCGCAGGAACAGCAGCAGCAGCAGCCCGCCCAAAGCCAGGATCGCGCCGACATCGAGCCAGAACGGGCCGGCCTCGCGAAACTCCGGCAGCACCTGCCACCATGTGTCGGCCACCCGACTGAGCAGGATCAGCACGCACACCGTGGTCACCACGCCGAGGCTGCGCTTGCCCGGTTGGGCGAGCAGCGCAAAAAACGGAACAAAGAACCCCAACCCGACGGCGACGAACAGGGCCGGGACCCAAACGCCCGTCATGCGGATCAGATACCAGGGGATCTCGCCCTTGAGGTTCGACTCCCAAACGATCAGGAACTGGCAGAACCCGACATAGGCCCAGAAGATCGTGGTGGCGAGCAGGATCGCGGCCATGTCGGCCATGTGATCGCGACGGCTCCCCGGTCCCGCACCGGTCACCGCGACGACCAGCAGGACTAAGGCGAGACCGGTGTTGAACCAGCCGGCTCCGGCGATCATCATGAAGACCGACGACCAGAAGGTCGGCTCGAGCGACATGATCCAGTCGATCGACGCAAAGCTGGCCGAGAAAGCGAGCACGACGAGACCGACCCCGCTGAGCCATGACAGGGCCGGCGCGATCGGCTCCCCGCCCAGGCGCGGCCCCCACAGCGCATAGGCGGCGAGCAAGTTCCACAGCACGATGTAAATCGCGTAGCGCAGAACAAAAGCGCTGTTGTTGAGGTAGAAGGTGTTGCCGAGGCTCGTCGCGGGGTGCGTCCAGCTGTAGAGGTGGTGCAGTCCGATAAAGGCAGGGATCCCGGCGAGGGTGGCGAGCGGCATCGTCGCAATCGCGGCATCGAGCACGGGCCGGGCGGTCGCCATCCATCGTCCACCGGTCAGATCGTGGACCAGCACCAGGGTCAGCGCCCCGAGCGGCACACCTAGCCAAAACAGAAAAGTGCAAAGCCAAGCGCGGAAAAATCCCGCGACATCCATCGCGGCGCCCACGGCGCAGCCGCAACGCCGAGAACCATCACGCAGAGCGAGACCAGGTTCAGCCTGGTCCAGACGCGATTTGCTGTCATTGCAGGTTCTGCCGCTGGTCGGGCGGAACATCGGCGAGCTGCGAAGTTTCGCTCGCCTGCAATGCCCGAATATAGGCAATGATCGCCCAACGGTCCGCCGGCTCGACACGCGCGGCGTATGGATACATGGCTCCGTAACCGTGGGTAATGACGTCGTAGAAATGCTGCACCGGCGCCTCGCGCAGTCGCTCGATGTAATAGGAGGGCGGTGACGGAAAGCCGCGTTGAACGATCATGCCATGACCGTCGCCGACGCGGCTGTGGCACGGCGCGCAATAAATGTCGAAACGCTGCTGACCGCGCTCGATCAGCGCCAGTGTGACGGGCGGCGGCGGCGCGGGCTTTTCGTCGCGCGCGACGATCCCCGGCGGCGGCAGAGCCGGCCAATTCGCCTCGGCCCCATAGGGCAGCGTAAACGGCAGCCGCTTTGGCTGATTGGCCATGTTGTCGCACGCCGCCATGGCCGTTCCGATGGCGGCGATTAGGATGACGAGTGTCAGCCTCACTCGGACACCTCGGAAACGCGCTCTGCGCCGTGGCGCTCGAAAACGCGGCGGATGTGTTGCGGCTCGAAGCTCGGATCGTCCGCCCCGACGCACAGAAAAAAACGGTCCACCGATGCGCGCGCGAAATCGTCCGCCGCGAAGACCGGGTGATGGAGGCGGGGCAGCCGACAGGACGCCAGCAACGCAAAAAACCCGGCGGCCATGGCAAACAGCAGGGTAAACTCGAAATCCGCCACGCCAAAAGCCGGCCAGCTGTTGTGCGGCCGCCCGCCGACGTTGATCGGATAATTCAGCACCTCGTCCCAGGCCTGGATGAAATAGCCCCAGACCGCCCCGATCACGGCGCCGACAAAGATCACCAGCGGCAGCCGGCTACGGCGCCCGGGGCGCAACACCTCGTCGAGCTCTTCGACCGGGTAGGGCGTGTAAGCTTCGAGCTCGCGGAAGCCGAGCGAGCGGAGATACCGCGCTGCATCGACGACCGCGTCGGGTGAGGCGAAGGCGCCGATGACGCCGTGCAGTGCGCGCTCGCTCATTGGGAGCCATTTTTCTCGACGAGTTCGCGCACCTCGGCGATCGAGATGATCGGCAATATCCGCAGGATCAGGAAGAACAAGCTCAGGAACAGACCGATCGTCCCGGCCAGCGTCGCCCAGTCCCACAGGGTCGGATAAAAATTGCCCCACTCGGATGGCATGTAGTTGCGGTGCAGACTGGTTATGACGATGACAAAGCGCTCCAGCCACATGCCGACGATGATGCCGAGCGAAATCAGAAACAGCAGGACCTCGTTGCGGCGGACGGCCGGCAGCCACAACAGCTGCGGGATCACGATGTTGAGCGCCAGCTTTGCCCAATAAGACGGCGCGTAAAGCCCGAATATGCGGGCGCCGAACATCGTGCGCTCGGCGACGTCGCTGCCGTAATACGCTCCCCACGCTTCCCATAGGTAGGAGTAGCCGAGCATCACGCTGCCGACGAGCATCACTTTGGCGAGCGCGTTCAAATGGTACTCGGTGATGATGTCCTCGAAATGGTAGCCGTGGCGAATTGGAATGGTCAGCATGATCACCAGCGCGAGCCCCGAAATGACCGCGCCAAAGAAAAAGTAGGGCGGGAATTGGGTCGAGTGCCAACCGGGGGTGATGCCGCCGGCGAAATCGAGGCCGACGACGCTGTGCACCGAGATGACCATCGGCGCCATGATCGCCGCCATGATGAAGTAGACCGTCTGATGGTTGCGCCAGTGGCGCGCCGAGCCGCGCCAGCCGAGGGCGAGAATGCCGTAAAAGATCTGCGTGCGCCGATGTTGCGCCAGGTCGCGTATAGTGGCGAGGTCGGGCAACAACCCGATATAATAATACATGATCGACATCAAAATGTAGCAAAGCAGGCAGACGAAGTCCCAGAGCAGCGGGCTGCGGAATTGCGGCCACACTCCCATCACGTTCGAATACGGGAATAGCCAATAGAACAGGCCGGGCCGGCCGATGTGCAAAATCGGCATGACGCCGGCGCACGCCGCGGCGGACAGCATCATCGACTCAGCAATCCGGTTGGTCGCCGAGCGCCACGGCGAACGAGTCAGATAGAACAGCGCCGAGACGATCGTGCCGCCACTCGCCAGCGCGATCCACCACACATATTCGGAGATCGCAAAACCCCAGGCGACCGGGATGTTGACACCCCAAACGCCGATGCCGTTGATGAACAGCCAGGCCACCGCGACGACGAGGGTCAAGAACAGGGCCAGCGATATGCCGAAGCCGATCCACCACCAGCGCGGCGCATGCGGCTGCAGCACGCGGTCGCTGACTTCCTCGCTCAGCGAGCGCAAGGTCACGCCCGGTCTGACGACTGGCGCCTCGCTCGGAAGCTGCGCAAAGACGCTCACGCCTTGTCGCTCTCGATCAGCGGATTGGGGTTGCGGATGATCGCCGCATAGCTGGTGCGCGGCCGGGTGTTGAGCTCTTCGAGCAGCACGTAATCGAGGGGGCTCGCCTTGCGGCGAGCGACAGCGCTGTCGGTGTCGTTGCGGTCGCCGAAGATGATCGCTTGCGTCGGGCAGCTCTGCTGACAGGCCGTCACGATCTCTCCGTCGCGCACCCGGCGGTCCTCGCGGTCGGCGTCGATCTGCGCGGTGCGGGTACGCTGGATGCAGTAGGTGCATTTCTCCATGACTCCGCGCTCGCGCACGCTCACTTGCGGGTTCCACGATTCCGCCGGCCGCTGTTCTTGGATCGCATAGGCGAAGAAATTGAACCGCCGCACCTTGTACGGGCAGTTGTTGGAGCAGAACCGGGTGCCGACGCAGCGGTTGTAGACCATGACGTTAAGGCCATCGTTGTCGTGCACGGTGGCGTGTACCGGACAGACGACTTCGCAGGGCGCGTTCTCGCAATGCATGCACGGAATCGGCTCGAACGCCACGTCCGGCACATCGGCAGATCCGGAGTAATAGCGGTCGATGCGCAACCAGTGCATCTCGCGGCCGGCGAGGACCTGATCCTTGCCGACGACCGGCACGTTGTTTTCGGCCTGGCAGGCGACGACGCAAGCCTGGCAGCCGATGCAGGAGTTCAAGTCGATTGCCATCGCCCAGGCGTAGCGAGGATAGCTGTAGCCGGGGTAGAGCGATTCGTCGTTTTCCTTCTGCTCGAGAAAATGTGGGTTCTTCTGATAATCGGCGAGCGTGCCTTCGTGCACGAGATCGCGCCCGGCGACGCGGTCATGCCCCTGCACGGACGCGAGGCGCCGAGTGTCGCCAGTCTTGCCGAGCGTCGCGGCCTGGATGAGCCAGGGGGTGTCAAGGCCGCGCAACTGGTACGCATCGAAGCCGATATCGACCCCGAGCCCGCCGGCACGCCGGCCGAAGCCGAGCGGCAGAGTGATGCAGTCGGGCGCCTGCCCCGGCAAGACAAAGAACGGGGCGCGCACGCTGTGGCCATTCGCGGCAATTGTCAGAACATCCTCGGTTTTGACCCCGAGCTTTATTGCCGTCGCCGGCGCGATCAATGCCGCATTGTCCCAGGTGAGCCGGGTGAACGGGCGCGGCATCTCCAATAACCATGCATTGTCGGCAAACCGCCCGTCCCAGACCCCCTCGTCAGGACGGAAAAGAAGCGTGAGCCCGGCTTCCGCCGACGCCGGCGGCTCCTTCAGGTCGGCCGCGAGATCGGATCGCGGCGTGGCCGTGACGGGCGGGGCGGCGCTGTCCTTTACTAGGCCGACCCGCAGCGTTTCGTGCCAGAACGCCTCGAAATCGCCACGCCCCTGCTGCTGCGCCTCGGCCTGCCAATAGCTGCGCAGCAAGGTGTAATCGTCGGGCGAGGTGTCGGCCCGCAGCACCGCCAGCAGCTCGTGCGCCGAATGGCCGCCGTATAACCTTCGCACCTGCGGCTGTTGGATCGTGATGGTGCCGTCAAAGGCGCGGGCATCGCCCCAGGCTTCGTATTCGTGCGCCGCCGGGATGAGCCAAGTGCTCGCCTCGGCAGTCTCGTCTGGATAGAGGGCGAGGCTGACCGACAGCGGCACGCGCTTCAGCGCCGCCGCAAAATCGAGGTCGGCAGGCGCGGTATAGAGAGGGTTGGTATCCAGCATCAGCAGGGTGTCGACCTTGCCCGCTGCCATATCGGCAGCAAGCTCCTGCAGCGATTTCTGCTGCGACATCGGCGAACCCGTCACCGGCTCGATCAACCGAACCGTCGACCCGAAAGCTCCCAGGCTCCCATTGATGATATCGGCCAGCAGATGGATTTCGGCCGGCTGCTCGCGCCCGGCATGGACGAGAGCGCGGCCGCGATGCTGAACCAAATCCTGCGCCGCCGCTTTGAGCCAGTCCGAGTCTTTGGTCTGCGGCTGCACAACGCCCTTCGGCCCGGCCCCGACGGCCGAGGCCAGATAGTGCATCGCGCTCAGGATCTCTTCGGGCCGCATCGGGAGACGATGATCCGCCTTCGCTCCGATCAAGGTCGGTGTGCTCTCGATGGCATAGACCCGGCTCATCTGACCGCCCGTCTCGCCCGGGCGGCGGCGCGCGGCAAATTGGCGGGCATAGACCAAATGCCCCGGTACCGTGGAGATCAGGTCGCTCTCGACGGCGAATATCACCTCGGCGGAACCGAGGTCGAAAACCCGGTCGAACGGCCGGCCGAAAGCGCGCTCGCAAGCCGCGAGCTCGTTGTCGCGATGCAACGGCTCCCATTGGTGCCGGCGCATCGCCGGGAATTGCTGCTTCAGGGCCGCGATCTGCGCGCCGAGAGAGGGAGAGGTCAGGGTTCCGGTGAGCAGCCGGAGCCCCTCGCCGCGCTGCGCCAGCAGCCGCTCGCGCCGCTGATAGAGGGCAGTGACGAAGCTCTCCCAGGTGTCGATCTGCCCGTTTCCGACGATCGACTGGGCGCGGCGCGGATCGTAGAGGGTGAGGATGCTCGCCTGCATGATCGCACTGGCCGCGCCGAGGCTCGCCGGATGGTCTGGATTGCCCTCGACCTTGACCGGGCGCGCCATTTGATGAGCGACGAGCACGCCGGTTGCATACCCCTCTCGGGTGGTCGCCGTGGCGTAATAGCGGGCCCGCCCTGGCACGATGCCGGACGGCTGCTCGACATAGGGCAGCAGCTGGCGTGCATTGGGCTCGGGACCGCAGGCGGACAGCCCGCCCAGCGCCATCGATGCCGCCATCAGCTGCAGAAACCGGCGCCGGTCGAGGGCGCCGAGCACATCCCGGAAGCGCGGCACCTCGCGTTCGACAATCGCTGCGAAGCCGGGCGTCTCCCCCAGCTCTTCGAGGGTGCGCCAGTAATCTCGGCCAGGGGCATTCATCCCGGAGGCATTCATCCCGGAGGCATTCATCCCAGGGTCACTCATCGATGACACACGCTGCAATCGCTTAGGGTTTCCGGATGGATGTGATAGGCCGCCATCAGCGCCTCGCCAGAGGGGGTATCGGCTGTGCGTTGCCAGTGCGGGTTGGTTACCTGATCGAGCGGGCGCAGATGCGGCGCCGGATCGCGGTGACAGGAGAGGCACCAGCTCATGTAGAGCGTTGTGGCTTTCCAGGTCAGCGCCATGTCGCCGATCGCTCCATGGCATTCGGTGCACCCGACGCCCTTCGCGATATGGATGCTGTGGTCGAAGTAGACGTAATCCGGCAGTGTGTAGACGCGGGTCCAGCGCAGCGGCTTGCCCTCGGCGAGACTCTGCCGCACCGGCGCCAGGATCGCCGCATTGGTCCAGATCTGCGAGTGGCAGGTCATGCAGGTCTCCGTCGGCGGTATCCCCGCGTTCTGCGAGATTTCGACGCTGGTATGGCAATATCGGCAATCGAGCCCCAGACCGCTGATATGATGCTGGTGGCTGAACGGCACCGGCTGCTGCGGGCTGTAACTTTCCTGGGTGTTGTAGCCCATCACCGGCACGACCCAGACAAGGATCAGCAGGACGGCGACCAGGCCGGCCACTGCGATCAGCGCCGCGTTCATAAACATGTTCGCTTTCGGGCCGAAGATAGGCACCGGTCGGATCCGCCGCAGCGTCCCCCGTTAACCAGCCCGGCTAAACGCGAGCACCTGCAGTTGGTTCCCGGACGTCAGCTTCCTTTTGCTGAACCGCCGGTTGCCGAGCCGCCGGTTTTCCACCGACCAGCATGGTCGCGATAAATCCCGCAAGCGTCAGCCCGGCGGCGATCAGGGCGGTGCGGTGCTCGGTTGCCCACAGCTGAGGGCTCCTGGATGTGGCGCGGCTGTCGAAGCGCCCGTGCGTGCCCGGGTCGCCCGGCACCGGGTCGAACAGATTGTCGGGCGCTTTCGGGTCGGCCGGCTCCTCCGTCAGCTGGCCGCTATAGCCTTTGTTCGCGAGATATCGATTGAGCAAACCGGGGAAGAATTTGTTGGCGACGATAGCCTGAACGCTCGAGCGTCCGACCCAGATTTCGCGGCGCCGCGAATGCGCGGCGTAGACGATCGCGTCGGCGGCGATCTCGGGCTGGAAGATCGGCGGCACCGGCTGTGGCCGCCGGCTCATCTTATTTCGCGCCCAATCGAATTGCGGGGTGTTGAGCGCCGGCATCTGAACCATCACGAGATGGACATCGACCCCGTCATGGATGAGTTCCGAATGCAGGCTCTGGGTGAAGCCGCGAATCGCGAATTTGGCGCCGCAATAAGGCGACTGCAACGGCACTGCACGATAGCTGAGGGCGGAGCCGACCTGTACAATCGTGCCGCGATTGCGCGGCCGCATTCGTTTCAAGGCCGCCATCGTCCCGTAGACAAAGCCGAGATAGATCACCTCGGTGGCGCGGCGGTACTCATCCGGCGAGATGCGGTGGAACGGGGCGAAGATCGTCGCCATCGCGCAATTGACCCAAATGTCGATCGGGCCGAATTGGCTTT
This sequence comes from uncultured Alphaproteobacteria bacterium, assembly GCA_963787425.1. Lineage (GTDB taxonomy): Bacteria > Pseudomonadota > Alphaproteobacteria > ATCC43930 > CGMCC-115725 > AP-15. Next base: position 109,824 of record CAWBCV010000019.1, read on the forward strand.
CCACCCGGTCGGCCGCGGCGTCGAGCGCGTCGGCATCGGCCACGTCCAGCGGCACCGCCAGAGCTTTCCCACCGCCTTTTTCGACCTCTGCAGCGGCCGCCTGGAGCGCCTGGGCGCCGCGTGCGATCAGTCCGATATGCGCTCCTTGCGCGGCAAAGGCGTGCGCCGTCGCCCGCCCCACCCCCGAAGATGCTCCAGTAATGACGACGGTTTCCGGCATGATGATCTCCCGTTGGCCCAGACCGCAGTGATCTAATCAGATGTCACGCGGCCAGGCGCCGGCGAGCTGCAGCACCGCCCGCGTATATTCCGCATGCGAAAAGATCATCGGAATGTTGCCGAGCAGCAGCTCCGAGCGGCTGTCGACCTCCTCCGAGAACAGCCCCGACTCGCCGGCCAGACCCTCGACCCGCCGCAGCATCGCATCGGCGTCGTCGCGCCGCCCCATCAGCGCGTAGACCGCGGCCAGCCAGAAGCAGCAGGGCAGAAAGGCGCCTTCGAACCGGCCCATCGGGAAATCGTCGCCCAAATCCTCGGGCCGGAAGCGATAGACCAGCCCATCGATCGTCAAATTCTGCTCGATCCGCTGCACCGTCGCGGTCACCCGCGGATGGCTGGGCTCGAGAAATCCCATCAACGGTATCAGCAGGGTCGAGGCATCGAGCGTGTCCGCTCCATAGTGCTGCCGGAACGCCTGCAGCGATTGGCTCCACCCTCGCTCCATCACCTCGGCGTGGATCTCCATCATCGTCGTCCGCCATTGCCGCAAATTGCCGTTCCCGCCGGTGCGGTCGGCAAATTCGAGCGCGCGCTTGAGGGTCGTCCAGCTCATCACCTTGCTGCTGACAAAGTGCCGCTTTTTTCCCTGTTCCCAGATGCCGTTGCCCGGCTTGCGCCAGCTCTTGACGGTATAGTCGGCAACCCGGCAGATCAGTTGCCAGTACTGCGGCGCCCAGCGCCCGCCCCCATGCAGATAGATGACGGCGCAATCGGCGAGATAGCCGAAGCAGTCGATCTGGCGCTGCCGGTAGGCGTGATTGCCGAATCGGACCGGGCGCGAATTGCGATAGCCGGCGAGCTCGTCGCGCGCGTGTTGCCGGACGTCGGTGCCGCCGTCGACCCGATAAAGCACCTGGAGCGGCATCCCGGTCGATGAACCCAGCCGAGACAGCCAGTTGAGATACCGCTCGGCGGCCGCAACATCTCCGAGCACGGACAAGGTCGCCAGGGCCATCGATGCGTCGCGAATCCAAGCATACCGATAGTCGTAGTTGCGGTCGCCGCCGATCCGTTCGGGAAGCGAGCTGGTCGGCGCCGCGACCAGCGCCCCGGTCGGAGCGAAAGAAAGCAGCTCGATGGCCAGCGCGGAGCGGATGACCCGATCTCTGCGCGGACCGCGATAGCGGTAACGGCCGTTCCACTCCCGCCAATACCGGATCGTTGCCTGCAGCGCCTCGTCAGCCGCCGCGGCATTCCACGCCGCAGGATCACTGCCCACTCCCAGAGCCGCCCAGAACTCATCTCCGGCGGTGAGACTGAAGGTGGCGCAAACGGAGCCGTTGTTCGGCTCAACCGGACGGCTGGTCCACAGCCCGAGCGTCTGCCCAGCAATTCTCAGCTCCAGACCGCCCGGCACCGGCGCGGTGACGAGGCCGGGCGCGAAACCGTCACGAGGTATCAGCTCGATTGCGCACAGAGCGGAGCCGCGGCGGCACCGCAGCCGGCGCAGCAATGTACGCCGCCCCTCGTGACCCGCCGGCCGAGATTCTTCGGGCGCCAGCATCGCATCGGTCAGTTCGAGCTCGGCGTCGGGGCTCCGCCAGCAGGTGACCAGCACATTGTTGCTATCGATATAGGATTGGCGGCCGACACCGCCGGTCGCCGGCCCCAGCCGCCAATGCCCGCCGCGCGTCGAATCGAGAAGGCAGCCGAATACCGGGATGCCGTCGTAATCCGGCAAGCAAAGCCAGCGGACCATCCCATCCGCGCCGATCACCGCCGCCGTCCGGCGATCGCCGACCGCGGCAAGCTGAGCAATCGGCGGATAGAATTGGAGGCTGTCCCCGTCGATCGTGTCCCCGCTGTCAGCGCGCTTCATCGGGGATCCCGAAACGGCGGCCGCCTTGCGGAAATTTCCACGCAATTTGAGGCTGCTCAAGGCCGGGAACCTCTGGGCGGGCGAACGGCGGTTGGCACGAGCTTCGGCGCGTCCTGCTTCTGGCGTTGCGTCGAAAACGACCGAGTTGTTTGATCGTTCCGCCGCCGTCCCCCACCTCCTTCAGACGAAACGTTTCGTAGATCCACCGAGCCCAGCAACTCGCCGGCGGGGCTGGCGTTAGAGAAGGGTAACCATTATCCGATCTGGGGCTATCGCATGGGTCGCGGCGCCGTACATTGGCAGCGCCGGCGTCTTGTCGCGGCGTGGGTCGGCGATGATCACCGACTTGCCGCCGCCATAGGGCAGCTCGCAGATCGCCGCCTTGTAGGTCATACCGCGCGAGAGCCGCAGCACGTCGGTCATCGCGTGCTATTTGCGGGCATACGGATATGTGACGTTCGTCTTCATCTGCCGCGCGACGCTACACGCGATGGGCCGCATCATCGAGAGCTTCGGCGGCCGTTACATCACCGCCGACGACGTGGGCACAACGCTCGCGGACTTGGCAATCATGCGGGAAGTGACGTGCCATACCGCAGGGGCGACGGCGGCCGCGCAGCAAGCCTTGCCCGCGACCGCGTTCGGCGTGTTCGAGGCCCTGCGCGCCGCCGCGGAGGTCTGCCTCGGCCGCAGCGATCTGGCGGGGCTGCGAGTTGCCGTCCAAGGGCTAGGCAATGTCGGTATGCCATTGTGCGGCTACTTGTCGGTGGCGGGAGCGGTATTGGTGGTCAGTGACCTTGACGCGAACCGGTGCGCGCAGGCTGTTGCCGCCTATGGCGCGAGCGTGGCAACACCCGAGGAAATCTACGCCCAGCACGTCGACGTTTTCGCCCCGGCCGCGCTCGGCGCGGTGTTGAATGATACAACTATCCCCCGCCTGCGCTGCCGCGTCGTCTGCGGCGGTGCCAACAACCAGCTTGCGGAGGCGCGGCACGATGCAGCGTTGGCATTGCGCGTCCACCAGGAAGCCATCGACGACCAGCCAGACGCGGTGCTCGCTTCGGTCGCACGCATCGGTACCATCACCCGCGATGTCCTGCGCTGGGCCGCCTCGACCGGCGCCACCCCGTTGAGCGTCGCGGACGGGATCGTCCAGGCGCGGATCCGACGAGGTTGACTGACCTGAGCCCATTTTCTCATCCAGGTGTAAGCAGAGTCGGTCGCTAATTTGAGCCCGGCTGACCCGGTGCTACAACGGGAGCGGTGCGTGGATGGAGCCCCCCAGGGTCCCGTCCTGTCGCGACCAGTGAATTCCGCAGCTGCAGGCGCAGACGCGCCCACTCACTGGAGTGGACGGGAGGGGCCGCTACCTGGTCATCCCAGCACGGATGGTCGGGGGGATAGCAGGCCCGAGGCGGAATGGCTCCAATGAGCCTCCGAATTATTTTTTTACCCTCACGCGCGCGCGAGGGCAGAAACGAAAACCCGCCGCTTCTGGCGGTCTGCCGCCGCGGTGTCAGAAATGGAATTCGGTAATCTTCAGGTGATGTAGGCGGGTATCGCTAAGTGCGGCCGGCTCAAACCCGGGCCGTGCCTCTGGCCTTCTCACGCCCTCGCGTCAACCAGGTCACGGTGCGGCCTCCGCAGGTCCGGCTGAAGATCAATAAGGGTTTGTGTTCGATATGACTCAGCACTGCAGCAAACCCGCTCGGCGGCGCCCCGCATATTGACAAATCAGCATTGACATGGTATAATTTGTCATCATCGCAATATAGCGACGCCAAACTCGATTTCAAGCAAGATGCGAACAACAATCGGGCTTCTTCGGCATCGGCTTGGCTTAAATGGTTGTCGTGGGACTGGCACGTGCTCATAAAGGGTGATTGCGTATCCATTGAACGCCGTCAAGCTGTGTTGGTCGTCCCATCGCATGGGCGGACAATCTGGAATGCCGCTTAAAAATTGATTATCACTTTTGCACTACCCTTTGGGCGTCTGCCTCGAGGCGAAGATCGCGAAAACGATCTGTCTCAGAGTCAGCGATACGACGCTCTTGATCTTGACCAGCGGAATCGCGCGCCAGATTGGGCGATTCATAGTCGATCGTCAGGCCCTCTTCGGCCTCCCGCATGTGCGGGTCGCCTGTGCCGCCCCACCAGATGTCACCGCGCCGATTACTGGCTTCGGCCTGGCTGGAGGGAGACGGATTCGAACCCTCGGTCCCCCCTTCGGATTTCTCGGCACGCTTCTCGACCGACCCAGGTTCGGGCTCGAGACCTACGCGACGCTCGGAACCGCGCGCCGCCTCGGAATCGGGACGATTATCAGCTTTGCGCTCGACATCCCATTCCTCAGGCGCTCCGGGCTGCTCGTTGACAAGGAGGGACACCGGAGCATGCTGAGGTGCAGCCGCTCCGCCTCGTCGGGGATGCTCGGCTCAAATTGTGCCGGTGGGCATGCCGGCTGACGGCCATGGCGGAAGACCTCACACACAGCGCAGCCGGCCATCGCGGGCTCATTACGGTTTTCGGCGGAACCGGTTTTCTCGGTCGCCGGATCGTCCGGCATCTGCTTGACCACGGATTCCAGGTGCGGACAGCATCGCGCCGCCCCGGGTGGGTTGGATCGGCATCCCGACCGGATGCGGCGCCCGAGACGACGAAAGCTGACATCCATGACGAGAGCACGGTCGCTGCGGCTCTCTTCGGCGCCTACGGTGCCGTCAATGCCGTCAGCCTTTATGTCGAGCGCGGCCGCGAAACCTTCGATGCCGTGCATGTCGAGGCAGCGGCGCGCGTGGCCCGCCTCGCGCACGAGAGCGGGGTGAAACGACTGATCCATGTCTCCGGCATTGGCTCCGATCCGGCTTCCTTGGCACCGTACATCGCCTCGCGCGGCAGAGGCGAGATTGCGGTCCAGCAGGCCTTTCCCGGCGCGATCCTCGTCCGCCCGGCTGTTATGTGCGGGCCCGATGACGCCCTTCTGACGACAGTCGCGCGGCTGCTCCGGATCCTGCCGGTCTATCCAATGTTCGGCCAGGGAGAAACAAAGCTGCAACCCGTTTATGTTGAGGACGTGGCCGAGGGGATTGCGCGAGTGTTGGCTGGCGCAGAAGGAAACGCTGCTTCTTACGAGTTCGCCGGCGCACGGGTCTACACCTATAAAGAACTGGTCAGGACCGTTGCCGATCGTATCGAGGCTCGCCCGAGGCTCGTACCGCTGCCATTCGCGCTGTGGCGAATTCTCGCTTCGGCGGCCGAGTTCCATCCCGGCTCTCCTCTCACCCGCAATCAGGTCGCGCTCATGCAGCGCGACAATATCGCTTCCGGCAATTTTCCCGGCCTATCGAGCCTGGACATCGCGCCGACGGAAATCGAGACGCTCGTATCTGCAATCATGGACCGGAGTTGAGAGACGCAACACGAGGTCGGCGTATCCGATCGGGTGTCCCAACCTGGACTGTCAGAGACCGACGCTGTTATGCATGATGCCGCCATCCGCGAAGATGGTAGTCGCGGTGAGATAGCTCGCACCATCTCCGACCAGGAACCCGACTACGCTGGCAATCTCCTCCGGGCGCGCCATGCGCCCCAACGGTATGGCCGCATCCAACTGGGCGAGCTTGGCTGGGTCGTTCATCGTGCCGATGTTGATCGGTGTCGCCACCGCACCCGGACCCACCCCGACAACAAGGATGTTGTATCTGGCGAGTTCGATGCCAGCAGTGCGAGTCAGCATGCGCATGCCGCCTTTGGCCAGGCTGTAGGCGGTGTTGCCGGGCATCGGCCAGTCCTCGTGCACCGAGGTGAGGTTGATGATCCGTCCACCACCGCCCTGCTTGATCATCTGCTTGGCGGCTATTTGCGTGCCGAAGAAGGCGCTCTTGAGATTGATCGCCATTACCTTATCGTATTGATCTTCGGTGGTGTCGAGGACCGAGGTGCGCGTTTCGATGCCGGCGTTGTTCACCATGATGTCGACCCGACTAAACCTGTTCACCGCCGCGTCGACAAGCTTCTGCAGATCGGCGAGCCTGCTCACATCGGCCTCGACGCCGATGGAGTGGCCACCGAGCGCGGTGATCTGCCGCTCGAGCGCCTCCGTCGCCTCCGGATGAGATATATTCGATGACAATGCTGACACCTTGCCGCGCCAGTTCGAGAACGATCGCCTGACCGATCCCGCTATTGCCGCCGGTGACGATAGCAACTTTGTTCCTTAACGACATGATGGGCTCCTTTGATGCTCGCTGGAGGTAGTCGATCCCGTAACGTCCACCCCGTCCAAGCAATCGTCGTGCTCGGCGGCTTAGCCAGCACAGGGAGGTGAAGAGGGGGGCGGTTGGTTGCCATGGGTACTGCATGAGTGCCCCTACGCGTTGACCGCCGCTAAGGGAACTCGGGCCACGCGATGCTTGCGATATCTTGCAATAGATGAGAACCGCTAGCTCGAAAGGGAGGCGACACGATGAAGCGAAGCGACCGGCGAATTCTCACCTCGCATGTCGGCAGCCTACCGCGCCCGGAGGCGCTCATCGAAATCAACCGCGCCAAATTCGCCGGAGAGGCGTATGACCAGGAGACTTACGCTGCGCGGCTGTCTACTGCAGTGAAGGAGCGCGTTGGCGCGAGCCGAGCCCGCCGGTGAACTTGTGCTTCGCCTCTGGGAGGAGGCGGACGCCTTGCTGCCGGGTGGCTGATCCAAACGACGTGCGCCTTCCGGACACGGCTGCGCCACCGCGGGCGGGAGAGCAAGATGCTGATCGATGGCGCCGACCCGCTTGCAATAGCGAAATCCAACGTGCGGCTGATCAGGGCGCGTCGTTTCAACGCCACGCTTGTTGGTAGCGACGGCATCACGGGTAAGAACCCGAAGGCCTTTCCGCCTTTCCCTCTACCATCATCGGAGGGCTCGGCTCTCGTCATGATGCGAACGGGCAATGTAGCGGCTTTACGCGGGTCGAGTCCTGGGCGCGGCGCCGCGGCATTGCTGCTCTTCGCCGTACTCGCGCCGACGTTGGCGGTGGCGCAGCAGACGCCGCAACCAGTCTTCACCGAGCTCTTTGCCTATGATCCGGCCGCGCCGTCGCAGTTGCTGGGGAAATGGCGGATCTCCAGTCAGCTCGACAGCAATCTGCAGCCGCTACGTGTCGGCGTCGTCGAGGACCCCATCGCCAAGACCGTCGGCCGCGTCACGGTACAGGAGGGAGACGGGATCGAGGGCGCAAGTGACGCGACGCTGCAGGCCAGGCGCTATGTCTGCGACAGCAAGGGCTCGCGCGCTGCGGCTATGGAGGCCGAGCCTGGCGGGGTTGTGCCCAGCGAGCGGGCGGAGATCCAGGTGAGATTCGACCGCGCCACTGGCGCCGGCGAGCTGGTGAAATTTGGCCAGCCCGTGTGGTACCGCTTCTCCTTCAAGATCGCCGGCGACTGGCCGCAGGACGTTCCGGCGGCCGGACGCCAGCCCTGCCGCACGGTCATCCACCAGATCAAGCAGGATTCCTTCACGGGCGGAAAGTCGTGTAACGTTAGCCCCTTCTTCAAGATCGAGGCGCGGCCGCTCGGCGAGCGCGTGCGCTTCTTCGCGCAAGTAGCCGCCGGCGCACCCTGCGCCCAGCCGCCGATGGTGATGCGCACGCAGATCTGCCAGCGCGACCTGCCGCGGGAGAGCTGGACGACGGTGCAAGTGCGCCTTAATCCCTCCCACGACGCCAACGACGGCCGCGTCGACATCTGGCTCAAAGGCGAGTTCTGCGGCACTTACCAGGGACCCATGGCCGATCCCGACTATGGCGCCCGCCGCAAGGGCACGCCCTTCATCAACACACAGCCCCGCTTCGGCATCTACCGCGACTGGCGTGCAGAGACCCAGACGATCTATTTCGACAAGATCATGTTCTGGAACGCGAACCCCGAGGGACACCCGGACTGGGGCATGAGGCCGCCGCCGGGATGATTGCCAATGCGGTTCCGACCCGGCGGGCATTCGCTGAGGAGACCACCCAGGGCGAGCTGGCGAACCTGGACCTCGCCTTCGGTATGCGCTCCCAGTGCGTTCTCGCCCAGAGCAACCCGTCGTAGAAGGCCCAAGTCACTTCCAGGTCGCTCACGGCAGTGGCGATGTGATCGATCCACCGGCGAGCCTTTGCCCGATGTGCATGAGCGCCGTCGTCTGGCGGCATCGGGCGGAGTGATTTACGGCCGCTCGATCACGACGCTGGCGGAGGCTGGCATCGCCCAAGTGATGATCGACGCGGGCGCGGTCCGTGACGCTGCGCCTTCTATCGCAGCACATCATAGGCGGCAACCTGCAAGACGTGACCGACGCGCTATTCCGCAATCGGCGGGGCCGAGACCTTCTAAAGGATGTGCCGACGGAAAGTCCGGTTACGATGATCGGGTTTGTGTGACTCGCCGCTGGAGGGAACAGGATTCGAACCCTCGGTCCCCCCGCCATGGTCCCCGAGCCGCGCCTCAAAGGCCTGACGACGATGGTCATCAACAGCATCTACAAAGGCTCGCGCTCCGGGGATTTGTGGCTCGCCAACTGAGCTCGTCGGCTCAACGCAAAGGCGTGCTAAGCTAAAAACAAGCCGGCGTCGCCGGAGCAGGTCGGCGCGCGGGCGCTTTGTGGAGGAACAGGGAGATGAAAGGAAATCTGCGCGCTCTGGCGGCGGCCGGCGTGTTCGTTGCCACGCTGTGGGTGGGCGACACGGCTCTGGCTCAGAAGACCGGCGGCATCCTCAAGGTCTATTTTTTTGACAGCCCAGCGAGCATGTCGATCCACGAGGAAGCGACGATTGCCGGCCAGGGGCCGATGATGGGCGTCTTCAATAATCTCGTCATGTACAAACAGGATGTGCCGCAAAGCGGCTTCAACTCGATCGTCGCCGATCTCGCCAAAGACTGGTCATGGGATGAAGACAAGACGCAGCTGACGTTTCGCCTTCCCGAAGGAGTGAAATGGCATGACGGCAGGCCTTTCACCGCGAAGGATGTCGTGTGCACCTGGGATCTGCTCACCGGCAAGTCAGCCGATAAGCTGCGCCTCAATCCCCGCAAGGCTTGGTACGGGAACCTCGAGGAGGTGAGGGCGAACGGCGATTACGAGGTCACCTTCCAGTTAAAGCGGCCGCAACCCTCCTTTATTGCACTGTTGGCTTCCGGATTTTCGCCGGTCTATCCCTGCCATGTGCCGCCGCGCGAGATGCGCTCGCATCCGATCGGCACGGGCCCCTTCAAATTTGTCGAGTTCAAACCCAACGAGGTGATCCGGGTCACGAGAAACCCGGATTACTGGAAGCCGGGCCGGCCCTATCTAGACGGCATCGAGTATACGATCATCAGGAACCCGTCGACCGGCATCCTGGCCTTTGTCGCCGGCAAGGGTCGACATGACTTCGCCGTTTTTTCTGCAGGTGCCGCTCTTGAAGGATGCCAAGCGGCAGGACCCGCAAGCCACTTGCGCGCTGGTGCCGTCGAACGTCAACCGCAACGTGATGATGAACCGTGACGCGGCGCCGTTCGACAAGCCCGAGCTGCGCCGTGCGGTGGCGCTGACCATCGATCGCAAGGCCTTTGTCGACACCTTGACCGAGGGCAAGGGCGACTTCGGGGGTGCGATGCTGCCGCCGCCGGAAGGCGTATGGGGCATGCCCGCCGACATGCTGAAGAGTCTGCCCGGCTACAATCCCGATGTCGCGAAAAATCGTGCCGAGGCCCGCGGCATCATGGAAAAGCTCGGCTACGGGCCGGACAAGAGGCTGAAGCTCACTGTCTCGACACGCAATATTCCGCCCTACCGCGATCCGGCTGTCATTCTGATCGACCAACTGAAAGAGATCTACATCGACGGCGAGCTCGATCCGATCGACACCGCGCAATGGCTCGCAAAGGTCATGCGCGGCGATTACACGGTCGCCCTTAACCTGACCGGCAATGGCCTCGACGACCCGGACCAGACGCGCTACGAGAACTTCACCTGCGGCGCCGAGGGCAACTACGATCGGTACTGCAGCCCCGAGCTCGACAAAATGGTCGATCGCCAATCCATGGAATTTAATCCAGCGAAACGCAAGGAGCTGGTCTGGGCGATCGAGCGCAAGCTGGCGGAGGACGCGGCCCGACCGATCCTCTGGCACAACCGTTCCGGGACCTGCTGGCATCCCTATGTCAAGGGCTATACGCCGATGGTCAACAGCATCTACAACGGACTGCGAATGGAAGATGTGTGGCTCGACAAATAGCGGGCTCCGTCGACTTTATTTTCCGAGCGTGCGGAAGGTCCGATTATTGTTTAAAGGGCCAAAGGAGTTGTCTCACGCCACTGCCGTCCGGTTAAGCGAGTGGTGTCTGCCGATAAAGGCATGATTTTGAACGCGATTTTGGCGATTTAGCGTCGTGTCGATTTGAACTCGATCTGGCACTTTTCGGAGGGTTTCCGAGGAGGTGCCGGTGAACAGTGGCAAGACGCTTTTCGCCGGCCAACATCCGCATCCGAAACGCGCCCCGGCGACCCGCCACCAAGGCCTGCACGCGGTTTGAGGGAAGTTAACGCGACGTAAGTTGTGCGAGATAGACGCGGTTTCGGCTGGCGTGACTGCCGAGAACTCGGCCCAAGTGCCCCGCCACAAAATTAGCCTGATTCTGAGAAGCAAGTTCGCACGAGACTCCCCGCTGGAGGAAGCCGGATTCGAACTCTCCGTCCCACCTGAACGAAAAGCCGCGTTAGATCGGGTTCGCCGGCCTTCGGTGACCCGCCGGTAAGCTAGCCTCATCGGTCGACCCGAGGCGGGAACGTAATCAAGAGAACGGCGGAAACGGCGGCTAATTCTGATCCTTTTGCGCGTCGTTCCGCGGTTAAGAAGCGTTTCTGTCGAAAGGAATTCTTGCGTATCTCCCAAGACGATCCCGTCCATTCCGCAGCCCCTTTGGTGTCGGCCGGCGATCTAATTCATCCCGGTGTCAGATCGCGGGCGTTGCTCCGTCCCCGTCGACCGCGTGGCGTAGAGCTTCCCGTCGCGCTCTTCGATGCGGCCCGCCCGATTGCGCCTGGAAATGGCGGCGCCGACATGGTTGGGGCGAGCCCCCCTTACATGCAGCGGCAATTTCTTGCTGCGTCTTGCCGCTTGCCAGGGCAAGGACCTGATCGCTGAGGTCTCGGCGAGCTGCGCTTGTCGCCGGCCGTAGTATGCGGGCGCCCGGAAAGAGCCTTTTTGTACCAGTCCAGGAACTGTGCGGTCGAATCGGTCAGCCGACACAGGAACTGCGGCGTGTCTGGCGACTGATCGTCATGCTTGCCTTTCGGAAGCCGTTCCTCAGCTCGATTTGTCCTGCTCGGCTTGCCATTCCATCGAGCCAGGGGCCCAATTGGTTTTGCTGGGCGTCGCCTCACCTCGCTCCTTCTCGGCACGGAGCGCCTCGGCCTTTTGCCGATAGAATTCATAGATGCCCGAGCCCTTCATCTGGGGATTGAGCATTTCCAACGCTCCGCTGCAGGCATCGACCTCGTCGTCATGGGCAAGTTCGGGGAAGCCTTCGAGGACGCGGAACAGCTCTTCGTTCCACGATCCCCGCCGGATCTTCACGTTGCCGGCGCGGCACTGCGAGCTGAACGGCCCGAACCTCGTGAGCTTGTCGCCACTCTCTGGGGCCGCAACTACGGTGAAGCCGCTGAGCGCGCGCACCAGGTGGAGCGCTTGGCTCTTGCCGGCCTGCCCCGGATCCTTGCCGAACCCGACGCGGACCCGGTTACTGTCCTGCGTGGCGGTATTGAGCAGCAATCTGTCGATGTCGCCCGGGTTGGCCCGCCCGCGCACCATATCCAGGAGCCAGTAGCCGCCGTTCTTATCGCGGCCGAGCTTGATGCCGACCGTCCAATCGGGGTCGTTGAACTCGGTCTTTTCGGTAGCGGCGAGATCCCAATAGCGGACAACGTCGAGGTCGGCCGGGACCTCGTCGACGACGGCACACCACTCCCGCTTGAAATAGAGCCCGGCGGCCGGCCGGATTTTCCAGTTGCCACTCAGCAGCCGCTCGCGCTCGAGCAGCGGCAAAGACAGGAGCCAGGCGAGGTATTCCGGATTGACCTGCAGCAGCGCGGGGTTGTCGAACACTTTCGCCGGAATGAAGGTGACGCTGATCGCCCGCGGAAGCTCGATGCCTGGCGGCAGATCCCCCGGCGGCGGCAGGTCTTGCATCAACTCTTCGGGTTTATCGGCCCATACGAGCTTTTCCGCGACGCGGATGAAGTAGCGTACAACGCCGGCGCGCTCGGGGATCGGAAGCCCGGTCTCCCGGTCGATCCACCACGCCAGGAAGTCGGCAACCCAACTGTCCGCGTCCGGGTTGCAGGTCGCGCGGATGTAAGGCTTGACGCCGCAGGTCGAGCGGTTGCGGCTGACCATGTAGAAGAACTGATGGGCCGTGAAATGCGTCAGTTCGTCGAAACAGAGCAACGCGATCTGAGCGCCCTGCCAGTCGTAGACGGTGGTTTCGAACTGCAGGTGCGAAAACTTGATCTTGCCGGCGCGTGGCCAGCGCCACTCGCGCGCTCCGAGGTGCGGGGTGCCGCCGAGCCGCGGATAGAAGTTTTGGCTCTCATCCCACAACCCGCCGGGGTTGGTGATCTGTGGCGTCGTGCGCCGGAAGAATACCGCGGTGAAGTTCGCGACCCGGCCGACGTGGCGCAGCGGCTCCAGGATCAGTCCGACCGTTTTCCCCCCACCGGCCGCGCCGCCATATATGCAGATGTCGGCAGCGGTTCGCAGGAACTCGGTCTGCGGTCCGGGCTGCCCGGAGATCGTTGCCGTGGACAATGACGACATTCGTCACACGCCGGGCGCTGAGGCCGCCTGTCTTTTGCCGCCAGCAAGCCGGTCGTTATCGGGCAGAATGCCAAGGGTGTGTTCGGTCTGCACAGGTCCCCCTTCAGGCCCGGTGATCTCGGTCTTGCGCATGTGGCCAGGATGCTTGTGGCTTGGTTGCCAGACAAAACTTCATCGTCCGGGTGCGCCATGTGCAGCAGGTCGGCGTCAGCAATGAAAATGGGAGCAAAATCGTCGATGGACGAAATTGCCGCTGTAAGCCGGATGCGGCCGCATATCGGGCACGATTCGGAAGCCGATCCTTTGGCCGATGCTTGAGGCTTATGACTATGAGATTATGCACTGAGCTATCGGAAGCTATTGCCGCCGTTTCTTGGCGAAGTGTTTCTCTTGTGCTTTTTGCAGCACCTCCGTCAACTCGGGATCTCGGCTATTATCGGGCAGGACGAGGACCACCGGTGAATTCAACTCGGCATCGGTGCCCGCAATCGGGTCCGACGTCATCCGCTCCCGCCAAGCCCTCTTCTTCAGCGAGAAAATGATCGCCGCGATATTGCCCCCCTTGGCAGCAGCGAACAAATAGCCGCACATCGTCGCATTGGCCTCCGCCACACCGCGATCAAGATCATCAGGAAACCGCTTGCGCAGCGTCTTCGGGGCGCAGCAGATGATCTTGGCGATGTCGTCCTGGGGAACACCGACACCCGCCAAGTACCGCACCCTCTCGCGCATCGCATCGTTTACGGCGAATGCTCTTCTAGCCATGTGCGGATCCTGATTGATCGTGCTCTCGCCTTTGGGCGCGCTCGTCGAACGATTGACCGGCGACTTGATGCATCGCCGCGCGCCCGGTGAAAACCTGCCAGCGTCGCACGACGACATCGGTATAGGCCGGGCTGAGCTCGACCCCGTAGCAGACGCGGCCGGTCATTTCGGCCGCGATCAAACTCGTGCCGGAGCCCAGAAACGGGTCGTAGATCGCCTGGCCGGGCCGGCTGTTGTTGACGATCGGGCGGCGCATGCATTCGATCGGCTTCTGAGTGCCGTGCCCCCAGCTCTGCTCGCGCTGCGGGTTGCCGAAAGGATTGTTGTTTGGAAACTCCCAGACCGTAGTCTGGGTGCGGTCACCGCTCCAATGGCTGCTCTTGCCCTCGCGCACAGCGTACCAGCAGGTTTCGTGCTTCCAATGATAGTCGCCACGGCCCAAGGTGAAGTGCTGCTTGGCCCAGACGATCTGAGCGCGCGGCTGCAACCCGCAAGCCGCGAGATCGGCGACGACGACGTTGCCGTGCAGAGCCCCGTGCCAGGCATAGGCGACATCCCCGGGGAACAGCGCATACGCCTCCCGCCAGTCGGCGCGGTCGTCGTTGAGCACCTTGCCCTTTGCCAGCTTGCCGGCACCGAGGCCGCGGCGCGCTCGCCAGGACGGATCGTAGCTGACGCCATAAGGCGGATCGGTGACCATCAAATGAGGCTCCGATCCCGCCAGCACTGGCGCGACATCGGCGGCGCTGGTGCTGTCGCCGCAGCCAACCCGGTGGTCTCCCAACAGCCATACGTCGCCGAGCTGACTGACCGGTTGATCGGGTACTTCCGGGACGCTGTCCGGATCCGTCAGACCGCTCGATCCCCAACCGGCCAGGATGTCTTCGAGCTTATCCGGCTCGAAGCCGATCAGATCGAGGTCGAAACTGGCGAACTCGAGCGCCCGGAGCTCGTCGCGGAGCTGCTCGGCGTCCCAGCTCGCCCGCGCCGCCAGTTGATTGTCGGCTAGGCGATAGGCGCGCTTCTCGTCCTCGCTCCAGCCGTGCGCCACGATCACCGGGATGAATTTGAGCCCCAGCTTTGCCGCGGCACCGATGCGCGCATGACCGGCGAGCAGCACACCCTGCTCGTCGGCCAGCACCGGCATCGTCCAGCCCCATTTGAGGATGGCGGCAGCGATTTTGTCGAGGTCGGCCTCGCAATGAAGCCGGGGGTTGTTCGCGTAGGGTATCAGCCGCTCGATCGGCCAGCGCTCGAACTGGTCGGCCGGCCACGGACGTGCCGGGCTCGCAACCACGGCCTCTGATTCTATCGACAACATTTTTTATGCTCCGTAACAAAATGCTCATCCGGTATGTCTATAGAGAGGATGTGTGCCTATCCTTACGGGAGCGAGGCCTTGCAGATTTGACATCACAATAAAACTCCGTTCCGATTAAAATTTCTCTGATCCTCTATTGCTTGTAAGTAATCCGCGATTACGACGGGGTGAAAATCAAAGGGGAGAATCCGACGGGAATGGTGGAACGGAAACGAGTGACCCAAGCCATAACCAAACGGTCAGATTCACTCCACTAGCAGCCATCACTACTCTTGCTTTGCAGTGGGTTGAACTAATCCAACGGTATTTGCTGTCTCGCGAAGCAGCTCAAAACCAAGCTGACCTCCTAGAAAGATTTGGTATTCGACAATCGCATCACCGTCTCGCGCCCACACTTTCGGCGCGGCCTGGACTACTGGTTCTTTTGGTAAGGGGCGACCCAGTGCAGAAAACGCCTTACGCAAAGGCGGCAACGTTGCAATCATAAGGCATGTGGATCCGTCTGATTGTTCATCACTCAAACGGTGAGAAACAAGGAAGTCAGGAATTACTTCGATCCGTTCGCCATTGAACAAGCAGACAGGATTGTAGCCAGCCTGAAAGAGCCTCAGGCTCCACCCTGCAACATCGGCATTCCGCATCTGCACGACTAGTTTGTTCCGCAGGGCCTCGCCGACTGTGATGTTGTCCGCCGCTTGGGCGATGAAGGCGTCAATAAAAAATTCAAGATTGGTTTCCTGCCCGTTCGGGAGTTGGACTTTTTTAGAGTGAAGCTCGCCAAAATCGGGGGACTTCTCTATCTCATCGAGCAGGCGCAGCGTGCGTTCGTTCTCAAGGACGGAAAACGCCGAGCCAAGTGTGTGACCTTGCCGCAGAAGCTCGGCGATGCGTTGGCACCGCTCCAACACCCAGTCGGGCCAGTAGGCAATCTTGCCTCTTCCCGAGGGATGAGTTCCAACGTGTGGTCCAGGGATGATCCCTGACTTGGCCCACCGCGTCAGCGTTTTTGGGCTTTTGAAACCTGTGGCCTGCAGGATCTGCTTTGATGTGACACTCATGAGGACATCATATGTCCCTATGGTGTCTCCCTGTCAAGCGAAAAAGACAGGAATCCCCTCCACGTCCCGCAGAGATGGAGGGGAGGGCCTCAATTCCAGATTATCTGTGGATACGCGGGGCTTAAACGGGCGCTATGTCGAGCAGATTTGTGTTACTTGCCTCCCCCTATCACTCGCACGTCCCAAGACGAGCGCCCGTTCCTCTGCGAGGGCCGACAATGTCGCACTCACCGGCATTGGTAGCGGTTGAGTATCGGCGGCATGTAGCCGGCTGTATCCCGTGAACCCTGACGGACACGAGTGCGACCCAAATGCTACAATCGGCACGGTATATCGGACAGAATCACGCGAATATTGGTAGTGGACAAGGACGCTGCGATCACGGTAAATTCAGCGAAGCACTTTGGGTCCATAAGTAGCTGAATAAAATGAGGTTTTTAGCCGGTTGCGATGTAGTGTGGTCGAGCCGGCTCTTTTAATAGACGGTAAATTCACGCGCGCAGCTCGGCACCCCATCGCCGAAAATGCACATAATAACAGAGACTTAAGGGCTGGAAGCGGAGCCGGCCGCCGAGGGGAAAGAGGTACAATTTCCGACGAAATTCGAGCGCTAAATAGCGTTTTTACGATCCCGAAACATCCCAGAACCCACCGAAATCGAACCCTAATTCCCTCCGAGGCCGGTTAACATTTCCGAGACGAGTTCGCTCGAGACTGCCTCCTCCAGGAGAGAGTCCATTGCGAACGTGCCAGCAAACGCGTGAGCAGGTCAGCGGGCGCCCTTCGGGACGGTGAGCATCAGGCGGGAAATGTACTCCGCGCCCAATGCCGCCTTGACGGATATCTTAGAGGCGGACCCTATCACTCCCGCTCGCGGGTGACGCACTCTGCCTTGCTACAATTGCTTTTATCTTTGCGATCGTTTTTGGGATCGTCCCTTGACCCGCCGCACTCCATAGTCTTCTGGCTAACAGCCAAAGAATTGAGGCAAGGCTGGCCGTGGTCGAGGCAATACAAGGGGTCGAAGCGTTTCGGGTTTCCGCCCGCCTCTCGGACAGCGACCGAGCCGCACTTATGGGTGAAACTCTCCAGCGGATTTATAGCTGGCCGCCGGCTCAAACCTGATCCGCGCTGGAGCTTTTATGGGACAGGTCAAGGACAGCGGCGCCGGCAGCCACCGCCACTAAAAGGCGGCGGGCTGGCCGCTTGAAGAAGCGAGCCTTTCTCTCGTTGACGGATATCCCCAAGTCGATACATAACCAGTTGGCGAGTTCAACCGAGGTGGGGCGATGCGGCCCGACAAGACGCTCTTCGCTTTGATTATGCTCGGGGCTCTTGCGAGCTGCTACCCGCCGACGCAAAGCAGTTACAGTCCAACGATCTCGGAGCAGCCGCAGCCCCTCCATCCCTCCTATGAATATGGGGGGTCGGCAGTAAGCGTCCCTCCTCCGCCTCTGACGCTACCGCCCTGCACCGTTTGTAATCGGACAAGCACCGTCATTCCTAAGCCGGCGAAGCCGGAACCAAACAGGTTAAAATAGACGCAGGAGACGCGGGGAGCAGGAGGGGAGGTTGAGGCAGCCGCTGACGGAGCGTTACCGCGAGCGCCTCGCCGGGGTGCTCTCCTGCTATGACCGGATCATCGTCACCGGCACGCTGCCGGGAGCCTGTTACGCGAAGGGAATGACGGGATTTCTTTCTGCGCGGCAGATCCGGATCTTCGACTATCCGCGATTTGCCGAACCACTTCGCGATCGAGTACGCGAGCGCGCCGCCGAGTTGGCGAGTGCCGCTGGCATTACCATCGAACACATTGCCAAGAACCACATCCGCAAGGAGGACGTCGTCGCCAGGGTGCTTGTCGTCCGCGGCGACCGTCCCGGCCTGGTGCATATCATCTCGGCGATGGAAGCCTGCCACACCTACAAGCCCTGGCATGACAAGCACACGCATCGCACCTTCTTGCGGCCGGATACTGGCAAATGCCTGCATTACTACTTCTACTTCATCGACGCCGAGTTGGGCCTGATCTATCTGCGCGTGCCGACCTGGTGCCCGTTCCGTCTGCAGTTCTATTGCAATGGGCATAGCTGGCTGGCCCGCCAACTCACCGCCGCCGGCGTCGGTTTCACCCTTGCCGACAACGCCTTTCTGCGCATTGACGACTGGGAGCGCGCGCAGGCCCTCGCCGACACCCTCTCGCCCGACCACCTGCATCGCATCCTCGATCACTATGCCCAGCAGTGCTGTCCGGTGCTCGACGTCTTCGCCCAGTCCTACCACTGGAGTTTCATGCAGGTCGAATACGCCACTGATCTGGTGTTCCGCACGCCGGCCATCCTCAAACCCCTCTATGAACAGCTTTCCCGGCAAGCCATCCTGACCGTCAAAGCCGAACACGTCGCCACCTTTCTCGGCCACAAGATCACTGCCCAACTCGCCCAAGAGATCGGCAGCCAATTCACCACGCGTATCGAGGGCACCTGCGTCAAGCATCGTTTCAGTAAGTCCTCGATCAAGATCTACGACAAATTCGGCCTCGTCCTACGTATCGAGACGACCACCAACGACGTCTCCGCTTTCAAGCACTACCGCAAGGTGGAACATCGCCAAGGCCCGGCAACTCGCGCCCTGGCCCCCGTCAGAAAGACCATCTACAGCCTCAAGGACTTGCGTGAGATCTTGCTAAGCTGCAATCGCCGTTACCTTGAATACCTCTCCAGTCTGGACGACTTCTCGGCTGGCATCCGGACGCTCGACCGTCTCACCCAACCCCGTCCGCTCAAAGGCCGAAACCTCAAGGGCCTCAACTTTTTCAGCCGCGCCGAACAGACCCTGCTCGCCGCCCTCCAGCGTCCTGGCTTCAATATCGCCGGTCTCCGCCGCGCCGACCTACTGCCGCTCCTCGGCCAATCCTCTCCCGCCACCCTATCCCGACAACTCGCCCGTCTGCGCCATCTCGGCGTCATCAAACGCGTCCTCGGTACCTATCGCTACTATCTCACCCGCGCTGGCCGCGCCGCCATCGCTGCCGGCCGCCGTCTCACCGAACACACCATCATTCCTGCTCTGGCCTGACAAATCTGCTCACAAAATGCAAACACTCAGGTCGTAAGCGACTAATAGCTGGTGGCCCTGACGCGACGCCGATTGAGCCTCGCGCCGCCGCGAGCTGCCCGAATTGATAGGCGACAAGCTGGCCCAGTATCGAAGCAAGCGGCAGTAATCCGAGATGCTGGCGCTGAGCGGTCGGAGTAGGTAAACCTCCAAGGCCAGCGACTTAAAGCCACTTCGTCCGAATAAGGCGCGCCACCAGCTCCTCATTTTCGAGCAGCGGGCGGTAGTTTGCCGCGCCCAGAACGTGGTCGATCGCGACGCCATCCTCCGATAGCGGGTAGAGGCCGCTCCGATATAGGACGCCGATACCGCGAAGCCGCGCACGGCCCTCGATCATTAGACAACGGCGTTCCGAGAGGACCTCTGGCAGATGCGAGAGGAGTACGCCCGCCAAGTTATTGTTGGGGCAGCGCACACCGAATAGGTTGTCCCCGACAGCGACAAAATGTGAGAGCTGGACCGGCGATTGCACGGCGATAACCAGACAGTTCGCCCAATCCTCACCGAGCATAGAAGGTTCAATTTGGCCGCGCCGTGGAAACTTCCCTCCATACGCCAATTCTTTCCATAGTCGGAGCACCCGATCGACCAGCCGCCGTTCTCTTTGCATCGCGTATTGGCTCCTGGGCCTTCGGTTCGGCCCTACCCAGTGCCCGAAGTGGACCGGATACCCGCTGGAAACGACTGGGCTGCTAACCGGAAGTCTGCGATCGATAGCCTTAATCAATCGTTAGCGCCGACTGGCCTGTCGAACGCAACCCGCCAATGACCCTCGGCAGCGCCGCCATCCACGTCTGTGGCCCTTCACGTGCCCGATTTTCGATAATAGAACGAAGCGAGAATGCTGGCACGGATCGAGGGCCGGAATGACGCTGAAGCCGGAGCACCTAGCCGAGGATCAACAGAAGATCCTGCGGGCGGTTGCCCTGGCCTATCGGCAGGTGATGCGGGCGCCCGAGGAGCCCGCTGTAACGAGAACCCGTTGTCAAGATTCCCCTGGCTATAGTTCAGAACCAGGTTGCCCTTGTTGTAATTGTCCGGGATCGTCCACGGGCCGTTGGCATGCACATATTCCGCCGCGGCCAGCAGATTGCCGGCACCTGCGGGGCGCGACATCGCGCCGAGCCCGCGGTAATAGCCAAGCGTTCCGGCGGTCACCAAAGCGAGGTCGCGGGGCAGGGTGTCCACGTAATTGATCTGCACCGCCCCGGCCGTGTCGAAATCGCCGACGTCGGGGAAATAGGGTCCCTTGCTGTAATGCAAGGTGCTGATCAGCTCGGGGATCATGAAATTGAGGTCGGCATAACCCTGGCCATGGCCGTGGGTGCGCATGTTGACGGGCATGTCGTCGAGCGTGATGTCGATATCGGTGCCGTGATCGAGGTCGAAGCCGCGCAGGAAATACTGGTTGGCCTTGCCCTCCCCGCTGTGCTGGGTGGCGATCAATCGGGCACCATCTCGAGCACTTCGCCGACCCGAGATCTCGGCTGCTCCTCGATCTCTTTGCCGGTGACAACTCCTTGCGATGCCGTATCCGGCGCAAAAAATGCCTATCCGCCTGTGCAGACACGCTCACTTCAGGCAATGTCACTGGCGTCGCGCTATCGGAGGCGCTCCCTGCAGCGGCACCCGTGTACATCCCCGCCTCACGAACCGCGAATACCCCGGACGGTTGAAGGGCGCTCTCCAAAGACCCGACGCCCCGGATGGTTAGGCAGGTGTCGTTGAGCGTCGGCTCAGGGTGGATTCCGGCCCTTCAGGTCCGATGCGCCAACGGCGGGTTAGCGCCGGAGCGGACAGTACGATGACGCCAGACAGCGTATCATTCTGTTCCCACGCGTCCGCCTTTCTCAGCCACCGAACGTTTCATCAGCAGTACCACGAACGCGACCGCGAACGTCAGCACGGCGACCATCCAAAAGCAGTCGAAATAGGCGAGCGCCGATGCTTGCTGCTGGCGCAAGGTCTCAAGTTGCTGCCAGGCGAATTGCTGTGCCGCCACCGGATCGGCGGTTTGCTGAACGAAGAATGCCCGAGTGTGCGCGAGGAAGGAATTGGCGGCGGCGTTGAAGGGATCGAGATACTCGCCGAGACGTAAGATGTGGAATTGATCGCGCCGCTCTTGGAAGGTTTGAGCCAACGACACCCCGACGCTGCCTCCCTCGTTGCGCAGGAGACTCAATAAGCCGACAGCAGCACCACGCAACGCCATCGGCGTATAGAGGTAGGCGGCGACATTCGCGGGGGCAAAGCACATCGCCAGTCCCGCGACCACGAGCACGCGGGGCCAGACGGCCTGGCCCGGGCTGATGTCCAGGTTCAGTTGGGACATCCAATAATTCCCGGCGGTCATGATCAGCAGCCCCGCTGCGATCAGCCAGCGAGCATCCATTCTCAGGCCGATCAGGCGCCCGACAATAGGCATCGTTATCACCGCAAAGATGCCACTCGGCGACATGACCAGCCCCGTGCTCAGCGCATCGTAACCAAACAGGGATTGCAGCAGACCGAGCAACGACTTGGTGGCCGCAAAGAGCGCAAGGTAAGCGCAAAAGATGATGATGCAGCAGGACGCGAAGTTACGTTCGCGCAGCGGTCGGAAATTGACCACGGGGTTGCGGTGACGCAGCTCCCAAAAGACCAGCCCCGCCAAACCCGCGATAAAGCAAATGGCCAGCGTCTGAACGCGCCAGAACGGATCACCCAGCCAGTCCCATTCCTGGCCCTTGCTGAGCATCACTTCCCAGCAAACCATGACAATGACCAGCAGCGACAAACCGATCGAATCAAAGCTGAACGGCTGCTTCCGCAACTCCGCACGCTGGGCGACGAGATAGTCCGGGTCGCGAAGCAGGGCATAACATCCGGCGAGCGCCAGGAGACCGACCGGCACGTTGATCAGAAAGACCCAGCGCCACGAGTAGGAGTCCGTTATCCAGCCGCCCAGGGTTGGGCCGACGATCGGCGCAATCAAGGCGGCGAAGCCAAACAGCGTCATCGCGACGCCCTGCTTTTCCCGCGGAAAGGCATCAAGCAATATGCCCTGGCTGCTTGGCTGCAGACCGCCGCCCGCCAGCCCCTGTATGACGCGGAACAGGATCAGCTGACCGAGACTTCCGGCCAATCCGCACAGCAGCGAGCTCAGGGTGAATATCGCGATCGACGCCAGAAAGTAGTTGCGGCGACCGAGATGCGCGCTCAGCCAACCGGTAATCGGCAGGATGACGGCATTGGCGGCAAGGTAACTGGTGATAACCCAGTCGCCGTCATCGACCGTCGCCGACAGCCCGCCCGCGATATAGCGCAACGCGACCAGCGCGATCGTGGTGTCGAGCACCTCCATGAAGGTCGGCACCACCACGACGGCGGCGACCAGCCAGGGTTTCTCCGTGGCGCGGGGCCTGGTGGGTGAAAGCGCCGCGACTGTCACTTGTTTACGCCCGGCGGGTTGCCGGTCGAACCGCCGGTTTGCGCGTCAGGCGCATGCGTTTGCAAAAATTTCCCGGCATCGGGTCCGGAGGGCGGCTGGTCGATGTAGACGTAGGGAACCACCGACGTGCCGATGAACAGCGGGTTTTTGTCCGGGTCGTAGCCTTCGACGTCAATCCGGACCGGCAACCGCTGCACCACTTTGATGAAATTGCCCGTCGCGTTTTGCGCCGGCAGCAAGGCGAGCGTCGAGCCGGTTCCCATCGTAAAGCCGGCGACCCGACCTTTGAACACCCGTCGGCCGCCGTACATGTCGAGATACAGATCGACAGGCTGGCCGATCCGTAGGTCGCGCAGCTCGGTTTCCTTGAAATTGGCATCGACCCAGATGTCATTGAGCGAGCGGATCGCCATCAGGTTTTGGCCAATTTGAACGTAATCTCCCGGATTGACGTTCCGGCGCGTCACGACGCCATCGATCTCCGCGACGATGTCGCAATAGCGAAGGTTCAGTTCAGCCTCGGCGAGTTCTTGCTTGGCGACTTCGAGCTTGGCCTCGGCTTGCTTAACCGCCGGAGCCCCCGCTGTGATCTTGGAGAAGACGCGGTCGATGTCGCCCGCTTTTTCGAACTCCGCGAGCATCTGCTTTGGGCTCTGGTCGAATGAATGGACCACACCGAGCTGAGCCGCGCTCTCGATCAAATCCGCCTGAGCCTGGAGCACGGAAGAAAAGGTCTGATCGAGATCGGGCGGCACCTGGCCTAAATCGCTGCCCTGTTCGGGTTGCGGCGGCAACCCCAAAAAGGCGCGGACTTGGTAGACGGCAGCCAGCGCCTGGGTGACTTGTGCGCTGGCGGTCGAAAATCCCTCCTGGCGCCGGTCGTATTCCTGACGGCTCTCAGCCGGCGTTCCGAGCAGCTGCTTTGCCCGTTCGAAGTCAACCTGTGCCAGCGCCAACGTCGCTTTGGCCTTGTCGAGAGCGGCAACCCGATCGTGCAAAAGAGCGACTTGGTTTTCGAGGCCCTCGACGGCGCTCTGCAATTTCCAGCGCCGGCTCCTGGTCTCGGCTTCGATAGCCCGCACGCTGGCGATGGCCGCCTGCAAATCCGCGTTCGCCGTATCAACCGCCGCTTTCTTCTGCGAGACGGCGATCTCAAAGGGTTCCTTGTCGATTTGCGCGAGAAGGTCCCCTTTGTGTAAGCGGTAGTTGTCATCGACCAGAACACGGGAAATCTGTCCGCCTATGCGCGGTGCGACGAACGTTACGTACCCGTTGACATAGGCGTCGTCCGTCGAAACGGTGGTGATGGCCAACCGAACCTGGGGGATGCCCCATACACTAGCTGCAATCAGAACCAGGGCGCCAAGCACGCCGATCAGTAATCTTCGCCTCCGCGTAGAGTGGCGATCCGGCGCAAGGATTGCCGGCGCTGATGTGGTTTCGTGCCCGACCGATATGTGTCCCTCAGGCGAGGGTGTCTCCGTCTCGCGGGCTTTCTGGTTACTCACATCTCGCTTGTCGTTTACCTCAACGGGCATCGCAGCCAGCCATTTGTCTGAGCCGAACGGGTGGACCGCCGTTCGATCGGCCCGTCGACGCTTCCTGATGCCAGGGGATATTCAGAATGGAAGTTGGCGAAGTCTATCGCGATCGCCCGCTAATTACCTAATCCAATCGCAATTGCCGGTAGCGCGGTCCTCGCTTACCGCGAACCGGACGGCCCAACGGCTCAGCTCCGCGCGATGTCGGCTTCGGGGCAACTCCGGGCATAGGTCGCCCGGGTAGTTGCGGCCCCGCCAAGTGGCAGGGCCGCAAAGTTCCGTCAGAGTTCGACCTGCTCTGAGATGCTGAGAGCGTCATCCACCTCGATCCCGAGATACCGGACGGTGCTTTCGAGCTTCGTATGTCCGAGCAGAAGCTGAACCGCTCGAAGGTTACCAGTCTTTCTGTAGATCTGCGCCGCCTTCGTCCGGCGCATTGAAGGTGTGCCGTAGGCCGAACTGTCGAGCCTCGCACTCTCGACCCAGGCATGGACGATGCGAGCGTATTGCCGAGTAAGAGAGATGCGGTTGGGCTCGGGAACAGGTGCCCCCGTTTCGGAGTTCGACCTTCGACAGCCAATCATGATCGAGGACCGGGTCTGTTCCATGATTTCGAACTGGACCGGTCGCCCTGTCTTTTTCTGGATCACGGTGCCACGGTCTCGCACCCTGCCGCCGGCGCATACGTCGTCGACCTGCAAGCGGACGAGATCGCAGCCTCGGAGCTTGCTGTCGATCGCGAGGTTGAACAAGGCAAGATCTCGTTTCCGGCCCTGCAGCTGAAGCCGAACCCGAATGGCCCAGACATCTTTCGGCTTGAGAGGGCGCTTCCGGCCGATCAAGCGGCCCTTATTCCAGGGAGCCCGCTTGCAAGGAACGGGTAGTGGGATCGCGGTGTGCATGGTTGCCTCCTCGATCCCGACCGTACCGCTCCCAGCACCGCCGATGAGGCGGCACGCCAATTTACCGAAGGACAGGTTTCGACGTGCATGCGGCCGATCGGCCCTCGGTGCGCCTATGGCGAGGCAGCGCCGAAAAACGGACGCTCGCCAACTCGGTGTTGGCCGGCGCGCTGGCCTGATTATCGCACTCGCCAGCCCAACCGGCTCCTCGGCCCCGAGGGGCCGCGATCACAAAGCGCATTTCGTCGATCGTGGTCGGAATGAACCAGGTCATACTGAGACTTAACGCCTACCGCTTGAGCTGCGGAGGATCGGAGAAAAGAGGGGCGACGATGGCGAATGTGCGAGGAACCTGCCTGTGCGGCGGCGTCAAGTTCGAGATTATCGGGCCACTGATGCGGGTGTTGAATTGCCACTGCTCGAAATGCCGAAAGCAGCACGGCGCCGCATTTCGCAGCCGCGCCCGCGTCCGCATCGAGGACTTCAAATGGCTGCAAGGCGAGGAGCTCGTGCGCTTCTACCAATCGTCGCCCGGCTTTTACCGGGGGTTTTGCGGCGCCTGCGGCTCGTCGATCATCAACAAATCGAGCCACCCCGAGTTTGGTGTCCCGCTGGGCATACTCGACGACGACCCGAACGTGCGGCCGACGCTCCACTGCTTTGTCGCAAGCAAGGCGCCGTGGTTCGACATCACCGATACTCTTCCTCAATTTCCGGAGCTACCAGTCTCCTATTAAAAACCGCAGCAGATAGGGTGTGGCCGCGCTCATCAGCGCCTCGACTGGGTACTCGGTGCTGCGCCGTATCTCGGCCTGAGTTTCGCGCCCTCAATTTGACGCTCGATCAAACGCAGGATTATCAGCGCCGGCGGAAATGTGCTTACTCTTGGGCCTCTCTTGAGAGGAGATCAAAACGATGGCGCGCTTGCTCTCAGTAAATGTGGGCCTGCCACGCGACATCGAGTGGCAAGGGAAAACCGTCCACACCGCCGTCTGGAAAGCGCCGGTTCAGGGCCGACGCATGACACGACGGCTGAACGTTGATGGAGACGGTCAAGGAGATTTGGCGGGGCATGGCGGCGAACACCGGGCAGTCTTTGTCTACCAGATCGAATCTTATCGTTATTGGCAAAACCAGCTCGCTCGAAACGACTTTACCTATGGCCAGTTCGGAGAGAATTTTACAGTCGACGGACTGGCGGATACTGAAGTGTGCATTGGCGATCATTACCGGATCGGCGATGCCCTGTTCGAAGTGACGCAGCCGCGCGTCACCTGCTATCGGGTCGGCATCCGCATGAACGAGCCGCAGATGGCGGCACTGCTCGTCTCACACGGCAGGCCCGGCTTCTATTTCCGGGTCCTGGAGGAAGGCGAAGTCGGCGCCGGCGACGAAATCGTGAAGGTCGAGGCGGGTCCCGAGCGGCTGAGCGTCGCCGAGATCAATGCGCTGTTATATTTGCCGGGTCACCCGGCGAGCGGGCTCGAACGAGCGTTGCGCATCCCGGCATTGAGCGCCGGTTGGCGAACCTCGTTAGAGGCGCTGCTCGACCGGGAACGGAAAGGCAACGGAACAACGGGTAACCCCGGGCTTGGCCCACCGATGGGCCCGCCCCCCGCGTGGCAAGGCTTCCGCTCATTGCAGGTGTCGCGCAAGCTGCACGAAAGCAGCAATGTCACTTCGCTCGTCCTGGAGCCGGCCGACGGTGAGCCGCCGCTGACGGCCGCCCTGGCGGGGCAGTTTATAGTATTGCGGCTCAGGCCACGGCCCGACGAGAGCGCTCTCCTACGCAGCTATTCGCTGTCGGACGCGCCGAGCGAGGATCGCTATCGCATCAGCGTCAAGCGCGAGCCACATGGCGCCGCCGGGGCTTACATCGATACGCGGGTTCAGGCAGGCGACATTCTCGACGTGAGCGCCCCGCGCGGCAGCTTTACGTTGCGGCAGGGCGAGCGTCCCGTGGTCCTTGTCAGCGCCGGCATCGGCGCGACCCCAGTCCTCGCTATGCTGCACGCACTGGCCGCCGAGCAAACTCGGAGAGAGATTTGGTGGATTCACGGTGCCCGCAACAGCAGCGAGCATCCATTTGCGGCGGAGGTGCGCGAGCTCCTCAAGACCTTGCCCGGAAGCCGCAGCCACATTCGTTACAGTGCGCCAAAGCCAACCGATCGGCCGAGTGTCGATTTCGACAAGGTGGGGCGCGTGGGCGTGCCCGTATTCGAGGAAATGGGCGTCCCGCCCGATGCGGACTTCTACATCTGCGGTCCAGCCGCGTTTATTAGCGGTCTGGTCGATGGTCTTGCAGGCTGGGGGGTCGCCCGTGACTGCCTGCACACCGAGAATTTCGGGTCAGGCCAGTCGAAGACGCCGGGCATCGCCGCGGTCCCGCGGCGGCCGCCGCATCCGCCGGCGGAAGCCGCGGAGGTCGGGCCGCTTGTATCCTTTACGCGCAGCAATCTCGCTGTCCACTGGGGTTCCGCATTCCACAGCCTGCTCGAACTAGCCGAGGCGTGCGATGTGCCGGTGCGCTGGTCGTGCCGCACCGGAGTTTGTCATAACTGCGAGACGGGGCTGATTTCCGGCTCCGTCATCTACCGGCCGGACCCAGTCGAGCCGCCGGCCGAGGGCAATCTGTTGATCTGCTGCAGCCAGCCCCAAGGTGACATTGCTCTCGATCTTTGACACGGTTGAAGCGGCCCCTCGTGCCCGGCCGCGTACATAAAACGATATAAGCAACCGCTTATTATAATGACGCCTCCTACTGCTGGAGAGGCTTGTCATGCCCGACTTCGACGCGATCATCATCGGCACCGGCCAGGCCGGACCATCTTTGGCATTCCGCCTAGCCGGCGCCGGGATGAAGGTGGCTGTCGTTGAGCGCCATCTCGTCGGCGGCACTTGCGTCAATACCGGCTGCACCCCGACCAAGGCCTTGGTGGCGAGCGCCTATGCCGCCCGGACCGCGCGGCGCGCCGCCGAGTATGGTGTGGTGATCGGGGGTGATATCGGCATCGACATGCGGCGGGTTAAAGCGCGCAAGGATGCGATTGTGGCGGCGTCACGAAACGGGCTTACCTCGGCCCTCGAAAACGCCGCAAACATCACGCTCTACCGCGGCCACGCCCGGTTCGCGTCGCCGCAAGCAGTGGAAATCGCCGGCGAGCGGCTGCGCGCTGAACGGATCTTTATCAATGTCGGCGGCCGGGCGCTGGTGCCGCCAATGCCCGGCATAAACGAAGTGCCCTACCTGACGAATTCGTCGATGATGGACGTCGATTTTCTGCCGCACCATCTCATCATTGTCGGCGGCAGCTATATCGGCCTCGAATTCGGCCAAATGTACCGCCGCTTTGGCAGCGAGGTAACGATCATCGAAATGGCGCCGCGGCTCGTTCGCCACGAGGACGAGGACGTGTCGGCGGCGATCAAGGACATCGTCGAGCGCGAGGGCGTCGATGTCAGGCTGAATGCCGAATGCATCAGCCTCGTCAAGCGCGGCGACGAGATCGTCGCCAAGGTCGATTGCACCGCCGGCGCCCCCGAAGTCGCTGGCTCGCATCTGTTGCTGGCCGTCGGCCGTCGGCCGAATACCGACGATCTGCGATCTCGACAAAGCCGGGGTGCGCTGCGACGAGCGTGGCTACATCGTCGTCGATGACCGATTGCAAACCACTGCGCCGGGCATCTGGGCTCTCGGCGACTGCAACGGCAAGGGCGCCTTCACCCACACCGCGTACAACGATTTCGAGATCGTCGCTGCGAATTTGCTCGACCAAGATCCGCGCAGGGTCAGCGAGCGCATCACCGCCTATGCCCTTTACACCGACCCGCCATTGGGCCGCGTCGGCATGAGTTTGGCCGAGGCGCGCAACAGCGGGCGGCGGGTGCTGGCCGGCGAGCGGCCGATGACGCGCGTTGCCCGCGCCGTCGAAAAGGGCGAGACGCAAGGCTTTATGCGCATTCTCGTCGATGGCGACAGCAAAGAGATCCTCGGCGCCTCATTGCTCGGTACAGGATGCGACGAGGCTGTCCACGCGATCCTCGATCTGATGTATGCCAAAGCCCCGTACACGGTCATGCAGCGCGCGATGCACATTCATCCGACGGTCAGCGAGCTGCTACCGACTATCTTAGGTGACCTCAAATCGGTAGGTTGAGCCGGGCTGGTCCTCGACAAAATACGCAGGGGCTTCCCCTAGCTTCAACCGATCTCGGCCGATAGCGGCTACAACGCCCGGCAGGCTGAAGCGCGGCGGCAAGGGCGCCGGCGCTGAGCATGGACACGAAGGGCTTCGTCGCCCTGCCGCGGCGCTGGGTTGGCTGTTATGTTGCGCGACGGCTTAACACCGATGGTGACAGGCAAGGGGATTTGGTGAGGCATGGCGGCGAGCATCGGGCGGCTTTATATACCAGATCGACACACCGGCATCGGCAAGCCCGGCTCGGTAGAAGCGATTTCAGCCATGGGCAATTCGGAAGAATTTCACCGTCGACGGGCTGCCCGATGGCGAGGTGTGCATCAGGGATCGCTATCGCGTCGGGAGTGCCGTCTTTGAAGTTGACGCGGCGTCAGGGAGGGAAGATCGAGATGGAATCAGGGAAGGAAGATCGAGATGGAAGACCACGACATCAGAGCGGCCCTGGATCGCCACTGGGCCGCCTCCGACGCCAACGACTTTGAGGCTGAGCACCAGATTTACCAAGAGGATGCGGTGCTCGAGTACCCGCAGTCGGGCGAGCGCATCCGCGGCCGGCCCAACATTCAGGCGTCTCGCTTTGCTCAGCCGAGCAGTAAGCGCTTCACAGTACGGCGGATACTCGGCGCTGCCGACCTCTGGATCACTGAATTCGTCATCACCTACGGATACACGGCCGTCTTACACGGTGAGCATCATGGAGTTCAGAGACGGGAAGGTGGCCCGCGAGACCCAATACTTCGGCGATCCGTTTGAGCCGGGGCCTTCGCGCGCTCAATGGGTCGAGCGGATGCGCTGAAACCTAGCCGGCATAAGGGTGGCCATCCACCGCTCCCTCGTGCGGAGCTCCGGTCGATACGGTCTCGCTCGCTCGTTATCTTATCGGCAAGATACTGATGCGGGAGACTGCTGAGGCCTGGCCAGCGGCCGTATTGTCGAAACTGGAGCGTATGTCGTCGGCGACGCCGCGGGGCACGCCTACCGCGGGATGACGCCGCGTAATCAATCACTCTCTTTCTCGAGCGCGGGCCTACATGTACCTCGTCTACAGGAGCGCATACATGCTGAACGTCTCAAGCGAGATCGCGGGGATTGGGGCTGGGGATCATTAGGGCGCTTGAGCCGCGCGACGGCATCCCGATCATGCTATACATGCGCAGGTTCTTGAGACGACACGGCCTCCGCCTGTCAATAGCGGCAATGGCACGAACCTCGTGAAATGCCGGCCGCGAGAGCCGGCAGAAATCGCGATTAATCAAGGTGCCTCAATGGATCATTCAGAATTGAAAGTTGCCGTTGTGACCGGCGCGTCGCAGGGCATAGGCGCGGCCCTTGTTAAGGCCTACCGCGAGCGCAACTACCAGGTAGTTGCAGCGGCGCGGTCGATCCAGCCGTCGGATGACCCGGCCATCCTGACCGTCGCTGGCGATATCGCCGAGCGCAGAACTGCTCAGCGTATTGTTCTTGAAGGTATGGCGCGGTTCGGACGCATCGACTCGCTCGTCAACAATGCCGGAATCTTCATCGGCAAGCCCTTCCGGCAATACACTGAGGCTGACTACGCGGCGATCGTCGGCGTTAACCTCACCGGCTTCTTTCATTTGACCCAACTTGCCATTGCCGAGATGGAGAAGCAGAGCAGCGGCCACATCGTGCAGATCACGACGAGCATGGTCGACCACGCGATCTCCGGCGTGCCTGCGCTGCTCGCCTCGCTCACAAAAGGCGGGCTTAACGCCGCGACCAAGTCGCTCGCAATCGAGTATGCGAAGCGTGGGATCCGGGTCAATGCCGTGGCGCCGGGGACGATCAAGTCGCCAATGCACCGCCCCGATACTTATGCGCAACTCGACGCCCTCCACCCTGTCGGCCATATGGGCGAGATTTCAGACATTGTCGGCGCGATCATGTACCTCGAATTGGCCCCCTTCGTAACCGGCGAGATCCTGCGCGTCGACGGCGGGCAAAGTGCGGGTCACTGATGAAGCGCTCCGTAGCTCAGAAGGGCGCTCACATCGCCTCGGAGTGAGTGTGATCCAATCCACTCCGCCGTGGCCCACCACCTTAAACCTCGCATCAATGGGGGCTACAAGGACAGCTTTGTTGGATAACTGGACTTGGGGTCTGTCGCTTATCGCGCTGACCATAGCTATCCACGCGACAGGCGTGACGTTCATGGTGTCCGTGCTGCATAGTTTCCGGGTTCGGCTAGAGAGCCGGAACGACCGCCGGCCGCATCCGCGAATTTGAACAGCATCCGCCAGCTATCCGCTTCATGGTTGTAGAGCCATTCGGGCATGTCAGGGCGTGCAGTCCGCAAACCCGCCGCGTGCTCTGCGCACCACGCGGCAGCTTGCCGGCCCAGCTCAACACACGGCTCGTTCGCCTCGTCGTCGAAGGTTGCGGCCTCCTCCGAGAGCATCTTCCGCTTGAGGTTGATAACGATGCAGCGGCTTTTCAGCGTGTCGATTTGCTTGCTGTTACCGTTGAACTCGCCGATACCGGCCAGCACACAGGGTGCCCAGGTGCAGTAGCGGTTCGCTCTGTAAACACCCTCGGAGTTAATACCACACCGATTGACCCAGGCTCCCGCGAGCTTATGACCGCTGTTGAGAATGCTGTAAGCGTCGGTGCGGTTCACGTCCAATAAGTTGTCGATTTCGTCGAGAAGCATGATCGGGGGTAGCCCGCCCTCGGTAGATGCCTGGTGGACGTAGCGGAAGTAGGCTGCGGGGGTGGTACTGCTTTCGATCTGCGATCCACGGATCGCGAAAAGGATTGGATGATCTCCAGCAGCGTGGTCTTGCCGCACTCGGCTTCCGGCGACCGCAGGTTGAGCCGCGGCGAATACTGGCAAGCGGCGATCCCGTGGGCGTGAAGGACCCTCAGGGCTACGGCCTCCGCATAGTGCGGGCCGAGTACAACGTGGCGCCGGATCTCTTCAACCATCTGATCAAGGATTGCAGCGCCGTCCTCGTTGGCCGCCCAGGGCTTGAATTATTAGCGTCCAAGGCTGCGTCGCCCTTTTGCGCCGCGGCGTCCGCGGTGCTATATTCAGTGTCGAGCATGTGTCTTTCTCCTAGCCGGCTCTGTTGGCCGCTCGGGGCGTCAACCTGGGGTCTCATCACCCCAGGTTTCTTTTTGCTTGCGCGGGCTTGGGCCGGCCCGCACTCACTTAATCGCTGCAGCGCGCCGCACACTCTCCAAGTCCGGCAGCACCGCAGCGTCCATGACGCGAGGGACCAGCTCGTTCATGCTCAGCCGTTCCAATGCTGCGTGCGCCTTAATCGATCCCGCAAGTCGGCGGGAATGCGTGTGATCATCTGCACTGGCTCGTTGTTCGTCATCGCAGTAGGCTCCGTGCCCCGTCCGCGGGGCGCTCAGTGTGATTTCACTTACTGTGATAGGATAGCAGTCTGGGCACACCCGTTCGCAAGCGCGCCGCGCATGCGGTCCCAATGCGTCGCCGGCTCTCCGCTCACTGCGCTGAGGGCCTGGCTCACGAGTTTCCCCAGTAGCCGCACTGCTCGCAGCCACCGCAGCCTCCACCCTTTCGCTCATCAGTGGGCTCCTGAGCGGTTTCTAGGGGCACTGTGAGCGCTGGGCATCTGTGGCGCACATACCGCCCAGCGGCCGCGGGAGCGGGTTCGCTCGGCGCCCCACTTCCTCGCCTCTGCCATTGAGAACCGGGTTTCCTTTGGCCCGGTGCGGTGCGCGGCGATCCGTCCCGCCCGAGCGGCGCGCCACAATGTCGGCAGGCTCACCCCTGCGACCGTTGCCGCTTGCTCGGCTGGGACGAGGTCGTTTGGGCTCTGCCCGGCCGGGGTCGGCGCCGCGGCACCTTCTGCTACGACTGCTTCCATGGTCAGATTTCCTCTTGCGCCTCAGTCCGCTCGGGTGGCGCAGTCTTCCGTGACACTCATTGTGCGGTATGGCCGGAGGGGTCTGGCAAGTCGGCTGACACTCAACCGCGCTCGCACTGGCTCAGTCGCGGATCAGCCTAGCCCAGCTTCACGCTTCCCCGTGGAGTGAGCGGCCGCAGAGCCACAGCCCCGCGGGGACTGCGCCAGCGAGGCAAGCCGGCGGCCAGACGAACCCGACTAGCGTTGAGAGCGCCAGCACAGCGCGCAGGCAGACAGGGCAGTAGCGAGAACTGGTCATTGCTGGCTACCTTGCTCCACACGGCTCGCATTCGCGGGATCGGCGCGAGCTTCCGCTTCGAGTACGAAATTCGGCCGCCGATTTTGCGGGGAGTGCGGTTGCGATTGCGTCGCGCGCCCGGTCGTCATGCCGCACCCCTTGCCGACTGGCTTAGCATCCGGGCTAGGGATAACGCGGGATCGGAGCCAAGCGCGAGCGGATGCGAGCGGGACGAATGTCGCCCTGCCAATTTTCAAACCGTCCGGCGCTTCGCCGCGGGCTGCTAACCTGTAGAAGGTGCTCTTGCTCACTGAGAACCTGCGAAGGAAGGCGCCGAGCGGGACGAGTTCGGGCTCGGCAGGGGCTAGGGCTGGAGCGAAAGTGCGTTCATCATTGGTGCTGATCATCTCGCGATCCTTCAGGCGCGTCATGCGCCTGGCTGGGGCGTGGAGGACCACCCGGAGGTCCTCCTACTTTGTGTGTGGTTGGTTGCACGTGCTGGGTGCGTTGGGCTCGGCAAGGGACGATGAGACGCCCTCACTAAGTGGCCACTTGGTTGGGAACCCTCCGCAGGGCTGTGCCGGGTGCGCCCACTACGCGGCAGGGCTGTCGCAGGCAGCCCAGCGACCACAGCCTTGAAGATCCGACCCACGCGACGCCGCCCGGCTGCACCCTCGGCGCCGCCGCACAGCCGGGCAATCCGGTTTCCGCAAGCGGCGCTGCCGGCCGCGCGAGAGCCGTCGTCGAAGGTGCGATCACGTCAGCCCTCCGACCTCGGCCGCCACCGAAGAGAGCGTGCGCCACGCCCACCAGAGCTGCTGATACTCAGGCGTGCCCTCAGCCTCGCGAAGGATGGCTGGCAGCTCGGCGAGAACCTCCACGTCCATCCGGGCACCGAGCTGGCGGCTGTGCCGATCCCAAGTGAGCGTCGGCCAGAACTCGGGCCGTGGCGCATCCCAGACCCGAAGCAGGTCGCAGAGAAACCAAAGATGGAAGATCGGCCGCGCTGTGTAGGGAGGCCGAGTTGGGCTCGAAGCCAGAGGTGTGCTTCGCTCACGTTCCACTTGTCCCACTCTGTCGGCCGAGTTATCTCGGTCTTTGCTTGTTGTAGTGATGTCACGTCTCTTACTCCGGGGACATTACCTGTCCTCTGTTATTGCCCGGCCTAAGCCCGGTGGTGTGGCCGGTGGGTTGTGCTGGTCGACTTGGATACTCGATAGGATGGTGGGATGAGGAAATCCGCGCTTCACGTCGTGAGAACGGAACCTGCACCGGACACTGAGTGGATACTCACGGCCCGCGCCGGGAATATGTGACCGAGGACGAGGTTGAGCGTCTGGTCAGAGCGGCATCGAAGCACGAGCGGGGCGATCGGGACGCGCTGATGATCTTGATGGCGTACCGGCACGGGCTGCGCGTCAGCGAGCTGGTGGCGCTGCAATGGGCTCAGATCGACCTGGATGCCGGACGGCTGCGGGTGCTGAGGCTGAAGGGGTCGGATGACAGCGTGCACCCCTTGGGAGGTCGAGAGCTGCGTGCCCTTCGCAAGCTGCGGCGAGGGCAGCCAGTGGGCTCGCGGTTCGTCTTCGTGACCAGTCGCGGCGGCCCGATGACGCGGAACGGGTTCTTCAAGATCCTCGCAAAGGCCGGCCAGGCGGTCGGAATGCCCGACGTTCACCCGCACCTGCTACGGCATGGCACGGGCTTCAAACTGGTCAATGACGGAATGGATACCCTTTCGCTTGCGGCGTATCTCGGCCACCGGAACGTGCAGAACACAGCGCGCTATGCGAAGATGGACGCGCGGCGGTTCGACGGCTTGTGGAAGGATTGAGGTCGCATCGCAGGGCACGCGCGGCGGCACTCGCAGCCGCGGCTATCGTCGATCTCGCGACGGTGTGATGCTTGTGCGCGATGCGGGCGTAGCGCTGCCGGCCCAGCGCTTGTTTAGAAATGACCCCCGGCGGGGTGGTCTTCCCCGCCGCCTGGGTCCTCCGAGACGGCGGCGCGGGTCCTTTGGAGGCGCTAGATAACTTCCCGTAAAAATAAAAATCGCGCTGCGTGAGCGCTTGGCCGAGGCACACTTGAAATTTTACAAAACTGTGGGTACGGAGGGATGCTACCGAGCGGGGAGGTAGTGCGGGAGGCGCACGCTGGGCGAGCAGCTAGGCGATCGGCTGGGCAGCACCTCTGCATCGCGTCGCGTGGGTTCGGGCTCTCGCGCTTCGCGCTCTCGTGCCCCGGTGCAAACAGCGGAGCCGGCGGAAACAGCCGCCATCCCCGCCATAGTCAACCAACCTACCTCTTATGAGACTGAGTGTGCACAATCCGCCCGGCCGATCTCAATTTTCACGGAAGCCATGTGAAATTGGCGTGTGAAGGCGGCTCTGTCGGGCACCTGGCAGCGTCAACCGCGCTTCGCGATCATAGGCGGGGTACAAACTGGGTAGACACGATCATGTCCGTCTAACTAATTGATATAATTGATGAGTTGGCGGATGGGGTGGGATTCGAACCCACGGTACCCTTGCGGGCACGCCGGTTTTCAAGACCGGTGCCTTAAACCGCTCGGCCACCCATCCGGGACTGGGTTGGAGTTGGTCGAAACCGCATTACGGCCGCTCAAGATCATGTGAGGCGGCGACGGGGTCAAGGGGTCGCCGCGAGGTTGCCTCGGGATTCCGCGCTCCAAGTCGCCGGGATGGCGACAACCGCCATCGAGCGACCGTCCGCATTCCGTCGGAGCGGCGGAACGCTAGCTGGCTCGCCCTTGTTTCAAGACTTGCTAGCGCTGCTGCGGGAGGAGGGCAGGGGCGCGGGCTGGAAAGCGCGAGCCGGCTTGCCAGAGGGCTGCGATGAAAATTTGGCGAAAGCGACAAGATCGAACAGCCTTCGGCAGAATGTCCCCGACGAAGGGTCCGCGGGTTCGGGAAGCGGCGCTAATGGCGCGCGTCGCCGAGCTAGAGGCCGAGTTGCGGGCGCGCGACGATTTCCTGGCGATCGCAGCCCACGAACTGCGCAACCCGATGACACCGATCAGCGCGCGGCTGGAGCTGCTGTTGGCGAGGGCGCGGGACATGTCGGGAGCCGTGCCGGCGGAACTGGTGCACGGCCTCGAACTACTCGAAGGGCTGGTCAATGCGTATTTGCGGCGGGCGACGACCCTGCTCGAGGTGGCCTGCGCCAGTTCCGGAAAACTGAATTTGCAAACCGCCGAGGTCGACCTCTCGGCGCTGATCCGGCAGGTCACGGCGAACATGCTGCCATTGGCTGCGAGTGCCGGCTGCCAAGTTCAAATCGCTGTCGAAGAGGGGGTGAGCGCAATATGCGACCCAATGGCGGTCGAGCAGATCTTGGAAAATCTTCTTTCCAACGCCATTCGATTCGGACCGGGGCGGCCCGTCCAGCTCTCGTTTGCGAGCGATGGCGAGTTCGCCCGGCTGTCGGTTCTCGACGAGGGCGTCGGAATATCGGATTGTGACCAGGCGCTGATCTTCGAGCGCTTTCATCGCTCTCGTCGAGCGAAGCCCAATGGGGGGTTTGGCGTCGGCTTGTGGGTAACGCGCCACCTCGTGCGCGCTATGCGCGGAGAGATCAGCGTTTCGAGCCGCCGGGATGCCGGATCGGACTTCACCGTCAGATTGCCGCTGCGGCCGGGCAGCGCAGAACATGCCGACTGACGAATCCGGTCGGCCGCCGCTCAAACGCATCCCGACCGGAGTGCCGGGACTGGACACGGTTCTGCGCGGCGGTTTTTTGCGCGGCAGCATCGTTATTGTTCAAGGCTCGCCCGGGGCAGGGAAGACCATCCTCGGCAACCAAATTTGCTTCCGTCACGTCGCCACCGGGGGCTGTGCGCTCTATGTGACGCTGCTGGCCGAGAATCATGCGCGGATGCTGTTGCATATTGGGCAGCTCGGCTTTTTCGAAGAAGCCATCATCCCGGACCGCCTTTATTACATCAGCGCCTTTCGTGTGCTCGAACAGGAAGGCCTCCCGGCGGTCTTGAATCTGCTGCGCCGCGAAGTGCAAGCACGCGGGGCCAGCATCCTCGTTCTCGACGGATTGTCGGCGATCGAAGAGACCGCGGCCTCCGGCCGAGAGTTCAAGAAATTCATCCATGAGTTGCAGGCTCAAGCTGCAATAGCGGATTGCGCGATGCTGCTCCTGACCGGCCTCGGCCAAAGCTCGGCCGAGCACACGCTGGTGGACGGGGTCATCGAGCTCCAGTCCAAACTTTACGGCAGACAAGCGGAACGTGTCCTGCAAGTCCATAAGCTGCGGGGCAGCGGATATCTGCGAGGCGAGCATTCGTTTCGCATCACCGACGAGGGGATTGTCGTCTATCCGCGTACCGAGGCATTGCTGTCGCACCCGTCGGTCCCCGACACGGTGTCCGGGCTGCCGATTTCGACGGGCGTTGCTCAACTCGACCGCATAATGGGCGGAGGTTTCCCGCACCACTCAACCGCGCTGCTGGTCGGGCCGCCGGGCATCGGCAAGACAACGCTCGGCCTACATTTTCTCAGCGAATGCAATCGCGACAATCCGGGCTTGTTCTTCGGGTTTTATGAGACGCCCGCAGCAATCTGCGACAAGGCGAAAGTGCTGGGGCTGCCGCTCGAACATCTGATCGCCGAGGGTCACGTCGAGATCGTCTGGCAGCCCACGACCGAAGGGTTGCTCGATGAAACCTGCGATCGGCTCGTTGCGGCGCTGGATCGCCGCGGGGTGCAACGGCTGTTCATCGACGGCCTTCAGGGGTTCGATAGGCTGGCTCCCGAGCGGGAGCGCCTCGGCCATATCTTTTCGGCCTTCAGCAGCGAATTCCGCGGGCGCGGCATCAGCACTCTCTTTACGGCGGAGGCCGATTTGATCGGGCCCGTGCTGGGACTGCCTTTTAGCGGCCTATCGCTTCGGGGGGTCTCGTGCATAGCGGAAATCATTCTGGTGATGCGCTACGTCGAGCTGCGCTCGCAGCTGCACCGGATGATTTCGGTGCTGAAGGTCCGCGACGCGGACATCAACTGTGCATTGCACAGTTTCACGATCTCCAGGAATGGCATAGTCATCGAGCCGGATTCGACGGCGGCAGAGGAGATTCTGGCGCAGGTGGTGCGGCAAGGCGAATATCAGGGCCCGGGCAGGGCGCCAACCACCGGGCATGACAGTGAGGATTAGGGTGGCGCTCATCTTGGTGGTCGATGACGAATTCAGCGTTGCCGAGGTCCTCCAATCCGTATTGGCCGACGCCGGCCACGAAGTGATGACGGCAGTGAACGGCCAGCAAGGGTTGGAGCTCCTCGGCGCAAAGCGGGCAGACCTGGTCCTGCTCGACTTCATGATGCCGATAATGGACGGGCCGGCCATGCTCAAGGCGATGAAGCAAGATCCGGCCTACCGCAACATCCCCGCGGTGGTGATGAGTTCACTCCCCGAAAGCACCGTCGCCGAAGCCGCGCGCGGCACGTATGCCGCGTTCCTGCGCAAACCATTCAAGCTGGCGGCGGTCACGGACATCGTGAAAACCGTGCTCAGCCCGCGAAGATAGGGGACGGGAGACGGGTTGGAAGCATTGCCTTTCGGTCCCCTGACGGACTGCACCGCCCATACTTGCATCGACATGCAGAATGTATTTGCCGAGGATACACCCTGGCATACCCCCTGGGTGGCGCGGGTACTTCCGATCGTGACACGCGTGGCCCAGCGTCACCCGTCGCGGACGGTCTTTACCCGTTTCATCCCGCCGCAGCGACCCGACCGGATGCCGGGCAGCTAGCAACGCTATTTCGAGCGCTGGAGAGAGCTGACTTTGGAGCGGATCGACCCTCGATTAATCGAGCTGGTCCCGCCATTGGCGGCGCTCCTGCCTCCCGCCGAGGTGATCGACAAAAGGGTGTATTTCACCATTTTCCGAGCCGCAATTGGCCGACCTGCTGCGCCGGCAAAGAATCGACAGCCTAGTTATCACCGAGCCGAGACCGATGTCTGCGTGCTCGCCGCCGTTCTCGATGCCGTCGACCTCGGCTATCGCGTCGTGCTCACAACGGATGCGCTGTGCAGTTCGTCGGACGCCACGCACGATGCGTTGCTAACCCTTTACCGCAGGCGTTTTAGTCAGCAGATCGAGACCGCCAGTAGCGAGACGATCCTCGGGTGCTGGGATTAATTAGCCCTGCACCGGCCCGACCGTGTCGGCCATCCACGCGCCCCGCATTCCGAGCGGCTTGGGCTGCCCGGTGGTCGTTTCGCGCGCCGTCTGATGCTCCATTTCGGCATCGAGCTTGGCGCCAACTAGAACGACGATGATCGAGATCCAGATCCACGTCATGAAGCCGATGATCGCGCCGAGCGACCCATAGGTCTTGTTGTAGCTGCCGAAATTCGCCACGTACCACGAGAACAGAACCGAAGCGGCAATCCACATGACGGTTGCGAAGGCGCTGCCCCACGTGATCCAACGCCAGCGCGCCTCATTGCGGCTTGGGCCATACCTGTAGAGCGCCGCCAGCGCCAACGCGGTCAGCGCGAAGAGTATTGGCCACCTTGCGATTTTCACGAGCAGGTCCGTTCCGCCCGGCAGCGGGATAAAGTTCAACACCACCGGCAAAAGCACGACTACTACAATTGTCAAAAGAATGAAGACAATAGAGGCCAACGTAAAGGCGAGCGTTGTGAAATAAAATCTGACCAATCCACGCTTCTCTTTTTCTCCATAAACAATGTTCAAGGCATCGAAAATTGCGCTGACGCCGGAATTGGTGGTCCACAACGAGACGGCAAGGCTGACAAGAAAGCCGACACCGAGTGTCGTCCCGCCATTGGAGGCGAGCCGGGTCATGTCCTCACGAAGCAGGTCGATGGCTCCGCCCGGCGCGACGTTGGCGAGCGCATCGAGATGACCGGCTATGTCCGCGGGATTGGCGAATAGACCATATATCGAAAACAAAGCCGCTATCCCCGGGAAAATGGAAAGCAGGAGATAGAAGGTCACCCCGGCGGCGACCAACAGGATGCGGTCTTCTGAAATACCGTGATA
The DNA here is from genome assembly GCA_963787425.1 of uncultured Alphaproteobacteria bacterium. GTDB lineage: Bacteria > Pseudomonadota > Alphaproteobacteria > ATCC43930 > CGMCC-115725 > AP-15. The sequence goes on from CAWBCV010000019.1 coordinate 150,256, forward strand.
GACACGCAGAAGGATATCTTTCCACCCCTTGGGCGGGATCTCCGAGGGGGTGTCGGCGGATCGGCCGCGGCCGGCTTCCAGCGGCGCGCGATCTTCGGTCCGCGGTGCCTCTCCGGCGGCCCGGCGTTGGCCGAAACTTACGGCGAGCAACAGCGCAGCCAACGCGACGGCCCATAAGGGGGTGTGCTCCGCCCGGCCAAACGGGACATCTGTACGCGAATCAGTGCTGGTCATACGCTTGGTCCATGCGAGAGGTGGCTCGTCTTTGATTGGCTTGTCGCTCGATCAGCTAGCTACTCAATTTGTCGCGGCCGGTCCTCCCGACTGCAAATAAAACCATGGCTCTCGCCGCAGAGTTCCGCCACGGGCGGGCTGACGGCGTCACCGCTCGGGAGGAATGGCCGAGGTCTGGGTGCCGGGCCAATTCATGATCGGGACACTGCTGATGCTGTTTTTTGGGCTGCCTTCGATGACGCGGTCGCTGTAGGCCACGTAAACCAGCACATTGCGCTGGCGATCGAAGAACCGGACGACCTGCAGCGTCTTGAAGATGAGACTGCGGCGCTCGTCGAAAACCCGCTCCCCGTCCTTCAATTCGCCGGCGAGCTTGATAGGTCCGACCTGGCGACAGGCGATGCTGGCATCGCTGGTATCCTCCGCGACGCCCAACCCGCCCTTCATCCCTCCGGTTTGCGCCCGGCTGATGTGGCAGGCGACCCCTTCGACCTTTGGGTCGTCGAAGCCGTCGACGACGATCTTGTCATTTGGCCCGAGGAGGTGGAACCGGGTGCTGACCGAGCCGGTCGTGCCGCGCTCGGGCCGGCTGAAGACCCACCATCCGAAAATAAGAACGATTGCCAGCACGCTGACTCCGACGATCAGACCTAATTTCCGCATGTCGCCCTCGTGCTTGTCTCTGAGAGAACGTTCGCAGAGGTCTTTGATCCCATCGGGGCACACCCGCCGCTGCCCCACCGAGCCTGCCATGACGTAACCGGTTTCTATGTGCGGACCTAATGAACCAATCGGCGGGTGGTTTGTTAGGGTGCATAGTGCGAGGAGGGCTATGCACGACATCGTCCAGACACTCGAACGCGCCTACGGCCTCGACCGCCAAAGCGTCCCTCACCGGCAGTGGCGGCGCGGGTTGCGCAGCACGATCCATTTTCTGTCGTATCATTTCATTCTGAAACGCCGTACCACGTGGAGGACGCAAGCAGCCGGATTTCGGATGGTCGTCCGGCCGACCGTGTTCCATCCCCGCTACTTCATCACCAGCGAGTTTTTTGCGTCGTTCATCGAGCAACTCGATCTGAGCGGCAAGCGAGTGGCCGATGTGGGCACGGGATCGGGAATTCTCGCGCTTGCCGCAGCCCGGGCCGGTGCCGCAAAGGTCACCGCTATCGACGTAAACCCCAATGCCGCGCTTTCTGCGGCCGAAAACGCCCGTGCCAACGGGTTTGAGAACCGTGTCACGGCAATGTGCTCGGACCTCCTTTCGGCGTTGGCGCCCAGCGTGCTTTTCGACGTCATCATAACGAGCCCGCCGTCCTTTCCCGGCGAACCGCGCGATCTGGCCGACCGCGCCTGGCACGCCGGGCCGAATTACCGCGACATCGCTCTGCTGTTCGACCAGGCGCGCGAGCGGCTCGCTCCGGGAGGGCGCGTGTATATTCTGCTTTCCTCGGATTCCGACCTCGATCTCTTCAGTAAGCTGATAACCAGAGCGCGTTTTCAGGCGCGGCTCGCCGCCGAACGTTCGCTCCTGATCGAGTTCGTTCATCATCTATACGCTCCAGGCGCGTTGAGCCGGTCTCAAGGCGCTTCTGCAGGAAAACGGCTTTGTAGTCAATCGAGGGGACCCAATAGCCACAAGACCCAGGTCGCGAGCGCAAGGAACGGGCCGAAGGGCAGCGCCGAGTGGATGCCGAGCCGGATGCCGGCAAGCCGCAGGCCGGCGGCAGCGGCGAGCGCCGACAGCGCCGCGAGAAGGATCAACTGCGGGAGGGCGGCGGCGCCGAGCCAAGCGCCGGAAGCGGCCAGCAGCTTGGCGTCGCCCCGGCCCAGCCCCTCGCGGCCACGTAATGCGCGGTAGAGCGCCGCGATCGCCACCAAACTCAAGTAACCGAGCGCCGCGCCCAGCGCGCGGTCCGTCAGCTGACCGAGATCGAACAGGAAAGCCGCAGCAAGGCCGGCAATGATGAGTGGCAAGGTCAGAGCATCGGGCAACAGCCAGCAGCGCAGGTCGATCCAGCCGAGAGCGAGAAGCCACCAGCCGAGAAGACAATTGAACCAGGCGCCCTGCCCGCCATCGATCAGCACGGAGGCGAGCGCGATGGCCAGGGCGGCCAGTTCGACGCCCGGGTAGAACCAGCCTAGAGGCTGGCGACAATAGCGGCACCGTCCGCCCACCATGACCCAGCTGAGGATCGGCACGAGGTCGCGCGCTCGCAGCGTGGCAGCGCACGCTTCGCAACGCGACCGGCCCCGAGCGATCGGCGAGCCCTGCGGCAGACGGCGAATGAGCAAACCGAGAAAGCTGCCGATGAAAGGCGCGGCGAGCACGAGGCCCCACTCCGTCGAGCCGACTTCGGTCAGTCGGGCAAGCAATCCCATGCCGTACGCTTGCACTCGCCCGAAATCCGTCCGTGAGCTATTCAGTCCGCTGAGCAGTAGCGCCCGCTCGTGATATAGTACCGTCATGCCTTTCGAGCCTATCGCTTCTCCAAGCAATCAGGACGCCGGGGAATTGGTCGCCAAGCTCGGCGTGAGCCTTGTCGACAGCGGTGCCATCGACCGGCGCACCCTGGATCGCGCGCGCCGCGTCGCGGCCGAGACGGGGGCCCGGCTCGACCAAGTGCTGACCCAACTTGGCCTAGTCAGCGACCGCGGGCTCGCCGAGGCCTTGGCGCAGCTGATTGCGGCGCCGCTCGTCGGAGCCGCGGATTATCCCGACGCGCCGCTGTTCCACGATCGGCTAAAGCCGAAATTCCTGCGCCGGGTTCGCGCAATGCCGATCGCGGCGAGCGACGAACGGGCCACCCTTGCCATGGCCGATCCGCTCGACGGCTTTACCCGTAACGCCATCGCGGCGGCGCTTGGCCGGCCCGTCGCTGTCGCGGTGGCCGTACCGATCGAGCTCGAAGCCGCGCTGGAGCGGCTCTACGCCGAACTCGGCGAGGGCAGCGATGCGGAGGAGATGCTCGACGAGATGGCCACCGATACCGAGCCGGCGGAAGAGGATGCGGAGCGGCTGAAAGACCTTGCCAGTGAGGCGCCGGTCATTCGGCTCGTCAATCAGCTGATCGCGCGAGCGGTCGAGACGCACGCCTCGGACGTTCATCTCGAGCCGTTTCCGGACCGGCTGCGGATACGCTATCGCTATGACGGCGTGCTGCACGAGGTCGAGCCGCCACCGTCGCGGCTGCAAGCCGCGGTCATCTCGCGCATCAAGATCATGGCGCGGCTCGACATTGCCGAACGCCGGCTGCCGCAGGACGGCCGTATCAAGCTTACGGTGCGCGGTCACGAGATCGACTTTCGGGTTTCGTCGATCCCGTCGCTGCATGGCGAGAAGGTCGTCTTGCGCATCCTCGACCGCACCGCCGTCGAGTTCGACTACGCCAAGCTCGGCTTGCCTGCCGACATCCGGCAAGGGATCGAACGCGCGCTCGATCTGCCGAATGGCATGGTGCTGGTAACGGGGCCGACGGGCAGCGGCAAGACGACGACGCTCTACACCGGCCTCCTGAAGCTGAACACGGTGGCGCGCAATGTCGTAACCGTTGAAGACCCGATCGAGTATCAGCTGACCGGCATCAATCAAATCCAAGTGAAGCCGCAGATCGGGCTCAATTTCGCGAACCTGTTGCGCTCGATCCTGCGGCAGGACCCCGACGTCATCATGATCGGCGAGATCCGCGATCTCGAAACCGTACAGATCGCGGTGCAGGCGGCGCTGACCGGCCATCTCGTGCTGTCGACCATCCATACGAATTCGGCCGCGGCGACGATGACGCGTCTGCGCGACATGGGGCTTGAAGATTACCTGATGACGGCGACGCTGAAGGCGGTCCTGGCGCAGCGGCTCGTGCGCCGGCTATGCCCAATGTGCAAGACGCCCGATCCGGCGCCGTCGGCGCTGATCGAACGGTTCGGTCTCGAACGCCTCGCGCCGGCCGAGGCGGTCACCCTTTTTCATCCCAAAGGCTGCCCCGCCTGCCGCGGCACCGGCTATAGCGGTCGGCGGGCCATCGCCGAGCTTCTGGTACCGAACAGGGCGATCGATCGTTTGATCTTCGAGGGTGCCGACGACGCCGCGATCGAGCGCGCCGCAGTCGAACAAGGCATGCGCCCGATCTTCGACAACGGCCTCCTCGCAGTGATCGAAGGCGATACCACGATCGAGGAGGTCGTGCGCTGCATCCGGAGCGAGGCTTAGGATGCCGTCCTTTCGCTGGTCGGCGGTAAATCCCGGCGGTGATGTCGCCCGCGGCGTAATGGAGGCGCCGGATCGCGCGGCCGTCGTCGAACGGCTGCAGCGTCAAGGGCAGATCGTGCTGCGTGCCGACTTGGCCGCGGGGCGCGGCGGCTGGGCCGACTTATTGCAGATCGAGCTCGGCCGCAGCCGCGGACTCGACAAGGCCTCGCTCGGCGAGGTCACCCGCGAGCTGTCGATCATGCTGGGGGCGGGGCAGGATCTCGATCGCGCGCTGCGTTTCGTCGTGGAAAACACCCGCAATGCCCGGGCCCGGGGAATTCTCGGCAATGTGCGCGACAAGGTGCGTTCCGGCAGCTCGCTCGCTGCCGCCCTCGCCGCCGAACCGCGAAGCTTCTCCAAGCTCTATGTCGGCCTGGTGCGAGCCGGAGAGGCAGGCGGCACTCTGCCGGCGACGCTCGATCGCCTGGCGACGCTCCTCGAGCGCGAGCGCAGCCTCAGCGCCAATCTGCGCTCGGCGCTGATCTATCCGGCGCTGCTGGTTGTCGCCGCGATCGGCTCGATCGTGCTGCTGCTCGACTACGTCCTGCCGCAATTCACACCGATTTTCGAGCAGGCCGGCGCCGAGCTACCCGCTGCGACCCGCGTGCTGATGACCGTCGGAACGGTCGTCGGCGTCCTGGCGCCCTGGCTGTTCGTGGCGCTTTTAGCCAGCGGGCTGATCGCCCGGCAGCTGCTGACGCGGCCCGCTTACCGTCTCAAGTTCGATCGCGTGCTGCTGCATCTGCCGGTGGCCGGCGGATTGTTGCGCGAGACCCTCGCAGCCCGACTCACCCGCACGCTCGGCAGCCTGTTGCAGAATGGTGTTCCGCTGATCTCCGCCCTCGGTATTGCGAAGGATGCGCTCGGCAATCTCGCTGCTGCCGCCGCGGTCGAAGCGGCGGCGCTTGGTGCAAAGGGCGGCGGCGGCCTCGCCCGTCCGCTCGCCGCCGCCGGTGTGTTTCCGGCTCGGACTATCCACCTGCTGCAGCTCGGTGAGGAGGCCGCGCAGCTCTCCTCGATGGCGCTCAAAGCCGCCGATATCCACGACGAGCAAGCGCGGTTGATGATGCAGCGGCTCGTCGCGCTCGCGGTTCCGATGATCACGATTGCGATGGGTCTCGCCGTCGCCGGGATTGTCAGCGCTCTGCTGACGGCAATGCTGAGCCTCAATGATCTCGCGGTGTAGAACCTTTCGGCCCGATCTGGAGCGCTGTGCCGGCTTTACTCTGATCGAGGTCATCGTCACTCTTGCCATTCTTGGTTTAGCGCTGGTCATCGTTACCGGTTACAAACCTCCCTGGAGCAGCGGGCTCGGGCTCAAGGGGACGGCGTCCGAGCTCGCCTCGGGACTGCGCCTGGCGCGGTCGGAGGCGATCGCGAGCAATCGGCCAGTGGCTTTCGATCTCGATGTGACCGGCCACCTTTATCGCGTCGGTGCGGGAGCGAAGCGCCGCCTGCCAGCGAATCTCTCGATCGAGCTTCTGACCATCATCGGCGAAAACCGCGGAGCCGGTGTCGGCGACATTCGCTTCAACCCCGACGGCAGTTCCACCGGGGGCAGGATTTCGCTTGCCGACGGCAAGCAGCGGGTGGCCGTCGGCGTCGACTGGCTGACCGGGAGGGTAAGTGTCGCGGATCTGCGCTGAGCGCACGATGCGGGACAACGGCTTCACCCTGCTCGAAGTCGTCGTCGCGTTGGCAATTGCCGGATTGGCCTTGGTGGGGTTGTTCCGCGCGGGAAGCGGCGGGCTATTTGCGGTGGACACCGCGGCGCGGGCCGAGGAAGCCGTTCAGCGCGCCCAGTCGCACCTCGCGGCTGTCGGGCGCGACGCCGCGTTGGTCGAGGGCGAATTGACCGGAGATGACGGCGGCGGCTATCGCTGGGCGCTTCGCGTCTCGCCGCTGACCTCACGGCAGTCCTTGGCGCAAGACGGCGTATCGTCGGCCACCACCACCTTGTTCAATGTGGAGGTTGCAATCTCGTGGCCCGGACATGAGGGCGACCGGTCGGTGGTGCTGAGAACATTGCGCCTCGGCACCGCGGGGACGAGCCGGTGAGCCCGCCGGTGAACGGGCGCCTCTTCGCCCGCCAGGGCGGGTTCACTCTGCTCGAAATGCTCGTCGTCGTGACGGTGCTCGGCTTCCTGATAATCGGCCTGACCCAGGGCGTGCGCACCGGGCTGACACTGTGGGAGGCGCAATCTCGGCGGGTGGGCGAAACCGCCGAGCTCGACGCGGCCGCGCGCATTCTGCGCGCCCTACTGAGCGGGATCGCGCCCTCACCGTCTTTCGGCACGGCCGCCGGCGCCGCGGGTGGCGTGGAGCTGAAGGGCAGCGCTGCAAGCCTGGCCTTCGTCGGTGATCTGCCGACTGGGCTCGGAACCACCCAACGCGCGGACATCACGCTCGAGCTGAGCCGCGGTCAGCTCGTCCTGCGCTGGACCCCGCATCGCCACGAGCTTTCCACCGCCGCGGCCACCCCGCCCACCGAAACTGAATTGGTGGGCAATGTCGAGCACCTCGATCTGGCTTATTGGGGTACGTCTCCTTCCGGGCAGGAAATGGGGTGGCAATCACAATGGGACGGCTCGGCGATTCCAGAACTCATCCGCGTCCGGCTCGTCTTCGGCCAGAACGACCGACGCCGCTTTCCGGATTTGGTTGCCGCTCCTCAGTCGTGAGCTCCACGAGCGATTCGCGTTATGGCACCCGGCACCCGCCGTTGTTGCCGCGCCTCGCCCCTTGGTTTGCCGCGGTACATCCAGCATTTCCCGGCAAACTTGCCTTGATCGAGCCATATTCGGCAAATCTTCTGTTGGGCAGCAAGCTGAGGGGTGGAGAGCCTTTCTGTACCGCTGCCGCCTTTTAGGGTCAGCCGGCGGTGCAGGCTGGATTTAGATCGGCTTCGTCTCGGATCATGTTACGCGAGTTCTTTGCCTGGTGGTGCGCACAGCTTGCGGACTTGCTGCCGCAGGAATTGCGCCGGTCTGCGCTTGGCACCGGGGATGCGCTGGTGATTACTCCGATCGGTCCCCTGGGGCAGGGGGTCGAAGCTGTCGCCGTCGATCAGCGCCATAACGGCAAGGAGAGCCTGCTCGGCCATTTTGCTCTCGGAGCCATCGGTATGGCCGATGTGCCCCGAATGGCGGGCAAGACCACGGTACTTCGCCTCGGCGAGGCCGACGTGCTGGGAAAGACCGTGAGCCTACCACTTGCTGCCGAGCGAGAGCTCGACCAAGCGCTCGCTTTCGAAATGGACCGCGAGACCCCGTTCGCTGCGGAGGAGCTCTATTGGAACCATCGGGTCATCGGGGCGGACCGGCAAAACGGGCGCTTAGCAGTGCGCCTCTCGCTGATCCCGAAAGCAAATCTCGACCCGCTGCTTACCGATCTCGCTGCGGTCGGCATTCGCCCGAGGCGGTTGGAGATCGCCGACGGTGCGGACAAAGGGACTTATCTGCCTCTCAACGGGGACGGAACTCGCAAGCATCACGCCTCGCACCGACTGCTCTCGCCGGCCGCCGTAGGCTGCGCGGCTCTCGCAATGGCCGCTGTGGTGACGCCCTTCGTACGCCAGGAGCTGACCTTGGCATCTCTCAACCGTCAAGTCGCGGCAACCCGAGCCGCCGCCGCAGAGGCCGACACCCTGCGCCAGGAGATCGATCGCCTGTCGGGCAGTGCCGGCTTTATCGAGAGCGAACGCGACAAGGCCGGACGACCCCTAGTTGTGTTGGCGGCCACGACCCGCACTTTGCCAGATGATACCTACCTGACCGAGATGGAGCTGCGGCAACGTAAACTGACGCTGAGCGGCCGCTCTGCCGGGGCCGCCCGGTTGATCGGACCGCTTGCCGCCGATCCCGAGTTCCGCAATCCCGGCTTTTCAGCACCTGTCACCCGGCTCGAGGCCCTCCGAGCTGAGCTTTTCACGATCAACGCGGAGGTCAGGCCGTAGCCTCGTTTACCGCCATGCCGACCGGCCGGCGGGGCCGGCTTTTGGCGCTGAGCTTACTGTTCGTCGTGCTGGGAGGTGTCTATTTCCTGGTCGTCTCGCCTTTGCTCGGGCTTTACGGCGAACGGGCTGCGGTGCTGGAGAATCGGCGCATGCTGCTGCCGCGGCTGCGCGCCGCCGCAGACGAGCTGCCGGATCTGCGCGCTCGAGTTCGAGCAGCTGCGTGCGGCTGCCGGCACGCGCAAGATCACTTTGGAGGGTGCCAGCGATGCGATCGCTGCGGCGACTCTGCAAAGCCGCATAGAGGAACTCGCCGCCTCCGCCGGTGCAACGATCGGCAGCACCGAAAGCCTTCCGGCCGAAGCGCGCTCGGGCTACCGCCGCATCGGACTGCGCTACGTCCTCAGCGGGTCCTACGAGACGCTCGTCAAATTCCTCGCCAAACTCCAATCTGCTACACCACCGCTGGTGATCGACAATTTCCATATCCACGGGGTGCTGAGGCGGCCCGGCACGCCGGCGGCTGCGGGGCTCGATGCCGGTCTGGATGTTTACGCTTACCGTGATGGCGAAAAATCGGTGGCGGTCAAGCAATGATCGATCGCCTCGCGCTGTTGCTGCTGGCTGGGGGATGCCTGCTGTTCGGCGCGATTCTGATCAAGGAGCTCGCTCCCGCCGGGGTGGAGGATGCGGTGGTCGCCGGGGCGGCGCGGTCCGACGCGCCGAGTCCGATAACCCGGCAGCAGAACCCGAGAACCGAGGAGTTGGTTGCCACGATCCTCGCCCGGCCGCTTTTCAGCAGCACGCGGCGGCCTCCTCAAGACGCTCCCAGCGGAGCCGCTGACTCCGATCTCACCGATGCGAGGCTGACCGGGATCGTTACGACGCCACGCCATCGCGTGGCGATATTCGCGGTCAGCGGCGACAAACCGCTGAAGGTCGCAGAAGGCGACGCTGTAAGCGGCTGGCGGGTTGAGAGCATCACGCCCCGCGAAGTCTCGTTGAGCGGCCCGAGCGGAACCAAGACCTTGCAGCCAAAGCTCGATCCAAATTTGGCCCCGCTGCCTGGGCAACCACCCATCGGCCAAGCGGGCGGGCGAGTGCCAACTCCGCCGGCTGCCGGCAGGCCGCGCCTGCCTATGCCGGGCGTGGCCCCAGCCGTCGCGCAGCCGCCTCCAGGTGTGCCTGTCCTCCCTCCCGGCACGCTGCCGCGGGCAGCGCGGTTGCGCCAGCAGCGGTAATGTCGAACTCGCGACACCCCATTCGGCCTCTCGCCGCCGGCGTAGCGCTTGTCGTGCTGGCTAATTGCCAGCAGCTGCCGGCACAGCCGGGTTTGGAGCCGCTGGAGCAGCCGAGCAACTTGCAAGCTGCGGAGCCTCGAATAAACAGTGCGATCCCAACAGATCGCAGCCGGCAACGTCCCTTTGTCGCGTCCGGCACCGCAGAAGCGCCCGCGGTTCCGCCCCCGGGCCCGGGGGCGATCGCAACTCAGACCGGCGATGTAACCCTTAACTTTGTCGACACCGACATACGGGAGATCGTACGCACCATTCTCGGGACCACACTCAATCTGAACTACACAATCGACCCCAACGTGCATGGCACCGGATCGATCGAGACCGGCACCCCGATGCAACGTTCGGCGTTGATACCGACGCTCGAAACCTTGCTCAATGCGAACGGTGCAACGTTGATCGAACGGAATGGGGTCTACGCCGTCGTCCCGATGCCCGCGGGTGCGACCCGCAATCTTGTCTCCGGTGCGAACGCAATAGGCGCCGGCACCCAGATCGTGCCATTGCGCTACGCCTCGGCCAAGGATCTTGGCAAGGTGCTCGAACCCTATGTTGCAGAGGGCGGGAAAATTGCCGCCGATCCAGCCGCCAACGCGTTAATCGTCTCCGGGGACGCCGCGGTCCGCCAGACGCTGGTCGGTCTCATCCGGGCTTTCGACATCGATATCCTGGCCGGTCAGTCCTATGCCCTCTTTCCCGTGGGCGACAGCGATCCGGCAAAGCGGGCCAGCGAGTTCGAGCGGGTGTTGCAGGCTCAGGCCGAAGGTGCTCTCGGCGGGATCGTGCGCGTCGTTCCGATGGATCGGGTCAATGCCGTTCTCGTCGTGTCGTCGCAGGCCCGCTACATTGATGCGGCAAGACGATTTTTCAGGCTGACAAACCAGCTCGAGGACGCGACGGCGCGGGCCTGGCACGTCTATTATGTGCAGAACGGCCAGAGCGCCGATCTCGAGAACCTGCTCCAGCGAGCGTTTACGCCGCGCAACGTCTCCCCGACGCCTGGCCCCCCGGGGAGCACTGCGCCCGGCGCTGAACAGCTGACGATTGGTGGCGGGCGCGGGCCAGGAGGCGGCACGACGGGTTTCGGTGGCCAAGGTTCCACCGCAGGTCTCGGGGGGGCCGGTGGTGGGGCCGGCGTCACTACCGGCCTGCCGGGCGCGGCCGGAGGTGCCGGGGCCGCAGGTGGCCTAGGTGCCGGGATTCCCCAGCCGGGGGCGGCCGAGGCTGCGCCTCCAGCTACCGAGCCATTGTCGGCCGAAACCGGGCCCGGCGGTGCGGCGGCCGAGAATCGCATGCGCATCATTGCCAACCGGCGCAACAACGCGCTGTTGGTTTTTGCGACGCCGAGCGAATACGCGGTGATCGAAGGGATGTTGCGCAAGATCGACATTATCCCGCTCCAGGTGCTGATCGAGGCGACGATCGCCGAGGTCGACCTCAATGATTCGCTGCAATACGGCACGCAATTCTTCTTCAAGGCCGACCACGTCGCAAACACCCTGGGCCCGCTCTCGGGGCTTCCTGCTCTCGGCAGCCTGACCTTTCCCTCAGCTGCCCCCTTCTTCACACTGAGCAAATCTCCGAACTTCGCGCTCTCGGCGCTCGCCGCAGTAACCAAGGTCAAGGTGCTCTCGGCGCCGCAGGTCATGGTACTCGACAACGAGCCGGCACGTCTTCAGGTCGGGCAGCAGGTGCCGGTGCTGACCGGGACCGCGACGAGCACGCTCGCGGCGAACGCGCCGGTCGTCAATAGCGTCGACTATCATTCGACAGGCGTCATCATGCAGGTGACGCCGCGCGTCAATTCCGGCGGGCTGGTTTCGCTCGATATCGCCCAGGAGGTAAGCGACGTAGCGCCGGCAGCGGCGAACACGGTCCAAGGCTCGCCGACCTTTGACGATCAGACGTTCCGCACGCGGGTGGCTGTCCAGGACGGCCAGACCGTCGGGATGGCCGGGTTGATCCGCGACAATGTCTCAAATGATAATAGTGGTATACCCTTCCTCAAGGACATCCCGATCCTCGGCACGCTGGTTTCGACCCAAAGCAACGCGCGCAAGCGCACGGAACTCTTGGTGCTGATCACGCCACACGTTGTGCACGATCAGCGCGATGCCCGTGCGCTGACCGAGGATTTGCGCAATCAGCTAATCAACGCCGGGCTGGTCCCGCAGCAGCTGCAGCGCCAGGGCTCTCCCGGGCTGGCGAACCCGAACAAGCTGTAGGCGATGCCGCGCCGGTTTCCGCCAGGATCGGCGGAATGCCGTCGGAGCGGCGGGTTCGCGCTGATCATCGTGCTGTGGACGTTGGTGCTGATCGGCTTTATCGTCGCGCATCTGACGGCGAGCGGGCGAACGGAGATCCGCATAGCCGGCAATCTCGTGGCCAACTCGGCTTCTCAAGCCGCCGCCGACGGCGCCATCTTCGAGGCCATCTTCAACCTTTCGGATCCGCAGCCGGAAAAGCGCTGGCCGGTCGACGGCACGCCGCGTCAAGTCACGGTCGGGGGTAGCCGGGTCATCTTGCGGGTGGAGGACGAGGCATCGTGGATCAACCCGAGCACGGCTTCCCCCGCCCTCCTCGAAGCCTTGTTGCGGCTGACCGGCAGCGACCCCGACACCGCTCGTCGCATTGCCACCTCGATAAGCGAATGGGCAGGTTCCGCAACAGCCCCGCGGCCGCAAGAGGCGCTCGTTGCCGACTATCGCGCCGCTGGGCTCGATTATGGTCCGCCGAGCGCACCGATCGAGACGCTTAGCGAACTCGGCCGGGTGCTCGGCGTGACCCCCGCCGTACTGATTGCAATCCGCCCGCATTTGACATTGTTCGGGCCGTCCGAGCCGAACCCGGCCACCACCGATCCGGTCGTAGCGGCCGCGCTTGCCATGTCGTCGACGACTGGCCAGCCAGTCGTCCAACCGGGCCTTCCAGCGCCGCCGGATGCGCTGACGGTGCGGATTACCGCGCTCGCTTCCGGACCGGGCAACGCTCGTGTAACCCGGACTGCGGTGGTCCGCACCGGGGCAACTTTGCCGCAGGGGTACGCCGTGCTCGCCTGGGGCGGCAGCCTCGATTCGGACGTGCCCGTCGGCTCGCCCCAGCCGTCGTTCACTCGTTGAATATGGCCGCGGCCTCGCCCGTGCTGCCGGGCTGACCTGTCGGGCCGAGCGACAACAGGTCGTATTCGTGCCCAGGCCGCTGACTCGGGCTGCGGTACACGAAGGGTCGGCCCCACGGGTCCTCCGGCAGCTTCTCACCCTTCAGGTAAGGCCCGTTCCAGCGGGTGACCCCCGATGGCCGGGTAATCAGCGCCTGCAGACCCTGCTCCGTCGAAGGATAGATGCCGACATCCAGCTTGTAGATGTCGAGCACACCGGCTAAGCGCTCGATCGATTGGTGCGCGATCTTCTCCTTGGCGGAGCCGAGCTGTCGCAGCGCGGCGGGCGCGACAAGGCCGATGAGGAGCCCCAAGATGGCGAGCACGACCAGAAGCTCGAGCAGCGTAAAACCTCGCTGCCGTCTCCGAGGGTCGCCGGCCGGGGGGGCAGGGCGGAAAAGAATGATCTTCGAAGCGCACACTGTCTCGGTACCAGGATTTCTTGGGACCTTCGTCTAAAGCTGGATTTGGACATATTCATGATGTTGAGCCTGGGCGCAGACGGTGCGGCAGTTCGACGCGTCGAACTGCTTAGAGCGCCAAGGCGCGGATGGCAGGCTGTCGCGCAATCATGCTTTCCGGTCTGGCAGCGCCATGGTTTGGGCGGCAATCCGGGTTGGGTGCAGCCGCGCCTTCGGATCTGTCTCGTCAAGCGTTTCGCGCGGGGTCGGTTTTGCCGCCGCAGCGAGCGGGGTTGTGTCGCCGGTGATCAGCCGCGCGCCGCGACCGTAGGTCAGCCAAGCCCATATCCAGTTGAGAAATACCGCCATTCGGTTGCGGAAGCCGATCAGGAAAAAGATGTGGACGATGCCCCAGAGGATCCAGGCGACCCAGCCAGTCAGCCTGATCCAGCCGAGATCGGCGATCGCCGAGTGGCGGCCGATCGTGGCGAGCGCGCCCTCGTCACGGTAGCGGAACGGCGGCATTGCCGGCTCGCCGCGCACAACACGGGCGATCATCTCTCCGACATATCGACCCTGCTGTTTGGCGGCCGGCGCGAGACCGGGCAGCGGCTCGCCCGTTGGCCCCGTGACGAAAGCGGCATCGCCGATGACGAAAATCTCCGGGTGACCCGGCACCGACAAATCGGCGGCGACCCTGACCCGGCCGCCCTTGTCGGCGGGCACGCCAAGCCATCGCGCCACCGGCGAGGCCTCGACACCGGCACACCAGATGACGTTTGCCGCTTCGATGCGCTTGCCTCTCGCTACGACGCCATCCCTGTCGATCGCTTCAATCGGCGTGTCGAGCAGCACTTCGACCCCCATCCGCTCGAGCGAGTGCTCGGCGAAAACGGCGAGCCTCTCAGGGAAGCCCGACAGCACGCGCGGGCCAGCCTCGACCAGCAGGATGTGCGCAGTGTGGGGATTGATGTGGCGAAAGTCGCGGGACAATGACGCGTGGGCGAGCTCGACGAGCGCTCCCGCCATCTCGACGCCGGTCGGGCCGGCGCCGACCAGGACAAAGGTCAGCAAGCGCTGGCGTATCTCGGGGTCTGTCATGTTTTCCGCCTCTTCGAAGGCGAACAGCACGCGGCGGCGGATCAATGTGGCGTCGTCGATCGATTTGAGGCCCGGGGCTAGTCGCGGCCAGTCATCATGGCCGAAATAGGCGTATTGCGACCCGGTCGCCAGGATCAGATAATCGTAGCTCTGGTCCGCCCCAAAGCGGGTCTCGACCCGCCGCGCCGCCACATCGACGCCGATCACCTCGTCGAGCAATACCGTAGCGTTCCGCTGATCGCGCAGAACCGCCCGGATCGGCTGCGCAATGTCGGCCGGAGATAGTGCCGCTGTCGCTACCTGGTAGAGCAGCGGTTGGAATAGATGGTAGTTGCGGCGGTCGATCACCGTCACATCGACCGGTGAGCGCGCCAGCTTGCGCGCCGCTTCGAGCCCGCCAAAGCCGGCCCCGACGACCACGACGCGCGGCCGGTCGCCGTGACCCGCCGGGACGCGTGCAAACCCATCCGTCATCGCAATCTCTCATGCGGAGCTAATCCTGAAGGGCTAACGAGCGGTGACGGTGAATGCGCCAACCGGCGGCTCCTTTCGTGATCATTGTTCTTCGCCTGGTCCCCGCGGCATGATCCACAGGGTAACTCGTTCGGGGAGGAGAGCCTTGCCTCTCACGCAGCTTGCGCCGGTGCTGACCGCCGACAGCATCACCCGGGTTGGAGCAGAGGCGGCAGGAGCGGTTGTCGTCAACGGTTCGCATGGCGGCATTTATGCCGCCTATGCCGCGGCAAAGCTGCGCGTTGCGGCAGCTGTCTTCAACGATGCCGGGGTGGGACGGGACGAGGCCGGTATTGCCGGGCTCGATTACCTGGCCGGGCTCGGCATCCCCGCTGCCGCCGTCGGGCATGGTACCGCTCGTATCGGAGACGGGTCCGACACGATGGCGCGCGGCAGCATCACATATGCGAACGCGCCCGCGGCCGCGCTCGGCTGCCACCCGGGCATGATCTGCCGAGACGCCGCCGCTGCCTTGCAACGAGCCTCGCCCAGCGCGCGCGAGCCTCCCCCGGCGCTCGAAGCCGCCTTTCTGCTGATCCCCGAGCCCCCCGCCGTATGGGCGCTGGACTCGGCCTCTCTGGTCGGGGCCGATCATGTCGGGGCGGTTGTCGTGACTGGCTCGCATGGCGGGCTCCTCGGCGGCCGGCCGGACACCGCGCTCAAGGCCGACGCGCTCGCCGCATTGTTCAACGATGCCGGGATCGGGATCGGCGAGGCTGGCGTCACGAGGCTGCCGGCGCTCGACGGTCGCGGCATTGCCGCCGGCACAGTCGCCGCGTCGAGCGCCCGGATCGGCGACGCCCGTTCGACCTACGAAGACGGTATTCTGACCCGCGTCAACCAGCGCGCCGCCGTGCTGGGCATCGCACCGGGCATGACTGCCCGGGAATTTGTCGAAATCGTCCGCCGCACCGCGGCGGGAACCGGGAGGACGACATGACGGAGCAAGGTGCCATCAGCAACCGGCCGTCAGGCCGTATGAACGGCGGCCGCGCGCTCGCCGAGATGCTGCGGCTCGCCGAGGTCGGGCCGATGTTCGGGATGGGCGGGTTTCAGCTCCTGCCGTTTTACGACGCGTTGGCACAGCTCGGCATGCGGCATTTTCTGATCAATGACGAGCGTTGCGGCGCGTTCGCCGCGGACGCCTATGCTCGTGTCACCAACCGCCCCGGCGTGTGCGATGGGACGCTCGGGCCCGGGGCGACCAATCTCGTCACGGGCCTCATCGAGAGCCTCAACGCCGGCGTTCCGATCATTGCGCTGGCCGGCGACACCAACCGCGCGCATTCCTGGAAAAACATGACGCAAGAATGCCGGCAGGCCGAAATCTTGCGGCCGGCGGTCAAGGAGCTGATCCGGGTCGAGATGACGAGCCGCGTCCCCGAATTGCTGCGCCGCGCTTTTGCGGTGGCGACTTCCGGCCGGCCGGGACCGGTGTTGCTCGACGTCCCCGAGGATGTCTGCCACGGCGAGCACGATTTTGCGCCCGAGGATTTTGCGATCGATCCGCCGACATTGAGCGTGCCCGCCCGGCGCATCCGGCCGGATCGGGCGGACATTGCCCGCGCCGCCGCGCTGATCGCGCGCGCCCATCGGCCGCTCGTCCTGGTCGGTGGCGGCATCCACCTCTCGGCGGGATACGAGGCGTTGCTCGGTTTTGCCGAGGCACAATCGATTCCGGTCGCGCATACGATGAGTGGCAAGGGCGGCATCGCCTGTACCCATCCGCTGTCAGTCGGGCTCTTCGGCCGGTATTCGCGCATCGCCAACGAGCTGATCGAGGCCTCGGACTGTCTCGTCGTCGTCGGCTGCAAGCTCGGCGAGATCGCGACGAAGCGCTATGTCTTGCCGCCGGAAACAATCCCGCTGATCCATCTCGACATTGTCGCTGAGGAGATCGGCCGTTGCCGAACGGCAGATGTGGCGCTGTGGGGCGACGCCAGGGCCGGGCTGGGGGATCTCGCCGAGGCGCTTGCCGACGAGGCGAAGGGAGCGCGGGCGGCGCGCGCCGATTATGTCGCCGAGATCCCTTCCCGGATGGGGTCATGGCGCGACGAGGCGGCGGCGCGCCTTCATTCGGAGGAGCGGCCGATCCACATGGCTCGGCTCTGCAGCGAGCTCAACAAGGCATCGCCGGCGGACAGCATCCTTGTCGCCGACGGCGGGTTTGCCGGCCACTGGACCGGGCTGCTCTATGATACGAAATCGCCGGGGCGGCACTTCATCCCGGATCGCGGCCTGGCGTCGATCGGCTATGGGCTACCAGGTGGGATCGGGGCGGCTCTGGCGGCGCCGGCCACACCCGTAGTCGCGATTACCGGCGACGGCGGGTTCAATATGATGCTCGGCGAGCTCGAAACTGCTCGGCGTGCCGGCATCGGGCTGACGATCGTCGTCGTCAACAATGCCGCCTCGGGTTACGTCAAGGCATTGCAGCACGCCATGTTCCGCGGGCGCTATCAATCCTCCGACCTCGTCGAGATGGATTATGCCGCAATCGCCCGCGCGATGGGCTGCAGCGGCATCCGCATCGAAGATCCGAACCGGCTCGGCGAGGCGCTGCGGACCGGCCTCGCCGAGCGCACCCGACCGACGGTGCTCGATGTTGTCGTGACCCGCGACCCCGCCCGCATGCTGCCCGCGGTCGACAATCGTACCGTCGAGATCAAACAAGGCGACCGGGTAGCATAATCGCGGAGATTTCTCGAGAGGCTCCCGGAATCAGCGCGTTGCTGCGGCGATTGCCTCGCGCAAGATCTGCGGAATGCGGTCAAGCACCTCGGGTGGGGTCATCAGCGGTGGGGCGAGGCAGATCGTGTCGCCGATCGGCGGATCGGCGCTGCCGGCGCGAATACGCGGGAGGAGCCCGCGCGCTAACGCCTCGCGCGTGATACGGGCGCCGAGCCCGAGCGCCGGAGCTTTGGTGCCGCGGTCGGTCACCAGCTCGACGCCGCACATCATGCCGAGCCCGCGCACATCGCCGACGACCGGCAGGTCGCGCAGCCCCTCGAGCCCGGCGAGCAGCCTTCGGCCCATTACCGCCGCGCGCTCGACGAGCCCCTCGCTTTCGATGATCCCGACGTTGCGCAATCCCACAGCACAGCAGACCGGATGGCCGGAATAGGTCGCGGCATGCATGAATTTGCGGTCAGCGGGCGCGCTCTCGATCGCCTCGTGCACGCGCTTCGACGCGATCACGCCGCCCAACGGCAGATAGCCGCTGGTCACTCCCTTGGCGAAGGAGACGATGTCCGGCTCAACGCCCCAATGGCTCAGCGCGAACCATCTGCCGGTGCGGCCAAACCCGGTGATCACCTCGTCGGCGATCAACAGCACATTGTGCCGGTCGCAGATTTCACGCAGCCGCGGGAAGTAGCTGGGCGGCGGCACAATAACCCCGCCCGCCCCCATTACCGGCTCGGCAATGACCGCGGCCACAGTATCAGGCCCCTCCGCGAGGATCGCCTTCTCGACCGCCTCGGCGGCGGCGACCCCCGGCTCCTCGTTGCCGGTCGAGCGATACGCATAAGGCGGCGCGACCTGGATGAAACCGGGGACGAGCGGCCCGAACATCTTGTGATAGGCCCCCATGCCGGTGGCGCTCATCGCCGCCATTGTCACGCCGTGATAGGCGTGGAAGCGCGAGATGATCTTCGTCTTCTGCGGCTGGTCTTTGACCTTCCAGTAATACCGCGCGAATTTGAACGAGGATTCGTTCGAACTCGGCGCCCGCGGTCGTGAAATAGACGGCGGCGGAACTCGGATAGGCGTGGCCGACGATCTTCTCGGCGAGGCGCACCGCCGGCTCGTTGGTCGCGCCGATATAAGCCGAGGCGAACGCGATGCGCCGCATTTGGGCTGCCGCCGCATCGGCAAGTTCGCCGCGCCCATGGCCGATATTGACGTTCCACAGCCCGGACAGCCCGTCGATGTATTCGCGGCCGTCCGCGGCGCGCAGCATGGCCCCATGCCCCTCGACGACAACCAGCGGCTGCCGGTGGTCGTCGGGATGGTGCAACGGGTGAACCAGATAGCGCCGGTCGGCTTCGAGCAGTTGGGTGGTGCCGTCCATGTTGCCTCCTCCGCCAGTCACAACCCGGCGGAATGCGCTTGCGCTTTTCCGCCCTACGATCTCGACCGTGTTTGTAGCAACGTAGCGCGGAAAAGCGCAGTGTCTTCCGCCATCCTACCGATTCGGCAGGTCGAGCGGGTAGATCGGGCGGCGGACTTTATTGAACTGCAGCTGGCCGAAATCGGAGGTGCAGACGCCGACGCCGGCGCAGTCGACGACGGCCCTTGCCAGCTTTCCGAGCCCGGCGCGCCAATGGATGCGGCTCTTCAGCATGACATAGCGTTTCTGCATAGGGTCGATGCCGAGGCTCACCAGGCTGTTGAGGTCGGAGGGCTCGACATGGCGCGAGATCAGCACGATCTCGACCGGCCCGGTGTCGAGCACCACCGATGGGCCCATATCCATCTGCACGCCGCGACCCATCGGGCCGCGGTTGCGATAGCGGCCGTTCGAGATCGTCTTCACCGTGCCGGTTACGATCAAGGGCGGGCTCTCGGCGGGGATCGCTGGCATCTCGATCTTGCCTCCGATCGACAGGTTGATCTGGGCACCAACGCCGGCGGCGATCGCCTGCTGCACGGCTTCGGGATCGTAGATCGCGAAGGCGGCGACATCATCGAGACCCTGCCGCAGGATCTCCGCCAGCACGACCGTCGTGTCCATCGTGCCGCCAGAGGCGCAGTTATCGTAGTGGTCGAGCAGTACGATCGGCCCGTCGCCCGAGGCGGTCGGCGGCATCGCCTTGGCGCGGGCGACGGATTGCTGCAATGGCTCGATGCTGTAGACAAAGTCCCTACGCTCGACCCAGGCCCGGTCCAATAGCTCGTCGCGGAGGTCTTCGGCGAGCTTGCGGTCGCCGTCGGTCACGACGACGGCACTCAACCCGGCATTCGCGATGTCGGCATGCGGAAACCCGGTGAAGAGGCTCGCGGCCAGTGCGCCGTCGCCGCTCATCGCCGCGCAGCGGTGCTGCAATTCCTTGTTCGGATGGTCGTCGGTGCCCTGCCGCATGATATGCGGCAGCATCGGCACATTGCCCCAGGCCATCACTGGCTTCACCTCGCCGCGGATCGTGCGCAGCAGGATCTCGCAGGCGAGCCTCGCCGTCTCGTAGGTGTCGATATGCGGGTAGGTACGATAACCGGTCACGACCGTCGCATTGGCGATGATCTCGTCATAGAGATTGGCATGCATGTCGAGCGAGACGGCGATCGGGGTCTTCGGGTCGATCGCGCGCAGCCGCTTTAGGAACTGGCCCTCGCCGTCCTCGAGGCTCTCGGTGACCATCGCGCCGTGCAGATCGAGCATGATGCCGTCGAAACCGCCGCGCGCGACCGCCTCGCAGATCGTGTCGGTAATGTGCGCGTAGGCGTCGTCGTCGACAGGACGGCTCGGCGGCGCCCCGGCGGCGATCGGCAATACGATCTCGGCCCGCTCCCGCTCGGCGAGGTCGAGATAGGCGCCGAGACCCGTTCCGGTGCCGCGAAAGGCGCGGATCGCCGCCTCACCATAGAGCGGCCCCGCACCATTGCCGAACCGCGCCAGTGGGGTTGGCACCGGCGAAAAGGTGTTGGTCTCGTGCTTCATCATCGCGATCAGCAGACGCATATCCGGATCTCCCTGGCTCCGGAACTTATGCCGCTTCTTGACGCAAGCCGCAATTATGGCTATCCTTATAGCCATCTTCTGAGAGGAGATTCGACGTGACCGCCTACAGCGTTGCCGACGCCAAGAACCGGCTTCCGAGGCTGATCGACAAGGCGCTCGCCGGTGAACAGGTGATTATCACCCGGCACGGCAAGCCTGTCGTCGAGCTTAGGCCTGCCTTGCACCAAGCGGCGCCGGCCGCCGGAACACACGAGTGGCTCCGCGCCCGAACGTGCGCCCGGCCGAGCGTCGGGTTAACCTCGGTCGAGATTCTCGATCTCATATACAGTTCGAAAGAGGATTGAGTACCTATCTCGACACCAGCGTCCTCCTGCCGACGCTGATCGCTGAACCCGCCACCGAAGCCGTTTACGAGTTTCTCGGCGCCGATGGCCAGGAACTGCTCATCAGTGATTTTGCTGCCGCCGAAGTCGCGTCGGCCCTGTCGCGCCTCTTACGCATGGACCTGCTCACTGACGCCGATGCATCGGCGCGTTTGGCGGACTTCGATGCTTGGCGCGCGGCGATCGGCTCGCTGGTCGACGTCGCGGCATCGGATGCTCGGCTCGCCTATATCTATGCCCGGCGCTTCGATCTCGGGCTCCGAGCGCCAGACGCCCTCCATCTCGCGATTGCCCGACGCCTCGATGCGACCCTCGTGACGCTCGATCGGCGCTTGGCGACCGCCGCCCGCGAAATGGGCATAGCCGTCGAAGTGCCGAAAGCAAGCTGAGCCGAACGAGGAGACGACGATGGGGTGACCCCGGGATCCGGCCACTCGGCGAGGCGTTCAAGACACCGAAAATCGCCATAATCGTACGTTATCGCGTGCTCTTGAAGCGCAAAGGACGGGGCCGCTAGCCTATAGGATCAGCGGCAGAAACAGCCTGGGAACAGCTAGCGGTAACAGCGAACAAATTTCCGAGAACCTAGAATTTCCGCGGCCGAGCGGGGCCTCCCTGGCTGTTGTTTCGGCGTGGTATCAGCGAATAACAACGGCGTTGCTCCGCAGGAGAAAGACTTGCCCAACAATCCCGTCGAAACCCACTACACCCGTCCGGACCTCGGCGACCTTATTCTTTCGGCGCTGAAGCAGGCCGGGAAGGACATCGACCGTCTGACGCCCGAGGATCTCGCTCCGGTCGACGAGTTTCATGGCGGGCAACGGCAGGCGACAATCAGGCTGGCGGATCTCCTCGGCTTCCGGGGAGGTGAGCGGGTGCTCGACATCGGTTCCGGAATTGGCGGCCCGTCGCGTTTTCTCGCCAGCCGCTATGGCTGCCGGGTCACCGGCATCGATCTGACCGCAGAATTCTGCCGCGTGGCCGAGATGCTGACCCGCCTTACCGGATTGACGGACAAGGTCGACTATCGCCAGGGCAATGCGCTGGATCTACCGTTCGAGGATACGAGCTTTGACGTGGTATGGTCGCAGAACGCCTCGATGAACATTGCCGATCGGGATCGGCTCTATGCAGAGATGCACCGCGTCCTCAAACCGGGAGGGCGGCTGGCGCTGCAGGAAGTGGTAGCCGGTCCCGGCGGGGAGCCGCATTACCCGGTGCCCTGGGCGGCAGAGGCGAGCATCAGCTTTCTGCTGAGCGCGGAGGCGACGCGCGCGAAGCTCGAGGCCGCCGGGTTTCGCGTCGTCACCTGGCAGGACACCACGAGTACATCCTCGCAATCCTGGAGCCGTGCGGTCGAGAGCCCGCCGCCGCCACTCGGGATCCACTTGCTGGTCGGACCCGATTGGGCGGCGATCGCGCGCAACTCGGCGCGGAATTACCAGGAGGACAGGGTCAGGTTGTTCAATGCAGTACTCGAACGACCAAACTGATTGCACCTATAAATCTAATACAAGGACCGGGCTCTTCGCCCGCGAGCAGCAGATCAGGACGTAGCGTTGGCGGCCGTTTTCCTCGAGGACCTGGTCGCGGTGATCGGGCTCGCCCGCGAGATAGCGCGCCAGGCACGTCCCGCAATAGCCGAGCTCGCAGGAGGTTCTGACGGGGACGCCATGGCGCTGCAGCACCTCGGCAATCGTCTCGCCGGCGCGCACTTCGTAGTTGCCGCCGGTTTTTGCCAACCGGACGCGAAACGGCTGGTCCTCGGCGGCCGCCGGCTCCGGTACCCCTGTGAAGTATTCGCAATGCACGGTGCCGGCCGGCCAGAGCCGTACCGCATCCGCCGCCGCGGCCATCAGCGGCGCCGGTCCGCAGTAGTAGAGATGGGTCCCCAGCCGGGGTTCGCGCAGCGCCGCTGCGATATCGAGACCCTGCGCCGGATTGCCGCCGTCGTGGTGAAAGCACAGCCTTCCCTCCGCAGCGAGCGGCGCCAGCTCACGGCGGAACGCCGTCCGCTCGGGCGCGCGCGTACAATAATGGACCTCGAATTCGGCACCGCGGCGGCGCAATTCCGTGACCATCGACATGATCGGCGCAATGCCGATGCCGCCGGCGATCAGCAGATGCCGTTCCGCGGCCGGGTCGAGCGGGAAATCATTGCACGGCGTCGACACCTCCACGATATCGCCGGCCCTCACATTCTCGTGCAAATATCGCGAACCGCCGCGGCTCGCATCCTCGCGCACCACCGCGACGCAATAACGCCGGCGCTCGGCAGCGTCGTTCCACAAGGAATACCGCCGCAAGAACCCGCCGGCCCGCAATTCGATATGCGCCCCCGGCGCGAACCGCGGCAAGTCGCGGCCGCGCGGATCGACCAGCTCATAGCCGTTGATGGCTTTCGCGAGATAGGTGATCGATCGGACGCGCAGCTGCATGACCCGGAATTGTTGCAGATTTTGCCGGTCTTGGGGAAAGATCGTGCCGACCCTGACGACCCCAGCATAGGAGGTCTTTGATGACTTTGCAGTTTCGCCGAGTGATAACCGGCCACGATGCGTCCGGCCGCGCCGTCGTAGAGATCGACGAGGTGGCGCAGAACCTCCTTTCCTCGCGTCCGGGCGCCACCGCTGGCGTCGTGTGGACGACCGAAGGGTTCCCAGTCGGCAACACCGGGAACGAAGACGCCGGGCTGCGCAAGACCGGCACGACGCTCGACAACGGGACCGTGTTTCGCATTCTCGAGCTGGCGCCGGGGGTCAGCCCGCGCAATCACCGAACCGACTCGATCGACTACGCCGTCGTGATGTCGGGCGAAGTGGACATGGAGCTCGACGATACGACGGTCCATCTGAAGGCCGGTGATGTGCTGGTTCAGCGCGGCACGATCCACAATTGGGTCAACAGCGAAACCGAGCCGTGCGTGATCGCTTTCGTATTGATTGCGGCAAAGCCGGTCACCGTCGGCGGTAAGGTCCTCCGCGCCGAGGGGTAGCGGTGAGCGAGGATGTCGAGCTCCTGATCGCCGGCGGCGGGCTGACCGGGCTGTTGCTCGGGGTCGCGTGCGCTGGCGCGGGGCTTACGGTCGCGATTGTCGATCGGCAGGATCCCGCGACATTACTCGGCGAGGAGTTTGACGGGCGCAGCTCGGCGATCGGCTACGGTTCGCATAAGGTCCTCAACGCGATTGGGCTGTGGCCGGAGATCGCTTCCGACGCAGAGCCGATCCTCGAGATCCGGGTCGCCGACGGTGATTCGCCGCTGTTCCTTCATTACGACCACCGCGAACTCGGCACCGGCACCCCGCTCGGCTACATTGTAGAGAACCGCATCCTCAGGCGCGCCCTCACCGATCGGGTCAGATCGATCCCGAGTTTAGTGTTTCTGGCGCCGCTCGCGGTAGGCTCAGTCTCGACCACAGCATTCGGCACGACCGCAGCGCTTTCGGACGGGCGGCAAATCCGAGCCCGGCTCGTTGCGGCGGCCGACGGCCGGGAATCTCCGTTACGGCGCGCCGCGGGAATCCAAACGGTCCAATGGCGATATCCCCAGACCGGCATCGTCACGACAGTGCGGCACCAGCGCTCGCACCATGGCATTGCCGTCGAGCATTTCCTGCGCGCCGGCCCGTTCGCCATCCTGCCGATGACCGGTAACCGATCCTCGATCGTCTGGACGGAACGGGCGGAGTTCGCGCCGCGCCTCGTCAATCTCTCCGATGCGGCTTTTGCGGCAGAGCTGGCTGCGCGCTTCGGCGATTTCCTCGGCCCCGTCGAGCCGATCGGCCCGCGCTGGACTTATCCACTAACACTGCTGCTGGCCGAAAGCTACGCCGCACCCCGGCTGGCCCTCGTCGGCGAGGCGGCGCATACGATCCACCCGATCGCCGGACAGGGGCTCAATCTCGGCGTACGCGATGTCGCGGCGCTCGCCGAGCTGGTAATCGATGCGCGCCGCTTGGGTCTCGATATCGGCGACGAATCACTGCTGCTGCGCTACCAGCAATGGCGCCGCTTCGATGCACTCGCGCTGGTGGCGGTCACCGACGGCCTCAACCGCCTATTCTCGAATTCGCTTCCACCGATCCAACTCGCTCGCGACGTCGGACTTGCCATCGTCGACCGCTTGCCGCCGCTCAAACGCCTGCTGATGCGCGACGCGATGGGGATCGCGGGCGACCTGCCGCGTCTCGTCCGGGGCGCCCCGCTGTAGCGTGAGCTAACCTCAGGGTTCGCGGCTCAATCCATTCGCGGCCAGGCCGTCGAGGTACTCGCGCCAGCGCTTTTCGTGCTCGACGCCGAGCTGGTAGAGGTAATTCCAAGAGTAGATCCCGGTGTCGTGCAAATCGTCGAATTTAATCCGGACGGCGTAATTGCCGACGGGTTCCAGCCCCATGATCCCGACATGGGCACGGCCGTGGACCAATGTCTTTTGTCCCGGACCGTGCCCTTGCACCTCGGCGGATGGGCTCTCGACGCGCAGATACTCGGCCGGGAGCGAAAAATGGCTGCCGTCGCCGAACGCGATCTCGAGCAGCTTTTCCGCCCGTTTCAAGCGCAGCTCCACCGGCCAGCGCGTCGTTCCGCCCGCGCTCACTTGGGCCTCAAGGCGGCGGCAGGCGCTTGGTTGCGGTCTCGTCGTCGCGTAACGGGCGCGCCTCGTCGACGAGCATGATCGGGATTCCGTCGCGGATCGGGTAGGCCAGCCCCGCCTCCTCGCTGATCAGCTCCTGGGCTTCGCGATCGTAGCGCAATGGTGCCTTGGTCAGCGGGCAGACGAGAATCTCCAGCAGCTTCGGGTCGATTTCCGGTGTCCCTTCCATCCCCTCCCTCCGGTATCAGCCAAAACCCTGCCTAGTGGCGGGCGCCGGTGCCCTCGCTCGGGCGCTGCATTACCGCCATCTCGACAATCGCCGTCAGGAGACGCGCGCGTTCGCCGAGATCGGGCGCCTCGAGCAGTGCCTGCTTCTCGCTCGGATCGAAGGGGCAGATCATCGCAATCGAGGTGACGAGCCGCTCGCCCGCGACCGAGGTGATCGAATCCCAATCGGCCGAGATCTGGTGCTGCTGAAAATACCCCCTGAGCCCGCTCATCAGCCGCTCGCGATCAAACTCGGGCGCCTCCTCGCCCTCGACATCCCGGGCAAACTCGTGCCAGTCCGGGACGACGCGACGATATCCTTCTAGGAGCGGCAGCTCCTCGCGGATTCGAAAACGAGAGGCGCCCGTCAGGGTGATCAAAAAGCGTCCGTCCTCGGTCTCGGAAAACGAGGTGATGCGGCCGGCGCAGCCTGTCGGATAAACCGGCGGATTGCGGCCCGACGCCGTCGGATCGCTCGGCTGGACCATGCCGATCAGGCGCTCGCCGACGAGGACGTCGCGCGTCATCGCGAGATAGCGCGGCTCGAAGATGTTCAAAGGCAGCCGGCCGCGGGGGAGCAGCAGAACGCCAGTCAGCGGAAAGATCGGGAGAATGGCGGGGAGCGCCGCTCCGCCGCTCCGCTGGCTCATCACATCCTCCGTTCAGGAAAACATGACAGAAGAAAGCCGGCGCCGGCCGCTCAGGGTCAGCGGGTCGGTCGGACCCATCACCTCGAAGAATTTGAGGAGCTGCTTGCGGGCGGCCTGCTCGTTCCACTCGCGATCGCGCTTGAACAGAGTCAGCAGCTCGTCGATAGCAGCCTCCCGGTCGCCGCTTCCGAACAGCGCGGTGGCGAGTTCCAGGCGCGCCTCATGGTCGTCGGGGTTCTGGGACAGCCGGGCGCGCAGCTTGCCCGCGGACGCCATTGCCTTCTGCCCTTGCTCGGCGAGGTCGAGGGCGGCGCGCGCGGCGGTGATCTCGGCGTGGCCGGCGCTCTCCTTCGGAACGCGATCGAGATGCTGTTTGGCTTTAGCGAGCTCGCCGCGCGCGATCATCGCCCGCGCAAGGCCGGCCGACGCCTCGACGTTAGCGGGGTCGCGCTGCAGGATCTGGGAGTAGAGCGCGCCGGCGCTCGCGTGATCGCCCGCCTGCATCGCCTCTTTGGCCATCGCCTGCGCTTCCTCAACCGGCGAGGGGCCACCCTTTCCGCCGCCCAGGCGCTGGACGAACTGCTTGACCTGGCTCTCGGGCAAAGCGCCGACAAAACCGTCGACAGGCCGCCCGTCCTTGAAGGCGTAAACCGCCGGGATCGACTGGATGCGCATCTGCTGCGCGATTTCGGGGTTCTCGTCGATATTGAGCTTGACCATTCGAACGGCACCATTGGTGGCGCGGACGGTCTTTTCGAGGATCGGCCCGAGCTGCTTGCACGGGCCGCACCAAGGCGCCCAGAAATCGACGATGACCGGCGCGTCGAACGAGCCGTCGACGACTTCGGCCATGAAATTGGCGGTAGTGACGTCCTTTACAGGGGCGGCAGCCGCGCCGCCGATCAAAGCTTCGCTCGGCATCACTCTTCTCTCCGGTTTTAACCGACAACATGGCGGCAGGATCGACGTAAGACAAGCGGAAGCCGTCCGATCTGCTCAGCTCTCCGGGATATCCGGCTCGCGCTCGAGGTCGGCCAGATCGACGATCCGGGGTACATGCGCCGAGGCGTCGATCAACCGAAGCAGATCGGCGGCCGAGATCGCCGTCGTGCGATCGTTTACCAGCGGATGGTAGTTCAGCGGGTCGTGTTGCAACATCGTGGCATCGAGAACAGGCGTGACGAGATGCCGGACATCGTTGAGCAGGGCGAAAGGCGTGACGCTCCCCGGTCGCACGCCCAGAAGCCGATGGAGGTCGGTGGCGCCGCCAAAGGAAAACCGCGGCGCTGTCAGCCGCGCCGCCAGCTTCTTGAGGTCGATTCGGCGTTCTTCGAGCATGACCGCGAGCCAAAACCCGCCTTTCTTGTCCTTGAAGAAAAGGCTCTTGCAGTGCGCCCCCGGAAGGCTGCCGCGCAGTGCCGCCGCCTCCGCGACGGTGAAGACCGGAGGATGGGAATATGTCCGATGCGCGATCCCGAGTTCGTGGAAACGCGCAAACAGCACTTCAGGGGTTGCCAACGGCGGCGGCATCGTGGGGCACGATGCGATCCGCCCGTCCCGAAGGCAAGCCCGTCCCGAAGGCAAGCCCGTCCCGAAGGCAAGGCTTGCAAACCCTCTGTCCCCCGCTATCATATATCGCCGATAAAGGCCGCAAACTCCTCAAAGGCGGCGCGGGTGTAGCTCAGGGGTAGAGCACAACCTTGCCAAGGTTGGGGTCGGGGGTTCGAATCCCCTCGCCCGCTCCAATTTCCTAAATGAAATCAGTTAGATCAGAGGTGGGTCGCGAAAGCGGCCTGCTTCATTACTCACGCTGGTCAACACCTGGTCATCACCAGAGCCGCGCTGTTGACCGCGTATACTCGGGTATCCTCCGCGGCGAACAACCCCTCCTCTCTCGCCACCCAGATGTCAGGCTAGTCCCCTCTCATAGTTCGGCCAGATACTTTATGGAACGTCGCGGAACGCTACCGTCCGCCTCCACTTCACGAAGCGCATGAACCGCGTCCTGACAAGCTCCCAGGCTTCATTCAACGCTCCGACCGTCAGAGGAACGACCATTGGGTCTGCGCACCAATAGCGTGTTTCTCACGCTTCTTCGCCCACGTGCGGTTGCTAGCGAACGTCAGCAGTTTTTGCAGCATCGAGACCCGGTTCGAGGCGTAGCCGAGCAGCAACGGCAAGACGCGTTCGTTCTTTGGCATCGCGCCAAGGCGCTCCTTTGGAACCGCTATGGGATAAAAATCATGGTGCCCTTGAACCCAGTCGCGTCGTGCTGACCAGTGTTCGCCAATATCGCGCCCGACGTACCGAAATCATGGGAGCCTTCCCCTTGGCCGACGCCAAGGTCGCCGGCGCACCCATCTGCGGGGTACTCCCAGCCACGCCCCAGACCAGGTGGCCAGCGAGACAATGATAGCAGATCGGCGATCTGCGATTAGCTGGCGATCAGAAATCGCGCCGAAGGCCCACTATGCGCGGCCAGAGAGCCCTGATTCCCGATCTCGCCTCGCCCCGGCTTCGTGCCTGACATCCACCAGTCTGGCGCGGCCGGCCGCATGTCAACGACTGGGTCGTTCCAAGCGCGATCATCGAGCCAACCGTCCAGTGACATGCGGGCCTGCTGCCGTGCCTCTTGGCCTCCGTCACGTTCTCAGCAACCACGCGGTCGGCAGGTATACCGGCGCGATCTACACCCGACGCGGCAGCCGATGCGGCAATCCGTTTCGGATCGGCGTCGACTGTGATCGTGCAGCCGTATCGCCAAGCACGCCCGCTGGTTGCGTGATCAGCATCACTTGCTTGATGAGCTTCGCGGCAAGGATCTGCTGTGCTTTTGCGCGCCGGCGGCATGCACGCAGGTCGGGTCAGTTTCGAAATCCGCGATGCACCGGGTCGTCGGAATCGTGCTCGGGTCGCAGAATTCGATCGCTGTGTTCCAAAATGGCAGGCGCGATCGCCCGCCGGCAAAAACAGGCGCCCGCACAATCCAGCTATTGCAGGAGCGCCCTGGATAGCGATCGGCTGATCGGGCAGCCCCTGGACGCCTTTTACGAGGAAGTGAGGGTCCTCCGCATAAATCTGGTAGATCCCGGGGGCCAGGCGGATGATGCTGCCGGGTGTGGCCTTTTTCAGAGCTCGCTTGAGCTCGTCGAGCGAGGATGTCTCTACGGTTACCGGCGGTCCCTTGAGCACGCCTGACGTAGAGGGCGGCGCAGCGAATTGAATAATTCCAAGAACGAGTCCGACAACGATGCCCAATGTAATCGCGTAACGGCGGGATTGGGCAGTCCTTACGAACGTCCTCCGGATGCACCGCAATCACCGGCGATCCGGATAACCCAGCCGCCGACGCCCGATCAGGATATGAGGCGCGGACAACAGTTTTGTGAAGGTCGTTAACTGTTGGCGGAGAGCGCTCGGGACTCACCGGTGGGCGGCGTTGTAGCGGGTGAGGGCCGTGGGGCCGGGACAGAGTTCGGTCTCGCCGAGAGCATTTAGCGGCCCCTCGACCGTGTCGAGAAACTCGTGCATATCGCCCGAATCGGGGTCGACAAAGAGAAGGCCGGTGACGACCTCGCCGGCTGCGTGGCGCTGCTGCAGGTAGGTCAATGCCGAGATCCGGTCGCAGGGATCGTAATCGAGGGCGAGTTTGCGCAGCCGCAAGATCGAGCCGTCGTGCTGGACCACGATCTCGACGGTTCCCGGCGCGTAATCGGCGACGATCTCGTCGCGGCCAATGATCACGTCGAGCCGGTTGACCGCTTCGTTATGGGCGCGGACGTAATCGAAGCTCTTGGTCGATTCCGGGTTGTTGTTGAAGGCGACGCAGGGCGAGATCACGTCGATGAAGGCGGCGCCCTTGTGCTCGATCGCAGCCTTGATCAGCGGCACCAGCTGTGTCTTGTCGCCGGAGAAGCTGCGCGCCACGAAGGACGCGCCGAGCTGCAGGGCAAGGGCGACCAGGTCGATTGGCGAGTCGGTGTTGACAGCCCCGCGCCGCGCCTTCGAGCCCTTGTCGGCGGTCGCCGAGAACTGCCCTTTGGTCAGGCCGTAGACGCCGTTGTTCTCTACGATATAAACCATGTTGACGGCGCGGCGAATGCAATGAGCGAATTGGCCGAGGCCGATCGAGGCCGAGTCGCCGTCGCCCGAGACGCCGAGATAAATCAGCTCGCGATTAGCGAGGTTGGCGCCGGTCAAAACCGACGGCATGCGCCCGTGCACGCTGTTGAAGCCGTGCGATTTGCCGAGAAAGTAGGTTGGCGTCTTCGACGAGCAGCCGATGCCGGAGAGCTTGGCGATGCGGTGCGGCGGCAAATCGAGCTCAAAGCAGGCCTGGATGATCGCGGCGCTGATCGAATCGTGGCCGCAACCGGCGCACAAGGTCGACACCGCCCCTTCGTAATCGCGGCGCGTGTAGCCCAGCGCGTTGGTTGGAAGCTTCGGGTGGTGCAGCCGGGGTTTGGCGATATAGGTCATCCGCGAACTCGCGAACAAGCCCCTCTCCCCCCACAGGGGGGAGAGGGAGGGGCCCGGCGCGTTAGCGACGGGAGGGTGAGGTGGACGCCGCCACAGCGTGGGGCCGAGGCCCACCTCACCCCGACCCTCTTCCCCCAAAGGGCGGAGAGGGACAGCGCGGCGGGGATCGGTTTAGCGCCATTCATGGCAAGGCCTTTTTCAGCGGGGCGAGGGTGACAACGGAGAGCATGTCGGCGATAGCCTTTACGATGAAGCGTGCGGTGACCGGGGTGCCGTCGTAATGCAGGATCGGCACGAGCCGCGCCGGATCGATGTCGCCCTCGCTGATCAACAACGTGCGCAGCTGCGCGTCGCGGTTCTGCTCGACGACAAAGACGCGGTCATGCCCGGCGATGAAATCGAGGATATCATCGTGAAATGGGAAGGCGCGGATGCGCATTGTGTCGAGGTGGACGCCGCGGTCTTCGAGCGCCTCGAGCGCTTCAGTCATCGCTGCTCCGGTCGAGCCGAAATACAGCGCGCCAAAGCGGGTCTGCTCCCGCGCCTCGCGCTTGATCGGGTGCGGCACCAGCCGTTTCGCGGTTTCGAATTTGTGCAATAGCCGCTGCATGTTGTCGACGTAGTCGGGACCTTCCTCGGAATAGCGCGCGTAACGGTCCTTGCTGGTGCCGCGGGTAAAGAAGGCGCCGCGCGTCGGATGCGTCCCGGGATAGGTGCGGTAAGGGATCCCGTCGCCGTCAACGTCGAGGTAGCGGCCGAATTCGACTCCGGCTTCGAGCATCTCGGCGGTCATGACCTTGCCGCGGTCGTAATGCCGGTCTTCCCAGGCGAGCGGCTCGACCAGCCAGTCGTTCATGCCGATGTCCAGATCGAGCATGACAAACATCGGGGTCTGCAGCCGGTCGGCCAAATCGAGCGCGTCGGCGGCAAAGGTAAAGGCCTCGCGCGGATCCTCGGGGAACAGCAGCACGTGTTTGGTGTCGCCGTGCGAGGCATAGGCGCAGGACAGGATGTCGGCCTGCTGGGTGCGTGTCGGCATGCCGGTCGAAGGGCTGCCGCGCTGGATGTCGAAGATGACCGCCGGGATCTCGGCGAAATAGGCGAGCCCGATGAATTCCTGCATCAGCGAGATGCCCGGGCCCGAGGTCGCCGTGAAGGCCCGCGCGCCGTTCCAGGCGGCGCCGATGACGATGCCGATCGCCGCGAGCTCGTCCTCCGCCTGGATAATGGCAAAGCGTTTTTTCTTGCTCTCGGGATCGCGGCGCAGACGGTGGCAATGGCCGGAGAACGCCTCCGCCAGCGAAGATGAGGGGGTAATCGGGTACCAGGCGGCGACCGTCGCCCCGCCATAGACGCAACCCAATGCGGCAGCGTCGTTGCCGGTAATGAAGATCCGGTCGCCGACCTTGTCGGACTGCTTCAGGCGCAGCCCGATCGGGCAGTCGAGCTCGGCGAGGGCCCAGTCGCGGCCGAGATGCAAGGCGTGCAGATTGGGCTCGATCAACGTATTCCTGCCCCGGAATTGCTCGCCGATCAGCTTTTCGACCGCATCCACGTGTATGTCCAACAAGGCCGACAACACACCGAGATAGATGATGTTCTTGAAAAGCTGCCGCTGCCGGGCGTCGGTGTACTCGCGATTGCAGATCGCCGTCAGCGGCGCCCCGATAACGTTGATGTCGTCGCGGAATTTCGACGCGGGCAGAGGCTTGGTCGCGTCGTAGAACAGGTATCCGCCGGGCTCGATCTCGGCGATGTCCTCGTCCCAGGTCTCCGGGTTCATCGCGACCATCAAATCGACGCCGCCGCGGCGGCCGAGATGGCCACTCTCGCTGATCCGCACCTCGTACCAGGTCGGCAGACCCTGGATGTTGGAGGGGAAGATGTTGCGCGAGCTCGCCGGAATACCCATCCGCAGGATCGACTTGGCAAACAGGGAATTGGCGCTCGCCGAGCCGGATCCGTTTACATTGGCGAATTTGACGACGAAATCGTTGACGCTTTGGACTGCGGCGATTCCCGATTTGAACTTTGTTGCCATCGGTTCAGAGCTCGTGAAAGACGGTAAAGCCGGCTACCGGCTGCGGCATGCCGGGCCGGCCCTTGTGATGTCGAGAAGGAATTTGCGCATGTCCCAGGCTCCCGTCGGGCAGCGCTCCGCGCACAGGCCGCAATGCAGGCAGACATCCTCGTCCTTGACCATGACGCGCCCGGTCTTCAGCGAATTGCCGATATAGAGGTCCTGCTCGAGGCTGAGAGCCGGGGCCATCAGGCGGCCGCGCAGGTCTTCTTCGGTGCCGTTTTCAGTAAAGGTGATGCAATCCATCGGGCAGATGTCGACGCAGGCGTCGCATTCGATGCACAGCTGGCCGGTAAAGACGGTCTGCACGTCGCAATTGAGACAGCGTTCGGCTTCGAGGAACGCGAGTTTATCGTCATAGCCGAGCTCGACCTCGACCCTGATATCCTTGAGCGCGACCGCCGTGTCCCGGAGCGGCACCTTGTACCGCAGGTCGTTCGAGATGTCGTTGTCGTAGCTCCACTCGTGGATGCCCATCTTCTGGCTGACGAGGGTCACCCCGGGCGGCGGCCGGTCCCCGACATCCTCGTCGTGGCACAATTTGTCGATCGAGATCGCAGCGTCGTGGCCGTGCGCCACGGCCCAGATGATGTTCTTCGGCCCGAAGGCAGCGTCGCCGCCAAAGAAGACATTGGGCAAGGTCGACTGCATCGTTTTGGTGTTGACCTTGGGCATGCCCCAGCGGTCGAACTCGATCCCGATGTCGCGCTCGATCCACGGGAAAGAATTCTCCTGCCCGACCGCGATCAGGACGTCGTCGCAGGGAATGTGCACATCGGGCTCGTCGGTCGGCACCAGGTTGCGGCGGCCGCGCGAATCGAACTCGGCCTCGACCTTCTCGAACATCACGCCGGTCAGCCGGCCCCCATCATGGGTGAATTCCTTCGGCACCAGCCAGTTGAGGATCGGGATGCCTTCGTGCATCGCGTCCTCTTTTTCCCACGCCGACGCCTTCATTTCCTCGAAGCCGCTGCGCACGACGACTGTGACCTCCTCACCGCCGAGACGGCGCGACGAGCGGCAGCAATCCATCGCGGTATTACCGCCGCCGAGCACGACGACGCGGCGGCCGATCTTGTCGATATGGCCGAACGAGACGCTGGAGAGCCAGTCGATGCCGATATGGATATTGGCGGCGGCCTCCGCGCGACCGGGAATTTCGAGATCGCGTCCCCGCGGCGCGCCGCAGCCGACGAACACGGCGTCCCAACCCTCGGCGAGCAATTCCTTCAGGCTCGGCACAAATTTTCCGAAACGGGTCTCGACCCCCATGTCGAGGACCAGATCGACCTCCTCGTCGGTAACCGACTCGGGCAGCCGGAAGCGCGGGATCTGCGTCCGCATCATGCCGCCGCCCTTCACGTCGCCGTCGAACATCACGCAGTGATAGCCGAGCGGCATCAGATCGCGCGCTACGGTCAAGGACACCGGCCCGGCGCCGACGAGCGCGATGCGTTTGCCGTTCTTCTCGCGCGGAATGGCGGGCAGGTAGGGGCGGATGTCGCCCTTATTGTCGGCGGCGACCCGCTTCAACCGGCAGATCGCTACCGGCTCCTTCTCGACCCGGCCGCGCCGGCAGGCCGGCTCACACGGCCGGTCGCAAGTGCGGCCAAGGATACCGGGGAATACGTTCGATTCCCAATTAACCATGAACGCGTCGGTATACCGCCGATCAGCGATCAGCCGAATGTATTCCGGCACCGGCGTATGCGCCGGGCACGCCCACTGGCAGTCAACGACCTTGTGAAAATAATCCGGGTTACTGATGTCGGTAGGCTGCACTAGGCTCCTCCTGGCGACCGGGACGGGGCCCAGTCACTTTGTCGTCTTGCGCGGTCACTCGCCCCCGATCATCGGCGGGCGCCTTATACATAGGCTGCGTGTGACCGTCATCTTCGCTTTCGCCCGGTCCGCTATGCCCGTGCTGCACACCCTCGTCAGGGGTGCGGCAGCTTGCCTCATCTCCCCCCAAGGCGCAATGGCGCCGAGGCGGAAACGGCTCAGCGGCCTCGTTGTTCCCATTTGGGTCGGCCACAGCCACTGCGCCACTAGAGAATCGCCAATTGGTGCTTTTGCCCCCGCCCCAGTGAAGTTCACCTTAACACGGGTGCGGAGCACGTTTCAGGTCTTGGGGACCAGGCCGCGACAGGAGAGGGCGACCGCGACGAACGAGCGTTCTCCGTCGGGGCGGCCGGTAAGGTAGGCTGCGCGGAGGCGATCCGCGAGGCGGTCCCGCCGAGCATCGTCGAGGGTTGCGACATACGCTCCGAGCCCGCCTTCGCCGCTGGCAAAGGGCGCCCAGTAATCGGCAAAATCGGTGAAGTCCATGCGGATCATTAAGGATCGCTGGTCAATCTCGACGAGCCCGGCGTCGGCCCATATGCGCGGCAGTGCACCCGGGGCATAGACCGGCCGCGACAATGTGCTGTCGCGCGCCGTCCCCGCCGAGTTGTCGAGAGCCGCGGCGGTGTCCCAGAACATGCGCTGATGCGGCGTTCCGCCGGGCGTGTCCCAAAAGGCTGCGGCGACAACGCCGCTCGGCCGGGTCACCCGGCGCATTTCGGCAACCATCTGCTCCGGCTCCGGCACTACCGAAGGCAGCACCAGCATCGATAATGTGCGGTCGAAGGTGGCGTCGGCAAAGCGCAACGCGCAGCCGTCGCCCAGCTCTAGATGGATGCGCGGATCTCGGTTCTTGGCCTGCGCCGCGGCGAGATAGATTTCGGATTGATCGATCGCGGTCAGCCGGGCGAACCCGGCGGCCTCGGCGAGCGCAAAGGTCAGGCTGCCGGTGCCGCAGCCGATTTCGAGCACCTCTTCGCCATCCGCTATCCCGGCATGCTCGATGAAGAGCGGCGCCAGGCGTCGGCTCCAGCGGCCCATCAGCCTTTCGTAATTGCCCGCGTCGCGGGCGTTATAGACGGTCGGCATACCCGTGCCTTTCGCTTCCGAGCGATGCTCTGTGCCAACTTTGTTCGTTTCCAGAGGCGAGCAATGAGATGTTAACCGAGATGGATAAACCATCAGCCCGGGGACGCGGCAAATTAGGGATCGGGCAAGTGAAGCGGCTCCTCATCGTATCGGCATTCTCCCTTCTTCTGAGCGGCTGCGGCCTCGCCGCCGGCCGTGATGTCCGTGCGTACGATACTTGTCTCGCGCGCCATCCGCAGGATCCGGTCGTGTGCGAGGGACCGCGGCAGGCATACGAAGTGGACAAATCGATTTTACAAGCAAATTCAGCCACCAGCGCCTCTAAGTAACCGTAGTCGTCTGGCACGGGTGCGAATTCGCGCACCTGGGACGAATGCTCTTGGCAAACGGGCGAAACGTAATCCGACTCATGGTGGCGTCCTCCCGCGCCAAACATCGGACAGAAGACGAGCGCCTAACGCCCCTTCTGGTCTAGGCGGCTTGGACGGTGATCTTCGGCCGGGTTGCTCGCGCCGCCCGGCGGATCATGTCGGCGCCTTTCTCGGCGATCATGATGGTCGGCGCATTGGTATTGGTCGAAGTTACTGACGGCATCACCGAGGCGTCGATGACGCGCAGCCGCTCGAGCCCGTGCACCCGTAATTCGCTGTCGACGACGCACATTGCACCTGGCCCCATCATGCACGTGCAACTCGCGTGATAGACCGTGTTGCCGTTGCGCCGCCCGTAATCAAGCAACTCGTCGTCGCTCTGAACCTGCGCACCGGGGAGTTTTTCCGCTCCAACATAGCGCGCCAAGGCCGGGGCCGCGAAAATGCGGCGTACAAACCGCAAACCCCCGATCACCGCACGCCGGTCGGCCTCCTCCGAAAGATATCGGGGGTTGATCGCAGGCGCGACCTGCGGATCGGGCGATTTCGCCTCGACATAACCGCGCGACAAGGGCCGCATCTGCCACGAGCCGCCGGTCAGCCCCGGTTCCTCTTCGAGCTGCCCGATCTGGCCGTCCTTGAAGCTGCCCGGCGCGAATGAGCATTGCACATCGGGCGTCGCCGATTCCTCCAGCACCTTGACCGAGGCGGCGACCAGCGAGGCGCTGTAGGTGAGCATGCCCTTGCCGGTCACGAGATAGCGAACGATTTCGGCGGCAAGGGGCAGGCCGCGGGCGCGCTCATTGGCGGTGCGAGCGCCGTGGATCGGATAGGTCATGCGGCAGACATAGTGGTCCTGCATGTTCTTGCCGACGCCGCGCAATTCGTGGATTACCGGGAGGCTGATCCGGCCGAGATGCTCGGGATCGCCGACTCCGGAAATCTGCAAGAGGTGAGGCGAGCCGACTGCCCCGGCCGACAGGATGACCTCGCGGGCCGCCTCGGTCCGTTCGGTGACGCCGCCGCGGGAGAATTCGACCCCGACTGCACGTTTCCCCTCGAACAGCACGCCGTGCACCAGCGCGTTGGTCACCAATTGCAAATTCGGCCGCTTCAAGGCCGGCCGCAGATAGGTGCGCGCGGTGCTGGCGCGGCGGCGGCCGCCGCGAGTTTGCTGGCACCAGCCGATACTGTCGCCGGCTCCGGGCGGCAGATTGTTGACGTCCTCGCGGTATTCGAGGCCGATTTCCTTGCCGGCCTCGATGACGATCTGACAAAGCGGCGGCCGGTCCATGCGCGAGGTGAAGAGCGGGCCGCTCTTGCCCCGCACCTCGGATTCCTCGCCCTCCCAGCGCTCCGCTTTGCGGAAATAGGGCAGGCAGTCGTCCCACGACCAGCCGCGGTTCCCGAGCTGCGCCCAGTGGTCATAATCTTCGGGCTGGCCGCGGATATAGATCAGCCCGTTGATCGAGCTCGACCCGCCGAGCACCTTTCCGCGGGGATAGAGGATCGCGCGCCCGGCCGTGCCGGCATCGGGCTCGGCGCGAAACCCCCAGGTAAAAGTCGGATGGTCGAGGAGCTTCATAAATCCCGCGGGGATATGGATATAGGGGCTCCGGTCGCTCCCGCCTGCTTCGATCAAGATCACCTTTGTGCTGGGATCCTCGCTCAGCCGATTGGCGAGCACGCAACCCGCCGAGCCGGCACCGACGATTACATAATCAGCCCTCATGCCTTCCTCCATCGAGCAGGCTCGATCGGCGCTGCTATTCGTTCAGAATCACGATTTTGCAAAGCTAGCGGGCGTCGCACGCAGCCGCAATCGACTGTCGGACCGAGCAGTCGCCGCCCATGCTGGGGCCTCTCTCTAAAGGTTGATGGCGATAAAAGTTGATGGCGATGTCGCCGTTCCGCCGGCTGCAGCAGATCAACACGTTGCCATCACCCGGGCCCATCCGCCGGCCCTGAACGGGTGCCTTCCAAATTTGCGGTAGGGACCGTCTTTCCTTGCCACGCGATGTCGCGCAGCATTGAGCGAAAGCAAACGCACCATGGCAAGCGCGGCGGTTTTGAACTTGCCTCGGGGCTGTCATGTCGTCCGGTCGGCAGCTGGCGGAGCTGTTTTTTCAAGAAGTCGAAATCGACGGGCTTGGAAATGAACTGGAAGGCGCCAAGTTCGCTCGCGCGACGGCGACGCTCGTCGTCGCCA
This sequence comes from uncultured Alphaproteobacteria bacterium, assembly GCA_963787425.1. Classification (GTDB taxonomy): domain Bacteria; phylum Pseudomonadota; class Alphaproteobacteria; order ATCC43930; family CGMCC-115725; genus AP-15. The sequence continues at coordinate 188,798 of CAWBCV010000019.1, forward strand.
TAGGCGGTGACCATCATGACCGGCAGATCGGGAAAGCGCCGTTTGATCTCGCCCAATAACCGCAGACCGTCCATGCCCGGCATGTTGATGTCAGACAGGATGACGATCACACCGGGCTCGATCTCGCCGCTCAGCAGCTCCAATGCTTCCTCGCCCGAGGCGGCAAAGTGCGTAAATGCCCCGGGCGAGCCTCGCGGCGGAAGCGCTGGCGGAACAGCTCGGCGACATCGGGCTCGTCGTCGACGACAATGATACTGGCGCTCATGCCGCGGCCTCTGTCGTTGTCGCCTGGCGGGCGCGCGGCAGGTGGATCGTGAATTCGGTGAACTCGCCGACCCGGCTGTCGACCTCGATCGTGCCGCCATGCTGCTGCGTGACGATGTCCCAGCTGATCGACAGGCTGAGCCCGGTGCCCTCGCCGGTGGGCTTGGTCGTGAAGAACGGCTGGAACAGCTTGTCCCTGATTCCGGTTGGAATTCCGGTGCCGTTGTCGCGGATGCGGATTTCGACGGCCGCGCCGAGGTCGTGCGTCGGGACCTTCAGCGCCGGGCGGAATTCCGGCGCGGCGCCGTCGCACTGGCGCTTGGTGGCGGCGTAGAAGCCGTTGCCGAACAGGTTGAGGAAAACGCGGGTGATGTCCTGCGGCACCAATTCGACCGGCGCGAGGGCGTGGTCGAGATCGCGTTCCAGCGTGATGTTGAAGCTCTGGTCCCGGGCGCGGGCGCCGTGATAGGCGAGGTTCAGCGCCTCCTCGACCAAGCCATTGAGATCGACCTCCCGGCGCTCGCCGCTGCCACCGCGCGAATGCTCGAGCATGCTCTTGACGATGCCGTCGGCGCGCCGTCCGTGCTCGGCGATCTTTTCGAGATTGCCGGTCAGCATCCCGACGATTTCGTCGACATCGGCGCGCTCGTCTTCCGCCAGCCCGGCAATCGCTGGCCGCGCCGTCTCCTTCAGTTCCTCCAGCAATTCGACCGAGAGGCCGGCAAAGTTGTTGACGAAGTTGAGCGGGTTCTTGATCTCGTGGGCGATGCCGGCGGTCAATTGGCCCAAGGAGGCCATCTTCTCGGCCTGGATCAGCCGGTCCTGGGCGCGATGCAGGTCGGCCAGCGCGGCCTCGGCAGCGGTGCGTGCGCGGCGTGCTTCCTGAAACAGCCGCGCGTTTTCGATGGCGAGCACGGCCTGCCCGGCGAAGGTTTGCAGCAAGGTCGGGATGGTCGGCGCGAAGCCAGCTTCGCTGCGCCGGCGGATCACCAAGCCACCGACAACCTTGTCGTCGCGCAGCAGCGGCACCGCGAGTGCGGCGTGAATGCCAGGCAAAGTCCTGGCCGCATATGGCACGGCGGGGTCTTGCTGTACGTCTTGGACGTAGATAGGCGCGCGCAACAGCGCGCTGCGGCCGAGATGGGTTTCGCCTAGCTTGATCCGTCGTTCGCGCAGCGCCTCCACCGGCTCCACGCTCATGCCGAAGGCGGATTTGGGCACGAAGACTTCTTCGGCTTCATCGAATTCGTAGATCGTGCCTTCATCGGCCTGCGAGAGTTGCGCCGCGCGGCCGATGATCGTGGCGAGCACGGTGTCGAGGTCGAGCGAGGAATTCACTGCGCGCAACACTTCTTCGAGCGCCTGCAACTCGGCGACCGAGCGGGTCAGCTCGTCGGTGCGGGCCTGCAGCTCGTTCAGAAGCCGCGCATTCTCGATCGCGATGACCGACTGGTCAGCAAAGGTGGAAACCAGTTCGACCTGCTTCCCCGTGAACGGCTCGATCCGGGTGCGCGCCAGCCCGATCACACCGATAGGCGATCCCTCGCGCAGCAAAGGCACCCCGAGCATCGAGTGGATGTTGCCAATCCGAGCGTCCTCTTTCGCCTCGTAGAGAGGGTCGGCCTCCGCATCCAGGATCTGTACGGGACCGCCCTTTACCGCGGTGCGTCCGACAAGCGTCCCCGGCGCGGGCAAGATCCTGACGGCGCGCTCGACGCTCTCGTACTCGGGGGATTGATTGTAGCCGGCGGCCCACCGGTATTCGCCCCCCTCGTTACGGTAGACGCCGGCATGGTCGGCGCGGCACAGCCTGGCCGCTGCGGTGACCACCGTGCTCAGCGCAGCATCGAGGTCGAAGGTCGAGCGGCTGATGACCTTGAGCACGTCGCTGGTCGCGGTCTGGTATTCGAGCGACTCTTCGAGGTCACGAGTGCGCTCCCGTAATTCGCCAAGGAGCCGTGCATTCTCCATTGCAATGACGGCCTGCGCTGCGAAGTTTTCGAGCAGCGCGATTTCCTTGTCGGTGAAGGGCCGAACCTCCTGGCGGTTGCAGGAGATTGCGCCGAGCAGCCTGCCGTCCTTGCGCAACGGCAACATGAGATTGGTGCGCACGCCGCCGCGTCCGGAGACGGCGCGGGCGGTCGGCGTGTCGACCAGCGTCAGATCGGGATTGTGCACCCAGCGGACACTGTCGTCCAGCAGCTGGGGCGCGGCGGAAAGGACGATCCCTTCGCGCAGCCGCTTAGCCAAATCTTCCGGATAGCCGTGGGTCGCAGCCGCGCGAAAAAGCTCGCCGTCAAACAGGAATAGGCTCCCGAGCGTCGCGTCGCACAGCGTGTGCGCTTTGTCCAGAATTACCTGGAAAACCGGGGCGAGGTCTCCGGGCGAAGAGTTGATGACGCCCAAAACCTCGGCGGTCGCGGTCTGCTGGTCCAGCGCCTCACGTGTCTCGGTCAACAGCCGCGCATTCTCGATCGCGATCACCGCCTGCGCCGCGAAATTTTCGAGGAGCGCGATCTGCTTTTCGGAGAACGGCCGGACTTCGTGCCGATGGACGTTGATGACGCCGAGGAGCGTGCCCTCGCGGCGCAGCGCCACCGCGAGCCAGGTGCGAATATTTCGCACCTCGAGCCGTTTGCGCGCGATGGGTTTGTTGCGAAACGTCTCGGTCTCGCGCACGTCGGCGATGTGGACGACGCGTTCGCCGCCTAGAAAGGGATCGTACAGCCCGCCCGGTCGGCTCAGGTCACTTGGGCCGAGTTCCCGCAACTTGTCGAGGACGTCTGGTTCGCCATGCGCGGCGACGAGGTGGAGCAGCTTGCCGTCGAAGGTGCGCACCGCCGCTTCATCGGCCTCACACAGCCGCACCGCCCTCTCGACCATCGCGTCGAACACCGACGTGAGATCGCCGGGTGAGCTGTTGATGACCTGCAGAACCTCGGCGGTGGCGGTTTGCTGGTCGAGCGCCTCGCGCGTCTCGGTGATGAGCCGCGCGTTCTCGATCGCGATCGCCGCCTGGTCGGCGAAGGTTTTGACCAGCTCGATCTGGGAGCGCGTGAAGGGCTTGACCTCCCGTCGTCCGCAGCCAATGACGCCGATCGGCCTACCCTCGCGAAGAATCGGTACGCCGAGAAACGAGCGGTATTTCGCCACCGATTGCAGCAGTTCGAGCGTGCGGGTGTCGTAGTCGAGCTCGTTTAGCACGTCCTCGAAATGCACCGGCCGCGCGTCGACAAAGGCCCGGCCCATCGTGAAGTTCCGTGCCGGCGGTCGCGGGAACAGGCTGTGAAATGCGGCCGTCTCCGCCGGAGACATGCTGTGGACCGTCACCAAGTGCAACAGCCCCCCTTCGAGCCTGGCTACCGCGCTGAACTCCGCCTCGCACAGCGCGGCCGCGCGCGTGACGATGGCCTCGAAGACCGGCTGAATGTCGGCCGGCGATCGCGAGATCACGCTCAGGATCTCGCCGGTCGCCGCCTGCTGGGCCAACGCCTCGTCGCGCTCGGCGGTGCGCTCGTCGAGCTCGCGCCGGAGCGCGGCAATTTTCTGTCGCGGATCGGTCGCCGCGTCATTGAGCGCTGTCATGCGGTCGCCTCGCCTATCCGCCAGTACCCGCGACCTAGCGGTACACACGTATTAGGCGCGAGGATACCCGGCTCCCGTTCGCCCTGCCAGCGATCTCGTCGCTGAGTCAGGAATGGCTCCGCCCGCCGCGATCAAACGTAATGGCGCAGAACGCCTTGATGATTGCGCTCACTTGGTCGGGGACTTCTAGTTGGTTGAAAGTGCCCGGCGCCGACGGTCCGGCCATTGACCGCGTTTAGGCAGCGATTGCGACATTCAGCTGCGGCGGATCGACGTGCCGGAGCCCGCGATTCCTGCAGGCCGCCGGCTGCCCATTGCTCTCGAGGGAACGTGAGAAAAAGATAATCATATAATTGCCATGTTCGTATTGTATCTCCTGGCCGTCGGCACCCGTCGGCTGGTGCGAGATTGCGATCGAAGGAGTTGGCGTGCCTGATCTCGACCAGATAAAACAGGCGGAACAGGGGCGAGGGGACGTGCATTACGCGCGAGATTACCCACCCGCTCAAGCTGAGAAAAGATTTCCCTGTTCAAAGCCCCAGATAGAATTTGCGCACCAATTCGTTGTTGTTGAGCTCGTCGGCGGAGCTGCCTTCGAAGGCGATCTTGCCGTGGACGATGACGTAGCCGCGGTCGGCGATGCGGACGGCCTGGATGAAGTTCTGCTCGGCCATCAGCACGGTCAGCTGGTAACGCTCCTTCAACTCTTTGATCTTCTCGATCGTGCGCTTGACAAGGACCGGCGCGAGGCCGACCGAGGGCTCGTCGATCAGTAGGATCTTGGGCGCCGACATCAGCGCGCGCGCCAGTGCCAGCATCTGCTGCTCGCCGCCGCTGAGGCTGCCTGCCAATTGGCGCCGCCGCTCCCGGAGCACCGGGAAGGTCTCGTATGAAGAGTCGAGATTGTGCGCGATCGCCGTGCGCGCCAGCGGCCGGAAGGCGCCCAACATCAGGTTTTCCTCGACGGTCAGCTTTGGGAAGAGGCGCCGGCCTTCCGGCACTAGGCTGATCCCGAGATCGACGATCGCCTCGGTCGAGCGGCCGACCAAATCGTGCCGCGCGCCGTCGATCTCGGCGACGATCGTCCCGGCGGTGGACGGCACGATCCCCATAATGCATTTCATCAGGGTGCTCTTGCCGTTGCCGTTGGTGCCGAGCAGCACGACCGTCTGGCCGGGCGCGACCGACAGCGACACGTCCTCGATCACCCGCACCGCGCCGTAGCCGGCATCGAGACCGGTTACGGTAAGGCTACTCGCCAAGATAGGCCCTTTCGACCTCGGGATTGCGGATCGCCTCCTGCGGCGAGCCGTCGGCGATCTTCTGCCCGGCGACCAGCACGACGAGCCGGGTCGAAAAGCTCATCACGGCGCGCATGATGTGCTCGATCAAGACGATCGTGATGCCCTGCTCGTTGAGGCGGAAGAGCACGAGAAGGATCTCCTCGACCTCGGAAGGCGAGAGCCCGGCCATCGCCTCGTCGGCAAAGAGCAGCCGAGGCGCGCTGGCAACGGCGCGGGCGAGCTCGAGCTTGCGCATCTCGACCTGGGTCAGGTCGCGCGGCAGATGCAGCGCCTTGTCGGCGAGCCCGACATCGGCGAGCAGCGCGCGGCAGTGCTCGCCGATCGCGGCGCCGGAGAGATGCGCGCCGTGACGGGCATTGACCGTGTAGAGCAGCGGAATTCGCAGATTGTCGACGAGGTTGAGGCTGCGGAACGGCTTGGGCAGTTGGAAGCTGCGGGCGAGCCCCAACCGGGTGCGCCGGTAGGCCGGCAGGCCGTCGATCGCGTGTCCGTCAAACACCGCGCTTCCGCTGTCGTGATGCAATGTGCCGGAGAGGCAGTTCACGAGCGTGCTCTTGCCCGAGCCGTTGGGCCCGATTAAGCCGAGCCGCTCGCCGGCGGCGACGGTGAGGTTGATGCCCTCGAGCGCGACAAAACCGCCGAAGCGCTTGCCGAGCCCGCGGACCTCGAGAATGGAGGCGGGCATCAACGCAGCCTGGCGCGCCGGCGGCTCTGCAGCAAACCGACAATGCCATTGGGCGCAATGACCACGAAGACAATCAGCAGAACTCCGACGATCAACAAGTTGAGCGCCGAGGAGATGGTCACTGTGGCGAGCTGCTGGATCGTGCCGAGCAAGACCGCGCCGATCACCGGGCCGATCCAGCTGGTCATGCCTCCGATCATCGGCATTGCGACGCTGTTGACGGCATAGGAGAGGTTGAAGCTCGAGGCAGGATCGAGATAGGTCACGTAGTAAGGCAGGGGGGCGCCGGACATGCCCATCAGCGCGCCGCTCAATGTAGTAGAAATGAGCTTTAGCCGCAGGGTCGGCACCCCCGCCGCCTCGGCCGCCTGCTCGTCGTCGCGGATCGCATTGAAGCCGAGGCCGAGCGTCGAGCGCTCGATGGTCCGCGCGATCGCCACCGAGATCCAGGTCAGCGCCAGCATCAATGAATAGAGGTACTGGATGTAGCTGCCGTAGATCGGCGAGTTTTGTGGCCGAATGACATAAATGCCGCGTGATCCACCGACAAAATCCCAGTTGACGATCAGGGTCTGCGCGACGATCGCCAATGCCAGCGTGGCGATCGCGAAAAACACCCCTTTCAGCCTTAGGGTCAGGTATCCCATGCCAAATCCGACTATGCCGGACACAACGCCGCCGACCAGCATCATGATCGGAAGCGGCAGCGAGGTGAGCTTATGCAACACGACGGCACTGTAGGCCCCGACAGCGAAAAACGCGCCGGTGCCGAAATTGGTGTAGCCGGTGTAACCCCCGAGAATATTCCAAGCCGTCGCCAATACGATGAACTGCAGCACCTGGTAAGCGGCGAAGAAGTAATACTCGTTGCCGATCAACCCGCGCGTCAGCAGCAGAAACGCGACGGCGACTATGAACGAGATCCCCCAGAATTTACCGGTACCCATGCCGGCCTTAGCATACCGCCAAGCCCCTCTCCCGCACTGCGGGAGAGGGAGGGGCCCAGCCCACAGGGCTGGGAAGGTGAGGGTCTACTCGGCCTTGAGCGTTCGCCGAATGGTCTCGTCCACTCCACTGGTATCGTTGAGAACATCGTTGTTCCAGAACTGGATCACCCTCCAGCCCTGGTCTTCGAGGGAAGTGGTGCGGTGACTGTCTACAAGATTGTCTGCATGTTGGCCGCCATCGAGCTCTATGACTAAGGCGTGCTCGGTACAAGCGAAGTAGACTATGAAGTCGGGGATTGGGTGTTGCCGGCGGAGTTTGTATTGCAACAAGCGCCGATCGCGCAGCGCCGACCACGTCCGGCGCTCGGCATCGGTCGAGGCCTGCCGTAGTTGCCGAGCTCTTTGCTTGGGCATGGACGCAACTTACCATCCCTCGGTAAAGAAAGTGTCGAGGTACCCTCACCCGCCTCGCTGCGCTCGGCACCCTCTCCCGCGGCGCGGGACAGGGGCTGTGTGCGGCGTTCCTGCGCATATTCAGCGCCCCAAAATGCCGGCGGGACGCACGGCGAGGGTGAGGAGGAGGAAGCCGAACGCGACGGCCGGCGCCCAGGAGGGGCCGTAGAAGGTCGCGGTGATGCTTTCGACGACACCGATCAGAACAGCGCCGGCGAGCATGCCGGGAAAGCTGGTCATGCCGCCGAGCACGCAGATCGCAAAGATGCGACCGATATAGTCGCGGCCGATCGACGGCTCGACCGGCTGAATGATGATCAGCAGGGCGCCGGCGACCGAGGCGGTGGCGATCGAGATGCCGAAGGCAATCCGCTTCACGCGGCTCGGGTTCGCCGCCATCAGCTGCAACGCCAGCCGGTCTTGCGATACCGCGAGGATGGCGCGGCCGATAAAGGTGCGGCCCAGAAAGACCTGCAATACTGCGAGCATCAGCAGCGAGACCAGGAACGGGATCAGCATGCGCAACGGCAGGTCGACAAAGCCGAGATGCAGACTCGGTCCGATGTAGGGGGCGTCGACAAACCGGTAATCGACGCCGAATACCAGGATCAGCCCGACCTCGCCGACAAACAGCAGACCGAAGAAAAAGGCGAGACCCTGGATCGACTCCTCGCCACGACGTTCGAAGGCGTAGTAGTAGATCTGGTAGACCGCCATGCCGACGAGAAAGAATGCAGGGGCCATGACTACGCCGATCAGGATCGGGTCGATGCCGAATTTGGAATTGACGATGTAAGCGACAAAGGAACCGAGCATAATGAAGGCCGGGTGGGCGATATTGACGATGTCGAGCATACCGAAGGAGATCGTCACCCCGACCGTAACCGCGGCATAAAACCCGCCGAGCAACAAGCCGGCGACGATCGCGTTGACCGCCAAGTCGAGCGAGATCATCCGGGCAGACGGGCCGACCGCATGTCGACAAGCGCGCTCCGGACGGTTACAGGTGATGGCATGTCTCCTCCCCTTGTTTGTACCTGCTCCCCGATACATTAGAGCAGCATCGGCGGCACCTGTTAAGTAACTGACGCGTAAGAAGCGCTCAATCGGGGCCGGCGCAGCGGCGCCGACTGCCCGGCTGGACAAAGGCCCGGACACGAAAAACGCGGGCCTGAGGCCCGCGTTTCGTCATATACCTAGCGCGCCTTGCGTACTCCGCGACCTTCGCGAGCCGCCGGTACCCCAGGGCTTAATCCAGGTCAGTCGTTGGCACCAACCCGGTCAATGTCTTGTCGGCCATAAACTGCGATGCATCCGGTCAAGCAGCCGAGAATGGCATTGTTCGCCGGTATCGGCACGAACACCCAATTGTTCGCGGCATTGGCGGCCACCGAGTGCGAGGACCCCGAGGGGTGTCCCGGCGGCGGCCCCAGCAACGGCAGCACCCCCGGCACATTAAACGTCGGCACGATTTGGTCCAGCGTTTGGCTCGTCCCGTCGATCACCCCAAGGAGACCGGCGCCCTGATCCGTGGTCGAGAGCGCGCCTGTAGTCCCGGCGACGGGGCGAGGAGAATACGGCGTGTTCTGGGAGCCAGTGTACCAGTTATTGTCGCCCGGATTGTACCAGACCTCGTCCGAGGACCCTATGCCGTTTACGAACGCGAAGGAACCGTTGATGTCTATGACTACCTGAGAGGGGTTGGCGCTGTTGGTGTCGGCGCCAAACCACGGGACGCCCGCGGTATTGTACACGACGCTGCAGCCTGCCAAAAAGGTCTGATCCGTCGGGTTAAGGGCGAGGCCGGCGGGCATGCAAAACGGGACCGAAAACGTCGCGTCGATCATAGCGGTCAGCGCATTGATGCGGATGATCGCTCCCATATCACCTGGCGCCGCAAGCGTCCCGGATATCGATGGAATCGATTGGTAGAACCGCTGGGTCGCCGGATCCCACACCGGCTGCTCGGCACCGTTGGTGGCAAAGTTATAGACGATCTTCGCACCGACGGTCAGTTGGCAGCCCGCCCCGACCGAGATAAGGGTCCCAAATGGTGGCGTGTCGGCGTTATTCGCCACCAGAAGCAGTCTGTCCTTCGGGTCGAAAGCCATTTCGTCCGCGCGGAACATACCACCGGTATTGACGTCGCTAACCTGTGTGCCGCTGGGAAGGCTGAAAGACACCACGCGGCTCAGGCCGTCGCCGGCGAAGAGACATGTTCCAGCTCCATCGGTCGCGACGCCGTTTGGGCCCGAGAGGTTGTTGTTGGTGGCGGTGCCGGCTGCGTTGAGCACGACCCCCGCAAAAGGCGGCGACGCGGTGATCTGCTTGACGAAGGTACCAGTTTTAGCATTGACGACGTCGACCGCCGCATTCGAACGGTCGCCCAGATAGTAGATTTGGTTCGTCTGGTCGACAAAGCTGATGTCAAAGGCATACATCCCGTCGGTCGTATTCGTCGGCACGACCGGGACAGGTATGGTGAACATTTGGATGACTGGCCCTTTCTTCTCCGGCGAAGCGGCCAATGCGCCGGTCCCGACCAGCAGCAGTGCCAAGGCAGCCGGCAGCGCCGACGTCGAGAACCCGAAATTTTTTAACGACGTACGCGAAGCTCTGCGCGTTTCCAGCATATCGTCCTCCCAACTCGCGTAGTGTTTTCAAGAGCGCCGGTTGAGGTAACCTCCGGCGCGCGGAAAATTAAATATTAATACCAAGTAGTCAACGGTTTTTTGACGCGCTTTTGACTTTATTCCCCTTTATGATATTTTTATGCCGGTTACGCTTTGTAAAGAAATGTAACTACAAAGCGCGCAAAATGGGGAAGATGATGGTTAATGCGCTGAGCGGAGCCTCGCCGGTTAGGCGGTCGGCAGAAGGGCCGCCTCGGCCGCGCTCACGTGGAGATCAGCGGCTCGCCGCGCATGTATTTGCCGCGGCAAAACAGCAGGGTCGGCTTGGAGGTGTAGGCGTAACGCTCGACATGGCCGATGAAGATAATGTGGTCGCCGCCATAATGCCTATACTCGTTGCGGCACTCGAAATGTGCGGCAGAGCCGATCAGCACCGGGGCGCCGCATTCCGGAATGACATGGTCGATCTCGGCGAACTTGTTCTCGTGTGTGCGGGCAAATTTATTCGAGAGCTCGATCTGGTCGTGCGCCAATATATTGACGACGAAATGCGAGCCCTCCTGGAAAGCCGGCAGGCTCTGCGCGTAGAGCGAGGCGCTCCACAGCACCAGCGGTGGCGTCAGCGACACGGAGGTGAAGGAGTTGGCGGTCATCCCGTAGAGCCCGCCCGACGCGCTGCGCGCCGTGACGATTGTCACGCCGGTCGCGAAGGTGCCGAGGGCGCTGCGGAAATCGCGCAGATCGAACCCTTCGCCAGAGGTGCTCTGCACCGGCGCTGCGTGGCTCCCGGGGATCTCGTTGTGGAGGGTCTCGTCAGGCACAGCCGCCCCCTCGAAAGGCCATCACAGCGGCGCGTCGGGCGGCAACCCCAGCGCCACCCTGCCGTAAACCGCGCCGTTCACGTCCCAGTTCAGATGGTAATGGGCATTGGCCGCGTGGACGTCCCGGAACGCTCGCTGGATCGGGTTCCGCTGATAGATCGCGCCACCACCGGTTGCGGCGAACAGAAGGTCGACCGCCTTGGTGCACAAGGTCGCGGCGAAGGCGCCGTCGCGCCGGTAGCGCGCCCGCTGCTCGATGCTGGGCACGACCCCGGCCTCGGTGATCCGCATTGCCTCATCGCAATCGCGCAATGCGATCGCCTCGGCCGCATCGGCCAGCGCCGCGGCCTCGGCGAGATGCACTTGGATATTGGTGAAATCGGCGAGATTCTTGCCGGTATAGGCGCTGAGCCTGTTGCGGGTCGTCTCAGCGAAGTGCTGGATTGCGCCGCGGGCGATGCCGAGCGAGACGCCGGCAATAGCGTAGCCAAACAGACTGACGGCCGGCAGCTTGTACAGCGTTCCGGGATTCAGTTCGCTGCCCCGGTTGGGGCCGCCTTTGATCCGCTCGGTGGCGAGGGTGCGATAGGCCGGAACAAAAATGTCGTTCACCTCGACATCCTTGCTGCCGGTTCCGGCGAGGCCGATCACCTCCCAGGTGTCGATGATCGCGTAGTCGCTCGCCGGCACCAGAACCATGCGGTGCTCGCTCTGCCCGGTCTCCTCGTCGCTCACTACAGCGCCGAACATGTTCCAGGCCGAGGCATCTATGCCGCTCGAAAACGGCCAGCGGCCGCTGAGTCGATAACCGCCCTCGACGCGCCGAGCGCGGCCGCGCGCGAAAATCAAAGCCGAGCTGATCAGGCCATCGGGCAATTCGCCCCAGATCTCATCTTGCGCCTCGGGGTGCCACATGCCTAGCAGCCAATGATGGGCGGCGAGGTTGGCCAGGACCCAGGAGGTCGAGCCGCAACCCTGCCCGATCACCGCGGTCAGCTCGTACAGCGCGCGGTAGGGTAGCTCGCTGCCGCCGACGCGGGCCGGCTGCAGCATGCGGAAGAGACCGCTCGAATGCAGATCGGCGATCGTTTCATCGGGCAGCCGACGAAGCTGCTCGGCCCGCGGGGCGCGCTCACGCAGGACCGGAATCAGCGCCTCGGCGCGCGCCAGCAGCTCTTCGAAGCGCGGCGAGGCCGCGCGCCGGTGGGTCTTTGCCTCGGGCATTGCGCTCCTCTCCCGGATAGGCCAGCCTGTGCTATCCTACTCCTCGCATCGCAACTCGGCGATAATCTATTCACCTGGGATCTGGCCAAGCCTTTACCAGCGGGGAAGGGAGGGACCCGCGGAGTGGGCGCGTGCCAGGATTACAACCGTAAAGGGGACCGGCTCTGATGTACAAATTGCTTGGTTCGACCGCCGCAGCGCTCGGTTTGGCGATCGGAATTGCTGGAAACGGAACGCCAGCGTTTGCCCAGGCCAATGTGCAGGTCGGCACGCTAACCTGCAATGTGGCCGGCGGCTGGGGGTTTGTATTCGGCTCGTCGAAGGCGGTCCGCTGCACCTTCGCGCGGGCCGGGGGCCGGCCAGAGCACTATACCGGCTCGATCAACAAATTCGGCGTAGATATCGGCTATACGCAAGGCGGCGTGCTGGTTTGGGGCGTCTTCGCGCCGAGCGGCAGTCTCGCACCGGGAGCGCTGTCGGGCAATTATGTCGGTGCGAGCGGAAGCGCCACGGTCGGGGTCGGCGCCGGCGCCAATGTGCTGGTCGGCGGCTCCAACCGCACGATTTCGCTACAACCGGTCAGTTTCGAAGGGAATACCGGTCTCAATGTCGCCGCCGGCATTGGATCGATCAGCCTGCGCTATCAACCCCAAGTCGGACGCCGAGGCCGATAGCAACAATACCGACCGGTGGCGCTTCCTATGCAGATTGATCACAGGTCGGCTTCATCTCTCGGTCATCCATCGGCGCTATTGTTGGCGAATGATCCTCGGGCGACCGGGACCGGGCGGCGACGCCCGAAATACGGCGCTCGCGGTGACGTTCTCTTGGCGCCGATGTTCCGCCTTATCTATTACCTTTATGCCTGGCGGCTGATTCGCGATGTCGGGAGCCGGCCGATGCCGCGCCACGTCGGCATCATCCTCGACGGCAACCGCCGCCACGGTCGCACGCGCGGCATCACCGAGCCGAGGGAGGTGTACGACCTCGGGGCAAACAAGCTCGACGAGATCCTCGAATGGTGCACCGAGCTCGATATTCCGACGGTCACGCTTTGGGTCTTCTCGACCGACAACTTCCAGCGGCCGGCAGCCGAAGTCTCCGGCATCCTGGCTTCGATCGAGGCTAAATTGACGGCGCTGGCCTGCGACCCCGACATCCACCGCCGGCGCGTGCGGGTTCGCGCGATCGGTTGCCTGGCGATGCTCCCCGAACCCGTGCTCGCCGCGATCAGAGCAGCCGAATGCGCCACTTCGAGCTATGACGGACTGGAACTCAACATTGCCGTTGCCTATGGCGGGCGGCAGGAAATCACCGACGCGGTGCGCGCCTTGCTCTGCCGCGTGGCTGAGAAGCAGGCGACCTTGGCCGAGGCGATCGATGAAGTCACCCCCGAAGCCATCGCCGGCCACCTGTACACCGCGGGCCTGCCCGACCCCGATCTGATCATTCGCACCAGCGGGGAGGTCCGCCTCTCGGGCTTCCTCCTCTGGCAAAGCGCCCATAGTGAATTCTATTTTACCGACGTCCTGTGGCCCGCCTTCCGCAAGATCGATTTCTTGCGCGCCATCCGCTCCTTCCAACAGCGCCGCCGCCGCTTCGGCTGCTGACCCGAAAACATTGGCGCGCCGGGCGGGCCGGTTAGTCGAACCATTGGCATTCTCGGCGCATCTTACTTAACGCGCCGGACGTTTCTCGAGCTCCAATAGTACTGCGCGAAGCTGCGGGTCCGCGGGGTAAAGGGCGATTAGCTCCTGGGCGTGGGCGAGCGCCGTCGCAACATTCCCGGTGTCCCGCGCGATCGAAACCAGCGCCATTAGCACATCGCGATCCGAGGGATGCAGTTGGTGGGCCTGCTCTAGCAGAGCCATTGCGTCGGCGTGCGCGCCCGTCGAGTCCAGCGCGACGGCATAGACATATGCATAGCGCGCGTTGTCGGGCATCAGCTCGTGCGCCCGGCGCAGCAGATCCAATGCCCCGGGATAATCGTGCTTGCGCACCATGTAGAGGCCGAAGGCATACCGGACATCGGCATTGTCGGGCTCAATCGCCATCGCCTTCTTTAGCAGTTCCGCCCCGTCTTCGTCCTTACGGAGCGCCCGATCGAGATCGGCGAGGTTGATGAGGGCCGGGACGAAGTTGGGGTGGAGACGCAGCGCGGTGAGATATTCCCCCTCTGCTTCGGGCAGTTCCCTGCGCCGCAGATCCAATAGCCCGAGATTGAGATGAGCCTCCGGCCGGTCAGCGTCGACCATCTCGGCGGCGACGAGCTCTGCGGTGGCCTTGACGAATGCGGTCTGCTGCTCCGCGCTCAGCGCCAAGAGGTCGGATGCGGCCAATGCCCGCGCCGCTTCGATACGCACTGCGCGGACGGGATCGCCGAGCAGCGGAGCGACCGCATCGACGGTGCGAGGTGGCCGCGTGCCCCATAAGGCGCGGGGCGCTGCTGCCCTGACAAGCGGGTCGGGGTCGGCGATCGCCGCCTTGATCGCCGGCTCCGAGGCAGCAGACACATAGGGCGCCAGCAACGGCAACGCGCTTGCCCGCGCAATTGCCGGTTGGCTCTGATCGAGGATCAGCCGATCGAGCTGCTGTTCCGCATCGGCCGCCCCGACCCGCCCGGCATGGAGCGCCGTGCCGTAATGCGAGGCGGTCTGCCGTCCGCCGGGATACCAGCCGGCCACGGTCTCGGCGGCCCATTGGGCGGGCCGATCGGTATGGCACTTCGTGCATGTGTTCGGCGTGCCGAGCGCAACCGACAGATCGGGGCGGGGCACGCGAAAGCTGTGATCGCGGCGAATGTCGACGACCATGTAGGTCTTGGTCGGCATATGACAGTTGACGCACTGGGCGCCGGCGCTGCCCGGCTGGTGGTGATGGTGCTCGGCCACGTCGAATTTCGCCGGCATATGGCATTGGGCGCACAGCGCGTTGCCTTCGGCGCGCAGCTTTGCGCTGTGCGGGTCGTGGCAGTTGGAGCAGGTGACCCCGGCGGCATTCATACGGCTCTGCAAGAACGAGCCGTATTCGTAGACCTCACCGTCGATTTGCCCGTCAGCGTGATAGAGGCCCGCCTCGAGGAGGGCCGGGAGATGGCCGTCGAGGTAGGGCTCGCCCGGCACCAGGTTCTTGGTGATCACCTTGCGGCGCGAGTGACAGGCGGCACAGGTTTCGATCTCGGTCGATACCGGCTTCTCGGTGCGCCGCGCGATGCCGGTTTCCGGGTTCATCTCCCAGTGACCATGATCCGTAAGCCTCAGCCGATTGGTCAGGCCCATACTTTCAGAGTCGTCGGCTCCAGTAGCCCTAGATTTCGGCGAATTGGCCCGGGCGAGATGGCGAGAGCCAGGACCATGACATGCCTCACACGCCACGTCGACATCGGTCCAGCTGGTCGCGTAGGTATCGGCGGCGAGATCGTAGTTTTTTTTCAGAGCGGTGGAGTGGCAGTCGGCGCACTGGTAGTTCCAGGTCTGGTCGCGGCCGGTCCAGTGCAGCCGGTCGCCGGCCGGCAATTTCTGGTCGGGATAGAGGTGGAACCAGCGCTGACCGCCCTGATCTTTCGGCCTGCTGTCCCAGGCAATGCCGAGCGCCTGTAGCCGCCCGCCCGGCATCGCAATCAGGTATTGCTGAAGCGGATAAACCCCGAAAGTATAGGCGATCGGATATTCGTGCAGCGCGCCGTCCAGATCGTCGGTACGGGCCATGAATTTGTCGCGGTCACGAAAGAAGCAGGTCGTGACCCCGAAATGCTCGAACTGGGCGCCGGCGAAATCGCCGAGCACCGTCGCAGCGTTGACGGGCTCCATGGCCAGCGCATGGTGCGAGCCTTTCCAGGCGTCGAATTCCGCAGTGTGGCAGCCAGCGCAGGCCTGGGCGCCAACGAAGGTGGGCGGCTCCTCGGCGCGCGCGGCCACGCTACCCACCAGCGGCAGTATCATCACGACGGCTAAGATGGCCCGCGATAGGGCACTCATGCTACCATAGGCTGAGTGAATAATTATTCTCCGCTGCACCTGCAGCAAGTCTGCAGCGAAAACTCTCCTTTCGGTTGTAGCATGCGGGCGGAGGCCGTGTCATGCTCCCGCCCCGCGTTTGGTGAAAGCCACCGGCCTGATTGAGGACCTGGCGTACTATGCAGTGCGAAAGCGGCAATTCTAAGATCGTCATTGGCGATGGCGGATCACCCCCGGCAGGCGCCGAGCTCTTGCGTCCGCGCGGCCAACTGGTCCGACCAGGCCTGAAACGCATGGTCAACGTCAAGCCAGGTACGGCACATGCGACCAGGATGACCGCGAGCGCCGCTACGCCCGTCGGCACGAGTTTCCATCGCGTGTCCGGCCTCCCCTTTATAAGCCGCCCGCAAAGGTCCTAGCAGCGCCGCAGTTACCGCCCAATAGCCTTCATGTAAGCCGCTTCATCCTCTACACGGTGGACACAGACTGCGTGACACGCGTTGTAATCCCCGGGGTTCTGCACAATGCAGAGGGTACATTTCTGCCCGGCCATCTCCGACCTACCTGCTGCAGTATCCGGATTGGGTTGGGCGCAGCCAGCGAGAAGCGCACTCATGGCTCCCACGATGAAAGCGAACCGGGCAAGACTTGCTTCGGTCATTTCGGTCGCCTCTCGTGGCCAGCGTTGTACCGCTTAGGATCGATAAACTCGCTCCCTCTAAGTGGTCGTAACCCGCCTAAGCTTCAGCAGCTGGAACCGGCAAGCGACAGCTCGACACGGCGATTCTGCGTGCGGCCCTGCGCTGTGTCGTTCGAGGCGACCGGATTTGAGTCGCCGAACCCCTGCGCCGAGACGAGGTCGGGCTTCACGCCCTGCGAGACCAGGTATTCCATCACGTTTTCAGCACGTTTTTGCGACAGGATCTCGTTTGAGGTGATGCCCTGCCGCTGCAGCGCCGGACCGATCGGGGCATTGTCGGTATACCCGCTCACCAGAAGCTTGTTCTGCTGCGTCGGCGCTAACTTCGCCGCAAAGCCGGCAATAATCTGCTTGCCCCGATCGCTCATCTCCCAGCCGCCCGGTCGGAACAGCAAGTCGCTGTTGACGGTGTATTTGATCGCGCCTTGAAGCCGGCAGATTTGCGCCTTATCGGCGGCAACCTGATTCGACAACGTCGCGTTCTGCTGCTGAACCCGCTGATATTGCGCCTGGAGTTCGTCGTATTTGCTCTGAGAGACGCAGGCGGATAGGAGGATAGGTGCCACGAGCGGGAACATCAGGACACCACGTTTCAGACCATATGTCATTGCTTCGAGTCTCCCCAGTTGGATGATAGATCGCAACGAGTGCAAGGACTGCTCTCCGGCACATGCCGCAGGCGGAAGTGATAGTGGCCGGAGGCTAAATCGGAGGTCTATTCACTTTTGGCAGAAGCGCGGAAAAAGCACACGCCTGTGACGGCAGGGCAACGCCCGAGCTCTGCGGCGCGGCGGCTCGAATGGATCCGCTACGCTGCCGCGGGCTTGGCCAGCTCCAGCGTGCGTTGCGCGACGGCGGCGGTGGCGGCGGAAGTCTCGCTTTCGCCGGCGACCTGCACGGTCGGGAAGGCGAATTTGATGCCGTTCTCGTCGAACGCCTTTTTGATCATCGCATAGGCCTGCCGCCGGATGACGAACTGCTCGCCCGGCAGGGTCATCATCTTCGCCCGGAGCTGGACCGCGAAATCGCCGAGGTTGTCGACACCCTGCATTTTCAGTGGCTCGAGGATCAGCGGCGCGTATTCGGGGTCTTTCGCGAGGTCGAGCCCGATCTGCTTGATCAGCTTCTTCGCGAGGGTGAGGTCGCTGTCATAGGTGACGCCGATCGCGATCTTATCGATAACCCAGTCGCGGCTCTGGTTCTGCACCGCGCCCAATAGGCTGAACGGCACCGTGTAAACCGGGCCGCGATGATGCCGCAGCTTGACCGAGCGAATGCTGAAGCCTTCGACTGTTCCTTTGTAGTTGCCGGCTGAGATGTACTCGCCGACCCGGAAGGCGTCGTCCATCAAATAGAACATCCCGGCAATGACGTCGCGAACAAAGCCCTGCGCGCCAAAGCCGACCGCGACGCCGAGAACGCCCGCGGCGCCGACCAAAGGTCCGATCTGCACACCCATTTCCGCCAACACCATCATCGCCGCGACGACGACGATGACGACGAACAGAATATTGCGAAAGATCGGCAGAAGCGTGCGCAGCCGCGACCGCCGTCGCGCTTCTTCGGTGTTCGGCAAACCCAAATCGGCGCTGTCGGCGAGCTTGCGATCGATCGCCGTTTTGATGGCGTGCCACAGGAGATCCGCGCCGAGCAGGATGACGACGGCGCTCAACACACTATGGACGACCCGGGCCAACCAAGTGTCCTGCCCGGCGAGGTGAACGATATCGATACCCCAGCCCCAGGCGAGCACCGCGGCCGCGCCGATAATCAACAGCGCCCGGATGCCGCGCTCGAGGACGACGGTGACGACGCTTGGCGGCCCCTCGGCCGTCTCGCACGAACCGGCGGGCCGCAACAGATGCTCGACCGCGCGCCGGGTCACGCCGATCGCGAGCGGCAGGCTGATGACGACCAGAACAAGCCAGAAGCTCGGCATGGCTCTCACCACCCAAAGCCCCCACAACAATACGATGCCGACCGAGATTAGAGCGTTCTGCGCGCCTCGGCCGAGGCGGTGCGTCCTCGTTGACGGCGCTTCGGCCACTTGGGCTTCGGCCACTGGTGCTTCGGCGACCTGGTCCGGCGCGGCCGGCCGGCGCCAAAGCAATTCCAGCGCCATGGCGAGGAGACCGAGGCCAAGCGCGTAGGCGACGAGCTGGCGCCCTTCCATTGAGAAACCAAGCGTGCTCAGCACGCTGACGGTGACCCAGCCAAATGCAAGCCAGCCGACAAACATGGTGAACCGTCGGCACCAGAACCGGGCGGCCGCCGTGTCCGTCGGAATGATGCGGAAGCGCTCGGCTTCGGGGGCGAGCAGAAAATGGCCGACGACCACGGCGATACGAGTGGCGAGCAAAGCGACCAGATAGCCGAATACCATCTGGCGGAGGAGCGGCGGCCAATCGAGCGCCAAGAAGGGGCCGACGCTGCCGATGGCAAAGGCCACAACGCCGCCGAAGGCAAAGGCGAAGCGCACGGCGACGAGACGTAGGCGGTCATTCACAGTCTCCATGGGGAGACCGTCGACACGCTGGCGTGTCTTCTGCGTCGTCTTGCGATACAGCCACTCGATGCCGAAGCCCAGCCCCGCGAACACAAGGACCAGCACCACGACGGTCCCCCGACGAGGGATCTCTGCCTGTAGGCGCCCGACGGCTCGCTCGAACTGGTTCGGGAGATCGGGAACCGTAGCGGCGAGCGCGACAATGTGCTCGCGGATCGCGCCGAGACGGGCATCCATGAGTTGCGAGACCGAATTTTCTAAAGAATCCGGCGCGGCGTCGGCTGCGGATTTTTTTTCCTCCTCCTCCTTCAGCCATTCCTGGACCGTGGGATCGGCGAGCAAGGTCACCAGCTCGTGGACCTTTGGCGATGTCGCCGCCCCTCCGCCGGCAGCCGGCGCCACCTTCGCCGCCCCGTGCTGCGCAGCAAAAGCGCCGTACAGCGGCGCGATCGCGAGAATGACTGTGATAAGGCAAATCGCCCCGACTTGCCGCGCGGCACCGATGATAGCTTTGCCCTCTTGCATCACAAGTCTCCCTGCCGAGGACCTTGGCCGAAGCGCAATGTACGCTTATGGGTCCGGAATAGCGATGGCGCATAGGGTTGTGACGTTAATGCGCGAAATAGGGACGCCCCGTTCATGGCGTCCGCGTCCGCTTTTTTGCGATGCACTCCGGAGAGCGCTTGCCGATGCCCTGCGGATCGATCGACAAGCGCGAGCTGCGCTACCGGGTTGTGCCGACAGCGCGGCCATAATGGTTCCGTCCCCCCTAGTTGCCGCCGTAGAGATTGCCGCCGTGCGCGGCCTTGATCGCCTCGAGGATCTGGTCCCTGACGTTCGTCAGATTGAAGCTCGCCGGAGCCTGCATCGGCGGGAACTGGACGGCTGTCTCACCGAGCGCCGCCACTTCCTGCTGCACGTACACGAAACGCCAGAACTCGTGACCATAGAAGTCGAACATCTCCGGCGGGCATTTGGTGAAGGCGCAGCGCTCAAACGGGTCGAGCCGGAGGTTGTAGAGGCTCGGCCAGTCAAGCTTTTCTTTCGGTCCGAACCAACCCGCCGGCTGGGTGAGGAAGACATATTTCCAGTCGTCGATCCGCACTGCACCCAAAACCGGCCCGGCAAAGTAGTAGAAATTGTGTCGAGCCGATGGCCCTTTGCCAGTAAGCACATTCGTCTGGTCGTAGCCGTCGAGGTGGACCTTGAAGGTCTGGCCGTCGATCTGCTTGCCCGTCAGCAGCTCGTTCGTGATGTTCGGGTCGCCGGCCGCGGCGACCAGGGTGGGAAACCAGTCGTTGCTGCCGAAGATCCCGTTCTCCACCTTACCGCCCGGAACGTGACCCGGCCAGCGGATCATCGCCGGCGCCCGGAAGCCGCCTTCCTCCGCCATGCCCTTGCTGCCGGCGAAAGGGGTCATGCCGCCGTCGGGCCAGGTGAACACCTCAGCGCCGTTATCGGTCGTGAACACCACAATCGTGTTGTTGTCGACCCCAAGGTCCTTCAGGTGCTGAAGGACGGCGCCGATGACATCGTCCATCTGCGCCATGCCGGCTTCTTCGGTGTACCAGCTGTTCTGCGGCGTCTCCATCGCCTGGTATTTCGGCGACAGATGCGTATAGACATGCATCCGCGTCGGGTTCATCCAGACGAAGAACGGCTTGTTGGCCTGCTTGGCCCGGTCGATAAAATCAATGACCGAGTCGCGGATGACCTCGTCGAAGGTCTCCATGTTGTACTTGATGCCCGCAATCGGGTGCGGCGGCAGCGGCCCTTCATCCACAATGCGTTGCTTGCCGACCTTGCCCCACCGCGGCTGCACCGTCTGATCGTCGGTGGCTGTGGCGTAGCTGTGGACCAAATTGCGCGGCCCCACGCGGTCCTTCAGATCGGGCGGGTACGAGTGCCAGAATGGATCCTCCATTGCATCCAGATGATAAAGATAGCCGAAGAACTCATCGAACCCGTGCAGGGTCGGCAGGAATTTGTTCAGGTCGCCAAGATGGTTCTTGCCGAACTGGCCTGTCGTGTATCCCATCGACCTCAGCACCGCGGCGATCGTCGGCGCTTGGTCCGGCATGCCGACATCGGCGCCAGCCTGGCCGACGGTGGTCAGGCCGGTGCGGATCGGCAGTTCGCCGGTGATGAACGCCGCGCGTCCGGCGGTGCAACTCGCCTCGGCATAATAGTCGGTGAACATCATGCCGTCGGCGGCGAGTTGATCGAGGTTTGGCGTTCTGCCGGCCATGATGCCCCGGTGGTATGCGCCGATGTTGAACCACCCGACGTCGTCGCCCATGATGAAGAGGACGTTCGGCTTTTGCACCGGCGCCGGGCTCGGACCCGGGGCGGTGGGAGCCGGACCGGGAGCCGGAGCCTGCGCCTGCGCCGGGCTCAGAAGCGCGGACGAAGCCAGCAGGAACCCGCCGGCCATGGCGCCGAGCCTCACCCATCCGAGATGTCGTGCCTTCATCTGTCATTTCCCCTCACGAGTGCGACTACTGCTCTCCGGCACGTGCCGAAGGCGGGGCGATTGTGGTGGCGGGTTAGGTCGGCGGTCTATTCACTTTTGGCAGAAATGCTGAAGATGTGAATGCGGAGCCCGTCGCTACTCTCGTGGGCGATGGAGCGTGGCGGACGGCGCTTCCCCGAAGAGCGCCTTGTATTCGCCGGCGAACCTCCCGAATTGCCAGAAGCCATATTGCGTGGCGATCTCCGTCACGGTTGTCGTGCCGGGAGAGCCGTCACGCAGGGCCCGCTGCGCAAAATGCATCCGGCGAAACATCAGGTATCGCTTGGGGCTCATCCCCAGCTGCTCCTGGCAGCAGAGCCGCAATGTCCGGTCCGACACTCCGATCGCCGCACAAAGCTCTGGTATGTAGAGCGGCTGATCGGGGTCTTCCTCCACTGCCCTGCGAAACCGGCGCATGATCAGCGAGTGGTGGCGGCGGGCCAGCCTTTCCTCGCGAACGGACCCTCCGGAGAGGCAGGCGACCATGGCTTCTATCAGCGCCTGCTCGAGCCCACGTGCGGCATCCGGATTGGCGATGATTTCGGGGGCGTCCTCCGCTAACTGCCCGGCCGCCGCGTGCAGCCGCTGAAGTCTCGCCATCGCAGAGGGCGGAGGGACGATCAGCATCGCAGTGCGCGGCGGCATCAGGTCGCATCCAGCCAATGTTTCCCCGACAGCCGCCGCGACCTCCATCGGCAGCGACATGGCGCCCCAGTTGGCCGACCCAGAAGAACGTTGAAAAGTGCTTTCGCCCTCGCCGTGCCGCACGATGTTGGTCGGGTGCATCTCCGCACCGCCCCAGAGCAGGCTTGGCCCAGGGTGGGTGCGGAAGGAGATGATGGTGCGCCCGCTCTTGCCGGCCGAGTGCGCAACGCGCGGCAGGTTGTCTGAGAACCGCTGCATCCACAGCCGATGCAGATCGATCCTGATGAGCTTGGCGGCAAACTGGCCGCGCTCGGTGACCGTCAACTCCGCCTCTGTCGCGCGGATCGTTGCCGCATACTCGTCGGCGTCCAAGAAGCTGCGCACGGCGCTCGATGGCATCTTCCGTCTCCCTTGCTTTGAATAATCTACCGTTTCACCTCTTCTTTGACCAACGACGCCAGCGAATATGACAGAAACTTCACACGCGCCTGGGCGGCCGGTCCAACCCGAGACGGGCCATTCCCGGGCGTAAACTCCGCCGCAAGGTGGCGGATGGCAGTTGGCCGAACAGGGCGCGATAGCTGGCTGCAAAACGCCCAAGGCCGCGGAACCCGTACCGCCGAGCGACCGCCGATATGGTCGCCGCATCGGGGTCTCCGTTGCGCAGCGCGCGATGCACCAGCTGCATCCGCCGACGACGCACG
The DNA here is from genome assembly GCA_963787425.1 of uncultured Alphaproteobacteria bacterium. Taxonomy (GTDB): domain Bacteria; phylum Pseudomonadota; class Alphaproteobacteria; order ATCC43930; family CGMCC-115725; genus AP-15. The sequence goes on from CAWBCV010000019.1 coordinate 211,737, forward strand.
TACTCGGTCGGGCTCATGCCGAGCTGTTCCTCGCAGCAAATGCGCAAGCCTCTCGCCGAAACGCCGAGCGATGTGCAGATTTCCGCAGTCCCGAAATACCGCTCCGGCTGAGTTTCCAGCAGAGCCTCGAAGCGGATCGCGAGATCCTGGTGTTGACGCGTGGCGGCCGCAGCCTCGATCGCCGAACCTTTCGAGAGGGCCTCGACCAAGGCATCGACCAGTTGCTGCTCCAGCCCGTGGGCCGTTTCGGCATCAATGAACGCTGGCGACCGACTTTCGACCGCGCCGATGGCAGCCGCATGGAGGTGCCGCAGATGCCTAATCATCGCTGGTCGCAGCAACAACCATCGAGCGGCCGACGGGACAGCGAAGGTGGCTCCGGTCAGTGCGCTGCCATAACGAACCAGCTCCGCAGCCGGTACCCATATAGAGCCCCAGCGGCTGGGCCCGTCGGTTCGCGTGTGCAACCGCTGACCGGCCCCGAGGGTCATGATGTCGCTGGTTCGCATACCGATCCCGCCCCAGATCGGGGGCGGTCCGTTGCCGTACGGCAATACGACCAGGATCATGTCGGCCGGCGCGGCGACGAGCGCGATCCGCGGCAGGTATTCCTCGGCAGCCGACAGCCGGAGGCGGTGCAAGGCGACTTGGGTCAGCCGCGCGCGAAACGCGCCGGGTCCGGTGACGAGAAGGCCGAGGCAGCCTTCCTCGCGTAACGCGGCCTCGAAATCTTCCGCTTCGCTGAATACCGAGGTGACGCTACCCGGCATTTCTCTTCACCGGCCTGGCCTGCAGCCGGGCTCGCTGAGCTACAGGGCCGGCATGGGATTCAAGTTTGTAGGGGAAGCGGGGGCCCGGCTATCCAATTTCGGCAAAAACAGGGCTATCGAGTTCGGAAGTCAGCGAACACTTCGGGCAAGGCCTTGGACGTCAGAACCGGAAGGTGCCGGCGAAAATCGGCCCCCTCATATGGACGTTGAAGCCCAGATTGCCGTTGCTTGACGTATAGTTGAAGTTGAGGCTGCGATAGCCCAGGTGAAGGTTGATCCACGAGTTGAGGGCGTAGTCGACCGTGCCGATCACCTGCCAGTCGGTATGCGCGCCGAGGTCGAAACCACCGACATCGCCATAGGCGCTCAGGCCGAACCCGTTGCCGAAATCGAAATGATATCGTCCGCCGATCAGCGGGTCGCCCCAGCCCGCTCTCTGGTTGACGCTCTGACCGGCAAGCAGACCGGGGTTCAGCTCCAAATTCGCGCCAAATCCCCAAGCGCGGAAGCCGGGACCCAAATCCGCGAATTGGGTCGGCGATTCGAGGACGCGGTACAACAATAACGCGGTCCCCGTATTGGCCTGCAGCTCCGCCTTGCCGCCCTGGAAGAGTACATTGCGGGTGGTGATGTTGGTGCTGACCGGGACATGCAGCACATCGCCCAGCAGGCTGATGGGCCCATCGTGGATCTCGGCCGACCCCATGAACGGCACCCCGTCGAGGTGTCCCAACAGCTGAAAGGGGCCGACGCTCGAATTGACCGCGGGTATTCGCGCCAGCGGCGTCGCGGTGGTGGAATAAACGCCGGACAGCCAGAGGTAGGGCGTGACAAAGATTTGGGGATGCCCAAGGCCGCCCAAATCTTGCGCGCCGCCCAAATCTTGCGCGACGGCCTGAGGCGTTGTCGCTCCGATCACGGCCGAGCCGACGGCAAGGGACGCCAGTGCTGCTCGGGCCAGCTTACAGAGCCGCCACGTTATTCCGCGGCGCTCGCCCGCCCGCAGCGCAGTATCCTCGGACATAGACTTCCCCCGCTTTGTTGGTTCAAGAAGCGCTCCGTCGGGCCGTAGCGGCGACGGATGACAAAGCAGCCCACCCCCGATCGACAAAAAACATACGCGCGAGCCTGCCTTCGCCGAGCGCCTCGTCGAGGACGCCCCAAGCGATATACGGAATGAGCACCAGCAGCATGATGATATAGCCGGCGAGGGTCTCGTAGAGCTTGGCGCCGGTGAGTTCGCCTAGGGAGGCGGCGACCGACTGGTGGTGGAACAGGCCGACGACGACTTCCTCGATGACGGTCATAACGACCAGCAACACGAGGAAAGCGAACGACTTGTAGAGCGTTGGCCAAATCAGCGGGCTGTCGGTATAGCGCTCGCCGACCTTCATGGCACGGCCGATCAGCATGAATTTCGCCAGCACAAGGGCTTTCACGGCAGCGATGCCCCACGGGGTGAAGCTGACGCCCGCGCCGTGCAGCACCGCGGCCTTCATTAGGATCACCGCCCCGAGGGTGACGTAGAGGTACCCGGCGATGATCGCCATTTCCTTGAATTCGTGCACGGCCCGTTGGCCCAGCGTCGCTTTCGCGGTTGCTTCGGTTGCCATTGTCCTCTCCTTCCCCTTCGTGCCGCCGAGTGTTAGCTTTCCGGGGCGATGCGGTTGATGTTGGGCATCCGGTAGCCCTCGCTCTGCCGCGGTGGCAACTCAAATTCGTAATGCCGATAACATCGTCCCAGATGATTACGATATTCGGCTCAGATGCTGTAGACCAGCCATCTCGCTCTCGCTTCGTTGATCGGGTGGTTTCGATATCGCCGCTGATGACGTCGAGCGCCCGTCCGAGCCGGCGGCACTACAGACCGACGCTGGTGTGCATGATACCGCCATCGGCGAAGATGGTGGTCGCGGTGAGATAGCTCGCGCCATCGCCGGCGACGAAGCCGACCACGCTAGCAATCTCCTCCGGACGCGCCATGCGCCCCAGCGGTATCGCCGCATCCAGCCGTGCGAGCTTGGTTGCATCGCTCATCGTGCCGACGTTGATCGGTGTTGCGACTGCACCTGGACCCACGCCCACAACAAGGATATTGTGTTTGGCGAGTTCGATGCCTGCCGTGCGCGTCAGCATCCGCATGCCGCCTTTGGACAGGCAATAAACGGTATTGCCGGGCATCGGCCAGTCTTCGTGGACCGAACTGATGTTGATGATCCGGCCGCCGCCGCCCTGCTTGATCATCTGCTTGGCGACGATTTGCGTGCCGAAGAAGGCACTCTTCAGATTGATCGCCATGACCCGTTCGTATTGGTCCTCGCTGGTGTCGAGGACCGAGGTGCGGGTTTCGACACCGGCGTTATTGACCATGATGTCGAGACGGCCGAATTTGCCGACCGCCTGATCGACGAGCATCTGCAGGTCGGCGATCTTGCTGACATCGGCTTCAATGCCAATCGACTGATCGCCGAGTTTGCAGATCTCTCGTTCGAGCGCCTCGGTCGCCTCCGGATGAGCCACATAGTCGATGACGATATTGGCCTGCAGCCGGGCCAGTTCGAGAACGATCGCCTGGCCGATCCCGCTATTGCCGCCGGTTACAATGGCAACCTTGTCCGCTAATGACATTAAAGTCTCCTCGCTCCCGGGATTATTGCAAATGGATAATGGTCAGTCCGAGTTGGTGGCATCGAACACGATCTGATCGTACTCCCATAGGTGTTGGATAAACCTGCGGACCTGCTCGTCACCAATCGCTTCCGCCGCACCCTGCAGGATCTCGTCGACCGAGCGGCTGCCGTCGATCGCGGCCAAGACCCGCTCTTGCGCCACATCGATCGGCAGGGCGAGATCGGAGTAGGTGTGGGTGCGATTGATCAGGACGGCCGCGAACCCGGGGGGCACCCGATCCCGAATGCACAGGGTCCACGGCAGACGAAAGGGAACATAGCCGCGCCAGGCATCGCCGTCGAAGGCGATCGGCTGGCTCTCGCGGGGGCAATCGTCGCGATAGGCGATAAAGTTGTGCCTGGTCATGGTCCCGCGCAACAGCTCGACCGCGGCGTGCTGTGATTGCGGCGAGAGCAAGGCGAGACGTGCCGCGTGTGGGTCCTCGCGATTGCCCCGCATTGCGGCAGATAGGGCGCCTGCTCGAACCAGCGCCCCAACGATAGGCCGCACCGCTCCACCCAGGCATAGAGCTGCGGCACGGTGTATGCTCGATCCTGCGGATGGAGCAATGCGTCGGCGAGCGCATCGGGATAGGCGAAATCCTTGGCCTGTCGAGCGACACCGGCGATGGGATGGTCGGCAGACAGCGCACCGATCGTCATGCCGAGGTCGCACAACTCCTCCTCTGTGGCCGAGACCCCGAGCAGGCGGCAATACTCCCGCATCATGTAGATCCCGGCCCGCCCGTATGTCGCATAGACCATCACCTGCATCGCGCCGTCGGGCCTCAATACACTGCGTAATGCCCGCAGCCCGACATCGGGGTCGGGCAGGTGATGCAGCACGCCGGTGCAGACGATCTGGTCGAACAGCTGGCCGAGCTCCCCGACCTGTTCGATCGCGAGCCGATGGAGATCGAGATTACGCAGGCGATATTTTCGCTGGAGATTGCGCGTGTGGCGAAGACTGGTCTCGCTGATGTCGATTGCTGTCACACGCGCCTCGGGCTCGCGCAGCGCATGAATGGCTGCCTGCGACGTGCCGCAGCCGGCGACCAGGATCTCTCGATCTGCCCGCGGCGCCTCCGTTGGCCACAGGAGTAAGGACAATGCCCGGCGCCGATCCGGGTTCCGATAGAGGTCGCGGTGCCGCTCCAGGTCGCGGATCGGCGCCGGATACGGGTGACTCTCGTAGAAAGCTCGCACCGCGTCGGCCGGATCGGAGGGCACTGGTTTTCTCGTCTCTTGCAGAGCCATATGCGTCTGTCCGCGCCCTTCCTCCATCGGCCGCTCTGGCGACCGATCCGGGCGCCGGCCGGATAACACGGCCGGCGCCTTCGAAATCCGGGTCGACGGGGTTACGAGTGTTTGCTCTCCTGCAACCTCCGGAGCACGTCGTCGAGGTTGAAGCTGGCGGCTTTTTGGCGCTGCGGGTAGTCCCTAAACGTCTGCAGGAATTCCCCGATATACGCCTGCGCCGGCACCAACAGATAGACGTGATCGACAAGCCAATCGTAGTATGTGATCGAAGTGATGTCCGCACGCTCAAAGGGATCCGTGCGGAGATTAAAAATCTTTGGCACGCGAAGGGTGACGAACGGCTCGGACCAGACGCGCATCGTGCCGGGCTCCCGCTGTTCCGCGAACACGATCTTCCAATTGTCATAGCGCAGTGCCACGACCTGCTGGTCGTCATTGCAGTAGATGAACGAGACCCGGGGGCTCTTCTCCGTTTGGCCGGTCAAGTATGGCAGCAAATTATGGCCGTCGAGGTGGACCTTGTAGGTCATGTCCCCGATCGTGTAGCCCTTCAATAGCTTGTCGGTGACCTCCGCGTCGCCGGCCATGGCCAGGAATGTCGGCAGCCAGTCGTGATGGGCCACGATCTCGTTCGACACGCTGCCCGGTTTGATCTTGCCGGGCCAGCGGACCAGGCAAGGCAGCCGATAGGCGCCCTCCCAATTGGTGTTCTTCTCATTGCGGAACGGGGTCATCGCCCCGTCCGGCCAGGAGAACATATTCGGACCGTTATCGGTGCTGTACATGACAAAGGTGTTGTCGGCGATGCCGGCATCGTCGAGCGCCTTCAGCACTTCGCCGACGTTCTTGTCGTGATCGATCATCACGTCGTGATATTCGCTCTGCCAGCGGCCCGACTGACCCCGGCTCCCCGGCTTCACATGCGTGCGGAAATGCATGTGCGTGAAGTTCACCCAGAGGAAGAAGGGTTTGCCGGCCTGAGCCTGCCGCTTGATGTAGTCGACAGCGCGGTCAGCGATGTCGTCGTCGATAGTTTCCATGCGCTTTTTTGTTAGCGGGCCGGTGTCGTGGACCGTCTGCTTGCCGACCCTGCCGAAGCGCGGGTCGACCGTCGCGTCGTCGGTGTCGGTCGCCTTGCAGTCCAAGACGCCGCGCGGGCCGAATCTCTCGCGAAAATGAGGAAAATCGGACCCCTTCGGGTAATCGGGCAGTTCCGGTTCTTCCTCGGCGTTCAGGTGGTACAAATTGCCGTAGAAATCATCGAACCCATGCACTGTCGGCAGATATTCGTTGCGGTCGCCGAGGTGGTTCTTGCCGATCTGCGCGGTGGCATATCCCAATGGCTTGAGCAGCTCGGCGATGGTCGGGTCTTCCTTGTGCAGACCGACGGGGGCGGCCGGCAGACCGACTTTGGTCAATCCGGTGCGCAACCCGTGCTGACCGGTGATGAACGAGGATCGTCCGGCCGTGCAGCTCTGCTCGCCGTAGCAGTCGGTAAAACGCATGCCCTCCTGGGCGATGCGGTCGATGTTGGGCGTGCGGTAGCCCATCAGCCCGTCGCTGTAACAACTCAGGTTGGTCATGCCGATATCATCGCCCCAGATGACGACGATGTTTGGCTTGGCAGGTGCTCGGGATCTGGCCATTTCGATCTCCTGTCGTTGGTCGGGTGGTTTCGAAACTACCTATTCCTGTCTGGCTACGTTAGGCCGGCCCGACCTATTCGGTGGCGATCTATATCCTGGTCTGCGCGATCATCAGCGTTTCGGCCACGATCTTCCTGCCCGATTACACCAACCAGGACATCTCGCAGGAAGAAGCATATAGGGCGCCAGAGGCAAGCCGCGTTCTAGCCGAGGCGCCAGCCGGTAGCTGACTATTCGGTCGGTACGACCAGGCGCTACGCCTGCTCGCGCAATTCGGGCCAAAGGCCGCTCCTCGGTTGAGACGAGCCGACGGCGAGACATACCGACAATAGCCCCTTTTCGCCCCGCTTGGCGGTTTACTTTGGCCGCCCTGAACGCCGCGTTTGCGGCCGATTCTGGCCATTCGCTTGACGACGACGGAGCCTCCGGGTTCGACCCATTGCCGACCATCGTTTCGCTCAACGGCGACGACGGCCCATGCCCATAGCTGCCTATGGCAAACCACTTCACATCAACGAGTTGAGGTCGCCGCTTCCGTCCGCACATACTGGCCGGCGACTAGCCGCGTTGACCGTCGGCGCATCATAATGATGGCTGCGGCCAGCAATTCCATCTCGATACACAGGCAGAGCGCTGCCGTAGCCACCCGTAAGATCCCGTGAGAGTCCGAGAGCTCCCGCCGCGAAGGTGATCGCGCTTAGATTCTGGGCTTCGCTGCCGGCCAGCTTGAATTCGCCGCTTATCGCGCGTCCATCCAGGTGTTGGACCCCACCAGCTTGACGGCCACATTCGAGAAGAAAAGGTGCAGCGGATCGCCGTTGCGCGTTCCGCGGTGATCCAGTGAGAAGAGCAGCGGTCCGGCCTTCTTGTAGTCGGCCCAGGTGGCAAAGACCTCGAGCTTGGCGGGCCCGCCCCGGTGATAGCCCATTTCTTCGACACGGCCGTCGCTGCCGACGTATAGCTCCCAGGTGTCACCCGGCGAGTAGCCGCCGTCGGAAGGATACTTCACGACAATCTTCTCGGCGGAACCATTCCCGTGCGGCAGTTTCTGCACGCCGGCATCTTCGACCGCAGCGTTGGTATCCCAGGACAAATGAAGTGGGAGGAGCAGCCAATAATTGTCGTTTAGGAAGCCCGGATCGATGTCGTCCCTCACGTTGGCCGGCTGGCTGCCAAGTTGAGAGCGCAGGTAGGTAACCTTCACCGGATTGCCCGACTTGTCCTTCCCCTCATAGGTGACCTGGTCGGTCTTGGGTTCCCAGGTCCATGATCTGGAGACATTAAGTCCGGGGGCCTCTGCGTTGAAGGTGTAGCGGATCGCTTCGATCTGGCCAAACGATTCGAGACCATAGGTCTTGGTGAGCTTTTCAAGGATCGGCGGACGCTGCTGCGCGCCTGAAGTCGCAGGGAGGATCAACAGCATGCCGAGGGCCAAAAGGCGGATCACATGGAGTTGGGTCAAAATTGTCATGAACGTCCCTCCTCGGGTGAATGGGAGGCGCGCTGTTGCGCCCAGGAATGACCAGGATCTGGCACGACCTGTTATTCTTCTCGTTCCTCCGCAGCGCAGCTCGGAGTGACACGAGCATATCATCGCGCGGCAGTTGACCCAATCGGCGCCGTCGAGGACAGCGATTTGGCTGAACCCCCCAGCGAGGATTATGGAGCGCAGCTCGGCGATTGATTGCAGCCAGCTCGAGCCGGGGGCGGTGATCCGGCCGGACCCCGTCGAATGGCACCCGCGCATGCCCGAGCGCCTCGAACGAGGAGGAGCTTTTGCGGCTGATGCGGCCCCCGCGAGAGTGCAGTCAACGGCGCGCGGGATGCGCGGCACCGGAGAACGCGCGCAGTCACGCGCAGAGCGGTACGCCCGAGCATGGCGAGCACGATCGCGGAGCCACCCGTTGACGGCGCGGGAGACTGTGCTACCCACCGTCATGATGCTTGAAGCTACTCGCGCTACAGTGCGGGAATGACCGCGATTAAATTAACCGCAGGTTCTCAACCTGGAACGAGTTTCGCCGCACTGCGTTGGAATTTTAAACGCTCCAATGCGCGGAGGACCGGCATGCTCAGATCCGAGGGACGCGATCTCGTCACCGACATAGAGGATCGGCTGATTGAACTCTATGTGTGCAGCAGGACGAGGCGAGGAGGACAGAAGCTCGAGACCAGGCGCGTGGATTGCAGGCGCAGCGCCAGCGGGAGGAGACCCGCCGCCGGCCCTAGATCGACGTAAGCAACGGTTCGGGAGGATCGAAATGGCAACAGCACACGGACGCGCGCAACGACGACACGTGCGCGACAAGGCCACCATCAACCACCTCGTGCGGGAAGTCTACGAGCCGGAGGCGCCTGACGAGAAGCGCACTGAGCGCAGCTCCACCACGTCCACCGGCTTGCCGGTTGAGGATCAGGTCCGCAAGGAATGGGATCCTCGCCAGGGTGGCCTGCCCGTTTTTTGACGATAAACCCTGGTCCAAATTAATACGAATTAAAGCCCGCATGCAGCCATGACGGATCCCTCGCGACTTCGCAAGCGACCGCTGGACGCCGATGCGGCGGCGAGCGCCCGCGCCGCCGGCGAGATCGACATCGCCGGCTGCGCGACGATCGCTTATTCATCAGAGAATCCGGCTCACCCGGTCGAGCATATGCTGGACGGACGCTGCGGCCCCGGGGCCACGCGCTCGGTCAGTGCGCGTCCCGACACCGTTGAGCATATCGTCGTGGAATTTGACCGGCCGCAGGCGATCTCGCGCCTCGTGTACCAGGTCGAGGAGACAATGCGGGAGCGTACCCAGGAAGTCCGCGTCGAAGTCTCGGAGGATGGCGGCCGATCGTACCGCCAAATTCTGGTTCAGGAATACAACTTCAGCCCCGGGGGAGCCACCTATCAGCGCGAAGAACAGCGCTTCAATCTTCGCCAGGTCACCCATCTCCGTCTCACGATTGTTCCAAACAAGAGCGGCTCCGGCACGGCGACGCTTACAGCGCTCCGCCTCTTCGCCTAGAGGCCCGTGCGTGAGCCCCGCTCACTCGTTGCTGGTCGCTCGAAACCCGATGGTATTAAGCGGCGACTGATTTGGGAATCGCCAGGGCGAAGGGAGAACCGCGATGGCAAGGGCTTTCCAATTTGATGTTGGTCCCGTCGTTGAGCAACTTAATCGAATTCTGCAAATGGAACTTGCCGCAGTCATCGTTCTTGAGGAATATGCGAACTCGACTGGTCTCGGCGGAGGCCGTACATCTCCGAGAAATGGAGCTTATGGCGATGAAGCGCGCGCCCGATTAGATCGTCCTCACCCTGGCTCGAATCGCGCCATGGGTGGCGGGGAGCATGGCGCTTTTAACTACACGCACCAGCCGCAGACGAACCAACTCGCCGCGAGTATGATGGGTACTTCCACGATGAGCTTCTTCTGGTCCCAATCGCGCTTGCATCGGTAATGGGGGAGAGGCCTCGGCGAACCCTTTATTTCGCCGGTTCGCCCTGGCAGTGGGCGGGGACAAACTTGGCGTTCGCGTAGCCGTCAGGAACCCAAGGCACTCCCGCCGGGCACGCATACGGCTGACCTGCACTTGTGGTCAGCGTGCACCCCGCCATCGTGGCAATCGCTGCGACGCCCATTAGCATCAGGGCCTGTATTTTATCTTGGATTGTCGAACCTCCGCCTAACTCTCGCTGTCACCCTCGACCGTGAGCATCCGCGCCGCGCCGAAGCGGTCTGCGAGATTGCCGAGAAACGGCGAGAAAGCACCCCCACGCTTTCTCGCCCTGCCTTTGTGACCGGCATCCGCTTCGTTATTCCGGGCCCGCTTGACGCGGTGGCGAGCGGGTCACGATACTGGTTGATCCAGATTTGGCATAGGAGGAGAGGCCATGGCGGTCCGGCTCGTCGTCACGTTCCACGCCGCGCCCGGCAAGGGCGCCGAACTCGCGCAGGCGATGAAGGCGCGCTGCGAGGTCTCGCGGCAGGATGCCGGCTGCGAACAGTTCGAGGTGTTCCAAAGCGTCTTCGATTCCGAAAAGCTGGTCCTGCTCGAATTGTGGAAGGACCAGGCCGCGCTTGACGCACACGCCAAACTGCAGGCGCAGCGCCCGCCTGTGCCGGAGGGATTGCGGCTCGGCGCCGGCGAGCGCGAGGACTATACCTACAACCGTACCCGCTGAACACGGCAGACGCCAAAATGCAGGTCTCGTATTTCGAAACCGGTCGCTACTACGCGCCCTCGAACCTACCGCGGCAATGGCCGATGCCGGCCGGCGCCTACGACCGCGAGGCGGGCTTGCGCGCCTTTCGCGGCATGGTCGAACGCAGCCGGTATGTCGAGGAGCTGGGGTTCGACTGGGTCAGCGTCTCCGAGCACCATTATTCGCCGCGCATCCTGACCCCGTCGCTGCCGATCGCCGCGGCCTACATCGCCTCGCATGTGCACAACATCAAGATCGCGCTGCTGGGACCGATCGTGCCGCAGAGCAATCCGGTACTGCTCGCCGAGGAAATGGCGATGCTCGACACGATGGCCGAGGGCCGGCTGATCGTCGGCATGCTGCGCGGCACCACCAACGAGATGCTGACCTACGACCTCAATCCCGAGGAATCGCGCGAGCGCACCGACGAGGGCATGGAGCTGATCTTGCGTGCCTGGATGGAACCGGAACCCTTCGGCTGGCAGGGAAGGCATTGCCATTATCGCACCGTGTCGGTGTGGCCAAAGCCGCTGCAGCAGCCGCTGCCGCCGATGTACGCCCTCGGCACCAGCCGCGAGGCCAGCGATTTCGCGGCGCGCAACCATATCGGCCTCGGCGTGTCGTTCGGCCCGTTCGACGCGATGGGCAAGGTGACCGGCTACTACAAGGACCAGTGCGCGCGCTACGGCTGGCAGCCGGAGCCGCACCAGATCATCTACCGCGCCAACATCGTGATTGCCGAGACCGGAGAGAAGGCGCAGCAGGCGTTGGCACAGTACCCGCGGGAGGCCGTGTTCCCGCTGAAGGCCGAGGTCGGCGCCGCGCTGTTGGAACTCGACCAACGCAACGTCGCCGGCGAGGGGCGGCGGCCGGCCAATGTCAATCGGGCGCTGCCGATCAACTTCTGCGGCGGGCCGGACGAGATCGTGGCCCAATTCAATCAGTGTCGCGAAGAGATCGGCGCCGGCGTCGTCGATCTGTCATTCCAGACACCGGGCTCGGAAGATCCCGGCGAGCTGATGGAAGCGCTCGAACTGTTCGGCAAGAAGGTGCTGCCGCACATCCGCGATATCTGAAATCAAAGGAGGCTCCAGGAAGGCCCTTGCTGCCCCCAACCGGTCATCCCGCAAGACGCGACGGCGAGCGGCAAACCGGTTTTGAAACGCTTAACTATCAGTGTTTGGAGACTTGTCACCCATAGACACAGCCGCCCGTCCGAAGAGAAGATGCTCCTGCCGCATAACTGATGTTCCGGCGCCGAATCGCGGCGCGAAACAATTCTACCTCTGACCGGCAGAAGGGAGCCCCATGCGGCAGGGCAAGAATTTGTCAATTCAGGTGCCGGCTGACGGTTCTAGATCAAGTTCATCGCTCGATGCCGCTCGATATCCAAGGCTCCGATATCCGGCCTCCCGCTTGACCGCCATCTTCGCGAGCATCGGCTCGTTCCCATCGATCGCGACCGGATTCCGCTAACGTGCTCCTGCGTTTAACCAGCCCGTTTTGGGAAGCGCAAAAGGTCGCCGTGCACCTCGATCCACGGCAACGCGTCGGCACGAAAGATCTCCCGCCCAGGTTTCGCCACGGTCGGATCGTCAAAGGTCCCGACATTCACTACGATGGTGCCGGGCTGCATTGCTGATTCCTCGGCGATCGACGAGCCGCATTCGGGGCAGAAGTGCCTGAGGATCGGATTCCCGCTGCCGCCGATGCTACTAAACGTCTTCAGCGCGCCCTCGATATTCATCCCCTCCTTGTCCACCCGAACCAGCGTGGCGAAGACGCTTCCAGTGAATTTTTGGCAATCTCGGCAGTGGCACACCGTTGCATTCGTCGGGTCGCCATCGGCCGTGTAACGCACCGCGCCGCACAGACAGCCGCCGTTGATCTCCATCGCCACACCTTCCTCTTTTACTCCTTCGGCTCAACGCCAAATGCGATTGCCCTACATCGTGTCTGCGCCATGGCCAAGCGTGACCTCTATACCGGTTCGGGATGCTGAGACATTCAGGCGTTCGAACTTACCCTGGTCAGATTTTTAAGCGCTCGATATGGTCATTCTCTTGAGTTCGGCCAGGATTGGCATTTCCTCAAGGTCCTCGGCGCTCACCACACGGCCACTGGTAAGGCTGGCCTCTCCACGGGCGGCGGCGGAATCGGCTTAGGCGGTTCCTCGATCGGAGGACGCTGCGGTTCATAGCGGATCGGCGGGTTGCCTATCGGCTTCGGCTTGCCAGGCTGTCCTCCCATTGGCAAACTCCATATTGACACGCCGTGGAGCGTTGACCCCCGGGGTGCCGCCTGAGCGTCAACCCAAGGCCACCTGCGGGGTCACTTCACTGTGCGAAGCTCACTTCGCGCTCGGACCAAAAGGCCCAGCTAAATCTTGGACTTTGCACTCGGTTGCCGATGCCAACCGATCGGCAACTCGGAACTCGTCGGGGGCGTCATGCTATAAAGCACCCTCCTGGCTGGTTGCCGACAAATTGTACTTGGGATCAGCGTCGAACGCCGTCAAGTGAAATGGTCAGGATCACGTCGTTGTCTTTCTGGGGGGACCGAGGGTTCGAATCCACCTCCCTCCAGCAAAGAGTCAGGAGCGAACCTGCCTCGTTGTGCACATTTGCACGAACGGCGAGTTACCGTTTGCCGCAGCGAGGAATTCGCATTACTGCCCTCCGATGACGATTTCCGCGACCGGGAACCGGATGGTCGAATCCATCTCCCTCCAGGAGAGAGTCCACTGCGAACCTGATTTCTCGCCTTCCGTCTTAAGCCCAAGTGCCGCGGCCGTCTCGGCGTCACTCGGCTTTCTGAACGGGAGATCGGATATCCCCGCCGCCCCTCCCTTCCGACACAATGATTTGCCGGCCGGTGAGCGCGCGGATCGGCACATCGAAGCGATGTTGAAGCAGCAATCGGTGATGACCGACGCCATGTTTGGCGGGAGCCGGCCGTGTGCGCCGCCGGAGCCGGGACGGCGCGCGCCGCGCTCCGAATAGGTCCGTTCAACCTGGGCGAAGCGGACGTCGGCACTCACGACGATGATGAGCTTGCGGTCCTGCGCCCGATACCCGAGCGGCGGCACTCCACCCATCCACATCCCCTTCTTCTTCGAGGCGGCGATCTTGTCGCGAATGCGGTCGCCAATGAGCTCGGCGGCTTGGTCGCACGACCGGGGCGACGAACCTGAACCCACCAGCTTCTTTCACTTAAACCATTCTCTCGCGCCGACCCAATCTCGAATTGAGCCGTCAATTTCGACTACGCAAATATAGTTAATCTGAAGTATACCCGCGTTATGGTGGAAGAATCACGCTAAAGCACCAGTCCCGCGCTGTCGCGAGTGCTTCGATGCCAGCGAACCGCAAATACCCCAAAACGGCACACGCAGTGACACGTCTATAACAACCCCGCTGCCAAGCCGCGTCTAAATTTCCCATTGCTATGCTGGGCGCGTGTGACAGAATGTGACAAAACTCCTTTAACGGTAACACGAGAGTGGGAACGTCGCTTTTCCCCGAAACGTCGAGGAGGTGGTTATGAAAGCAGCGAAGTCGGACGTCGAGCCGATCGAACCCGGAGCGACCGGGCAAATGGGCAACGGCGCGCTTCCTGGGACCGAAGTGGTGGGCGTGGACAAGATCCGCGATCTGCTGTTCGGCAACCAAATGCAAGACTACGATCGCCGCTTCTCCATGCTCGAGGAGCGGTTTCTGCAGCGGTTCCGGGAAATCGAGTCTGAGACGGCGCGCAATCTCGGTTCCTTCGAATCGAGCGCGAAGCAGCAGATGGAGTCGCTCGGAGCTCAGCTTCGCGAAGAAAAAGACCTGCGCACCGACGCCGACAAAGAGATCGAACGGACGCAGCGCGAGCATAATGATACGGTCGAAAAGCGTCTGCGCTCGACGTCGGAGCAGCTGAGCCGCCTCGAGCGCGATCAGGCCGACCGCCTGGCCCAGGAGGTGCAGTCGCTGCGCGAGGAAATCAAACGCAAGACAGAAGACCTCCAGCACACGCTCGAAAAAATGTTCGCCGAGCTGAGCAATGTCAAAACCGATCGGAACCTGCTCGCCGGACTATTTGTCGAGGTCGCTAGGTGCTTGAACCAAGAAGTCGGATCAAAGAGCGCCAGCAAGGCCGCCGTCGAGCAAACCCGCGGTTGGATGCCCACCTGAGGTCCACCGGGTGAGCACGTCCGCTGCCGCTGTGCTTGAAGGGCTGGTTCGCCCGTTCTCGGGCGATGCCGGGATGGTTCGGGCCGGGTTCGATCGAAAGGCGCTCGCCGGGCTGCTGGTCGAGCTCGCGCGGAATCTCGAGCCCCAGTTTGGTGCAGAGCCGAACGGCGTGCGCCCGATCGATCCCCGGCTCGAACAGCTGCGGACCTTGCTGGTCGGGCGCGAGATCGAAGTGCTGTCGCGGCTGAGCCAGGTGCTAGAGGATCCCGAGCAGCTGGCGGCCGCGGTGGGAAGCGTCCTGCCCACGGCGATCGCCATGGTGTCGAGCGATGCGCAACTAGGGCAGGTGTTGGCCCCTGCGCTGGAGAAGGCGACGCAGAGCTCGATCCGGAATGATCCGCGGACGCTCCTCAATACCCTCTATCCACTGATCGTCCCGGCGATCCGCAAGTCGATCGGCGAGACAATCGACGAGACCTTCCAGTCGCTCAATGAGTCGCTGAAGCATAGCCTTACTTGGCGCGGCCTCAGATGGCGCTGGGAGGCGTGGCGGACCGGGACTCCCTTCGCCGAGGTCGTGCTCAAGCACACGCTCGTCTACCAGGTCGAGCACGTCTTCCTCATCCACCGTCACACCGGACTGTTGATCTCCCATGTCGCGGCGGAGAATGCGGCAGGCCAAGACCCGCAGCTGGTTTCTTCGATGCTGGTCGCGATCCAGGATTTCGTGCGGGATTCCTTCAGCGGCGCCGAGCATCAAGGGCTCGACACGGTGCGGCTGGGTGAGCTCTGGCTGTGGTCCGAGCCGGGGCCCTTCGCGACGCTGGTCGCGGTGATCCGGGGCAATCCGCCGGAAGGGCTGCACGAGCAGCTGCGCAGTGTTTTGTCGCGGATCCACGACGAGCGCCCGCACGCGCTGGAGCGCTTCGACGGCGACAGTTCAGGTTTTGCCGATGTCGAGGCGCATCTGGGGGAATGTGCCGCGCTCGGGCAGCGCGCGCCGCGAACCGCAGAACGTAGATTTCCGTGGCTCGTTGCTTTGGTCGGGCTGATACTGCTGGCGGTCGCGGGACTAGGGGGCCTGCGGTGGTGGCAGAATGAACGGGCCGGGGAACACGCACGACAGCTCGAGCAAGCTAAGCAGCGGGTCTGGGACGGCTACGTCGTGCAGCTTCGGGCGCAGGCCGGCATCGCGATTACCGAGGCGGGATGGCGTGACGGCAAGTTCCTGGTCGCCGGCTTACGAGATCCGCTCGCAGTCGACCCGGAGTTATTGCTGCGCCAATCCGGAATCGATCCCGCGAGTGTCGTCAGCCGCTGGGAGCTCTATCAGGGGCTGGAGCCGGCATTCGTGCTGAAACGATTGCAGGCTTCGCTCGATCCGCCGCCGACCGTGACTCTTACGGTTGAGGGCGATCACATCGTGGCGCAGGGATCGGCAGCATCCACCTGGATCGAGCGCGCCCGCACTGCCGGCCGGATGTTGCCGGCAGGGGGACCCAGTCTCGATCTTTCCCGCGTTCAGGATATCAACCAAGGAGCGATCGGCAAGCTGAGCGAAGCAATCCGATCGCACGACATCCATTTCAACTTCAACGAGTCGCTACCGGCAGCAGGGCAGGACGCCATCCTCGATCAGCTGGCGCAGGAGCTGAACGAGCTCGCGTCCTTGGCGTCGAGCCTGCGCGTGCGGGCATGGGTCATGCTCACGGGGCACTCCGACGATGCCGGCACCGGCACGTTCAACCTGTCGCTGAGTTTGGCGCGCGCCGAAACTGTCCGCGCGCTCCTGAAGAAGCGCGGCGTCGATCCCGATCTGCTCGCGGTGCGCGGCGCCGGCCAGCTCGAACCGTTGGAGGCGGCGTCTTCCGAGGCCGCACGCTCGGCAAACCGCCGGGTTTCGTTCAAAGTCGGGATCGAGGAACAGCGATGACCGTGACGCTACAAAAAAAAATCTGCATGCTCGGCGGCTTCTCGGTGGGCAAAACCAGCTTGGTCAAACGCTACGTCGAGAGCGTCTTCTCCGAGACATATCTCACCACGGTAGGCGTCAAAATCGACAAGAAGGCCGTCAACCTGTCCGATCGGATAGTGAACCTGATCCTCTGGGACGTCGCGGGCGAAGACGATATTTCCTCGCTCCGCATGAGCTACCTGCGCGGCTCTGCGGGATACGTGCTGGTCGCCGACGGGACGCGACCCTCGACCCTCGAGGTCGCGCTTTCGCTGCGGCGGCGTGTCGAAGCGGATTTGGGCGCCCTGCCAATCGTGCTTCTGCTGAACAAGAACGATCTTACGGAGCAGTGGGCCATCCGCGATGCGGAGGTCGAGGAACTCCGGACGAATGGCTGGTGGGTGAGGTCGAGCAGCGCGCGAACCGGGGACGGCGTCGAGGATGCTTTCAAGGACCTCGCCGTCCGCGTCGCCCGCTGAGCAATGGAAGGTTTACCGGCGACGGTAGCCGAGCGGTTGCAAGCGCTGACCTATGCCGAGCGGGCAGTGGCCTATCTGCAGGTCGATGCCGGGCTCACCTTAGTCGGCGTCGGCGGACAACTCGAGGCTTACGGGCTCGCGGATTTGTGCGTGGGCGGGCCGGCCGTCGAGCAGGCGTTCTTCCTCGAAGGGCTGCTCCCGCCGGTCGAGACGCCTTATGTCGTGCCGTCGATGGAGCTGAAGAGCGGTCGCGCGGCCGATCTCCATTTCTTTTTCCATGACGACGCGCTGTGGGTCGTGCTGCTCGACGTCTCGGCCGAGCGCGATGCGGCACGGCGCATGCAGCAGAAAGCCTACGATATGACGCTGGCGCAGGAGCGCGAAGCGCAGCTCAATCGGCAGCTGGAAGCGGCGAATGCGGCGCTGCTTGCGACCCAACGCGAATTGAAAGCATCACACGATGCGCTCGCCAGTGCCCATGATCAGCTGCAGACACAGGCTGCCGACCTAGCCGCTTGGAACAACACCCTCGAAGAACGGGTCGCGGCTCAGGTGGCGGAAATAGAGCGCATGGCCCGGCTCAAGCGGTTTTTCGCGCCGACGCTCGCCGAGTTAATCGTGTCATCCGGAAATGAGCGTATCCTGGAGAGCCACCGCCGCGATATCGCCGTCCTGTTCTGCGATCTGCGTGGTTTTACGGCCTTTGCGGAGAGCGCCGAGCCAGAAGAGGTCATGGCGCTGCTGCATGATTATCACGCGGCGCTCGTGCCGCTCATCCAGGAGTTCGAGGGTACTCTCGACCGGTTCGTCGGCGACGGGTTGATAGTCTACTTCAACGACCCTCTGCCGTGCCCCAACCCGGCCGAGCGCGCCGTCGCCCTTGGCGTTGCGATGCGGGATGCGGTGGCCGCACTCGCGCAGAGGTGGCGCCGGCATGACCACCAGCTCGGATTCGGCATCGGTATTGCGCAAGGTTTTGCAACGCTCGGGCAGATCGGCTTCGAGGGCCGCTTCGATTACAGTGCTATCGGCACTGTAATCAATACCGCCGCGCGCTTGTGCGAGGCTGCCAAGGATGGCCAGATACTCGTTACTTCCCGCGTCGCGGCCGCAGTCGCCGAGACAGTGGATGTGAGGGAAATCGGGCCGCTTACATTCAAGGGCTTGAGTCGTCCACTCGCCGTCTGCAACGTTGAGGCGCTCAAAGTAGCGTAATCGCGATCTCTGGGGCGCGGGCAGGTGCTGTTAAGAGAGACCTTCACGGCGTTGCTGAACGAAAGACAGGAGGACCTCGCCTTCTTCGACCAGCGCATCGAGAAGGGGCTGGTCGGAAAGCTCGAGGGGGTCATCGGCTCGGGATTCGTGCATATGGATTACGGCGAGGCAATCCGAGTGCTCGAGCGCGCGAACGAGAAATTCGAATCCCGGTCAAGTGGGGCATCGACCTGCAGTCGGAGCACGAGCGCTATCTGACCGAGAAATACGCGAAGAAGCCGGTCATCGTG
Organism: uncultured Alphaproteobacteria bacterium; assembly: GCA_963787425.1. Classification (GTDB taxonomy): domain Bacteria; phylum Pseudomonadota; class Alphaproteobacteria; order ATCC43930; family CGMCC-115725; genus AP-15. The sequence goes on from CAWBCV010000019.1 coordinate 230,393, forward strand.
ATGGACTACCCGAAGGCCATCAAAGCCTTCTACATGCGAGGAAACGACGACGGCCGGACGGTTGCGGCGATGGACGTATTGGCGCCGGGGATCGGCGAGATCATCGGCGGCAGCCACGGCAAGGTGTGAAACGGCACCCAATCGGGACCCTGTGTCGAAGCACCATGAGACTTTGATATTACGTGCCGAATTCCTTCGGGGTTAGGGGTCCCAATCGGCGCTGATCGGAACCCCGGTAAACCATCTTTTTCCCGACCAATATCAATGTCTTCGCCTCACCGAGGATGGGGTCCCAATTGGGTGCTGAAACACACGCAGGCCGAACGCGACCCTGCCCTGATCAGCCGCAACCTCGCATCCGGTCACTCATCCGCTTCGCCGAGAACTCAGCATCATGCCGGAAGAGAATATGCCCCCTCATTTCGCGAATCATTCATCTGCCTTTCGCCTCCAGGTCCGGTCACCATACCCCGATATGCGCCTTTTCCGGTCCGAGGGTCGGTTCATCTCTCCCGCCAATTCCTCGAGAAGCTGACTGACCGTGCCATCATCAAGGTCGCGTCCTGAGGGAGGATCTCTCCGAAGTGGCAACCGGCTCGCGGTGACTTGCGGCTTCACCCCGCGGTCGGTGAGGGGTGTCGCCGCTGGCGCGGAACCGGAAGATGCTATGGGGCGGGCGACGAGGAAAAGTGGCAACTTCGTCGCTGGATCTAACCGATGGAGTTGCCGCGATGCCCCAGCCGAACGACTTGAGCAGATCCCTCGTCGCCCTGGACCAAAATAGCACGATCATTGCCGTCGTCGAGCTGAGCCAGTCGAGCTGGCTGGTTGGCGGCGTCGTTCCGGGTATTGAGCGTCAGCCGCGCAAGAAGCTGGAGCCGAGCCCCGAGCGGCTACTTGCGGTGCTGCCTCGCTGGCGGGATGAGGCGGTCAGGGCCGGCCGCACGATCACGTGGATTGCGCTGGCCTTCGAAGCCGGCCGCGATGGCTTCTGGCTGGCGCACTGGCTCGATGTGCGTGGGGTAGAGGCGCACGTGATCCATCCCTCGAGTGTCGCGGTATCACGGGAACATCGCCGGGCAAAGACCGACCGGCTCGACACCGAGTTGCTGAAGCGCGGGTTCTTGGGGTGGCTGCGTGGAGAACGGGGCCATTGCAGCATGGCGCGCGTGCCCACGATTGCCGAAGAGGACGCCAAGCGGCCGAACCGCGAGCGCGACTGCCTGGTGGGCGAACGCACGCGGATTGTGAACCGGATAAAGTCCACCCTGGCCCGGCTGGGCATTCGCAACTTCAAACCAACCCTGCGCAAGGCGGCCGAACGTCTGGCAACCGTGCACACTCCGGAGGGCATGCCGCTGCCGCCAAACACCTCGGCCGAGCTGCAGCGTGACATGGCGCGGCTGGGCTTTGTTGTCAGCCAGATCAGGCAGATCGAGGACGCTCGTCAGAAACGATTGGAGCAGGAGCCTGAGACCGGGTCCCACGCCATGGTTCGGAGGCTGGCCCGGATCGTTGGTGTTGGTGTCGAGACGGCTGATATGCTCGTGCATGAGGTGCTGTCACGGCCAATGCGTGACCGCAGAGCAGTAGCGCGCTACGCCGGCTTAACAGGCTGGCCGGATGAGAGCGGCGCGCAACGGCGCGAACAAGGGCTCGCCCGAGCCGGCAACGCCCGGGTCCGCCGCAGCATGGTCCAACTCGCCTGGCGCTTTCTGCGGTTTCAGAAGGAGAGCGCGCTGGCACTGTGGTACCGGGTCCGCACCGCTGATAGGCGTATGGGCACGCGCAAGACAATGATCGTCGCGCTGGCACGCAAACTGGTCATTGCGCTCTGGCGCTTTGTCACTACTGGCGAACCACTGGAGGGCGTCGTCTTACGTCCAGCGTCCTGAAAGGGCTTACCGGAACGAGCACACCACTCAGCACCATTTTCGGCGCTCGCGCTGGCTCAGCACGACTGCCGAATTGACGATCCGAGGTGGCGGGAAGCCGTATTCGAACATGGCACTTGATGCCGACCGGAAGAATGGGCCCGCCGCCCGGAGCTTCGCCGCCGATGCGCATGACTGCATCATGGTCAGGATCAAACGACCCCTACCGAATACAGATCCTATGCAGTGGGGCGGCAAACTCTGGTAAGTCGACATCGCCCACCACTGACCCGAGGGAGCTACCAATGCATCACGCTACCACTATTCCTGTTCCAGAGCGGACCTGCAGCCGGGGAGACTGTGCCACTTTGTTTGTCTCGTTAGAGCTGAGTCGCTCGACGTGGGTTGCAACGGCGCTGGCGCCCGGCAGCAGGAAGATGTCGAAGCACACGCTCGTCGGCGGTGACGGGCGCAAACTGCTCGACCTTCTTGCGCGGCTCAAGACCAGAGCCGAGCAACGCATTGCAGCGCCGGTCAAGGTTGTGACGATCCAGGAAGTTGGACTCGATGGTTTTTGGATTCATCGCTTGCTCGAGGCCAACGGCGTCGAGAGCCACGTCGTCGATCCGGCGTCGATTGCCGTGCCCCGACGCCACCGGCGCGCCAAGACGGACGCGATCGACGGCGAGACGCTGCTGCGCACGCTAATGGCCTGGCAGCGAGGCGAGCCGCGGGTCTGCGCCATGACAGTGCCGCCAAGCCCAAGTGAAGAGGACCGCCGTCGGATCTCGCGCGAGCGCGCGACGCTGCTGCGGGAGCGCATTCAGCACACGAACCGCATTCGAGGACTGCTGTTCGGCCAGGGGATCACCAACTACAATCCGCTGCACAAGAACCGCCGGGAATGTCTGGAAGAGCTGCGGACCGGAGACGGACGCTCGCTGCCAGCTCACCTCAAGTCGGAGATTCTTCGCGAGATCGACCGGCTCGAGTTGGTCTTACGCCAGATCGGCGAGGTCGAAGCTGAACGTGATGAAATGTTGCGGCCGGCGCAAGCGAGCTCTCCAGCTGCACTACTTATGCGGCTCAAGGGCATTGGCGCGGAGTTCGCCGCCGTGCTCTACCTTGAGGGTCTGTTCCGCCACTTTGAGAACCGACGGCAGTTGGCGGCCTATGCCGGCCTGGCTCCCAGTCCATGGAAGAGTGGCAGCATCGACCAAGAACAGGGTATCTCGAAGGCAGGCAATCCGCGTCTGCGCACCACAATGGTCGAGCTTGCCTGGATGTGGGTGAGATACCAGCCCGACAGTGCTCTCAGCTGTTGGTTCCGCCAGCGCGTTGGCTCCGAGCGCGGCCGGATCCGCCGCATCTCGATTGTCGCGCTCGCCCGCAAACTGCTCATCGCCCTCTCGAGATACGTCACCCATGGTGAGATCCCCGCGGGTGCTGTCATGAAGGCAGGCTGAAGGCATTCCCGAAGGCCGGAATCATTATCGCGAGTTCCACGAGGCCTGATCAGCCCCGTTGGATCCGGGCGGGCGGACCGTCGCAAACAATGGCTGTGATATGCCGCAATACAGTGTGGATCCGCCCTCCCGAGCCCGATGACCTCCAGAATGAGGGATTGTGGTGCCAGCCGTCTGGGAACGGCGACCGGATGTGAGGTTCTGCGGGCATCAAAGCCGCAGTCAATAGATGGGCTCGGGCCACGGATTCGATACAGCGAGATGTAGGCGGCCATCAAGAACCCTATGGATTTGCCGCTGCGCTTGGACGACGCTGGCGCGTCGCCCACAACTCCACAGGGGCCACATCGGTAAGTAGTCGATATCGGGTTAGGAAAAGAGACGAGCGAGGGCTGGCGCGGAGACCAATGAGGCAACCGGGGAAGCAGGTTTTCGGGGAGGCAACGCAATGCTTGCTTGACACCAGTTGCCCTCATGTGAAGTCTGTGGCACGAAGATGCACCCCAATGGCGAGCTCCCCTCGGATCCTCAACAGATAGACAGGCACCGTCAGACGCTGAAGCTATGCAGAAAGAAAGCCCCTGTCGCCGTTCATCATCGCTCCGCGTGCTCAGGCGTCAAGGCGCTGCGAAACACAAGCGACGCTAGGCGGCAAGCCGCCAAGCTTTGCTACCGTTTCGGTCCCTTGACCCCTTCCGCTCGCTCCGCGAACCTGACCGCAGGCGACGGGACGAAGAACGGCTTTCCAGGTAGGGTCGAGGACTGGCGCGCCAGTTGGCCGGGGTATCCCGACCGTGCCACGTTTCCAGCCCCCTCCACGTCGCACGCAGCATGCGGATTTCCCGCACTGCGCGCCCCCATTTGCTTCACGTCAGGGCTTATGGGACCTATCATACCGGGGCAACTTTCGGTCGGTCATGTCGCACTCGATAGCTGTTGAACAGCCTTAGAGTGTCGTACAGCCACGGCCTACTCCACCGCTCCCAGCCGAAGCCCTTTCGTTTCCGAGCCTGCGCCAGATGGCGCCTGACCTTCTTCTCTACCCAATCTCTGATGTAGGTGAAGCACTCGCTAGAGTTCCCCACCGCGAAGTAGTTGACCCACCCCCGTAGCATTGGATTGATCAGGCTTATCACCCTCTCAATCGGTTGCGACCGGTGTCGGCGAAATACCTGCTTGAGCTCCCGCAGCAGCGCCGTCCGCTTTTTGAGCTTGGGCGTGTAATGCGGCCGCATCACTCCGCGCAGACCGCGGAGGTAGCGGAAGTCAAACCCCAGAAAGCCGAAGTTCTCACCTCGTTCCAGGTCGACTCTGCGGCTCTTTTCATCATTGATTTCGACCTGCAGTTTGGCGAACTCCTCCCGTAGTCGCTTGTTCACTGCTCCAATCAGCCAGTCATGACGTTTGTAGGCGTGGATCAAGACCACCAGGTCGTCAGCGAACCTCGCATATTCGACATTGGTGTACTTGCCGTTGCGTGTGACTTCCCGCGCTCGCTCCAGCATCTTGTCCACCTCATTGAGGTAGAGATTGCTGAGCAAGGGCGAGATCACGCCGCCTTGCGGAACACCCTTCTTGCCAGAGGCCTTGAGCATAAGTTTCAACAGATGCATGATGTCCTTGTCGTCGACCCGCTGAGCCACTTTCTCCAACAACCGGTCATGCCGGACATTGTCAAAGTAGGCTCGCAGATCAAAGTCGAGGACCCGCGTCTTCCGCTGAGCTATTGCTTCCGCCACTCGCTTGATCGCGTCGTGTGCTGTCCGCTTGGGCCGATATCCATACGACCCCGGTTGGAAGTCCGCCTCGAACACAGGTTCGAGGATGAGCTTGAGCGCACCCTGCACCACTCTGTCCCGAATCGCCGGGATCGACAAGACGCGGACTTTGCCCCCGTCTTTCGGTATCTCCTGCTTCCGGGCCGGGAGTGGCTTGTAGGTGCGCCCGGTCAGTTCGTCGCGCAGCTGCTCGAGCAGAGCCTCCACGCCTTGCGCCTCGATGGCCTCGAACGTGACCCCGTCTATTCCCGGGGCCCCATCGTTTTGTTTGGCCATCGCATACGCTGCGCGCAGGGTCTCCATCTTGCAGACGTGGACGTATAGACCCCAAAAACGCCAGGACGGTTCAGCCTTCGCCTTGACGTATAGTCTCCGCCTCAGGTCCTGCAAATCGATGGACGCCTTTGTCATCGCGTCCTTGCCTTCCTTACGTTGGAGACATTGCAAATGGCAGGGCCCCTTCGCTCCACGAACATTACTCCGCTTCCTCGCTAGTACGGACCCAGCCGCCACCCTCTCGTCTTCGGCCGACTTCCCGGTGTCGCCGGTTATACGGCCTACCTTGCTCCGGCGATTTCGCGCCGGGACGAGGAGGGCTTCTCCAGTTGCTCAGCATGTCCTTGTCACCGTGCCGTCGCTTCCACCCCGCCGAGGTGAACAGCCGTAATCGGTCAGTATTCGGCTGCTCATGCTGCCTTCGCCCTTCGGAGGTAGGCTCGGCCCTCGGGGCTACTTTTTTCGAGGCCACAATGCGTTCTCTTTTGATACAGCCCGGTGGCTCGTGATCTCCCCTCGGGAGATCTTGTCGATAGGCTTCGAAGGTTCTGTTTCCATCTCCTCCGCTATCCGAACTACGGGGCTCTGACTTTTACCCCGGCAGGACTGTCTCCTGCTGAACATGCCAGCCTTACCTGGACACACCTCCGAACAAAGAACCGGCGAAAACCAAAAACGACCACTTGACAGGAAAAGCCCCATACAAGTTCGAATCCATCTCCCTCCAGCGAAGAGTTCTCGTGCGAACCTGAGGCGGGGCTGGTATGGGACAAGCAGCTCCGACCGAGCCGCGGGGCGACACCGATTAACCCGGGGGTACAGTTCTTAATGGCGCATAGGGTCCGGTTCAGCTCGGCGCAGGAGATAGCTACCTGAGGCGTCAACCGCTTTGAAAATGCTCGCCCGCCGCGGTATGGGGGTCGCGCGTTAAGCAAAAAGGCTGGCGCCAATGGTTGGCTGCGGGCCTAGCTAGGGAGGAGAAACCGGAATGAAGACCATCAACCCCGATTACCTATCTCGTCGCCGGCTTTTTCCGTTGCTCGGAGGAGCGGTTGCGTTGGCTACCGTCGCACCGAAATCAATCGCGGCGGACCCGTCCGGCTCCTTCGGCAAGCCGCCCGCCGAAGGCGCGATTCGTCTACGTCGGCACTTACACATTTCCGGGAACGGCGCCGGGCGGTACCCACCAGAGCCAGGCGAAGGGGATCTATGTGTTCAGGATTGATGGGACCGGTTAGCGACGGCAAGGACTCAGAAGATACCGTCCTGGCCGGGTCTCCGTGATCGGGCCCGAGGCCGAACCCGGGCGGGGCCGATCGGTTTTGATCATAACTGAAGGGAGGACACCCAAATGAAGAGCAGAATGAAAATAATTTCCGGCCTGGCGTTGGCGACCGCGATTGGTTTAGTCGCGCAGCCCTCTGCGCTTGCGCAGTCTGTGCCAAAGCAACAGGCGATGGAAGGCGTTTGGGATGCGACGATAACTATTGTTCGGTGTAACACCGGCGCAGCCATAGGGACCGGTCACGCCATCCTGATGTTCATAGCCGGCAGCAGCCTGACAGATATTACCCCCGACTTCGTGCACAGCGCCGGTTTGGGCACGTGGCGTCATCTCCGCGGGCCAAACTATACCGCAGTTGACAGAATTCTTTGTCTTTAATACGGATGGCAGTTTTTCCGGAACTCAAGTATTCATACGACCTGACATAGTACTAAACCGCACTGCCAACGAATATAAAAATACAGCGACTTCGGAGTTCTTTAACTAGTCAGCACCGGCTGCTCCACCGTCATAGCGACGCGCCTCGACCAGGAATCTGACTGACGCTAGCACGACAGTAGTGAGTAGCTTCACTATACGCGCAGCCACCGGGTAGCGAGCAGTATCTCTCAGAGGCCGGCCATTGGTCCTCCGATAGGTTACTGGTCTCGCTAAAGCTCGCGGTTTAGGTCCGCCGCCGACCGACAGCAGATTTGGGTGACCCTTTTGACCCAACGAAGCACTGGCAGAGTTTGATCCTGCCTACATTCACGAGGGCCGCTAGCTAGATGCCTAGTGCGGAATCGAATTCGGGAACGACCGCTATCGGGTAGGGTTTCGGATGCCGGCTCAGCGCGAGCAGTCGACCCGGTGTAGGGGCCGGCGTCCGAAAGCCTCCGAAGAACGAACCCGCGGGACAGCGGCGAGCAGTTGGCCGTCTATGGGGATTTGGTCGCGCAGCGGCGTTGGCAGGGGGTGGTTTTGCGAAGATTGGTGAGACCGGACTTAAACAGCGCTTTGGAGAAAGTCTAGTAGATTTAATGGCTTACGGGCGAACGCAGTGGTCTTAGCCCCACGGCGGCAGTTGTCGGGGCTGGGTTAGGCGTCCGGCTGCGGAATAGTAAGGGGGAGTTCCTGAAGGTAGGGCGGCAAGGCGACGCCAACCGCCTGAAAGAGCTTACCAGCGAGGCCGGTGGTCGGGGTGCGCAGCAGGAAGCGCTTGCCATCCTGCTCGAGCTCGATTTCCTGCAGCCGGTCGAGATCGCGCAGGATGTCGTCCCATTCGGCTGCGATGTTGTGCCGGTGGAGGCGATCCTCGAGTTCCTTGACGAGCAGCAGGGCAAGGAAGGAGCAGAACACGTGGCCGCGAATGGCCATGTCGCTGCTGTGGTAGATTGGGCGAGTGGCAAGCACGGCCTTGGCCTGGCGGAACAACTGCTCGACCCGCAGTAGGTCGCGATAGCGCAGCATGACCTGAAGCGGGGTGAGCTTGGTGTTGGTGCGCAACACATAGAGCCCGTCAAAGCGCGCGTCTTCGGCGACCCGCGTCTCGTCGACGGCGAAGTGCTTGGCCGAGACGGTCTTGAGATAGCGGCGGAAACCGCTGTTGCCGACGAGCGCCTTGTCGCCCCCCGCCTTCGCGGGGGCAGGCTCTGGGCGAGCTTGGCGCGCAGCCCGTCGAGGATCGCACCGCGCTGCTCGGCATCGCGCCGCGCCTCGGCGAGATTGCGACAGACGATATACCGTCGGTTGCCGATTTTGACCTGCTTGGCCTCGAGCTCGGTGAGCTCGCCCGAAACCCGCGGCACGACCAGCGGGACAAAGGGCGTCTGATCATCAATCACGGTGCTGCGCACTTCGGCACTGCTGCGCTCGCGCACGCCGAGGACGTATTCGAGCTTGCGTTCCTCCAGCGCGGCAATGCTCTGGGCGCTGATCATGCCGCGGTCGGCGACGACGCAGATGCGGCCGACGCTAAAACGAGCGCGCAACCGGTCGACGACCGGCAACAGGGTGGTGACATCGGCGGTGTTGCCGGGCCACAGCTCGCAGCACAGCGGCCTGCCGTCCTGATCCATGACCAGCCCGACGATCATCTGATGGAGATCCGGGCGGTAGTCTTTCGAATGGCCGCGACGACCAAGCTCCTCGCCGCCCCGTCCCTCGAAGGACAGGCTGGTGGTGTCGATGAAGACGACGCTGAGTTCGGCGAACAGGTCGCGCCGACGGGCAAACAGCCCCTCTTCCACGAGGTCCTTGCGGCAGCGCGGCGTCAGCTCGCTGGCTCCGGCTTGATCGGCGAGCGGCTCGCCGAGCCAAGCCATGGCGCGGTAGAGATGATGCAGCTGAAGGGCCTCAGCGCCCTCGATCCGGTAGTCGGCTCGCCACTTTTCCGCAGCGCGGTCCGAGCCCGACACAAACAGCCGGTGGAGCACCGTCAGGAATACCGCGCGCTCGGCAGCAAACTCGAACTGCCGGCCTGCGGCCAGCTCTTCTAACACTGCGCGGCAGCCGACCTCATGCCACAGCCGCTCGAACAGCAGCGCCGGTCCAATCCGCTGACACCTTGCATTGGGCGGGGCTTCGCCCTCGACCAGCGACAGCACCATCGAACGCTGCGCCAGCCGGACGACGGAGCGCGCCAGCCGGTCGAGATCACCGCGCGCAACGACCACTTCCTTGCGCCCGAGATTGGCGATGATGCGCTGCTTGGTGCGACCCTCCTCGCGTCCGTTCTCGACCAGGTAGACGTAGGTTTGGGGCCAATGTGCTTGTCGCGAGCGAACATGCCCTTAGCATCTGAGGATCGTACCCACAGCCAAGCGATATAACCTTATCCCCACTATAATTTAGCACCGCACTTTCGGCCCGGCTTTATCAACCTCCAGCATTTCTGCCATTCTCGATGGCGAAATCCCGTCCGGCTGTCCAAGTCGGGCGAGAGCTGAGAGCCGCTGATGATTGCGGACTGGGCCCTGCCAGCGTGGCCGAGGGCCTGATCGAGGACTGATCAGTGATGTCCTGCCGGCGCTTGCCGGTTGCGGAATGAAACGGGCTCGGCGCCGGGAACGAGAAGTTCTGGCGGATGGATGCTGCAACGAGACGACAAGGATTGTCATCGCCTCAAATCCCGCTTCCGGTGCCGGAGGGCGGGCCGCGCGGTGTGCCGCCGCGCGCAAAGACCTCGACAATGATCATGTGGCCGCCACAGCAAGGGCATGGCGGGCGATGATCGGTGGTGGGGTCCGGATCGGCTGCGTCGTGCGCCGCCGGCGGATCAACCGCCGGCATCGGGGCGGCGATCAACTCCTTGGCGCGGACGATATTGGCCTTGCAGCCGGCGCTGGCCAGCAGCCCGTAATGTCGGATGCGATGAAACCCCTTCGGTAGAACGTGGAGCAGGAAGCGCCTGATGAACTCGTCGGCGGCGAGCGTCATTGTGCGGTACCGCGCCTGCCCGTTGCGGCGGTAATCCTTGTACCGGAAGGTCACGCCGGGCTCGTCGAGAGCAATGAGCCGGCTGTTCGCGATGGCGACGCGATGAGTGTAGCGGGCGAGATAGGCAAGCACCGCTTCTGGCCCGGCGAACGGCGGCTTGGCGTAGACGAACCAGTTCTTCCGCCGCAGCGGTGCGAGATGCGCGGCGAAGGCCTCGCGACGACGCAGGCCCTCGATCTCGGCAAAGAACGCCAGTCGGCCGGCCGCGTGAGCGGCGGCGAGCGCCGCCAGGAAGAGCCGCCGGAACAGGCGGGCAAGCACCCGCACTGGCAGGAGAAAGCCGGGCTTGCAGCCCACCCAGCGTGTCCCGTCCAACGATATGCCACCGCCCGGCACAATCATATGAACGTGCGGGTGGTGGGTCATGGCCGAGCCCCAGCTGTGGAGCACGGCGGTGGCGCCGATGCGAGCGCCGAGGTGCTTGGGATCGGCGGCGATCGTGAGCAGCGTCTCGGCGGCCGTGCGGAACAGCAGGTCGTAGACCACCGCCTTGTTCTGGTAGGCGATCGGGGCGATCTCGGCCGGCAGCGTGAAGACCACGTGGAAATAGCCGACCGGCAGCAGATCGGCCTCGCGCGCCGTAAGCCAATCCGCCGCCGCCGCGCCCTGACACTTTGGGCAATGGCGATTGCGGCACGAGTTGTAAGCGATGCGGCTGTGGCCACAATCCTCGCAGCGCTCGACATGCCCGCCGAGCGCGGCCGAGCGGCACTGCTCGATCGCCGACATGACCTGGAGCTGACCCAGGCTCACATGCCCGGCATTGGCCCGGCGCCAGTCGGCCCCATGGCGATGAAAGACGTCTGCGACCTCCAGCCTCGGGCGGCGCACGGCCGCCCGGCTACGCCTCGGGTCGCGGCCTCCCCTCGATCAATAGTGCGAGCCGGTCGAGTGGGCTGGTGACGGCCCGGATCGTGGTATTGGCGACGCGGGTGTAAAGCGCTGTAGTATCGAGCTTGGCGTGACCCAGGAGCGTCTGGATCACGCGAATATCGACATCTTGCTCGAGGAGGTGCGTGGCGAAGCTGTGCCGCAGCGTGTGTGGCGACACGCGCTTTTTGATCCCCGCGGCCTGGGCGGCGGCACGGACAGCGCGGCACAGTTGGCGGGCTGACAGCGGCTCGACCGGGTTGCGGCCGGGAAACAGCCAGCCTCCCGGCAGCAGTAGGCTGCGCCGCCGCCCCTCCCGCCACCAGACGCGCAGCAGTTCGAGCAGCTGCGGCGACAGCATTGCGTGACGGTCCCCCGCCTTCGCGGGGGCAGGCTCTTGCGCCCCTTGCCGCGCTCGACGCGCAGCAGCATGCGCCCGGAATCGACATCGCCGACCTTGAGCGCGACAACCTCCGAGACGCGCAGCCCGGCGCCGTAGGCGGTGGCGAACGCCGCCTTGTACTTCGGCCCCGATGCCGCCCGCAGCAGCAGCGTCACCTCCTCGACGCTGAGCACCGCCGGTATTCGCCGCGGTTGCGGCACGACGGTGAGCCGGCGCGCCAGATCCGGCCGGTCCAGTGTCACCGTGAAGAAGAAACGCAGCGCCGAGACCACGCTGTTGATGCTCGGCGGCTGCACGCCGATCTGCGTCTGGTGGAGTTGGAAGAGACGTAGGTCTTCCGCCGTCGCCGTGTCGGGCGACCGGCCAATGAAGGCCGCGAATGCCCGGACGTGTCGTACATAGCCGCTGCGCGTGTGCTCGTTGAAGCCGCGCACGGTCATATCCTCGATCATGCGCGCCCGCAGTGGGCTGACGGGCCGAGCTGAACTATCGGAGGTCATCGGGGCTCTTCTCCCGAGCTGAAGGTTGCTGGACCTTCGATGCTCGGGATCGGATGTCCCGACCGTCACGCGCTACCGCCCATCACCCCGACAAAACGCGCTGACCGTCACAGCTGCTCCCTCCCGCGCGAGCGGGTTCGTTCTTCGGCGCTTCTCGGCCATTGAGTGTGCTCGAATTGAAGTGCTGGCTTCCACCCATCTCGGCCGTTCGATGCGCCTCAAATACGAAGGGCAGCTTTGGTAAGGGCCAGCCATCCGAGCACAAGGTGGCAGTACGCCTTGCCGGGGTGCCTATGATTGCAGATCCGGCACATCGGCGAGCCTCTTGCGTCAGCGGCGGGTCTGCGGTGCAGGACGCCTCCTCTCTGCCGGACAAACCACAGGGTATGCTGTCGGCCGCTTACCGGAGTGAGACCGAAATGCCTGAGGACCCCGGCTACGACGATTTGATCCTCGTGCCGGCAGGGGAAATGGCGCTGCGCCGGATGAGTGCCGCCGGTCCCGAGACCTCACCGGCATGAACACCGCCCCCTCCAGGCCCCCCGCATCGCTCTACGTCGCGGGGCCGTTCAGCATGGGGTATGTCGATTTTTTCACCTTCCTGATCCCGCTATATGGCCTGTCGCTGGGGTTCGATGCGGTCGAGATCGGCATCCTGGTGGGGGCGCGCTCGATGCTCGCCCTGTTTCTGTCGATCCACATCGGCGTGTTGATGGACCAATTCGGCACGCGCCGGGTCACCTTGTTCTTTGTCTGGACGGGTATGGCTCTGGCGCCGCTCTTTCCGCTCGTGCCGGCGTTCTGGGCTTTGTTGCTGCTGCAGCTGGTAAACGGCGCCGCGGTCTCCTTTGCCTGGTCCGGTGCGCAGACCTTGATCGCCCAGCTCGCCGAGGGCGATGCCGGCTATATCGGCAAGTTCAGCTTCTTTGCGCGGCTCGGATCGACGGCGGCACCCCTTCTCGCCGGTATGGTTTGGGATTTGGGCGGTGCCTGGCCGGCCTATCTCTTCGGCGCCGCTTGGGGCGCGGTGTTGACCATTGCATTGCTGCGCACACAAGAGGCCGAGATTTTCGGGGCGCGACCAGCGGATGGAACCGGACGCGCGCGGTTCCGCGCCCGCGACGCGTTGCCCCGAGCCTCGGATTACGCGAGCTCGATCATCCTGGTTGCGATCCCGGCCGTCGCGGTGTCGATGGCGGTCATCTCGATGCGCAATACGACGTACAGCATCCAGACCTCGGTCTATGTCGTCTATCTCGAGCAGATCGGGCTGGTCGGCACGACCATCGGCAGCCTGTTCGCCGCGGCCGAGATTGCGAGTGGGTTCGGCTCGCTCTTTGCCGGGCGCGCGGTGCGATTGGGCGATCCTCTGGGGACAATGCTGAGCGGCACGGTGCTGTCGATCCTGATGATTGCGATGACGCCGCTGCTGGGCGGGATCTTCACCTTGCTGCTGCTGTCGCAGGTGATCCGCGGCTGGCTGGAGGGCGTCATCCAGCCGGTCATCTTATCGGTGCAGGCGCGGGCGGTTGGTCGCCATCAGCAAGGTGCGGTTGTAGGACTGCGTCAGACCGGGCAGCGGCTCACCTCGATCGTGATCCCGCCGCTGATGGGCGCAATCGCCGACCATTGGGGTGTGAGCGAAAGCTTTTTCATTCTCGGCGCATTGATGCTGCTGTTGTGCGTACCGCTCGCGCTGCTCACCCGGCGCGCCATGCGCTCCGCCTCGCGGTCCCGGGCGGCGCCCACTCTGGCTGACTGATCCGCTTCTCACACTTTCGTGGCCTGTCGAGGTCGCGACGGGCGCCATTTTATGGTAAGCACAATTCATGGCTGGTAAAGAGACGATGCAGGTCCCCGCCGATACGCGATTGGCGGAAGAGCTGGCCGACGACGATGTCGTAGAGATGGCGAATCTTACGACGGCACAGACCGGCGTACCCGGCACCATTTTCATCTCGACGGCGATGGGCGCGCACGGGCCGCGCGTGAAATATTTCTTGCAGCCGGGGCGGTCGCAGCCGAGCTTCTCCGTTGCAATTGCCGACGTTCCGACCGTTGTCGCCAACAGCCTCCCGGTCCGCGTCGTCCGCCAGCTGTCACCGCAAGTGATCGACTGGGTGTCGCGCAACAAGGACGCGCTGCTCGACTTCTGGTATCACGGCGACACCTGGACGCAGCCTGAAGTAAACGACTTCATTCAAAAACTTCGGCGGATTTGACAGGTTGCTTCTCCCTCTGCAGCTGGGGCGCAAGTAATGCGGCATCGGCAAAATTGCTACAATCGGATGATACCTCAGCACCCGAGATGATGCGGCGCCCCGGGCGCCGAGTTCAGGGAGGGAGATGCCAGTGGGCTGTAGATTCGCCGGGCTAGACCGGGGTGTCGTCGCTCGACGGCTTCAGGAACTTGTAGACTGACGAGAAATCCTCCCGGCCGAGTCCGTGCGAGGACGCAATGCGATAAAGCTGCTGGGCCGCCGGCGCCACGACGACCGGGACCCGCTTCTCCCGTGCGGCGTTGACCGCGAGGCCGAGATCTTTCGCCATCAGATCGGTCATGAACCCCGGCGCATATTGCCGGCTCGAAGCCGCGCCGTCGACGATGCCGGGGACTGGATGCATGTGTTCCATGACCCAGGTAGCGCCCGAGGATTTGGCAATGACGCTGGTCAGGATTTGTGGGTCGACGCCGAATGCCCCGCCGATGCGGAACGCCTCGGCGACCGCGATCAGCGCCGAGCCCGAGATCAGGTTGTTGCACAGTTTGGCAACCTCGCCGGCCCCGACCGCGCCGACGTGGATGATGTTGCTACCCATGGCAGCCAGCACCGGCCGGGCTTCATCGAGATCCCGGGTATCGCCGCCGGCCATGATCGCAAGCGTGCCGGCGACCGCGCCGCCAACTCCACCTGAGACCGGCGCATCGATAAACCGGATCCCGCGCTCCCTCAGCCGGGCGGCGACCCGCTGCGACGTGCCCGGATCGATCGTCGACATGTCGACGCACAGCCGCCCGGCTTCGGCGCTTTCGATTATCCCGCCGGCGCCGAGATATGCCGCTTCGACATTGGCCGAGGACGGCAGCATCGTTATCACCAGGTCGCTCTCTGCAGCGGTCTCGCCGATCGAACCGGCGCGCGCTGCGCCCAGCTTTGCCGCGGCATCGAGCGCCGCCGGGACGACATCGTACGCGACCACCTGGAAGCCCTTTTTGACAAGGTTGGCCAGCATCGGCTGCCCCATTGTCCCGGTCCCGATAAACCCGATCTTCATGGCTTTCTCTCCAAAATCTCCGCGCGCCAGCCGCTCGGTTTGGCCTTACCGAGCCGTCATCCCGATCGTGCCGGCGACATTGGGTTCCTCTTCCATAGCCCAAAGCGCCGCGATCAATCGCTCCGCATCGATCGTCGGCGCGCCGTACTCCGCCAAATCATGGAATTTGGTTTCGAGCTCGGCGTCGCTCATCGGCCGCGCCATGGTCCCACGCGACTGCGTAACGTGGCACTCGAGCCGGCTGCCGTCTGTTGTCTGCACGGTGACAAATGCGGTCTCGACGGGAATGTTCGGATCCTCCTCGACTGCGACCTTGCGGCGAAAATCGAGAACCGCAGGCTCGGTGACGCATTGATCCGTGTATTGCGCGAGACCGGCGGCGCAGTAGAGAAACGCGACCGCAACACTGTGCTGGATGCTGACCTTGGCTTCACGCCCGCTTGTCACGTCCGGCCGGTCCGCACGCATCCGCAGAAGCGGGTGTCCTCTGACCGTTACCCGAGCAATCTGCTCGGTGGAGAGCACGTGCCGCTCCCGCAGTTCGAGGCAGCCGTCGATGACCGGAAACAGGACCACTCCGCAGGGATAAGGCTTGTACGCGTTTGCCAGGATCTCCCAGCTGTTACCGAGGCGATCGGCGATGGCACCAATCTCTGCCTTATCACTCATCACTTTGGCAAAGCCGTAAGTTCCCTCGATTGCCCGTTCGGGTCCGGTAAAGCCCTGCTCCGCCAGGAGCGTCGCAGCCAACCCATTGCGCGCGGCATTGCCGACGCTGATGCTCTTGGCCATGCTGCCGAGGCTCTCGATCAGACCGGCCGATTGCGCCGCGGCATTACCGAGAGCCCAAACCATCTGCTGCCGATCCAGGCCCAGCAGCTTGCCGGTCGCAGCGGCGGCGCCGAAGACGCCGCAAGTCGAGGTGATGTGCCAGCCGCGCCGGTAATGCGAAGGAGTAACGGCCTTGCCGATGCGGCACTCGGCTTCGACGCCGAGCACGACGGCATGGAGCAGATCTTGGCCGCTGACGGGCCGAAGCTCGGCGAGCGCGAACCCCGCCGGCACAACCGGCGCCGCGGGATGGATCACCGTCTCCAAGTGAGTGTCGTCGAATTCCAGTACATTGGCGCTGACTGCGTTGAGGAATGCAGCAGAAAGCGCGTCTGGCATTTGACTGCGGCCGATCACCGTAGCCTGCGGCGGGCCAAAGAACGGCCCGAGTGCCCGTATAGCCAAGTCGACCGCCTCGTCCCGACAACCTCCCAGTGCAGTGCCGACAAAATTTACGACCGTCCGCTTGGCCTCGTGCCGAACCTCGACCGGAATATCTTGCCATTGCGAGTCGGCGAGGAACTCGGCGAGCAGCCGAGTGGCATCGGGTGTCATGCCCCTCCCCTCATAGGACGAGATAGCCGCCGTCGACCGTGACTGTGCTCCCGGTCACCCAGCGAGCCTCGTCTGAGGCGAGAAAAAGGATTGCCCCGACGATATCCTCGGGCTCTCCCAAACGGCCGAGCGGGATCTGCGCGATCGTTGCGCGGCGCCGTTCCGGGTCGGCGTAGCTGGCCCGTGTCAGCCCGGTCAAAGTCGGGCCGGGGGCGATCGCATTGACGCGGATGCCGTGCGGCGCCAGTTCGAGCGCCATCGCATGGGTCAGCGACCGGCCGCCGCCTTTGGAGGCGACATAGGCGGCGCGCTCGGGGCGGGCGACCTCCGCGAGCTGCGAGGTGACATTGATGATGCTGCCGCCACCGCCCTGCCCCACCATTTGGCGGGCGGCCGCCTGCCCCAAATGGAACATCCCGGTCAAATTGACCGCTATGATGCGGTCCCAAGCGGCGGTATCGAGGTCAAGAAAAGCGGCGGTCTGACTGATACCCACGCACTCGAGCAGCACGTCGAGCCTGCCGAATTCGCGCACCGCCGCGGCAATCGCGGCGTCGACCGCGGAGCGGTCGCGCACGTCGAGGCCGAGCGCCGCAGCATGGCTGCCGGCAGTGCGAATTTGCGCGGCGGCCGCCTCTGCGGCAGCGGCATCGATGTCGGCACAGACCACCGCCGCGCCTTCACGCCCGAGACCGAGGGCGCCCGCTCCGCCGATCCCACCACCCGCACCAGCAACCAGCGCGACCTTACCCTCGACCCGCCCCATGCCAGTCCCCCTGATGTTCCATCGGCGACTATAGAGGAAACTTCAAACGAGCGTAGCTCAGCCTATTCAACCAATTTAACTCGTATTTATGATATATTTGACTTCTGTTCATGTGTAATTATTTCTTGTTGGTCGCGAGGAGGAGCCGATGACGCACATCCATGTGATCCACGAGAACGCAGCCTGGCTCGAACCACTAGCGGCTGCGTTGGATCGGCAGAGCCTTCCCTGGCGCGACTGGTTTCTCGACAGCGGCGTCTTCGATCTGTCGCGGCCGCCGCCTGAGGGCGTCTTCTACAACCGGATGAGCGCCTCCTCGCACACGCGCGACCACCGCTATGCCGCCGAGCTGACTGCGGCGGTGCTGGCTTGGCTCGAACGGCACCGACGCCGCGTCTTCAACGGCAGCCGCGCGCTCGACCTCGAGATCAGCAAGGCCCGCCAATACGCCGCCCTCGAAGCCGCCGGCATCCGCACGCCGGATACTGTTGTTGTTGCCGGCAAAGAGCTGCTCGTCGAAGCTGCCCGGCGTTTTGGCGGCGGCCCGTTTATTTTGAAGCCGAACCGCGGCGGCAAAGGCTTCGGCGTGCGGTTGTTTAACTCGCCTGGTGCATTCGCCGACTACCTCGCCAGCCCGGATTACGAGCCGCCAGTCGATGGCTTGCATCTCTTGCAGCAATACGTCCGCGCCCCGGTCCCGCTCATTACCCGCGCCGAGTTCATCGGCGGCAGATTCGTGTACGCGGTCGAGGTGGACACCAGCGACGGCTTCGAGCTGTGTCCCGCCGATGCCTGTGCCGTCGGCGACGCGTTCTGCCCCTCCGGTGAGGAGCCCCGCGCCAAGTTCACGATCATCGACGACATCGACCCCGCTCTGAAGCAGCGATACCGGTCCTTTCTCGCCGCCAACGCCATCGGCATTGCCGGGATCGAGTTCATCAGCGACGCTGACGGCACGATCTACACCTACGACGTCAACACCAACACGAACTACAACCCGGACGCCGAAGCCCGCACCGGCCGCTCCGGCATGGCGGAGCTCGCCCGTTACCTCGGCAGCGAACTCGCCGCTTCTCCCTCCCCAACATCTAGCTCCCCCATGTCGCCACCGACGTGCTTGGGTTTTCGGGACGGCCATGCATAGCGTCAATATCCCAGGTACGAGCGGCGCACCGCCTCGTCTTTGCCGATCTCGCCGGCTGGGCCGGCCATAACGATACGGCCGGTTTCGAGCAGGTAAGCATGGTCTGCCAAGTCGAGCGCGAGGGCCGCGTTCTGCTCGACGATCAGCATCGCAACACCGAGCTCACGATTGAGCTGCCGCAGGATCTCGAACAACTCCTCGACGATCAACGGTGCCAGCCCGAACGAAGGCTCGTCGAGCAGCATCAGCCGCGGCCGCAGCATCAGCGCGCGGCCGACCGCCAGCATCTGCTGCTCCCCGCCACTCAGGGTCCCGGCGGCCTGAGCGCGGCGCTCCTTGAGCCGCGGGAAATGTGCGTAGACCTGCTCGACATCTGTCGCGATGGCGGCCCGGCCACGTCGCACCATCGCGCCGAGCTGCAGGTTCTCTTCGACGGTCATGCGGACGAAAGTGCCCCGGCCCTCCGGCACATGGGCTATCCCGAGGCGCACGATATCTTCAGTGGCGCGGCCGAGGAGGGACTTGCCGTCGAACCGAATCTCGCCGCTGAGCCGAACCATTCCGCAGAGCGCGCGCAACGTCGTTGTCTTTCCGGCACCGTTGGCGCCGAGCAACGTTACGATCTTGCCTCCGTCGAGCGCAAACTCGAGGCCGTGAAGGGCTTGGTTCTCACCATAAAACGCACACAAGTCGCGCACTTCGAGCATCATTGCACGGGCGCCCGCGGCTTGCCCAGATAGGCTCGGATGACTCCCTCGTCCTGCTGGACCAAAGCGGGGGGTCCTTCGGCGATCTTGCGGCCGAAATCGAGCGCGACGACCTTGTCCGAGATCGACATCACAAGGCCCATGTGGTGCTCGACGAGGAGCACGCTGACTTGCCGGTCGTCGCGAATGCGCCGGATGAGGCCGCCGAGCTCGGAGACCTCCTCATGAGAGAGGCCGCCGGCCGGTTCGTCGAGGAGCAGCAATTTCGGATGTGCAGCGAGGGCCCGCGCCAGCTCGATCCGTTTTCGCGTGCCGAGGGGCAGACCTTCGGGCGGCTCCTGCGCTACCTCGCTCAGATCCAATGCTTCGAGCAGCGCCCGGGCGGTATGTTCGAGCTCCCGCTCCTGGCGGCGCACCCACGGCAGGTGCAACGCGTCGCTGACAAAATCGCTGCGACAGGCGGTATGGGCGCCGATCCGCACATTGTCGAGCACCGACTGACGCGGAAACAGCGCGAGGTTTTGAAAGGTCCGCGCGATCCCGATTTCGGCGATCCGGTGCGGCGGCCGGTGGAGCAGCGAACTGCCCTCGAACAGGATTTCGCCGCGGCTGGGCGTATAGAGGCGGCTCAAGCAATTGAACAGTGTCGTCTTGCCCGCGCCGTTCGGGCCGATCAGCCCGAGGATCTGGCCCTCCTCCAAATCGAACGAGACGCCGTCGAGCGCGACGATACCACCGAACCGCACCGCTATATCGCGTACCTCGAGCAGTGCGGCGCGGCGCATTCGTCCTCCCGTGAGCCTGTTGCATCGACCCTGCCGGCCTCGCTCCGACGAGTTAAGCCGCGGCCGAGCCGGATTGGGCCTTCATTGCGCGGCCTTGCCGGGATAGTCTGCCGAGGAAGGCGTCAGGACCCGGGGAGCATCATGGGCAATATCAATGTCAGCGTCGATCTCCGCCGCGACGGCGACGTCGCGGTCGTCACGGCCGACAACCCGCCGGTCAACGCGCTGAAGCACGAGGTGCGCGCCGGACTCGCCGAGGCGCTGGCCCAGGCACGCGACGACGACGCAGTCAAGGCGGTGGTGATCGCCTGCGCCGGCCGTACCTTTTTCGCCGGCGCCGACATCACCGAATTCGGCAAGCCGCCGCAGGCACCGAGCCTCCACGATGTCATCGCCGCGATCGAGGCAATGCCGAAGCCGGTTGTCGCGGTGTTGCACGGCACCGCGCTGGGCGGCGGCTTCGAGCTGGCGCTCGCCTGCCATTTCCGTGTCGCGGCCCCCGGAGCGCGCGTCGGACTCCCCGAAGTCAAGCTCGGCCTCTTGCCGGGAGCCGGCGGAACACAGCGACTGCCGCGCCTCGTCGGGCCGGAGAAGGCGCTGCAGATGATCGTTATCGGCGACCCGATCGGAGCGGCAGAGGCACGGGCGGATGGGATCATCGACGAGATCGTCGAGGGGGACCTCACCGCGGCTGCGATCGACTTTGCGCGTCGCGTCGTCCGGGAGGGGCGGCCGCTGCGCCTCGTCCGCGATCGCGAGGAAAAGCTGACCGGTGAGGGCTTTGCCGACGCCGCGGAGACGCTCACCCGCCGGCTGCGCGGCCGGGAAGCCCCGGCCGCTTGTGTGGAGGCCGTGCGCAACGCGATCGTCCTGCCATTCGACGAAGGGCTGAGGCGCGAGTCCGAGCTGTTCCGGCGGCTCGTCGCCGGGGATCAGTCGAAGGCGCAGCGCCAGATCTTCTTCGCCGAGCGCGAGGCGGCGAAAGTGCCGGATATGCCCGAGGCGACAAGGCCACGCCAGGTCACGCGCGGCGCGGTGATCGGCGCCGGCACAATGGGCGGCGGCATCGCGATGTGCTTCGCCAATGCCGGCATCCCCGTCACGGTCGTCGAAACGGCCGGCGACCTCTTGCAGAAGGGGCTCGACCGGGTCGCCGCCAATTACCGTACCACGGTCTCGCGCGGCGCGCTCACCGCCGACGAGATGGAGCGCCGCCTCGCTCTGATGACCGGTGTCACCGAACTCGAAGCGGCGGCCGGGGCCGACGTCGTAATTGAAGCCGTGTTCGAGGAGATGGGCGTCAAGAAGCGCGTTTTTGCCGGTCTCGACCGGATCGCCAAGCCGGATGCGCTGCTTGCGACAAACACCTCGACCCTCGACGTCGACGAGATCGCGCGCGTGACGGCCCGGCCGCAGGACGTGCTGGGAATGCATTTCTTCAGTCCCGCGAACATCATGCGCCTGTTGGAGATCGTTCGCGGCGGAGAAACCTCGTTCGAGGCGCTCGCCACCGCTATCGCGCTCGGCCGCCGCCTGGGTAAGGTGCCGGTTACCGTCGGGGTCTGTTATGGCTTTGTCGGCAACCGGATGCTGGCGCGCCGGTCGGTCGAAACGGAGCGGCTGCTGCTCGAAGGGGCGCTGCCGCAGGAGATCGATGCCGCGGTCACCGGGTTCGGGTTTCCGATGGGCCCCTGTGCAATGATGGATCTCGCCGGGCTTGATGTCGGGTGGCGGATTCGGAAAGGGCGGGGCGAGCAAGCACTCATTGAGGACCCACTTTGCGAAGCCGGGCATTACGGCCAGAAAACCGGGAAGGGGTACTTCCGCTACGAGCCCGGGTCGCGCACGCCGGTCGCCGATCCGGAGGTCGAAAAGACGATCCTCGAGGCTTCGTCGCGGCTCGGCATCAACCGCCGGCCGATAGCCCAGGAGGAGATCGTCGAGCGCATGGTGTTGCCGATGATCAACGAAGGCGCGCGCATCCTCGAGGAAGGCATCGCCAGCCGGCCCGGCGATATCGACGTGATCTGGGTCTATGGCTATGGCTGGCCGGTATGGCGCGGCGGTCCGATGTATTACGCCGACCGCCTGGGCCTCGCGCATGTCCGCGACCGGTTAGCCTTCTACGCCGACCGCTCGCGTGACGAGAGCCTGCGGCCCGCACCGCTGCTGCAACGCCGCGCCGCCGAAGGCCGCGGTTTCGCGTTGTGACTTATGTTACTGCCTCCACTCGTCATTCCCGCGAAAGCGGGAATCCAGGGCCACAATACTGAGTGGTCGCCCTGGGCCCCCGCTCTCGCGGGGGTGACGGATAGCCGGGAGTTTTCGACCGATGGATCTCCGCTTCACCCCCGAAGAGCTCGCGTTTCGCGACGAGGTGCGGGCGTTTTTCCGCGCAAATCTGCCGGAGAGCATCCGCACCAAGCTGGTGGAAGGGCGAAAGCTCGCCAAGGACGACATCGTCACCTGGCAGCGCACCCTCAACAAGAAAGGCTGGGCGGTCGCCAACTGGCCGGCCGAGTGGGGCGGCACAGGGTGGAGTCCGGTTCAGCAGTACATCTTCCAGGAAGAGCTCCAGCTCACGCCGGCGCCGCAGCCGCTCGGCTTTGGGGTCACAATGGTCGGGCCGGTGATGATCGCGTTTGGCTCGGAAGCGCAGAAAAAGCAGTTTCTGCCGCGCATCGCCAATCTCGACGATTGGTGGTGCCAGGGGTTCTCGGAACCGGGCGCGGGTTCGGACCTGGCTTCGCTGCGGACCGCCGCGAAGCGCGAGGGCGATCATTACATCGTCAACGGCCAGAAGACCTGGACGACCCTCGCGCAGCACGCCGATTGGATCTTCTGTCTGGTGCGCACCGACGCGCAGGCCAAGAAGCAGGAAGGAATTTCCTTTCTGCTGATCGACATGAACACACCTGGGATCACGCTGCGGCCGATCATCACGATCGAGGGCGGGCACGAGGTCAACGAGGTATTTTTCGACGATGTGAAGGTGCCCGCTGGGAACCTGGTCGGCCAGGAGAACAAGGGCTGGGATTACGCGAAGTACCTGCTCGGGCGGGAGCGCACCGGCATCGCGCGGGTCGGCCTGTCGAAGGAACGCATCCGCCGGATCAAGGAACTCGCCGCGATGGAACGTGCGGACGACAAGCCGCTGATCGAGGACGAGCGGTTCCGCGAAAAGCTCGCTGCCGTCGAAGTCGAATTGAAGGCGCTGGAGATGACGCAATTGCGCGTCGTTGCCGCCGAGCGCCGTCGCACCGACAACAAGCCCGATCCGGCATCCTCGATCCTCAAGATCAAGGGCTCGGAGATCCAGCAGGCGACGACCGAATTGTTACTCGAGGTGGTCGGCCCCTATGCACTGCCCTACCAGCCCGAGCACGAGGATGAGGAGCGCTGGAACGAGCCGCTGATCGGTCCCGAATGGGCCGGGCCGATCGCCCCGACCTATTTCAACTGGCGCAAAACCACGATCTACGGCGGCACCAACGAGATTCAGAAGAACATCATCGCGAAGGCGATCCTGGGGCTGTGAGCCATGGATTTCGACCTGACTGAGGAGCAGCGGCTGCTGAAAGAGAGCCTCGACCGGCTGATCGGGGACCGCTACGCGTTCGAGCAGCGCAAAACCTATGCGCAGAATCCGGAGGGCTGGAGCCGCGATCTGTGGGCGCAATATGCCGAGCTTGGCCTGCTCGGGCTGCCGTTCGAAGAGCAGTATGGCGGCTCCGCCGGCGGTCCGGTTGAAACGATGATCGCGATGGAAGCCTTCGGCCGCGCGTTGGGGCTCGAACCCTATCTTGCAACGGTCGTGCTCGGCGGCGGATTTCTCCGACACGGCGCCGGCGCCGAACAATGCGCCGACCTGATCCCCAAGATTGCCGCGGGCGACCTCACTTTGGCTTTTGCCCACACCGAGCGGCAGTCGCGATACGACCTGCACGACATCGCGACGCGGGCCGTGCGCGACGGCACCGGCTGGGCGATCGAAGGCGAGAAGGGGGTCGTGCTGCATGGCGACACGGCCGACAAGCTGATCGTCACGGCGCGGGTCGGCGGCGGGCGGCGGGATCGCGACGGGATCGCCGCTTTCATCGTGGACGTGAAGGCGCCGGGAGTGTCCCGCCGCGGCTACCCGACCCAGGACGGGTTGCGCGCCGCGGAGATCGCGCTATCGGGTGTCCGGGTCGGCCCGGAAGGGGTGCTCGGCGAGCCTGGGGCAGCATTGCCGCTCATCGAACGCGTCGTCGAGGAAGGGATTGCGGCGCTCTGCGCCGAGGCGGTCGGCGCGATGTCGGTGATGCACGAGCTCACTGTCGAGTACCTCAAGACGCGCCGGCAATTCGGGCGCGAGATCGGCAGCTTTCAGATCCTGCAGCACCGCGCCGTCGATATGCTGATCGCGCTGGAGCAGGCGCGCAGCATGGCGATGTTTGCGACGATGATGGCGGGCGAAGACAATGCCTCGGAGCGGCGCAACGCAATCTCGGCAGCCAAGGTCCAGATCGGCCGTTCCGGCAAGTTCGTCGGCCAGCAGGCGATCCAGCTGCATGGCGGCATCGGCATGACGATGGAGTATAAGGTCGGTCACTACTTCAAGCACGTCACAATGATCGACGCGATGTTCGGCGATGCCGATCACCATCTGCGCCGGCTCGCGCGCCAGAGCGCCGCGCCTGTCGCTGCGTGAGGTTTGGCCGCATTCGACCTTAGCTAGATGATCCTCAGCTGCCCGGTCTGCCGGACTCGCTATCGCGTCGACGAAGACGCCCTGCGCGGACAGTCCGGCCGCACCGTGCGCTGCGCCCACTGCGGCCATACCTGGCATCAGGCGGCGTTGCCGCAGTCGGCCGAACACGGGGACCCAGCCAACGGCATAGGCCGGATCGAACCGGCGCTTGAAGTCCCGCCGCGCCCGGCAACCACGCTGGAGGTTCCCCCGCGCCCGCGAACTCTTCCCGAACCGCCTCGGCGTCGGAGCCGCTGGGGTGCGCTTCGCTGGCTCGTAATAGCCGTCCTGCTCGCTCTTGCGGTTCTGGCCGGAGTCGTCGTCGCCCGTGGTGCGGTTGTGGCGCTTTGGCCGCCGGCGGCGCGCTTCTACGCTCTGGCCGGCTTCGCGGCCGAGCCGCCGTGGACGGGGCTCAAGATCGAGAAGCTCGCCCCCTCGCGCACCCCGGACGGCCTCGTCATCGAGGGCGATATCGCCAATAATGGAAAAACGACGCAGGATTTACCAAGGCTGCGGGTCGCATTGCGCGACACCTCCGAAAAAGAGGTGCAGTTCAAGATCGTCGATCCCCCGCAACCACGGCTAGCACCCGGAGCGGTTGCTCACTTCAAGACCCCATTCGATCATCCCGACGACGCGGCAAAAGGTGTCGTCGTGACATTCGCTAAGCGCTAACCGGCAGATCTCAATACGATTAGGAACCGGCAAATGTTCATTGCGATGAACCGCTTCAAAGTCATCCCGAACTCGTCGGCGGAGTTCGAGCGCGTCTGGACATCGCGCGATACGCATTTGCGCGATGTGCCGGGTTTTCTCGAATTTCACCTGCTGCGCGGGCCCGAGCGCGAGGACCACGTCCTCTACTCATCCCACACGCTCTGGCAGAGCCGGGAAGATTTCGAAGCCTGGACGCGCTCGGAAGCGTTCCGCCTCGCCCACCAAAGCGCCGGGCAGAACAGGCCGCTCTATCTCGGACACCCCGAGTTCGAGGGCTTCGACGTCATCCAAACGGTCGAGCGAACGAGCCGGTGACCGCGCGCGTCCTCGTCCTGGGCGCCGGGTTCGCCGGGCTGTGGAGTGCAGTCGGCGCGGCACGCGCCTTGGACGAGTTCGGTATTGGCCGGGACGCGGTCCAGGTGACCGTGGTCAATCGCGACCAGTGGCACGCGATCCGCGTGCGGAATTACGAGCCCGATTTGAGCGGCGTTAGGGTGGCGCTCGATGAGGTGCTCGAACCGATCAGCGTCGAGCGCGTGACGGGCGAGGTCATCGGCATCGATTTCGACAGCCGGCAGGTCACCTATTCCGTGGGTGCCGCACATAGATCGATCTGCTATGACCGGCTGGTCTTCGCCCTGGGCAGCCGGCTGGTCCGCCCCGACATCCCCGGGCTCGGCGAATACGCTTTCGATGTCGATACTTACGACGGCGCCGCGCGGCTCAATACTCACATTCGGAGCCTCTCGGCGCAGCCGCATTCGCCCGGGCAATATACCGCGCTCGTCGTTGGCGCCGGGTTGACCGGCATCGAAGCGGCAACCGAACTGCTCGGGAAATTGCGCTCGGCGGGTGCTGTGGTTCCCCAAGTAATTCTCGCCGACCATCAGCCGCGGGTCGGTTCAGATATGGGCGACGGCGCCTGTCATGTGATCGGCGAGGCGCTCGCGTCTCTCGGGGTGGGGACCCGCACCGGCGTCGCGATCAGTACGATCGACCGGTCTGGCGCCACGCTCTCGACCGGCGAGAAGATCCCTGCCGCGACAATCGTCTGGTGCGCCGGCATGCGGGCCAACCCTTTGACTGAGCTTTTTCCGGTTCGGCGCGACCGGTTCGGCCGGGTTCCGGTCGACCGCTTTATGCGGGTCGAGGGAGTGCCGGACACCTTTGCCGGCGGCGATGCCGCCCATGCGGTCGTCGACGACCAGCACAGCTCGGTGATGTCTTGTCAGCATGCCCGGCCGATGGGCCGCTTTGCCGGCTATAACGTCGTGTGCGATCTCGTGGGAAAACCCATGCTGCCGCTGCGCATCGACTGGTACACCACGATCCTCGATCTCGGGCCCTGGGGCGCCCTTTACACCGAGGGCTGGGACCGCCGGGTCGTCACGACCGGCGCCGCCGCTAAGCGAACCAAGCAATTGATCAACTGCGAGCGCATTTATCCGCCCCGCTCCGGCGAGCGGCGCCAAATTCTGGAGGCCGCCGCACCGGTCGTCCAAAGACCCCCGCCGCAGTTCCAAACCCCGGAATAAGCGAAGCGTCACTGGCCGGTTCGGCTCGGCACCCAGGAGGCGTCCGGCGGGCTGACCGGAATTTCCTCGATCGCGCCATCGGACAGCCGAAAGATTTTGTCCTGCGGCACCGGCAATATCAGCGCCGCCTCGCGCGGCAGGCGCGCGTACAGACCGCGCAGGACACGGCTGACCATGCCATGCGTCACGACAATTGTGAGCGGCGCGTCAACCGCCTCGCTCAGCCAGTCCGCGACGCGCGCCGCAAAGCCCTCATACCGCTCTCCATCGGGAGACCGAAAACACCACTCGGAGCGGCCGTCTCCGTCGAAGATTCCGGGGGCACATATGGCGATCTCGCTATAAGTCAAACCGTCCCAAGAGCCGATCGAAAGCTCCCGAATCCGATCGTCTAGGCCCACCTCCGGTGCGGGGTCGAGATGCTCGCAGATGATCTCGGCAGTCCGTCGCGCGCGGCCCAGCGGGCTGGCGACGAGGCGGGCCGCTGCGGCATTCGGCAATATCGCGACGAGCCGTCCGATCGCATGCGCTTGCGCGATGCCCCGTTCAGTCAGGGGCGAGTCGAAGCGTCCCTGATTACGCCTCTCCCGGTTCCATTCCGTCTCGCCGTGGCGGACCAAGAGGATACAACCGCTCACGACCGGCGCAGCCGGTAAAGTACATGGCGACGCAACGGGTGCCCCGGCGGCAGCTGCGGATGCGCGAAATCGAAATCCTCCGCCGGGTCGTGGGTCATCCCGAGCTTTTCCATAACCCGCCGCGACGCCCGGTTCGCCGGCACCGTAAAGGCGACGATCTCTTCGAGACCGAGGCGGCCGAACCCGTCATCGATCGCGGCCCGCCTCGTAGGCATAGCCCTGTCCCCAATAACGACGAGCTAAGCGCCAGGCGGCCTCGACCGCCGGCGCGAACGGCAGCGCGAAACGCAAATTGCTCAGGCCGACGACGCCGAGAAACGGCGCTTCACCGGGAAGCTCGACGACCCAAGGACCGAAGCCATGGTCCTGCGAATGCGTGCGCGCCGCCACGACCCAGGCGTCCATGGCCGCGCGGTCGGCAAAGGGCACGAGGTATTGCATGACGGCGGGATCGGCCGAAAGCTCGGCGAAAGCCGCGGCATCGTCATCCCGCCATTGGCGCAGTAGCAGGCGCGCGGTGTACAGCGCCGCGTTCACGGCTATTTCTTCTTGTCGCCAGCGCCCGGCATGTTTGCGAAAAGCATTTGCTGCAGCTGCTCGAACCCTTTGAGGGTCGCCGGCAGCCAGGTCTTCAGCATTGCCTCGGGGTCCATGGCTTTGAGCGTCGATCTCAAGCGCTCCTCGACTTCCGGCAGCAGCGCCTGCTGCAGCGGCTTCACGTCCGGCAAGCCGAAAAAGGCTCGCGCTTCATCCGGAGTGCAATCGATGTCCATCTTGAACTTCATCCCAGCCGCCTCCTCCTGCTGACCCGGATTTTGACCCAATCGGCGCAAAGTAGCACCTGTGCAACGCGAAAATTCCGGGATTTGCAGTGGTCTCGCCTAATTTGGCCGAGCAACAGCTCGGCAGCCAAGTGGCCGGGTTCGAGGATACCCGCGGGGTGCCGACCGGATCGCCGGACTGCGCCTCCGCAAAGGTCGTCCTCGGCCTCCTTTGTTCGGCCTCCCTTTTAGCGCACCTCAAAAGTGAGACAGGGAAATGGGGGGCGGTTTCTCGAGAAGAGGAACTGATGGCGAAGCACCGGAAACCGATGGCGTTGAAGCAGGCCGCGGTGGCGCGCGTGGCGGTCGGGGAAAGCATCGCTGGCGCGATCTGAAGCTGCGGGCCGGCTTTTTTATGCCTGGCGTGACTAGGGTCGGGCGGGCCGGCGGCGTTGCGCGGGCGGGGACGACCGCGCAAGGGGCAACGGCGGCGGCGGGCGCGGGGCGAGCGGGCGCGGGCGCTGCAGGCCCCCGCCCTCGCGGACGGGTTCTGGTAGGATCTTTGATCACGGGGGTGGAGCACGCCGCCATCGCTGCCTTAAAGGCTGCCGCGGCGCGTGGCGAATTTGCGACTGACGAACAGGTGCGCGCGATGGGAGCCAAACACGGTCTGTGAAGCTTTCGCAAGCAACCCGCGTTTGCGACCAGGAGGCGGGATAATCAGGAAGACCGTGTCATTACCCCCTACAGCGCGAAATATCGCTTCGAGGTAAAGGCGCGCCCACTGCGACCCTGCGTCGGCACTCGACCCGATGGCAAGTTATGCCCCTAAGCGGACCTTGCTGCGACCGAACCCCTGCGGTGCGCATTTCTTGTTGCTAGTACCCGAGAAGGGGCAATCCTGGGTTGGCCTCTTTATCCGCTGGACGTATTGTAAACGAAAACACTGCTGTACCTTGCTCGTCGCATTGCACCACGATGTTCAGGGAAATTGGCCCCGCGGTGTGCAAGCTTGGGGAGAAGCCGCTGTGAGACGACGCGAACTACTTAAAGCCGCCGCGGCGGCGACGCTTTCGATTACTGCGGCGCCGCGACTCGGGCGAGCGGATCGCGCGAAAACCCTGGTTTTCGTGCCGACTTCGGATCTAACGATACTCGACCCGGTCGTCACCGGGGCACGGCCGACGCGAAACTCGGCCTACCTCGTATTCGATACGCTTTACGGTATCGATACCGAGTGGAAGGCGCAGCCGCAGATGGTCGAGGGGCATACCGTCGAGGAGGACGGATTAACCTGGACCCTGAAGCTGCGCGATGGTCTGCGCTTCCACGACAAGGAGCCGGTGCTGGCGCGCGACGTTGTCGCCAGCATCCGCCGCTTTGCGCCGCGCGTCATCTTCGCCAACGCGCTGATGGACGCGACCGACGAGCTGTCGGCAACCGACGACCGTACCGTACGGTTTCGCTTGAAGCGGCCATTCCCGCACCTGCCCGCAGCCCTCGCCGGGCCCGGCGGCAACGTACCGGCGATCATGCCGGAGCGCCTGGCGGGGGAGTCACCGTTCAAGCCTGTTGCGGAAGTCGTCGGCAGCGGCCCCTACCGCTTCCTCAAGGACGAACACGTCAGCGGCGCGCGCGCGGTCTTCGAGCGATTTGCGGGCTATCAGCCCCGAGTGGACGGCTCGGTCGGGTTTACCACCGGGCCGAAAGCGGCGTATTTCGAGCGGGTCGAGTGGTTGACGCTTGATCCATTCTCGGCTTCGGCGGCGTTGCGCCGTGGCGAAATCGATTGGTGGGAGAACCCGTCGCGCGATCTCGTCGCCCAGGTCAGCGGCGACACCAACATCACCGTCGTCTCGCATTTCGCGACGGCGAACGGCATCATGACCTTCAACCATCGCTACCCGCCGTTCGACAACCCGGCGATACGCCGAGCGCTGCTTGGCGGCGTCGACCAGGCTGAAGCGATGTCGGCAATCGCCGGCAATGACCGGAACAATTGGCGGGACGATGTCGGTCTGTTCGGCACCGGCTCGCCGTTCGCGACCGATGTCGGCGTCGAGGTGCTGCGCAGCCCCCGCGACTATGCCGCCGTCAAGCGGGCCTTGGCGGAGGCCGGCTACAAGGGTGAGAAAATCGTCGTAATGACGCCGACCGATGTCCGCGAACTCGGTGACCTGACACGGACCGGCGCCGAGCAGCTGCGGCGCGCCGGGATGAATGTCGATCTGCTGGAGATTGATTTCGCCAATGTCGTCCTGCGCCGCAACAATCAAGGCCCGCCGGACAGGGGCGGCTACAACATGTTCTGCACACTGATCGACCGCTCTCTTCCGAACGTTCATCCTTACGGCAATCTGGCCATTCGCGCCGACGGCAAGGAGCCGATAAACGGCTGGGCCAACAGTTCGCGTATCGAGGAATTGCGCGCCGCCTGGCTCGACACGGCCGATTTGGAGCAGCAAAAGCGCATCTGTGTCGATTTGCAGAAGCAGCTCTGGGAAGACGTGCCGTTCATCCCGCTTGGCGAATACTGGCAGGCGACGGCGTACCGGAAGGATCTGACCGACGTATTGCCCGGATGTTTCGCGGTGTTCTATGGCGTGCGCCGCGCCTGAATGAATATCGACTTGTGCCCATGGCATATGTGCGATTTCAAATCTCGCGGCTTCTCCAATGCAGCCGCCGGCCGGTTTCGGCGCAACCACGCCGTTGCCCTGCGCTCCAGCGAAGGACAGAGGTCCACCCATACCGGCGGTCGCTCGGTTTGCGGGTGCTTTGCCCTCTTGTGCGTGAGGCCATGCTGCGGCCCTTGAAGAGAACATACGGTGAACCGACATGCTGGCCTCGTTGGTCCCGGAGCCGCGCCGATGTCGGAAATAGATGCCGATCCGCCTGACCCTTCCTGTTATCTCCTGTTTTCCGGATCCGGAATCGAGGAATTTCAATCGGTTGATCCTGATCCCTTGTTGCATCGCGCGCGCGATGCGCAGGGGCGTTTCGCTAAGGGAAGCTCCGGCAACCCGGGCGGCCGTCAGCGCGGCATTCCCAACCCCAAGCGGCGCGTGCCCGATCTTGCGGCCCGGCCGCTGAGCACGCAGGCGCTGTCCGATCTGATCGACCGCAGGCCTCATCTGTTGCGGCCTCTCGCCGCGCAACTATTGCCGCCGCTGCTGCCTCCCACCGACGCGGGGAAGCATCTCGGGATAGATCTGTCGTCGTTGCGCACGGTCGAGGATGTCCGGCAAATGCTGTCCGCGGTTCTGGCGGCCGTTGCGCGCGGCGAGATCGCGCCGGCCCAGGGCGCGCGCATCGCACGGCGGGTGCGCGCCCGGTTGCGCGCGGTTCGGCGCCTCGGATGAATGGCGGGTTGCGCTGCGCTCCGCCCGCCCTACGAATTGTTTCCAGGATTCTGTGATGAGCGGCGCGCCGCTAGTTTTGTTGACCCGAACCGGCTATACTCAACTGTTGCTTGCAAAATGGTAAAGGTATGGTCGCAAAGGTGCGCACCGTTGCGTTTCACGGGGTCGAGGTCATCGAGGTCGAGACCCAGGTGACGATCGCCTCGGGGTTGCCGGCCTTTACCGTCGTCGGGCTGCCGGACAAGGCGGTCGCCGAGTCGCGCGAACGGGTCCGCGCGGCGCTCGCCTCGCTGGGCCTCGGCTTGCCACCCAGACGGATCACCGTCAACCTCGCCCCCGCCGATGTGCTGAAGGAGGGCAGCCATTTCGACCTGCCGATCGCGCTTGCCCTGCTCGCGGCGATGGAGGCGCTGCCGGCCGACGAGCTCGGCGGTTATATGGCGCTCGGCGAGGTGGCGCTCGACGGCTCGCTGACGAGCGTCGCCGGCGTGCTGCTCGCCGCATTGGCGGCGGCGAGCCGCGGCAGCGGCGTCATCTGCCCGGCGGAATGCGGCGGCGAGGCGGCCTGGGCCGGCGAGGTGGAGGTGATCGCGGCGCCGAGCCTCCTGGCGATCGTCAATCATTTCAAGGGGACTCAATTGTTGCCGCCGCCCGAGCCGCGGGTCGCGCCGTCGCGCGCGGCCGGGCTCGACCTCGCCGATGTGAAAGGCCAGGAGAGCGCCAAGCGCGCCCTCGAGATCGCTGCGGCGGGCGGGCACAATCTGCTGATGGTCGGCCCGCCGGGCGCAGGCAAATCGATGCTGGCAGCGCGTCTGCCGGGCATCCTGCCGCCGCTCGAACCGGCCGAGGCACTTGAGCTGGGCATGATCCAGTCGGTGGCGGGCGGATTGCGCAGCGGCGGGTTGTCGCGCGAGCGGCCGTTCCGCGACCCGCATCATTCGGCATCGCTCGCGGCATTGGTCGGCGGCGGGCCGCGCCCCCGGCCGGGCGAGATTTCGCTCGCGCATCAGGGCGTCCTGTTCCTCGATGAGCTGGCCGAGTTCAACCGCGCCGCGCTCGAAGCGCTGCGCCAGCCGCTGGAAACCGGCCGCGTCAGCATCGCCCGCGCCCAGGGGCACGTCACCTATCCGGCCCGCTTTCAGCTGATCGCAGCGATGAACCCGTGCCGCTGCGGCCATTTTGCCGAGCTCGCCTGCGGGCGGGCGCCGCGCTGCGCGGAGGACTACCAGGGCCGGCTGTCGGGCCCGTTGCTCGACCGTATCGACCTGCACATCGACGTCCGCGCGGTATCGCCGGCGGATCTCGCGCTGCCGCCGGCCGCCGAAGGCAGCGCGGCAGTCGCCGGCCGGGTCGCGACGGCCCGCGCCCGGCAAGCCAAGCGCTATGCGGGGCTGCCCGCGGAGCGCGGCATCCGCACCAATGCCGAGGCGGAGGGGGCATTGCTCGACGAGATCGCGACCCCCGAGCCCGCCGGCCGCGCGCTGCTCGCCCGGGCGGCAGAGCGGCTGCGTCTGTCGGCGCGCGGCTACCACCGGGTATTGCGCGTCGCCCGCACCCTGGCCGATCTCGAAGGCGCGCCGATCGTCGCCCGCCGCCACGTTGCCGAGGCGCTGAGCTACCGCCGGATGAAGGTGCTGCCGGAAGGGGAGGCACTGCGAGCCTGATCGCGGCGAAATTCACTCTCGGTTCCAAGCGTTTTTGCATGCCGCTTATGCGTTGCTGTGCGGAACGGACGGTTGTTACGATCCGTTACCCTAATGAATCGGCGAGACACGGAACGTCATTTAATACCTGCGGACCGGATTGATTGTGAGAAGGTACGAGACCATGCAGTTGGAAAGTCAGTTGCCTTCGCCGGCAATTCTCTGTGGTGGCGTTCCCCAGGTGAAGGAACGGGACATGGTCGAGGAACAGCTCCTAGACTTTCTCGACGGCAGAACGGATGGAGAAGAGCTTCTCCACGCGCTTTACGATCATATTCTCGATGAACCGGTCCCGGAACGAATGCGAGCGCTGTTCCGCGGGGTCGGCGGACTAACCGACGCCGTTCAGCCGCCCTGATCCTAAGGCTGTAGGGCCTAAGGCTGGTCCGGGACCAGCGGCGGCACGCCGCCGCCGACTTCGTCCCAAATCCTGATTCTGTGCGTCGGCTCGCGGATGAACGCAAGGCTGACGGCGACCCCGATCGCAGCGACCGCTATCGGATACAGCAGCCCGCTCAGGGCGATCCCGGTAATCGCGGCGATCGAGGCCCCTGCGGCCGGAACCAGCCCGCCGAAGACGCCGTTTCCGACGTGGTAGGGCAGCGACATCGAGGTGTAACGGATGCGCGCCGGAAACAGCTCCACCAGAAACGCGGCGATCGGGCCGTACACCATCGTCACCAGGATCACCATGTAGAAAACCAGGATCGTCAGGACGACCGGATTGTCCTTGAAGGTGCCGAGCCAGGTAAACACCGGCCAATAGGTGATCACCGCCAACGCGAAGCCCAGCGTCATGATGTTGCGGCGACCGATCCTGTCGGAGAGCGCACCGAATGCGACAAAGAACGGAGCGCCCAAGGTCAACGCTATCATCATGATGATGAATACGGTGACGTAATTGACCTTGAGAACCGTCGTTAGATAGAACAGCGCGTAGAATTGGCCCGTGTACCAGACGACGCCTTCGGGCGCGGTGGCGCCGAACAGCGCGACCAGCATCAGGCCCCAGTTCTTGCCGCCGCTGAGGAAACTGTCGGCCGCCGGGTTGGTCGAAGCCTTGCCCTGTTCTTTGAGGCGGGCGAACAGCGGGGATTCCTCGAGCTTGAGCCGGATATAGCCGGCGAGCACAACGAGGATCGCGGAGAGCAGGAACGGGACGCGCCAACCCCAGTCGCCGAATGCTTGGTCGCCGAGCGACAGCCGGCAGATCAGGATGACCAGGAGCGCAAGGACGATCCCCATCGTCGCCGTGGTCTGGATCCAGCTCGTAAAAAAGCCGCGTTTGCCGTCGGGGGCGTGCTCGGCGATGTAGGTCGCCGCTCCGCCGTATTCGCCGCCCAAGGCGAGACCCTGCAGGACGCGCATGCTGACCAGCAGGATCGGTGCGAGAGCTCCGATTACGCTATAGCCTGGCAGCAGGCCGACGACGAAGGTCGCCGCCCCCATCAACACCAAAGTCAGCATGAAGGTGAATTTGCGGCCGATCAGATCACCTAGATGGCCGAAGAGGATCGCGCCGAAGGGCCGAACGAGAAAACCCGTCCAGAACACGAAAAAACTCGCAATGAAGGCGATCGTCGGGTTCAGGTCCGGGGAGAAGAAATGCTTGCTGAAAAATAGCGCGAGCACGCCGTAGAGATAGAAGTCGTACCATTCGATCAGCGTGCCGACCGAGGAGGCGGCAATGATCCACGGCAAGCTCAGGGCGCCCGTCGTCATGATTCGACCGGCAGTGTCAGCTCGCACCGACATGATCCTCTCCCAGGCGTTTACTCCCGTAGTTTGAGTACACGCAAACGGCGGTAGGTTTCAAGCGGCCGCATCTTTTTGCGGCAACTCGGTAGCGCCATCTCTTTAGGAAGGCGGAGGTTCACCGATGACAGCACTGCCCAAGCTTGCTCCCTCGGGAATGACCATCGAGGAATTTCTCGATTGGTCCGGCGACAGCAGTGGAAAGAAGTTCGAACTCGTCGACGGCGAACCGCGTGCCATAGCGCCGGCGGGTATTCCGCACGGGATTATGCATGGAACACTGGCGCGCTTGCTTGGAACTCACTTGTCTGGGACACGCTGCTATGGTCGTGGTCGAGCCGGGCATCATTCCGCGGGTGAGGTCGGACGCAAACATTCGCGTCCCAGATCTCGCCGTGAGCTGCGAAGTCCCCAATGGGGGCCAACGGGCGCTGACGGAGCCGACCCTCGTCATCGAAATATTGTCGCCGAGCAACAAATCCGAGACGCGCGAGAATGTCTGGGCCTGCACGACAATCCCCACCGTCCGGGAGATCTTGTTGATCCGCTCGACACGCATCGCCGCCGAACTGATTGGACGCGGCGCGGGTGGGATCTGGCCCCCAAACCCCCAGCCGGTCGATGCCAGACTCGGGTGCTTGTCTTGGGCTGCATCGATTTTTCCTGCCTAGCCGCGATTTATGAAAATACACATCTCGCCCGCGCCGCCGGCGGGGGCTGATCACCCTCGCAGCAGCATTGCGCCGAGGTCGCGGCCGCCAACGAGGTGCACGTGGAAGTGGGGCACTTCCTGATGGGCGGCGGGTCCGGTGTTGGAGAGGACGCGATAGCCGCTTTCGGCAATGCCCCGCTCTCGGGCGATATGCCCGAGGGCGCGAACCAGGGCGCCGATCTCGGCGGTCGAGGCATTCGCGGAAAAATCATCGAGGGAGACGTATTCCCCTTTCGGGATCACCAGGACATGCGTCGGGGCTCGCGCGGTGATGTCGTCAAAGGCAAGGACGTGCTCGTCCTCATAAACTTTCTTGCAGGGGATCTCGCCGCGCAGGATGCGAGCAAAGATGTTGTTGCGGTCGTAGTCCATCGGTTCGCCTCGGCTGGGGTGTCAGAGCTTGGCGCGGGCGCGTTTTTCGGCGATGCCGGAAGTGCCCTCCCGGCGGGTCAATTCCGCCGCGACATCTGCAGGGGAAATGCCGGCAGCGGCCCACAGCACCAGCAAGTGATAGAGCAGGTCGGCGCTCTCGCCGACGAGCGCCGCCGGGGTGTTCCCGACACCCTCGATCACTGCCTCGATCGCTTCCTCACCGAGCTTTTGGGCAATCTTGGCGCGGCCGCGGGAAAATAGGCGCGCCGTGTATGAAGTTTGCGGATCGGCCCCGCGGCGCGACTGAATGACCTGCCACAGCCGGTCGAGCGCGGAGCCCAGCTCCTGCTCGGCCATCGCTCAGCGCCGCACCGGGATGCCGCAAGCGGCGAGCCGGGCCTTGGCCTCGCCGATGCGGTAGGTTCCAAAATGAAAAATCGAGGCGGCGAGGACCGCGGTGGCATGGCCGTCGCGAATGCCCTCGACCAGGTGGTCGAGCGTACCGACCCCCCCGGAGGCGATGACCGGCACACGAACCGCGTCCGCGACGGCGCGCGTCAAAGGGATGTCGAACCCTGACTTGGTTCCGTCCCGGTCCATCGAGGTCAACAGGATCTCGCCAGCACCATAATCGGCAAGCCGGCAAGCCCATGCGACCGCATCGATGCCCGTCCGTCGGCGGCCGCCATGGGTGAACACCTCCCATTGTTCAGGGGCCGCGGCTTTGGCGTCGATCGCCGCGACGATGCATTGGCTGCCGAATTTCTGGGCCGCTTCGCGCACGAATTCGGGCCGAATGACGGCGGCGGTGTTGATCGATACCTTGTCGGCCCCAGCT
This sequence comes from uncultured Alphaproteobacteria bacterium, assembly GCA_963787425.1. Lineage (GTDB taxonomy): Bacteria > Pseudomonadota > Alphaproteobacteria > ATCC43930 > CGMCC-115725 > AP-15. The sequence continues at coordinate 267,511 of CAWBCV010000019.1, forward strand.
AGGAGGAGCCGACGGATGTCCTCGACCGTCCGGGCACCCCCGCCGACGGTCAGCGGCATGAAGCATTCCTCGGCGGTGCGCCGCACCACGTCATAGAGCGTGTCCCGGTTTTCCACGCTGGCGGTGATGTCGAGAAAGCACAGCTCGTCGGCCCCCTCGCGGTCGTAGAACCGCGCCTGCGCCACCGGATCGCCGGCATCGACGAGACCGATAAAATTTACGCCTTTGACGACCCGCCCGTCCTTGACGTCGAGACAGGGGATGACCCGCATCTTCAGCACGGCCCGGTCTCCGACAACAGACGCAGCGCCGCTTGCGGATCGATCCGGCGGTCATACAGCGCGCGGCCGCAAATGACCCCGGCAATCCCGTCCGCCTCGTGCGCTTTCAGCGCGGCAATGTCGGCGAGCGATGAGACCCCGCCCGATGCGATCACCGGAATTGAGACTTGCCGCGCAAAATCCGCGATCGCCCGCGCGTCAATCCCGGAAAGAGCCCCGTCGCGCGCGATATCGGTATAGATCAGGGCGGCCACGCCGCAATCCTCAAACCGGCGGGCAAGATCGACGACGCCGACCCCGGTGGTCTCGGCCCAGCCCTCGATGGCCGCGTGGCCGTTGCGCGCATCGATACCGACGGCGATTGCACCGGGGTGGTCCGCACCGGCGCTGCGCACCAGGTCGGGATCGCGCAAGGCGGCGGTGCCGAGCACGACGCGGTCGATGCCAAGTGCCAGCCACTCGTCGATGGCGCGGCGGTCGCGGATGCCGCCGCCGAGCTGCATTCGCAGATCGATCGAGGCGCGGATCGCCTTGACCGCTTCGCCGTTGACCGAGCGGCCGGCGAAAGCACCGTTCAGGTCGACGACATGCAGCCAGGAAAAGCCGGCTTCAGCAAATGCCCTGGCCTGTGCGGCGGGTTTCGCATTGAATACGGTAGCGCTCGCCATATCGCCGCGGAGCAGGCGGACGCAGGCACCATCCTTGAGGTCGATGGCCGGGTAAAGGATCACGGCACCGCCGGCTCGTCCTCAAGGAGCTTGTAATAGTACTGCCCCGGTATGATCCAGCCCTCGACCTGTGCGTAAACCGGGTGCGTGCCCCAGCGCCTGTAGCCCAAATTCTCGTAGAGCGCGATGGCCGCTCGTTGGGTATCGCGAAGATCGAGATTGAGAACCGTCAGGCCGAGCTCCCGGGCGAGATGCTCGATCTCGCGCACGATGCCGCGGCCAAGCCCGCGGCCGCGCGCCCACGGCGCGACAAAGGCGCTCGTCAGGGTTCCCGCGAAAGTCTGCGCCTCGTTGTTGCGCGGCGCTCGGCTCAGCTGCGCCGAGCCGGCGATGATGCCGTCGAGCCGGCCGACGACGAGCCGGCGCTCGGGGACGAGCAGCACGCCCTTCCAATAATTCTCGAGCACTTGCCGCGGCGGCGGCTTCAGCCAACCGAACCCGCCGCCTTCGGTTATGGCGCTCTCGGTGGCCTCGCACAAATCGTCGAGATCCGTGCCCGAGAATTTGGTCAGCCGATCGACCGAGACGGTTCCGTCAGTTCGCATATTGCTCATGGACGCCAACGCAAGAAATTTCTGATCAGCCTCAGCCCCGCCTCCTGGCTCTTTTCTGGATGGAATTGGGTGCCCGCGAGATTGTCACGCCCGATCACCGCCGCCAGCGGCCCGCCGTAATCCGTGCTCGCGACGAGGTCCGCGGCATCGGCGAGGCGAAAATAATAGCTGTGGACAAAATAGGCGTGCGCGCCGGCGCCGAGCCCGGCGAGGAGCGGATGCGCCGATCGCGGTTCAAGCTCGTTCCAGCCCATATGAGGGATCTTCAACGCCGCGTCAGTCGGCTCGATCGCCGCGACCTCGCCGCTGATCCAACCGAGGCCCTCGACGGTCTCGAACTCGCGCCCGGCTTCCGCCATCAGCTGCATCCCGACGCAAATGCCGAGAAACGGGCGAGCGCGGATCATAACGGCTTCGTGCAGTGCCGCTTCGAGACCGGAAACGGCCCTCAGCCCGCGTCGGCAATCGGCGAACGCACCGACGCCGGGGAGAACAATGCTGTCCGCCGCGGCAATGACCTCCGGCGCGCTCGTCACCTTCACCTCAGCACGAATTTCATTCTCGCGGGCCGCGCGCTCGAACGCCTTGGCGGCCGAGCACAAATTGCCCGAGCCGTAATCGACAATCGCGACGATCATGGCATGCTGCCGCCGAGCACACCTTTGGTCGAGGGCACGGCGCCGGCCCGTCTCGGATCAATCTCGACCGCCTGGCGCAATGCCCGCGCGAGACCTTTGAAGCACGATTCGACGATGTGGTGATTGTTCTCGCCGTAGAGGTTTTCGACATGCAGGGTTATCCCGGCCGACTGAGCGAAGGCCTGAAACCATTCCTTGAACAGCTCGGTGTCCATTTCGCCGAGCTTTGGCCGGGTAAAATTGACCTTCCAGATGAGGTAGGGTCGGTTCGACGCGTCGAGGCTGACCCGGGTCAGGGTTTCGTCCATCGGAATGACTGCGTGGCCGTAGCGGGCGATGCCGCCGCGGGTGCCGAGCGCCCGTGACACGGCCTCACCGACGACATAGCCGGTGTCCTCCGTAGTGTGGTGGAAGTCGATGTGCAGATCCCCTTCCGCATGCAGCGTGACGTCGATCAGGCTATGCCTAGCAAGTTGTTCGAGCATGTGATCGAGAAAGCCGACGCCGGTCGAGATCTCTGCGGCGCCGCTGCCATCGAGATCCACTCGACCGGTGATCCGGGTTTCCTTGGTGTTGCGTTCGATCGTCGCCACCCGCACAATACTCTCCTCGAGGGGCCGCACCTGCGGCACGTCCTTGTAACAACTTTCGCGCGCGCTTTCCACTGCGGGGCATTCCGCACCGCGGCATCTCGCGCTTGACCCCGACCTGGCCCAACTTACATCTCAGTTTCCCGGGAACGGCTTACACCTTAATTTTCCGGGAGTTCCCTGCGCAGCATCGGATGCCGACAGAGGCATGGATTATTCCGGCAATAATGGGTGGCACGGCACGACAATCCTCTGCTTGCGCAAGGGCGGCCAAGTCGTGGTTGCCGGCGACGGCCAGGTCACGATGGGCCAGACGGTGGTTAAGTCGAATGCGCGCAAGCTGCGCCGTCTGGCGGGCGGTTCGGTGATCGCCGGCTTTGCCGGCGCGACTGCCGATGCGATCACCTTGTTCGAGCGGCTCGAAGGGAAGCTCGAGCAATATTCCGGGCAGCTCTCCCGCGCCTGTGTCGAGCTCGCCAAGGATTGGCGCACCGACCGCTATCTGCGCCGGCTCGAAGCGATGATGGCGGTGGCTGATAAGAGCGTCTCTCTCATTTTGTCGGGCACCGGCGACGTGCTCGAACCCGAGGACGACATCATCGGCATCGGCTCGGGCGGCGGCTACGCTCTGGCCGCAGCGCGCGCGCTGATTGGCGTCGACGGCATGGACGCCGAGGAAATCGTACGCCGCGCCATGGCGATCGCCGCCGGGATTTGCATCTACACCAATGACAAGCTGATCCTCGAAAAGCTCGAATACTAAGGCGGACCGCAAATGAGACGCTTGTTGCAACCCGGTATCGTCAGAGCGAGCGTCTTCTTTTGATGACGTCCTTCAGCCCGCGCGAGATCGTCTCCGAGCTCGATCGGTTCATCGTCGGCCAGCACGAGGCCAAGCGCGCCGTCGCGATCGCGCTGCGCAACCGCTGGCGGCGCCAGCAGCTCAGCCCCGAGCTGCGTGAAGAGGTATTGCCGAAGAACATCCTGATGATCGGGCCGACCGGCTGCGGCAAGACCGAGATCTCGCGGCGGCTGGCGAGGCTCGCGCAGGCGCCCTTCGTCAAGGTCGAAGCGACCAAGTTCACCGAGGTCGGCTATGTCGGCCGCGATGTCGAGCAGATCGTGCGCGATCTGGTCGAGATTGCGATCGGGATGACCCGCCAGCGGCTGCGCAAAGAGGTCGAACCCAAGGCCGAGATCGCCGCCGAGGAGCGGGTGCTCGAGGCATTGGTAGGCTCGGGCGCCAGCGCCGATACCCGCCAGAAGTTCCGCAAGATGCTGCGCGAAGGCGCGCTCGACGACCGCGAAATCGAAGTCGCCGTTCAGGAGAGCGCCGCGGCGAACCTGCCGACCTTCGAGATCCCCGGTCTGCCCGGCGCGCAGATGGGGATGCTCAACCTAGGCGACATTTTCGGCAAGACCTTCGGCACCCGCTCGAAGCCGAAGCGGATGACGGTTGCCGACAGCCACCGGGTGCTGGTCGCCGAAGAGAGCGACAAGCTGTTGGACCAGGAGATGGTGGTGCGCGAAGCGACCACGGCGGTCGAGCAGAACGGCATCGTCTTCATCGACGAAATCGATAAGATTTGCGGGCGCGGCGAACGCGCCGGCGGCGGCGGTCCCGATGTCAGCCGGGAGGGAGTGCAGCGCGACCTCTTGCCGTTGATCGAAGGCACAACGGTCGCGACGAAGCACGGCGCAGTCAAGACGGACCATATCCTGTTCATCGCCTCCGGTGCCTTCCACCAGACCAAGCCGTCCGACTTGCTGCCTGAACTGCAAGGCCGATTGCCGATCCGGGTGGAATTGAAGGCGCTCGACCGCAACGACTTCCGGCGCATCCTGGTCGAGCCGGAAGCGAGCCTGATCAAGCAATACAAGGCATTGCTCGCGACCGAGGGGGTGACGCTCGAGTTCGACGAAGCCTCGATCGACGAACTGGCGCTGTTGGCCGAGGAGATCAACGCGGCCATCGAGAATATCGGGGCGCGACGTCTGCACACGATCCTCGAGCGCCTGTTGGAGGAGATCAGCTTTACCGCCTCCGACCGACCGGAGGGCACCGAGATCAAGATCGATCGTGCCTATGTCCGCGAGCGAGTGGGCGCTCTAGCCCAAAACGCCGATCTGTCTCGCTTCATCTTGTAGGAGCCGCCGATCGCCCCCAGAACCCGCTGCTCACGGTCTGTTGAACCAGAAGCTCGGCAAACTGCTTTAATGTGACGGCATGACCGAGACCGGCCTGCTGTTCGCTCTAGCTTTTTTGGCGCTCGGGATTGCGCCGCTGCAGGCGGGCGAGCGCCCGACCGTTGTCGAGCTGTTCACTTCCGAGGGTTGTTCGTCCTGCCCGCCCGCCGATGCGTTGCTCGCCGAGCTTGCCGGCCGGCCTGATGTGCTGGCACTGTCCTTCCATGTCGATTACTGGGATAGGCTCGGCTGGAAGGACCCGTTTTCCAGCCCCGATGCGACGCATCGTCAGCACGGCTATGCCGAGCTTTTCGGCCTAGCCACGGTCTACACACCGCAGATGGTCGTCGACGGCAGATGGCAGGCGGTCGGTTCCGACCGCGGCGAGGTCGAGCAGGCATTGGGCTCGGCCCGGCGCACCCGCGATGATGTGCCGGTCAGCCTCGCATTCGATCACGGCCGCGCACAGATCACGATGGGTCAGGGCGGCGACGGGATTGCGGCGACCCTCCTGCTGATCGGCTTCGACCGCCGGCATGTCACCGCGGTGGCGCGGGGCGAAAATGGCGGCCGCACGCTCTCTCATGTCGATGTGGTGCGCAGCATCGAAGAGGTCGCGCCGTTCGACGGCCGGGCACAGGCAATCGAGTTGCCGATTCGCACTCCCTGCGACCGCATCGCGGCGATCCTGCAGGCTCGGGACGGCCGGGTTCTCGGAGTCGCCGTCCGTGACGCCGATATGCGCTGACTGAGCGCCTAGCCGGTGCGTCCCGTCTAAGGTGTAGCGGCAGCGGATACCGCTGCCTCGTGCGCCGCTGCGAGTTCTGCGTCCTTGGCCTTGACTCTCGCAACCGAAGGCCGCGCGCCACAGCGGCTGATGTAATCTGCAATGACCGGAAGCTCGGGCACCAGCTTGAACATCGTGGTCCAGGTCAAAGCCCCACCCCACAGAACGTCGGCCGCGGTAAATCGCTCGCCGAGCAGATAGGGCCCCTTGGCAAGCTGGTCGGTGAGCGTCCTGAGCATCGTCTCGAAATCGCCGTACGGCGACATCGGCTGGGGTGCCGGGTCGCGCTGGGTGGCGCTGTCGATGACGGCTGGTTCGAAGCACGCGGCGTAAAACACCATCCAGCGCAGATACGGACCGCGCAACCGATCGCCGATCGGCGGGGCGAGGCGGGCCTCCGGGAAGAGATCGGCAAGGTAGAGGAAGATCGCGACCTGTTCGGTGACGAGAGCCTCACCGTGCTTCAGTGCCGGCACCTTGCCCATCGGATTGATCGCGAGGTATTCGGGCCGGCGCTGTTCCCCGGCTTTCATGTTAAGCACATGCAGTTCGTACGGCACGGAGAGCTCTTCGAGGAGGGTCAGCGCGCCCGATGATCTCGTATTCGGTGAGTGGAAAAGGGTGACTTTGCGATCGTCTGCCATGTCGTCCCCATTTGCCAGCAGCGGTCTCGTTGTAGAGTATCTCGCATGAGCTGGTCGAGAGACGATCAGGCGACCGGGCGTCGGGGCTATCATCACGGCAATCTGCGCGAGGCGCTGATCCGTGCCGCGCTCAACCTGATTGCCGAGAAAGGGCCGGCGGGGTTCACCTTCGCCGATGCGGCGCGCTCGGCCGGGGTCAGCTCGGCGGCTCCCTACCGGCACTTTCGCGACCGGCAGGCATTGCTCGCCGATGTGGCGCGCCGCGGCTTCGAACTGTTCGAGGAGCGCCTCAACCGCGCCTGGAGCGAGGGCAGGCCCGACCCTTTTCTCGCCTTCGAGAATGTCGGCCGCGCCTATCTCGCCTTTGCGCGCGAAGAACCCGCTTTTTACTCGGCCATGTTCGAGGCGGGCCTGCCCTTTGATGACGATCCCGAGTTGCGCGAGGCCGCCGACCGCGCTTTTGCGGTCTTGCGCCGCGCGGCCGACGCCTTCTGCGCCCGCCTGCCGAGCGACCGCCGGCCGCCGGCTTTGATGATGAGCCTGCATTTGTGGGCTCTGGCCCACGGGATCGCCTCGTTGTTTGCCCGCGCCGACGGTGGCCGCCGTAAACTGCCAATGACCCCGGAAGAATTGCTGGAGGCGGGAGTGCTCGTGTATCTCCGCGGCCTCAGCCTGATCGACGACGGTCCGAAACCTTGACAAGCGCCGTATCCCCACCCTATGTCAATGTTTAATACATTCACATGAGGGCTTCCCATGACTATCGCGGCAAAGCTGGACGATTTCGGCACTCCAGCCTGGATTGCGCTGACGGTGGTGAGCTTCCTGATCTGGTGGCCGGTCGGCCTCATCGCTCTAGGGTATCTGGTCGGCAGCGGTCGCGTGGCACGCTGGACCGGCTGTGGAGCCCGGCGCTGGCAGCAGCAAGCGCAGAGCAATCCCGATGGATGGTGGGGCATGCGGTCAAGCTCGAGCGGCAACCGCGCCTTCGACGAATACCGCACCGACACCCTGCGCCGCCTCGAAGAAGAACAGCGCGAGTTCAAGGAATTTCTCGACCGCCTGCGTCATGCAAAGGACAAGGCCGAATTCGATCAATTCATGGCGGAGCGCAGCGGACGGCCCCAGAGCCCGCCGCCTCAGACGGAAAATTAGGGCAACGATAACAAATCGTCTCCCCGGCGAAAGCCGGGGCCCATCGCTCCGCCGCACGAGCCGTCATTGTCGGTGACCCTGCGATTGCTTGAAAAGTTCGAGGCGATGTCGCCCAGGGGTCCCGGCCTTCGTCGGGACGACAACGGATATTTTGAGCATCCGAATCTCGATCCCGATTTCTTCATACACTCGAAGGTCGGGATCTAGGTCACGATGAGCACAGGCCTTAGACGGATGTAGAAAAGAGGCTGACGATGGCGTTTTTCTAATTGCCAGCAGCGCGGGCCCGCTGGCGGGCGCCGGAGATCTGGCGGCGGATCAGGCGGGCATAGAGGCCGCCCTGGGCGAGGAGTTCGGCGTGGCTGCCGGTCTCGACGAGATGGCCGCCGTCGAGCACTGCGAGGAGGTCGGCGTTGCGCACAGTGGAGAGGCGATGGGCGATGACGATCGTCGTGCGGTTGCGCATCAATGCGTCGAGCGCGCCGCGCACCTGCGACTCGCTGACCGCGTCCAGATGCGAGGTCGCTTCGTCGAGGATCAGGGTCGGCGCGTTCTTTAGAAATGCGCGCGCGATCGCGACCCGCTGGCGTTGGCCGCCGGAAAGCTGCACGCCGCGCTCGCCGACCATCGTGTCGAGGCCTTCGGGGAGGCTCGCGACAAACTCAGCGAGCGCGGCCTGGTCGAGCGCGCGATGGATGGCCGCCTCGTCGGCATCGGGCCGGGCAAGCGCAACATTGGCGCGCAGAGTGTCGTTGAACAGATAAGTGTCCTGCGAGACTAGCGAGATGCGCGCCCGCAGATGGTCGAGCTCGAACTTGCGCAGATCGACCCCGTCGATCAGGATGCGACCGATGCCGGGATCCCAGAACCGCAGCAGCAAATTGGCGATCGTCGTCTTGCCGGCGCCCGATGGGCCGACCAACGCCATCGTCGCGCCGGCGGGGACCACGAGCTCGATACCGCTCAGCGCCGGCCGGCGGGCGCCTGGATAGGTGAAGCCGACACGCTCGAAACGGATCGCCGAGCCGCCGACCGGGGCAGGCGGGCGCCGCGGGCCGTCGACGACCGGCGGCTGTTCACGCTGCACGGCGTAATAGCGGCGGGTTGAGGCGATCGTGTCGGCGAGCTGGCGGCCGACCTGGGCGATCTCCGAGATCGGCAGGAACGAGGCCAATGCCAGCAGGATCAGCAAGGGCAAGGTGGTCGCCATCAGCTGATGCTCGGCGGCGAGCCGGGCCCCGACCACGGCGACCGCGAGGCCGCCGAGCCCGGTCACGATTTCGAGCTGAGCCGTCTGCGAGGAGAGATCGCGCAGCAGTTCCAGGCGGATTTGCTGGTACCCGCGCACCAATTCCATAAAACGGCGCCGCCGGCCGGCAACCGCCTGAAAGGCCACGAGGTCGGATAGGCCTTGGATCGTCTCGGTAACATAGGCGCTGAGAAGCCCCAGGGCGTCGCGCGCTTGCGCGCCGAGATGGTCAATCCGCGTGCGGGTCACGACCGGAGCGAGACCGGCATAGAGGACGAAGGGCAGCAATGCCAAGGCAATCGGCCACGCAACGAATGCGAGCGTCAGCACGACCGCCGCCGGCACCATGACCGCGACGAAAGCCGGCGCGACCGTGTGGGCGAAGAAATATTCGATCGTCTCGATATCCTGGTTGGCGAGCGCGATCAGGTCACCGGAGCGCCGTCGCACCAGATACGCCGGCGCAAGGGTATCGAGCTTGCGGAACAGATCGATCCGCATTTCCGCCAACAGCCGGTAGGCGATGTCGTGCGCCAGCCAGGATTCGAGCCAGTGAAGGAGACCGGCGAGCGGCGCCGCCAGGGCGAGCAGGATCAGCAGGTACCCGAAGGGAGCGCCCATCTTGACCGCGGCGACCGCGAGAGCTCCGAGCACGCCCACCCCGATAAATGCCGCGACCCGCGCGATCCCGGATGTCACGACGATCGCAAACCGGCGCCGCCACGGCTTAATGATCTGCACCAGGGTGCCCAGCGTCGCACCCCAGCCCACGGATGCCACGGCCTCGGCCATCGCGTCCGTCGCCGTTGCCGCCTCGACCTCGACCTTGTCGCGGTCACCGATGACGCGCGCTGCCGGGTCGGCTTCAACGATCTCGCCATCGTCCTCGCGCTCCGCGGCTTGGGCGCCCATCAGCAGGTGATAGGGGCCGTCGCGGCGGATCAGCTCGGCATGGCGGCCGCTTTCTACGATATGGCCCTTATCGAGGACGAGGATGCGGTCGGCGGCGATGACGCTCGACAGCCGGTGCGCCAGGATCAGGGTCGTGCGTCCTGACGACAGGCGGTCGATCGCCTGCTGGATCACCGCCTCGTTCTCCGCGTCCACCGAGGAGAGCGCTTCGTCGAGAATAAGGATCGGCGCATCCCGCAGCAGCGCCCGGGCGATCGCCAGGCGCTGGCGTTGGCCGCCCGAGAGCAATACCCCGCGCTCGCCGATCATCGTGTCGTAACCCTGCGGCAGCAGCGAGATGAACTCGCGCGCATTGGCGTCGCGCGCCGCCACCTCGATCTCGTCAGGCGTGGCGTCGGGCTTGCCGAGCCGCAGATTCTCTTCGACGGTGCCGTAGAACAGGTAAGTGTCCTGGTGGACAACGGCGATCATCCGGCGGAGCGCTTCGGGATCGAGCGATTTGATGTCGTGACCGCCAATCTTTACCGTGCCGCGCTGTGGGTCGAAGAGGCGCAGCAGCAGCCGCGCGACCGAGGACTTACCGGAGCCGCTCGGCCCGACGATGCCGATCTTCTCGCCGGCCGCGACCGTGAAGGACAGCCCGTCATGGGCCGCGCCGCGCCCGCCGGGATAGGCGAACCAGACGTCCTCGAAAGCGATGGTCGGAAGGAGCGGCCGGCTGATCGCCGGCTGGCTCGACGGCTGCTCGGGAACCAGCGGTTCGGCGGCGAGGAGCCCATTGATCCCGACAGCGGCCGATTGGCCGAGCATCCCCTGATGCAGCACGGTGCGCAAATCGCGCAGTGGGCGGAAGACCTCGGTCCCCGCCATCAGCACGATCAGCAACGCCTCGATGCTCATTAGGCCGTGAGAGACTCGCCAGACGGCGAGGGCCAAAGCCGACGCGGCGCCGATCGCCACCCCGCAATCGGTGATGCCGCGGGTCATCACGCCCATCGACAATACCCGCAGCGAATGCTCGCAAAGCTCCCGCGCTCTGGCGGCGAGCCGCCGTCCATAGGCGTGACTCTGACCGAATGCCTTCAAGGTCGGCAGCCCCTGGACGCCGTCGAGAAACTCCGAGCCAAAAGACTTCAGGGCGCCCTGACGCCCGTGGCTGGAGCGGCGCTCGCGATGCGCGAATGCGCCCGGCGCGATCAGGGTCACGAGCGCGAAGACCAGCATCACCGTAGCGACCGGCACGTCCCAGAAGGCGATGAAGACGAAGATCGCAAGCGGCGTCAGCACTGCGATGCAGAGCTGCGGGACATACTGGCCGAAAAAAATCTGCAGCTGTTCGACCCCGTCGACTATCGACAGCATTACCCCGCCGGTGCGCTCGCCGGCAAACCAAGCCGGCCCGAGCGCCGCGACCTTGTCATAAAGCCGGCCGCGCAAATCCTCCTGCACTCGGGTCGCGGTGCGGTGCGAAATCATCGCGCGATGATGATCGACGAAGCCGCGCAGGATGACCACGGCGGCAACCCCCATCGCTGGAGCTGCTATGGCGAGGAACCCGGCGCCGTTGAACACACGTGACAGGAGCACGCCAAGAATTGCAAAGCGTGCGATCCCGACCACCGACGCGACGAGACCCAACAAAATCGCCGCAGCAATCCAACCCCGCATGCCACGGGTCAGCTGCCAAAGGCGGCGGTCAAAGTACATCGGCGGCTCCGTCCCAAAAATTGAGCATAGTCGAGGCGCGCGCAATCAACGCAAAAATCTCGATCACTGGCACCACCAGAAGAGCTTAGAGGATGCCAACATCTGCTCCTCCCGCGTGAGCCAGATATCGGCGAGCAGGTGGTCATCGAGCCGAGAGAGCGACTCAAGCTGCCGCGACCGAGAACGCCGCGCCACTGCCAGCTCGCGGGCCCGGCGGCGAAGACGAATCAGTTTGTCCCACGGGACAACCGTTATTCTGGGCTGTCGGCGAACCAGCGTCAGCATTTAGACCTTTCCTTGCTCCATCGCCGTTCACCCATTTGGTGATACGTACTAAAATCAGGGATCGACAAATTCGTTAAGCTTCGATACACATTCGTATCATGGCTGCGTCGAATGGCTCTGCGTCGATGGATTGGGACGACGTCCGTGTATTTCTCGCGGTCGCACGCCACGGTTCGTTGCGCGCCGCCGGTCGCGCGCTCGGTTTGAGCCAGCCAACGATCGGCCGTCGCTTGGCCGCTTTCGAGGCGACCTTCGGCGGGCCGACCCTGTTTGACCGGCTGCCCGAGGGGCTGCGTCTCAACGCCGCCGGTGACGCGTTGATGCCTGTGGCGGAAGAACTGGAGAGCGCCGCGCTGGCGCTCGAGAGGCGGCGCGCGGCGGCCTCGCCGGCGCTCAGCGGTACCGTCCGTGTTTCGGTCGGCGAATGGGGCGGTGGCTTTTTGGCTCGCCATCTCGACCAATCGGGTGAAACCGGGCTGCCACCGACCCTCACGCTCGAACTCGTCGAATCGTGGGAAACCGCTAATCTGGCACGCCGGGACGCCGACCTGGCATTGCGCCACGGCATCCCCGAAGGCGGAAATCTGTATGTATCAAAGGTCGGCGTGATTGCTTGCGCCGTCTACCGCCGAAGCGATGGCGAGGATCGCGATCCGCTCCAAGGCGCGGCCTGGGTGACTTATCCCGAGGAGCAGAGCCACGTCATCAGCGCCCGCTGGGTAGACGAGCAAATACGCGCGACCGAGGGACGAGTGGCGCTCCGGGCCTCCACCCTCCCCTTGAGGGCCGCCGCGGTACGGGCGGGGATCGGTGTGGGGCTGCTACCGTGCTACTCGGGTGACGCCGACCCGCTGCTCGAGCGGATCACCCCGCCGGTGACCGAACTCGGAGCCGATTATTGGGTTATCGTGCACCACGATTTGCGCCGCGCCGCGTGCGTGCGAGCGGTGACCGATTGGATTCGTCGCCTGTTCGAAGAGCACCGGGACGAACTGGCCGGCACCCCCTCTCAGCCGGCGAAAGCTCTCGCCGCGGAATAGACCGCAGCGCCTCACCTGCCGATAAATTTTGGCTTTCTCTTTTCTCTGAAAGCCGCGACGCCTTCGGCGTTGTCGGCGGTCATGTGCAGCTGCGGCTGCACCATGCTCTCGATCTCGAGATAGTCTTCGAGGCTGGGACCGACGGCCGCGTGAAACAGCTTCTTTGCCAGCCCGAGGGCGAAAGTGGGAGCTTCGGCCAGCTCCGCCGCGAGTTCCTCGGTCTTGTTCATCAGCTCGTCATCCTCGACGACGTGATTGACGAGGCCGAGCGCCAAAGCTTCTTCCGCTTCGACAACGCGCGCCGAGAACACCAGTTCCTTGGCCTTCGGCATGCCGATCTGGCGGGTCAGAAACCAGATCGCGCCGCCGTCGGGCGCCAGACCGATACGCCGGAAGATCTGCGAGAACCGCGCGGTTTTTGATGCGACCACAAGATCGCAGGCGAGCGCAATGCTCCAGCCTATGCCAACTGCCGGCCCGCGCACCGCGGCGATGACCGGCTTTTCGATCGCCTGGAGAGCGCGGATAAAGGTGTGGCCGCCGCGCTGCATACTGTCCCGGTCCGCGCGCAGATCGTGCCGCTGCCCGGCCATCCGGTCGACGTCGGCGCCGGAGCAAAACCCTCTGCCGGCTCCGGTCACGATGACGGCGCGCACCCCGTCGTCGAACCGCAGCTGCGCGAAGTAATCGCACAGGCTCTGACGCATATCGACGGTCAACGCATTGAGCTTGTCGGGGCGGTTCAGCACCACCTTCGCAACCGCGCCATCAATCGTCAGATCAACCGGCATTCGAGAGCAGCCTCAATCGGGGTCGGCAACAACCTCGGGCTTGGGCCGCTTGGCGGGCCGCGACGCCGGCGGACGGTCCTTTCGCGGAACACTTCGCGTCGCTTTGACCTTCGCCAACCGCCGAGCGCCGATCTCGGCTTCGACAGCCGGCAGCAATGCGGCAGCATCGGTTCGTTGCGCGGGGGTGCCGCTGTGCTGGAGCCGTTTTGCATTCGTTCGGAGATTGGCCAGGGCGTCGTCAGACATCTCCGGCAGTTTGGTGAGCAAGTCCATTCCGTTTTCTCCTGGCGAGTGGTCCCCCGCCCCTGAGAACACGACGCCCGTCGATGCGCGCGACACGCAGTTTGAAGTCCTCGGGAAAACCCGAGTCTGCGTTAACATATATAGGGAGTGCATAGGGCACGAACCAGCAGGACGGACCCAGATGAGCGAGACCAGCCAATCCGATACCAAGAAACCTCGGCTTGTCGGCATCAATCATATCGCGCTCGAGGTCGGCGATATTGGCCAGGCTCTCGATTTCTACGGCAAGATCTTCGACTTTACGCTCCGCGGCAAACGGCCGGGCAACGCTTTCATCGAGCTCGGCGACCAGTTCATCAACTTGATGGAAAATCCGACCCCGCACGAGGATCGCCGACGCCATTTCGGCCTCGTCGTCGACGACCGTTCGAGTGTGCGGGCGCGGGTCGAAGAAGCTGGCGGGCGTCTGTTGCCCGGGCCGTTCCTCGATTTTCTCGATCCCTGGGGCAATCGCGTCGAGGTCGTGGAATACGGCAATATTCAATTTACCAAAGCGCCGCATGTACTGCGGGCAATGCACTTCGAGCTCGACAAAACCGAGAAGGCTCTGCGCGAACTCGCGGACAAGGGCATGGCGCCTAACGGCGCGCGCTGAGATGGACGTCGCCAAGATCTCGGTCGGCCGCGCACCGCCGCACGACATCAATGTCGTCGTCGAGATCCCGCAAGGGGGCCCAGCCCGTCAAATACGAGCTCGACAAAACGTCGGGGGCGGTGTTCATCGACCGTTTTCTCCATACGGCTATGTTTTACCCCGGCAATTACGGCTTTGTGCCGCACACCTTGGCGCACGACGGCGATCCGATCGATGTGTTGATCGTGGGCCCGGCCTCGGTCGTACCGGGAGCAGTCGTTCGTTGCCGGCCGATCGGTGTGTTGATGATGGAGGATGAGCAAGGGCCCGACGAGAAGATCCTTGCCGTCCCGGTCGATGAGCTCCATCCGTTCTACACCGGAGTGCGCTCATACCAGGATCTGCCGCCGATCCTGCGCGATCAGATCGCCCGCTTCTTCAGCCATTACAAAGACCTGGAAGCCGGCAAATGGGTCACCATCGCGCGTTGGGCGGAGTCCGAGGAGGCCGCCGCTCTCATTGCTGCCGCAATCGCCCGAGCCGCGGGCTGAGAGTTGGACCGCCCGGCTTTCACGGCGTAGCATCGGCGCGTTGCGACCATCGGAGGGAACGGCCATGGCACAGGGTGAATTGATCGCGGCATTCGATTTTTCCAACGTCGCCGAAGACGAGTTCAACGATTGGTACGATCTGGAGCATATCCCGGAGCGCCAACGCGTTCCTGGCTTTCTCAGCTGCCAACGCTGGATCGGCGCTGAGAACCCGAAGCACTCGGTTGCTACCTATGATCTCGACAGCGTCACGGTACTGAAGGGCGAAGCATACCGGGCGATCGGGGGCGAGAACCTGTCGCCCTGGTCAAAGCGCCTCACCGCCCGCGGCCAGCGCCTACTGCGCTTCGAAGGTGAGCAGATCCTGCCCGGTAACAAGACTGCGCCGGCTGACGCCGGAGGGCTTCTGCTCGTTGGGATGACGCCCGCGACCGAGGTCGAGACCGCTTTCAACGCCTGGTACGATACCGAGCACGTTCCCGCTCTCTCGCGTGTCCCGGGGGTGCTCAGCGCGCGCCGGTTCCGCGCCGGGTACAGCAGCGGTCCGCAATACGTCGCCCTCTATCACCTCACCTCCCCGGAGGTGGTCACCGCCCCGGAATGGAAGCAGGCGAGCGAGTCGACGCCGATGCCCGAGCACATCCGGCCGCAGATCCGCGACCGTCTGCGCCTCGTTTGCCGCAAATACCGGCGGGGATCGTAGGACGGTGGGTGAGGGTAGCGCCGGCGTCCAGCAAGTTGCGATCATTTTCTTGGGCCGGCCGTAGCCATAGAGGGCTCCTGAGATGCCGCAGTTGAGTTACGTCCATGGCGCGAGTGGCACGCCGTTTATCGGCGACACGATCGGCATGCATTTCGATCGGATCGTCGAACGCTTTGGCGAGCGGGATGCACTGATTGTCCGGCATCAGCAAATCCGCTGGACATACCGGGAGCTGAAAAAACGGGTCGACGCCTTTGCTGCAGGGCTGCTGGCGCTGGGGCTCGAGCGCGGCGATCGGATCGGAGTCTGGTCGCCGAACAATGCTGAATGGGTGATCACCCAATTCGCGACTGCAAAAGCCGGGCTCATTCTCGTCAACATCAACCCGGCTTACCGCCTCACCGAGCTCGAATACGCCCTCAACAAGGCGGGCTGCGTCGCCCTCGTAACCGCTGCGCAGTTCAAGACTAGCGATTACCACGCGATGCTGCGCGAACTGGCCCCTGAACTGAGGACTGCATCGCCGGGCAGCTTGCATGCATCGCGGTTGCCGGAACTTCGGCTGGTGATCACGATCGGCCCCGATGACGTTCGCGGCATGGTGCGGTTCGACGATGTTTCCGGTCTCGCCCGCGACGCCGAGCGGCACCGCCTCGCGGCGCTCGCCGAGGAGCTGCAGTTCGACGACCCGATCAACATCCAGTTCACCAGCGGCACCACCGGCTTCCCAAAGGGCGCCACGCTCAGCCACCACAACATCCTGAACAACGGTTTGTTCATCGCCGGGGCGATGAAACTCACCGAGCACGACCGGGTGTGCATTCCAGTGCCGCTCTATCACTGCTTTGGCATGGTCATCGGCAATCTCGGCTGTCTCACCCACGCGGCGGCGATGGTCTATCCGAGCGAAGGGTTCGATCCGCTCGCGACGCTGCAGACGATCGCGGCCGAGCGCTGCACGGCCATCTACGGCGTGCCGACGATGTTCATCGCCGAGATGGACCACCCCGATTTCGCCGGGTTCGATCTCACTTCGCTGCGCACCGGGATGATGGCCGGCAGCCCTTGCCCGATCGAGGTCATGAAACGCGCCTTCAGCCTGATGCACCTCTCCGAAGTGGTCATCGGCTATGGCATGACCGAGACGAGCCCCGCGAGCTTTGCGTCGGCGACCGATGATCCGATCGAGCGGCGCGTGTCGACCGTGGGGCGGATCCTGCCGCATGTCGAGGCAAAAATCATTGATGCCGCGGGCAGGGTCGTGCCGCGCGGCACCGCCGGCGAGCTGCTGACCCGCGGCTATCTGGTCATGCTCGGCTATTGGGACGACGAGGAGAAAACCCGCGAGGCGATCGACCCGGCCGGCTGGATGCACACCGGCGATCTCGCGACGATCGATGACGAGGGCTACTGCAACATTGTCGGGCGGATCAAAGACATGGTGATCCGCGGCGGAGAGAATGTCTACCCTCGCGAGATCGAGGAGTTCCTCTACCGCCATCCGAAAATCCAGGACGTACAGGTGATCGGCGTGCCCGACGCGCGCTACGGCGAAGAGCTTTGCGTCTGGGTTCGGCTGCGCGACGGCGAGAGCGCGACCGTGGAGGAGATCCGCGCCTTTTGCCAGGGCCAGATCGCGCATTACAAGGTTCCGCGTTACGTCAAAATTGTCGACGGTTTCCCGATGACAGTCACCGGTAAGATCCAGAAATTCCTGATGCGACAGCACATGATCGAGGAATTGGGGCTTAGCGTGCAGGAGACCGCGTAATGAGCAGGATCGCCTCCGTCGTCACCCACATGATCTCGGTGCCGCGGCCGCAGCCGGTTTGGACGGCGCATGAGGAGAGCACGGCGTGGAACGTGATCCTGACCGAGATCCGCACCGACGACGGGCTCGTCGGCTACGGCGAGATCCACGGTGCGCCGATGGCGCGGATCTGCGAGTGGGTGAGCCGCTTTGGCGAGATCATCCGAGGCATGGATGCGCTGGCGCACATCGCGGTGTGGGAGAAGCTGTTCGCGTTGACCTCGCCGCGGCCCGGCGGGATCGAGGGCCGGGACGGGTTGCCGCCGCCCGTCCCGCGCGGCGAGCGTGCTCAGGTCATGGCGGCGATTGCCGGGATCGATATCGCCCTGTGGGACATCAAGGGGAAAGCCGCCAGCCTGCCCGTATATCGGCTGCTGGGGGGCGAAAACCGGCCGATTTTCACTTACGCAACCGGCGGGTACTATCGGCCAAATGCCAGCAACACCGATTACGGCGAAGAGCTGGCGCGTTTCCTCGACCTCAGCTACCGCGGAGTCAAGCTTAAGACCGGAGGCGGCACCGTTTCACAAGAGGCGGAGCGTATCGGCGCGGTGCGCCGGGCGATCGGCAGCGAGGCGCTCCTGATGCTGGACATGAACGCCGCTTACGATCTGCCGGACTGTATCGAATTCGCTCGCGCCGTCGAGCCGCATCGGATCTTCTGGCTCGAGGAGCCGCTGCATTGGTATTTGCAGCCGGCCGATTTTGCGCAGCTGGCCGCGGCTACGCCGATCCCGCTCGCGCATGGCGAGCGCGAGTTGACCCGCTTTACCGTCCGGGATTTCATTGTCGAGGGCGGCATCCGGTTTGTTCAATTCGACGCGACGCGTACCGCCGGCTTTACCGAGGCGCTGCGCATTGCCGAGTTGGCGGAACAGCACGGCGTGATGGTGGCGCCGCACACCGCGCCCGAATTGCACGGGCATCTCGTCCTCGCCTTGCCGCGCTGCGCCTTCGGCGTCGAATCGCACGGCGGGCCAGAAACCGACCCGCTTGCCTGCGGCCTCTTCCGCGAGCACCCGGAGTTACGCGACGGTCATCTGATCGTCGGCCGACAGGCCGGGCTTTGGCCTCGAAGTCGATTGGGACTTTGTCGAGCGCTACCGCTACCCGCAGTAGTGCGGGGGGTCAGAAACGGCGCATCAGAGCGACGAGGCGCCCCTGAACCTTAACGCGGTCGGGTCCGAAGATGCGGGTCTCGTACGCCTTGTTGGCGGGCTCCAGCGCGATCGAGGCGCCGCGGCGCCGCAGCCGCTTCAGGGTGACCTCCTGATCGTCGACCAGCGCGACGACGACGCAACCGTTCTCCGCAGTGTCGCAGCGCTGAATGACCACCGTGTCGCCATCGAGAATGCCGGCCTCGATCATGCTGTCGCCGGACACTTCGAGGGCGTAATGCTCGCCACTGCGGCCGAGCAGGCTGGTCGGCACCCCGACCGTCGTGCTCTGGTCGCGCAATGCCTCGATCGGGGTGCCGGCGGCGATCCGGCCGTAGAGCGGCAGGTCTACTGCCTCGACATCGTTCGCGACCGGTGCGCCGGGCAGCGAATTCGCGAAATCGCCGCGGATGACCGTGGGAGAGAACCTGCCGCGTTCAGCCGCCGGCGGAGGAGCGGCCGACTTCTTCCGGCAATTTCACGACTTCCAACGCCCGCGCGCGATGCGGCAACCGTCTGATAAACCCGCGCTCCTCGAGCCCGCTGACCAGGCGATGGATGCCGGATTTGGATTTGAGGTTCAAAGCATCCTTCATCTCGTCGAAGGACGGTGAAACGCCGGTCGCAGTCAGCCGCTGGTTAATAAACAGCAGCAACTCGCGCTGTTTCCTGGTCAGCATGAGACCCCCTCTGTCTGCGCTGCAGAACGAACCCTAAACAATACCGGCACGTTCTAGTTTAGTTCGCTGTCGGGGTCAAGCGGCAAGAGTGGCCCGCTATTCTCGCGAACGAACCAAGCGGCCTTTCGGCTAACCGCACGTGAAGTAAGCGCGACCGCCAAGCGGCGCATTGGCGCGCCGCTTGGCCGGCGCCGCCCTCTTTTACTGATATTTACCTGAGGGCTGACCGGTGGTCGGATCGAGAATGAGCTGACGTTGTCCTGCGGTCAGGAGAGGGAAGTGGCTGTCGTCAAATCGAACATGCTCCAAAGAGGCCCTGCGAGCTGGTCGTATGACCCGCCGCCGATTTGGCCGGTACCCCAATTCTCCTCGATGAAGCGCAGCACCGAGCTCTGATCAGCTAGCGTGTGATCGACGAGGTTGGTCTTGGCGAAGGGAGAGATGACGAGCAACGGCTGCCTTGGGCCGTAGCCGCAGCGACCTTGTATTCCCTCGAGGGGCGAGCCGTTGCCGCATTTGCCCGGCGCATTCAGCTGATCCCCGTTTCCCGGCGAAGCGCTGTTCAGGACCGCCGACGAATTGACGATCGGGCTCATCTGATGGTCGTACCAGCCGTCCGAATCAACGTACATGACGATGATTGCCGTGCTCTTCCAGAACGGCGACCGCATGATCGCATTGATCGTGGGGACCAGCATTATCGACTGCTCCAGCAGCGGGTCGGAATAGCCGGCATGACCATCCCCCGCAGCGATGGCTTTGAGAAAGCTGACCGCCGGCATGTTGCCGACCGCGAGCGCGTCGAAAAAGTCGTGAAGATCGTATTGGTGATTGGCGCCGCCGTCATTCGTCGTCCCGATATTGCGCGGCGAATTCTGCCGCACATGGTTCGGGTTTGCTGTCGACGGGAAGTATTGGAAGAATGCGTGATGCGGAATGTAGTCGTTGGTCGGGCCGCCATTGGCCGGGGTCGCGGGGCTCTGCCGATGACACCCTGTAGACCCGTCGGGGTTCTTCACGGTCAGGTCGAAGCCGCCCATGAAGCCGCCCCAGGTTACGCCGTGCGCGTTCAGCAGATCGCCGATGTTCTTCCCGCCGATCGAGATAGTGGGCGTGCCCGAGCAGACGTCGCCGGTGGGATCGAGATCTCCGACGAGCGTGCCCGGCCCAGCATTATTCGGCACCACCTTGGCGGATGCGGCGCTCGGTATGGCCGGAAACGTGTTGCCCGCCACGAGGTTCAATAACCCGGGTGTCGAGGGTCCGAATGTCGTGCCATAGGAATTGTCGTTCATCGCGAAGTTCTGGGCGTAGTTCCACAGCGCCGTCACCGTGTTCCCGTCGAAATAGCCCATCACGAGACCTTTTCCCTTGCCCCAGTCATATGGAGAAGTGCAGCTCCCGACGCCGACGCTGGCAGGAAACAGATCCATCAAACCTTGGTCGAAAGCCTTCTGCTCGTCGCCATAGGTGTGATCCTGGTCGCAGGTCGACGCCTGCGAGCGATCAAGGCGGAACGGGTTGATCGCGTTGGCGCCGTTTCCGGAAGAGTTGTTGGCGTTCGGGTTTTCGGTCAGCAGAACGCCGTCAGGGTTGCCGTTGGTCAGGGTGCCCAGCCCGTTTACCGAGGGCGTGTCATCGCTGGCGCGGAAGAAAGGTTCGCCCGTCGGGTTCAACGCCATCGGGTAGGTCGCGAAATAATGATCGAACGAGACATTCTCCTGGAAAATGACGACCAAGTGCTCGATCGGGGAAGCAGTAGCGGGTCCGCCGCCATCCCCGGCGAGGCTCGTTCCGGGAAAGCCGGCTCCAACGAGCAGACAAAGCCCGGCCCCAGCCACCAGGCAAGAAGTCGACATAAGTTGACGGCGAGTTCGCATCGATTGTCCCCGGAATGCCACTAATTTGATGGGGGCATTCGAACCGTGATGGATTGCGCCGTGGTAACGCTTTAATGACGTTTCAATGACGTTCTAAATTGATTGCGAACCCCATTCTTTTAATTTAGGAGGCCAAGAGAGATATTATTACAGGTTGAAACGAAAATGCATAATATCGCCGTCCTGCACGATATAGTCGGCGCCTTCCAGCCGCATGCGGCCGGCGTCTTTTGCGCCTTGCTCGCCGCCATGGGCGACAAAATCGGCGTAGGTGATCGTCTCGGCGCGGATAAATCCCTTTTCGAAATCGGTATGAATGCGGCCCGCAGCCTGCGGCGCCTTGGTTCCCCGCTCAACCGTCCAGGCGCGGGCCTCCTTTGGGCCGACGGTAAAAAACGTGATCAGATCGAGCAGCGTGTAGCCGGCTCGGATTACCCGTGCCAGACCGGGCTCTTCGAGCCCGAGCTCCGCCAGAAATTCGCGCTTTTCGACGACATCGGCGAGCTGCGCCAGCTCCGCCTCGATCGCCGCCGAGATTACGACTGAGCCCGTGCCGTGCCGAGCAGCATATTCGGCGACGCGGTCGCTTTCGAGGTTCCCAGAGGCGGCGCTCGCTTCCTCGACATTGGCGACGTAGAGAACCGGCTTGGCGCTCAACAGCTGCAATCTGCTGAGCTCCCTCTGCCGCTCGGGTCCCACGCCAACATCGCGCGCCGGCCTGCCTTCACGCAGCGCCGCCAGGATCGTCTCGGCAACATCGAGCTGACCCTTGGCTTCGCGGTCGCCACCGCGTGCCCGCTTCGCCATCTGCAGCACGCGTCGTTCCAGGCTTTCGAGATCGGCCAGCATCAATTCCGTTTCGACCGTTTCGGCATCGCGAATCGGGTCGACCGAGCCTTCCACATGAACGACGTCCCCGTCGGGGAAACAGCGGATCACATGGGCGATGGCGTCGACCTCGCGAACATGCCCGAGAAACTGGTTGCCGAGCCCTTCGCCGCGAGCTGCACCGCGGACAAGCCCGGCGATATCGACGAATTCGAGCTGGGTCGGGATAATCTTGGTAGATTTACCGAGGTGAGCGGCGATATCGAGCCGTTCATCGGGAACCGCTACTCGCCCGACATTTGGCTCGATCGTGCAGAACGGATAGTTCGCCGCCTCTGCCGCGGCGGTCGCGGTCAGCGCGTTGAACAGGGTGGATTTGCCGACATTCGGCAATCCGATAATGCCGCAACTAAAACCCATATTTTGGAGCTTTTCCTCTTAAGACTGAGCGAGACCCGGCTGTGCGCTTTCATCCGGCGGCGTAAATCGGCGGGCCACCTCGCTCATGAACGCGTCGGGCGCGCCGGCCACCAACAGCGGGATCGTCTCCGCCACCGCGCCGAGCAACGGCTCGACCCAGCCGGTCACCTCCTCGCCGGAGAAATTCTGCAGTACATAGGGTTGAACGAGTTCTTTCACCCCGGGATGCCCAACCCCAATCCGCACCCGCCAGTAATCTGGTCCGAGAAGGCCATCGATCGACCGCAGCCCGTTATGGCCGGCGCTGCCACCGCCGCGCTTCACCCTCAGCTTGCCGGGCCGCAGATCGATCTCGTCATGTATCACGATGATGTCCGAAAGCAAGAGCTTGAAAAACCGCGCCGCCTCGCCGAGCGACTCGCCGGACGCGTTCATAAAGGTCTGCGGCTTCAGCAGCAGCACCCGCTCACCGCCAATCGACGCCTCCGCAAGTTCGCCGTTGAAGCGGTTGCGGAATCCCGCGGCACGGTGCTTGTGGGCAATCGCTTCGACCGCCATGAAGCCGATGTTGTGACGGTTTCGGGCGTAGCGGCCACCCGGATTGCCGAGACCGACGACTAAGCGCATCGGCGTTTGACCGCGAACGCGGCACAGGCGGTGGCTAAAGAACTAGCTCGCCGCAGGCAGCTCGGGGGCCGGGACTGCCGTCGCGGCCGCCGCAGCCTCTTCGCGCACCGCCGAGGACGCGGCGATGCTGGCGATCGTAAAGTCGCGGTCGGTGATCGTCGGCCGGCAGCCCTCCGGCATGACGACCCTGCTGATGTGAAGGCTCTCGCCGATTTCGAGCCCGTTCAGCTCGACGACCAGATGATCGGGGATGCGATCCGCCGGGCAGTTCAGCTCGATTCCATGGCGAACGATATTGAGAATGCCGCCGCGGCGAATTCCGGGGGACATTTCCGGGTTGGTGAAGACGACCGGGACGGTCACCGTGACCCGTGCATGACTACCGAGCCGCATAAAGTCGACATGCAGCGGCGCGTCGGTTGCCGGATGGTATTGCACGTCGCGAGGCAAGGTGCGGTGGACGACCCCATCCACCCTGACGTCGACCAGGGTGGCGAAGAAACCGCGGCGGGCGAGAGCGCGCGAAAATTCGCGCGGCTCGAGGCTGATCAACACCGGCTCCTGGTTGTCGCCGTAAATGATGCCCGGGACGCGTCCCGCACGCCGTGTGGCCCGGGCTGCCCCCTTTCCGGCGCGGGCGCGCGGTTCGGCACTCAGCGTGGTGATCTCGGGCATCGGTCGTCGCTCCTCAACAACGTCGGATAATGAGCCTGCTTAAGATGAGCCAGCTTAAGATAAGACTGGATCGGTTTGTTGCCAGCGCTTGGCGCCTACCGCCCCGTGCCGCGGCGGTTTCGGAACTCAGTCGAACAGGCTGGAGACCGATCGCTCCTCGCTGATCCGCTGAATCGCCTCAGCCATCAACGGGGCAATGGTCAACTGACGGATATTCGGCGCGGCGCGAACCGCCTCGGTTGCGACGATGCTGTCGGTGATGACCAGCATCTCGATCGGAGAGGAGGCAACCCGCGGCACCGCCCCCCCCGACAATACCCCGTGGGTAACATAGGCATAGACCCTGGAGGCTCCCGCTTCCACTAGCGCCACCGCGGCGTTGCACAGCGTCCCGGCGGTGTCGACGATATCGTCAATGAGAATGCAGCGTCGCCCGGCGACGTCGCCGATGATATTCACAACCTCGGAAACGCCCGCCCGTTCGCGCCGTTTGTCGACGATGACGAGATCGGCGTCGAGCCGGCGGGCAACGTCCCGTGCCCTTAGGACGCCCCCGACATCGGGGGAGACGATGACGAGATCCTGCCGCGAATTATGCTCCAGAATGTCTTTCACGAATACCGGCGAGGCATACAGGTTATCGGTCGGGATGTCGAAAAACCCCTGGATCTGCCCGGAGTGGAGATCTAGGGTCAGAACGCGATCGGCGCCTGCAGTAGTGATCATGTTAGCGACGAGCTTGGCCGAGATCGGCGTGCGCGAGCCTGATTTACGGTCTTGCCGGGCATAGCCATAGTAGGGGACCACAGCGGTCACGCGGCGCGCTGAGGCGCGTTTTAGCGCGTCGAGGGCGACCAACAATTCCATCAGATTGTCGTTCGCCGGGTATGAAGTCGGCTGGATCACGAAGACGTCCTCGCCGCGCACATTCTCGTGTATCTCGACAAACACCTCCAGATCGGAAAACCGGCGCACGCTGGCTTTAGTGAGCGGCAGGTCGAGAGAGGCAGAAATCGCTTCGGCGAGCGGCCGATTGCCGTTACAGGCGAGGATCTTCATATCCGGATAAAACCGCCGTGCCGACGGGTTCGGCCCCGCGGCTTCATTCACAGGTTTGTAACAGGTTGGCAACGCTAGTGCAACCTCGGGAACACGGCCGGCTTTATGCCTACTTGGATCATCGGTGGACTGCTGTCGACTAAGGCGGTCGGTTTTGGATCCAAAAGTCTTTCTTCTCAATCTGGCGCTTGCCTTCTACAACGCCGGCACGATCTGGGCGCATGAGATAGATATTTTCCGATCGTGGAAGCTGCTCGATCCGAGGAACTTCCATGCAGTGCAACGCGGCCACTGGCGGAAGCTCCCCTATTGGGTCCTTATGCCCGTCGGCCCTTCGTTGCTCGGCAGTATCGTCCTCGTCTGGCATCACCCTGGCAACTCACCGCTTTGGGGCATTGCAGGAGTAGTTCTGTGCCAGGCGCTCTCGATCGTTCTCACGGCTGGCTATTGGGGCCGGTGCAGGCACAGCTTGCGCGGGATTTAGCGGGTCTGGACAGCCCGTGCCTTGCAAAGATATTGAACACCCACTGGGTGCGGACGCTTCTCGTCAATGCTAATGCTTTGATCCTGCTTTTGTGGGCCATAACGGTTCTCTAATTCTCATAGTTAATTGTCGTGCTAAACCGCTACGGTGAGAACACGCACACCCGAAGGAGGCTGCCAGAGACGATGGTCTTCGACGAAGCAACAGCCAAACGCTGCCGCGGATCCTTTCCGAGCGGCCGGACTTCGTCGAGAAGAAAGATGATGGGAGGACTAATTCTTATGCTCAATGGGAGCATGTGCTGCGGCATCAACAGCACCGATATAGGTTCGGGTTGGACCCGAAGCTCACGAGCAGGCGCTTGGCTCAACCGCATGTGCGACCGATGGAAATTGGCGGCCCACGCCTCGCTGCTTTTGTGAAGGTCAACTGGAAGGTTACCAGACCGACGCTGCGCTGAGGACATGGGTTGCGCGAGGCATCGACTTGGGGTCGACGCTCCCCGCGAAAAAGTCCGCCGCGGGGAAGTCTCGGCGGAAGGCAAAGCGGAGCTAACGCCCGCAGAGGTAAAGCTCCGGAAATGAGAGTTCTCGAACCATGCGGTATCGCGCCGAAGCGATTATGCGCCGCCGACGCCGGGTGCGTGATGCATGCGTCGAAACTCAGGACTTTTCAGCCGGCTGCGGTGCGCCGCGCGCGACGAGCTCCATGATCCCCTCCTGCGCCGAGACCGCGACCATATAGGCGACGTCGCCCCAGGCGCCGTCCAGCAGACCGGCGGGTACGTCGTTTTCTTGTCCGACGGTGCCAATCTCGCCGCCGTCCTTGCGGCGCACATGCCAGACGATCTTGACGTTCTGCTTTCCGCCTTTCGGCTTGGCGACGGCAATGTCCGCGTCGAGCACGAGGTCCGCCTTGGCCTGAGGATCGCTGACAATCGCCAGATCCTGTTTCCTCAATATCTCGGTAATCGAGCTGACCAGCGCCCGATCACCATCCCCTGGTGCACCGGTTATGGCGCCAATCGCCAGCCGCGTGCGCCCGCTAATTTCGGCCTCGCTCGGAGCCTCGTCTTGCAGCAAAGCCGCGACTTGGGCTGCGCTGGCTGCCGCTAGCCGCGCGACCGCATCCTCGTTTCCGGCGTCCCACTCATCCGCCGGAGCATCGAGCCGTTCGGCGCGTTCGCCGATACGCTGGCCCGATGGGTCGCGCAATTCCCACAGCACGACCAGCGCGGCTTTGCCTTGCGACGGTGCCATTTCCTGTATTCTGCCGACGAGCTCATAGCTGCCGATGCTCGCGGTCTTGTCACTCGCTGCGATCTCCCGTTCCTGCAATGCGCTCGCCATTGCCGATCCGAGCTTCTCGGCTGTCGCCCGCGGCAGCCCTTCTATCGGAGCGATCGTCACACTGGAGCTGTCGCGCAAGGCCAAGATCGGAGCGCCTCGCCGCGGCACGTCGTTGGCAAACGGGTGCGGCAGCGGCTGGCAGCCCGCTATCGGCAGTAATGAGGCGAGCACCGCACCGAGTAGCCGAATTGGGCCGAACGCGATCGAATGAGCCACTTACAGCAAGAAACTATGCCTGAATTCCCAAGCTCTGCCGAGTTAATCGCTAAGTGCGATCGCCGAGAGGGCGCGGCCATAGACCGGCTCGCCGCGCAGACAGGCACGCCGGTAGCTGAAAAAAACCCTGTCCTCGGCGACCGTGTCGCGAGCGGCGCCGTCGATTAGCGCGATCCCCGCGCGGGCCAGCCGGCCCTCGATATAGCCGGGCAGATCGAACAGGAAATGGCCCGTTCGCATTGCGGGCGCAAAATAGTCTGCATTGGCCGGGTTATCCGCGAGAAAGGGCGCTGCGAATTCCGGCCCGACCTCGTAAGAGTTCTGGGCGATGCAAGGGCCGATGCCGGCGCGAATGCGGGCTCGCTTTGCGCCCAACGCCTCCATCCGGTCGAGAGTGGCTTCTACAACTCCGCCGAGCGCGCCGCGCCAGCCGCCATGCGCCGCACCGATGACATTGGCATCTGAATCCACGAACAGGATCGGGGCACAATCGGCGGTGAGAATACCGAGGGCAATTCCGGAAACGCCCGCGACCAAGCCGTCGGCCCGTGGTGCCGCATAATGCGGCCAAGGCGTTTCCACCGTGATCACGGTATTGCTGTGGACCTGATAGCAGGTCACCAGGCGGTCGGGCGAAAGACCGAGCCGCTCCGTTGCAATTGCGCGGTTCCGCGCAACCGTCTCGACTGCATCGCCCGATCCGAACCCGCAGTTCAAAGACTTAAAGAGACCGCCGCTGACTCCACCCTGGCGGGTGAAGAAGCCGTGGCGTATCGTGGAATCGTGATCGACAAGGTCAAGGGTGATCATTGCTGCCCTGGCTCATTTGTATTGACGCCCGGACGGAAGCCCGCAGGCGATGGCAGGCCCGGCGAAACCAGCGCCACGACCTTGAATAAATCGCCCATCTCGCCCGGATCCAGCAAACGCCTCACCCCGTTTTCGAGTGACCTCCGCTGCACGGGCTCTGCTCGCGCAGTTAGTGCCGCGAGCCGAAGGCCGGCGCCGAGCGCGGTAAGAAACCGGCCCTGGCCGATCGGCCCATGAACCTCGGCGCCGGCGGCCCGAGCGGCCTCGGCGAAGGCCGCGAAATCGACATGGGCGCTGAGGTCGGCGCTTCCCGGCGCTGCGAGCGCGGAAACCGGGCGATGACGTTGAAGCGCGCGCAAGGTCGCCCCGGGCACAGTCGGGAAGGAGCTATAATCGATGAACAGCGCCGCACCCGCTTGGCGGGCCAATCGAGAACCGAGCGTGCCCGCCAAGGCGAGGGCGGTCGGGCAAATCTCCACGATCGTGCCGGGCGCACAGTCCTTCGGGCGGCCGTAAACGAGCAGGCTCGCCGCGGCGCTTTCTGGGCCGTCGACAAAGACCAGCCGATCCTCGGGATCGACCGCCACCATCCGCTCCGACCACCCGCCCGCTCCGCGGACGAACTGCCGGATCGGCAGCGCGTCGAGGAACTCGTTGGCTACCATCAGCATCGGGCCGTCGGGCAACTCTTCCACACGGCTCACCCATGCCGGTTGCGCTTGGCGAAGGCGTCGTTCCTGTTCCGCGCGAAGCACCGGGCTCGCCTCGACCAGATAGATGCGCAAGGCGCCGCGAAATTCCGGCACAGTGCCGGCGGCGCGCAGCAGGTCGCTCATCAACACGCCGCGGCCGGGCCCCAGCTCTGCCAAGATTACCGGATCCGGCCGGCCGATCCGCGCCCACAGCTCGGCGCACCACAGCCCGATCAGCTCGCCGAAAACCTGGCTGATCTCCGGCGCGGTCGTGAAATCGCCCGCCGCTCCGATCGGATCGCGTCTCGCATAGTACCCGCCCTCGGGGTCGTGTAGCGCCACGGCCATGTAGGCCGCAACCGTCAGCGGGCCCTCGGCGCGAATCCGCCTGACGATCTTGTCGGCGATTTCCTCGCTCACGACCGGGCTGGAACGGGCTCTCGCAGCGCCCAGCCGATGATCAGGATGCCGGCGACCAGCAAGGGGATCGACAGAAGCTGACCCATCGTCGTGCCGAAAATCAGGAAACCCAATTGCGGGTCCGGCTCCCGGAACAGTTCGCCCGACATCCGGGCCGCCGCGTAGCCCGCCAGAAACAATCCCGTGACCACCCCCGGGCGCTGCCTCGCGCGGAGCCGCTCGGCGGCCAAGAGCAGCAAAAACAGCAGAACGCCCTCGCAGAAAGCTTCGTAAAGCTGGCTCGGATGGCGCGGCACCGGGCCGCCATTCGGGAAGATCATCGCCCAAGCGACATTGCTCGGGCGCCCATACAGCTCGCCATTGATGAAGTTGGCGATGCGGCCAAAGAACAAACCAATTGGTATCGCCTCGGTAATGATGTCCGAGAAGGCAAAGAGCGGTATTCGACGCACACGGGTAAACAATATGATCGCAATCGTGACGCCGAGCGCGCCGCCGTGGAAGGACATCCCGCCGTGCCATACGTAAAGCGCCTCGATCGGATGATAGATATAGTATCCCGGTTTGTAGAATAGAACGTATCCGATCCGCCCTCCGAGGACGACGCCCAGTGTCGCCCGCACCAGGAAATCGTCGACATCCTGCCGCCGGACCAGATGCGGCGGCCGTCCGGCCAGTCCGAGGCAATACCGCCAGCCGATCAGCAGCCCGACGATGTAGGCGAGCGCATACCAGCGGATCGCAAAGGGTCCGATCGAGATCGCGACCGGATCGATCGCCGGAAACGGAATCACGAAGAGGGGCATGGACGGGCGCGCGGGGGATGTTCGAAGGACCGCCGGTGGCGGTCTCTTATAAGGCGGGAAACCCGAATCGCCAAGAAACCCGGCGGACGACCCCTGGTGGTGCTTGACGTTGCAGTTCTCACCGCGAGGCAGGATAGGCGAGATACCTGGAGATCTTCCAACTACCGTCTGCCTGACGATGAAAGATATCGACCGCAGGCTCTTGAACAGTCTTCGTCGGGTTCCCCGCCTTGTCGATTTCGAGCGTC
>CAWBCV010000020.1:0-138931 GCA_963787425.1 uncultured Alphaproteobacteria bacterium
CGGGCCCAAAGTGATCGTATTGCAGCAGATTTCCACCGCCCACTACCTGGAGCGCTCGCAGATCGTTCGCTCGTCGGAGAATTACCGGCTCGACGTTATGTCGAACGACTGGTGGGGCGAGCCGCTCTCCTCAATGATGAGCAGAGTGCTGACCGAGGAACTGGGCCAGCGCCTACCGCAGAGCACGGTGATCGGCGAGACCGGCGCCGTCTCGGCCTCACCGGACGCTACCGTCGAGCTGAACGTGCAGCGGCTCGATGAGGACGCGTCAGGCGACGTTGTCCTGCAAGCCCAGGCCAGCGTCAGCTTCAAGGGGAGAACCGCGCCGGTGCTGCGCAGTTTCCGTTTTGTCGTAACGCCTCCGGCAGCGGGTATCCAGGGCGAGGTCACAGCTATAAGCACAGCGCTCGGCCAGCTCGCCGACGGCCTCGCGTTGATGCTGGTGGGTCGGTGAAGCGGTCCTCGCCGAGCCCGCCTGCGACCGAGCCGCAGCTGCGGGAGTGCCCGGGCTGCGGGTTGTTCCAGACCGTCCCCGCACTGGCGCTGGGCGTGACGGCTCAGTGCGTGCGGTGCCCGACGGTTTTGCGGCGTACCAGCGGCCACAGCTTCGACCACATCATCGCGCTAACTCTGGCAGCTTTCGTGTTGCTGGTTGTCATGTGCTCGACGACGTTGATGAGCGTCGAGACCTCCGGCATCAGGCGCACGGCGGATCTGTTCTCGGGACCCGAGGAGCTGGTCCGGCAGAATATGGGCGAACTCGCGGTGGTGATCATATTCGTGACCGTCCTGGCGCCGCTCATCAGGCTCGTCGGCATGCTTTATGTGCTGATCCGATTGCACGAAACGACGCCGCCTGCCCATCTGCGTCGAAATCTTCGCCTGGGCCGAGCGCTTGCGCCCATGGTCGATGCTCGAGGTCTTCGTGTTCGGCGTGTTTGTTGCCTATGTAAAGCTCGGCGATCTGGTGACGATCGGGCTCGCGGCCGGCGTCTATGCCCTTCTGGCCCTGACCTTTGTCCTCATCTGGATGGACTCCGCACTCGACCGCGAGGCGGTGTGGGAGAGGCTGTACCGGGGTAGCCTTGGCAGCGGCTCGCGCGGGCTGCCGGGCGCGATCGGCTGCGAGACCTGCGGCTTGGTCAGCGTGCCCCGGCCAGATGACCCGCGTTGCCCGCGCTGTGATAGCGCTTTGCACGAGCGCAAGCCGAACAGTGTGGCGCGGACCTGGGCTTTGGTCAGCGCCGCCGCAGTTCTCTACATCCCGGCGAATTACTATCCGGTGCTGTCGGTGGTACAGCTCGGTGCCGGGCAGCCCAGCACAATCCTCGGCGGCGTCGAGGAGCTGGTGACGGCGCGCCAGTATCCACTCGCCGCGCTGGTTTTCTTTGCCAGCATCGCGGTACCGATGATGAAGCTCATCGGGCTCTCTTTTATGCTGATCACGATCCAGACCGGTCGCACGGGATGGCTGCGCGACCGCACCCGGCTCTATCACATCGTACGTTTCGTCGGGCGCTGGTCGATGATCGACATTTTCATGGAGTCGCTGCTCGGCGCACTGGTCGCATTCGGCTCGGTGATCACGATCGAGCCCGGCGCCGGCGCCCTCGCCTTTTGCGCCGTCGTGATTCTGACCATGTTCGCGGCCGAGACTTTCGACCCGCGGCTGATGTGGGATGCGGCGGAGGGGCGTCAGGCGATCCGCGCAGATCCGGGGTTCGCGGCCGGAGATTGACAAGAGCCGAGGCCGCTTCCGGTAAGAGCGCGTTCCGCACCGGGAGGACCCAGGTGAATATCTCTACGAAACCTGTCCGCCGCCGCGCAAATTACCTTGGCTCCGCTATTTTAGTCGGTGGGCTTTTTGGTTTTCTAGGTCTAGCGCTGCCAAATCGGCGGACATCAATCCACTGCGTCCTGCCGCCACATCCAGTCCAAGAGCGACGCTGCAAGGATTCGTCGAGACGGTTGACGGCCTCTATCCCCATATGGCGGACGTGCTCAAGTCTTACGCCGCGTCCGACCGGCTTTATCTCACTCGAGAGGAGCATCGGTTTCAGCTGGCTACCCTTTCGAAAGCTGCGAATGCCATCCGATCTCTGGACACCTCCCATACTCTACCAGGTTCTGCGAGACATCGTCGCCATAGAGCGCGGGATTCAACTCAAGGAAATCCTCGCCCGAATCCTTCTTCGGATCATGGGATCGCGCGAAAGATTTAGGGGTCGAATTTGCCTTCCCGACCCGCACGTTGCATTTCGAGACCCCATCGGAGGCGGCAAAAACCGAGGACACAGCCAAACCACGCAGCGCGCTTGGCGCAGTCATTGGCGGTCCAATCGTCATTGCGAGCGGCAGCGAAGCAATCTCGTGCCGCTAAGCGCTCGATAGATCGAGATTGCCTCGTCACGCACGGCGCCTCGAAATGACAGCGCCAAACTGATCGAAATCTGCTCTAACCTGTTGAAGCTGCGTCAAACCTTCCGGGGTCGGCTTACCTATGATGTTGCTCGCGGGCTGGCTTCTCTACTCGATCCGGCTCGCGGCGGCGCTTGGGCTGGCTGTGCTGGCGATGCAGGCGCCGGCGGTCACCCGGGAGTACCAGGCCGCACTGCTGCAGCTGGTGCGCAGCGCCGACCAGGAGATCGCGGAGCGCGAGGCCTCCGCCCAGCGTTTTTACGGCATTGCGCCGGCTGAGGATAAGGGCCGCTTTCTCGCCCAGCTGCGGGCGGTCGAGCCGTCGAATGCGGAAACCCTCGCCGCCGCGCTCGACCGCGAGCGCAGCCTGCGCGCGTCGTATGACCGGATTGAAGGCAGCCCGGATCTGCTGCGTCCGATCATGGCGGCCACGGATGTCGCCGGTGATGAAGCAGGTCCTCGCCGGCAGATTGCCGAGACGGTTTTCGACAGCTTTGCGCCGCAGCTGGATTTGTCCTTCGCGGCCGCCGTCTACGGCCTGGTCGGCTTGTTCCTGGGCTCACTGATCGGCGAGCTGCTCGCAGCGGCCCTGCTGCCCCGCGATCGCCTTGCCGGCTGACGCCAACTCAAGGTCGTGTCAAATCGAGCGCGTTGGTTAGATCGCCGAGTGGCGGATTGCCATTGGCGGCGACCGCTGTATTGCGGCGTTGCACGCCCGGCAACGTCGGCAGGGCAAAGCGCTTGGTGATCAGCGACAGGATCGAAGTCGTGTCGTAAAGAGTGTGATCGACAAGCCCCTGTTTCGCAAAGGGCGAGACGATCAACGCCGGGATACGCGTTCCCGGGCCCCAGCGGTCGCCTTTGGGCGGCGCGACATGGTCCCAGAACCCACCGTTTTCGTCATAGGTGATGACTACGACCATATGCGCCCATTGCGAGCTCTTCTGCAGATGTTCGATGAGGTCGACGATGTGGCGGTCGCCATCCAGCACATCGGTATAGCCGGGGTGCTCGTTGAGATTGCCTTGCGGCTTGTAGAACGCGACCTGCGGCAGCGCTCCGTTGTCGAGGGCCTTGATGAACTCGCTGCCGCCGAGCCCGCCATCCCTCAGATGCTCGGCGCGCGCCGTACTGCCGGGAGCCATATCGGCGAAATAATTGAATGGCTGATGGTGGTATTGGAAATTCGGCACCGGGTCGGCGTTCTTCCCGTCCAGCGCCGCCTGCCATGCGCCCGCGTACCACGCCCAGGTGACGCCTTTCGCGCTCAGCAGATCGCCGATCGTCTGTTCGGTTTGCGGCGGCAGGGTGGTCGGCTTCGCCGGGTCCGCATAGGCGGGGTTGCCGCCCGGCGCGGGGGCGTTGGCGCTCGGCTGATAGGGCGGCTGCATTGTGTTCACCACATAGAAATCGGGGGTGAGGTTGCCGTCATTGACGAATTTGGGCGGCCCCTCGATCGCCGATTTAGGCATGTCTGCGGCGGGTTTGAGCGTCACGCCGTCGGCCTCGACGGCCGAAATCGAGCCCTTGGCCGGGCTTTGATCGGCGTTTGGATAAGTTGGCGCGCAAGCGCAGATCAGCGCGAAATGATTGAGAAACGAGCCGCCGAACGCGCCCATGAAGAAGTTGGCGGCCAGCACATATTGTTTTGCGAAATCCCACAGCGGCAGTTTGGTGCTCGCGTAATGGCCCATGACGAGCCCGCCGGAATCGGCATAGGCGGCGAACCGGTCGTTCTTGCCACCGTCGATCTGCATCTGGTTCTCGTAAAAGCGATGCCACAAATCTCGCGTCGTGACGCCGAACGGCAGATTGAACCCCTTCGGGTCGTCGATCGCAAAGGGCGCATTGGCCAGATGTTCGGTCTGCGCTTGGGTTACGGCCGGCTCGACCCCCTTTGCCGTCAACCCGCCCCAAATCGGCGGCAGCTGCTTGAGCACCGATCCGTCGCGATCGCGCTGTGTGTAAGCCTCCGGCGCGAGCCCGGACAGGCCGTTGGCGCCAGGAAACGAGCCGTAGAGATTGTCGAAGCTGCGGTTCTCGGCATAGATCACAACGATATTCTCAATGCTCTCGATCCCCGCACCACCGGCCGTCGAGGCCAGGCCGGCAGTCATCGACGCCAGCATCGGCAGAAACAACAGGAATGGTTTCACGACCCCTCCCCCGCAGCCTGATCGCTCAATCTCCGGGTTTAGCTCTGTCTCCGTTTCAGTTTTGTGACACGAGGAACCAACCCCTCAGGCTGGTGCCGGGAAGCGGGCCATCCAGTGACGGGCGATGTCCTCGCGACGGCAAATCCACACCTGGGGGTGTCCGAGGATGTACTGGATGAAGCCGATCAGCGCCTTCGCCCGGCCGGGATGGCCGGTCAGCCGCATGTGCAGCCCGACCGACATCATGCGCGGGCGCTCCAAGCCCTCTTCATAGAGGACATCGAAGCTGTCGCGCAGAAAGGCGAAAAAATCTTCGCCGGATCTGAATACCCCGCGCCCGAATTTCGAAATCATTGGTGGTCAGCGAGTACGGCACAACGAGGTGCGGACGGTCATTCACCCATACCCAATAAGGCAGCTCGTCGTTGTAACTGTCGCTGTCGTAAAGGAACCCGT
Source organism: uncultured Alphaproteobacteria bacterium (assembly GCA_963787425.1). GTDB lineage: Bacteria > Pseudomonadota > Alphaproteobacteria > ATCC43930 > CGMCC-115725 > AP-15. Next base: position 5,031 of record CAWBCV010000020.1, read on the forward strand.
TATGCTCAACCAACAGACGGCGGGTATTTTCCGACGGTGCGTAGCGGCAGTACCAGCCGGCCGGTGTCTTACCGGTGGTCCGCCGGATCAGCTCGACGGCCTCAGCGATCTGCTTGCGCTCCTCGGCCTCGGAGAGGCCGGGGTGGTTGGTCCAGCGATAACCGTGGCTGCAGATGTCCCAATCGCTTGCGGCGATCGCTGCGGCGGCGGGCGGGTTCGCCTCGAAAGCCTTGGCACAACCGAAAATCGTCACCGGCACCGCAAAGCGGGTGAAGATGCGGTGGAGGCGCCAGAAGCCGACACGGGCGCCATATTCGAACATGCTTTCCGCGCCGAGATCGCGGCCGGTCACGCCGAGATCGGCGCCCAGCATCTCGGTCAACCCGCCCTCGGAAACACCATCCCCGGCAGGATAGGAGAGCTCCGAGCCTTCCTCGAAATTGATAACGAAATTGACTGCGATGCGGGCGTTCCCGGGCCATTGGGCATGCGGCGGCTCGGCGCCATACCCGACGAAGTCGCGGGTCATGGCTTTTCTCCGGGCCGGTCGGGGTACCAATCCTCACGGCAGATATCGTCGAGCGAATAGGGGGACGCTGGCGGCAAGGCGTCAGCCACAGCGGGTTCCCCGTGCCTGCGAAGCCCGCGCGCTGCACGTCGCCGGCCCTCTATATAAAGCTTGTCCAAATTCTCCTCCGCATCGCGACGAAGCGTTACCGTTACCTTATCGGCGAGCGTTTCTCGCGCGTCGTCGATAGTGTCCATCCAGCCGACGCGCGGTTGCTCGGCCGGTGAGTAGGACAGTTTCAATAAATGCTCGATTATCCGCCGGATCTGGCTGCGGACCGCGTCGCGCTCGCTCTTGCCCAAATCCTCGATCTCCTCGGCAACGCGCTCGCGATCGAACCGATTGTCGGAGATCGGCATGGTTCGCAGCACCTCGGCCTGGTGCTGCGTCCAGGCGTAGAAATCATCCTCGTAGCGTGGTCCGTCCGGCATCGAGGTCCCTTACTTCAGCTTGATGTCATGGCGCGGCCCGCCCCAATCGGCGGCGGCCGCGACGGCGCGCTCGATATCCTCTTCCGGCATCAGGCCTTCTTCGACCAGCTGTCGCGACGCCGCCGTGATCGCCGCGGCGTAAGCTTCGGCGTCGGAGTAGCGCTCGAGAATCGATCGCCGCGGGTCGCCGGTCATCCGCCGCTCTTCGGGTGTCTCGGGCAATGGGATGTAGCTGCCGGAGAATTCATGCATCGCGCCGTGACCAAATCCGCGCACCCGCAGGTTCCAACCGCAATAGGTGCCGAGCGGCGCCTGCACCATCGGCGCCCTGACGCCGGCGACGTCGTTGCCGTCGCCGTCGACCGCCGGCACCAGCACCGTGTAGCCCTCACCCGGAACCACATCCGGCGGCTCCTTCAGAATCCCTCGTTCCGCCTCGGGGCCGAAATTCAATAGCGGCAGCGAATTGGGCTCGTGCGGGACGGCCACGCCGGGGATCGGCGGGAATTGCCGGCGCCATTCCTCGAACTGAACCAGGGTGCCGTCGGCGCGCCGTGGGACGCGGCTACCGGGCGGCGCGATGCCGTCCGTCGCCCAGCGGTCCATCGCGTCGATCATCGCGCGGAACAGCATCGAGGTCGCGACCGTGTTTAGAAAATTCTGGCGGATCCCGCGCTCCAGCGGTTTCGGGATCGGGTCGGCAAAATGCTGCGAGCTGGCCCAGAAATAAACTCGCACGGTCGGCGGCTGCGGCAGGTCGTTGCCGCGTGTGTCGGTGTGAACCAGCGATCCGCGCCGCTGCCAATACTCGGTCGCGGTCTGGGTGTGGATGACCAGGGGGTCGATTTCCGGCCGCTTCAGGATAGCATCGCGCCGCCCGGTCAGGTGGTCGGTCGTCTCGGCGTAAGAGAACGGGAACGTGTCGGCCGGATTGAAGTAGTCCTCATATTGCTGGCCGCCCGACACAACGGCATTCGCGAAGCGGTGGTTCAGCCATTTGCGCCCCGCCCCCGCGACATGCGGCAGAACCCCGTCGAACACCTTGCGCCCGGCGGCGTCGGCGTTGAAGCCGCGATAGATAAAATCGCGGATGCACCGCCCGGTCTGCGACCGGCCCCAAGCGTACGCTTTTTCGATCGTCCGGAGCCCCGCGGCATCTTCGCCTGGGTATCGCAGAAAGCTCACAAAGTCGCGCACCGCGGCATGGCCGAGCCCGAGAACCAACGGGTCGCGGCCGGTATAAACCAGTTCGTAGACCCAACCCGGCTCGAAGCCGCCGGGAATATGGATATGCGTGTCCGACGGAATCACGGCGTGCTCGGCGCCCTGATTGTCGAGGCCGACCCCGCCTTCGATGCGCGCGAAGCACCAGCTGTCGGGCGGCACCGGGATCCGCTCGTCGTCGGGATACCGGCGGCGCGTCAGGCGCGCTTCGCGCGGGTCGAGCGATACGGTTGGATGACTACGCGTCGAGGCATGGCCGCTCAGCGGAAATGTTGTCAGTCCCGGCCGATCGGCGATGTACTCGACCCGGACCAGCCCGGTGACACCCATGACGCTCGGGAGGTCGAGCACCATCCGCCCGTTTCCGGGCAGCAGGTCGCCCTGCCAGGCAAGCCAGACGACAGTGTAGCCGCGGCGCATCAAAAAGCCGTTCCCAGCATGCGCCAAGGTCAGCGGGTCGTTCGAGGCCGGAGCGTCGTTGAAGAATTGCAGCATCCGCTTGTTGCCGCGGTTGCCGTAGTCGAAAAAGATGCGGCGGTTGCCGCGCTCGGGGTCGACCGGCCTCAGGATCGAGAAATCGCCGGCAAACCGGACGAGCCCCTCGGCATCCGTCGGCGCCTTGTCGATGTCGGTAATGCCCTTCTGCGCCGGAGCGTGCGGATCGACCACAAAATGCGCCTGTCCGACGAGGCGCCGATACGCCCCGGCGGCGCCGAACTCGTGTCCTTCCGCAAACGGGAACCGCTCGGCAATCGACAATTCCACCCAATTCGTCACGACCCAGCCTCCCCAGCTCCTTTACCGTCGCCCCCGCGAAAGCGGGGGCCCAGGGTTACTTCGCCTAAGCGCGCCGCCCCTGGGTTCCCGCTTTCGCGGGAATGACGGATGGGGATCATCCCGCCGCGACTTCGAGGATCGTTAATGCCAGGGCCTGCGCGCGCGGGACCAGAGTGTCGACGCGGCACCATTCGTCGTCGCGGTGGGCGTTGCCGCCGACCGGGCCGGTGCCGCATAGCGTCGGGGTGCCGAGCGCCGCGGTGAACCCGCCATCCGCGGAGCCACCGGTCGCCTCGGCGCCTACCTGGAAGCCGAGGCTCGCTGCCGAGCGGCCATAGGCTTCGAGCAATTCGCGGCTCTTTTCGTCCTGTTCAAGTGGCAGGAAATTGCCCTCGCGCAGGATACGGGAGTCGCTGCCCGGCAATTCGCAACAGCGGCAGATCTCGCGTACTTCGCCGAGGATCTTTTCCATGATGTTCATCGTCGGAAAGCGCACGTCGATCGCGGCGGTGGCGCGGGCGGCGACGGTGTTGACCGCGGTGCCGCCTTGAACGAGGCCGACATTGATCGTGGTGCCGAGATCGTAATCGGTCAGCCGGTGCAGCCGCTGGACTTTGCGAGCGAGCGCCTCGATTGCGCTGACGCCTTGCGCATGCGCAGCGCCCGAATGGGCGGCGCGGCCGGTTACCTCCAACTCGATAAAGGCCGCGCCTTTGCGTCGCGAGACCAGATTGCCGCTCGGGCGGCCGGGGTCGGAGTTGAAGACGGCGCGCGCCTCCTTCGCCTCGGCCTCGATGACCGGGCGCGAGGACGGCGAGGCGATCTCCTCGTCGGCGGTGCAGAGACCGGTCAGGGGACACGGCACGCCGAAGCGGCGCAACGCTTCGAGCACAAAAGTGTTCATGACCAGGCCCGCTTTCATATCGGCGACGCCCGGCCCGAATGCCTGATCGCCGTCAATGCGGAGCGGCCGCTGGGCGGCGGTGCCGTCGGGAAATACAGTATCGCGGTGCCCCATCAGCACGATCGGCCGGTTGCCTCCGCCGGTGCCGGTGACTCTCGCCGCCATGCAATCGCCAAAAATATCGTTCGGAATGCCCGCCACTTCGAGCCAGGCCCGCAGCCGATCGCCGACCGCATCGACGCCGTGCTTGTTGTAGCTGCCGGAATCGATGTTCACGAGATCGGCCAACAGGTCGACCATCGCCTGATGCCGGCGCCCGAGATGCTCGATGATGGCGGTCTTCGCCTCGACGCCCATGGCTCTCTCCGACGTGGATAGTCGAAGCGATCATCGGCAAAGACGGCGACCAACTCAACCACCGTGCAGGTGCAAATGACTTGGATCCATTCGATTTCATCTTGGGTGCCGGCGTGGGTCGTCGGCGTCGTCACGATCATCGTGCCGACAATCATCGTCCTTGCGCTTTCCCGGTGGATCATCCACCGCCTGATGCGGGTGGCTGGGCGGCACAGCCCGTTCCTGCAGAGATTGCTTTCACGCAGTCAGGGCCCGGTGAGCTTGATGCTCGTCACTGTCGTTGCGGGTGTCGCATTGGCCGGCGCGCGGTTCCCGTGGGACGTAACGGCGGCGATCGGGCGCGTGCTGGCGGTAGCGTTTGTGGTCGCTATCGGGTGGGCCGCGGCCATCGCGATCGATATTGGGGTGGAGATCTACCTGCGGCGGTTCCGCACCGACAGCGAGGACAACCTCCTCGCCCGCAAGCACGTCACGCAGATGCGCATCCTGCAGCGGGTCGCCAAAACCCTACTGGTGATTGTCACCGCCGCCGCGGCATTGATGACCTTCGAGTCGGTCCGCCAATATGGGGTGAGCCTCTTCGCGTCCGCCGGGGCGGCGGGCTTGGTCTTGGGCCTCGCGGCGCGGCCGGTGCTTAGCAACCTGCTGGCTGGCATCCAGATCGCGATGACGCAACCGATCCGCGTCGAGGACCAGGTCGTCGTCGAGGGCGAAACCGGCTCGATCGAAACGATCACCAGCACCTATGTCGTGGTTCGGCTATGGGACCTGCGGCGGATGGTCGTGCCGCTCAGTTACTTTATCGAAAAGCCGTTTCAGAACTGGACTTACGAGGGCGCCGCCCAGATCGGTGCGGTCCTCCTCCGGGTCGGCCCTATCGTGTCGGTCGACCGCCTGCGCCGGAAGCTCGACGAGATCGTCCATCAAACCCCGCTCTGGGACGGCAAAGTGGCGAGGTTGGAGGTGACCGACGTAACCATCGATGCGGTAGAGTTGCGCGCCTTGGTCAGCGCCCGCAGTCCCACCCAGAGCTGGGACCTGCGCTGCCAGGTGCGGGAGAAATTGCTCGAATTTCTGCAGGCCTCGCCGAGCGAGATTAATACCGGCGCCAGTGAGGCGGCCGCCTCGGCCGCGCCGCCGCGTGCCGATCAGCGAACTTCCTCACCGGTTACCTCCGATTCGGGGACGCGATAGAGCGCGGCCGCCGACGGCAGGTCACGAATACGCACATCCCGCTGCGGGAAGGGCATCTCGATCCGGTGCTCCTTGAATGCGTCCCATAGACCGAGCAGCACCGCGCCCTTGATGTTGGTTACGCCGTTTGCGGGATCCTCGATCCAGAAGCGGAGGAGCAAATTAACCGCGCTGTCGCCGAACGCAGTCAAGTGGCACACCGGCGTTGGCGAGGTCAGCACGCGCCTCGTCCGCTTCGCGACCTCGACGGCGAGTTCGCGCACTGCGTGCAGATCGCTGTCATAGGCCACACCAAAGGGCACATCGAGCCGGACCAGCAAACTCGAATACGACCAATTGACCACCTGGTTGGTGATCAGGTTCTCGTTCGGGATCAGGTATTCCTTGCCGTCCCGCCCCCGTACCGAGGCGTAACGCGCCCCAAGATGAGTAACGGAGCCGAAGGTGCTGCCGACCTCGATCACATCCCCCGGCTTTATCGAGCGCTCGAGCAGCAGGATGATGCCGCTGACAAAGTTCGAGACGATCTTCTGCAGGCCAAAACCGATCCCGACGCCGACGGCGCCGCTAAAGACAGCAAATGCGGTGAGGTCGATGCCGACCGCGTTGAGGCCGATCAGCAGCGCCACCGAGATTAACGCGATCCGCACGAGATTGCCGGTGAGCACCCGCACGGAAGGGTTCAGCGCCGCCGAGTTCTGCAGCCGAGTGTCGATCATCCGAGCAAGGCCGAGCGCGATCCACAGCAGGATTGCGACGACGAGTACCGCCTTGATGACGAGCAGAACGGAGATGCGCAGGGTGCCGATTGTCAGCGCCAGATTGTCGAGCGCCGCCGACGTCGCCGGTAGTAGCCCCATGATGTCCAACGCGGCAATGATCCAGGCGATTGCCGCCACTGCCCGCGCCAGCAGAGGGTCGCGTATCAGCAGCGCCGACGCCCTGATCACGATCCACAGCCCCGTCAGGCTGGCGGCGATGCCGATCAGCCGGTAGTCGCCGCCGAACTGGGCGATCGCCTGTTCCGCGAAGACGAGGATGAGCCAAGCGTAACAGAATCCTGCCAGCCCACGCAGCCCGGCGGGAAGGCGAAGCGCGCGAGACCGCGTCGTGATGCGCTCGACGACCCGGTCGGTCCACGACCGGGTCGCAGCTCGGATGGCCCATGCCGCCAAAAACGACGCAACGATGCAGGCAAGCTGCAGAAGCAGAGGTTCGAGGACTGCCGGCGAGGCGGCTAGATCGCGCAACCGCCCCAGCCAGTCGGAGAAGTGCTCGGCGTCGAAAGACTGCAAGATGTGCCTCTATACCAGACCTAATCAGAAATTCCGTTCGGCTGCTAACATACACAGTGAGGTTCTATCGAATGCGTCTGCTCGCCTGGAATATCCGACAAGGAGGCGGCTCCCGGCTGGCGCGAATCGCCGATGCGCTGGCGCGGCATGAGCCCGACATCCTGGTGCTGTCGGAATACCGCGGCGGGGAAGCGGCCGGGCGGTTACGCGCGGCGCTCGAGACCCTCGGCTACCGGCACGCGACGGCCCTCGCACCGCCGTCAGGCCGCAGCGGCGTGCTGATCGCAGCCCGCTGCGCTTTCCGCGATCACGGTCCGGTCGGCTTCGGCGTGCCGGAGCCCTATCGGATGGTCGGCGCCGAGTTCCCTTCCTTCCGGCTGGTCGGCATCTACATGCCGAACATGCTCGCAAAAATCCCTTACTGGGAAGCACTGATCTCCACGTTGCATAAGGGGACCGGCGGACACGCACTCGCGGTCGGTGACTTCAATACCTGCCGCCCCTACCTCGACGAGGTGGGCGCGATCGACAAGACCGCGCATTACATGGACAGGATTGCCGAGATCGGGTTTTGCGACCTGTGGCGCCGCCGCAATCCGGAACTTCGCGAATATTCCTGGTTCAGCACTCGCGGAAACGGCTTCCGCATCGACCACGCCTTTCTGTCGGACGCCCTGGCCTCGCGCGCCGGCCCGATCCGATATTCGCACGACGAGCGCCTCGCCGGCCTCTCCGACCACTCGCCGCTGATTCTCGATCTGGGAGTCTGACCGGCGTCCCTCCGTTCCCTCTCCCCGCACAGGGGCTGCGGTGAAGGGCAGGATTACGCCACCTTGAGCTCGCCTAAATACGCGTGGCGGATCAGTTCGGTTTCGCGCAGTTCGGCGGCGGGGCCGCTCAGCACCACCTCGCCGGTCTGCAGGACATAGGCGCGGTCGGCAATGGAGAGCGCCATGTTGGCGTTCTGTTCGACCATGAAGATCGTGACACCCTGCCGGTTGATCGTCCGGATGATTTCAAAGACCTGCTCGACATAGGCCGGCGAGAGACCCATCGATGGCTCGTCCATACACAAGAGCCGCGGGTGGGCCATTAGCGCGCGGCCGATCGCGACCATCTGCTGCTCGCCCCCCGACAAGGTGCCGGCGAGCTGTTGGAGCCGCTCCTCGACTCGCGGGAACAGCGTGAAGACACGCGCCAGATCTTCGAGGAACTCGGGCCCGCGGCGCCGCGTGTAGGCGCCCATCTCGAGATTTTCGTAGACCGTCATGCGCGGGAAAAGGCGTCGCGCCTCGAGCACCGGCGCGATGCCGCGGCGCACCCGCTCGGCGGTCGAAACGCCCTTGAGCGAATGGCCCTCGTAGAGGATCTCGCCGCGAGTCGGCGCGACGCTCCCCATGATCGCCTTCATTGTCGTGGATTTGCCCGAGGCGTTGCCGCCCAACAGGCAAACGATCTCGCCCGCCGCAATCCGATAATCGACCGATTTCAAAACATGAAGGTCGCCGTAATGCGTATCGACAGTTTTAAACTCGAGCAGATCAGGCAAAAGCGGCGCTCCTGCCGAGATAGGCGCGGATCACCTCTTCGTCTCGGCGCACGGCCTCCGGCGGCCCTTCTGCGATCTTCTCGCCGTGGTCGAGCACGATGACCTGGTCCGCCAGCATCGCAACGACGTCGAGCTTGTGCTCGATGAGGAGGATTGTGAGACCATTGTGGTTGAGGCTTTGGATCTGGTCGGCCAGCTCCAGTGTCTCGGCCGGGTTCATCCCTGCCGTCGGCTCGTCGAGCAGCAACAGCTTCGGTTGCGTGGCGAGCGCCCGCGCGATCTCGGTGCGCCGCCGATTGGCGTAGGAGAGGCTGCCGGCGAGATGATCCGCGCGCGGCAACAGCCGGTTGCCGAACAACGAGAGGATTTCGCGCGCGTGCTCGCGCGCTGCCGCCTCCTCGCGCCGGTTCGCCGGCAGCCGCAACAGCGCGCCGACGGGACCGGTATCGAGCCGCGCATGCATGCCGATCATGACGTTCTCTATCACGGTCAGGTTCGGGAACAGCCGGATGTTCTGGAAGGTGCGAGCAACGCCGCGCTCCAATATCTCATGCGGCCGCAATCGGCCGATCGCTTTGCCGGCGAAGCGAATACTGCCGCGACCGGCTGGAACTACACCGGTGACGACGTTGAACAATGTCGATTTGCCTGAGCCATTGGGCCCGATCACGGCAACCACCGTCTGGGCGGGAACGCTCAGTTCGACTGATCGCAATGCGACCAGCCCGCCAAAACGCACGGTCAGATCCGAGACTTTGAGCAGCGGCCCGCTCGCCGCGCGGCTGGACTCCGCCATGGCGGGAAGCAGGTCAAAGCCACCCCGCCCTACCTGAGCCGTCTGCTCGTCGAGGCTCAGCGGCGCAACGCGGCGGGTCGCCGGGATCAACCCCTCACGGCGATAGAGCATCATCAGCACCAAAATAAAACCGAAGATCAGCTCGATCGACGAAGCGAGCTCGACATGCTGCAGCCACTCGATGTTGACGAGGCGCCCCAGTGCATGCAGCCATTGCGACAGATCTTCGAGAAACCAGGATTGCAGGATCTGCAATACGAGCGCGCCGACCACGACGCCCCAGACGCTGCCGATCCCGCCAAAGACGATCATGACCAAGACCATGACGGAGACCGGGAACATGAACATTTCGGGGGTCGCGGTCTGCAATTTGGCGACATAGAAGGTGCCGGTGGCGCCGGCGAAGGCGGCGCCGATCGCAAAAGCAAGGAGCTTGAAGCGGACCCGGTCGACACCCATCGCAGCGGCGGCGATCTCGTCCTCGCGGATCGCCATCCAGGCGCGGCCGATCCGCGAATCCTTCAGCCGCTGGCTCGTCAGGATTAAAAACGCGACGAGTCCGAGCCCGACGTAATAGTAGGGGGTCGCGTTGACACCGAAATCGTAGCCGAAGAGGCGCGGTGCAGCGACGCCGTTGAGGCCCATAGCGCCATTGGTGACCGAGGGCGTGTTGCGCGCGACAATTGGCACGATCTCGCCAAAGCCGAGGGTCACGATCGCCAGATAATCGCCTTTAAGCCGCAGCGTAGGCGCGCCGAACAACACCCCGAAAAACGCGGCGATCGCTGCCGCAATCGGCAGCATCAGCCAGAACGAGACCTGGAAATGGACGACGTCGCCGCCTGCGGTGTGAAAACGGCTGACGAGGTCGAGCCATTGCAAGGGCTCCCAGAAGCCACTCCACGCCGGCTGGACCTGCCACGAGCTGGCAACGCCATAGGCGTAGGCGCCGATTGCAAAAAACGCAGCGTAGCCGAGATCCAAGAGGCCGGCGAAGCCGACGACGATGTTGAGGCCAAGCGCCAAAGCAGCAAAGGCGAGCGCGTTCGCCGCCGAATCAATGTCGGCGTCGTTCCCGTTGATCAGTGGGAACAGCAGCGCCGCCGCCGTGACCAGGAGGACGCCGAGGCGGGCGCGGCGGCGCGGGGAAACTCGCGCGAGGACGCCGCCGCCGATCCCGGTCGGCAGCAGTGTCCTGATGCCGATCGCGTTTCTCACGATTTTGTCGGGGTGGCCCGGCCGAACAGTCCCGTCGGCACAAAGACGAGAACAAGAACCAGGATCGAGAAGATGATTACGTCGGTCCAGCGCACGGCAATCAATTGGCCGCCCAAAGTCTCGATCAAACCGATCAAGATGCCGCCGACCATCGCGCCCGGGATGCTGCCGATGCCGCCCAGCACGGCCGCGGTGAACGCCCGCAAGCCGGCCGTATAGCCGATGATGAAGCTCGTGTAGTTGTAATAGAGGCCAAAGATCAGCGCCGCCGCCCCGGCCAGCGCGGACCCCAGAAAGAACGCTGTGACAATGACGCGGTCGACATCGACCCCCATCATCCGGGCCGCTTCGGCATCTTGCGCGGTTGCGCGCATCGCCTTGCCAAGCCGGGTGCGGTTGACGAAGAAATGCAGCGCCAGCATCAGCGCCACGGCCACGCCCCAGATCAGCAGCTCCTTCAGCTCAAGGGTCACTTCGCCCAATTGCCAGCGCACCACCGGCAGCGGGTTGGGGTAGTTCTCCGACCCGGCGCCGACAGTCAGCAGGATGATGTTGAACAGGATGTACGAAACGCCGATCGTCGTGATCATCGCCGCCGTCCCGCGGACCCCGCGTAACGGGCGCAGCGACAGACGCTCGATCGCAACGCCGAGAATGCCGGCGCCGAGCATCGTGACGGCGAAGGCAAAGACCAATGCCCCGGCCAAAGCCGGGCCGGCAAGGACCCGGCTCTGACCCGTGATGCCGAGAAACTCGAGGGCCCACATGCCGAAAAACGAGCTGACCATGAACACGTTGAAATGCGCGAAGTTGATCAGCTCGAGAATGCCGTAGACGAGGGTAAATCCCAACGCCAGCAAGGCATACATCGCGCCGAGGCTCAGCCCGTTGACCACCTGCTGCAAAAGCACGCCATAGTCAGACATCACCGCGCGCCGGGCGGCTTCTACGAGCCCTGCGGCGCGACCCCGAGGTATTTGTACTGGTGAAGTACGTCGCCGGGCGGATACTTGTCGTCCTTGACGATGCGGAAGACGCTGATCTCCCGGTTCCGCAAGTCGCCATTTTCGTCAAAGGTGATCTCGCCCTGCAGTGTCTTGACGTGGGCGGTCTGCATCGCGTCGCGCACTGCCTCGCGCGTCACCTCCTTGCCCGAAGCGGCGACGCGCTTCACGGCGTTGAGAATGACGAGCGCGGCATCATAGGCGGTGATCGAGTAATTCTCGGGCTGCTGCCCGTATTTCTTCGCGAAGCGCTCGATGACGGGCGCCGCCTCCGGGTTTTCGAGAATATCCGGCGCCGCAATCGTCGCGTACCACCCTTCGGCCGCAGGAAAGCCGGCGCCGCGCAATATCTCCGCGCCATACATGCCATCGCCGCCGCCTTTGATAATGTTGGGGAGAATGTCGGAGGCCTGCTTGACGACCTTCACTCCGGCCTGAGCGACGCCGCCATAATATAGGGCGTCGGGATTGAGCGATTTGATTTTTGTGAGAGTGGTCGCGTAATCGGCCTCTCTGGGGTTGAGTTGGTCGCGGCCGAGCACCTTGATGCCGCGCTTCTCGGCCTGCGCCTGGAAGGTGTCGGCGATCCCGACACCGTAGGCGCCGCTGTCGTCGAGCACATAGACCGATTTCACCTTGAGGACATCGGCATAATAATTGGCCATGTTCGGCCCTTGGAAGGCGTCGGTGGTCACGGTGCGGAAATAGATCGCCTTTCCTTTAGGCCGATATTGCCCGGCGAATTTCGGGTCGGTGATGTCGGGGTTGGTCGAGCTCGGAGTGATCGTCGCGAGATCGCCTTGGCTCAAAATCGGCGACATCGCCTTGCCCGAGCCGCTCATCTGCGGCCCGATCGCCGCGACGACCGCCTTGTCAGACACCATCTTACGCGCGTTGGTCGCCGCCTGTGCCGGGTCATACTGCCCGGCAGTAGCGGTGCCGTCGTCCAGCAGCAGGACCTCGATCTTGTAACCGGCGACGCCACCCTGCGCGTTCGCTTCGTCGATCGCCAGCAAGGCGCCGTCCTTGATCAATTCGGCGTCATGCGCGTCGGCCCCGGTAAAGGGCAGGTTTATGCCCACCTTGACCGTTTTGTCGGCGGCATGGGCGAGATCCAAACCCGCAAAGGCACCGATGAGCGCGCTGGCTGATACGGAGATGAGCAAAGAACGACGCGACAGCATGAGATAGACCTCCCGGATGGGGTGCTTCACTCACGCAAATGTCATGCCGCTTTGGGTTCTAGGGCAAGCTTTATCAAACGCATCAGCTTAACTCCTGGCGGTCCGCCTTGAGAAGGCCCGAGACGAGGCTGCGCAGCGAGGGGACTTCGCCGGGACGGAACTCGACGGGCCGGCACAGCGCCATCGCGATGATGCCGAGGCGGGCCATCTTTTGCGCGGCGTACGCGCTTTCGGCGGCGCTGGCGCTGAGGCGCTCCATGACTGCGCCGCCGAACTGCTGCACCAGAATCCCGCCGACCAGATCGACGGCGCCCACCATGCCGGCCCCGCTCGCCAGCCGGCGTAGGAGGTGCACGGTGCCGGCCAGCCCCGGGCGCTGGCCGTAGACCTCGGCGATCTCGCGAACCAGGCGCAGGGCGCGGACGGCAAACAGCAGCGTATCGAGCAGCGCGGTCGGACTGACCGCGTTGATCGCGAAAGCCTGCGTCGCGGCGCGGCGGATCGCGGCCTCGGCGAGCCGGTCGGCCGGGGCGAGCACGAAACGGGAGAACAGTTCGAGCGCATCATGCCCGCTGTGATGCGGTTCGCGAACGGCGCGATAGCGGGCGGCCGCCTCGCTCAATAGCGGCTCGGCCGCCAGGATCGCCGCGGCGGCATCGATCTCTGCCTTCAATTCGTCCGCCAAAGCGAACGGGATCAGGCTTCTGAGGCGCTCGGCCGAGCGCAGTCGCCACAGCCCGCGCAGCTCCGCGACGAGCCAGTAGGCTGCACCGCCGCCACCCGCCGCCACCGCTGCCGTCGCGGCTATACCGAGCCCGGTGCCATGCGCAAAGGCACCGTCGATGAACTGGACGAGATCGATGCCGATCAGGCCGAGGGCGAGAATGCCGAGGCCGGTTGCAGCGACGCGAATCGGCGACCGGGACCGCCGGGTTTGCGGAGTGGGCAGGTCCGTCGCCGGAGCCGGCGGGAGGCTCAGCTCGAGCCGCCCGGTTTGCTCGGTTTCTAGAATGCGCGGCCGCAGCCGCTCTCGCGGCGCCCGCTCGGATTCGACTGTCATATAAGCCCCTCTCCGCCCCATGGGGGGAGAGTGAGGGGCCCGCGCCGATGGCGTGGGAGGATGAGGTGGGCAGCGGCGGAGCGTGCACGTCGGCCCTCCTCACCCTGCCCTCTCCCCCCGGCCGGCGGAGGAAGAGGGGAGGAACGGTGCGATGGGAACAGGAGCGTCATGCGAGAGCGTCCTCCAGCAGGAAGTCGAGCGCCTTGTCGAGATTTATATGGGGAATGCCGTCGCCCTCCGCCCCGGTGATCCGCGGCGGCTGGAAGACCGGAAATTCGGTAAACCGCTCGCCCCAAAACCCGGTGGGCGGCGGCGTCACCGGCACGATTCCGGGGAAAAAACGAATGCGCCGCTCGCCGCCTTCGGGCAATCCGACGACGATATCGACCTTGCGGCCGTCGATCACATCCGTGCCGTCCTCGGTGCAGCGGATCGAGGCGAGCGCCGTCGCCGCGACGCGGGCACGGGCGGTCTTGGCGCGTAGGCTCGGGGCTTCCACCAGATTGGCTATCAGCGCCTCGAGATGATCGCGCTGCAGTGCCGGCACATGGTCGGCCTTGGTCGCGGCAAACAGGACCCGGTCGATGCGGGCGCCGAACAGCCGGCGCAGCAGGCTTCGCCTGCCGAAGCGGAACGCGGCTAGAATCGTGTCGAGCGCCAGACGATGATCGGCAAACGCCTCTTCTCCGGCGTTCAGTGCACGCAGCACATCGACGAGCACGATCTGCCGGTCCACGTTGCGGGCGAGCTGCGCAAAAAAAGGCTGCACGATGGTGCGCTTATAGGCGTCGAAACGCGCCTCCATCAGCGCGGCGAGAGTGCCGGGCAGCACCCGCGCTCCGATCGTCAGCGGCATCGGGCAAAACTGCAGCACCGAAAGATCGGCGATCTGCCCGGGGTTCAGGAAACGCCCGGGCTGCAACAGGCTCAGCTGCTCTGCCTCGCGGCACGTGGCGAGAAAGTCTCGGTACAGCTTGTGCGCCTGCAACGCCGCTTGGCGATCGCCGGCGCGGTCTGCCGGATGGCGGGCTAGGTAATCGAGCCAATCGCGGGCGAGTGGCGCGCGCACCCCGCGGCTCGCCAAAGCGAGGGTCGCACGCGACCAATCGCCATAGCTCTGCTGCAGCAAGGGCAAGTCGAGCAGCCACTCGCCGGGATAATCGAGAATTTCGACCGACAACTCGGCGGTTCCGCCGAGCAGCTTGGCCCTTCGAAGCAGACCCGCCGAAGAGAACCGGACCAAGAGCCGCACCCGTCGCAAATCGGTCGTGCTCGCGGGCCAGTGCGGCGGGTCGGCAGCGAGCGCCGCGACGGTTTCCTCGAGCGGAAATCGAGGCACCTCGTCGCCCTCGGGCGCGAGCAGCCGCCCGCCGAGAATCCGCCGCTCCGCCGCAGCCCGCAGAAAAGGCAGACGCCCGGGTCTGCCAACGGCGCTCAACAAATTCTGAACCAGACTGGTGATGAACGCGGTCTTGCCGGACCGGCTGAGCCCGGTAACGGCGAGACGGAGCGTGCTGTCACGGATCAGCCCCGCCAGGGTCGGCAGCTTATCGAGCGCGCGCAGGTCCCCGCCGATGATGAAGATAGCGTCTTCGGTTTCTCGGCCTTGCCTAGCCGGGCGGCTTCATCGCAACGTCGAGCATGACGTTGGGCAGGATCTCTCGGATGACGCTGCGCAAGGTCGACTCATCGGCGGCGGTCGCCGCCGCCAGCAGCCGCCGCGAGCCGCGTCGCAGGACACGGGCGGTGGCGCGGCCGTCGCGCCCGGCCCGAATCGTCGCAAACGCGTCGGCCGGCTCGATGCGCTTCAGGATGCGCTTCAGCGCCGCCAAGCCCTCGGCGGTCTCGACATCGTGCAACGGTGACTCGGGCGTGTCCGGTTCCGGCTCGTCCTCGACGGCGGCGTCGACCGCTTCGACCGGGCGATATCGTGCAAAGGATTGGTAGATGGCGCGTCCGGCCTCGGCGTCGATGCGCGACTGCAATTCCCAGCTTTCGCCGCGCGACGACAATTCGCCGATCAGCGCGAACATGTCGTCGCAATCCTCTTCATGGGAGCAGGTCAAGAAAGCTAGACGGCCATCGTGCTCGACGATTCGGTCGTCATCCTCGGGAAAGCCCAGCTCCGACAACGCGTTGTCGAGCGCGCGACGCGACGCGACGAGGAGCGTCGTGACATGCAGGCGTCGACCGCTCTCGGCCGGATCCTTCTCCGCCATAATTGTTCCTCCCGCAAGAAGCCGGTCAGCGGCCTATCTATCTAGGCGGTGTTTCGCCGTTGCGCGATCGAAATAAGCGCGCACCGCCGGCCGGTGGGACCGAGCTGTCGCGCGCCTTTACCGGGCGCCCGGCCCACGCATCTGCTAAACCGGTTCTTTACCGAGATGGCCGATAGCGTCAGTTGATCGACAAGCTCGTCAGGGAAGTCCAGTCGATTCTCGGTAAGTCCGCCTAAGCGGTCGACAGATCACCCTCCGCGCGCCAGCAGTTCACGCACCTCGTCGTCCGTCGTCTGCGTGAAATCCTCGTACCAGTGGCCGACAGCGAGAAACGGCTCGGGGGTCATGGCGCAAACGACGTCGTCGGTCTCGGCCTTCAGCGCCTCACAGGTGTCGGGGGATGCAGTCGGAACTGCAACGACAATCCGGGCTGGCTGCTGCTGTCTCACCGCCGCGATTGCGGCCCGCATCGTGGCTCCGGTCGCCAGCCCGTCATCTACCAGAATGACGGTTCGACCGGCGATATCCGGGGGCGGGCGATCGCCCCGATAAAGCCGCTCGCGCCGCGCCAGTTCCTGCAGCTCGCGCGCCGCGGCCGCGTCGATCTCATGTTCCGAAATTCCAAGACCGCGCACGATTTCATCATTGAGAACGCGGACGTCGCCGGTTGCCACCGCGCCCATCGCCAGCTCCTCGTGGCCAGGGACGCCCAGCTTGCGCACCAGAAAAACATCGAGCGGCGCGCCGAGCTCCCGAGCCACGTCAAAACCGACGGGCACCCCGCCACGCGGCAGCGCCAAGACCAGAACATCCGGCCGGTTGGCGTAAGCCGCCAATTTCTCCGCAAGCTGCCGGCCGGCATCGGTGCGATTGCGAAAGCGTTGCGGCTGCATAGTCATAAAACAATCGGCCCGCTGCGTCGTCAAATTCACCGGCTAGGGAGGCTAACGGGCACAAGCCGAATCTAACCACCCTAGGCCGGGTGGCGGACGGCGCGCCTGGATCGCCTGCTCGAAGGCGTAAGCGAGGCGCAGCAGAATGGGCTCGCTCCAGAAGCGGCCGGTAAAGGTGGCCCCGTAAGGGTAGTCCGGGGTTTCCTTGTCGCGGATCCCGGCGACGAAGCCGGCGGGCACTTGAACGCTGGGGTAGCCGGCCTTGGCGGCGATCGCGGCGCCGGTCGCGGCCGGGAACAGCACCGCGTCGAGCCGGTGCTCGTCCATATAGGCGTCCAGCCCGAGGGTGCGCGAGGCCCGCAGATCCATCTGCCGCGCCGAGACATATTCGAGCTCGCTCAAATCGCCGCGGGTCGCCTCCGCGGCGAGGAAGATGTCCTGACCGAAGCGCAAGGCGCCGTCGGCGTGCTCGGCGTTGAACGCGATGATGTCGGCGAGGCTCGCCATGCCGGTGCCGGCGGCCCAGTCGCGCAGGTAAAGATTGAGGTCGTGCTTCAATTCATAAACGAAGACGATCGGCCGCCGTGCCGGCTGGTTTTTTGTCGGGCTCTCCGGATTGCGGTTGAGGATCGCCATCTCAGTGCCCGGGCCGCCGATCCACCCCTCGGTTGGGATGTTGGCGCGCACAACCGTAGCCCCTTCTCGT
The DNA here is from genome assembly GCA_963787425.1 of uncultured Alphaproteobacteria bacterium. Classification (GTDB taxonomy): domain Bacteria; phylum Pseudomonadota; class Alphaproteobacteria; order ATCC43930; family CGMCC-115725; genus AP-15. The sequence goes on from CAWBCV010000020.1 coordinate 22,410, forward strand.
TCGAGCACCGCGATCGTCTCGCGCATCACCGCGACGGCGCGCTGCGGCAGCGGGCCGTAATAGAAGTCATTGGCCGGATCGGAGGGATCGCTCGGCACGCCGATCCGCGTACCTTTGAGGCCGTCTCTGTCGAGAAAGTTTGTATAGTCCGCCGGGCGTCGCAGTTCGGCGGTCGCCGGGTCGAGCGGGTCGCCGGCCGCCAGCACGTTCAACAGCAGCGCGGCGTCTTGGACCGTGCGCGCTAGTGGGCCGGCGGTGTCCTGGCTGTGGGCGATCGGCACAATCCCGGCGCGGCTGATCAGGCCGACGGTGGGCTTGACCGTGACCACGCCGTTCTGGCTCGCCGGCGACAGCAGTGATCCCGAGGTTTCGGTGCCGATCGCCGCAGCGGCCAACCCGGCCGCCACGGCGACCGCCGATCCCGAGCTCGACCCGCCAGGCGGGACGATCGGCACGCCCTTGTCGTCGAGTTCCGGGGCGTACGGGTTCCTGACTTGACCACCTAGCGAGCTGTAGCCGGCCGGCATGTCGATCGCGATGATATTGGCGAACTCGGTCAGGTTGGCCTTGCCGAGGATCACCGCTCCCGCCTGCCGCAGCAATTTGACGACCGTCGCGTCGTCTTTTGCCCGCGCATCCGCGAGCGCCAGCGAACCCGCTGTGGTGTGCTGCGAGTCGGTGGTCGCGATGTTGTCCTTGATTAGTATCGGAATGCCTTCGAGCGGACGACGTTCCCTCGGCTCCCTCGCATCCGATTGGGCCGCCATCTCGGGCGAGTCCGGGTTCATCTCGCGCACCGCATTGAGGCGCGGGCCGGCACGGTCATAGGCTTCGATCCGTGCCAGATAGGCCTGCACAAGTGCCGAGGCGGTGACATCGCCGGCAGCCAGTGCGCGGCGCAGCTCGCTGATCGTCGCGTTATCGACACACACGGCTCCCTCCCCGCGGGCATCCGGCACCGCGATCATCAGCAACAGCGCGGACATCAGCCAACCACGAAGCGGCGCTCGCGCCACTCGGTGCGTTCCGCGACGTCCTTGGGGTCAGCGCAGGATGGCGGCGATGTTGCCGCCGTCGACGGTTGTGACATCAGCGGTGGTTTTGAGCGCCACGGCGTGGTGCAGGAAAGCCTGGGCCACATCCTCGGCGGTGACCTCGCGGCCAAGTAGATTCCCCGTCATGTAATGTTGCTCGTCGACCCCGCGTGCCTTGGCGCGGGCAGCGACCAGCTCCGGCGTCAATAGCCCGCTCCTGATGCGATCGGCGTTTACCGCGTTGGCGCGAATGCCGTCCGCTCCGTATTCGAGTGCATATTGGCGCACTAAGGCCAAGGTGGCCGCTTTTGGCAGCCCGTAGGGACCAAAATCCGGGCCGGGGTTGACCGCCTGTTTCGACACGTTGAACAGAAGGCAGCCGCCGGTGCCTTGCGCCAGCATGATGCGGACGGCGTTCTGCGCCACGCTCTGATGGGCAAAAAAGTTCAGCTCGAAACTGCGGCGCAGCATGGCATCGTCGACTTCACCGATGCGGCCTTGCCAGGTGGCGCCGGCGTTCGAGACGATGATATCGACACCGCCGAAATGCATGGCGACACGATCGAACGCCCAAGGCACCGCCGCCTGATCGGTCACGTCGCATCCGATCCCAAGCGCCGTGTCGCCCAGCTTTTTCGCTGCCGCTTGGGCCGCTGCGGCATCGATGTCGAGCAGCGCCACTTCGGCGCCAGCCCCGCTCAGCGCGCGCGCCGTCGCAAGGCCAATCGTTCCGGCGCCGCCGGTGATGACCGCGATTTGGCCGGCCAGCGCCTTCTCGCTGCTCTGGCCGAGCTTGGCCTGTTCCAACGACCAGTATTCGATGTCGAAGAGGTCGGCCTCGCCGACCGGCTCGAACCGGCCTATCGCCTCGGCATCGGTGACGGTCACGACGGTGGATTCGGCGATATCGGCGGCGATCCGCGCATCCTTGGCGCTCTTTCCGAGCCCGAAGAGACCAAGCCCGGGCACCAGGATCACCCGCGGCATCGGGTCGAGCTCCCCCTTTGGCGGGTCTTGGCGCGCGTTGTGGCGGGCGAAATAAGCATGGTACTCGGCGATGAAGCCAGCGACCGCTTGATGCACCGCCTGCTTGAATGCGTCGAGCCGATCCGTTTCCGGGGCCGGCACGATCAGCGGATAATTCTTGGTGCGGATCGTATGATCCGGGGTTGCCACGCCGGCGCGGCCGTAGCGCCCGAGTTCGGCCCCGTTTACGTAATTGAGCACTCCGGCGCTCGAGCGAAAATCGAGGACGAAGCGTTTGTAGGACCCCGAGCCCGCCGGATCGGCGATTGAGCAGGCGCCGCGCAGGATCGGCGCGACTTCCGCGGCCCCGGCGAGCGCATCCGGCGGCCGTGCCGCGGCAAATACGGTCTTGCGGCGGTGCGCCAGCCGTTCTTCGGCAAGCGAGACTGCCGCGATCATGCGCTCGTAAGCCTCCCGCGCCGTATCGCCGAAGGTAAATATCCCGTGTTTCAGCAGCACGAGCCCCTCGGCGGCAGGATCTGCCGCGAAGACCTCCGCAGCTTTCTTGGCGAGCAGAAAGCCGGGCATGATATAGGGCACGAGACCCATCCGCCGGCCATATAGATCCGCGCAGCGCTCCGCCGCGTCAGGCTGATCGGCGAGACTCAACACCGCCGTTGAATGGGTATGATCGACGTATTTGTGCGGCAGGAAGGCGTGCAGCAATGTCTCGACCGAGGGGTTGGGAGCGCCGGGATCTAGCAGGTTGGCGCGCTGCACCCGCACCATCTCCTCATCGGAAAGTGCTTCTCGTCCGCGCAATTTGCGCAACGGCGCGAGCCTCACGGCGGGAAGACCGGCCGGCTCGATCGCCGCCATGTCCCAGCCACTGCCCTTGACACAAAGCACCTCGACCTCCTCGCCCAGGAGGTCCTTCATCATGGTCTTGACCGAGGTGTTGCCGCCGCCGTGCAACACCAGCTTCGGTTCGCCGCCCAGGAGGCGGGAGGTGTATACGCGCAACACTACGTCGCGTCCGACCCCCGCTGCAGCATAGTGGTCGATCAGCCGCTCGGCTTCCGCATCCAACCACAGACTATGCATTCTCTTGCCATCGCCGCCAACGAACGCCCGGCAATCAATGCAGCGTCCAGTCCCGAGAAGCAAGGCTGGGGCGAAAGCTATCTTTCATATCCCGCGAATGCCGATCCGCGGAAGGCATCCTCAGGCAGCTTAGTGCTGGAACTCCAGCACGCGGTCGCTCTGTCCGGCCTCTTCCGGTTCGCCGCGCCGAAAAACAGGTTCGCCGAGAGAAAACCGAGCGGTGCTCTGCGGCGAACTCGGCTCCGCGTCGAAGGCTCCCCACGAGCATAGGGCGCGCAAGGCCCGCATCCACCTCCGATGCCGCGGCTGCCGGTCAAAGCTGCAGATCATCCCGTCGATCATGTTTTCCCGCGTACGCCGCAGCACTTGCAGCACATCGGCATGCGTCGTGCGGGGGTCGTCGTTGAAGAATTCGATCCGCCAATAGCGCTTGCCGCTGACCTCTCTAGCGGCTTGCAGAATGGGCTTTTGCAGCACCTGCCGGCCTCCGACCGCCTCGATCGCGCCGACTAGGCAATGGCGGCCATGGGCGTCACGTAACCGCCCCTTGCACCATTGCTGCTCGGTTGCGAGCATGCGCTCCACCGCGCCGAGTTTAGCAATCGGGTGATTGTCAAGAGCGTCTATTCCGTCGAAAGGCATTCTTCGCACCTCCGAGCTGCGCATGTTTCACGACTGCCCTCGCCCATCGGGTGCGGGGCGGTTGGTCCTGACTGTTTAACTCGCGGCCCTTGCTGCCATTCCAGTCAGGGGTAGATTTTTCTTCGGAACGCAGCAAAAGTGAAGCGCCGCTGCGTAACAAATTGTGCCACGCTCTGTGGCGCCAAATAGAGCACAACGCGCCCCGGCGCCTCAACCGGTTTTAGGTCGGCCGGCCTCAGCCTCCATGTAGCCGAACCGCTCGGTACGGAACAGGTTGCGCTGAAACTCCAGATAGCCCTCCTTGGTCATCGCCGGGCTGAACCGCGCCAGAATTTCCTTCGCCGGAGCAGCATCGCCATGGAGCAGGTCGATCGCGGTCATCGCCAGCAGCTTGGCCGGCGTCAGATAGCCGTGCCGGGGCTCGTTGATCCGCCAGTCGGCGCCGTGCGCCTTGCCTTCGGCGGCGACGACATAAGGGTGGATCACCGGCATCAAATGCGCGAGATCGCCCATATCGGTCGACCCGGTACGGTGCCCGCCGATGTGGAACTGACCCGGCCCGAATAAAGTCTCGACATTCGCGCCGAAGATCTCTCCTAGCTGCTGGTCGTTGCGCTGCGGCAGATAGCCGGGGATCGTATGGATCTCAACCTCGGCGCCCATCGCCATCGCACCCGCGCGCAAACAGCGGTCGACCTTTTTATTAGCGTCGACAATCGCCTCGAGCGAGCCGCCGCGGACAAAGGTTTCCATCGTGACCTCGGCCGGCACGACGCTAACCGCATCGCCTCCCTTGGTGATGATCGGGTGGATGCGGATCGTATCCTTCTCCCAGAAAGTCTCGCGCTGGGCCGAGATTGCAGTCATCGCGATCATCGCCGCGTTGAGCGCATTGACCCCGAGCTGCGGCAGGCTGCCGGCATGCGCTGCGCGGCCGACAAAGCGGATGCGCTTGACCAGGGCGCCATTCGATGACTTGGCGAGAAAGGCGCGAGTTCCGGCCGCCGCATCACGTGAGCCGGTATGGATCATCATGGCCATGTCGATATCGTCGAAATGACCCTTGGCGACGAGCTCGGGCTTGCCGAGCATGAACTCGATTTCTCCTTTCGCGACACGGAGCGCGCGCTCCTCGACATCGATAAATTCTTCGGCCGGCACGGCGAAGAAAACGATGTCGCCGGCGAGGTGGCCGGCGGTCCCGGCTTCGGTCAATCCGATCGCCGCGCCCAGCATCCCGGCGATCTGGGCGTTGTGCCCACAGCTGTGGGCTGCCCCGGTGACGGGGTCGGCCAGGGGGTGCTCCGAGGTCCGCAGGCTGTCGAGCTCGCCAATGAAGGCGAGCCGGGGGCCTGGTGATCCGCCAGCGAGCCGGCCCTTGACACCGGTCAGTGCGAGGCCGGCGCGCGGCGACAAGCCTAGAGCATTCATCCGCTTGGCGACCAGAGCGGCGGTCCTCACCTCGTTGAAGCCGGTCTCCGGATGGCGGAGGATCGTCTCGCCGAGGTCGATGATCGTGTCGGCGTGGCGGTCGATGGTCTCGCAGACCGCGCGCTTCAACTGATCTTTGCTGCTCATTGGGATGCCTCTTCGCCCCGTCTTGCCGCCTCGACCTCCCAGTTAAACCGTACGACCCAAAAAGACCAGAGCGTCGCCGTCTCAATTATCCGCTGGGTCGATCCGCTTGGATGGTCTAATAAGAAAGGGTAACTGGCCTTCGATTTTAGACAAATTAAGAAAGAAAATTAGATAAATAATGTTTAACTTTTGCCCTGCTGTTAACTACGTTTTGCATTGACATGTTAAGTAAATAATTGGTAAAACGCAGCAGAGCGTTCAGATTTCGTTAAGGACTTGCTGTCCGACGACAGCGGTTCATGACTGACTCTGACTTCGACAGCATTGGGATACCGCGTATTGGTAGCCGGCTGAGAGGAGATAATTATGACCCTCATCTACCCAAATATTGTCCCGGAAAACAATTTACGACTGCCGGATGCGCTGACAGTCAAGCATGGTCCGGCCCGCCTCCTCTCCCGATTTGTTCTTGAAGGCGACAAGGCGGCACGGCAGATCGGTCTTCGTTTGCGGCTACGCCATGATTTTGGTGAGCTGCTGTATTTGAACGAGCGGGAAGTCGCCCATGGCAACTGGTTCAAATTGGTTAATATGTACAACCCTGCGTATTGCGATTTGTCGCCCGAAAACTCCTATTGGATTTCCGGAGAAAACGAGGAAGGCGATATCGTGTTGACGCAAGCCGGAAGGATTTATTACTGGCCGGAAACGAGTTTAAGTGAACAGGCGCACTCAATGTTCTATGCGGGCCATGACGAGGGCCAGCTTTGCAATGTGACGGCGCCGGCCGCTGGGTGGATCGGCGGGGTCGTGTTCTGCGCCGGATCGCATTGGATACGACCGGATTTTCGCGGGCGTCAGCTGTCTCAACTGTTGGCAAGGTTGGGTCGGGCCTACGCAATGTCGCGTTGGCCGGTAGATTGGGCGATCGCGCTGGTCGCCCCGGTGCTCGTAAAAAAGGGCGTCAGCGCCGGCTACGGCTACAAGCATGCCAGTCACAGCATTTTCTACCCCGCCTCACCCTGGGGCGACCTCGAGGTCGTCCTCGCCTATTTGTCTCAGAACGAAACCTATGAGGACATTGCCGAATACCTCGCCACGGAACTCTCCGGCTCGATGACCGATGGTTTGTCGACGGCGTCCGCCCGCAGACCCCGGGATGACAGGGTTACAAGCACCTCGTCGGAGGGCGTCTTCCACGGCAGCAGCAATCTCTCGTAGCGAGTCGTATAGGTACCGGGGGGCCGTTGGATCGAAGCCGTCACATAATCGTAACGCGGCTGGCCGGAGGTCGCCACGCTCTTGTAAAATTGCGACACCCATTGCCCGTAGTTTTTATCGGGCTGGTCTTGCACTTTTCCGCCTATTGCATGCAAATGGTAGTTGTCATCAAGCCAATTGGTGTGACCATCCCCTATAAAGCGAAATACCGGTTCGGCGCCAGGCGGCTTCACCCCGACGATGATCAAACGCGACAGCAGATCTTTCTTGATGGCAAACGAGATCACGCTGGGATCAAAATGGCCGAACGACATTCTCCACTTCTGTGCCATCAGCTGAAGCGGACCCTGCTCGCATTCGAAAAGCCTCAGGTAGTCCTGTGGCTCGACAAGAAAACGATCTTCGGCTGACAGCGCGAATCTCGGCGCACACAATTCAGAAAGCCGCGCCACAGCCAATTCGGCGGAGCAGATGATTTCCGACTTCCAACTAAGATCAAAATATTTCAACCGAAACAGCTTGATTTGCGACTTCAACAGCTGCTGTTGAACCGCAAGCAGCGCGGGAATCTCGACGTTATGCGGATGCAGATCGATTTCGATTATCGAATTGTCGAGGATCTGAAATCTGATGAATCCCAGGTTCTTCACGGCAAAGGCAGCGCCATCGTAATCGGGTTTCGGATCCCCCAACGCCGCGCGAAACTCGGCGCTGTCCTCGAGCATCCAGGTCCCCTCGGCGGAAACAAGCATCGTCAGGCGGTTCACGAAAACCTCTCAGCGCCATATCCGGACAATTTTCCGGAGATCACCGACTTTATCTCATCGCGGCTTAACAGGAGATGAACCACCGGCTCACCAAACAACGATCTCGCCGATTTTAATAAAATCTTGCCAATAAATCTCAAATTGTATCGAATTCTTTGCTACTACTATTGACTTCGCAGAGCAACTGTTCGACTGTTTCCGGGCCGGTGTATACTAATTATTAATCTAAGCGAGCACAGCAACATTGGGGAGCGGAGGCTAGCGGACCGGTAGATCCGAGCCGCTTCAGGCATCGCATCCCTGATCTCCGAGCCTGGCGGCCCGCGTCGCGCGAGCGCGCGTGCTCGTACCCGCAGCTCCCACCAGCGGATTGGCAAAGCGCGAAGCGAATGAGCGTCGAGGCACGCATCCAATCGAGTTCGGGCCGGCGGCAAGCGACAATCGCCTTGATGATCGCGACCGCCATGCAGGCCCTCGACACGACGATCGCCAATGTGGCTCTGCCTCAGCTCGAGCAAAGTCTCGGCGGCGGGATCGAGCTCGGCTCCTGGGTAATGACGAGCTATCTTTGCGCCTCCGCGATCATGGCCACTCTCACCGGGTGGTTGCGCCGGCGGTACGGCGCGCGGCCACTATTCATCGGTTCGATCAGCCTGTTCATCATCGCCTCGGGGCTCTGTTCGATTGCGTCATCCCCAGTTGCGTTGATCCAATTCCGGCTTATCCAGGGTACCGCAGCTGGCGTCATCCAGCCTCTGGCGCAAGCGATCCTTCTCGATATGTATCCGCAGCACGATCACGGCCGAATGCTCGCCATCTGGGGAGCGACCATAATGGCCGGCCCGATCCTCGGGCCCGTCCTCGGCGGTGTCATCGCCGACCTCAGCTCATGGCGGTGGATCTTCATTTTGAACGTTCCTCTCGGCTTGATTGCGATTTTGGGTCTAGGCCAGGTGCCATCGACGGTCGAGTCCACCATCAAGACCCCTATCGACGGCGTCGGCCTCGTGCTGCTGATCATCGGCGTAGGGTCGCTGCAATTGGCACTTCAGCGGATGATCGGCCAGACTTGGCCGCTGTCCGCCGAGACGGCGGCCGAAGCCGCGGTTGCCATCTTTGCCTTGGCGGGTATCGGAATTCGCAGTCTCCGGTCGCAGTTTACCCTTTTCAAGTTTCAGGTGTTTCGCAGCCTGAATTTCTCCACGGCGGTGTTTTATAATTTTCTGATCGGGGCGCTGTTGTTCACGACCATCGTATTCTTGCCGGCTCTCAGCGAGGGTCCGCTGGGCTACGATGCGACCCAGGCGGGCTTGGCGCTGTCGCCACGCGGCATCGCGACGATGGCGACGATGCTGGCTGTCCACTACCTGATCGACAGGATCGATCATCGGGCATTGCTCGGGACCGGGATCGTCATCACCGCAGGAGCACTCGTGCTGATGTCGCGGGTGCCAGCTTCTGGCGGCGGGCTCTGGTTGGCCGCGGCGAGCGCAATCCAAGGAATTGGCGTCGGGCTCCTATTCACCCCCCTCAGCACCCTTGCCTTCTCCGCTCTTGGTGCGGAACTGCGCACCGATGCCGCCGGCGTCTACAGTCTATTGCGGCAACTCGGCTGCGCAACCGGCGTCGCTGTGATGACGGCTGTGCTGCAGACAAGAATTCATGGCAATTCCTTGCCGGGGGTTGATGCGTCGGGGGCCGGCATACCTTCACCCTCCGAAGCTGCGAGCCACGGGGTGTTTGCCGCCTACACCGGTTGTTTTCAAACCATGGCGCTCATAACCGCTCTCACTCTGCCGGGGATCCTGCTGTTTCGTGTGCTTCGGCCGGAAACCGCAGAGCCAAGGGCAGCATGAACGGCTGCGGTCAAGCGCCCGCCATCAGCGGCTTTCGTTCGGTGGGCAAAGAGATGCGCGCAATGGTGCCTTGACCCGCGCGACTTTCTATCGCGAGTTTGCCGCCATGCGCTTCGATCAGGCCTTTGGTGATCGGTAGGCCCAGACCCGTGCCACCATAATTGCGCGTCGTGGAGGGTTTTGCTTGTCCGAAAGGCTGGAGGGCGCGTTCCAGCTCTTCCTTATTCATACCGATACCATGATCCTCGAATTCCACGACGGCGAGCCCGAGCTCATCAGACAAGACGCGAATACAAACCTCGGCCCCGTCTCGGGAGAACTTTATCGCATTGGACAGGAGATTCAGTAGTATTTGCTTCATTGCGCGCTCGTCGGCCCAAATCTCCACCTCTTCGTCCGGCAGCTTGGTCACCAGCGCGATGCCGCGGCTTTCGGCCCGTTCACGCATCATGCGGATGACTTCGCCGATCAGATGGCGGACATTCAAGGGCTCCTTTGACAACTCGAGTTTTCCTGCCTCGATCTTTGACATATCGAGTACATCGTTGATGATAGACAATAAATGAAGGCTGCTTTGGTGGATGTCTTTCATATAATCTAAATATCTCTCGTTAGCGAGCGGGCCGAAGAGCTCATGTGCAATGATGTCGGAAAATCCGATGATGGCATTGAGCGGGGTGCGCAGTTCATGGCTCATATTGGCGAGAAACTCGCTCTTGGCGCGATTTGCCATCTCGGCCTGGCTGCGCGCCTCGATCAATTTCCGCTCGGATGCTTTGAGATCAGTTACGTCGGAGTAAACCGAGACAATCGCCCCGTCCGGCATTGCGCGGCGGCTGATCTGCAAGACGCGTCCCCGGGGAGTGACGCGCTCCTTCGTCGTCGGTACGTTGCGATAGAACCACTTGAGACGTTTGGCGACCTCGGCCGAGGGGTCGTCACGACCGAAGTCGCCACGCGCCGCCTGGAGCATCAGGATGTCGCGAAGCGGCGCACCGACCGGGAGGTCCGGCGGCAATTCGAGCAGTTCGCAGAAACGAGAGTTCCATGCGATCAACCGTCCCCGGCTGTCAAAGACGCTCAAACCCTCTCCGATATTCTCGAGCGTGCTCTGGAGCAGCCGAGCTTCGGCACAGCGCCTTCGCCGAAAAGTAGATGATAGAAGCTTTACGAATGGCTTCACAACTGTGGCCGGTGCAGGAAACACCATCGCGCGACCGCTCGCCGATGATTTCCGGTAAACACCGAGCTTCTCGGGGCCGTCAACCACAGATTGCAACCCGGTCTATCGTGAGCTGGCGCGAAATTGGTACCCGTTGACCTGTTAATTTCTTATTATCATCCATTCTGTCATAGAATTGTCCAATATCCCACTTGACACCTTATGCGTACGTCCAATGTCGGACGCTCAAATTTCCCGCCGTTATCGGTACCATTCCTATCCTACGAGATTGTCGCTCAGGAGGGTTGAGAAATTTCAATCCGCAGCTACGCTGGATCTAAGATGTGAGTCCGGACGTTATTTACTGAACGCACCATAAAGATCCATTCGTGAGCGCCGCCAGCGGCTGTCGTAAAGACCGCCGCTCCAACGCGGGCGCCTCGCCAGTGAGGAATGCGTAAAGAGGCCGAATTCGGCTGGAGTTGACGGAGAGTGCCCATGCAGCCGCAATCGACCACTGGTGGACTAGCCGCGTCGTCCGAGTTGGAAAACCTTGCCGCCCCGGATCCCGGCCTGCCGGTTGCGCCGAACGATCTGGAAAAGCTGGCGCGCTGGATCCCGAAAAAGGAGATGGCGCTGCTGGTTGAAGTTTGCGAGCGGGCACAGGCTGATCCCGATTTGGCCAGACCGGCTCTTCTCCTCTGCTCGGCCTATGCGGAGAGGGTCGCGCGCATGTTGGATCAAGATCCGTTCCCTACCGTCACTCGCCGTATCGCCGAACGGTTGCAGCAGCTGCGTGCCAAAAGCGGGTTGTGAAGACTTCAGCTTCTGGTGGCCCCATTGGAATGCGACGGCAGGACGGCGGGATAACCTAGATTGCTGCAGAACTCAGCGTGGCACGATCCGGCGATAGAGGTGCCAGGTTGCGTGCCCGAGCACCGGCATTACGATGATCAGACCGAGGAAAAAAGGTATCGACGCGATCACGAGGCCGCCGGCGACGATCAGCCCCCAAGCAACCATCGGCCCCGGGTTCGTGATTACGGCGCGGATCGACGTCAGGACGGCCGTGTCAACCCCCACCTCCCGATCGAGCAGCAACGGAAACGATACCGCGCTGATCGCCAACACCAGCAAGGCAAAAAGGAAACCAACTCCGACCCCTAAAGCGATCATGGTCCATCCCGCAAGGGTGTCGAGAACGTCGTGAACGAAGCGGGCCAGCGAGGCCGGCGGGGCCGGGCCGAGGGTGATCTCGTAAATCGCCTCGGCGGCGAGCAGCCACAGCAGAAAGATCGCCATCAGCACCAGCCCCAGCACGACGATCGCTCCGTACGAGGGCGAGCGGAAGACCCCGAACGCATCCGCCCAGTTGACCGCCATGCCCGCTTCGCGGCGCCGGCTCATTTCATTGAGGCCGACCGCGGCTAAGGGGCCGACCAGCGCAAACCCGGAGGCGAGCGGGAAGATCAGCGGCAGCAGGTCGTAACCGAATGCCAGCCGCGCCAGGACGAGACCGACGAGCGGGTAGATTACGCAGAGAAAAATGACGTCGGTGCGATACGCCGCGAAATCATCGAGGCCTCTGGCGAGGACATCCCCAAGCTCGCCGACCCTGATCCGCCGGATGGCCGGCGGCGGGGAGTGTAGGTTCTCGCGCGTCCGCCGCCCGGCGCGGCCTGCCGACTCGACGGCCGAGGCAGCATGCCTGAACTGATCAACACCCCATTCGACTGGATTGCGTATCGCCATGACCGTTCCTCCCCGAACCGTTGGTTCGAGGGTCGCGGGCCACCCGTGGGAGCACGCTCTGGGGCCCCTGGTCACGAGAAAACCGCGACCCGCCTTTATTAATCTACGCCTCCCGTGCGGGAAGGTAAACGTGCTCACCGCGAGTTGGGGCTCCGCAATGCCCTTGCGGTGAAAACAGGGCGAAAAACTCTGTTGTTTCCAAGGGCAGGATCGTCGTTCCCGAACGGCCAGTGGGCCGGGCCGGGAAGAACCGGACGAATGATGGCGCGGTTTCATCTCAGATGACCCACGCCGATCTTCAGCGTGGTGAAAGGCTCACACCTACCCCCAGCGGGGAACGGGAGCACGCGGATACCGGTGCGAGCTCGCCGATATGCTTCCCGGTCTCGGGCCATTGGCGATCGGCGGTTCCGGACTCTACTACGACGGGCATACCAACCCGCTCAATCTGCTGCATGCGCTGCACGAGGGTGTACCGTGCTGGCGCTGTCCTCAGCCATTGCCCCGCCCTTGTCGAGAAGGGCCGTTGTTACATCCCAACACCACGGTCGGCAATGCCAAGGCGGCGCGCGATCTCCGCAACGCAATCGGCGATGGCGAGATCGGCGCCCCGAAGGCATCAGCCGAGCACGGGGGGCAGCGCTGGTAATACGGCGCGCCGTCGCCTTTGCTTTACACCCAGACCAACCCGAAAGTGCTGCGCGAGGGACGCGGCGCCCCTCGCGGGCGAGACCGTACGCAATCGCCGAGCCGACGAGGCATCCACCGATCACGATCGCCTCGTACAAAGTCATCGATTGCGCCGAGTGAGTAGGTCTGCGGCTGAGGTTAAAGCGCTCCCACTTTACGTAGGCCTGTGGACGGCGGTAAATTCGGGCGCAGGCGCACTCAGCTGCCGTGAACGCAGCGGCCGAAGCACAAAAAGGGCGAGACCGACCACCAGGAAATTCATGACGGCAGTGACCACGAACACCATGTGCCAGCTACCGGTCGATACCTTGATCAGGTTTGCGAGCGGAACGAGAAAAGCCGAAGCACCTTTTGCCGTATAAAGAAGACTCAGATTCGCGGTCGCGTATTTCGGGCCGAAGGTGTCGGTGCAGGTGGACGGAAACAAGCTAAAGATCTCGCCCCAGGTCAGGAAAATGAGGCCCGCGAAGATCACGAAGGCCCACGGCGCCGTCCCCGCCGATCCGAGCAGCCAATAGCTGATCCCGCCGAGGCCGAACGCGATCGCCATCGTGTTTTCGCGGCCGATATGGTCTGAAATCCAGCCGAATAACGGCCGCGCCGCCCCGTTGGCGACGTTGTCGACGAGCAGCGCGACAGTCAGCGTGGTGCCGCCCCAAAGCAGCACCGTGTCCGCAACATTATAATCCCGCGCGATCAACGCGATCTGGGCCGTCGCCATCAGCCCGCTGGCCGAAACCAGGACAAACATCGCGTAGAGCACCCAGAATACCGGGGAGTGCAGGATCTGCTGCGGCGAATAGCTTTGCGTCGTCTGGATCACCCGGGCCGGCGCGGTATGGGGAAGCTCGTCGGGCAATGGGGCACGCATCAGCCACGCCAAGAGAAAGACGATTGCGCCCTGCAAAATACCGAACCAGAAAAACGCCGCCGCGTAGCCTTGAGCGGCAATGATCGCGCGGATCGGGATGACCGTCAGGGCTGCGCCCGCACCAAAACCGGCCGCAGTCAGGCCCACGGCGAGACCGCGCCGATCGGGAAACCACTTCACCGCGTTGCCGACGCAGGTCGCGTAAATGCCGCCGGCGCCGACCCCGGATATGCTGGCCCCGAGGTACAGCATCGGCAGACTGTCGGCATAGGCATTGATGATCCAGGCGATGCCGATCAGAATCCCGCCGGCGGCGATCATCAGCTTCGGGCCGCGTTGTGGACCGAGACGGTCGACGATCCAACCCTGGACCGGTGTCAGCCAAGTCTCGAGGGCAACGAAAATGCTGAAGGCCAGCTGGATGTCGGCGATCGGCCACCCGTGGACCTTGTTCATCGGGACGACGAACAAGGTCCAGCCGTATTGCAAGTTGGCGATCATCACCATGCAGACAATACCGACCAGCAGTTGGACCCAGCGGAGTGTCCCCGGCGTACTTGCCGCGACAGCTCTGGCGTATGTCATGTTGCACTCCTCCCGAGAGACGACTTGCATTTTTGTCGCGAATTTGTACCATTGGTTGACGATGTGGAAGAGTTAACTGAACGAAATCACCTCACCCTTCGTTTACCCGTTTGTGCCTGTCGCCTTGAAACTCGATGAGCTTTGTTGCCCGCATCATTGCCGGCGCCCGAGATTTGTCGTTTGGCGGTCCGCTCGGCAATCTGCTGGCGGGCGCAGCGCGTCTCATCCCGAACTGGCTGCCGCCGCACGGCCACGGCGAGGACGCGAATGGCGACCCGCGCCGGCGCATCGCGTTCACGATCGCCGTGATTGCGCTCGGCGCCAAGATGGCCAAGGCCGACGGCGCGGTGACCCGGGACGAGGTCGCCGCGTTCGGCGAGGTCTTTCAGGTGCCGCCGGGCGAAGAGGAGCATGTCCGGCTCGTCTTCGATCTCGCTCGGAAGAGCACCGCCGGGTTCGAGAGTTACGCTCGACAAGTCGGCCGACTGTTTGCGGATGATCGGGTGGTGCTCGAAGATCTTCTCGGCGGCCTGTTTCACATCGCCCTCGCTGATGGCTTCCTCTGCTCTGCCGAGGACGATTATCTGCGCGAAGTCGCTCGGCATTTCGGCTTCGACGCTGCAGATTATGCCCGCATTCGAGCCCTCCACGACAGCCCGCAGGCTGATGCCGTCGTCGAAGATCCCTACGCAGTTCTCGGCGTGTTGCCCGGGACCCCCCTCGGCGCAATCCGCGAGGCTTACCATCGTCTGGTGCGTGAGAGTCATCCCGATCTCGTGATCGCGCAAGGGCTGCCCCCGGAATGCGTCAAGCTGGCGACGGCCCGGATCGCGCGGATCAACGCCGCTTACGAGCAAATTGCCAAGAGCAAAGCGCACTCGTGGTGATCCAACTGCCGGCAATCAAGCGCTTCACGCCGAACCACGGCCCCCGTCCCGAACCGGCGCGGATCGACATGCTGGTGCTCCATTATACCGGCATGACTTCTGCGGCGGCGGCGTTGGCGCGGCTGTGCGATCCCGACGCCGGCGTCAGCGCGCATTATGTTATCGAAGAGAACGGCGTGATCTCGCGGCTCGTTCCAGAGACCCGGCGAGCCTTTCACGCGGGGGCTTCTTGTTGGGAGGGCGAAAGCGACCTCAATTCCGTTTCCCTTGGGATTGAAATCGTCAATCCCGGCCACGAATGGGGATATCGGCCGTTCCCCGAAGCGCAAATGTCATCTGTCGAATGTTTGTGCCAGAACCTGATCGGCCGATATTCGATCCCGCCGCATCGGGTGGTCGGCCATTCGGACATTGCGCCGGTGCGCAAGAGCGATCCCGGCGAGTTGTTCGACTGGGCCAGACTTGCCCGCGCCGGCATTGGGATCTGGCCACCCGCAAAGCCTGCACCTCGGGGGGTCGCCATCGATCCCGCCGAGTCGCTCGGCAACCTCTCATCCATCGGATATTGCGCGAATGCGGAATTGCAAACGCCTACGCTCGTCGCCTTTCAACGCCGCTTTCGACAAAGCTGTTGCGACGGCCGGCTCGACGCCGAAACCGCCGCCCGCCTATCGGAGGTAGGGAAGGCCTTCGCGCGATCGAGGGCGTCGGCAGGCGGCGCGGCTCACAGGTCGAGGTTCAAGGCGTCCTGCAGTCCTTGCAAGTAAATCGAGCGTAATTTGCGCCGCTCAGCGGAGCAGCGCGTCTGGAGACGCGCGATGTCCCTCAATTCAGCCGGGTAGGACGGCATGTTTCGGCCTGCCGCCGGACGATCTGGCCAGCTTGGTGATGGGCAATCCGCCACGCCCCGTCTTCGCGGACAAAAAAGTTGCTCGCGGCGAGCGTGCCGCCTTCGAGCTCCTCCTCGCACAGCACCAGCGCCACATCGCCGTAAAGGAATGCTTGCTCGTCAAAACACGCGATGCGCGGCACGTCGGGGTTCGAGAGGATCCCGGCCCAGCTCTCGATGATCGCGTCACGGTCCTTGAGCGCGGTCCAGCCCGGGTGAAGGCAGGCGACCGGTAGCCTTCGAGCCCAGAGCGCGTCCATCGCCGTGAGATCACGCGCCGCAAACGCCCGGTAAAACTCGAGATTGGCCGCAAGCACGGCATCCTGGTCGGTCATCGCGATCCCTAATGCTAATCTGTTGTCGAATCATACGACGGTGGCGCGCATGTCGCCAGTCGATCGACAGCACTGCCTATTGTTTAGGCATTGCGTCCGGTCCACTCCATTAGCTGGGAGTACCAGCGCGCTGACGGTGATTGGCCTCGATTTTGCTCCCTCACCGAGGCTGGCCCCCGGGCCGAGACACGCAAACGAGGGAGGCACCAGATGCTGAGCAGAATTTGGCACGCCGCAGTCGCGGCAGCCGTCATCGCGAGTGCGCCGATGGCCGCAACCGCCCAGAGTGGGGGCACGATCAAGATCGGCGTCCTGCATTCGCTGTCGGGAACGATGGCGATCAGCGAAACGACCTTGAAGGACACCATCTTGATGATGGTAGACGATGTGAACAAGAAGGGCGGGCTGCTCGGCAAGAAGGTGGAGGCGGTCGTCGTCGATCCGGCTTCCAACTGGCCGCTCTTTGCCGAGAAGGCGCGCGACCTGTTGTCCAAAGACAAAGTCGCGGTCGT
Organism: uncultured Alphaproteobacteria bacterium; assembly: GCA_963787425.1. GTDB lineage: Bacteria > Pseudomonadota > Alphaproteobacteria > ATCC43930 > CGMCC-115725 > AP-15. The sequence goes on from CAWBCV010000020.1 coordinate 39,261, forward strand.
GTTCGGATGCTGGACCTCGGTGTCGCGGAAGTCGGTTCTGCCGGTATTTGAGGAACTCAACGGTCTCTTGTTCTATCCGGTGCAGTACGAGGGTGAGGAAAGCTCGAATAACGTCTTTTATACCGGCGCGGCGCCAAACCAGCAGGCGATCCCCGCGGTCGAATATCTGATGAGCCCCGAAGGTGGCTCGGTGAAGCGCTGGGTTCTCGAGGGCACCGACTACGTCTATCCCCGCACCACGAACAAGATCCTAGAGGCTTTTCTCAAATCGAAGGGGGTGGCGCCGGAGGACATCAAGATCAACTACACGCCTTTTGGGCAGTCCGACTGGCAGACCGAGGTGGCCGCGATCAAGAGCTTCGCTTCGGGCGGCAAGAAGACGGCCGTGGTCTCGACAATAAACGGCGACGCCAATGTGCCTTTCTACAAGGAACTCGCCAATGCCGGCATCAAGGCGTCCGATATTCCGGTCGTCGCGTTCTCGGTCGGTGAGGAGGAACTGGCCGGCATCGATACGAAAAACCTCCTCGGGCATTTAGCGGCCTGGAACTACTTCGAGTCGGTGAAAAACCCGACCAACGAGGCCTTTATCAAGCAGTGGCACGATTACATCAAGAACCCGAAGCGGGTGACCAATGACCCGATGGAAGCCCATTATATCGGGTTCAAGATGTGGAAGCAGGCGGTCGAGCAGGCGGGTACGACCGATGTCGATGCGGTCCGGCAAGCGATGTACGGCCAGAAGGTCAAGGCGCCAAGCGGCTTTGTCGAGGTCATGAACACCAATCATCACCTCTCAAAGCCGGTCATGATCGGCGAGATCCAGGGGAATGGGCAATTCGACGTCGTTTGGCAGACCAAGGAGACGATCAAGGCCGACGCTTGGAGCCCTTACCTCGGCGAGGATAAAGGCAAGATCGCGGACTGGACCTATCCCTGGGTCTGCGGCAACTGCACGGCGCCCAAGTACACGGACTAATCGGACCGGGGGAGGCAGTGTCACCCTCATCCACCGATGCGCCAGAGGTGCTGACCCCCGGAGGAAAGCGGGTGAGGGTTCGCGTCCTAGGGCTCGCCGCGATCCTCCTAATCTTGCTCGCCGCAGCATTACCGGCGCGCGCGGACGAGTTCGCAACTCTCGTCTCCGCTCTCGGGGCTGACAGCTTTGCCGAGAAGGAGCAGGCGGTTACTGCGCTCGGTACGCTCGGTGACGGGCGGGCCGTTGCGGTTATTACCGCGCTGAACGAGGGGCGCCTGCTCAAAGCGCCGGATGGGCGCGTTCTGGTCTCCGATGCGACGAAGCTCATCGACCCTCTGACCGGGGCCGATGTCCCCGGTCTAAAGGCAGACGCGCTCGACCGAATCCGGGTCAACAACCGCCTTCGCGGCACAATAGAGGGCGCGCTCGGCGGGCTGACCTTATTCAGCGCAGATCCCGCTGCCCAACTCGCCGCGGCTCGGGATGCGCTGCGATATCCGTCGGCCGACAAGGCGGCCTTGCTTGAAAAAGCCATAGCCGTCGAAAAGGATTCTGAGATCCGCGCGGCGATGGAGCAGAGCCTCGCCGCGGCGCGGCTCGTCTCGGGCGCCAAGCAGGAAAGGCTCGCCGCAGCGCGTACGCTCGGCACAACCACCGACCCGCAAATCAAGAATCTGCTCGACCAGGTCCGCGCCGCACCGGATACCGATCCCGAGGTGCGCCAGGCGGCGGATACCGCGCTCGCCTCGATCAACAACCGCCTCTGGCTGGTTGGCCTTGCCGCCAATTTGTTTCAAGGCATCAGCCTCGGCAGCATCTTGCTGCTCGCCGCGATTGGTCTTGCGATCACGTTTGGTGTCATGGGCGTCATCAATATGGCGCATGGCGAAATGATTATGCTCGGCGCCTACGCTGCCTATGTCTGCCAGCAATTTTTCCGCGCCTTTCTGCCGCCCGGGTGGATCGACGCCTACCTCGTCGTCGCGGTGCCGGTGGCGTTTTTGTTTGCCGGGGCGGTCGGCGTGCTGTTGGAACGCAGCGTCATCCGCTTTCTCTACAGGCGCCCCCTCGAAACCTTGCTCGCCACCTGGGGCGTCAGCCTGATCCTGCAGCAGGCGGTGCGGTCGATTTTCGGCTCGCCGAACAAGGAGGTCTCCAACCCGAGTTGGATGACTGGGGGCTTCGACCCGATCGGCGGCTTCACGGTCACTTGGAACCGTCTCGTCATCATTCTCTTCTGCTTCATTGTCTTGGGGGTGCTGGCGCTGATTCTGAACCGCACCAGCTTCGGGCTGCAGATGCGCGCGGTTACGCAGAACCGCCCGATGGCTTCGGTCATGGGCATTCGCACCGCGCGAGTCGATGCCTTGACCTTTGGGCTCGGCTCGGGGATTGCCGGGATGGCCGGGGTAGCGCTCAGCCAAGTCGGCAATGTCAGCCCAAATCTCGGTACGATCTATATCGTCGACAGCTTTCTCGTCGTCGTGTTCGGCGGGGTCGGCAACTTGATGGGGACCCTGGTCGGAGCGCTGTCGCTCGGCATCGTCAACAAATTTCTCGAACCCGCCGCCGGGGCAATCCTCGGCAAAATCATCATACTGGTGGCGATTATCCTGTTCATTCAGCGGCGGCCGCGCGGTCTCTTCGCGCTCAAGGGCCGCACCGCAGAGGCCTGAGCCGTGTCGGAACTGCCCCGGGGCCAAAGCAAGAGCGCATGGGGTCCAGGGTTCTGGGCTGGCTTTGTCGCTTGCGCCGGCGTCTTCGCGATGGCGGTGCCGATCCTCAATCTTTGGGTGCCATCGAACTCGGCTGTCGCACTCCCCGATTACCTGGTTCCGCTTCTCGGCAAGTATCTATGCTACGCACTCCTGGCGCTGAGCCTTGATCTGATCTGGGGCTATGCGGGGATATTGAGCCTCGGTCACGGCGCCTTCTTCGCGCTCGGCGGCTATTGCATGGGCATGTACTTGATGCGGCAGATCGGCACGCGGGGCGTGTACGGCAATCCGCTGCTGCCCGATTTCATGGTGTTCCTCAATTGGAAGGAGCTGCCCTGGTTCTGGTGGGGGTTCGACCATTTCGCCTGGGCTGCGGCGATGATTGTGCTGGTCCCCGGAATGCTCGCTTTGGTGTTCGGCTGGCTCGCCTTTCGGTCGCGCGTCACCGGAGTCTATCTTTCGATCATCACGCAAGCGATGACTTATGCGCTGATGCTCGCTTTTTTTCGGAACGACATGGGCTTTGGCGGCAACAACGGGATGACCGACTACAAGGACATCTTCGGCTGGGACTTGCATCGGCCGAGCACCCGGCTCGGCCTCTATCTCATGTCCGCGACGGCGCTCGGGGCTGGGTATTTGCTGTGCCGGTTCGTCACGACTTCAAAGCTCGGCCGGGTGCTGTTGGCATTGCGCGATGCCGAAAGCCGGGTGCGCTTTCTCGGCTATTCGGTCACTAATGCAAAGCTCTTTGTCTTCACGCTGTCGGCTGTGCTCGCCGGCATTGCCGGCGCGCTTTATGTCCCGCAGGTTGGGATCATCAACCCGAGCGAATTCTCTCCCGGCAATTCGATCGAGATTGCGATCTGGGTCTCCGTCGGCGGCCGCGGGACGTTGTCGGGAGCGATCGTCGGCGCGGCCCTGGTTAATCTCGCCAAGACCTGGTTGACCGGAGCGGCACCGGAAACTTGGCTCTTCGTCCTCGGCGCATTGTTTGTCGTGACGACCCTGGTCATTCCGCGCGGGATCGTCGGCCTGCTTCACCGTGCCCGCTGGGTCAGGCCGCGCGCGACGGCTCCGGTTCCCGCCGGAGAGTAGGCATGAACACTGCGACGGCGGCGGTCGACACACTCCTTTATCTCAACGGGGTCACCGTCAGCTTCGACGGCTTCAAGGCATTGAACGAGCTCTCGCTGGTTGTCGAGGAAGGTGAATTGCGCACCATCATCGGCCCGAACGGCGCCGGCAAGACGACTATGATGGATGTCGTGACCGGCAAAACACGGCCCGATGCCGGTGAAGTGTTCTTCCGGGGCACCACGGATTTGAGCCGCCTCGACGAGGCCGCAATCGCCAATCTCGGCATCGGCCGCAAATTTCAGCGGCCGACGGTATTCGAAAACCTGACGGTGCTGGAGAACCTTGAACTTTCGCTGGGTGACAGTCGCGGGACCATGCGGACCCTGTTTGCCCGCCTGAACCCGGATCGCCGCGACCGCATCGATAAGACCCTGGCCCGTATCGGGTTGACCGTGCAGAGCACTCTATCAGCCGGCGCGCTGAGCCATGGCCAGAAACAATGGCTCGAGATCGGCATGCTGTTGATCCACGACCGCTCTCTATTGCTCCTCGACGAACCGGTCGCTGGCTTGACCGACCGGGAAACCGAGCAGACGGCCGAGCTGATACTCGATCTTGCGCAGGATCGGACGATCGTTGTCGTTGAACACGACATGGCCTTTGTCCGCAGTCTCGGGGCCAAGGTGACTGTCCTGCACGAAGGGTCGGTCCTGGCCGAGGGCTCGATCGACCATGTTCAGAACGACCCCCACGTCATCGAAGTCTATCTCGGCCGTTGAGCGATGCTGTCGGTCGAAGCGGTCGATCTCTACTACGGCGCGAGCCACACCCTGCGCCGCGTCAACCTGACCGCAAAAAAGGGTGAGGTGACCTGCATTCTCGGCCGCAACGGCGTCGGCAAGACCAGCCTCCTGCGAGCGATTTTCGGTGTGCAACCGATACGCTCCGGCCGCATCCGCTGGGAGGACCGGATATTGAACGATCTTCCGCCGCATCAGCGCGCGCGCGCCGGGCTGGCGCTGGTACCGCAAGGCCGCGAAATCTTTCCCCGGCTGACGGTGCTCGAAAACCTCGAAACCGGCTATGCGCCGCTGCCCCGCAGCGAGCGCACCATCCCGGACGAAATCTTCACTCTCTTTCCTGTTCTAAAGGAGATGCTGCACCGCCGCGGCGGTGACCTCTCCGGCGGTCAGCAACAGCAGCTGGCGATCGGCCGCGCCCTCGTCACCCGCCCGCGCCTGTTGATCCTAGACGAGCCGACCGAGGGCATCCAACCCTCGATCATCAAGGATATCGAGCGTGTCATCCGCTCGCTTGCCGCGCGCGGCAACATGGCCATCCTGCTGGTCGAGCAGTACTTCGAATTCGCCCGCGATCTTGCCGCTTCATACCTGGTCATGCAGCGCGGCGAGGTGGTGTTGTCCGGCCGCCGCGAAGAAATGGACGAGGCGGCGGTGCGCAGCTATTTGACCGTGTGATCTGCTAGATCACCTCGACCGGCGGCGTAAAAATATAACCGGTACCGCGCACCGTCTTGATCATCATTGGCCTTTGCGGGTCGTCCTCCAGCTTGCGCCGCAGCCGTCCGACCTGGACGTCGATCGTCCGGTCGAAAGGTCCGGCCTCCCGATTGCGCGCAAGGTCCAAAAGCCGATCCCGGGTCAGCACTTGATTGGCGTTGTTTACAAAGGCTGCGAGCAGATCGAACTCTCCGGTGGTAAGTCTGACTTCCTTGCCCGCAGGCGAATAGAGCTCGCGGCTCGACAAATCGAGGTTCCACCCCGCAAATCGCGCCTTCGAGCGCGCCCGGGCCGTCTGCCTCTCGCCATTGCGCGACGAAGCACGGCGGAGCACGCTTTTGACTCGCGCCAGCAGTTCGCGCAAGTGGAACGGCTTTGGCAGGTAGTCGTCCGCGCCCATCTCGAGACCGATGATGCGGTCGACGATCTCGCCCCGCCCTGTCAAGATAATGATACCGACACTCGAGTCTTGACGCAGCGAGCGGGCCAAAGTCAGCCCGTCCTCACCGGGCAGCATCAGATCCAGAATGACGAGATCGACCGGGGATTGCGCCATCACCCGACGCATCTCCGCGCCGTCCTGAGCGGTAGAAACCCGGTAACCCTCGCCCGACAGATATTCCTGGACGAGGTCGCAGATTTCGCGCTGATCGTCGACAATTAGGATGTGACCGTTATCAGTCATGCCGGCGAATTTCCACTACCTCTCAACGTGGTCCGACCCGCCGACAACCGCGCGGTTGGAGGACCGGGATCACACTTTTGAAGCATACATATAGTTACAAAATCTTACAGAAAACCGGTTCCCACGACATCATCGGATTACGCCCCGCCCCTACACTCGGCCGCGTTCGGATCGGCTGTCCGGCCGATCGTGAGAGCCGGAGGAGCACCTGTGGCCAACACTTACCACGACATCGAAGCCGAAATTCCGCGGTTGCGACGTTACGCACGGGCACTAACGCGCGATGTTGTCAGCGCCGATGATCTCGTACAGGACTGTCTGACACGCGCTCTTGGCAAGTTGCATCTTTGGCAGGAGGGATCCGATCTTCGCGCCTGGCTATTCACAATCTTACACAATCAATACGTCAATCACATCAGGCGTGCCGTACGGGAAGGCGCAGCGGTGGCGTTGAACGAAACTGAGCCGATGCTGAGCCGCGCGCCACAGCAAGGCAAGCGGCTCGAGCTGCGTGATCTGGAGCGCGCGATCACCCAGCTGCCGGAGGAGCAACGCTCAGTCATCTTGCTCGTCGGTTTGGAGGGGATGCGCTACGAAGAGGTTGCCTCGGTTCTGGATGTGCCGATAGGGACCATCCGGTCGCGATTGTCGCGCGGGAGGGAAGCCCTGCGCAGGCTCACCGGCGCCGTGCCGGACGAGAACGCCGAAGCTGTCATGAGCGAATCGAAGTTTCCCTGCGGCTTACCCCGGCATTCGCGTGGACCCGCTGTGCGTTCCCAAGTCACGGTTGACAACGCACGTCTTCCGCGGCGGCCGCGCCTCAACATAGCCAAGGCGGCGCATATGGCGGGCTCGGCATAGTTCTGAAAGACTCGCTCCGCGCCGTAACAATTTAGCTCTTATCACCTGGAACCTTTTTCTGGAGAGCGAGTTAGCCCCCTAGGCGAGGCGCCGGACACTCGCCTAATATTTCGCAGTCCGGCTTGGCAAAGTCTCCCTGTCGCGGGTTTGCCACCCGCAACCTTACCGGTGTCGGCTGACGTCGACGCCGGTTTTTTTGCTCGGACAACTTGCGCATCTCGGCTAAGGAACACCCCGCCCGGTCGGGTGTTCGCGGGTCGAATTCGGCGCAACCGCAAGGAAAGCGATGATGTTGGGACGCCATGTTTATCGTGTTCATCCGACCGAGCAGGGTTGGACAGTGACAAAGGAAGGAGAAGATCACCCACGGAGCGGATTTCCGGACCGTGAGGAGGCAATCGCCGAGGCTGTTCGACTGGCCGAATCCGACGAGCCCGCCAAAGTGACTGTCGACAACGGCGACGGCACGATCGCCGAAGAATGGCTCTTCGGCAGCGACCCCGTCGCGGAACTGGGGGCCTGAGCTTTTTCTGGGCCCGCCGTGATGAAATTCGCGACTATCCCAACACGCAACTTCGTCAAAGGCGAGGCGTGGCAGTCTAGGGCGCAACCGGCTAGGGCGCAACCGGTCGCGGTCGCTATACCCGATAAACAGTTGCGCGAGTACCCCGCTCACCATTGATCCTCCTACGTCGTGTACCTCGGGCATATAACTGCCGCGCGCCGCCCCCCGGACCAAGTGCGAACGGTGTATGCTTCGTTCGAACGTTGCGATGTGAAACGGCTGCAGGAGCGCGCGATGCCCGCTTTCGAGAAGCGAAGGATTGGACGGACTTCGGTTGAAGTGACGGAGTTGGGTCTCGGCTGCGCGACCCTCGGCGGCAGCCGTATCACGGTCTCCCGGCAAGAGGCCGAAGCAATCGTAGGGGCCGCTTGGGCGGCCGGAGTGCGCTACATCGATACGGCACCATATTACGGTGTCGGCCAAGCCGAGCGCTGCGTCGGCGATGCGATGCGCTGGGTCCCGCGCGAGGAGTGGGTGCTGTCGACAAAGGTCGGGCGCCTGCTTCGGCCTCGCCGGGTCGCAGTCGAGGAAACCGGCCGCCGTCATCCGCTGCCGTTCGACCCGGTCTATGACTACTCCTACGACGGGATCATGCGCTCGTTCGAGGACAGCTTGCAGCGGCTAGGGCTGGCGAGGATCGACATCCTCTACGTGCACGACATCGGCGCCATGCAGCATGGCGAGGCTCATCCCCAGCTGATGCGCACTTTGCGCGACGGCGGCTTCCGCGCGCTGGAAGAGCTCCGAGCCGACGGCACGGTGCGGGCGATCGGCATCGGCGTCAACGAGCGGGAGGTCTTGCTCGAGGTCATGGAGTGGGGCGACTGGGACGCCTTCCTGCTCGCCGGGCGCTATACCCTACTCGAGCAGGCGCCGCTCGATGATCTGCTGCCGAAATGCGAGAAGGCCGGCACATCGATCGTGGTCGGCGGTCCGTTGAATTCCGGAATCCTCGCCGGCCGGGACACCTGGAACTACAAGACGGCGCCGCCGGAGATCGTCGCCCGGGTCAATGCCATCGAGGCGGTCTGCGACAGCCACCGGGTGCCCCTGGCGGCGGCGGCATTGCAATTCCCGCTCGCGCATCCGGCGGTAGCCGCGATCATTCCGGGCCCGCGCGACGTCGAGGAGTTTCACGCCAATGTGAGGCTCCTACGCCATCCGACCCCGGCCGCGCTGTGGGCCGATCTTCGCGCTGCCGGTTTGCTCCACCCGCGCGCGCCGACGCCAGCCAGCTGATCGGGGGAGGTCGAACAGATGACAGGGAAGGCGCGGATCGCCCACTTGGCCGGTCCCAATGCCACCATTCAGAACACCCCGCCTCTGGTCACCTCTAACAAGGCTAGGGCGAAGCACAAGCTGATTCCGCTGACCAACCCCGACGGCTCGCCGGCGCGGTTTGACGTGTTGCGCGCCCAGCGCCTGGCAGCGCCGGTCACTGTATATGCCGAGCAGTTCAGCGCGCATCCGCTGGAAGCCGACGCGGCCGAGCTCTACGGCCCGCCAGACGGCTATATCGACAGCGCCCGACAGGTGCACAAGGAGCGGCAAAGCGCCGACGACAAGCCGGTATACGAGGTAGAACTGCGTCCGGAGGACGGGCTCTACCCGCTGCCCTACATGGCGCTGCAGGCGGACGGAACGGCCTGGGAGGAGGAATGCGCATTCCTCAATGCTCCCGAGCCGAAGGCACGGCAGGGGTTCTTCCCGGACGGATCGCGCAGCTTCGAGGAGATTGACCGGCTGCAGATCGGCGAGCACGGCACCGGAAACTTGATCTCCGGCAAGGCCGAGATCGACTTTTATCGCATTCTGCCACCCTCCGGCTACACGAAGGGCCTCTCGACCGACCATCGCACCGACACCGGCTCGGGCGACATTCTGCCCGAGCGGCGCGGCGTCGATTTCTTCCCTTACAAGCCCCCTCACCTCGCCGCCTCGGCGCCGCGTTCTGCGTTGGCGCGGGCGACCAATGCCGTCCAACAAATCCTGGCTAGCGGCAAATATGACGGCGCGATCTGGACCGAGGGCAGTCCCCGGATCGAGGAGACGATCTACTGGCTCAATCTCCTCATCGACACGACCGTACCGATTTGCGGCAATGCCGCGCAGCGGCCGCACGGCATGATCAGCAATGACGGCCCGAAGAACATTGTCAACTCGGTCGAATACATCGCGTCTCGGGTTTGGCAAGACGAACGGGGCCGCAACCATGCCGGTGCGGTGCTGATCCAGGAGCAGCGGGTTTTCGCCGCCCGCGCTGTCCAGAAGGCCGACGCGCGCCCGGGCGGCTATGTGGCGACCGGCGGACATGGCGGGATCCTCGGCGCCGCCGGCCATGACGGGCCGCCTCTCCTTCACTATCTGCCGACCGCGCGCCACACTTGGCGGTCCGAGGTGAACCTCACCTCGCTACCGTCGCAGGTCACCGGCGTACGCCGCGAAGGCTCGCGCATCGAGAACGTTCCCGTCACTGTTAAGGGGCCTGACGGGGCGCTGCTCGACACCGCGATCCCCAAGGTGGCGATCAGCAAGGACGCCAGCTATTGGGACTATGACGGCACGGTCGATCCGGAGGCGGAAGTGGATCTTGTCGCGTTGATCGGACAGATGTTGACATCGTCGCCGCTCGCCGGCTTCGTCGTCGAGGGATATACCCCTTACGGTCGGCCAGCCTCGACCGCCCGGCACCGCCTGATGCTGCGCGCGGTGCACAGCGGGGTTCCGGTCGTCCGAGTCGGGCGCGGCAACACCGAGGGCTTCGTGCCATTGCACGACCCCTACTTCATCGGCGGCTCGAACCTGACCGCGACAAAGGCTCGGCTGCTGCTGATGGCATGCCTGATGAAATTCGGCAGCTTGCCGCCGGCGGTCGACCCGGATCATCCCACCTCCGCGGAAGCCGCCGCCCTTTGTGAGAAGGTCGCCGTGTATCAAGAGGTCTTCGACACTCATTGAGCTGCCGGGCATTGAGCCACCGGGCCCTCGCGGACGTCCCGCCCGCTGATCTCGACATTGCCGTCCTCGGTCAGCTGGCGCCGGCGAAGCTTCCGCTCAGCGATGCTCTCGAACCGGGTGCGCTGCAGGTAGTAGGCCTCGACGCAGCGCTCCGGGGTGGGCCGCTCGGTCAACAGGCGCTGGAACAGGCGCCGCGGCACCCGGACGACGCCGCGGTATTCGCCAATCTCGACCCCGAACTCCACCGCCTGCTGTTCGGCATTCCAGCGCGCGTCGTCGGGAAAGGTGAAGAACATGCGATCGACTTATCTCGGGCGGATCCAAGGCGGGAACAGTTCGTCGGGATCGTTGACCCAGACGAACGGGATGCCGTGCTGATCGGCGCAGTCCACGGCGAACCGAAAATCGGCCTCTACCGTGTTGCCGAGTTTGCTCTGGTCGATTGCTGTTCCGCTTTCGGGAAAGCGCCAACTTCCGAGAGCACGATTGGGCTCGGTCGGGCTCTGGTAGACTTTGAACTCGATATACCGGGCGCCTCCTGCCTCCTCCTTCCCTTCGATGACTGCAACCACAGCCAACTCCTACATTCAGAAAGGGGACGTGCGGGGACAGTTGGGGTGTTGTGAGGGGCAGCTAGGATGCCGCCACAGCATTGGTCGGAGTGAGAGGATTTGAACCTCCGGCCCCTGCCTCCCGAAAGCAGTGCTCTACCAGGCTGAGCTACACTCCGCCGACCGAGGGCGAGATATAGCGAAAGAGTGGCGGCGAGACAAGGTCCGGGCGCCGCTAGGCCGTTCATGTCGCCTCGCGGCTGCAGGATCTCACCAAGGAGTACCAGTGCCAACTGGTCGTCTCGGAAATGGTCGGAACAGTAGCCGGCCTTCCCCTCGGCGACTTCCCCCGGCATGACATTCAGGTGCGTGGCCTCAGCGCGCCGCTGGCGATCCGGGTGATCGACAGCGCGGCGAAGCTGGCACATTATGGACCCCCACACCCGAGCCGCGAAACCGAACGGCGTGGAGACCTAACCGACCACCCGGCGCCAGCCTATGAGCGAGCCGACCGGCGGATAGCCTCAAACATGACTAGCTCGTTTAATCGCGGCGGGGGCGGCGCAAGGTGAAGGTTTCGAACGAGGCCAGCCGGCCGTTTGGCCCCACCACGTCGTAGTAGGTGACCTTGATTGTCGTGGGTCCGCCGGGATTTGATCCCGGATCCACCGTGAATGCCGCGAAGCCGTAGGAATGCGCAGCGTTTCGTACGGCCGACCAGGGCGCTTCTTCCTTCGCGTAGACCGGCGGGCGCTTGCCTGTTTTCGGGTCGGGCGCGCCGACGGCGGTGATCACCCGACACTGCGGCGGATCGAAGAACAGCTGGTTCGAGGGGACGGACGTTCCGCCGCCGCCGATGACCATGTGCACCGTTCCCTTGGTGGTGTCGATCACCTCGGTCGCGGTTGCTGCGGCGACCGGGGTCAGGGTAGCGTTCGCTTTCTGCCCGCGGATCGGGTGTGAGCGCTCGTAGTGGTGCTCGTGTCCACACACCGCGAGATCGACCCCGTATTTGTCGAACAACGGCACCCATTCTTCGCGGATCCCGAGGTCCGCGCCATTGAATTTGTCAGCTGTCGAGATGGCGACCTGGTGCATGCACACGACGATCCAGTCGATATTCTGATCATTGCGGGCAGTGGATAATGCCTGTTCCAACCAAGCCTTCTGAGCGCCCTCGGAATAGCCCCGGACGTAGGAGTTGCCGCCATCCTGGTACGCGACATCGTCATTGGCGATGCTGAGCACCCGCACGGAACCCGGCGGTGAAGGCGTACCAAAGCCCACGGGTCACATCCGTCTGGCCGGCTGATTCCGGCACTGAGAAGTAGGTCTGGTAGGCTTGGTACCCGATCGGTCCATTGCCCAGCTCGTTCTCGTGGTTACCGGCCGAGGGCATCCACGGACGTTTGCGGGCGCTGCGGCTGTTGTTCTCCCAGAAATCCCACCAGGTACGCACCCGATTGGTGGCGAGATTGGCGTAACACAGATCGCCGTTGAACAGGTGAAACAATGGCTGTAGCTGCTCCACGCCGAGAGTGGTATCGCCAGCCGCCGGTGAGCCGAGATTGTCATTCACATAGGGCGGGTTCGGGATCGTCAGACCCTCGGGCGGCACGTACTTCTTGCCCAGGGTCGGCGTGCCCTGATCACCGAAGCTGGTGAAAGTGAATGGCGCGCGACCGCGCGGGGAGGTCCGGAACGTGCCGAACTCCGGCTCGGCGTCGTCGTGGGATGCCCCATACAGATACGGCGAGTTGGCCTGCAGTCGATCGATTTTCGCATGATAGGCGTAGACAATTTGGCCGGACTTTGCATCGGTGTAACTGGCCTCTTTGGCCTCGATCACTCGCTCGAGCGCACCATCAGGACGCCCGAGCACGACACGTGGACGGCGAACGGATTGCAGTGTGTGCCAGGACACCACCATTTCCGATGATGCATCCGAGCCGAACTGCAGATGCAGTCCGGCGACCGGAGGTATAGGCACCGGACCTGGTGACCGGCGTGCGGTGGGCGCGGTCTGAGCGGCTCCGGTTCCTATGAGAGACGCCGCCATCACGGCCCCTCCTCCGATGCCCGCGGCAGCCAGCAGCTTGCGACGGCTGAGTTCGAGGTTGAATCCGTGGTCCTGTTCGGTCATGGCGGCCCCTTAGCCAAGCGAGCTCCAGGATAAGCTCGATCCCCGCACCGGACGAACTCCTTGCTGACTGGGTTACCCCTCGCGAAGCATCTTATTGCACCCTTACCGAACCGCCCAGCGATATGGGCGTAGAGGGCGCGCAGGGCGGTGGCCTCGGCGCCTTCGGGGCGGCCGGGGCGGCTCTGCGGGCTCCACGCCATCACATCGAGATGCGCCCAGGGGATGCTGGGCTCGACAAACTCCTGCAGGTAGAGCGCGGCGGTGACCGCGCCGGCATGCGGTGATTCCGAGACGTGTTGATGTCGGCGATCTTGCTGTCGATCATCCTGCGATAGGGGCGCCATAGCGGCATCCGCCACATCGGGTCTTCCTCGGCCACGGCGGGCGTCGAGGAGGCCGCGGGCAAGCGCCTCGTCGTTGCAGAAGAGGGCCGCCAATTCCGGGCCGAGCGCGACGCGCGCCGCCCCGGTCAAAGTCGCCATGTCGACCAGCAATTCCGGCTTCTCGGCCGACGCCTCGGCCAGCGCGTCGCACAGGATCAGCCGGCCCTCGGCGTCGGTGTTGCCGATCTCGACGGTGAGCCCCTTCCGGGTGCGCACAATGTCGAGCGGGCGCATCGCATTGCCCGAGACCGCATTCTCGACGCAGGGCAGCAACACCCGCAGGCGCACCGGGAGCCGCGCATCATGATCGCCTGGGCGAGCGCCAGCACGATCACCGCGCCCGCCATGTCCTTCTTCATCAGCCGCATGCCGGAGGCGGTCTTCAGGTCGAGCCCGCCGCTGTCGAAGCACACTCCCTTGCCGATCAGAGTCACCTTCGGCGCCGCTGGATCGCCCCAGACGATGTCGACAAGTCGCGGGGCGCGCACGCTGGCGCGGCCGACCGCGTGGATAGTCGGGTAATTCTCGGCAAGCTGACCGTGAATTCCGGTACTAACCGCTCTCGGACATTGGCCCCGTACCGAACCGACTCGTCTCCGCAGCGGGTCTTTTGCCGGCGAAATCGGTTCTCCGACCGCCAGTAGTCACCTCTGGTGACCTTGCGGTTGCCTGGGCAAAAGCGCGTGGTCACCAGAAGGGTGACTACTAGCCCGAGGGAGATCGGCTCCTCATTTTCAGCCATAAGTTCACACGGCCGAATGGAGCGCCGCATGAGCGAAGTTTTGAGTGTATCGGGCGTTCCGACCGTGCTCGTCGATGGCGTCCCCCTCTTCTCCGGCGCAATCCGCGCGGAGTTGATGGAAGCCGAGCTGCGCAAGGCGGCCGGCCATGTCAGGAGCTGAAGCGCCGCTCAGGATCGCCGTCGCAGGCGGTTCCATCGGCGGGCTCTGCGCCGGGCTCGCCCTACGCGGGGCAGGCTTCGATGTGCGGGTCTACGAGCGCGTCGCCGGTCCGATGGAGACGCGCGGCGCCGGCATCGTCGTGCAGGGCGAACTGATCCATCTGTTGCGAACCTACGGCGCGGGCGCCTTGCCGACGACGCACTGCACGGTGCGTCGGTATCTCAGTCCCGAAGGCGGTGAAGGCGAGGTGCGACGCGCGCCGCAGGACTTCACCTCGTGGGAGGCGATCTACCGCACGCTCCTCGCCGCCTTCCCCTCCGACCGCTACCATCGGGGTGCGACGCTCACGGACTTCGACAACCGCGACGGCGCGGTGCACGCGCACATCGACGGGCACGGGGTGGTCGAGGCGGACGTGCTCGTCGCCGCCGATGGCGCGCAGTCACCTACCCGCCGGCGCTTCCTGCCGGACCTGAGATCGACCTACGCCGGTTACGTCGCCTGGCGCGGCACGCTCGACGAGGCCGACGCTCAACCCGATCTCGTGCGCTTCTTTGACGACGCGTTCACTTTCTGCGAAGCGCGTTCGGCCGGGCACATCCTGGTCTACTTCATCCCCGGCGACGGCGTCGGCACCACCTCCGGGAAGCGCCGCCTGAATTGGGTCTGGTACGTGGGCGTCCGCGAGGACGATCTGCCTCGTATCCTGGTCGATCGCGATGGGCGCCAGCACCACGCTTCGCTTCCGTTCGGTGGCACGCCGGACTCGGCCATCCGTGACCTTCGCGATCTCGCCCGGCGCGAAGTACACCCGATGCTGGCGGCCCTGGTGGCCGCGACGCCCCAGCCGTTTCTGCAGACAATCGTCGACGTGGTCCCGATGCGCACGGTCTTCGGCCGCGTGTGCCTTCTCGGCGACGCGGCGTTCGTCGTCCGGCCGCACACGGCCGGTGCCACCGCCAAGGCGGCTCGAGACGCGATGACCTTGGCGCGAGCGCTCAAGCGGGCGGGCCGCAACGTCGATGCCGGCCTTAGCGGCTTCGAAGAGATGCAGATCGAGTTCGGCCGGGGGCTGGTCGAGTACGGCGTGGCGCTGGCGCGACGGTGGGCCGCATGAACGCGACGTGTTCTGATGGGGGCGAGGAGAGATCGTATGGCTGACGAGATCCGGAGCGGCGAGTTCAAGGTGCGAGTCGTTCGACTGCTCGGGCATCGCGACGATGCTGGCGCGTGGGAGATGCGCGACTTCCTCAAACGCAGCGTCGTCGAGTTTCAGTGGATCGAGCTCTCGACCGAAGAGGACTACCGCCGCGACTAGGCCTGTCGGACCCTAAGAACGTCAACCTGCCTGTCGTCGAACTTCCCAACGGAACCCGCCTCTTCGGCCCCACTCTGCGGGATGTTGCCGACCGGCTCGGCTTTGTTACCAAGCCCAAGCGGCGGCAGTACGATGTCTCGATCTACGATGCGGGTCCGGCTGGCCTGTCTGCGGCCGTGTATGCCGCCTCGGAAGGTCTGAGCACCGTGCTGGTCGAGCGGAGCGCCGTCGGGGGCCAAGCCGGCACTACGTCGATGATCGAAAACTATATGGGCTTCCCGCAGGGCATCAACGGCGCCGATTTGGCCGAGCGCGCCCGGCAACAGGCGGTGAAGTTCGGCGTCGAGATCTTGATGATGCGGGAGGGTGTGAAATCGACGTTCCACGACGATCGAATCTGGACCGACCTTGCCGGCGGCGGGACGATGGTCGCCCGCGCCAATGTCTGCGCGACCGGCGTGGAGTGGCGTCATCTCAACCTGCCCAACGAGGATAGACTGCTTGGACGCGGGCTCTTTACGGTGCGGGAGTTAGCGAGGCGCCGCTTTGCGGCGGCGAGGACGTCTATGTGGTCGGCGGCGGCAATTCCGCCGGCCAGGCCGTGATGCACCTGGCAAGACATGCGAAGAGCGATGCTCGTGCGGGACAAGGCGCTCGCGGCCTCGATGTCTCAGTACCTGTCGGATCGGATCCTCGGGGCCGCCAACGTGCAGGTGCAATACGACGCGGAGATCACCGACCTGGACGGTGGGCAGGCCCTCGAGCGCATCCGAATCGGCTCGCGCACGACAAAGGAAGCCAACTGGGCGGCGACACCGCGGCTGTTCGTCGCCATCGGCGGCGTTCCCAAAACCGACTGGGCGGCCGACACCGCCATCGTCCGCGATCCAGGCGGATACCTCGTTACCGGTCCCGACCTCCTGGCCAACGGCAAGCCTCCGGCCTCCTGGTCTCTGGAAGCGCGCGCCCTACCTGGAGACCGCGGTCCCGGGCTCCTTCGCGGCCGGGGATGTGCGCCACCGCTCGATCAAGCGCGTCGCCACCGCAGCGGGTGAGGGCGCGATGGCCATCGCCTTCGTTCACCGATACCTGGGGGAAACGGCATGATCCCGTGCGCGAGCAACCATGCTTCCGGCGCGGCTCGATTGTCCGGGACAGTCTGATGTCGACCGACGTACAGCCTGACGTTCTCGACGTTCGCTTCCCAGCACGACCACAAGGGGTTCCCGCACGGCATGCCCACCACGCAAGCGCAGGTAATCAACGCCGACTTGCTGGCCTTTCTGAAGGCGTAACGTCGGGACCGCGACGCCGGCCGTGAGGTCGGTGAGAGGGAAGGCGGACACCGCAGTCACGTAAGGGCTTGCTGGACAAGAGCCAGACGCTTCTGGTTTGGGGTGACATCGTCCACGTCGCGGCTATCCGGTTTCCCGACCCCGCCGTTTCCGTTGAATACGACACCGATCCAGAGCAAGCCGAGGCGACACGTAAGGTGATCTTCTCCGAGGCCGTCCAGAAGGGGGTGTGGATCGCCGTCGCCCACATCTCCTTTCCGGGTCTCGGGCACGTCGGGGTCAGGGACACCCATTTCATCTGGATTCCCACCGAATATACGACCGAGATGGCGTCCCCCCGCCCTGACCGCCGCCGCACGCCTGGAGTACCCCGATACCGACGTCAGACACCACACCCTTCACGCCAATGGCATCCGACAATATTTTCTGGAAGCGGGAGACGGGCCGCCCGTCTTCTCCTGCACGGCTTCCCGGAGACGAATTACGCCTGGCGGCACCAGGTCCCGGTTTTGGCCAAGCACTACCGGGTCATCGCGCCCGACCTGCGCGGCTATGGCGAAACCGAAAAGCCTCCCACAGGCTACGACAAGCGAAACATGGCGCTGGATGTCGCCGAACTCTTGAAGGCGTTGAAAATCCCGAAAATCGCCCTGGTGGGCCATGATCGCGGCGCGCGGGTCGCGACCCGGTTTGCCAAGGATCATCCCGGCCTACTCGACCGCCTGGTCGTCATGGACAACGTCCCGACGCGGATCGTCGGCCGAAGCATCAATGCACAGACGGCGCGCGCCTATTGGTTCTTCTTTTTCCATCTCGTGCCGGAACTGCCCGAGGCGCTGATGGCCGGGCGCGAGGACTTGTGGCTTCGGCATTTCTTCTCCGACTGGTGCTATAACCCGCACACCATCTCGGGGCAGGATTTCGACACCTACGTCCAGGCCTATCGGACGTCCGGCGCCGTTCGCGGCGCCATGGCGGATTACCACGCCAATCGGGAGGACAATGCCCAGGATCAGGTCGACGCCGACGTAAAGATCGCCTGTCCTGTGCTGGCGCTCTGGGGCGCGGATTTCGAAGCCGTGGGGAAGACGTTCGACATGCCGGCAGTCTGGGCCGAGATGGCGCACAACCTGCGGACCGAAGCCATCGAAGAATGCGGGCATCTGGCTCACGAGGAGCAACCCGATCAGGTGAACGGCCTGCTGCTGGACTTTTTGGCGGGTTGGGCAGGTTGAACAACAGAATATTGCCATGTCGGCAGGATGCCGACTTCGACATTAAAAATCGTTCCAATATCGGGACGATTGAAGAACCGCATTAGGTCGAACTTGAATTAATCTCCTTGCAACATCACTCCAACTCACGAGGTTGTCATGGGTAAGTCGCTCCCCACCACTGTTCTCGTTCACGGGGCCTGGGCCGATGGCTCCAGCTGGAACAAGGTCATTCCCTTCCTGTTAGCCAAGGACCTGTCCGTCATCGCCGTGCAAAATCCGCTGACCTCCGTCGAGGACGACGCCGCTGCAACGAGCCGCATCATCGCGGATATCGATGGGCCGGTCGTTATTGTCGGTCACAGCTGGGGCGGTGTGGCCGTCACCCAGGCAGGCAACAACGAGAAGGTGGTGGCGCTCGTCTGCCCCCGATATCGGTGAACTGGCAGCAGCCTGATCGGACCCCATCCGGCGCCGCCGGCACTCTCCAGCATCGTCACCGATAGCGCGGGCTTCGTGTATCAATCGGAGGAGGGCGTGGTGAAGAACATCGCGCCGGACGTGCCCTTGGCAGAGGCTCGGGTTCTGGCCATCACTCAGGGACGGCTCGCGGGGAAAGCTTTCGAAGAGACCGTCACCACGGCGGCGTGGAAAACCAAGCCCTCCTGGTACATCGTGACGACCGAGGATCGCGTGGTCAGGGTCGACCTGCAACAAGCTTTGGCCAAGTGGATGAACGTCAGGACGACCGTGCTTCAATCGAGCCACATGTCATTGCTCTCGCATCCGAAGGAGGTCGCGACGGTGGTCGAGGAAGCCTCTACCATCGCCGCCACGGCGGAATAACCCGAGTTCGCTGAGGTTCGGCTCGGCGGACCCGTGCCTGCCTTTCTCGGAGATCATTTATGCGCCTGCCGCTTATCCCGCCGACAGACCTTAGCCCGGAGCAGAAACCTCTCTACGAGGATATGAAGGCTGGCATCGCTGCGAAGTATCACGCCTTGGAGACAATGCGCGATGACGGCACGATTTTAGATCCGTGGAGCGCGTGGTTGCACGAGGTCGATCTGGGCACTGCAATTTTGGGATGTCACCAAGGCGATGTCGCGCTTCCGGTATCTGCCCGAGAACGTGAGGCAGATCGTAATCCTTGTCGGTGGTACTCACTTTGGAGCCGCCTACGAAATCTACGCGCACTCGGCCGTTGCTCGAGCCGCCAGTATTAGTGAAATCAACTCACAATGATCACAGCGGGATCCCGTCCGTTAGATCTTTTCGAGGAGGAAAGACGGCTTACGACATCGCAACGGCTCTCTTAAGCGGCGGAGTCCTCTCTGAATTTGCATACAACACGCGCTCAGCCTCTTCGGGGAGCCCGGCGTGAGTGAGTTGATCTATCTGGTAGGACACTATTGTTTTGTCTCGATGATCTGAATGGTTTTGACGTCTTGGCCCCGGATGGTAGCTAGGCGCGGTCGCGCTTGGTGAAAGGCTGCCGATAAGTTTGGCCTGCCCCGCTAGGGTGACCCGGATTGAATGTTAGCGCATTGTTGTGTGAGGTCCGCGTCGACGCTGCCGACGACCTATGCGGCCTGAGGATAAACTGCACGCGAGCGGCCTTTCGACGCGGTACGTGATGTCTCCTCTTGGAACAAACCGAGATTCTGCGAATGACCGCGTCTCACCCAAACCGCTGCGCGATGTGGGTGTAGAGGGCGCGTAGGGCGGTGGCCTCGGCGCCTTCGGGGCGGCCGGGGCGGCTCTGCGGGTTCCATGCCATCACGTCGAGATGTGCCCAGGGAATGCCGGGCTCGACGAACTCCTGCAGGTAGAGCGCGGCGGTGACCGCGCCGGCATGCGGCGATTCCGAGACGTTGTTGATGTCGGCGATCTTGCTGTCGATCATCTTGCGATACGGGCGCCATAGCGGCATCCGCCACATCGGGTCTTCCTCGGCCGCGGCGGCCTCGAGGAGGCCCCGGGCGAGCCCCTCGTCGTTGCAGAAGAGGGCTGCCAGCTCGGGGCCAAGCGCGACCCGCGCCGCCCCGGTCAGGGTCGCCATGTCGACCAGCAATTCCGGCTTCTCGGCCGACGCCTCGGCCAGCGCGTCGCACAGGATCAGCCGGCCCTCGGCGTCGGTGTTGCCGATCTCGACGGTGAGCCCCTTCCGGGTGCGCACAATGTCGAGCGGGCGCATCGCATTGCCCGAGACCGCATTCTCGACGCAGGGCAGCAACACCCGCAGGCGCACCGGGAGCCGCGCATCCATGATCGCCTGGGCGAGCGCCAGCACGATCGCCGCGCCCGCCATGTCCTTCTTCATCAGCCGCATGCCGGAGGCAGTCTTCAGGTCGAGCCCGCCGCTGTCGAAGCACACTCCCTTGCCGATCAGAGTCACCTTCGGCGCCGCTGGATCGCCCCAGACGATGTCGACAAGTCGCGGGGCGCGCACGCTGGCGCGGCCGACCGCGTGAATGGTCGGGTAATTCTCGGCGAGCAGGTCCTCGCCGACGATGACGCGATGATGTGCGCCGGCAGCCTTGGCGACACGCACCGCTTCGCCCGCGAGCTCTTCGGGGCCGAGGTCCCCGGCCGGCGTGTTGGCGAGGTCGCGGGCGAGAAACACTGCGGCGGCGAGCCGTTCGACGCGACCGCGATCGGCATCCTCGGGCCAGACCAGAGCGGCGGCGGAGCGGGGTTTCGCGCTGTATCGCGCAAAGACATAAGTCGCGAGCGCCCAACCGAGTGCGAGATTCGTTGGGTCGGCTTCGCCGGGGACTGTATCGAGCCGATAGCTCGCTTCCGGCAGCGCTGTCGGAAGCCCGGCCAGCGCCCACATCCGGCCCTCCGCATCGGCTCCGTCGCCCAGCCCGACGAGCACCCGGGTGAGCCTGCCGCTCTCCCCGGGAACCAAGACGTGCTTTCCCGCTTCGGCGGAGAAGCCGATCGACGTCAGCCAGTTGCGCTCGCGCTCCGGCGCCTTTTCGAGCCAGGCCGGGAATTCGGTTTTGGTCAGCGCGACGATCGGAACCGCGCCTTGGGTTTCGTCGATCAAGGAAAAGGCCATATCGGTGCTCTCGCGACTGCGGGATGAAACCGCAGAATGGCGGGCCATGCTATTTCGAGCAAGACCGGGTGGTTGGGCAGAGTTCCTCGAAGCGGATCACCAGCGGCATGAAGAAGACCGGGACCGTGATCGACAAGGGCAGCAGTCTCGCGTCGTCGGTCACGGTCAGCTCGACCTTGCGCGGCGCATCGTCGGGGTCGCCGTCCTCGCTGGTCTCGCCTCGGAAACCGGCGATCGGACGCAAGGTGAGTTCGGCCCGCAGCATACCGTCGTCGGGGTTGTTCCTCGAAAGGATCTCCCCGACGATGTCGAAGCGCCGCGCGCCGTCATAGACCGGGATCGTAAACCTGGGGCCGGGCTTGGCCGTGCGCAGCGCCTCTCGGATGCGTTCGAGGGCCGACAGCGGATCGACCGAATTCTTGCGGAACGCCTCGGCCAGCGGCGGCTTTCGGCTGGTGTCGTCGGGACCTCGCTCGGCGAGCGTCCCGCCGGGGTGGCGGACAAAGTGCATGCTGATCCGGCTGTCGTGCCGCTTGCGCAGATCATAGACCGCCAGATAACGCGACGGCTGTGCCGTCCGATCCGCGGCAAGGCGCCCCTCGGCCGACGCGGTCGCGCGAAACCGGGACAGTAGGTGGGGCAGGCCCTGCGTCGTGATTTCGATCTCGTCGTGATACCCGGCACCGCCATCCCGCAAGGTCAGGCGGATATTGGCTGCAGGAAGGCCGGCCCAATAAGCGCTGTAGTTTGCAACCATCTCTTCTGCGGCTGCCGGCCCAGCCGCAACCACTGCCAGCAGGACACCGATGGCAGGGCCGCGCCGTGCCCAGGGTTGCCGCCAACATCGCGGCAGGGTCTCAGTCTGAGGTGTAATTCCAGCTTGCTCCGTTCCACACGATCTTCTCGCCGCCTGGAAACAGCAGCTCGATCGCGCCTGACGGTGAGCGGGTGCGCTTGACCTTCCCGGCGGCGCCCAACTCTTCGGCCTCCCAGCGGTCGGTAAGAGCAAGCCCGATCCGGCTCGGGCTCAGCCCGTCTTTTTGCAGCGCAATCGCGTCATCGAGAAGCTCGCGAACAATGCTCATGTCGAGACCCCGCCCTTACGTTAAGGCACGAGTTCGGCCACCGTGTCATCAAACAACCGGCCCTGCGCCCGATATTGCCCGATCTTATCGAGCAACGGCGCATCCGACACGGTGTAAAGGATCGCATCGATGTTACCCGCGTTGCTGTGGCGGCGCCAGGCAAAACCCGGGACGACAAAAATATCGTTCGCCCGCCATTCGAAGCGCTGCGCGGCCGCTTCCGTGACCCCCTCGCCTGCGATCGCGATGTACAGCGTACTCGCGGTCTCCCGCTTGAACCGGGTCGCCTCGCCTGGGCGGAGCAGCTGCGCTCCATAATCTAACGTCGGAAACAACGACGCTCCGGTCGCCGGGTTGACGAACCTCAGGCTAAGAGCGTCGTACGGATCTCCCTCTTCGCGACGCAGCCCGTCGAGCGCTTCGCGAATGTCGGCGCTGCAGTAGCGGAACATGGGTGTCGTGTCCCGTCCGAAACCGCGTCGGTGCTGCACAAAACGAGGCACCAAGCCCCCTCGACCATAGAGCTTCTGCGAATACGAGGGCGGCCGGATCACCCGTTGCGCGCGGGTGTTGCCGCCGGTTTTCCCCGGATACGCCTCGTCGAGCCAGACGCAATCGAGAAACTCCATCAGCGGGAAGTCCAATACATCGACCCACACGACTGGCTGGCCGCCGTCATTGCCGTGATCGTGCCAGGTGCCGTTCGGGGTCAGGATCAGGTCACCGCGCGCGGCCTCGCAGCGTTCACCGTCAATCGTCGTGTAGCCCCCTTTGTCCGACAGAATGGTGCGGCTGGCATTCGGGGTGTGGATGTGGACCGGGGCAACATCGCCCGGATTGTAAATCGATACCGCACAGCGCATCGTGCTGGTGACTTGCAGGCGCCCGCCGAGCCCGGGGTTGGTCAGCAGAAACTGCTGGCGTTCGGCGAATTCTATCGGCGAGATTTCGGCGCCGCGCGCGATCTCGGCGATGCGAGCGAGATAAGGCGAAATCTCGCTCCACCGCCAGTGATGGGCAACGGGCTTGAGCTGGGCGGCGCCGACCCGGCCCTCGGCAATCCGCCCGCTTGTGTCCAGCCCGGTCTCGCGAAACCACGGGCGTTGCGCCGGGGCGTTCGCCTGCGTTCGCAGCCAGATGTGAAACCTTGCTGCCTCGGAATTAAGCCGCTCCATCGCCTCTCTCGGCCCGATGGATGGCGCCGTATTGGTCATTTCAGCTCCTTCCCTCGGGCGAACAATCGCAGATCGGCGACGAGGCCCTCATCGAGCTCGATGCCGTACTCGCTGCGCTCGGTCTCCGTCTTTTCGAGCACCATCAGAACCGCCGGATCCGCGGTTTCGAAGACGCGGAGATGTCGCTTATTAAACTCCAGCTCCGCCAGTTTCCCCTTGATCGCCGCTGCAGCCAGCCGTTCAGCAATATCGATCAGCTCGATCAACCCTTCCACCGTGATCCCGGCGGCCTCGATCTCGCGGTGCAATGCCGCGGCCGCGGCCGCTTTAGCCTGCCTTTCCGCCTCGAGCGCCCGGGCCCGTTCGTCGGTTTGTCGCCGGTATTCAGCGTAATGCGGCTGGATTCTCTGCAGAAAGGTCGGCGTGGGCATCTCGCGGGTGTCGAGCCAGCTCTTCGCCTTGGTCCAGGTCGTGGCAAGCCAGTGCCGGACCCCCGGGTCCTTGATGTCGCGTATGCGGTCTGCGCGCAGCGCGGCCGCCCAGCGGATCTCGGTAGGGGCGCCGGTCAACACCGCCCAGCCATCCTCCTCCGGCGGCGCGCTGACGGCGAGGGTGGGTTTGGGCACGGCGGCTTGTCCGGTCGCATGGCGCCTTTTCGCCTGCTCGAATTGCCGGCGATACTCCGCTTCCCATTCGTCACTGTCCTCGTCGGGGACAAAGCCGTTTTTGTCCCAGAACGCGCGTGTGGTTGCCTCGATCGCTTCTTCTCGCACCGCCCGAAGATCCATCCTCCTGACCTCCGCTGGTCGACCCGGTCCCGAACGGTAGCACGATCCGGCGTGGAGAGGGGAGGCATGACGATAGCGGAGGGTCGATATCGGCCGGGGATTTTGGCTCGTTTGGCGCCGGTCGAGTAGGAGAGCGGCCGCTCACCGAGACCCCGGCGCCGAGAGCCTCGGGCGGGCTATGATCAATTCTAATCCACTGACGGAATTGGTAGCGGGAGAGGGATTTGAACCCCCGACCTTGGGATTATGATTCCCCTGCTCTAACCAACTGAGCTATCCCGCCACAGGGGGTCGGATATAAGAGGCGGTCGCTGATGGGTCAAGCTGGGCCGGCGGATCCAGCCGCCGCCGAGCACCCGGTCGCCGTCGTAGAGCACCGCCGCCTGACCCGGCGCCACCGCACCCGCCGGGACGTCGAGAACGAGCTCGGCTTCCCCGGCGTTCGAGCCGAGATAGAGCGTTGCTGGTATCGGCGTCTGCGTCGAGCGAAGCTTCGCCGTCACCGCCATGCCGTCGGCCGGCGGCGCGCCGAGCCAATTCAGCTCGCCGAGAGAAGTTCGAGTTTCGGCCAATTCGGCTCGCGGCCCGACGACGACGCGCCGCCCTTCGGGCTCGATCTCCACCACATAGAGCGGCTCGGCGGCGGCGATCCCGAGCCCCTTGCGCTGGCCAACGGTGAAATGGGCGATGCCGTTGTGCCGGCCGAGCACGCGGCCGCTGCGGTCGACGATGTCGCCCGGCTCGCGCGCCTCAGGCCGCAGCCGATCTACGAGACGAGCGTAGGATCCGCTCGGCACGAAGCAAATGTCTTGGCTATCCGGCTTGTCGGCCACCGGCAAGTCGAAATGCCGTGCCGCGGCACGGGTCTCGTCCTTGGTGAGCTCGCCCAATGGAAACCGCAGGAACTCGAGCTCCTCTCGCCTCGTGGCGAACAGGAAATAGCTCTGGTCGCGCGCCGCATCGCATGCCCGATGGAGCTCGATCCCGCTCGGGCAAGCGATCCGGCGGGCATAATGCCCGGTGGCGAGCGCCGAGGCGCCGAGATCCCGCGCGACACTCAGCAGATCGCGGAACTTGACCCGCTGATTGCAGCGGATGCACGGGACCGGCGTTTCGCCTCGGGCGTAGCTGTCGACAAAATCGTCGATGACCGCAGCCCGGAAGCGGATCTCGTAATCGAGCACATAATGGGGAATGCCGAGGCGCTCGGCGACCCGAGAAGCATCATAAATATCGCGCCCGGCGCAGCAGGTGCCGTTGCGGCCTGGGGCAGCGCCATTATCGTAGAGCTGCAGGGTGATGCCGACGACTTCAAAGCCAATTTCGACCAGCAAGGCTGCAGTCACCGATGAGTCGACCCCACCCGACATCGCGACGACTACGCGGTGGGCGGCCGGATCGCCAGGCAGATCGAGGTCTGGCAAACTCACGACTGCGCCTCCAACCCCAGCTGCCAAAAATCCGCCTCGAGCCGGGCGGCCGCCGCGAAAGCGGCGGCGAGAGAGGGAAAGCGCCCCTCACCGCCGCGCCGAGCAAACTGCTCGTCGAGCGCCGCTGCCGCCTCGCGAGCCAGCTCCTGGTAATCCGACCCCGCATACATTTCGAGCCATTCGCGGTAGGGGTTGCCTTCGAGCCGGGTCGCGGGATCGCCGATACGCTCCGCGGCAATCACAGCATAACCGACAATGCACGGTGCGAGCGCCACTTCGAGATCGAGCCGGTCGCCGGCGAGACCGCGGTCGAGCACAAAGCGGGTATAGGCAACGGTTTCAAGCGCCTCCGGTTCGCCGGCCATCGCCGCTTCCGACAGCCCCCAGCGGCGGCAATAGTCGATATGGAGCCCTATCTCGACGTCGAGGGTAGCGGCGACGAGGCGCTGCGCGCGGCGCATTTCGCCGAGCGCATCGGATTTGTAGATCGCCAGACCCCAGGCACGTGCGAAATGGATCAAAAAGAGATAGTCCTGCACCAAATAGCGTCGAAAGCACTTCTCGGGCAGCTCTCCGCTGGCCAGCAGAAGCACAAACGGGTGGCGGATATACGCGCGCCAGTCCCGATCGGAAGCCGCGACCAGACGCGCGAAAAGGGCTGGGTCGGCGGCCATCGGCTGAAACCGAAGCTCAGCTGAGCAGCAGGTTGCGGGTCGCGGCGGGAAGCTGCACCGTCAAACCGTCCAGCTCCTCGCTGATGACGATCTGGCAGCCGAGGCGCGACGTCACCGTGAGATTGAACGCCAGGTCGAGCATATCTTCCTCGTCCTCGCTCGCCTCGGTGAGCAACTCGTACCACTGTGGATCGACGATGACATGGCACGTCGAGCAGGCGAGCGAGCCTTCACAGGCGCCTTCGATATCGATGTCGTGGCGGCGCGCGATATCGAGCACCGACATTCCGAGCGGCGCATCGACCTCGCGCCGGGTGCCGTCGCGTTCGATAAAGGTCATCTTCGGCATTACTCAGACCGCGGCGCCAGGTCTTCCGCGAGAATTGCCGCGGTCAGCGATGCGTTCGGGCCGGCCGGCAGCTCGGCCTTTCGAATAAGGCGCAATACCGTCAGCCCCGCCGCTTCAGCAGCCTCGCGCAGTTCGTTTGACAAATTGTTGTCGGCTGGTGCGGCGATTACGACCACGGCATGGCTGACCGGGCGAGCCAGGGCCCGTTCGGCGCGGATCCGGGCCGCTTCGAACAGCTCCTGCCACTGTGCCTCTCCAGCTGTGACAATGGGTACCGCCAAGGCACCTTCGAAGCCTTCCCGATCGCCAAGCACGACCGCATTCCCGCCGACCGAGAAGGCTACTTCGGCTTCCGCGCCGCCGACGTCAATGCCGATCGCCGCTCCCGATGCGGTAGGATCGACCGGCCCTCCGTCCGGCTCCTCGATCTGAAACAGCTTCACGCCAATCCGCTGAAAATAGCCCCGCTAAACGTCGCCCCTAAACGTGAAACAACTCGCCGCAGCCGCAGCGGCCCTTCTCGTTCGGGTTGAGGAAGGTAAACCCATTCTGCAGCTTGTCCTCGACGTAATCCATTTCGGTGCCGAGGATGAACATGACCGCTTTGGGATCGACCAGGATCGTCACACCCTTGTCCTCGACGACCTCGTCGAGCTTGCCCTTCTCATCGGCGTATTCGAGCGTATAGCTAAGACCCGAGCAGCCGCGCGACCGCACGCCGATGCGTACCCCCACCGACGGCTTGCCGCGCTTGGCGAGGAGCGCCTGGATGCGCTCCGCCGCGGCGTCCGTTACCGACAAAGCCTGCTTTCTCGCCCGCATCTTTACCGCGCTCCCCGCGCTTTCTGCCTACGCCGAAACTCGGAACCGCAACCCCGCGATCCATTATAAATTTGACGAACGCGAGTGGACGTGATGTCGGCGGCCTTGGCGACGATTGCGGATGAAACTCCACGCTTGCAAAGCTCGATAATAAGATTATCGCGAATTTGCTTGGGTACCATTTCTTTGAACCGCCTTTCTATCGATCCCTATATGGGTGTGCTGCCCGACGCCGCCACCGCACTTTCGGCGGCCAAGTCGGTCGCCGCCGCGGCCAGAACATCAGCGGCAAAATCTGCGTCGGCCGCCGTCGTGAACCGGCCCAGGCCTATCCGAATCGAGGCGTTCGCCAGCGTATCCGACAGTCCGAGTGTACGCAGCACATAAGAGGGTTCGACGGACGCCGAGGTGCAGGCCGAGCCGGTCGAGATCGCGATGCTCGGAACAGCCTCGATCAGGGTCAGTGCCGGAATCCCGGGAAACGAGAGGTTGAGACTGCCGGACAGCCTTTGCTCCAGGTCGCCGTTGACCCGAAGCCCGGGGACGCGTCGAGCGAGGTTTCGCAAAAGGCTGTCTCTGAGGCGCCGGAGCCGTTCTGCTTCTTCGGCCATTTCGGCCCCGGCGATCGTCGCCGCCCGGCCGAGCCCGATGCACAGCGGCGTCGGCAATGTTCCCGAGCGCAGGCCCCGCTCCTGCCCGCCGCCATCGATCAGCGGCAGCAGCCGCGCCCGCGGCCGACGCCGGATGTAGAGCGCGCCGATCCCCTTGGGCCCATAGATCTTGTGGCCGGAAATCGAGAGCAGGTCTATCTTCATTTCACCGACGTCGAGCGGGATCTTGCCGAAGGCCTGCGCGGCATCGGTGTGAAACAGCACGCCCTTGGAGCGGCACAGCGCACCGATCTCGGCGAGTGGCTGGATGACCCCGATCTCGTTGTGGGCGGCCATCACCGACACGAGGAGCGTTCGCTCGGACAGCGCCCCTTCGAGCGCGGCGAGCGAGACGAGACCGTCTGGCTGGACGGGCAGATAGGTGACCGCGAATCCTTCCCGCTCCAATTCCCGGCAGCTTTCGAGCACGCATTTGTGCTCGGTCTGCGGCGTCACAATGTGATCGCGCACCTGTCCACTCTGCGGGTGAGCGCGGGCGAAATGCGCCGCGCCCTTGATCGCGAGATTGTTCGCCTCGGTCGCGCCCGAGGTGAAGACGATCTCACGCGGATCGGCTTGGATCAGCGAAGCAATCTCGCCGCGGGCGCTCTCGATCGCCTCGGCGGCGACACGGCCATAAGCGTGGCTGGTGCTGTGTGGATTGCCGAAATGCTCGGTGAAGTACGGCAGCATCGCCTCGAGAACGCGGGGATCGACCCGTGTCGTGGATTGGTTGTCGAGATAGATGGGCGGCGTGTTAACCATCGGCTCGGCGGAAAGCCGCGGGCGCGGATCGGCAAGAAATGGCGTCATGCCGCGCGCGCCCCTTCGGCGAGACCACGGCAGCGCCGGTAGAGGGCGGTCCAAGCCTGCAGGAAATGGTCGATTTCGGTCTCGCTCGAGCTCCAGCCGAGGCTGACCCGGATCGTCGAGTTAGCGATCTCGGGATCGACCCGCATCGCCGCGAGCACGTGGCTCGGTCCAACTTTCCCCGAAGAGCACGCGGCGCCGGCACTGACCATGACGCCGTCGAGATCGAGCGCGACGACCTGCGTCTCGGCAGCGACGCCGGGCATCGCGATCGCCGATGTGTTGGGCAAGCGGGGTGCTCCGGCGCCGAGCACGCGGGCTTCGGGCGCGATCGCGGTAATCTCCGTTTCCAATCTGTCGCGCAATGCAGCGACCTTTTCATAGACGGCGACTTCTGCAGCTGTAGCCGCAGCCGCGGCCGCGAAACCGGCGATCCCGGGCAGGTTCTCGGTGCCAGCTCGGCGCCGCTGCTCCTGGCCCCCGCCGCGCAACAGCGGCGCCAGATCGACCGTGCCGGTCACGACGAGAGCGCCAACCCCGGGCGGGCCACCGATTTTATGTGCCGACAATGTGACGAGGTCGGCGCCGATCGCCCCGGCCTTCAGAGCGATCTTGCCGGCGGCCTGGACGGCGTCACAATGGAACAAGGCGCCATGTCGCCTGGCAATCGCGGCGATCTCGGCTATCGGTTGGATAACGCCGGTTTCGTTGTTGGCGTACATCACCGACACCAGAGCTGGGCGCACATCGGCGCCAAGCAGCCGGTCGAGCGCATCGAGGGCGACGATCCCGTCGGAACCGACCGGAATGATTTCGGCGGCAGGAGCGGCATAACGGACCGAATCGTGTTCGATTGCCGAAACGAGGACGCGCTCGCAACCGGCACCGAGCAGGGCAAGGTGGTTGGCCTCTGTGCCGCCGCTGACGAATATCACCCCGCTCGGATCTGCGGCACCAAAAAGAGCCGCCACAGCCTCACGGGCGCGTTCGATGATCTGACGCGCCGCTCGGCCGCGCCGATGGACCGAGGACGGATTGCCCCAGCGGCGCAGCGCTTCGGATATGGCGGCTGCCGCTTCGGGCCGCAGCGGCGCCGTTGCGTTCCAGTCGAGATAGCTTTCGGCCCGCGGCATAGCTCGGCGCACCGAGCCGCCATATGTGGTGCGGGGGAACATCAGACCGCGCCTGTAGCCGCGGAACTGCGAAAAGTTTCGCAGTGAACGCGGCCGCTCGTCCCGAGGACGCGGTGCTCGCACACATCGGCGAGCGACACCGAACTCAAATAGAGGTGGATCTGATTGCCGAGCTCTTCCCATAAATCGTGAGTGAGACATCGAGTGCGATTGCCACGGCAGCCGACCGGTGCGCCGGGAGCGCAACGGGTGGCGCGTATCGGCTCGTCGACCGCCAAAATAATGTCGGCAATCCGCGTCTCGCGGCCGTCGTGCGCCAGCAGATAACCGCCGCCCGGACCGCGCACGCTCTTGACGAGCCCACCCTTGCGCAGCATTGCGAAAAGCTGTTCGAGGTAGGACAGCGAGATTTCCTGCCTTTCGGCGATTTCAGCGAGCGAGACCGGGTCGCCACCGCTGCGTTGGGCGAGATCGACCATCGCCATCACTGCATAGCGCCCCTTGGTGCTCAACCTCATTTTCCGGTCCTCAAAATTCTAGAGCCGTCCTCAATCGCGGTCTGTGCCATTCCCGCCGGAACTGGCGACGAGCCGGAGCGACGGTGGCTCCCCCGAAGCCGGATCGAGAGTCGGCCTTTGCCCTGTCCTTTCCTGATCGAGTTCCGCGACACGCGCTCTCAGGCTCGTGACCTCGTCCAGCAATCCATTGAGGGCGCGGGCGATTGGGTCCGGTATGTCGCCGCAAACGGCGTAGGGCTGGAATGCGGGTTCGGTTTGCGTCGGGTCGCTGCGACGCCCCACCGGGCGCGCCGGAATACCGACCATCGTGGCACCATCCGGTACCTCTGATAGGACGACGGCCTGGGCGCCGATACGCGCCCCGTCACCTACCCGGAATGGTCCCAGGACTTGTGCACCCGAACTAACGATGACGCCGTTGCCGATCGTGGGATGCCGCTTCGCGCCTCGCGTCAACGAAGTACCGCCGAGCGTTACGCCTTGATAGAGCGTGACATCGTCACCCACCTCGGCGGTTTCGCCGATCACTACGCCCATCCCATGGTCGATAAATACGCGCTTCCCGATGCGTGCCCCAGGGTGAATTTCAATGCCGGTGAGCACACGGCCGAGATGCGAAACAAACCTGCCGGCAAGAAGCCAGCCGCGTTGCCATAGCCAATGGGCGAAGCGATGATAGAGCAGCGCGTGAAACCCGGGGTAGCACAGTACGACTTCCAGACGCGACCGGGCTGCCGGATCACGGGCAAGAGTTGCGTCTATTTGTTCCCGCAGGTTTTTAAAAAGCATCGCAATCCCTATCTATGTTAGGCTTAGCGCTGCTGGCGCGGGACCGCGCCGCCTCGCGGAGGCGGCCCGAGCGAACAT
The DNA here is from genome assembly GCA_963787425.1 of uncultured Alphaproteobacteria bacterium. GTDB lineage: Bacteria > Pseudomonadota > Alphaproteobacteria > ATCC43930 > CGMCC-115725 > AP-15. Next base: position 70,801 of record CAWBCV010000020.1, read on the forward strand.
ATAATTGTCCGACGAAAGTGATCAAGAATTACGGACACATGGAGACGCCCACAGCGCGACAATCTCCGACTGGCGTAGTGGGATTTAAGCTGGATCGACAATGCCCGACGTGATCATCAACGGCCCGGATGGCCGAATCGAGGCGCGCTACCATCATGCCCGTGTTGCGGCCGCGCCGATGGCGCTGGTTCTGCATCCCCATCCGCAACAGGGTGGCACGATGCACAACAAAGTGGTGTACGCCTTATACCAGTGCTTTGTGCGCCGCGGTTTCTCGACGTTGCGGTTCAATTTCCGCGGCGTCGGCCGCAGCCAGGGCAGCTTCGACCGAGGCGAGGGTGAGCTTTCCGACGCTGCCGCGGCGCTCGATTGGATGCAGACCTATAATCCGAATGCCGGGTCGTGCTGGGTCGCCGGTTTCTCGTTCGGCGCCTGGATCGGCATGCAATTGCTGATGCGGCGGCCGGAAATCGAGAGCTTCATCTCGGTCGCGCCGCCCGCCAATTTGTACGACTTCACGTTTCTCGCGCCCTGCCCGTCATCGGGTCTGATATTGCAAGGCGACCAGGATTCGGTGGTGCCGGTCGAAGCTGTGCAAAAGCTCGTAACCAAGCTGTCGCACCAGCGCGACATCAAAATTGACTTCCGCAAGATTCCCGGCGCCGATCATCATTTCGCGGATCGAGTCGACGCCCTCGTTACTCACGTAGATGGTTATATCGGCAATCACGCCGGCACCACCAGCAAACCACGGACCTCGTCCCAGGGCCGCGGCACCCGCTGAGCAAACGCGCTCTCAATCGGCGAAAGGGTCACGCACCAGCACGGTATCTTCGCGTTCGGGGCTGGTCGACAGAAGCGCGACAGGGGCGCCGATCAGTTCTTCTAGCCGTCTGATGTATTTGATCGCGGTCGCCGGCAGGTCGGCCCAGGACCGGGCGCCGCGGGTGCTCTCCCGCCAACCCTCGGCGGTTTCGTAGACCGGCTCGACCTCGGCCTGGGCAGTCATTCCGGCGGGGAAGTAGTCGTACGTCATGCCACCACGGCGATAGGCGGTGCAGAATTCAACTCGGTCGAAACCGTCTAGCACATCGAGCTTGGTCAAGGCGATGCCATCAATGCCGCCCAGCCGGATCGCTTGCCGGACTGCGACGGCATCGAACCAGCCGCAACGCCGCCGCCTTCCGGTGACGACCCCGAACTCGCGACCGCGCTCGCCGAGAGTGCGGCCGACCTCGTCCTTCAACTCGGTCGGAAACGGGCCGCTGCCGACCCGCGTCGTGTATGCCTTGGTGATGCCGAGAACAAACCCGACGGCACCGGGCGCGATACCCGATCCGGCGGCAGCCTGCCCCGCGACCGTGTTCGAAGAAGTGACGTAGGGGTAGGTGCCGTGATCGACATCGAGCATCGCACCCTGCGCCCCCTCGAACAGAATACGCCGGCCGCTGCGCCGGGCCTCGTCGAGCAGACGCCACACGGGCTCGGCAAAGGGCAGGATGCGCGGCGCGATATCGCGCAGCTTGGCGATTAGCTCGCCGCGAGCGACCTCGGGCTTGTCGAGCCCGCGCAACAGCGCATTGTGATGCAGCAGCAGCTGATCGACGCGCTGTTCGAGCGCTTGCGGATCGGCCAAGTCGCATACCCTGAGAGCCCGGCGCCCGACCTTGTCTTCATAAGCCGGACCGATACCCCGGCCGGTCGTGCCGATTTTGCTGTCGCTGAGCCGTTCCTCACGGGCACGGTCCAGCGCACCGTGTGAGGGCAGGATCAGCGCGGCGTTGTCGGCAAGCTTCAAATTTCCGGGATCGACCTCGACGCCCTTGGCGCGGATCGCGTCGATCTCGTCTATCAGCGCCCACGGATCGACGACCACCCCGTTGCCGATGATCGACAGCTTGCCGGGCCGCACGACCCCCGACGGGAGCAGGCTCAGCTTGTACTCGACATTGCCGATGACGAGCGTGTGGCCGGCATTGTGCCCGCCCTGAAAGCGAACCACGACATCGGCCCGCTCCGACAGCCAGTCGACGATCTTTCCCTTGCCCTCGTCACCCCACTGGGCACCGACAACGGCAACGTTGCCCATTCCTAACTCCTCTACCCGACCACCACCGGCACGCCCTGTTCGAGAACATAGCCGCAGCCAAGGCGGCGCGCCTCTGCGCGCCAATCTACGGCCGGGTCAAGGGCGGCGACAGTGATCCAGCCAGTCTCGCGCAGCGCGCAGCCGGGGGCGCGTTCGATGCCGAACGGCAGCAGCAAGCGCCGAGGCGAGGCGGCGGGCGGCAATGTTCGCAGGATCGTGTCAGTGTACAGCGTGAACCCGGTCGCCGGTTCGGGTTCCGCCGGATCGCCGGCCTGATAGCGGCCGCCGCGGCCGAGTTCGCCAGCCGGACGCGGTGTGGCCGCGAAAAGCGTAAAGCTGATCCCGGTGTGGTACTCGAAGCCACGGTTCTCGACCGGGTCGACCGTCACCTTGAGTTCCGGAGCCGCCGCCGAGAGGCCGTCCAGGACGGCGCCCAGCCGGACCCGTTCGGCGCGGGCTCGCGCCGGCAGCTCGAGGCCATCGAGCACCGCCAAGGTGATGGCAGCCGGCCCGGCCGCCGCCAGCAAACTCCCAAAGAGGTCACCGGCCTCTCCCGCCACCGCCGCCACCGCTGCCGCATCCTTGTGGTCGAGCGCGGCGCGCAACGCGGCCGCGCGCTCTCCGGCAATGCCATAAGCCTCGGCCACCGCCGGCACCAGGGTCGGCAGAGTGATGTCTACCGACAACCCCGGCACGCCGATCGCGGCCAGCGCCTCGCCGGCAAGCGCTATCGCCTCGATATCGGCGGCCGGTCTCGCCGCCCCGATCAGCTCGGCGCCGACTTGGCCGATTTGGCGCTCGGGTCGGATCTCGGAGCCGGTGACTCGCAGCACTTGCCCGGCATAGCTGAGGCGCAACGGCCGCGGCGCGTCCCCGAGCCGCGTCGCGGCGATCCGCGCGATCTGTGGCGTCATGTCGGCGCGCACGCCGATCATGCGGTGCGAGGCCGGGTCCATCATGCGAAAGGTGGCGGCCGCCATCGCCGCCCCGGCGCCGGAGAACAGTGTGTCCTCGAATTCGACGAGCGGCGGCTTGACCCGCTCGTAGCCATGGGCGGCCAATGTCGTCATCAGCTGCGCCACGACTTCCGCTTCGATCTCCGCCTCGGGAGGCAGAAGATCGTGCATGCCGATCGGCAGCAGAGCCGGATGCGGGGCGTCGGTCATGGCGTCGCCCTTTGCATCTTAGAACCGCAGAGCCTTGACCTGGATTACGTTGGGTAGGGCGCGGACCGTGTCGAGAATGACCGGGGTCAGCGGCTGATCGACCTCGACCAACGCGATGGCGTCCTGCCCCGGAGCGGCCCGGCCGAGATGGAAGGTGGCAATGTTTACTGCGGCCGCGCCCAGGGCATTGCCGAGTGCGCCGATGAAGCCGGGTTTGTCGTAGTTGCGTACAAACAGCATGTTGCCGCCGAGCTCGGCTTCGAGCGGGATCCCCTCGACCGAGACGATGCGCGGCTTGTCGCCAGCGAACAGAGTGCCGTCTATCTCCCGAGTACGCCTTTCGGTCGTGACGATGACTCGGATCAGAGTCTGATAATCGACCGGCTCGGCTCGCCGCGTCTCACTGACGCGGATGTCGCGCTCGCGGCAAATCTCCGGTGCATTGACCATATTGACCGTGGCGAGCTGCGGCGACAGCAACCCGGTCAGCGCGATCGCGGTCAACGGCTTGACGTTGAGCTCGGCGACCGCTCCCTCGTATTCGACGCTGACCGCGGTGATGCCGGTCTCGGTCAGCTGCCCGGCAAAGCTGCCGAGCTGTTGGGCGAGCTTCATGTACGGATTGAGGCGCTTGGCCTCTTCGGCGGTCAAGGAAGGCACATTGACCGCATTCGATACGGCGCCGGTCAGCAGGAAATCCGCCATCTGCTCGGCGATCTGCAACGCCACGTTCTCCTGCGCCTCGGTTGTCGCGGCGCCGAGATGCGGCGTCGCGACGACATTGTCGCGCCCGAAGAGCGGGTTCTCGCGCGCCGGCTCGTCGACAAACACGTCGATTGCCGCTCCGGCGACATGACCCCTGTCGAGCGCCGCAGCGAGATCATATTCGACGACGAGGCCGCCGCGGGCGCAGTTCACCAGGCGCACGCCGCGCTTCATCTTGGCGATCGCGCCGGCGTCGATCAGGTTTTTGGTGGCCTCGGTCAGCGGGGTATGCAGAGTGATAAAGTCAGCGCGGGCAAAGAGCGTATCGAGAGATACTTTTTCGATGCCGAGATCGACGGCGCGCTCGGGCGATAGGAACGGATCGTAGGCGATCACCTTCATACGCAGACCCAGAGCCCGCTCGGCGACGATCGAGCCGACATTGCCGCAGCCGATGACGCCGAGCGTCTTGCCGGTCAGCTCGACCCCCATGAAACGCGACTTCTCCCACTTACCGGCCTGCGTCGAGCGGTCGGCCGCCGGAATCTCGCGGCACAGCGCGAACAGCATCGCGATGGTGTGCTCGGCGGCGGTGATCGAGTTGCCATAGGGGGTATTCATCACGACAATGCCGCGCTGGGTTGCCGCTGCGACGTCGATGTTGTCGACGCCGATACCGGCCCGGCCGATGACCTTGAGCTTTTCGGCGCGCGCGATGAGACCCGCCGTCACCTTGGTCGCCGATCGCACCGCGAGGCCATCATAAGCGCCGATGCGAGCCTTCAGCTCTTCCGGTGGGAGGCCGGGAGCCAAATCGATCTCAATCCCGCGCGCGGCAAAGATCTCGGCCGCGCGCGGGCTCAAAGCATCCGAAATCAACACCTTCGACATGAAAGCTCCGATTTGCGAGAAGGTTCACCACGGAGGCACGGAAAGAGAGAACAAATCTTTTAGGGGACGATTGCGCCACGTCCCGGCTTTTCTCCGTGTCTCGTGGTAAAACTCAAGCGGCCTTTGCGGTGCGGCGCTGTTCGTCCCAGGCCCAGTCAAGCCACGGGAGGAGCGCTTCGACATCTGCCGTCTCGACCGTGGGTCCACTCCAGATGCGCAGCCCCGGGGGTGAGGCGCGGTGGCTGGCGATGTCGTAGGCGGCGCCTTCCTGCTCGAGCCGCCGGGTCATCGCCCGCACGGTCTGAAAGCGCTGCTCGGGCGGGAGCCGGGTGAACCACGGCTCGGTAATCTTGAACTGCGGCGAAGTGCAAGAGATCGTGGCCGGGTCCTCGGCGAGAGGATCGGCCCAGGGACATTTCTCGACCCAGGCAAGGAGCGCCGCCAGATTGCGTTCCGACCTGGCGATCAGCCCATCGAGGCCGCCGACCGACTCCGCCCATTTCAGCGAATTCGAGCGCGTCCTCGACGCACAGCATCGAGGGCGTGTTGATCGTCTCGCCACGAAACACCCCCTCGATCAGCTTGCCTTTGGATGTCAGCCGAAAGAGCTTGGGCAGCGGCCAGGGCGGCGTGTAGCTTTCGAGCCGCTCGACGGCGCGCGGCGACAGCGCCAGCATGCCGTGCGCCCCCTCCCCGCCCAGCGATTTCTGCCACGACCAGGTGGCGACATCGAGCTTGTCCCACGGCAGCCGCATCGCAAAGATGGCCGAAGTCGCATCGCAGATCGTCAGGCCTCGCCTGTCGGCCGGTATCCAGTCGCCGTTCGGCACCCGTACTCCCGAGGTCGTGCCGTTCCACGGGAAAACCACGTCGCGGGCGGGATCGACCCGGGAGAGATCGGGAAGCTGGCCATAGGGCACCTGCAGTACCCGGATGTCTTCCAGCTTGAGTTGCGCGACGTCAGCGACCCAACCCTCGCCAAAGTTTTCCCAGGCGAGCATGTCGACGCCGCGTGCGCCGAGCAGCGACCACATTGCGATCTCGATCGCTCCGGTATCGGAGCCAGCGACAATACCGACCCGCCAATCGGAGGGGATGCCAAGGATCGCGCGCGAGCGGTCGATTACTTCGACGAGCCTTGCTAGGCCAACGCCCGAACGATGGGAACGCCCGACCAGGGCTTTTTCGAGCACCGCCGGCGACCATCCCGGCCGCTTCGCACAAGGGCCGGAGGAAAAACACGGGTTCGCCGGGCGCCGCGTCGGCATCATCAAGCTGTTTCTCGCAAAGAACAGACACGACCATGAGGCCGCATCGCGCGGCGATACTTATGGGCGAGCCCAGGCCGCGTCAATGCGGCGCCAACGGCAATTCCCAGGACTGCCCGACCAAATCACGGCCAAAGCTGTGATGCGGTTCCTCACGCACCAAATGAAAACCGGCGGACTCGTAAATCCGGCGCGCGGAGACCAGCACGTCGTTTGTCCACAATGTGAGTTTGCGATAGCCCGCTCGGTGCGCGAAGCCGATACACTCCCCGACGAGCCGGCGTCCAATGCCGAGCCTGCGAGCCTTCGGCTCGACGTAAAGCAGTCGCAGTTTGGCGATGTCTTCGCTGTCATTAATGAGCAGCACCGAGCCGACAATTTCGCCGTCACGCTCGGCGATCCAGGAGCGCTCCCGCTGGGCATCGAAATTCTCGATAAACCCGGCAGCGATCCGCGCGACCAACGCCTCGAAACTTATATCCAGGCCATATTCCTCGGCATAGAGCACGCCGTGGCGGTGGATGATCCAGCCCATGTCGCCCGGTTGGTGCGGGCGAAGGATATACGCGAGTTCGGCCTCTTCGCCTCGCACGCCGAGCAGGCGCTCGACCCGCTCCAGCGCCGCAACCAACTGCCTTTGGTACGAAGCCGGCAGCACCCCCAAGAGCGCGGCGATCTCATCCCGGGAGCGCGCGTCTATCGTCGCGAACATCTCGCGACCCCGGCCAGTCAGCGTAAGGATGATCTGTCGGCCATCGCTCTTCGACGCATGTTTGGCGATGACACCTTTGGCCGCGAAGCTCTTCAGCATGCGGCTCAGGTAACCCGAATCCAAACCGAGCTCCTGCGCCAGCTCGGACGCCGTCGTCTGCTCGCGCTGCGCAAGCTCGTAAAGCACCCGACCTTCGGTCAGCGACAGCGGACTGCCGAGCAGTCCTTCTTTCAGGACACCGATCTGGCGGGTGTAGAACCGGTTGAACCGCCTGACGGCCCGGACCCGCTCTTCCAGCTCCGAGTTCGGCAGCTCGTCGCGCATCGTCATGCCTGCCGTCATCAGGCAAATTCCTGACTCTGTCAAGCGTTTTCCCTTACGATATTGATGGAGCCGGTAGCTGATAAAGGCTGTTAATGCTGAGAAAAAACAGCCAGCGGTTTGGCCCCAGCCGCGGAAACACTGGCTTTTCGAGAGCAGAGGCGAAGAAATAACAGCGAGCAACCACGGCGAATAACAGCCAGGAACAGCCAGCAGTAGTGGGAAATGCCCGCTATTGCGCGCCGCAACGGCTTGGGTGCGATCCCGGCCGGCGACAGGGCTGTCCGCGGAATTTTCCGGCATCAGGATACGCGCGCAAATAGATACTCTACGATTTAGGCGATTTTCGGGTCGACCATCCCGGCTGCGGGACGGCGTGAAGAAAGGGAGACCTGCGGCATGGCGTTATCCGGACCGAACATTCTGTTCATACTCGCCGACGATCTCGGCTATGCCGATCTCTCCTGCTACGGGCGCCGCGATTTCACGACGCCCAATATCGACCGCATCGCCACCGAGGGTGTGCGCTTCACGCAGGCCTATGCCAATTCCGCGGTCTGCACCGCCTCGCGCGTCGCACTGATTACCGGGCGTTACCAATACAGGTTGGCCGTCGGGCTCGAAGAGCCACTGAGCACGCGTGTGCCGCGCAAGATCGGTTTGCCTGCGGGCCATCCGACCCTACCGTCGCTCCTGAAGAAGGCCGGTTACCAATCCGCGCTTATCGGCAAATGGCATTTGGGGCGGCTGCCCGATTTTGGTCCGCTCCAGAGCGGCTACGACCATTTCTATGGTTTCCGCAGCGGCGCGGTTGATTACTTCACGCATAAATCCGGTCCGGCCACGACCGACACCGACGATTTGTGGGAGAACGACGTCAAAATCCGCCGAACCGGCTACCTGACGGATTTGTTGGGGGCCCGCGCCGTCGATATGGTTGAAATCTACGCGGGAAGCGAACAGCCCTTCCTGATCAGCCTGCATTTCAGCGCGCCGCACTGGCCCTGGGAAGCACCCGGTGACGAAGCCGAGGCGCAGCGCCTGCGGAACTTGATTCATTACGACGGCGGCACCCGGCGCACCTATCAGCGGATGATCCAGCAGATGGACCTGCAAATCGGACGCGTATTGCAAGCGCTCGACGCGACGAGCGCCGGGCAAAAGACGATCATCGTCTTCACCAGCGATAACGGCGGCGAGCGCTATTCCGATACGTGGCCCTTCACCGGCAGGAAAACGGAATTGCTGGAAGGCGGTTTGCGGATCCCGGCGGTGATCCGCTGGCCGGGCAAAATTCCGTGCGGCGTCGTCTCCGAGCAGGTGACGATCGGCATGGATTGGTTCCCCACCCTGCTCGCGTCAGCCGGCACGGCTCCCGAACCGAACTTTCCATCAGACGGGATCAATTTGCTCCCTATGTTGACGGGAGCAGCGGCGCCGGTTCCGCGCAAGCTCTTCTGGCGCTACAAATACAACGACCAGCAGGCGGCCCGCGACGGCGATTGGAAATATCTCAAGATCCTCGACAACACCTTCTTGTTCGATGTTGCGCAGGATCCCATGGAGCGAGCCAATCTGAAGGAGCGTCATCGGGCCGTCTACGAACGGCTTGTCGCGGAATGGAACGAGTGGAACGCGCCCATGCTGCCGCTCGATCCACAAAGCTTCACGGGCGGCTTCACCGGCGCGGAGCTCGCCGACCACTTCGGCGTGAGTTAGCGTTACGCGCTCTTTTCGAAGCCGTAGAGCGCTTCCGGGTTTTGCACCAGGATGCGGTTTCTGACGGGCTCCTCGGGGGCCCAGTCGAGCAGCGGGTCGAGCAGGATCGCGTCGTTCGGCTTGTTGTCCCGTTCCGAAGGGTGCGGCCAGTCGCTGCCCCACACCAAGCGCTCGGGCGCCTTCTGCACATAGGCGCGCGCGACGGCGCTCGAGTTCGGAATAGCTCGGTGGGCCGACCTTGGTGTCGGCGTAAGCGCCGGACAGCTTGACCCACGTCTTGCCCTTGTCGATCAGCGCGAGGACCACACCGAACAGCGGATGGGCGGTCCCCTCCGGTTCGGGGATGTGCGCGAGATGGTCGAACACGATCGGCGACGGGACCCGGTTCAGGATGTCCTTTATCTCCACGATCTTGGCGGCCGGTGCGTTGATCTGGATATGCCAGCCGAGGTCGTTCACCCGCTTCGACAGGGGCTCGATCATCTCCGGCGTCGTCGCCCCGGCTTGTGCGAGGTTGAAGCGGATGCCGCGCACGCCAAGGCCGTTCATCCGCTTCAACTCGGCGTCGGAGACCGTGGTGTCGACCACCGCGACGGCGCGTGCCGTCGGTCCGAATGCGACCAGCGCAGCTAGGGTGCAGCTGTTGTCGGTGCCATAGGTCGAAGGCTGCACGATGACGTTGCGGCTGGTGCCGATACGCCGCTGCAAGGCCCGGTAATCCTCGACCGACGCATCCCCGGGCCGCAGTGTCGAGCGCGCGTCGGCCGGATATTTGGCGTCGTAAATGTGATGGTGGCAGTCCGCGGCGTCTGCCGGCGCCCGCAGCTTGGGCGCCTCGGTCCCGGACGACCATTTGACCTGCTGCGCCACAGTCCGTTGCGGGTGCGTAACGACGGCGCCCGCGATGGCTGCCGCAGAGATCGTCTTCAAGACCGCACGGCGGTCTACAAGAGTTCCTCGCATTCGCTCCTCCCTTTTCTAAGAAAAAAGAGCCGGTGGGATCACCGGCTCTTTTACCTCTAAGCTATTGGTCGAATGTTGCGGCGGTCCTTTAGAAGAGCGCGAGACCTCCCAGGCCGGGATGCCATTGCTTGCGCACCTGCTCTTCAACCGAAAGGCCGGATGCCGTCACCGGGGGGTGCGTCGTCCCCCTTTCATCGGCTTTCGAATATACGGCGCGGACCAAGTGATCGATGGTCGCCTTCTCCCGTACGTGCCGTCTCCTCGTGCGCCGTCGAGACGAGGTGGTTTTGGTCATTGCTGACCCTCCCGATCTGTGTAAGCACTGCCTGTGAGCCCAGGTCACCGTGGGGGACGGGGGGCTGGGGTCGAAGTGGGTGCGACATTCCAACCCACCTGCGGCGAAAAAAAGGCAAATTGGGGCCTCCTTCCGTCATATTTTGATACAGATCGATAAAAGCTGACATAAATTAACCTAGACCTCAGCGATCGCGCGGATCCGCCAAGCCATCAAATGCGCGGTTGGACGCTGGCCCCGGATAAACTATTTTCGCCGAACGCAGCAGCCGGGAGGTTCTGATGCAGTACGGCCTGTTTACGATGCCTTCGCATCCGCCGGAGTGTGGCCTCTTCGATGGTCATCGATGGGACCTTCAGACCCTGCGCTGGGCCGACGAACTCGGTTTCAGCGAGGGCTGGATCGGCGAGCATCACACCGCGCCTTGGGAACCGCATCCCGCCCCCGATCTGTTGATCGCGCAAGCACTGATGGAGACCCGCCATATCCGACTCGCGCCAGGCGGGTTCCTGTTGCCTTATCATCATCCGGCGGAGCTCGCCAATCGGGTCGCCATGCTCGACCACATGGCGCAGGGCCGGCTCAACTTTGGCGTTGCCGCCAGTGGCCTGCCGAGCGATTGGGCGATGTTCAACGTCGACGGCAACGCCGGGCAGCACCGCGAAATGACGCGCGAGGCGCTCGACATCATCCTGAAGCTGTGGACCGAGGAAGCGCCCTTCGATTACGCCGGCAAATACTGGAAGGTGACCAAGACCGACCTGATGCTGGAGAGTTTGCGCCCCCATATCCGGCCGTTTCAAAAACCCTATCCGCCGATCGGCGTCGCCGGGGTAAGCAAGGGTTCGGATACCCTGAAGCTCGCCGGCGAGCACGGCTTCTTGCCGATGAGCCTCAACCTCAATCCCGGCTATGTCGCCAGCCACTGGGACTCGGTCGAGGAAGGTGCCCGCCGCACCGGGCGCCAGCCTAGCCGCGCCGATTGGCGCCTGGTGCGCGAGATCTTCGTCGCCCACAGCGACGCCGAGGCTTGGCGATTGTCGGTCGGGGGTATGATGGGGCGGATGATGCGCGAGTATTTTCTGCCCTTGCTGACAAACGTCGGCGTCATCCAGTTCCTGAAACACGATCCCGATGTCGCCGATAGCGACGTCACACCGGAATATTGTGCCCGGCACAATTGGCTGATCGGCTCCCCGGCGACCGTCGTCGAAAAGATCGAGCGGATGTACGATGAGGTCGGCGGGTTCGGGGCGCTGCTTCTATTCTGCTTCGACTACAGCGGGAACGCCGAGGCCTGGCACGAATCAATGCGGCTTCTCGCCCATGAAGTGATACCCAAAGTTGCACATCTGACGCCTAAATCCGTGTAGCGTTCGAAGCCAATGTGACGGCGCCGCGTCGGAAATCCAATTTCTTCAGCCGCCCGCGACTTCAGCAATGTGTTACAAGTCAGTGTCAAGGGCGGGCGAGTAATTGGCGAGGCAGGTAAAGTCATCGCCGACATCTGAACTCCCGTGTAGCAGGCTGGTCGCTCGATTTAACCGCCTGAACCCTATGAATTAAAGTTCATCGAAGTCGAATTGCTGCCGCGCCGCAACCTGATGCGGGTGTCCGAACCGACCGGCCTCATTCACCGGCTCGGTTGTGCTGGTGACCGGCGAGGAGGTGGAAACGTACGCGCAGCGTGGCGCATGGCGAAGCGGTCGGTATAGGCGCCGTTGTTCTGCTCGAACCACGGTGCGCTGATCCCGGTCAGGGCTGCAAAGTTGGCGACGCCGTAGACGGCGTCGGGGTCGAGTTTGCCGGTGTTGAGGCGCAGCGCCGAGGTTGGAGCCGCGGCGTTTGCAATAGCTTGCTTCAGCTGATCGAGGGAGACGCCCGCCGCCGCGAGTTTTGCCCGGACACCGGCATCTTCCTGGGCGCGGCTACTGAGGGTGTTCATTGCCGACAGCGCAGTCTGGGTGCGCGTCACGAAATGGCCAAGAAAGGTGTAGCCGGCGGGTTGCTGCGTCGGGTCCGCGCTCTTGTCGTCATCGACGAACGGACTCGCCCCGGTCCCCAGTTGGGGACCGATGATGGCACTCAACTTAGCGTAGCCGCTACTCCGCCGGGACCGGGAGGGGCGCGGCCGCATCCAGGCTGCGGCCGATAAACAGCACTATCAGCGCGGCGACGAGGCAGAGCAGGCCCGACACCATGAATGCTTCGAGGTAGGTGCCGAGGGTCACCCTCAGCGCGCCCGCAGCGAACGCGGCAATGGCGGCCCCCATCTGATGTGCGGCGGCAATCCAGCCGAACATGATCGGACCGCGTTCGGTACCAAAGACCCGGGCGGCGAGCCGCACGGTGGGCGGCACGGTCGCGATCCAATCGAGCCCGTAGAAAACCGCGAATAACGACAGGCCGTAGAACGACACGTCGAACGCGAACGGCAGGTAGATCAGCGACAGCCCGCGCAGCCCGTAATACCAAGCGAGGAGCCCACGGTTACTCCAGCGGTCGCTGAGCCAGCCCGACAAGGTCGTCCCAACTAGGTCGAAGACCCCCATCGCGGCGAGCAGGCTGGCGCTCGTCACCTGCGGGATGCCGTGATCGAGGCAGGCGGGGATCAGGTGCGTGCCGATCAGGCCGTTGGTAGACGCGCCGCAGATAAAGAAGCTGCCGGCGAGCAGCCAGAAATCGCGCGACCGCAACCCATCGCGCAGCGCGAGCAGCGCGGTCGCCGCCGGGTTACCGCGAGCAACTGCGACAGGCTGACGGTTGTCGGCCGCACCGTAGGGCGCGAGCCCGATGTCGCGCGGCCGGTCGCGCATCAGCAGTGCAACGACCGGAAGTAGCGCGACCGCGACCGCGGCCACGGTCAGCGACACCGTGCGCCAGCCGTAATTTTCCACAAGGCTCGCCAATGCCGGCAGAAAGATCAGCTGGCCGGTCGCGGTGCTCGCCGTCAACACGCCGATGACCAGCCCGCGCCGGGTCGCGAACCAGCGCGCCACGACGGTCGCCCCGAGCACCAAGGCGGTCGCTCCACTTCCTGTGCCGACCACGACTCCCCACAGGACTATCAGCTGCCACGGCCGCGTCATCAGCGGCGTCAGAGCAACTCCCGCCGCAATGCAAGTGAGCGCCGCGAGCATTGTTCGGCGCAGCCCGAACCGGTCCATCACCGCCGCGGCGAATGGTCCGATCAAACCGTAAAGAAAAATGTTGAGCCCGATCGCGAAGGAGATCGTCGCGCGCGACCACCCGAATTCGGTTTCGAGCGGCACGATCAAAACGCCAGGGGTGGCGCGCAGCCCAGCTGCTACAAGCAGGGTCAGGAAGGTGACACCGGCGACAATCCAGGCGTAATGCAGCTTTCTTTGCCTTGCCATCCGCCCTACCCTTCTCTATCTGGAAACGGCCGGGCGAAAAGTGAGAGACAGGTCTGTCTCTGTCAAGCCGAGCGAGCGCAAGGCAGGAACGCGATGAGGGAGGCGGAGGAGAAAAAACCGGCGCGGCAGCGCATTCTCCATACGGCGGCGGAGATGTTTTACCGCGACGGCATTCGAGCGGTCGGGATCGATACGATCATCGCGCGTTCCGGCGTCGCGAAAATGAGCCTTTACCGCAACTTCCCGTCAAAGGACGCCCTCGTCACCGCTTGGCTCGAGGACCGTAACGGGTTTTTCTGGCGGCGCTGGGACACGGCGGAGGCCTCCCGCGCCGGCGATCCGCGAGGCCAACTCGAAGCGATCCTCGACATGATCGCGGCAACCGCCTCGCACCCGAAATGGCGCGGCTGCCCTTTTCTCAACACCGCCACCGAATTCCCCGAGCCCGACCACCCCGCGCGCGCCGTGATCCTCGCCCATAAGCGCGTTGTCCGCGACCGCCTCCGCGCGCTGGCCGCCGCAGCGGGAGCCCGCGACCCCGACCTTCTTGCCCAGCAATTGCAGGTGCTGATCGACGGCGCCTATGCGATCGGCCAATCGCTTGGCCCGGGCGGGCCGGCAAAGACCGTCGCCAGCGCCGGCCGCGCCCTGATCGCGGCGCAAACCGAGGGGCACGAGCCGACGTCATGGCCGGGCTCGACCCGGCCATCCACCGGCCGCCGGTACCGGCCCGCAGCTGTCGTGGATGCCCGGAACAAGTCCGGGCATGACGAGTGAGAAGGCCGAACGCTTCAACCGGAGCACCGTAGATGCCGACTATCTGCCTCGCTAAAGGTCTTTCCCTGCACTGCGCCGTCGACGATTACTTGTGTGGCCATGGGATGCGCCGATACCCGCGCTGATGATGCACGGCTTCGCCCGCAATTCAGATTTCTGGAAGCGCTGGGTTCCGCCGATCGCCGACAGCCGCCGCGTTTATCGGCCCGATCTTTTGGGGTGCGGCAAATCCGATGTTCCGGCGCCCGGCTACGCCTACACTCCAGAAAAGATCGGCGCCCAGATCTTGGCTGTGCTCGATGCCCATTCACTGCCGCAGGTGCATACTGCCGCAGGTGCATTGGGTCGGCGAGTCCTCCGGCGGGATCATCGGGTTGCTGCTCGCAGCGACATATCCCGAACGCATTGCCAGCCTTGTCCTGTGCAATACCCCGACGCGCATTCCCGACGAGATCCGCGGGATATATGCGCTCGGCGAGGAGAGTACCGCCGCGGCGATCCGGGCCATGGCACCGGCGAGTGGTGCCGGCAAACCCTCGGCTACCGGCTCGACCTGGAGCATGCGAGCCCAGGTTTGCAGGAATGGTGCATCGCCGAGATGGACAAGACGCGTCCCGACATCGCGGCCGCCTTGCACGAGTGTTTCGAAGCAGTCGATGTAAGGCGGCTTCTTCCAGGGATCAAAGCTCCGGTGCTGCTGCTGAGCGGCGACAAGAGCCGGATCGCCTCGGAGCAGCAGAAAATTCTCGCCGAGATGCTGCCGCACGGACGGCTCGAGCTGTTTGCCGGCTACGGGCACGGCGTCAACCTGCTCCAGCCGGAGCGCTGTGCGCGGACGGCCGTCGAATTCTGGCGAACGGCCGAAGAGGTGCGGCGGTGAAGTTCGGAGTTCTGCAGTTCTTCAGCTGGCCGGAGCGGCGGGTGGATCTGGCCACGGTCTATGCCCGCGCCCTGGAGCGCATCGAGATCATGGACCAGACCGGCTATGATGCGGTCTGGCTCGCCGAGCATCACTTCAGCAGCTTCAGCGTCTGCCCCTCGGTCCACATGGTGGGGACTTTGGCGGCCGCTCGGACGCAGCGTCTGCGCATCGGCACGGCGGTGTCGCTCGCCCCGTTCTACCACCCATTGCGGCTTGCGGAGGAGGTCGCGCTCCTCGACCAGTTATCCAGTGGGCGGGTCAATTGGGGCGCTGGCCGCGGCTTCGCGCGGGTCGAGTTCACCGCCTTTGGCGTCCCGCCCGAGGAAAGCGCGTCACGGTTTCGCGAAACCGTCGAGATCGTGCTGCGGGCGTGGACCGACGAGCGGCTCAATTTTACCGGCCAGCATTTCCGCTACGAGGACCTCGAGATATTACCGAAGCCGGCGCAGCTGCCGCATCCGCCGGTGTGGATGGCGGCAAGCTCGGAGGGGGCCATCGGATGGGCTGCCGGCCGGGGTTTCTCGATCCTGATGGACCCGCACTCGTCGGCTCCCGAGATCGGCCGCAAACGGCGGTACTACGCCGAAAAACTGGCGGCGGCCGGTTTCTCCGAGGCCAGCCGCGACATCCCGATCGCACGGCTGGTGGCGCTCGCCGATAATGCAAGCGAGGCCGCGGCGGTCGCGCGCAACGGCGCCGAATGGATTCTCAATTCCTATCTCGCCGCTCAGCATCGGCCGGTCATGCAGGGATCATTTACCCCGGCCGGCGTCGACCCGGTCGAGCGCTACCTCGACGAGGTTATCCTGCACGGCACCCCCGACAAGGTCTGCGACGAGATCCTGCGATTGCGCGACGAGATCGGCCTCGACTATCTGCTGTGCGCACCCCTCAGTCACCAATCCTTCATGCTGCTGACCGAAAAGGTGCTGCCCCGCATCATGTGAAGGCGTCGCCGGCCCCTCACCCCGATCATTCTCACGCCGCCGCAGCGTCCTCGCGGATCATTGCCGCGCCCTTTTCGCCGATCATGATCGTCGGTGCGTTGGTGTTGCCGGTCGTCACGGTCGGCATCACCGAGGCGTCGACGACGCGCAGCCCGGCGACGCCGCGAATCCGCAGCCGCGAATCGACGACGGCCGCCGGGTCCTCTCCCATCCGGCAGGTGCCGACCGGGTGATGCAGGTTCATCCCGGCCCGGTGCATGAAGTCGATCAGCGCATCATCCGAATTCACGTCAGAACCGGGCATCGTCTCGGCGGCGCAGTGGCGAGGCGGCGAAGATCCGCCGGGCATGGCGCGTCCCGTAGAGAAGGACCTGTTCATCGCTCGCCGCCGACAGGTAATCGGGCGGATCGACGGCGCCTCGAACGGGTCGGCCGAGCGCGCCATGATCGTCCCGCGGCTGTCCGGCCGCACGGCGCACACGACGAGCGTCATCCCCGGCTCCCGCTCGAGGCGGCCGATGCCGTTCGGGTCGTAGCTGCCCGGGGTAAACAGCAATTGCAGATCCGGGCTCGCCAGACCTTCGCGGTTGCGGCAGAACACCATGGCGGTGGTGACGCCAAAGGTCAGCGCGCCGCGGCCGGTCGCGGCAAACCGCCCGACCTCGCGCGCCAGCCGAACGCCGCGCGCCAGCTGATTGACAGACACCTCGTCTTTCACGCGGTGCGTCACTCGAACCGCGAAATGGTCGGAAAGATTGGCACCGACCGCGGGCAATTCATGCACCACCTCGACGCCGATCGATTGCAGATGGCCGGCCGGGCCAATGCCCGAAATTTGCAGCAGATGCGGCGAATTGACAGTGCCGCCGCTGACTACGACCTCGCGCGCCGCGGCAACCCGCCGGTCACTGCCGCTCTGGCGAAATGCCACGCCTGTGCAGCGCCTTCCGTCGAACAGCAGCCGGGTCGCGACCGCCTTGGTCTCGACCCGCAGATTTTGGCGCCGCCGCGCCTCGGCAAGAAAGGTTTGTGCCGTCGACCCGCGAAACCGTCCCCGCCGCGTCATTTGCGAATACCCGGCCCCCTCCTGGACTCTACCGTTGTAATCGGGGGTGAACGGAAACCCGGCCTCTTGCGCGGCTTCGACAAAGCGATGGGTCAACGGCAGGATCGTGCGGTAATCCTCGACGAGGAGCGGACCGCTCTTGCCGCGATACTCCAACTCCCCGGACACATAATGTTCGGATTTCTTGAAATAGGGCAGGACGTCCTCATAGCTCCAGCCGCGGCAACCCATCTGCGCCCAGCCGTCGTAATCCGCCGAGTTGCTGCGGACGTAGAGCGTGCCGTTAATCGAGCTGGTGCCGCCCAGCACTCTGCCGCGCGGCCAATGCAATGATCGGTTGCCGGTGCCCTTCTCCGCCTCGGCGTAGTAATTCCAGTTGACCAGCGGATTGGCCCGCAAATGCAAAGCGCCGGCCGGCACATGGATCATCGGGTGCCAGTCGCTCGGGCCGGCCTCGATCAATACCACCCGAGCGCCGTCCGCGCTCAACCGATCGGCGAGCACGCACCCGGCCGACCCCGCCCCGACGACGACGTAATCAGCCGACAGATCCGTCACTCCCTCCCTCCTTCCCGCGGCCCCCTCCCATTCCCTCCTCCCTCCGCAAGCGGGGGAGGGTTAGGGTGGGGCATCCTCCTCACTGCGGCGTGTGGCGATCCAGGAATTGCGTGACGCGATCGATCGCAGTCTGCAGATGCTCCGGCCCCTTCCATTGCCACAGTACCTCGACATTGGGAGCCAGGTCGGCGATTTCCTCGCCAATCACCTTTGGATGCGGCGGGTCGTCGCCGGGCATGACCAGCAGCGGGGTCTTGCATTGGCGCACGAATTCGCGGGTCACGCTGAACACGAAATCGCTGCCGAACATGTCGCCGCCGAATTTGTTCAAAATGCACTCATCGATCTCGGGGCGCTCCTCACGGAGGCCCCTCGCCCAGGTCTGCAACAGGTTGTGGAATACGTCGCGATTGTCAGCATGGCCGATCGGGTTCTGCAATACCGCCGCGCTGATGCGGTTTGGCGCCAGCTCGCACAAGGTCAAGCAGAACGACGCGCCGATGCAGCCGCCTATGACATGAAACCGATCGAGCCCGAGATGGTCCGCCAACGCCAGGTGATCGCCGGCATAGGTGTGCCAGTCGTCGGTCGCATCGATCCGGGTGCGTGCGCGGCCGGCGTTGCGCTGGTCCATCGCCACGACCCGATACTTGCCCCCCAGGACGGCGATCGGATCCATCCAGACTGCCGGCGCCGACGGGTTCGACGGGCTGTGCCGCCAGAAGCCCAGCTCCGAACGCAGCCCGCCCGGCGCAAAGATCATCAGCGGATAGCCGGAGCCGTGCACCTCGTAATAGATCTCGCCGTCCGGAACCTTTAGCGTCGGCATCTCTCCCTCCTGGTTGTCAGAACTCACGCTAGCTGCCGGAGGCCGTTGACGACAACCTTAAAATCAGCCCCTTTGCCGGACTGCCGGGGATGGTGCGCAGAGGCGCGATCGCGCGGACGAGGAGGTAGGCATGAGCTACGAGGCTGAGTGGTTGGCGCGCTTCGGTGAAGAAGCGGAACCCGCGCCGGACCTACCCAATCTGCCATGGCTGCACCAAGTCCTGATGCGCCGTACACATCGGCGTTATGCCGAGCGCCCGGTCCCCGAACCCTTGCTGCGCCTATTGCTGGGAACGGCGTTTTCGGCGTCCTCGAAATCGGATTTCCAGCAAGTCACTGTCATTTGGGTCAGGGACCGCAAGAGCCGCGATCGCCTCGCGGCGCTCGTGCCCGACATGCCGTGGGTCGGAAACGCGCCGGAATTTTTGGTCTTTTGCGGCGACGCTCACCGCCTCGAGCGGATCGGCGAGCTGCGCGGTCACAGGAACGAGAACGGCAAGCTCGAGGGGTTTTTCAACGCCGCTGTCGACGCGGCACTGGTTATGCAGACCTTCATCCTGGCTGCCGAAACCGCGGGTCTCGGGTGCTGTCCGATCAGCGTCATCCGCGACCACGCCGAGACCGTCGCCGAGATTTTGGGTCTGCCCGACAAGGTGTTCCCGGTAGCGGGGCTGTGCGTCGGTCACCCCGCCGTCGCCGGGCACGTCAGCATGCGCCTCCCTCTCGCGGCGACTGTGCACATCGATCATTATGACGAGCGGCGGCTCTCCGAAGCTGTCGATGCTTATGACCGGCGCCGCGATGCGCGATACTCGCTGCCGCGTGAGCAGCAGCGCGCGCCCGATGTCTTTGGCTATGCGCCTTTTTACGGTTGGTCGGAAGACAAGGCGCGGCACGCTGCTCAACCCGAAGGCGAGAGCTTTCCGACCTTCTTGCACACGCGCGGTTTCTCCCTGGATTGACCGCACTCGGGCAGACCGCCCTGGAAGCCGGCCTGTCAGAGACTACATCCTGCGCGGCTGATCCGCGCCAAACCCTCCGCGAGAACTCGATGATCGACATTTCACGCCCGCACCACTCGGCTGTAAGGGCCGCCGCCGTCGTCCTGGTCTCGCTGACGCTGTACGCCTGCGACAGCGCGGGGGCGGGCACCGGAGCCTACCCGGCCGACCCGAGCGATCTTGGCCTGATCCAGGACGCGATGAAGCAGGTCGAGAAGAATTACGTCGCGCCGGTGACCGGCGGTGAGCTCGCCAAGGATGCCCTGAAGGGCATGCTGACGCGGCTCGATCCGCATTCCGATTACATGGATCAGGAGCAATATCAGCAGATGGCCGCGGTGACTCGCGGCCAATTCGGGGGCATCGGCGTCGAGCTGACCCTCGAAGGCAAAGTGCCGGAGGTGATCTCGCCCATCGACGGCACGCCGGCCGCCGAGGCGGGCATCGAGCCGGGAGACCGCATCGTCAAGATCGACGCTCTTCCGACCACAGGCATGGATGTCGAGGAAGTGGTCAAGCGGCTGCGGGGGCCTGCGGGGAGCAGGGTCACCCTGTCTATTGCTCGCAACGATCGCGGCGCTTTCGATGTGACGCTGACGCGCAACGTGATCCGCGTCGTCTCGGTCAAGTCGGATCTCAAGCCGAACAACATCGGCTATGCCCGCATTACCACCTTCACCGAGAATACCGCTTCCGAGCTCGCCGGCGCGATCGAGAGAATGAAGGCGCGGACGCAGGGCCGGCTGAACGGCTTCATCCTCGATTTGCGTAACGACCCCGGCGGGTTGCTCGACGCTTCGATCGACGTCGCCGGGGATTTTCTCGACGGCGGTGTCGTGGTCACCACCCGCGGCCGCAACACGGCGGACGACCATGTCTACCGCGCTCAGGTGACAGGCGACCTGCTGCGCGGAACACCCGTGGTCGTGCTGCTCAACAGCGCCTCGGCGTCGGCTGCCGAAATCGTCGCCGGCGCCTTGCAGGACCACCGCCGCGCGACCGTCATGGGAACCCGCAGCTTTGGCAAGGGCTCGGTGCAGACCATCATCCCGCTGGAGGGCCGCGGCGCGCTGCGCCTGACGACTGCGCTATACTACACACCGTCCGGCCGCTCCATTCAGGGCCAGGGTATTTCGCCCGATATCGTCGTCAATGTCCCGAAAAGCCAACAGGTGGCAAATGCCGTGATCAGCTTCGAAAGCGATCTCTACGGGGCTCTGAAGAACGGAGGCTCGATCAACTCGCCATCAGGCGTCAGCTCCGCAACCTCCGCTCGGACCGCTACCGCCGAGGCGGAGCATCCGATCAAGCCGATGATCATCGGCACCGGCAACGACCCGCAGGTCGCCGCCGCTCTCGACTTTCTGCAAAAGGCGGTGCGCCGAGAGGCGGGGGCGCAGCACGGCTGACGCCGTCGATCCTGGGGGTGGGATGCGCGCCGTTGCCTTTTTGCTGACGCTGGCTCTTGCTGCGAGCTGCTCCCCCGAGAGCGGGTTGCCGCCATTGCCGACGGATCAAGTGCATGCGCGCTTCCCTCCAGGTGGTGTCGTTAACAGCATCGAAATCGATGCCGTCGACCGACTGCCGCTGCGCACTGCAGAGCTGGTCTCGCCCGATGGCCAGGCGACGCCGGCTTCGTACCTCCATGTCAACTCGTCGCCGAGCGTCACGTTTTACCAAAGACAAATCGATACCCCCTACGAAGGCAACATATTTGGCATCCACAGCGTCGCACAGGTTACTGCCGTGGCGACCGGCGCACCGCAGGGCGATGCTCAACTTCTGGCGATGGTCTCGACCGCATCGATCCCGTTGCCCGACGAAATCGAATATCGCCGGGACTGGCGCAGCTACCGCATCTTTCTCAGTTTCGGCGATCTCGCCGGCGAAGTCGAAAGGCGCGTCCTGCCCGCTCCCGAGCCACCGCCGAAAGGCTAGCGGCTCAGACGTTGTCCAGCTTGGCGCTGCCAGGGGTGCCAATCATCGACAGGACCTCGCGCCGGCTCAGCGGGTCATCGCGGAACGCGCCAAGCATCCGGCTGGTCACCATCGTGACGCCGGGTTTGTGCACGCCGCGCGTGGTCATGCATTGGTGAGCTGCCTCGATCACCACGGCGACCCCCTTGGGCTGCAACACCTCGTCGAGCGTGTTGGCGATCTGCGCCGTCATTTTTTCCTGGATCTGCAACCGCTTGGCATAGACTTCGACAAGACGCGCGAGCTTTGAAATGCCGACCACCCGTTTGTTCGGCAGATAGGCAACGTGCACCTTGCCGATGATCGGCGCGATGTGGTGCTCGCAATGCGATTCGAAACGGATGTCCCTGAGCGCAACAATTTCGTCGTAACCGTCGGTTTCCTCGAAGGTGCGCTGCAGCAGCGCTACCGGATCCACGCCATAGCCGCTGAAAAACTCCTCGTAGGAACGCACGACGCGGTCGGGGGTGCCGAGCAGCCCTTCGCGGTTGGGGTCATCGCCAGCCCAGCGCAGCAGTGTGCGAACCGCGTCCAAGGCCTCCTCGCGGGTTGGCTGCCGCGCCGGGACAGGTTGCCGAGAACGTGGTTCGGACAGAGACACGGAAGGAGCCAAAGCTCGGGGCATCGAGGTTTCTCTGTGTTGGTTGGAAAGGTCCGCGGGCGGGGGCGCTCCGTGAGATCCCCTCGGCCAGCGTCAGTTGAGCCGGACCGCCTGATGGGGGCTGTCGAGCGAGAACGCGGGGATGCGGACCGAGAAGCTATCGCCGCCCCTCGTTTCCATCTGATACGTCCCCACCATGATCCCTGAGGGTGTCGGCAGCGGGGTGCCGCTGGTGTATTCGAAGGCCTCGCCGGGAGCGAGCACCGGCTGCTCGCCGACGACACCATCGCCGCGCACCTCCTTGATCTGTCCGCGGCTGTCGGTGATTTGCCAGTGCCGGTGGCGCAGCTGGACGGTTTCCTTGCCGCGATTCTCGATGCGGACATGGTAGGCCCAGACATAATGGTTCTCGACCGGCGAGGATTGGTCCTCCAAGTAGAACGGCTTGACCGTGACCTTGATCGATCGGGTGGTTTCTGAGTACATGGTCATAGCCCTCTCGCATCTCGACCCGGTACGGCACAAGGCCGTGCCGGCAAGCAGATCGATCTACAATGTCGGCCGCGCGCCGAAACGCGTCAAGATCGGCGCGCGGGCGCCAGCAATTCGAGAATTCTGGCGTCGACGACCTGCCGAGAACCCTGCGGACTGATCGGCTGGATGCAGACATGGTCGGCGCCGGCTTCCCGGTGCTCTTGAACTCGTGCCCGGATTGCACCTTCGTCGCCCCACGCGACCATCGCGTCGAGAAAGCGCTCGGAGCCGCCCCCGGCGAGGTCGTCATCACCGAAGCCCTCGCGCCGCCAGCTGTTGACATAATTCTCAAGCTGCATGTAGCGCGAAAGCGCCTCTCGCGCGGCACGGCGCGCCGCCGCCGGGTCGGTCTCCAACAGGACCCAGACTTCCGGACAAAGGAGCTTGCCAGGCCCGAGGATTGCGCGGGCCTTCGCGGTGTGCTCCGGCGTCGTGTTGTACGGGTGCGCACCATCGGCGAGCTCGGATGACAACGCCATCATTCTGGGTCCCAATGCCGCGACAACCGTCAGCGGCTTCTCGCGCGGCATCGGCGCTTGGTAGGGCGCGTCGCGCATCCCTGCGAGATACTCCCGCATCGTTGCTACCGGCTTGCCGTAGTTATGGCCGCGCACTCCTTGCACCATCGGCCGATGCGACACGCCGACTCCGAGCAGAAAACGGTCGTCCGATTGTTCATTGAGGCCGCGCTGTCCATTGGCCATCGCCATCGGATCGCGAGCATAGATGTTGGCGATGCCCGTCGCGACTATGAGCCTTTGCGTATTCGCGAGCAGCCAGGCGGAGTGCACCAGCGCATTCCGCCCGCGACTTTCGGGGATCCATAGCGCGGTATACCCCCATTCTTCGACCCGTTTCGCGAACGCCGCCGCCGCCACTGCGGTCATGCCGTCCATCGAAATCCAAACGCCGAGTTTTCCCAGTTCCATCGCCGGCCCCTCCTGCAGATGACCGCGCGAGTGTGAATCGCCGCACTCGCTGCGTCCAGCCCTTCGGCACACGACGGGAACTCGTCGGGAACATGACGCAATCCCCGCCTGTATTCATTCAGGGATGCTGGCTGGGGTTTTGCAACGCCGGACCCCCCGAATATCCGGTGTGGCGCTGGTCCATTAACGGCTTAGCTACTGGTTGTTGGAGATGAATGGGGTCGGGGGTCGGGAGAGGCGTAATGGACCACAAAATCGCAGAGTATTCGCTCGCCGAACTGGTTGAAGATCCCCTGGTCGGCCTTCTGATGAAGAGTGACGGGGTCGATCGCCGCAGCATCGAGCTTCTGTTCGAGCGCGTCGCACGCAGCCCCAGGTACCGCGAGGCCGCACCGTGCCCGGACTGCTGATCGCCGCGGGCGGCATCGGGCTGGTCGAGGCGACCGCCGCGCTTTGGTTGGAAAGCAAGCACCGGATCGGCCGGCGCTGCTTCGCTGGTCTGCTCGCGCTCGCCATAGGCTCGAGCGTTTTTTCCGTCCTCGCTTGGGCGGCGACTGCGATTGCGCGCATCGCTCCTTTGCCGCTTACCTGGGCGTTCGCGGTTGCAGTCGCGCTTCTTTTCGCGGTGCGATTGTATCGAGAATTGCGGGTTTTGCCGGGCGACCCTCGCTGACCTTCTCGCTGGGCGGCTGATCCTCGCCCTCTCCGAATATCCGGGTTTCCGCGGCAGGGCTCTTGCCCGGCCGCGAGTGGTGCGCGATATCAGGGCGGCACAGATGCCGACCCTCTTCCTCATCGTTTTTGTCGATCTCGTCGGGTTCGGCCTCGTCATCCCGCTTTTGCCGTTCTATGCGCTGCGCTTTGCCGCTTCGCCGCAACAGGTGACGGTGCTGCTGGCAATCTATTCGCTTATGCAGCTCTTCGCCGCGCCCCTATGGGGAAGGCTCAGCGATCGCGTCGGCAGGCGGCCGGTACTCATGGTCAGCATGGCCGCTTCGGTGCTCGCCTACCTCTGGATCGGCAGCGCGACGGCGCTGTGGATGCTGTTCGCGGCGCGTGCCTTGGCCGGCGCCTGCGCCGGCAACATTGCTGCAGCCCAGGCCTATATCGCCGATATCACTAAACCGGAGGAGCGGGCCAAGGGGATGGGCGTGATCGGCGCTGCCTTCGGATTGGGCTTTATCATCGGCCCGGCGCTCGGCGGGTTGCTGGCGGGCCATGATCCGGTAACCGCCGACGTCCAAAGTCCGGCATGGGTGGCGGCGGGGTTTTCCTTTGTCGCCCTGTGCGGCGTGTTTCTTCTGCTCCCCGAGAGCCTGCCGGCCGACCGGCGCGGGATAGGCGGGTCTTCGCGCGGCCGGGTCAGAGCGATAATGGACGTGCTCGGCCGCCCGGTGTTGTCACGCCTGATCTTGATCTTCTTTTTGGTCATCCTGGCCTTTGCCGGGATGGAGAGCACCTTCGCGCTGTGGGCGATCGAGCAATTCGGCTGGGGGCCCGGGCAAGTCGGGTACGTCTTTTCGTATGTCGGCGTGCTCTCGGCGATCTTGCAGGGCGGACTGATCGGCGCGCTGACGCGGCGTTTCGGGGAGGAGCGGCTGCTGCTTTGCGGCCTTGCGCTGATCGGCATCGGGCTCTTGATTATGCCATTGGCGCACAGCGTGCCGTTGCTGGCACCCGCTATCAGCGCATTGGCGCTCGGCATGGGGCTGATGCAGCCGTCGCTCAACAGCCTGATCTCGCGCCGGGCCGGGCGTGAGGAACAGGGCGAAGTGCTGGGCGTGTCACAATCGGTCGGCAGCCTCTCGCGCGTGCTCGGCCCGGCGGCGGCCGGGTTCTTCTTTGCTGAGTTCGGCCGGAATGCCGCGTTCTTGTGGGGAGCGGCGCTGGTCGGCGCCGCCTTGCTGGTGGCATTCAGGCTGACACGCGGCCTCGGCGTGGCAAAGCTGACGGGCCCCGAACCGGCGGAACCCACCCGATGAGCCCGCGCGGGCGTCGGGTCGCCGCAGTCGGCCCGCCGCGCCAGAAGGGCCGCCTCAAGGACGAACTGCGCGCGCTCAAATCGCTCACGCCTTACCTGTGGCCGCGCGATTCCTCGGGCTGCGCGTGCGGGTCGTTCTGGCCCTCGTGTTTCTGCTCGCCGGCAAGCTCGTCAACATCTGCATCCCGCTTCTCTATAAGCAGGCCGTTGACGCGGTTTCGCCAGCCAAGGTCGTGATCGCCGTGCCGGTAACGCTGATCATCGCCTACGGCCTCGCCCGGGTGATGTCGCAAGGCTTCAACGAGCTGCGCAACGCCGTCTTCGCGACGGTCAGCCAGCGAGCGATCCGCCGGATGGCGCTGTCGGCCTTTCGCCACATCCATGCTTTGTCGCTGCGTTTTCATCTCGAGCGCCGCACCGGCGGGTTGTCGCGCGCCGTCGAACGCGGCACGGCGGGGATCGATTTCCTGCTGTCTTTTATGCTGTTCAATGTTCTCCCGACTCTGTTCGAGATCTTGCTGGTCTGCGGGATCCTCTGGCGGCTGTTCAATTGGACCTTTGCCGCGGTCACCTTCGCGACGATCCTCGCCTACATCACCTTTACTTTCTCGATCACCGACTGGCGGGTGCGCTTTCGGCGCGAAATGAACGAGCGCAACACCGAATCCAACACCAAGGCCGTCGACAGTTTGCTGAATTACGAGACGGTCAAGTATTTTGCCAACGAGGGGCACGAAACGCGCCGATATGACTCGGCGCTGCAGGCCTATGAGCGCGCTGCGGTCAAGAGCGAAACCACCCTGACCCTGCTCAACCTCGGTCAGGGAACGATCATCGCGATCGGGCTGGTTGGAGTGATGATCCTGGCGGGAGAAGGTGTGGCGGCGACCGAAATGACGGTTGGCGACTTCGTGCTGGTCAACGCGTATCTGATCCAGCTCTATACGCCGCTCAACTTTCTCGGCATGGTGTATCGCAATATCAAGCAGTCATTGACCGATCTCGAGCAGATGACTGCGCTCCTGGCGGTCAAGCCCGAGATCGTGGACCGACCCGGCGCCGCGGAGCTGAAGATCCGGGCGGGCGCGGTTGCGTTTCACGGCGTCGATTTCCATTACGATCTCAGGCGGCCGATATTGTCCGAAGTCGATTTCCATGTCGCGCCCGGCGCGACGGTCGCGATCGTTGGCCCGAGCGGAGCCGGCAAATCGACGATCGCCCGGCTTCTCTTTCGTTTCTACGATGTCAGTGCCGGTTCGATCGAGATCGACGGGCAAGACATCCGCGATGTGACTCAGGACAGCTTGCGTCGCGCGATCGGCGTGGTGCCGCAGGATACGGTGCTGTTTAACGACACGATTTACTACAATATCGCCTATGGCCGTCCCGGGGCGACACGAGCGGAAATCGAAGAAGCCGCCCGGCTGGCTCGCATCCACGATTTCATAACGACATTGCCGGACGGCTACGAGACAATGGTCGGCGAACGCGGCCTGAAGCTTTCGGGCGGCGAGAAACAGCGCGTTGCGATCGCCCGCGTCATCCTGAAGGCGCCACAGATCCTGGTCTTCGACGAAGCGACTTCGGCGCTCGACACCAAGACCGAGCGCGAAATCCAGGCGAGCCTCGCCGAAGTCTCCACCGGCCGCACCACCCTCGTCATCGCCCACCGGCTCTCGACGATCGTCGATGCCGACGAGATCCTGGTGCTGGACCGCGGGCATATCGTCGAGCGCGGCCACCACGCGGAACTGCTGCTTCGGCGCGGCATCTATGCGACTATGTGGGCCCGCCAGCAGGAGGCCGTTCGACGCGAAGCCGCCCTCGCGGCGGATTGAACCGACAGAACGGCGCAGAGCTGACACGGGGGAACGAATGGCGCGGATTTGCAAAGTGCTGATCGTTGAAAACGATGACGACGTGCGCGATCTGCTAGGCGACATTTTCCACGACGAAGGTTTCCATTTCGCGATGGTCAAGACCGGCGCGGAAATGCAAGACGCGCTCGAAGATGATGATTACGACATCGTTGTCATCGATGTGACCCAGCCAGGAGACGAGGATGGTTTCGCGCTGGCCAAGATTGCGCGTGATCAGGGATGCGGCCCGATCCTGGTGACCGGCGATCATCGCCATCTGGAGCGCCTCCAGGCCAGCGGGCAGCACTATCTGCTGAAGCCCTTCCGCGTGCAGCATCTGGTCGAGATCGTCGATAAGATCCTGGTGGAGACGGCCGCTAAATGCGTGCGCCGCAAGCGCGGCAACGGGTCCTTCTTTCCCGCCCGGATGGGGTGACGGGCGCAGCGCTGCTCCGGGCTTTGCGGCGGGGTGATCGGCGGGCCCTCGCGCGGGCCATCACCCTAGTCGAATCGTCACGGCCGGACCACCGCGACCAGGCCGAGAAGCTCATCGAGGCGCTGCTGCCCAAAACCGGGAAAGCCGTGCGAATCGGCATTTCCGGGCCACCGGGAGCCGGCAAATCCACTTTTATAGAGCGCTTTGGCCTCGCAGGCATTGCGCTGGGACGGCGGATCGCGGTGCTCGCCGTCGATCCCGCCTCAAAGCGCGGCGGTGGTGCGATCCTCGGCGACAAGACCCGCATGGCCGAGCTGGCGCGTGCGCCGGAGGCCTTTATCCGCCCGTCTTCCGCCGGCGCCAGCCGCGGGGGCATCGCGCGCCGGACGCGCGAGGCCATCCTACTGTGCGAAGCGGCTGGGTTCGATACGATATTAGTCGAGACGATCGGCGTCGGCCAGGCCGAGACGGCAGTCGCCGAGATCGTCGACATGTTCGTCCTGATACTGCCGCCCGCGGGAGGTGACGAGTTGCAAGGGATCAAGCGCGGCATTGTCGAGCTCGCCGATCTGGTCCTGGTCAACAAGACCGACGGCGAACTCGCCGTCGTGGCGCAACGCACAGCCGCCGATTACAAGAGTGCGATGGGGCTGATCCGGCCGCCCTATCCCGAATGGCAGGTCCCGGTCCGCGCCGTCTCCGCGCTGGAGGGGACCGGCATTCGCGAGGTCTGGGACGATGTCGCCCGGTTCCGCGCCGCGCTCGAACACACCGGCGCCTGGGCGCGCCGGCGCACCGAGCAGGCGCGCGCCGCCCTGTGGTCCGAGATCGGCGATACCCTCCTCGACTATTTCCGCGCTGCTCCGGGCGTAGCCGGGCGCCTCGCCGCCGCCGAGGAGGAAGTCACCGCAGGCATACGCACGCCAACGGCGGTGGCCTGGGAATTGCTGGCGTTGTTCGTCGGCGCGACTTGCGAAAGCCCGGTTCCTCACCGACATACCCGGTTGACCAAACGCGGCCCGAAAGCGTAAACGGGCCAGCGTGCGGCCCTCAAGAAGCCGCGCGTCGCGTATTTGTGTCGGTGATTTGTCGAGGTGGGTATGGCGCGCAAATGTGGGATCACCGGCAAGGGCGTGCAAGTCGGGCACAATGTCAGCCATTCCAACATTAAGACGAAGCGCCGGTTTCTGCCCAACCTGCAGCGGATTTCGGTCCTTTCGGACACCGTGGGATCGATCCGGTTGCGCATCACTGCAGCGGCGATCCGGACCATCGAGCATAAGGGCGGCATCGATGCGTTTTTGCGCGACACACCCGAACACAAACTGTCGCCCGAGATCCGCCGCCTAAAGCGTCGCGTCGAAAGAGCAGCGGACCGGAATAGCGGCTAGGATTGCCCTGCCGCACACTCTCGCTAATTCCCGCTTAGCGTCGGCGGCGGTGTCGGTGATGTATTCGGACGGACGCCTCGGATTGCGTAGCCGGGTCTCTCGCTTGGTCCGCTGACGCCTAGTTCGATCCGTCGCGGCGACATGCTCTGGGGCACCGTCCTCGCCGGTGGCGGAGGTTGGGCATCTTCTCCGACCGAGGCGGGCGGGTATTGCACTGCTCCCCCGGTCTGCGCATTTGCGGTGCCCAAACCAATCAGCAGAGCGGACCCGGCAACGACCAACGCTCCACGAGCCGATCTTCTGATCGCACCCATGTTGATCACGTGGCCGCCCACTCTTTGATTTCCTCCTTCTCGCGCTGAAGTCCTGTTATTTCGAGCGCGATTTCCCCCACACGGGCATCATCACCTCTTTCGAGAGCTTCCTCTTGTTGTACATATCGCTCTAAAAGAAAGTCTTGAATTTCGGTTATTCTAGCCCGTTCTTCTGGCATCAACCCGTCGTATTGTCCCATCGCGCATTCTCCTTCCCTTCCCCAGCACTCTACCAACTCTCGGCAACACCCCTTCTCGGCAACACCCCACAAAAATACTAAGTTCCGTTGCTCCGCCGGGTGTTACAACCATGATTACTTATGATTATGGAGACATTCAATTGATAACTGGCTCAATATTTGCGTACCTCAAAAGGCTGGGCTCGTGACTCGGGTTTCGCGGTTCCGGCGGGTCTGGTCATGGTGGCGCTCGAGCCTATCGAATTGCTGGATCACCACGGTGCAGGACGGGAACGCGTCCGGATCTTGATCTGGCAGTGCGCTCGCTGTGAAAATCTCGGAAAAGCGCGAGTCCGCAGCCGCCGCCTCGTTCGAGTTTTTAGCGGCAGCAGCGATGAAGTCGTGGATCACTTTTCCGGCGCTCTCCACCCGCTCGACTGGGACGCCGCAGCGACGAGCATTGCCCAGAAGAAAGCCTCCGGTCTCGGCAAGCTGCGTCGGATCGGCGGCGTCGGCCACGCCCATGCCCAAGAGCAGCAGCAGGAGGGTGGTGACGGCAAAAATTGAACGCATCAGAGGCTCCTAACCGATAGGCCCCCCAATATTGAACAGTCCCCCAATATTGAACAGCCGAGCGCACCAGTTCGTCCCGGCAGTCCTGTGTAAATTGCAGATTCTAGTCTTCTGCTTGTGACATTTTTTGCACATTTAGCAGACGCCGATATCACTGACCGGAGCTTGCGGCATCATCAGCGCCAGGAATTGCGCGACATTGCAGACGGATTGGAGCAGCGAGGCAACGAAATAATAAATGAAAGTGATCCCGACTCAATTTCCTTCAGCCCGCGCTGGCGGAACCCGGGTGATCAGCTTCAAGTTAACTTGATGGTGGAGAGCTTTACGAAATGGCGAACCTCGCTGATGGAGATAGACAATGACACATGATGCAGTGACACACGATGTTGTGCTGACTCGTGGGGACGGTTCTCAGAGGAAGTTTCGCGTTTATGGCCGGTCAATGCCCGGCTGCGCCGACACGATTACACTGCCCGTCGATGGGCAGATAATCAGAGCGCGCGTAACCGTGAGCTCAGGAAAACCGGAGACGGACCAATCGGTAGATGCCGAGCTGGTCGAGCTCGTTGAATGAGGCCGAGTGACTAGCCCGTTATGGGCCGTAACGAGAATTTGTTCTCGATTGTCAGGCGATGTGGCGGATGTTTCCCCTCCAGGGGTATCAAGGGCAGAGCCCTTGTCTGATAAACCCGCTAAAAAGTTGCAAGCCGCGGATCTGAACTCAAGTGGAACGTGGGGTCAATCGACTGTTCATTGGTGGGAGGGTCGGAAAATGTCGCGACGTTCAACATCGATGAAGTTGCTTTGCACCGCTGGGTTAGTCGGGTTGCTGGCCGCGGTGCCCGGCGCACGTACAGGTTCCGCTCAAGCATGAACGACATGGTACGCACTTTGAACAACGTTCTGAATGCGATGCTCAACGGCTGGAGGATCAGGCACGCCGAAACGGTCGACCGCAGGAGGAGCGTTACTGGCGCGACTATCGTGCCGGGTTGGACTCTCCCGACCGGAACCGTCGCGATTATGGGCGGAGCGGTGATCGACCGGACTATCGCGATCGAGGCGACTACCGCAGTCAGCGGGACGAGGGTTATCAGGGCGATAGCGGCACTCGACGTGACTATCGCGACCAGCGGGATTATCGGTACGACCAGCGCTGAGGAGCGTGAAATTCGGGCAACAATCAGGCTGCCTTCTTAGATTGTTCGGTGATGGCACCGGCAATGTCGGTGTCATTCCGAGAAAGCCATTGGTTGGGCCGCATCCCACAAGTCTGGTGGGTTAGGCTCAACGCGAACAGCAGGTGTGCACCAAGCGAGAACCCTCAGGTAGGAAACCCTTAAGATGGAAGGCGGGCGAAAATGGCCGACGCGCTGGCTCCTGGCAGAATCCTCATGCGGATTTATCCGATGTGGCTTCATGGATGGGTCAGCTTGTGCAAGACCGCCCTTTACAGTTGGCTCGACGACCGCGCCCCGACCATGGGTGCGGCCATTGCCTATTACACGGTATTCTCGCTTGCGCCGATGCTGGTCATAGTGATCGCGATCGCCGGGCTCGCCTTCGGTCAGAAAGCGGCAGAGGGCGCTCTGTTCGAGGGACTTGCTGATCTAGTCGGTCCGGAAAGCGCCGGAGCCGTGCAAGCCATGTTGAGGAGTGCGAGCAACACTCGGTCCGGGATGGTGGCGACGGTGCTCGGGATCAGCACACTGGTCATCGGTGCCACCGCCGTATTCAGTGAATTGCAAGCGGCCCTGAACGTAATCTGGAAGGCTCCGGCGAGCGGGAGGCTTAGCGCCTGGCATCTCCTAAAATCGCGCCTCCTTAGCCTGTCGATCGTCCTCGTAATCGGCTTCTTGCTGCTGGTATCTCTCGTGATTAGCACCGCGTTGGCGGCGTTCAGCGATTATCTTGATTGGATCCTACCTGGGCTCGCTACCATCCTGCACATCGTACACTTCACGCTGTCGTTTGGTTTCACGACCGTGCTTTTCGCCATGATGTTCAAAATACTCCCGGATAACCCCGTGGAATGGGAAGAGGTTTGGCTCGGCGGGGCTGTAGCGGCCCTGCTGTTCACAGTCGGCAAGCATCTGATCAGCTTTTACATTGGAAGCAGTAATATGGCGTCCACCTACGGCGCCGCGGGAGCGCTCATCATCGTCTTGGTATGGGTCTTTTACTCGGCCCAGATCTTCTTGCTGGGTGCTGAGTTCGCGAAAGCCCATAGCAATCAGAGGCGGGCGTCCATGAAATTGTGACAAACATCCGGAAAGAAACCCACACAAGATAGGTTTGTTGTATAAGTAAGAATGATGCCGAATGGATGGCCGAGCCCTCAATCCGAACAGACATTTTGCGTCCAGGAGCGCACAGAAATCCAGCCACGCCTTGCGCCTGGACGCGATGCGGCACCCTCGGCGTATCCGCTGCTAGGAGAGGATAAGCGATCAGCGCGGAACAACATGCCAGGGTTCGCCGTTCTCGCTTAGGGGTGGCATGGGGGTTCGACGCTTTTTCCTAGTAATTGCGGTCGCGACGACGTTGGTGCCCGCTACGGCTGTCCGCGCCGATCTGAATTACCGGGCCGAGATTACCGGCGCGGAGGATGGCGATCTCGCCAATCTGATGGACAAGGTCTCCGAGCTGAAGATGCTCGAGGACAAACCGCCCGTATCTGAAGAGGCCTTGCGCCGGCGCGCCGACGGCGACCTCAGCCGGCTTGCCGATGCCGCGCACAGCCTCGGCTATTGGGACGCCGATTTCTCTTACGACGTAGACACCTCGGCCGAGACCGCGAAAGTGACCGTCACGGTCAAGCAAGGGCCGCTTTATCATGTCGCCTCCGTAAAGGTCCTGGGGCCTGACGAGCGGCCTCTACCCATCCCCGAGGACGGCAAAAAGCTGCCGCTCAAACCCGGCGATCCGGCGCGCACGGCCCCGGTTGTCGCAACCGACACGGCATTAGTGGCGGCGTTCGGCGACAGCGGTTATCCGTTTGCTAAAGTGGAGAATCGCCATGTCGAGATCGACCGCGGCACACAGACGATGGACGTGACTTACACGCTCGACCCTGGACCGGTCATGCGTTTTGGTCCGGTTATGATCTCGGGGCTCGAACGGCTCAATCCTGCCTATGTCGAGGGGCGTGTGCGCTGGCGGGGCGGCGAGATTTATGACGAGAGCAAGGTTGAAGAAACGCGCCGGAGACTGATCGAAACCGGGCTGTTCAGCACGGTGCAGATCACCCCCACAGCCGATCCCGAACATCCCGGAGAGGCGCGGATGACGATCGAAGCGACCGAGCGGGTGCACCGTACGATCGGTGCCGGACTCGCCTACAACACCAGCCAAGGCTTCGGTGCCCGCGCTTTTTGGGAAAACCGCAACCTGTTCGGCAACGCCGAAAATTTACGGCTCTCCGCCGAGGTCGGCCAGCAAATCGACGCGTTCCGGGCGAATTTCCGCCGTCCCGATTTTTTGGCGATCGATCAGGACTTCCTGGCGACCGCCGAGATCGCCAACGACACGCCGGTCGCCTATAATAGCCGGCGCGCGCTCGCCACGGCCGGGATCGAGCGCCGTCTCGACCGCTGGCTGACCGGCGGGCTCTCCCTCTTGGCTGAAAAAGCAAATGTCACCCAGCTGGCGAATGTCCCAGGGATGGGCACGCAGCGTTACGAGCTGGCCGGCCTGCCTGCCTATATCAAGCTCGACCAGACCGACAATCTGCTCAACCCGACAACCGGTTACCGCGCGCAGCTCAGCGTTACGCCGGCGCACACCTTCTCCGGCTCGCGTCTTACGTTCGCGACGAACCTGCTTGCCGGCAGCACCTATTGGGCGCTGGGTGACGGAGCAACGGGCGGTCCTCGCCGGGAAACTGGCGCTCGGCTCGCTCGACGGCGCCCCGCTGTTTCAGCTGCCCGCCGACCAGCGCATTTATGCCGGCGGCGGCGGATCGATCCGTCCCTATGGTTGGCAACTGGCGGGACCGCTCGCCCCTAATAAAGACCCGATCGGCGGGAGGTCGAGCCTGGTGCTCAACTTGGAAGCCCGTATCAAGATCACCGAAACGATCGGTATCGTTCCCTTTGTCGATGCCGGCAGCTATTACCAGAGCCCGGTGCCGCAGCTCGGCCGCACGCTGCTTTACGGCGTAGGCATGGGGCGCGCTATTACACCGCGTTCGGGCCGTTGCGGCTCGACCTGGCGACGCCGCTGCACAAGCGCAATGCCGACTCCCCAATCCAGGTCTATATCAGCCTCGGCCAGGCCTTCTGATGCATAGCGCGGCAAAATTGCTTCGTCGGCTGGGCATTGTGCTCGGTGTGTTGGCGCTATCCTTGGTTGCTGTTTTTGCAGTCTTGCAGACGCAACTCGGAAAAGCCTGGCTGGCTCGAGAAATCGGGCAGACGCTGGGTGATCCCGATTTCACCATCGCAATGGACGGTCTCAAGGGATTTGTGCCGTTCAACATGACGGTCGAACGCATCGACATCGGCGATCGCGACGGCACCTATCTCACCCTGCGTGACGCCGGCCTCGACATCTCGCCGTTGGCACTCCTGACCGGAAAGGCGCATATCCGGTTGTTGACGATCGCGGAGATCGATATGGCGCGATCGAGCACCGCGCCGTCGACGACGCCTTTCATCGACTATCTCAGGGTGCCGCGGCTTCCGATACCCGTCGCCCTCGACCGGCTGTCGATCGGCAAGCTTGCGCTCGCACCGCCGGTGTTGGGCGAGAACATCGTCGCGACCGTCGAGGGAGGCGCCGAGTTGGCGGACGGCAAAGCGCATGTTGCGCTCGATCTGCACCGCATCGACAACTCGGCCGGGAACATCCTTTTGGCGATGGAAATCGCCGGGGATACCCCGGTGCTCAGCGTCAAACTCGATGCAGCCGAGCCCACTGGCGTTCTACTCGACCGGCTGCTCGTCCGCACCGACCACCTGCCGCTTACGCTGTCGGTAAACGGCAGCGGACCGCTCGCGGATTGGCACGGCCGGGTGAATGCTTCGGCCGGCATGTCGGCCCATTTGGAGGCGGATCTGACGCTTTCCGCAGCGGATAAAACCATTCTCGGGATATCCGGCACAGCTGGGTTTTCCCCACTGCTCCCGATGGAGATCGCGCCGCTGATCGGCGACCGGGTCGCGCTCTCCATGGGCGCGAAATTTGGCGGCGGGATCGCCGTCGATTCGCTCTCCGTCGAGATCGCAGCGGGCACCTTGACGGGCAACTTCGCGATTGGTGGCCCGGAAAAAGCCGTTGCGGCGTATTTACGAGCCAATCTTCCGGACCTCTCGGCGCTTTCGGGCGTGCTCGGGCAGCCGCTCGGCGGCTCGGCTGCTCTCACGGTATCGGTGACCGGAACCGAGAGCCGGCCATCGCTCGAGCTGAATTTGTCGAGCGACGGAACCCGCCTCGCCTCCTCCGGAGCAGAGCACGTGGAGGCCAACATCAGGGCAAGCCCAATCGGCGCTCTCGACAATCCCGAAACGCGCATCGGCCTGGCGGCAACGGGCCGGATCCTCGGGCTGGGCGCACCCGAAGGGGTCGCGGTGCCTCCCGAGCTCGGGCGCGACATCGCTTGGTCTCTCGACGCCACCGCTGCTCGCGATGGACGCGCCATCGATCTGACCCGACTTTCCGCGGAGGGCGCCGGCGCTAGCCTTGCAGGCTCGGGGCGGATGACGGAAACGGGGGCGATTGAGGGGCGCGCCGGTCTGACGATCTCCGATCTTCGCCCGTTTTCCGGCTTCGCCGGCCATCCGCTGGCCGGCTCGGTCGAGCTCGAAGCGGACGCCCAGCGCAACGGAGCCGCCGGTTTTACGGCGACGGTGGCCGGCTCGGCAAAAGAACTGAGGACCGGGGTCGCGGCCGCCGACGCGTTGCTGGGGGGCGAGGCAACCATTGCCGGCGCAATCGAACGCGACGACGCCGATGTCTTGACCCTCGACCGGCTGGCCGTCACCGGGGCAGCCGTCAGTCTCTCCGGCGGCGCGCGGTTCTTTTCCGCATCGAACGAGTTGACCGGGGCGCTCGCTGTCGAGTTGCCGCATTTGAAGCCACTCGGAGCAGCATTCGGCACAGACGTGATGGGAGCGGTTTCCGCACAGCTCAAGTTCGCGGGACCACTCGAACATTTGCGGATCAACGCCGACATCGATGGCGCCGAGCTCGCCGCTGCCGGCGCCAAACTCGAGCGGCTGCGGCTCGCAGCGCAAGTTGCGGACTTCTCCGACCCAAAAGCGTCGGTCGACGGCACGTTCCGCACGTATGGGCTCGACGGAAAACTGGCGCTCGCCGTGGAGCTGAACAGGAATTCCGAGCTGGTGCTGCCGCATTTCCGGCTGGCTGCTGCGGACAGCACGATCGACGGCAGCCTTCGGCTCGCCCTCGACACTGGCCTGATGCGAGGTTCGGTCGCCGGCCGGTCGGCCGATCTCGCGCCTTGGTCCAAGCTCGCCGGTACGCCGCTCGGCGGGAGTCTGGAGTTCGGCGTCGGATTGGACGCGCCCGGCGGGCAGCTGGTCGATATTTCGGCAAACGGGACCAAGCTCGCCGCCGGCACCGGATCTTCACGGATCGCGGCGGGCCGCCTCGCGGTGACGGCGCGTTTCGCCGATATATTGCGCACTCCCTCCGGGAGCGCGCGCCTGTCGCTGAGCACCGCCAGTTTCGGCGCGAGCGAGTTGGCCACGGCAACCCTCAGCTTGGAGGCGCCGCGGCCGGGCCGCTTCGTGTTCCAGGGGGATGCCAAGGGCCAGCCGCTTACCGTCGCTCTGGCGGGGGACGGCGCGCTCGAACCGGGCCGGGCCGACCTCCGCCTCAACCGGTTCGTCGGATCTTTGGGCGGCGAGCGCCTGATGATCGAGCAGCCCCTGACTCTGTCAAAACATGGCGCCGATCTCGCCTTTTCCGGTCTCGCATTGAACTTTGGCGCGGGTCGGATCACCGGTAGCGGCGGGGTGCGGGGAGAACTCGGTGTCGCTCGCCTTGAATGTGGCCAATTTGCCGATCGCGTCGGCGGGGCGCCTCGCCGGCTACCACAACGTGCGCGGCACTCTGAACGCGGCCGCGACGCTCGGCGGAACCCTTCGCTCTCCGCAAGGCCGCATGTCGGTGAATGCCCGCGAACTCACCGTTGCCTCCTCCAAACATTCGCGGCTGAAGGGTTTGGGGCTCGCGGTCGACGGCAGTTGGAATGGCAGAAACCTCGATGTCAAAGGACAGGTCACCGGGCTCGAGGGGGATCAAGTCGCGCTGACGGGCAATGTTCCGCTCTTGTTGACGCCCGCGCCGCTCGGGATTTCGGTGCCGCCCGACGGCCGGCTCGCGCTCCGGGTCCAGGGTGCCGGGCAGATCGAGCACCTGGCCGATCTGCTGCCATTGGGCGAGGACCGGGCCAGCGGTCACTTCGCGGCCGACGCCGCGGTGGGCGGCACGGTCGCATCGCCCGCTGCGAGGGGTAGTCTCAAGCTCTCCGACGGGCATTACGAGAATTTCGCAACCGGAGCAGTCCTGAACAACATGCAAGCCGAACTCGTCGGCGACCGCGACCGCTTCACGCTGACCTCGTTCTCGGCGGCGGACAGTGCGAGCGGAAGCCTGAAGGCGCAAGGCAACGTCGTGTTGAGCGGTCCCGCAGGCGCAACCGCCCAACTCTCCGCGACGCTCGCCAACTTCCGGGTCGCCGCACGCGACGAGGCGGTCGCGACGGCGAGCGGAACTGTCACGATTGCCGGCCCGCTGACGGCGCCCAAGGTCACCGCGCCGCTCACCGTCGATCGCGCCGACATCAACCTGCCGGAGAGCCTGCCGCCCAACGTGGTGGTGCTGAAGGTCGTCGAAAAAAACGGCAAAGGCGGCGAGGCAGCCCCTCCAGCCGCCGTAGCCGACACTCAACCGGCGCTTCCCGCAGCCCTCGACATCGCTATCGACATGCCCGGCAACATCTTCGTGCGGGGGCATGGGCTGGAGAGCGAGTGGCGCGGCCGGCTGACGATTACCGGGACGAGCGCCGCTCCGGTGATAGCCGGGACTCTGACGCAGATCCGCGGCAGCGTCGATTTGCTCGGGAAGACCTTCAACTTGACCCGAGGCACAATCACCTTCGATGGCAGCCCGAAGCTCGACCCGGTGCTCGACATCATCGCGGAGGCGAGCGCAGCCGATATCACGGCACAAGTAAACATCGGGGGTTTTGCCTCGGCGCCGAAGATCACATTGTCGTCGACACCCTCCGTGCCGCAGGACGAGATCCTGGCGCGCGTCTTGTTCAACCGCGGGGTCGGCCAGATCTCGGCGGGAGAAGGGATCCAGCTCGCCGCGGCGGCTGGTGCCCTCGCGGGCGGCGGTCCTGGTGTCCTCGACCGCTTGCGCGGCGGCCTCGGGCTCGACTGGTTCAGGCTCGGCTCGGGCCCGAGCGGGCCGGCGAGCACGACCCTCAACCCGCGGGCAACGACCGGTTCTGCCACCGGCGGCACCGCGCTCAGCGCCGGGAAATACGTCGCGCCGGGGGTTTCGGTCGGTGTCAGCCAGGGGCTCTCGCCGCCGACCAGCAAGGTCACCGTGGAGATCGAGTTGCGCCCGCATTTGACTGTACAAGGCGAGGCCGGCCAATCCGGCAGCACCGGCATCGGCCTCAACTACAATTACGATTACTGACCGGTCACTCTTCGGTGATCGACGCTTGCCGAGCGGGCCTGAGGGCGGGAAATTGTTCCCGATGCGAGATTGGAGGGGAGGGACGCCATGGACGGGCCGGAAATCGGATTGGAAGGATTTTCGACACGCACGCAATGGAGCCGGCGCGGGTTTGTCATGACGTCGCTGATTACCGGGTTTGCGCTGTCGATGCAGCCGGTCTCGGCTGAGACGATCACGACCGACGCGAACGGCTTGGATGCCGGCGAGGTCAAGGTTCCGGTTGCCGATGGATCGATCCCGGCCTATCGCGCGATGCCGGCGCAGGGCGGGCCGTTCCCGACCGTACTGGTGGTGCAGGAGGTCTTTGGCGTGCACGAGCACATCAAGGACATCTGCCGCCGGTTGGCCAAGGCGGGCTATTACGCGATCGCCCCGGAGCTCTACGCGAGGCAAGGAAACCCGGCGGAGATCAGCGACATTCAAGAGCTGATCCAGAAGATCGTCGTCAAGGTCCCGACCGATCAGGTGATGTCCGATCTTGACGCGGCAGTCGCCTACGCCAAGTCATCGGGCAAGGCCAATTCGACGAAGCTCGGGGTGACTGGCTTCTGCTGGGGCGGCTGGGCGACTTGGATGTATGCCGCACACAACCCGGATCTAAAGGCTGCGGTCGCGTGGTACGGATCCGACCGCAAGCCGAGCGAGGTGACGCCAAAGAATCCGCTCGACATCGCCGCCGACGTGAAATGCCCGGTCCTCGCCCTCTATGGCGGCGCCGATCAGAGCATCCCGCAAGAGACGATCGAAAAGCGCCAGGCCGCGTGCAAGACGGCTGGCAAAACCTGTGAATTCGCGGTCTACCCCGATGCCCCGCACGGCTTCAACGCCGACTATCGCCCGAGCTATCGCGCCGACGCCGCCAAGGACGGCTGGGCGAGAATGCTGGCCTGGTTCAAGGACCACGGGGCCGCGTAGGCGGGGAGCCCACCAGGCCGCTCACTGGGGTTGGCTGTGGGGCAGTGCCGTCAAGAATTTCGGACCGTGTGGACCTTGGCACTCTTCGTCGGGCGGGGCTGAATGATCCTTGACAAACGGTCGGGTAGCAACCACCGTTTTAGCGTGCTGTAGGGCGCAACGACCTTCGGGCCGGACGGGCCATGCCCGCCTACGTATCGTCAACCGTATGCGCCCAATGCCCAATCTTGAAAACCTGAAAAAGCAAGCGAAGCTGTATCTACGCTGGCATCGTGACGGGTATTACCCGGTTGCGGCGCGAATTAGAGCAGTGCTGCCGAGCTATCGCCAGTTGAGCGACCGGGAAGTGCTCGCCCACAGCTTCAGGCTGTCCGACGCGCAGGAACTGATTGCAAGAAAGGCCGGGTTCGAGAGCTGGGAGGCGCTCCGCAAGGGAATGCAAACCATGACGCACATACAAGCTCAAACCTTTTCTAAGCCAGTACTTCTAGCTGCCGAGCCCCAACTCTTCGTCGCTGATATTGTGGCCTCCTGCGAGTTTTACACAAAGAAACTCGGGTTCTCGGTGGCCTTTAGCTACGGCGATCCACCGTTCTATGGACAGGTATTCCGCGACGGCGCGCGGTTGAATCTCCGCTGCCTCGACAAGCCGGGGCTCGATCCAGAGATTCGGGACAGCGAGCAGCTTCTTTCGGCATCGATCACACTCGATGATGCAAAACCACTCTTCCTTGAATATCAGGCCGCCGGCGTCCTGTTCGCGCAGCCGCTCAAGACGGAACCCTGGGGGGCTCGGACGTTCATCGTGCGTGACCCGGACGGCAATCTGATCCTGTTTGCAGGGCGAGGAGAGTAGCCGGACCTTCGGGGGCCTGGAGCCGGCCGTCCAGGAAAGGGGCCGCCTCAGTGGCGGTCCCCGACCGGCTAACTAAGGCCCTTCGCGGAAAACTCAAGAATTCTGCACCAATCGTTTTAGCGGGGAATTAGGCTCGTGACCGAGCGAGCCAGACTGTGCGACCACCCCCCGTCTCCCAATCTTCAACGGCATGGATGAGAACGTCGAACCCCGATCGGGTCAGAAGTGCCTCATACTCTGCCGCGTCCAAAACTGGCGTGGTAAACTGGGTCCCCTCGATAACAGCCCATTCTCTCGCCGTGGGAAGGCCCTGTGTTGAACATTAAAGACGCGCGCCAAGCGGCGTGCGCAGAGAAGACATCAAACATGCCTCGCTGGTCGTCGTGCTTAAGATGAAAAAAACTGTCCCAGGCAAGCACGCCATCGAATTTCCGGTTGAGCGACAGTGATCGCATATCCGTAACAATCCATTCCTGATCAGGCATGCGATCCCGACAGAGAGAGACAAGGGTCGGCGAGGTATCAACGCCAGTGATGCGAAGCCCGCACTCAATCATATGGAATGCGACGGGTGATCCTGCTCCACAGCCCAAGTCAAGAACTGACGCGCCCTTTGGCAGAGAGCCGATAAAGCGATCATGCCACGGCTTGTCATTCCACCCGCTGGCGCGCCGATCGGCGTCCCAATCACTGGCATGACGTTCATAATGGCCGATGATGCGGCCAGCTAATTCAGTCGATTTATAGCGTTCGTCCATTGGCACTCCGGGCTCCGCGCCTAGAAAGTAGCCCATTCGAAGGCATTCAACCGCCCCCCGCACTACCGCTTTGTCGATGCGCGGCCCAAAAACAATTACGTCGAGATCCTAAAAGTCGAGGTCCTAAAACCGAGCTGCGTCGCATATTGGCCCAGCCGGCGAACGGGGACGGTCGAGAGGCACTTTGCGCGATCCTGACGTTTGCGCTTTGAACGTGTCGTGAGGCAAAAATGGCCCTGAAGGACATCCTGGTCGGCGTCGATCCCAGCACTGCCGGGAAAGGCCGGCTCAAACTCGCCCTCAACTTGGTACGAGCGCACCAGGCGCACATCACCGCTTGTTACATCATGCGAGAGAAGCAGGCTGGGCCCGGCCCAATTTTGCCGGGCGTGCGGTTCAATCCCGGCCCTGGCGTTCCTGTCTCACCCGAAGCGAGCGCCGCGGCTGGCGACCCCCTTTCCACCCCCGTTCTGCCGGCATCGCGCGAGGCCGAGCGCGCCGAGCAGGTCGAAGAGCTCTTCAGGACGGAGCTGCGGGCCCATGAGCTCGGCGGCGAATGGCACCTCCTGTCGCCGGGCGAGACCGCGATCTTCATCGATCTTGCGAAGTCTTTCGATCTGACCATCCTGGGCCAGCTGTCGCCGGAAATCCGGTCGACCGGATTCGCCCGGACGAAATCGTCATTGCGACGGGCCGGCCGGTTCTGGTCGTCCCGTATGCCGGCAGTTTCGATACGGTCGGCAGGCGCGTGCTCGTCGCGTGGGACGGGACACGGGAGGCCACGCGGGCAGCAAACGACGCACTTCCGCTGCTCGAAAACGCCGACGCAGTCACGGTGATATTTGTCAGCGCGCGCCAGACGGCCCTGGCGGAGCACCACCCCTCGGTCGAGCGGATGGTCCATCACCTGCAGCGGCACGGCATCCCGGTCCAAACCGAGGAAACCTTGCAGGCTGACTTCCGGATTTCGGACGTTCTGCTCTCCCGCGCCGCTGATCTCGCCATCGACCTGCTGGTCGCCGGCGCATATCACCATTCACAGCTGCGCGAAGCGTTGGTCGGTGGCGTCAGCCGCGAGCTCCTCGATCATATGACGGTACCGGTGCTGATGTCCCACTAGCCCGGGGCCGCCCGAGTGGGGTGTCCTTGCCGGCACCGCCGGTGCAGCGTATCGTGATTTGCGCGATACGGAAGGAACCGACATGCCGCTGCCGCAAGACATCAGACCCGCCTTTCAGAATATCCAGGATACGCTCGTGCGCTCCGAAGCGCCGTGGATCGAGCAGACGCCGCTGTCGTCCGTGAAGGTGCTGTGGGTCGGCGATGAGACCGGGACCTGGGCCTCGCTCCATCATTGGAAGAAGGGCTATGTCGCACCGCCCCACAAACATCTCGCGGGTGCTCACGCCTTTATCATTTCGGGCAAGCTTCAGGTCAGAAACGGCGTCTTGAATGCGGGCGACTATGTCTATGAGCCCTCGGGCATTCTGCACGACGCAACGACTGCCCTCGAAGACACGACCTACCTCTTCATCTGCAATGGCGCAGTGCTATTCTTCGACGAGAACGGCTTTACGCGCTACACGAACTGGGAGGTGATGGAGAAGCTGCGTTCGCAGCCAGCGACGGAGGTACAGGCGCAGGCCGCGGAATAACGCAAATGAGGGCAGTCGTTTGCGAGGCGTTTGGCGGGCCGGAGGTATTGGCGTTGCGGGAGGTGCCCGACCCGCCGCCGCCCGGCCCCGGAGAGCTGCAGGTTCGCATCGAGGCGCGCGGCGTCCAGTACGTCGACGTGCTGATGCTCGCCGGAAAATACCAGTTCCGTCCCGAGCCGCCCTTCATCCCGGGCAGCGAGGCCGCGGGTGAGGTCCTCGCCGTCGGGTCTGACGTCGTCGGCTTCAGGCCGGGTGATCGGGTTATGAGCCGGCATCGGCTCGGCGCCTTCGCGCAATTCGGTAATTCGAAGGCCGAGGACTGCGACCAGATCCCTTCGGCGATGAGCCTCGAAGAGGCCGCGGTGTTTCGGAACGTTTATCACACCGCGTACCACGCGCTGATCCAGCGCGGCCGGCTCAAAGCAGGCGAGTGGGTCCTGATCCACGGCGCAGCGGGCGGCATCGGTCTTCCAGCGATCCAGATCGCAAAGCTCTACAGAGCTCATGTCATAGCCACAGCCAGCACTGAGGAAAAACGCGCGGTTTGCCTCGAAGAAGGCGCAGATCATGCGATCGACTACCAGGGCGGCTTCCGCGACAAGGTGATGGACCTGACGGGTGGACGCGGCGTCGACATCGTTTACGACCCGGTCAACGGCCCGACTTTCGAAGAGTTCATCGCGCTGCCTCGCCTGGGGCGGGCGCATCCTGATCCTCGGGTTTCTCGGCGGCGCCCCGGCGCTAGCTCGTACCAATTACCTTCTGATCAAGGGGATCGAGGCGATCGGGGTGCGCATCGGCGGGCTCAGCGACGCCCACCCCGAGATCGCCGCCGCCAACGTCAGGACGCTGGTCGAACTCGCCGGGCAAGGCAAGCTCAAGCCACTCATCTGGCGCCGCTTTCCGCTGGAAGCGGCGGCGGAGGCGATACAGGCCCTGATCGACCGCAAGGTGATCGGCAAGGCCGTGCTGGTCGGCTGAAGGCACCCAGGAGCCCTAGAATGAAGATCACCGATGTCACCCTGACCTTGTTCTCGTGGGAGAGCATCCCCTCGACAATTTACGGCCACCACACGGCGCGGCCGACCGGCAAGAGCGATCTCGGCCTGCTCGCAGTGACCACGGATCAAGGTCTCACCGGGCACGCCTTTCTCGGCACCTCTTCCAACCCGGCCAGCCTCGACGGGCCGGGCCTGATCCGCTTTCTGAAGCCGCTCCTGATGGGGCAAGACCCGCTCGACCGCGAGCGGCTCAACCGCCTCTTATGGGCGCGCGCCCGTGCCGCTACGGTACGGGCGATCGGCGCCTGCGATATCGCGCTGTGGGACATCGCCGGCAAGGCGGCCGATCTGCCGATC
This sequence comes from uncultured Alphaproteobacteria bacterium, assembly GCA_963787425.1. Taxonomy (GTDB): domain Bacteria; phylum Pseudomonadota; class Alphaproteobacteria; order ATCC43930; family CGMCC-115725; genus AP-15. The sequence goes on from CAWBCV010000020.1 coordinate 115,446, forward strand.
CACCGGCTGATCGGCACGACGCGCGACCATATTGCCGCCTATGCGAGCTCGGAGATCCATGGCTCCCCCGAAGCCTATGTCGAGCAGGCCCGGCATTACCAATCGACCGGCTGGCGCGCCTACAAGATCCACCCGCCGCAATCCTGGCGCGACGACATCAAGGTCTGCGAGGCAGTGCGCAAGGCGGTCGGCGACGACTACACGGTCATGCTGGATTCGACCTGGAGCTACCGCTATGAGGAGGCCCTGCGGGTCGGCCGCGCAATCGAGGAGATGGGGTTCTATTGGTACGAGGATCCGCTGGCCGATCAGGACCTCTACAATTACGTCAAGCTCAAGCAAAAGCTCGACATTCCGATCCTTGCGACCGAATACCCTATCGGCGGCCTGGATTCCTATGTCCCGTGGATCCTCGAGCGCGCCACCGACTTTCTGCGCGGCGACGTTGCGGTCAAAGGCGGCATCACGACCCTGATTAAGACCGCCCACCTCGCCGAAGCCTTCCGCATGAATTTCGAGGTGCACCACGGCGGCAATTCATTGAACAACGTCGCCAACCTGCACGTCATCATGGCGATCCGGAACACCGAGTTTTTCGAGGTATTGCTGCCCGACGCAATGCAGAAATACGGCCTTGCCGAAGAGATTACCGTCGACCGCAACGGCCTCGTCCACGCCCCGACCGAACCAGGGCTCGGCGCGCAAATCGATTTCGACCTGATTGAACGCAAAAAGGTCGGTGTGCTCAGTTGAAGCGCTCGCTCTCTGCTACAGCGTAGCTAGCAGTGCGCCGCGCTTAAGTTTGTTGAAGTTCGTGTGCCCTCGTGGCCAAAACCCGGGCCGTTGGAATGGCTGACGAAGTTCTCGATTTCCTCCGCGTCAACTTCGCCCGCCTCAACGAACGCATCGACCGTATCGAGGCCGATATGACCGAGTTCGCGAGCGGCTCGGCCACATCGAGGGTCAGGTCGCCGGGATCTATGGGATGTACGCCACTCTACTTCTTCGCGAATGGACCGTATGGACCGACGCTTGGAGCGTATCGAGCGCAGGCTTGATCTGGTCGAAGTGCGAGGCCTCCTGCGTAACCCACCTCGGCCGGCAGCCGGTCTCTAATTCCGCACCCTAATTCTGCAGGACCATCGGGGAGCTTAGACGCGGCCGTGGCAATGCTTGAATTTCTTGCCGGAACCGCAGGGGCAGGGAGCATTGCGCGGGGTGCCGGCCCAGGGGGCGCGGGGGCCGGCGGGGCGCAGCCCGCCGCGGTCGGCGCCGTTGCCGGAGCCCGTGCGGCGCTGGGTGCGGGGCGCCGGGATCGGCCGGCCGGTCGTGCCGGTCGCACGCTCCTCTGCCATTGCCTCCTCGGGCTCGCCGCCGGCCATCGCGTAGACCGGCTCGGGCTGCACCCGCAGCTCGACATGCGACAGCACCGAGGTGATATGCTGGCGCAGATTGGCCAGCATCGCCTCGAACATTTCGAAGGCCTCGCGCTTGTATTCGTTCAAAGGATCGCGCTGCGCATAGGCGCGCAGGTTGATCCCCTGGCGCAGGTGATCGAGCGACAGGAGATGGTCTTTCCAGGTCTGGTCCAACAGCTGCAATAACAGGCTCTTCTCGGCCATCCGCATCAGATCGGGGCCGTAATTCGCCGATTTCTCGGCCATCTTGCGGTCGGCGGCGGCGGTAATGCGCTCGCGCACCTCGTCACCCGTGATCCCTTCCTCCTTGGCCCATTCGGTGAGCGGCAGGTCGAGAGCGAGGAGCCGCAAGCATTCGGCGTGGAGCGCCGGGGTGTCCCACTGCTCGGCCAACGAATTCTCCGGGATCGCCAGCGCTACCATCTCCTCGATCGTCTCATTGCGCATGTCGGTGATCGTAGAAGCGACGTCGCGGGCATTCATGATCTCGCGGCGCTGCTCGTAGACGACCTTGCGCTGGTCGTTCATCACGTCGTCGTATTTGAGGAGCTGTTTTCTGATGTCGTAGTTGCGCGCCTCAACCTTCTGCTGCGCCTTGGCGAGCGCCTTGTTGACCCAGGGATGGATGATCGCCTCACCCTCCTTGAGCCCAAGGCGTTGCAGCATCGAATCCATCCGCTCTGAGCCGAAGATCCGCATCAGATCGTCTTCGAGCGAGACAAAGAATTTGGAGGCGCCGGGATCGCCCTGACGGCCTGAGCGGCCGCGCAGCTGGTTGTCGATGCGCCTGCTCTCGTGCCGCTCGCTGCCGACGACGAAAAGCCCGCCAGCGCCGACCACTTCCTCGTGCGCCGTCGCGATTTCACTCCGGATCCCGCTCGCTCGCGCCTCGCACTCCGCGGCATCCTCGATCGGCGCCAGATCGGTGCGGAGCCGCATTTCGAGATTGCCGCCGAGCTGAATATCGGTGCCGCGGCCCGCCATGTTCGTGGCGATCGTCACGGTGCCGGGCCGGCCGGCCTGAGCGATGATATGGGCTTCCTGCTCGTGATAGCGGGCGTTCAGCACGTTGTGTGGGATCTTGTGCTTCTTGAAGAGCGCAGAGAGCGCCTCGGATTTCTCGATGCTGACGGTGCCGATCAGCATCGGCTGCTTCTTCTCCTGACACTCCAGCACGTGCTGCACGATCGCGTCGTATTTCTCGCGCGTCGTGCGGTAGACCTCGTCATCCGTATCGTCGCGGATACACGGCTCGTTGGTCGGGATCTCGATGACCTCGAGCTTGTAGATGTCGCTGAACTCTTGCGCTTCGGTCATCGCGGTGCCGGTCATGCCGGCGAGTTTCGGATAGAGCCGGAAGTAGTTCTGGAAGGTGATCGAGGCGAGAGTCTGGTTCTCGTTCTGGACGGTAACGCCTTCCTTGGCCTCCAGCGCCTGGTGGAGCCCCTCCGAGTAGCGCCGGCCCTCCATCATGCGGCCGGTGAACTCGTCGATGATGATGATCTTGTCGTCCTTGCTGATGTAATCGGTGTCGCGGGCAAAGAGCTTGTGGGCGCGCAATGCCTGATTGACGTGGTGGACCAGCCCGACATTGTCGATGTCGTAGAGCGAGTCCTTGGTCATCAGGCCATATTGGCGCAGCAACCCCTCGATCTTCTCGACCCCCGTCTCGGTCAGCGCCACCGTGCGTTGCTTTTCGTCCTTCTCGTAATCGCCGCCTTCGAGCGCCGGGATCAGCTTGTCGACCCGGATGTAGAGCTCGGAATTGTCTTCGGTCGGGCCGGAGATGATCAGCGGGGTGCGCGCCTCGTCGATCAGGATCGAAATCGACCTCGTCGACGATCGCATAATGGAATGGCCGATGGACCATGTCCTCGAGCCGGAATTTCATGTTGTCGCGCAGATAGTCGAAGCCGAGCTCGTTGTTGGTGCCGTAAGTGACGTCGCAGAGATAGGCCTCCTTCCGCTGCATGTCGTCGAGGTCGTGGACGATGACGCCGACGGTCAGGCCGAGAAAACGATAGATCTGGCCCATCCACTCGGCGTCGCGCCGGGCGAGGTAATCGTTGACCGTGACCACGTGCACTCCGTTGCCGGTCAATGCATTGAGATAAACGGGGAGGGTCGCGACCAACGTCTTGCCTTCGCCGGTCTTCATCTCGGCGATCATGCCGCGATGCAATACAATACCGCCCATCAGCTGCACGTCGAAATGGCGCTGCCCCAGGGTGCGCTTCGACGCCTCCCGCACGGTCGCGAAAGCGTCGATCAGGATGTCGTCGAGCTCGGTCCCATCGGCGAGCTGTTGCTTGAACTGCTGGGTCCGTGCCCGCAGCTCGTCATCGGACATCGCTTCGAGCTGCGGCTCCAATTCGTTGATGGCGGAGACGATCGGCCCCAGGCTCTTGACGTAACGGTCATTGGCGGAGCCGAACAGGCGCCGGGCTAAGGCACCAAGCATGGGATCCTCGAAAAATGGGAAAAATAGGCCGGATAACTTCGCACGCCGACCAACCGACAGATAGGCGGGTGTCTTACGCGTGTCAATTCGAGCCGTCCGATCGGGTGATCCGCGACTTCGCCCTTTCGCCGCCTTGTTTGCGTGATACCGATGTGCATTCATCCATCCACTGGGCCGCTGGAGTGCAGCGGCTGTTCCTCATTATCCTCTTATAGGTGCCGCGATGCATCCTCGTCTCTCGATAACTCCGCTCCGCTTAATCTGTGCCGCCGGGCTCGCTGCCGCGGTCGCCGGCGGCGGCGTCTTGCTGGCAGCCGACCGGCCGGCGCCTCAGCCGAACCCCGCCGCCACAATGCCGACTCCGATGCCCCCGGGCAGCATGGTCGTAGCGCGTGTCGACGGGACCGAGCTGCACCTCTCGGATCTAGAGGCGGCGCAACAGAGCCTGCCGCCGCAGGTCCAAAAAATGCCGCTCGCCCAGATCTACCCGATGCTGCTGGACCGGCTCGTCGACGGCATGCTGATCACCGAGGCCGGCCGCAAGGACCACCTCGACCAGGATCCCGAGGTGCAGCTCCGGCTGAAGCGCTATGAGGATCGCCTGATCCAGGAAGCCTACCTCAATAAAGCGATCAAGAATGCCGAGACCGAAGACCAGCTCAAGGCACGATACCAGACCTTTGCCAAAGAGAAAGCGGGGCACGAAGAGGTCCACGCGCGGCACATCCTGGTCAAGACCGAGGCTGAGGCGAATGCGATCATCGCCGAGCTCGACAAGGGAGCGGATTTCGCCGAGCTCGCCAAGAAGGATTCGACGGACCCCGGCGGCAAATCGGGCGGCGATCTCGGCTATTTCGGCCATGACGATATGGTCAAGGAGTTCGCGGACGCTGCCTTTGCCTTGCCCCCCGGCCAATACACCAAGGCGCCGGTGAAGACCGAGTTCGGCTGGCATGTCATCAAGGTCGAAGACCATCGCGTCAGCACTCCGCCGAGCTTTGACGAAGCGCGTAAGGAGGTCAGCCAATTGGTGGCGCACGACGTCGTCGACGCGAAACTGAAAGAACTGCGCTCCTCCGCCAAGGTCGAGACATACGGACTCGACGGCAAGCCGCTGCCGGCTGCTAAATAGCTCCGTGCCCTGCCCGATGCCCCTGTTCAAGCCAGGGGCAGGCTCTGGGCCCCGCTTCCGCGGGGGCTGCGGTATTATTCCACTTTGGAAAAAAAAGAATGACTGCGGTTTCGCCTCTGGCTCCGGAACGCTTTCCTGAGCTCATGCCTATCGCCGGCGTGCGGCTCGCCGCTTTCGCTTGCGGCATCCGGTATACCGGGCGTGACGATCTTATGCTCGCCGAACTCGACTCCGGACAGCGCAATCGCCGGCGTCTTCACGCGCTCGCTGACCGCAAGCGCGCCGGTCGTGTGGTGCCGCGATTGCCTGTCTAGCGGCAAGGTGCGCGGCATCGTCGTCAATTCCGGGAATTCCAATACGTTCACCGGCCGCGTCGGGAAAGAAGTCGTCGAGACCACGGCAGCGGCGACGGCGCGGTTGTTAGGCTGCGACCCTAAGGAGGTCTTCATCTCTTCGACCGGCGTGATCGGCGAGCCGCTGCCTGCGGAAAAAATTATCGCGGCGTTGCCACAGGTCATGCCGTTGCTTTCGGCCGAGGGTTGGGAACCGGCGGCACGCGCCATCATGACGACCGACACTTTCCCCAAAGGAGCCACCGCGACCGCCACGATCGACGGGGTCGAAATCCGTCTCAACGGCTTTGCCAAAGGCTCCGGAATGATCGCGCCTGATATGGCGACGATGCTCGCCTATGTCTTCACCGACGCGGCATTGCCCCCCGCGGTATTGCAGCCGATGCTTGCCGCGGCGGCGGACCGCTCGTTCAATTCGATCACGGTGGATGGCGATACTTCGACCAGCGACACCGTGCTCCTGTGCGCAACCCAGCAGGCGCTGCATCGCGCCGTGGAGAGCCCGGCCGATCGCCGGCTCGGGGATTTTCGCCGGGCCCTCGATGCGGTCATGATCGATCTCGCCCAGCAGATCGTGCGCGACGGCGAGGGCGCAGGGAAATTCGTCACGATCGAGGTGACCGGGGCGGCGACAGCACGGGCGGCGCGCCGCATCGGGCTCACGATCGGCAACTCGCCGTTAGTCAAGACCGCTCTTTCTGCAGGCGATCCCAACTGGGGTCGTATCGTCATGGCGGTCGGCAGGGCTGGAGAGAAGGTGGATCAAAGCCGATTGTCGATCTCGATCGGCGGCATTCCGATCGCGGCTGAGGGCGGCCCGGTGCCCAATTATGACGAGGCGCCGGTCGCCGAATACATGAAAGGCCGCGAGATCACGATCGCAGTCGATCTCGGCATCGGCCGCGGCAAGGCGGCGGTATGGACCTGTGACCTGACCCACCGCTATATCGACATCAATGCCAGCTACCGCAGCTGATGCCGTCCCCCCGATCGTGCTCGTCTCGGCGGTGGCGCTCGTCGACGCCGACGGGCGGGTATTGCTGGCTCAGCGCCCGGCGGGCAAGCCCATGGCGGGGCTGTGGGAGTTTCCAGGCGGCAAGGTCGATCCGGGCGAAACGCCGGAGACGGCCTTGGTCCGTGAGCTCGCCGAGGAACTCGGGATCGACGTCGCAGCGAGCTGCCTCGCGCCGTTCACCTTCGCGTCCCACTCGTACCCCGATTTCCATCTGCTGATGCCGCTCTATGTCTGCCGCAAATGGTCGGGCAGTCCGGCCGCCCGGGAAGGGCAGCGCTTCGCCTGGGTGCGCCCGGCCCGGCTCGGCGACTACCCGATGCCGCCGGCCGACACGCCGCTCGTCGCAATGCTGCGCGACCTGCTGTAAACCGCCTACAGCATCGGGCGGCCGCCGGTGACCGGGATCATCGCACCGGACATATAGCTGCCGTCGTCGGAGGCGAGCAGGACGTAGGCGGGCGCGAGTTCGGCGGGCTGCCCCGGGCGTTTGAGCGGCGTGTTCTCGCCGAAATGCTCGACCTTGTCGGGCGCCATCGTCGATGGGATCAGCGGAGTCCAGATCGGTCCGGGGGCAACACAGTTGACGCGAATTCCCTTCTCGGCGAGCAGCTGCGCGAGCCCGGCCGTGAAATTCGCGATAGCGCCTTTGGTCGTCGCATACGCCAAGAGTTGCGGCGAGGGCGATTTGCTGTTGATCGATGCGGTGTTGATTATGGCGCTGCCCGGTTTCATGTGCGCGACCGCCGCCTTGGACAAATAGAACATGCTGTAGATATTGGTGCGGAAGGTGTGGTCCCACTCCTCCTCGCTGATCTCCTCGAGACTGGCATGCGTCATTTGGTAAGCGGCGTTGTTGACCAGGACATCGAGTTTTCCGAATTCCCGGACGGCACGGTCGACCAGCTGGCGGCAATGCGCCGGATCCTTGACGTCGCCGGCCACCAACACCGCCCGGCGCCCAACCTCTTCGACCCAGCGTGCCGTTTCCCGGGCGTCCTCCTGCTCGCAAAGATAGGAAATCAACACGTCGGCACCCTCGCGTGCAAAAGCGATCGCGACCGCCCGTCCGATCCCGGAATCAGCCCCGGTGATGAGCGCGGCGCGGCCTTTCAGCTTGCCGCACCCGCGGTAAGAATGTTCCCCGTGATCCGGCTTCGGATCGAGTTGTTCGGTAAAGCCAGGCGGGTCCTGTTGTTGACGGGGTAGCGGAGGGGTCGGGCCAGCGGTTTTCGGATCGGTTGTCATCTCATGATCCCGTGTCAGAGAGATTGCGTCCAAAACAGACGCCGTTGTTTCGGGTTCCCCCTTGGACAGCAAAAAGCCCCGCCGAGTGGCGGGGCTCTGCCGCTCACTGATTGCTGCGGTTAGGCTTGCATTTCCGCCATCAACTCTTGCTTGCGCTCGACGAGTTCCTTGCCGACGGCGTCAAGATCCATCTTCGTCGATTGAAGTTCCGGGAACAGCTCCTCTTCCTCCTCTTTAATATGCTGCTTGACCATCTCGCCCAGGACGCGAATCTTGGCGTCGTAGAGTTCCTCGCCGACCTCCATCCCCTCGATTTCGCCAATCAGGTTTTTCACGGTCGAATGCTCGACAAGCGCTTCGTCAATCAAATCGTTGTCCTGACTGGCTTCGCGGGCCTGGGGATAGAAAATCTCTTCTTCCATCTGGGCATGGACCTTCAAGGCAAGGCAGATCTTTTCCGCAAGCTCGGCCTTGCGATCTTCGTCGCTGTCCTTTAGTTCATCAAACTCGTCGAACCACTCTTCCACTTCCCGGTGGTCTTCTTCCAGGACGTCGAACGCGTTGCGGGACGCCTGCTGGCGTTCCTTACTGCGGCTCGCGGTCTGCGATCGGCTCGATTTGCGTTCGGCAGTGCGATTTGCCTTGGTTTTCGCTTTTGTCGCCATCGCCAAATCCCTCGTTGATAGTGAATGTCGCAGAATTAACCGCGGAGAGCGGGCAGCGGTTCCTGATGCCAGGTCGCGATAAATCGGGTAGAGGATTGGCGATAACAAAAGAAAGGGACAAACGATGATCGAACTCGATCGGCCGGCGGACTTCGCTCAGTATATCGGCAAAGAAATCGGCGTCAGCGATTGGTTGACCGTCGATCAGGCGCTGATCGATAAATTCGCCGACGCCACTGGCGACCACCAATGGATCCATGTCGATGTCGAGCGCGCCAAGCGAGAGATGCCGGGCGGCAAGACGATCGCGCACGGTTATCTAACCTTGTCACTGGTGCCGCGCCTCGGCCAGACCCTCTATCGCGTCAAGCACCGCTCGCGCGGACTGAATTACGGCTCAAACCGGGTCCGCTTTACTGGACAAGTACCGGCCGGCTCGCGCATTCGGCTGCGGCAGAAAATCAAATCGGTCGAGCCGGTCGACGGCGGCGTGCGCATCACCTCGGAGAACACCATCGAGGTCGAAGGCGCGTCCCGCCCCGCTCTCGTCGCTGAAACCATCAGCATGCAATTCGATTGACGAGCGGATTTTGGATCTTGGGCTGGAGGAAAACGGAAATGGCAGCGGTTTTGGAGCAGCAGAGGATCGAGGTAAGGCCGACCGGCGCGGCGCTCGGCGCCGACATCGAAGGGGTCGACCTAGCGCGGGAACTCTCCCCGGACGCGGTGGATGCCATCAAGCAGGCATGGGCCGATCGCCTCGTGCTGCGGTTTCGCGGCCAGCGGTTCGACGACGACCAGCTGATGCGGTTCAGTGCGCATTTCGGCGAGCTCGATTGGGCGCCGGTCATCGCCGCCTCGCGCGTAAAAATCCCTGGCGAAGACCGCTATGTCGAATCGGCTGAGGAGGGGCGCCGTTATATCTCGGTGATTTCAAATATCGTCGAGAACGGCAAGGCAATCGGCGCGCTCGGAGCCTACGAGTCGATCTGGCACACGGACATGTCATATAATTCGGAGCCTCCCTGCGCCAGTGCGCTCTACGCGCTCGAGGTACCGCCCTCGGGCGGCGATACCGGCTTTGCCAACATGTATCTCGCCTACGAAACCATGCCCGATGATCTTCGGCAGCAGGTCGAAGGACGGTTCTGCCGGCACAATTCGACCTACAACAGCGCCGGCGAGCTGCGGCGCGGGTTCCGCGAGGTGACCGACCCGCGGAAGGCGCCGGGCGCCGACCACCCGATCATCCGCACCCACCCGGTCACCGGCCGCAAAGCGCTTTTTCTCGGACGGCGGCGCAATGCGTATATCCAGGGCCTCGATCTCGACGACAGTGAGCGGCTGCTTGACGCGCTGTGGGTGCATGCGGCCCGCCCCGAGCTGACCTGGTACCAGCAATGGCGGGTCGGCGATCTCGTCCTGTGGGACAATCGCTGCGTCATGCACCGCCGCGACGAGTTCGACCCGAACAGCCGGCGGCTCATGCACCGCTCGCAGATCAAAGGCGACCTGCCGTACTGACGCAAGCGCCACTCTGGCCTCCGGTGACGCGGCAACGCGCGTGCTCAGCCAAGTTCGAGTTTTTCCCGTTCGACGACCATCAGCCGATCAGTGGCCGGCTCGTATCGCAGAACGTAGAGCGTGGTATTGCGAATCGGCGCCGGCGGACTGCCCGGCGGTAAGGCGTGCCTCATCAGCTGACGCACCATCGCGCCATGAGTAGAGACGCCGATACGCCGGAAGGAGTGCGCCGCAGTAAAGCGCCGCAAACCGGCGAGCCCCCGTTTGCGGGTCGCGATGCCGGTCTCGCCGCCCGGGAAGGCGACATCGCCGTCCGAGTACCAGCGCTCGGTCAGGCCTTCGCCGAAGCACGTCTTGGCGTCTGCCCACAGGAGGCCCTCGGCCACGCCGACACCGGTCTCGCGCAACCCGGCTTCAATGAAAAGCGGCACCCGCAATGCCTCGGCGACGATCTGCGCGGTCGTTTTGGCGCGCGTCAGATCGCTCGACACGACCGCATCTAGCCGGTGTGGACGCAAGCTCTCGGCCAATGCCTGGGCTTGCGCGAGGCCCGTGGCATTGAGCGGCGTATCGGCGTGCCCTTGCAGCCGGCCCTCGCGGTTCCAGTCAGTCTCGCCGTGGCGGAACAAGAACAGAATGCGCTCGTCGCGGAGTGTTTTCATGGTGCTATGATAGACGGATACCGGTTGACGGAGGCGACAAATGAATGACGCGGCGATGGTCGCGCTGAGCCCGGAAACGGTGCTCGGCGAAATGAAAAAGAACGGTGTAACGCACGTCGTGTGGCTGCCGGACAGCGAGACCAACTGGCTATACCTGCTGATGAAGGCGGAGCCGTCGTTGCGGCTCGTCGGCGTCAGCCGCGAAGGGCATGCCTGCTCGATCGCCGCCGGGCTATCGGTTGCCGGGGCCAAGCCGCTGATCTTGATCCAGAATACCGGCATGATGGAATCGGGAGATTCGCTGCGCGGCTGGCTACTCGGCCTCAACATCCCAGTGGTGCTGATGGTCGGCTATCGCGGCTGGACCCGCCACGGCGTCAATCAGGACACCGCTGCCACTTATACGGAGCGGTTCCTGATGGCGTTTGGGATCAACTACTACCTCGTCGAGAACGATGCCGATGCGCCGCGCATCTCGATCGCTTTCGAGGAGGCGGAACGCACGAAGAGGCCCGTCGTCGTGCTCGTCGGCGACGAATACCACGGCTTCAATCGGTAGAGAGAGCCCCCTCGATGATGCACACAGCCGATATGTTGAAGGCCTTTGCTCCCTACCGCGAGGACGCGATTGTCGTTTCCGGGCGCGGCGGCCGCTATTGGACCGACCTCACGACGCGCCCGAACCTCGACGTGCCGGTCGGCGATCCTGCAATGGGCGGACACGCCGGCTTTGCGCTCGGGCTGGCGCTAGCGCGGCCGGAGAAAAAGGTCATCCTCTTCGATTCCGAGGGCGATATCCTGATGAGCCTCGGCATGCTGGTCACGATAGCTGAGCAGCGGCCGGCGAATTTCTATCACTTCCTGATCGACAATGGGTGCTACGCGACGACGGGCGGCCAGCCGGTTCCCAATGCCGAAAATACCGACTACGACGTGATCGCACGCGGCACCGGCTATCCCCGAGCTTTCGCCTTCCGGGAACTCGAGAAATTCTCCGCCGCTCTGCCCGACATTCTGGGCAAGCGGGGGCCGGTGTTTGTCGCCCTGAAGGTCGCTCCGGAAATCGAAAATGCGCCGATCGGCCGGCGGCGCCGCTGGCAGACCCGCACGCGGGACCAAGTGATCAAGGACCTGCGAAAGGAATTACGTATCAGCGGGTGAGTTTCACTAGAACCGGAATGTGACGAATACTTGGCGGGGCAAAGGCCAGCTCATGTATGAAGGTTTTTTGCGCAGTGCCCCAGAACCCATGCACCATAACGATTGCGATGTCGGCCAACCCAGTGAAAGCCTGGGGCGCAACCTTGGGCTACCTCTACGAGATACGAAGCGGCGCCGGCTTCATTCCGAACCGATCCTGCCGGGGATGCCGCCACCTCCACGGGTATTGTCGTGAGACACATCAGACCAAAAATCGCCAATGCCGCCACACGCATGTCGTGCTCCGTTGATTTACAACACATCATATAACGAGCAGCGGCGGTGAGATAGAATATCAGATCGGATTTCGCGGAGAGCAGGTATGCAGGACACCGGAGAATTCGACTTCATCATTGTCGGGGCCGGCTCCGCCGGATGCGTGCTCACCAACCGCCTGACCGCCGATCGCACGACGCGCGTGCTGCTGCTCGAGGCGGGGGGCAAGGATCGCAACCCGTGGATTCACATCCCTGCCGGGTTCTACCGAAAATATCTTCCACCCGAAGATAACCTGGGTGTTCGAGACCGAGCCTCTCGCCGAGCTTGGCGGGCGCCGCCTGTTGTGGCCGCGCGGCAAGGTGCTCGGCGGGTCGAGCTCGATCAACGGGCTCATTTTACATCCGCGGCCAAAGACAGGATTTCGATCTGTGGCGCCAGCTCGGCAATACCGGGTGGTCGTATGAGGACGTGCTGCCCTATTTCCGGCGCGCCGAGCACCAGGAGCGCGGCGCCGACGAGCACCACGGCGCTGGCGGACCGCTTTGCGTCTCCGATCTGCGGGCGCGGCATGAATTGCATGACGCCTTTATCGCCGGGGCGCAGGAGGCTGGCCATAAGTTCAACCCGGATTTCAACGGCGCCGAGCAGGACGGGGTCGGACCGTTGCAGGTGACGGTTCGCAACATGCGGCGCTGCAGTGCTGCAGTCGCATATCTGCGGCCGGCCATGCGGCGGCCCAACCTGCGTGTCGAGATCCGGTCATTGGCGCATCGGGTCTTGTTCGAGGGCAAGCGCGCAGTAGGCCTTGAATATTCGCAGGACGGGATCGTGCACAGAGCCCGGGCGAGGCGCGAGGTATTGCTCGCCGGCGGCTCGATCAACTCGCCGCAGCTGCTGCAGCTTTCCGGGATTGGGCCTGGGCTATTGCTGCAAGAGCACGGCATCGTGGTGGTTCACGATCTGCCGGGGGTCGGCGAGAACCTGCAGGATCACCTCAACTCGCGCGTCGTCTATCGCGCACGGCGTGCCAACACCTTGAACGAGGTTTCGCGCAGCTGGCTGCGGCAGACTCACGCCGGGTTTTCATACGCGCTGGCGCGGCGCGGCGCATTGATGATGGGAGCGGCGCCGATCGGGCTGTTTGCGCGCACCCGGCCGGGCCTCGATTCGCCGGATGTGCAATACCAATTCCTCGCCGGCAGCTTCGTGCGGCCCGGGGAGGAGATGCACGATTTTCCGGCTTGCCAGGCGACCTGCATTCCCTGCCGGCCGGAGAGCCGCGGCTGGCTCAGGATCCGCTCGCCCGATCCCGCAACGCCGCCGGCGATCCAGCCGAACTATTTATCGACGCAGGCCGACAAGGACACGCTGATCGCCGGCCTCAGGATCGCGCGAGGCATTTTCCAGACTGCGGCAATGCAGAGATCCGTCTCGGAGGAATTCTTGCCCGGCCCAGCGGCGCAGAGCGACAAAGATTTCCTAGACCATATCCGCCAGACGGCCGGCACGACCTACCACCCTACCAGCACCTGCATGATGGGGCAGCATGAGCGGGCGGTAGTCGACACAGAGCTGCGGGTGCGAGGCGTCGAGGGGCTGCGGGTGATCGACGCCTCGATCATGCCGACCGTCGTCTCCGGCAATACCAATGCGGCGACGATCATGATCGCCGAGAAGGGCGCTGACATGATCGCCGCTGAGGCGCGTTCCGCCGGCTCGGCTATGAAGGCCAAGGCTGCTTGAGGCGAGGGCCGGCTACCGGGTCAGGTTGAACCGCATCATTAGCGAGACCTCGATGCGGGATGCTGCCATCCCTGGCGGAAATGGGGGCAGCTGCGCGCCGCGCAACATCTCGTCGAGACCGGCATCAAGGTCTGGGTATCCGGTGCTCGCGTAGCTGTAGTCGAGGACGCGGCCAGATCGGTCGATCCGAAAGCGAAGCGCTGCGTTTCCTTCCTCGCCCCGCTGACGGGCCAATTCCGGATAGCGTTTGTGGCTTTCGAGCCAAGCGCTGATCATCGCTTGGTAGCTCGCGGCGGCATCCGGTCTCGGGATTGGCGCCGGCCCCGCGGCAGCCGCCGCGGGTTGCGCGGCCGGGTATTGTGCACCACCGATCCCCGCGGGAGGCAACTCGGCGAATCTGGGCGACGCCGGCGTCGGCTCAGAGGCAGGCTCTCGCGGCCGCTCCGCCGGGTGCGTGACATGTTTCGGCGGCTCCCTGACGACGGGCTTGCGCCGCGGCGGCGGCGGCGCGGTTACGGCGGCCGTTTGGTCCGGCGGCAGGACTGGGAATTCCGGCACGGGGGCGGGAGCAGGTTCGGTTGCCTCAACCGTAGGCTCGGGCTGTCTCACCGCGGCCGCTTGCAACGGCAACGCCTGCGGGGCGGGCGGGGTTTTGGCTTCAGGAAGCATCTGGCCGAGAACAACCTCGAAACCTCCGGGCATCGCCGTTTCCGGGGAGGGCCGGGTCGCGGCGGCAAACAGGATCAGCAGCGCCAATACGACAGCATGGCCGGCAATCGACAAAAGAAGGGGCAGCCTGATCCTGTTCATTGCGAGCGCACCCCAGGCCATCGCAAGAAGCGCGCAAGAATACCGCAATCGGTGCAACTTTGCAGCGGCGACCCCCTCGCGCGACACGCGAATGGGCATGTGGCAAAGTTTCACTTGCCATAATATAGTCAAGGTCGCGCCGGTGCGGAATCGGTGACGCCGGCAGCTCGGCCATCGAGGAGGCGGATCATGCAGGCGATTTGCAGATTAGCGGGCGCGATCGCAGCGTTGGTGACCATGTCGTCGGCGAGCGGCAATTATGCCCAAGAGACTAAGCAGCTGCCGGTGCCTAATGTCACGGTAACTGCACCCGCGGCGCCGGTCGAGCCGCCCTATTTGCGCAATCCCTGGAAGTCCTACCAGCGAAACCCCTATGCCGGCCGCTATCGCGTGGAGGAGGATAAATTCACCGAGGTGCCATGTACGGCGACGCGCATCGCATCTTCGGCCGGTGGCAAGTGTTTACAGGGCTATCGGCTGGTACCGGGAACCGCTTTGTTTGCCCAAAGAGGAGGCCTCAAATGCGACATGGCGCTCGATGTGGTTATGTACCGCGTCGGCAATTTGTCGATCGAGGCGAGCACATTGATTTTCGATCCGTACAAGCTCGCGGCGACCGGGCTCCCAGGGAAGTATTGCTATGTCGTTGGTAACCCCGGCTACGACCAGGAAGATTTCCAGGACATGAACCAAGTGACGAGGCGGGGATCCAATTGGCGTAACCTCAGTAGTAATGGCGAAGACAAGTCCATCGAATTTTCGGATGGGCCGCACAATTGCGTCGCTGTTCACAAGCCTGGCACTCCGTGGCGAGGCGGTTATGTCTATATGCTGCACGCCAGTATTTGCCGGGACGATACGGCTGCGGTACGAGCCGAAGATGTCTCCTACGCGCTCGGCTCGTTGCAAATTCGCCAATACGACCCGGTCGGCAACCTGCGAAAAGCCGGCGAATAGACCATGGCGACCGTTCCCGGACTGGCGGGCGTCATCGCCGGATTGGCGATCGTGGTGTGGGCGGCTGGTGCTTGTGCGCAGCAAACCCAGCAGCTCTCGCTCCCGAACGTCACTGTGACAGCCCCGGCTGTCCCGGTCGTGCCTCCCTATCTGCGCAATCCTAGAAAATCCTACGAGCGAAATCCGTATGACGGTCGTTATCGCGTGGAGGAGGAGAAATTTGCCAAAGCGGCATGCACGGAGACGCGCATCGCCTTTGGTTCGGGTGGCACCTGCCTAAAAGGGTATCGGCTTGCCTCCGGTTGCGACATGGTGCTCGATGTCGTCAGCTATGCCAACTAAAATTTGTCCATCTAAGCAGACACACTGGTCTTCGATCCCTACAAACTCTCGGGCGCGGGGCATATCTCCAGCAAATGCTATGTTCAGAGTCACAAGAGCTATGATCAGGAAGATTTTCAAGACATGAATCAGGTGACGCGGCGCGGCACCAATTGGCATAATTTCCTGGTCGATGATACTGATGGTCAAAACAGATCAATCGAATTCATGGATGGGCTGCACCACTGTACCGCTATTCTTAGGCACGGGCGGCGATGGCAAGGCGGCTATGTTTATGTAATGCACGCGAGCATCTGCCGCACGGATGCGGAAAGCGTTCAACCGCAGGACGTGGCTTACGTGATCGGATCATTGCGTGTCCAGGAATACGATCCGGTGGGAAATATACGGTCTCCACCAACACCAGCCGCAGCGACGCATCGGCCATGACGGGACCGACCGCACGGCTATTTCCCCCGCGTATAGTTGATTAATTCATAATGAACTCCACCATACTTGTTCACCACTTGGTCATATTTAACGAATCCGACCTGCGGTGAGTAGTAATAAACAATGGATGGGAGGCCCACCGCTTTGCCCCATCGCCCATCCGATCCTTCTATTTTTAAAGCGTCGAAGGTCCGTGCCCTTAAACAGCCGCCGGGACACGGGGCACGGCTGGAAAGAGAGAGGTTGGGATGGTCTATTTCCTCAGATTCGAGCCTGGGGCTGACAGTTGCCAAATTTATCTGCGGGACGCGACAATCCGATAGGCCATATTTCCCGCTCCGCCGTAGACAATGACGAGTGGTTCGGAGAGATGAAGCTCGACGGCTAACACGTCGGGACGCTTGGTAAGCCCCTCAAGTTATTGCCGACGAATTTGAAGCTTGGTTGCGAGTGGCATGCCTGCTGGCTCGCAGCTTTTTTGAAATGGGATTTCAGCAAGACAGTAGCTTCCATAATGTGTTTAAAGTCAAAATTGACTCGGACCGGACCGCCCTGCCGCCCAGCTTTGATCCGCTGGGCTTCGGCAGACGCGAGGATCTGCAATCGGGAGCCCTACTATCGGACTGGATTAACAATCTTCGGTATCGATATCTGGTTCGATATCGGCCGGGAGCCGACGCAGTGTCGCAGTTGCGACTGATGGAATAGAGGGACGTTGGACGCCGGAAGGACCGCGCCAAAAAAACGTGACGTGAGCCTGAAGGTTCCTGCGTTCCATTATGTCGCGCAGCTCCTTTAGGCGACCATCCTCATCGCCGAACGGTGAAATGAGTCTCTCCAGAACATTCAAATGATCGGAAAGATCGTTGCTCTGAATTTTTCGCCTTGTGCTGAAATACCAAATCCCGGTCTTGCCGGTAACCTCGGGACTTCGTGGGCTAGGCCGGTATATTTCACCCTTTCGATGCGCCTTCGTTGGTCTTTCCTTAACCACGTCAGAGATCTCATCCGGATCGAGCGCATCACCAGCAAAGCGCAGTGTGGCGAACGCTCTGATCGTGCTCTCAGAGCTTGTCATAGATGTTGCCGAGGACATCGCCATGCTCATCCGTGACCATACCGTCCTGGTATATGATAACGCGGTCCGGAGCACGAAGATTGCTCGCGTACTTAATTTCATGAATCGCCTCTCCGAGCTGCACGCGCGAGATACCGAGCTGATCGCTGACGTACTTCGGCGGAGTCCCTGGCTGATCCCAAATGACGCGGGCCATGCTCAGGTTTATAACTCACGTGCAGATCAATCGTTAAACTAATGGGCTTTTCTGACAATCCCGCAAACCTATTCAAAAGCCGTCAAATCCACGCCCTGTCTCGGATTGGGGGCATTGACGCTGTTAAAATTCAAAGTGAGACACTACCGAAGCTATTTGTGATCTCGACAAATATCGATTATTCTAATGACAGACAGTGCATCGCTTCCTGGAATTGCCGAGACGGGGATGGCATCTTGCGACCGTTGCATTTATGTTACAAACAGCGAAGAACAGCGGCAGAACCGAGGTCATCTCGCTGTTCCTCAGATCGCCGCCTCCTCGGCAGCGGAGGGTTTCCGCGGAGGACCAAATGTTGATCGCTAATAAATCGCTGCCAAAAACAGCAAAAACAGCCGGACCGGCCGCCGGAGCCACCATGCTGTGCATGAAAGCGTCCGAGCAGAGACGCGGGCTCAAGCGCCCCGACCCGGGCTTATCGGGCTGAGCCTTGCCGGCAGGGCCAGGGCCAGGATCAAGCTGACGAGGGCCACGAGACCGGCGATCATATAGACGACGTGGAGCGAGCTGCCGACAGCTTCAGTCAGCTTGGCGATCTCATTCGCGCCGAGGCTCTGGCGAGCGGCTGGCGACATCAGTCGGTTGACGGCATCGCCCGCATTGGGCAGCAGGCGGTAGACGCCGAAATTCAGAATGGCGCCGAACACGGCAGCGCCGACCGACTGGCCGACGATGCGCATGAACATCGTCGACGAGGTAGCCATGCCGCGATCGGTCCAGCCGACGCTCGCCTGGGTCGAGACGATGAAGGCGGTATTGCAGAAACCCATGCCGACGCCGAGCATGAAGGCGCCGCTTCCCGCCCAGAGCAGCCCGCTCGCCGGGGTCAGCAGGATCAGCATGAGGCTGCCGGCGACGAGACAGAGGCCGCCGATCGACGCCGACAGGCGATACGAGGTGCGGATCATCAGGCGCCCCGCCGCCATGCTGGCGAAGGCCCAGCTGACCGACGACGCGGCGAGCACCACTCCCGCGGCCGTCGCGTCGTGGCCCATGGCTCCCTGCACATAGGTCGGCAGAAAGCCGGAAACGCCCATCATCAGCGCGCCATTGAAGAAGCCGGCGAGGCAGCCAACTGCGACGACCCGGTTGCGCCAAAGCTTCACGGGCAGCATCGGCTCCGCCGCGCGCCTCTCGTTCAGCGCCAGCGCCGCCAGAGCAATCGCACCCCCCAATGCCAGCACCCCGAGGGTCGGGCCGTCGGCGTTGCCGACCTGTACCAGGGCAAACATTGGTGCCCCGACCCCGAGCATCAGCAGCGCCGAACCGAGATAATCGATGCGACGGCGGCGCGGCTCGCGATGCTCATGCAGAAAGAGGCCGAACATGACGAAGGTGGCGGCGCCGATCGGCAGATTGACCCAAAACACTAAGGACCAGCTGACATGCTCGATGACAAAGGCGCCCAATGTCGGGCCGATGATCGCGGCAATGCCGTACATACCGGAGACGTAGCCCTGCATCCGCGCTCGCTCGACCGGCGTATAGATGTCGCCGATAATCGTCGTTGCGATCGGCTGAATGGCGCCCGCGCCGATCCCTTGAAGCGCCCGGAAGAGGACTAACGCCCCCATGTCCCAGGCGCAGCCGCACAACAGGGAGCCAAGAAGAAAAATACTTGTGCCGGCAAAGAACACCCGCTTGCGGCCGTAGAGGTCTGCAAGGCGGCCGTAGATCGGGATCGTCACCGCCTGAGCCAGCAGAAATGCGGCAAATGCCCAGCTGAACAGGCGAAAGCCCCCGAGGTCGGCAACGATCGTGGGCATCGCGGTGGCCACGATATAGCTATCCGTCGCCACCATGAAAATCGCCAGCATGACCCCCGTCATGACGAGCCGACGGGTGGTCCGGGCTTCGGCACTTGGTTCCGTCGCAAGTTCGCGGGTGGTGGGTTGATCGAGCAAAACGCCCCTCGATTGCGCAAGCCGGAGCTGGCCGCCGCTATCTACCGGCAACTCGGTTTGCTCAACAAGGCGGCATTATGCGGATCAGGGATGCATCGAATTTAGGCATCCAGCGCTTCGCCTTCGATGACGGGCCGTGCGCGTACCCGCACTCCGGGAACAACCAGTAGCGTTCTTAACCAAAAAAGAGTAAAAAAGACCAGTTCGCGCGGGCAGGGCGGGACGCAGTAAAGCGGGTCGGATCCGGAATATCGAGGAGAGGCAGATGACCGGTTTGGCTGAAGTGTTGCGATGGACGGCACTGATCATGCTCAGCTGCGTCGTGCCGCTCGGTATCTTCGTCGGCCGCAACAACATTCGCGCCTTCAGACGCGAAATAGTCCGCGATCTGGAACGGCTGTTCAGTTTTGCCAGCCTGCCCAACGGCGCGCCATTGATCATCCCCTCTCTCGAGCTCGTAAAGTACAAGTACGATCCCGAGGCCAATCCCGAGCGCGACTTGCACGATGATCCCCACAGGTTTGCCTATTATCTGCTGCCTGTCGCGATCTACATCATCCTGACGGCGCTCGGGTTCCGCATGGCATTCATGCCGGATGTGGTGCCTCTGCCGAACTATTTTGCTTTCCCGATCAGTGTTCCCGATGATTTAGCGGCCGCTGATCGCCCTTTTCTCGGCGCTCTGAGCTATACGTTCATCGGCAGCTATGTCTGGACGATCCAGTATTTGGTCCGGCGAATATCGAATTTCGATCTCGCGCCGATCTCGTTCTTCCAGTCGATCGGCCACATACTGCTCGCCGTATTCACGATCGCCGCAATCTGGCAGAGCCAGATCCTCGCCTCGCTGGGTCCGCATGCGATGGTCGTCATCGCGTTCCTGGTCGGTTTCTTTCCGACCCTGTGCATGGACGCGCTGATGGCCAAATTCCCTTGGCTGCGGCTGCGGCGGGTGAGCCCGGAGAGCCAAACCCTGCAGGAGGAGTTTCCGCTCGACATGATCCTCGGCATCGACCCGTTCATGAAGCTGCGCCTTGCCGAGTTCGAGATCGAAGACGTGCAGAACCTGGCGACGATCAACCCAATTCAGATCTTCGTGGAGACCCCTTACGGCCTCTACGAGGTCATCGATTGGGTCGCGCAGGCGCAGCTGATCTTGGCGGTCGGCTCGGCACGCACCCTGCGGCTGCGCGAACTCAACATTCGCACGATTTTCGACCTCGAAAGAGCGTTGGACAGCCCGGCATTGCAGAGGCGGCTGCTGCCAACGCTCGTCGGAGAGCCGCCAGCGGTGGACGAGACGATACAGTCGTCAGCCGGCGCCGGGCGAGGCAAACCGCACCAGGCCGTGGCGCTCGGCAGTAGCGAGATGCAACTCGACCCGGCGCTCGAGCTCGAACTCGCTGGTCGCGATCATTCGCGACGATCTGCACGTTCAGCGCTTGCGGCAGATCTGGGACGTCATCAGTGATCGGCTGCAGCAGCGCCCGGTTCCGCCGGCGAATTTGCCGGTCCGGAACGTGCAATTGCCGGCGGCCGCGGAATGATCCCGGATGAGCTTCAGGCCGCCTTCAGAGCATCGTAAACGGCGCTCTCGAACTCGCCGTAGAGCTTGACTGCCTTGTGGTCGGCGAAAGGCAGGATTTGGATGAGGATAACGCCGGCAACGCGCTTCTGCGGGTCGATCCAGTAATAGGTGTTGTAGATGCCGGCCCAGGTCAGGCTCCCAGCGCTGCGGCCGTTGGGTCCGGGCTGGGTGTTGATCATGTAGCCGAGGCCCCATTTGCACGGGATGCCGGGAAAGAAATCGACGTCATTGGAGCGCTGCGGCATCGCCGTCTTCAAGATTCCGGCATTGATGTCGCCGATCTGATTGCGCCCCATTAGCGCGACGGTTTCCGGCTGCAACAGCTGGGCGCCATTGAAGCGGCCCTGATTGAGCAGCATTTGCAGGAACACCAAATAATCGCGTCCGGTCGAATAGAGACCGCCGCCGCCGCTCCAGAACTCGCGCCACGGAGGATCTTGTGTTGCTGTCGGCTCCAATGATCCATCGGGGTTACGCTGGTGCACGCTAACCAAACGGGACTGCTGAGCGGAAGAAATGGCGTAGTCGGTTTCCGTCATCCCGAGCGGCGCGAAGATGTGCTCGCGGAAATAGACTTCGAGGGGCTGGCCGCTGACGGCTTCTACCGTCCGCCCGACCCAGTCGAGATTAATGCCATATTCCCAGCGATCACCCGGGTCGAACAACAAGGGCTGCCGCAGAGAAGCGAGCTTACCGGTGCTCGTCGATGGCGTGCCGGCGACTTTGACATAGCGGATCAGGTCCGCGCTCAGGAATTCATAGCCGAAGCCCGCCGTGTGGGTTAGGAGATGCCGCAACGTGATCGGCCGCTTGGCTGGGCGCAGTCGAGGTGCACCGGAATCGTCGAACCCTTCCAGCACTTGGGGTGCGGCCAATTCCGGAAGTACGGTGCTGGCAGGTTGGTCCAATTGTAGCTTGCCCTGCTCGACGAGCTGCATAGCCGCGACCGAGGTCACCGCCTTGGTCATCGAGGCGAGTCGGAAAATCGTATCGAGCGTCATGTCGGGGCCCGTGGCGAGATCCCGCACGCCGAACGCGCCTTCATAGAAGATCCCCTTATCGGTCGCCGCCACCGCGACGACGCCCGGCACCTCTTTAGCCGTGGCCCGCCGCAGAACCGCATCGATCTGCGCATGCGGCGGGGCCGCCGCGCGCCCAACCGTCGCGCCGAAGGAGACGGCGGCCGCAAGAGCTGCTGTGGCTTGGAGAATTTCGCGCCGGCTGTGTCGCCTTCTGGTCATTTTGCTTTTACTCCCGTCAACTTTGTAATGCGTTGTATACGCCGCGCTCGAACTCGCCATATAGCTTCACTGCGTGGTCGTCCGCGAAAGGCAAGATCTGGGTCAGGATCACGCCGGTAACGTGTTTTTGCGGGTCGATCCAATAGTAGGTGTTGAAAAGCCCGGCCCAAGTGAGGGTCCCGGCGCTGCGGCCATTGGGACCCGGCTGCGCGTTGACCACATAAGCGAGGCCGTGGCCGCATCGAACGCCGGGAAACAAATCGACATCATTCGAGAGTTCCGGCATCGCCGTCTTCATGATGCCGAGCTGGAGATTGCCGATCTGATTTTGCCCCATCAGCGTAACCGTCTCGGGCCGCAGCAGTTCGGCGCCGTTGAAGCGGCCCTGGTGCAGAAGCATTTGCAAGAAGGCGAGATAGTCGCGCCCGGTCGACAAGAGGCCACCGCCGCCGCTGAAGAACTCGCGGTGCGCCACCTCCATCGTGATCGGCTCCAGACTTCCGTCCGGTCCGCGGCGATGCACGCGGACCAGACGAGAAGCCTGGTCGGCGGACGGAACAAAACCCGTGTCCGTCATGCCGAGCGGGGCAAAGATATGCGCGCGGAAATAGGCGTCGAGCGGCTGTCCGGCGACTGTTTCGACGGCGCGCCCGACCCAATCGATGTTGATGCCATACTCCCAGCGCTCGCCCGGATCGAAAACCAGCGGTGCACGCAGCGAGGCGAGCTTGCCAGTGGTGAAGGAGGGCATGCCGGTTACGCTGACATAGCGGATCAGCTCCGGGTTCCAGACCTCGTAGCCGAAGCCGGCTGTGTGGGTCAGCAGATGGCGCAACGTGATCGGGCGTTTGGGCGACCGCAGTCGCGGCGCGCCCGATGAGTCGAAACCCTCCAGGACCTGGGGCGCTGCCAGCTCAGGGAGGACGTTGCCGATCGGCTCGTCAAGCGGGAGCTTGCCTTGCTCGACGAGCTGCATCGCCGCGACCGAGGTCACCGCCTTGGTCATCGACGCGATACGGAAAACGCTATCGCGGGTCATTGCGGGGCCATCGACAATGTCGCGCAGTCCGAACGCGCCCTCGCACAAGACTCCGGTGTCGGTCGCCGCTAATGCAACGACACCCGGCACTTCTTTGGCTTCGACGGCTCGGCTTAGGGCTGCATCGATGCCGGCGAGTGGTTGCATCGCTTCCTCCTTGCGCAGTTACTCTAATTCGCTGCTAATTCACTCCGCATCGGTGTGG
>CAWBCV010000021.1:0-253157 GCA_963787425.1 uncultured Alphaproteobacteria bacterium
AGCCGGCGAAGCCGGAACCAAACAGGTTAAAATAGACGCAGGAGACGCGGGGAGCAGGAGGGGAGGTTGAGGCAGCCGCTGACGGAGCGTTACCGCGAGCGCCTCGCCGGGGTGCTCTCCTGCTATGACCGGATCATCGTCACCGGCACGCTGCCGGGAGCCTGTTACGCGAAGGGAATGACGGGATTTCTTTCTGCGCGGCAGATCCGGATCTTCGACTATCCGCGATTTGCCGAACCACTTCGCGATCGAGTACGCGAGCGCGCCGCCGAGTTGGCGAGTGCCGCTGGCATTACCATCGAACACATTGCCAAGAACCACATCCGCAAGGAGGACGTCGTCGCCAGGGTGCTTGTCGTCCGCGGCGACCGTCCCGGCCTGGTGCATATCATCTCGGCGATGGAAGCCTGCCACACCTACAAGCCCTGGCATGACAAGCACACGCATCGCACCTTCTTGCGGCCGGATACTGGCAAATGCCTGCATTACTACTTCTACTTCATCGACGCCGAGTTGGGCCTGATCTATCTGCGCGTGCCGACCTGGTGCCCGTTCCGTCTGCAGTTCTATTGCAATGGGCATAGCTGGCTGGCCCGCCAACTCACCGCCGCCGGCGTCGGTTTCACCCTTGCCGACAACGCCTTTCTGCGCATTGACGACTGGGAGCGCGCGCAGGCCCTCGCCGACACCCTCTCGCCCGACCACCTGCATCGCATCCTCGATCACTATGCCCAGCAGTGCTGTCCGGTGCTCGACGTCTTCGCCCAGTCCTACCACTGGAGTTTCATGCAGGTCGAATACGCCACTGATCTGGTGTTCCGCACGCCGGCCATCCTCAAACCCCTCTATGAACAGCTTTCCCGGCAAGCCATCCTGACCGTCAAAGCCGAACACGTCGCCACCTTTCTCGGCCACAAGATCACTGCCCAACTCGCCCAAGAGATCGGCAGCCAATTCACCACGCGTATCGAGGGCACCTGCGTCAAGCATCGTTTCAGTAAGTCCTCGATCAAGATCTACGACAAATTCGGCCTCGTCCTACGTATCGAGACGACCACCAACGACGTCTCCGCTTTCAAGCACTACCGCAAGGTGGAACATCGCCAAGGCCCGGCAACTCGCGCCCTGGCCCCCGTCAGAAAGACCATCTACAGCCTCAAGGACTTGCGTGAGATCTTGCTAAGCTGCAATCGCCGTTACCTTGAATACCTCTCCAGTCTGGACGACTTCTCGGCTGGCATCCGGACGCTCGACCGTCTCACCCAACCCCGTCCGCTCAAAGGCCGAAACCTCAAGGGCCTCAACTTTTTCAGCCGCGCCGAACAGACCCTGCTCGCCGCCCTCCAGCGTCCTGGCTTCAATATCGCCGGTCTCCGCCGCGCCGACCTACTGCCGCTCCTCGGCCAATCCTCTCCCGCCACCCTATCCCGACAACTCGCCCGTCTGCGCCATCTCGGCGTCATCAAACGCGTCCTCGGTACCTATCGCTACTATCTCACCCGCGCTGGCCGCGCCGCCATCGCTGCCGGCCGCCGTCTCACCGAACACACCATCATTCCTGCTCTGGCCTGACAAATCTGCTCACAAAATGCAAACACTCAGGTCGTAAGCGACTAATGCTGAGGAGTGACGCGGCGCATCTCGAAGCATGCACCGCACCCGATGCACCGCAATCGTGCCCAGCCTCTGAGCGGCTCTTGGCAAACCGTCCGCCCCGGTCCCGCGTCACCTGTTCCCCCTGTTTTATCTGGTCGAGATCAGGCTTCGCCAACCTCCCATTCCCTGCTTTCGCACCCGCTCAGAGGCGCTCGATGCCGCGAGGGTATAATACGATTATGGCAATAGTATGCTTGTTGACCCCGCAATCCTTTCTCGATCAGTGACGTGGGAAATCCGATTTCCGCGCCATCGTCGGGCAATTTTTCGGAATTACGTAGCAAACTCAGATCGTTGCGTGCGCCCGTTACTTCACAATCGGGACATGAGCTGACTGATGGCCCCGGCTGCTGCTGGCAAGGCGGCCCAGCCGCCACGGCTGCTTGAAAATACCGGCCGCTAGCCCTCTCCTGAGAGCACGGAAAAGGCGCGCAAGAAGAAGTCGGGCGCGCCGAAATTGCCGGATTTGAGCGCCAATGCCAGGGCTGGCTCGCCGAGGCTAATGGTCCACGGCACACCGGGATCGATCTGCCGGCCGATGCGCAAGCCGGTGACGCCGAGCGTGTGGACGATTGCCCCGGCGGTTTCGCCGCCGGCGATGACGAACCGGCGCGCCCCTTTTTCGGCAAGCCCGGCTGCAATCGCGGCGAGAGTCTGCTCGACCAGAGCGCCGGCGCGCTCGCGGCCGATCGCCTCCTGGATCGCGGCGACCTCCTCAGGCGGCGCTGTCGCGCTGATCAGAACGGGCCGATCACCCAGCTGCGGCGTCGCCCAGGCGAGCGCCTCCTCGGCAATGTTGCGCCCTGCCGCCACCGCGATCGGGTCCACTGTGAAGAGCGGAGCGCGCTCGCGCATATAGGCGACCTGAGCACGGGTTGCTTCAGAGCACGAGCCCGATAGCACCACGGCCGCGCCTGCGACGGGCGGGAGCGCATCGGCGGCGGCGCTGTCGCCGAGCAGGCCTTGGCGGCGGAAATTCTCGGGCAGCCCCAGCGCGATCCCCGATCCGCCGGTGATCAGCGGGAAGTCAGCCGCGGCCTCGCCAATCGCTTCGAGATTATCGTCGTCGATCGCATCGACGATCGCATGGCGAAAATCGGCCTGCCGCAGCGACGCAAAGGCGTCGCGGATGGCTGCCGCGCCCCGCGACACATCGTATTGCGGTACGAGCCCGACGTTGCCGCGGCACTGACGCTGCAGAACGCGCACGAGGCTCGCATCACGCATCGGCGTCAACGGGTGGTCGCGCATGCTCGATTCCGACAGCAGCACGTCGCCGACGAACAGATAGCCAAGGTAGATTGTCCGCCCGTTTTCGGGAAAAGCCGGACAGAACAGGGTGAAGTCGGTGTCGAGCGCGTCCATCAGCGCCTCGGCCACGGGTCCGATATTGCCGGCATCGGTCGAGTCGAAAGTCGAGCAGTATTTGAACAGGATCTGCCGCGCTCCCGCCTGCCGCAGCCAGGCAAGCGCCGCGAGGCTCTTCTCGATCGCGTCGGCGGCCGGGATAGTCCGGCTCTTCAGCGCGACCACGACCGCCTCGGCATCGGCCACTTCCGCGCCCCGCGACGGTACGTCGATCAGCTGCACGGTGCGCATCCCGCGCCGCGCCAATGTGTTGCACAGATCGGTGGCGCCGGTGAAATCGTCGGCGATCGCTCCCAGCACTACAGTCATCGCGCCCTCCCGCGGGGTCTTGTGGTACAGTAGCCTCCCGCCGTTGCGCCCGCAAACGAGGACCCTGCCGTGCCGAAATTTGCCGCCAATCTCAGCTTCATATTTCAAGAAGTCGGGTTTCTCGACCGTTTCGCCGCCGCTGCCGCCTGCGGCTTCAAGGCGGTCGAGTATCTCTCGCCCTATGAGCATCCGCCCGAAATCATCGCCGAGCAGCTGAACCGCCACGGGCTCGTCCAGGCGTCGTTCAACATGCCGCCCGGCGATTGGCCGGCCGGCGAGCGGGGCACTGCGGCCTTGGCCGGGCGCGAGCAGGAATTTCGTGACGGGGTCGAACAGGCGCTCGGCTACGCCAAGGCGACAAACTGCAAGCTGTTGCACGCAATGGCCGGGGTATTGCCGAGCGGAAGCGACCTCGCCGCAGCTGAGCGCGTCTACGTCGCGAACTTGCAATACGCGGCCGAGCGGCTGTCCCGCGAGGGAATCACTGTCATCATCGAGCCGATCAACAACCGCGACATCCCGGGCTATTTCCTCAACACGACGACCCAGGCGATGTCGGTCATCGAGCGGGTCGGGCACCCCAACCTCAAGCTGCAGCTCGACCTCTATCATGTGCAGATCATGGAGGGTGATCTCGCGCATCGCATGCGGGCCCTCGCCGGCCACTATCCGCATGTGCAGATCGCCGGCAACCCCGGCCGCCACGAGCCCGATGTCGGCGAGATCAACTACCCGTTCCTATTCGACCTGTTCGACGAGCTCGGCTATTCGGGCTGGATCGGCTGCGAATATCGGCCCAAGGAGGAGACGCGGGCAGGACTTCGGCTGGGCGAAGCGCTACGGCATCCAGGGCTGAGCGATGCGCGTCGTCATTACCGGCGGTTGCGGCTTTCTCGGCCAGCGCGTCGCGTTGCGGCTGCTTGCGCGGGGTGATGTCCATGAGCTGGTTCTGTTCGACAATGCACCTCCGGCTTTGCCGTTGCCGGAGAACAGAAGACTGAGCGTCGCAACCGGCGACATCGCCGACCGCGAGGCGGTGCGCCGGGTGATCTCGACCGGCACCCATTCGGTGTTCCACCTCGCAGCGGTGGTCAGCGGTCAGGCCGAAGCCGATACCGACCTCGGTTATCGCGTCAATCTCGACGGGACGCGCGCAGTGCTCGAGGCCTGCCGCGCTCTCGGCACATGCCCGCGCGTGGTGTTCGCCAGCTCGCTCGCAGTCTATGGCGGCGCGTTGCCGCCGGCGGTTGGCGACGACACACCGCTGACACCACAGACCTCTTACGGGACGCAAAAAGCGATCGGCGAATTGCTGGTCAACGACTATAGCCGCAAGGGGTTTGTCGACGGCCGCGCGGTCCGGTTACCAACCGTCGTCGTGCGGCCGGGGCGGCCCAACCGCGCCGCCTCGACCTTCGCCTCGTCGATGATCCGGGAGCCACTCGCCGGTCGCGAGGCCGTCTGCCCGGTGTCGCCCGATACGGTCATGGCGCTGGCATCGCCGCGGCGTATCGTGGCCGGCCTGCTGCACGCCCACGACCTACCCGCCGATGCCTTCGGAGCGAACCGGTCCCTGCAACTCCCCGGCTTCTCGGTCGCGGTCGGCGAAATGGCCACCGCGGTCCGCCGCGCCGGCGGCGAGGCGGCCTACGCCCGCATCCGCTGGCAGCCCGACCCGCAGATCCAGCAGATCATCTCCGGCTGGCCGCAAGAGCTACGGGCTCCGCGTGCCGAAGCGCTCGGCTTCGCCGCCGACACCGGCATCGACGAGGCGGTCCAAGCTTTTATCGAGGACGACCTCGAAGTGCAGAAACAGCTCGTCTAGCGGATCTGAACCAGCCCGTGATCGGGGGCAGGCGTTGGAGCCAGAAGCGCCACGGGTGAACCGGCGCCGGCTCGAGTTCGACGCCGACCTGGGTGATTGCGTCCCCTTGCATGTCGCGCACGATGAGTTCCACAGCGCCGAAGCGCGTCCGGTCTCCGACCGCGGGTGTCCCGCCAAACCTGTTTGCCAAAAACTCGTCGAGGGTGACAGCGCCGTCGGCGCCCGCTGCCGGATCATAGAGGTGTGCGATCGCGGCGAGCGTGGTAGTTCCGTCGAACGCGAACTCGCCGAGAAGCCCGCGATCATCCGCCCGGCTGCGCTCGGGACGTGGCCCGAACACGCGATCGAGCATCGCAAGATCCTCCGGGTGTGCGAGCGCGAGCACGTAGTCGCCTGGAGCGAGCGGCGGGGCGGACGCGGCACTGCGAGCAATGCCATCCCGAACTACCACCAGAACGCTCGCCGTCGGCGGGAGCGGCAGCGCCTCTAAGGGTTTGGAGGCGGCTCGGCAGCGCGCCTCCACTCGATAGCCTGCCACAGCGTTCTCGTCGCCGAGGCGGCCGGGGAGATCGATGTCCAGACGGGAGGCCTGCTGGAGCGGCGGCACGTCCAGATCGAACATCCGCGCGGCCGTCGCGACCGTCCAACCTTGGAGGATCAGCGATATCAGGACTACAATGAACGCAACGCCGAAAAACACCGCTGCATCCGCGACCCCGGCGAGCACCGGAATGATCGCGAGAAAGATCGGCACGGCCCCGCGGAGACCCACCCATGAGATGAAGGCTATCTCCGGGCCAGTGTATCGAAAAGGCAGCAAGCATAGCGCCACCGCCACAGGCCGCGCGACCAGCATGAGCACCCCAGCAACGACTAGCGAAGGCCCGAGTACCGGAACCAGTGCGCTCGGCTTGACGAGCAGGCCGAGCATGAGGAATAGGACGATCTGGCTGAGCCAGGCAAAGGCGTCGAATGCTTGGTTAATAACCTGAGTAGCGCGATGACGGTGACTGCCCAATATGAGACCTGCTAGATAGGCGGCTAAAAACCCGCTTGCACCAGCCGTCTGGGCGGCGCCGAAGAGGGCGGTGCCACCGGCAAGCGCCAGAATGGGGTACAACCCTGAAGTCGCCTCCAAACGATTGACTAGAGCGAGCAGCAGATAGCCGCCGCCGATGCCAAAGCAAGCCCCACCCACAATCTCTCGAGTCAATAGCGCCACAATGTCGGATACGGGCAAGGGCGTCGGGGTTACGAGCAGATTGACCAGCAGCACAGCGAGCAGAACCGAGATCGGGTCATTGATACCGGACTCGATCTCCAGGATGGCGGCGATACGCGCCCGCAGCTCGAGACGGCGCAGATGCAGCAGCGCGGAGACTGCCGCTGCGTCGGTCGGCGCAACAATCGCACCGATCAGCAATCCACGGGTCCAGGAGGTGGAAAAAAGCAGTACCGCCGCCGCCCCGACGATTGCGGCCGTGACGATTACACCGATAGTGGCAAGGGCGAGAGACGGCCAGAACGCCCGTCGGACATCCTTCGGATCGGTGCGTAACCCGCCATCGAACAGAATAATGGAGAGAGC
The DNA here is from genome assembly GCA_963787425.1 of uncultured Alphaproteobacteria bacterium. Taxonomy (GTDB): domain Bacteria; phylum Pseudomonadota; class Alphaproteobacteria; order ATCC43930; family CGMCC-115725; genus AP-15. The sequence goes on from CAWBCV010000021.1 coordinate 6,747, forward strand.
GATGCTGCCAATCAGATAGGCGGCGTGAAAGTCGTGAAAGAGGATGCCGCCCGGTCCCTCTTCCCCCGCCAGGATGCCCAGTCCTAGAAAAACCAGCAGTAAGGGAGCCCCGAAACGCGCCGAGAACACGCCGGCGAAAATGCTCAGCAGCACCAATGCGCTGCCGAGCAAGATCAAGTGATGGCTGGCTTCCACCGCTTGACCGGTGAGCCCAGTCGAGTGGCATCGCCGGTCCGCACTCCTGTCTGCTTGCCGGGGGCCATCGGCTTTCTCCTCACATTTCTAGCCGGCTTGGCTACCTCTCCCAGTGAGAGATGCGATGGCGTCGCTCAGATCTCGACTTCGAGGCCCATCTCGACGACCTGTCCGGTTGGCACGCCGAAATAGGCGGCTGGTAAATTGGCGTTGAGGTGCATCGCGGCAAAGAGCCGCTCCCGCCACACGGCCATCCCGGGCACCTTGCCGCTCGGGATGACCATGATCCGTCGCGAATAAAAGGTGATCCGCTCCGGGTTGATGCCGCGCAGATCAGGGTTTCGGCAAGCAAGCTTCAGACCTTCCATCACGTTGGGGTGCTCCATAAATCCGAAATGCAGCGTGACCCGGGTGATGCCGGCGCCGACCGCCGCGAGCTTTACGCGCTGGTCCGGATCGACGCGTGGCGCATCGCTACTGACCGTCGAAACCAGCAACACACACTCGTGCAGCACGCGATTGTGTCTGAGGTGATGCGTCAAGGCGAGCGGGATGCCTGAGCTTCCCGCCGTGAAGATCGCGGCGGCTCCAGGCAGGCGGAGCGGCGGGTTCTCGAGCACCCAGTCGACGAACTCGTCCTCGCGCTGCCGCATTCCCGTGCGCTGGCGCTCGAGCATCTGGTACCCGGTGCGCCAGGTCAGCATCAGGAACGCGACGACACAGGCCAGCAGGAGCGGGAACCAGCCGCCCGCGAGCAGTTTTGTCGCGTTGGCGGCGACAAAGATAAGTTCGACGACGAGCAGCGATCCGTTGACGGCCGCGACGGCGAGCGGATTGTATCCCCATTGCAGGGCGACCAGAGCTGCGAGGACCGTCGTGATCGCCATCAGCATCGAGACGGCGATGCCGTAGGCGCCCCCGAGCGCGTCCGAGGAGCCGAAAGTGATGACCGCCCCGAGCGTGCCGACGGCGAGCAGCCAGTTGACCATCGGCATATAGATCTGCCCCTTCTCGTGGCTGGCGGTATGAAGCACCCGCATGCGCGGCAGAAAGCCGAGCTGGATCGCCTGCTGGGTCAACGAGTACGCGCCGGAGATGATTGCTTGCGAGGCGATGATGGTCGCCACTGTTGCGAACGCCACCATCGGATAATGGAGCCATCCCGGCGCGAGCAGATAAAACGGATTCTCGATGGCGCCGGGGTCGGCTAGGAGCAGCGCTCCCTGGCCGAAATAATTCAGGACAAGGGCGGGTAAGACGACCGCGAACCAGCCCAGGCGGACCGGCACGCGGCCGAAATGGCCCATATCCGCATACATCGCCTCTGCGCCGGTGACCGTGAGAAAGGCGGCGCCGAGCACGGCGAAGCCGATGACCGGGCCCGCATGGAGCAGGTAGCTCAGCGCATGATGCGGGCTGAGTGCGCCCAGGATCTCTGGTTCGGCAATAATCCCGCGCAGGCCGAGCACGCCGATAGCGAGAAACCAGATCAGCATTACCGGCCCGAAGATGTTGCCGATGAACGCCGTTCCCTTGCGTTGAACCAAGAACAGGCCAACCAGGATTGCAATGCTGATCGGCACGATGACCGGAGTGAGCTGGGGTGCGTCGAGCTTTAGGCCTTCCACGGCACTCAGCACCGAAATTGCCGGCGTGATGACGCCGTCGCCATAGAGCAGCGCGGCGCCGATCAGCCCGACGATCAGCAGTGAGGCGCGCCAGCTCCCGGCCGGCGCACGCCGCACATCGAGGAGCGCCAACAGCGCGATGATACCGCCCTCGCCGCGGTTGTCGGCACGCATGATCAGGATGGCGTATTTGAACGAGACGATCACGATCAGCGACCACAGGATCACCGACACGATGCCCATGATGGTTTCGGGCGAGATCGCTCCGGCGGCGTCTGCGGCCTGCTTGAATCCATAGAGCGGGCTCGTGCCGATGTCGCCGTAGACGATGCCGAGCGCCGCGAGAGTAGCGGTGGCGGGCATTTGCCGTGCTTCAATCCGGGGTAGCGCTGCCGCTTGAAGGGTTCTGGCCATTCCTGCGTCCTCCCCAACCTCAGCAAATTTGAGCTGAAATTCCCATAAAGGAAACAAGCGCTTGTCGCGCCTCGGGATGTTCCCGTGGTCGCCTTGCACCCGTTCTCGTGCAATGGTCAGCGGTCCTGCGGAGCAGCGCCGTCAGCGGCTGGAGAGGCAGGGAGCCCGGCCCGAATTCCCGAACCGATAGCTTTGTCAATTTACAGCGATGCGCCGCGCGTGGCAATTTGGCGCGATGGCGGGACGGCTCGCAGGTAAACGCGCGCTGGTGACGGCGGGCGGGCAAGGGATCGGCCGGGCGGCGGCGCTGGCTTTTGCCGCCGAGGGCGCGAGCGTGCTGGCGACCGACATCGCCGAGGAGAAGCTGGCGCCGCTCGCCGAGGCGCTGATCGCGACCCGCCATCTCGATGTGACCGATGAAGGGGCGATCACGGCGCTGGCGGACGAGCTGGGCGCGCTCGACGTGCTGTTCAACTGCGCCGGCTTTGTTCATCACGGAACGATCCTCGACGCGGCGCCGGTCGAATGGGACGCGTCCTTCGTCCTCAATGTGCGCTCGATGTACCTGACGATCCGCGCGTTTCTGCCCAAGATGGTCGAGCGCGGAACCGGCGCTTCGATCATCAACATGTCGTCCACCGTGTCGTCGATCAAAGGCGTGCCGAACCGCTGCGTCTACGCCGCGACCAAAGCGGCGGTGATCGGGCTCACCAAATCGGTCGCCGCCGATTTCATCGTGTCGGGCATACGCTGCAATGCGATCTGCCCGGGCACCATCGCGACACCCTCGCTCGAAGACCGCATCGCGGTCCAGGGCGGGCGGATGGTCGGCGGCAGTGACGTCGCGCGGCGCGCCTTTGTAGAGCGCCAACCCTTGGGGCGGCTCGGTACGGCCGAGGAAGTCGCGGCGCTCGCCGTATACCTCGCCTCGGATGAATTCGGCGTTCACCACCGGCGCGATCCACGTGATCGACGGCGGCTTCACGCTCTGACGCAGAGAGGAGATTTTCGATGAAGCTTCTTCGCTATGGACCCGCGGGTCAGGAAAAGCCGGGTTTGCTCGATCGGGACGGCAAGGTCCGCGACCTTTCCGGCGCGGTTCGCGACATTGACGGCGAGACGCTGGCTCCGGCGTCGCTCGAGCGGCTGCGCCGCCTCGATCCGGGCACCCTGCCGCTGGTGTCCGGGACGCCGCGGCTCGGCCCGTGCGTCGCGCGGGTGTCAAAGCTCGTCGCGATTGGCCTCAACTACCGCGCGCATGCCGCGGAGACCGGGGCGGCGATCCCCAAGGAGCCGATCTTCTTTATGAAGGCGACGACCTCGATCTGCGGGCCCAATGACGACGTGATCATCCCGAAAGGCTCGCAAAAGACCGACTGGGAAGTCGAGCTCGGCATCGTGATCGGCACGTTGGCGCGGTATGTCCCCGCCCATGATGCGCGCAAACATATCGCCGGCTACTGCGTCGTGAACGATGTTTCCGAGCGCGAATTTCAGATCGAGCGCGGCGGGCAATGGACCAAGGGCAAAAGCGCCGACACTTTCGCCCCGATCGGTCCCTGGGTCGTCACGGCCGACGAGGTGCCCGACCCGGGCAAGCTCGGGCTATGGACCGAGGTCAACGGCAAGCGGGTGCAGAACAGCAACACCTCCGACCTGATTTTCGGGATCGACGAGATCGTCAGCTATGTCAGCCATTTCATGACCCTGTTGCCGGGCGACATCATCCCGACCGGCACGCCCTCGGGTGTCGGTCTCGGCATGAAGCCGCCGCAATTCCTCAAACCCGGCGACCGTATGCGGCTGTCGGTCGAGAGTTTGGGCGAGCAAAACCAGCGCTTGGTGGCCTTTACCGGATAGGTCGCCGGCAGCCCCATCCAAGGGGCAGCGCGATCGAATTGAATGGGTGGCGCTAGCGGAATGTGAGTGCTAGCGCAATGCGACGCATTTACGCTATGATTTAGTGTTCCACACGCTCGCCCCATTCAATTCCACGTTTAGAGGACCCATGTACGACCGCCGCCCCGGCTTTTTCCGCGAAGACCTTCCCCCCGGTCGCCGCGTCGAAGCCAAAGTCAAGTGGTTCAACGCCAGCAAGGGTTTCGGGTTCGTCACCCCGTCCGACGGATCCCAGGACGCGTTCCTACCGATGGCGATCTTGCGTCGCGCCGGCTATGAGGACGTCCATGAAGGCGCTTCGATCATCTGCGAGGTCAGCGCCGGGGCGAAAGGCCCGCTGGTAACGACCGTCTTGAACGTCGACAACAGCACCGCGGTGACGCCGCAGAGCGGGGGCGGCGGCATCGACCGCCGCGGCCCCCGGCCTTCCCAAACCATGGAAGGTGCGGTGAAATGGTTCGAGCCCGAAAAGGGCTACGGCTTCATTTCTCCGGACGGCGGCGGCAAGGATGTGTTCATCCACATCACCGCGCTGCGCCGCAGCGGCGTCAACGCCCTCGATCCCGGCCAGCGGGTCAGGGTCGAGGTGGTCGACGGCAAGAAAGGCCTCGAAGCCGAGCGCATCACCCTCATCTGAGGGTGCCGGCTCCTTCGAGTTGACAGAGACGGGGCGGCCCGCGAGATCAGGCCGCGACCAATCCCGGTCGCCCGCAATCACGACGGCCGCTTTGTCGTATCCGATACACTGACCTTTTTCTCCCAATTATCGCCTGAGCTTCCGCTACCAGCTTTTCGACCAGTCGGCGCGCCGGCAAATCGCGCACCAACGGTGCAGCCTGACCCGCCCAGAACGGCAAGCTGCCGGTTGATAAGTTCAGAATCAACACTTAACTTTAGAGATTAGGCGTCGCTTGCGCGAGCGATGCGTCCGTGAGCCGGCACCGCACAGGCATAGCAAACACCCGAACTCATGCTGGAGGGCTTATTGGAACACCGGAACGCTACCGCGGCAGTCATCGGCGCCGGCGACTTTATTGGGGGCGCGATTGCGAAGAAATTCGCGTCCGAAGGGTTCACCGTCTTCGCCGGGCGGCGGCACGGTGACAAGCTGGCGCCGCTGGTCGCCGAGGTCGAGGCGGCGGGCGGGGGGATCGTCGGCCGCTCGCTCGATGCGCGCAGGGAGGAAGAGATCACCGCGTTCCTTCAGCATGCCGACGCGTCTGCGCCACTCGAAGTCTGCATCTTCAACGTCGGCGCCAACGTCAACTTCCCGCTACTCGAGACTACCGAGCGCGTATTCCGGAAGGTCTGGGAGATGGCGTGCTACGCCGGCTTCCTGGCGGGACGGGAGGCGGCGCGCCTGATGTTGCCGCGCGGCCGGGGCAATATCTTCTTCACCGGGGCCACCGCCGGTATGCGCGGCGGGGTCGGCTATGCTGCCTTCGCCAGCGCCAAGTTCGGCCTGCGCGCGGTCGCGCAGTGTGCGGCGCGCGAGTTCGGTCCAAAGAACATCCATGTCGCCCATTTGGTGATCGACGCCGGCGTAGATACCGCGTGGGTGCGCGAGCGGATCAAGGAGCGGGAGGGGGAGGCGGACCTCGCCAATCTCGATCCGGGCCGGCTCATGCGGCCGGCCTCGGTCGCCGAGGCCTATTGGCAGATCTATCAAGAGCCGCGCGACGCCTGGTCGTTCGAACGCGAGATCCGACCCTTTGCGGAAAAATGGTGAGACCATGCCCAAGGTGGAGTTCCACTTCGATTTCGGCAGCCCCAACGCCTATCTGGCGCATCTGGTGATCCCGGAGATCGAGCAGCGCACCGGCACAAAATTCGAATATGTGCCGGTGTTGCTGGGGGGCGTCTACAAACTGACTGGCAACCGGTCGCCCGCGGAGAACCTCGTCGGCATCAAGAACAAGCCCGATTATGAGCGTCTCGAGACGGCGCGCTTTATCAAGCGCCATGGCATTACTTGCTTCCGGCACAACCCGTTCTTCCCGGTCAACACCTTGACCATCATGCGCGGCGCAATTGCAGCGCAGAAGATGGGCGTGTTCGAGCGCTATGTCGACGAGATCTACCGGCACATGTGGTCTGTGCCCAAAAAGCTTGACGATCCGGCGGTATTGCGGGCTGCCTTGCTCGAGTTCTGGTTTCGATTCCGAGCATTTCGGTGCGCTGGTCCAGGACGCCGAGGTCAAGGCGCGGCTGCTCGGCAATACGCAGCGCTCCGTCGCGTGCGGCACCTTCGGCTCGCCCACCTTCTTCGTCGGAGACGAGATCTTCTTCGGCAAAGACAGGTTGCGCGACGTCGAGGAAATGATTCTGGCCACACGCTAGACTGCTGTATCGGATTCGGTGTCATTGCGCGCACAGAAAGCAATCTCCGGCGGCGAAGGGCGTTGTTGGGCTCCACATTGCATCGTCGCTCCGCTCCTCGCAATGAACCCCCCAATTTGGGCAATAGGCGCCATCCGGCTGATTGGCCAAAACGCTCTGGCTGATAACGAGCTACGGCGTCTTTTTAGTCCCATAGTTTGAATCATGAACCTGCTACGGTATATGATGATTTGAGGGACTCAACAGGCATTGCCGGAATAAGTGATGCGTTGGAATGAGCTCAGTGAAGAAAATTGTTCAATGGCACGCACGGTCTCGGTGATCGGCGACCGCTGGACCCTGTTGATTCTACGGGACTGCTTTCTGCGCGTCCGCCGTTTCGAGGATTTCCAGGAGCGCCTCGGGATCACGCGACCGATTCTGGCCAGCCGCCTCAAAAAGCTGGTCGACGAGTTCGTGCTCACCAAAGTGCCCTACCAGCAGCGGCCGACGCGCTATGAGTACCGCCTCACGCCGAAAGGGCTCGACCTCTACCCGATCGTCATTTCGATCGTCCACTGGGGCGATGTCCACATGGCCGGGAAGAAGGGGCGGCCGCTACTGCACACTCATGATCTCTGCGGCAAGGATTTCGACCCGGTCATGGTGTGCTCCGAATGCGGTGAGCCGCTCGTGGCAAGGCAGGTTCATGTCCATCGCGGCCCCGGCGCCAAGAGCCCGCGACATCTGCCGCTGGACAGCGATCCTCCAAGCGCCCCGCGTGTCGTGAAGCAGAGGGCGTCGAGCTGACCCGACTGAGCGGCTTCAGGTCTTCGGCGGTGAGCACCGCCTTGACACCGGGCAGCTCCAGCGCCGCGTCTTTGTTGATCGATTTGACCCGGGCGTGACCATAAGGCGACCGGACGAAATCGCCAAACAGCATACCCGGCAGCTTGAGATCGTCGATGTAATTGCCCTTGCCTTGCGCGAAGCGGACGTCCTCGACGCGTTTGCGCCTGGTCCCGAGACCCTCGAGTTTCTGGGTGAGTGCCTGAGCGGATTCGATTTCGGCGCTCATTCAGCGTGTACACCCTTGCCCGCTCGAGACCTGCGGCTGTGTCGCCTCGATGAACAAGGTGAATGGGCATCTGACGATCGACGCCCGGATAAAGGCCGACCTTGTTGCCAAAGCCGCCGCCGATGTCCGGCGAGATGATGCGGATCTTGTGCTCGGGGATTCCGGAGATCAGCGACGCAACGGTGCGAACGGCATGTGGCGCCTGGAAAGTCCCCCACATCGTGCCGAGCCGCGCTATCGCGATGCCGGTCGGGTGCACCCGGATCTCGCAGGAATCGAACATGCCAAGGCCGAGAATGTCGCAATTCTTGATCGGGCCAGCGCCGACGATCTCGGTAAAGAAGCTGACGCCGATGCCCATCAGCTTGCGCGTTTCACCGCGGCGGAAGGCGTCGCGATTGCGCCGCTGCTCGTCGCGAAGCGCCGCGTAACCGATCGCGTTCAAGGCCTTGTCGAGCGCAGTCAGATAGTCGCCGCTGTCGTATTCCCAACCGAGGGCCGATTGGTAGCGGAACTGCTCCTTGCGGATCAGATTGCTGCGCCGTATTTCGGCCGGGTCGAGATCGAGCTTGCGCGCCAGCACGTCGATCAGTGGTCCTGACCTCGAATGGAACCCGGGCATTGTCGGACGCCTTACGCCGCCGCTGCCTCTACAGCTATCTCGACTTTCCCGATGAGGCGAAGGAACTCGTCATAGTGCGCGCCCGCCTGCCCGGCATCGATCGACGCCTTGCCGAGCAGGTCGTTCGCTTTGTGCAATTGTTGCGGCACGAGGGTCTGGAGAAAACGCCCGGCATAGCCGAAACGCTCGACTGGGCGCGGGCGCTTGTCGACATCGCCTCGATCGACAAGGACTCGGGCGCAGTGCAGGCAAGCCTGATTTGTCTCCTAAGCCGGCGAAGCCGGAACCAAACAGGTTAAAATAGACGCAGGAGACGCGGGGAGCAGGAGGGGAGGTTGAGGCAGCCGCTGACGGAGCGTTACCGCGAGCGCCTCGCCGGGGTGCTCTCCTGCTATGACCGGATCATCGTCACCGGCACGCTGCCGGGAGCCTGTTACGCGAAGGGAATGACGGGATTTCTTTCTGCGCGGCAGATCCGGATCTTCGACTATCCGCGATTTGCCGAACCACTTCGCGATCGAGTACGCGAGCGCGCCGCCGAGTTGGCGAGTGCCGCTGGCATTACCATCGAACACATTGCCAAGAACCACATCCGCAAGGAGGACGTCGTCGCCAGGGTGCTTGTCGTCCGCGGCGACCGTCCCGGCCTGGTGCATATCATCTCGGCGATGGAAGCCTGCCACACCTACAAGCCCTGGCATGACAAGCACACGCATCGCACCTTCTTGCGGCCGGATACTGACAAATGCCTGCATTACTACTTCTACTTCATCGACGCCGAGTTGGGCCTGATCTATCTGCGCGTGCCGACCTGGTGCCCGTTCCGTCTGCAGTTCTATTGCAATGGGCATAGCTGGCTGGCCCGCCAACTCACCGCCGCCGGCGTCGGTTTCACCCTTGCCGACAACGCCTTTCTGCGCATTGACGACTGGGAGCGCGCGCAGGCCCTCGCCGACACCCTCTCGCCCGACCACCTGCATCGCATCCTCGATCACTATGCCCAGCAGTGCTGTCCGGTGCTCGACGTCTTCGCCCAGTCCTACCACTGGAGTTTCATGCAGGTCGAATACGCCACTGATCTGGTGTTCCGCACGCCGGCCATCCTCAAACCCCTCTATGAACAGCTTTCCCGGCAAGCCATCCTGACCGTCAAAGCCGAACACGTCGCCACCTTTCTCGGCCACAAGATCACTGCCCAACTCGCCCAAGAGATCGGCAGCCAATTCACCACGCGTATCGAGGGCACCTGCGTCAAGCATCGTTTCAGTAAGTCCTCGATCAAGATCTACGACAAATTCGGCCTCGTCCTACGTATCGAGACGACCACCAACGACGTCTCCGCTTTCAAGCACTACCGCAAGGTGGAACATCGCCAAGGCCCGGCAACTCGCGCCCTGGCCCCCGTCAGAAAGACCATCTACAGCCTCAAGGACTTGCGTGAGATCTTGCTAAGCTGCAATCGCCGTTACCTTGAATACCTCTCCAGTCTGGACGACTTCTCGGCTGGCATCCGGACGCTCGACCGTCTCACCCAACCCCGTCCGCTCAAAGGCCGAAACCTCAAGGGCCTCAACTTTTTCAGCCGCGCCGAACAGACCCTGCTCGCCGCCCTCCAGCGTCCTGGCTTCAATATCGCCGGTCTCCGCCGCGCCGACCTACTGCCGCTCCTCGGCCAATCCTCTCCCGCCACCCTATCCCGACAACTCGCCCGTGTGCGCCATCTCGGCGTCATCAAACGCGTCCTCGGTACCTATCGCTACTATCTCACCCGCGCTGGCCGCGCCGCCATCGCTGCCGGCCGCCGTCTCACCGAACACACCATCATTCCTGCTCTGGCCTGACAAATCTGCTCACAAAATGCAAACACTCAGGTCGTAAGCGACTAAAGATCGAGGCGGATCTGAAGCGGGTACCCCCCGAGGTTGCCGCCCGGCTCATCGGCAAAGTGGCATGATCGCTCATGCCGGCGGCGCGGCGCGCGTCAGCGGGTTCATGGCGCATCTGCGCCGCAGCGGGTTCCTTGTGGGACCGGCGGAGACCGAGCTTGTCCTCTCGGTCCTCGCGGCCGGCCAATTCCCCGGCGCGGTCACCATCCGCCTCGCGCTCAAGACCCTGCTGTCGGACAATCGCGAGCAATGGGCCCGTTTCGACGAGCTGTTCGATGCCTATTGGTTCGGCCGTGGCCTCATGGTCGTCGCCCCCGCCCAGGCCGAGGCCGGCGTTCGGAACCGCGGTTCCCGGCCCGAGATCTGGGACAGGGTGCTGCCGCGCGAAGAGACCGCCTCGGCAATGGGCCGGGCCGAACATTCGCAAGAGAACGGAGAGAGCCCGGACGGGCGCGGCACCGGTCGGCTGATATCAAGCCGGAGCGATAGGCTCTCCCGGACCGACCTGCGCACGCTCGTCACCCCGGAAGAGGCGGTGGAGGCCGAGCGCATCGCCGAGCGCCTGGCCCGCGCCATCCGTTATCGCCTCAGTCGCCGGCGTACACCGGCCCGGCGCGGCGAAATGATCGATATCAGGCGGACGATCCGGCGCAACCTGTCGCGCGGCGGCGAGCCGATCGAGCTGCGGCGCAAGCATCGCCCGGAGCGACCGGTCAAGATGGTGGTGCTGCTCGACGCGTCCGGATCGATGTCGGTCTACAGCCGGTACTTCCTCAATTTCGTGCGCGGCCTGATTGGCCGGTGGCTGCACGCGGACGCCTTCTTGTTTCATACCCGGCTCGTGCATGTCGCCGATGCGCTGCGCGAGCGAGACCCGGGCGTCGCCATGGCAAGGCTGTCGCTGATGGCCGACGGGTTTGGCGGCGGCACCCGAATTGCGACCGCGCTCAAGACCTTCAACGACCGATACGCAAAGGAGACACTCGACCGGAGGAGCGTCGTGATCGTGATGAGCGACGGGTACGACACCGACCCGCCGGAGGCGCTGGTGGTCGAACTCAGGCGGCTGAAGCGGCGCGCGCATCGCCTGGTCTGGCTCAACCCACTGCTTGGGTGGAAAAATTACGAGCCGGTGGCACGCGCGATGGCGGTCGCGCTCGACTACTACGTCGACTGCTTTGCGGCCGCCCACTCGCTCGCGAGCCTGGCAGCGCTCGAAGACGAGCTCGCTCGGCGCTGATCGAGGTCCGGCGGGCTGCCGATTTTTCTTCAGGAATCGGAAATTTGATGCGCTTTTTCCCTGTTGATTTACCGATGTTTAAACAGTCCGGTGCAATTTGCGCGTCGATTACTTGTCTCACCTGAGGAGAATCCGCTTGCGCACCCTTCTTTCCCATCTGATCCGGGACGAGTCCGGGGTTACAGCCATCGAATATGCTTTGATCGCCGCATTGATCGCAGTCGCCGCAATCGCTGCCTTCACCCTCGTCGGCACCAATCTCAGCACCACCTTCAGCACCATCGCTGCCAAGCTCTAAAAAAAGCGCTCGATGGCCTTCACGCGTCGTCGAGCGTCACCAACCTGCCTCACCACGCAAAAATGGACTTCTGAGGCCTCGCTGATCGGTGGCTCGATGCTGTTGTTCGAGCGCCGGTCGGCATCCTGCTGGGAACTTCGTAGCGGCGTGTCGATCGCTGCCGGCTGCAGACGCGCCTGATGCGGTTTCCCTCAGAGCGACCGGCCGAAATCGGGCTGGCCGTAATCGGTAGTGCTGGGAATTCTGCTGCGGCTACGCTTTCTCAGACCCGGCGAGGCTGATGTGAACGCGTGGGTCAATCAACCGAGAATTCTTCACTCGATGTCTCTCGCCCTTGTGCGCTCCGAGCCGTTCCCGGTGTTGTTCCGCGGTATCGCGGCAACGGCATGGCGGGTTGCCCTTTACGTCGCGTTGGGTGCCGTCACACTCTCCCCGCTCGTGTGGGTGCGGGTCCCCCCGCTTGTCGACTATCCCAGCCACCTCGCGCGCATGTGGATCCTCGTCCATGGCACCGAAATTTCCGAGCTGGCCCGCAACTACACCGTCCATTGGCGGCTGTTGCCGGATCTGGCGATGGATCTGATCGTACCGGTTCTTTCGACAATGATGACGGTCGAGCAGGCCGGTCGGGTCTTCATCGCGCTGATGATGGCAACGCTCATCGGTGGGACCGCGGCCTTGCACCGTGCCATCTACGGGTCGGTGGGGATCTGGCCGATCTGGTCGGTGCTTTTCATCTATAACGCCGAATTGTTTTGGGGTTTTCCGACGCTATTCGCGACCGGGGTGTATTTGTTCGCCTTAAGCGGCTGGATCGCTACTCGGCAATGGAGAGCCGGGGCTCGGATCTTGAGTTTCTCAGCTGTCGCGAGCCTCCTTTGCGTGCTTCATCTGTTTGCCTTCGGACTCTATGCGCTCTCCGTCGTCGCCTACGAATTCGGTAGCCGACCGAACCTGCGGCGCATGTCGGCGAGGACCCTGTTTGCGTGGGCTGCAATCTTCCTTCAGTTTATCCCTGGGCTCCTGATCTGGTATGCGACCTTGCTGCCTGGCAGGTTATCGGTGACCGACTACGGCGATTTCGCTTTTTCAAAATCCTATGCTTTGTTCTCGCCGTTTGTTTTCGGTTTCTTGCCGGTCGCGGTATTCGACCGGCTCCTCGCGCCGCTTTTCATCACCTTCTTCGGTGTCGCGATTGTCACACGGTCGCTCAAACTTGCATCTGAGATGCGTCTGCCGATCGTGGCGATGATCGTCGTCTCCGCGCTGATGCCGCACGTCATCAGCGGTAGCTGGTTTGTCGATCTCAGGCTGCCGGTAATGTTGCCGTTCATCATCATCGCCAGTACCCGATTCGAGCCGCGCTCGAGGCGGGTCGTCTTACCGATCGCGGCCGTCGCCTTGACCGTGCTTGGCGTCCGCGTCTGGACCGTGTCACAAACTTGGCGCGACTACGACCGCTGGTTTACCGAATTCAGAACTGCATCTTCGGTGATCGCACCGGCAGCAAGACTACTTGTCGTCCAGGCGCCGATCCCGCCGGAAACGCGGCGCTTGTCCGGGGTACCCGAAATTCTGGCGAACTTGCAGCCGGCGCTTTTCCTTCATATGCCGTCCCTCGCGGTAATCGATCGCTCGGCTTTCGTCGCATGCATGTTCACCGGCTGGAAGACGCTCGATGTTGCTCCTAGAAATCAAGAAATATCAGAAACGGGGGGTTGGACGCCGATTACCCCGGAAGAGCTGATCGAAATTCCGAATTCGGGGCAGGTGCAAACCCGTGATTACGATACGAATCTGATCAGCGAACCGCCCTACTGGCGCAATTGGCCGGAGACCTTCGATTACGTCCTGTGGATCGATTTCGCAGACGCGCCGAAACCTCAACTCAAGCAACTTGAATTGCTTACGACCGGCAGCTACTTCAGCATCTACCGCGTCGTCAGGCCGTGAGGAGATGCGGCTTTGCGACCGCGCACTGCATCGGCGAGGTTCTGCATCGCCCAGCGCGCGGGCGGTTGCCGAACGCTCCCGATGACCTCGCTCCCTTTGCCCGATCCGCTGGCCGAGCTGGCGGGCCGCTAGCTCGAATGCGCCAACGGGAAATGCCCGCCTGGCTCTGCCGGTTTGTCCCGGCGGGTTCGGCGCTTGCCGTCTTTCTCGCCATCTCCTGGCTTTACCGGCAAGGGCATAGAGAGGTGTATGACGATATTTTGCAATCCTGGGGGATAGTGCCGTTCCAGTTCCCGTTCCTCGACATCAGCGGTTGGCTGGCCGCGTGGGAATGTGCACGGCAGGGAATAGACGTGGTCTCGTTTGACCCGTGCGATATGTTGTCTAGAGGATATGGCTCTTCGCCGCTGTGGCTGGCTGCCGCTGGTGTGCCATTGGGTGTGGCGAACACGACTGCGGTCGGGTGGACCCTCGATATTGTGTTCATCGCCTCGCTGAGCCTGCTGCCGCCGCCGCAGCGCCTCGTCGAACTGCTGCTGGTGCTGGCCGCGACCCTTTCGACGATGGTGGTTTTCGCATTGGAGCGCGCCAATGCCGACGTCATTCTGTTTCTGCTGGCGCTGGCGGCGGGCTGCCTCGCCCAAGGCGGGCCGGCGGCGCGGATGATCGGCTATGGCCTCGCTTTGTTGTCTGCGCTCCTCAAATACTACCCGATCATGGTGCTCACCGTCCTTTTCCGCGAGCGCATTGCTGTATTCGCCGCGGTCGCTCTGGTGACGGCAGGTGCGCTCGCCGTCTTCTGGGCGGTGTACCACGTCGAGATCGTGCGAGGATGGGCAGAGATCTCGGCCGGATCCTACAACGGCAACTTGTTCGCCGCGAAGAACCTGCCGTTTCTGATCGGCATGCTGATCGAAAAAACGGCGGCGCCCCCCGCTTTGCAGCGGCGGTCGGATGGGTGGTAACCGCCGGCCTCTATGGCGGGCTGGTCGGCGCTGCGCTGGCGATCTGCCGCCGGCTGTCACGCTTCGGCGACTTGCGCGCCGCCATCGCCGAGCTTCCTGGTGGCGAGCGGGTCTTCATGGTGATCGGCAGCGCAGTGATCGCCGGATGCTTCTTCGCCGGACAGAGCGTCGAATATCGCGGCATTTTCCTGTTGCTCGTCATGCCCGGGCTATTGGCGCTGTCGCGCACCGCCATCCTAGGGCTGCGCGCCCTCTGTCTCGGAAGCGCGATCGTCATTGTGCTCTTGATGTGGGGCGAATGCCTGCGGCAGGCGTTCGACGGCGGGTTCGGGTTCTGGCTGCTGCGCGAGCTCGGCTGGTGGTGGTCGGTCAGCGTCATGCTGACGCTGGTGGCCGACTTTCTTTGGGAGTCGCCAGTCTTGCAGGCCGCCTCTGCTTGGTTCGGCCGGCAGCCGGTGCGCTCAGCGTGAGCACCCGGGAAGCCGCGGGTCAGCGGCGCGAGCGCGGGCCGCGTCCCGGCCGCGGACTACGATATTGCTGAAGGCGCGTGCTGCGCAAGCCGGCCAGGCCATGCTGCTCGAAGGCGCGCTCCCAAGACCGGTACTCCTCCTCGGTCAGCTGGTAGCGCCGCAACGCCTCTTCGAGGGTAATGCGGCCGGTGCGCACGGCGGTGACGACCGCGGCCTTGCGACGCACGACCCAGCGCCTGGTGTTTGGCGGCGGCAGGTCGTCGCTCATTGCAGGGGCTTCCGGCGGCGACCGTTCGAGCGCATTAATCACCGTGCCCTGCCAAGACTTTGGCGGCCCAGAACGAGCGGTCACGTCCCGTGACCTGCTGCCGGCGGGACTGGCTGCGGAGCGCCGCGTAACGCTGCAGTGCGACCCGATCGGCGGCGGCGGGAGCGGCCTGGGTCGGCAACGCACAAGCGGTCGGGCAGCGCGTTATCCCGTTGCTGCGGATAAAGGCGGCAACTGCGGCCTCATATTCTTCATGACACATCGCTAAGGTTCCCAAATCGAAATCGTCGACGTCGGCAGCGCCGAGCATGATTCCGACCTTGCTCAACAAGGGAAAATGTTCAACGATATTTATACTTAAAGGGATAAAATTTGATAGTTAAAATAGTTGATTAAGGGATATTGAAGTGATTGTGAAGTGTTAGCGCTAGTTAGCTATTTCTATTTTTTACCGCGGCGAGAGGTGGGGCGGCGGGGACATATCTGCGTCGGGGGCATGTCGCGGCCGTCCAGCGTCGAATGGCGGAGTGACGCCGACGCAAGATCGCAATTCTCGTGGGACAAGATCGGAAATTTCCGTGGTTCACCACGGTCCTTAACTTATCGCAACCTCGGCTTGCCGGGGGACCGCGAACCAGGAGTGGATATTCCCCGATCTCACCACATGATTGCTATTTAGCACCAGCTTGGTGGCGAGCCTCCATAGCAGATGGGGGGGAGCAGCCGTGCGGTTGACAAAGAATACCCGATGCTCTGGAACATCTGGTTCAGGCTTGTGATGTTTGGGTTGGCAGTCGATTTACAGCCGTTCGCGTTATCGGAATAGAACTTCGTCGGATCGTTGATATAGGTGCCAGCCGTCGCGCCCGGAACGTTGGCGATTTGGCTCATCGTGTAGCACGAGCTGTTGTATGGCGATAAGTCCGTGCTGCAACTGGGCGACGACGCGCCATAGGCGAGCGCGTACACCCAGGTTCCCGCTTTCACAGCATTCTGAGCTGCGGTGACCGCCTGTTGGCACTGGTTATTGGGGTTGAGCGATCCCATGCTTGTGGAGTTCGAGTCGCCGTCAGTGACGAGAACGATCACGTTCGTCGCGCCCGACCGAGCGTTGGCTGTCAGGGCACTCTGGGCCGCGGTGATCGCGGCAGCGTAGTCGGTTTGGAGTCCGCCTGGAGCTTGGACGCCCGGGCAGCCGGAAGCGCCGCCGACCGCCTTCACGATGTTGGAGCTGGCGGCGTCTGATTGGTGGTGCACGCGCCTCCGCTGTTGAAACAGAACAACGTGGAAGTGATGCTTGCGAGGAATTGGCGTTCTTGTTCCCCGTGACGGCGCTGTAGGAAGTCGCCGGTAGCGATGGATGTCCCACCGACACAGATGTCGCGCGCTGCCGCCATCGCCGCTGCGTTGGCTGAGGCTTGGAGATCGCGCTGGGCCGAGTAGAGATAGCCGACATCCACCGAGAGAGCGCCAAACCCAACAAGGGCGAAGATCCCGGTTGCTATCAGGATGGCAGCAGCGCCGCTTTCGTCCCTGAGCACCTGGCGAAAAAGAAACTCCGTTTCCGTTTCATTGCACACGCTCCGCAACTTTGTGATGTTAGGTTGCAGGTTGGTGCAAAATTGTACCACATAACCTCTATATTACACAGATATGTTGCTATCACCTGCGCCGGCTGCCCGACATTGTTCGTCAGCGCTGTCGCACATGCCGCGTCGGTCGGGCATCCGGTCCCGTTGCCTAAAGACGGCAAGAAATTTAAAAATATTTATACTTAATAGTTGAATTTTAGGTTGACGTCGATTGAGTCGTTGGTAACGATCCGAGTGCTTTACTGTTCTTTTGCAAGTGAGAAGTCATGTTGCATCGGTTCGCCCGCCGATGCGGAGGTAGGAATGACCCAGCGAATAACCGAATCCGGGGATCGAGCACCGGCTCGGCTCGGCTTTTGCGCCGCCGCAATGCGGAGGAGAATTCGGGCCCACCCATGGCCGGCATCGCGAATTTATTGGATTTTGCTGATCCTGTTTATCGAATTGCAGATCGCCGACATCCTTACCACCAACCATGCGCTGGCGCTTCCGGGGGTTTGGGAGCTCAATCCGCTGATGGCGATGTCGCAGGCCAAGCTCGGCGCCGCGTGGTGGGTGCCGAAACTCGCGGTCGTGGCTTATCTTTGTCTCGCGGCCACCTTGACGCGCCGGCGATGGCCGATCGTTTTCGCCGTGTCCGTTTCCAGCCTCGCCGTGCTCGGCAACATCAGCCATTTCTGAACACCCTCACCCCCTCCCCGGACCGCGATCGGGGGGAAGCGGGTGAGGGTCGGGAAGCGTCAATAAATCCCGGGTATCAGCCGGGCGGTCCTTTGCTGGTAGGCGGCGTATTCCGGGAAGCTTTCGGTGAGGACGGCCTCTTCGTTGTACATGCGCCGCAGCTGAAAGACGATGTGCACCGCGAGAACAAACGCGCTCGACAGCGAGAAGAACTGCATCGAAATGCCGATGATCGCGAGTTCCTCGGCAATATAAAGCGGGTGGCGTACAAACCGGTACGGACCCGAGGTGACGAGCCGGCGCGCCTCCGCCATCATGCTGAACGAGCGGCCGAGCCCCGCGAGGCTGACGACCGCCGCCGCGCTGCCCAACAGGATCAGCAAGGTCGAGACCATCTCGGCCGTCACGGACAATTCGCGGCGCGGGAAGAACGGAATGGTATAGACGAGAAACGCGCCGATAAAGGCGGTGATCCGCGGCTGGACCCCGCGGGCCTTGCCGGTCGGCCGCGCCCGCAGGACGACCGAGGCACCAAGCAGCAGAAGAAAGGCGATCGTCGACAGCCGCATCGCCATGTTGACGGCATATACGGCAAACGGCAGCGCCGCATCGGCCTCGCGCACATAGCGGGCAAGACCCGCCATCTGCAAGGTCGCACAAAACATCGACCAAGCCAGCAGCGGCACCCGCATCAGCAGATCGTAGCCGCGCGATTGCCGCAACCTGGCAAAATGCAAGCTAGCAAAGCGCAGCGGGGCAGGAACAGCGATAGTCGAAGCTTTCACTTGCGCCGCTCTCGCCGTGGCAGGCTCGCCAGCACTGCGTTCGACTTGAACGTCGCGTTATACGTCTTCCGCATCTGCTGCATGCCTGTTCCTGCGCGACCCAAGTTACTTGAGCTAAGGATTGTTGGGGAAGCAGGCGGTTGCGCTCAGCGGTATTCCGCCGTTAGGGATGTTGATCAGGTACGGCACGACGCTCTGAAAAGTGAAAGTGAGGGTCACCGCAGAGAAGCCGCTCGTGCCGCAATTGTTGGGAGACGACCCAGGATTCTGGGTGATGCTCCCGCTCGGCAGCGAAACCCCCCATTGGTTCGCGATCGTCTGAATATAGATCGTCGTCATCGCCGAACTATAGTTGTAGGTAGGAGAGATCGCGCAATTGGTTTGCGGCAGTGCCATGCACCGAGCCCCGGCGATCGCAGTTTGCTGCAAGGCCTGCTGTGTCCACAGCGCGCGGCCGAGCTCGAGGGTGCCGAACAACAGCGCGAGAAACACCGGCGCCACCAAGGCGAACTCGACCAACGTGGCGCCATTTTGCGACCGACCCAGGCTCCGCAGAGCACGCAGCGTCACTGTGTCTCCACGATTGCGCTGCGGCTGATCGTGCCGCTGTACGTCAAGTTGGAGGTCGGAAACCGCGCCGAGACAATGCTGCTCGGGCTCGCCGTGATCGTCACGAATTGGCCGGCTACGCCGCCGGCGCAGGCGCTGCCGCAGGTCACGGCGCTTCCCCACGTCCAGTTGCCGGGTGTCCCGGTCGGGCAATAGCAATTGGTGCTGCTGCCGTTATTGACATTGACCGTGCTGGTCGCCCAGCCGGTGCCGTTGGCGTTATTGACGACAGTAGAGATAGCGGTCGCAAGCCCGCCCGGATTGGTCGCGACCATGGCGCCGTTGTTTTCGGCGTATTGGGAGCCGGCGCTCACCGCGGCGGTAAGTTCCGATGCGCCGTAGATCCAATACCCGAAGTCGGCGGTTCCGGCGACGATGATCAGGAAGAGGCTGGCTAAGAGAGCGAATTCCACCGCCGCAGTGCCAGCATCCTGCTTCGCCCTCAAAATCCGCGAGCCGGCCCCCAACGCGCTGCCGCACATCATTCTGCGCTCCGCGGGTTATTGCACCAGGGCCACGGTGGACGTGCCCACACTGCCCGGCGTGGCCGGCACGATCTCGGCATAGGAAGTGGCCGTCACCGGCAAGGTCGTGCTGGCCACCAGAACCTCCGCCAGATACATCGGCAGGTTGGTCGTCACGGTGACCTGCATCGCCGTGTTGCCGTCCAGCCTCGGCGACGTGACGATGGCCGGGGTGACGGTAACGCCGTCGCCCGTCAGCCCGTTCAGTGCCGCGATGTTGGTGGCGGCGCTCTTGCCGCTAGTGGTGGCGGAGGCAACGGATCCCGTGGCATTGTAGATCGTATTGTACACCAGCGCACCGCCATAAGCGGCGAGATCGGCCACCCGCTGGTTGTCCGACCGCTGCAGCAAGCCGTGGCCATATTCCACCACCAGGGCGGAGATGCCGATTACGGCGGCGAGGCTGACCGCGCTCAGGACGCTGATCGCTGCTCGTTCGTCGCAGAGGAGTTTGCGAGATATACCGGCGGCTTCTCGCAATGATCGCAAATTGCCCGACGTCGCTAGACGCCGAGCCACGGAAAGCCAATGTAAATAAGTGATCGGCGTCTCTAGTGTCCTTGAGATATGGAAAAGGGCGCCGGCCGAAATTGGGCCGAGGCCCCGCAGGCCTCTATGCGCCCGGTTACAAGGAACGCCCGTAGGGTCTTGGGGCATAATTCAGGCGAATGGGCGGACAACGAGCAGTTACCGAAACCGCCAGCATACTAGCTAAAACGCGAAAAAGGTTCAATGTTTATTAATTAGTTAGCAAGCTTGCCTCCAACCGATGCGCTCGGCTGGGTACCTTCGTGGCGGCCTGGCGAGCGTCGGTTAATCAAAAGGCGCCAAAGTTGTTTTTCAAAGTGTCCGCGAGGCGCAGCGCCACCGGCGTGCTGATCACCATCATCAGCGCTGGCAAGATGAACAGTGCCAGCGGGATGGCGAGCAGAACGGGTAAGCGAGCCGCACGCTCCTCGATACGCGCCAGGCGCGCAGTGCGCATTTCGGCGGCCAGGATCCGCAACAACTCGGCGAGCGGGGTGCCGAAACGGATCGCCTGGTTGAGCGTCGCCGCTATCCCGCGCAGGCTCGCAACACGCGTCCGTTCGACAAGGTTTTCGAGCGCCTGAGCGCGATTGGACAGTACCCGCATTTCGGAAGCGGTGGTGGCAAACTCGTCGGCGACTGCTGCGTTGGAGGCGCGCAAATCCTCGCTGACCTGCTCGATCGCCTGGTCGAGGCTCAGCCCCGCCTCGGCGCAGATGACGAGCAGATCGAGCGCATCGGGCAGGCCCTGTTCGACGCTGAGCCTTCGCCGCGCCGCCAGGCGCGAGAGAATGAAATCGGGGAGACGCCAGCCCAGCATCAGCGTGCCGAGCAACACGGCGATGCGAATTGTCGCCGATCCGGCGAACCATTCGCGCCACTCGAGGAACAGCCATACCAGTGCGGCGGATATGGAGGCGCTGCACAGCTTGTTCGCGACAAAGCCCGAAAGACGGCCGTGCCCCTTGATCCCTGCGGAGGCGAGGACGCCGAGCAGCCTCTGTTGCTCGGCAGTGCCGACCGCCGGGCTGGCTGCAACGATGCTGCCGAGCCGCTGGTACCAACGCGGGCGCCGCTCGCGGACAGCCCGGTCGACCGGGGCGCCGCGCAGCGCCACCAGCCGGTCGAGCCGGTCCTCCTGCTTGCCGATCTTCCACAGATGCAGGGCCGACAACAGCGCCGCGGCGAGAGTCAACACGAGGATCACAGTTCCCGCCGGGCCTAGGCTGGCCTGACCGAGCCGGATCGTCAGATACTCGGCGAGGGTGTCGTAGAAGGTGTCGGCCCCAGACATGGCTTATCGCAGGCTCCGCCTGATGATGACGGCCATGACGGATACTCCGATCGCGAGGCTCAGCAGGGCCATCCCCATCATAAATCGACCGCGCGCGTCGTCCAAAAGAACAGACATCAGCGAAGGATTGAGAAAGAACAAAAGGCCGCCGACGGCGAACGGCAGCAAGGCGAGCACGGTTGCCGAGGCTTTGGATTCGGCACTGAGCGCCCGGGCTTTCAGGCGGATTTCCTTGCGCCGGCGGATGATGTTGCTGAGATTGGCGAGGGTCTCGGCGAGACCGCCGCCGGTGCGCCGCTGCAATTTGAGGGCGACGGCAAAAAAACGAAAATCCGGCACCCGGATGCGGTCAGCGGTGTGTTGCAGCGCCTCGTCGATGTCGACGCCGATGCGCATCTCCTCGAGGGTCCGCGCCAACTCGGTGCCCACCGGGGCGATGACCTCTCGCGACGCCACCTCCATCGCGTCGAACACCGGAAGACCGGCCCTGACCGCCCGGCACATCAGATCGAGCGCATCGGGGAACGGATCGAGAAATTTGTTCTGATACCGGCTCTGGAAGAGGCGCATCAGCACCGCGGGCGCAGCCACTGCCGCCGCGGTGCCGAGCAGCACGACGAGAGCGGGGCTGAACCCCATGATTTTTTCGGCGAACAACACGGTCATGCCCGCCGCCGCAACCCCGGTCACGGCGAGGTGCAGCAGCCCGATCCGGTTGCCGGCTGCGGCGATCGCGGCCTCGAGCCGCACCCACAGTTTGGCAAGTAAAAAGAGATCGCGGATGCCGGCTCGCGTCAACGGCCGCCGCAGCGAGAGGGTGGGCGCGTCCTCGATCGGCCCCGCCGCAACGACCGCGCGCAGGCGCTCTTGTCGACTCGCCCTACGGCGATCGGTGCGCATAGATGCGAACAGCGCCGCACCGATCAGGACGACGGCGGCGAGTACGGAAAGAACGACCTGGTTCATGGCTTGCCCCTCACCCTCTCATCGTCGAGGTGGTGGCCCTTCCCTCTCTCTTCGCATTCGGGGCGAGTGATTTACTCCTGTCCCCGCTTGTGTGGAGAGGGCTGGGGTGAGGGGGGATCCTCCGCATCAGGCGCGCATTGCCGCGACGATTCCGAGCACGTCGAGCAACTCGCGGTCGAGGCCGTAGCGCGCGGCGCGGGTGATGAAATCGGGGCGCATACGGGTCGATTCGAAGGTGCCGTCGATCGTGCCATCCCGCTTTTCGCCGATATAGCGGAAGGTGAAGAGCTCGCGCGCGGTAATGATGTCGCCCTCCATTCCCGCGATCTCGGCGACATTGTGCACGCGGCGGACACCGTCGCGCATGCGCTCGATATGCACGATGAGGTTGAGCGCGCTCGCGACCTGCATTCGGATCGCCTTCAGCGGCAGGCTCAAATTAGCCATCATCACCATGTTTTCAACGCGGTAGAGGGCATCACGCGGCGAATTGGCATGCACCGTCGTCATCGAGCCGTCGTGGCCGGTGTTCATCGCCTGCAGCATGTCGAAGGCCTCGGGGCCGCGCACCTCGCCGACGATGATGCGGTCGGGGCGCATGCGCAGCGCATTGCGGACGAGCTCGCGCTGCGGAATATGGCCGGCCCCCTCGATGTTGGGCGGGCGCGTTTCCATCTGCACGACGTGCGGCTGCTGCAGTCGCAGCTCGACGGCGTCTTCGATCGTGATGATACGCTCTGTGGTATCGATGTGTTGCGATACGGCGTTCAGCAATGTCGTCTTGCCGGAGCCGGTGCCACCCGAGATCAGGATATTCAGCCGCGATTGGGCCGCGATCTGCAGCAGATGGGCGAGCTCCGGTGACAAATTCTGCTGCCGCACCATTGCATCGAGGGTCAAGGCGTGCTGCGGGAATTTGCGGATCGAGATCGTGCCGCCGTTGAGCACGAGCGGCGGCAAGACGATGTTGACGCGGCTGCCGTCGGCGAGCCGCGCGTCGACCATCGGGCTCGCCTCGTCGATGCGCCGGCCGATGGCGGCGGCGATACGCTGCGCGACACCGACGAGATGCTGGGCATCGCGAAACCGGGCGCTGGTCTTTTCGAGCTTGCCGCGACGCTCGACAAAAACGTCGAAAGGCCCATTGACGAGCACGTCGGTGACGGCGTCGTCTTCGAGTAGCGGTTCGAGCGGCCCCAGCCCGACCATGTCGTCGGTCAGCTCGACGGCGAGCGCGACTTCCTCCAATTCGTTGAGCTGGATGCGCTGCTCGGTCGCAATCTCGCTGACCAACTTGCCGACTTCGGCCCGCAGGGTCGGCCGCGGGATGCGGCCCGCCACCGAGGGGTCGATGCGCGACATCAGCGCGGCGCGGATCTGTTCCTTCAGCTCGTCGCGGTTGGTGAGTTCGGGCGCCGGGCCCGGCGCCTCCTCACCGGGGATCAGCACGAGCTCATGGCCGCCCGGCTCAATTATGCGGCGGCCGAAGCTGGCCGACCTCATTTCTCAGCCCTCCACCAGCGCCGCCGCTCGGCCGGCCGGCCCGACAGTTCGAGCGCGAGCGCGGCGATCGCATCGGTGAATTTGCCGCGCTGTGCCGCGGCGATCTTCGCCCCGCCCGATATCGTGGTGAACAAGGTCGGCTGGAACGGGATTACGCTCTTCGGCTTGACCTCGACGACATGCCGCAACTCGTCCAGGGTCACGGCATGCCGTCCGCCCTCGCCGTGGCGATTGACGACGAGGATATTGGGCCGCTTGCCTTCGCCCTCGCCGATTGCCGTGCGCAACCGCACCGTGTCGCGCACCGAGCGCAATGTTTGGTCGGCCACCATAACACGGAAATCGGCCATCTCGAGCGCCCGCCGATACGGCGCTGCCGGGATCCGCGGGACGTCAACTATGACATAATGGAACTGCTCGCGCAGCGCCGAGACGAGGGTCTCGACCGCGACGGCGGTGAAATGCAGATCCTCGGTCAGCGGCTCTTCCGAGCTCAGCACGAACAGACGCTCGCCGACCGGCGTCATTACTCGCTCGAGCAGCGTGTTGTCGATACGCAGCGGGCTGCCGAGCGCCTCCCGCAGCCCGGAGTTCGGCTTGATGTCGAGCGCCAACGCGCAATCGCCGTTCTGCAGGTCGAGGTCGACGAGGGCGACCCGGCGGCTCTGCCGGTTGGCGAGATACCAGGCCATGTTGACCGCCAGTGTCGTCGTGCCCACGCCGCCGCGCGTCCCGACAAAGGCGACCATGGTCCCGAGCTTTTTGTGGATCGGGCTCGCGTCGCCGGTATGGGCCCGGCCGCTGGCCAACGCCTTGGCCAAAAGCTGCGTGTTGAGCGGCTTGACGACGTAGTCGGCGACCCCGGCCTGCAACAGATCACGGTAGAGGCCGATCTCGTTCCGGTTGCCGATCGCGACCACCGCGACACCTGGCTCGCAGACCTCGGCGAGCTCATTGATCCTCGATACGGGGAGATCGATGCCGCTGATGTCGACGATCAGGATGTGGGGCGAGCGATGCTGGCCGAGGTACTCGACGGCTTTCGCTATCCCCCCGCGCATAATCGCGCCTTGACCCAGCGCCAGCTGGGTCACGCATTCGTGCAGAAGCTTGTCGGTCTCGGCGTCGGCGACGAAGGCCAGAAACGCCGGCCGGCCCAGCGGCTGCTTGCCGGCTGCCGTTCTCTCGATCGGCGCGGGAGCTTCGAGAACGCTCCTCATGACTTGGCTCCTTCCGCGATCCGCCAATGCGGGGTAAGGGGCCGAACTTGAATATGCTCCCCGCCGATCATTCCGGTTTCACCGCTTCCCGCTTGGAGCCGCGAACCACCTCGACCGGCGGCTGCTGGACCGTGATAGCTTTCTCCGGCATCGCGCCGCCGAGCGCCGGCGAAACGTCGCCCGCCCAGGTAGGCTTGACGCCGGTCGAGGGACCGGGGCCGGCGGTCGAGGTAGCGAGAACGCCGTCCGGGCCGCTGACGCTGCGCAAGGTCAGCGACAGCTTGCCGAGCTCGGTGGCGACGTTGATCTTCTCGGCCTGCTGGGGCGTTACCTGGAGGGTAACGGTCCGGCCGAAACCACCCGACGGCGCCTTGGCGTCCGGCGTATCGATCGCCAGCACGCGAAGGTTCTCGACGACCGTCTCGCTGACCGAGCGGCGGGTGATCACGGCGCTCTCGCCCTTGAAGTTCTGCGTCAGGATCACGTCGACGCGATCGCCCGGGAACAACAGGCCGGTGCTCGCTCCGCCGGTGGCAACGGGGATGGCGATCGCCCGCGCTCCAGGAGTCAGCACGACCTGCAGAAAATCGCGGTCGCCCGGCTTGACGATGTTGCCGCGCCGGATCGGCTCCCCCGCCGCAGTGTCGCGCGCGGGGCGCACCGCGGCGCCATAGACCTCCGCCCGCGTCTCTTCATCGATCCCGGGCTTGGCCTGGCGGGCGCCCTCGGAGGGACGAACGATCTCGCCCGACTCGACCGGCCGGGTGACCAACTGCCACCTGACGTCCTGAGCACGCAGCAATGTGCCGGCCGTCAGCGACACAGTGGCGACAAGAATTTCCTCTTTTGGTGTATTAACGTTGGCGTCGACCTGCGTCGGCATGGCGCGCAGGATCACGATGACCGCGACCGCGAGCGAGATCAGAAAGAGCACGGTCAGGATTGTCTTGGCGCGCATAGCGGCTTACCTGGGCGGAAAGTATTGCACGAGAAGGGACACGATACCGGCCGCGGCGATCGCGACGCCATAAGGCACGGTCAGCCGCGCCGATATTTCCTGATCTTCCGCGGCGGGCGCCGTCGCCTGACGCCGCCCGAGCCGATCGCGTGCGAGGACTGCCACCGCGATCAGCGCGCCTGACACGCTCATGACGAACAGAAACTCGAAAAAATTGTGATAGCCGACGAGCAGCGCCGTGGCCCCGACGAGCTTGACATCGCCACCGCCGAGTAGGCCCCGCCAGAAGAGCAGAAACGTCGAGACGAAAAGTCCGGCGGCCGCCGCGAGGGTGAAGAGGCCGGCGCGCGGATCCCCATCCATCGCGATCCGAACGGCGGCGAGCGCGAGAATCGCGACGATCATCTCGTTCGGAATTCGACGTGTTCGGATATCGCCGTAAGCCACGACGGCGAAGATGCAGATCCCGAGAATTAGAATGATCAAATGCAATTCATCTCCTCCGCCGGACCGGTCTTGATTGGCTAGACATCAAATGCTGGCCAAACCGACGGCGTATCTACTGAACGCGGTGCTGATTTCTGTACCGAGGGTTGTAACGGCGACGAGACAGACGACAGCAATCAACCCGATCAACATACCATATTCGACCAGGGCCGCCCCCTCCTCATCCCAGTGGAGGCGGCAGATCAATTTGTGCATCTAACTTCCCTTTCTAAAGTTCTTTACCGCGCCTAGCGAAACCGCGCCCAGCGAACAAAATGTGAGGTTGAACGCTGGGAATCTCGCGTCCGACAACGCAGCGGAGCCGTTCGTTTAGAGGCCGGACAGGGCGCTCGCGATGTTGCTGAACGCCGTGCTGACTTCGGTACCGAGGGTTGTAACGGCCAGCACGCAGATCACCGCAATCAAGCCGACGAGCATGCCGTACTCGACCAGAGCCGCGCCCTCTTCCTTTCGGCGGAGTTGATTAAGCAACCTAAGCATGTGACTTTCCTATCGCAGCCGTCATCAGGGGACAGCACGGGATCGAACGCTGATACCTCAAGTCCGACCGCGCTTCGGGTTCGTAGTTTTAAAGGCCGGCCAGGCCGATCGCTATTTTGCTGAACGCCGTGCTCACTTCGGTACCGAGGGTTGTAACGGCTACAACGCAGATGACGGCGATCAGGCCGACAAGCATACCATATTCGACCAACGCCGCGCCCTCGTCGTCACGGCGGAAGCGATTGATTAACTTGCGCATTCGGAGATCCTTCGATATCGGGCCAGGGACAGGCTTACGCCGTTCGCCGAGGAACGCATTCCACCTATCAATGAGTCAATTGTCGAGGGAGATACCCGTCTCAGAAAATTTTAACAGAATACCAATCAAACGAGGCCGGCCCCCACGTCTCGCCCGGAGAACGGATCATTTGCACATCGCCACCTCCTCGCGCCATCGCAAAGCGCGGCGCAAGATAAGGCTCAAAAGCGCGACCAGAATGACCGCCCCGACGGGTGCCTTTCCCGTAGTCGAGATAACGGCGAGACTCGCGACGAACAGCACGATCATGGTCGTCTGCTCGCCTCTGAGTAGCCCGCAACGTATCTGGTCGCTGGCAAGAAATGCCACCGGAATTGCGATCGCTGCCAGGTCATAAGCCAAGGCGTAAGGCGTCGCGATGAGCGCTCCAGTAGACAGAGTTGCCGCTTTCAGCGCGTAGCGCACCGGGGAGCGCCAGACAAGCCACACGATTACCCCAATTCCTAACGCCGCTGCACCCTGAGCGACCAAAGCCAGCGTGGCGCCCCCATGAAGAACACGGATCAATCCGTAAACGGTTTGGAAGAGAAATCCCCATTCGGGAGTGGGAAACATCGCTTCGCTGCCTTGTGCGAAAAGCGTACGAGGTAACGCAGCCCAGGGGTCAATACCAAAAGCGGCAACCGAGGCGGCAGCCAGAAATGTAGCCGTCAGCGCGGCGCTGACGCAGGCGCGCCATTGACGAGCGGCGATAAGCGCCACTGGAAGCAAAATTCCGAACTGCGGCTTGTAGGTGAGGCACCCGATGAACACGCCGGCTAGCACGGGCTGTCGTTGGAGAAACAACAGCGATCCCCCAAGCAACGACGCGGTCAGAAACCCATTTTGTCCGATAAGAAAATTCCAGGCCGCGAATGGCGAGGCCAGGGTGAGAGAGATCGCCGGGTGCCGTCGCACGATCAAATAAACGACAGCGATGCACCCTGCCAGCGTCGCCGATTCCCAAGTCAGGAAAGCGGCAACGTAGGGGAGCACCGCCACCGGGACCAAGATAAGGGTGAATGTCGGAGGATATGACAACAGCGAGTAACGGGAATGTCCGAGTCCCGCCGAACTGTCTTGGACCGCTTTGAACGCTGGTAGATCATGGAGTGAGGCGGCCCCATGCAGCGCCTGCCACCCGGCTACCCAAAAATAGGTGAAGTCATGGCAGATTATCGCTCCATTCTCATTCACTAGCCAGAACCCGTACCAATACACGTATAGAAAAAGGCACCGTAGAGGGCCGGGAAAGTATATCCGTAGGCCAGCAGTCGCCACCTCGCAAAAACACCGAGGATGCGCGGAACTCTCTGATCCAAACTCGCCGGGGCCTGGACAGTCCGGAATGCCTCGCTCATAAATGGCAGCTTATTAGCGCGGAGGGTGGCCGGTCATCGGAAGGTGGCCGGCTCTAAGCCGAGGCCACCATTAATTATATTTGGCTTACCAATGCTGCGCAGCGCTCGACGCAAAATGACGCAAAAAAGCAGTAATGCAGCGAACACGCAGACCGGCGTACCCCCGAAGGTTGTTCCGCTGGCATTGTCTCCGAGGGTTGCAAGGACAGCAAGTGGCGCGCCGAACAGGACGATCCACATTGTCTTCTCTCCTTGCAACAAGCCGCGGTTCAGCTGGTCGGCCGCCAGAAAGGCGGCCGGAATGACAATTGCGGCCATGTCGTAGGCGAAAGCGTAGGGGGTAGCGAGAAGCGCGGCCACGGACAGTACCGCGGCCTTCAGTTCGTAATGGACTCGAGAGCGCCAGATTATGCACACGATGACGCCACCACCAATTGTAACCAGTCCTTGAACCAGCCAAGCCAGCTGGGCGGGACCGTGAAGGCTGCGGATCAACCCGTACACGGTCTGGAGATATCCCCAGTTGCTGTCCGGGTCGGCCCCCAGGCTCAATTCGCTCTGCACGGCAAAGCCGTGCGGAAACGCAGCCCAGACATGGGCGCCGAACAGAACGACCGAGGCGGCGGCCAAAACCGCTGCGGTAACCGCGGCGCTGGCGATCGCGCACCATTGGCGCGAGGCCACGAGAGCCGCCGGGAACAAGATGCCATATTGCGGCTTGTAGGTAAGGCAACCCAAAAAGACCCCTGCCAGCACCGGTCGGCGCTCGAGGAAAAGCAGCGATGCACCCAGCAGCGATGCCGTGAGGAACCCGTTTTGCGCGGCGATAAAATTCCAGGCGGAAAACGGGGCAGCCAGTACTAGGGCGATTGCCGCCCGGCGCCGAACGATCAGATAGACGATGGCGACGCAGCCGAGCAATGTCACCACATCCCAGGTAATGAATGCACAACGGTACGGCAGCAACGCCAGCGGTGCCAGCACCAGAAAGAATGTCGGCGGATACGACGGCCAATTCGGATAAAAGCCCCCGCCGGGCCCGAACAGGGCCGACTGGATCTTGGCAAATTCGTCGGGATCGTACAATGCGGCGGGGTCCGCGTGCAGCGCTTGCATCCCGGCCGCCCACCAGGCCCCGAAATCCGTGTAGATCGGCAGCCCGGTGCTGCCAACGATCCAGCTTCCCGCTCGATAAAGAATCACGAAGTACAGCAAGTAGAGCGCAGCGAAGGCGTAGCCGAACGATTGCAGCCACCGACTCTTGAAGATGTCCAGCGACCGCGATCGTTTTCGATCGAGGTCGGCTTCCTTAGGGTGAGTTTCGACAGCGTTAATCATGTCGACGATCGGAACCCATCTGGCCGGCAAAGTCGCTCGCAGCACAGAAACACATCCGGTGGCGGACGCTTTCCGCCCGGCGAAGAACCAATCAGCGGCGAGAGAGCCCGCCGCACAAAAATTTTGGCGCAGATCAGGAAATGCCTAACCGGACAAAGGAATATTTCAAGCAGAATTTGAGTTTGGAGACGCGCCGCGCTACGATCGGAAGGACGATCCGGATGGTGCGCGTCAGCGACGAAACTGCCCGATGCTTCGTAAATGAACCGTTCGTCAACTAACGCGATTCGATTTTGCCTCGACGAGTTGATCCCGCCGATCATCCGCAATTTAAGGTGGTTCATGTTTCCAATGTACTGGTTCGCCTATCGTGGAAAACTTGTAAAAGAGGCGATGGAATTCAAATCCCGCATCGCCACCATGACGCCGGAGGAGTACGTCCATTTCTATGAATCTATAGACTCTATTTCAAGAAACCGTGAAAGCGATTTGAACGCCCGGTGCCTGCAGGCCATTCTGGACGCGCTTCCCCGCGGACAGATTAGCATCTTGGACGCAGGCTGCGGCAACGGATTTCTTCTGCGCGCAATCGCCGAGCGGTATCCGAAGGGCGTGCTTTACGGGTTGGATTTGAAGGCTCCCAGAAAGCCGATTCCAGGCGAATTTACCCGAGGCTCGGTGGACGCGATTCCGTTTCCAGACAAGGCGTTCGACGTGGTGATTTGCACCCATACACTGGAACATTGTCTGCACCTAGAAAGAGCCGTCCAAGAGCTCACGCGCGTCGGGCGAAGCGAGCTGATTATCGTCGTGCCGAAGCAACGGCCCTATTATTATACCGTGGACGAGCACGTTCAGTTCTTCTTTTATCGCGAGCAGCTGACAACCGCAGTGGGGCTTGCCCGCCATGAGTGCTGCGCACTCGGCGGTGATTGGTTTTATCGGGGCCAGCTGTGACAAAACCGGTCAGGCTCGTCTCGATTGTCGTGCCGGCATACAACGAGGATGACGTTATCCTGGAGTTCAATCGACGATTATCGGTTGTGCGGCAAGAACTGTTGATGCTCAGCGAGGTTATTTTTGTGAATGATGGCAGCAGCGACGATACGCTCGAGCTGCTGCGCACGCTGAAGGCGGCGGATCCGACAATTGGCATCGTCGATCTCAGTCGGAATTTCGGCAAGGAGATAGCGCTTACGGCCGGCCTCGACTACGCGCGCGGCGATGTCGTCGTCGTGATCGACGCAGACCTTCAGCACCCGCCGGAATTCATACCAAGGTTAATCGCACGGTGGCAGGAGGAAGACACCGACGTCGTCTACGGCCAACGCGTGTCGCGGACTGGCGAGAGCCGCTTAAAGAGGTTTTCTTCCCGAGCCATCTACCGCGTAATCAACTCGCTCAGCGGCGAACTCATTCCTGTCGACGCTGGCGACTTCCGTATTCTCAGCCGCCGCGCGGTCGACGCTTTGGCCGGAGCGCGCGAGCGGCATCGATATATGAAGGGCCTGTTCGCCTGGATCGGCTACCGTCAAATCCCGATGCTCTATGAGCCCGATGTTCGATATGCCGGCACGAGTAAGTGGGATTACTGGAAACTATGGAACCTATCTGTTGAAGGAATCACTTCATTTAGTATCGGGCCGCTCAAGGTTGCGACCTATGTAGGTCTCATCGTCGCAATATTATCAATTCTATACGGATTTTATATGGCAATCAGAACCGTAATCTTGGGAAATCCCGTTCCCGGTTTCCCATCCTTGCTGGTTGCGATTCTGTTCCTTGGGGGGCTCCAACTGATTTTTTTGGGGATCATCGGCGAGTATCTCGGCCGGACATTCGATGAGGTGAAGCAGAGGCCGCTCTACCTGGTGAGGGAATGGGACCCGTCCGCGTCGGATCGCACAAGCATCATCCAGCCCACGGCGACACAAGAAGGACAGATCGTGTGCTGACACCCGGCACGCGGCTGCAGAACCAGGCTCGATAGGAGCGGCGAAATTAGCAGCGATATAATTCGGTGCTCGAATACTTCGGCGCCCGCCGAACTACAAGAGCAAGAAGAGCCAAGCATAGAATCCATCCGATGGAGGAATAGTGGAAGCCCAAGAAGATGACGATCCAGGAGAACAGCATGATCAGACGGTCGCCAGGCAGAAACCCGCGCGTAAGGCCGTCCCTGACCACGAAGGCGACGGCTATCGCCAAGACGCATAGATCATAGCCATGCACATACGGCGTCGCCATCGCGGCCGCGCTGCACAGGGCCGCAGCTTTCAGGGAGTGAGGGAGTGGCGTCGCCCATACCCAGCACACGACCGCTGTCACAGCACCGGCGACGGCCAACTGGATGGCCCATGCGATGGACGGACTGATGCCGGCCAACCAAAGAAAACCGTACACCGACGTCAGCCGAGGGCCCAAACTTGGTCCGCGATCGGCGAGCGCGTGGATGAAGGACGGCCATCCTTGATAACCAAAGACAGCGATTGATGTGAGGATCAGAACCACGCTCGTTGCCGCCGCGCTAACGATCACGCGCCACTTGCGCGAGACCAAAAGCGCAAATGGAAAAAGAATGCCGATTTGTGGCTTGAAATTTAGCAGGCCAAGAAGAACTCCGGATAGTTGAGGCCGTCGCTCCATCAGGGCGAGGGACAATCCCATCAATCCTGCGAGGAGGAATCCATTCTGTCCGAGAACGAAATTGAAGAACACAGCGAATGGCGAAAGCGCCGCCAAAATAGCGATCGGACGGGGCACGATCAGGTAAATGGCCACGAGATAGAGCAGCAGTGTGACCATCGTCCATGTGGCAAATGCCGCAACGTAAGGCATCAACCCGAGAGGATAGGTGAAAACAGCAGAAGCGGAGGATAGCTGGTATGGCCCTGAGCGTAGGAACATCCTTCCAGCCCGGCTAAACTCTTCCAGGCAGCCGCCCATGCCGAATCGTCGTACATGCGCGCGGGATCGCTCGACCCCGCAAAAATGCCGCTCACCCACATCGTGGTGAAATCGATGCACGACGGCCGGCCGTCTTCCTGAAAAAGCCAAATGTGCCAAAATGCTCGCTCGGCCAAGCCGATGGCATAAGCGGCAACAGTACCAGACCCATACAGCCAAATTCGTCGCTGGGTAAATAGCCAAGCTTCGAATGTTATCAGTTTATTTCGCAGGAAGATGGTCGAGCCGGGTGAGCAGCCTTCAATCTTTTCCTGGTCTGTCTTGATTTGCAGATCTAGCCTCTCGAACACGCTTCCAGCATTAAATCCACCTAAAGCCAGCTTGCGAAATAGCCCATTACCTTGTCACGCGACATTGAGTGCGTCGAACGATCACAACGAGTAAAGCAGCGATGAAAATCGGTGCGAGGAGCAGGTGCGTGTGCATACCCACGACACGCGAGACAAACGGCGCCAGAAAAGCACACACAAGCATGGTGCGCTCGTACGGGAGAGCCGTTTCAGTCACACCTTTGCGCGCGAGCCAGGCGATCGCCGGCGCCAGCAGCATAAGGTCATAATCGAAGATGAAGGCCGTCGAAAGCGGCGTCGCGGCCATCAGCGCAGCGTTCTTTATATCCTGATCGCCCGTTGGCCGCCGCCAGACCCACGCAACGGTTCCCGCAGCGCCGAGTGCGACAAGCGCCTGCAGGCTATAGGCGACAAACACTGGAGAACCCAGCAGCCGTGCCGCCGCGAACACGGATTGCATCTTGTAATAATGGCCAAAGTTCATTCCGCTCTCGAGCATGCTCCGGGTATCGGCTGTGCTGGCGAGGAAATCCGCCCACACGTCGGCGCCGAAAAAAACGATCGACGCCAGAGCGGAAAGGATCGCTGTAAGCGCCGATACGACGAGCGTCCGCCAATGCCCTCCGGCGACGAGAGCAACCGGCAGCAGCAGTCCCAGATGTGGCTTGAACGTCAGGACGCCAAACAAGATGCCGGCCAGGGCGGGGCGTCGGGGAAGCTGGAGCAATCCCCAGCAAAACAGGCTCGTCGTTAGGAAGGAGGTCTGGCCATGGGTAACAGTCCAAAACACAGCGGGGAAGGCGAGGCCGACCCACAGCGTCAGCGGCTTCGAAAAGATCCGCCACAATGCCGCAAGATATCCGGCAAGACCGAGCGCAAGCCAAGCGGCGATCGACTGCAGGTACGGCAGCAGTGCCAACGGGTATACGATGAGGAACGAGGAAGGCGGATAGTTCCATGGGTAGAAATCCGGCGTGGTGGGTTGTGTGACGGCCCGTTCCAGCGCGAAAAACGCATCAGGTTCGTAAATTGCCCGTCCTTCGCCGTTGAGCAGAGCGTGGGAAGCTGTCCAAAGCCTGAGGAAATCCGTGCCGGCTGGCCGGCCCATGGGATCGGCCATCCCGTGTCCGCTCAGCACCCATGTCATCACCGCGACCGTGCCGGCAATCAGAGCCGCCGAATACCCGACTACGCGGCCACGCGTCAGCCATGGAGCGTCACGCAGCGACGCGAGAACGAGCAGCCATCTGCACCTGCCGCTCATAAACCAACTGCCCGGGCGGCTTTCCGATGCTTTCGAGCGCTCCGCTATTTCCATTTTGGGCCTGACCCGCTGGCCGGGGATCGTCAAGACTGAATACCACCCCAACCGACGCTTATCGATCCTGCTCCGGCACCGCGGCCGACGCTAGGAGTATGGGGCGGATATTTGGCGCGCGATCGCCCACGGGGAGAGCCGCCATTCGATAGGGCAATCGGCGCAACGCGGTACGGGCGGGCACATCGACCGCAACTATGAACGGTAAGGTTTGAAAGATGTAAACCGAATATGACACCTCAGCCAACCAGCGCAGCGGTGTAGCGTTTAGGATGCCGGCTGCACGGCCAGAATTACACACAGCGGCCAGCAGCAGCGCCGGCAGAAGGATGACTGCCAGGCTGTCGGGAGCGCCTAGGAGGCATCCCGCAACAATCGTCGCCGCAATTGGGATCAACACAGCGTCCTGTTCCCAGATTTCCGGAATAGCCGCTCGCCGTAGTATCAGTAGGCGAAAAGGCCAACCGTGAACTCTGGCAATGCACGGAGCAGGGCGCCCCAACCCTCGGCTGGCTGCCTGTCGCTGAGAATCGTGTGGAACATGGCAATCTCAATCAGAAGCGCGACGCAAACTGCCGCGGCGGTACAGGCGCGCAGCCGACAAATCATCGGGATGACAAAGGGGAAAAGTAGGTAGGCGTACCATTCCGACGAAATAGACCAGGACGGACTGTTTATTACAACCTCGTCCAACCATGGCACTTGCATCAAAAGCAATGAGGCAATGAGCTGCCTTGTGAAGGGGTAGCTCTGCCGCGCGCGTGCCCGAAGGTCTCGAAATTTGCAGTCAAGACCTCTCCTGCTACATGTGATCCCGCACGACGTTTCAGCTCCATGGCAGAATCAATTGCTGGCGAGAGGCCTCATCTCAGATAATTCGCTACTCCTCGGAGTGGTTTGATCAAGCCGGCGACACGCCACGATCCGTCGAGCAGCAAGAAAAAGGAGTGTGGCACAGACAACGGGGCCGATTGGGACCTGCACAAGGAAGAGAGCGGCGAAGCAAATGAGGATCACGGTCCGCTCGCCGGGGAGAAATCCGCGCGCCATGCCATCGCGGACGAGAAAGGCGACGGCGACGGAGAGAATGCAAAGATCGTAAAAGAGAATATAAGGCGGTACCATTGCCGATCCGATGCAAAGAACCGCTGCCTTTAACGTAAATGGGACGGGCTTAGCCCAAGAGACGCAAACCATCAGGGCGACGGCGGCGGCAACGATGAGTTGCCCACCCCATGAAACCGGTCCGCTCGTCTTGGCCCAACGAAGCAAACCAAAAACTGAATGGAGGGCAAGTGGGACTGCGGAGTTTGGACTCAAAGTCGATTGGCGGTCGACGAGAGTGTGAAAAAATGACAGCCAGCCCTCAGAACCAAAGGCGAATGCCGCTCCGATGCCGAGGATCACCGTCGCCACCGCCGCGCTCGCGAGGGCTCGCCAATTCCGGCAAGCCAAAAGCGCGAGCGGGAACAGCACGCCGATATGCGGCTTGTAGCTGAGGAGGCCCAAGAATATTCCGGAGAGCCACGGGCGCCGCTCCAAAAAAGCGAGCGAAAAACCGAACAGCGCAGCGGAGACAAATCCGTTGTGCCCGAAATCGGCATTTACCGCCACGAAAAAGGGGGACATCGCGGCAATCACCGCCGCTCGGCGAGGGATTAAGGTGTATATGGCTGTTCCGTAAAGGAAGAGAGTAGCCAGAACCCATACCGCGAAAGCAATTAAGTAAGGCATGAACCCAAGGAAATAAGTCATAAACAGGTAGATTGGCGGATACACGTATGGCGTAATGAAAGGGCAGTTGTCGTGGCCAAACAGCGCTATCTGTGCAGCTGAAAATGTCGAATAATCGAAGATTTGAGGAGAATTGCCCGCGACCGCGAACCGGCCGCTCAACCACATCCAGCCAAAGTCGATACACCTAAGCCTGCCATCGGGAAGAATGACCCATTGGCCGTGGCCCAGCCGCCACGCCAGGGAAAGCGCGTAGGCGACTGTCACCCCGAGCCCATAAAATCTGATGCGCCGCTCGGTGAAGATCCAGTCCTCGATCTCGACCAACCCGCGCGAGCGCGGCGCCCCGCTCATGATCGTGGCACCCGGGGAAGATTTCGGGCTCCGGCCGGGTCTCGACATCGCGATATCTGCCATGGCTTTTGAGTTGCAGGTGGGAACGCGTTGGATCCGCAGAATGATTCAAAAACTTCTGATATTCAATCAATTAAACCTGATCTCGAAATCAGCGTTGGTTGAATAATGCACAGATTTGGCCTAGAAAGATTACTTGATCGTTCGCTCTAAGACGCTTCCAAGAACCATCGCGGGGACGGCCGGGCCGTGCGTAGGTCGGAACCGACTACACGAGGCAGACAGTGTGAGCATCGTCAAAGTCGGGCTCTGTGGTCATGGCTATTGGGGCCAGAATTTGCTGCGGACTTTTGCGAGCGATCGGAGGTTCGAAGTCGTGGCCGTGTCCGACATCCGGGAAAGCGCGCGGAAAAGGGTTCGCCGAACGAGTACTACGATCCGGCTGTATCCCGACGGGACGGAGGTCATCGACGACCCCGAGGTCGAGGCGGTGGCGATAGCGACCCCCGTGGCGACTCACTTTTCTCTGGCGCGCCGGGCGCTCACCCGCGACAAGCATGTCCTGGTCGAAAAACCCATGTGCGCCAGCGTGGCGGAGGCCCAAGAACTGGTGGCGCTGGCCGAACACAACGGCCTTACCTTGATGGTCGACCACACATATCTTTTCCACGGCGCGGTCGGGAAGCTGCGCCAGTTGCATCAGAACGGCTCGCTCGGCGAGGTTTCCTATTATGACTTCCCTCAGGGTCAATCTCGGCCTCTTCCAGCCGGACCTCAACGTGTTGTGGGATCTGGGGCCGCACGATTTCTCGATCATGGACTATCTGTTCGACGAAGACCCACTCCATGTCGAGGCGACGGGATATTGCCATGTCAACCCTCATTTGCCCGATATCGCGTACGTCACGGTCCATTTCGCTTCCAACACCATCGCGCATTTCAACCTGAGCTGGATGTCGCCGGTCAAAGTTCGCCGCATCGCCATCGGCGGAAGCAAACGCATGGCGGTCTGGGACGATCTGAACCGGGAAGAAAAACTCAAGATCTACGACAGCGGCATCTCGTTCCAGCAGGAAGAGCAGCGCAGCCATATTATGCCCAGCTACCGGATCGGCGACATCTACGCGCCGCGCGTTTCGGATTGTGAGCCGCTGGCCGAAGTGGTGGCCCATTTCGGCAAGGTGATCACCGGTCGCGAGCGCTCGATCATGGACGGCCGCAAGGGGTTGCGGATCATCGACATGCTGGAGCGGGCTCAATCGTCGCTCGACGCCAGTCTGCGGACCACTTCCTCGCTACGGCGAGCCGCCGAATGACCCGCCACTGCCTGGTAACCGGCGGGGCGGGGTTCATCGGCAGCCACCTTGTCGACCATCTCGTGGCCGAGAACTGGGCGGTCACCGTTCTCGACGACTTCTCGACCGGGACGCGCGCCAACCTGAGCCAGGCGCAGAGCCGGGGTGACGTGCGGATCGCGCAAGGCTCAATCCTTGACCCGCGGGCGATCGACGCGGCGATGGCGGGAAGCGATCTAGTCTTCCATCTCGCCGTGCAGTGCGTTCGCCGCTCGCTGGGAGAGCCGTTGCACAATCACGAGGTCAACGCCACCGGAAGTTTGAACGTTCTCGAAGTCGCCCGGCGGCGGCGAGTAAGGCGCTTCATCTATTGTTCATCATCGGAGGTTTATGGCAATTGCGGGTGTGAGCCCCTCGTCGAAACTACGACCGTGTGCGAACCGGCTACGGTTTACGGCGCCGCCAAGCTCGCCGGTGAATACTATGCCAAAGCCTATTGGCAGACCTACCGGTTGCCGACGATCGTCGTCCGGCCGTTCAACACCTACGGTCCACGCGAGCACGCGAGCGGGGATTTGGCCGAGGTGATTCCCCGCTTTGTGATACGGGTGCTGAACGGGCTGCCGCCGGTGATCTTTGGCACGGGCGAAAACGGCCGGGACTTCACCTATGTGACGGAGACCGTCCGCGGCATCGCCCTCGCCGCGAGCTGCAACGCGCTTGTCGGCCGCGGCGTCAACATTGCGTACGGCAAGATGGTTACGGTGCGGCAGGTGGCGGAAGCCGTCGCGCGACTGTGCGGACGGCCCGGCCTCGCCCCCCAGTTCATCGAGGCGCGCCCCGGCGACGTCCGGGCGCTGCAGGCGGATACCCGCCTCGCGCGCGAAGCTCTCGGTTTTGTTGCCGAGATGAACCTCGAAGAGGGCCTGCGCCGCTATATCGACTGGTTCCGCGCGACCCATCCCGATCCTGCCGCGCTTCTGGAAAACGATATTCGCAACTGGCGCTTCCCGGTGGACACTGCCGATGAGCTGCGAACGCCGGAAAGCGCGGAGATCCACGGGTGAACGAGCCCATCGCGTTCAGCCGCCCTTGCTTTGGCGAGGCTGAGGCGGAAGCCGCCGCGGCGGTGGTGCGCAGCGGCTGGGTGGTGGGCGGGCCGCGCCTGGCGGAATTCGAGCGGCGCTTTGCGAGGCTGTGCGACGCCGATCACGCCATCGGGGTCTCGAGTTGGACGACCGGCGCCTTTCTGGTGTTGCACGCATGGGGTATTGGCCCCGGCGACGAGGTGATCGTCCCGTCGCTGACCTTTATCGCTTCGGTCAATGTCATCCGCCATGTCGGCGCCACGCCGGTCTTCGCCGAGATCGACCCCGCCACCTACAACATCGATCCCGCCGACGCCGCCTGCCGGATCACCGGGCGCACTCGGGTGATTATGCCGGTCGATCAGCTGGGGCTGCCGTGCGACATCGACGCGATCGCCGCTTTGGCCCGCCGGCACGGGTTGCGGGTGCTGGATGATGCCGCCTGCGCCTTTGGCAGCTTCAACCAGGGCCGACCAGTGGGGGCGCTGGCCGATGTGACCGTATTCAGCCTGCATGCGCGCAAGGTCGTCACCACCGCCGAGGGCGGCATGATCACCACCGATGATACTGAGCTGGCAGAGCGCCTGCGGCGGTTGCGCCATCAAGGCATGTCGCTGTCCGACTATGCCCGTCACAGAGGCCCGCCGACGCAATTCGAGAGCTACCCCGAGATCGGCTACAACCATCGCGTCACCGATATCCAGGCGGCCATCGGCCTCGCCCAATTGGATCGGCTGGACTACATCCTGGAACGGCGGCGCGCCGCGGCCGCCCGTTACGGGGCCTGTCTTCCCGGGCACCCCGCGTTCATCGCTCCGCATGTCCCGCCGGGGCTGATGCACAATTGGCAGAGCTATCAGGTTCGGCTGCGCGAGGACGCCAACTTGTCGCGCAATGCCGTCATGGATCGACTCTTCGAAATGGGAATCCCGACACGCCGCGGCGTCATGGCCTCTCATTTGGAACCGCCCTATCGGCCGGATGCGCCTCTCCTGCCATTGACCGAGAGCACGGCGGCCGCGACCCTGCAGCTGCCGATGCACCCCGAACTCACGCCGGAGCAGCAGGATCGGGTGCTGAGCGCGCTCGACCTCGTCACGATGGAGACGGCGAGGGTTTGATCGGATGCCCCGCGCTCTCCACCCGGTTCCCTTTGCGGTGACGACGCAACGCGCTTGGCGGTTGCCCAGCCTGCCGCGCGGCAAAATGGTCATCGCGGCGCGCTGGGTAGTGACCGTGCTGGCGTTCTGGGTGGTCCTTCGCTCTATCGATCTCGGCGCTCTCGTTGATCTGATCGGCCACGCCGCGCCGCTGGCTCTCGCCCTGGCGAGCCTGGTCGTCATCGCACAGTTTGCCGTCCTGGTATGGCGCTGGCGGCTAGTCATCCATGTCCTAGCCGGCAAGTCCGTCGGTTTCGGCCTTCTCGCGCTTCTCCTCGGCCACAGCTTCCTGATCGGCCAAGTGCTACCGTCTTCGGTTGGGGGAGACGTGGCGCGGACCGTGCTGCTGTCCCGATCGACGGGGACCGCCGCCGCGGCACGCTCGGTCATTTGCGACCGTCTGCTCGGCTTTGCCGCCCTCGCTCTGCTCGTCGTTCCGGCCGTCCCGGTCATCGCCGAAATGATAGGCAGCGTCACGCCCTTTCTAACCATGACGATTTGCGCATTGGGGACGATGACGGCGGGCGCGCTGGTGTTGGCCTATTCGCTGACTTACGACCTCCCTTGGTTCGGGCGCCATGTCGCCACGGTGGCCGGAGACCTACGGATCACCTTGCGGTCGGGGAAGATCGGCCTCCTGGCAATGGCGCTCGCTATCGCCTCGAGCCTTTTGGGCGTGCTGCTGATCTATATTGTCGGGTCGGCAATCGGCGCCGATTTGCGCGCGCTGGACTGTCTCGTTCTGGTGCCGCCGGCGTTGCTGGTTGCGGCACTGCCGATTTCGCTGGGCGGGTGGGGAGTGCGCGAGGGAGCTTTGGTGGCCGCCTTCAGCCTGGTCCACGCCGATCCGGCGGCAGTGGCGGCGACTTCCGTGATGTTCGGACTGACGACGCCGCTGGTGGGCGCCGTCGCAGCAGCGATTGCGTTGCTCCCCGGGTGCGGCGATATCGCGAAGGGGTCTCGCGATGGCGGGTGACCCGGGAATGATCTGCTTTACGGTCGACGTCGAGTGGGCGCATCCCGCGGTGCTGCAAGATGTTCGCGATTTATTCGACGCGCATGGCGTGCGAGCGACTTTTTTCTGTACCCATGCCGGCATCGATGTCGGACTGCATGAGCGCGGCCTCCACCCCAATTATCGCCGCAACGGAACCACATTAAGTGAGCTCGGCCTTAAGTTAGGACCGGCAGCAATGGCGGAGATCGACGAGGGGTACCTCTATCGCCACGTGCTCCGTACCACGCTGGATTTCGCACCAGAGGCGAAGGGCGCACGCAGCCACAGCCTATTCTACGATTCGCTGATGATCCCGCTCTACCGGGAATTCGGTCTCGAATACGACAGCAGTTACCAGCTGCCGCTTACCCCGGGCTTGCAGCCGATATGGAAGGAATATGAGGTCCTGGAGCTGCCGATTTACTTCGCCGATCATTTCGAGCTCAAAACCGGGGCTACCGGGTTCGACGTAGCTCTGTTGCATCTCGATCAGCCCGGACTCAAGATCATAAACTTGCACCCGAACATGCTATATTTGAATGCCGTATCCAATCGGCAATATATAGCGTCCAAGGCCTTCTATCATGACCCGGAACGGCTGTTCGAAGCGCGCTTTTCCGGCCGCGGTATTCGCTCGATGGTCTTGGATTTGCTCAACCATGTTGCATCAAAGAGCCTTCCCACGGCTACCCTAGGCGAAGTAAATCAGCGATGGAGATCTCGACATCGGTGGATGGAAAGTAAGCCAATCTAGAACGGTCAATTAATGAAAGGCCAAGTGTGCAACGAATGGTTCTTTCGGCCCTATCGGCCTGAAGACAGGGTTGCGTGGAAAGCGTTTCTCCGAACTTCAAACAATGCGACGCTTTTTCATGACCTTGACTTTCTCGCTTATCATCCGCCGGGCAAATATGATTTTCGTCATCTTGTAGCATTGCGGGGGACCCAAATCGAGGCAGTCATACCCGGAGCTCTATCGACAGATCGCATCTTCCTTTCCCACGCCGGTGCGTCAATCGGCGGGCCGGCGGTGAAGAAGTCGCTGTCGGCAGAGGCATGCATGCATCTGGTAGAGGCATTGCAGCTGTACTGTAATTCTGCAGGATGGCAGGGGATCGAGATCACTCTACCCCCGCCGATTTATAATGACGAACCGGATCAGATGGTGGAGTTCGCGCTCCATGTGAAGGGCTTTCAGCTCGTCCACCGATCGATGCCGTTGCTGATTCCGCTCGATCGCGAGAGGGGCGACCATTACCAAAGCCTGTTCCGCCAGAGTCAGCGTTCCTATGTTCGAGCATGCCGGCGTAAAGGTGTCGTAGTAACCGAAACCGGGATCGAGGGGTTACCTGCGTTTCTCGAACTGCTTAGAGAAACCTATGCGAGATTACGATCTGAACCCACGCATACGTCCGAAGAAATCGAAAACCTGTTTCACCAGCTGCCCTCTCATATACGGATCTGGTCAGCGCAACTGGGAGATACGATGATTGCCGGCGTGCTGCTGCTCATCCTTAAACGCAATATCTGCAACGCGTTTTATATCTGCGACCGCGCTTCTCATCGTGAGTTTCACGGTGTCACCCTCGTGTTGGCCGAGGCAGCCGACGTCCTGGCGAGACGCGGCTTTCGCTATCTCGACCTTGGTCCGAGCGCGTCGAGCGGGCATTTCAATCGGGGTGTTGTAAGTTTCAAGGAGAGCCTCGGCGCAAGGGCTTTCTGCCGGGATCGCTGGCGCTGGCAAAACTGAGCGGCACGCCGATGGCTGAAATAGAGATGACTGAAACAGAGCCTGGCGGGTCAAGTGAACAAATACCCGAATGGGCTTGGGAAGCGCTGGCTAGTCACGGCGGCGGACCGCTGCAATGCGACGGCGGGATTCTCCGGGCAGCCGGCCAGCCGATTGGCCGGATCGATCGAGGCATTCTGCGTTTTAAATTACCGAACGGAGATCCGTCCACGGAATACTATCGCGCCGTCGGCGGAGCCCATTTTCACGAACGCTCCGCCGTTCCCTATGCAATGACGGTGCTCGATACGCCGGTATATCATGAGTACCTGCGTGAGCTTGCGCCCGATAGTCGCGATGCATTGATGGTGGACGTCGGAGGCGGCGACGGTCGTAATGCTCTTCCATGGTTGCAATGGGGCTTCAAGCGCGTGGTGGTCATCGATTCGACTGCCGCGGCTCTGTCCCGTTTTCGTGCCCGTGTCTTGGCAGAAAACCCCAAATGGCTCGAACGCCTCGTCTTGATCGAATGCGATGCGAGAGCGTTGCCACTCGCCAATGACACTGCAGATCGGGTGCTGGCAATCGAGTCGCTGTATTACCTGAACGAGAAGTATGAGCAAGGGTTGGCCGAATGCCATCGCGTAATGCGACCGGAAGCGCGGTTGTTATTGGCTGATCGGACTTACGAAGGCGCCCTGCTGACGCGGCTGCTGTACTATGGCGGCGTGGGTGGTATGCTGGAAACCGCGGACGGGCGACAGATGTGGGATGGGGAAAACCCACATCGGGTTCTCACACGCTGCTTTTCGCGCGAGGAACTCCTTGCCATTCTCACTGCTCGAGGCTTCGAGATCATCGAGTGGGGCGGGATATCCGCCTTTGCGCTATTGCTGAGTTTCTTGTCCAAATTGGACAGGCTCGGTCCGCACACCGAAGCACAACTGCCCGCGGTGCGCCAACTATTGATCAGTCTAGGGCGAACCGGCTGCTGTCGGCGGTGCCACGTCGTGATCGCGGCAAAATAGGCGTGCGGTGGTTTGGCTGTAACTGCAAAACGCAACATTATGCCCCACCCCACAGTTCAACTCCTGACTCCTTTATATAACGAGGAGACATCTTTTGACGTCTACGTGGAGGCGGTGGAGCGGGTGCTCATATCGCGGCCAGACGTCGAGTATCGTTGTCTGCTGGTAGACGATGGCAGCACCGACCGAACCTGGGAATTGATCCAGCAGCAATGTGACGCGTCCCGTCGGTTCCGTGGTCTACGTCTCTCACGCAATTTCGGGGCACACACCGCGGAAACGGCAGGGCTTGACCTCTGCGATGCTGATGCAGTCGTCATCCTTTCAGCCGATCTTCAGGATCCCCCGGAGATCATTCCTTCTTTTGTGAAGGCTTGGCAGCAAGGTGCTGATGTGGTCTTCGGCCGCCGCCGCATGCGTGAAGACTCGCGCTGGCGAATTCTTGCCAGCAAGGTGTTCGAGGCGGTGCTGCGGCGCTTTGCTATGCCGAAAGGATCAAAATTCGCGACCGGTGGTTTTCTGCTGATGGACCGCAAGGTGGTGGAGTGTGTGCGCCAGATGCGTGAGGCCAACCGGCTGATTTTCGGACTGGTCGCCTGGACGGGATTTCGGCAGGCGGTGGTCGAATACGACCGTCAGCGCCGCGTTGCCGGACGGTCGGGGTGGTCCGTTGGTCGCATGATCAAATCCATGTATGACGGCCTGATCGGGTTCTCCTCGACGATCCCCCGAGCCGTGACACTCCTCGGCGCTTTCTTCTCAATGATTGGGTTTATTGCTGCATTGTACTTTTTGCTCAATGCAATTTTTTTCGATCCGATGCCCGGTTGGAGCACGATAATGGTCGTTCTGTGCCTATTCTTTGGGATAGTCTTTATGATCCTTGGTACAATCTGCGAGTATCTCCTGCGCATTTATGTAGAGTTGACCCGGAGACCGCTTTATTTCATTGCGGCGGATACGGCGGACGGCGAATTGAGCCGCCGCAACCGCCAATACGACGAAGGCCGACGAACTCTGCATGCCTGAAGCCCCACAGCGTCTCCCGGATTTCATCATTGCCGGGG
This sequence comes from uncultured Alphaproteobacteria bacterium, assembly GCA_963787425.1. Classification (GTDB taxonomy): domain Bacteria; phylum Pseudomonadota; class Alphaproteobacteria; order ATCC43930; family CGMCC-115725; genus AP-15. The sequence continues at coordinate 51,653 of CAWBCV010000021.1, forward strand.
CGCCGCGGTCCGCCACGACTTGGCTCTACGCCGTTGCCCAGCGCCATCCGCAAATCGCGATGGCTCAGCCGATGTTGCCGGAGCCGAAGTTCTTCCTGCTCGACGAGCTGTGGGAGCGCGGCGTCGACTACTATTCGACAAAGTGGTTCGACCCGCTCCCTGCCGGCCGGGTGCTCGGAGAGAAGAGCACCAATTATTTGGAGTCGCCGGAAGCCGTAGAGCGCATCTATCGCGCACTGCCGCGGGCCAAGCTGATTTTTGTGCTTCGCAATCCTGTCGACCGGGCCTTTTCCAATTATCTGTGGTCGCGCCAGAACGGGCTCGAGGACGAGACTTTCGAGCGAGCGCTCGCCCTCGAAGAGCAGCGCGAGCGGGATCTGGCGCCACAAATGCGCTATGTGCGCCCCCATGCTTATTTTTCGCGGGGTCTTTACGCCGAGCATTTGGCCCGCTTTTTCGCCCGTTTCTCGAGGGAGCAGCTTCTGGTGCTGCGGCATGAAAACATCGTGGCCCGCCCCGAGGATATCGCCGCGGCCTTCCAGCGCTTCGTCGGCGTCGCGGAAATACCCGGACTGGCGCGCGATCTGGGACCGATCAACGCCACCAAAACCCCACCGCCGGAGCTTGTCCCCCGAGTCGTGAGGCGCCGACTGGCAGAGCGCTACAGCGATGCCAACGCTAAGACTCGAGATCCTTCTTGGCGCCAATTTCGATACCTGGAACGCCGATTGACCAGGTGCTCTTAAAGCAAGGCCTACGGCCGCTACTGCCGTTGAGGCCGGAGCGGTCAGCAGGACCTTGCGAGACTTGAACACCCCTCGGCTCCATGCTCGTCGAATGTCTCTGCGCATCGCGCACAGCGCCAAATCCTTGCCGGCTGGTCTACCAGTCTCGCGCCGCACCGACAGACCCAACCGACCCGCTTTGCCGGCACGCCCGCCATCAGCGCATGCGCCGGGACACCGCGGGTGACGACGGCGCCCGCCGCGATCATCGCATAGGCGCCGATATGAGCGCCCGCCAGGATCACGCACCGCGCTCCAAGGCTCGCGCCATTCTCGACGTGGGTCGGCACGAGCCATCCGGCCTTGGCTCGGTAATCGGCGGTGACCGCCGGCAGCGGCAGTCGGCGACTGCGCGGGAAGACATCGTTTGCAAAACTGACGCCGGGGCCGACGAACACGTCATCTCCGATCTCGACCCCGTCCCACACCATCGCCTGGTTCTTTAGGGTGACCCGGTCGCCGATGCGGGCTCCGGTTTCGATAAAGGCATGGTCGCCTATATTGCAGTCGCACCCGATCACGGCCCCCTTCATGACGTGTGCGAAAGCCCAGATTTGCGTGCCGGCCCCAACCTCGTCGCTTTCGCAAAGCGCCAGTCGATGGACGAAGATGCCGGCCGCCGAGGACATGGCTAACCGGGCGAGCCGGTTACTCGACGCCCGCGACCTGCAAAGGCGGCTTCGATTGCGGCGACGCAGAAATCGACTTGCGCCAGAGTGAGCTCGGGATAGATCGGCAGGCTTAGGCATTGGCGAGCCCAGTTCTCGGCAATCGGGAAGGCACCCGACCGGTATCCGAGCGAGGCATAGGCTTTCAGTTCGTGCAGGGCGAATGGATAGTGGATCCCGGCGCCGATCCCTCGATCGTTGAGGACCCTCAGGACGCTGTTGCGGCCCGCCAGCCGAACCACATAGAGATGATGGACGCTGCCCGCAGTGTGGGGCGTGCAATGGACCTCGGGTATCTCACGCAACGCCTCGTCGTAATGGGCGGCGATCTCTCGCCGGGCGGCATTCCATTCTTCTAGGTGCGTCAGCTTCGCTCGCAAGATGGCGGCCTGCAGAGTGTCGAGGCGGCTGTTGAGACCGACTTTCTCGTGACGGTATTTTGTCAGTGAGCCGCAGTTACGCAGAAGCTGAAGGCGTTCGGCGATGTCACGGCGGGTCGTCGTTACCAGTCCGCCATCGCCATAAGCGCCCAGGTTCTTCCCCGGGTAGAAACTGAAGCAGCCGATGTCACCTAAGCTACCGGCGCGCTTGCCGGCATAAACTGCGCCATGGGCCTGCGCCGCATCTTCGATGACGGCCAGAGAATGCTCTCGGGCGATAGCGCATAGGGCTGCCATGTCGGCACACTGGCCGTACAAGTGAACCGGAATGATCGCCTTTGTTTGGGAAGTGATAGCGCATTCGATCTTGTCGGGATCGATCAACGCGTTATCCTCCCGCACATCGACGATGACCGGCCGCGCCCCGGTCAGAGAAACAGCAAAGGCAGTGGAGGCGAAAGTCATGGCCGGCACGATCACTTCATCGCCGTCACCGATGTCCAGCGCGCGGCAGGCGAGGTGAAGCGCATCCGTTCCGCTTGCAACGCCGACTGCGAACGGAGCGCCGCAATATTCGGCAAACTCGCTTTCGAAGACGGATACTTCCTCACCAAGAATAAAGTCGCACCGCTCGACCACCCTGGCGATCGCTGCTTCGATCTCCCTTGAAATTGCGCGACGCTGTGCCTTTAGGTCGACCAGCGGTATTGCGGGACGAAAATTTGGGAGACGGCTCAAGACCTTCAGACGGCAGCGCGAAAACGGTACTTGCAAGTGATAAATTTTTCCTTACCGAAGTGCTGCCCTCGGAAAATGCGCAGACCCGAAATCGCCTCAATAGCGTGATATTCTACCGTCAGATAGCCGGCTCCGCGGCTTCTTCGGGATGAAATGCTTTCTCGTCGATAATCGCTTCATATCAACGGGCTCGGGCAAGCCCTCACAGGGTGCGCCCAAGGCCTGCCCGTTCTTTGCAGAACCAGGACGCAGCGCCGGCTGGCTGTCACACTGCGCGCGAGCGAAGCCCGGTCAATCGCCGCTCGCCGCGGCGAGCGGCGACGCCACGGGGGGAGACGGCGTCGCAGGCGCGGCGGCGGGGCGCGTGGTGAATGGCGTTCTGGTGTCGGTCCCGTCCACTGCGGTCTTCAGCCGGTCGCGCCCGCGCGACAGGTGCGAGCGCACGGCGCCGACCGAGGTTCCCATGCTCTGCGCAGCCTCAGCATAGGATTTACCCTCGACTCCGATCAGCAGGACGGCCGAGCGCTGGTTGCTCGAGAGCCGGCGCAGCGCAGCGCCAAGGTCGCGCAACAACAGGCGCAGTTCACTCGCATGCGCCGTCGATGTCGGCCCTGGTTCGGCAATTTCCTTCAGCGCCGACGCCGAGCGGGCCGATTTGTTCACTTCGGCGAGAAAGCGGTTGCGCATGATCGTGTACAGCCAGGCACGCAGATCGGTACCCGGCTGCCAGAGATGCGCATTGGCGAGCGCCTGCACCAGAGTATCCTGTATGAGGTCGTCGGCGTCCGCCTTGCCGCGGTGCCAGCGGCGCACCGTGCGCCGCAGGAACGGGATCTCGTTCTCGATTTGCCGGAAATATTCGGCAGACGGCGCGGCACGGCCCTGGTGCGCCGACCCATCGCAGCCGCGCCGGGCGGCGGCATACAATAGCTTGGCATCGGCGTTGGCCACATCGGCTGCTTCGATCCGGCACCCGCCCGACGAGGGCGCTACTGCGGCGTCTACAACAGATAGGTCGGAAGCCTCGGCATGTGTCGGCATTTTTCGCAAGTTCCACACCAAGACCGGGAAAAATACCCCCGATTTCGCACTGCTAGCGGACTTACTCAGGTAAACGTTTGGTTTGTGACGCGTTTCTGACTCAAAATTGACGCGAAAGCAAACTTTTTTTAACCGACTGTTAACTTTTTTGAACCGACTGTTAAGAAGAGTTACGGTAGGGTTAATTTTTTCGCCGAGCGGTGTCAGAAGCGTAAAGCAATAAATCCCATGTAATCTTCGTGCCGAGAGAAAAGATAGCTGGGCGCGTCGGCAATCCGTCTTAGGTTCTGACGCAGCCCCAGGCGCCTGCGGCGCTCGGCGATCGAGGGCTTCGGATCAAGCACGCGTCAGAATGCCGCGGCGGCTGTCATTCCCCGCGGTCAGGCGGTGCCGGCTCGGTCCGCACATGCACGACGGCGACGTCGTCGGCGTAGAGCCGCCGCCAGCCCGGCAGATGGTCGAGCAGGAGGGCGGCGGGGCGCTCCGGCGCGATCAATGTCCATGCGATGCCGTTCTCGTCCAGGAGCTTAGGCAGCTCGTCGCTATCCAGCAGCATCGCTTGAACATAGCGCTTGATGAATTCGTCGCCGTAAAGCTCGGCCCGCCCGTCGATAAAGGGCGGTATGCCTTCGAAGATCAGGTAGCCGCCAAAACCGTAATCGTTGAGGACCGGGCCGGTCACGTGAGCCGCGTCCACCGCGGCGAGCGCGGCCACCGGCATCGCGATGTCCGTGCGGGTCGCGGCGCCGTGCAGTACCGCGGCGCTGAGCGCCACCACTACGGCTCCGGCGAGCGCGGCGCCACGAAGGGACGCCGGCTTTGCCAGCTCCGCCAGGGTACGGTCGACCGGTCCGGCCGAACGGCCGGCCGGCAATGCCCTCAGCTGCGGGGCGAGCGCCGGGGCGAGCAGCAACGGGGCGACAAGGCCGACCAGCTCGCCATGGCGGCGATGCTGCAACGCCATGTGCAACAACAACAGCAGCATTATCAGCCGGGTCGGCGGCAGCCGCCAGCCTAGCGCGAAACCGGCGAACAGGACGACGGCGAGCCATAGTTCGAGCGGCTCGAAGGACTGAAAATCGGGGCTGCGCCATTCGACCAGCTGCCCCATTGCAAAGCCCAGTCCGGTGAGTCGGAACGGCAGCAATAGCCCAGCGATGCCATAGGGGGTGAGGAGCGCCGCGCCGATCGCCAGCGCGCCGAAGAACGCCCAGCCGCCCGCCGCCCGGCGCCGAGTGCGCCAATCCGGGGCGAGCAGCACCGCCTCGGCGGCCAACAGCCCCGTGAGGCCGAGCCCGAACATGTAGCCACCGTGCAGATTGGCCCATAGGACCATCAGCGCGGCCAGCCAGGCCGCAGGCGCCCGGTCCTCGCCGCGCGCCCTTACCAGCCCCGCCGCCCAAACAACGAGGATTGGCAGCGTGAGGACATGCGGCCGCGCGAGCACATGCGGAATGACCAGGGTAACGGCGAGCGCCGTTGCGATCATCGCGTGCACCGGTAGGAGGCTGCGCAGTAGCTGGCGCAACAGCATCGCCAGCGACGCAGCGGCGCAGAAGGCGGTCACCGCCACCAGCCCGGCCCAGCCGAATGTGTCGAACAACCAGGCGAGCAAGACTTCGCCCAGCCACTCATGAGCGACCCAGGGTGCCTGCGCCATCGTCCCCGAGAAGATGCCGTGATAGGGCGCCGCTCGATGCGCCATGATCCAACGCCCGACGGCGATGTGCAAATAGGTGTCGGGATCGTGCAGCACCGCGCCGCCGTGCCCGGCGATGAGGGCATAGAGGCAAAGGGTAAAGATCAGCGGCAGGGATATGCCATAACGGCTGCGGCCAAGTGACAGGGTCGCACTGATACGCATACTGCGGTGCCGCGAGACGGAATGGACGATTTCAATTAGGTCATTCGTCATCGCCACGAAAGCGGGGCGTCAATCCGCGCACGCCTTTATCCCTAACAGCCCTCCCGTAAGGACGTGGGGCGAAATCCGATTATCGCTTCCTTAACTACTCGGCGGCAGGGTGGGGCGGTACCGTCATGGCGCGGATTGCATGTCGCTTCAGTTCCACCTTTTTCCTCTCGCCGGGTTTGCCGGATTAATGCTGATCGCCGCCGTCGAGGATCTACGCCGGCTGGTGATCCCGAATACCGTGGTCCTGGGTTTGTGCACGCTGTGGCCGCTCCAACTTGCGTCGGCCCCTGACATATCCCTCTTCGGCAGCGCTAGCGCCGCCCTCTGCGCCGCGGCAGTCTTCGGTGCCGGGGCGTTGTTGTTTTCGCGCGGGCTGATGGGCGGCGGCGACGTCAAGCTGCTCACCGCAGCGACGCTGTGGGCCGGGCCCGCGGGGACCCCAACGCTGCTGATCGGCACCGCGATTCTCGGCGGTCTCCTGACCCTGGCTCTGTTGTTCCCTCCGGCGCTCCGCGCCGTCTTCACCCCGGCGGCGGCGGCCGGCGCCGCAAAGCGCATGCCGGTGCCATACGGCGTCGCGATCGCCGCCGCCGCACTGATCGTGACGATCCCGCCCAACCTCAGCTGAAGCCGGCCCGATGCGCGCACGTACCCTGATCCTATTCATGGTCGCCATCCTGCTGGCCGGCAGCACCGCAATACTGTTGCGCTCCTGGCTGGTGCAGCAACGCACCGTCGAGGCGGAGGCGGCGCCGATGCCGCCGCCCCCTGTGCAGAAATCCGTCCTCGTCGCCCGCAGCGCCATTCCTCGCGGCCAGATCCTGAAACCAACGGACCTCGCCTGGCAGATGTGGCCCGATGGCGACATCGATCACGCTTATGTCCAAAAGGGCACCAAGACCATCGAGAATTTCGCCGGCTGGGTGGCGCGTGACCCGTTCGGGCCCGGCGAGCCGATCACCGAACCCAAGATCGTGGCGCCCGGCAGCCGCGGCTTTCTTGCCGCGGTGCTACGCCCCGGCATGCGCGCCGTCTCGGTGCCGGTCACCCGCACTTCCGGAATCTCTGGGTTTGTCTTCCCGGGCGACCAGGTCGACATTTTGACCACCCACGCGCTTCCGGGCAGCGGTGGCAAGGGCAACTCCGTGCAGCACCAGGCGTCGGAGACGGTGCTGCACGATATACGGGTGCTAGCGGTGGACCAGAAGCTCGACAGCAAAGGCGGCGAAGCGATCGTGGCCCAAACCGCGACGCTCGAAGTGACGCCGAAGCAGAGCGAGATCATCGCCGTCGCCAGCGAGATGGGCAAGTTGTCGCTCAGTCTTCGCAGCCTGACTACGCCGCCGGGCGAAGAGGCCGTGGCCGATTCTACCGACAAGGCCGGGTCGGGTACCTTCACTCTTGACACTGAGGTCAGCCGGCTGTTGCCGAAGCCCTTCACCCAAAAGGATAACCTAGGCGCGGATGTCGTCACCGTATTGCACGGAACAGGCAAATCAGAGACTACTAGCGAGTCGCAACCCGCGTCCCGAGGTCTTTGATGCGCTTCTTGCCGCTCGCCGGTCTTGTCGGATCGTTGATTTTCGCCGACTTAGGCGCCGCACCCGCGGCGGCTCAGACCACCGCTCCGACAGCCGATGGGCGCGGCGCCGTGGCCGTCGCACCGCAGAACCCGACGCGACCATTGCGCGGCGGCGCCAGCCAGATCGCAGCCAATGGCGCGCCGATCGTGCTCGAGGTGAACAAGGGCACCTTGATCCGCCTCTCCGCCCCGGCGGCGACGGTCTTCATCGCGAATCCCGACATCGCCGATGTCCAGGTCAAGTCGCCCTCGCTGATCTACATCAGCGCCAAGGCGCCCGGTGAGACCGTGATCTATGCGGTCGACGCCAGTGATGGCGTGCTGTTGAACTCGCCGGTCCGGGTCGAGCACGATCTGTCGCGGCTGCGCTCGTCCTTGCGGCAATTGGCGCCGGGCGAACAGATTTCGGCCGATTCGGTCGACGGCAATCTAGTGCTGAGCGGCATCGCATCGGATGCTGGCAAGGCAGACAAGGTCCGAGCGCTCGCCGCCTCGATCGCGGGCGAAGTCAAGGGCTCACAGGTCATCAATCGGATGACAGTTGCCACACCGAACCAGGTCAACCTGCAGGTGCGCATCGCCGAAGTGAACGTCACGAAATTGAACGAGATCGGCGTCAATTGGCAGAAAATCGGCTCGACGATAAAGTTCACGACCACCAACCCGGTGACGATCGCGGCCGAAACGACAAACACGCTGATCGCCGGAGCCTTCGCAACGGCCACCAACGCGAACTGCATGGCGACCGGCATGGGATGCTTCGGATCTACCAGCGCGATGATCTCCGCGCTGGAGCAGGAGGGGTTCATCACGAGCCTAGCCGAGCCGAACCTGACGGCGATGTCCGGTCAGACCGCCAGCTTCCTCGCCGGAGGCGAGTTCCCAGTGCCGATCTCCGGCTCCTCCGCTGCCACTGGGGGTTTCCCAACGATCTCGGTCGAGTTCAAGAGCTTCGGGGTCAGCCTCGCTTTCACCCCGACAGTCATCGACGCTAATCATCTCAACTTGCGGGTCCGGCCCGAGGTCAGCGAGCTCTCGACCGTCGGCGAGGTATCGGTACCGCTCACCAACACTGCCACGGTGACGATCCCCGCCCTGACCGTCCGCCGTGCCGAGACCTCGGTCGAGCTCGCAAGCGGCCAAAGCTTCGCGCTCGCCGGCCTGCTGATGCACACCTCCCAGCAGCTCGTCTCCAAGGTCCCGTGGATCGGCGATATTCCGATTCTCGGCGCGGCGTTTCGGTCGGATCGCTTCCAGCGCGGCGAGACCGACGTCGTCGTCATCGTCACCCCCTATCTCGTGCAACCATCATCGACGCGGCTCGCGGCCCCGACCGACGCCCTCGTACTGCCGAGCGATGCGCAACGGGTGTTGTTCAGCGACAAATACCGCCAGGGGCTACCCGCACCCGCGCGCGGCCCGCTTGATGCCGGCGGCAAGGGCCTGATTGGTCCCGGCGGCTTCCGGCTGGACTGAGGGAGGACGATTATGAAGATCCGCCTCTACCCGATTGCCGTCCCGCTGATGCTGGGGCTCGCAGGGTGCGTTACGGAATACAGCAAGAGCGAGGCCCCGGTCGCGTTACAAGTCGACGGTGCCGAAAGCCGAGTCGAGATCGCCTTCGCTGGCGGATCGGATCGTCTCGCCGCGGGCGAAGCCCGCCGGCTCGACGGCCTGGTGCTGGCCGGCAACATCCGTCCCGCCGATCGCGTTGTGGTTGCCGCGGCCGGCCCCCCGGGGCTCGCCCAGCGGCGCGCTGCGGCGATTTCGGGCGAGCTCCTCCGCTACGGCATCGTTGCCAGCACACTGACCCTCGACACGGTGCCGGCCAATCGAGCGATCGTCGCGGTTGGCCGCTATATGGTGACCTTGCCCGCCTGCCCGAATTGGAGCCAGTCGCTGGCCGCCGAGTTCACCAATGCGTTTACGAGCAATTACGGCTGCGCCAACGCGACAAACCTCGGGCTGATGGTGGCGAGCCCGGCCGACCTCGTCAGTGGAAGGACGCTCGCGCCGGTTGAAGGTCAGCCAGCGGTTGCCGCCGTCGAGCGTTATATGAACGATCGGGTCAAACCGCCGCCGGCGCCCACAGCTACGCCCTTTGCCGCCTCGACCGACACAGGCGGAGGCGGCGGCGCGGGTGCCGGTGGGGGAGCCGGTGCCGGAGGGGGGGCTGGAGCTCAGTAATGAAATTATTGCGGGCTTCGGCTGCGCTCAAATCCGAGCGCGAGGGTATCCTCGCCGTCCTCCACGAGCCGTCGACGATCGATCGAATCCAGGGGGTCATCCGTGACCTGCAACTGGATGACGAACTCTCTGTGACCGACACGCTCGACGCCGCCTTGCGGCGCATCCGCTCGGGTTCGACACCACGCATCCTGCTGATCGACCTCGGCGAATCGACCGCGCCGATCGCCGAGGTCAGCGCCGCGCGCGCGGTCGGCGGCGTCGATCTGAAGCTCGTCGTGCTCGGCACGGTCAACGATGTCGCTTTGTTCCGCGATCTGCTCTCGGCCGGCGCCAGCGACTATCTGGTCAAGCCGTCGACGCGCGAAGCCTTAAGCGCGGTGCTGGAAAAGACCTCGGCCTCGCTGGGAACGACCCCCGACGGGTTGGGACAGGTGATCGTCTTCCTCGGCAGCCGCGGCGGAGTCGGCGCGACAACCTCGGCGGTCTCCTGCGCCTGGCTGATGGCCACCGAGCGGCGAGAGCGGGTCGCGCTTGTTGATCTCGACCTGCATTTCGGGACCGTCGCTTTGAAGCTGGACCTCGACCCGGGCAGCGGACTGTGCGAGGCCCTGGAGCAGCCGTCGCGCATCGACAGCTTGTTCATCGAGCGCGCCATGATCAAGGTCAGCGATAATTTGCGCGTCTTGGCAGCCGAAGCCTCCGCAGCGCGGCACGTCGCCGTCGACGCCGGCGCCGTCGATATGCTGCTCCACGAATTGCGCCGCAAATTCGTTCGGATCGCGATCGATCTGCCGCGCGGCGTTAGCCCAATGCACCGCGTCGTGCTGGCCGCCGCGAGCCAGGTGGTCGTGTTCTGCGAGCATAGCCTCGCCGGTCTGCGCGACACGATCCGGCTGCAGACCCTAATGCGCGAGCAGGCGCCCCAGGCCCGGCTGTGGCTCGTCGAGGCGGGCGCCAGCGGCGAGCGCGCTCCGATCGGCAAGAACGAGTTCGAAAAAGGGATCGGCAAATCGCTCGACGCGAGGCTTTCCTATGACCCCAAAGCGGCCAGTGCCGCAGCCAATTCCGGCCAGCCTTTGCCGGCCGCAGCGCCGCGCAGCGCGGTCGTGCGCGAACTGCGGCAGCTGACATCCCTGCTGGTCGGTCCCGCGCAGGCCGCTGTCAAAAGCCGAGTCTTTGCCCTGCCCTCGCTATGGTAGCGTTCTTCAAACGCCCCGCGGCCGAAGATGGGCTCGACGCGCGCATCGCCGTGCTTTCGCGGCGCACTCAACCGCTCGCGAATCCTGCCGATCCGGCACGGGCACCCACCCCGCCGGGCATCCCTGACAATAAGCGCTCGACTGGGCCGGAGATCACTCGCGCAGCGGTGCCGAACATTGCCCCTGTCGCGGTCCTGGACACCGCCGCTGAAGCGCCTCTCCAGCCATTGCCGACTGCCGTCTTGCGGCCGGCTCTTTCCGACGAGGATCGCTTTCTTCTGGCGCGTGAGGAGCTGCTCGCCCGCCTGACCGCTGAACTCAGTCCCGAGCGCATCAGCATTCTAAGCCGCGGCGAACTCGCCAAGGTCGTCGATGCCGCGGTCCAGGCCTATTTTTTGCGCAAAGGGGCCGAAGCGGACCCGATCGTCCGCCGCGACCTGATCACCGCACTGATCAAGGGGCTTCTCGAACTCACCGAAGCCCCGGCCGGTGCCGATGATGGGGGATCGAGGCGGTCCAACCGCTCGGCGGTTGAAACGGCAAAGGCCCAGATTCAGCCGCTCGTCCTCGAACATATGGACGTTGCCGCTGCTGCGGAGATGCCGCGCGCCGTCTTCGAGGCCCAGCTCACCGGGTGGGTCAAGGACCTGCTGACCGAAACCAAAATCCAACTGAACTTTCTCGAGCAGCGCGAGCTCGTCGAGTCGCTGATCGCCGATATGCTCGGGCTCGGCCCGCTCGAACCGCTGATCGAGGACGAGACCGTAACCGACATCATGGTCAACGGGGCGCGGCAAGTCTATGTCGAACGGCGCGGCAAGCTGGAACTGACCGGCGTCCGCTTCCGCGACGACGACCACGTCATGAACGTGGCGACCAGGATCGTCACGCGGGTCGGCCGCCGCATCGATGAATCGACGCCGCTCGTCGATGCCCGCCTGCTAGACGGCAGCCGGGTCAATATCATCGCTCCGCCGCTCGCGATCGACGGGCCGGCGATCTCGATCCGCAAATTTTCGAAGAAGACGATCACCCTCGATACGATGGCGCAGCAGGCCAACATCTCGCCTGATATGGCGACCTTGCTCAAGGTTGCCGCGCGTTGTCGCCTCAATATCCTGATTTCCGGCGGCACCGGTTCGGGCAAGACGACGTTATTGAATGCATTGTCCCGGCTGATCGACCCGACCGAGCGGACCGTTACAATCGAAGATGCGGCTGAATTGCAGTTGCAGCAGCCGCACGTCGTGCGGCTCGAAACGCGACCGCCGAACCTCGAGGGGAGCGGCGAGATCACGATGCGGGATCTGCTGCGCAATGCCCTGCGGATGCGCCCAGACCGCATCATCCTGGGCGAGATCCGCGGCGCCGAGGCGCTCGACGTACTGCAGGCGATGAATACCGGCCACGACGGGTCGATGAGCACGATACACGCGAATACGCCGCGCGAAGCACTGACCCGGCTCGAAAACATGGTCGGCATGACCGGCATCAACCTGCCCTCGCGCGCCGTCCGCACCCAGATCGCAGCCGCCGTCCACCTGATCGCGCAAGTCAACCGGATGCGCGACGGCATTCGCCGCGTCACGCACGTCATCGAAGTCGTCGGCATGGAGGGCGAAGTCATCACTACCCAGGAGCTGTTCACGTTTCAGTTCCAAGGCGAGACGACCGACGGCAGGTTACGCGGGGTATTCAACTCAAGCGGAATTCGCCCGTTCTTCCTACCACGCGCCGAATATTACGGGCTCGACCGGGCTCTTCTCGAAATTATTTGATGAGCGAATGATAGCGCAGTTCGAGAAAATACTCATTTTGTTTACAGTCGCTCAAAGGTCTCATTGCAGCCTGCGCACGATAGATTTTGGCGAGCCTGAGAGAATTCCGTTGCGTAGACTTCTTGCGACTTTGGTCAGAGACGAATCCGGGGTAACGGCAATCGAGTATGCGTTGATTGCCGCATTGATCGCGGTCGCGGCAATCGCCTCTTTCACCCTCGTCGGCTCTAGGCTCAGCACGACGTTCAGCACCATCGCCGGCAAACTGTAGATACGAAGGGAGGCACCCTGGAACAACGCTCGATGGCCCGGATTAACCCTCGGGGGGTGCCTGGCACACACCCCTGATACCGGACGCGTCCGAGGCGCATCATCCATGAAAGCTCAGCGGGGTAGCGCAGCACCGACCCAAAGTTGCGGTTGACCCGATCTGACCTCGCCTTCGAGGGGGTTTTAAATTTGAAATACTCGATAGAGATAAGCGTCGTTTAACAGTTGAGCAATCTTATTAGTCAATTGTAGCGCCGCCGGCCGCCTCATTGCCTTTGGGGCCTGATGGCCATCGCCTCTGCCCGCTTGGAAGGCAAAGAGGGACCTGAGAAATGGGTATACCGCTCGATCTGGAGACATCGATCGCGCTCGCTTGCGCCGCCAGTCTCGCTTTGATCCTCTGCCTCGTCGTCTATGCAGTGAGCGAGGGCGCCAGTGGCCGACGCTTCAAGCGGCGTCTGGCCGGAGTACGCGATAGGGCGCAGGGGGTCGTTTCGGCCGAGGCGGCGGTCTCCCGGTCGCTTGCACGACAGCAAAGCGCGACCCCCAGGATTGATCGCATCGCCCGGCAATGGCTGCCGCGCCGCGATATGCTCGCCCACCGTCTCGCACGCACCGGACGGCGGATCAGCGTCGGTCAGTATTCAATGACCGGCGTCGGCCTCGCAGTGCTGGTCGCAATCGCCCTCGCTTGCACTACTCCGATCGGCGTCGTGGCGAGCCTGGCCGTTGGGCTCCTGATTGGAACGGCACTGCCTCACATGGTGGTCGGTCGTATGGGAAAGCGCCGAGTCGCCGCCTTTGTCGGCCTATTTCCCGAGGCCATTGACCTGATGGTGCGGGCGCTCCGCTCGGGCCTGCCGATCAGCGAAGCAATTATCGGCGCGGGCCGTGAGATCGGTGATCCGGTCGGCGACGAGTTGGGCCGGGTCGAGGCGGGCATGCGGATGGGCCGCGATCTCGAAGGCCTGCTATGGGACATCGCCAACCGCATCGATGTGCCGGAATTTCGCTTCTTCATCATCGCGCTCAGCGTTCAGCGCGAGACCGGCGGCAACCTTGCCGAAACCCTCGCCAATCTCGCCGATGTGCTGCGGCGACGCCGGCAGATGCGCGCCAAGGTCCGCGCCATGTCGAGCGAGACTCGCGCGACGACGATGATTCTGGCCGGCATGCCGGTCCTGGTCATTGTGATGCTCGCGCTGACCTCGCCGCACTATCTGGCGCCACTTTACCATGATATCCGGGGGTTTCTTCTCGACGGCCTGGCGTTCGCGATGCTGGGCACCGGCGTCGGCATCATGACCAAGATGGCGCGGTTCGAGATATGAGGAGCACTCGCCTTCAGGATTTCCATATCGCCGATTGGCTGCCCCCGGGAATCGGGCTCGATGACGTCATCGTTGCGCTCGCCTCTCTGGCGACCCTGGCAATGTTCCTTGCAATGTGGCAGGCGCTGCGGCCGAACAGCGCCTTTGAGCGGCGTCTCGAGCAGATCGTCCAACGCAAGGAAACGCTGCGCCAATCGGCGCTCGTGAACCGCCGCAGCCCACACCGTCGGACACCAGTCGGGTTGATGCACGAGGCGGTGACGCGGCTCAATCTTCTGCGCTCGCGACACGCCGCCGAAGCGCGCCATATGCTGGCACGTGCCGGCTTCCGATCGCAGGATGCGATGGTGAGGTACCTATTCGCGCAGATCAGCCTGCCATTCGTCTTCGGCGCGCTGATATTGATGGACACCCACGTGCTGCATCTGATGCCGCTGCCGTCGCAATTCGAGGTGCTGCCGTCAGTGGCGGCGGTCCTGTTCGGCTTTTTCGCTCCGAAGCTCTATCTGAGGAATGCCGCCGACAAACGCGCCAAGCAGCTTCAGCTGGCGTTGCCCGACGGGCTCGATCTGATGGTGATCTGTGCCGAAGCCGGGCTGAGCCTCGACGCCACCTTGGTTCGGGTATCGCGCGAACTCGGAAATACCTGGCCGGAACTTGCCGAAGAGTTTGGCATCACTGCTGCCGAACTGACCTTTCTGCCGGACCGCCGGATGGCGTTCGACAATCTCAACAATCGAACCGACTCCGACGGCGTCCGCGGTGTCGTCAATACATTGCAGCAGACCGCCAAGTTCGGCACGCCGTTAGCTCAGTCATTGCGCGTCCTCGCCATCGAGATGCGCACCGCGCGGATGACCCGCGCCGAGGAGAAGGCGGCACGCCTGCCGGCCCTGCTGACGATCCCGATGATGATCTTTATCTTGCCGACGCTGTTCATTGTGTTGCTCGGCCCGGCCGCGATCAACGTGATGGACACGTTCAAACATTAGCGGGGCCTAGCGCGTTGTGAGGCCGTCTATGGCGCGGAGGGGCGCGCCCGGTTGGACGGGTGAGAGGGGGTTTCAAGAGCTCACCAAGCTGAACCGTGTCAACCTGGCCTAGCCCGGCGGCGTCATCCGGCCTTACGAAGCTCTGGCGGAACCACCAGACAGGATTGCTTGGCTGCGGGCCTCCGGCGAGAGTTCGCGGAGCGATTGGTAATAGGCCAGATTGTGCTGCACCGAGGCGTCGTCGAGATCGATGCGGCCGAGCCGGGCCGCCTCTGCGGTGTTGCCGTTGAGGCCGTAGATCAGCGCCAGGGTCTGCCGCTCCTGAGCCGAGGCGGCTGGGGACATCGCGAGCGGCTGCAGAACGGCGATGGCGTTCGGGTAGTTGCCGCTGATCGCGAGCGACAAAGCGAGGTCGACCGTCAGGGCCGGGTTGCCCGGCGCACGGACGAGCCCGTCTTGATAGTAAGCTTGCGCCTCCCCATGCCGTCCCGCCAGATCCTTCGTCACCCCGAGCAAAAGCAGTAGTTTCGGGTCCTCGGGGCTCTGCTCCAGTGCCTTGGAGAGCGGCGACAAGGCCAATTCAGGCTTGCCGGTTTTCAAAAACGCCTTGACCAGTCCGACCTGGGCGCCCTGGGTGTCACCAGGTCTGACCAAAGCTGCGTTGTAGCTGACGATCGCCTCGTTGACTGAGCCCATCCGGAGCAGCACGTCGCCCGCCGCAATCAGAGGGGCGGGCTCCTGGGGCGCCATTTCAGCGGCGCGCCGGTAGACGCTGAGGGCGTTGGGCAACTCGCCGCCCGATTGGGCCGCGGCGCCGATCCGCATCAGCATCGGGTAGGTGGGCACCGGGCCGCCGCCGTCGCGCCCACTGACACTGAGGGGATCGAGATTGACCGGCGATGCCACGCAGCCCGCGAGCGCCAAACCAGCGATCAACAATAGGAGTAAGACGGGCGCGGGCACTCCCCTGATGCCGCGAGTCCTGGCCTTTGACTGGTGCATAAAGCTGCGCCGATACAATCCACCCCGGACGGCAATTATGCGAAGAGCGTCAGCGCGGCGTCCAGAACTTCCGGATTTCACCGGATTCAGCAGTCTGCCCCGGACCGCGGAACGCGCGTCTCACGCGAATCGCGTTAATCATACGGGGAATTCTATTCCGCGGCCTGGTCCTGGCCTTTGGCCGCGATCGCGCGCTCGACGGCGGCCAATGCCGTCTGGGCGCGAGAGGCGTCGGGCCCGCCCGCCTGCGCCATGTCGGCGCGGCCGCCGCCGCCCTTGCCGCCGAGCGCTTCGGCGCCGAGGCGAACCAGCTCGACCGCGTCGAAACGGCCGGTCAGGTCGGCGGTGACGCCGACGACGATCGCCGCCTTGCCGTCGGCACGCGAGACGGCCGCGACGACACCCGAGCCGATGCGGCGCTTCAGATCGTCCGCCAAGGATTTGAGCTCCCGCCCGGGCACGCCGTCGACGACCCGGCCGTCGAACGCGACGTCGCCAATGCGCTTCTCGGTCGATTTGGTCGAAGGGCCGGCGTTTGCCAGCGCGCGCCGGGCTTCGGAGAGTTCGCGCTCGAGCCGGCGCCGCTCCTCGACGAGATTGACGATGCGCGCCGGCAGCTCGGAGGGCGTCGTGCGCAACGCCGCTGCGGCCTCGCGCAACACTCCTTCTTCCTCGGCGAGATATGCCTCGGCCGCGGCCCCGGTCAGAGCTTCGATCCGGCGCACACCCGAGGCGATCGCTGTTTCGCCGACGATCTTGAAGAGCCCGATGTCGCCGGTGCGGGCGACATGCGTGCCGCCGCACAGCTCGACCGAAAAAGGCTGTTCGTCGTCATTCGCCGCGCCCATCGCGACGACCCTGACCTCATCGCCGTATTTCTCGCCGAACAGCGCCAGCGCCCCTTCGGCGACGGCGCGATCCGGGGTCAGCAGGCGCGTGCGCACGGCGCTGTTGGCGCGAATCCGCTGGTTGACCTCGGCCTCGATTGCCCGGATGTCCTCCTGCGTCAGCGGCCGCGGATGGCTGAAGTCGAAGCGCAGCCGGTCGGGCGCGACGAGCGAGCCCTTTTGCGTCACATGCTCGCCGAGGCGCCGGCGTAGCGCCTGATGCAGCAGATGAGTGACCGAGTGATTGGCGCGCAGCAGCCGGCGGCGCGCGCCGTCCACCCTGAGTTCGACGGCCTCGCCGACTTTCAAGCTGCCGTGAGTCAGTGTGCCGAGATGAAAGTGCAGATCGCCGGCCTTTTTTACTGTGTCGCGCACCGCTAGCTCGGCGCCTTCCGACGAGAAGATGACCCCGCTGTCCCCCATCTGGCCGCCCGATTCCGCATAGAACGGCGTCTGGTTGACAATGACGCCAATGTCGTTGCCGGCCACAGCCTCGGGGACGCGCTGCCCGTCCCGCATGACCGCTTGAACGACGCCCTCCGCGATTTCGGTTTCGTAGCCAAGAAACTCCGTGGCGCCGACCTCCTCGCGCAGCGCGAACCACACGGCTTCGGTCGCCGCCTCGCCCGATCCGACCCAGCTCCGGCGCGCTTCCTCACGCTGCCGTTGCATTGCCGCCGTGAACCCCTCGACCGCCACCCGGCGGCTCTGACCGCGCAATACGTCTTCGGTCAAATCGAGCGGGAATCCGAAGGTGTCGTAGAGCCGGAAGGCGATCTCGCCGGGCAGTGCCGCGCCGGGGCCGAGCCGCGCCGTCTCCTCTTCGAGCAGGCGCAGCCCACGGTCGAGCATCTGCTTGAAATTGGTCTCCTCGAACCGCAACGTTTCCGAGATCAGCGGCTGCGCCCGCAGCAATTCGGGATAGGCGGCGCCCATCTGCTGCACCAGCGTCGGCACCAGCCGCCATATCAGCGGATCCTTGCAGCCGAGCATGTGCGCGTGCCGCATAGCCCGGCGCATGATCCGGCGCAGCACATAGCCGCGGCCCTCCTTACTCGGCAGCACCCCGTCGGCGATCAGGAACGCCGAGGCGCGCAGATGATCGGCGATCACGCGATGCGAGACCGCGTGAGGCCCGTCCGGTGTGACGCCGGAGGTCTCCGCCGAGGCCAAGATCAAAGCCCGGAAGAGGTCGATGTCGTAATTGTCGTGCTTGCCCTGCAAGACCGCGGCGATGCGTTCGAGCCCCATGCCGGTATCGACTGAGGGACGCGGCAGCGGGACCCGCTCACCCGGGCTCACTTGGTCGAACTGCGTGAAGACGAGGTTCCAGATTTCGATGAAGCGGTCGCCCTCCGCATCGGCGCTTCCCGGGGGACCCCCCGGTATGGACGGTCCGTGATCGTAGAAGATCTCCGAGCAAGGACCGCACGGTCCGACGTCGCCCATCATCCAGAAATTGTCCGAGGTGGCGATGCGGATGATCTTCGACTCCGGCAACCCAGCGATCTTCGCCCACAGGTTCGCTGCCTCGTCGTCTTCGGCGTAGACCGTCACCAGGAGGCGATCGCGGGCGAGCCCGAACTCGCGAGTGATCAGGTTCCACGCGAGCTCGATCGCCCGGTCCTTGAAGTAATCGCCAAAGGAAAAATTCCCCAGCATCTCGAAAAACGTATGGTGCCGGGCGGTATAGCCGACGTTCTCCAGATCGTTGTGCTTGCCGCCGGCGCGCACGCATTTCTGCGCCGTGGCGGCGCGCTGATAGGGCCGCTTCTCCAAGCCGGTGAAGACGTTCTTGAACTGCACCATGCCGGCATTGGTGAACAGCAATGTCGGATCGTTGCGCGGCACGAGCGGACTAGACGGGACGATCTCATGCTCGTGGCGCGCGAAATAGTCGAGAAAGGCTGAGCGGATGTCATTGGTGGTCTGCATAGACAAATTCTGGCCCTCCGCGCCGATCATACAAGGGGCATGCCCAGGGGGCATAAAAGGGGGCGAGCATTAAGCCTCCGCCATCGGCGTTTTGTACAGATCGCAATGCGGCGTGTTTAACGCTCGGTAAATGACCGACGCTTAGGCTGAGCTCGGCAGCGCACGCCGTCGATAAGGACGGCAGCGCACCAAGCATTCTCGGAAGGGGCGTCGATCAAGTTGGCGTATCGCCTGGCGATCCCGATCGGTGTGGGGTGCCTCTACGCGATTATGGTGGGGCTGTGGCTTTCGGGGGCGCACTCTCTCTATTTCGGTGCTCTGCGCCTGCTCGGCGTCGAGCCGTTCAGCTTTCCTTTTCTCGACACCCACGCCGTTCTGTCGGCCGCCGAATGCGGGCGGCAGGGCATTGAGGTTTATTTGTCCAATCCCTGCGATGTGCTGGGGCGCCCGCACGTCTACTCACCGCTGTGGCTGGCGATCGTGCCGGCCTCTCTTGGGACTGGGGCGACCGGGTGGGTGGGCGCGAGCCTTGACCTGGTGTTCCTTCTGTCATTGGCCGTCGTGGTGCGTCCACGGACCGTCAAGGAGCTGTTCATCCTTGGCGCGGCGGCGATTTCGCCAATGGCAGTCTACGCTTTGGAACGCGCCAACAATGATCTCGCCGTTTTTTTGCTGGTGATCTGCGGCGCGATCGTGTTCACCGCACCGCGGCCCTTCCGGCTGTTCTCGTATGGCCTGTTCGTAGCCGCCGGCCTACTCAAATATTATCCGCTCGTTCTGTTGGCCCTTGTTGCACGCGAAAGGCGGCGCGACGCGCTGGTCACTGCGGCCGCATCCGTTTTCACGCTGATCCTCTTCGGCGTCGCCTTTTACCGCGAACTGAAAACAGCGCTAACGAACATCCCCGCCGCATCCTCGTATTTCACCGACGCCTTCTCCGCCCGGAACCTACCGTTCGGGTTTGCGGAAGCTCTGGCCGGGGGCGCCTCCCGGACACTAATAGCAGTGTCCCTGCTGACTGTGCTGTCGGGGTTGGCACTTGCGCGAACGCTTCGCACGGTTCGGCTGCTCGGGCGAGAGCAACTCGATTGGGCAGCGAGCGAGACGCAGTTCCTCGTTATCGGTGGCTTGTTGGTGGCGGCCTGCTTCTTTGCCGGCCAGAACATCGCTTATCGCGGCATTTTTCTTCTCCCGGTGCTGTCCGGGCTGGTCTGCCTCCATCGATCGGTCAGAGACCGCGAGGTACTACGATTTTGCGGACAAATGATCGCGGCGGTGCTCTTCGTCATGTGGGAGGAGTGCCTCCGGCGTGCTCTCCACGCGGTGATCGCTCCTATGCCCGGCGAGGGGCTGAGCTCGCGCGTCGAGGTGTTCTTTTGGATCGGCCGGGAGCTGGTGTGGTGGTGGCTGGTTGTCGGGCTCGCCGCGCTTGTTTTGTCGTACCTGCGGCGATTGCCTTTGGCCGAGATGTTCGGAAGAGCCGGCCGAGATCCCGCCCCTTCCCCGGCCTGATCCTTTCCCCGGCCTGGTCCCTTTAACGCAGCCGCGCTGCGACGGCCGGAAGGCCGGCGATGTCGATGCCGTGCTGGGCGGCTTCGGCGATCAGCGAGAGCGCGTTGTCCCCCTGGCGCATGCGGGTCAAAGCCCACAGCAGCGCCGAGCGGGTTCCGCTGCGGCAATGCGCCACGACCGGCGTCGGTCCATCCTGCAAAGCTGCGGCAAAGGCGTCGACATCGGCGCGCGACAACGTGGCGGCGGTGATCGGGATGTGGTGGTAGGCGATCCCGTGCGCCTCGGCCATGCGCCGCGCCTCGCCGGCCGGAAGCTGCCCGGCGTCTTCGCCATCGGGGCGATTGTTGATGATCGTGCGCACGCCGGCTGCGGCGAGCGCATCGATGTCCGCCCGGTCGAGCCTGCCGGCAACGCTCACTCCGGGGGCTAACGGAAACAGCTGGGCTGGCATGCCGGTCCTCCGCGATGATCTGCGAGCAGCCTCGCAGCCCCAGGCGGTGGCGTCACCAATAAAAGCGGCGGCGTCACCAAAAAAATCAGGCGGCGAATTGCGGCGGGCGCTGCACAAAGTCGCCGGCGCGGATCCAGAACCGCTCCAGGCGGCGCAGCGCGGCGTTGGCGCCTTGCAGATCTTCGACGCTCACCGCGGCGTTCGGCAGCATTTCGGCATGGCGCCGATGCATCGCGGTCAGGCTGTCGCGCAACCTGATCCCCTTTTCGGTCAGGTGGACATGGATCGAACGCCGGTCGTGCAGCGAGCGCTGCTGCGCCAGATAGCCGTTCTCGACCATCTTCTTGACGTTGTACGAGACGTTCGAGCCGAGATAGCAGCCCCGCAACGTGAGCTCGCCGACCGTCATCTCCGCGTCGCCGATATTGAACAGCATCATTCCCTGAACGTTGTTGATGTCGTGGATCCCGAGCCCTTCGAGCTCGAGCTTTACGACCTCGAGAAAATGGCGGTGGAGTCGCTCGACGAGCGAAATCACCTCCAGATATGCGGTATTCATCCGAGCCTCGCTTGCCGGCAAATAAGACGGTAAGCTTACCGCTGGTTTGTAAATTTATCGTTTCAAATTTTATCGTCGGATTTGCCGATTAAGCGATAGATCCCGGAAAAATCGAGACCGCCGGCGCCCCCATCGACGAACAACTGGTAGAGACTGGCGGCGGCTGCGCCGAGCGGGGTAGCCGTCGCGGTGGCGCCCGCCGCCTGCTGCGCGAGCCGCAGATCCTTCAGCATCATCGCCGCGGTGAAGCCGGGTGCGTAATCGCGGTTCGCCGGCGACGCCGGGACCGGTCCCGGCACCGGGCAATAGCTCGTCAGCGCCCAGCATTGCCCGGATGATTTGGAACTGATGTCGAACAAGCGTCTGCGCCTCGAGCCCGAGCCGCTCGGCGAGCGAAAACGCCTCGCACACGGCGATCATCGAGACGCCGAGGATCATGTTGTTGCAGATCTTGGCGGCCTGCCCGTTGCCGGCCGGGCCGGCATGGACGATCGTCCGGCCCATCGCCGCCAGTACCGGCTGGGCGCGGGCGAAGATTTCTGCGTCGCCGCCGACCATGAAGGTGAGGCTCGCCGCTTCCGCCCCGGCCACCCCGCCCGACACCGGCGCGTCGAGCATGTCGAACCCCGCCCCCTTCGCCGCCGCCGCCACCGCCCGCGCGGTCTCGACATCGATCGTCGAGCAGTCGATCAGCAATGCGCCGCGGCGCGCGCTGGCAAGAACGCCGCCCTCGTCGAGATAGACCGAGCGCACCTGCGGCCCGGCGGGCAGCATCGTGATCACGATGTCGCCCGCGCCGGCGGCCTCGGCGACCGATGCAACCGCGTGGCCGCCCTTCGTCGCCAGCGCCTCCATAGCTCCCGGCACAAGGTCGAACCCGGTCACCTGGTGGCCGGCCCTGACGAGATTGGCCGCCATCGGCGCCCCCATATTGCCGAGCCCGATAAACCCGATCGTCGCCATTGCTCGCCTCCTCCCACCCTACTGCTGCACAGCGCCCCTCACCCTCCCACTAAGCGGGCCCCTCCCTCTCCCCGCTAAAGCGGGGCGAGGGGATTGGCGATATCGCTCCCTCGCCCCGCTTGCGGGGAGAGGGTCGGGGTGAGGGGCAGCTCGCGATCGCCGATCGACGCGAAGTATGCAGTCGACCATGCCGTCGGTAACCTCGGCGAGAGTTGCCGGGCGCCACTGCGGCTTGCGGTCCCGGTCGATCAGCATCGCCCGGACGCCTTCGTAGAAATCGTGTCCGGCCATGACGTGCTGGGTCAGCCGGTATTCGAGGGCGAGCGCCGCGTCGAGGTCGTAATCCCGCCCGATCGTCAGCTGGCGCAAGGCGATCTTGAGGCTGGTCGGCGATTTGGTCAGCAGGCTGGCCCGCGTTTGCTCGGCCCATTCCGCATCGGCGCCCCGGCCAGCCAACTCCATCGCTAGCGCCTCCAGGATCGCCTCGACACTGTCGCCGGCAAAGCAGCGGTCGATTGCCGGCTGCAGCGCCGCAAGCTCGGCCGGACCCGGATCGACCGCGAAGCGCCGCAGGCAATCCTCGATCGCGGCGTGCTCGCGGCTCAGCTCATCGAGCAGGGCGGCAATGGAACCGCGTTTCACGGCATGAGTTGCGAAGCCGCAATAGAGCGCATCCGCCGTTTTCACCCGTGCCCCGGTCAGGCCGAGATAGCGGCCGACATGCCCGGGGCAGCGGTTCAGAAAGCGTGTCGCTCCGACATCGGGAAAGAGGCCGATCCCGGTCTCCGGCATCGCAAAGAGAGTGTGCTCGGTCGCGACTCGGTAGGCGCCGTTGACCGAGATCCCGGCGCCGCCCCCCATCGTGATCCCGTCGATGATCGCGATATAGGGCTTAGGAAAATGGTGGATTCGCCGGATCAGCTCGTATTCTTCACGAAAAAAGACCGCGGGCAGGTCCGGGTCACCGCTGATCCCGCGCCCCGCTTCGTAGACCGCGCGCACATCGCCGCCGGCGCAGAATGCGCGATCGTCGGCGCCGCAGACGACGAACGGCATGTACCGACGGGTCGGCCGCCCAGCCGCGCAATGCCGGGTCGATGCGGCGGTAATTGGCCAGGGTCAGCGCATTGAGCGCCTGCGGCCGGTTGATCGTCAGGATCGCCAGGCCGCCTTTGCGGTCGAGCAGGATCTCGTCGGTGTCGGCCATCAGCTGCCGAGCAGGCGGCGGGCGATGATGACCCGCATGATCTCGTTGGTGCCTTCGAGGATTTGGTGCACGCGCACGTCGCGCAGATAGCGTTCGATCGGGAAGTCCTTCAGGTACCCGTACCCGCCGAACAGCTGCAACGCCTCGTTGCAGACATGGAACCCGGCATCGGTCGCGAGGCGCTTGGCCATCGCGCAGTGCATCGTCGCCTCCGGGTCGCCGCGATCGAGGCTCGCCGCCCCGCGCCGCACCATCAGCCGAGCCGCATCGAGCTCGGTCGCCATGTCGGCGAGCTTGAACCGCAAGGCCTGGAAGTCGGCGAGCGGCTGCCCGAACTGCCGCCGCTCGAGCAGATGGCCGCGGGCCGCTTCGAGGCAGGCGCGAGCGCCGCCGAGCGAGCAGGCGGAAATGTTGAGGCGCCCGCCATCGAGCCCCATCATCGCGATCTTGAAGCCGTCGCCCTCCTCGCCGAGACGGTTTGCGACCGGGACGCGGCAATCCTCGAAAATCACCATTGCGGTCGGCTGCGTGTTCCAGCCGAGCTTTTTTTCCTTTTTGCCGAACGAGAGACCGGGCGCGCCTTTCTCGACGACAAGACAGGAGATGCCCTTAGGCCCACTCCCGCCGGTGCGCACCATCGCCACGTAGATGTCGCTGACCCCGCCCCCGGAGATGAACGCCTTCGTGCCGTTCAGCACGTAATCGTCGCCGTCGCGCACCGCGCGCGTCGCCAGCGCCGCCGCGTCCGAGCCGCTGCCCGGCTCGGTCAGGCAATAGCTCGCAAAATGATCCATCGTCATCAGTCGCGGCAAAAACCGCGCACGCTGCTCGCGCGTGCCGTAGCGGTCGATCATCCACGCCGCCATGTTGTGGATCGACAGGTACGCGGCGGTCGAGACGCAGGCGGAGGCCAATTCCTCGAAAATGATCGTTGCATCGAGCCGGCCGAGCCCACTGCCGCCGAACTCGTCGCCGACATAGATCCCGGCGAACCCCAGCTCGGCCGCTGCGCGCAACGCGCCGACCGGAAATTCGCCGCGCTCGTCCCAGCCCGGCGCCTGCGGCAGCCACTCCTCGCGCGCAAACGCTCGCGCCGTCTCGGCGAACGCCCGCTGCTCGTCCGAGAGTTCGAAATCCATGAAGGCAGATATAAGTTAGGCAGGTACCTTGCAACCAGGGGATTGCGTTCGCCGCGGGTCGGCGCACCCGAAAATAGCCGCATTTGCAGCGTATCGATGGCTGAGCACATTGATCGGGGGGACACCGGTGTTTCTGCGCCGTTTAATTCTGGTCGCCGCAATCGTCGGCGCGAGTGCAGCTCAGGCGCATGCGACCGAGAGCCAATCGACGCCCGGCGTTTCCGACACTCAGATCAAGATCGGACAGACCATCCCCTATAGCGGGCCGGCCTCGTCTTTCGCGACGATCGGGCGGACCCAGGCGGCCTATTACCGTATGGTCAACGACGCCGGCGGGGTCAACGGCCGCAAGATTGAGTTCATTACGCTCGATGACGGCTACAGCCCGCCCAAGACTGTCGAGCAGACCCGACGGCTCGTCGAGCAGGACCAGGTCTTCGGCATTTTCGGCTCGCTCGGCACGCCGACCAACGCGTCGGTACAGCGCTATCTCAACGAGCGCAAGGTGCCGCAGATGTTTCTGTTCACCGGCACCTCGCGCTTTCGCGACCCGCAGCATTATCCATGGACGATGGGCGGCGATCTCAGCTTCGTCAGCGAGACGCGAGGCTTCGCCAAGTTCATCCTGAAGGAAAAGCCGGACGCGAAGATCGCGGTGCTGTACCAGAATGACGATTACGGCAAGGACCATCTCAACACGTTGAAAGCCGCGCTCGGCGACAAGGCGAAAACAATGGTCGTCGCCGAGGCGTCATACGAGGTTACCGACCCGACGGTCAATTCGCAGGTCGTGGCATTGAAGGCGTCCGGCGCCGACACGTTGCTCGACGTCGCATTGCCCAAATTCGCCGCGCAGGCGATCCGCAAGGTCGCCGAGATCGGCTGGCATCCGCTGCACATTGTGCCGTACCCGGCCTCCTCGATCCCGCTCGTCATGCAGCCGGCCGGGCTCGACCATTCGGTCGGCGTCGTCACCGCCGAGTTTCTGAAGGAGCCGGGGGACCCGGCCTGGCAGAACGATCCGGAGGTGCGCGCCTATATCGGTTTCATGAAGAACTACAATCCCGGCGCCGACCCGAACGACTGGTCGAACGTGATCGCCTATTACATGGCCGCCGCGGTTGTCGGGGCCCTCAAAAGCTGCGGCGCGGACTTGACGCGCGAGCGGCTGCTCGATCGTGTCTCGCATATGGAAGAGGTGGCGGTGCCGATGCTGATCCCCGGGATCACGCTCAACACCACCCCGACCGATTACAACGCAATGAAGCAAATGCGGCTGAAACGGTTCGACGGCACACGATGGGTGCCGCTCGGCGGCATCATCAGCGAATAGATATCAGCGAGAAAACAGCCAGGAACAGCCAGCGATAACATGCTGTATGAGCCGAGAAACGAGGTTTTCCGCGGCTAAGGCCAGTTATCCTGGCTGTTTTTAACGCGGATTATCAGCCAGCATTTGGCCCCGCGTCTCTCACCTGCGGCCGGTCTGGTCGTGAAACTGCTCGAGCCGTTCGAATTGGCTGACCACTGTGTGGCAAGGCGGAATCGGCAGGCGTCCGTTGCCCTCCGGCCGTGCGCTCTCCCGAAACATTTCGGCAAAGCGGGACTTGGCGGCGGTCTGTTCGCTGGGATCGTCTGCGGCGGCGACGATCAGCTCACGAATTACCTTGCCGGCACGCACGACTCGGTCGTCGGCGACACCGCAGCGATGCGCATTGCCGAGCAGGAAAGCGCCGGTCTCGGCGATCCGCGTCGGGTTGGCCGCCCGGGCGGCCCCGCTTGCGGAGAAGAGGAGCGCGGCGGCGGCAATAATCGGCATCGGACGCATGGCAAGCTCCAACCAGGGTGCTTACCGGTGGAACACCGGCGGGCTTCAGCCCGGTTCCGGTTAGAGTCGTGCGCAAAACGGGAATTCTCGGGACGCATCCGTGACATTTTAGGGGCCAAGCTGAGGCAGGCCCGCCATCTTACTCGGCGTAGTAATGGATCTCGTACAACAGACAGCCGCCGTTCGATTTGAACGGTCCGTGGACGGCGCCGGGCGGGCGGCAGGCATAGGTGCCCGCCGGGAAGCTCTCGCCACCCTTGCCAGCGGCGTCGTTGCCGACCGTCAGGTCGCCTTCGATCAGGTAGACCTCCTCCCAATATTCGTGGACGAACGGCTCCGTCGTGAACACCCCCGGCGCAAACCGCAACAGGCGGGTTCGGCTGCCATTGCGGCGCTGTTCGTCGAGCGCGCCCGCCAGGATCTTCTGCTCGATGCCGGAGGGATAGCCGGGCGGCGTCGACCAGCCCGAACTCATGTCGACGCGGTGGAATTCGAGATGGGGCTTGTTGACGGACATCACTCACTCTCCGCGTTTGGCTCCGCGTTGGCGCTTTCGGCTTGGCCGGCGGCTTGCTAGTTTTGCCATGTCAAGGACCAAAGAAGAAGAGGAGGCTGCACATGCTGTCGCGTCGCTTGTTCGCCGCCGGAGCGGCGGGCGCCCCGGCGATCCTCGCCGGCGCTGCCCGGGCCGAAGACCAACCCGCGGAATCGACGATCGACCGGATCAAGCGCGGGAAAGTTCTGCGCATCGCCGCTCTGCCCGGCGAGGCGCCTTACTTCAACAAGGACATCGCCTCGGGCGCCTGGTCCGGCATGTGCATCGAGATGGCCAAGGACATCGCCGGCGTTTTCGATGGCCAGGTCGAATATCTCGAATCGACCTACGGCAATTCGGTGCTCGACCTGCAGGCCAACAAGATCGATTTGGCTTTCGCGCTCAACCCGACGCCGAAGCGGGCGCTCGTCATCGATTTCACCCACCCGTTCTACCTGCACGGCTTCGGCATGGTCGGCAAGAAGGGCTTCCACGCCGAGAACTGGAGCGACCTCAACAAGCCCGAGGTCAAGGTCGCGGTCGACATCGGCTCGGTGCACGAGATCGCGGCGCGCCGCTTTGCGCCAAAGGCGACGATTATCGCTTTGAAGGCGCGCGACGACTGCATTCTCGCGGTGCAGACCGGGCGGGCCGACTGCGTTATCCTCGCCGTCAATCTGGGGCTGACCGCGGTCAAGAAGAACCCGGCGCTCGGCGAATTCCAGATGCTGCATCAGCCGCGCGTGCAATTGCCGACCTGCATGGGGATACGCATGGAGCCGGACAAGCGCTGGCGCGACTTCCTCAATGCCTGGGTCGATTACAACCGCGGCATCCAGCAAATCCGCGAATGGCTCTATGCCGGTCTGGCGATTAACGGCGTCAAGCCCGAGGACGTCCCCTCCGATGTAGAATTGTGAGCGAGGATCGCCCCCACCCTAACCCTCCCCCGCTCGCGAGGGAAAGGACGCAACCGCACTTCGTTTCATTCCCTCCCCCGCGAGCGGGGGAGGGTTAGGGTGGGGGCGACCGCTGTGACCGGCACCGGGTATGCTTGGGACTTCTCGTTCCTGTGGGCCTACCGCTGGCTGATCCTCACTGGGCTCGGGGTCACGATCGCCTACACGGTCGGGACGATCCTCATCGGGCTGGTGATCGGGCTTGTCACCGGGTTGTTGCGGCTGTCGCGCAACCCGATGATCACCGCGCCGCTTGTCGCCTATGTCGAGATCTTCCGCTGCACGCCGCTCCTGGTGCAGATCATCTGGTTCTATTACGCTTTGCCGGTGGTCCTCGGCATCGACATTCCGGCGCATGTCGCGGCGGTATTGGTGCTGTCGCTCTATACCGGCGCATTCTACGCCGAGATCATCCGCGGCGGGGTCAACTCGATCGAACGAGGCCAATGGGACGCCGCGCGCGCGATTGGCATGCGCCGCAACCAGGTCATGCGCCACGTCATCCTGCCGCAGGCCGTCAAGCGGATGATCCCGCCCTTCATGAACCAGTCGATCATCCAGCTGAAGAATACCTCTCTGGTGTCGACGATCGCCGTTGCCGATCTGCTCTACCAAGGCACGATCATCACCGCGGCGACCTACCGCCCGCTCGAGGTCTATACGATGGTCGCGATCATTTATTTTCTCGTGCTGTTTCCGCTGACTTTGGCGGCGCAGCAGGTCGAGCGCCGGCTCGCCCGAGCGGACTAAGGCGCGCGGATTAGGTCCGCAATGATCGAGATCACCGATCTGTGGAAGGCGTTCGGCGCGGTCCAAGTGCTGAAAGGGGTATCGCTGCGGGTTGACCGCGGCTCGGTCGTCGCGATCATCGGACCGAGCGGCTCCGGAAAATCGACGCTGCTGCGCTGCATCAACCTGCTGGAGGAGCCGGATCGCGGGCGGATCTGCGTCGGCGAGCGCGAAATGCGCTTCGGTGAGGGCAGCCGTACCAAACCGGCCGACCGCGAGCTGTCGGCGTTTCGTGCAGCAACCGGCATGGTCTTCCAGCATTTCAATCTGTTCCCGCACATGACGGCGCTCGGCAACGTCATGGCTGGGCCGACAATCGTCAAACGGATGGCAAGAAGCGAGGCGGAGGATATTGCCCGCGGCCTGCTCGAAAAGGTCGGGCTCGGCGACAAGGCCGACGCTTATCCCTCACATCTCTCCGGCGGTCAGCGCCAGCGCGTCGCGATCGCCCGGGCCTTGGCGATGAACCCCGCAGTCATGCTGTGCGACGAAGTCACTTCGGCGCTCGATCCCGAGCTGGTCGGCGAAGTATTGGGGGTGATCGAGCAGCTCGCCCGGGAGGGAATGACGATGGTAATTGTCACTCACGAGGTCGCCTTTGCCCATGAGGTCGCCGATCTCGTCGCCTTCATGAGCGACGGGGTCATCGTCGAGAGCGGCCCGCCCGCGCAGCTCCTCGAAAACCCGCAAAACCCGCGCACCCGCGGCTTCCTCGCCCGCTTTCACCGGTTCATGGGGGGCGTTTCGGCCGCTGGTTCAGAGCGCACGGTCGCGCCCTCGGCGGCGGGAACTCGGCCTGGCGCCGATCCGTATTTGAGATCAGGCACGACAGATGACCTAACAGCATGAGAAGATTAGCCCTCCTTGTACCGGCCTCTACCGCTCTCCTCGCGCTGGGTCTGGTGCCGGCTCGAGGCGCGTCCTCCCCGAAGATCGAGCGGGTAGACCCCTCGCCCTCTCCGCCGGAAGCCTCCGCGCCGCTGCCGCCCAAAGAGACCCCGCCCTCGGCAGCCCCGGAAACCTCGGCGGCCCCGATGCCGTCGCCACAGCCGCCACCCGAGCCGCACCAAGGATCCTCACGCCCGCCGCCGATAACGCCGGTTGCGCCGCATCCGCGGCGGCCCGCTACTCCGGCTTGCCGGCGCCCGAGACGCCGCTGAAGCCCGCCGCGCCAGAGATCTCTCCACTCACCACCGAGGCGGCCAACTTTATGAACGCCTACTGGGCGAATGTCGGCGGCAGCAGCGACCAACTGCTGCCTTACCTCACTTCCATCTACGCTCCTGTTGTCGACTACTATGGGAAGCCGGTGACCCGAGAGAGCATTCTCGAGGACAAATTGAATTTTATTCGCCGCTGGCCGATCCGCCAGACCTGGTTGCCGCCGGGCGAGGCCACTCCGAGGATATCCTGCGATAATGCGACGGCGGAGTGCGAGATTACGGGAGTTCGGGATTTTGACGCGGTGAGTGCCGAGCGCGGTGCTCGCTCCGCCGGGGCGGTTCGTTACTCATATACAGTCCGTTTAGCGGACGGATCGCCGCAGATCGTCGCCGAAGACAGCAAGGTCGTCTCGCGCGAGTGAGGGTTGTGTTGCTGACGCGTCAAGCTGACCGCTCTTCGTGGCGCGCCGAGGGCCGCCTTTAGCGCTTAGAGTCATTCATGGGATTCGCAAGAGGGTCTGGAGCTACTCCGCCGCCTGGGCCAACGGGGCGGGGCAGAAATTCTTCGGCAGCCCGGCCTTGGCGATCGCGCCGTGCTGGACGACGTTCGGCAATGCGTCGTGGACGAGCTCGCGGACGGCGATCAGCCGGTCGAGGTCGATCCCGGTTTCGAAGCCCATCGCTTCGAGCATGAAGGCGAGGTCCTCGGTGACGATATTGCCGGTGGCGCCCGGCGCGTAAGGACAGCCGCCGAGACCGCCGAGCGACGCGTCGAAGGCCCGCGAGCCGGCGTTGAGAGCCGCGAGCACATTGGCGAGACCGAGCCCGCGCGTGTCGTGGAAATGGCCGGACACCGGCAATGGTGCGACATCGATCATGACCCGGCGGAAGACGCGTTCGATCGCAGCCGGCTGGCCGTAGCCGACGGTGTCGGCGAGAGCGATTGCGTCGGCACCGGCCTCGGCGACTTCGACGGCGATGCGACGCACGCGGTCCTCGTCGACCGCGCCTTCGATCGTGCAGCCGAAGGCGGTGGCGAGGCCGCAGGCGACGCGCGGGCGCCGGTCTTCCGGCGCGGTTCGGCACAGCGCCACGACTCGGCGAAAATCCTCGACCAATTCCGCGGTGCTGCGGCGGACATTCGAGAGGTTGTGCCCCTCGCTGACGGACAGCACGAAATTCATTTCGTGGACCCCGAGCGCCAAACCACGCTCGGCCCCCTTGAGATTCGGGATCAGCGCCGAGACGATGAGCCCGGGCAGGGTCAGCGCATGACGCACGACCGCCCCGGCATCCGCGAGCTGCGGCAGCAGCTTCGGCGGGACAAACGAGCTGACCTCGATCTCGTGCACCCCCGCTGCGTGCTCCGCATCGAGCCAAGCGATCTTCTGCTCGGTCGGCATGATTTCGGCGATGCTTTGTAATCCGTCGCGGAGCCCCACTTCGCGGACACGTGCGCGCTCGCTCATTCTTTCCTCCACGGAAGAACGCTAAAGATGGATCAAAGCTAGTCCCGACGGGCGGCCGGGGCAACGCCTCACACGATGTGTTCGGGGGTCAGCGCGCAGGCCTCGTCGCTATCGGCGAGCTCGATCTGGATCGTCGCATGCTGAATGCCGAAGCGATGGTGCAGCTGTTGCGCCATTTCGTTGAGCACGGTATCGCCGGGGTGACCATCCGGCATGATGAGATGACAGGTCAGCGCCGTCTCCGTGGTGCTCATCCCCCAGATGTGTAGATCGTGCAGCCCGGCTACTCCGGGCAGAGAAAGCAGATGCGCGCGCACCTTGGCAAGGTCGAGGCCTTCCGGCACCGCGTCTAAGGCAAGGCTGATGGCGCTCTTTAAAAGGCTCCAGGTGCCGCAGACGATGACGGCTGAAACAACCAGGCTGACCACCGGATCGAGCCACAGCCAATCGGTCAGCCAGATTACGATACCGGCGGCCACGACACCGGCGGTGACGAGCGCATCGGCCGCCAGATGGGAAAAGGCGGCTTTTACATTGAGGTCGCCAGTGCCGGAAGAAAACAGCAGCGCCGTCCCGCCATTGACGAAGATGCCGACGGCGGCAACCGCGACGATGATGCCGCTGCCGACCTGAACAGGGTGGCTAATGCGCCAGATCGCCTCCCAGGCGATCCCGCCGGTTACCACCAACAGAATGATCGCGTTGGCGAGCGCGGCGAGAATGGAGCTGCTGCGCAGCCCATAAGTGAACCGGCCGCTCGGCCGCCGACGGCTCAGCACCGCGGCCCCCCAGGACAACGCTAGGCCGAGCACATCCCCGAGATTGTGCCCGGCATCGGCGAGGAGCGCGAGCGAGCCGGAAAAGATTCCGGCGATGGCCTCGCCGCCGAGATAGGCCAGGTTCGCGGCGATCCCGATCGCAAAGGCGCGCCCGTAATTCGCCTGGGCGTGCCCGTGCCGATGCTGGTTGTGGCTTTGGTGATCGTCCACCATCGGAGCGCTCTAGGGGAGAATATGCAGCCTGCCGGCTGCCGCGCCGCTACTGAACTCCCAACAGCTCGACGTCGAACATCAAGGTGGCGTTCGGCGGGATGACCCCGCCGGCGCCGCGGGCGCCATATCCGAGTTCGGGCGGGATGATCAGAGTGCGCTTACCGCCGACTTTCATTCCGGCGACGCCTTCGTCCCAGCCGGCAATCACCTGGTGCGCACCAAGGGCGAATTGAAACGGCTGGCCGCGGTCGACCGAGCTGTCGAACTTCGTCCCTTTGGACCCGTTGTTGTACAGCCAACCGGTATAATGCACCGAGACCTTGTTGCCCGGTGTTGCCGTAGCGCCCTCGCCGGTCTTGGTGTCGGTGTATTTCAATCCATTCGGCATCTCGATCACCTGGTTGGTTGCCGCCTCAGCGCGCCCGAGCGGCGTCACAGCGGCGACAAAGGTGAGCGCCAGAAGGGCGCAAGCGAAGCGAATCAGTATCATGAATTACCCGTTGCTGGAGGAAGCACCGATTTCGGCGGCGATTCTCGACGCCCGCGGATGATCGATCGCATCAAGGGCATCGAGCGCTGCCGCGGACAGGTCAGGCATGGTGCGGGCGATCCGCCCGAGCAGGATGATGCACTCCTCGTCGGCAACCGGAGCAACGGCATCGATGAGCAGCGCCGACGGTTCCTCTCGAAGATAGCGCGCGAGGAGCGAGCGAACCTCGTTGCGTCCCATGACCGCGAGAGCGCACGCGGCCGCCATCCGCACCGGCCGTTGAAGGTCGTCCAACAGATCGTGCAATTGCGCAACCATTTCTGGCGAGGCCTGGGCGAACCGGCACGCATCGGCACGAATCTGCGGATCATCGTGCCGCAGCAGCTCCATTACCGTGGCCGCTGGCAATTTGGCCCCAACGTATGCCGCTGCGGTAACGGCTCGTTGCAGACACGGCCCCTGAACGGTCCTCCTGACGATCAACCGGGCGAGCGCTCGTGCCGCATCCGCTCCGCCGATCTGGGCCAGCGCATCAATCGCGGCCGCCTGCTCGGGCACGATCCGATCGGCGCCGAAACCGGAGAAGCGGCCGCACAGAGCTTCGAGAGCTGGAATCGCGGCAGTCATGTGCCGCCGCCCCGCTTCGGCGGCGAGGGCGACACTGTCTGCGAGGCCTGCATGGGGCAACGCGGCCAGCAACTCCTCGTCCTCGATACCATCCGACCCGATGACCGGCCGCGCCACGTCGTTACAGGGAGGGGGTTCGGCCGGAGCCGGGACGTGGCGGAACAGATCGAGTTGCTGCTTCACGCGAGCAGAATAGGCAAGATCCGCGAACCGCGATACCGAGTACGCCTCGGGCCTCTGGGCTGTCCGGTTCGCCGATACTGCCGGCCCAAACTGCCGAGATCCTCATTCCGGAACGGCCCGTGGGCCCGGAAGCCATGAACACTCGGCTCATGAACCTTTCCCCAAGGCCCGTATTCATGGGTTCCGGGCTCGCGGGCGGAGCCCGCGCTCCGCAATGACTTCGATGTAATAATAGGCCGTCATCCAGATGGCCAGCGCCGGGCTTTGGCGTACTGACAGGCTCAACCCTCCCGCGGCGCGGCTCCCCCTCCCCGGGTGCGCGGGTGCGGGGAGCTTGCGGGGGTAGGGCCGGGGTGAACGGCAATTTCTGCGCAAGACGCATTTGTCGGACTAGAACATGCCGGGTGTGATCACGTTCTGTGGTCGGTTGGTCAGCAATGCTGCGCGCATCGTCTCGGCCGATTTGACCCGCGTGTCGTGCTCCGATTCGGGCGAGAACCGGGTGGCATGCCGGGTCACGACCAGACGGCCTTCGAGCCACGGCTTGCGGGCACGGTAGGCGCGCAACAGTTCGGGGATCGGCTCGACCAGGGGCTCGACC
Organism: uncultured Alphaproteobacteria bacterium; assembly: GCA_963787425.1. Classification (GTDB taxonomy): domain Bacteria; phylum Pseudomonadota; class Alphaproteobacteria; order ATCC43930; family CGMCC-115725; genus AP-15. Next base: position 85,813 of record CAWBCV010000021.1, read on the forward strand.
GGCAAAACGTCGAGCCCGGCGGTTGGGCTGGCCCTTGGTCGGGCACCCATGTAACCGCGATGGAAGGCTCGCTGCGGGCAACTGCTGCTGCGACGGCAGCTTACTACTACCCTCCTTGCGGGCCGCCCTACACGCCGAGTTGTCCCTAAGCAGGTTTCCGGATTAAGCTTTCGCGGGCTTAGCAGCTCAATCTTCAACCAACTGGGGAGACCCGAAGCCATGACATCTGGTCTGAAACGCGGCGTCCTGATGTTCCCGCTGATGGCATGTGTCGCCCTCTCCGCCTGCGTCTCGCAGAGCAGCTACGATGCGCTGCAGGCGCAATATCAGCAGGCGCAGCAGCAAAACTCGGCATTGTCGGCGCAGGTTGCCGCCGATAAGGCGCAGATCTGCCGCCTGCAAGGAGCGATCAGGTACACCGTCAACAGCGACTTGCTGTTTCCATCGGGCGGCTATCAGATGAGCGAGCGGGGGAAGCAGATTATTTCTGGCTTTGCCGCGAAGTTGGCGCCGACGCAGCAGAACAAGATCCTGGTGAGCGGCTATACCGACAATGCCCCGATCGGTCCGGCGCTGCAGCGGCAGGGAATCACCTCAAATGAGGTCCTGTCGCAAAAGCGGGCTGAAGACGTGATGGAATACCTGGTCTCGCAGGGCGTTAAGCCGGACCTCGTCTCGGCACAGGGATTTGGCGACGCGAACCCCGTTGCTCCGAACGACACAGCACAGGGCCGCGCGCAGAATCGCCGTGTCGAGCTGTCGCTCGCCGCGTCCAACTGCTGAGAGCGCGGCCTTATGTGACGGGGGCTCGCGCGCTGCCTGAGTTTGGCCCGCGATCACCGCGATGGCGGGCCATTGTTTAAATTCTTTAAAGAGGCAAGCGCGACGCGGATCTTTCCGACGCTAGGGTTGTCCCCATCACCATCCTGACCGGGTTTCTCGGCGCGGGAAAAACGACCCTGCTCAGCCGTATTTTGAACGCCGATCACGGCCTCCGCGTAGCGGTGCTGGTCAACGACCTGGGTGCGATCAACATCGACGCCGAGCTGGTGATCGGGGTCAAGGACGACGTCGTGAGCCTGGCCAATGGCTGCGTCTGCTGCACGATCCGCGACGATCTCATCGAGACCGTCGTGCAGACGATCAATCGGCCCGAAGCACCCGAATATCTTCTGCTAGAGCCAGCGGCGTCGCCGATCCATCAGGCATTGCCATGACGTTTGTCGACTCCCAATTGCGAGACCGCATACGGCTCGACAGCATCACTTGCGTGGCGGACGCAGATCGGGTCTTCGCCTTCCCGAATACCCGGCCGTGGAGCAGTTCAAGCTCCGACAAATAGCCTTCGCCGACCTGATGATCCTTAACAAGGCCGACCTGGCCGGCCCTGAGCAGGTAAAGAAGGTTGGCGCATGCACGCCGACTGCATCGATGCGAACTGCCGGCACGAACATCACGACCACTCGACGACCTTCAGCACCTGGAGTTACGAGACCACCCGGCCGCTGTCGCTGGAAGCATTGCGGGAGAGTGCTAAGCGACTGCCTGCAAACGTCTACCGCTGCAAGGGTGTCGTGCATACTGTGGATGCGCCTGAGAGGCGCGTCATTCTGCAAGTCGTCGGCAGGCGAGTTGACATTACGCTTTGGCACGAGTGGATGAACGGCAACAGAGCACTCAGCTAATCGCGATCGGTGAGCACGCAGCGATGAATGACGAAATACTGCGCCAACGTTTGACCGCTGTTTGGCCGATCTTGAGGAGTCACAGTCGACCCCGAGGTGCCAAGGCGACTGAGCGTAGCGGGCGGCACTTGCTGCGGAGCGGGTCGAGACCCCTTGGCATGCGATCCACGACGAGCGGACGGCCGGTGATCGCGGCCTCTTCCTACCTCTCCGCGGCAGGGATCACGCGGGCCAGGCCGATGAACTTTTCGGGGTCCTGCGGCTCGTCGTTGACTCGGACCTCATAATGCACATGGGGCCCGGAACTGCGGCCGGAGCTGCCGAGAAAGCCGATCTGCTCATGCTCGGCAACTTTTTGCCCGACCGCCACAATGTAGCGGTGAAGGTGAGCGTACACGGTGGCGATACCGTTCCCGTGATCGATTTCGACCACCTTGCCGTAGTCGCTGCGATAGCCGGCGTAGGTCACGGTCCCTGCTGTGGTGGCATGAACCGGGGACATATAGGGAGCCGACAAATCGATCCCGGTATGAAAGGCCGAGCGGTGATTGAACGGATCGCGGCGCGGGCCGAACCTGCTCTCGAGCTGATAATAATCGAGCGGCACCGATAACGGCAGCGATTTCATCAAGCTGCGGAGCTCCTCCATCTTGTCCGGCGTCGTCGCGTTCGGCTGGTCGCCTCTCGGGGGCGCTACAAACGGGCCGCCGAGGCCGCCGCGCTCTTGGGCCAGTTGCGGGAATAGGCGGTCGATATTCAAACCGGTCGAGGCGAGCACGCGCCGAACTTCGGCAACGGCTTGGCGAGCGAGTTCCGCGATGCTGCGCGACTGGTCTTCCGGTTCCGGCGGCGCATCGGAAATCAGCATCTCGGGCCCTGGTAGACCGGCCGCCGATTGAGAGGGTTCCGTCTCGATCACTTCTGTCAGACGGAACAGGCCCGTCCATTTCTGCCGGTGTGCGACATCGAGTTGCGAAGGTTTTTGTTCGAGTTCCGCGATCCGGGCCCGCAGCCGATCTCTATCGCCTAAGGCCCGGTCCAAATCAGCGGTTGCCTGCTGGCGATCGCGGGCGGCGAGAGCAAGCTTATCGCGCAGGCTCGCCACTTCGTCCTGCAGATCGGTGTTCGCCGTTTCCGCGCGGACTATCGCCGCCTCCCTGTCGGCTAGGGCGCGCTCATAGCCGGGCTGGGCGAGCGCGAAAAAACAAACCGCGACAGCAAACGCGACGACGGCCGATGCTGCCGCGACCAGCACAGCCGACGGCAAAACGATCTGCGACAAATTAATACGAATTTCGGGGAAGCGCCTGCTTCCCCGGCTCGGTATCTCGGCGACCATTTCCCCCTTCCCCCATACCGCCGAACCGTGGATGTCCCCTGAGACTCAGGCGACCAGGTCTCGGCTAGATCAAGTCAAGCGCGCCGTAGTGCCTTTCGACAATAACCACCCTAGGGGTAGGTCATTGCTTTGCAACAATCAATCGTTAATTTGGCGCGCTGGACCGAAGTGATCGGCGCCGTCCGTACAAATCCCCCATGCGCCGGTTGGTCGATAGCAGTCAAGACGAAGTGCCGAGGAAAGGCCCGAACAGATTTTCCACGGCGTAATTGGTCCCATAAAGGTGCGTTACAGTTTCATACTGAAATACATTTTGCGCGGGTGGCGCGTCCGCAACGAATGCTAACCTAGTCAGGCATCGAGGCGCACCTCGGCGTCGTGCCCGGCTTCGGGCGCGAATTGAGTGCGGTAGTATTCTGCAAAGAGACCATCGCGGCGCAGCAGTTCGGGAAAAGCACCTTCCTCGACGATGGCGCCGTCGCGCAACACGACGATCCGGTCGCAGCGCCGCACTGTCGACAGCCGATGGGCGATGATGAAGGTCGTCCGCGCCGCGACGAGCCGCTCGATCCCGGCCATCACCAAAGCCTCGGTCGCGACATCGAGCGCCGAGGTCGGCTCGTCCAAGATCAGAATCTGCGCGTCGCGCAGCAGTGCACGAGCAATCGTGACCCGCTGCTTTTCCCCTTCGGAAAACGTCATCCCGGATTCACCGATCACCGTGTCGTACCCGTCCGGCAGCGAGGCGATAAAATCGTGGATCCGCGCCAGCCGAGCTGCCTTCTCGATTTCTGAAATCGGGCGCGCCGGGCCGTCCGTAGGCGATATTGTCCCGCACCGAAAGCGGAAAGATCAGCGGCGGCTGCAGGACCATGGAGATCTGGCTGCGCAACGACTTGAGCTTGTATTCGCGCAGATCGACGCCGTCGATTTCCACCACCCCGGCGGATGGGTCGAAAAACCGCGGCAGCAGTCCGAGAAGGGTGGACTTGCCTGCGCCGGTCGGGCCGATAACGGCGATTTTGGCGCCGGCCGGCACGCGCAGCTCGATGCAGTTCAGCACCGGTGTCTCCGGCCGGTAGCGAAACGAGACATTGCGCCAGGCGATGTCACCGCGCGCTCCTTCCGGAGGAAAACTGCGGCTCCCGTCCTTGAGATCGGCCTCGGTGTCGAGTACATCGAAAACCCGGCGGGCCCCGACCCGGGCGCCGGCAATCAACCCCCAGCTCTGCGTGATCTGGTTTATCGGCGCGTAGAGCTGGGCGAGATAAGAGATGAAAACGATCAGCTGGCCGACCGACAGCCTACCCGACATGACGGCGCGCGCCCCGGCATAGACGACGAGCGCGGTACCGCCGGCAATCACCAGGTTGACGGCTCCCGAATAGAGCGTCTGCCAGCTATAGAGCCGCAGGGTTGCCCGCAGGCTCTCCCCACTGGCGCCCATGAACCGCCGATGCTCCTCGTCCTCCTTGGTGAAGGCCTGGACCTGCTTGATCGATGACATCGCCCATTGCACAACGGAATAGACCCGGCTTTCGGTGTTGCGCACCTCGGTCGCGACATCGACGATCTTTCGATTGAAGCCGAAAATCAGCGCAAAGAGCAGGGGAACCACTGTCAGCGACAGCAAAGTCAATGTCGGATCGAGCGGCAGCAGAACAATAAGCATGCCGCCGAGCAGCACGGCGGCCGATAGGATGGGCAGCACGCCGTTCATGATCATGGTCTGGACGGCAAAGCTGTCGGCGGTGATCCGATAGAGCAGATCGCCGACCCGCTGCCGGCTGTGAAAGGCGAGCGATAACCGCTGCAGGTGAGCGTAGAGGGCACCGCGCAGATCGTTGACCATCCGCTGCCCGACGCCGATCGTCGTGTAGTTGTGCAGCAGGGTCAGCGCTCCCGCGCCCAGATGCACGATTACAATGCCGAGGCACGCGAGGAGCAGCAGCGTGCTCGGCGGTGATGACGCCAACGCGGCAATCGAGAACGGCTTGCCGCCGAGCACATTGTCGATGACTACCTGCAGCGGCCACGGCTTCAACAGCTCGAAGCCGGCGATCAGGAAGACCTGCGCAAGCGCCCAGCCGACCCGCCACCAATAGGGCCGCAGATAAGGTAGAATTTTCGTCAGCAAGATCAGACCTTACGGGGAGCACGGATCGGCAACGGGGCTCTTGCCATCGGCTCGACCGGGATCAGCGGCATCTGTTTGGCGACGGCCTCGATGATGCGGTGCATCAGTCTTCCAAAACCGACGAGCTGACAAATCATCGCCGCGGAGCTGATCAGCCCGGCAGCGCCGATCGCGGCCGCCGTCAGCGGCCAGCCGAGGATCAGCGCGAAGGCCGTCAGCGCAGCGCAGCTGCGCATCAGAAACGTTGCAAAGCGGGAAAAGCGCATCGCGCATCGCACCCGCAACAGCCGCTTTGCGCTGCCGTGGTTCTCGGCGCAGACGAGGACCAATGCCCGGCTGCACAGACCGCGCGAAATCTTCAAGTCCCAATTGCTCCAACCGGTATCCGGCACGACGAAGTATTTCTGCGGCACGAGAAACTCCATCAATCCGCCGATCAGCCCCTCCTTCTCGGTGCCGGCTTCGCTCCAATAGGAGAGATGGAACGCGCGGGCACCCCAGCAGATGCGGGCGCGCTGCTCGGTCGCGACCGGGCCGATATGGTCCTGCGTGCGCATCTCCTTGAGGCGCCATTTGATGCGCTCCCAGCCGCGCAGCAGAGGTCCGAGGTAAATCAACAGCGCCACCAAGGCTCGTGCTTTGAGGCCGGTGAACCGTTTGTCGATCGGCGCCTTGCGGGCGCCGTTGATGCACATGACCCAGGTGACGAGAAGGGGCACGGTCAGCAGCCACCACCACCCGCCGCCGGTCATGCCCCCCAAGGCGAGCGGGAATGAGGCGGCGCTCCATTCGAAGCTCAACGGCAGGAACGCAGTGAGGGAGGAGGGCGGCTCGTACAACGTCTGAAAAAGGCCGCGGCCAAAAACCCCCGAATAGATGACGGGGCGACGCGACAGCAGCAGCGAGGTCGAGAGGTCTCCATAGATCCGGCCGAGCCACTTGGCCTGTCCGAACAGGTTGAATCGGAACGGGTGCTTCGAATAGACGAGCGCCTCGGCTTTGCCGTAACCACGCTGCTGGGCACAATAAGCCTTCACCGTATTTCGGCGGAAATGCCAAACGACGGCAGCGGGGCTGAACCCGATCGTGTAGCCTGCGTCCTGGAAACGCCAGCAGATGTCGACATCGTCGCCGGCCGCACGATAGATCGGATCGAATCCGCCGAGCTGCTGCAGCACGTCGTGCCGGAAAGCCATATTGCAGCCCGCGATGTGCTCGGCGACTTCGTCGCTGATCAGCACGTGCGTCGGACCGCCGGGGGCGACCGCGACGGCGGCGGGGACCAGATTGTCCTCGGGCGGCGGGAAATTGGGCCCGCCGCAGGCGGCCAGATTTCCCGCTTCCATCTTGGCGACGAGGTAGGTCAGCCAGTCGGGATCGGCGACACAGTCGCTGTCAGTGTAAGCCACGATCTCGCCCGTCGCGGCCTCGGCGCCGACATTGCGGGCGGCACTCAACCCTCTATTGGTTTGACTGATGATACGGCAACATTCGTAGCTCTCGGCGATCTCCAGCGTTCGGTCGCGCGAGCCGTCATTGACAACGATGACCTCGTAGTTCGGGTAGCTGAGCACTGCGAGCGAAGCCAGGCACTGGTCCATCGTCCGCTCGGCGTTGTAGGCGCAGACGATGACCGAGACCCGCGGGTAGCATCGCAAAGCCGGCGGCAATATGCCGGTGTATTGGCGCACTACCTCGTCGAATGACGGCTTCGGCCGACGGTCGCGGTCGACCAGACCAAAAGCCCAATTCTCGATCAGATGACCGCCGGTGAACCATTCGTCGGTCCACGCGAAGATGAAGGTGCCGGCGACGCCGGCCTCGAAGGCGGTGTGCACTTGCCAAGACAGGACGCGCCGTTGTTCCTCTTCTCCCTCGCCGAACAAATCGACACCGAATTCGGTGAGCACCAGCGGTTGGTCGAGGGCGACATTGTGCAGCCTCGCGATGTATCGGCGGAACGCGGGCTGGTCGTGCAGATAAACGTTGAAGCAGATAAAATCGGTGAAATCGACCGTTAGATATTCGGTGGATGGATAATTGGCGTAGCTGAGGAGCGCCCCCGGATGCTCGATTTTGGCGCAGATAACGAGGCTTCTGAGGAAGCTGCGCACCGCGTCGGCGCCATGCCAGCGCACCATATCGGGCGGGATCTCATTGCCGATCAGATAGGCGAAGACCGCCGGGTGACGATTGCAAGCCCGTACTCCGGCAATCACCGCCTCGCGGATCTGCTGCTGCGTTGCCGGGCTATCGAGAAAGGCGATGTGCTGCGACCAAGGCAATCCGACGAGAAATCTTCAAACCGGCTTGCTGCGCGGCGTCGAGCAGCCAGACCGGCGGCACCGTGAAGACCCGGACGGTGTTGATGCCGGCTTCGGCCATCAGCGCGAAATCGGTATCGACGACCGCGTATTCGGGGAACTGCGCTCCATGACTGCCCACCGGGAAAGGGCCGTAGGTAACGCCTTTCACGAAATGCTTTTTGTCGCCGATAAAAAAGAACTTGCCCTGCACTCGGACCGGCGTCGAAGTGTCACGCTTCGCTGCTGCCGCCGAAAGAGGCTGCGCCACAACCTCTTCGGTTTCGACCATAGTCATGACGGAAGCTCCAGGGATGCCTGCAGCGGCAGCCAACCCGCGAGCTGGGCGGCGCTCGCATAACGGGCGATCATGAATTTTGTTCCGCGCGCCGAGATTGTGCGGAGTGGCTTATATGCCAGGCCAGAGCGGTGCGGACGATCGTGTCGAGATCGGAGACTTGGGGGCGCCAGCCGAGCAGCTCGGCGGCGAGACCGGGATCGGCGACCAGTACCGGCGGATCGCCGGGCCGCCGCGCGGTTTCGCGGCAGGGTATGGGCTTGCCGCTGACCGCCTCGGCAGCCCGGATCACCTCCCGCACCGAGTGACCGCGGCCGGTGCCTAGGTTGAGTGCCGCGCTCTGCCCTCCGGTGCTGAGATGTTCCAGCGCGCGCAAATGCGCTTCGGCGAGGTCCTGGACATGAATGTAGTCGCGGATCGCCGTCCCGTCCGGGGTCGGGTAATCGGTTCCATAGATGTCGATTTGCGGCCGGTCTCCGAGCGCCGCCTCAAGAACAAGCGGGACGAGATGTGTCTCGGGCTCGTGCCGTTCGCCGATCTCGCCTTCGAGATCGGCCCCGGCAGCGTTGAAATAACGCAGCGAGATCCACCGCAGACCGTAGGCCTCGCCGTACCAGTGGAGCGCGCGCTCTATCGCCAGCTTGGTCTCACCGTAAGGGTTGACCGGCGCCTGTGGCATGGTCTCGCGGATCGGCACCGCGGCGGGAGTGCCGTAGGTCGAGCAGGTCGAGGAGAAGACAATTTTTTCGACCCCCGCCTCCCGCATCGCTTCGAGCAATGACAAGGACCCGCCGAGGTTATTAGCATAATACAATCCCGGGTCGCTAACTGACTCGCCGACATAGGCGTAGGCGGCGAAATGCATGACAGCCGAGACGCGATGCCGGTCGAGCGCATCAGCGAGTTTGCCGCGATCCGCAAGGTCGCCCTCGATCAGCGGCCCCCAGCGCACCGCATCGCGGTGACCGCGCGAAAGATTATCGAAAACTACCGGGTGGTATCCGGCCCGTGCCAACACCTTGCAGGCGTGGCTGCCGATATATCCGGCCCCGCCCGTAACCAAAACCGCCTCTGACATGCTGGAGCTGCTTCGCCGACGCGTTGGGAAAGCCACAACGTAACACGTGCCGCCTTTCTTCCTGGAAGCAGATTCGCTGCGGCGCGACGGCCCTCCCGCTGACCCCGAGGTGAGGCCGTCACGGGGTGAAATGTTCAGCCAAGTTGTCGAGCCGGATTTCGTACTGCTCGCAGCGCCCGCTCCAAGCGATAAATTCGCCGGGCGTGGCGCGCAGCGACTTCTCGGTGTCCAGGATGTATGGAGTGGCGCACATCTGGTCGCTCACCACCGCGTTGACCTGTGGATCGTAACGGTTGAACAGGGCAAATTCCGGGGGAATGTTGCCGGTCGGGACGACCGTGCTAGTGCTGAACGCGTCCTTGATCGGGATGAACGGGGTGCAAGCGCTCGAGAGCACCGCAGGAAGCGCGATAACAAAAAACAGTCGCATGCCAGGTCGACCGCTGGTTGGATTTGGGGATTGTGCCCGCCTAGCCCCGCCAGCGCAAGACCGGGTCAAAGCGCCTTTTGGTCAATCGGGCGACGGGCTTTTCTCCCGTGGCGCGCTGGCGCGACACCGCCCTCCGGCACTCCGGCCGCCTTCAAGGCGGCCTGCTGGCGGGCCGCGAGTGCTGCCTCGTCGAAATCCTCGATCAGCTCGTGGAACAGTCGGTACCAGTTGATTTCCGCCTTCAGGTGTAGAAAGACCGAGCCGAGCCCGATTGCGGCGCGATCCATGAACACGAATTCGCGCGGCGGCCGGACGCCGCCGAGCCGGCGAATATCGCTATGGACGCTCTCGGCCACCGCAGCGCCGTAGACGCCGCTCGCCTTTTCCTGGATCAGCCGCGCGCGGTCTTCGAGCAGCGGACCGTAGACGAACAACGCCCAGCGGTTCAGCACGTCGATGATCTCGCGCGATAAATTGCCGAAGCCCCAGCTCTGATAGGCGTGGACGGCGAGGTCGCGGTCGCCGCGCTGTAGCGCATGGTAGAGGTCGATGACGCCGCGGACGAAAGAGGCGCGGAAGACGCGGACGCAGCCGAAATCGAGGAGATTGACGGTATTGTCCGGCGCAACCGTGTAGTTGCCGAGATGCGGGTCGCCGTGAATCACGCCGTAGTAGTAGAACGGCACGTACCAAATCCGGAACATGCGCAATGCGATCGCATTGCGCTCCTCGAGCGCGCTTTTGGCAAAGTCGAGGATCGGCACACCCTCGAGCCAGGTCATCGTCAGCAGCCGGCTGGTCGAAAGTTCGGGAATCGGCACGGGCACGGCGACACCAGGCTCGCCGCGCAGAATCTCGCAATAGAGCCGCATGTGTGCGGCCTCGCGCTCGTAATCGAGCTCCTCGCGCAGCCGGTCCGCGATCTCGGCATGGATCTCGGCGGTGGTAACCGCCCGGTCGTAGCGCTCGTAAAGGCTCATCGCTAGCTTCAACTGCCGCAGATCGGCTTCCACGGCCGAAGCCATATCGGGGTATTGCAATTTGCAGGCGAGCGGAGTCCCGTCGAGCGCGGTCGCTCGGTGCACCTGCCCGAGCGAAGCGGCGCGCGCTGCTGTTCGGTCGAACTCGCGAAACCTGCTGCGCCAGTCGCCGCCGAGCTCGCCGGCCATGCGCCGCCTGACGAACGGCCAGCCCATCGCCGGCGCGTTCGCCTGCAGCTGAACCAGCTCCTGAACGTATTCTTTGGGCAGCGCGTCGGGTATCGTGGCGAGCAGCTGGGCCACCTTCATCAGCGGCCCCTTGATGCCGCCGAGCACCGCCTTAAGCTCGGCCGCGTGGCGGCCGCGGTCGAGGTTGAGACCGAGATAGCGCTCGCCGGCGAGCCGCGCGGCGAGCCCGCCCATTGCGGTCGACACCTGGGCGTAGCGCCGCACACGGCCGGTCAGCGAATTGTCGTCGGTCATGAGAGGTAAGATTGCATTGGCCGCACCGCCCGTCCATCGGCAGAGAACCGCGCCACGAATTTGCTCGCAAGGACCGCTAAATTCCTGGTCGCGCAAAAAGAGCGTTTGCTGCGATCACAGGCGCCGGCGAGGACCGCAATTCTGCGTTAGCCGGCTAACACCCGCGCACCGTGCTCGGGTTTCGTCGTGGAGGCGGATCTAGCTCATGTCGGCTCTCCGGACGAGGCTGCCCGGCGGCCTTCGGATAGCGCGCTGTTGTTCAGCCTCCGCGACGGCTGGGGCGATCGCGGTCGTCACCGCCTCGGTGATCTCGTCCTGCAGCACAAAAATCGCGGCGAGGTCGCGGTCGTAGTGGCCGGCCCAGACATGCTTGCCGGTTTCGGCCTCGACGAGCTGCGCCGTGAGGCGAACGCGCTCATCCGCCTTGCGCAGGCTGCTTTCGAGCACGTACCGCACGCCGAGCTCGCGCCCGAGGACGAAGGTAAGCGCCAGGTCTTCGACACGTTTGACGTACCACGTAATCTCGCCGACGACACTTTTACCAATCATAAAGCCTCGGCCGATGGTCGGGTACCAATCAGAAAGCCTCGGCCGATGGTCGGGAGTTCCGCACGGCGCCGTTGATGGGATTGGGCAGGATCGGCCCGCCGTTTCTGCACGATGGCCGGGTATATCTGAGCGGGCTAACAGTGGACAGCTCACCAGCCGGCACGGTGGAGACGAACCGCAGAGTAACGAACGCGCCGCTGGTCGTGCGCAGCGTGGACGATGCCCTCCTCGCCGCCATCGAGCTCCATGATCTTCCGGCCCCTGATGACAAAAACACACCCCAGACACCGGGTGCCGGATGTCCAGTGCCGCCGGAGGCCGCCAACGTAACCTATGGCCCATCGCCGCAGGATGTCATCTTCCCGCCCTATGACAGCGCCACGTCCCAAACCAATCGGAGCGACTCGCGCGAGGTCATTCGGCGGTTCCGCGCGCTCAGCCCCGACGACCAGCAGGCGCTGATCGAGTTCCTAAAGCAGCTCTGAGGGCGTCGGCGGTCCTAAACCCTGCCGCCTTCGACGGCATGGCCTTCGGCCCGCCAGCGCAGCATGCCGCCGGCAAGATTGGCGACGTCGCCAAAGCCCGCTTCGCGCAGGATGACGGTGGCTTGCGCGGAGCGGCTCCCGGCGCGGCAGACGGCGACAATCGGGCGATCGCGGGCCAATTCCGCGGCGCGCTCGGCGAGGTCGCCCAGCGGGATCAGAACGGCGCCGCAAATGTGCCCGAGCGGGCCGGTGAATTCTTCGGGCTCGCGCACATCGACGATTTGGACCGCCGGCGCGTGTTCCTCTAGCGCGTGCGGATCGATCTCCCAGATCCCCGCGAAAGAATATCGGAGCGCCGCCCAATTCGGCTCCGCGGTCATCCCGACCCCGCTTTCGGGCCGTCCGCATTTCAGATTGGCGGGCACTGCTACATCGAGCTTGTTCGGATGGGCCAGGCGAAGGTTTTTCATATAGCCGGTAAAATCGCCTTCTCCGATTTCGCCGCCCAAACGCGGGTTGAACCGCCTCTCCTCGCGGACGCTGGTGACCGTCAGTCCGCGATAATCGTGCGCCGGATAGAGCAGGCACGAATCCGGCAAGGTGAAGATCTGTGCGTGTATCGAGCGGTACATCGCGTGCGGGTCGCCTTGCTGGAAATCGGTCCGCCCGGTGCCCCTGACAAACAGACAGTCGCCGGTGAGCGCCATAGTGCGGTCGTCGAGCACATAGGTCAGGCAGCCATTGGTATGGCCGGGAGTCTGGCGCACCTGCAGGTTGCGATCGCCAAACGCGACCACGTCGTCCTGCACCAGATAGCGGTCGGCGCCCTCGGCGCCGCTGTTGGCCGCCAGTGCAATCCGACATCCGGTCCGCTGTTTCAGCAACCACCCGCCGGTCACATGATCGGCATGGACGTGCGTTTCGAGGGCGTAGACGAGGCGCAAGCCGAGCTCTTCGATCAACGCTGCGTCGCGTCGCACCTGTTCGAACACCGAATCGACGATGACCGCCGCTCCGTTGCCGCCGTCGGCAAGCAGGTAGGTGTAGGTGGAGGACGGCGGATCGAACAGCTGCCGGAAAACCAACATCGCGAACCTCCGATGACAATCGCAGCCTATGGTACTATCGCAGGCCGAGAAGCGGGAGAGCCGTCTTGGTCGAAATCGTCGTTAACCCGATCACCCGGCAAGATAGCGACCGCTGGGCCGAGCTGTGGCGCGGCTATCTTGATTTTTACGAGACCCGCCTGCCGCCGGAGATCTATGACCACACCTGGCGGAGGCTGATCGCCGCGGAAGGCCCGATCCACGGTCTGGGAGCGCGGCTCGGCGGCGCGACCGCGCCGCTCGCCGGGATCGCCCACTACCTCTTTCACGCGCATGCCTGGACGGCCAAGGAGGTCTGTTACCTGCAGGATCTCTTCGTCGACCCCACCGCCCGGCGCGGCGGCGTCGGTCGGGCGTTGATCGAAGCGGTCGCGGTGGCGGCCCGCGACCGCGGTTGCCACCGGCTCTACTGGACGACGAAGGAGGACAACGCCACGGCGCGTTCGCTCTATGACCGGATTGCCCGCTTCAGCGGCTTCATCCGCTACGATTACCCGCTGGACTAGCCTCTACGCTTTTCCGCCCTGGGCTGTACTCTCCGCGTTGTCACTCTTGCCGCTTGGACCTATTTTCCGCGGATTCGCGGTCTTCGCCGCTCTCACTTTTGGGACTGACCCCGTGACGTCGTTTCTGCCGCCTCTTGCCCCCTATCCGCAGACGCGTCTGCGGCGCAACCGCCGCGACGCCTGGTCGCGCAAGCTGGTCGCCGAGACCGTGCTCACCGCGGGCGACCTGATCTGGCCCGTATTCGTGCATGACGAGGGTCACAAGGCGCCCGTCCCGTCGATGCCGGACGTCTTCCGCCTGCCGATCCCCGCGCTCGTCGATGCGGCCGGGGAGGCAGCCGAGCTCGGAATTCCGACGATCGCCGTCTTTCCGGCAGTGCCGGACGCCCTCAAGGATGCGGAAGGCACCAATGCGGTTGACCCCGGCAACCTCGTCTGCCGTGCGGTCGCGGCGCTGAAAAAGGCGCTGCCGCAGCTCGGCATATTATGCGACGTGGCGCTCGACCCGTTCACCTCGCACGGGCATGACGGGGTCATCCGCGACGGCTATGTCGAAAATGACGAAACGGTCGAGATCCTGCAGCGCCAAGCGGTTGTTCAGGCTCGCGCGGGCTGCGACATCATCGCGCCCTCCGACATGATGGACGGTCGCGTCGGCGCGGTGCGCCATGCGCTCGACGAAGACGGGTTCGCGCGGGTCCGCATCATGTCCTATGCGGCGAAATATGCCTCGGCATTTTACGGCCCGTTCCGCGACGCGATCGGCTCGAAGACCGCACTCGGCAGCGCCGACAAGCGCACGTATCAGATGGACCCGGCGAACGGCGATGAGGCTTTGCGCGAAGTGGCGCTCGACCTGCAGGAAGGCGCCGATATGGTCATGGTCAAGCCGGGCATGCCCTATCTCGATGTCGTCCGGCGCGTCAAAGAGGCGTTCCGGGTGCCTACCTACGCTTATCAGGTCAGTGGCGAATACTCGATGCTGCGCGCAGCGGCAGACAATGGCTGGCTCGACGGCGAGAGGGCTGTCATGGAGAGCCTGATCGGCTTCAAGCGCGCCGGCGCCGACGGCGTTCTGACCTATGCCGCAGTCGATGCCGCGCGCCGCCTCAAAGCCGGTTAAAAGCCGAAGCTTTCAGATCGACCGGCCCGATTGTTGCAGCGCTGCCGCAACTTGCGGTAGTTGTTACCGGGTCGGGCGGCGTGGAAAAAAAGAGCCGTCGCCGATCCGCGGCAACGAACAGGGAAGGGATCCGCTATGTCATATGGCGAGAATGGGCAGAATCTGAGCAACACAGCTCAGTTCCGCGCCAGCATTACGCGCCGCCGGGTGCTGCGATGGAGCGCGGCGGGCGGCGCGGTCGGTCTCGGCGCGACGCTGCTGGGCTCCGCACCGTGGCGCGCCGCCTTCGGTGAGGCCAAGCCCTACAAGTTCGGCACAGTGCAGCCGCTGACCGGCGTCGCCGCCTCGGGCGGCAAGACGGCCTTGGTCGGGGTGCAAATGGCGGTCGATCGGATCAATAAATCGGGCGGCATCATGGGCCGCCCGGTCGAACTGATTGTCGGCGACGACCAGTCAAAGCCCGACACGGGCCGGCGCGCCGTCGAGAAGCTGGTGAGCGAGGACAATATCGACGCCCATATCGGCGGATTTTTGTCGAACATTTGCCTCGCCTGCACGCCGGTTTGGGAAGAAAACAAAATCGTCAACATGATCGGCGTCTGCCTCGACACGACATTGACGACCAGCAAATGCAGCCGTTACACGTTCCGCAGTTTCGACTTCGCGCCGGCGCAGGCGAAGGCGTTTACCCCTCACCTGGTGAATAAGCTCGGCAAGCGCTGGTACATCGCTTATGCCGACTATGCCTGGGGCCAGTCGACCCGTGACGCCTATGCGGCCGGCGTCAAGCAAAATGGCGGCGAGGTCGTCGGTACGCTCGGCATACCACTCGGCACCGCCGACATGACGCCCTTCCTATCGAAGATCAACGGAGATTTCGACGGCTTGTTTCTTATCTTCTTTGGCCCGGATGCGATCAACTTTGTCAACCAGGGCTATGACCTCGGCCTCGCCAAGAAATACAAGTTCGCCGGCGACGGCGCCGTAGCCACCTCGACGCAGCTGCCGGCGATGGGCAAGAAGATCGAGGGATTTGTCGGCATCGATCGTTATGTGCCGGTGTTCGACGAACCGCTGAACACGCCTTACCTGCACGCCTTTTACGACGAGGCGCTCGCCCGCCTGAAAAAGGTCGATCCGTCCGGGCCGATGCCCGACCGCTACGTGCAATCCAACTTCGAGGCGGTCAACGCGCTGAAGCTCGGGATCGAGAAATCACAGTTTCAGGGGCGCGACAACTCGCCAAAGCTGGTAGCCGCGCTCGAAGGCCTGGAGATAAAAGAGGGTCTCGATTTCCCGACCGGCGACAAGGTGCTCCGCAAAGAAGACCATCAGGCCTTCACGCGCGAGCTCGTCTTCGAAATCAAGGACGGCAAATACCACGTCCTCGACGCAATCTCATGGGAGAAGACGGTGGTGCCGCCGGCCTGCCATTTCGCCGCCGCTTGAGAACATCGTCCGCCGCTCTAGAGCACGTGCCTGGGGAATTTTTGCCGGGGGCGGTGCCGTTGTTGTGGACCGAAGATCTCACCGTCCGATTCGGCGGGCTGACCGCGCTCAACCAAGTCAATTTTGCGGTCGAACGGGGCGAGGTGCGCGCGATTATCGGCCCGAATGGAGCGGGCAAGAGCACGTTCTTTAATTGCCTGACCGGGGTATTGCGTCCCTCCTCAGGGCATACCCGGTTCAATGGCGAGGACATCACGGGAGCGTCGCCCGACCGCATCTCGCGCAAGGGCATCGCCCGCTCTTACCAGATCACCAATATCCTGCCGAACGCGACGGCACTCGAAAACGTCCGCATCGCCGCTCAGTCGCGCCGCCACGGCTGGAGCCTCTTCACCCATTATCGCGCTTATAGCGACATCATCGAGAAGGCCGAGGCGGCCCTCGTGGCAGTCGGCCTGCGCGGCAAGGCGGGGGAGCTGGCTGCCAACCTGTCGCATGGCGAACAGCGCAATCTCGAAATTGGCATAGCGCTTGCCACTGAGCCGCAGCTCCTGTGTCTCGACGAGCCGACGGCCGGGATGAGCGCGGCCGAGACGCACGACACGATGGAACTGGTGCGCCGGATCGCCAAGGATCTGACGATTCTGATCGTCGAGCACGACATGCAAGTCGTCATGGAGTTGGCGCAGCGGATCACCGTGCTCCACTACGGCGAGATCCTGGCCGAGGGGACGCCGTTGGAGATACAGCAGAACCCCCGCGTGCTCGAGGTTTACTTGAAGACATGAGCCCGGGCGGTACGACGGTCCAACCACTCGTCAAAGTCGAGAACATCCATACCTACTACGGCAAGAGCCACATCCTGCACGGGGTGTCGCTCGAAGTCGGAATAGGCGAGGTGGTGGGCCTCCTCGGCCGCAACGGCGTCGGCAAGAGCACCACCCTGAAGGCGATCATGGGCCTCGTCCATCCGAGCCAGGGCAAGGTGCTGTTCGAGGGTCAGCCGATCAACCATTTGCCGGCGCACCGGCTGGCGCGGCTCGGGATCGGCTATGTTCCCGAAGACCGGCGGATCTTCCGTCTATTGTCGGTCACCGAAAATCTCCGCACCGGACTCGATCGCCACGGTGTGAGCAAGGCTCGAAAGACGGAGCTGTTGGATAAGGTCTACGGTTACTTCCCGGTATTGGCCGAACGCCGCAACCAAGCCGGCGGCACGCTGTCCGGCGGTGAGCAGCAAATGCTCGCCATCGCGCGGGCGATGATGCTGGAGCCCAAAATCATTCTGCTGGATGAGCCAACCGAGGGATTGATGCCCCGGATGGTCACCGAAATCCGAAACATCATCGACGTGCTTCATCGCGAGAACGTCGCCGTGCTGCTCGTCGAACAGAATGTCCCGCTGACCTTGGAAGCAGGCCAGCGGATTTACTTCATCGAGAAAGGCGTCGTCCGGCACCACGCCATGGCGTCCGACTTGCGGGTCAACGACGCCGTGATCCATCAATATTTGGGAGTGTAATGTGGGCATTCCCGTAGAGCAGATCCTGATCCAGACAATCAACGGCGTCGTCACCGGCATGATCCTGGCGCTCGTCGCATCGGGTCTGACATTGATTTTCGGCATCATGGACGTGGTCAACTTCGCTCATGGCGAACTCTTCATGCTGGGTGCCTATGTCGGCGTCATCATATTGGCGGCGACCGGGGATTTCTGGGTCGCGCTGGCAGCGGCTACGCTCGCCATAGCGCTGCTCGGTGCAGTCATATACCTGACGACACTGCGCCCGCTGCTCGGCCGCGATCCGCTCTATACGATCCTCGCCACCTTCGGGATTTCGCTCGTCCTGCAGAATTATGCGCTCTGGCAGTTCGGCCCGGTGGCGCGCAAGATCGACGAGCCGTTCACCGGCCAGTTCACGCTCTTTTATCTGGCCTACCCGTGGTACCGGATAGTGATCGCGCTGCTCTCCGCAGCCATCATCGGGGCGCTCTGGCTGTTCCTCAAATTCGGCACCTGGGGCATCTGGATTCGCGCCACGACCCAGGACCGCGTCATGGCCCAGGCGATGGGCATCCCGGTGCCGTGGGTGCTCACGGGCGTCTTCGCGATTGGCGCCGGCATGGCGGCTGCCAGCGGGGTGTTGTTTGGCCCATTGGTCGGCGTCAATCACGCCATGGGAGTCGATTGGGTTCTCAAGGCCTTTATCGTCGTCGTGGTCGGGGGTATGGGGAACCTCGCAGGCTCGATCGCCGCCGCGATCTTCATCAGCCTGCTCGAGGCGTATGCCTCGCTTTGGGTGAGCCCGGCTCAGGCAGTCATCGTTTCGTTTGTCGTGCTGATCCTGACCCTGCTGTTTCGGCCCACCGGGCTCTTCGTGCCGACACCGAAATGAGCCGGCGCCGAACTATTGTCTATTGGACGGGGTTCTGCGTAATCCTGGCGCTTTTGATTGTGGCCCCCCTCGTGCTGCCCGAATTCTGGCGGCGCTTTCTGACCGAAATTCTGATCTGGGGCCTCTTGGCGATGTCCTCCGACATCCTGATCGGCTACACCGGCATGGTGTCGTTCGGCCATTCGGCCTTTTTTGGGCTCGGGATCTACGGCGCCGCAGCCGCCCTGTTGACGGTCAGTCCGCCGAGCCTTCTGCTGGCATTGCTTTGCGGGCTGGTAACCGCCGCTGCGGCGGCGGCCTTTGTCGCCTATTTTTCGACGCGCCTGCGCGACATCTATTTCGCGATCACGACCCTGATTTTTTCGCAGATTTTTTATGTGATTATCTTCACTTGGACGGAGGTGACCGGAGGCGAGAACGGGCTGACCTTCAGCCGGCCGCCGCTGTCGATCCCGGGGCTCTTCTCGGTTCGCTTTACGCCTGACACGCTGCACTGGTTCGTGCTCGGGGTGGTGGTGCTGTCTTATCTCCTGTTGCGCCGCATAACCCAGTCGCCGTTTGGCATGGTGCTGCAGTCGATACGCGAGAACGAGGCGCGCACCCGCGCCATCGGCTATCCGGTCGAGCGATACAAGATGGTCGCGGTCATGCTCTCCGGGTTGTTTGCCGGGCTGGCCGGGGTGCTCTACGCGCTGCAGAACCAGTTCGCCGCGCCCGATTTTGTCTTCTTTCTGGTTTCGGGCGAGGTCGTCATCTTCAACGTCATCGGCGGGATCGGCACCCTGGTCGGTCCCATCGTCGGCGCCGCATTCTTTCTGCTGCTGCGCGAGGGGTTATCGCGCTTCTTCATGGAATACTACCTGATCTTTGTCGGGCTTATCTTCATTGCCATGGTGATTTTCTTGCCTCAAGGCCTGCTCGGTTTCGCCCGGCGCTGGCTCAATGAATAGCTCGGCCCGCTAGAGCGCCGAGCGGCGGCTCGACCCGCCGCCGTCGATCGTGATGATCGAGCCGGTGGTGTAGGCGGACAGGTCGGAGGCGAGGAAGGCGGCCATCCAGCCGATCTCTTCCGGCTTGGCGGCGCGGCCGAAGGCCAAAGGCTTCATATACTCGGTCCAGCGTTCGGCGTCGGCGAACTGGGTCTGCGCGCGCGTGCGCATCAATGTGACGAGCCGGTCGGTCATAACCGGGCCGGGGTTGATGCCGACGACGCGCAGCCCGTCGCGCGGCGCCGTGCCGCCCATCGCCCGGGTGAACGCCATCAGCGATGCGTTTCCCGAGGAGCCGGCGACGTAATCGAAATCGGGGTTCTCGCCGGCAGCGCCGAGGATGTTGATGATGACGCCCTTCTTGCGCCCGCGCATCAGCGCATAGAACCGCCGCGTCATGTTGACGTAGCCGAACACCTTCAGATCCCAGGCGGTGCGCCAGCGCGCCTCGTCGATCGCGTCGATATTGCCACCGGGAATCGCCCCGGCATTGTTGACCAGGATCTCGGTGTCGGCGCATGTCTCGGCGAGCCTGTCGACATTGCGGCTGTCGGATAGGTCGAGCGGATAAAACCGCACCGCAACATTGTGCTGACCGACGATTTTGTCCCTGACCGCTTCGAGATCGGCCGCGGTGCGTGATACCAGCACGACATCGCACCCCTCGCTCGCCAGCACCTCGGCGCAAGCCCGCCCGATCCCCTTCGACGCGCCGGTCACCAATGCCTTGCGTCCCCGCAGCCCGAGTTCCATGGCGTTCTCCCCCGTGTCGACGCACTCAGCTAAGCCTGCATTAGCACGCGTCGCGCAGATAGTCAGGATCTAAGAGCGTCCACCTACTTGATCCTCCCGGCGTTCTCGATTAGTACCCATTACCATGATCGGCGATTCTTTCCACCGTCCTAACGCCGCCTCGCTCCGTCCAATGTTGACGAAAATTCGGCTGCGCAACTTCCGGGGCTTTAGTGATCATGAGCTTCCGATTCTACCGCTGACGTTAATAGTCGGCCGTAATAATGCTGGAAAATCTACAATAATAGAAGCTCTACGCTTCATCGCACTCGCTACAGCTCGTTACCAAACCGTCCCTTATATTGATCCCCCTGCGGACTTGGATGTTCCCGACACTTTCAGAGGTATCTCTCCGTCATTAAGGGATATAGATTTCGATCGACTCAATCTATTCTATCGCTATGGGTCACCTCCCGCAATAATCCAGGCTGATTTCGCGAATGCGGGATCGATAGCCGTTTATCTGTATAGCGCGGACGATATCTTCATTGTAATCCGAAATTCCAGAGGGCAGATAATACAGTCTCTTCCCCAAGATAAAGCCCTACAACTTCCGCGTATCAACATTCTGGCACAAGTTTCTCCTGTTGCGGCTACCGAAGAGAACCTAGATGAAACCTATGTCCGCCGCTCCGTGTCGTCATCGCGTTCGTCAATTCACTTTAGAAATCAGCTAAAGATTTTCGAAGATAGCTTTCCTTACTTCAAGCAGTTGTGCGAAGAAAACTGGCCACGATTACAGATAAGAGAATTTATAACTACATGCGGCGAACACCGCAATGAAATCGAGCTTCACGTCCGTGACGAAGATTTCGTTGGCGAAATTCGCTGGATGGGCCATGGGCTTCAGATTTGGCTTCAAACAATGTGGTTCTTAGCTCGCACAGATCAGAGGGATGTCATTGTCTTGGACGAGCCTGACGTATATTTACACGCTGATTTGCAAAGGAAGCTCATCAGGATTTTGAAGGCACAAGAACGTCAGGCTATTATCGCGACCCATTCGATAGAGATGATGTCAGAGATCGAGCCTTCCGCCATCTTGGTAGCAGATAGGCGACGCCAGAAGTCAGAATTCGCTACGTCATTACCAGGTGTCCAGGCGATTATTAATCAAATCGGAGGAGTTCATAATATACATTTAGCAAGACTTTGGAGCAGCAAGAAAGTTGTTTTTGTCGAAGGTGACGACCTGAGGTTTCTTAAGATATTTCAGGACAAGTTATTTCCCATGAGCAACGAACCTCTAGATGCCCTTCCCAACTTTCCCATCGGCGGTTGGGGCGGCTGGAATTATGTCGTGGGCTCCTCCATGTTGCTAAAGGGCAGTGGTGGTGAGGAGATCGCGAAATATTGTATCCTAGATAGTGATTACCATACCTCGGACGAGGTAGGTGAACGTTATCGAAGCGCCGCGGAACATTGCATAGGTTTACACATATGGCAGAAGAAGGAAATTGAGAATTACGTGATTTTCCCAGCAACTATTGCTAGATATCTGAATGATAAGAAGAGAAAAGGCAAGAATGTTACTGTAATTGATGTAGAAGCAATCCTGAATGAGATATGCGAAAACCTTAAAGATGAAACCCATGACCTGATTAGCGAGGAGTACATCCGTAGGCATCGTCCAAAGAATGCGGCCCCGGAAGGGAACAGGTATGCACGAGGCGAGTTGCGCGCCAAATGGACCTCGTTGTCGGGCAAGCTGGAGATCGTTAGTGGCAAAGCCGTTCTTTCGCAAATTTCGGCCTGGGCCCAGCGTAATTACGGCGTGTCGCTTAATGCGTATGTCTTGGCGAAAACTATGCTCGCTGATGAGCTCGATGCCGAATTGGTAGCCGTCATGACGGATCTGGAAACGGGTGCCGCCATGCGAGGCCAAACGGGTTGCGCAAGGTGCTAAACATGAAAGGCTCGCTCCGAATCGAAACTTTTCGGTGGGGTCTTCTAATTACGGGCTGACATCGGGTCTTTTCTCCAGCTTGATCCAGGTCAGCTCGTGCTTGTTGTGGAACAGGTGGCGAAGCTGCGATCCTGGGATCGCGGCGAAGCGCCGCGCTGTCTCGTGATCGGTCGGCCCTTGGAATTTAATCGTGCAGACGAAATTTCGGCAGGTTCCGGCGGCGAGCCAGCGCTCTACCAGCCCCAAAAGCCGCGCCGGGTAGCACACGACATCGGAAAACAGCCAGTCGACGGGTCCGGAGATGCGCGGGTCGAGCGCGAAGGCGCTCTCATGCCGCTGCTCGATCCCCGGGAGGCGCGCGATTTCGGGGGCGAGCGGCGCCTTGTCGACGCTGATCACCTGCGCGCCCATTTGCTGCAATGCCCAGCTCCACCCGCCGGGGCTCGATCCGAGGTCGAGACAAATCTCGCGCGGCCCGGGTCGCCGGCCGATCAGGGTCAGAGCCTCCCACAATTTCAGATAGGCGCGGCTCGGCGGCCCGGCGCGATCCTCGACGAAATGGATCTCGCCATTGGGAAAGGGGCTGGTGCAATCCGGCGCCGCGAGCACCGTCCCGGAGTCGAGCAGGGTCCATGACCCGAGCGGAGCCGCCGGGGCCGGCGTCCCGAACACGAGCGGCTTCGCCGAGACCTTCGGCAGCTGCTCCCGGATCAGCATCGCGCGCCGGTACAGGCGAGGCGCATAAACTGCCCAATTGCGCTGGATTGCCCGCAGCTTTGCGGCCCCATCCGAAATCGAGGCGATGGCGATTTCCTGCGGGTCCAGCCAGACATTCGCAGCCCATGCCGCGGGGCGCGGAGGCCCCGGGACGATCAACAGGCGGCCGTGCGTCGTGTCGACGCCCCCGAGCTCCTGGTCGAGCTCCTCGGCAAATCCCCCTGCGGCGAGGTAGGCAGTGCGGACGCTCACGGCCGCCAGCATCGCACGCCGGGCTTGGCGCATCGCGGCACATTTGCGAAACTTCCCGCATGGCCATCGATCCAGATATCGCCGAGCTCTCCCGAGCGATCGCGCGGGCGCGACGCGCCGTCGTGTTTACCGGAGCCGGGATCAGCACCGAGTTCGGGAATTCCCGATTTCCGCAGCCCCGGCGGGATCTGGACCCGCATGACGCTGATCGACTTCTCGGATTTTCTCGCCTCGGAGGAGGCACGGCGTGAAACCTGGCGGCGGCGCTTCGCAATGGAGGAGACCTTTCGCGCGGCGGCCCCGAACCGCGGTCATCGCGCCGCCGCGGACCTGGTCCGCCGCGGCACGGCCGCCGCCGTGATCACGCAGAATATCGACGGGCTGCACCAGGCCTCCGGCATCCCCGACGAGCTGGTGATTGAGCTCCATGGCAATACGACTTATGCGCATTGTCTCGACTGCAAGACACGCTACGAGCTCGAGGCGCTGCGCATCGCCTTCGAGCGCAGCGGGACGCCGCCGTTGTGTGACGATTGCGGCGGCTTTGTCAAAACCGCGACGGTTTCTTTTGGTCAGGCAATGCCGGCGAACGCCATGCGGCGGGCCGAAATCGAGACCCGCACCGCCGACCTGTTCATCGTCGCCGGCTCGTCATTGGTCGTCTATCCCGCGGCCGCCTTCCCGGAACTGGCGAAACACAGCGGCGCGATTTTGGTAATCATCAACCGCGAGCCAACCGGCCTCGACGCAATCGCTGACCTCGTGCTCAACCGTTCGATCGGCGAAACCCTGGGCGCAGCGGTCGGCGTCGATTGAGTTCCCCATTTGAGAACGGGATGCCGATCGGTCGAAAATTTGAGCCGCGACCTTCGGGAGCGAGCAAAACCACCCGAGAGTTTTTGCATCGGCTTGAGGAAGTCACCGCGATTGCCCAGACCGGTCTCACTTTTGCCAAGGACCCGTTTGATCTGGAGCGATATAAAAGATTGCGAATTATTTCATCTGAGCTGCTCGCATTAATTTCTGGCAAACCAGCACCCCTTGTCCACCACTGGCTTAGCCTTGATCAACATTACGCGACGCCAAAGATGGATGTGCGGAGCCTAGTCATGCGCAAGGAGAACATTTTGATGGTCCGCGAGCGCTCGGACGGTTTATGGTCACTACCCGGAGGCTGGTGCGATGTAAATCGATCGCCCAGGGAGACTGTCGAGTTGGAGGTTCGGGAGGAGACGGGGCTCGTTGTCCACGGGTCGCGCCTGCTTGCGCTGTTCGACAAACACAAGCACGCGCACCCGCCGCAGATCCCGCACGCCTATAAGTGTTTCTTCCTTTGTTCAGAAGTGGGCGGGGAGCTGGTCAGCAGTTCAATCGAGACTGAAGAGGCAGCCTTTGTCCCTTGGACCAAATTACCTCCGTTATCGCTGCACCGCGTAACCCAGCACCAGCTTCAAATCATCGTCGCCATCGCCAAAGATCCCCGGTGCCCACCGGCTTTCGACTGAATTTGGACTCACTCTGGTCCTAAAAGCTCGGTTATGCCAACCCGCTCCGCCGGAAACAGAGGCGTGGATGCGCGGATCGAGTCCGCGCAAGACGATTGTTGATTGCTGGTACCATCCCCTCTCAACCCTCAGCATGAGGGCATGGTGTTGATGGCGTTAGAAAGAGCCCTCATCCTGAGGCGCCTTGAGCAGCGAGGCCTCGAAGGACGCACGGCGTTTTTTCAGCCCTACGGCATTCGTGCCCGGCCTTGGCGTTAAATCGCTGTCCGCTGCAGTGCGTGATAAACCGGAACAAACGCGAGGTTCTTGTGAATAGGGTCAAAGGGATCGGTGCGGCGGGAGGAGCACGTTGCGAAGTGGCCCGCGTTCGGTCCTGGTCGGCTGGGGATGGCTGGGCGCGGCGGCGGCACTGCTGGTTCTAGTCTTTATCGGCTATTGCGCTGTCACCCCGCCAGTCTCGAGCGGCAGCAATGCCGACGCGACCGGTCCGGCAATCGTCTTCGCAGCCGCTGACGGGTCAAATCTTTGCGGCCCGCGGCGCCGCCAAGGGTGACAAGGTCGAACCCGACCGGTTGCCGTCGGTGTTTCCCGACGGGATCGCGCATCTGCAAGGCGTAGCGGGCGAAAAAGGCGAATTCGCCCAACAGCTCGAACACTATATCCGAGGCCGCGAGGTGGTGTGTCAGGCGACCGAGCCCGGCACCGCGCAATACCGCTGTGATCTTGACAATATCGACGTCGGAGAGGCAGTGGTGCTCAACGGTGCCGGCCGGGTTGCGGCGAACGCTTCGAGGCGGCTGCTCGGAGCCGAACAGAAAGCACAGGCCGCCGGCCGGGGCCTTTGGCGCGAGTAGCCGATAGGGCTACACTCGTCGAGGCAATTGAGGTGGCGCGATGGCGACGTCAAGTTATGAGTTACTCGACAAGGCGCTCGAAGCTTTGGCTGGATACGATGTCGGGCTGAAGAACGGCAACAGCAATCATGCACCGATGGTCGCCGAGGCGCTCTGTGCGATGGGCCGCCCGCGGGTGGTCATGCCGTGGATCACCCGGTATAAGGAAAGGCTGCTCCCACGTCCCGCGGCCGGCGATCCTATCCGCGCCGAAACTTGGCACAGCGCACTGGGCCAGCGCGACCGCTTCGCGGATTGGGCAGAATTTTTTGGGCGAGAGCTGCGACAGGCACCTTGGCCCGAGGTGCTCGACCGCTGGACGGGGCGGCTGGCGCCGGGATTTTCCGCCGCTGCGACGCATGGCGTCATCCGGGTCGGTCATGCCGTTCGCAGCCTGGCAGTGAGCGAGACGCCATTGCGCAAGGGCGAGCTCGGCGATGCCCTGGCGAGCTGGACAGCCACCTACCGGGAGCTGCCTTCCAGCGATCACACAACTGACCGCCCGATGGCGCCCCGCGACGCGATCGCGAAAGCTCCCGTCATTGCGCCGGATCAGCGGCGTAGTCTGGGAAACATTACCGCCTCGCTCGCAATGCTCGACGATTTTCCCGAATTCGCGCCGGTAATCGGATTGATCGATGTCAGTGGCGATATTGCAACGCTGCTGGCGGAACTGACGGAAATATTCGCGCGGATTTATCTGGCGAATGCCCGTGACGTATTGACGACGATCGTTTTCATTCATGGCGTCACTAGTCTAACGGCGCTCGGGAGCATGATCCCGCACATTAGCGACACCACCGCCCGTGCGGCGCTGCGTTACGCCTGGCAGTCGGGCTGCGCGCTTTACGCGTGCTTTGGCACTAGCGCGATTGCAGAGGACATCAAGCCGTGCGCGCAGAACGCCGAGACACTGATTGACCGCGCTCTCGCCAACGGCGACGAGCATGTGATCAAATTTACCGAGGCCTGTCTGCGCCGGGACGCGCTGGTCCCGTCACTGGCCTATTGTGCAGCTGTCGATCACGCCCTCGGCACAATGCGGCGCCGCTGACCCAGCTCTGCGAGACGGCCCGTCGTCACCCGGGGGAACTGTCGGCCCCCCAAAATAATCGGGCTCGTGCGGCGGCTTTTTCGCGGCGCTGCCGGTCGCGTTCGCGGCGGTATTCTTCCAACGCGGCGCGATCGGCTTCGGTGACCGAAGCCTGGGTCGGGACCACGCACGCAGTCGGACAACGTGTAACTCCTTTTGTACGGATGTATTCCTCAATTACTGTTTCACAGTCGTCGTTGGAGATCACAAACATCGATATCTCCGTGAGAATAGAGGAAACTACGGGGAATTCCAGTCGGCTGCCCAGACGGCGGTATTCGTCATTGCAGCCAAGCCGAGGCCAGTGACGCGACAGCCGCCCAGATGGCTGCCCAGACACCCAGCGACGATAATAGAACCAGTATCCAAAAAGCTTCTTTGGTCAGGGCGCAGGCTACTTCGTAGCCCGATCTGTCGGGTTGCAATGGCCGGCGCGGCAGCCAATGGTTATTGACCGAGCAAACGTGCCGCGATATGAAGCTGAGTTCCACCAGCCCCTCCCTCAATTGAAAATCGGCACTGGGCTCTGGTAGCCGATGAATAAGACGAGGATTGCAACTGCCACCAGACAGCGTTGACCTTAATCCCGGTTAGTCATTGCGCCGTCTATTGCACGTCAAAATGTTGTCCGCCACGCTTTTCTAATCGAATTTGACGAAACTTTGGATAAACGGCGCTGGGCTTCTACTGAGGGGTAAGCCAATAGATCCGCCCGCTTTCTGGCGGCCGGGGGCGCAGCCTTCTCCGTCATCAAACCGCAACCTTGACCTACGGGGGATACTTTGCGGATAATCGCCAAGTCCAAGGGGTGCCCCGACAGGGGGCTGAGACGCCGCTGGCCCGAGAAGGTGGGGCGCGGCAACCCTTCGAACCTGATCCGGGTCGTACCGGCGTAGGGACAGGAACACCGCGGCAAAAGCCGCCCTCCTCTTCGCAGATGCTCCCCGGGTCTTCGTGCAACTGGCGCAACGGAGGTCCACGATGCCCGATTCCGCTCCACTCTCACCCGCGAAGCTCATGCCTAAGGTCGAGGAGCTTCGGGTCACTACGGGGCCCTTCCCGGCCTCGCGCAAGGTCCATGCGCCGGCCCGGATGCATCCCGGGATCTCGGTTGCGATGCGCGAGATCGACCTCGATCCTTCGGCCGGCGAGCCGCCGGTGCGCGCCTACGACACCTCCGGTCCCTATTCCGACCCGACGATCCAGATCGATATCAACCGAGGTCTGCCCGAATTGCGCAGGCCGTGGATCCTGGCGCGCGGCGATGTCGAATTTTACGAGGGCCGCGAGGTCAAGCCCGAAGACAATGGCCTGCGCCGCGGCGAGGCGAGCGCGGTGTCATTATTCGACCGCGGCCGCCGCCAGGTGTTGCGCGCCAAGATAGGCGCCGCAGTTACCCAGCTGGCCTATGCGCGGCGCGGCATCGTCACACAAGAGATGGAGTACGTCGCGATCCGCGAGAATCTCGGCCGCGAGAAACTGCGGCGGGACGCAGTCGTGGACGGCGAGTCGTTCGGCGCTGCTATCCCCGAATACGTGACCCCGGAATTCGTCCGCGACGAGATTGCGCGCGGCCGCGCGATCATCCCGAACAACATCAACCATTCGGAAACCGAGCCGATGATCATCGGCCGCAACTTCCTGGTCAAAGTGAACGCCAATATCGGCAATTCGATCGTCACCTCCTCGGTCGCCGAGGAGGTCGAGAAGATGGTGTGGGCGACGCGCTGGGGCGCCGACACGGTCATGGATCTGTCGACCGGCCGTAACATCCACACGATCCGCGAATGGATCATCCGCAACTCGCCGGTGCCGATCGGCACCGTGCCGATCTACCAGGCGCTCGAAAAAGTCGGCGGCAAGGCCGAGGAATTGACCTGGGAAATCTTCCGCGACACGCTCATCGAGCAGGCCGAGCAGGGCGTCGATTACTTCACGATCCACGCCGGCGTCAGGCTCGCCTACATCCCGCTGACTGCCTCACGGGTCACCGGCATCGTCTCGCGCGGCGGCTCGATCATGGCGAAATGGTGCTTGGCGCACCACCGGGAGAGTTTCCTCTACACGCATTTCCGCGAGATCAACGAGATCATGCGGGCCTATGACGTGAGTTACTCGCTGGGCGACGGGCTGCGGCCCGGCTCGATCGCCGACGCGAACGACCGCGCGCAGTTCGCCGAACTGGAGACATTGGGCGAATTGACCAAGCTCGCCTGGGAGGACGGCGTGCAGGTCATGATCGAAGGCCCCGGCCATGTGCCGATGCACAAGATCAAGGTCAACATGGAGAAGCAACTCGAGGAATGCGGTGAGGCGCCCTTCTA
The DNA here is from genome assembly GCA_963787425.1 of uncultured Alphaproteobacteria bacterium. GTDB lineage: Bacteria > Pseudomonadota > Alphaproteobacteria > ATCC43930 > CGMCC-115725 > AP-15. Next base: position 114,631 of record CAWBCV010000021.1, read on the forward strand.
TACCTTGGGCCCGCTGACGACCGACATCGCGCCGGGATACGACCACATCACGAGCGGCATCGGCGCGGCGATGATCGGCTGGTTCGGCACGGCATTGCTCTGCTATGTGACGCCGAAGGAGCATCTGGGCCTTCCCGACCGCGACGACGTCAAGGTGGGGGTGATCACCTACAAGATCGCCGCGCACGCGGCCGATCTTGCCAAGGGCCATCCGGCGGCGCGCGAGCGCGACGATGCGCTGTCGCGGGCGCGGTTCGAGTTCCGCTGGCGCGACCAGTTCAACCTGTCGCTCGACCCCGAGACGGCCGAGAAGTTCCACGACCAGACCCTGCCGGCCGAAGGCGCGAAGCTCGCGCACTTCTGCTCGATGTGCGGCCCCAAATTCTGCTCGATGCAGATCACGCAGGAGATCCGCGACTACGCGCGCGCCGGCATGGAGGAGAAGTCGAAGGCCTTCCTCGAGCAGGGCGCCGAAATCTACACCGACGAGCACGGCCACGCCCGGGCAGCGGCGGACTAGAACACTGTCATTGCGAGCGCAGCGAAGCAATCTCGTGCCGCCGGTGCCCTGCGCCGGTCGAGATTGCTTCGTCGCCTGACGGCTCCTCGCAATGACAAGAGAGCCGGCAGTCCCGGTTGCGGTCGGGAAAGAGGGCCGCCGCTACCCGGAGCGGCCGATTGTCGGGGTGCTGGCCGTCGTGATGCGCGGCGACCGGGCCCTCGTGGTGCGCCGGGCCAACCCGCCGATGTCTGGTCGCTGGGGTTTTCCCGGCGGCGTCCTCGAACTCGGCGAGACCGTCGCGCAAGGAGCGATGCGCGAACTGTTCGAGGAGACCGGCGTCACGGCGGAAGCCGCCGGTCCGCTCACCGTCATCGACACGATCGACCGCGACGAGGAGGGGCGGGTGCGCTATCACTACACCTTGGTCGCGGTCATCGGCCACTGGCAGTCGGGCGAAGGCGCCCCCGGCGACGACGCAGACGAGGTCGCTTGGCTCTCCCGCGCCGAAATCGTTGACCGGAACCTGCCGACCGCCCCCGCCCTGTTGCCACTGATCGACCTCGCCCTGCGGAAGATTTGGTGTTTAGAGCGTTCATCCTAGGCGTAGTGCTGACGGTGCTGGCTGTCGCGGGCGGCGGCTACGCCGTCCTGCGGGCCGGCCTCATCCCGGCCAATGCCGACGCCAACCCAGGTCCGTTGGAGACCTGGGCGGCCCACACATCCCTCGATGCGACCCTTGCGCACGAGGCGCCCAAGGGTCCCAATCCGGTTCCCTTGACCGACGCCAATCTGATCGCTGCCATCGACCTTTACGGCCAGCACTGTGCGATCTGCCACGGCACGGCGAAGGGCGATGCCTCGGCTTCGCCGATCGCGAAAGGGGAATACCCGGCGCCGCCGCAACTGGCGACGGACGGGGTCGAGGACGATCCCGAGGGATATTCCTTCTGGAAAATAGCGCACGGCATCCGCTGGACCGGCATGCCCGCATGGAGGGGGACGCTGAACGACGAGCAAATATGGACACTCGTCCTGTTCCTGAAGCACATGGACAAGCTCCCGCCCGCTGCCGAACAGGCATGGCAGAATGTCCGGAATTGAGCAAGCCGAGCGCGAGGAGAAGGCAATGAGGGCGGATTACGTCATTATCGGTGCCGGCTCGGCGGGATGCGTCTTGGCAAATCGGCTCAGCACCGACCCCGGCACGCGCGTCATATTGCTGGAGGCCGGCGGGCGCGACTGGAACCCGCTCATTCACATTCCGGCCGGCTATATGAAGCTGATGGATCATCCCACTTTGACCTGGGGTTTCACGGCCGAGCCCGATCCCGGCGTCAATGGCCGCGCCATCCTCTACCCGCGCGGCCGGGTATTGGGCGGCTCCAGCTCGATCAACGGCATGATCTATGTCCGCGGCCAGCCCGAGGATTTCGACCACTGGGGACAGCTCGGCAATCGCGGCTGGTCGTGGGACGACGTGCTGCCCTATTTCAAGAGGGCCGAGGATTGGGAGGGCGGCGCCGACGAATTTCACGGCGAGGGCGGACCGCTGCTGACGTCGAAAACCGCCGACCAGCCGCTCCTGTGTCGGAAGCTGATCCAGGCGGGAACCGAGATCGGGCTCGAATACCACGCCGACGTCAACCATCTGCCCCCCGGCGCCGGCGACAGTATCGGCTGGGTTCAGCAGACCCGCCGCGGGCGGCGGCGCCAAAGCGCGGCGCGCACCTATCTGCGTCCGGCATTGAAACGGCCGAACCTGCAGGTTGTCACCAACGCCCTGGTGCACCGCATCCTGCTCGACGGTACCCGTGCGGTCGGCGTCGAGTACGCGCGGGGCGGCGGGCTGGAGCGGGTCGAGGCCGCCCGTGAAGTAATCCTCGCAGCGGGAGCCGTCGGGTCGCCGCACGTCCTGCAGCTCTCGGGTGTCGGTGACCCCGCTCATTTGGGCCGCGTCGGCATCTCCGTCCAGCATTCTCTGCCCGGCGTCGGCAAGAACCTGCAGGACCACTATCTCGCGCGGGTAACCTGCGTGGTGACCGGGGCGAAGACGTTGAACGAAAAGTCGCGCGGCCTGCCGTTTGCCGGCGAGGTGCTGCGCTACCTCTTTGCCGGCACCGGCATGCTGACCTACGCCGCCTCGCTGGTCGCTGCCTCGGTCAAGGTGCTGGAGGAATCGGCAACGCCCGACATCCAATGCCTCCTGGCGTCGGGAAGTTTTGCGCCGGGGCCGATACGCCGGCTCGACGACAAGCCCGGCATGACCGCCGGCATCTGGCAGATGCGCCCGTTGAGCCGCGGCTATGTCGAGGCGCGCTCGAACCGTCCGGCCGACGCGCCGGCGATCAACCCGCGCTATCTCTCCGATGAGACCGACCGCCGCGCGGTGATCGGCGGTCTCAGAATGGCGCGGCGGCTCTTCGCTGCCCCGGTGCTCAAAAAATACGTTGTCGCCGAAAATCTCCCCGGCAGTGATGTCCAGAGCGATGACGAGCTATTGGATTATGCGCGCCAATACGGATCGACCGTCTTTCACGCGACCTGCACCTGCAAGATGGGCCCGGACGCGATGGCGGTGGTCGACGACCATCTGCGTGTCCACGGCCTTCAAGGTCTGCGCGTCATCGACGCCTCGGTGATGCCGACCGTCACTTCGACCAACACCAACGCGCCGACGATCATGATCGGCGAAAAAGGCGCCACCTTGATCCTGGAGGAGGCGCGGCAGCAACTGGCGGCTTAGCAACCGGAGGAAACAAGGTGCCCAAATTCATCATCGAGCCGCATTTCCGGCTGCAGGAGTGGATCGCCGAGGAAAAGGGGTATTTCACCGCCGAAGGCCTCGACTACGAGTTTCGCGAGAAGATCCGCTCGACCGCCGGCCAGCACCACGACATGGGCGGCCAGCGGGTCGGCGCCTACCAATCCTTCGAAGAGGGCCGCAGCGCCGATGTTAGCTGCGCTTGCCACTGGACCGTCAACGTCGCGGCCTCTGCCGGTCACGGCAGGCTCTATGCCGACCTCTATTCGGTTGCGCCGGCCGGGATCTTCGTCGCGGCAGACTCGCCGATCCGCGACCCGGCCGACCTTGCCGGCGTGCCGATCTCGGTCGGCTGGCAATCGGGCAGCCACTACTCGACGATCCAGGCGCTCGAAGCCTATTTGCCGGCCGACAAGCTCAACCTGTCCTTCGCGGAGGGCCTGTTGTTCCGCCGCCTGGAGATGCTGGTGGAGCGCCGGGCCCCGGCGGTCGCCCTATTCAGCGGCCCCTATTACTTCGCCGAGCAACTCGGCTACCGCAAAATCATCGACACGACCTTCATGATCGCGACGATGATCCACGGCGACCCGGACCCCGAGGACCTGCGCAAATTCTTCCGCGCCTTGCGCCGCGCCCAGCGCGACCTCGACCTGCGCCCCGACCGCTACACGCATTACTACAAGAACGAATTTCCCGAGCGCTTCCACCCGCAGATGGACACCCGCCGCTGGGGCCCCGGCGAGCGCCTCGTCTTCGAGCCCTACACCAAGGAAGCCCACGCCGAAACCTTCGACTGGATCGCAAGGCACGGCATCTTCGCCGAAGGCGGGATGGGCCATGGTCGGTACGAAGATTCGGTGATGTCGCTGGCGCTGTAGCCTATTCGCGGTCGGGCCGCTCTCGAAGGCGCGTTAGAATTAATCTGGCTTGCCGCAAAGTGAGGGCCAATATGGGGTCGCAACAAAGGGGTCCGTGGTCAGCGCCTGATGAAGCGCAGTGAAGAACGGCACGACGAACGATGTTTGCGAGGCATATAAAATGCGAGGATAGCGTGTTAAGACCGCCGCTTCCATGAGCTCTGTACGTTTGGCGCCGTGAAAGTGCCCCAACACAAAGTCAACCAGAAGTACGGGGTCTAACGGATGCCAAGGAAACCGCGGGCCTTCAAGATGCAAAACAGTTCCAAATTCCTGAGCGTCCAGAAGATCACCGCCCACCTGCCAATGGTAGTGCGCGTGTAGGTCTGTCGCGGTGAGCGACGGCTCATGCCGGTCAAAGTGAAGAGCAAATCGTAAAATATCACCCCTGGCGTTAATTCCGTCTATGACCACTTGCGCGCTACATCTGCGTATTGCTTCTAGGCTGTTCCCCTCACCCATCTCAAGCGTGAGTTCTACTTCGGCTTCGGTGAAGTCCACACCGGCCGGCTTCGCGTGTGCGCTCGCGCAAACAGCAATTCGCGCGCTGAAATCCACGCGGAGGCAATCATCGACCTTGTAGACGCTGCTTTGGTCCCACGATTTCAGCAGGTCTGCGCGCCGCAAAAGATCCTGCAACTCAGCCAAAGCACGGTCGTACGACACGGAACGTAGGTCGCTTCAGGTGAGCTGCTGCCGGGATGTGCTCAAAACCGCACGCAGACGATCGCGAGCGTCTTGCGAAAGTAGGGGCGATCTTCGATTGCGCTTCGCCTGTTCCAGACACCAGACGGGCTCATCGAGCCATGGAGATACGGGAGTGCTCCAGATAAAAGCGTGCCTTGGATCCACGGGCAGGCGTAGGGCCTGATCGTCCGATTGTGACAGCAGCCAGGGTCGATCGCCAGGGCTCTCCGGCGTCGGCGTAAGGGCCACCAGATCGCCAAATCCAGCCTTTTCGAGGGCCGCCACACGCTCAACTGCCGAGAGTTTGAAGAGCGGCGGCGAGCCAGGTTGCGCCCATCGAGTGAGGACGAGATCCATCCACCATCGATGGAATCCGTTACCGGCGACGCCGATATACCGTGCAGAAGCGAAATGTTCCTTCAGTCGCTCCCAACCACCAGAGCGAGCCTTATCGATCCCAAGACGGATTGCCAAAAGCTCCTCGCGGATTAGCAAACCCGGCGGCTCGAAAAGTTCTCGAATGATAAAACTGACAGCCTCATGAGGTTTGCGCGTGAGCTCGGTCTCCAAGGCCGCGCGAAAGCGGGAATGCAGACGGTCGTAATGCTCGATCTCGACACCAAGGAGCTGCTTAGCTGCCGCGCCTGGATCTTCCGGCGGAATTTGAACCGCCGCGTAAAGCTCCGGAAGGACTGCTAACTTGGCACGTGCGAGCGGAGCGATGTCACCTATCATTTCCTTGTCAAAGCCGAGATCAAAGATATCAGCAGTACTATCGTCGCCCTTCAAATACTGTTGAAAAACCTGAGTCGCGCAAAGTCGGACAATGGGACGCGCCCTTTGGCCTTCACTGGGGCCTCGCGTCTGAAGCAGACGCAGATCCTGGGCTAGACCAGCACCCGTTCCGAAAAATCGCTCCCCGCTCTCGTCAACCTGGTCGCGCAGATTAATATCGAGGATATAGCCGTCGATCCCAGGCTGAAGCTCGGACTCGGCGACCAATAGCTTCGAACAATTCGGCGGAAGTAATTCAACCGAGAGCTCACCATTCTTATCTAAAAGCTTTCGGTAGCGCTCACTGTCGCTCTCAGGTCCTGTGGCGTCGTCTACAAATATGTAATGGGGCGTGCTCAAGTTGCAGTCCGCGCCGATGGGAGATTTACGACCATACAGGTAACATAGGACACGGGCGCGCGACCAAGGGCCACAGTGCCGCCGGCTGCGTGCACAATATCGCGAACGATCGCTAAACCCAGGCCCGACCCTATGGACATTTCCTCATCGGTCACGAAGGCGCTCTTGGCCGCCGTAGTAGTAACGAACGGGTCGAAGAGAGTGTTTTCAACTTCTGGCGCAATGCCATCACCATTATCGGCGAACTCGATCTTCGCAGCTCCCCTAACCCCTTCGCCTAAGCGGACGAGAATGCGCCCCTCGCGGTTAGCCCGCTTGATGGCCTTTACTGAATTTGTCGTAAAATTCAGAAGGACTGCGAAGAGCTCTGACCGATGCATGGGGGGAGATAACAACTCGTCTCCCTGCTCTTCGATATCCATCGCGACGCCGTTTCGTTGTAGAGCTATTCGCAGAAGTTGGTGACGGCATGAAAGGGTAGGGCGGCGTATCGTGGGGGTGTTCTCGCCTCCACTTCTCCACTGAAGGAGTGATACGCCATGACCGACAGTAATGTTTTCCAGCTTTCCCAGCCAGGCACGTTTTCCGACCCGCTGACTGAGGTGCTGCGCAGCGGTGCCCGGGCGCTTTTGGCCCAGGCTGTCGCAGCGGAGGTGGCCGGGTTTCTCGAGGGCCACGCCGACAAGCTCACCGACGATAGACGTCAACGGCTGGTGCGCCACGGTCACCTGCCCGAGCGCGAGATTATGACCGGCATCGGCCCGGTCGCGGTGCGCGCTCCGCGCATTCGTGACCGGGTCGGCACGGGCGAGGAGCGCATTGCCTTCAGCTCCGCGATCCTGCCGCCTTACGCGCGCCGCTCGAAAAGCCTCGAGGTGTTGATCCCGATCCTCTACCTCAAGGGCATCTCCACCGGCGGGTTCGAGGAGGCGCTGGCAGCGCTGCTCGGCAAGGATGCTGGTGGGCTCTCGGCCTCGACCATCGCACGGCTCAGGGAGGTTTGGGCGGACGAGCACACGCGCTGGCAGAAGCGGGATCTGTCAGTCAAGCGCTACGTCTATTTCTGGGCCGACGGTATCCACGTGCAAGCCCGGCTCGAGAACGATGCGCAGTGCCTGCTCGTGATCATCGGCGCGACACCCGAAGGCAATAAGGAGCTCGTCGGCCTCACCGACGGTGTGCGGGAGAATGCGCAATCCTGGAAAGGGCTGCTGCTCGACCTAAAGCGGCGCGGGCTGGTGATCGGGCCTGAGCTCGCGATTGCCGACGGCGCGCTCGGCTTCTGGCAGGCCATCGAGGAGGTGTGGCCCAAGACCCGCGGTCAGCGCTGCTGGGTGCACAAGACGGCCAACGTGCTCAATAGGTTGCCGAAGAGCCAGCAATCGAAGGCCAAGCGCGCTCTGCAGGACATCTGGATGGCCGAGACGAAGAACGACGCCAACGCCGCTTTCGACGCCTTTGTCGAGACCTACGCCATCAAGTACGACAAGGCGGTGGGTTGCCTGACGAAGGACCGCGAGGCGCTGCTGGCGTTTTACGACTTCCCTGCTGAGCATTGGAAGCACCTGCGGACCACCAACCCCATTGAAAGCACATTCGCCACCGTGCGGCATCGAACCGTGCGCTCCAAGGGATGCCTCTCAAACAGGACGGCGATCGCCATGGTTTTCAAGCTCGCACAGGCCGCTGAGAAAAGCTGGCGCCGTCTCGACGGCCACAGCCAGTTGCCAAAGCTGATCACCGGCGTAAAGTTCATCGACGGCATCGAAGCCGTCAGCCAACAGCCGCTAGCCGCCTGACCCCGACCGTCACCAACATTCCGCAATAGCTCTTCGTTGTAGGATGGTGCGCATAGCCGAACGGAACGAGGTGGCGACTTCATAGAGGTCGAGAGGTTGTCGCTCGCGGAGCGCGTTGTCCTCAGTCATCGATTTAAACAAGCCGGTGAAGTCGCGAGCCTGATCGAGAAGAGCACGAATGGCAGACGCCGCCTCCAAGCGCTCAGCCTCGGAACGCCCGCTTTCGAGGAGAATAGCCAAACTCGCCCGTATCGCGCCCGATAGGGTCGAGAATTCGTGAGTGAACTGGCCGATTGCCAATCCCATACTAGCCAGCACACGAAGGAGGTCGATTTCCTTAAGAAGGGCATCGCTCTTTGTCGCTCGCCGCACTACCTCCTGCGCCGAAGCAGTCGCGCGTTGAAGAGCTGCACTGATTGCCGGTGAGATGTTGGCCTCGCGAGCGATCTCCGACTGCACATCGATCAATGCCTTAGTTAATTCCTGAGCCACAACAGTGCTGGGAGCTTGATCCGCGCTCTCTTCCACAGGCTTAGGAAATCGATCTGGCTTGAGATCCCGGCGATTGCGCTCAGCATCTATTTCTCGCACGGCGGCAACGATGGCGGCAGAGATCGACGCAACAAGTTCATCGAACGCAGTGCCACCAATCAGGCCTTCTCTCGACGAGGTCTCCACAAAGATACCAGCATCGTCATCAAGCGATACTGATCCCAAGAATTTGCGGTTGCGCACCGGGGCGAGCGGTCTGATCCGTCGGGAGGAAAGTAAATCCAAACCTAACCAGTCGTCGCCCTGCTGACCATAAGGAGGCACACGGAAGCCATTCCGATAGACGCGCACACCGCCATTGGCCGCGAGATATTTCTGAACTGTCCTGAGAACGGTGGGAGGGAAATAATTAGATTGAAGTATATAATATTGCGCTAGCATTCGAACGCGCCGCGCGATTTTTAATTGATTCGTTTCGTTTTCGCCAACCCTGAGAGACCGATCCTTAAAGTCGATACTGAGAGATGGACATTTAAGACCCCAGGTAACGCGCCCAACATCGTCAATCTCAGCTTCTATCTTGGCATAGGCGTGACTTGCAACCTGACTCCGTGCGTCGATTATTTCTAGGTCTTTCTTGTCACTAACAAAACTTACCGTAAAGTCAGAACTCTTTGCGGCTCCTGACTTGGTTTGGTCGCCGAGATCGATCAGCTCCGCAATGTGTTCAAAGGTCCGTTGGATAGTAGTTGAGGGCCACGTATCCCGCAGTCTTTCGATCCGCAGGATCGTTCCTGGACGCCTGGGCTTTGGAACGGGTTTCACCGGAATCGAAATCGCGGCTAGTTCGCGACCGGGAACGAACTGATCCCACTCGATCTCCATGCGGAGCGCAAACTCCGCCGCTTCTGTTGCCGTAATCAGGATAAGCTTCTTCCCTAGGCGTTCGGCGGCGAAACGACCGATACCTTTGCGGCCCGCACGCCGTCGTTTGAATTTAGGCGATAGTGGGTGCTCGACTTTGTCGTTGGTGGCCAAGCGCATGAAGCCGTGTAGCAGTGCTTCATGGGTCATGCCGGAGCCGTCATCGGCAACCTCGATGTAGTTGCCGTGCGAAGGTCCCATTATGCGGACCACCACCCGCCGAGCGTCAGCATCATATGCATTTTTCACTAATTCCGATAACGCCGTTTCGTGACGCACGACTAGCTCGCGCCCTAGCCGCGCTAACATCCCCGCGTCGACTGAAAATCGCGCCCGCGTCGGATCAGAGTCGACTAGCGCTGCGGCAAGCTCGGCAAAGCGGTCCGAATTCAGTTCCGGCGCAGCCAGCTCAGCGGCTAAGGCGGTGCGCAGATCTACTCGCGTATCCACTCAATTACTCCCAACTCCTCGACGGCTCAATGTGGCTTCGTCACGACTACGCCAGAAAAATTATCAACTGACTTGATTAAAAGTTTCTATTACCCGTGATCCCCGCTTTATCCCTCGGCGGGCACGAAGAGCAGCTAGCTCCTCCCTCATTTCAGATTGCACCCGCACCCACGCAGAACCGAAAAAATGGGGCAAAATCGCCCCGTCGGCTAGATCCATGGCCACATCCAGTGCGCCGCCCCTTAGAGCGTCGTTCAGGCGTGTAAAGACTGCCGAATTGATTGGTGCGGCCGGCAACAGCACTGGCAATCTCCGCGCATCTTTCAATTCAAATTTCAAGACGCCCCCCCCCCGTAAACCCTACCGATTCGTTCAGCCTCGACCTGGGTGAAGGTTGTCAACATGCTTGCGCTTACCGAACGGGCGTGCACAGGATCCCGGTTTATGAAGCGAAGGCGATGAAGCGTATTCGTGCACCTGAGCCCTCGTTCCGTAAGTACTATCCGTGGACCAGCATTATTCATATAGGTTAAGATAGCATCGCAACTGCGACCAAGCTGCACTTTCCACCAAGGGTTTCTTTTCGAGAACCATAGAACCCTCCGGCGCTTAGCCCGGAGGATCTTTGCAAGGTAGCGCCTGATCGGACCACCTCTTTGCCCCGTTACTTCCGGTCGGAAAAGTAACGTTCGCTCTCCCTTCTCAGCCATTCCCCTGACCTCGGCCTTGGTAATCTCAAGGCCTCGCACCTGTCGTGCACGTGAGAGGATGGGAACCAAGGCTGTCTGTGGCAGCTCGCTCGCCGCAGCGCTGGCTTGGTCCAGAACGAACCAGGCATTCGCACCGGTCACCACGCCAATTTCGATCCTGGCAAGTTCTCCTAGCACGGTGGCGGCGGCTGTCATCGCCCATCGTTTGGGCGGAGCGACGACGGACGTTTCGCCGGTGGAAAGAGAGAGTGCGAGTTCGCTGAATTTTCGGCGCGGGGCCGAGGCCGAAGCCGGCGGCGAGCACCAACGAAGCCCGCTCTTCTGCTGCCCCATCCCATGCCACTCGCTCATCGATGCTCACCACGGTAACAGTCTGAAATCGGTCTCGTAGAACTTCAAGGATTGGTATGGCGTAGTCAGCGAACGCGATAGCTGCGGGCGCGACGAAGGCAAGGCGCCCACCATGTCTGAGGAAAGAAAGGCTGGAGAGCAGGAAATAAACCCAGAGCCCCGGAGCTCCGCTGATGATCTCCCCGAACTCCGACCGTGTTTTCAACCGCTGTCGGACAAGTGCGGACAGTTGGTGGTTGCGCGTGAACGGGGGATTGGCGACGATCGCGTCAACGGGTTTGATCGCCGCGGAGGTCAGCTCTAAGAAGTCGGCGTTCAGGAGAATAACCGGGTGACCTTCAAACTGCGCCTTCGCCGCTAGGAATGGGTCCTTGTCAATTTCGCAACCGACGACCATTCCTCCTATCTTTCCATCCAAACGGTCAACCAGAGCCGAGACCAACGCACCTCGACCGACACTTGGCTCGAGGATTACGGCCTTCGGCGAAACGATCGCCCAGCCCGCGAGGTATTGTGCAAGGTCAACAGGGGTATAGTACGCACCGAGTTCCTTGCGCTTTCCGACGAGCACGATCGATCATCCCCCACGGCTGTTCGACCCGTTGCACATAGCATGCTGCGTGGAACGCTGCACGCACCCGACACATCGGGGTGGTCGGAGGAATGACGCCCCATATACCCTTCCCCCTGACGCTGGGAGCCTGCTCAGGATCCGTTAGGGAGCACGAAACGGATTGACGATGCGGAGCCGGCCATCGAGGACTGTTGCGCCATCTCGCGACCTGTATGGCTTTCTCCACGGATATACGTCTCGAATAGCGTCTATCCAGGTGAGACCGGGTTCAAGGCGTCACGCCCTGTCATCCCTTTCGGCTCATTCGGTTGGCTGCGGCTCAGAATCCGTCCACGGGTTTAAGACTGGCGCTCCCGTCAGAAGGAAGTCGCCGGCATTACGGGTCGCGACGCACAAATCGTGGAAGACAGCGGTTGCTGCGATGAACAGATCAGGCTGAGGGAAAGTATGGCGCATGGCCTTGGCCTTTTCCACGAGGCGACGCCAGACGACGAAAACATCCTCGTCCACGTCGAGCAGCCGATCCGAAAACCACGGCCGCAGCTCGTTGGTCAGCCACCCCTCCAATCGCCTCCTCGAGCGATCGCTGGTCGGCAACCGCTCGATGCCATACCTGATTTCGGCGATCGTCACCCGGCTCAGATATAGACTTGTCGGAGGCTGACTATCCGCCCACGCCTTGACCCGCTCGTCGCAGTTCAGCTTGCGCAGCTCCGAGATCACGTTTGTATCTAAGAGCCAACCTCTCACAGCTCGACATCGCGTACCGGAGAGCGGACACTGCCATGCTCGAAGTCCAAGTCTCGCAGCGGCGACCCGGACAGCAGGGCGTGCAAGCTCGGTTGGGCCGCTGCCGGAGCGAGACGCGCGTAATCCTCGGCAGACAGGATTACCACCGCGTCCTTGCCGTGCACCGTCACGCGTTGCGGTCCCTGTTCCCGAGCCTCTCGCACGACCTGGCTGAAATGAGCCTTGGCGTCCTGCAGCTTCCAAGCTGGGAGCGGGTGATGGGCGGTTTTTACCGACTTCTTGGCAGTGTGCGGATGTCTCGGGGATTGTCTCATATGGAGCGCCGAAAATCTGCCTAGACTAGTCAGATGATAGCGGCGACCGCCGTAGATTCAAGCTCCGCAGCCTTGCGATGATGATGGCCCACAAAATAGCCTTTTTCGTACTGCATATATCAAACAGGGTCTGATTCGGGTGGGCATCGAAGCGGGAACGACGACCCCGTCGGCTGCCAGGGGCTACAACCCAAAGACGAGCTTTTGCTGCTGATTTGCTGCAGGTGCAGCAACCGTTCATCACTGGGTCAATTTTTGATTGTGTTCTGCTGCGGTCGCGAGGTGCCGTCTCGGCCTCGGTATGGGTCAACTGTTTGCACCCGCCGCACTCCGGCCGGCGATGCGGCCGAAGACGGCGCCGGACATGAGGCCGGTGCCGCTGGCGTAGTTGTGGAAGAAGAGGCCGCCGACGATCTCGCCGGCAGCGTAGAGGCCGGGGATCGGGTGGCCGGTCGTGTCCTCGACCTCGGCGTTGGCGGTGATCTTCAGGCCGCCGAAGGTGAAGGTTATGCCGGTCGTCACGGCATAGGCCTCGTAGGGCGGCCGGTCGAGGCGCTGGGCCCAGTTGGTCTTGTCGATCGCGAGGCCGCTCGTCGCGAGCCCGTCGCGGATGTTCGGGTTGAACGGCACCTCGGGGCGCGGGGCGGCGTTGAAGGCTCGCACCGTCTCCAGAAAGCGGCGCGGATCGACGCCTTCGAGCCGCTCGGCCAAGGCCTCGAAACCGTCGGCCTTTTCCTTGGTGATGCGCGGGATGCGGTATTCCTCGCGCAACAAGTGCACGACCTTCTGGTCGAAGATCTGCCAGGCGAACATGCCCGGCTGGTTCAGGATCTCGCCGCCGTATTTGGCGTAGGTGTAGCTGTGGAAGTCGAGCCCCTCGTCGAGAAACCGCTCGCCCTTGGCATTGACGACAATGCCGAACGGGTAGTTGTGCTTCTGGAAGCGGTCGCCGACATCGAGATCGCCAAAGGGTGGGGCGTTCAGGTCCCAGGCGACGGCATGCGCCCCCGACCAGTGCCCGGCGACGGCAGCGCCGAGATCCAGCGCCATCTTGAGGCCCTGCCCGGTGTTGAACCTGGTGCCGCGCACCTTGGCGAGGTCCCAGTTCGGCCCGAGGTAGCGCGCCCGCATCTCGGCATTGGCCTCGAACCCGCCGCAGGCGAGGATCACCGCTTTGGCACGCAGGTCATGGAGGCGGCCTTGATGGCGCACCCGCACGCCCTCGACACCGCGGTCGCCCTGCAACAGGCCAATCGCCGGGGTTTGGTAGAGCACCGTGATCCCGTCGCGCGCGGCCCTTGCGTGCAGGGCCTTCATCAACTCCTTGCCGCCGCCCCAGATATGGCAGGCGAGCCCGCCCCAGAATTTGAACTTACCGTCGACCCGGAACGCCTGGCGGCCGAGCCCGAGCTGGAACCGCACGCCCTTGCCGCGCATCCACACGCCGGTCTCGAAACTGCTGCGGATCAGGATCTCGGTCATGTCCGGGTCGCAGCGGTATTGGGTCAAGCGGCCCATATCATCGAAATACTGCTCCTCGGTGTAGGTGCCGAAATCGACGTCCCTGAGCTCGGTCTCGTTCATGTCCGGGATCAGCCGCGCGAGGTCCTCGCCGCCGTGATAGACAACGCGGAACGCGCCACCGGTGAAGGCCGAGTTGCCGGCGCGCGCCTCTTCGGGGGCGATCTCCAGCATCAGCACGCGCGCCCCCTTCTCGCGCGCCGACAGTGCGGCGCAGGTCGCGGCATTGCCGGCCCCGACGACGATGACGTCGAACCCTTCGCGTCCGATCGTTTCCATGGCTAAATCCTCCGCGAGACCAGCTTTCCACGGAAGAGAATAACATGGCGCACGAAACCGTCCGGCTCGCCGAATATGCCGCCGCGCTTCGCTACGAGGACCTTCCCGCACCGGTCGTGCAGCAGGCCAAGGACTGCATCATCGACACGGTCGCAGCCGGCATTTGCGGCAGCGCCCTGCCGTGGAGCCGCATCGTCATCGACTATGCGGAGCGCACCGGCCCCGGCGGCAAATGCCGTATCTTCGGCCGAGGCGGGCCGGTGGTTCAGGCGCCGGCTGCGGCGCTCGCCAATGGCGCGCTCGCCCACGCCTTTGAGCTCGACAGCCTGACGCGGCCCGGTGCCGGCGCCCATCCCGGCGCGACCGTGCTGCCTCCGGCGCTCGCCATCGCCCAGGAACGCCGCGCGGACGGCCGCGCCTTGATCGCGGCCTTTGTCGCCGGCAACGAGGTGATGATCCGGATCGGACGCGCGACCGGGCACACCAACGAGGCGCGCGGCTTTCATGCGCCGGGGACGACCGGCCCGTTTGGCGGGGCGGTGGCGGCGGGCCATCTGCTGCGGCTCGATGCGAGGGCGATGACCAATGCGCTAGGCATTGCCGGGTCGCTGTGCGGTGGATTGCTGGAATTCGCCCGCGGCGACGGCGGCATGGTCAAGCGGCTGCATCTCGGGCGGGCGTCGGAAGCAGGTGTGCTGGCGGCCAGCCTCGCGGCGAACGGTTTTGCCGGGCCGCGCACCGTGCTCGAAGGCGAGTTCGGGTTCCTCAAGGTCTTCTGCACGAAATGGGATACGGCCGAGCTGACCCGCGGCCTCGGCGAGGAGTTCGTCGTTTCGACCGCGGTGCTGAAGCGTTATCCGTGCCACGCCACCGCGCATTCTGCGGTCAGGGCGGTGCGCGACCTGCAGGCCGAGCACGGCTTTACCGGAGTCGAGATCGAGGCGATCACCGTTACCGGCACCCCGCGGATGGTCGAGCGCCACAACATTCTGAAGCCCGCTGACCTGATGCTGGCGCAGTACAGCATCCCGTTCTCGGTCGCGCTGGCGCTCTGCCGAGAGGCGCGCGATCCCGAATCCTGGGACGAGAGGGCGTTGGCCGACCCGCAGATCCGCGCCCTCTGCCGCCGCGTCAAGCTGGTTCCCGGGCGGCATGGCGAGCACGGCGGGATGGCGAGCACGGTGACGATAACGCTGGCCGATGGACGGCGCTTGGAACGCACAGCCGAGAGCGGAATGCTCGAACCCGGCGAGCTGGGGGACAAATTCCTGCGACTGACCCGCGCGACCCTCGGCGAGCGTCCGGCGAGCGCGCTGTTCGAGCGATTGCAGCGGCTGGAGGAGGAAGAGAGCCTGGATTGGCTGACCTAGACTTCACCCCACGCTGCCGTCGGGAGCGCGGCGCAGGACCGTCCCCCGAGTGGCGCCGGTGTGCTGCGCATTTTCGACGACGGCGACGCCGTTGACGAGCACCGTCGTGTGGGCGCCGGTCGGGTATCGGTGGGGCTCGGCGTAGGTGGCGCGGTCCTTGAAGTCGGCGGGGTCGAAGATCGCGATGTCGGCTCGGTACCCTTCCTTGAGCAAGCCGCGGTCGCGCAGCCGAAGCGCCCGCGCCGTCGCTCCCGTCATCTTCCGCACGGCCTGCTCGAGCGGCAGCAGGTGCTGCTCGTGGACATAGCGGCCGATGATCCGCGGAAAGGTCCCATAGAAGCGGGGATGCGGCATCCCTTGGCTGACGACCCCGTAATCGGCGACGCAATTGCCGTCCGAGCCGACCAGAGCCGAGGGCGACCTGACGATCTCGCAGATGTCCTCTTCGGCGATCGAGGTGATCAGCACGCGCGTAGCGCCGTTGTCTTCGATCAGGTAATCGCAGACGAGGTCGACCGGGTCACGGCCGCGCGCCGAGGCGAGCGCGGCGATCGTCTCGCCCGCGTGCTGCGGCAGGCGCGGCGAGACCGAGATCTGCACCGCTTCCCAGGACGGGATGCGGCCCCAATTGTTGAGCCCGTCACGATCGATTTCGCGGTGGATCCGCTGGCGCGTTTCCGGCAGCGCGAGGCGCCCCAGCATCGGCTCCAACCCGCCGACCTGCACCCAGGGAGGCAGCAGGTTCTTCAGCGGATTGGCCCCGGCCGTGTAGGGATAAGCGTCGCAATCGATGTCGCAACCCTCGGTGCGGGCCTCATCGATCATCGCCAGGATCTGCGCCGCCTTCCCCCAGTTGTCGGTGCCCGAGCATTTGAGGTGCACGATCTCGACGTGCACGTGCGCGGCGCGGGCAAAATCGATCGCCTCTGCGACCGCCGCGAGCACCTTGTTCGACTCGTCGCGGATATGGGTGAAATAGGCGGCGTTGTTGCGTTGCAGCACGGGGCCGAAGGCGAGCATCTCGGCGGGCTCGGCGAAGCTGCCCGGCGGAGTGAAGAGACCGGATGACATGCCGAGAGCCCCGGCGGCGAGCCCCTCTTCCAACAACGCGATCATTTCCTGGAGCTCGCCGGGGCGGGGCGCGCGGTCTTCGAGCCCCATCACCATCAGACGCAGGGTGTTGTGGCCGACCAGCATGCCGGTGTTGACCGCAACCGCGGGAAAGGTGTCGAGATATTCCGGAAAGCGCATCTCGCGGAACGGCAGCCACGGCGCCCCGCCGCTCAGATAATCGGCGAGCAATTGCGCCTTGCCCGGCAAGACAGGCGCGACCGAGAACCCGCAATGACCGATGATCTCGGTAGTGACGCCCTGGCGCACCTTGCTCTCGGCCTTGGGGTTGATCGGCAAGGTGAAGTCCGAATGCGTCTTGATGTCGATAAACCCGGGCGTCACCGCCAGGCCTTCGGCATCAATGACCTTGGGCGCGCCTTCCGACACCGAGCGGCCCATCGCGGTGATCCGCCCGGCGCGAACGGCGACATCGCCGATTTCCCCGGGCCGACCGCTGCCGTCAATAACCGTGCCGCCGCGGATCAAGATGTCGGAGGTCATGGCCATAGGATCCCATCGGGTCTTCGCAGCATCCGCGACCGCAGTATAGGTCAGGACAAGCCGGCAGCCGCTATCCTCTTCCGGCTCCGCACTCGCTGCGTCATACACAGGCGGCGAATTGCGGAAGGCGGGAGCACGGCATGAGGACAGGGAAGGAATACCGGCAGGCGCTGCGCGACGGGCGGCGGGTCTGGGTCATGGGCGAGGGTCTCGTCGAGGATGTGACGACGCATCCGGCGACCCGCGCAATGGTCGACGAATATGTCGCCTGGTACGATCTCCATCTCGACCCGGCCTGGCAGGAGATCGCGATCCGCGCGCCCGATGCCGAGAGCGAACGCACCGCTTGGGCCTATGTCGTGCCGAAGAGCGCCGACGACCTCACGGGCATGGGGCGTTTCTTCTCCGCCACGACCTTCTTGAGCGCCGGCAACATCACCCATACCCCGTGTTACGGGCATATGATCGCGCTCGGCGTGCAGGCCTCGGTCGAGGAGCGCAACGTCTCCCCGGAGCAGATCGCCAACGCCGCCCGCTACCGCGAGATGATTGCCCGCACCGGTCATTTCCTAACCTTCTGCGGCGGCGCCCCGACGATCGGCGCCCGCATGCGCGAGGATCTAACCGAACGCACCGCGCTGAAGCTGGTGCGCGAGACCGATGGGGGCATCGTCGTCCGCGGCAAGATCGGCATGCACACGAGCCCGGCTTTTGCCGAGGATGTCTATGTCGGCAGCCTTTGCGGCATCGAGGTCGACGGGCATCGCGCGACCTTCATCGTGCCGGTCAATGCGCCCGGCGTCACGACGGTGTGCAGGAAGATTGCGGTGCGCGATGAGAACCCGTTCGTCGCGCCGCTGAGCAGCCGCTATGACGAGCTCGACGGCCAAATGTGGCTCGACGACGTGTTCATTCCATGGGAACGGGTCTTTCTGCTGGGTGAATCACCCGAGCCGGTCGTCCGCTGGCTGATCTGGCACCACCTCTACGGCTGGCTTTCAAAAGCCGAGTTCACGCTGGGCCTGGCGCTCGCTCTGACCCATGCGATGGGTCTGGTAAAGCACGACCAGACGGTCGAGCACCTGGTCGATTTGGCGATCGAGGTGCAGACCGTGCGCAGCTGCCTCACCGCCTGCGAGCGCGACCCGCGGTTCAGCGAAACGGGCTATTGCGTTCCCAACCACGCCCACCTCGCGGTCGGCGGCGTCGCGATCTTGAAAGCGCGGCAGCGCATGGCCGAGATCCTGCGCATGGTGCCCGGCTCGTCGCTGGTGGTCTGCCCGTCGGACAAAGATCTCGCCGCGCCCGAGGTCGCCGCCGGCCTGGCGGATTCTTTCGGCGGTGGGGGCTATACGGCAATGCAGCGCGCTGCATTGCTGCAGATGGCGTGGGATCATGTCTCGTCGGCGCTCGACGGCCGCGAATCCGCCTTCGAATTGCATGCCAGCGGCGGCATCCCGGCTTGGCGCGGCCGGCTGCGCCGCAGCTTCGAGCGCTATAACGAGCTCGCGAACGCCGTCGCCCGCCGGCTCGACCTGGCGATGCCGGAGATCGACCTCGGCAGCCTTCGCGAGGTGCCGTGGGCGCCACGTAGGACCGTGGCGCCGCCTCCCGCGTCGGGGAAAGGCTGAGGGCCTCAAGGCGGACCGAGTATTCCTGTAATATCGAGCGGGCCGGACGGTAAAACCTGCGTCTGCTCCCGATCAGTAGTTTCGTCAAGTATTGGATCGGCACGCAGTCTCCAGCGTGGACGCGATTGGTACCATACGACGATGAAGTTGAAGTCCCGCACGAGTTGGGCGGTCGTCTTGCACGCACGCTCGGCCCGTTCGACGAGCCCGGCCAATTCTTCGACCACGGGAACGGGGGTATTTCCTTGCATACCGATTTGCTCACGTTGTTAAACGCGGGTTCGTTAATGAATTGGGCGCCCCGGACGCGTCCATTCGAGCGTCCAGGATTCGTCAAAAGTATCGGCTACTTGGCCCCTAATTGCTGCACACCGGCTTGTGTCCGGGGCGGCGTTTGGCGTTAATGCTGGCGGATGTGACAATCTGGGGGTCAGAGCCGTGACGCCTCATCTTCCGATCGTGGGCATCGGTGCCTCGGCCGGCGGAGTCGAGGCGCTGGAGGCACTCTTCCGAGCCATGCCGGCGGATAACGGCATGGGCTTTGTGATCGTCACCCACCTCCCGCCGGACCGCGACAGCTTGCTGGCCGAGATCATCGGCCGCGCCAGCCATATGCCCGTGGTCAACGCACGAGACGGCCAACCGGTCGAAGCGCAGCACGTCTATATTCTCCCGCCCGGCGCGACCTTGACCATCGCCGCCGGGCGGCTCCGTCTTCGGCATATCGCGGCTGTGAATCGTGAACGGACTCCGATCGATGTGTTCTTCACCTCCCTGGCCGAGGACCAGGGAGAGCGCGCAATTGGCGTCGTGCTCTCCGGCGGCGGAAGCAACGGGACGCTTGGCCTCAAGGCGATCAAGGAGAACGGCGGGTTGACCGTCGCCCAAGGCACGAACCTGACGCGGCCGCGCTTCGCCGACATGCCGGCAAATGCGGTTGCAGCGGGCTTTGTCGATCTGGTGCTGGCGGTCGAGGATATCCCCGACCGGATCATCGCCTATGTCCGCAATTGGGGCGCTTTCGATGCGGAACGTCCGGAAGATGCGCTGACCAAGATCCACACGCTGCTTCGCACGCAGAACGCGCACGATTTCAGCCAATACAAGGACCAAACCTTTCGACGTCGGGTCCAGCGCCGCATGCAGGTAGTCCAGACAACAAACCTCGAGGACTACATCGGTCGGCTCCAAGAAGACTCGGATGAGGTCGGTGCCTTGTTCCGGGACCTGTTGATCGGGGTCACCGATTTTTTCCGCGATGCCGAGGCTTTTCGGGCCCTCGAGACCTTGGTCATACCCAAACTGTTCGAAGGTAGGGGGCCGATGACGAGGTTCGGGTCTGGATAGCGGGATGCGCCACCGGCGAAGAAGCCTATCCATCGCCATTCTGTTGCGCGAGCACATGGATTCCCACATGGACTCCGTGGGGGCGTTGCCAAAGGTCCAGATCTTCGCCACCGACATCGACGATACCGCCATGACTGTCGCCCGCACCGCGCGTTATCCGAAAACGCTGGTCAACGAGGTCTCGCCCGAGCGGCTAAAGCGCTTTTTTGTGGAGGACGGCGCTACCTATCATGTTGTCAAGGATTTGCGCGAGATGTGCATCTTCTCGAGCCACAGCGTGATCCGCGACCCGCCTTTCTCACGCCTCGACCTGATCTCTTGCCGCAACTTGCTGATCTATCTGAAGCCTGCCCTTCAGGGACAGGTCTTTCCATTGTTCCATTATGCGCTGAGGCCGGACGGCTATCTCTTCCTTGGGCTTTCGGAGAATATTGCACGATACACCGACCTTTTTCTTCCGCTCGACAAGAGCAACCGTGTCTACCGGCGCCGCGATCTGGTTGCCCGACCCCCAGTACCGTCTCGGCCGTTCCAGCGGCACGCATGGCGGAGCGGGGCCGTTTGGGACACCGGCCGGAACGAGGGACGGAAGCGCTCCGACCTGCTGCAGAAAGTAGCCGGCACCATCGTGGACCATTTTGCGCCGGCCTTTGTCATCGTCGACGAATCTGGCCAGGCGCTTTATTTTTCCGCCGGCACCGGAAAATATCTGCAGGCTGCTGCCGGCCCGCCAAACCGCGATATCATCGCGATGGCGCGCCAGGGGTTGCGCGCCGATTTACGCGCATTGCTGCATCAGGCCAGACAAGAGGGCAGACGAGTAGCCCGCGATCGGATCGTGGTGCAGGTCAACGGCGGCGTCCAAACGATCAGCCTTGCGGTCGAGCCGATAACCGAAGGCAACGAGACCGCAGATGGTGTCGTGTTCATTGATCGCGGTCCGATCGAGACCGAGCATGAAAGCGCCAACTCGGAAACCCTGGCGGGCAAGGACATCACCGTTCAGCAGATCGAAAGGGAGTTGAACGAGACCAAGGAGCGCCTGCAGTCGACGATAGAGGAGCTCGAGACGGCCAACGAGGAGTTCCGGTCCTCTAATGAAGAGCTGGTCTCTGTCAACGAGGAACTGCAATCCGCCAATGAAGAGCTCGAAACTTCCAAGGAGGAGCTACAATCGGTCAACGAGGAATTGCAGACCGTCAACAACGAGCTCACGAGCAAAATCGATGAGTTGGACCGCGCCAACAGCGACCTGACCAATCTGTTCCAAAGCACCCAGATCGCGACCGTATTCCTCGACCGGGATCTGGTAATCCGTAGCTTTACGCCGGCAGTGACCAAGCTGTTCAGTCTCATCCCCGGCGACCGCGGCCGCCCGCTGAGCGACATCGCCAGCCGCATCGACTACCCGGAGCTGGAGAACGACATCCAAATCGTCTTCGCCGGCGAAGTGATCGAGCGTCCCGTACGCCTCGCCGGCGGGCTGAGCCATTATCTCGCACGCATCCTGCCTTATCGCACCGAGAGCCAGATCGATGGCGTGCTGCTGACCTTTGTCGATGTCACCAAGATCATCGCTGCCGAGGAGCAGCAGAAGGTGCTCACGGCCGAGCTCAGCCACCGCGTGTGGTTTCATCGATCGCGGAGCGAACCTTGCCGGACGGCGAGGCCAAGAATGACCTGATAGGTCGTTTCCACGCTCTCGGGCACACCCACGATTTGCGGTCCCGAGCCGGCTGGACCGAGGCGTCGCTGCGGGAACTCGTTCTGAGCGAGCTCGCCCCGCACATTGTGGGCGATGGTTCCAACGCGACGGTGAACGGGCCGCTGGTTATGCTCAAACCGCAAGCAACCCTCCTCCTGGCCCTCGTTATGCACGAACGACCAACGCAGCCAAATACGGGGCCTTATCGGTCCCAGAGGGTCGCGTAAGCGTGACTTGGGTGATCACCGGAGGCGGCCCTCAGCATCTCGAATTGATGTGGGTCGAGCGAGGCGGGCCAAAAATTGACAATCTGCCAAAGCGCGGTTTCGGCACGCAACTGATCGAGCGGGGCGTTCGTTTCGAGTTGGAAGGCGAGACAGAGATCGGTGTAGTCGATGGCGGTCTTCACTGTAGGATAGTGATTCCGGTAAATCCTCAACATTTCATAGCCGGAGCGCGGTCCGACAGATCGCCGATAGAGGAGGCTGCCGGATGACGGCGGTGCTCGAAGGAATCAGAGTATTGGTCGTCGAAGACGAGTTCCTGGTCGCGACCTTGATCGAAGATATGCTGGTGGCTGCGGGTTGCATTGTGGCCGGCCCCATTCCGCGACTATCCGAAGCTCTCGATGCGGTGGATCGCGGGACCTTTGATGCAGCGGTCCTCGACGTCAATCTGGGTGGCGATCGTGTATACCCGGTCGCCGACGCGCTGTCGCGGCGGAATGTCCCGTTCGTATTCGTCACCGGCTACAGCGCGGGTGTGCTGCCGTGCGAATACGCGGAGCGCCCCCGTCTGTGCAAGCCGTTCAAGATGGCGGATCTGCTCGACATAGTGTCGAGCGTCGTCGCCCCTCCCAGACCTTCGGCGTGAGGCGAACCGACAGGTGTCGCCCGAAACAGGCCGCGGCGAAACCGGACAGGGCCGTCAAAATCAAACTCAGATGCTGCTGCCGAGTTGCAAGACAAGCCGGGAGAGCTTATGTGTACCCCGTCCGACTCCCGTGGTTCGGCTTGCTCTCCCAAGCTCTGATTGAGCGCCGGACCTGCTCCCGCACCGTGCCGAAGTTTGACCCTCCGCTCACCACCGAGCGGCGGCAATTTTGTTCTTGAAGGAAGATCTATGACGATTGGAACCGTGAAGTGGTTCAACCCCACAAAGGGTTACGGCTTCATTCAACCCGAGGACGGTTCGCAGGATGTGTTTGTTCATATCTCGGCGGTCGAGCGCTCCGGTATCGGCAATCTGCATGAAGGGCAGAAGGTGAGCTTCGACCTCGAGCGCGGCGATCGAGGAAAGACCTCGGCCGTCAACTTGAAGCAAAGCTAGCCGGGGTAGAGGGGAGCGACGCCGTTTCGCGCGGCTCCCCACCTCGCCCGTACAGCAAGACGCAACAAGTCGACAGAGATAGCTGCTCATGCAAGTTTTCGTGCGCGACAACGACGTCAATTCGGCACTGCGGGTCCTGAAGAAAAAGATGCAGCGGGAAGGCACCTTCCGCGAGATGAAGCGGCGGCGGGCTTATGAAAAGCCGTCGGAACGCCGGGTGCGCGAGAAAGCCGAGGCAATCCGCCGGCACCGCAAAATGCTGCGCAAACGCCTCGAACGCGAGGGCTACTGATGTGAGGCGTAATAGACTGCGCTAGGCAGGAGTACCCCCGTGGCGTTCAGAACCAATTACCGCTTCGAGCGCGCGGAGCGCGATCGGCTGAAGAAGGCCAAAAAAGACGAGAAACTGAAGCGGCAACAGGAACGGGCCGCCTCTCGCCAGGACGACGGCTCCCCCGAGCAGACCAAAACGAACGACGCGCCGGAAGTCTAGTTCGCACGCATCGCGACAGGCACCGGCGTTCTTTAGGGCAGTCGCTTCGTCCACTCAGTTTGGATTTCGCCTGGCCCGCCAGATCACCGGCACTATGATGCCGACGATGAACATGATCAACAGGAACAGCACGATCTTCCAAGCCCAGGTGACTGGTGCAATCGCAACAATCGCTATCCCGAGCCCAATCATACACAGGCGAACAATCGCATCATTGCCGTCATTAAGTCGGGCCTGTTCGCGGAGCCCCCAAAGCGCTCGTCGATGAAAATGTGACGCCATTCTATCTTTTAGCATGCCAAATGATCCTAAGGCTCTGCTTCATTCGATAATTTGGTAAAATCGTCGAGCACCCTCGCTATCAGCTCTTGCCGGCGCGGGTCCCGCCCCTCGGGTGTGGCAGCGAAGAGTTGGATCAAATATTGCGCCTTTTCTGCAGCCTCCAGCCAGGTAGTCGACGGAGCGGCAACCGCATGGCGCTCGAATTCTTCTTGACGGCTTCGCAAGGCGGCCTGGTCGGCCTCGACCTCATGGTTGCGGCGACGGACTTCCGTCGATTTCTGCGCAGCTATGCCACGATGTTCGTCTAATTGGACTGGCTTGTCCATAATCGTCGGCCTTTCTCCGGGTTGCGCGATCCCACGCTCCATCATCGGACGAACGTCGCAAAACAGATTACCGACGGGCTGCGGAATTCAATCGCGCAAATTGACCGCATCTCGCTCGCCGCGCCCTGCCTTTATCAGTATATGCCGCTGAAGACATTGAATTCAATCCATGTCTCTGATATATTGCGGGGTTTTCCAACATGTTTGCTTGTCACTGGCGACAAATATGGTTTGGATTATCCATGCCACTTTACAATCTCAACTTCGCGGAAAATTGAACGACGAGGGCAGGGGTGATGGCGCGCCGCCATCGGGACCCTTCTCTCCCCGACCGCTCGCGGCCGTGTTATAAACGGCCAACCGGCTCCGGAGGGCGCGCTATTGCCTGCCATTTATATTCTGAACGGTCCGAACCTCAATCTGCTCGGAGTGCGGGATCCAGCAGTTTATGGCCAGGATACTTTGGCGGACATCGAGGAGCGATGCCTGGCCCGCGCCGCATCGCTCGACCTGCAGATAGAGTTCCGGCAGACCAATCACGAGGGCCAGCTCGTCGACTGGATCCAGGAGGCGCGCGAATCCGCCGACGGCATAATTCTCAATGCCGGGGCGTTGAGCCACACCTCGGTGGCGGTGCTAGACGCGCTTCTCGCCGCCGAATTGCCGGTCATCGAGGTGCATCTGTCGAACATTTTCCGCCGCGAGAGCTTTCGTCACCATTCCTATGTCAGCCTGGCGGCGACCGGTGTGATCTGCGGCTTGGGGGCGCAAGGCTACGAGCGCGCCCTCGACGCGCTTGCCAATATTATCGAGCGAGAGCCGGGCGAGGCCGATCGGTGAAAATCGGCGGCCGCAGTCCGCCTTTTCCCGATGCCGACCTGATCCGCACGCTGGCCGCGCTGCTGACCGAAACCGGGCTGACCGAGATCGAATACGCGATCGGCGGTCGCCGGATCCGAAATCGCCCGCGTCCCCGGCGGGCCGGGGTCGGCATCGGCGCCCGTTGCGCCTTCCCCGGCGGCAACCCGTTCCCTATCCGTCGAGCATCCCGGCTCGGTCAAGGCGCCGATGGTCGGGACCGCCTATCTCGCGCCGCAACCGGGAGACCCGCCATTTGTGCGCCTTGGCGATTCGGTCGCCGAGGGGCAGCCCTTGCTGATCATCGAGGCGATGAAGGTGATGAACCAGATCCGCGCGCACCGGCCTGGCCGCATCGCGCAGATCCTGGTTGCCGACGCGCAGCCAGTCGAGTATGGCGCAGTTCTGATGCTGATCGAGTGATCGTCAGAAGGAAACGACCGTCGCGCGCCGGTTGCGGCGAGATATGACGGAAGCTGAGAGGCGGCTTTGGCGTGAGTTGCGCGAGCTCGAGCTGCCACGCCGGTTTCGTCGGCAACACCCGATCGGCAGACACATCGTGGACTTCGCCTGTCCGGCGGCGAAGCTGGTCATCGAGCTTGATGGTGGGCAACACGCGTTGCGTGCTGAGGATGATCGAACTCGAACCATCGAGATCGCACAGCACGGCTATCGCGTAATCCGCTTCTGGAACGGGGATGTAATGAACAACATTGCGGGCGTGTTGAAAACGATCTGCCGGGAGCTCGAAATCTCCCTCTCGGCCCTCGGGGGCGGAGAGGGTCGGGGTGAGGTGGGGGACTCCCCCGTAAACACAAGCCACGGCCCGACCCACCTCACCCTCCCCATTGCTTACGCGACGGGTCCCCTCCCTCTCCCCCCTCAAGGGCGGAGAGGGCGCAAGGGCGCCTGATGATGTTCGACAAGGTGCTGATCGCCAATCGGGGTGAGATTGCGCTGCGTATCCATCGCGCTTGCCGCGAGATGGGGATCAAGACGGTGGCGGTGCATTCGACCGCGGACGCCAATGCGATGAATGTGCGGCTCGCCGACGAGACCGTTTGCATCGGGCCGCCGCCGGCTCGCGACAGCTATTTGAATGTCGCGGCGATCCTCTCGGCCGCGTCAATCACCGGCGCCGATGCGATTCATCCTGGTCTCGGATTTCTTGCCGAGGATGCCGATTTCGCCGCGACGGTGGAGGAGCACGGCTTCACATTCATCGGCCCCTCCCCCGAGCACATCCGGTTGATGGGCAACAAGGTGGCGGCGAAAAAGGCCGCGCGCAAACTCGGGATTCCGACGGTTCCCGGTTCGGCAGGTGCGGTGCGTGATGTCGCGGCAGCCGAGGCGGCGGTCTGCGCGATCGGCTATCCCGTGCTGATCAAGGCCAGCGCCGGCGGCGGCGGGCGCGGCATGAAGGTGGCCCGGAACGCCGCCGAGCTGGCCTGTCTCCTGCCGGTTGCACAAAACGAGGCGGTGTCGTTCTTCGGCAGCGGCGAGGTCTATCTCGAACGCCACCTGGAGCGGCCTCGGCACATCGAGATCCAGGTTCTCGGCGATGGCAGGGGCGGCATCATCCATCTCGGCGAGCGCGACTGCTCGCTACAACGCTCGCACCAGAAGGTGCTCGAGGAGACCCCTTCCCCGGCGCTGAGCTGCACGGAGCGCGAGCGGCTGGGCGCGCTCGCCGTCGCAGCGCTCGGCGAGATCGGCTACCGCAGCGCCGGTACCCTTGAATTCCTATATCAGGACGGCGAGTTCTTTTTCATCGAGATGAATACGCGCTTGCAGGTCGAGCACCCGATCAGCGAAATGGTCAGCGGCATCGATATCGTCCGCGAGCAGCTGCGCATCGCGGCCGGCGCACCGTTTGGTTACCGGCAGTCGGACGTCAATCTGTGCGGCCACGCAATCGAGTGCCGTATTAATGCCGAGAACCCCGACACTTTTACGCCATCGCCCGGCCGAGTGACCGGTTATCATCCGCCGGGCGGGCTCGGCGTTCGCGTCGATAGCGCGCTCTACGACGGGTATGAGGTCCCGCCCTATTACGACAGCCTGGTCTCCAAACTGATCATTCACGGCAAGAGCCGCAACGAATGCCTGATGCGGCTGCGCCGGGCGCTTGAGGAATATGTGATCGGCGGGATCGACACGACGATCCCGCTGCACCAGCGCCTCGCCGTTGCTCCAGAATTCATCGACGGCGATTACGACATCCACTGGCTGGAAGATTTCGTCAGGCGACCCCCATGAGCAGAGGCCTGGCCGAGGGGGTAATCGGAGCTGAGGCGCGTTGCGGCTGACCCCCGAGATACTGCTCGCCGCCTACACAGCCGGCATCTTCCCGATGGGCGAATCGGCGGACGATCCGGAGCTGTTCTGGGTTGATCCGCGGCGGCGCGGCATCCTGCCGCTCGACACCTTCCATGTGCCGAAGCGGCTGCGTCGGGTGGTCCGGCAGCGGGGTTTCGAGATCCGCTGCGATAACGCATTCGAGGAAGTGATCCGCGGCTGCGCCGAGGCGACCGAAAAGCGCCCCAACACCTGGATCAACGAGGAGATCGTGCGGCTCTATGCCGGGCTCTTCGCCCGCGGCGCGGCGCATAGCGTCGAATCGTGGCACGCGGACGTGCTGGTCGGCGGCCTCTACGGCGTCGCGATCGGCGCCGCCTTTTTCGGCGAAAGCATGTTCAGCCGCGCGACTGACGCGAGCAAGATCGCACTCGTGCATTTGATCGCGCGCTTGCGGCTCGGCGGCTATCGCCTCCTCGACACCCAGTTTCTGACGCCGCACCTCGCGCAGTTCGGCGGGATCGAAATCACCCGTGCGCGCTATCATCGCTTGCTCGCCGAGGCGCTCGCCTACCGCGCTTCCTTCCCGGTGGCACTGCCGGAGGCGGTGCGCGGCGATCCGCTCGCCGCTTTGCAATCGAGCAAGATCACGTCGTAGACGGGATGTTCTAGCGCCGACAAAGCCGGGCTCGATGCGAACATCCAGCCACTGAAGACGCGATTCCTGGTCTCGCCCAAGCGGGTCTCGTCGATTTCGACGAAGGCCGCGCTCTCCGGCGTGTCCTCCGGCGGACTCTTCTCGCAATCGCGGACGCGGATCGCGAGCGTGCCAAATTGCACCGGGGCACCGACCGGCGCGTCGAATTTCGAGACGCGCGCGGTAATCTTGTCGAGCCCCTCCAGCAGCGCCACCGGCTCCGGGGTCATGTCGCCAAGCGCCAGGGTGGGCACGGCCGCAATGAGCGTCGCCAGAAGCAGACCCCCGGTCGCGCAGTGCGAGGGAGACCACCGGCGCGCTCCCTCGCCCCGCTTGCGGGGAGAGGGTCGGGGTGAGGGGCTGGACTTGGCAATCACTTGCGGTAGGGGTTGACGATCCCGGCGACGATGCCGGCAAGGACCTCGCGTACCTGCCGTTCGTCGCATCCCATCAGCACCGCATCCTCGAGCGCCTCCTGCGCCAGCTCCTTCAGCTCGGCGAGATTTTCGTTCAGCACCTTGATCTTGTCGATGCAGGAGACCGGCTCGCCTTCCGGCGTGCGCCAGACCGGAAATTCGCTGCCGTCGCTGTCGGACATGCCCGATCCCGCCTATTTCGGAGCGGCGCCTTGCGGCGCCTCGCCTTCGCCCGGCTTCTTCTGCCCGCCGGGCGCGGAAAAGATCATCTGCCCTATCAGGTTTTCGAGGCTGACCGGGGATTGGGTAAATTTGATCTGGCCGCCCGGCGGGATCGTTTTGTCTTCGCCGCCGGGAACCAGCGACATGTATTGCTCGCCGAGCAGGCCATTGGAGACGATCTCTGCCACCGTGTCCTCAGGCAGTTTATATGCCGGGTCGATGCTCATCCGCACGTTGGCGAGAAATGTCTTGGGATCGAGGGTCTCAGACACGACCGATCCAACCTTGACACCGGCGATCCGTACGTCTGCGCCGTCGCGGAGCGCACCGACCCGTTCAAATTGCGCCGTCACCTGATAGCCCTGCACGGCCCTGACCTGGCTCGTCGTGTAGGCGAAGAACAGGAATACCGCCGCGACGACCAGCACGACGGCGCCCATCACCGTCTCGATCACATTCCCGGTCATGTTTGCTGCAGCCGCGCTATTCGGGTGTCCACGGCTCGTAATCCCCGGTGGCGCGCGGCCGGTGGCCGCCGCGCAGGATCGAGCCCGGCGGGTGATAGGCGTAGGGCGTGCCGGTCATGTTCGGCTGGTGCGGTTTTTCCCAGGAATAGCGCGGCCGGTCGGCGCGCGGAACCTCGTTCACCGTGTGGTGCAGCCAGGCATGCCATTCGGGGGGCACCTTCGAGCCCTCCGGCTCGCCGTTGTAGATGACCCAGCGCTTCTCGCGGCTGAACCTGCCGCCGCCACGCCGTAACGGTGTGGCGCCGCGCTCGCGGTAATAGCGGTTGCCGTAAGCGTCAGTGCCGACCAACTCGCCGCGGAACCAAGTCAACAAACGCGTGCCGAGCGTCATTGCTCCATCCGTGCCTCGCCTCGCGGGCGGGTTTATCGCATCGTTTCCAGGCGGGCGTAAAGCGTTGCCGTCCCGCAACATATGGTGTGCTTTCGCCCGTAGCCCCACGAAATCAATTGCTCCATTCGACGGCCCCGACTACATTTAGTGGGCTGGAGCGGACGAGCAACTACGTCTGGCAACGGGGTTGGGGAGAGGAATGCACATCGCGCGCCATTTTACCACGGCCGGCGGGGACCCGTACGAGACCGTGCCGTTTCGGACCGCCAGCAGCGAGATCCGCAACCCCGACGGGTCGGTCGTCTTCCAGGCCGAGGGGTTTGAGGTGCCGGCCGAGTGGAGTCAGGTCGCCTCCGACATCCTCGCGCAAAAATACTTCCGCAAAGCCGGTGTGCCTGCGCGTTTGGCGCCGGTTGCGGAACAGGGCATTCCGCCCTGGCTGTGGCGGCGCACCGCGGACGAAGCGGGTCTCGCGGCGCTGGCCGAGAGCGCCCGCCACGGCGGTGAGACAAGCGCCCGCCAGGTATTCGACCGCATGGCGGGGACCTGGACCTATTGGGGCTGGAAGGGCGGCTATTTCGACGCCGAGGACGACGCCTCGGCCTTTTACGACGAAATCCGGCTCATGCTGGCCCGCCAGATCGGCGCACCGAACTCGCCGCAATGGTTCAATACCGGGCTGCATTGGGCTTATGGCATCGATGGTCCGGCGCAGGGCCATTACTATGTTGACCACAAGACAGGCGAGTTGCACGCCTCGGACAGCGCCTACGAGCACCCGCAGCCGCACGCCTGCTTCATCCAGTCGGTCGCCGACGACCTCGTCAACGCCGGCGGCATCATGGATCTCTGGGTGCGCGAGGCGCGGCTGTTTAAATACGGCTCCGGCTCGGGCTCGAATTTCTCGAAGATCCGCGGCGATGGTGAGGCGCTGTCCGGCGGCGGTCGCTCCTCGGGGCTGATGAGCTTTCTGCGAATCGGCGACCGCGCCGCCGGCGCGATCAAATCCGGCGGCACGACGAGGCGGGCCGCCAAGATGGTCATTGTCGACATCGATCATCCCGACATCGAGACCTTCATCGACTGGAAGGTCGTCGAGGAGCAGAAAGTCGCCGCGCTCGTCGCCGGCTCGAAGCTCGCCGCCCGCCATTTGAATCTGATTATGGCGGCGTGCCGCGACGGGACCGACCCGGCGCTGAACTCGGCGCTGAAGCGCGAGATCCGCGCCGCTCGCCGGGCAATGATCCCGGAGAGCTATATCCAGCGGGTGATCCAGTTCGCGCGCCAGGGCTATACCGCGATCGATTTCCGCACCTACGACACCGATTGGGAATCGGAGGCCTATCTGACGGTTGCCGGGCAGAACTCGAACAATTCGGTGCGGGTTTCGACCGATTTTCTCGAGCGCGTCCAGAACGACGGCGCATGGGAATTGACCCGGCGCACCGACGGGAAGGTCGCCAAGACGCTGCGGGCGCGCGAGTTGTGGGACAAGATCGGCCACGCCGCCTGGGCCTCGGCCGATCCCGGATTGCAATTCGACACGACGATCAACGACTGGCACACCTGCCCCGAGAGCGGCCGGATCAACGCCTCGAACCCGTGCTCGGAATACAATTTCCTCGACGACACCGCGTGCAACCTCGCCTCCCTCAACCTGATGGCGTTCCGCCGCGAGGACGGCAGCTTCGACGTCACCGGCTTCGAGCACGCCGTGCGGCTGTGGACGATCGTGCTCGAAATCTCGGTGCTGATGGCACAGTTCCCGGCGAAAGAGATCGCGCGCCGCTCCTATGGTTTCCGTACCCTTGGGCTCGGCTACGCCAATCTCGGCGGGCTCTTGATGTCGATGGGCCTGCCTTACGACAGCGCCGCCGGCCGGGCGCTCGGCGCCGCGATCACCGCGCTGATGACCGGATCGAGTTACGCGACCTCGGCCGAGATGGCGGGCGATCCCGGATTGAGCCCATCGGGCGCCTTCCCGGGGTACGCCGCGAACCGCGAGGCGATGCTGCGGGTCATCCGCAACCATCGCCGCGCGGCCCATGGCGAGAATGCCGGATACGAATCGCTCTCCGTCGCGCCGGTGCCGCTCGATGAGGCGAACTGCCCGGATGCGGAAGTGACCGCGGCAGCCTGGCGCAGCTGGGACAAAGCTCTGGCGCTCGGCGAGCAGCACGGCTTCCGCAACGCGCAGGCGACGGTGCTGGCGCCGACCGGCACTATCGGGCTCGTCATGGATTGCGACACGACCGGTATCGAGCCCGATTTCGCCTTGGTCAAATTCAAGAAGCTGGCCGGCGGCGGCTATTTCAAGATCATCAACCGCGCCGTGCCGGAAGCTCTGAAGACGCTCGGATACAGCGCCGCCGAGATCGCGGCGATCGAGCGCTACGCGCTGGGCCACGGCACACTGAAAGGGGCGCCAGGCATTAACCACGAGAGCCTCAAGGCAAAGGGGTTCGACGACCAGGCTCTCGCCGCGGTCGAGGAGGCGCTTCCCGCGGCGTTCGACATCAAGTTCACATTTAATAAGTGGACCCTCGGCGAAGCTTTCTGCATCGAAGGGCTAGGGATCGCGGCGGGCGCGCTCGATGATCCCGGCTTCGAGCTGCTGGCGGCGCTCGGCTTCGCCCGGGCCGAGATCGACGCCGCCAACAGCTGGTGCTGCGGCGCAATGACCCTCGAAGGCGCACCCCATCTGAAACCCGAGCATCTGGCGGTGTTCGATTGCGCGAACCCGTGCGGCCGCATCGGCCGGCGCTCGCTCTCGGTCGACAGCCACATCGGGATGATGGCGGCGGTGCAGCCCTTCATTTCCGGCGCGATCTCGAAGACGATCAACATGCCGAACGCAGCGACGGTCGACGACTGCAAGGACGCCTACATGCTGTCCTGGCGCCTCGGACTCAAGGCGACCGCGCTCTACCGCGACGGCTCGAAACTGTCGCAGCCTCTGGCCTCGAACCTGTTGGCCGACGACGAGGAAGCCGAGGAGCTCTTCGCGGGGTCGCCGGCGGCGCGCGCCCCGCTCGTTGCCGAGCGGATCGTCGAGCGCGTCGTGGAAAGGGTCGTCGAGCGCGTCGTGCGACAGAACGAGCGTCGCCGGCTGCCCAACCGCCGCAAGGGCTACACGCAGAAGGCGGTGGTTGGCGGCCACAAGGTCTATCTGCGGACCGGCGAATACGAGGATGGCGGGCTCGGCGAAGTCTTCATCGACATGCACAAGGAAGGCGCCGCCTTCCGCTCCTTGATGAACAATTTCGCGATCGCGATCTCGATCGGCCTGCAATACGGCGTGCCATTAGAGGAGTTCGTCGAGGCGTTCACGTTCACCCGCTTCGAGCCGTCGGGCATCGTCGAGGGCAACGACGCGATCAAGATGGCGACCTCGATCCTCGACTACCTGTTCCGCGAATTGGCGATCTCCTATCTCGACCGCGGCGACCTGGCCCATGTCCAGCCCGGCGATCTGATGCCCGACACGGTCGGCAAGGGCGAAGCCGAATCGAACCTGGTGCGCGCCGCCTCCAACGGCTTCGTGCGCCACAAACTGACCGTCCTCGACGGCGGCGCCGGCCGGCTCCCCGAATTCGACGGCCCCCTCGCCCTCTCGCCGATGCCCGACGGCGACCTTCGCCTCGAACGCATCCGCGCCGCCCGCATGAAGGGCTACGAAGGCGACAGCTGTGACGAGTGCGGCAACTTCACCCTGATCCGCAACGGCACGTGCCTGAAGTGCGACACCTGCGGCGCAACGTCGGGGTGCAGTTGACTGAGTTTAGGAACGTTCAGGTGAAAATCGCCCTGGGCAAAATTAAAGTGTTTGACAATTTGGAGTTCAAACAGTGAGTACGAGGCAGATACACGTCTTCATCAGTCATGCATGGGACTATTCGGGGCAATATTCTAGTTGACGTACCCATACACTAGGTTTAGGCTGTGTCTCATCAAGGAGATACGCCATGCCATCCTTCCTTTCCGCCGATCATTTTCATAGTGAGGAAGCCGCCTACCGCTTCGTTGAGGCGCGGTTGTGGGCAAATGGTCGGTCTTGCCCGCATTGCGGCGTTATCGACAAGAGCGGGCCGCTGCAAGGCAAGAGCACCCGCATCGGTGTCTACAAATGCTACGCCTGCCGAAAGCCCTTCACTGTCAAAGTCGGGACCATCTTCGAAGTCCAGCCATGTGAAGCTGCACGTTTGGTTGCAGGCAATGCACCTGCTCTGTTCCAGCAAGAAGGGCATGAGTAGCAACCAGCTGCACCGTGTGCTCGGCGTCACCCTGCAAACCGCATGGTTCCTGTCGCACCGTATCCGCGAAGCGATGATCGACCTTCGCATTGATGACGCCGGACCGCTCGGTGGCGAAGGGAAATTCGTGGAGAGCGACGAAACTTTCATTGGCGGGAGAGCCAGAAACCGGGCCTACAAGGCTCCCGCACCGAAGAAGGCTGTTGTTGCTTTGGTCGAGCGCAAAGGGCGTGTCCGCTCTCATCACGTGCCAGAGGTGACCGCCGCGAACCTGCGGCCGATCCTGGAAGCCGAGATCGACAAGGCTTCGCACCTGCGTACTGACGAGAGCGGCGTTTATTGGAAAACCGGCGAACAGTTCACCAGTCACAGCACCGTGAACCACGCGCAAAAGGAATACGTTCGCGGTGACGCGTCCACCAATGCTGCCGAGAACTACTTCTCGATCCTCAAGCGTGGCATCTACGGCGTCTATCACCATGTCAGCGAAGAGCACCTTCATCGGTACCTTGCCGAGTTCGATTTCCGCTACAGCAATCGAATCAAGCTTGGCGTCGACGATGTTGAGCGCACCGATCGCGCGCTCCGT
Source organism: uncultured Alphaproteobacteria bacterium (assembly GCA_963787425.1). GTDB lineage: Bacteria > Pseudomonadota > Alphaproteobacteria > ATCC43930 > CGMCC-115725 > AP-15. The sequence continues at coordinate 149,084 of CAWBCV010000021.1, forward strand.
GGCGTCGTCGGGAAGCGACTCACTTACCGAACGACTCATCGGCGACTTGTCTAAGAAGAGCCGCAAGGTGGCGGCAATCGTCATCCGTCAGAGGAAACCGTAGAATTACGTCGTTCCGGCGCGCGATGAGCCACGTCCGAAGGCCTTCTCGTTCAACTGAGATTTGTTCTACGTTCGGCGGGAAGCGAGTTAAGGCCTTTTCGGCGTGAGAAAATTCAAACGAGGGGTCAGTCATGTGGATTCCCGTCCCGCTGACTCGCGTAGCGGCTTGGAGCAAACGCACACTCGCGTTCGCGAGGCGTATTGGGACGCTGGAGGCGCGCGTTGCGGCGCTTGAAGAAGCGTTGACAAAACAACCGCCCGACGCTTGCCCGTTCTGCGGCGAACGCGCTATGCGCAAGACATTTGCTGGGCCAGCGATCGGGGATGCCAAGTCCGCGAGCCGACTTGATCGCTGGAAGTGCGAGAAATGCGGCAAAGAAGAGCCGAGGATGGTTTATTTTTTGGCCCCGGATCGCTAACTCTCTCTCTATGCCACGCAAGCCAAAGCCACCGCCCGACGACCCCGAGCAGTCGAAGCGCTTCATCGAAGCCGCTCGCCAAGCGGAAACGGATGAGAGCCAGGAAGCGTTTGAGCGTGTGTTCAAGCGCATCATTTCGTCTCGAACAAAGGGCGGGGCGAAAATCCGCGGTGAGCAATCGCCTGGAGCGGGTCATGCGGCCAATACGCCGCGTTCGGCCCGCTCGCCTCCCCGCCGACCATCAAGACACGCCAAAACGACCAAGTAATTCCGCCATCCTGCATCAGACGCCTCATGCCACGGGCCACGATTTCTGCGGCTTGAAGCGCTGGATTGCACGATGATTTTTCGACGGCATACCCGTCCATGTAGTCTCCGTATCCGAGTCGGTCGAAATACCGACCGATTAATTCCATCTTAATTTCATCTGTGTGAGCAAAGACAATGCGTCCTCGCTGGCCGCGATCTCTGCATAGGGTATTCCCTATCATCATCGCGTGCGCCAAAGCCGGCTCATAGGCGACCCGAAAGGAAGATTTATGGTCCGGGACCGGGTAGCTGTAAGCTGCGAAGCAGGTAGCGTGCTCGCATAGAATATCAACATATCGGTTTAGCATGTCTTGGCGATCTTTCGGCCAAGACGAATATTTGTGTTCGTCGGACATAATTTCTTTCATATGGAGGCTACCGAGCCCGTCTATTTTGAGGGCTTCCCTCCACTTTTCGCAAAGTCTTCTTATGCTCGCCCACGGGGCATAGAATCCGCCAAGCGTCAGCTGCCGCAATCTCTGATTTGCGTCCTGTTCGCCACTCTCGTCAAAAAAGCCCCACGTCACGCAGACAACCGTCCCTTGCCTCCATCCGCAGGCGAGCGCGAGCCGCTCTAGCGGACTCTGCTCATCATACCCCTTGTGGCTGGGTACGGGAACTAGAATATCGCCCTATTCGGGGCACTACGGAACAGTCGCCGAATGGATTTTTGACGAACTCTGGAGCGTTGGCCAAGCCTCGCTCGATTTCAGGGATTATTCGATACCACGAAGTGATCCAATTCATAATGCCCCAAACGACAGGGCACTCAGGGCCGCGATCTTCGATAAGATTAGCCGCAGTCACGTGGTGATCATCCCGACGGGCATGTATGTCAATTACAGCAAGTGGATTCAAAAGGAGATCGAGGGGGCACAAGACTATGGCAAACCGATCTTGGCGGTGAATCCCTGGAATCAGCTACGTAAGTCGTCCGTTGTCGCGGCAGCTGCCGATAAGGTCGTCGGTTGGAACAAGCAACCAGTCATCAGCGGCATTTGGGAGCTGTACAAAAGGCTGGTGACTGTTTGACCGTATCGGTCGCCTCCTTGCTCTTGCAGCAGCTCGTAGCATATAGCGAAACCCATCGTAATTCGTTCGGCTTGCAAACTGGGATGGTTTAAAGCGCAATCCGAGCGCCGCAAGTGCGGCTTCGACCTGTTCCATTCGGGAAGCATGACGCAGCAGTGCGTAGGATAGGTTCAGCGGAGCGAAACCCATCACCTCTCGCCAAAGCCGCTGTCCGGCTCATCGCCAGGATGTATCGCCCATTCCGGCAGATAGCAGCCGAGCCGCACCATGTGATGGAATGATGAAAACGGCCAATCTTGGACGCGCTTCACGTAGCTATGCTTGACCGGATTGAAGTGAATGTAATCCACGTGTCGAGCAAAATCGCTGCTGTCGCGGATCGTATGCTCCCAGAAGCGGCATTGCCAGATGCCGCGTTCGCGCTTACGCGAGCGGCTGGCCGAAACGCGCTCGGTGAGGTGCAGCCCGCGTGAGAATGTCGTCTTGATGAGCCGCCAGCGTGTCGAGAAATCACTGTCACCGGCTGGCAATGTCCACAACGCATGAAGGTGGTCCGGCAATATCACGATCGCGTCGATCGTGAAGGGATAGCGATGCCGCGTATGCCGGAACGCCGCCCGCAACAATCCGATATTGCCAGCAAGGGTAAGCGACGGTCTGCTAGGTTCAAGGTGAAGAAATAGGTGCCGCCGGCGACAAGGTTACGGCGGTACGCGGTCATGGTGCGTTTTGGAAATGGGTTTCGCTTCGCTCAACCCATCCTACTCGGTACTCGCTACTGAGGACTGAACGTCAAGGACACTCGCCTGCGACGCTTGACGGTGAGTTACCGTTGCCGAACACTCCCGAAAGAGCGATTTTGGTTCAAATAACTCGCACTATGGGGGAAACGTCGGCATGTGCAAATTGTGCGACGAAGGAAAGCCTCAGAACCATTTCGGTTCGCGGCGGAATTTTCTGAAGGGCGCGGTGGCGACCGGGGTCGCTGCTGTGGGTCTGAATCTCTTCGCGCCGCGTCCTGCCGCGGCGGATGGCGGCGATCCGCCGCTCGACAGCGGGCGGCCGGGCCGGCGCTACGTCATTCGCAGCGGTTCGGTGATGTCGCTGGATCAGGGGATGGGGGAGTTCCCGCAGGCCGACGTGCTCGTCGAGGGCAAGAAGATCCTCGCGGTCGGGCGGAACCTGCAAGCGGGCGGTGCGGCAGAGATCGACGCAACCGGCCGCATCGTCATGCCCGGGTTTATCGATACGCATCACCACCAGTTCGAGACGGCGCTGCGCAGCTTCCTCGCCGACGGGATCCTGATCAACGACGGTTCTGGCACTGCGGCCGGGACCATCACCTATTACGAATACATTCTGCAGAAGTTCGCCCCCGTGTACCGGCCGCAGGACGTGTACATCAACGAGCTGTTCGGGGCGTTGAGCCAGCTCGATGACGGCGTCACGACCGTGCATGACGTCTCGCAAATCCATCACACGCCGCAGCACTCCGACGCCGCCATCCAAGCCCTGTTCGATTCGGGGCGTCGTTCGGCGTTCGGCTACTTCGAGGGCGCGGGGACTAACGGCCCGCACTATGCATATCCCCAGGATGCGTTCCGCATCAAACAGCAATACTTCTCCTCGACTGACCAGCTCGTAACGATGATCATGGGCGGCGAGGTCTATCTTGGGGACGCCATCTACGAGCAGTCCTGGAAGATCGGGCGCCAGCTCGGTCTACAGATTGCGGCGCACATCCTCTCGCCGTTCGGGATACGACCGATCCTGAACCAGCTCGCCATCGGCCAAGGCGGCAGCTCGCACGACCTCGGGATCGGGTCCGACAATTTGTTCATCCACATGACAGGGATGTCCGACCTTGGATGGCAGGCGGTGCACGACAAGGGTGCACAGGTCTCCATCGCCTTCCCGATCGAGATGAACATGCGGCACGGCATGCCGCCCATCCTCAAATTGCAAAGCCTTGGCATGGAGCCGTCGCTGAGCGTCGATGTCGAGTGCACGTTGACCGCCGACTTCTTCACGCAGATGCGCTCATGCATGAATTTGCAGCACGTGATCCTGAACCAGATGATCCTCAATCAGGGCTCTGCTCCAGACCCCGTCGATTGGGGACTTCCTGGACCTCCGCCAGATGTGCCGAACGGCGATCCGTGGCCGACGCCGCCCGCCGGCACGATCGCCCCGCTCACGACGCGCGATGTGCTGCGCTTCGGCACGATGAACGGTGCCAAGGCCCTGCGGCTCCACGACAAGACCGGGTCGCTCACGCCGGGCAAGGAGGCTGACATCATCATCCTCGACGCCACGCGGATCAATGTGGCGCCGCTCAACCAGGTTCCGGGGGCGGTGGTGTCGCTGATGGACCGCACCAACGTCGAGACCGTGATCGTGGCTGGCAAGGTGCGCAAGTGGAAAGGGCGATTGCTCGATGCCGATCTGCCGTATCTGCGCCAGCAGCTGGAGGCCTCGCGCGACTACGTCTTTGCCGCCGCCGGCATCCCGCAGGACCTGTTCCGCAGCAACTGAAGCTGCGGTCGTGCGGAGAGTCGTAGGCCCGGGAAAAGCAGAGCGCAGTCCGCCTCCGGCGCACCGCCCGATGGGGGAGTCTTGTGGCGGAATTCGCTCCGCTCTTCCGCCCTACGCTTCCGCTCCACTGAGCTTCCGGCAAGCTCCACGACCGAGGAATTGCCACAATCGGATGTTACCTTGGGGCAATGACGCTAGCCGGATGGAGCGCGGCAGGCGTCGGGCATTTTAATACCCGTGCAGTGCCGGCCGCATAGGGCGTTATTGGTTGTTTCGGACCATTTTTACTGTTTCCTGGCTGTCATGACTGGCTGTTTTTCGCTGTTATGTTTCCGCCGCAATTGCCGGAAGGCCAGCGTTTCCGCCGGTGCGGCGATCTGCTGGCTGTAAATTCGCTGCATTTAACAGCGATATCAGCCGGTAATGTTCAACTCTCGCACGTCAGTTCCCGAATTGGCCGTATTCGGCTGCGGTGCCGTTGGCGAGATTGAAATCGACGCTGCGGCCGCCGCATTGGGTCGTCGGGAGCTGGACCAGTTTCCACCTTTTGGTCTGGTACCAGGCGCTGAAATCGGGCCACGAGGTCGGGGCGGCCAGCCAGCATAGCTCGGCGAGACCGTTGGCGAGCAGTGCGTTGCAGACGAGGCCGCTGCCGTAGACGCCGACCCGGTACCCGCTTCCCGCCATTCTGGCATTCACTTCGCGGAAATAAACCATGATGGCGGCCAATTCGTACGAACCGCTCCACGAGCCGTCGACGCCAAAATAGATCGCGCTGCCTGGAGGCTGCGAATTCTCGGCGGCGAGGATGAGGCTCCGCTCCGCGTCCTGGCGACCGCGCCACGCGGTGAAGGTCGCGAACTTATTGTTCCGGTGCTGGAAGACGACGCCAATGTTCAGGCCATTCATCACAATAACATCGCGTTCTCCCCGTCTCAGGGTTTTCCCCGGGAGCGTTTCATCTTCATGGTCGTAGTAACGGATGATCGTCTTGATGCCGATCGCCTTGATCCGGTCCAGAAAGCTCTGGACTACCGGGGCAGACGAATTGACGGCATCAACCCGAGGATCTGTCCTGCAAAAGTCCGTAGCGTGCGCCGTTGATACCCAGATCGCAAAGCTCGCGAGAAACATGCAGACAGACCTCGCCAGCGTCTCGGCCAAGCGTCTCCCCATACGCATAGCATCCCCTCATCGGACTCCCCGCCAACCGTTTAAGCACATAGTTGTTCACCAAATCAACTTAAATGACTGGAGATGGCGACCTACCGGTTAGGGCCCGGTGATGCAGCCTCTGCGGGTTGACAATCCCGTCCTCGGGGCTCAGCAATTCGCTGACGATACAGGTTTTTAGGAGGAGTCATGCTGTCGCCCGCCGACCTCGCCACATACCGCCGCGACGGCTTCATCGTGCTGCCCGACATCCTCACACGGGAGGAGGTCGAGGCGCTGCGCCACGTCACCGAGGAGTTCGTGCGCAACGCGCGCACGGTCGCCGCCAACGACGACATTTACGATCTCGAGGAGTTGCATTCCGTGGCCGAGCCGCGGGTGCGGCGCATCAAAACACCGCATCTCCACCATCCGGAATATGCCCGCGCGGCGCGGCATCCGAAGATCGTCGAAGTACTGACGGACCTGTGGGGCACCGTGCGCTTCGACACCGGCAAGCTCAACATGAAGTCGGCCGGGTACGGCGCGCCGGTCGAATGGCACCAGGACTGGGCATTCTATCCGCACACCAACGACGATCTCGCCGCGGTCGGCATCATGCTCGACGACTGCGACATCGAGAACGGCCCGATGATGGTGATCCCCGGCAGCCATCGCGGCCCGGTTTACGACCATCACGGGCCGGAGGGGCGGTTCTGCGGCGCGCTCGACCCGGATGCCTGCGGTCTCGACTTGTTGCCGGCGGTGCCGTGCCTCGGCAACGCCGGCTCGATCACCGTGCACCATGTGCGCGCGGTGCACGGCTCGGCGACCAATTTTTCCGGCAACGAGCGGCGGTTTCTGTTGTTCCAATACCGCGCCGCGGACGCGTGGCCGTTGCTCGGCTTTGCCGGCGGCATCGAGAAGTTTGACGAGTTGTTGCTCGCCGGCGAACCGACCCTAACCCCGCGCCTCGCCCCCGTTCCGGTCCGATTGCCGCTGCCCCCGGCCGAACACCAGGGCTCGATCTATGAGAACCAACGCGCCACCGGTAGGCGGTTCTTCGAGACCGCGGCGGATCGGCAAGGGCTCGCCGCAGCGGAATAACCGACATGGCCCGGCTCAGCGTCAATCTCAACAAGATCGCGCTGTTGCGCAACTCGCGGCGAACCGGTGTGCCGGACGTCTTGCGTTTCGGCCGGATCGCCCATGGGGCCGGGGCCAACGGACTCACTGCGCATCCCCGTCCCGACGAACGGCACATCCGCCGCAGCGATGTGACGGGCCTAGCCGAGCTGATGCGGCCGTGGCGGCCCGCGTTCGAACTCAACCTCGAAGGCTATCCGGATCGCCGTTTTCTGGACATCGTCGCCGAAATAAGGCCGGAGCAGTGCACGCTCGTGCCCGACAGCCCCGAAGCCTTCACCTCAGAGGAGGGCTGGAAGCTCGACGACGCGCAGCACCGCCTCGTCGACGCCGCGCTCACGGAGCTTAAGCCGCTCGGCTGCCGCGTCATCTTGTTTATCGATCCCGACCCGACCGCAGTAGCAGCGGTGCACAATATCGGGGCCGACGGGATCGAGATCTACACCGGTTCCTACGCCGCCGCCTTCCGCCGCGGCGACCATGCGGCATTGCTGCGCGCCTGCGCCGGCGCGGCGGAGCGCGCCGCAGAGCTGGGTCTAGTCGTCAATATCGGACACGATCTGAACCTCGAAAACCTGCCTCCGCTGATCGACGGCTTGCCGACGGTCGCCGAGGCGTCGATCGGCCACGAACTGACGGCCGACGCCCTGGTGATGGGCTTTGCCGAAGCCGTCCGGGCGTATAAGACCGCGCTTGGCGGCGGGGCGGCAGGCTGACCGCTCACCGCACACGAAGACGGAGGGGCAGGTGGAAGCGACCGAGATCGCTGAAAAGATCCATGGGGAGGACGAGGCCCACAGTGCCGCGGCGGACGCCACCTTTCGCAAGTTCACCGGCATCTATCTCGGCATCGTTGCGATGCTGCTCGCAATTACCGCTCTCGGCGGGTCGAATGCGACAAAGACGATGCTCAATGCCAATATCCAGGCGTCCGATACCTACGGGTACTATCAGGCGAAAAATATCCGTCAGACCGTGTACCAGCTGACCGCTGAGCAGCTCAACTCGGAACTTCTTGCGATGCCAGATATGCCCGAGGCAGCCAGGACGAAGATCGAGGATAGAATCAAACGCTATCGTGAGAGGGTCGACCGTTATGAAACCGATCCCTCGACCGGCGAAGGCAAGAAAGAACTGCTCGCCAAGGCCAAGGAATTCGGGGCTACGCGCGAACGTGCCGCCGAGCGGGACCCGAATTTCGATTTCGCCGAGGCATTGTTCCAGATCGCGATCGTGCTCGGGTCGGTGAGCATCGTCGCCGCCTCGCGCCCGCTCGTCCATTTGAGCGGGATCCTCGCCATTGCCGGCACGATACTGATGGTCAACGGGTATTTCTTGCTGGTGCATCTGCCGCTCGAGTAGCGCTTGAGGCTTCTTCTGACCGTTGCAGTCGGAAGATCCGCTCTCGCAGCAAATCGTAGATCGGGGCGCCGTGCAGCAGGTTGGGAACCAGCATCGCTGCAAAGCAGGCCGCGATCATCGGCAGCAGCATCGTGAAGCTGGCGGTCATCTCGATGACCAGCACGATGCCGGTAACCGGCGCCTGCACCACCCCGGTGAAGAACGCCGCCATGCCGACAACGGCGAAAGCGGTTGGATCGAGGCTCGCCCCCGGGATAGCGAGTTGGCAGAGCGCGCCGCAGAACAGTCCGAGCTGTGCGCCCAGCACGAGAAGGGGAGCAAACAGGCCACCGGGCACTGGCGCCGCATACGACGCCGCTCCGAGGCCGAAGCGTAGCAGGAAAACCAATGGGAGCATGCCGAGCGCCGCCCCGCCGGCGAGGGTGCGCTGCGTGACGTCGTCACCGCCGCCAATCAGCGCCGGCGCGAAAAAACCGAGCGCTCCGACCGCTGCACCGACGACGGCGGCACGAATTTCGATCGGCCATCGGCCGAGCCGGTCCATTGCAGCGAGCGTTCCGAGTAGGGCGCCGTTATAGAGGTAGCCTGCCAGCCCGGCGACTGCGCCCAGTGCGACGAAGAGCGGCCAGATCTCGACGCCGACATAAGAGAGCGGCTCGACCGTGAAGTCCGGAGCGGCGCCGAGGAGGGCACGAGCGACGGCAATCGCCGCGGCAGAGGCGCCCAGCGCCGCGATCGCAATGCGCGTATCGAATCGCCGCACCAGCTCCTCAAGAACGAAAACCGCACCGGCGATCGGCGCATTGAACGCGGTGGCGAGACCGGCGCCGGCGCCTGCCGCAATCAGCACCTTGCAGTCGAGCCAGTTGCGGCGGGAGATTTTTGCGACGACGTGAGCAACCGCCGCGCCCATCTGCACGCTGGGGCCTTCACGACCGAGCGCCAGCCCGGCGCCGATTGCCGAGAGCCCGCCAAAGAATTTCACGAGCAGCAGCCGTGGCGGTGTCGGCGGTAGCTCGTCGTTTAAAATCGCCTCGACCTGAGGGATGCCGCTTCCCGAAGCATAAGGAGAGAACCGCCGGACGAGCCAAGCCGCAAATGCTACGGCCGCTGCGCAGCCGGCGGCAATGATCAAGAACCCGCCGAGCTTCCAGCCGTGAGCCGAGACGATCGCAACACCCCGAAACCGGTCGGCCTCGGCCAGCGCCAGGCGGAAAACGGCGCCAATCAGCCCGGATGCCGCCCCCACGACCGGCGCAAGGAGCGCCAGAACCAGCAAGCTGCCACAACTCTCGCGAGTGGATGTCGGCACTGATGAAGCCGCGGGCTAACTCGGGTAGATCTGGACGCTGCTCGCGACCGAGTCGGCGACGTGCTCCTTGGTGATCACGCCGGCGATGTTTTGCGGCCGCGGCACCCCGCCGCCGCGCACGACGACTGCCATGACGGCGCGCTTGCGCCAGATCCGTTGGATGACCTCAAAAGCCACATCGTCTTCGCGCACGATCGTGAAATTGGGGCGGGCGACATCGCCCAGCGTGATGCCGGTATGGACGCCTTCGAGGCCGCGGCGCAACCCCGTGTTGACCCGCACGACCCCGAATATCCGGTTGTTGCGGGAGACGATGACGTGCCGCATGCGGCCGCCGTGGTCGGGCCGGCTGAGGAAGTCGTCGAATGGAGTCTCGGCGGGCAGGACGAGGACGTCGGTTTCCATGACTTCCGATGCGCGGCGGACGAGAAACATATTGGCGTGCAAGGCCTTTGGGACCAAATGGCCGCGGCGCGCGAGCTTCAGGGTGTAGATGTTCTCCGGCGACAACAGGCGCCGCACGCCGAGGCTGAACGCCACGGCAAGGATCATCGGCAGCACGATGTTGTAGTCGCGTGTCATCTCGAAAATCATCGTGACGGCGGTCATTGCCGCTCCGGTGCCGCCGCCGACCATGGCGCCCATCCCGACCATCGCGAAGGCTGGGATGTTGATATCGAGCGGGATGTGAATGGCGGTCAGAGCCGAAGCGAAGGCGCCGCCGATCGTCGCGCCCATGTATAGCGAGGGCGAAAAGATGCCGCCCGACGCACCGGATCCGAGGCTGACGGTCGTGGCGAGCAGCTTGCAAAGGAAGAGCAGCGCCAGCAGGCCGGCGGCCGTCAGTTGGCCGAATACGATCGCCTGCACCGTCGCGTAGCCGACGCCTTCGACGTAGTAATGCCCGAAGCTTCGCTGCAGCAGATAGATCAGGATGCCCACCAGCAGCATTCCGAGGATATGCCTCGCGTAGGGCTGCTCGATCCGGTCGAACAAATCCTCGAGTAAGTGAAGTCCGCGGATGAAAGCGGTCGCGGCGAGCCCGGTGATCACCCCGAGGATGGCGTAGAGAAACAGCAAGAGCGCGGCGCCGAGATCGGCATTCTCGAACGGCGGCAGCGGCACGACAAAGGCGGGTTGCTGACCAAAGAACAAGCGGCCGACGAAGGTCGCCGTTCCGGTTGCGATCGCGACCGGCAGAAAGGTGCGGACGCTGACCTCCGGCATCATCAGCTCGACCGCAAACATGACGCCGCCAATCGGCGTGTTGAACGTCGCCGCGATGCCGGCGCCGGCGCCGGCAGCGACGAGGGTGATGCGCTGGCCCGGCGGCATGCGGATGATCTGTCCCAAGGTCGAGCCGAGCGCCGAACCGATCTGGATGATGGGCCCTTCGCGGCCGACCGCGGCGCCGCTGCCGATCGAGATGGCGGAGGCGAGCGACTTGACGACGGCGACAATGGGGCGGATCACACCGCCTTTGTAGTAGATCGCATCCATGACCTCAGGCACTCCGTGCCCGCGGGCCTCCGGCGCGAATTTCGTTACGAGAAAGGTGACGGCGAGCGCCCCGACCACTGGGACGAGGATCACGAATGGTCCCCACGGGCTCGGCGGAGTAAACACGTTGGCGTCGTAGCGGACCGTGAGCTGGCCGAGGAACAAGACGTTGTGAACGAGTCCGATTAAATCGCGAAACAAAACCGCCCCGAGCCCAGTGACGATGCCGACAATGAAAGCCAAGACCGACAGAAGCGGGAGTCCAATCCGGCGGAAACTCTCTTCGGCCCCGGCAGTGTCGAGATCGGGGCGTGCTTCTGCGACCCGGCGCATGGATTTTGCCCTCGTTGGCGAAGGTGTTGTGCGATGATCGGCGCCCTTCGATAGGACGCTTCGCCCAAAATTCAGTTCAATATCGAGGAAAGGATAGCGCTATGGCAGACAACCTGCATTGGGTCGGCACCTGGACTACGACGCCAGCACCCGCCGAGGGTGTGGCCTTCGCCAACCAGACGTTGCGAATGAACGCGCGGGTGAGCGCCGGCGGGGACCGGGCCCGGGTGCGCCTGTCGAATGCCTATGGCAGCCGCCCGCTTCTGGTCGGATCGGCCTATCTCGGCCTGCGCGATGCGGGTCCCGGGGTCGTTTCGAACAAAAAACTGAGTATCGGCGGCACCGATTCCGTGACGATCGCTGCCGGCGCCTTCGTCGTCAGCGATCCAGTCGCGTTCGAACTGCCGCCGTTGAGCGACGTTGCAATCAGCATCTATTTACCGGGCGACCTGCCGGCCAATTTCGGGATAACCGGCCGTTACGCGCGGCAGATCAATTATGTTTCACCGCCGGGCGACTTCGCAAGCTCGGCGGTGATGCCGGTCGGCAGCATCACGGGGGACTGGTTTTTCGTCAGCGGCGTCGACGTGCTGGTGGCGCCCGAGACCGGAGGGATCGTCGCGGTCGGCGACTCGCTGACCGATGCCAACATTTCGACCCTGGACGCCCATTGCCGCTGGCCCGACCAGCTTGCCCGCCGTCTGCAGGCGCGGCGCGGTGGCCGGCCCATGGGAGTGATGAACCAGGGCCTCGGCGGCAACCGGATTTTGCACGACATTCGCGGTGACAGCGGGTTGCGCCGCTTCGACCGCGATGTCATCGCCCAGCCCGGCGTCACGCACGTCATCGTCATGCTCGGCACCAACGATCTGCGCAATCGCTGGGCCAAGCCCGAGGAGGAGGTCAATGCGGATCAGATGATCGCCGGCCTCAAGCAACTCGCGGTTCGCGCCCAAACCGCCGGCCTCAAGATCTTCGGCGCCACCCTGACGCCCTTCGAGAACGAGACGTTCCTGCCCGGCGCATGGACGCCAGAGCGCGAGAAGACGCGGCAGGCCGTCAACGAGTGGATCCGCGAAGGCGGCGCCTTCGATGCGATCGTCGATTTCGACCGCGCGTTGCGCGACCCGGAACACCCGACGAGCATGCTGCCGAGCTACGATTGCGACGACCACCTGCACCCGAGCGACCTGGGCTACAACAAAATGGGCGACGCGATCGATCTGTCGCTGTTCGAGTAATTATCCCGTCGGAAGGGTTCTAAAGCCGACGCTGCCGTCATCCTCGTCCGGAGTGACGGTGACGTCTACGACTTGCGCACCAGGAGGTCCCCTCCGGCTGGACTCGACCATCGCGGCAACGCCCTCCGGAGCCCCGGTGATCAGCGCCTCGACACTGCCGTCCGACCAGTTTCGGACCCAGCCGCGCAGCCCGAGCCGCTCTGCGGTCCGCTTCGCCCAGAGGCGGTAGCCTACGCCCTGCACCCTGCCGGTTATTCGGAGCCGAACGGTTTCGATCGGAGCGCTCATTCGGGTTCAAAGCCGGGACCTTAACCTTCATCAAGGAGAAAGACGCGAGGGGGCCTAACTTCATCGCATCGTTTCTGACCCTGATGGAAAGGATAGAGCAACATGGCCGGCGAAACTCTGCAAGGCATGAAAGTCGCCATTCTCGTCACCGACGGCTTCGAACAAGTCGAACTGACCGAACCGCGAAAGGCACTCGATCAGGCCGGCGCCGACACCAAAGTCGTCTCCCCCAAGGGTGACGAAGTACAGGGGTGGAATTTCACCGATTGGGGACAATCGCTCCCGGTAGATGTGAAGCTCGACAATGCGCGGCCGCAGGATTTCGACGCGTTGTAGTTGCCCGGCGGTGTGATCAACCCCGATAAATTACGGATGATCCCGGCTGCGGTTCAGTTCGTGAAGGCGTTCTTCGATGCCGGCAAGCCAGTCGCCGCGATTTGCCACGGCCCCTGGACGATTATTGAAGCCGACAAAGCGCGCGGCCGGCGCATGACCTCCTGGCCCTCGGTCAGGACCGATCTGCGGAACGCAGGGGCGGAGGTCGTCGACGAGGAGGCGGTCGTAGACGGCAATCTGGTCACCAGCCGGAAGCCCGATGACATCCCGGCCTTCAGCCGCGAGATGATAAACCTGCTCGCTGGTGCCCGCGGGCGACGTCAGGCCGCCTGGCCATGGAACTGCGGCTGTTCGGCTCGACGAAGCGCTACGTACCGCGGATCGGCCAGGGCACTTGGGATATCGAGGAGGGCCATCGGCCCTCCGCGGTCGCGGCGCTCCGGCGCGGCATCGATCGCGAAATGACCCACATCGACACGGCCGAATTGTACGGTGCCGGTGCCACCGAAGACCTGGTCGGCGAAGCGATCGCCAGGAGGCGCAACGAGGTTTTGCTGGTCTCGAAAGTGCTTCCGGAGAACGCCTCCCGCTCAGGGACGCGGCTGGCGTGCGAGGCGTCCCTGACCCGTCTCGATACCGACCGGCTCGACTGCTACTTGCGGCACTGGCGTGGCCCCTACCCGCTCGAAGAGACGATCGCCGGGTTTGATGACCTTCAGCGGGCCGGTAAGATACTCTCTTGGGGCGTCTGCAATTTCGACGTCCCCGACCTCGAAGAGGCTTCGACGATCGGCGGTGCAGGCGAGGGCCGGCTCACCCGCAACCAAGTGCTCTATCACTTGCAGCAGCGGGGCATCGAGCACGCAGTGCTGCCGTGGTGCGAGAAGCATGGCGTTGCCGTTACCGGCTGTAGCCCGTTCGGCCACGGGCGTTTCCCCGATGCGCACACGGAGGGCGGCCGGCTGCTCGCCAGGATCGCAGAGGCGTATGACGCCACCCCTCGCCAGGTGGCGCTCGCCTTCTTGACGCGCCGGCCATCGCTGTTCACGATCCCCAAAGCATCGACCCCGCAACATGCCGAGGAAAATGCCGGAGCGGGTGACCTCGAACTATCCATGGACGACATCGCGCTGATCGACGCCGCCTTCCCGCGCGGTCCTCGATCACGCTCGCTGCCAGTGCTGTAAGAACGGGCTTTACTCGAACTCGAGGATCACCTGGTCGACGGCGAGACTGTCACCCGGGTTGGCGCGGATGCGCGCCACACGGCCGTCGCGTTCGGCGCGCAGCACATTCTCCATCTTCATTGCTTCAACGACGGCGAGCGGCTCGCCGGCTTTCACCTCCTGGCCTTGCTCGACGATGACCGAGGAAAGCAGGCCAGGCATCGGTGACAGCAGCAGACGCGAGGTGTCTGGCGCCTTCTTCTCCGGCATCAGCGCGAGAAGCTCGGACGCCCGCGGCGACAGCACCTGGGCATGACGTATGACGCCACGGTGCATCAGCCGGAATGCTGCCCCCCGCAGACGTTCGATCTGGACTGTCGTGACATGCTGCTCAACCCGGACATGGAGCAGCGGCTGAGCGGGCTGCCAATCGGTGGTCGCGACGCGGCTCTCTCCTTCGATTTCGACGCGGTAGGCGCCGCCTTCTGCTCGCACAGCAACCGGATATTGGCGGCCGTCGAGCAGAATTGCGTAATCCTCGGGAATATCGATCCGCGCCGCGGTGAGCTTGCCGTCGATCGCCGTCTCGCGCTCGCGCAGGCGGCGACCGGCCAGGGCCGCCGCGAGTAGGATCATACGATCCGCCTCGACAAACCCGGATGGCGCGGCGAACCCTCCGGGGAATTCGTCGGGGATGAAATTGGTCGACAGTGCGCCGGCGCGAAAGCGGGGACTCGCCGCGGCTGCCGCCAAAAACGGGATGTTGTGCTGCACGCCGGCGACATAAAACTCATCCAGAGCGCCGGATAGCCGGGAGATCGCCGTGTCGCGGTCGGGACCCGAGACGATGAGTTTGGCGATCAGCGGGTCGTAATAGACGCTGATCTCGGCCCCTTCAAAGACCCCGGCGTCGAGGCGTACGCCCTCCCCGCTCGGCGGCTTGTACTGCACGAGGCGGCCGATCGAGGGGAGAAAATTGCGCGCCGGGTCCTCGGCATAGACCCGCGCCTCGATGGCCCAGCCGGAGAGCTCCACATCCTCCTGGTCAAACGGGAGCGGCTCGCCGTCCGCCACCCTTATCATCAGCTCCACGAGATCGAGCCCGGTCACTAGCTCCGTGACCGGGTGCTCAACCTGAAGCCGCGTGTTCATTTCGAGGAAATAGAAATTGCGCTGCTGGTCGACAATAAATTCGACCGTGCCGGCCGAGCGGTAATCCACGGCCCGCGCCAGCGCGACCGCCTGCCTGCCCATCGCTTCGCGGGTTTCGGGGTCGAGAAGCGGGCTGGGCGCCTCTTCGATGACCTTCTGGTGACGGCGCTGGATAGAACACTCACGCTCGCCGAGATAAACAATGTTGCCGTGATTGTCGCCGAACACTTGGATCTCGATATGCCGCGGCTGTTCTATGTATTTTTCAATAAAGATCCGATCGTCCGCAAAACTGGACCTCGCCTCGCTCGCCGCCGAGCGAAACCCGTCTCGCGCCTCGTCATCGTTCGCCGCGATCCGCATACCCTTGCCGCCACCTCCGGCCGAGGCCTTGATCATGACCGGATAGCCGATATCGCGGGCGATCGTGACGGCGGTATCAACATCGGGAACGACGTCGAGGAAACCAGGCACGCTCGATACCTCGGCCGCGCGCGCCAGCTTTTTCGATTCGATCTTGTCGCCCATCGCGGCGATCGCCTTCGCCGGCGGTCCGATGAACGTCACTCCCGTTTTATCGAGTGCCCGGGCAAAAGCCGGGTTTTCCGACAAAAACCCGTAGCCGGGGTGGACCGCTTCGGCGCCGCTCTCTCGGCATGCTTCGAGGATCCGCTCGATATCGAGGTAGCTCTCGGCAGAAGGTGCCGGCCCGATGCGGATCGCTTCGTCCGCCACCCGCACATGCAGAGCTTCTGCATCGGCATCCGAATAAACCGCCACCGTCGCGATCCCCATCCGTTGGGCGGTGCGGATAATGCGGCAGGCGATCTCGCCGCGATTGGCAATCAGGATCTTCTTAAACATGACGCGCGGCAAATCCGCCCTCCTCGTCATGGCAGGCCTTGTGCGGGCCATCCACGAAGCCGTTGCCTCCGGCTCGTGGCGCACTAAGATTTGCCACATGAAAGACGCATGGGTTTACATCATAACCAACCGGCCAAACGGCACGCTTTATGTAGGGGTTACCAGCAATCTGGCTCGTCGTGTTTGGGAGCACCGGGAAGGTCTGGCTGACGGATTTACTAAACGATACGGATTGAAGCGGTTGGTCTTCGCAGAGCGGCACGACGACATCCGCACCGCGATCCAGCGCGAGCGCAACATGAAGCATTGGCCGCGTACCTGGAAGGTGCGCCTGATACTCGCGGACCGGCTCGGCTGAACCGTGGATGGCCGGCACAAGGCCGGCCATGACGATGGTCTGCACTGCCGTCACAAGGGAATGTTGTCGTGCTTTTTCCGCGGATTGGAGAGCTGCTTGCCGCGCAGCATCGCCAGCGCCCGGCACAGCCGCCGCCGGGTTTCTCGCGGTATGATCACATCATCGATGAAGCCGCGGCTCGCCGCGACGAACGGGTTAGCGAACTTCTCGCGGTATTCCTCAGTGCGCGCCTCGATCGCAGCTTCGTCTCCGAGATCGGCGCGGAAGATGATCTCGACCGCGCCTTTGGGGCCCATCACGGCGATTTCGGCCGAGGGCCAGGCGAAATTGATGTCGCCCCGCAGATGCTTCGAGCTCATCACGTCGTAGGCGCCCCCATATGCCTTGCGGGTGATCAAGGTGACCTTCGGTACGGTCGCTTCGGCGAATGCGAACAGCAGCTTCGCACCGTGCTTGATGATCCCGCCATGCTCCTGGGCGGTTCCGGGCAGGAATCCGGGCACATCGACAAACGTCACGATCGGAATGTTGAAGCAGTCGCAGAACCGCACGAAGCGAGCCGCCTTGCGGGAGCTGTCGATGTCGAGGCAGCCGGCCAGCACCATCGGCTGGTTGGCGACGATGCCGATCGTCGTGCCTTCCATCCGGGCGAAGCCGATCAGGATGTTGCGGGCGAAATCAGGCTGGATCTCGAAGAAATCGCCGTCGTCAACGACCTTTTCGATCAGCTCCTTCATGTCGTAGGGCTTGTTGGCACTGCTCGGCACGAGGGTGTCGAGCGACGGCTCGATCCGGCCGGAGGGATCGGCGGTCGCCCGCAACGGCGGCTGCGCCCGGTTCGAGGCTGGCAGAAAATCGATGAACCGGCGCAATTCGATCAGCGCCTCGACATCGTTCTCAAATGCGAGATCGGCGACGCCCGAGCGCGCCGTATGGGTCAATGCGCCGCCCAATTCTTCCTGGGTCACGGTCTCGTGGGTAACGGTCTTGACCACCTCAGGCCCGGTCACGAAGAGGTATGAGGAGCCCTTGACCATGAAGATGAAGTCGGTCATCGCCGGCGAGTAAACCGCGCCGCCGGCGCACGGGCCCATGATCATCGAAATTTGCGGTATTACGCCCGAAGCCAGCACGTTGCGCTCGAACACCTCGGCGTACCCGGCGAGCGAGGCGACCCCGTCCTGGATGCGCGCCCCGCCTGAATCGTTGAGCCCGATGACCGGGGCGCCGACATTCATCGCCTGATCCATGATCTTGCAGATCTTCTCGGCATGCGCTTCGCTGAGCGAGCCGCCGAATACGGTAAAGTCCTGGCTGAACACGAAGACTAGCCGGCCGTTCACTGTGCCATATCCAGTGACCACGCCGTCGCCAGGGATTTTGTGCTCGTCGATGCCGAAATCGCGGCTGCGGTGCTCGACAAACATGTCCCATTCCTCGAAGGAACCGGGGTCGAGCAACAATTCGAGGCGCTCGCGCGCGGTAAGCTTGCCGCGCCGATGCTGGGCTTCAACTCGGCGGAGCCCGCCGCCCGCACGAGCCGCCTCCCGCTGCTCTTCCAAGCGGTCGAGAATATTGTCCATGTTGCCTCGCGACCAATGAATGGGGCAGATAGCATCGACGATCCCACAAGGCCAGAGCCGCGGCTCTGAGTCTCACTGGCGATAGCCAACCCGAAGGAGGACGGCGGAATGGCCTACAGCGAGCTGTATAAAAAAGGCGCGGCGATGCGGCGCGAGCTGATGGGAGACGCGGCGGTCGAGCGATCGGCCCGCGAGATCTACAGTGACCCGGTGATGAAGAAATTCATCGACGTGGCGACCGAAACCGTTTTCGGCGCGCTGTGGACGCGTCCCGGTCTCGATCTGAAGACCCGTGCTCTGATCTGCGTCGTGTCGGACGCCGCCACCGGCCGCGAGCCCGAGCTGGGCCTCCATCTGCGAATGGCGCTGCGCCAAGGTTGGACCGAAGAGGAATTGACGGAGGTCCTGCTGCACCTCTCGGGCTATGTCGGCGTGCCGATCGTCCGCGAGTCGATGATGGTGGCGAGCAAGGCCTTCGCCGAATTCCGGGCAGAAAAGGCCGCCGAGAAGCCCTTGACTGCTTGAGAGGGATCCGCGCGGAGTGCTCTGCCCGCCGTCCCGGCAAAAGCCGGGAAGAAAAGCCGACTGGTTGGCCTATTACTCTCGTAAGAGAGTTATACACCAGTGGACGCAACTAAATTTGCTTGGATCTACTGATTGCCACAATGTGCTCGAGATCGGACCGGCTCTCGGGCTCGTCACCAGCCTGCTCGTCAACATCGGCTATGACGTAACTACACTCGACAGAGGGCCGCGGTCATTTGCCTATCCGAATGTTCCCCACCTTGAAAAGGACATCTGCGAACTGCGGTCCGGAGAAATTGCCGGGTATGACGGGATCCTCTGCTGCGAGACGCTCGAACATATCGAATGGGAACGCGTCGGCTCCGTCCTCGCTACGTTACACGAGAGTGGAGCGAAATACCTGATCGTCTCCGTCCCCTACATGGGATTCCAAGTCTTTATCGAAATATACGCAAACAGCACCACGCTCAGGCAGTATTTTTCGATGAAGAAACTCCTCTGGAGAAAGCATTTCCAACCAGAACCGGCCGGAGGACACCAGTGGGAAGTGGGATACAAGGGGTACCCTCTGGACCTCTGGGAGAAGCGGCTCAATGGAAGCGGGTGGTCGATCGTAAGGCGGGACTTCACCGAACATTGCCGCTCCGTGTTCCACCTGCTGAAGGCCGCCTGAGCTCAGGCTTGCAGCAGCGATCTGAATCGTGCCGCCGCTTGGATGTCGGCGGCTAGTGTGCGGCGGCGTTCGGCCTGTTCGGCGTCTTCACCCCACGCCTCGATCTGAAAGCTTTCATCGAGTTGCGAGACGGCGAAAGCCCCTTCTGCATCGAGATGCCCCTCGATCAGCGCCAAGCCGATCACCAGCGAGCCGCAGGCGGCAGTAGCCACGTGTAATGCGGTCAGAGCAAAATCGTCCTGCTCGGCAACGGCTGCGGCAAAGGCGCGAAGGCTCGCCGCCGACTGTTTCGTCGGGATGACCCCGGTGGTTACCGAGAGTGGAGCGTCGTAACGTAACACCGCCCAGTCGATCAGCGGTTGCCAGACCGCCTGCTGGCGGGCGGCGAGCGTCGGCGGGTGCGCCGCCCGATAGCAGACGAGGTCGGTTGCGGCATAATTTGCTGTCTGCCGGACAATCGCATCGCGCTGCGTCGCGACCCGATCGACGGCCGTCGTGGCTAGGCGGGTCAGCGGCATCTTTGCGGCCCGCACCTCTCCTTCCTGGGCGTTCCACTCTTTCGCGATCACCGCAGCCAGCGCATCGTTGGGCACGACAAGATCCCGTTTTCCCGGTGTCTTGATCGGCTTCCCGTCGAGGGCGATGCCGTGACCGTCCTGCCGCTGCACGGGCTCAGCCTTCCGATAGAACCGGTTCAAGTCGGCGAGTCCAGTTCGCCGAAAGGGTCCTCGACCTCATCCGGAAACCCGAAGAAGTCCCAGGTCCGCCGCATGTGCGGTGGAAGCGGCGCAGTCACCTCCAATGTTCTCCCGAGCGGATGAGGAAGCGACAGGCTCCGCGCATGCAGGTGAAGCCTCCGCGATCCGGGGACGCCAGCCAGATGTGCAGCTGGCTGGCCATATTTGGCGTCGCCGAGGATCGGTGTGCCGATCACGGCGCAGTGGGCGCGCAGCTGGTGCGTGCGTCCGGTGACCGGCATCAGGGCGAGCCAGCTGGCCTGTGCTCCGGCATTATCGATCACCCGGTAGTAGGTGACGGCTCGGCGACCCTCCTCGCTGTCGGGACGGACGCGTTCGCCGCCGCGCCCCGGCATCTTCGCGAGGGGCCGGTCGATGCGGCCCTGCAGCGGCCTGGGCAGCCCGACAGCAAGGGCCCAATAGATTTTTCGTGTGGTCTTCTCGCGAAACGCTCGCGTCAGGAAGCCTGCTCCCGCCGCCGTGCGCGCGATGACGAGAACGCCGCTCGTGTCCTTGTCGAGCCGGTGCACGAGGCGCGGGCGTTCGGGGTTTCCGAATCGCAAGCTGTCGAGCAAGCCATCGACATGCCGCTCGGTCGCAGTGCCTCCCTGAACCGCCAAGCCCGGGGGCTTGTCGAGGACGATCAAGACCTCGTCGCGATATAGAACGGCGGCTTGCAGCCGGGCCTCGTCTGCCGGCCGCGTCTGAGCCGGCGCCGGCCGAGACGGCGCGGCGAATTCATCCAGAGCCGGAATTCGGATCGCTTGACCCGGTTCGACACGGTCGCCGGACCTTGCCCGCTTGCCATCGACACGGATGCGCCCGGTGCGCAGCAATTTCTCGAGCAGGCCGTGGCCGAGGGCCGGATAATGGCGCTTGAACCAGCGGTCGAGGCGAAGCGTGCCGTCCCCGCTATCCACGGTCAGAGTATCGTCGCTTCGCGTCATTTGGCGGGTGCGGCTATGCGTTGGCGCAGCTTGTCCCAGTATTCGAGCCGCTTTCGGATCTCCCGCTCGACCCCGCGCTCGCCCGGCCGGTAGAAATTGCGCCTCGTAACCCCTTCCGGAAAATAATTATGGCCGGAGAAGCCTTCCTCGGTGGCATGGTCGTAAACATAGCCTTTGCCATACCCGAGGTTCCGCATCAGCCGGGTCGGCGCGTTGAGGATGTGCATCGGTGGCATCAGCGAGCCGGTTTCGCGCGCCATTTCGCGCGCTTCTCCGAACGCCTGGTACGCGGCGTTCGATTTGGGCGCGGTGGCGAGATAGATGACGCATTGGGCGATCGCCAGCTCGCCTTCGGGCGAGCCGAGCCGCTCGTAGGTGTCCCAGGCCGCGAGCGCCTGCACGACCGCTTGCGGGTCGGCGAGGCCGATATCCTCGACAGCCGCCCGGGTGAGGCGCCGCAGGATGTAGATTGGGTCCTCGCCGCCGGCCAGCATCCGCGCGAGCCAATAGAGCGCCGCGTCGGTGTCGGAGCCGCGCAGCGATTTGTGCAGCGCGCTGATCAGATTGTAGTGACCCTCCTGGGCCTTGTCGTAGAGCGGCGCGCGCCGCTGCACGAACCGGGCGAGCTCGTCCGGCCCGAGCGGTTCTCCCGCCTGCAATTGCGCGATCTCGTCGGCCAGGTTGAGCAGAAACCGCCCGTCGCCATCGGCCATGGCGTGCAGGGCCGTCCGGGCTTCCTCGGTCAGCGGCAGTGGACGGCCCAGATTGTTTTCGGCGCGCCGCAACAGGATTTCGAGATCCTTGTCATCGAGGCGCCGCAGCACGAAGACCTGCACACGCGACAGCAGCGCCCCGATCAGCTCGAAGGACGGGTTCTCGGTCGTGGCGCCGACGAGAATCACCGTGCCGTCCTCGACCACCGGCAGAAAGGCATCCTGCTGGGCGCGATTAAAGCGATGGATCTCGTCGACGAAGAGCAGCGTGCCTTGGCCCATCTCGCGGCGCTTTTTCGCCGCCTCGAAGACTTTGCGCAGATCCGCGACCCCGGAGAAAACTGCCGACAACGGCTCGAAGACCAGATCGGTGCCCTGCGCCAATAACCGGGCAATGGTGGTCTTGCCACAGCCCGGCGGGCCCCAAAGGATCATCGACGACAATTTGCGGTTCGCGACCATTCGGCCGATCGGGCCCTCGGCAGCGAGCAGATGGTCCTGACCGACGACCTCCGTCAGGCTGCGTGGGCGCAGCCGGTCGGCCAATGGATGTGGCGCTTGGTTCTCGAATAAGGTGGTCACCGATCCATTATCGCACTTGCTCGGCGAGGCGCGACAGGTGGTGGGCGGTATCCCCGAAGCTGTGCTCGATGACCATGCAGCGACGGAAGTAATGCCCGACCGCATATTCCTCGGTCATGCCGATACCGCCATGCAGCTGAATCGCATTCTGCGACACGAATTTGCTCGCCTGGCCGACACCGACCTTCGCCATCGCGATGTTGCGGGCGCGCTCGGCGGGATCGGGCTCTTCGACCATCATCGCCGCCAGCATGGCCATGCTGCGCCCGCGCTCGAGCTCCATCAGCATCTCCGTGGCACGGTGCTGCAAGGCCTGGTTATCGCCGATCGGCCGGCCGAACTGCTGGCGGGTCCTCAAATATTCGAGAGTCATCGCCTGCATCGTCTCCATCGCACCGACCGCTTCGGCGGCGGTCGCGGCAATGCCCGCCTCGACGACGCGTTCGATCACCGGGAAGGCCCCGCCGACCTCGCCCAGTACATCCTCCTCGCCGACCTCGACACCGCTCAGTGAAATCTCCGCCGCCCGCGTACCGTCGCGCATCGGATAGGAGCGTCGCGCCACTCCAGTCGATGCCGCATCCACGATGAACAACGTTACACCATCGACATCGTCCCGCTCGCCGGCAGTGCGCGCGCTGACGATCAGCCGCTGCGCACTGCCGCCGTGCAGAACCACACTCTTCGACCCGTCGATCAACCACCCTCTGCCTTTGGGCTTGGCCGTCGTCAGTAGATCCGTCAGATCGTAGCGCGCCTGCCGCTCGCCATGAGCAAAGGCAAGGATCATGCCGCCTTCGGCAATTTGCGAGAGGATCGCCGATTTCTGTTCCTCGTTTCCGGCGAGCCGCAACGCAGTTCCGCCAAGCACGGCGGTGGCCAAATACGGTTCCAGAGCGAGAACCCGCCCGAACGCCTCCATGACCAGCATCACCTCGATCGGGCCGCCGCCGAACCCGCCATAGTCCTCGGCAAAGGGCAGGCCCAATAGGCCGAGCTCGGCATACTGCGCCCACAGGGTGCGGCTCCAACCGTCGGCGTCGGCGAGATAGGCGCGGCGCTTGTCGAACCCATAATGATCGGCGAGCAAGCGCTCGACACTTTCGCGCAACAGCCGCTGCTCTTCGGTCAGATCGAAATCCATCAGAGCCCCAACACGGCTTTGCTCAGGATGTTTTTCTGGATCTCGTTGGTGCCGCCATAGATCGAGGCGGCGCGCAGGAAGAGATAGCTCCGGGTTGCTTCGGCCGCCCATTCCGGGCCCAGTTCCGGCTCGTTGCTGAGCGCCGCCAGTTCCCGCGCCCAGTCGGGCAGCGCGAGCGGCCCGCCGACGTCCATGGCCAGCTCAGTCGTTGCCTGCAACAGCTCGGTGCCCTTGACCTTGAGGACCGAGGATAGCGGATCGGGCTTGCCGTCGTGGCTCTTGTCATGCGCGGAGACGACGCGCATCTGCGTGATCTCCAGCGCTTTCATATCGGTTTCGAGCCGGGCGACGCGGTGACGGAAGGCCGGGTCCTCGATCAACGGCCTGCCGTTCGCGCGCATCTCACGCGCCATCTCACGGGCGAAGTTGACCCGCTCCTTCGATTTGCCCAGCCGTGCGATCCCGGTGCGCTCGTGGCCGAGCAGAAACTTTGCGACATCCCAGCCGCGGTTTTCCTCACCGACGCGCAGCTCCACCGGTACCCGAACATCGTCGAAAAAGACCTCGTTCAGATGATGGCTGCCGTCGATCGAGATGATCGGCCGCACCGTGATGCCCGGCGTCTTCATGTCGATCAGCAGAAACGAGATCCCCTCCTGCCGCTTCTTGGCATGCGGATCGGTACGTACCAGACAGAAGCACCAATCGGCGTGGTGGGCCGTGGAGGTCCAGATCTTCTGGCCATTGACCACGTAATCGTCGCCGTCGCGCCTGGCTGCGGTCTTGAGCGAGGCGAGGTCCGACCCCGCGCCCGGCTCGGAAAACCCCTGGCACCACCAATCGTCGATATTGGCGGCGCGCGGCAGAAACCGCTGCTTCTGCTCCTCGGTGCCGAACTGGATCAGCACCGGGCCGATCATTGTGATGTTGAACGACGAGACTTCGGGCGCCGGCGCCAGCTGGTTCTCCTCCAGGAAAATCATGCGCTGCACCGGTGTCCAGCCGGGGCCGCCATGCTCCTTTGGCCAGCTGTAGGCGGCCCAGCCTCGCTTGTTCAAAATGCGCTGCCAGGTGACGGTGTCCTTTTTGCTCGGCGCATGCCCCAAACGCATCCGCTCGCGGATATCGTCCGGCAGATGGGTCTCGAAGAACCTCCGAAGCTCGTCGCGAAACGCCAATTCGTCGGCAGTGAAGCGCAAATCCATTGCTCCGGCTCCTCTGGTTAGCGAACAAAACCCGCGCTGCGCGGGATCATCAGCGACAGCTTGGGCAGGCAGATGATCAGCACAGGCCGATCACCAAAGCCAGGACGTAGGGACAGTAATAAGGCGAAGACACCCATCTCCGGGAAACACCGTCGCGGCTCCGCCACCCGGGTCGCCAATCGCGATGTTGCCGGTCAGCAGCGTACCGGCGTGATCTCGAGGCCGCTGCTCGGTTGCTTGTTGACCGCGTCGGCCATCTCCGTAAATGCGACGGCGGAAGACTCGGGGGCGCCACGATATGAGCCATCACGAGCTTCTTTTGCGCCGTCCGCGAAGGCGGCCCCGCACCCAGAGCAGAACCTCGGCAAGCCCGCTCGCCGCTCCGCTCAGCAGGCGACGGCGGCTCGGCGCGGCGGGGGTGATAAGATTGCGAACTCATAGGACGTCCTCCCGATGTGCTTGACGGCATTGCACCCACTATACCAGCCGCACCCGGGTGAACAACGACGGTTCTGGCGTGGAAATCTTAGGAGAGGGGCCGAACATGAGCGACTGGCTGCATAACCTCCCCGTGTTATGGATGGCTTTGGTGGTGTTTGGCGTCACATACCTGATCGCCACGTCGATCTACGCCGGCGTGAACGCGTTTGCGGTTGGCGAGCGAGCCCGCGCGTTCAAAGCGATTTCCCCCGGAATATTGTCGCCGATGGGGATCGTTTTCGGCCTTTATCTCGCATTCACCGCCGCTCAGGTCTGGGGCGACATCGACCGGGCCAATGCGGCGGTCAATCGCGAAGCCAGTGCACTGAGCGCTATTGTGATCCTTGCCGCAAGCTTTCCTGGTGAACCCGAACAGCAAACGCGCGCTTTGGTCAGGCGTTACATTGAAAACACCGCGTCCCAGGAATGGCCGATGATGGCTCGGCACTCCGCTAAGCCGACGATTACGCCCGCGCCCCTTGCCGAGGCGCTACGGCTTGACTTGTCACTGACGCCGCTGAACCGGGGTCAGGAGACGGCGCAGCGCGAGATCGCAACTTCCCTCGAGAGCGTCCTCGACGCGCGCCGCCAACGAATCAATATCAGTATGTCGCAGGTCAATTGGGTCAAATGGTCATGCCTCTTCGTGCAGGCGATCTGTCTTTTCTTGGCAATCGCCATGATGCACAACGACAACCGGAGCAGTTCTGCTCTCGCATTGGGCTTGTTTGCCACCGGAGTTGCCGTCGCCGTATGCTGATCGCCACCCACAACCGGCCTTTCACCGGCGAGATCTCGGTCGGTCCCGGGCCATTGCTGCAGGTTCTGCCCGAGGAAAAGACGAGCTAAACTGGAAAACCGCTCATTTTCGCCGACTTTCCCCTTCTATCACACCACCTTGATCTTCAACGGGAAGAGAAACGCAGGAAGCTAGCGTTTCGGGCTTGACGGCACGGCGCCCTCAAGAGGTTGATGGTTCGGCCGGTGTATCCTCAACTACGGAACTGCCGTATGCATCGAGGCAGTTACGCTTGGTGCCAATTAGCAAAAGCCAGCGTTACTTGAGTACTTTGGAGCAGCCGTGACACTCATCGATAGGCCGCCAAGAAATCCGGCACCGCGATCCAGTCCATCGCGCCGTCACTTTGCAGAGGCTCGTGCATGCGGCGGTCCTGTGATCAGGAAGGAGAGCTTGGCGACGGCGGCGTGCCAAACTGCGAGAAATTCGTAGTGAGTATATGTCGGCCGCTGCCTCGATGACAGAAATTCGAGAGCGACTTCTGCAGCACAACTCCCATTTCACCTAACTTCGCGCACCGCGGCCTTTTGTCTTGAATACCCTCTGCCGACCAATAGATGAGGGATAACCGGCAGGCCACGTTGCGGAGCGCACCCCTATGTCGTTGAATGTACTTCGTTCCGGATACGCAACTCTCGAATACGAGATCGCCCAGGAGAAGGCGGCAGCGCTCGGACGGCTTGGACGGCGGCTTGAGGCCGCGCTGGCGGCACTCGCCGCATGCCCGCGGACGGCCACTTCCGATCGAAAAATCCGCGATAGTCTCGTCGAACAGGCGGGATATGCGCTCTGGCTCTTCGTCGTGCAACGCGAGGCCTGCGGTCTCAACGACAGCGCGCAAGTGATGCAGGACTACGGGGTGCCGAACGAGATGTATGCCGGCATGGGGCCATTGGCCATGCCGAGCATCCATCCGACGAAGACCATAGGGGGTTGAGGAAGCGCCGGCGCCAATGTTCCGAAACTCGCCCTTTCGCGGCGGGTCGCCGCTGTCTTGCGGCGGCATGCACTGGCGCAGCCCCTCCGAGCACTCGTCGGCATGTCTGCAAGGGGTCACGGGCGGCGGTTCGGGACAACGCAAGCATTCTTCAGCACTGCCTCAATAAGCAGATGCTCTGCCAGAGCGACTGACAAGCCTCTTGAGTGCCAAAAGCGGCTATTCGCTCGGCGGCCCTCGAAGGGCTTAGGACCTGTCCGGAAATTACCGAATCAGCTTTTGAGAGAGTAAAATATGGGTTTACAACCATTCGGTCCTGCCATATGTTGTGGTGGTGATCGATGTTGAACCCATCCGGGAGCGGTTTTCCACGGTAGCGCCGTTTCTCGACGAAGGGGGCCGTCGTCTGG
The DNA here is from genome assembly GCA_963787425.1 of uncultured Alphaproteobacteria bacterium. GTDB lineage: Bacteria > Pseudomonadota > Alphaproteobacteria > ATCC43930 > CGMCC-115725 > AP-15. The sequence continues at coordinate 176,426 of CAWBCV010000021.1, forward strand.
TCGCGGCGGCGGAGGCGTTTGCTGCAGGCCGAGCGGTGCCCTATGGCGTCGATGATCTGGCCGCGAATGCCGGGTGGGTGAGTGTCGGCGTCGACCATGACACCGGCCGCCCACGGGGTGAACAGCATCCGCCAGTGGTGGCTCAACCTCGGGCGGGCGCGTTACCCCAACGCGACCCGGTTGCTGATCACCGCCAATGGCGGCGGCAGCAACGGCTCGCGGGTCCGGCCATGGAAACGCGAACTGCACAAGCTGGCCAACGAACTCGGCCTCGACATCGTGGTCAGCCACCTACCGCCAGGCACCAGCAAGGGGAACAAAATCGAGCACCGCCTTTTCTCCTTCATCAGTCAGAATTGGCGTGCCCGGCCCCTCGTCAGCTATCGGGTGATTGTCGAGCTGATCTCCGGCCACCACCACCAAAACCGGCCTCACCGTGCGCTGTGAACTCGACACCGGCCTATACCCCAGCGGCAATGTCGTATCCGACGCCGAGATCGCCGCCCTCGATATCAAACGGGCCGAGTTCCACGGCGAGTGGAACTACACCATCTCACTGAATACCTATCCGCCAAATTGCGCGTTTATTTCCTGACGAACCCTTAGCACCCCGGATCGGGACTCCAGCAGTCGGCATTGCCGCTTGCTACATTGGTCCGGTTGATGAAGGAGACCGGATACTGAAGCCGATGCGGACGTTTGGTTTTCCGATGGCAGATCTGATTGCGCCGCGCCGCTACACCGAGATGCAGAGCCTCTTCGATCGGAATTGGGTGCCAGGACAATTCAACTATTGGAAAACGAGCCTGATGCGCGCTCCAAGCGACGCCGCGTTCGAGATATTGTTGGACTACGCACAGAAGCGGCCAACACCAAGCTCTGTCATCTATTTTGAGCAGGCACATGGTGCAGCGAGCCGAGTGAAGTCAAGCTACACCGCCTTCGCTCACCGGTTCGATCATTATGACAGTGGACCGTGGGCGATCTGGCAGGATCGGGCAGACACCGACCGGTGCATCAATTGGGCACGAGAATGTTGGGATGCTCTCAGGCCGTTCTACGAGCCGACCGCCTATGTCAATGCAGTCGACGACGCGATCACGATGACGCTGAGGGGGTGAGGTCGGCATATGGCTCAAATTCGAACGCTTGACCTCATTGAAGAATCGGTACGACCCGACCAATCTATTCCGGCTTAACGCCAATATCCGACCTACAGTTTGAGACGCCAAGCGCTTACTCTGGCGCAAGCTGCCCATCCCACATTCCCCTCGTCGGAAAATGAGGGGTAGCCGATCCGGCGCTTTAGAATCCGATCATCTCTGTTGAGGCGACTAGGCCGAGCCCACAGCCGCCCATTTCTCGAGCTATTGCGGAATGTTGGTGACGGTCGGGGTCAGGCGGCTAGCGGCTGTTGGCTGACGGCTTCGATGCCGTCGATGAACTTTACGCCGGTGATCAGCTTTGGCAACTGGCTGTGGCCGTCGAGACGGCGCCAGCTTTTCTCAGCGGCCTGTGCGAGCTTGAAAACCATGGCGATCGCCGTCCTGTTTGAGAGGCATCCCTTGGAGCGCACGGTTCGATGCCGCACGGTGGCGAATGTGCTTTCAATGGGGTTGGTGGTCCGCAGGTGCTTCCAATGCTCAGCAGGGAAGTCGTAAAACGCCAGCAGCGCCTCGCGGTCCTTCGTCAGGCAACCCACCGCCTTGTCGTACTTGATGGCGTAGGTCTCGACAAAGGCGTCGAAAGCGGCGTTGGCGTCGTTCTTCGTCTCGGCCATCCAGATGTCCTGCAGAGCGCGCTTGGCCTTCGATTGCTGGCTCTTCGGCAACCTATTGAGCACGTTGGCCGTCTTGTGCACCCAGCAGCGCTGACCGCGGGTCTTGGGCCACACCTCCTCGATGGCCTGCCAGAAGCCGAGCGCGCCGTCGGCAATCGCGAGCTCAGGCCCGATCACCAGCCCGCGCCGCTTTAGGTCGAGCAGCAGCCCTTTCCAGGATTGCGCATTCTCCCGCACACCGTCGGTGAGGCCGACGAGCTCCTTATTGCCTTCGGGTGTCGCGCCGATGATCACGAGCAGGCACTGCGCATCGTTCTCGAGCCGGGCTTGCACGTGGATACCGTCGGCCCAGAAATAGACGTAGCGCTTGACTGACAGATCCCGCTTCTGCCAGCGCGTGTGCTCGTCCGCCCAAACCTCCCTGAGCCGTGCGATGGTCGAGGCCGAGAGCCCACCAGCATCCTTGCCGAGCAGCGCTGCCAGCGCCTCCTCGAACCCGCCGGTGGAGATGCCCTTGAGGTAGAGGATCGGGATCAACACCTCGAGGCTTTTCGAGCGGCGCGCGTAAGGCGGCAGGATCGCGGAGCTGAAGGCAATGCGCTCCTCGCCCGTGCCGACCCGGTCACGAATGCGCGGAGCGCGCACCGCGACCGGGCCGATGCCGGTCATAATCTCGCGCTCGGGCAGGTGACCGTGGCGCACCAGCCGTTGACGTCTATCGTCGGTGAGCTTGTCGGCGTGGCCCTCGAGAAACCCGGCCACCTCCGCTGCGACAGCCTGGGCCAAAAGCGCCCGGGCACCGCTGCGCAGCACCTCAGTCAGCGGGTCGGAAAACGTGCCTGGCTGGGAAAGCTGGAAAACATTACTGTCGGTCATGGCGTATCACTCCTTCAGTGGAGAAGTGGAGGCGAGAACACCCCCACGATACGCCGCCCTACCCTTTCATGCCGTCACCAACTTCTGCGAATAGCTCCATTTCTCTATCTCTTCCTTTTCGCGCAGAAGACTGTCGATTTCGGCCTCCACTGTCTTGACCCGCTCTTCTTGCCCTTCTGCCACCGCGGCTCTGTGTTCGACAAAGCGCTCGATCAGCAAGTCCTGAAGCTCCATGATCCTGGCTCGCTCCTCTGGGGTTAAGATCCCTCTGTGCTGACCCATTCTCTTCCAACTCCCGAGGCGCGCTTGCTGTTTGACCGAGGAACGCACAGGAGCAATCATCGGTTTCGTTCCTGCCCTTTCGCCGCCAACTCCCTTGTATGGAGCACAGCGGGGGTCGCGGCGGCTCGGGCGAGCCGATCGAAGCTTTCGGCAAGCTCCAACACCGCTTTCCTCGCGCTGGTCCGTCAACTGCGCAGCCACTTCCCGCGCTTGCTCGGCGCGGTCGAGCCTCCTCCAGGGCTTCCTTCAAAATCGACGGCATCTGGTCCTTCCTCGTAGTTTTGTGTCCTGCGCCTTTCGCTGTCAAATTACGTCTGCGCTACCAAGGCCACATCGCGGCCAGACTGGAAACCGCTAGCCAAATCGCGCCCCAAAGCCCGAGCGACAGAAGCAGCGCCAAGATGAGCCGTGCTCCTGGGGCGACGCACTGGTGCAAGCAACGGTGTTTGCCGTCCTAGCCCGGATTTCTCAAACAGGGTAAGTGCATCGGGGTCCCGGATCTGAGAAAATCGTGTTGTACCAACGGTTTGTCTCAGGGCCAGGGGGACGCCCGATGCAGACAGAGTGTAGCGCGGATCTGTTTGGTTTTGCACCCGTCCAAAGGCGTGCCGTGGTGGCCGGGTTTGACGGCGTCCGGATGACCTCGGACGCGGGTGCGTTGCTGTTGGGAGCGACCGACCGGGCGACCGGCCTGGTTGAGCGGTTTGCCGAGTGTTTTGCGGACAGCGGAGCTGATCGAGCACGAAGTGGTGACGCTGGTCGGGCAGCGCGTGTTTGGTATGGCGCTGGGCTTCGAAGACCTGGTCGATCACGACCAGCTGCGGCATGACCCGGCGATGGCGGTATTGGCCGGCAAGCTGTCGGCCCGCCGCAAGGATTGCGCACCACTGGCGGGGAAAAGCACGTTCAACCGGCTGGAGCTGGGCGGGCCGGAGCTGACGCGCCATCACTGGATCGCCTGGGATGGACGCCGATCGAGGGGTTGTTCGTCGATCTGTTCGTGGAAGCGCATCAGCACCCACCGAAGCAGATCATCCTCGATCTCGACGCCACCGACGATCCGCTGCACGGGCACCAGGAAGGTCGCTTCTTTCATGGCTACTATGACTGCTACCGCATTGTCAGATAAACTTGCGGCGAGTAAAAAGGAGTTCGAACCAGGATACGTGATCACGCTGCCGCGACAGCATTGAGCCACTCGCTCGTCGCTTCGGCTCGGAAGATCCACAGCGTTGATCGCGACACGAGATGTCGTTGAAGGTTGAAGGTGTTGTGGACGGCGGCATACATGCTGAGGAAGCATTGGGCAGATCGAGCCGATTTGAAGCGCTGCATTTTCCGCTTCCGTCGTCGTACAGGCTGATGCGAATTCTCGGCGCAATTGTTCTTGCGAAGCCCTTGCTCATGAGGGCAGGTCAGCTGCAACTGCCGGAACGCCGAGCCATAGGAGCGCAGTTTGTCGGTTACCAGAAATTCCGGCGCAAATCCTTGCTTTCTGGGAAGCTTGCGCATTAGCCGCAGCGCCGCTCGGGTGTCGATGGCCGCCTTGCACAGCTCAGGTGTGTCGGACTGGTAAGCACTGGTGCTGGAGACAGTGCGATGGCGAGGGTTGAGGTCATCACCGCCCCGGAACGGCGGCGTCGGCGCCATACACAAAATGCGTGTCGCTGGCAAAGATCGTCATGCTGTGCGATGGGCATGACTGGCTCGTGCACCACGTCCGCTTCCAGGTACGGATCAGCGTCCAGGAGAGGGAGGACCGAGTGAAGGACCAGACAGCTGCCGCGCCGGCTGGTCGTGATAGCGCCCTACCCGCCCCCACCCGCCTCGTGCAGCGGGAACCCAGCGACCGCGTGGTGGCGCTCGGCCTGCGCGATCGGTGGCTGGGCGATCTCTATCATCATCTGCTGACATTGCCCTGGTGGGCTTTCCTGCTGGGCTTGGCCGCAGTCTATCTCGGTTTGAACATGCTGTTCGCGGTGCTGTATCTGCTGGGCGATGCGGCAATAGCGAATGCACGTCCTGGAGCATTTTCGGATGCCTTCTTCTTCAGCGTCGAGACTATATCGACGATCGGCTACGGCCAGATGTCGCCGGCGACGCTCTACGGCAACATTGTCATGACCGTCGAAGCAATGTTTGGATTGATCCTTCTGGCGGCATCCGCGGGCATGGTGCTCGCCCGGTTCTCCCGACCGACTGCCCGTGTCATGTTCAGCAAGGTTGCCGTCGTCGCGCCATATAACGGGGTGCCGACGCTGTCGTTTCGCCTAGCCAACGAACGCCGCAATCAGATTCTCGAGGCGCAGGTCGCGGTCACCGTCGTCCGCGACGAGCGGACGGCCGAAGGAGAATGGATGCGCCGTTTCTACGATCTGCAACTCGCACGCCAGCGCAGCCCGATTTTTGCAATGACGTTCACGGTGATGCACCCGATCGATCCGGTGAGCCCGTTATGGTGCGCGACGGCTTCATCCTTGGCGGCGGAAGCTGTGGAGATCGTCGTGACCGTCACCGGCCTTGACGAGACGATCTCGCAGGCGGTCCACGCCCGCACTTCCTATCTCGCGCACGAGGTGCTGTGGGGCCACCGTTTCGCCGACGTGTTCACCCAGACCAAAGATGGCCGCCTGGCTATCGACTATCGGCGGTTCCACGCCACCGAACCCGTTAAATCGGAAGCCTAAGAACGTCAGATCGCTTCCGAGGCGGCGCGGCCGAAATGTCGCGGGTTGCTGGCGAGGATCCGGCCGGCGTGGCCGGCCCACCCAGATCCAAAATAGTATGGGACGGGCAAGGGAGATGGCGCCTCCATTCTCGGTGACGGAGGCGATTTGTTCTCAACGGAACCGAGAGGGTTCGAATCCTTCTTCCTCCAGCGCAGAGTCCTTTGCGAACGTATCGCGACAGGCGCGGTGCCGATTTGGAGATCGAGGCATTTCGGCTCCCTGAGATACTGGCGCTCCACATTTCAAATAAAATCAAAGACTCTCGAAACCGCATCTCGATTTCTACCGAGCAGAGCGGTCTGCGGGATAAGCCTCAATGCGCCGGCGGAATGGGCGCGCTGGCGCAAGCCAGCCATCCGCCTTATCGCCGGCTACTCGCCCGAGGCGCAGCTGTTCCGAGCACGCCTTCCCACCTTGCACGATCGCTGCCAAAGGAGCTGGCGCTTGGGTCTCAAACTTGCCTGATCGCGTGCTCGATGCGTCGGTCCGGGATCAGCCAGATCAGCGCGACCAGGGTATAGAGGGCGACGGAGATCCACGGGCTGACCCCAATGCTAGCAATATCGCTGACACATAGAATAGCGGCGAGATTTTTACTTTGATATCGCTGCCGAGAGCTTTGGCGAGCGTCGACTCCCTGCCGTGTGTGCGGGTAATCGCCCTTTGCAGCAGAGATAATACGCAATCGCCGGCATCAACAAGGCTACGCCATAGATCGCGGTCGGCAGCGGCGCGAAATTATTCTCACCCATCCCGCCGGTCGCAAACGGGGTAAGCGAAAGCCAGAAAAGCAGATGCATATTGGCCCAAAGAATCAGCCCATTGACTCTCGTAACGGTATGCTGCAGGTGGTGATGGTTGTCCAATAAATCGCCACGTAAACAAAGCTCAGCACATAGCTTAAAAATACCGGCGCCAGGCTGCTCAGCGCTCGCCAGTCCGCGCCGTGCGGCACCTTCAGCTCCAGCACCATGATCGTGATTATAATGGCGATGACGCCGTCGCTGAAGGCCGTGAGCCTATCTCGTCCCATTTGACGGCCCCCTACGGTGTGCAAACTCTGCCCTAACCGCGCCATCCAATAGGCGGCGGCGCTAGAAAGTGGATGGTATTATGCCATTTAGCCCATGGACGGCTAAATCTGTGCGCGTCCGTCTGCGTGGCTGCGCCCGCTGGCCGCCGATAACCTCGGGTTCCAAGAAGGCGAACCTGAGTTCCCCTCGCGCGCTCCAGGGACGGGCGGCGCTGGCCGTGGGGGCGGCGGCACCATCCTGCGCAGCCTGGATGGCGGCGCCAGCTCTCCGCCGGTAGCCTGGGCTCCAAGGCGAGCCCGCGATCCGTTGCCCATCCCCCGGACGGCAGAGCGGGGCCGAAAAACGCGCCGAATAGCCGCGGAACCGGGTTCGCAATTGACCCGCTGCTGGAGGAAGATGGATTCGAACCCTCGGTCCCCCCTAACAGGGCCGAAGCTTTTTATTGAGACTGCCACCGCTCTTTAGCAATTTCATGGAAGTAATTAATTTAGTTGTAATAGAATCCCGCCGCGGCCGCCGGAGCAGGTTTGCTTCGACGGCGATCAAGGAGAATTTTGCCTGCCCTCGTAATACTCGCGGGTATTGCGTCGACCTCGTCGCCATGAGCAAGATCGGGGAACCCTTCGAGGACACGGAACAGTTCCTCGTTCCAGGCGCCACGCAGGATCTTCACATTGCCGGCGCGGCACTGTGAACTGAATGGCCCAAACCTGGTAAGCTTGTCGTCGCTCTCCGGGGCCGGCGCCACAGTGAAGCCGCTGAGGGTGCGCACCAGATGCAGTGCCTGGCTCTTGCCGGCCTGCCCTGGATCCTGGCCGAACCCTATGCGGACTCGGTCGCCGTCTTGCCTGGCGGTATTGAGCAACACCTGTACGACATCGCCCGGGTTGGCGCGCGCGCGGACCATATCCAACAACCAGTAGCCACCTTTCGTGTCGCGGCCGAGCTTGATGCCGATCGTCCAATCGGGGGCGTTGAACTCGATTTTTTCGGTGGCGGCGAGATCCCCAGTAGCGGACGACGTCAAGGTCGGCCGGGATTGCGTCGACAACAGCATACCATTCCCGCTTGAAATACAGCCCGGCGGCGGGCCTGATCTTCCAATTGCCGCCCAGCAGCCGCTCGCGCTCGAGTGTCGGTAATGACAGCAGCCAGGCAAGATACTCCGGGTTGACCCGCAGCAGCGCGGGGTTGTCGAACACCGTCGCCGGGACAAAGGTGACGCTGATCGGTCGCGGCGGCTCGATGCCCGGTGGCAAATCTGCGGCGCCCGCGAGGTTTCGCATCAATTCTTCAGGCCGAGCGGCCCACTCGATTTTCTCGGCGACGCGGATAAAATGGCGCAGAACACGGCGACGTCTTTCTTCCCGACGGCACAAGCTATCAGGGGTCGGACAGCAACGCGACATGTACTGGGCGTTTCATGATGGATTTCGCCCGCATCGGAGCCGCCAATTGGAACGACCCGAGAACTGGGGCGATCGACTGGTTCGACATCCTCGGGACCGGCACCGCGAGGATCCATGGGCGCACGGTCCGCGACGTCAAACCCGTGCTGCTGAAGGACAGATCCGGCTTCTACGTCTCGCCGACCGGATTGGCGGACAATCGAGTCACCAACCCGGCCGACCAGAGCCGTTATGTAAATCCCATTCGTGTCCCGGCCGCAGTGGCGCCGCGCAGCGCAATCGCCAGTGGCGTGGCGCTCGGAACCTTTGGCGTGGCCATCGACCGGACGCAGCACCACGCGGTTCCGTTCGTCGTCGGCGATATCGGACCGCGTATCGGCGAGGGCAGCCCGGCGCTGGCCCGCCCGGTGCATGGCGTGCCAGCCAGGGACACGATCACCAAACAGACCCGTTTTTTCGGGCAGGTCGACCGCAACGATGTGCTCTGGGTGTTCTTCGGCGGCGACGCCGTCGCTTTCGACCACCAGCAGGAAGGCGCTCTGGCTAGAAGGCGGCAGCCGCATTCAACAATTAGGGCCGGGCAGAGCGTCTGAGGGCATGTCTTTCCACTGTCCCGCGCAATTAGGAAGCGATCGGCTCAGCATCGACTTCATCCGCAAATGGCGGCTCAAATGCAGAGCGGTATCCGACAGTCTCGAACAGATTGGTGACCGGCTGTTCACCTTCACCCGGTTGCCGGCAGCCAATGGAAGAATGCGCACAACCAACGCCATCGAACGGATCCACGAGGAGTTCAAACGCTGCATCAAGACCCGGACAGTGTTGCCCTCAGCCGAGGCCGCATAGCAAAATCCCGACACAGCCGTCTGCAGACATGCGCCCTCGAAGCAGCTGACCCACTTGGTAGCCGGCCGGCGCGTCTCCGCCCCCCGAGTTGCCTCAGGATCACGGTCTCCGCGCGGGGGGTACTCCAGCCGATGTCGCGCCGGGCTACTACCATTTCTTTTGCGCACTGGAGGTATTGCTGCAGGACGCCGATTGGCGCCAAATCCTCGCGCCCGACATCGCCCCGGAGAAAATATTGCAGACGGTGAGGGTATAGAAGAGCGACACCTACTCATTCGGACGGCGAAGCTCGGTCACGGTCGAGCTAGCTCTTATGTCCGTAGTCAATGGACGAAGCAACAGTCACCCTTTGCCAAATGACGGATGGCCGGCGGCCAGAGTTGTTTTGGGGTATTGCTGCACAGGGCCGGGGGTGGAGCGCTGAGACGATCGGCTGATCAAGCTCTTATCCGCGGATTGGGTGCCGCCTTCCGTATCTTCGTCTCGGGGCTGGTCCTTTGTCTAGAAGGCGGGCGTCGGGCGCAGCCCGGCCACGTAGCTAGCGGCAGGAATTCCCCACCGTGGCTCCACCCCCGGCGCTGTGCAGTCGAGCGGGCTCCTGCGGTTGTGGTCTGAGCACGACGGCCTCAGCAGCGGAATCATCCGATGGATGCCACCTTTCGAGAGCGCCGCGCCGGTCAAGGCCTTTAGCCGCGTCAGCGGCGGCCCGCAGGGCCGGCCTTTACCGGGGCGGGGCTCTCGAACACACTCGATAATCGGATGAGGGCCGCTTGCGGTCTGTCCGGGCCATTGCCGTCTCGCGATCACACTGCGGGTGCAACGTGCCGCGCGATCCCCCACAGAAACGCCGCCATCTCGCGGGCGATTGCGCCAATCACCACAGGGAGCTTCTTGCCGGCGGCGTTGAGCCGGCGATAACGGGCGCACAGGCGAATTTGCGCCTTCCAGGCGATCGCGCGAACCGCTTTGGGCAGACCCTCGAGCCGGGCTTGCGGGGTTTGGCTGACGCGGGCCGGATAACGATAGCTCCAGGCGCCCTCGATCAGCACCCGCCGGGCACGTTTGTTGCCGGCCAGCGTGAGCCCGGCACGCCGCACCCTCGCGCCAGTCGACCGCTCCGATGGGACCAGGCCGAGGAAGGCCATCAATTGACGGGGGTTGTCAAAGCGGCGCAGATCGCCGATTTCAGCGACAAAGGTCACTGCCACCAGAAAGGAGACGCCGCATCGCCTGATAGGCTTCGACCACCGGTGCCATCGACCAACTCGGCACAATCGCGGCCACTTGCTCATCGAGGCGCCGCAGCCGGGTCGCAGCATCATCGATCGTGTCCACCGCATCCTGGAAAACAATCTGCTGAGCCGGGTGGTCGAATTTCTGCTGCGCCAGCCAATGCAAATGGGCACGGCTCCAATGCTGGCGGCCGCCGAAGATCCGCCCGTGCCGGAGCAGAAACGACAACAGCTGCTGACGCTTGCGGCGTAGATCCTGCGATGCGGCCTCGCGCGCCCGGACGAGATCGTGTACCGCTTCGTGCACCGTGTCAGGCACCCAAACCGACGTCAACTCGCCGGCGCGCAACAGCCGTGCCAACGTCACTGCATTACGCCGATTGGTCTTGACCCGCTCGCCCGATTTCTTCGGGATCAAGGATGGCGCGACGACAGCGCAGTGGTGACCCAGAGCACGAAGCTGGCGGTACAACCCGTACCCGGTCGGACCCGCTTCGTAGCAGAAATGCAGCTTCTCGTAGCGGCCCGCCAGCTTTCTGATCATCCGCTCGACCGCCGCCGGCGAGCTGTCGATCTCGCCGGATACCGGATCTCACCCTGCGACCGACATCGGCGATCGCTACCGCGTGCTTCTTCTTCGCCGTGTCAAACCCGATGAACGCTTCGCTATATTGCTTGATGGTCCGCCCTCCGTGCATGAGGCTCGGCTCGGTCCGCCCGAGCAACCCTCGTATCTCTACTGCACGTAAGGGCGGGCCGCCGGCCTCAGCCCTCGGTCATAACGTCTAGAACGCGTCGTAGGAATCCTAGAACGCGTCGTAGGAATCCTGAGGTCGGCACTTCGAGCGCCGGTGGACCGGTTCGTTGATGACTCGTTGTCAATCGGCGCGCAAAAAGGACCCCTCTGCGGCGTTGGGGCAGGCTTGTCCCGGTAGCGAACAGGAGGGTCCCGCGCGCGTCGCGCAGTGCCCTCACGAGCGACGGAGCGGCGCGCGTGCGAGGTGCCCTGTATGGGGCCTTAATTGTCAAGTGCGTCGGTCTGGCTGGAATCCCCTCTTTGTCCTTGGCCGAGTGTCGGCGCAGAGCGCCGACGCTTGCCGAGCCGCACAGACTGGGAGCGCGGAGGGGTCAAGGCCGACAGCCGCGAAGCGGGCGCGCGTAAGCGCGAGCCTTGACGCGGAGCACTTCCAGTCCACCCGCCAACGGCGGGTATCGACAGACCGTTAATCCGAGTGGAGCTCGCCATTGGGGCGCATCTTCACGCCACAAACAAACTGTATTCGGTAGGTCCGTTCGGATCCTGACCATGATGCAGTCATGCGCATCGGCGGCAAAGCTCCGGGGCGGCGGCCCCTATTCTCGCCGTCGGCATCCGTGCCATGTCACGTGCCGGTTCCCGCCACCTCGGATCGTCAATCGGCAGTCCGCGCTGAATCCTCGCGCGAGCGCCGAATAGGTAAGTTCCCCGAGGTCTTCAGCCTGCCGGACGCAAGATGACGCCGTCCAATGTCTCGCCGGTGGTGACAAAGCGCCAGAGCGCGATGAGCAGCTTGCGTGCCAGCGCGACAATCATCGTCTTGCGCGTGCCAGCACGGCTATCGGCAGTGCGGGCCTGGTACCACCGGGCCAGTGCGCTCTCCTTCTGAAACCACAGAAAGCGCCAGGCGAGTTGGATCATGCCGCGGCGGACCCGGGCGTTTCCGGCTCTGGCGAGCCCTTGTTCCCGGCGCTTCGCGCCGCTCTCGTCCGGCGAGCCCGTCAGGCCGGCGTAGCGCGCCACCGCTTTGCGGTCACGCATTGGACGCGACAGCACCTCATTGACCAGCATGTCTGCCGTTTCAATGCCGACGCCGACGACCCGAGCCAGGTGCCGTACCATGGCGTGTGGCCCGGTCTCGGGCTCCTGCTCTAATCGTTCCTGACGAGCCTGCTCGATCTCCTTGATCTGGCTAATGACGACGCCCAGCCGCGCTATATCGCGCTGCAACTCGGCCGAGACATTCGGCGGCAGCGCCGAGCCCTCCGGTGTGTGTAGTGTTGCAAGACGCTCCGCCGCCTTGCGCAGGGTTGGTTTGAAGTTGCGAATGCCCAGCCGGGCCAGGGTGCCCTTCATTCGGTTGACGATGCGCGTGCGCTCCCCGACCAGGCAGTCGCGCTCCCGGTTGGGCCGCTTGGCGTCCTCTTCGGCAATGGTCGGGACGCGCGCCATGGTGCAGTGGCCCCGTTCCCCGCGCAGCCACCCCAAGAACCCCCGCTTCAGCAACTCGGTGTCGAGCCGGTCGGTCTTGGCCCGGCGATGTTCCCGCGATACGGCGACACTCGAGGCATGGATCACATGCGCCTCCACCCCACGCCCTCAGCCAGCGCGCCAACCAGAAGCCGTCCCGACCAGCTTCGAAGGCCAGTGCAATCCGCGTGATCTTGCGGCCGGCCTTGACCGCCTCGTCACGCCAGCGATGCAGCAGGCCAAGCAGCCTTTCTGCACTCGGCTCCAGCTTCTTGCGTGGTTGGCGCTCAATGCCGGGAAGCATACCGGCAACCAGCCAACTCGACTGCCTCATCTCGACGACGGCAACCCGATCAGTACACATCATGTCTGCAAGCAAACAAGTCTGCGAATGTCAGCGGAAGAACCTGCATCATCGGAGGCGTAGTCAACAATGAACTAAGCGCGCAGGATTGCGAGGAAGCAAAGGCAACAGGTTGCGTGCGGAGATTGCTCACCACCGCCCAGTACAGAGCCTGTCTGGACGCGCAACGTCATTAGAGGCGATCCAAGTGTTTGCGCCGCTGTAATTCTAACCGGGCCGCCGAAAGTTCACCCACTGGCTAGTGGATAGAATCAGGCGGATGGTGGGATCGTCGCCGTCGCCATCGACCCATGTGAGCTTGGTAGCGTCGCTCCAGATTTCCTGGCCGACGGGGATGGTCACGGACCCGCTGCCGCCGAAGGTCACCCGCACCATCGTGCCGTCGACGACATTGCCCGAATATTCCTGCAGGCCCACGGTGACCGCGCTGAAGGTCACGGTCTGACTGCCGAAGGTGTTGGAGAAGCGGAACGCATGGTGTTCCCCCAGAGATCGGGCTTGATGATCGACCGGAAGGTCTGGTCGTTGGTGGTGGCGGCATCGGGGAAGGGGAAGACGAGGTCCTGGACGGTGGCCGGGGCGAAGGTGGTGGGAGCGCCCGGCGGATAGACCGGCACCACCGGCCTGAACCAAGCCGCGGGCGCCGCCCTGTTGGACCGCATCGGCCCGGCAATTATCCTTACACATTCGCAATCAGGCCCCTTCGGCTGGCTGATCGCCGATGCGCGCCCGAACCTGGTCAGGCGATTGTGGCCGTCGAGCCTTCGGGGCCGCCGTTCGAGGATGCCGTTCTGCGCGAAGGCGCGGCCCGTGCCTGGGGCGTAACCGACATCCCGATCACCTACGATCCGCCGGTCGCCGATCCATCGGAGATCAAGACTGGGCAGCAAGAGACGCCCGACGAGGCTGATCTCGTTCGCTGCCGACAACCAGAACCGCCAGCCCGGCGCCTCGCCAAACTCACCCATACACCGGTGCTCGTAGTCACTGCCGAAGCTTCATATCACTCGGTCTACGATCACTGTACAGTCAAATATTTGCGCGGGCCGGCTCAGTGATGTCGGTTTCCTCGCCGACCGTGATCACCGGCGCCGACATAATGTCACTGGCACGGCACTCCGAAGCGCGCAGGCTGGCTAGAAAATCTTCACTCAGTCTCTCTCCTTCCGCCAGCAAGGTCAGCCACCAATCGAGGCGCGCTTGGCGCTCTGACTCGTCACGACCGATCAGATCGCCTTCGCTGACCATTCCGATCGGCGCGCCGGCCTCATCGACGACCGCCATCGCGCTTATCGCGTGATCGCGGAGGATCTTCGCGATCTCGGATGTCGGAGTTTCCGGACTGACTGACACCACTGTCGAGGTCATCACGTCGCGTGCTTCATTCGCTTTACTCCGCTGCTCGATTAAGGCGATGCGAGCCTCTTCCCGACCCGCATGACCGAAGGATCGTTCGGCTCCGGGGCAATGGCGAAACCGAGCTCGTGACACATCTGCAGCATCGGTCCGTTCTCGCGCAAAACCTCGCCGATGAGTTCTGCGATACCGCGCAGCTTGGCGATGTGGATGAGACGCGTCATCAACAGATATTCGACACCGCTCCCCCGTCCAATCGCTGCGGACGGCGATCGCATACTCGGCGCCCATTTTGTCGGGATCGGCAAAGAAATGCGCGACGCCGAGCGCCGTGCCATCGAACTCGGCAGGGAGCGCTATTAAACGGGTGGGGCGTAGGCTCCGCACCGTCAGCATTCGATCCGAGCGTCACCATGGACGAACAATTCGAGGGTGGCTGCCTCTGCGGCGCGGTACGCTTCGTGGCGACCGGCCAGCCGAAATGGGTGTCGTGGTGCCATTGCGAAAGTTGCCGGCGGCATAGTGGTGCGCCCGTCTCCGTTTTTGTCGCCTTCGAGCGCAGCGCTTACACCGCTACAAAGGGCGAGTTAACCAAGTTCAATTCGTCGCCCGATCGGTGGCGGGGATTTTGCGCCAGATGCGGCTCGACGTTGACCTGCGAAAGCGAGTGCTCGACTGAAACCCATTTCCATGTCGGCGCATTTGACCGAGCCGCGCTATTTCAGGCGACAAGGCACATATTCCCGGAGGAACGTTTCCCTTGGTTGCATTTGAGGGAAGCATAGGCCGGAGGCCAAGGCTAGTGGCCTCGCGTTGGGAAAAGCAATGTAAAACGCGGGCCTGCCGATCGCATCGGCGGTATTCGGGCTCTGGGCCTCCTCTACCAGTGCGGCGCCTCCGAGCCCGAAGGATGCGGCGGGCCATATCGGGGAAACCGCGACGGTCTGCGGCGTGGTTGCTTCTGCCAAATACGAGGCCAACGCGAAGTCGCAGCCGACGTTGTTGGATCTCGGGAAAGCGTATCCGAACGCGGTCTTCACGGCGGTTTTGTATGGTGAGAACCGCGCGAAACTCGGCACCCCCGAGACGGCTCTTGGGGGCAAGCGGATCTGCGTGACCGGGAAGATCAGCGACGACCAGGGGAAGCCGGAGATCGTGCTTACCAAGCCGAGCCAGTTGAGCCAATAGTGCGGCTTGGCTGATGGGCAGCCCCGTTCCAGGGTGGGCCAAATCCACCTTTGTTCAAGGCGACCGGACGCTACGACTTTTCAGCGACCCACGCCCGGATAGCTCTGTCCAGAAGACCACGTGCTCCTGGCAGTGAGAGTAGCCGTGATGGGCGAGAAGTCGGGCGCGCATGACGATAGCGATTGGCGTTTTCTTTCACAAGGTCCAACTCATATTGCCGCGCCCACGGTTTTTTCCTCAGCTCATGTTGCCCTCCGCAATCTTGCTCAATCACCTCACATGCAAAATACAAATCAAACCAAGTACCACGATTGAGAAACATGAGCGCATCGGCGACATACTCTTCATGCTCAGCGAGATTGAGCAACCAGAAAACCTGCTCCTTCTCTGTCTCAGAGCTAATCGTCTCGCTCCTCGGGCCAATCTCGATGGGAACCTGGACATCAACAACAACTATCTTTCCTCTGCTCCCGTCCGCGAAAATGGGCACGCCAAGGCCGGTACTTATGGGCTCTGCTCCGCCAAACAAGGCGATGATGCTGTTGATCTTACCCACAAGGTCCGCAGCTACCCCTGTGATTTCGTTGGCCCGGAGGCCGTCAAAGCGCGCTGAGCGTAGCAAAAACCGCTCCTCTCCATCTTTCAGGCGCGTCGACGAGAGCATTTTCAGGATCTGTGAATAGCCGTTCCCACCTGCGGAGGGTCCCGACGCCTCCGGCGAGCTCCACCTCCCATGTCATGATTGGGCTTTCGTCCGACATATGCCGCCCCCACAATTTGGATTTGCGCGAGCCGAGCTGGCACGAGCTGATATAGGTGCTACCGGAGCAATGGGAAACGCCTCCACGTTACTCGGGTGCAATGTGGCCCCCGTCCCGCGAGAGGGGCACGGGCGATGGGCGGCCTATAATCCGGGCTGTCGGGGCGGTGATGGCCGTGGAGCTCGCGCCCATCCTGGTCTATTGGGTCGCAATTTCCGCCTGGGTGAGGCGGCCCATCGGCGTAAATTCTGACCGGCAGTTGTCGAAATCTGACGCGGGCGTCCGGGGCTCCTCCGGTGCAACGCCAGGCGCGCGACGCTAACCAAAGCTACATAATTCGATATTAGAGCTTCCTTAATCGGACCTAACTCCGCAGACAACCCGAAAGGAAAGCGTCATGCCTGATTTTGCCGTGGCTCTCAAAGATGGAGTTTCCGCCGCGCGGCAGAAGCGCGAACCGACAAAATTGGAATGCGGCCTCCTCGGCGCGCTGCTTGCATCAACCGTCCTGGCGTTCATATTCTGGCTAGGTATTCAGTTGTCCATGCTCACGATAATTATCCCCTGAGCGACAAACGGTCCGCTGGAACCGCTTTGCCATTGCCGAATGTCGCGGGATGCCAAAGCTGGGCCATTTCTCGGGCCGGCCCTAGGTGTCCATATCGTCAACCCCGCCTACGCAACATTCCCTAGGTCAGTACGACCCGGCATCGCTCAATGAACAGTGTTCGAAACTGGGCCGCACGATCGGCTATCGCAGCTCTCCTTCTGCTCAGTCCCGCTATCACGCTCCTGACGGTCATTGCGGCGGAAACGGTGATCGACTTCGCGACGGAGACCGGGAGGGCCACGGTTTGCTTTGTCGCCGCAGGGGCTATTGGATGGGTTCTGTATCGCAAGAGGTCGCCGCATCCCGAGCTAGCGGCTCAGTCCGGGCGAGAACAGGAACCTGACCAAGCGGCTATTGCAACTCCGCCAATGTGAGGCGGGCCGCGGCCAATCGTCAACGCGACAGGGCAAGGTTTCAATCTGGGGGCAGTGGCTGGCGCGATTGGCGCTTTGCTCAGCTCAGCGTTCGTCGTTCTTTTGGCTTGGTTTATCTGCTGGTCGCTGCTGCGCCGGTTGTGACCGCGCCCCGAGGTAGCGTCTGAGCCGGCAGATGCTCCGGGTCGGCGGGCTGGGGCAGCCCGCCGGGATGAGGAGCTGCTCGCGGCAAGCTATTCCGCGAGGCCTCCGCTGCCATCAGCCCTACCAAACTGCGCGCGCTGCGGTAACAGATCCTGCTCAGCCAACTCTTTTGCCGCTCTCGTCTCTGATTATAAGATGGCCGGCCATTTCCGTATCGCCGGGGTGCCATGAGCCATTCCAATCGACCCTCAGCCGCAGTGGGTTGCTCTCCCCATTGATGCCACGCGCGACTACCGTCACCCAAAAATGCTGCTCTCCGCCTTGCATTTGAGGGGAAATCGAGAGGGACGATGGCCGGCCTAAGGGAGAGGACCCCCGGCTGGACAAAGAATAAGTCTACATCTGCGACAGTTGCGCGACCAATTGTTCGGCTCTTCGGGTAGTGGCCTTCATGCTGCCATGTAAGTGGAAGAGCACCAGCATACCTGGTTTGCGGCTTTCCATCTGCGTGTTGAACGAACCCGCTTGCGCGAGAGGGGAGTGAACTTGGCGTGAGGCGGCTCCTGTCTGATCGGATTGTGGTTGTCCCGACCCAATCATCAGACAGGAGATCCTGTGATGGCTCAGATGACCGCGCTGCGTCGACGGATGATCGACGACATGACGGTTCGCAACCTCTCGCCAGCAACGCAACAATCCTACGTCTATGCGGTTGCCAAGTTCAGCCGTTTTTTCGGCTGTTCGCCGGATCGCCTGGGGATCGAGGAGGTTCGCGCCTACCAGCTTCACTTGGCCGGGCTTGGCTGGTCGTGGTCGCACATCAACCAGGTGTCGTGCGCGTTGCGCTTTTTCTTCGGCGTGACGCTGGGCCGGCCAGAGGCGTTCGACCGCATCATCAGCGCCAAGGAGCCCAAGAAGCTGCCGGTGGTGCTCAGCGTGAATTGCACGCGGGCGCGCGCGAAAACACTACGCGGGTCTATTCGTTTGGCCGCTGGTGGGCGAACAGCGGCTGCTGACGGAGGTGCAGGGCGAATTACGCTAGCTGCTCCCATTCGCTCTGCTCATTTTGGACACGGACAACGACAGCTGGCTCATCGCCGTCGCCGTAATCTTGGGGGTCTCCTGCCTCTGGCAATTTTGGGGTGCGGAAATAGTGGCGTCGAGACTGGCTCCCGACGCCAAGTTCGGGAGGAATCAGCTTGTGAGAGACAAGCTGATTAACCTTACTGCCAGATGCTTAATGAAGGATTAAGGGCGAGCGCGGCTTAGCGCCCAGTTCGCTTTTCGCCATCCCTTCTCGCAGCGTGATCCACTCGGCGTGGACGAAATTGTCCGGTAACGGCTTCGGCGCGCGGGAGGCCCAGTTCGGCACCGGACTTTCCCATGGAGAGAGATGGATTCGAACCATCGGTACCCCGCAAACCTTTTTTGGCTGTCCCGTCGATCCCCCCACAATTCACCTTCCGCAATATAGAGCTCACTCGAGTGCGCGATTCAGAATGGCCTTCAGTGTAACTGCGCCATTCAATCCGGCCGCGGCTGCATGACCTCCTTCGGCAATTCGTCGGTGCTGGGCTTCCTCCCAATGCCGGCCGTCAAAAAAGCGGTTCGGCTTTAAGCTTGGCCGGTCGACGTCATCGAGGCAGCGCGCATTCACGGTGATCCTGTCTGGTTGCGAGCGCGGCACATAAAACGCGTGCATTCCGCAGTGCGAACAAAATGTGTGCTGGGCCACGCCGGTGCCGAATGTATAGGACGTCAGCGCGCTCTTGCCCCTCAGCAATTTGAAATTCTCCAGCGCGGTCGGGAGGTGAAGGATGCCCTTCTTTGTGCAGACGGAGCAATTGCACTGCGACAACAATTCCAAATCGACCTGCGCCCGGAAGCGCACCCGTCCGCAATGGCAACCTCCTTCACGTTGCTCCAGCATTCTTCGCGCTCCCTTGCCGCACGGTGCAATCTGTTACTCGGAGAATAGTCGTGCCCAGTTGGTCAGACCGGCTTCACGCCCTTCAGCATCAGGCGGTAAAGGTACCGTCTCTCGCTCATATTGTAATCCGGGTTAGCCTTGTGGATGACGCTGCGATTGTCCCAGATCACAAAGTCGCCGTAGTGCCATTGATGAAGGTATTCGTATTTTTTCTGAATCGCATGCTCCATCAGCTCGGAGACCAAGTTGAGCGCCTCCTCGTCCGCCATCCCGATGATCGATTCGATCCGCACCCGATTGAGATAAAGAGCCTTGCGGCCGTTTTCGGGATGAGTTCGCACCAGCGGATGCACCCCAGGCGAGGGCACCTGACGGGCGCTGTCCTCGCTCAGCGGCCGCAATTCGCGCGGGCTGTACTTGCTCAGATAAACATGCACCGCCTTGAGCTCATCGATCCGTTCCTTGGTCGCCGCCGGTAGATCGTCGTAGGCCTCGTGCATGTTGACGTATTGGGTGTCGCCGCCGTGGCTCGGCAAAGAGACCGGGAATAGCATCGTCGCCTTGGGAGGCGCCGGGTGATTGGAATGATCGGTGTGAAAGGTCTCGCCCGAGATATAGCGCTTGCCCGGCACGGTCTGCTCGTTCGAGACAAAGTAGATCTGCGGATATTCCGGCACGTGCAGCTCACGCTTATCGTGCTGAAACAGTTCGCCAAAGACCTGGGCGGCGGCAATAAATTGCGGCGGCGTAAGTTGCTGGCCGCAGATCACCAGCACGTGATGCTCGACAAAGGCGCGGTTCAGCGCGGCGCGGGTTTCGTCATCAATGGCTCTATTTAGATCAATCCCGCGCACTTCGGCGCCGGTCCGCGAGGTCAACCGGGTGATTCTGTACTCCATCAGGCTGTTCCTCCACTTCGCAGGTAGGGTAACGCAAGTATGGCGACCGGCACTCTGGTTTGGCAATCTCCGGCAGGCGGGTGGACCCCGGCGAAGTCCTGACCGGGACGACGGCCGGATGAACCCCCCTTTGACGTCCCTCATACTCAACCCGGATAGTGGTCGCCTGACGTGTTGCCGGCCCCTCGACCTCGCCGTCGGTTAGGGTCCATACGACCCAGTCAAGGTAGTGGGGGACCGCTCTTGACCAGCGGCGCCCAGGAACCGGATCTTACTGTGTCGGAATAACCGGAGGCAGCGATGGCGGGTCCGGAGGTGAAAGCGGCCCGAAATCTTTTGGGAACCCCGGTCTCATACGCCTACGCGGTCAAGGCGGGGCCATGGATCTTTCTCAATGGTCACGAGGCATTCGCCTTCGCGAAAGCGGCATTCCCGAAGTGGTGGCAGGGCCGGCGAGCTTTCCGGCTGTTCGGCCGAACCGCGCAGCCGCCGAGAGAGCGACTTCATCCTGCACCGCATGCGCCGGATCCTGTGCGAGTTCGGAGCTACGAGCTGCTGAACGAACCGCCAGCGGAATGCCGTCGAGCCGCCGGCAGATCGACGCGATCATCGTCGCTCCGCGCCGGTCCGGCGCAAAATGCGACTGCGCCGCCCACGCCCTCTCGATGAACAGCCCAACGCACCGTACCGTTGCGGGTCGTCACCGGCCCCGGTATCCTCCGCCGGGACGTCGAGCGGCGGTATCGGACAGATCCATTCCCCCTCCGCCCCCTGCACCCGCTCCAGACGGAAGCAACCGGAGCAGGCATGGAGGTGACGAAATGTCTGAAGCCTTCGGATAGCGGGTCACGAAATACGGTGACCGCGCGAGTGTGCAGGCCGCAACGCGAGTGAACGCCGAGCAAGCCTCGAAAAGGACGATGTGCAGGCCGACCCGGTGACCCTTCCGGGGAAGGCTGACACGGCTGGGTGAGATGAGCGAGAAGTACGCCCAGCCGCTGCACCGGGGGTAGTGGCGGCAGCATGTACACAAGGAAAGCGAACGAACACGGGAAGCCCAATGCGTGATCAGGGATGATCAACCGGACGCCCGTGAGGACTGGCCGGGCGTGGTGGGGTGGCGGAGAGGACTATAGTATCGATGAAGCTGGGTAACACCGGGGGACGGAAGGGGCCTCAGTTCAAGACAGACACAAGACGTGCTGAGGGACCTCGAGATTGAGCAACCTAGCAAATCCGAAAAGGGTTCAGAAACTGCAGACAGCGTTACACGCGAAAGCGAAGGCGGAAGCCGGCTATCGTTTCTATTCCCTGCACGACAAGATCTCTATAGTGGCGGATGTGGATAGCCGCGGTCTCCGTTTGCACTCGCAAATTCCTGCGGGCAGTTGCTGTCCTTCCCGTATTCGAGCTCTACCCTATGCAGCGCGAATCCATTCCGAGGGGATCGGCTGCGCGCGCTGTTCCGCCACGAGTTTTCTGCGGCGGGCCGCCTCCTCAGCGCTGATCGAAGCCGGATCCTCCCGGAACTCCGGCCCCATCGCCATTGCTTTCTTGACGGCCGGACGTTCGCCGATTTCTTCCAGCCAGCGCTTCACGTTCGGGAACTCGTCGATTTCGATCTTCCGGGTTGCCCAGCTCGATGCCCAGGGATAGCAGATCATGTCGGCAATCGTGTAGGCATCGGCGAGATAACGTTTGTTGAACAAACCGAGGTTCATGACGCCGTAAATGCGATGTGCCTCATTGTCAAAGCGGCGGAGGGCGTAGGAAAGATCACCGTTGTTGCCGCTCTCGGCGGCGCGTCGGAAATGGCCTTGTTCGCCGAGCTTGGGACCCTGATTGGCTAATTGCCAGCCGACCCATTGGGCGACCTCGTATTTGCTGCGCGGGTCCTGCGGCCAGAACCGTCCGGTCTTCTCGGCGAGATACATCATAATCGGACCGGATTCGAATATGGAGATCGGGGCGCCTCCTCCCATCGGCTCGTGGTCGACGATCGCCGGCATCCGGCCGTTGGGAGAGATCTTCAGAAAGTCGGGAGTGAGCTGGTCCCCGCGGCCGATATTGATCGGCTTGATCGTGTAGGGGAGCCCCAATTCCTCGAGAAGAATGACGATCTTCTTGCCGTTTCCGGTCGGCCAGAAATAGAGGTCGATCATGGATTTTCTCCTGTTCAAGGTGGCGGCGTGTGGGGCGCACCAATGTTCCGGCGATCCGGTCGCCCGCACTCGCAACCATAATCCAAGAACCGACGGCAGATTGCGAGTTGGCGGCGATGCGACGGGCAGCTAGGCGCGTGCAGGCCGTTTAGGTTATCGGTGATGGAAACAGCGGAATTGGAGGCGGCCTCGGTCAAGGCGTCTGTCCCGAGCCAATTCGCCGGGTCTCGGACTTTCAATCTGCTTGGCCGCCGGCGTGTCGCATGGAAATAGCGCACTCATGGCGTCGATCGCGAGAAGCCGAGACGGCGGTGCGCGCCTACGCAGAGGAAGCCGAGGGGCAGCTACTTAGCGACTTCCTTGCCCCTGAGGTCGGGTGGCAGGGGCCTTATATGCCGCTCAGCCATAAAGATGACTCTTGGTCGCCGCCTCACTTCAATACGATGATTGCTTTGATCGCCGATCTGCCGTTCCGGCAAACCGTCTGATCGCCATGGCCACTCGCCGAACGACGAGTTGGGGCGGCTGCGAAACCGATGCGGGCCTGAGCCGGTCCGGGGTGTCGCACGGGGCACGCGGGAATTAGCTGCAACTAAGAGGGGAATGTGGGCCGTGCATGCTGAGCCAGGAGAAGTTTTAGGCAAGACATACAGCAAGGCGCCGATCGTAATGGGCACTCCTCCAGTAGCTCCCTCAGCGCGGTTGGTCAGCACTGATATCAAAGAAGCGGGCCTATGGTTGTGGCAGGGCGAGGCACCGCCGCCACCAGCGCTTCGTCGGCCCAAATACCGCGACCAGCAATTTCTTCGTCGCATCGTACCTGCTGCGGGATGGGCTGGCTGGATAGCGGTGCCTGCGGGTTTGGCCCTGGCGTCTCTCGCGGTATCAATGATGCCGCGCCCGGATCGGCCGGTATCAGCGGATACGCCCGGCGGCGCGCTCTCATCATCCCCGTCGCCCGCCGTTACGCGTCCTATCGTCCCCGTCCCCCCAGCCGAGCGCACGGAGGCTCGACTGGATCAGGCGCAAGTGCCATCGGCGCCGTCAGCCGCTAAGCTTTCGGCACAAGGGCCAGAACCGCCAGTGACGAAAGGGCGTGCACGACACAAATCATCGCGAACTGGGAAAAGGACCCACGCATCGCACGTTCGCAAAGGGCCGCTATTCCCGATGCCTGGAGTGCTCACGCCACCGCCCATGACATGGCATGGTGGTGGTTACTGACCGGCAATGGCGCACAGGCGATGCCCCAATACCTATGGCGGCATTGGCGCGAATACCGCGAGCGCTCCTGCGTTGGCGATAGGGGAGACCGCGATTGGCAAGGCTTTCGAGATGCTCGGCTTTGTGCCCCTGGCACCGAGAATGTGAGGGGGTTTTGCATTCCAACCCGGCGCGTGAATGGCAACGGCATGTGCCCCGTCTTTGCGTGAGCAATCCTACTTAGCCCTTCAGCCTTGCTCGGCCGCTGGCACGTCGGTGAGCGCGTGGACAATCGGGTGGTTGTAATGGGCCGCGGTTTTCGCAACGGACTCCGCGGAGGGGAACGGACCTCCACCAGTGGCGAGTTTTATGCAAACCTGACTTCCTCGCCTTGGCGGCCCTTGGTCAATTGCCGAGAAAACTGGATTTGATTTCATCATTGACCCAGAGCTCGTGCGGATCGGCCGAATAGACGATCTTTCCTTTGCTAACGACGTGCACGTAATCGACAAGCTGGACCGCGAGGGATGCATTCTGCTCGACCAGAAGTATTGAGAGGCCTTCTGTCTTCAGCTTGCCGATCGCCTCCCATACGCCCTGGATGATGATCGGCGCCAAGCCTTCGGATGGCTCGTCCAAGATCAGCACCCGTCTGCACGTCTCACCCCTGGGCCGCTTGTAGCTCCAGCAATTCGGGGTCGGCATATTGTGGACGTAATGGTTGGGGCTTTGCGAGCAATGTCTGTACGTGGCAATCGCCGGGACCGTCGTTGAAGACCTCATGGTTCAGGAACGGCGGCAGCGCAACGAGGTCCCAGCGGCCGAGCCGAATGTCGCAGCTTTGCTCGCCCTCCCAGCAGCGCACAAGGCATTCGCCCTTCAGGATGAAGAAGATCTCTTCGGTTTCGTGACAATGGATCGGGATGCGATTTCCCGCAGGCATTGTCTGTATCGACATCGTGAAAGCCGTTGCCGGGATGGCGCCGCGCAGATCCTTGGGATCTGCCGAGCCGCTAGCCCCAAGGTAGCGGCGCTGGGCGCGGGCGTAGCGCGGGTCGCGGGCAGTCTCGAACCCGAACACCGACCAGTCTTCTCGGCGGTCGGCAAATCGTGCGACACGGCCGGTCAAGCTGTTCTCAAGCGGTGATTTCTCCTCGAGCATTGATGCCTCCTGCTTTAAGCGAGCTCAGGATAGCCGAGTTCGGCTGCTTCGCGCTCGTATTCGAGCAGCCGGCGATAGGCGGCTGCGGGCACATCCACGATGCCGGTGATCCAGAGACCGGCGCGCGCCGCTGCGGTGTGCGGTTCACGTCCCAAGCGAGTCAGGGCATCGCGCAAAATTGCCACGGTCGCCGGCGGCGTCGCGACCGACGTCACGAAGGGTATCGCCGGGCTTGCTGGTGTCCGCGCGAGGACGCGGACTTGCCGCGCCGCTTCGGGGCGGTAATGACACCAGAAGGCGTAGGTGACGTTGTCGACTGCGGTCGCATTGGCTTCGCCGCGCGCGATGCGGTCGAGATTGCCGGGATGACTGCCTGTTTCGATGAGCTTCGCGAAGAAGGGATGGCCATCGGCAATGTCTGCCAGGGCGCGCCGCGGCAGGTTCATCCCCGAATTGGAATGACGGTTGTTGAAGAGGAAAACAGTGCCGCGAAGATCGCGCAATTCCTCCACTGGTGAGCCGGCCGGCACGATGAACAGCCCGCAATGGGTGGGCCCGTCGCAGCCGGGCACGGCATAGCACGGCGTGCCGATGCGAATGGCCTGTCCGGAGAAGATCGTCTCGAGTGGATAGCCGCAGGTCTGCGAGAACAGGATTTCGGGGCCGATACGCTCCGGCACCGGCAGGCGGTCAAAGGTCAAACTTTCGGGTAGATCGCGCAAACCCGCCTCGACCAACAGCCCGCGCAACGCCTCCCAGAAACGCGCGTTGACCGCACGCATTTCCGGTAGGTTGTACATCGGCAGGCTTGCGGTCGGCGTCACCGCGCGGCCTCAATCGCCGCAAGCACGCGCTCCGGCGTGAACGGGATTTGCGGCAGCCCGACACCCGCCTTCATCGCCACCGCCTCGGCGGCGCGCCGCGGACGATACAGCAGGAATCCGGGATCAGCTTGCGCGACCAGTGCACCGCAAGCGGCGCGGCCGTGGCAAGCGCTGTCATATGACGCCCCCGACCGGCATTTCGCCGCCATACCACCGCTGCATCGCCAATTCGCCGAGCGCAACGATGCCGTACAAGGCGAGGCCGATGCCGCAAAGCAGCACGATCGCCGCCAGCACCGTCGCGGTCTCGCCGGCCGACGACGCGAACATGATGATGTAGCCGAGCCCGGCCTGAGCAGTGATGAACTCCCCGACAATGACGCCGATCATCGCCATCGTCACGCCGACCTTCATCCCGGCAAAGACGAACGGCATCGCATAGGGAAACCGCGCCAAGCGAAACATCTGCCATTCGCTCGCGGTGAGCGAGCGGCAGAGCATCAAGACCTCCGGTTTGGCGCTGACGAGGCCGGTGGCGGTCGACACGACGACCGGGAAGAATGCGATGAAAACAGCGACGACGATGCAGGATTTGCTCCCCACGCCAAGCCAGACGATGAAGAGGGGCGCCAGCGCGATCTTGGGGATCAGCTGGAACATGACGATGTTCGGGTAGAGCGCCTCGCGTATCCACGCCGAGAAAGTGATGGCGACCGCGAGCGCGACACCTAGCAACGTCGCGAGGCCGAAACTGACGACGGTCTCGATTGTGGTTGGCAGGGCTTGCTGGAAAAGGATTTCGTAATTCTCCGACAGCACCGTCCAGACTGCGGAGGGCGGCGGCAACAGCAACGGTGAAATCCGGGTCATTCGACACAGGATTTCCCAGCCGACTGTTGTCAGCGCCGCGAAGCCGAGCGGCAGCAGCACGCCGCGGCCGATGCGCCGCCACCCGCCTGGTTCACCGTCGCCCAGCCGGACTGGAGAGGTGACGGCTTCCTGCAGAACGGCCATTCGCAGGAAGCTCAAGCCACGTATTTAGCGAATTCGGCGGCGCGTTCGCGGATTGGCGCTCTCATTCGGCCGCCTGGAGCATCTCGGGATGCTGTGCTTGCCGCAGGGTCTCGTCGTAAGCATCGAGCCACGGCTGATCCTCGGGCGCGAACATATCGCCCGAGCGCGCGCTATAGCTGACGCTTGGATCGTCGACCAGCGGCGGGACCGTTCCGCTGTCGCGCAAGGCGCGCGCGGCGCCGAGCAGCCGCAGCCGCGTCATCACGATCATCCGGTCGCTCGGCGCCAGGTGCTCGAGGGTCCGGTCGGAGATTTCGCCCATGCTCACGGTCACCGCCGAATCTTGCCCGAACACCGAGGCGATACCGGTGAAGCTGACCGTACGCTGGCTGTCGCGGTCGATCAGGTAGTCGTTGCCGCTGTTGGCGACCGGGACCCAGCGGCCGAACCAATCGGGGGTGTTGGGCAGGGTCGCGACCTGGCGCTCGAGATAGGGGATCGGCGTTCCGGTCCGCGTCACGGAAAGCGGCTGGGTCCGGTGTCGCCAGGCGTACTGGAACGACATCACATGGGTGTCGTCCATCGGGACCCAAGCCTGGGCGATGATGTTGTCGGTCAATGGACCATTGGGGAACAGGGTCCAGAACGGCATCACGAAATGCGCGAAGCGGTAGTACAGCTGGCCTGGTAGCGCTGGCCGGTAGGCGGCGTACATCGCGCCCCAATCGGTCGCCTGCACGTGGTAGCGCGGCGCCCGGTCGATCAGCTGGAAGCGTTCCGGATGGTCGGGGTCGACCTGCCCCACCTCGACCTTGCCGGTGTGCAGAAAGCTGAAATGCGAGGTGTCGATATCGCCTTCGAGCGCCTGCAGCCAATTGCACTCGCGCTGTGCGCAATAAACATAGGTCTCGTCGGGCGCCAATACGGTCGCTTCGAGCGCCGGCAACGGCGGTGCCATCGCGCGCTCGCCCATATAGACGTAAACCACGCCGCCGCGCTCGGCGACCTGATAGGATTTGGCCTTGATCTTGGGCAGGGCTTCCTGGTCGATGGGCAGGTTCGGCATCTCGAGGCAGTTGCCTGCCGTGTCGAACTTCCAGCCGTGATAGACGCAGCGCAGCCCGCCCTCCTCATTGCGGCCGAAAAACAGGGAGGCGCAGCGATGCGGGCAGCGGTGATCGAGGACGCCGATCCGGCCCGCACTATCGCGAAACGCGATCAGCTTCTCGCCCAAGAGCATCAGGCGCAGCGGATCGCCGTCGGCGGGCAGTTCCGTCGATAGGCAAGCCGGCAGCCAATACTGGCGTATCAGGGCGCCCATCGGCGTGCCGGGTCCGACGCGGGTCAGCAATTCGTTCTCGGCTGAAGTGGTCATGTTGCGGCTCCTGCGGTGCTGGTTGCGAGAAATTTCCGTCAGCCCAGGTACCTGTCGAATTCGGTGACCCGCTGACGGACGCCGGCCCAATCCGCCTCGGTCAGCTTGACCTTGCCGGCAAAGCGGTTGGTGAACAAAGCATCGGGCTGCGGCCGCTGCATGCCGGGGCTGTTCAAGTATTGCATGACGAGGTCGGTCGTCTCGGCGTAACTGGCCGCATTGGACCATCCCAACCCATGCTCGCGCGCCTCCGGGCGATCGATGCCGTGCTGCCACATGCCGAGCCCGATGCGGGCAAATTCCTTGGCGCTGGGGTTGAGCGCCATCTCGGGCACCTCTTTCCGGAACAGCTCGAGCGATTCCTCTGGGTCGGTCAATGAAAACGCGAGTGCTTCGAGCAGGCCGCTCGTGACCGCCTCGCAGAGGGCGGGATCGCTTTCCAGCGTCTTCTTCTGGGTCGCGATCGTCTGGTCGTCGTTGCGGATGCCGGCGGCGCTGTACAGCATCCAGCGATTTTGCACGCCCTTCGACAACATCGCCGACCCGCTGCCCAGGGCGAAGGAGGTGATCGCGTCGACCTCTTTCTCCATCAGCACGCGCTCGAGCACCTTGTTGTCGACATGGACGAACTCGATCGACTTGGGATCGAGCCCGACCTTTGCCGCGTAGGCCGGGAAGAATGGGAATTCGCCCGAGGTCGGCACCGAGGCGATTTTCTTGCCCGCGAGGTCTTGCGGCTTCGTGATCGGAGAGTTGTCGAGGACGCCCACCCCCATCGTCGCATCATAGTCGCAAGTCGCGAGTGCGATCAGCGGCAGGCCCTTAGCCACAGACAGGATCAATGGCGGCGCCGCGACGATGCCGAAATCGAATTGGCCGCCGGCGACGGCCTGTGCCGACGCTATCGAGCCGAAGCCGCGAGCGACGTCGAAATCGATCCCGCGCGCCTTCATGATCCCTTTGGCGCGCGCGATATAGACGTAAGCAAAGCTGCCCTGGGCCACCCAGGAAAGGGTGAATTTGACGGCGCGGGATTGGGCAATGCCCGGCCGCGGCAGCAGCAAAGCACCTGCCGCCGCCCCGGCGAGAACGCCCCGTCGCGATATCCCACGTCGTATCTCACGTCGCGGTGTCATCCGGCCTCCCGCCCTCGCATCAGCGCCTGCCATAAGACCGACGCATAATCCGTTCAGCGAGTGCGACTGCGCCGAACAGCGAGACGCCGATAACGCAGAGCACAAACAGGGCCGCGAAAATGAGGCCAGTTTCCATGCGCGAGCTGGCGTACAGGATGTAAAAGCCGAGCCCCGCCTTGGCCGAGATGAACTCGCCGATGATGACGCCGATGATCGCCATGGTCATCGCGATCTTCATGCCGCTGAAAATCGCCGGCAGTGCGAACGGAAAGCGCACCATCACAAATGATTGCCATTCGGACGCCGTCAGCGAGCGGCAGAGGCGCAATGCCGAGGCCTCTGTACTGGAGAAGCCGACGGCTGCCGATATCACCACCGGAAAGAAGCTGACGAAAGCGGCGAACGCGACGCGCGAGCTCGCTGCTGATCCCGAGCCAGACGACAAACAACGGGGCGAGCGCGACCTTAGGGATCAACTGGAAGACGACCAAGTTGGGGTAGAACGTGTCCCGCAGCAGGGGTGAGTAGGTGATCGCCACCGCGAGGCTGACGCCGAGCGCAGTCGCCAGTGCAAACGCCATCAGGGAGTCAAGGGTAGTCGGGATCGCATGGTGCAGCAGAACAGGCAGATTGCGCCAAAGCTCAACGGCGATCTCGACCGGCGGCGGCAGGATGACGGCCGGTATGCGCATCGCAGTTACGACAAGCTGCCAAATCAGCAGCACTGTTCCGGCGGTTGCCAGCGGCAGGATGACCGGCCGCATCTGCCGCAGGTCAG
The DNA here is from genome assembly GCA_963787425.1 of uncultured Alphaproteobacteria bacterium. GTDB lineage: Bacteria > Pseudomonadota > Alphaproteobacteria > ATCC43930 > CGMCC-115725 > AP-15. Next base: position 206,121 of record CAWBCV010000021.1, read on the forward strand.
GGCCGAGGACGGCTCGCGACGCGATCCGGGTCGGCGCCGCCGCGATCCGGGGCGCAGCGTGGCTTTCGGCGGTCATGCGACGAACTCCGGCCGAGCCGGGGCCCGGCCGGCGCGTCGCCCACGGTAATGACTTTCCTCGATGCGCTCGCGCAAATGGCCGCAAATCTCGTTGAACTCGCGGCTCTCGCCAATCGCCACCGGACGCGGCCGGGCAAACGGGATCGCCAGATCCTCGACGATCGTGGCCGGGCGCCGAGTTATGACCAGCACGCGGTCGGCGAGAAACACCGCCTCGCGAATACTGTGCGTCACAAACAGTGCGGTCTTCGCGTATTGCTGCCATAAATCCAGCAGCAGCTCGTTCATCTCGTCGCGAGTGATGGCATCGAGCGCACTGAACGGCTCGTCCATCAGCAGCAGCTCCGGGTCGTAGACGAGCGCCCGGCAGATCGCGACGCGCTGCCGCATTCCGCCCGACAGCTCATGCGGCTTCTTGTTCGCGAAGTCGTCGAGGCCAACGCGTTCGAGCAGTTGCCGCGCGCCGTCGCGATAGGCGTCCAGCGGGCGCTTCAGGATGCGGATCGGGAACAATACGTTGTCGAGTGCGCTCTTCCACGGCAGCAATGTCGAATCCTGAAACATGACGCCGATGCTGGTGCGCGGCCCGGCCATTGCGGAACCGTCGACGGCGATATGGCCGGCTGTCACCGGCTCGAGCCCGCCGACCATCATCAACAATGTGCTCTTGCCGCAGCCGGACGGCCCGAGGATCGCGACAAACTGGCCGTGCGGCACGGAAAAGCTGACGGAGCTGACCGCCTCGACCGCATTCGGCGTGCCGCTGCGGTAGATCTTGCTGACCTCGGCGACCTGGACGTAAGGCTGGCGTTCGACGACAGGCATGGATCGCTCCCGAAAATGGCCCCCGCAAGAGACGTGCCAGCCTTCGCCTTTAGCTCACATAGGGGCGGAACTCCTGCGCGTTCTTCTGCGTCTGCTCCCACTCGGCCGGCGTAAGCTTGAGGCTGCCGGTGAAACGGTTTGTCATCATGTCGACTACGGCAGGCCGCTTGTCCGTGTCGCGGGCGATGTATTTCATCACCAGATCGGTCATCACCTCGTAGTCCTTGGGCTCCATATAGCCCATGCCGTGGTCCCGGACGATGTCGCGCGCACTGACATAGATGTTGATTCCGGTGCCGACCCGGATTTGCTCGCGCGCCTGGGTCGCGAGCGCCATTTCCGGCACCTGCTTGAAAAAGACCTTCATTGCCTCGGCGGGATCGAGCATCGTCGCCTTGAGGCCTTGCAGCGCCCCTTCAACGAACGCCGCGCATAATTCCGGCTCCTCGGCGAGCCGTTTCGGCTGGGTCATCACCGCGGTGCCGTAATTGAGCAATCCGAAGTCGCTGAACAGCATGAACCGCGCCTTCACCCCGGTGGCGATGTAGGTCGGCATCGCGCTGCTCGCATATCCCGAGATCGCATCGACTTTGCCCTCTGGCAGCAGGCGGTCGCGCACCTTGTTGTCGACCTGAACGCGCGTGACCTTCGCCAGATCAAAGCCCGCGTTTTCGGCAAAGGCCGGCAGGAAGGGGTATTCGCCCGAGGTCACCGTCGAGGCCCATCTGCCTCCCTTCGAGGTCCTTCGGGGTCTTGATCGGCCCGTCGATCAGCATGCCAATGCCCATCGTCGCGTCATATGCGCAGGCGGCGAGCGCTACAGTCGGCAGCCCTTTGGTGGATTGGAGGATCGCGGCCGAAGGCGAGCACATGCCGAAATCGAACCGGGCCTCTCCGATCGCCTGCGCCGCGGCGACGGAGCCCGATCCGCGGGCGATGTCGACATCGAGCCCGTGCTTTTCCCAGAAACCCATGCCCTTGGCGACAAAGGTGAACAGATTGCTGCCCTCGGCGACCCAAGGCAGCGTGAAGTGGACGGCTTTCTTGTTTTGCGCAAAGACGAGGCGGGGCAAGGTGAGACCGCCCGCGGCGATACCCGAGACTCTCAGAAATCGGCGGCGCGATAACCGGCGTGTGATACTCATCGCTTTCTCCCCGCGATCGGGCTAAGAGGTCGTCATCCAACTCGCAGGAAACGTGCCATTATTGCCTAGGCACATGTCTTGCGCCCGCTTCGGACAACCGGCGAAGGATCGGCGATGACCGGAGAAATTAATTCGCACCATGCCTGGCCCGACGAAGGGGCGACGCGTGTGCCCTATTTCGTCTACGAGGATGCAGATCTCTACGAGGCCGAGCAGAAGCTGATCTTCCGCGGCCCGGTGTGGAACTATCTGGGTCTGGAAATCCAGATCCCGTCAGCCGGCGATTACATAACGAATTACGTCGGCGATACGCCTGTGATCATCCTGCGCACCGCCGAGGGCGGCATCAGCGCGCTGGTCAATCGCTGCGCTCACAAGGGCTCGATGATCTGCTATCGGCCGTCGGGGCACGTGTCGGAGCTGACCTGCCCCTATCACAACTGGGTTTATGATTTTGCCGGCAATCTGAAAAGCGTCGCCTTTCGCCATGGTGTGCGCGGACAAGGCGGCATGCCGGCCGACTTCGCGCTGTCCGAGCATTCGCTCGTGCGCCTCGAGGTCGCGACGATCCGCGGGATTATCTTCGGCTCGTTCACTCCGGCGGTGCGACCGCTCGATGAGTTTCTCGGCCATCGCCTCGTCTCCCATGTCGAACGCACTCTCGACCGGCCCTACCGCATCCTCGGCCGCTGCAGTCAGACGATGCATTGCAATTGGAAGCTCTACGCCGAGAATTCACGCGACACTTACCACCCGAGCCTGCTGCATTCCTTTGCCACGATGTTCAAGCTGAACCGCCTGTCGGCCGAGGGCGGCATCGATATGGACGAATCTGGCTGGCACCATCTCGTCTACGCCCGCCGCCATACCGACACGACGAGTGCGGATTATGACAAGGCGACCTTGCGTGCCAACGAGGTCGGCTATGCCCTCGCCGACCCGCGGTTGATCGAAGACTGGGTCGAATGGGATGACGGCATCACCAATTCGATCATGACCCTGTTCCCTTGCCTCAACCTGCAGCAGAGCCTCAACACTGTAGCGATCCGCCAGATGGTGCCGCGCGGGCCATTCGAATCCGAGCTCTTCTGGACCTTTCTCGGCTTTGACGAGGATGATGAGCGCAAGACCCGCATCCGCTTGCGGCAGAGCAATCTGTTCGGGCCGGCGGGGCTCATTTCGCTCGAGGACGGCGCGATCGGCGAGTTCGTGCAGAAGGCGATCCGCGGCGAGCGCGAGCAGACGACAATCATCGAAATGGGCGGCCGCGAGGTCGGGCCGTCGCCGAATACGCGCACGACCGAGACCTCGGTGCGCGGCTTCTGGCGCACCTATCGCCGTTTCATGAACCTCTAGCGGCGGCGGACCATGGCCGGGATGGTCGATGCGGCGGTGCGCGTGCAGATCGAAGAGCTGCTCGCCCGATATGCCCATGCAATCGACAATGACGCACTCGAAAACTGGCCGCTCTTCTTTATCAAGGATGGTCAATATCTGGTGACGACGCGCGAGAACCACGCTAACGGATGGCCGGTCGGGATCATGTACTGCGATGGCCGCGGCATGATGCAGGATCGCGTCACTGCGTTGCGGCAGGCGATCGTCTTCGAGCCGCATGTCTATCGCCATATTGTCGGCAGCATTCTGATCAGCCCGGCTGCTGACGGCAGCTACGCCGTGGAAAGCAACTTTCATATCATGCGCACCGGGGCGGACGGCACCGTCGTCACTTATGGCTGCGGCCGTTATCTCGACGAGATTGTCCAGCACCGGGGCGACATGCAATTTCGTAAGCGCACCGTCGTGCTCGATTCTTCTCGGATCGACACTCTGCTCGTGATCCCGCTCTGAGCGAGCTGCAGTGATCGAATTTCTGATGATCCCAGGCGCGCCGCAGCCGGTAGCGCCTTTCAGCCATGCTACAGCGACTGATGGCTGGCTCTTCGTCACCGGGCAGATGCCGACGAACCCTAATGACGACAATGCGCCGCTGCCGGTTGGGATCGAGGCTCAGACGCGCCGGGTGATCGAAAACCTGAGGCTCGTGTTGATGGGCGCCGGCAGCGGGCTCGACCAGGTGGTGTTTGCGCGAGTCTATCTTACGAACTTCGAGCGCGATTACGCGGCAATGAATGCGATCTATCAATCCTATTTCGCGCCCGAGCGTCTGCCGGCCCGGACCTGCATCGGCGTTACCGGTCTGGCGCGCGGTGCACTGGTCGAGATCGATCTGTTGGCGCGCAATACGCGCTGAGCTTCGGTGGCCGACATTCGCATCACCGCCGGCCCTTTCTCGTTCACGGCGCGCTTCGAGCGCGCCGCGGCCCCGCGGACCTGCGCCGAAATTCGCCAGCATGCTGCCGTACCGGGAGCGGCTGATCCACGTGCGGTTGAGCGGCAAAAATCTACTCTAATGCTCACATATCTCGGCTTAAGTAGTAATATTGAGCTGTTGGCTTTAGTCGCTTACGACCTGAGTGTTTGCATTCTGTGAGCAGATTTGTCAGGCCAGAGCAGGAATGATGGTGTGTTCGGTGAGACGGCGGCCGGCAGCGATGGCGGCGCGGCCAGCGCGGGTGAGATAGTAGCGATAGGTACCGAGGACGCGTTTGATGACGCCGAGATGGCGCAGACGGGCGAGTTGTCGGGATAGGGTGGCGGGAGAGGATTGGCCGAGGAGCGGCAGTAGGTCGGCGCGGCGGAGACCGGCGATATTGAAGCCAGGACGCTGGAGGGCGGCGAGCAGGGTCTGTTCGGCGCGGCTGAAAAAGTTGAGGCCCTTGAGGTTTCGGCCTTTGAGCGGACGGGGTTGGGTGAGACGGTCGAGCGTCCGGATGCCAGCCGAGAAGTCGTCCAGACTGGAGAGGTATTCAAGGTAACGGCGATTGCAGCTTAGCAAGATCTCACGCAAGTCCTTGAGGCTGTAGATGGTCTTTCTGACGGGGGCCAGGGCGCGAGTTGCCGGGCCTTGGCGATGTTCCACCTTGCGGTAGTGCTTGAAAGCGGAGACGTCGTTGGTGGTCGTCTCGATACGTAGGACGAGGCCGAATTTGTCGTAGATCTTGATCGAGGACTTACTGAAACGATGCTTGACGCAGGTGCCCTCGATACGCGTGGTGAATTGGCTGCCGATCTCTTGGGCGAGTTGGGCAGTGATCTTGTGGCCGAGAAAGGTGGCGACGTGTTCGGCTTTGACGGTCAGGATGGCTTGCCGGGAAAGCTGTTCATAGAGGGGTTTGAGGATGGCCGGCGTGCGGAACACCAGATCAGTGGCGTATTCGACCTGCATGAAACTCCAGTGGTAGGACTGGGCGAAGACGTCGAGCACCGGACAGCACTGCTGGGCATAGTGATCGAGGATGCGATGCAGGTGGTCGGGCGAGAGGGTGTCGGCGAGGGCCTGCGCGCGCTCCCAGTCGTCAATGCGCAGAAAGGCGTTGTCGGCAAGGGTGAAACCGACGCCGGCGGCGGTGAGTTGGCGGGCCAGCCAGCTATGCCCATTGCAATAGAACTGCAGACGGAACGGGCACCAGGTCGGCACGCGCAGATAGATCAGGCCCAACTCGGCGTCGATGAAGTAGAAGTAGTAATGCAGGCATTTGCCAGTATCCGGCCGCAAGAAGGTGCGATGCGTGTGCTTGTCATGCCAGGGCTTGTAGGTGTGGCAGGCTTCCATCGCCGAGATGATATGCACCAGGCCGGGACGGTCGCCGCGGACGACAAGCACCCTGGCGACGACGTCCTCCTTGCGGATGTGGTTCTTGGCAATGTGTTCGATGGTAATGCCAGCGGCACTCGCCAACTCGGCGGCGCGCTCGCGTACTCGATCGCGAAGTGGTTCGGCAAATCGCGGATAGTCGAAGATCCGGATCTGCCGCGCAGAAAGAAATCCCGTCATTCCCTTCGCGTAACAGGCTCCCGGCAGCGTGCCGGTGACGATGATCCGGTCATAGCAGGAGAGCACCCCGGCGAGGCGCTCGCGGTAACGCTCCGTCAGCGGCTGCCTCAACCTCCCCTCCTGCTCCCCGCGTCTCCTGCGTCTATTTTAACCTGTTTGGTTCCGGCTTCGCCGGCTTAGGAAACCGCGATTTGGTATCGACACCGGGATGGCGTGTCTTGCAGGGCCAACGGAACTTGGCGCCGGAACAGGTCTTCATTCTATCGGTCACCGACGCGACACGCCCTCAACGGGGGCACGGCTTCCCGGCGCCCACGCCGCCGAGCGCGCGGCGGTTTTCGGCGACATTGGCCGAGGAAACCACGGCGGCATCATCGGCAGCGCCACGAACCGAGGACCGGCGAGGCCGGGTTGCGCCTTGATGTGAACCCGCGACCCTCCTGGCGGTGGAGACCGCAACACGGTCGTCGACAGTGGGCCGGCGGCTGCGAAAGCTGGCGGCGCTGAGCGCGAGACCCCGGTCGCTGCCGGTGCTCCAGCGCTTGGCACATTCATTCGCCGAATCACCGCGGCTGAGATGGTGGGCCGGAACCGCGTGCGCGAGGCGGGTTCATTATAGAGGGCACTAGGCCGGCGGCCCAAATCATGCCGCCAAGTGTCTGTTTCTATTCCGGCCCTGTGGCGATTGAGGGTATTGAACTTTTCGATGTCGAGTTGAATTCGACGCTGAGCCCAATCGAAGGCGCACCAGCGCCACAGCGGTTGGACGACTGCAAACCCCGTACCGAACCCGATACCAAAGGGCAGTGGGAAACCGACGCCGTAATCGTCCGGAGAAATATCGAGTGGCGGGTATTCTGGATACGGCCACGCGCCGTAGATGGCCGGGCCGTAAACCGGCGGATAGATGAATTCAGGATTCGCTGGCTCGATAACAATGCCTTGGCGTTCGGTCGTTACGCGCTGCTCAGCATTGGACCACAGCGTCCCCGCGGCCGCGGCTTGGTGGCGAAGACGTTGGATCGCATCCATGACGTCCCCCTGCTGGGCCGTGACGGCGTTGCCCAGCTCCTCCGTCCAGTCAAGCTCTCCGTCCATCGTCTGCAGGATCCGGGGAAAAGGCACCAGCGACTTGACGCTGGGATCCCACGCCTCCGCCTCGATCGCGGCAGCAAGCTGGTCTCCCTGCAAATTCGCGCGAGCGGGGTCTTGCAGCCAACGAACCGCTTTGACGATGTCGAGAGGATAGGTCGCCGCCATCAAGATTTGTGCGAGCAGAGCGTCCGGATAGAGCGCGATCGGGGCGAGCAGCTGGTCGAGCTGTTCGGGTCGGAAAATTGACGAGGTTTGGGCCGCAAGGGGCGGCGCCGGTGTTTCCGCTTGGGGGGCCGCCGCAGGACTTTCCGTTACGGACGCCGCTGACGGGTTTTCCGCTAACGGTGCCGCCACCGAAGCTTCCCCCGCGGGGGCGCGCGCTTCAGCTGCGGGGACCGGCGCGAGGTCTGGCAACGCGCGAACCGCCGGGATGGCGAGGATCGCGACAGAGACGACACTAGCCATCACCCGAGTCGGGCTCGTACTCATGGGCGCCATCTCCCTCACCCTTGCGATTGGATTTCGGAACCTTAACCAAAGGTCAAGATTTCCCGAACAATCCTCCAGATTATTAGGCAACAGCAACCTATTTGGATGACCTACCGGCGATCAATTTTCGGTTATCGACGGCCTCTCTCGCGATACGCCGGAACTCGGCCAGGCAGCGGTTGAAAGCTGCCCGGTCGGCCAGTCCAGCCTGTTCGGCGAAGAATGACAGGTCGGGAATACAGTCTGTGGGTGCTGGAGGAACAGCCCCCGGAACAGGCGAGAGAGAACGCAGCCCGGAAGAAAGAAGCCCGGCCGGCAGGCGATCCAGCGCAGGCCGTCGGGGGGGCCGCCACCGGGGACAGGCAGTGAATGTGCGGATGGTTTTCGACCGCTCACTGCACCCGATCGGAACGCTCGTGCTCGGGCGATGTCGGCGACAGGCGCGTTGCCGACAGGCGCGTTGCGCTCGGCGGCACCTATGCCACGCCGCCGGCGGCGAGCCTGGCTTTTATTGAACCGCTGCTAGGCGAACGGGTCCGAGCGTCGCAGTTGGGCCACACCGGCGATCAGCGTAGCGCTCGTCTCTTCAAAGTCGGCTGAGCTTCCTTGCAAGCGGAGTTATTCGTCAGGTATTCGGCTGGCGGCGCCGTCGCACCGCGGCGAGGCTAAGCAGGCCGGCACCGAGCAGCGCAATTGATGCCGGCTCGGGTACGAGTTCGGTGATCACGACCTCACCGTTGCCCGTCCGGAAATCGGCGACCAGGATCTGGTTTGTGCCCGCGTCGAAGGAGCCGCCGCCACCACCCTGACCATCACCGCCAGGGCTGCTGGTGCCGCCGCCGCCGCTGTAGCCGCCACCACCGCCAGCGCCGCCCACGGCGCCACCACCGCCGCCGAACCCGCCACCGAACTCGCCACCCGCGAGACCTGGGAATGCACCACCGCCGCCGCCGGCGGGACTGCCGTCGCGGAATTCTCCAGTGCCGCCGGCGCTGAAGAACCCGCCGCCACCACCGCCACCACCAAAGGAGCCGACACCACCACCGCCACCGTTGCCGCCGGTGCCGCCATTCTGAAAGCCTCCATCCGGGCCGGTAAGGCCGCCCTGGCCGGGGAGGCCCATAAAGACGAGATTAGTATGCCCGCCGCCGCCGCCACCACCGGCGATGACCAGCGGCGTGTTGCCCTGGTCGACTACAAAGGTCCCGCCACCCCCGCCGCCCACACCACCGCCAACATTATTGCTACCCGCACCGCCCACGCCGATCTGCAGGATCTCGCCTGCGGTCAGGCCGAAGTTGCCGCCGATCTCGGCCCCTAGACCGCCTACGCCGCTCAAATTGCCCGCGGTGGCGCTTCCGCCCTGCGCGCCAAAAGCGAGGATCTGATAGGTGTCGGTGGTCGGCACCGTGAAGGTGACGAGGCTACCCGTATACATGAAGTCGAACGGCACGGCATGGGCGGCCGATGCTGACGCGGCGAGCCCCAGAGCCGTTGCCCCAGCCAGCAAAACCAGCTTCATTTTTATACTCCGATCATCGAACTTACGTTAAGCTTAACGGACCAGAGCAATCTTCACGCCAACAGGATTTTTGCGCATAGAACAATCCCCTGCGCGCCGTGCCGTGCTGTGCGGTCGTGCCCCTTGGGGTGGTGTAGGAGCTGTGGGTAAGTGGCCCGCCGCAGCGACCGCCATGAGTTCTGGCGGCGGCGGGCCACTTATCCACAGCGGTGGTCATCGCGGATCTCCGGTAGGGTTTGGCTGCCAAACCTGAACGCGAACCAAGGACCCGACGATGACCGATGAGATGAGGATCCTTCGCACGCTGCTGGAGAAGAGCTCCGACGCCGATTTGCTGCGCGAGATGGTGGGTTTTGCCGCACATCGCTTAATGGAACTGGAAGTCGAGAGCGTGACCGGCGCCGCCCATGGCGAGCGCAGCCCGGACCGAAATCAATCACCGCAACGGCTATCGTGACCGGATCTGGGAGACGCGTGCCGGAGCGGTCGAACTGCGCATCCCCAAGCTGCGCAAGAGCAGCTACTTCCCGGCGTTCCTGGAACCGCGACGCATGGCTGAGAAGGCGCTCACGGCGGTGATCCAGGAGGCTTATGTCCATGGCGTGTCGACCCGCTCGGTCGATGATTTGGTCAAAGCGATGGGCATGACCGGGATCTCCAAAAGCCAAGTCAGCCGGTTGTGCACAGAGATCGACGATCAGATCGCCGCCTTCCTCAACCGGCCACTGGAAGGCGACTGGCCCTATCTCTGGCTGGATGCCACCTATGTTAAAGTCCGCGCCACCGGTCGGATTGTCTCGGTCGCGGTCATCGTCGCCGTCGCCGTCAACAGCGACGGCCGACGCGAGGTGCTGGGCATCGCGATCGGCGCCTCCGAGGCCGAGACCTTCTGGACCGAGTTCCTGCGCTCGCTGGCAAGGCGCGGCCTGCGCGGCGTCAAGCTCGTAATCTCGGATGCCCATGAAGGGCTCAAGGCGGCCGTTGCAAAGGTGTTGCATGCCTCCTGGCAGCGCTGCCGCGTGCATTTCATGCGCAATGTCCTGGCCCATGCCGGAAAGCAAGGCCGGCGTGTCGTCGCTGCCTTCATCGCCACCGCCTTCGCCCAAGAGGACGCCGAAATGGCCCGCCTCCAGTGGCGCCAGGTTGCTGATCAGCTCAGGCCCAAGGTCGCAAAGCTGGCGACATTGATGGATCAGGCGGAAGCCGATGTCCTCGCCTTTATGAGCTTCCCCAAGGACCACAGGCCCAAGATCCACAGCACCAACCCGCTGGAACGGCTCAACGGCGAAATCAAGCGCCGCACCGACGTTGTCGGCATCTTCCCCAATGAGGATGCCATCACTCGCCTGGTCGGCGCTATTCTGCTCGAGCAGAACGACGAATGGGCCGTGCAGCGCGCCCGCTACATGACCCTGGAAACAATCGCTCCACTGAGCGAAGATCCGATCTTCAAGCTGCCCGCCGTGGCAGCCTGACGACACCGGCCAAATCCGCTGGAGAGCGCGAACGACGCTGCTCTTACACCACCCCCTGGGACACGATCTGCTGTGCGGTACTGGATATGTAAACTTTCCCGACAAGCGCAATACACCAATGACGGCGAGCGCTGTCGAGAATTGTTAGCACTACCAATGGGTTGGACTCCCCAAGGCTGCTCGTGCTGCCGCCGCTGATGTAAAAATCGCCGACGCATGGGCACCCTCGGTAGCCTTTATCGTCCAAAATGTTGGAGCGTTTATTCATATTTATCATTTAGTTAACAGGTATGCGGTGTCCGAAGGGTTGTTAAGAATTCCGACACAGGCTCCTTCCTTCTGCTTTTTTGGCGGGTTAGGCCGGCCTTGACCAAAGGAAGTGGTTCCAACCCACTTTCGCCCGCTTCCGGGGTCAACGGGACCAAAGCTATCATTATTGCGTCAACTGGAACCGACCGATAAATACTCGGGCGCATGGCCTCTCCCCTCCACCGTCTGCTCGAAATCATGACGCGGCTGCGCGACCCGCAGCACGGTTGCCCTTGGGATAAGGAGCAGGATTTCTCGACAATCGCCCCGTACACGATTGAGGAGGCCTATGAGGTGGCCGACGCGATCGCGCGCGGCGACATGGCCGCGCTGAAGGACGAACTTGGCGATCTACTCTTTCAGGTCGTCTTCCATGCGCGGATGGCCGAGGAACAGAACGTCTTTGACTTCGAAGATGTTGCCGCGGCGATCACAGACAAAATGGAGCGGCGCCATCCGCATGTCTTCGGCGGCGTCCTAATCGATTCGGCAGCGGCGCAAGATAAGGCCTGGGAGGAGCACAAAGCTGCTGAGCGTCGGGACCGCGCCCAAGCGAGCGGAGCGGCGGAAAGCGTCCTCGATGGCGTTGCCCTGGCTCTGCCCGCTCTACTGCGAGCCGACAAAATCCAGAAACGCGCGGCTCGGATCGGGTTTGACTGGCCCGATGCGCGACCGGTATTCGAGAAGCTCAAGGAAGAGATCGCCGAACTCGAGACTGAGCTCCAAAAGCACGCCAAGCGCCCCGCCTTGGAAGACGAGATGGGCGACATTCTTTTTGCCGCGACCAACCTTGCCCGGAAGCTCGATATCGACCCTGAAGCAGCACTGCGGCATGCAACCGCCAAATTCGAGCGCCGCTTCCGGCGCGTCGAGACGCTCGCCGCCGAGCGTGCAGCGGGCAGCGATCTCGACTGGCTTGAAGGCCTGTGGCAGGAAGTCAAGCGCGAAGAGCAGGAGGGGTAGGCGGGCGCATGCGCTTCGAAGGCGAAAGCGGGATGCGTTTCCCGGTGTCGGTGAAGGGTGTCCTCCTGGAGGACGACCGGGTCGTGCTTCTGCTGAATGAACGCGACGAGTGGGAGTTGCCAGGCGGTCGGCTGGAACGCGGCGAAGATCCGGTAGCCTGCCTCGAGCGCGAATTTGCCGAGGAACTCGGCGCCGAAATTGTCGCTGATGGGATACTCGATTGCTGGCTGTATCAGGTGCTGCCCGGAAAAGACGTGCTGATCGTCACTTACGGGGTGCGCCGCGTCGACCGGCGGGAGTTCCGGGTCAGTCGGGAGCATCGGAATTTCGGCGTTTTTACGATCGGCGAGCTGCCGAATTTGGCAATGCCGGAAGGCTACCGCCGTTCGATCCGAGTTTGCGCGGCGCAGCACGGCTGTTGATATTTAGTGCAGGCGCTGCCGATGACGGAGCCGAGCAATGTCCTCTTCAGGCAATCGAGCCGAGATGTGCGCCGCCTCATTGTCGTCGCGCCGGCCCAGCACCTCGCCGCGCTGGTATATCCAAGCCAATGTCTTGCCGTCGGTCAGCGGCACGTCCAGCCGCACGACACGGGTATCGCTCTCGAGCCGGCTATCGATCAGCTCGAGCAATCCGTCGCAACCCTCACCCGTCGCGGCCGATAGGGCTATGCTCTGCAAGTTGCGCAGCTTCTGCTGTTGCAGAATTTGCCGCGTTGCTGGATCGAGCAAGTCGATCTTGTTCAGCGCCTCTATCAGCCCCTCCTCTTTCGGCTGATCGAGGCCGAGATCGGTGAGGACGTTCAGCACATCGTTGCGCTGCGCCTCGCTGTCGGGGTGATGTGCATCGCGGACGTGGATAACAATATCCGCTTCGGTGACCTCTTCGAGCGTGGCGCGGAAGGCGGCAACGAGATGGGTCGGGAGATCCGAGATGAAGCCGACCGTGTCGGATAGGATCACTTGGCGCCCCGAGGGCAATCCGAGCCGCCGCATCGTCGGATCGAGCGTCGCGAACAGCATGTCCCCGGCGGTGACAGACGAGCTGGTCAACCGGTTGAACAGCGTCGATTTCCCGGCATTCGTATACCCGACCAGCGCGACCACGGGATATGGCACGCGGCGGCGGGCCTCGCGATGCAAATTCCGCGTCCGTCTTGTCGCGTCGAGGTCGCGCTTCAACCTGGCAATGCGCTCGCCGATCAGCCGCCGGTCGATTTCGAGCTGGCTTTCGCCTGGGCCGCCGAGGAAGCCAAACCCGCCGCGCTGGCGCTCGAGATGTGTCCAGGAGCGCACCAGACGGGACCGTTGATAGGTCAGCGCCGCCAGCTCGACCTGTAATCGGCCCTCATGGGTGCGGGCCCGCTCGCCAAAAATCTCCAGGATCAGGCCCGTTCGATCTATCACCTTGGCTTGCCAGCGCCGTTCGAGATTGCGCTGCTGCACTGGGCTCAACGCAGCGTCGATGACGACGAGCCCGATGTCGTTTTCGCCGATCAGCTCGCCGAGGTTTTCGACTGTGCCGCTGCCTAAGAGGCTGCCGGGGCGCGGGCGCGTGATATTGGCGATTTCGGCACGGATTACGTCGAGACGTATTGCCTTGGCGAGGCCGACCGCTTCTTCAAGCCGCGCTCCGACCGAACGAGCGGAGATTTCGCTAGAGTGCCGTCCAGGTGCCGTTTTCGACACCAGATGCACGACGAGAGCCCGACCTGTCGAGCCCGCGTCGACGGCCGCTGGGGTATCTGTCCGGTTCAGGATTCGGCCATTTCCTTTGGTTCGAAAAGCTGGATCGGCTGCCCCGGCATCACCGTCGAAATTGCGTGCTTATAAACCAGTTGCGAATGCGCGTCCCGGCGCAACAAAACACAGAAATTATCAAACCAAGTAATGATCCCTTGCAGCTTGACGCCATTGACGAGGAAGATGGTTACCGGTGTCTTGTTTTTGCGGACGTGGTTCAAGAAAACGTCTTGAACGTTTTGCGATTTTTCCGGAGTCATGGGTCTTCCCCCACTCCCTTCTTGGAACCGAGCCGGCCAGTTCACGCCGAAGCACTCGGACCCGACCCCCGAGATGCTGCAATCCAAATGGGCGCGCGCCGGCAAATCACAAGCCCCGCACAAAGTGAAACAAGGACGCACCATCGGGGAACACAAGGCGCGGCTCGCAACGGAAAAACTCTTCCTCAGTCGCTCCGTTGCCGAGCAAAACCGGAATGCAGCCGCTGTTGTATGCGCACTCCATATCGGTACCGGTGTCGCCGACGAGCCAAACTCCCTCGCCGGGCTCGACGCCGCTCGGCTCGAGAGCAAGCGCGACCGGGGCGGGGTTGGGCTTGTCCTGCGCGGCATCCCCTGCCCCGATGACGCTGCCGAACAGCTCGGACCAGCCGATCTGCTCGGCCTCGCATCGCAGCAGAGCGCCGGTCTTGTTGCTGACCACCCCAAGGAAAATACCATCGGCGACAAGCCCGCGAAGCAACTCGCCGCGCCCCGGCAGCGGGCTCAGCCGGTCGAGATGGATCGCACGGAAGACGTCGAGGTAGATTTGCCGCGCCTCTTCCCACCGGTCGCCGAAATGAAGCGGGAAGCTCTCCCGCAGACTGAGCCGGACGCGTTCTTTGGTCTCCAGCAGCGACCACAACGGCTTCTCCATCGCCGCCATGACGGCGTTGAGCGCTTCGTGGATTGTCGTCCAGCTGTCGACCAGGGTGTTGTCCCAGTCGAACAAGATCGCCCGCGGCCGGGTGAGACCCTGCGGCGCTGCCGCCGCGACTCTGACTGCGCTCACGCCGCTGCCGCGGCATGAGCCGAGTAATGCTCTCGCAATCTTCGATAGAAGGGGCCGGGCACACCACCTCCGACCGGGTTGCCATCGATCCTGACAGCCGGCAACAGACCGACGGCGAACTGATATCCGCGATCCTCGATATGCACGGCTGTCGAGCGGTGTGGCAGACATTGCCCGTCGACGTGAGCGACACGCGCCATTGATTTCTCCCCCATGACCCCGCCCTCGCCCTTCCCCGAGAGCTGGGGCGGGGGTTCAGGCCCCGACTTTCAACGGACGATCATTGCCGAAAACACCCAAGGATTTCAACTTCCGGTGCAAGGCGGACCGCTCCATCCCAACAAAAGCCGCAGTCCGCGAGATATTGCCGCCAAACCGGGTAACCTGAGCGATAAGATATTCCCGCTCGAACACCTCTCTCGCATCGCGCAACGGCAAGGTCATGATTTCGCTCCCCTTGTCCCATTTCACGACGGTTGGAGCGATCGCAGTGATTTCGTTCGGCAGCATATCGGCGCGCAACGGCTCGCGCGCGTCGCCCGGGGCCATGATCAACAGCCAGTCGATGACGTTGCGCAGCTGCCGCACATTGCCCGGCCAAGTGTAGGCCTGCAGCGCCGCCATTGCATCCTCGCCGAACTCGCGCGGGGTGAGCCGCGCCGCTTCGGACGCCCGGGCCATGAAGTGACGCGCCATCAGCGGGATGTCCTCGCGCCGGTCGCGTAGCGGGGCCAGGCGAATCGGCACGACGCTCAGCCGGTAGAACAGATCCTCGCGGAACCGCCCGGCACCGATCTCCCCGCCGAGCTCCCGGTTCGACGAGGCGACCACCCGGACATCGACCTCGACGCGGCTCGACCCCCCTACCCTCTCGAACGTCTGCTCCTGCAGCGCACGCACGATCTTGCCCTGCGTCTCGAGCGGCATGTCCGCCACTTCGTCTAGAAACAACGTGCCGCCATGCGCACGCTCGAAGGTTCCTACCTTGCGCGGTGCGCCGTCGATCCGCGTCTCGGTCCCGAACAGCTCGATTTCGAGCCGTTCGGGCCGCATCGTTGCGCAGTTGACCGGAACAAAGGGTCCTTTCGCGCGCCGAGAGCGCGCATGCAGGAGTCGCCCGACAACCTCCTTGCCGGAGCCGGGCGGGCCGGTAATCAGAACCCGACTGCCGGTCGGCGCCACCCGTTCGATCTGCTGCCGCAGCTGGTTGGCCGCCGGCGAGATGCCGACGAGGTCGAGATCGCCTCCGGCGCGCAGTCGCAATTCCTCGTTCTCGCGCCGCAATTGCGCCGCTTCGATCGCGCGCTCAACAACCAGCAGCAAGCGATCTGATTTGAAGGGCTTTTCGAGAAAATCATAGGCTCCCAGCTTGATCGCCTCGACGGCCGTTTCAATCGTTCCGTGGCCGCTGATCATGACCACCGGCACTGACGGCATCTCGATGCGCAGCTGCTTCAGGATCTCGATCCCTTCGAGCCCTCCTCCCTGCAGCCAGATATCAAGGATGACGAGCGTGGGCTGCCGCGCCTGGATTCCGGCCAAGGTCTGCGCCGTGTCGGCAGCTTCCCGAGTGGCGTAGCCCTCGTCCTTGAGGACGCCCGCAATCAGCATGCGGATGTCGGCTTCGTCGTCGACGATCAGAATATCATGCGCCATGGCTGATCGGGCTCAATTCCATGGGCTCGTCCGCTGCATCGAGACGCCGCACAGCGCGAATCTCCGAGACGGCAAAATGGAGGCTGACGCGGGCGCCCTCCGTCTCCCCGTCCTCCAGAACCAGCTCTCCGTGATGATCTTCCATGATCTTTTTGACGATAGCCAGACCCAAGCCTGTGCCCTTTGTCCGGGTGGTAACATAAGGCTCGGTCAACTGCTCACGCCCATGCTGCGGCAAGCCTTTCCCGTTATCTTCGATAATCACGGCGGCCTGGCCATCCTCCTCCACAACCGACACCCGGATGAGTCCCGCCGGGCTCGCCTTTTCCTCAGCCTTGCGCGCTTCGATCGATTCGATTGCATTCTTGACGATATTGATCAGCGCCTGACCAACAAGGCGCGCATCACAGTTGACCGCTACCGGGCTCGCCGGGAACACCGGCTCGAAAACGATCTCGGGATGGGCCGTGCGCTGCAGGAAGACGGCCCGGTGCACGATTTCCACCAGATTTTCGGGCTTGAGCACCGGCGTCGGCATTCGAGCAAATGACGAGAATTCATCGATCATCCGGCCAATATCCCCGACATGCCGAATGATCGTGTCCGTGCAGATCGTAAAGGTTTCGGCGTCGTTCTTGATCTCTTTCAGGTACCGGCGCCGCAACCGTTCGGCAGCCAACTGGATCGGCGTCAGTGGATTCTTGATTTCGTGGGCAATACGACGGGCGATATCGGCCCAGGCCGCCTTGCGTTGGGCCGACAACAGCTCGGTGATATCGTCGAAAGTAACGATAAAACCGCTGATATCGCGGTCGTTGTGCTCGGCGGCGATGCGAACCAGCAAGGTGCGGGTACTGTTCCCGCGAAGCAGTTCCACTTGCGACTGCGCCAGGCGATCTGGGCGGCGTTCCGCCTCCTCGAGCAAGCCCGCCATTTCCGGTGCGACCTCGGCGAGGTCCTGTCCGATCCCTTGTTCCAGATCCGTGCCGAGCAGCGCCGAGGCCGAACGGTTGGGTAGATTGATCCGGCCCAGGCTGTCGAGCCCGATTACCCCGGCCGAGACACCCGTCAGTACAGTCTCGGTAAACCGCCGCCGCTCGTCGAGCTGGCGATTGGCTTCCCTGAGCTCGCGCTGTTGACTCTCGATCTGGTAGGTCATTCGGTTGAAGGCGCGGCTCAGCGACGCCAGTTCGTCGTCCTTCTCCCCTTCCGGCACACGAGCCGCGAGATCGCCGCTGCGGACTTGCTCGGCCGCAGTGATCAGGTGGCTGATCGGACCGGCAAATTGGGCCGCAAAATGAATGCCGATGGCCACCGCAGCCACCAGGAACAGCATCGCCACCATCATAAAGATCAACGCGAAGGTAATCTGAAACCCGGAGCGTTGGCCTTCCATCTGCTCGTACAACGCGGCGGCGCGCTGGGTCTCCTCCATGTGGTTTAACACCCGCGGCTCGATAAACCGCCCGACATAAAGATAGACGTCGCCGAACTGGTTGAGGCGCACCAGAGCCCGCACCCGGTCATCGCTGTCGTTGGTCATTATCGCCACGTCGCCGGTATCGGCGAGGTGGATCGCGTCGTCGGGAACGGGCTCGAAACCCAGGGTGAACGAAAGACTGGACCGGGCCAGCATATGGCCGGCGCGGTCGAATACCACGGCCTCGGCCAATCCGCGCAGCGCCGCCTGAGCCGAGACCACCTGTTGCAGATGCTGCGGGTTAAGTGCCAGCTGCACGGAATCGCGGTTGAGGTCGTTGGCCATCGCCAAGACATCGGCGCGGATCGCCTGCTGATGTTCGTGCAGATAGGCTTCGGCGACGGCCAGAGATTCGGTGATTGCGGTGCGCACCCTGTCGCTGAACCAGAACTCCACGCCAAAGCTGAAGAAAAGATAGGAGAAGCCGGCGACGATGATCGTCGGCATGACCGCAATCAGGCTGAACAGCACGACTAGTCGGATTTGCAGGCGCGAGCCGGCAAGGCCGCGCCGTCGCTCGGCCCAGACCTCGATCAGGCGCTTGGCGATCACCGCACCGAGCGCCAGCAGCAAGATCAGGTCGAGGTTCAGGAGCGCCAGGACGGCGCCGGGATGCGGCCCGAAGGGCGGTGCCCCGGTCAGCGCGAGGTAGGTCGCGATCCCCGAAGCGAGGGCCGGGATCGCAAGGGCGATCGCCAGCTTGCGGCCCAAGCCGATACGGCCGGCCCAAATTCCCATCCGCCGCATCGGGTTCATTCAAGACCTCTACCCGAAGTCTGCCGCCGACGGCTTTGACACAAATGGCTCAAATTGTCTCCGGCCGATGCCTCAGTGGCGTGGCGGCGGTAGTGTCGATCCGCTTATTATTTTAAGCCGCGGACCACCGGGATGTCCAATTCGCGGATCTTCTTGCGTAATGTGTTGCGATTGAGGCCGAGCAGATGCGCGGCCCTGATTTGGTTCCCGCGGGTCGCCCCGAGGGTCAATAGGATCAGCGGCCGCTCCACTTCCCGCAGCACCCGATCGTAGAGCCCGGCCGCCGGCAGGCCGCCTTTGTGCGCGGCGAAATAACCCTTGATGTGGCGCTCGACCGCCGCTGCAAGCCCCTCTCCGCTAGCGCCGTCCGCGGGATCACCCGTCGTCGGCGCGTCGCCGAGTTCGGCTTCGATGATCCCGACCCCAATTACCTCCTGCGAATAGAGCGCCGCCAGCCGTCGAACCAAGTTCTCCAGCTCACGCACGTTGCCCGGCCAGCGATACGTGCGCAGCCGCTCCATCGCGGCATCGTCGAGCCGCTTCAATGGCAGCCCTTCCCGTACCGCCAGGGTGGCAAAGTGGCGGACCAGCGCGGCTATGTCGGCGCTTCGTTCACGCAGCGGCGGCAGGCGTATAGGCGCCACGTTCAAACGGTAGAACAGGTCTTCGCGAAACAGACCCTGCCGGATCAGATGCCGCAGCTCGTGATGCGTCGCGGCGATGATCCGCACATCGGCGCGGATCGGTACGCGGCCGCCAACCGCGGTGAATTCTCCCTCCTGCAACACCCGTAGCAGACGGGTTTGCGCTTCGATCGGCATATCGCCGATTTCGTCGAGAAACAGTGTCCCGCCCTGCGCCTGTTCAAACCGTCCGATGCCGCGCGACGTCGCGCCGGTGAAAGCCCCCTTCTCGTGGCCGAACAATTCGCTCTCGATGAGCTCGCGCGGGATCGCAGCCATGTTTATCGCGACAAAAGGACCGCTGCGGCGCTTGCCGTAATTGTGCAGGGCGCGAGCGACCAGCTCCTTGCCGGTGCCGCTCTCGCCCATGATCATAACCGTGAGGTCGGTCCCCATCAGCCGGGCGAGAACGCGGTAGATCTCCTGCATCGCCGACGATCGACCGATTAACGGCAGCTGCTCTTCGGTCTCTTCGTCGCCGTACGGCGCAGGAGCGTCGTGAGGAGCGGTCAATGCTCGCTCGACGACGCTGACCAGCTCACGCAGATCAAACGGCTTGGGGAGATATTCAAACGCGCCCCGCTCCGTCGCCTTGACGGCGGTCAGGAGCGTGTTCTGTGCGCTCATGACGATGATGCGCAGCTCCGGGCGGATTTTCTTGATGCGGGGGATCAGATCGAGGCCGTTCTCATCCGGCATGATCACATCGGTAATGACGAGGTCGCCCTCGCCGTCAGCAACCCACCGCCACAAGGTCGCGGCATTGCCGGTCATCCGCACATCGTGGCCGAGCCGGATCAGCGCCTGATTGAGCACCATCCGGATCGCGCGATCGTCATCTGCCACCAGGATCGTCGACGCCATCACGCAGCACCGTCTTGCGCGACCACGGGCAGAAACACCCGGAACACGGTTCGCCGGGGCTGGCTGTCGAATTCGATCACGCCGCCGTGGTCGCCGATTACCTTGGCGACTAGTGCAAGACCGAGGCCAGTGCCGTTCCGTTTCGTCGTGACGAACGGTTCGAAGAGATGCGGCCGAAGGTCATCGGGGATGCCGCCGCCATTGTCGGTCACCGACACCATCAAGGGCAGGTGTTGCCGGCCCTCACCGCCCGGGCGCGTGAGGCGCAGGCCGTGCCGATATGCCGTCGTAAGAATGACTTCGCCGTCCACATTTGGCACTGCCTCGACCGCATTCTTGACGAGGTTTAGAAAGACCTGGACGAGCTGGTCGCGATCGCCGTGAACCGATGGCAGCGAGGGGTCGTATTCTTCGACGAGCCGGACGTGACGGGCAAAACCGGATTGCGCCGCCTTGCGCACGCGCTCGAGCACCTCGTGGATGTTGACCGCCTCGCGCTCGATCGGCCGGTGATCGGAGAAGGCTTCCATGCGATCGACGAGCGCGACGATTCGGTCGGTTTCGTCGCAGATCAGCTGGGTCAGCTCGCGTCCGGCGGGATCGGCATCCTGCTCCAGCAATTGCGCCGCGCCACGGATCCCGGAAAGCGGGTTCTTGACCTCGTGGGCGAGCATGGCCGCCATCCCGGTAATCGAACGGGCAGCGTTCCGGTGGGTTAAATGGCGGTCCATCATCTCCGCCATCGAGCGCTCGTGCAGTGTAAGCACGAGCATATCCGCACCTTCGCCCGTCAGCGCTCCCTGAATGGTAACCAGGCGGCCCGGGAACCGCGGGCCCTCGAGGAGAATGTCGTACTCGGAAATCGTATTGCCGATCCGCCACACCGAACCAACGAGCGCCAGCAAGGGGCTGTGCGGCGCCACAAGATCGGCGAGCGCGGTGCCGCACAGCGCGGCCGCGCTGGATCCGAAAAACTGCTCCGCGGCCGGGTTGACGAAGCGGATGCCTCCCCCGTGATCGATAACGATTACGGGAAGGGCGAGAGCTGCCAGGATCACCGCAGCGTCGGGTTGGGCTATCCCGAGAGGACGCCGTTTTGGGTTCGAGCTTCCGCGGAGCCGAAACGGCGTCTTGATCATGCCGTCTCGTGGGTTAGAAGCGCCTCGTAAAACGATCGAATCAGGTTCCGAACGCGTGCGACGTCGATAGTGTCATTGACCGCGGCGCGAAATTCCGCCGACCCGGGGAAGCCTTTCGAGTACCAGGCGACGTGCTTGCGCGCAATCCTCGAACCCGCCTGCGTGCCATAATGCTGGAGCATCTCCTCGTAATGGCCGAGCACGATTTCGAGCTGCGCCGCAAGCGGCGGGTCCGGAACCCGCCGCCGGGTTTTCAACCATTCGATAACCTGACGGACGAACCATGGCCGTCCATAGCAGCCGCGGCCGATCATCAGACCGTCGGCGCCGGACTTCCGCAATGCCCGGTCGGCATCGTCGAAGGTCGTAATGTCGCCGTTGGCGATGACCGGGATCGCCACCGCTTCTTTAACTTGGCGGATGAAACTCCAGTCGGCTGAGCCGGCATAAAGCTGGCAACGAGTACGGCCGTGCACGCTGATCATGCCGATGCCGCAGGCCTCGGCGATGCGGGCAAGCCGCGGCGCGTTGCGGTTTTGCTCGTCCCATCCGGTGCGCATCTTCAAGGTGACCGGGAGGTCAACCGCCTTCACCGTCGCCTCGAGGATTCGCGCGGCATGCGCCTCGTCGCGCATCAGCGCCGATCCGGCGTGTCCGTTGACCACCTTTTTCACTGGGCAACCGAAATTTATGTCGATGATCCGCGCCCCGCGATCGGCGTTGAGCTTTGCCGCCTCGGCCATGACGCGCGGTTCGCAGCCGGCCAGCTGCACGGCCATTGGCTGCTCGTCGGCGCAGCTTTTGGCCATCGTCATAGACTGGCGGGTCTCGCGGATCATCGCTTCGCTGGCGATCATCTCGGAAACGACGAGACCGGCACCGAGCCGCTTGACGAGCCTGCGGAACGGCAAATCGCTGACTCCCGACATTGGAGCGAGGATGACCGGATCTTCGAGAGTCACAGAGGCGATCGAGATGCCCATAAAATACGCAACTATGCACTTTGCCTACCGATTAGGCAGATGTTAGCCGCTTTCATTTTGCGCCGCAACATCAATCCCTAGGGAAAATGCGGCGTAATGGCATCAGGCCGGCTAGAGGGTTAAGCTTAGCCATGACCTCGGTTTATGCGCTCGTGGTCGCGGCGGGCCAGGGCACTCGATTTGGCGGCCCTCGCCCCAAGCAATACCTGTCGCTCGGGGGTGCCACTATCTTGCGCCATGCAGTCGCTGCGCTCGGCGAGCACAGGCAAATCGCAAATGTGTTGGTCGCGATCAGGCCCGAGGACGGAGCGCTGTTCGATAGCAGCATCGCCGGCTTAACTGTAATGCCGCCGGTCGCCGGCGGCCCGACGCGCCAGGACTCCGTTCGGCTTGGCCTCGAGGCATTGGCCGCCTATTGCCCGAACCGCGTACTCATTCATGATGGGGCGCGGCCCTTTCCGGATCAGCGACTGGTCGACCGGGTCATCGATGGTCTGGACAAGGCGATCGCGGCGATCCCTTGCCTGCCCTTGCGCGACACGATCAAGCGCGCCGAGGGCGCAACCATTCGGGAGACGGTCGATCGCTCCGCGTTGTGGCGCGCCCAGACCCCGCAGGGCTTTCACTTCGATGCGATCCTCGCGGCCCACCGCGCCGCGATCGGCCGTGGGCTGACCGACGACGCCGCAGTCGCCGAGGCCGCGGGCCTGGCCCCGCTGATTGTTGACGGCAGCGAAGACAATCTGAAGGTTACGACTGCGGAGGACCTTGCCGCGGCCGAGCGCCTGCTCGCCGCCCGACAGGGGGATGTCCGCGTCGGCCAGGGCTTCGACGTGCACCCCTTTGCGCCAGGCGATCATCTCTGGATATGCGGCGTCAGAATCCCGCACGAGCATGAGCCTCGCCGGACATTCCGACGCCGATGTCGGGCTGCACGCGCTGACCGATGCGGTGCTAGGCGCGATCGGCGCCGGCGACATCGGCATGCATTTCCCGCCGAGCGACCCGCGCTGGCGCGGCGCCGCATCTGACCAGTTCCTCCGCCACGCCGCCGATCTCGTGCGCGCACGAGCCGGCGCCATTGCCGCGGTCGACGTCACGATCATCTGCGAGCGGCCTAAAATTGCGCCCTATCGCGCGGCGATGGTCGAGCGCATCGCCGCCATCCTCGGAATCGCGCCCGATCGCGTCAGCATCAAGGCGACGACCACCGAGAAGCTCGGCTTTACCGGCCGCGCCGAAGGCATGGCTGCACAAGCCGTCGCGACTGTGCGTCTGCCGCTCTGAAGAACGCTCGCTGCGAACTCGGGCTGCCCCTTTGGCATCCAGCACTGGTGCTCGGGACCTGGTTCGGCGTCGGTCTGCTGCCGGTGATGCCGGGAACCTGGGGATCACTTGCCGCCCTGCCCTGCGCCTGGGTGATCCGCAGCCTGTGGGGCCTCGCCGCGCTGGCGATCGCTTGCGCAATCGCCGTTGCCGTCGGTTGTTGGGCCGCGGGGAGGATAGCCAAAGCAAGCGGCGTACAGGACCCCGGCGCGATCGTGATCGACGAGGTCGCAGCGCAGTGGCTGGTGCTGTTGGCCGCGCCGCTCGACCCCCCGTCTTACGCCGCCGCCTTCCTGCTCTTCCGGATCTTCGACATCTGGAAGCCCTGGCTCGTCGGGTTGGCTGACCGGAGGGTGCATGGCGGGTTGGGGATCATGCTCGACGACCTATTGGCCGCGCTTTACGCTCTTCTGGTGTTTTTGGTCGCGCTGATGACTGGCGGAGCATTCGGTGTTCGAAGCTAATACGGCCACCCTCAAAAACTCCAGGAAATCGGCCACTCTTGGGATGTATGGTGTTCGTTTTAGTATCCCGTTTAGGCTCTTGAATTAGGTTCCCAATCGGACTACCCGGCGTCACCGTCGTCATGTTCGGTCATCGGCAGGGTTTACGCTGCGATGGCCGGTTATAGAACATCAAGCGACTTGTCGGCGTCTGGTACCGATGTTCGGGCGCGCGGCTGAGCGCGAGGGCAGCCCCTTCACACGTATCTGCTTCCGCAGGAGAAACCAAGCAAATGTGCGCTCGTGAGGAGGTGGCGGGTTCTCGTTTCACCGTTTTTTCACCACCCCTCGACACTGCCGCTCCGGGAGGCTTCGCTACTCAGCCCTCGCGGTTGCGGAGAAACGTTGTGGTGACGCCATGCGAGGCCACCGATCCGCACACAGGTGCGGGGATCACTGTTTTTGGCCGGTCGCCAGCCGTCACGAGCAATTGGGTCGGCGCTGAACTACCCCTCGCAGCCGCATGGGCGGGCGCTGACGCACGATGTCCGTCCGCTGGCCCCGGTGTAAGGCAGGAAGACAGCACACGTCCTGGTGGCTGCCCTGCTGCCCCTGGCGCGCTCGATCATGCGAGGATCGGCACTGCTTTCGCTGCGCCATACCTGAAAAGTCGCCCCGGAGAGATCTCCGCGACGAACATCCCGGCCCGGAGTCCCGTGTAGGGAAAGGCCGGGGGTATGTTTCGGGCCGGGGCACGCGGACCCTATGGAGCCTCAACAGGGCTAAATGGTCGGGGAGCGCGCGTCAAATCGATTTCGGCGATTTGGCGGGGGCCACAAGGGCCGGTGAACACCATTTCGGACGAGGAAATCGACCACAAGCGGTCGGGAAGCGACTGAAAAAATCTCCCACGGACAGACTTCGGCGCAACCTCCTCGGATGGGAACCCACTCAAGAATGAGCCACCCCCACCACCGGGGGACAGCCGGAACGGCACCTAAAGATTCCCGAGCCTATGGACGCCGGGGTATCGTTCCATCGGATCGCCGCCGGTGGCTCGACGGTGCCCCTTTTCGTAGAACGCCGGGAGCCTCCCCAAAAAGAAGTGGCCAGGAATAAAAGCCATAGTCATAGCTGGATCATTGATCGAGACGGGAGGACATCATGCGTGATTTTTACAAGTTTGTCTGGCGGTCATCGGCGTCACAACAGATCGTCCTAATCATTTTGGCAGTGATGGCTGCCCTGCTGGCGATGGCACCGCTCGAATTGCAGCGCCACATTATAAATACCCTCGCCGGGCACGAGAGAGCCGAGAGACTATTTTGGTTATGCGGGGCTTATCTGATTGCGGCACTCAGCATCAGTGGCCTCAAATATACATTGAATATTAAAAGTGCGGGCATTGGCGAGTCGATGATTCGTTCCTTGCGCAACGATGTCTTCAACAGCAGTTCGCTTCGCAGATCGGACGAGAGGCTCGACGAAACGACTAAAGACAAAGCGGGAACATTTGTTGCGATGATCGCCACCGAGGCGGAAGCAGTCGGGAAGTTTGTCGGAGACTGCATTTCAACCCCAACAGTGCAGGCAGGGACGCTGCTCAGCGTATTAGGTTACATGCTCTATACAGAGCCTCTTCTCGGGCTGGTCGTTTTGCTCATTGCCGTTCCGCAGTTCTTCGCCGTTCCAATGATCCAGCGCCGAATAAACACACTGGTTAGAGAGCGTGTCCGCACAGTGCGGCGGGCCGGTGATTTGGTCGTCGACAACATGCAAGGTGACGGCGCATCTGGCGGTTCTCTTGGAAACGAGATCCGCAACGCATTCGACACGATTTATGGTGTGCGTCTCCGCGTGTTCAAGCTCAAGTTTGGGCTGAAAGGTCTCGTCAGCGGACTCCAGTCCGTGGGTGTCTTCGCGCTCCTGTTTGTCGGCGGGATCATGGTTCTCAACGGAAAGACCGAAATCGGCATCGTGGTGGCCTTCATTAGCGGCCTCGATCGTGTCCTCGATCCTTGGCGCGAATTGATTGCATTCGTGCGATCGACCTCCAGCGCCAAGGTCCAATTTGATCTGATCGAGGGCACCTTGGGTAAGAAACTGTGAAATTGCCGACCGGCGAGCCCACCGGTCTCCATTGTGAGACCCCCGTGATCCCGATAGAGGCGATACCGTTGATTATGAGGGAGTTACCGCCGTCATCGATCGCTTCACCTGACGCCGGGTGCTTTGGCCGTTTTGAGGATACCCGCGCCAACCGTTATCGAGAGACCGCCTTCGACCCCATTGATGCCGCCCGAGGTTCCATTTCAAAATCGCGAGCGTGTTCTCTAATCCTTTTGAATGTGGAGAATCTCCTATGCCCCAGCTTTCACAATTCGTCACCACGATCTTGACCGTCGCGCTGCTCGGGTATGCGTGCGGCACAGCCGCAGCTGAGGTTGGCATCGCGGGCCAAGTCGAAGTCGGCGGTGGACCGCTCGCAAGTTCTACCATCACTCTATGGGCTGCCACTGAGGGCGAACCCAAGCAGCTGGTTCAAGCGAAATCAGGCAGTGATGGCCAATTTGAACTTCGCACCGCAGAGACGCCCGGCAAGGATGTTGTTCTGTATGTGGTTGCAAAGGGCGGCGTAGCTACAGGCAAACACGGCGAAGACAGTCCGGCCATCGCTTTGCTGACGGTGTTAGGCAACAAGCCCCCGGCCAAGATTGTTATCAACGAACTCACCACGGTGGCGTCGACGTTTACTTCCGCCCGTTTCATTAAAGGCGAAGCGATCTCAGGAAATACGCTCGGACTGCGGATCGCCGCCGGGAACGCTCCGAACCTAATAGATCCGACGACTGGCAGGTGGGGCAAAGTAATTCTGGATCCGCTCAACATCACCCAGAACACGACGCTCGCGAACTTGAACACACTCGCCTCGCTCGTCGCGGCGTTTACAACCGTAGCCAATGACGATTGGCGGGTGCGTTTCCTCAAGGCCGCTACTCCGACCGGAGGCGTGACGCCGAAGAATGTGCTCGAAGCGATGGCGGGCATCGCTCGCACATCGTGGGCTGACCCGAAGTCGCTTTACGCGTTATTCGACGAAGCCTACCCGCAGCCGCAGGATGGTTCCCCGCGCAATGCGCCATTCCTGCCGTATCTCGCATACGCTCCGCCCGACTTCGCTCTTATGCTTAGTTTCGCCGGGGGCGGTATGCTCGCGAATGGCAAATTTGTGTTCGATGCGGATGGAAACCTGTGGAGCGGCCAGAACTGGATGCCCGGCTCACAGTCCAGTGTGACGCATAACATCGGCGGCGGGACGATCAAGGTCGCCTCCGACGGAACCGCACTGTCGCCTGCACTCACAGGTTTTAGGGGCATGGGCGTAGACAGTATCGGGTGGGGCACCGGCGTGGCGCTCGACAAGGTTTGGGTCACGGGCTTGAACGGGACGATTGGCGTGATGGATTTCGACGGTCGTCCCATCGGAAACGAGACTGATTTCCCCTTCGCAGGTAAGGTCGGTGGACTGCAGGGTGTCGGTATCGCCGCGAACGGTGACGTGTGGATCGCCGACGCCACTAAGAACCAACTGCTGTATTTCCCCGGCGGACGGGTAAAAGACGGACGGCTTGTGCAGGTCAATGGACTGAAGTCGCCCTTCGGCATTGCCATCGACGCCCAGAACCGCGTTTGGGTGAGCAATGCGCAGTCGGATACGGTCGTGCGATTTCTGGCCGACGATCCATCCAAGGCTGAATCCTTCAGGGTCGGAATTGGTGTTCGTGGCGTCGCTTTGGATTCAAAGGGCAATCTCTGGGTGGCGAGCAACATGTCCCTGGACTTTCCGCCGCCGGTCATTCCCGACGGTGTGTCTGTGATGAAGCAGTTTCAGCTCGCCGGTGAGCATTTGATGAAAGAGCTTCCCCCCGGAAAGGTCACGGGCGTAGTCAATATGATTCGCCCAGACGGCACTCAACCCGCGCCGATGGGCTTCAGCGGCGGCAAGGTGATCAACGTGCCTTGGGGCGTGTCGATCGACGGCGAGGATCAGGTCTGGGTCGCCAACTTCTGGGGTCGCGGCGTCTTGCTGGTGGCCGGGGCCGAGCCGAAGGGGCAAACCTCCGGGGCGAAGTCCGGCGATGTCGTCCATGCTTTCACCGGCGGCACCATCCAGATGCTTACCGACGTAGTGATCGACCCAGCTGGCAATATCTGGGCCGCGAACAACTGGAATAGCCCCGAAGCAGCGGTCTACGATCAACCGGCCCACGCCATTTCGACTTGGGGTGGTGGGTCGGGTCTAACTGTCATCTACGGCGTTGCGGCCCCGGTGAAGGCCCCGCTCATGGGTCCGGTGCGGGCGAACTAACGAGTTCGAGTTGAAAACTTCTGACGAAATTCAAAGCCCCGCCAGCGTTCGGGGCTTTGTTATTGGTGGGTCGCAATGTTCGCTTTTTGGGTAAGTCTGCGACCTTCCGCGATACGGCCTATTAACCGGCTCAGGCCGATCCCGAGTCAACGGCTCAAGCCGACCCAATTCAGATGATCGTGCTCACCGAACTGGCACCCTCGATCCTGATCATGCCGCTACAGCCGCCATCTCTCGTTTCACCCGATGCACTGTTCCGGTTCCGACGCCGAGAGCTTTCGCCGTTTTGAGTATGCCAGTGCCGGTCGCCAGTTGCGCTCGGATGCCCTCGACGACATCCTCGCCCACGGGACGACGCCCGAGCCGTTTCCCCTGGCTCCGCGCCCGCGCAAGGCCCGATTTTACCCGCTCAACAATCATGGCACGCTCGAACTCGGCAAAGACGCCCATCATCTGGAACATTGCCTTGCCCGCTGGCGTGCCGGTATCGATGCCCTGTTGATGGAGATAAAGGTCCACACCCTTCGCGTGCAGTTCGCCGAGGAACGCTACCAACTCCTGCAATGAGCGTCCGAGCCGGTCGACCGACCAAGCCGAGACTTGATCGAATTCGCGGCGCGCGATCCCGCGACACAAGGAATCGTAGCCCGGTCGTTTGTCACGGCCTTTGGTGCCGCTGATACCGGCATCGGTAAAGACAGCAACCACATTCCAGCCGTGCCGCTCGGCGACGGCCTCAAGCTCGCGCTGCTGATTTTCGACGGTTTGCTCTGTTGTGGAGACGCGAAGGTAAAGGGCGATGCGTTTCGACATGCACAATCATAGCGTGTCTCTATACAAGAAACAAGTAATTATTGTATAGAATATCCGGGCCTGTTTACGCGAGGAAATCCGCCATTCCGGTAGGCGGTTTCGCGGATGGATTTCTGTATGGCCGGGCTGGAATGCCGCTTGCGAGCCAGGGCCACTCCACCCTCTGATTTTCGAGGAAGCCGTGGGGAAAATCAGATGAGCCAGAACTCCCTCTAATATACAGTTCTCTCCCGTAGGTGCGACTAGCCGCGTTAGAGGTGGCTTTGCGACTGCTCGACGGCGAAGCGCGAGCTAAAGCCCAGCCTGGATCACGACGAAATCGAGCACCCTATCGACCCCGTCACCGGTCTTCAGGTTGGTGAAGACGAAGGGGCGAACGCCGCGCATGCGCTTGGCGTCGCGGTCCATGATATCGAGGCTGGCGCCGACCAGCGGAGCGAGGTCGATCTTGTTGATGACGAGGAGGTCGGAGCGGGTGATGCCGGGGCCGCCCTTGCGCGGGATTTTGTCGCCGGCGGCAACGTCGATGACATAGATCGTCAGGTCGGCAAGCTCAGGGGAGAAGGTTGCGGCGAGGTTGTCGCCGCCCGACTCGATCAATATCAAGTCGAGGCGCGGAAAGATCCGGTTCATCTCCGCGACGGCGGCGAGATTTATCGAAGCGTCCTCGCGGATCGCGGTATGCGGGCAGCCGCCGGTTTCCACGCCGCGGATACGTTCGGGCGGCAATGCGCCGCTGCGGGTCAGGAATTCGGCATCCTCGCGGGTGTAGATGTCGTTGGTGATCGCGGCAATCTCATACCGGCCGCGCATCCTCTTGCATAGCCAGTCCATCAGCGCGGTCTTGCCCGATCCGACCGGACCGCCGATCCCGAGCCGCAGCGGATTGGTCATGAGCGGAATAGCCTCGTGTATTGGGTTTCATGCGCCATTGAGGCGAGCTCAACGGCAAAGGTCGCGCCGCCGAACGACGTCCGGTCGCGCGTCAGCGCGCCGCTCACCGCGGCTGCAATAACCGGCTCCAGCGCTGCGAGGATGCGCTGGCCATCGGTTTGCCCGATAATTCCCAGGCGCAAGCCGGCAGAGACAAGATTGGACGCTAACGCCAGCAAATGTCCGAGCAGCGCGCAGTCGAGCGGAATATCAGCCTGTGCCGTCGCGGCGCCCACCGCCGCGGCGTAGCACACTGCCTCACCTCTCTCCTTGATCCCTTCACTCCAGCAATCGAGAAGCGAATTGGGCCACGCGGCGCGGCACGTCGCGAGGAACGCCTCGCCTTGTGCGGTTGTCTCGAGCCGTGTTTCGGCGGTGGCGCGGAACGCGATGCCTCGCCGATTGGCGTCCGTGAGCGCACCTACGTCGCCTGCCGAGGACGCTCGATGTGCATCGCGAAGGATATCCGCGTCCATGCGACCTCCGCCCGAAGCGAGAATGGCGTTGATCCAAAGTTGCATTGAGTCCCGATCGCGGACGGCACCGCTCGTCGCCGCCGCTTCGAGGCCGTGCGAAAAGGAGAAGGAACCGATCGGAAACCCTGGCGACAGCCACGCCAATAAGCGATAAAGCCCAGTACTGAAGCCGTTCTCCCGCGGTGCGGGCGAAGGGCTTTTCGGGTCATTCATGCTCATGGTAGGCGCCGGTTTCGGGGTCGAACGGCGCCTCCAATTCGACGACGCGCCCGCCGAGGCCGGCTACCATCTCGGCGATCACGTGGTCGGGCCGGATGCGCAGCCGTTCTCCGGCAATCTGTACCGGCAGGTGCCGATTGCCGAGGTGCCAGGCAATCCGCAATAAATCTTTGCGACTGGCAGCGGTGATCTCCAATAGGGGTTCGGCGGCCGCACTGACGCGGAGGTAGCCGCCGCCTTCCAGTTCGAGACCATCGCCCTCGACCAGATGGTGTGCCCGCGGCAAGTCGAGCAGGTAGGTCTGCTCCGAAGCCGCGACGAGGCGGATGCGGCGGCGATGCCGGTCGACAAAGGCGAGTTTCACCGTGTCGAGCGCCTCCTCCTCCGGCCATGTTCCTCTTCGATGCACCGCAATCGCCCGCCGCATCAGAAAATTCACAATGAGGCAGTGAGACAGCGAGAGGAACCGTCTTTCTCATCGCCTCCCCGTCTCATTGTGTTCAACACTTCTTCAATACAGGAAGTAACGCTGGGCCATTGGCAATACGGTTGCCGGCTCACAAGTCAGGTGGACGCCGTCGGCGCGCACCTCGTAGGTCTCGGGATCGACTTCAATGTGAGGCGTTGTGTCGTTCAGCACCATGCGCTTCTTGTCGATTGCGCGGATGCCGCTCGCCGGGAGCACGGTGCGCTGCAGTCCGAGCTGTTCGTAGATCCCGCGCTCGATTGCAATCGTAGGCAGGAAGGTGACGCAGGAGGCCGAAAGCGCGCGGCCGAAGGCGCCGAACATCGGCCGGTAATGCACCGGCTGCGGGGTCGGGATCGAGGCATTCGGGTCACCCATCAATGCCGCGGCGATCGTGCCAGCCTTCAGCACGAGATCGGGCTTTACACCGAAAAAGGCCGGCGACCATAGGACAAGATCGGCGAGTTTGCCCACCTCGACCGAGCCGATGTGCTCGGCGAGGCCATGGGTCAGCGCCGGGTTGATCGTGTATTTCGCGATATAGCGCTTCGCCCGGAAATTGTCCGACCGGTCGCTATCCTCCGGCAGCCGGCCGCGCTGCCGCTTCATCTTGTCCGCGGTCTGCCAGGTGCGGATAATGACTTCGCCGGCGCGGCCCATCGCCTGGCTGTCGGAGGACATCATGCTGAACGCGCCGAGATCGTGCAGGATGTCCTCGGCGGCGATCGTCTCGCGCCGGATGCGGCTCTCGGCGAAAGCGACATCCTCGGGGATCCGCGGGTCGAGGTGATGGCACACCATCAACATGTCGAGATGCTCGTCGACGGTGTTGACCGTGAATGGGCGGGTCGGGTTGGTCGACGAGGGCAGCACGTTCGGCAGCCCGCATAACTTGATTATATCGGGGGCATGGCCGCCCCCTGCCCCTTCGGTATGAAAGGCGTGGATGTTGCGGCCCTTGAACGCGGCAATCGTGTCCTCGACAAAACCCAACTCGTTGAGCGTGTCGGTGTGGATCGCGACCGCAATGTCCAATTGCTCGGCGACGGCGAGGCAGGTGTCGATTGCCGCTGGGGTCGTTCCCCAATCTTCGTGAAGTTTCAATCCGCAGGCGCCCGCCTCGACCATCTCGACCAGCGCGCGCGGCTCCGAAGCATTGCCTTTGCCGAAAAAGCCCAGATTGACCGGCAGCCCTTCCGCTGCCTCCATCATCCGGCCAAGATGCCACGGGCCCGGCGTGCAGGTCGTTGCGGCGGTGCCGGCAGCGGGGCCGGTGCCGCCCCCGAGCATTGTCGTGATGCCGCTGTAGAATGCCTCCTCGACCAGCTGCGGGCAGATGAAGTGGATGTGCGAGTCGATGCCGCCGGCGGTGACGATGCGGCCCTCTCCGGCGATCGCTTCGGTCCCCGGCCCGATCACGATATCGACGCCGGGCTGGATGTCGGGGTTGCCGGCCTTGCCGATCCCGCTGATGCGGCCGTCGCGAATGCCGATATCGGCTTTGATCACGCCCCAGTAGTCTAGGATCACGGCATTGGTGATGACGGTATCGACGGCGCCGTCGGCGCGGGTCGCCTGGCCCTGCCCCATGCCGTCGCGGATGACTTTGCCGCCGCCGAATTTGACCTCCTCGCCATAGATCGTCCGGTCGCTCTCGATCTCGATGATGAGTTCGGTGTCGGCGAGCCGCAGCCGATCGCCGGTTGTCGGCCCGAACATCGCGGCATAGGCCGCGCGCGGAATCGCCCTCGGCATTGCCCTATCCCAGCCGGCCGTTGATCCGGCCGTTGAAGCCGATCACACGGCGCTCTCCGGCATAAGCGACGAGCCTCACCTCGCGGCTCTGCCCCGGCTCGAAGCGCGTCGCGGTCCCGGCGGCGATGTCGAGGCGAAAACCGCGCGCCTGCTCGCGGTCGAAGGCAAGCGCGGCATTGGTCTCGTAGAAATGATAATGCGAGCCGACCTGGATCGGGCGGTCGCCGGTATTGGCCACCATCAACGTCACGGTCGGGCGGCCGGTGTTGATCTCGATCTCGCCCGGCGCGGTGATGATTTCTCCGGGGATCATCGCGCCCTCTTGCGTAGAGCCCTTCACCCCAGACCTTTCCCCGCGAGCGGGGAGAGGGAGGGACCCGCGCAGCGGGAGGGTGAGGGGCAGCGAGCGACGGGTGTCAATCTTTTGTTCATGATTTCAGCGGATCGGCTCATGCACCGTGACGAGCTTGGTGCCGTCCGGAAACGTAGCCTCGACCTGAATTTCGTGGATCATCTCGGGCACCCCCTCCATGACCTGATCGCGCGAAACGACCGCGGCCCCGTCGCGCATCAATTCGGCCACGCTCTTGCCGTCGCGCGCTCCTTCGAGAACGTAGTCTGTGATCAGTGCCAGCGCTTCAGGATAATTCAGTTTGACGCCACGCTTCAGCCGGCGGTCGGCGACCATGGCCGCAACGGACACTAGAAGCTTGTCCTTCTCGTGTGGAGTTAGATTCATACGGTCCTTACATCTGCTCGCTTAAATGCATTAACCGTGCCACATCTACGGGCCTGCGATCTCTTTGCGATCGGGCCCGTAGCGCAGGATGCGGACTTCCGAGAGCGAAATGAGTCCCCCTTTGATCATCTCGTCCAGCAGCGGGAGGAAGTCCGAGATTTTCTGCTCGCTGTCGATGATTTCTACTATTACCGGAAGATCCTCGGAGAGACGCAGGACCTTGGCGGTATGAAGGCGGCTCGAATGACCAAAGCCCATCGGTCCGCGCAATACCGTCGCCCCGGCAAGCTCTTGCTCGCGCGCCTTGAGAACGATGGCCTCGTAAAGGGGATGGTGGCCGAACCGGTCACTTTCACCGATGAAGATACGCAGCAATACTGCCTTTTCTCCCAGCTGCATCATCAGCTCCCGTCCACCAGATCCGCGTCAGCGATTAATCAAGATGCCTGCGATATGTCCCAACCAGACGCCAACCAGGCAGAACACGGTCGACGCCAATATATACGCTCCGCTGGCGAACCATTCTCCATTTCGCGCGAGGTTGAGGGTTTCCAGGCTGAACGAGGAAAACGTCGTGTAGCCACCGCATATCCCGACCATCACAAAAACGCGAAGATTGACTGGTACCAAAAATATTCCGTCCGGTCCCGTTAACGTATTGAAGACCCCAATGACAAAGCAGCCGGTGACATTGACGAGCAGAGTGCCCCACGGAAACGTGGCGCCGATCCAATTCGCGACCACGCCCGATAGCCCATAGCGCCCGACCCCGCCGACCGCGGCGCCGAGGAAAACGCACAGATAGGTGATCCACACTTTTGCCTAATGGCCCACCATCCAAGGGCGGTCGGGCGGGCTCCCGTGCACATTGCCGAACTGTTGCTTGATCAGCGGACTGACACCGTGATCGTGGCCGTAATGGCGACGGTCCTTCGGCACATCCTCGCGGCGAACGACCTTTGGCTCATGCGCGCTGCGCTCGTTGCGCTCGTGAGCGATCCGGTTGTTCGACGACAGCACCCCCAGCATCGGCGCCGCAGCGAGCCGTGGCGCCGGAAGAGCGCAGCTCGGGCAGGGCGCCTTTGCCTCCCATTCGGTCATGCTACGCCATTCTCGGAACGGTCCGCAGTTTCCGCATCCATAGTCATAGAGAGGCATCTCGTGTTTCCTCCGTTGCGCCGGGTTCCGCGTCAGTGCGGCGGCACCGGCCCGCCGGGCATCGCGCCGGTGAGAAGCAGATAGCCCGGAATCCAACCGGTATAAATCCCCTCGAGAGTACACAGCGCACCGGTAAATCTTGTTAACTCTTTTCTTCCGGCCGCCAGCAGCAAATAAAATAGAAACCAGAGAACACCCCAAGAGAGCCAAGAGAATGCCAGCCAATAGTCCCATAGCGTGTGTGCGGAGGCAAAGCTCTGCAGGGCTATCGGGGCGCATGTGATGGCGACAAACAAACAGAACCAGCCGAGCCCCCGCCCGTCAGCACCGTTCCATCGATTCCATGCAACCCAATAGTAGGTGAAAGTAAACAGCAACAGAAACGCCGCGCCCTTGATGCTGTCGGCGTTGGCGCCGGGGCCAAAGGCGAGATAGATCGCCACGATTAGCGTCAGAGTCCCGACAAAGACATCGATTACGGCGATCTCGCGGTCGCCGACCTTGTCGAGCACCCACAGCCCGTTCAGAAAAAGGACAGCCCCGACCCAAAAGAGTGACAGCCCTAGCAGCATCGTCCCCTCCTATTCTTCTGTGGACTGCGGCGCGCGCAGTTTGGGCGACACGATGGCCAAGCGGCGCGTCGTTGACGGTGGCGGCGAGGCGGCGAATGGATCGCCGCCCCACCGGCAGCGGTAGTTTATGTGCAAGCCGATACGTCGCTTGCCGGCACCGAGCGCGTCGGTCCGGAGGCGTTGGGACGGATGTCGAAATCGAAGATCTCCGTCGGAATGGCCAACGTGCAGCACGCATTCGGGATGTCGACGATTCCGCTGATCCGGCCTTCGCAGGGCGCGGTGCCGAGGATCATGTACGCCTGCTCGCCGGTATAGCCGAACTTCTTGAGGTACTCGATCGCGTTCAGACATGCCCGCCGGTAGGCGACGTGGGCATCGAGATAGAGCTGCTTTCCGCTCGTCTCGTCGACCGAGATGCCTTCGAACACGAGATATTCGGAGAAGCGCGGTTCGATCGGGCTCGGCTTGAAGATTGGGTTGATGATGCCGTATTTCGCGATGCCGCCCTTGATCAGATCGACGCCGATATCGATCCAGCCGGCCATCTCGATGGCACCGCAGAAGGTGATCTCACCATCGCCTTGCGACCAGTGGATGTCACCCATCGACAGCCCACCACCTTTGACATAGACCGGAAAATAAATCTTCGAACCGCGCGACAGGTTCTTGATGTCGCAATTGCCGCCGTGCTCGCGCGGCGGCACGGTGCGCCATGCCTCTTGCGCTGCAGTCTGGGCGGTTCGCCCCGTCATTT
This sequence comes from uncultured Alphaproteobacteria bacterium, assembly GCA_963787425.1. Taxonomy (GTDB): domain Bacteria; phylum Pseudomonadota; class Alphaproteobacteria; order ATCC43930; family CGMCC-115725; genus AP-15. Next base: position 242,299 of record CAWBCV010000021.1, read on the forward strand.
GCCCCATCAGCGCGGTCGGCGCGTGCGGCGGCGCGAGCAGCGGCGGCACACGGTCGGGATTGGTGGCGAGCAACTCGGCCTCCCGCCGGTTTGCCCTCTCGAGCAACTCGCGGTCGGGGAGACACCCGATCAGGCCAGGGTGAACCATCCCGGCCCAACGCACGCCCGGGATGTGACGCGAGGTCGTGTAGATGCCGTGGTAGTCCCAGATCGCCTTGCGCGCTTGCGGATAATGGTCGACGAGAAACCCGCCGCCGTTTTCCTTGGCAAAGATGCCGGTGAACCCCCAGGGCGAATCCGGCAGATAACCGATGTCGAGGAGATCGACGACCATCAGATCGCCCGGCTCGGCGCCGTCGACGCCAAATGGTCCGCTCAGATAATGGACCTTTGTCAGGTCGACGTCGCGCACATCGTTGGCGCTATCGTCGGGTGCAATCTGCCCGCCTGTCCAATCAAAACATTCGACGCGGAATTCCGCCCCGGGCTTGTAGGTCTCCACCAAAGGTATATCGGGATGCCAGCGGTTGTGGGTTTTTATTTCCGCCAATTCGGGGGTCCTCTTAAGATCGGTGTGAAAGGCAACTTTCGGCATTCCAGTCTCCTCTCCACGATTTGCGATTGGCGTCGCACAATCGCGAGCCAACCAGCGACAATTACTGTTTATTCACTCAGTCAGCCTCCTCAACAAACTGACCCGTGACAACTATCCAAGCCGATGCCGGACGGTTCGCTCCGCCGAGTGACCTTGTTTTAGGCACGCTAAACCTGGCACGCAACATAGAAAGTTAACGTGCAGGAGATATGCCAAGTACGAGTTAGCGTGAATAAGATAGGAGGCCGGGATCGTTTGCCGCCCGTTACCGGGGCAGGTGATTACAATTCGGTCAACCTTCGACCTTTATGATATAACGTAACGTTATACTGGCTGGGGCTATCCACTGGCAGCGAATTTATTTTTCTTGGAACTTCGAATTGCCCACCTGGTAACAATCAAATTTGCACCAGCGGTGATCATTCCCAAGAAATAAAAACCTTCAGCGATGCAGCCAAGCGAAATCATTGCGCAAGAAATTGACAGAATAGGTCCAAAATTGCCCCGTGAAATGCACGATGTCAGCATGCGCCATCTTGCAACCGGAGCTGACATCTTTACCAAGCCGCGATTAAGGTGTAGGTTGTTTGAGTCGGTTGCCGACGCGCCGCCGGCTCACCGCGCGCTCGAGCAATCGGTCGGCGTCACTTTCCGAATAGAACGGGCTCAGCGACTGGATTGCCTTTCGCGCGGTTTCTTTGAGATGCGGCTGGTCAACCCGTTTACCGGTTGCATAGCAGGCTCTCTGATATTCTTCGATAATATCATCCAATTGCCGTAACGTTGCGTCATGACCAGGAAGGTCAAACGAATAATCAAACAATGTCATCGATTAAGCGAAGAATCCTCTGGACCATCTATCCAGGTTTACATGAGGCACCGTTTAAAAATCGTCTATATCGGGTCAGGAAAACACCAAAACGCCCGCTTCAACACCGCGGGCGATCTTTTCCATTACTGATTAAACGTGCCAAACCCGAGGCAGGCGGTCCGGCAATCCCAACACTGCCGATCGGAAATGGCAAGCGAGGTCGGCATAGGCGCGGCGCAATACGGCCGCATCCGCAGCGAGCCACCGGGCAATAATGAGGCCGGAGACCGCCGTGGCCCCGGCGCGCAAACCCGTCATCGCGCTGGAGGATTGTACGAGACGGGCAGTTTCGAGCAGGCTGCGTGCGTCTTCTGCGGGCGGCGACAAAATCATTGTCGCAAAGGCCGCCGCGCCGTCGAAACAGGCGGGATCATCGATGATCCGCCCGACATCGTCATCGAGGTGCAGCGCGTCCCCCCAGACGAGGTCGCCGTCGCGGCGCAGTTCCCAGACCTCGCGGAGGAAGCCGCGGGCGAAGCGCTCTCCCCGCGCGCGGCGGCCAAAGACCACGATGTCGCCGCCCAAGAACGCAGAGCCAGGCGCGAGATCGATGATCGTTTCGCGCCGCAGGCGGGCGCCGTCGAACAGGATCGTCTCGGGCGGCAGGAATTCGAGAGCGGCGGCGGGCCCGATCGACAGGGTCTGCTTGATTATCGTGGTCCGGCCGGTCGACCGGTAAACCTTCTCCGCCGCAGACGCAGTGACATGCGCCACCGCTTCCGGGGCGAGCCCGACGGCGATATCGAGCCGGTCACCGGCGACGAGCCCGCCCGATGTCGTGACGATGACAGCGACCGGCGGATCGCCTGCGGCGGGCCCCGGGAACAAGACACGCAGCGGATCGCGCTGATAGAGATGGGCCAGACGGCTGACGCCGTCGCGCCGGCCGAAGCGGATGTCGGCGGCGCCCTCGGTCAATAGCCGAGAGCCAACCCGTCCTTGCGCGGCTCGGAACCGCCGATCAACACACCCCGCTCATGGTCGATCCAGATCGCCTGGCAGCCGCCGAGCGGGACATCCTGCATCGCGATCTCGTGCCCCCGATGCGCCAGCTCGGCGACAACCGGCTCGTGATTGGCGCGTTCGACCTGCAGCACGCCATTGAGGGGCAGGATGCGCGGCTGCTCGGCTGCCTGCTGCGGGTCCATGCCGCGGTCGAGCAGCCGGTGGATGAAATGCGCATGGCCCACCGCCTGATAATGCCCGCCCATCACGCCAAAGGGCATGGCAGCGCGGCCATCTTTGACCAACATTCCAGGAATGATCGTGTGGAGCGGCCGCTTGCGCGGCGCGATCGCATTGGGGTGGCCGGGAATCGTGCGGAACCCGGTGCCGCGGTTGTGCAGCAGGACACCGCATTCGGGCGCCAGGATGCCGGTGCCGAAGGATGAGAACAGCGAATTGATGAACGAGCAGGCGTTGCCGTCGCGATCGACGGTGCAGAGATAGACCGTGTCCTTGTGCTCGATCTCGGCCCAGCGCTCCCCCGGCATGGCGCGGTCGAGCCGGATCGTCCGGCGCACACGCTCGGCGCGCGGTTCCGACAGGAAATCCGCGACATCTACCGGCAGGTGCTCAGGATCGCAGATGAAATTGTCGCGCACCCAATAGGCCGCCTTGCTCGCTTCGGCGAGAAGATGCAATCGGTCGGCCTCGCCGAACGCATCACCGTCGAGCGCGTAGCCGGCGAGGGTCCGCAGGATCATCAACGCCGCGATTCCCTGCCCATTCGGTGGGCATTCATAGACCTCGTAGCCGCGATATGAGGCGTGGATCGGCTCGACCCAGTTGGAGCGCTGGGCAGCGAAGTCCTCTTCTTCATGCAGCCCGCCGAGCGATTTCAGTCGGGCGACGATCTCGCGCATGACGGCGCCGTCGTAAAAGGCTTCGCGGCCCTCATGCCCGATCCGGCGCAAGGTGGCGGCGAGCGGCGCGTTCCGCATCTTGTCGCCGGCCTTGGGCGGTCTTCCGCCCGGCAGGAAAAGCGCGGCGGTAACGGGATCGCGGAGTTTCTCCTGGACGCGGTGCCAGTCAGCCGCGACGCGCGGCATCACTACATAACCCTCCTCGGCCGCGCGCGCTGCCGGCTCGAGCAGTTCGGCAAGGGGTCGGGTGCCGTATTCGCGGTTGAAGGTGCACCAGGCATCGATCGCGCCCGGGATAGTCACCGCATGGGGCGTCTGCACGCCGATTTCGCCGATGCCGCGCTCGACATACCAATCGACCGTCGCCTTGGCGGGGGCGCGCCCGGAACCGTTGAGCGCCACCGGCAAGCCGCCCTGCCGCGAATAGAGGATGAAGCAATCACCCCCAATTCCGGTGCTTTCCGGCTCGACGACGCATTGCATGGCGACCGCCGCAATCGCGGCATCGGCGGCGTTGCCGCCCGAACGCAACACGTCGAGGGCGGCCAAAGTCGCCATCGGCTGGGAGGTCGCGGCCATGCCGTTCGCCGCCATCGCCGCCGATCGCCCGGGAACATTGAAGTCACGCATAATCGAGCCATTTGCCGTGGTGTTGCGGTCGCTCCATCGGCACATTGCTCGCCGGCGGTCATCCCGCTTGTACGGGACTAATGCCGCGTCCTAACCTGCCGGTCAATTCGCCAGCCGAGAAAAGCATAAAATATGGACGGAAGCCTGACACCGTTGCAGTTTCCGGTTGCGGCGCCGCCTCGGCCGGGCGAGACGCTGGCGATCGCCCCGGGGGTGCATTGGTTGCGCATGCCGCTCCCCTTCGCGCTCGACCACATCAATTTGTGGTTGCTCGAAGACGATGCGGGCTGGACGATCGTCGACACCGGCTACTCGATGGCGCAAACCAGAGAACTGTGGGAGCAGATCTTTGCCGAGCGGCTCGACGGATTGCCGATCGCTCGGATCATCGTGACGCACTATCACCCGGACCACATCGGGCTCGCCGATTGGCTGTCCCAGCGTTGGCAGGCGCCCTTGTGGGTGACCGAGAAGGAATGGCTGTTCGCCAGGGTGATGAGCCATGGAGCCGAGGATTTTGCCACGATGCGGCGCAGTTTCGCTCGCCGCGCGGGTCTCGACGACACCGAAGCGGAGCTTTTCAGCGAACGGGAAAACAGCTACCGCCGCGGCGTCCCGTCTGTGCCGGCGAGTTTTCAGCGGCTCGCCGACGGGATGGCGGTCGAGATCGGCGGACGACAGTGGCGGGTCATCGTCGGCGAAGGCCATGCGCCGGAGCTTGCGTGTCTTCATTGCGCCCAGACCGGTGTACTGATCGCAGGCGACCAGGTATTGCCGAGGATCTCGCCCAACATCAGCGTCCAAGCACACGAACCCGACGGCGATCCCCTCGCCCGCTATCTTGCGTGCTTGGCCAAATTGCGCGATGCGGTGCCGCCCGAGACACTTGTCCTGCCCTCGCACAATCTCCCGTTTTTCGGGCTGCACACGCGGATCGACAGCCTTGCCGCGCATCACCGGGCGCGCTGCGGTGAGGTGATCGCCGCTTGCAGCTTCCCGAAGACCGCCGTCGATTTGGTCAAGGTCTTATTCCGGCGCGCCCTCGACCGGCACCAGATGGGTTTCGCGCTCGGCGAGGCTCTCGCCCACCTGAATTACCTGATGCACCAAGGCGCCCTCGACCGCGAGCTCGGCCCGGACGGCGTCCACCGGTTTATCCGGCCATCGGCCTAGTGCTCGAAGGCGATCACGTGACTCACCAAATCACACTCGGGAAGTCACAGTCGGGCCATTCTGACAAATAACGTCTCACCGGCGCAGGCGGTGCCCATGACAGCGATGGATCCCGGCCTACGCCGGGAAAGACGAGAGGGCGAGCCCGGCAATGACGGTCTTAGATGACGGCGCGTAAGCGGCTGGAACCATCCGGTCACTGCGTCTGTTTGGGCCGGGAGCAATCGACAGTTCTGCGATCCTGCAGAACGCGAAGGAGAATGTTCCATGTCGCTCAAACAAACCGGAATCATGTTAGCCGCTGTTGCCCTCTGCGCCGCGGCGGGTTCCGCACCCGTTTTGGCCCAATCCGAGAGCTGTCCCGATCAATACAATCGCGTGACGGCGCTCTACCAGACCGCTCCCCTATCTCCCCAGTACAGCCAGATGGCCGCCGCCTACAGCGCCCGCTGCGTCCCTGGTGCCGCCGCGGGCCCGGCCTACTACGGCAGCACCGGTTATCCCCCCAGCGGCCCTGCCTACTACGGATACGGCTACAACGCGCCTGTCTACTACGGACCCGGCTATCCCCCGCACACCAGCCAGCACGGCACGGTGCAATGAATTTGACCCGCCTTTAATCGGCCCCACGGCGGCGCGCTCGCGGCTGAGGTCGAGCCGCCGCGCCAGCGCGTCGGCCTCCGCGAGATTGGCGGGCCGGCCATAGGTTGGGATGACACCCGCATCGAGTTCGCGGGTGTTGCGGAGTCACGACCCTGTTACCCTATCGAGGGACGCGACTTTGCTTTAAGAGCTGCCCAGCTCGGTCTCGGTGCGAACCTGCCGGAGGACGCGATCTATCCGATCAACCTCGGGGACGACACCGGCAAGCCGCTCGATGCGCCAATCGCTAGGTCCTCCATTTCGAAAGCAGCACCGTTCCGCCGGTGAGCGCCTTTTGGTCGGTGACGCTCTATGACGCCGAGGGCTACCAGGTGCCCAACAGCCTCAACCGGTTGGCCGTCAGCAGCTGGATGCCGTTCAAATACGACCCGGACCTCCCTCGACCTCTATTTCCAGAACGAGAGCCCCGGCGCCGACAAGGACGCGAACTGGCTGCCGGCGCCGAAAGGGCCGTTCAATCTCACGATGCGTCTCTACGCGCCAAAGAGCGATGCGCTGACCGGTAAGTGGAACCCACGGCCGGTAATAAAGCCAGCCGCGCCCACGCTGTTGCCGGCGCAATAACCGTCGTCATTGCCCGGCGGCGGTTTCAACATCTTGTGTCGTTGCGCTTGCTGCTCGGCTCTGTGTATCTCTCACCGATAGAAAAGTCGCATAATGTAACCTTATGGAAAATCGTGCGCCGAGGAATATTCTATATTACATCTGGCCGGACTAATCGACATTTCTTAGTTCACCGATTTTATCGCCTTCGTTCATGTAAAGTAGCTCATCGTCAGAATCATCATCGGCGATCTCATCGATTGCAAGATCAAGAACCGGGCCTGTGAGCTGCACCGTTGCGGCAATGCCCCCGATTGAACTCACACCGCTGAGGGCGCGACCCATTGCCTTCTGCCGAGTGTCCAAGCTTTCCATCGCCTTAACAGTGCTCACGGCACGCTTTTTGGCAGTACTGACCGCCTCACCATATTTCACGAATTCGCTCTGCACCTTAAGAAGGAGAGCTGCGATCTCGCCGGCCTTGTGCTAAATCGCGACCGAACGCGAGACGGCGTGGACGGCATTGAGTATTGCCGTTAGATTTGTCGGGCCCGCCACGACTACAGTGAACTCACGCGTGATCGCGCTTATAAGGCCGGGGCGCTTCACGATCTCAGCATAGAGGCCTTCGGATGGCACGTACATCACAGCGTAGTCAGTTGTGCGCGGTGGTGAGATGTATTTCATGTAAATTTCCTTCGCACACGCCCGGAAGCGTGTTTCTAGCTTTTGCGCCGCTTGTTCTGTTCCCGCCGGATCTCCTGCCTCGGCAGCTGTCATCAGACGCTCATAATCCTCGGTAGGAAACTTAGCATCGATAGGCAACAGTACATTTTCTTGGTGCTCGTCAAGCAACGGGATCTTGACACAGAACTCGACGGTTTCATTTGACCCATCCTTAATTCGGACATTTCTGGCATACTGATTAGGTGCCAGCATATCCTCCAGGATCGCCGCAAGCTGGGTCTCGCCCCAGGTACCGCGGCTCTTAACATTGGTCAGCACGCGCTTTAGATCACCGACGCCGGTGGCGAGCTTCTGCATGTCCCCGAGGCCTTCGTGAACCTGCTTTAACTGTTGCGTGACGAGATTGAACAACTCGCCTAGACGCTTTTCCAACGTCCCCTGAAGCTTCTCGTCAACGGTTTGCCGCATTTGCTCGAGCTTCTGATCATTTTCACGGCGCAGCGTCATCAGCCCCTCGGCTACGCTCTCTCGCAGCTTTTCCTGGCCGCGTTGGGAGGCCTCGCCGATCTCGCTCATCCGTTTGCTCATGCCTTCGAGGGCGATCCGCTGCTCCTCGGCAACACGCTTGGCATTTTCACGCAGGTCTTCGCCAACTTTGTTGAGGGTGTTAGTTACCTCTTCCCGGAGTTCCTTAGCTGCGGTGCCGGCATCTTGCCGCATCTCGGTCAGTTTGGCTTCCGTCACCCGCCGAAATGATTCGAAGCGCTGTCCGATGCCCTCGCTGAGTTCGACGATCTTGGTCGAGACCTCTCTCAACCGGTCCTTCTGAGTTGTAGCCGCAACTTCCGCGTTCATGCGGAGATCGTCGCCCACTGTCTTGAGAGTCGTCTGTACCTCCTCTCGTAAGGCCTTGCCAGCCGCGGTGCTCGCTTCTCTGGCCGAATCGAAGCGACCGCTGATACCTTCCATTAAGGCGGTAATCTTTTGGTCGACGATTTGTCGAAGCGCCTCCATCCGACCGTCGATACCGCTGAGCCCCTCGGTAAGTTGAATGGCGAACGCTTCCAGCTGTGTTCTTTGCACGTTGGCAGCGTTTGCGGCCGAGAGTCGAAGATCGTCCCCCACGGATTTGAGCGATGCGCTTACTTCTTCACGGAGCGCTTTACCTTGTTGAGCATGAGTTTCCTGCGCGTTATCCAGCTTGCTCACAAGTGTTTGGATCAGGTGATTTGTTTTCTGATCGACCGCTAGCCGCAAGGTTTCCATGCGCTGATCGAGCACCTTTACGCCTTCCCTCAGCTGCTGGGCAAATGAGTTCTAGCTGGTTATGCTGCAGTTCGGCCGCCTGACCGGCACTTTGCCGGAGGTCGTCGCCCACGGCCTTGAGTGCGGCCCATACCTCGTCGCGCAGTGCCTTGCCGCGGTCTTCGGCGCTGTTAACGCTGCGGTCGTTGTCATCTCGGATGGTCCTCTGGATCCGCTCCAGATCGGATTTCAAGGTCTGTGTTTGGACCGTCAGCTCTCGGAGGTCGATGAGACCTGGAGACCGCCGCAGGAGAAGGATGACCATCCCGATGATCAGGGCAACACAGATAACGAGTTGTACCCACAACGCTAGTTCCGCGGCGCTCATAAAGTTTTCCCTGATTTGCACGCTGGTGGCGAAGTTCTCGGATCATCTATCGCTCTATCGGAAAGCACAGATTTTCGCCGGGCACGGCATAGATCTCGATCGCTCGATCTTGGCAAGCCGGGTCGGGCGCGCCTGCTGATGGCTGCGGCCGCTGTCGATTGTCGCCGTGGTAGAGTGAGTTCGGCCATGGTCGTCCGATCCCCGACAGGGGGCCCACAATCATGGATCCTCGGGAGTCAATCGTTGGTAAAGACGATCGCCTCGACAAAATCGTCGCTCTAGGATCGGAAGCCGGCTATACTGCCCGTAAATCGCTGCAGGCGTGTTCTAAAACTCGCGGGTGGATCGGGCCGGTCAGTTAACCCGCGCGAGCATCACGGCAGCGTGCGGCTCGGCAATCAACCGGCGAAGCTACGGCCGGTCGGTCTTGGCACCTGACGCGACTACGCGTAACACCTTTTTCACCCGGCCTTGGTCAGCACGCGCACTTGGGCGTCAACACTCTGGCCGTCCGTGGATACCCGGGCATAGCCGTATTTCCTGCGCTACTTATGGCGGTAATTTATGCAAAGGAAAAGTCGTTTTAGACCATGATTTTCCTACATAAATTTTCAATCTTTGCAACTCCGCCGGCTTATTCGGGGTTCCCGCTGTGCTGTAGTGTTGTCGGGCCAGAGCGCGGATTTAAAGGTCGCAGTTCCTGCAAAAACTTGTCGGCCATCTCAGTGATTGTATTCCAGTCCGCTAAGCCATGACCCGCTCAAGCAGAGCCGGGCATTCCGGACGGATCGCGGGCTGCGTGACGGACGGCGTGGATGATGATCTCGGTCTGCGTGATCTCGTAAAAAACGTGATAGGGGTAAGGCGTCGTCGTCATCCGGCGAATCGCCGGATCGCTCGTGCGGCGTCCGATGTGAGGATGCTGTAACAGAAGGTCGGTGAGGGCCTGAATACGGGCCTGAACTCTCCGCGCGCCCTGCGGCGAATGGACGGCGATGTAATCGAGGATCGCGCTAAGAGCCTAACCAAGAATGAATCCAGAAATCTCAGCGCGTTACCATTCCTCCTCGTCATTCCCGCGAAAGCGGGAATCCAGAGTTGGCAAGGCTGCAGCGGTTGCCCCCCTGTTCAAGCCAGGGGCAGGCTCTGGACCCCCGCTTTCGCGGGGGCGACGATAACCCGTTGCAAACGCGGAATCCATTTTGGGTCAGCCTCTAAGACCGGCAAGGGCCGGAAGACTGTAGCGAAGCCTCACAGACCGTGTTTGGCCCACACCGTCCGCACCTGCGCATCGGTCGCAAATTCGCCACGGGCGGCGGCAGCTTTTGAAGCGGCGATGGCGGCTTGCTCTTCGGGAGTGAGCGAGACCGGCGGCTCGTCATCCGCACCGCTCAGCCAGAGTACGACACGGGCAATGTCGTCCTGTGCGTCCGCGGGAAGGCCGCGCGCGGCCGGGAGCGCTTGATCGAGAAGTTTTGTCACTGATGGCTCGGCCAGAAAAATTTCCCGTACATTATCTGTATATTATCACACATCCTGCCTAGGGAAAAGCTGATGTTTTCGCGGGTCGGCACAAGCTCCCGAGGATCTTGTCCAGATGTTGTGGTTTACGCCACTGTGCGCAACTCGTTCAAAGTCTGAAAGGACAAAATCTCAGCCAAAAAGCCTCACCCCTGTAAGGGGCGCGAGGTGGCACCGGACGGCGCGTTCGGCGTCGGTGTCGCAAGGATCGGCCGCGATGTCGACCGCCTCGTGGCAGTAGACGATAACGCCAACGACCTGACCGCTTTGGATCGCGCCGCGCGAGCGGGCGATTAAGACCAAGCTTACGCCCCGCTTACGATCATCCGGTTGCCCAAGCCGTCCGGTCCGACCAATCCCGATGCGCAGATCACTCCGCTGCACGACCCGGCTCCTTCGTCGGTGCCCGCGGCCGGATCGTGACCGGCACCACGTTCGCACGGGGTGTGCCGGTTAGAAAGTAGAGGCGACGGAAGGCGTCTTCTGGGCGCGGCGGATGAGCCGGCGGCGAGAACAGAGGGGGCGCGCTGTACCCATGAAATGTCTGATTATTGGAGCCGTCCTTCTCGGGATGAACGGCTGCGCCGACATCCAAACAGTGTCGACGCCAAAATCCGTCCGAATGGCTATTTGTGCGCCTCTGGTCTCTCGTTGTAACCTGTTTCATGGAAAACTCCC
>CAWBCV010000022.1:0-108270 GCA_963787425.1 uncultured Alphaproteobacteria bacterium
ATTTCCGGATGGCGTGGTACCGATGGCGTAGTAAGGTCGGCACGCGATCGACAGGGAGGCGCGAGTGTTCCGAAGAATGATTGTCCTGCTGGCGGCTGCCGGCGCGAGCTTGCCGGCGTCGCTTGCGGCGCAGACCGTCAAGGTCGGGCTGATCAACAGCTACACCGGGTTTGTCGCGCAACCCGCCGACCAAGGCCAGAAGGGGTTCGATCTCTACGTCAAGGAGCACGAAAAGGACCTGCCGCCGGGCGTCAAGATCGAGCTGTTGCGCCGCGACGACACCTCCAATCCGGAGGTCGGCAAGCGGCTGGCGCAGGAATTGATCACCCGCGACCACGTGCAGCTCTTGACCGGCATCGTCCTGTCGCCGGTAGCCGCCGCGGTGGCGCCGATGACCGCCGAAGCGAAGGTGCCGCTGCTTCTCGACATCGCCGCGGCGGGCGCCGCCATTCCCCGGCTTTCGCCTTACGTCGCGCGCATCTCGTTCACCTTGTGGCAGGAGTCCTATCCGATCGGCAAATGGGCGGCCGAGCAGGGCTGGAAAACGGGCTATACCGCGGTCAGCGACTTCATCCCCGGCCATGATGCCGAAGCCGCCTTCACCAAGGCCTTTACCGATGGGGGCGGGAAAATGATCGGCTCGGTGCGGTTTCCGCCGACCAACCCCGATTTCTCGCCGTTCGTGCAGCGGATCAAAGATGCCAAGCCCGATGTCGTCTTCATTTTCGTGCCCGCCGGCACGCAGGCCACCGCGATGATCAAGGCGATGCAGGACCTCGGCCTACGCGAAGCCGGGATCAACGTCGTCGCCCCGCAGGATCTGCTGCCGGATGAGGAATTGCCCCGTATGGGCGACACGCCACTGGGCCTGATCACTTCGGGCACTTATTCAGCCGATGCGAAACGCCCGGCGAACGAAACCTTTGTAGCGGCATGGAAGCGCGAATACGGCGACAAATCCATTCCCGACTTTTTCTCTGTCGATGCCTGGGACGGCATGGCGGCGATCTACGGCCTGGTCAAAGAGACCAAGGGGAATTTCACCGCCGACCAGGCGATCGCGTTCCTGTCCCACTGGAAAGATCCGGACAGCCCGCGCGGCCCGATCATGATCGATCCGGAAACGCGCGACATCGTCCAGAATGTCTACATCCGGCGCGTCGAGAAGCAGGACGGCAGGCTTGTCGATGTCGAGATCGCGACGATCCCGATGGTCAAGGATCCATGGAAGGAGCTGAACCCGCCGAAGTAAAAAAATCGTGAAATCAGCCTCTTATTTACCGCGAGTCGTCATTCCCGCGAAAGCGGGAACCCAGGGCCGCAGCTGCGGAATTAGATCCCCTGGACCCCCGCTTGCGCGATAGGGCTGCATAGAGCTCCGCTTTCCGTTGTTATGCTGGAAAGCGGGCATCCAGGACCGTTGTAGAGATATTCACGACGGGTCCCTGGGTCCGCTTTCACGGGGACGAAGGATAATTTATTGAAAGTCTTTCTATTGTGGAGATATTCAGCACTGCGCTTGCGCGGGGGTGACGGATGTAGCTGGCCGGATTGGCCTCAACCCGCCTCCCAAGATGAGCGACACCCTGTCGGCCGCCGTCAGCATCGGGTTTCACGGCCTCGCTTTTGCGATGGTGCTTTACCTGATCTCGGTCGGGCTGTCGGTGACGATGGGTTTGATGGGCTTTGTCAACCTGGCGCACGGCGTCTTCGCAATGGCCGGGGGATATGTGCTGACGAGCCTGATGAGCCGCTGGGGCGTGCCGTTTGTGCCGGCCTTGCTTGCCGCGGCGGTGGCGGTATCGCTGGCGAGCATTCCGGTCGAGCGCCTGCTCTACCGCCGTTTTTACGGCGGCGAGGAGCTGGACCAGGTGTTGCTGACAATGGGGCTCGTCTTCATGTCGGTGGCGGGCGCCACCTATGTCTGGGGCCCGCTGCAACAACCATTGCAGCCACCCGCCTGGCTGAGCGGTGCGGTCGATCTCGGCGTTCGCAGTTTCCCCGCCTACCGAAGTTTTCTGATCCTCTGCGGCGCAGCGCTGGTGACGGCATTGTGGCTGGGTATCGAGCGCACCCGCTTTGGCGCGCGGGTACGCGCCTCGGTCGACAATTTGCGGATGGCGCAATCGGTCGGCATCGACACTTCGCGCCTGTTCATGACGACCTTTGCCCTGGGCAGCGGGCTCGCCGGTTTGGGCGGCGGGCTCGGCGCCGACCTGCTGGCCATCAATCCGAGCTACGCGTTGCAGAACCTCGCCTATTTCCTGATTGTCGTGGCGGTCGGCGGGCTCGGCAGCATTCGCGGGCCGTTTGTCGCGGCATTGCTGCTCGGCATCGCCGACAGCGGTTTCAAATACCTGCTGCCGGAATTCGGCGCATTTTTCATTTATACGCTGACAATGGCGATTCTGCTGTGGCGGCCGCACGGCCTGTTCGGCCGCGCATGACGCCGAGCCGTGCGGTCGACGCGTTTGCCAGGAGGCACCGCTACCACCCGCTCGAAGCACTGCCCTGGCTGGCGGCAGTCGCGTCATATTTCGTCTTTCCCGACTATCTGGCATTGGGCGCGCAGATCCTGGCGACGATCCTCTTCGCGCTGTCGGCCGATCTGGTGCTCGGCTACGCCGGTATCGTGACCCTGGGACACGCCGCGTTTTTCGGCACCGGCGCATATACCGCCGGGATCCTCGCTGCGCATGGCTGGGGCGAGCCGATCACCGGCCTTTTTGCCGGCGCGGTCGCGGCGGCTTTCTTGGGGTTCTTGTCCGGCCTCGTCGTGCTGCGCACGACGGGACTAGCCTTGCTGATGCAGACCTTGGTCGTAGCGACGCTGGTGGCCGAAGCGGCCAACAAGGCCTCGTTCATTACCGGCGGCGATGACGGGCTGCAGGGCATGGAGGTCTGGCCGATCTTCGGCTGGTTTCGCTTCGATCTGTTCGGCCGTACCAGTTACTGTCTATTGCCTGGCCGTGCTCTTCCTGTGTTGGTTGGCGGCGCGGCAGATCGTCCATTCGCCATTCGGGCGCTCGCTGACCGGCATCCGCGAGAATGTCCGGCGCATGCACGCGATCGGCGCGCCGGTCGCCCGCCGGCGCCTCGTCATCTACACGATCTCGGCGGCGCTGGCCGGCGTCTCCGGCGCGCTGATCGCGCAGACGACGCAATTCGTCAGCCTCAGCTTTCTGTCTCTCGAACGCTCCGGGACCGTTCTGATCATGCTGATCATCGGTGGGGTCGGGCGGCTTTACGGCGCGTTCATCGGCGTGCCGCTCTACATGATCGCGCAGAACCGCTTCTCCGAAATCGACCCGGTCTACTGGTATTTCTGGATCGGGCTCTTGATGGTTCTTGTCGTCGTCTTTGCTCGCGGCGGGGTGCTCGGGCTCTTCGACCGGTTCCGCCGATGAATACGCCGGCGCTCGAGACCTGCGGACTGCACAAGAGCTTCGGCGCGCTGACTGTGGCCAATGCCGTGGATTTTCGTCTGGAGCTCGGCGCGCGGCACGCCCTGATCGGGCCGAACGGCGCCGGCAAGACGACCTTTGTCGAGCTGGTGACGGGCGCATTGCAGCCGAGCGCCGGGCAAATCCATCTCGACGGCGCCGACATCACCCACTTGCCGCAAGCCGCACGGGTCAAGCGCGGCCTCGTCCGCACCTTCCAAATCACCGCGCTGTTCCGCCGCCTCAGCGTTCTCGAAAACGTGACCCTGGCGGTCTGCGAGCGGCAAGGGATCGGCGGCGGCCTGTTTCGCCCGGCCGGCCATCATCGCGCGTCGATCGAGGAAGCCCATGCCTTGCTCGAACGGCTGGGGCTCGAAGACGAAGCATTGCGCCCGGTCAACATGCTCGCCTACGGCCGCCAGAGGCTGATCGAGATTGCCGTCTCGCTCGCATTGTCGCCCAAGGTTCTGCTGCTCGACGAGCCGGCGGCCGGGGTGCCGTCGAGCGAAAGCGGCACGATCATCGAAGTCATCGAGCGCCTGCCCTCCGACATCGCGGTGTTGATCATCGAGCACGACATGGATCTGGTCTTTCGCCTGGCGCAGCGGATCACCGTCCTGGTCCAGGGCAGCGTTCTGGTCGAGGGTCCGCCGGAGGCGATCGCCGCAGACCCCGAGGTCCGCAGGGTCTATCTCGGCGAACGAGTGCCGAAATGAGCGGCCTGGTGCTGGAACGTGTCTCTGCCGGATACGGCGAGACTATGATTATCGAGGAGATCTCGCTGGCGTTGCCGAGAGGGGCGGACGCTGGCGGTGCTCGGGCGAAATGGCGTCGGCAAGACGACGCTGCTCGCCACAGTGATGGGTCATACGCGATTGCACGGCGGCACATGCGCTTTGCCGGCCGGGACATCTCGGGGCTGGCCCCTTATCGGCGCGCCCGGCTCGGCATCGGCTTTGTGCCGCAGGAGCGCGAGATCTTTCCCTCGCTGACTGTCGAGGAGAATCTCACGGTCGCCGAGCGCGCCGGGCAATCCTCCGGGCAATGGTCGCTCGGCAAGGTCTACGATTTTTTCCCCTCGCTCGCCGAGCGGCGTCGCAATCACGGCAATCAGCTCTCGGGCGGCGAGCAGCAGATGCTCGCGATCGGCCGCGCGTTGATGGGCAACCCGACATTGCTGCTGATGGACGAGCCGCTCGAAGGCTTGGCCCCGGTCATCGTCGATGCCCTGCTCGCCGGGCTCGACCGGCTGAAGCGCGAGGACGAGCTGGCTATGCTGCTCGTGGAGCAGCATGCTCGTCTCGCTCTCGAACTCGCCCCCGAGACGATCGTTCTCGACCGCGGAGTGATCGTATTTGCCGGCGCGAGCCGCGAGTTGCTCGAGGAGCCGCAGCGCCTGACTACTCTGATGGGTGTGGCCGCGCGAGAAGCGCATTAGCTGAATGTTCCGAATTCGAAATCGGGATGGTCCCCCCTAACGGTCGCTTGACAGAGACGGCCTACCAGGGAACTGCTTACGGCAATCTATGGCAAACGCCGGGACCTTCAGTGAACCCGATCACCGACTACCTGACCCAATCTCGCGATGCCGTGCAGGCGGCGATCGACGACCCCGCCTTTACCGCCGCCATCCGGGATATCGCCGAGGTTACGACGAATGCGCTGCGCAGCGGCGGCAAGCTTCTTCTGGCGGGCAACGGCGGCAGCGCGGGCGACGCGCAGCACCTGGCGGGCGAGTTGCTGTCCCGGCTCTATTATGATCGTGCGCCTTGCGCGGCCATCGCATTGACGACCGACAGCTCGGTGCTGACCGCAATCGGCAACGATTATGGCTACGACCGGGTATTTGAACGGCAAATCCTTGGTCTCGGCTGTCCCGGCGATGTCCTGATCGTGATCTCGACCTCGGGGCGTTCACCAAACATTTTACGGGCGATCGGCGCCGCCCGCGAGAAACGCCTCACGGTGGTAGGGTTTACCGGAAGAACCGGCGGGGAAATGGCCGCGCTCTGCGACTTGTGCCTGCATGCCCCGTCGGATTCGACCCGCTCATCCAACAGATCCATATCACTGCCGGTCACATCATCTGCGGGCTCGTCGAGGAGCGGCTGTTCCCCCGCGCCACCGGACCGGGATGATTCGAGAAGGGGCTTCGGCGCGAGAACAAAAGGAACGGCGGCGGCCCGCCGTGTTCTCGGATCGTGACGGCGTGCTCAATCACGATGACGGATATGTCGGCTCACGCAGGCGCTTCCGCTCGGTGGAGGGCGCCGAGGCGGCGGTCAAGTTGTGGCGTGGTACCGATGGCGTAGTAAGGTCGGCACGCGGTCGACAGGGAGGCGAGAGTGTTCCGAAGGATGATTGTCCTGCTGGCTGCTGCAGGCGCGAGCTTGCCGGCATCGCTTGCGGCGCAGACCGTCAAGGTCGGGCTGATCAACAGCTACACCGGGTTTGTCGCGCAACCCGCCGACCAAGGCCAGAAGGGGTTCGACCTCTACGTCAAATTGCATGAGAAGGACCTGCCGCCGGGCGTAAAGATCGAGCTGTTGCGCCGCGACGACACCTCCAATCCGGAGGTCGGTAAGCGGCTGGCGCAGGAATTGATCACCCGCGACCGTGTGCAGCTCTTGACCGGCATCGTCCTGTCGCCGGTAGCCGCCGCGGTGGCGCCGATGACCGCCGAAGCGAAGGTGCCGCTGCTTCTCGACATCGCCGCGGCGGGCGCCGCCATTCCCCGGCTTTCGCCTTATGTCGCGCGCATCTCGTTCACGCTGTGGCAGGAATTTTATCCGATCGGCAAATGGGCGGCCGAGCAAGGCTGGAAAACCGGCTATACCGCGGTCAGCGACTTCATCCCCGGCCATGATGCCGAAGCCGCCTTCACCAAGGCCTTTACCGACGGGGGCGGGAAAATGATCGGCTCGGTGCGGTTTCCGCCGACCAACCCCGATTTCTCGCCGTTCGTGCAGCGGATCAAAGATGCCAAGCCTGACGTCGTCTTCATTTTCGTGCCCGCCGGCACGCAGGCTACCGCTATGGTCAAGGCAATGCAGGACCTCGGCTTGCGCGAAGCCGGGATCAACGTCGTCGCCCCACAGGATCTGCTGCCGGATGAGGAGTTGCCGCGGATGGGCGACACGCCACTGGGCCTCATCACGTCGGGGACTTATTCAGCCGATGCGAAACGCCCGGCGAACGAAACCTTTGTAGCGGCGTGGAAACGCGAATACGGCGACAAATCCATTCCCGACTTTTTCTCGGTCGATGCCTGGGACGGCATGGCGGCGATCTACGGCCTGGTCAAAGAGACCAAGGGGAGTTTCACCGCCGACCAGGCGATCGCGTTCCTGTCCCACTGGAAAGATCCGGACAGCCCGCGCGGCCCGATCATGATCGATCCGGAAACGCGCGACATCGTCCAGAATGTCTACATCCGGCGCGTCGAGAAGCAGGACGGCAGGCTTGTCGATGTCGAGATCGCGACGATCCCAATGGTCAAAGATCCATGGAAGGAGCTGAACCCGCCGAAGTAAAAACCGTCATGAAATCAGTCTATTGTTTACCACGACTCGTCATTCCCGCGAAAGCGGGAACCCAGGGCCGCAGCTGCGGAACTAGATCCCCTGGACCCCCGCTTGCGCGCTAGGGCATGCACACATCTTCCGCCTTTCCGCCGTCATGCCCGCGAAAGCGGGCACCCAGGACCGTTGTCGGGCTATTCACCACGGGGCCCCTGGGTCCCCGCTTTCGCGGGGACGACGGATAACTTATTGAAAGTCCTTCTATTGTGGAGATGTGTGCATGCCCTAGCGCTTGCGCGGGGGTGACGGATGTAGCTGGCCGGATTGGCCTCAACCCGCCTCCCAAGATGAGCGACACCCTGTCGGCCGCCGTCAGCATCGGGTTTCACGGCCTCGCTTTTGCGATGGTGCTTTACCTGATCTCGGTCGGGCTGTCGGTGACGATGGGTTTGATGGGCTTTGTCAACCTGGCGCACGGCGTCTTCGCAATGGCCGGGGGATATGTGCTGACGAGCCTGATGAGCCGCTGGGGCGTGCCGTTTGTGCCGGCCTTGCTTGCCGCGGCGGTGGCGGTATCGCTGGCGAGCATTCCGGTCGAGCGCCTGCTCTACCGCCGTTTTTACGGCGGCGAGGAGCTGGACCAGGTGTTGCTGACAATGGGGCTCGTCTTCATGTCGGTGGCGGGCGCCACCTATGTCTGGGGCCCGCTGCAACAACCGTTGCAACCACCCGCCTGGCTGAGCGGCGCGGTCGATCTCGGCGTTCGCAGTTTCCCCGCCTACCGGAGTTTTCTGATCCTCTGCGGCGCAGCGCTGGTGACTGCATTGTGGCTGAGCATCGAGCGCACCCGCTTTGGCGCGCGGGTACGCGCCTCGGTCGACAATTTGCGGATGGCGCAATCGGTCGGCATCGACACTTCGCGCCTGTTCATGACGACCTTTGCTCTGGGCAGCGGGCTCGCCGGTCTGGGCGGCGGGCTCGGCGCCGACCTGCTGGCAATAAGTCCGAGCTACGCGTTGCAGAACCTCGCCTATTTCTTGATTGTCGTGGCGGTGGGCGGGCTCGGCAGCATTCGCGGGCCGTTTGTCGCGGCATTGCTGCTCGGCATCGCCGACAGCGGTTTCAAATACCTGCTGCCGGAATTCGGCGCATTTTTCATTTATACGCTGACAATGGCGATTCTGCTGTGGCGACCGCACGGCCTATTCGGTCGCGCATGACGCCGAGCCGCGCGGTCGACGCGTTTGCCGGAAGGCACCGCTACCACCCGCTCGAAGCACTGCCCTGGCTGGCAGCGGTCGGGTCATATTTCATCTTTCCCGATTATCTGGCATTGGGTGCGCAGATCCTGGCGACAATCCTTTTTGCGCTATCGGCGGATCTGGTGCTGGGCTACGCCGGCATCGTGACCCTGGGCCATGCCGCGTTCTTCGGCACCGGCGCGTACGCCGCTGGGATTCTGGCTGCGCATGGCTGGGGCGAGCCGATCACCGGCCTTCTTGCCGGCGCGGTCGCGGCGGCTTTCTTGGGGTTCTTGTCCGGCCTCGTCGTGCTGCGCACGACGGGACTAGCTTTGCTGATGCAGACCCTGGTCGTAGCGACGCTAGTGGCCGAAGCGGCCAACAAGGCCTCGTTCATCACCGGCGGCGACGACGGGCTGCAGGGCATGGAGGTCTGGCCGATTTTCGGCCGATTTCGCTTCGACCTGTTCGGTCGCACCAGTTATGCTCTATTGCCTGGCCGTGCTCTTCCTGTGTTGGTTGGCGGCGCGGCAGATCGTCCATTCGCCATTCGGGCGCTCGCTCACCGGCATCCGCGAGAATGTCCGGCGCATGCACGCGATCGGCGCCCCGGTCGCCCGCCGCCGCCTCGCCATTTATACGATCTCGGCGGCACTGGCCGGCGTCTCCGGCGCGCTGATCGCGCAGACGACGCAATTCGTCAGCCTCAGCTTTCTGTCTCTCGAACGGTCCGGGACCGTCCTGATCATGCTGATCATCGGCGGGGTCGGGCGGCTCTATGGTGCGTTCATCGGCGTGCCGCTCTACATGATCGCACAGAACCGCTTCTCCGAAATCGACCCGGTCTACTGGTATTTCTGGATCGGGTTGCTGATGGTTTTCGTCGTCGTCTTCGCTCGCGGCGGGGTGCTCGGGCTATTCGACCGGTTCCGGCAATGAATACGCCGGCGCTCGAGACCCGCGGGCTTCACAAGAGCTTCGGCGCGCTGACGGTGGCCAATGCCGTGAATTTCCGCCTGGAGCGCGGCGCGCGGCACGCCCTGATCGGGCCGAATGGGGCCGGCAAGACGACCTTTGTCGAGCTGGTGACGGGCGCGTTGGAGCCGAGCGCCGGGCGGATCCATCTCGACGGCGCCGATGTCACCGCTTTGCCGCAGGCCGCCCGGGTGAAGCGAGGCCTTGTTCGCACATTCCAAATCACCGCGCTGTTCCGCCGCCTCAGCGTCCTCGAAAACGTGACCCTGGCGGTCTGCGAACGGCAAGGGATCGGCGGCGGCCTATTCCGCCCAGCCGGTCATCACCGCGCGGCGATCGAGGAAGCCCATACCTTGCTCGAACGACTGGGGCTCGAAGATGAAGCGCTGCGCCCGGTCAACATGCTCGCCTATGGCCGTCAGAGGCTGGTCGAGATCACCGTGTCGCTCGCACTCTCGCCCAAGGTTCTGCTGCTCGACGAGCCGGCGGCCGGGGTCCCGTCGAGCGAAAGCGGGACGATCATCGAGGTCATCGAGCGCCTGCCATCCGACATCGCGCTGTTGATCATCGAGCACGACATGGACCTCGTCTTTCGACTGGCGCAGCGCATCACCGTCCTGGTCCAGGGCAGCATTCTGGTCGAGGGTCCGCCGGAGGCGATCGCCGCCGACCCCGAGGTCCGTAGGGTCTATCTCGGCGAGCGAGCGCCGACGTGAACGGCCTCGTGCTTGAAGGCGTCTCTGCCGGGTACGGCGAAACTGTGGTGCTCGAGCGTATCTCGCTCGGCTTGCCAGCGGGGCGGACATTGGCGGTCCTCGGGCGCAACGGGGTCGGCAAGACGACCTTGCTCGCCACAGTCATGGGCCATACGCGGCTGCACGGCGGCAACATACGCTTTGCCGGCCGGGACATCTCGGGTCTGGCCCCTTATCGGCGCGCCCGGCTGGGTATCGGCTTTGTGCCGCAGGAGCGCGAGATCTTTCCCTCGCTGACTGTCGAGGAGAATCTCACGGTGGCCGAGCGCGCCGGGCAATCCTCCGGGCAATGGTCGCTCGGCAAGGTCTACGATTTTTTCCCCTCGCTCGCCGAGCGGCGTCGCAATCACGGCAATCAGCTCTCGGGCGGCGAGCAGCAGATGCTCGCGATCGGCCGCGCGTTGATGGGCAACCCGACATTGCTGCTGATGGACGAGCCGCTCGAAGGCTTGGCCCCGGTCATCGTCGATGCCCTACTCGCCGGGCTCGACCGGCTGAAGCGCGAGGACGAGCTGGCTATGCTGCTCGTCGAGCAGCATGCTCGTCTCGCTCTCGAACTCGCCCCCGAGACCATCGTTCTCGACCGCGGAGTGATCGTATTTGCCGGCGCGAGCCGCGAGTTGCTCGAGGAGCCGCAGCGCCTGACTACTCTGATGGGTGTGGCCGCGCGAGAAGCGCATTAGCTGAATGTTCCGAATTCGAAATCGGGATGGTCCCCCCTAACGGTCGCTTGACAGAGACGGCCTACCAGGGAACTGCTTACGGCAATCTATGGCAAACGCCGGGAGCTTCAGTGAACCCGATCACCGACTACCTGACCCAATCTCGCGATGCCGTTCAGGCGGCGATCGACGACCCCGCCTTTACCGCCGCCATCCGGGATATCGCCGAGGTTACGACGAATGCGCTGCGCAGCGGCGGCAAGCTTCTTCTGGCGGGCAACGGCGGCAGCGCGGGCGACGCGCAGCACCTGGCCGGCGAGATGCTGTCCCGGCTCTATTATGATCGTGCGCCTTGCGCGGCCATCGCATTGACGACCGACAGCTCGGTGCTGACCGCAATCGGCAACGATTATGGCTACGACCGGGTCTTCGAACGACAAGTCCTTGGTCTCGGCTGTCCCGGCGACGTCCTGATCGTGATCTCGACCTCCGGACGTTCGCCAAACATCTTACGGGCGATCGGCGCTGCCCGCGAGAAACGCCTCACGGTGGTAGGGTTTACCGGAAGAACCGGCGGGGAAATGGCCGCGCTCTGCGATTTCTGCCTGCATGCCCCGTCGGATTCGACGCCGCTCATCCAACAGATCCATATCACTGCCGGTCACATCATCTGCGGGCTCGTCGAGGAGCGGCTGTTCCCCCGCGCCACCGGACCGGGATGATTCGACAAGGGACTTCGGCGAGAGAACAAAAGGGACGGCGGCGGCCCGCCGCGTTCCTGGATCGTGACGGCGTGCTCAATCACGATGACGGATATATCGGCTCCCGCAGCCGCTTCCGCTGGGTCGAGGGCGCCAAAACGGCGATCAAGTTGCTGAACGACGCGGGTTTCTTTGTTTTTGTCGTTACCAATCAATCGGGTATCGCAAAGGGCCTATACACGGAAGGCGATCTCTTGTCGCTTCATGCGCAGCTGGCGATCGAGCTGGCAGAAGTCGGAGCGCATTTCGACGACATCCGCTACTGTCCTTTTCACCCCCAAGCAGCGGTAGCACAATACCGCCGTCTCAGCGACTGGCGGAAGCCCGCTCCCGGAATGATACTCGATCTTCTCCAATGCTGGCCAGTCGATCGGGCCGCGAGTTTCCTCATCGGAGACAAGGAATCGGATTGCGCTGCCGCTACGGCGGCGGGGATTTCGGGCCATTTGTTTGGTGGCGGTAACCTCGCGCATTTCGTATCCGAACTCCTGACGTCGAGCGCAAATCTCAGGCATTAACCTTCTGCCGCCTGGAACGTCATTGGACGCCGGCTCTCTTCGAGGTCAGCTGCGCGGCGGATCAGTGATGTGGTGGACTGGCCTCTCATGAGCGGCAGCAGGAGAACGCGGCCGCCTGCGGCGCGAACAGTCTCGGCGCCGACGACCTGTTCCATCGTATAGTCAGCCCCCTTCACAAGCAGGTCAGGCCTGAGGGCAGCAATCGTCTCGGCCGGCGTATCTTCATCGAACACCAGGACCAGATCGACGGCACTGAGGGCGCCCAGAACATAAGCCCTCGAGCCTTCGTCCTGCAGCGGACGGGTCGGTCCCTTGAGGCGCCTGACCGAAGCATCACTGTTGATCGCCACGATGAGCCTGTCGCATTCGGCGGCCGCGTTTTTCAGTAATGACACGTGGCCCGGGTGCAGCAAGTCGAAGCATCCGTTGGTAAACCCGACCCTGAGCCCGCGCTTGCGCCATTCCTCGCGCCGCCGCACCGCTTCATCGAGGGCCAGAATGGCGCCTTTATTTGGGTCAGATTGGTGAGATTCTGTCTCGAGAGCCTCGTCAAGCTCCCTCGCGGAAACGACGGCCGTGCCTATTTTACTGACGACGATGCCGGCCGCGGCATTTGCCAACCGCATCAACTCGCCCACCGGCAGCTTCCCGGCCGTGCCCAGGGCGGCGAGGGCCAGCACCGTATCGCCGGCACCGGATACGTCGAACACGTCCTGGGCCGCCGTTTTCAAGTGCAGCGGCTTCTTGTCGCGCTCAAAATAAGACATCCCGTGTTCCGAACGCGTCAGCAGAATGGCCGAGTTTGTTTCGGCAATCGCTGCAAGCGCGGCCGTTTCAGCCTGCTGGTCGGTCTCGCACGGCATGTGGGTCGCATCGGTCAATTCGCGCCTGTTTGGCTTGATCAGCGTAGCGTCACGATAGATCGAGAAATCGCGGCGCTTCGGGTCGATGACCGAGGCTTTGCCGAACTCTGCCGCCATAGCGATGACCGTGCGGATGACGCGGTCATTGCACAGGCCTTTGGCGTAGTCGGAAAGAACCACGACGTCCGCCCAATGCAAGCTGTCCTTGATAGCCGAGGTGACCGCCTCTTCGACGTCGGCGGCAATATCTGCTTTGGATTCCGCGTCGATCCGCACCATCTGGTGGCCGCCGCTCATGACGCGGATCTTGCAGGTCGTCGGGCGATCAATAGCGGTGACGAGGTGTTCCGTGTTCAGCTTCGGATAGGCCTTGAGCAGGTCGACCAGCACTGATCCAGCCTCGTCTCGGCCGATCACTCCGATCACGACGACCTCGGCCCCGAGCGCGGCCAGGTTGGCACAAACGTTAGCCGCCCCACCCAAAACAGCTCGCTCTGTTTCCCGCAGGAGCACCGGCACCGGCGCTTCCGGAGACAATCGCTCAACCGAGCCCGACAGATATTTGTCGAGCATCACGTCCCCGACCACCACAATGCGACAGCCGGTGAAGTCGAAATGGTTCATGGTCCCCCCTAAACTGAAATCCTCAGCCTTGTACAATCGCCATGCAATGATGGTAGATCGATGCTGTTCGTGTCATCTGGAAAAAAAACACCAACGATCGTTTAAATCTCAGTGGTGCTGTCCACGCATGGCGACCATTGCGGCAGACTCTGAATCATTGATCCGCCGTTCGAGGTGGTCATGATCTGATTTGCTTCGCTAAAGCTGTTGCAACAATAGTCGCCGGCAGTCCCCCCGCTTTCCATGATCTCTTTCGGCACGGTTTGCGAGATCGAAACCGTATAAGTTTCCGTTCTCCCGGTTCCCGATCCCGGAGCGACGACTCGTGTTCCCTCGCTGACCCCGGTACCTTGAACGGTCTGTCCGACAACCACCCTCCCTGACGACACGGACGCCACCGTCATGGCCGTGCCTGAAATCGAGGCCGCGAGCCTCGCTGGAGCAGCGAGGCCCTGACTGGCCCAAGTCATCCAACGATGGTTTGGCGTCCCATTCCGGACCGCTCCAGTCTGCGCCGTAGAAGCCGTCCGGGGTGCGTTGGTTGATGATCGATTGCGCGGTGTTGACAAACGCCGCCTTGAAGATCCGCTTGCATCCACGCCCGCCAATGACAGCACGTCATAAGCAAAGTTCTGAGCAAAGATGCCGTCACTCCACCCGTCCCGGTCATTCAAGAACACATTTCCGCTCAGACCGACATTAGAGCCGGGGCGCAGAAACGTTCTGGTCTGAAGCATCGCCGACAAGATCGAGTTTATGTCCTCGAGATAGCTCGTCGCTCCGGTCAGCAGGTAAAGCTGCGCCGACAGTGACGCCACGGCCATCGTGCCGCCGATGTAAGCGACACTTGCCCCTCGGGTAATCGCGCTTGGTTCGGTGCATTGGACGCCCTTTTTGTAGCAGGAATGGCTTGGATCCAGGTCCGCGCCGACAAAGAAAACTTCATAGGGGTGGGCGGCGCAGCTGTGGATCCAGTTCCATACCCCTTGCGCGTAGGTCAAATAGGACGCGATGCCGGTCTTCTGATAAAGGTAGAGTGCGTTCCGCGCCGTCAGAGCCTCGATAATAGCGGACTGTTTTTGATGGCCTGGATCCTCAGATGCGGTGGCATAGAGGATGCCACAGCCGCTCTTATTGGGGTCGGCGAAAAAGGCCTGAATGCTCGACAGCAGGCGTTCGGCAATCGAAAGCGCGGCCGGATCTCCCGTCACCTCGTTGACCTGTAGTAGGTATTGCAGGGCCACCGCCGCATCGTCCGATACGTTGATCGTCCCCCGATTTACCGACGGATCAGCCGACGACAGCTCCTCTGTCGTGTAGATCGACTTTATCTCGTTCCACTGCGATTGGAACATCGCCTGGATGTCCGCGGCGTGCGTCATCTTGTACTCCCAATACAGGATGTTCGCCGCCTCGGCCATGTGCCAATAGGTGTATTGCTTGCGATTGTTGTTTACATAGCCGT
This sequence comes from uncultured Alphaproteobacteria bacterium, assembly GCA_963787425.1. Classification (GTDB taxonomy): domain Bacteria; phylum Pseudomonadota; class Alphaproteobacteria; order ATCC43930; family CGMCC-115725; genus AP-15. Next base: position 14,829 of record CAWBCV010000022.1, read on the forward strand.
TCCCCTCTGTCGGGCGGATACGGGGGACGGCGTTCGTCCGGTCCCAAAAATGATATACGTAATCACGAAGGAACTGGCGGTAGCCCGCGATGATCGGGGAATAGGATATCGTCCCGTGGAATTCGCTCAACAGCGGGGTTTGGTTGAGGTCCTCGGAACGTCTGGGCAAGCGCAGAAGATGCAGATAACGTCAGTCCAGTGATTACGCGAAGAACCAGCCTAAACATCATTTGTTTTTTTTATCAGATGCCGTTCCCGTCGAATTCTGGTGTTCGCCAGCGGGTCGGTATCCTCTATCTCTCCAGTTAAGGATGAACACCAACGCTATCGCCAATTCGATTCTCAGGAGCCCCGGGCGGATGAGGCGAGGTCTTGAGCACCTCTGGAAGCCGAAATGTTTCATCCGCCGCCACCACACATGATACTTCTTCGCTCTTCCGCCATAAACCTTTCAGAAACGGAAGGTGCCGAGGTGCATGTCCGGGCGGCTCGGATCGTTGGGTACATCCAACGGTCCTGGAAAAACCTCATCCGTTTCCGAGAACGAATACAGGCTGCGATTGGCGAACGTGATCTCCAGAACGTTCGGAACAATGACGTTCGCAATATTACTAAACCCGGCATAATTGTTGGCGTGCACATGCACAACGGCATAGGCATTCGATAATTTCTCGAGGACACGGGCAAAGAGCTGCCGCCACTGAACATCCGAAAAGCCCTGAAAATAATGGAACTCGCCAACAATCTGAGAGAACCTGCTCAAGACTTCCGGCGGTGTCGAATCGAAAACCGCCCACTCACTGCACTCGATATCAATCTTTAGCAGGATGTTTGGGTGGGCATTCCGTTTGTCATGCCGACTGACCAAAGACAACAGGCTCTCGCTCTCGGGGCCGGCCTCGGGGGAAATCTTTTTTCTTGCGAAGATCAAGCGAGGGTTGTCGGTAACAGGCGCATCCACAGTATGGTCGAACTGGTATACGGTCACGCCTCGTTTCGCGACATCGACGTCCCACGATACATTTTGCTCGATGCCAAATGAGAACGCCGTGTCGACGCCCCGGAAGTCGTCGAGATTGATATATCCGCCGTCGTGCGCGCTCCCGAACCGCGCCTTGCAGAAGCCCTCGACCGCATAGGGCCGAAGCAGGCGCAACGTATTCTTAATCTCGTTTTGGGTCGTGAAGTCGCCCGTCGGGATCAGAGATTCGTTGTGATTGTGATTATCATTGAACGGCAGGCCGGTCAACAAATGCACATGTTTGACCCAGAAAATATGCCCTGTAAAATTGACATATTCCGCGATGATGGCTGAGCTACGCGAGAATGGCGCCTGTCGGAGATCCATCGTGCGATAATCGCCGAGGCTGATGTCTTCGTTGATGCGATACGGAGGAAAGGCGTCAACCGTAATGAGTGCATACCGCGCGACCGCAACAAATACGTCGAGATATTCATTGGCAACGCTGTTCGGAACGTGAATCAAAACATCCTTGCAGATGACGAGATCGAAACGCCCGAGGCTCAAAAATCTCCGATGGTTCGCGGATAACCTTAAACTGACGGCGTTCGGTGCCGAAGGTTGCCGTGTTCTTCTCAATGATCAGGCGCGATACATCGAGCCCAAGATATGAGATGTCGTAATTGTCCCATGGGATCAGCTTCGAAAACTGCCAATCTCCGCAGCCGAGATCGAGAACGCTATGTACATCATTCAATCGAATAAATGACTCGATGATATATCGATATGTCGCCGTCGAGCCCACGAGGCTTCCGAAGCCTGAATCCCAGCCAACGCGATAGTTCTCGTCAAAGAAATTATCTTGCATATCTTCCTCGCATATCTTCCTCGATAGGCAACATAGTTTCCGGAGTGGTTTCAAGTTTTTATCTGAGAGGCGAACTCGCCAGCACAATAGGGTTCTTGCCATTCAGCGGCCGCGGAAATGTTTGTAGAAGTCGACGACCTCGGGGCTTTGCTGAAAGCCAAGCAATACGTTGAGATCGGCTCCCTTGCGGCCACCGAGCGGGACCACCTCCTCATAATGGTCGGTGACGGCAGAACGTTTTTGGTTGCCCTCGAAAGCGATGCGCACCGCAAACGGGTTTCTCGCGAGGACCGATTGATCGGGTCCCGTCACCGCGACAAAATACGGAAGATCCACGGAATCGCCCTTCGCCGCCGGACCGCGTTCACCAACTACGATCACATCTAACGCGATGCGTACATCGTCGCCGGTGTATTCACATTTAACGTCGGCTTCGCTCACGATCCCGTAGAACATGACGTTGTCGGGGCGGCGCTCCGCCGCTGGCCCGAACACGGCGGTTTGGGAGAGCGGCCGCAACACGACCGCGCTCGGGCAAGCCTCGGCCGGTTTCGACGAGGATGACGAGAACGAACTACAACCCGACAGCGCGAGAATGCCGAGGAGCGCTGCCCCCTGGGCAGGCCGCAAGCGGCTCACAGGGTGTTGTGCGTACCGTCGCAGAACGGCTTGCCGCCAGTCGCCTTGCACCCGCAAAGCCAAACCTCTTCGGTGGCCTCGGCGGTAAACGGGATTGGGGTCAATCCGGTGCCTTGATGCGAGCCGTCGCAGAAGGGCTGCGAGGCGCTGCGTCCGCATGCGCACCAGAAGTACCTTTTCCCGGCTTCGACATTGACGCCGTAGGGCTCTTTTTGCGCGGGTATCGGACCGTCCATACTTTCTCCCTTGCCTAGGCCTTTGCTAGTGTCACGGTGCTCGGCGGCGGTTCGCCCTTGCCGGGACTGTATGCGAGCCGCGCCGAGCAGACAAGCCGGCCTTGTGCCGTATACAGGCGAATAACGCGGCAAAAAACCAATGGCTGTATATACGGATGTTGCCGATGACGAGCTCCGGGCCTTTATCGCGCTTTACGATATCGGCGAGGTGCTCTCGTGCAAAGGCATCGCCGAGGGCGTCGAGAACTCGAATTTTCTCGTCACCACCGAGCGCGGCAATTTCATTCTGACGCTTTATGAAAAGCGGGTGACGCCCGAGGACCTGCCGTTTTTCATCGGCTTGATGGAGCATCTCGCGGCACAGGGCGTCGCCTGCCCGACCCCGGTCAAAGGTTGGGACGGCTTCGCCTTGCGCGAGCTGTGCGGCCGCCCGGCGGCATTGGTGACTTTCCTCGCCGGGATGTGGCCGCGCCGTATCCAGCCCTTCCATTGCGCGGCGCTTGGCGCAGCGCTCGCCGGGCTGCATCGCGCCGGCGCCTCGTTCGGGATGACCCGGGCGAACGATCTCTCGGTCGCGGGATGGCGGCGCTTATACAAAGCTTGCCGCTCCCGTGCGGCCGAAGTGCAGCCCGGGCTCGCCGGCGAGCTGGATGCCGAGCTTGCGCTGGTCGAGGCGGAATGGCCGCACGAGCTGCCGACCGGAGTCATCCACGCCGACCTTTTTCCGGACAATGTCTTCTTCCGGGATCGCGAGGTCTCCGGGCTGATTGACTTCTATTTCGCCTGTACCGACTTTCTCGCCTATGATCTGGCGATTTGCCTCAACGCCTGGTGCTTCGAAGCCGACGGCAGTCTCAACGTGACAAAGGCGCGGCTTTTGCTCGAAAGCTATCGGCGGGCGCGGCCGCTCTCATCGGCCGAACTCGCCGCACTGCCCCTGCTCGCGCGCGGCAGCGCGCTGCGCTTTCTCTTGACCCGTCTATTCGATTGGCTGAACCAGCCGGCCGGGGCGTTGGTCCGGCCCAAGGATCCCCTCGAGTATCTGCGCAAGCTGCGATTCCACCGCGGCATCACCGATATCGCGGGTTACGGGCTCGATGCCTGAGCTGGCGGATGTCGAGATCTTTACCGACGGCGCTTGCCGCGGTAACCCGGGCCCGGGCGGCTGGGCCGCGATATTGCGCTATCGCGAGGTCGAAAAAGAATTGAGCGGCTATGATCCCCAGACGACCAACAACCGCATGGAGATGATGGCGGCAATCGCCGGGCTCGAAGCGTTGAAGCGGCCGTGCCGCGTTCGGCTTTACAGCGACAGCCAATATCTGCGCGACGGCATCACCAAATGGATACACGGCTGGAAGCGGCGCAATTGGCTGACCGCCGGCAAGCAGCCGGTCAAGAATGTCGATCTTTGGCAGCGGCTCGACACCGCGGCGGCCCGACACGTCGTCACTTGGGAATGGGTGCGCGGCCATGCTGGCCACCCCGAAAACGAGCGGGCCGACACTATTGCGCGGGCCCGCATCGCCGAAGAGAGCTGGGGAAAGCAGCGCCCCGCGCTAACCCGCGGGTAGCGCGCGTGCCGAACCCCTCCTAAAGCGCCCGCAGCATCGCCTCGGCGCCGGAGCCTTCGACCTGGCCAGGCGACTGCTCGACATTCAGCGACTTGACCACGCCGTTGTCCACCAGCATCGAATAGCGTTTCGAGCGGGTGCCGAGCCCGTTCTTGGAGAGGTCGAGCTCGAGCCCGAGGGCGCGGGCAAAATCGCCGCTGCCGTCAGCTAGCATCCGCACTTTGCCCTCGGTCCTCTGCTCCTTACCCCACGCCGTCATGACAAAGACATCGTTGACCGCAACGCAGGCGATTTCGTCCACGCCCTTGGCTTTGATATCGGCCGCCTTCTCGACGTAACCGGGCAGGTGGCGCTGCGAGCAGGCCGGGGTGAAGGCCCCGGGCACGGCGAAGAGGGCAACCTTCTTGCCGCCGAAGAGTTCGTCCGTAGTGATGTCCTTCGGCCCCTCCGGGGTCATCTGTTTGAGCGTCGCCGATGGTATCTTGTCGCCAACCTGGATGGTCATTGGAGAATCCCTCGGGTGGTGTTCGGGGGGCGCAGCGATAGCACAGGACGTTCGGCCGGGCAAACCGCAGCGGCGATGTGCCTGGACACTCCTTTTTGAGCGCGAATCGGCAACAAAAGGCCTGTATAGATGTATAGCTACCGGAGAGCGAAGCGCGTGATCGGCGATCGCTTGCGTTGCGAGGCAGGGTGATGTCACTGACAGGCCAGCTTTTAGTGGCGATGCCGCAGATGCTGGACGAGCGCTTCGCGCGGTCGGTCGTCTATATTTGCGCGCACAGCGGCGAGGCTGGCGCAATGGGCCTCGTCATCAACAAGCCGCTCGGGTCGCTGACGATGGGAGAGTTGTTCGCCCAGCTCGATATTTCGCCGAGCGGCGCCGCCGGTTCGAGGCCGGTGCATTACGGCGGTCCCGTAGAGGCGGGCCGCGGCTTTGTCCTGCATACCGCCGACTACAACGAGGACGCGACCCTGGTCGTCGACGACAATATCGCCCTGACCGCCACTCTCGACGTCCTGCGGGCGATCGGGCAAGGCCGGGGTCCGCGCCGGAGCCTATTTGCCCTCGGCTATGCCGGTTGGGCTCCGGGTCAGCTCGATGCCGAGATTTCAAGCCAATGGCTGGCTTTCGGTCCCGGCCGACGACGCGATCATTTTCGATCCCAACCACGACCAAAAATGGCAGCGGGCGCTCGCCAAGCTCGGCGTCGACCTGACGATGCTGTCGAGCGAGGCGGGGCACGCCTGATTGACCGCGCGACCCGGCTTTAATTCGCCGGCTTTAATTCGCCCGCTTCAATTCGTGGATGCGCTGCGATCGCCGCGCAGGATCGCGAACAGCAGATGGTCCTGCCATTTCCCCGCGATGCAGAGATATTCGCGCGCGTAACCTTCCTGCTGAAACCCGGCCTTGACGAGCAGCGAGCGGCTGGGGGTGTTGCTCGGCAGACAGGCAGCTTCGAGCCGATGCAGCCCGAGGCGCTCGAACGCAAAGTCGACGACGAGAGGCAGCGCCGACGTCATGTAGCGCTGCCGTGCAAAAGGCTCGCCGACCCAGTACCCGAGGCTCGCCGTCTCCGAGACGCCGCGGCGGATATTCGATAGGCCGATCCCGCCGACCAGCGTCTCGTCATGCGCGAAGAGAAAGAAATTATAGGCCTGGTCGGTGCGCCAGTCCTCGGCGTAGCGGGCCACCCTCGCCCGAAAATTCGCCCGACTGAGAGCGTCGGGCGGCCAGCTCGGCTCCCACGGCGAGAGGAAATCGCGTGAGCCCGCGCGCAGGCTCGCCCAGGCCTCGTAATCGCCGCGCTCCGGCGGCCGCAGAAAGACGCGATCACCGGTCAGCCGGTACGGGTCGGCGCGGGACAGGAATAGTCGCGGGAACGGTTTTCGTTGCGGCGCCATCTATTTTCGTTATCCGCTAAGCGACGAGGCGTCCCCGCAATTTGTCGTAATCCTCCAATCGGCTCAACGGCCCCAGCGCGGCGACGGTCGGCGACGCCGAACGCCAGCGTGACACGACCCGCCGAATAGCGGCATCGTCGACCGCCTCGATCCGCCGCACGACCTCGGGCGGATCAAACGGTGTGCCGTAGATCAGGAGATGCTGGGCCAGCTGTTCACAGCGGGCGGAAGTGCTCTCGAGCGACATCAGCAACCCGGCCTTCATCTGGGCCTTGGCGCGGCTCAGCTCGACAGCCGCCAACCCGTCTTGCAATTTCATCGCCTCTTCGCACAGCGCGGGTATTAGCTCGGCCGCCTCGTCTTCACCGGTCCCGGCGTAAATCCCAAACAAGCCGCCGTCCCGATAGCCGTGGACAAAGGAGTGGATCGCGTAGACCAGCCCCCGCTTCTCACGAATTTCCTGAAACAGCCGGGAGGACATGCCGCCGCCGAACGCAGTCGACAAGACCGAGGCGGCGTAATAATCGGGATCGCCGAGCGTCACCCCCGGAAAGCCGAGCACCAGGTGCAGCTGCTCGAGATCGCGGTCCTCGCGCCGATCGCCGCCGGTGTAACGCGCCGGCTCGGTGGTGACCGAACGCTCGGCCGGAAGGTCGGAGAGCCATGTGTCGGCGAGATCGAGAAGGCGCTCGTGCTCGAGGTTGCCCGCGGCCGCGAGCACCATCCGGCGTGCGCCGTAATGGTCGCGCAGATACGCGACCACCGCATCGCGGGGGAGGCCCCGGATGATCTCCGGCCTTCCGAGCACGGGCCGCCCCATCGCCTGCTCGGGATAGGCGCATTCCTGAAAGTGATCGAAGATGATGTCGTCAGGCGTGTCGTTGGCCTGGCCGATCTCCTGCAATATCACCGTGCGCTCGCGTTCGAGCTCCTCCGGGTCGAAGGTAGAGTGCTGCAGGATGTCCGCGAGGATATCGAGAGCGAGCGGCACATCTTCCTTTAGTACCTTGGCGTAATAAGCGGTGCTCTCGCGAGAGGTGTAAGCGTTGAGGTGACCGCCGACCGCCTCGATCTCCTCGGCGATCGCCCGGGCGCTGCGCCGTTCGGTGCCCTTGAAGGCCATGTGCTCGAGAAAATGCGCGGCGCCGTTGATCGCCGCCGGTTCGTGCCGTGTGCCGACATCGACCCAGATGCCGAGCGACACCGTGTCGACGGTTTGGATCCTGTCGGTGGCGACCCGCAATCCGTTCGCCAGCCGCGAAATCCGGGCCGTCATGCTGCGGCTCCGGCGCGACGCGCATGGGTGCGGACGAAGCGGCTAACCGTACCGATCTCCTTGGGCAGGACGACAATCCGCTCGGGCCTTTCGAGAAGGTCGGCAAGCGGCGGCGGCAAACCCGGGCGAATTCCCGTGGCGCGCTCGACGGCATCGGGAAACTTGGCTGGATGGGCGCACCCCAGGGCGATCATCGGTGTGCCCCTCCCATGGGCGGCGATCTCGTCTCGCGCGGCAGCAACGGCGACCGCCGTGTGCGGATCGATCAGCGCTCCCGATCGGGTGTAAGTTTTCGCGATGGTTTCCATAGTCTCACTGTCATCCACCTTGTGAGCAGAAAACAAGCGGCGCGCGGCGCGCCAAGCCTGGTCGTCCTCGGGCAACGAGCCGGTACGCCGGAAATTCCGCATGGCTTCATCCACAGCGGCACCATTACGGCCCTTCAGCTCGAACAGCAGCCGCTCGAAATTGCTCGACACCTGGATGTCCATGCTCGGGCTGAGGCTCGGCTCGACAGCGGCGAGCGCCATCCACCCGCTGGCAAAATACCGAGCGAGAATATCGTTGCGGTTGGTGCCGATTACCAGACGATCGATCGGCAGCCCGATCCGGCGGGCAACGTGTCCGGCATAGACATTGCCGAAATTACCGGTCGGCACGCTGAACGAAACCGAGCGCGCCGGCGCGCCCAGCGCGACCGCGGCGGCGACGTAGTAGATGGTTTGGGCGGCGATTCGCGCCCAGTTGATCGAGTTCACCGCCGACAGGTTCAGCTCATGGCGCAGCCCGGTATCGGCGAATAGCGCTTTGACGAGATCCTGACAGTCGTCGAACGTACCCTCGATCGCGACCGCATGCGCGTTGGCCGCCTCGACTGTCGTCATCTGCCGGCGCTGCACCTCGGAGACGCGCTGATGCGGGTAGAGGATGAAAATGTCGATCGACTCGCGATCGCGGCACGCTTCGATCGCGGCGGAGCCGGTGTCGCCCGAAGTCGCGCCGACCACCGTGACGTGTTCGCGGCGCCGGGCCAAGACCGCATCGAACATCGGCCCGACCAACTGTAACGCCAGATCCTTGAAGGCGAGGGTCGGCCCATGAAAGAGCTCGAGGAGCCAGAGATTCTCGTCGAGCTGCACCAACGGGGCCACCGCGGCATGGCGGAACCGGCCGTAGGCCGTAGCGGTGAGCTGCTGCAATTCGCCCGGGGGGAAAGCGTCGTCGGCGAACAAGGCCATGATGCGGGCGGCGATCTCGGCATAGGGAAGGCCGGCAAATCCGGGAATGTGGGCGGCCAGACCGGGCATCCGGTCCGGCACGTAGAGGCCGCCATCCTCCGCGAGACCCGCGAGCAGCACCTCCGCAAACGAGCGGGTCGACGGTGCAGCGCGAGAATCGCGGGTGCTGAGATAACGCACGATACCGGTCCTGTCAGTATGCCCGGAGCGTATCGCCGCATTGCGGCCTTCGCAACCGGGACTGTTCGTGCCTGCCGCGGAAAATCAATGAGAACACGGGGTTATTTGGGGACATAAAAGGAGCCAAAGGTGGAGCGCCGCGCGACTTCGTAATATTGATCGATGGCGTAAAGCACTTCATCGGTGAAACGATCGACCTTTTGGCGATAATGCAGGATATGACAGGATGGCGTCGTCGGATCGTCACAAATATCGGCCCGAAGCTGAATGACGCCAAATTCGCGGGCGGCGATGCGCCGAATCAACTCGCCTTGATCGAGCCTGCCCGACAACACGGACTGTCGCGAGTTGAACGGATCGAGAATGAAAGGCCGGCCGGCCACATAACAGAGGAGCAGGCTTTCGCAAATCGCCGGTCCTTGCTTGTCCGAAATGAATTTAGCGTCAGCCAAGAAGGTCTTTTGCCTTCTTCGGTCCGAATCCAAGAGAGCTGGGGCATGATATACTTGTACGGCGATATCGGGGGCTCTCGCCAGAAGCGGCTGCGCGACGAGAAAAGGCAGCGCGCTCGCCAGTACCCTTGCCAACCGGCCGCGAAACTCGGACTTGCGCAACTCGGACATCATGACGCCGGCGGCGACCCCGAGGAACACCGCGGCATCCTGAAACATGTTGTAAGAGGTCCCTTCGAAGCCCGATATGATCGTCGCGCTGATGATCGAGATCGTCCCCCAGGCCGCTAGGATCATTCGATCGGCAGCCAGAACCAGCGATGAGCTCAACGCGATCGCCGCCAACGGGAATTTGAACAGCCGCAGATACTTCATCAGATGGTATCGCGCGCCATACCATCCGAAGCGACGCGGCGACATCAGATGATCGATGAAGTCACCGCCGGCGACGATTTGCGTCAGGCCGAGAAAACCTGTCGCGAAACCGGCACACGAGACCAGCCAGAACACCACCCGCCGCGGCGAGCGGAATGCCAGATCGAGGGTTATCGCGAGGGGGATCGCCACAAGGTTGTGCTTGATGAAGCCGCCGAGCACGACGAGGAACGCGGTGCGCAGCAAGTTGAGGTGATCGGGTGGGCGCGCGAGGTAACTGACCAGAGCGCCGAGCATGACCGCTTCGCCCAAACTCTGCGGGTCATCGACGATGATCCAGGTCGGCCCCATCAGATAGCAAAAGCCCGCCGCGCAGGCGGCGCCAAACACCGCGTCGGTTCGTCCGCCGCCGAAGCGCCGGACCGCCATCGCCGCGAACACCGCTATCGCCGCGAAGGAGGCCAGCGCGACCAGTCGTCCGCTCAGTAACAGATCATCGATCAGAACATTGGCGCCGGCAATAATCAGGAATGACCCGATCGGGTAGTTGTTTATCCTCCAGTAATTGTTGTCATAAATGATTTGACCGTGGATCAGCCTGTCGGCGTTGTATACATTCCATCCTTCGTTATAATTGATTTCGAACTTGAAACCCAAGGAAAGAAGGTTTTCGATCGGCAACAGAACCGCACAAATAAGTACGAAACAAGCAAGGATGGCAAAAAAATAGGACTGAATGAAGTTTTGCTTTGCCTCCGCAAGGCTTCGCCAACACGACAGGTGCCGCTCCCACTCGCGACGGTTCGGAACAGCGATTCGCTTCAATGACTACGGCAGCGGTCGGTAGCGAACCCTCGCCTAGCGCAGCGAACTGACATCATCCGGATTGACGAGGTCGGGCACCGTCCAGCCGTCAAGATCGTATTCGGCCATGCAGCTGTCCGCGAAGCTTTTCCAGCGGTCGTATTGGCCGGAGCCGATCGATGCACGCAACGCGTCGATGCGGATTTCTTCGTGGCTGCCGGCGTAGTTGATCTCGTATAGCTCGTGGCGGGCGCCAAATTCGGTGCCGATGGCGTCCCATAGCAATTTCATCAGCTTGACCCGCTCGACCGCGCCGACGCCGCCGGAGCCGCGGACATATCGGTCGAGGTACCCCCGCAATTCCGGCGTTTTGAAGTCGCGGGCGTGCGAGTTGAGATAGATCAGGCTGCTCGCAACGGTCTTCTCGATTATGTGCTTGATCTGGACATAGGCCTCCGGGGCCAGGATGCGGTAGGCCATCGCCGGCTCGATCGCCGGCAATACGCAGCCGCCGGCCCACGGCTCGGCACCCTTGGCCATCGCGTCGGAAAGCCCCCACATCGTGTTCCGCCACGCGATCACCTCGCCGATATTGGCTTCGACGCCGCGGAACCCGCGGGTGCCCGCGATCTCGGTCGCCTTAACCAAGAGGCCGATGATGAAATCGAGTTTGACCGCAAGCCGGGTACAGCCCTGCAGCATCGCGCGCGGCAGAAACCCGCTGCTGGGGAAGAACCGGTTGGCCTTGTCGATGTTCGCATAGACAAACACGTCCTCCCACGGCACCAACACGTCGTCCATGATGAAGATCGCGTCGTTCTCGTCGAGCCGACTCGACAACGGGTAGTCGAACGGGCTGCCGAGCACGGCCGCTCGCTGCTCGTTCGAGACGCGGCAGACGAATTTGATGCCCTTGGCATTGCTCGGGACAAGGAAGACGACCGCGAAATTCTTGTCCTGCACCGGCAGCACCCCGGCATGCGCGACAAAAGTATAATGCGTCAGCGCCGAGCCGGTGGCGACGACCTTGGCGCCGGTCACCCGGATCCCGGCGTCGGTCTCCTCGGTCACATGTGCGTAGACATCGGTGGGGCTCCCCGGAGCGCCGGGCGCCATGTTGCGGTCGACCGGCGGCTGGACAATCGCGTGGTTGACGAACGGCGCCCGCTGCTGGCTGAAGCGGTACCAGCGCCGCGCATTCTCTTGATAGGGCTCGTAAAACTCCGCATTGGCGCCGAGAGTGGCAAGGAACGCCGCCTTGTAGTCGGGCGAGCGGCCGAGCCAGCCATAGGTCAGCCGCGACCACGCCGCGATGGCGTCACGCGCCGCCGTCTGATCTTCGGCCGAGCGCGGCGCGACAAAATACCGGTGCGTAAACCCGCCCCATTCGGTCGGGCAAGTCAGCAGATTTTTCTTTTCCGCATGATCGCGATGCAGCGCGTCGTAGAGCCGGGCGATCATCCGCGCCGTGTTGCGAAAGGCCGGGTGCTCGGTGATGTTGTTGACGCGTTCGCCGTAGATCCACACCTCCCGCCCGTCGTTCAGGCTTTCGAGAAATTCCTTGCCGGTGTAGGGATGCAGGCTTTCCATCTTTGATGTCCCCCTGTCGAACGGCGATGCTAGAGTTGGAGATATCGGCCGTCAATTGGACACCGAACGGCCGGATTGAGGGATGAAGTTGCAGGTACCGAACACATTTCGCGGCGGGCCGGACGAACGAGGCCATTTCGGCATTTATGGCGGGCGCTTCGTCGCCGAGACTTTGATGCCGCTGGTTCTCTCGGTCGAGGAGGCCTACGCCGAGGCACGCCGCGACCCCGGCTTTCAGGCCGAGCTCGACTACTACCTCGAGCATTACGTCGGCCGGCCGAGCCCTTTGTATTTCGCAGAGCGGCTGACGCGCCATTTCGGCGGTGCCAAGCTCTATCTGAAGCGCGACGAGCTCAACCATACCGGCGCGCACAAGATCAACAATTGTCTCGGCCAGGTGCTGCTGGCGCGGCGCATGCAGAAGCGCCGGATCATCGCCGAGACCGGCGCCGGCCAGCACGGCGTCGCGACGGCGACGGCCTGCGCGCTCTTCGACATCCCTTGCGTCGTCTATATGGGCCACACCGACATCGAGCGGCAAAAGCCCAATGTCTTCCGCATGAAACTGCTCGGCGCCGAGGTCGTGCCGGTGCATTCGGGGACGGCAACCCTGAAGGATGCGATGAACGAGGCCTTGCGCGACTGGGTCGCCCATGTCGACGACACTTTTTACGTCATCGGCACGGTTGCCGGGCCGCACCCCTACCCAATGATGGTGCGCGACTTCCAGTCGGTGATCGGGCACGAGACGCGGGGGCAGCTCGAAAAGGCCGAAGGCCGCCTCCCCGATACCTTGGTCGCCTGCATTGGCGGCGGCTCGAACGCGATGGGACTGTTCCATCCGTTCCTCGATGAGCCTGATGTCGCGATGATCGGCGTCGAGGCGGGCGGCCACGGCATCGAGACCGGGTTGCACGCCGCCTCCTTGACCGGCGGCGAGCCCGGCGTATTGCACGGCAATCGGACCTACCTGCTGCAAACCGAGGACGGGCAGATCCGCGACGCGTATTCGATTTCCGCCGGTCTCGATTATCCCGGCATCGGCCCCGAGCACGCCTGGCTGCACGAGGTCTGCCGCGTGCAGTACGTGTCGATCACCGACCACGAGGCGCTCGACGCGTTTCAGCTCTCGAGCCGGATCGAAGGCATCATCCCGGCGCTAGAGCCGGCCCATGCGCTGGCCCATGTTGCGAAGATCGCGCCGACCCTGCCGCGCGACCACCTGATCGTGATGAACATGTGCGGCCGCGGCGACAAGGACATCTTCGCCATCGCCGACCATCTAGGCGTCCGGCTGTGAGCCGCGATCTCATCATCACCGGGCTCAACCCGGTCATCCACGAGGAGTGCTCCAATCTCGAAGAAGATGGCCGGAACAAGTCCGACCATGACGACCGGGGCTCGCTCGACTTCAATCTCCGGACGTTTATTGTGGTGCGATCGTGAGCCGGATCGAGCGGCGCTTCGCGGCGCTGGGGGAGGAGGGTCGCGCTGGGCTGGTAACCTATCTGACCGCAGGCGATCCCGACCCTGACACGTCCGCCCGGCTGCTTGGCGGCCTTCCAGCGGCCGGCGCAGATCTGATCGAGATCGGCATGCCGTTCTCCGATCCGATGGCCGACGGCCCGGTAATCCAGGAGGCGGGGCAGCGGGCCTTGAAAGCGGGCATGACCTTGCGCCGCACCTTGGCGCTCGTCCGCGAGGTGCGCCGCGCCGACGAGGCGACCCCGATCGTGCTGATGGGGTATTACAACCCGATCTACCGCTACGGAGTGGAGAGTTTCGCGCAGGACGCCGCCGCCGACGGTGTCGACGGGGTTATCGTCGTCGACCTACCGCCCGAGGAAGACGCCGAGTTGACCGCGCCGGCGCGCGCCGCGGGCCTCGATTTCGTTAGGCTCGCCACGCCGACCAGCGACGACCGCCGCCTGCCCGCTATCGTCGAGCACGCCAGCGGGTTCATTTACTACGTCGCGGTCGCCGGCATTACTGGCACCCGCTCGGCCGACGCCGCCGATGTCGCGACCGCCGTCGCTCGCCTCCGCCGGTTCACCCATTTACCGATCGCCGTCGGTTTCGGCATCCGCACTCCGGAACAAGCCGCCGCAGTGGCGCGTGCTGCCGACGCCGCCGTCGTCGGCACGGCCCTGGTGCAGCGCCTCGCCCTCAACCTCAACCCCGACAACACCGCCAAACCCGGCCTGATCGGGGCAGTGCTGGCCGATGTGCGCGCCCTCCGAGTAGGCGTGCGTAAGTCCATGTAAAATGAGAAAACCGCAGTTACTAAATTGCTAAGAGAGAGCTTGTATGATATTTTCACAAGAGCCTATGATATCATGCTTCCAACTTCCGTAGAGAGTAGACAGGAGGTCGGTTAAGAACGAAGTGGCGATGGCTGATATTTCGCTGCACAAAACAGCAAAAACAGCCAGCAACGCAATGCCTCTATGACATCGCCCGCTAGCTCCATACGCCTTTGAAGGCGTCTGGGCGCTACGTCTTGGGAGGGCGAGGCAGACGTCCGGCGCCGTGCTTGTATTTCCATTGTAATATCAGGACGCCCGGGTGGGCGCCAAACCGGAGGGATCGGCCTTGCAGAGTTCCATGAAGACCGGGATCGGGCAGCCGGTGCGGCGGCGGGAGGATTTCCGGCTGCTGACCGGAAAGGGCTGCTACAGCGACGATTTCGGCTTTCCGGAGCAGGCTTTTGCGGCGATGGTGCGATCACCGCATGCGCACGCCCGCATTCGTTCGATCGACACTCGGGCGGCGGAGGCGGCGCCCGGGGTTCTCGCGGTGCTGACCGGGCGGGACATGCGCAATGACCGGCTGCAGGCGATCCCCCATTCGGTGGGTACGCGACACCCGGCCGACATCACGCTCGAAAACACGGACGGCTCTCCGCCGTTCATCCCGCCCCATTTCCCAATGACAACGGAAGAGGCGCGTCATTGCGGAGAGATCGTCGCAATGGTCGTGGCGACGAGCCCTGCCGCAGGCAAAGACGGCGCCGAACTGGTTGCGGTCGACTATGAACCTTTGCCGGTGGTGACGCACTCTGTGACGGCAGTCCAACCGGACGCACCGATCGCGCGGGGGGACGCCAGCTCCAATATCTCCATCGATGCCGAGGTTGGCGACACGGCCGCCACCAATGCGGCTTTTGCTAGGGCGGCTCACATCGTCAAATTCGAGACCTGGGTGCAGCGCATCGCTGGGGTCCCGATGGAGCCGCGCGCCGCCACCGGCACCTTTGACCCGGACACCGGGCGCTACACCCTTTACGCGGGGATTGGGGGCGCCGTCCGGCCGAAGCAGGAGCTCGCGAAGGTCCTCGGCGTCCCAGAGAACAAGGTACGCGTTGTCATGCATGAGGTCGGCGGCAATTTCGGAACGCGAGGCTCGTTCAATCCGGAATTTGCACTGGTGACTTGGGCCGCCCGCAAAGTCGGCCGCCCGGTCAAATGGACTTGCGAGCGCAGTGAGGCCTTCCTCTGCGACTACCAGGCGCGCGACCTGGCAGTCGAGGCCGAGCTGGCGCTCGACGGTGACGGCCAATTCATCGCGATGCGCGGCTCCAATATCGCCAATGTCGGCGCCTACCCGATCTCTTACGGGCCGCTCGCCAAAGGCGTCGAAATCATGTCGAGCATCTATCACGTGCCGGCAGTGCATGTCCGCGCCCGCGCCGCGATCACCAACACATTGCCCACCCGGCCCTATCGCAGCTCTGGGCGCCCCGAGGTCATGTTCGTCATGGAACGGCTGATCGACCTCGCCGCGCGGCAGTGCGGGTTCGACCGGCTGGAATTGCGGCGTCGCAATCTGGTTCCGGAATCAGCAATGCCGTACCGCAACCCGTTCGGCATGGTTTACGACAGTGGCGCCTACCACCGGGTCATGGAGCGGGTCGTCGCGCTCGGCGACTGGGCCGGGTTTCCGACGCGGCGGGCGGAGGCCCGAGGGCGCGGCAAATACCGCGGCATCGGCGTCAGCAATTACGTCGACACCGCGACCGGAACGCCGCGCGAGCGCGCCGAAATCACCGTATTGCCGGACGGCGTCGTGGAAGTCGTCGTGGGGACCGTGTCGAACGGCCAGGGTCACGAGACCAGCTTTGCCCAGCTGATCGGCGAGTGGCTCGGTGTACCGATGGACACGGTGCGGCTCGTGACCGGCGACACCGATCGCGTGTCGGTCGGCGGCGGCTCGCATTCCGGCCGCGCATTGCGCCTCGCCAGCATTGTCATGCTGAACGCCTCGCGCGACATCATCGCCAAGGGACTGCAGATCGCCAGCCACCTACTGGAAGCCGCGCCCGCAGATCTCGAGTTCGTGAATGGCCGGTTCCGGGTCAAGGGAACCGACCGCACGCTCGGGATCTTCGAGGTCGCGGCGGAAGCATTGCGGCGCAACGATCTACCGGACGAGCTGCGCGGCCCGCTCGCCGCCGAAAGCGACGAGACCAACAACCTCGCAAGTTTCCCCTATGGCTGCCATGTCTGCGAGGTCGAGGTAGACCTCGACACCGGGGTAGTCGAAATCGCGCGGTACACGGCTGTCGACGATGTCGGGCGCGCAGTCAATCCGCTGATCGTGCACGGCCAAATCCATGGCGGCATCACCCACGGCTTAGGTCAGGCGCTGAGCGAATACTGCGTGTACGATCGCGAGACCGGCCAATTGTTGTCCGGCTCGCTATTGGATTACGCGCTGCCGCGAGCCGACCGATTGCCCTTCTTCAATACCGAGCTCAGCGAAGTCCCGACCCCACCCACCCACTCGGGATCCGCCCGGCCGGCGAAGGCGGCACCACTCCGGCGCTCGGGGTCGTCATCAATGCCATCGTCGATGCGCTCGCCGATTTCGGCGTCATCCACATCGAGATGCCGGCTACCCCCGAACGCGTCTGGCGCGCCATCTGCGCAGCACGCGTCGGTTCCGCTGAATGATCGGGAAGCTCGAATCCAGACTTGCGGCAAATTCTAGAGAGGATCACAAACGTCGTTCCCCGGAACGCCGGTCGGGATGGCTCCCGGCCATCGCCGATCGGCTCGAAGAAGTTCTGGCGTGTTCGTGCTGCCGTTGTCCAGACGTGCTGGTCGACTGCCCAGCTGGGGGAATGTCGCTTGATACGAAATATGACCATCAGAAAGCTCCTACTGTCCTTTCGCAGCGCTTTCGTAAACGCCAGATTTGGATGCGCTGATCGGGATTGCGCTGACCGCGAACAGCGCTCTCGCCCAATCTGAGCACGTCCTTCGCAATCAGGCGATCGAGCTGAGCCTCGACATTCAGGAAGGTCCAACGGGATCGATAAAACTGATTGGAATTCGCGACATCGTGGCGAATAAGCAATGGCTAAGTCAACCGACACAGCTCCTTCGAACTATCGGCAAATGGCATAGTCTGGCCCAGCGATACCGGACTCGCGGTAAATTCCATACAGGAATTTGGCAATAATCAACTGACTGTGCAGGCGCGGACTCGCGACGGGAGCTTCAGCATTGACTTAGAGGTCCAGACAGAGCCCGGATCAGGTCTGGCGCTAATCTCTGGGTTCATCCTTAATCAAGCCCAGAACTGGTTCGGACCCTTCCTTGTTGGAGACAAACAATCAGGAGCGGTTCCAGTGTTTCCAGCGGATGCGGAACTTGCCACAGTGCGGCCAACCAGCCGCCACGAAGAAACGCTGGGTAAGCGGGTTCGGTGGCATCCTTTACTCCACCCAAGAGGACAACGACGGAGAATGGAGCGCTACCGAGCCGCTGCAATCCACAAGCGACCCGCACTCCCGGAATTTCTTCCCGCCGGGCGCACCGCTCGCCGCAGTAAGAAGGAACGACCATCAGAGCGACGTATTCGCCATCGGCGCTGACGGACAGTTGTACACAATATTTCGCCTAGACAACTCGTCGTGGAGCCCGCCCGTGTTGCTATCACATCACGGCATCGGCGAGTTTATGCCGTCTGGCTCGGTGTCCGCCATAAGCGTACGCGAGCAAACGGACCCGCCGACCGCCGCCCAAGCCCGACAAAACGAAGTTGATGTATTTGCAATCTCGCAAGCCACCGGCCAGGTCTTTATCTCACGCGAAGTGAACCACGGCCCTTTTACCGAGCCTGCGCCCATCAACCCGGCACAAGCGCAATTGGATCGGGCAGCACACCTCGCCACCGTGAAGCGCAACGAGCAGCAGCAAGATTTTGTTTGTAGTCGACCCGCAAGGCCGCTTGCTGACATCGTTCAACAACAATGGCGGTGGCGCATTGTGGTCGGATTTTATTCCTTTATCCGGCGGTGCGACGACGCTGACCCCCGGTTCGCGCCTCGCGGCCGTTCGCGGACCGGGCGATGACGAGCATGTTTTCATTGTCGGCCAGGCTCCTGGCTCAGACGTCGGCACGGGTTGCATTTATGAAACGCATGAAGTGAACGACGGCCCCTGGAGTGCCTTGACTGCCATCACGCAGCCGGACGCAGGACTGACACCAGGAAGCCCTATTACCGCGGTACGGAGAACCGGCTCCGAGATCGATGTGATGGCCCCGCTGCAAGACGGAAGGATCGGACTGACCATCGGCAGACCAACGGAGCCTAAACGAACTTTGGTGTTTTGCCGGCCTCGCTGAACGTCAGCGCCAATGCCACTCTGGCTGCGATTTTGCGGAAGTCCAGCCAGTTGGACGCGTTTTCCGTCCACCAGGCCAGCGGACGGATCTGGACCGCTGCTGATGGCTTAGGCGCCGCCTATCTGCGGACCGTGTTTCCGAGAATTCACTTCACCGGCCAGTTTTCACCGACAGGCCTGGCAGGCATGGACGGTATGGTCCCGCAGGAGATGGGCAGCTGGACCACGTTGAGGTTCAAACCGGACGGGACCGGTCCCATCAAACTCGGCATGCCGTGTGACGCCGATCCGGTGGCGCAGGGGACCGGACTGCCCCAGGGAATGAACTCGCTGGAAGTCGCAAACGTGACCGACCCGAGCGTCGTCCGTAGCTTATTCTTTGCCGATCTCGGCGGCAATGTGGAAGGCGGGTCGGCTCCGACGCAATTCACTCTTGGCCCGGATGCAATCGCCGGATTTTGGGTGGCGCAAATCAAGGGCCAGCAGCAACTGGCGACGCCGGTGTTTGGGATCGGCGTGGCGGATCAAGACTTCCGGCATAGCGTCGACTTATACGTGAGCCGTCATGCTGCGCAGTGGGCCAAGGTAGACACGCCGACATGGCTCAGTGAGGCTGGGGCAATCTATACGTTTTCCGGAGGAGGAGCGGGCGGAATCTATCTCGCGCTCCCCCACGCTCCCGAATTAGCCTCCTATTCTGCCCAAACCGATCCCGGCCTATGTCCCGGTATTAGTCAAATGAGCTTCCAGTGCGCGCTGCGAAGAATGCTCACGTGACGTGCCCGGATGTTCTCGATGGAAGGGGACAGCGCCTTACTTTTGTAAGGGCGATTATTTCATCCGGGAAGATCTGGGCGGCGAAACGTCGCTGAAAGCAAGCATCGACGAGGTCCATCACACTCTAGACGCAAACGGAGTGCCAGGGCGTGTGATCCTCTATCTGGAGCCTTTCGTGGTGCACAAGAACAGCGCAGTTGGAAATGCTCATGGCGAGTTGTGGGGCGGCCGATTTCCGGAAGCGGATATGGTGTGGCCTACGGATATGGCGTGGCCTCCCTTTGGCGGTGATATAACGATCGCGATGTCGCAGGCCAATGGAGAATGGCAACAGTATGTAGTGCAGACGGCGGCATTCCTGGTGCAGCAAACCGGTGCCGACGGGATCTTTCTTAACTCGGCGGGCTGGCGGCTGGGGTTTCCGTCGAAACGAAGCAGGAGGTCGTGCTTAATTCTCCGCTCGAGAACGCAATGGGTCCTTAATCTGGTGGACCGCGTGCGCGCTGCAATCCGAGCGATATCGCCCAATTATGATGCGATCGTGCTGTCAGAAAACACGGCGGGACCCATGTGGCGCCATGTCGACGGCAGTGTGAGCGCAGACTTCAATCCTTCAGGCGGGAGCTTCTCTGGAGTGGAAACCTTGGGTGGACGCTTCTGACCTCGCCGATCCGATATGCCACGCCGCTCATCAATGTGTTCAGCAATGGCACCGACTTGAATGAGTTGAACCAGGTATTCGCGGTCGGGCACAATCTGGCGCTTTGCACGAATTCGGGCTCAATCTGGATACAGGCTAACGCGGCCTATATCCAGCAACTGGTGCAGGCGCGAAGAGACCTTGCGTCGGCGCTGGTCCACGGCGCTCAGATCTATCAGCTGCAGGTTGTCGGAGATCAGGGAAACACCGTCGAGGTATACGCATATACCGGGAGCCCGAACGTTGTTAACGTTCTGAATGCAAGCAACACTGGGTTTACCGGCACCATACCGGTTAACACGCTGATGCAACCCAATACAATATGGCGCGACCGGATAAGCGGAGATCTTTTCGCGGTAACTCCTGGAGGACTGCCCATCACCGTTCCGGCCGTTCCCGCGGATAATGTTAATCGGCCCTGCGGCGCTCCGGGCAGATGCGGCTTGAGGGTGCTTGAACAAACGTTAAATTGATGTTGTCCGGCTCGCTGTTGGATTACGCGCTGCCGCGAGCGGCGAAGGCGGCGCGACCCCGGCGCGTGGCGTCGTCGTCAATGCGATCGTCGATGCGCTCGCCGAATTCGGCGTAACTCACGTCGAAATGCCCGCGACCCCCGAACGCGTCTGGCGCGCCATTCACAGAAACGGTGTCAGCGCCCGCTCAGCCGCGTGAAGCCGTCGGCGCTCCAGTCCTCGCTGCCGACGCCGTGATGCACCAAGAAGAGCCCCGCGGGGTCGTATTTCTTCTTGATGGACAGCAGTCGAGGGTAGTTTGGGCCCCAATACGAGGTCTGCCAGTCGGGCTCGAAGAAATCGCTTTCGGCAAAATAAGAGCCCGCCCCGGGTGCCACGCTTTTCAGCTCGCTCATCGCCTTGCCGATCCGGCGAGCATCTCGGCGGTCCACCTCCAGGTCCGGCTGATGACCGGGAAGCCCGGGAAAAGTCGGCGGGTCCTCGCCGGCGATGATCGCGAGGGCGAAGGCGTCGAGCACGTCCGGGTTCATCGCGGTGTCTCTGGTGGCAGACACCGCCTCTTCCGATCCCCCGGCCAGCCCTTTCTGGAAATGGAGTTCGACCGGCCACTGCCTGACGGCGGCGAACAGCGCGTCCGCGAGTTCGATCCCGCCGTTCCGGATGCAACAGCGAAACGGGTAGCCAGAAGGATTGGAAGCTGGAGAGAAAATGGCCTACCTCGGCCAGATTTCCCGACCAAAAGATATTCTCTGGTGGTGCTCCCGGCCGGTCATCCGACAGCACGGCGCCGGGAAGGTGCGTTTTCAGAAAAACCGGGTCCCAGAGATTTCGAGCCGGCGCTGCAATGATCCGGGGCGTGAGCTGATAGGTAAAATCCTGCGGTGATCCGTTGACCCAATGGAAAAACGGCTGCCAGACCGTCTGGGCCTGTTGCTGGTCGAGCCCCTGGAACGTCATCCGGATCTCGAGGCGATTGCCGAGCCGCAGCGTAACGATCTCCCCCCAGTGTGGATTGAGGAGATTGTCGGCATAGAAGTCGATGAACTGACCGATCAGCCGGCGAAAGGCGGCGTCGGAAAAGGCGTGGATCGTTGCGGAAACCGCGCCAAAGAACGTCGGCAGCTCATGCGTCTCGAGGGTGAGCCGGGTGACGACGCCGAGGCTGCCGCCACCGCCGCCTTTGAGCCCCCAAAACAGGTCCGGATTGGTGCAGGCATTGGCGATGCGGACCTCGCCGTCGGCGGTGACGATCTCGGCTTCCAACAGCCCCGCCGCAGCGGTGCCGAAATTTTTCGAGAAGCTGCCAAAGCCACCCGCCTGAACCAGCCCGGCGACCCCGACCGTGCCGCAGCCGCCGCCCTGCACATAGCGACCGCCCTTGGTCGTCACCTGGTTGTAGGTATGCATCCAGATTGCGCCCGACCCGACCGTGACGGCGGGTTGCGGCGGTTGCCGTGCCGCGCACCCTTGCGGGGTGAAATTGTCGTGCAAAGTGATGGCGTTCATGCGCCGGGTCCAGATCAGCAAAGAATCCGGCGCATTCGATCTGCCGAGATAGCTGTGGCCGCCGCCTTTGACGACCAGCCGCAGGTTATTATCGCGGGCGAAATCGACTGCAGCAAGGACGTCACCGGTCGTCTCAGCCGCCACCGCATAGACACTGGGTTGAGACGCCCAAGCATCGACCCAGCCCGCGGTCTGCGTCAGGGCGACGTTGTCGCCGATGTAGTAGGGATTTTTCAGCTCTTTGAAGAGATCGCCGCATGACGCCCCATCCGGTGCTTCGCGACAAGCGCTCAGCGGCGAGTTCACCCTTTTGAGCCGGCCGCCGACAGCCTCGTTCAGCTTTGTCCAGCTCGCCTCGTTTGGCCATGATGGGTCGCCGGGGCGCACCCGGCGAGCGGGGGCGTTTTCTGATATGGCGGCCCGCAGGAGTCTGGGCAGCAGCGGCACGAAGGCGAGGGCTGCAGCGCGCCTGAGCAAGCTTCTTCTGTTCATAGCAATTGTGACTAGAGGATTTTAGTATAGCAGCGGGATCAGCGCAGCGGTCTCTCGGCGGTAATCGCCGTATTCAGGGAAATTCTCGCACATGCGCTTCTCCTCGACGTGGATTTTCCACAGAAATCCGATCAGCATAAAAATTACGGCAAGGACGCCCCGCCACTGGCCGATCGCCATTGCTGTACCAATAAAAGCCAACAGCAAGCCGGTATAGATCGGATGACGAACGGCCCGATAGGGGCCCGTGCGCACGAGCGCATGATCCTCTTTCACTGTGACGATGCCGCTCCAGTTCCGCCCGAGATGAACGCGTGCCCACATGGCGAACCCAAGGCCCGCCGCAACCATGACTGCCCCGAGCGCCGGAAAAAAGCGACCTGCCGGTACGACCCGTGCCGACAGTATCGGCGGCAGCCAGCGCTGCACCGCCAAGAGCGCGGCGCAGGCGAGGAGCGGGACTACATGCAATGTCCGCGAGCCGATCGATTCCCGCCAGCGCGCGGGCTTCGTGTGTCGCGCGGCAACGGTCCAGAAGGCTGCCCAGACACACCACATGGCCGGAATGAGAAAGCGGAGGGAAGCAGCCAAGGTCAGCTTCAAGACATCAGAAATGCGTTCTCATGAGCTCCGTCAGGGGCGGAACCTCGAATACCTCCGCGAACGCGCGCCTCAGCGCAGTGTCGACCTCCGCCATGGTCGCGGCGATGCCGAGCTCGGCAAGAGAGGTCACGCCGTGCTCGGCGATCCCGCAAGGGACGATCCCGCGGTAATGCTCGAGCTCGGGGTCAACATTGAGCGCCAGACCGTGATAAGTGACCCACCGACGCACGCGCACGCCGATCGCGGCAATCTTCTCCTCGTTTCCCGAGGGCCGCACCACCCATATGCCGACGCGGCCGTCGCGCCGTTCGCCGCGCACAGCGAAACGCGCGAGCGTCCGGATCATCCATTCCTCGAGCTGGTGCACGTAGCAGCGCACATCTTGCCCGCGCCGGCGCAGATCCAGCATCACGTAGGCGATCCGCTGGCCGGGTCCGTGATAGGTATAGCGGCCGCCGCGGCCGGTGCGATGCACCGGCAGGCGCCCCGGTTTGAGCAGCTCCTCATGGCGCGCGCTGGTCCCGGCGGTGTAGAGCGGCGGATGCTCGAGCAGCCAGACGAGCTCGGCAGCCGCCCCCGAACGGATCGCTGAGACGCGTCCCTCCATTTCCTCGACCGCAGCGGCATATTCCACCGGCGTTTCGCTAACCCGCCACTCGATCCCGCCCGGCGGCATCACCATCTCAGGGTCCATGCGGCTTGATATAATGGGCCGGATTTGCTAATCACGCCGGCCCTATCGTGCGGTCGTGGCGGAATTGGTAGACGCGCAGCGTTGAGGTCGCTGTGGGGGAAACTCCGTGGAAGTTCGAGTCTTCTCGACCGCACCAGCCGCAGCCGCCAATTGCTGACCCATGCAGAACACGCGGCTTGCTTCCCTCGGTTTTGATCTCGGCCCGGAGATCGACATGCTGCGGACAACGGTCCGCGGCTTTGCCGAGGACCGGGTCGCGCCGCTCGCCGCCGAGATCGACCGGAGCGACCGCTTCCCGATCGAGTTGTGGCCCGAGATGGGCGCGCTCGGCCTGCACGGCATCACGGTCGAGGAAGAATATGGCGGCGCCGGGATGGGCTATCTGGCGCATTGCGTGGCGATGGAGGAGGTCAGCCGCGGCTCCGCGTCGGTGGGTCTTTCCTACGGCGCGCACTCGAACCTATGCGTCAACCAGATCCGGCGCAACGGAACCGAAGCGCAAAAGCGAAAGTATCTGCCGAAGCTGATTTCGGGCGAGCATCTCGGCGCGCTCGCGATGAGCGAGCCCGGCGCCGGCTCGGATGTCGTCTCGATGCGCCTGCGCGCCGACAAAAGGGGCAACCACTACGTCCTGAATGGCACCAAACTATGGATCACCAATGGCCATTACGCCAACACCTTGGTGGTTTATGCCAAGACTCGCCCCGACGCCGGACCGCGCGGCATCACCGCCTTTCTGATCGAAAAGGGATTCAAAGGATTCCGGCCGGCGCAGAAACTCGACAAATTGGGCATGCGCGGCTCGCCCACTTCGGAACTGGTCTTCGAGGATTGCGAAGTACCGGCCGAGAACGTGTTCGGCACGGTCGACGAAGGCGTGCAGGTGCTGATGAGCGGGCTCGATTACGAGCGCGTCGTGTTGGCCGCGGGTCCGCTCGGCATCATGCAGGCCTGCCTCGACGTCGTGATCCCCTACATTCACGACCGCAGGCAATTCGGCCAGGCGATCGGCGAATTTCAGCTGATCCAGGGCAAGATCGCCGATATGTACACGACGATGAACGCCTGCAAATCCTACGTCTACGCGGTGGCCAGAGCCTGCGACCGGGGGCAGACGACGCGCAAGGATGCGGCGGGCGCCATCCTCTACGCCGCCGAGAAAGCGACGGCGCTCGCGCTCGACGCGGTGCAGATCCTCGGCGGCAACGGCTATATCAACGACTATCCGACAGGCAGGCTGCTGCGCGACGCCAAGCTCTATGAGATCGGCGCCGGCACCTCGGAGATCCGCCGCATGCTGATCGGCCGCGAAATCTTCGCCGAGACCGCGTGAGATGACCCACTCTCAAGCGAGATTGCTTCTTCGCTCCGCTCCTCGCGATGACAGACAGGTGCGTCATTGCGAGCGCAGCGAATCAATTCCGATCCCGCCAGTGCTATGCGCCGGCTGATCTCCTCCGGATCGCCCTTCGAGGCCGAAACCGGCTACAGCCGTGCCGTCGTCGACGGCGAGTGGATCTTTGTCGCCGGCACGACCGGGTTTGATTATGCGCAGATGACCATAGTAGACGATCCTGCGGAGCAGGCGCGCCACGCCTTTCGCAACATCGAAACGGCTCTGACCGAGGCGGGCGCCAGCCTCGCCGATGTCGTGCGGGTGAAATATTACGTCCCGGACGCCGCGGATTGGCCTGCGATCGTGCCGGTTCTGGGCGAGGTGTTCGGAGCGATCCGCCCCGCAGCGACGGCCTTGATCTGCGGCCTAATCGACCCGCGGATGAAAATTGAGATCGAGGTCACCGGTAGACGCGGCAGTGGTTCGCCATGAGGCTGTCAGACGAGCGGCGCATGCTGCGCGATGTCGCTCGCGACTTTGCCCGGACGCGGCTCGCGCCATTTTCCGCGGAGCGGGATCGCGAGGAGAAGTTTCCGGCCGATGAGGTGGCCGAGCTCGGCAAGCTCGGCTTTTTGGGCATGCTGGTGCCCGAGGAATATGGCGGGGCGGGCGCCGATCATGTCGGCTACGCTCTGGTCATGGAGGAAATCGCCGCGGGCGAGGGTGCGGTCGCGACCATTCTGAGCGTGCAGAACTCGGTCGGCTGCATCCCGGTCTTGCAATACGGCTCGGACGAGCAGAAGCGGCGGTTCCTAGTTCCGATGGCGAAGGGCGAGATGCTCGCCTGCTTCTGTCTGACCGAGCCGCAGGCCGGCTCCGACGCCGCGGCGATCAAGACCAGGGCGCGGCGCCACGGCAACCGCTGGGTGCTGAGCGGCACCAAGCAGTTCATCTCCTCAGGCAAGCATGCGCAGATCGCGATCGTCTTTGCGGTGACCGACCCCGAACAAGGCAAGAGGGGAATCAGCGCCTTTCTCGTGCCGACCGACAGCCCCGGTTTTCGGGTGGCCCGGGTCGAGCACAAGCTCGGCCAGCGCGCCTCCGACACCGCGCAGCTCGTCTTCGAGGACGTCGAGCTGACCCCCGATCTGATGCTGGGCGCGGAAGGCCAAGGCTACAAGATTGCGCTCTCCAACCTGGAAGGCGGCCGCATCGGGATCGCCGCGCAGTCGGTCGGCATGGCGCGCGCCGCCTATGAGGCCGCCCTTGCCTATGCCCGCGATCGCGAGGCTTTCGGCAAGCCGATCATCGAGCAGCAGGCTGTGGCCTTCCGCCTCGCCGACATGGCGACTCAGATCGCCGCGGCGCGCGGTCTAGTGCTCGACGCCGCGGAGCGGCGAGACGCCGGCGAGCCCTGCATCAAAGAGGCGTCGATGGCTAAGCTCTTCGCCTCCGAGATGGCCGAACGGGTCGCCTCGGACGCAATTCAAATCCATGGCGGCTACGGCTATGTCGCCGATTTCCCGGTCGAACGCATCTACCGCGATGTCCGTGTCTGCCAAATTTACGAGGGCACCAGCGACATCCAGCGCCTCGTCATCGCCCGCGAGATCGCGAAGGACTGAGCGAGGCTGCAACGGCATCCTGCGTGCTTCGAGAGGCGCCCTTCGGGTGCTCCTCAGCATGAGGGGAGACCTCGATGGCATCAAGAAAACCCCTCAACCTGAGAGCCTGTGAATGTTTAGTCTGCTTGGTGTAGTGGGTTCGGCGACGGCATTTCGCGGGCGGCGCTTGACGATGGCTTGGCCCGCGAGCGGTCTGGCCTTTCGACTGGTGGATAGAGAGCGAGCGGCGAGCGAGCGAGCAGGTGCCATCGGTCATTGAGTTGATGTCTTTGGTAACCATCTCAAGTCGCAGAGGCCCTGGCGGCCTGCTGCAGTACGAACGCACGCAGCATGTTGTGGGCGAGCGCGAACCACAGCAGCACGGCGCGGGCCTTCTCTTTGCCGCGCACCGACAGCCGGCTGAGCCCCATGCGGCGCGCCCAAGCGTTGGGGCACTCGGCCTTTGCGCGTTGCTTGTAGAGCGCCTTGCCCGGCTCGCTGGCCATGCGCTGGCGCCAATCCGCCACCCGCGGTTTGTCGTCGGCCCGCGGCGCGTAAGGATCGCTGCCATGCTTGCTGTGCACCGGCGGGCACCACAAGGCGATGCCGCTCGCATGCGCCCATTCGATGTCGTCGTTCTTGGCGAAGCCGCCATCGACCAGGTAATCGGACGGCGTCGCCCTCGCCGCGCTCAATTGCTCCAATGCCGGGCGCGCCAAGCCGCGATCCGAGCCGGTGGTGTCGATGTCGACCGCGACGATGACCTGACCCCCTTGGCGCCGACACAATCTGCATGTTGTAGGCCGGCCGAAACCCGCCATCGGCCAGTTTCATCGCCCGGGCCTCGGCATCGGTGGTCGAGGCGCGCGGCTCCTTCTGCCGGCTGACCTCGGCCTTGTTGGTCTTCTCGCGACGCGTGCGCTCGGCCTCGAGCTCGCTCATCCGGTCGAGCGCCGCCTGCACCCGCTCCTCGCGCTCGCGCGCGGCGCGCTGTTGCGCCGCCTGCTGGCGCCGATCGCCCGCCGCCGGATCGGCTTCCAGCTCGGCGCGCAACCGCTCAACCCGCGCCTCGGCCGCCGCCGCCAGCTTGCCCAACCGCTCGCGCCGGCGGAACGAGCCGGCCCCCGCCGCCGCGCGTACCCTGATCCCGTCCTGCGCCAGCACATCGAGCGCCACAAGACCTTGCGCCACCAGCGTCGCCACCCCGCCGGCTAGCA
This sequence comes from uncultured Alphaproteobacteria bacterium, assembly GCA_963787425.1. GTDB lineage: Bacteria > Pseudomonadota > Alphaproteobacteria > ATCC43930 > CGMCC-115725 > AP-15. Next base: position 42,964 of record CAWBCV010000022.1, read on the forward strand.
ACCGGTCGAGCACCACGGCATGCGCCACGCGAAAATCCGACAGTGTGTGGTAGTTCATCGACACCCCGCCGCACAGCCAGCGATAGGCGAGATGCTGCTCGCACAGCCGCGCCAGCTGCCGCGCGCTGCCGACCCCCTCCACCGTCGCCCACAGCCACAGCGCCATCATCAGCTCGGGCGCCGGCGGCGCCTGCCCCGGCACCCCCTCGCGCGCCTTCACCGCATCGTGCAAGGCGCGCAAATCGAGCCCCTGGACAAACGCCCACACCGCCCGCACCGGGTGATCGCGCGCCACCAAGTCGTCGATTGTCGCGGCATACCAGCCCAGCTGGTGCCGTTCCGGCTGCCGCAACCGCGGCATTCCCCGACCCGGCACCTCCGGCACCAGCTGCTCCGGCAAATCCCCAAACAGTTCGCTATTGCCCGACACAGACCGGCTCCCCCTCAGACCAGTCGTCCCCGCCACGCAATAGCACCACCACAACTTGTTGCAACCCCTCAATCCTGCAAAAATGCGCGAAACATTCACAGGCTCTGAGGAGACCGCCCACGGGTCCGCGCTTCGCGCGGCCAGGCTCTGCGGTCGTCTCGAAGGACGCACCCCGTCGCCCAGCGATCGGTCAACTGGGCTCGTCTTCCGCCAGCACTTCGGCGAATAGGGCGCGGTCGATGTTGCCGCCGGATTGGATGACGGCGACCCGCTTGCCGGCGAGGCGGCCGCGCTCCTGCAATGCCGCGGCGAGGGCCGCGGCGCCGGCGCCCTCGGCGGTGTTGTGCGTGTCGCTGAACAGGATGCGCATCGCACGGCGCATCCCCGCTTCGGAGACGGCGACAATCCGCGCAGCGCCGCGGCGGATGACGTCGAGCGCCTCCGGGTTCGGCACCCGCACGGCGAGCCCGCCGGCCATCGTGTCGGCTGAGTTGGTGCTGACCGGTGCACCAGCGGCGAAGGACAGCGCGTAGGTCGGGGCATTGGCGGCGACGACCCCGACGATCTCGGTGCGAAGCCCCAGCGCATCACGCGCCGCGATCACCCCCGAGATGCCGCTGCCGAGCCCAATGGGGACATAGACCACATCGAGATCGGGAACCGCGCGGAACAGTTCGAGCGCGTAGCTGGCGACACCGCGCACCAGCAGCGGATCATAGGAGTGGACGAAATGCCGGTTTTCGCACTCGGCCATTTCGGTCGCGTGCTCGAACGCGGCCTGGAAATCGTGCCCGGCCTCGACGAGCCGCGCACCGAAGCCTGCCATCGCCCGGTTCTTCTCGATGCTGTTGCCGTGGGGCACGACGATCGTCGCATCGAGTCCCAATCGCGCGGCGGCGAGCGCGATGCTCTGACCGTGATTACCCGTGGTCGCGGTCACGACCCCCCGAATATCCGGCTGCGACCGCCTGACCGCGTCGAGGTAGACGAGGCCGCCGCGGATCTTGAAGGAGCCGATCGGCGTGTGGTTCTCGTGCTTGACCCATAATTCGGCGCCGAGCCGCCTGGACAGCAATGGCCAGCAATATTGCGGGGTCGGCGGCACCATCCGATGAACGAGCGAGGCGGCGGCCTCCAAGCTGTCGAGGTCGATCACCGCTTCTTCGCCTCGGACCCGGTGCTCTCGGCAGGTCCGCCGGCGTGCTCGGCGGGCGGGCCCTTGTAGGAGATCCGCCAGATCGTGCCGCCGGTGTCGTCGGCGACGAGCAAGGAGCCGTCCTTGGCCACCGCGAGCGCCGCGGGGCGGCCCCAGACCTCGGCGCGCTCTTCGCCGGAAGCCCAGAAGCCGGTCGCGAAATTCTCGTAATAGCCTTCCGGCCGACCGTCCTTGAACGGCACCCGGACGACCTTGTATCCGGTCGGCACCGAGCGGTTCCACGAGCCCTTCAGCGCGACGAACAAGCTGCCCTTGTATTCTGACGGAAACTGATCGGCCTCGTAAAACACGAGGTCGAGCAGTGAGGAATGGGCCTGGAATAAGAGATCGGGCGTGATCGTCGCTTCGACTTTGTCGGGCGCGAGTTGCGCAAATCCCGGTTGCGGGTGCTTGCCGATATAGGCGTAAGGCCAGCCGTAGAACCCACCCTGCTGCACGCGGATCAGATAATCTGAGGGCAGATTGTCGCCGAGCCCGTCGCGCTCCTGCACCACGGCCCACAACTCGCCGGTCTGCGGTTGAAAGGCAAGCGCTGTCGGGTTGCGCGTGCCCGAGGCAACGGTCGTCTGGTTGGAGCCGTCGGGATCGAAGCGCTGGATCGTCGCCTTGGGCTCGGGCTCGACACCGAGATTGCCCGACGATCCGACACCGACATAGAGCCCGCCGGTCTTCGGATCGATCGCCAGATGCCGGTTCTGGTGGCCGACCGGAATACCGAAGACGCCTTTCTTCGTCAGCAACTCCGCGCCATAGGCGCCCGGCACCGGCTTGCGCTGGTCGGGCGGCACGTCCTCAGCCTTCTGCGGCGGCACTGGGCGGCCCGCGCGCAGTGCGCCGACGACGTGCGGCACGCGCCAGATGGCGTCCTGGTCGGCGATGAGGATCTCGTCGCCCCGCAGCGCGAGGCCGTAGGGCCGGTTGAGGTCCTCGACATGCCGGTCGATCCACTTGGCGCGGCCCTCGCCGTCGTCGCGCAGCAAGGTGAGGTATCCAGCGCTCTGCTCAGCGACCAATACGTCGCCATTGGGCAGCACCAGGAGGCGCCGCGGATTGACGAGGCCGGTCGCGAATGGCGTCGCGACGAACCCCGGGGGCACCTCCAGCGCTTGCCCGTTATAAGGCACGACCAAGGAACGGTTGGTGACGATCGCACCGGTCTTAGGCGCCGGCAAGTCATTGGGGTCGATGTGGAAGCGTCGTCCGATCTCGTGCTCGGCCTGGAAATTCTGCGCCAGCTCTTCCTTCGTAACAGAGCCTTGTCCCGGCGCCGGCGACTGTTGCTGTGCGGAGGCCGACGACAGCGCCAAGACGGCTGCAGCGCTTGCCGCCAGGGCAATCAATGAGATGCCGGATTTCATTGCCATGTCCCTCTCCAACAGAGTTCCGGGCAGAACTCCTAACGTACCAGCAATCGAGCCGCTGGCGAAGTTCCGACGGGCCGACTACTCAAACCTGACGGCGGCCGCCCTCAAAACCGCGAGGGCCGACCTTTTCCTTGGTGTACAGACATAGAACCGCGGTCGCTGATATCGCTGTTAAATACAGCAAAATAACAGCCGGGGGACCGCGCCACCACCGCGGAGATCCTCGCTTTCCGGCTACGCCAAAGGCGGTAAAACAACGAAACCGGTCGCTTATTCTGGCTGCTCTCAGCTGTAAATAACAGCAAAGGGCGCTGCGGTATCGGCCCAAGGTCGCTCTTTTACCCGACACGAGAAAAGAAATTTTTCCACCTAGTGCTCAGACTTATTCGGATGATTTGGTCCTGTTCATCGGTCATGCGCGGCCTCATGCCACGGCTATCCGGTTTAGAGTACGGCTATCCGGTTTAGAGTAATGGGTTGCGGCACCGCCGATTGTCTCTGTCAAAAGTCGTCATCACCGGGCTTGACCCGGTGATTGAGCCTGCTGGCACGCCGATCCAGTGAGGTGGCGAAGGCGTGGGATGGCCGGATCAAGTCCGGCCATGACCGAGTGGGTGAATCGTGTCTGCATCCGAGCATAGTAAGCCGCTTAGTTGTTCTTGATGCTCGATAGCATGCCATTATGGCAATTTTAGGGTTATGGATGTTTTCGCCGCTGCCTGGAACGTCGACCCCTTTCATGCTTTGGTCCGAATAACGTCCGCGAATACCACGATCTGCATACCCGTTTTGCCGAAGAGGACTGAAACGGGCGGCTAGACTTGAACCAGGCAGCGGGGTTTGTGCCGGCCAGTAGCGGATTTCGGCGCTTTTGTCCACGCAACCCGCGCCCACTCGCGCATCGCGCAAAACCGGTTGAACGCAACCAAAGCAGGCGCGACAGTGTTCCGCTACGCTGACGATGCCGAGTTACAGGGGAAAGAGCATCCAGAGGGGGGCTCGGGCCGTACCCGGCCCGACTTGCCAATGAGCACGCTCGCGTGCCTGTTGCTCGGCGCCGCGATGGCCGGGCTCTACCATCTGCTTCCACGCGCGCCCCCGGGTCGCCCGTTCCGCGCCCCGCTGCTCGCCCTCGGCGGTTTCATCCTGGCCCAGGGCGGCTTGTCCGCCGCAATCGCGGGGCTCGGGCTGGTCCCTAAGGGCCCTTTCCACGACCTGCTGCAGCAACTGACCGATTACGACGGCGAGCGACCGGTCGTTCTTCTCATCGGGTCGAGCTTTAGCGAAGCGGGGATCGACCCGAACATGCTCGCCGAAGCGCTCGGCAGCTCCGGACGCGCCGCCGCGGTGCAGCGCCTCGCGGTCGGCGGCGCGCCGCATCTCGAGCGGCTGCATTACCTCAAGGAGTACTTGGCCGGCGCCAAGCGAAGGCCACAACTCGTGCTGTTCGAAATCGCCGGTGGCTACGACAGCGGCCCGTTGTACCAGGTTCACCAAATGCGCTTCAGCGATCGCATGGTCGCGATGATGGACGGGTCGAGCGCGTGGTGGGCATTACGCTGGTTGGCGGCCGCCGATGGCCTCAGCCTGTTTCAGCGCTTTACGCTGGGGAGCGAAATCCTCGGCCAGTTGGCCCTTCACGTCAGCCACATCGGGTTTTTGTGGAACAGCTCACCGGTCCGCGAGACCGTTACCCCCTATGACAGCGGCGGGTCGCCGCCGGCGACGCGGTTCAGCGACGACGATGCCGCCGAGCTGCTCGAGCAAGCGGCCGCCGCGCGGGATCTGAAACCAGACTGGCCGGCGGACGTGCCGACGCGGTGGACGAGCGCCTTCCTAGCGGAAGAGATCGCGATATTGCAGCGCCACGGCGTCGGACGGTTTGCCTTTTACTCGGTCCCAAGTATGCAGGGCGCTAACGTCGCCTATGCCCGCCGCTTCTGCGCCGCGATAACCAAGTTTGCCTGCATCATCGGCGAGGATCCCAATCTTCTTGCCGACCTGCGGCACGGCGCCGACTGGTACGATTTCGACCACCTGCAAGGCGCCGCACGCGAGGTCTTCACGAGGTGGCTGGGCGACCGCCTTGTCGAAATGGGCGTGTGGCCATGAACTTCGTCTCGTTCGAGTTCGCGGTGTTTCTCGCCGTCGTCTACGTGCTGCACTGGAGCTGTCGCTACGCAGAAACCCGGAAGGTGCTGCTGACGATCGCGAGCTACGTATTCTACGCCGTCTGGAACTGGCACTTCTGCTTTCTGATGGTGTTCGTCACCGCGAACGCGTTCGCCGCCGGCCAGATGCTCGCGCGCGCCACGCGCTCCTGGCGAACGGCCGTGCTGGCGGCGAGCATCGGCCTCGACCTCGCCATACTAGGCTTCTTCAAATATTACGATTTCTTCCTGTCGAACGTCGCCGCGGCGGTCGCCGATCTTGGCGTCGCCGCCAGCCTGCCGGTGATGCGAATTATTCTTCCGGTCGGCATCAGCTTCTACACATTTCACGCGATCAGCTATGTCGTCGACGTGTACCGCGGCAAGGTCGAGCCGGAGCCGTCCTTCCTCAAAATCGCCTTGTATATCAGTTTCTTCCCACAGCTGATCGCCGGGCCGATTGTGCGAGCGAGCTTCATCATGCCGCAAATCCGGCACCCGCGGTCGTTTTCGCCGGCGCAGCAGGCGATTGGCGTCCGTCTGTTGCTGCGCGGGTTCATCTACAAGGCGGTGATCGCCGACACGCTTGCGCAGATCGCGGACCCGGTATTCGCGCATGTCGATCAGTACGATGGGCATGCGTTGCTGACCGCGACGATCGCCTTCTACGGCCAGATCTATTTCGACTTCGCCGGTTATTCGAGCATGGCGATCGGCACGGCGCGGCTGTTCGGCTACCGCTTTCCGCCGAACTTCAACTACCCGTACCGCGCCGCGTCGGTGACCGAGTTCTGGCGGCGCTGGCACATGTCGCTGTCATTCTGGCTACGCGATTACCTGTATATCCCGCTCGGCGGCAATCGGGGCGGCACGCTGTTCGTCTGCCGCAATCTGATGATAACAATGCTACTAGGAGGACTATGGCACGGCGCCGCCTGGAATTACGTGGTCTGGGGCGGGCTGCACGGAATCGGGCTGTGTGCCAACAAGCTGTGGCGCGAGGCGGGGCAGCGCCTCCCGATGCCGATCGACGTGCGCGGCGGCTGGCATATCGCGGCGCTCGTCCTGACCCAGCTCTGGGTCATGCTCGCCTGGGTGTTCTTCCGCTGTGACAGCGCCGCCCAGGCCACCGAGGTTCTTGCGGCGATTCTCGGCCTGCGGCCTCACCCGGGCGCGGGGGTGCTCCCGGTCGAGGGCTGCATCCTCGCGATCATCGGGATCGATCACACGCTTGGGAGCGCTCGCCTCAGGCTGTCGCTATCGCCCCGATGGGCCCGGACGCTTGCATGGAGCGGGGTCGGAGCGTTGTTTGCCCTCGGACTCGCGGCGATGCCGGTCGTGCAGAAGCCGTTCATCTACTTCCAGTTCTGAGGCGTTTCACCCGCCGCCGGCCAGACCACGTTGGCAGGGCCTGGCGCTGTTCGACGTCGGCGGCGCCCAGCCTCGGCCTTGCTCGAAACGCGGAACAGGCGCATTCTGGATCGAGCAAGTAAGGAGGAAACCGATGCCGCGGATCAAGCATATCGCGTTGACCACAAAGGAGCCCGCAAAGGTCGCCGCCTTTTACCAGGACGCTTTCGGAATGCAGGAGATCCGGCGTGCCCCGAATGGCGCGGTGTTTCTGACCGACGGCTACATCAACCTGGCGATCCTGAATTGGAAGACGGAGAAATCCGCCGATGTCGGCGCCAACGGGCCGAACTACAGCGGTATTCATCATTTTGGCTTTGAGGTCGAGGACCTCGACGAGGCCGCGGCGAAGCTGGAACGCGCCGAGGGTCAGCGCCTCGAGGAGAAAGCGGGCCTCGATATGGAAATGGCTGCCGGAGGCCACCGCAATTTCGAGATGAAATGGGCCGGCCCCGACGGTGTGGTAATCGACATCTCTCACACCGGCTGGGAAACGAAAACCAGATAAGCGAACTTCCGGGAGGAAGCAGCGATGGCCGATAATTTCACGATCTGTGCCGGCACCATAGGAACCGGCGCCTGGGTCAGCTCCGACGGCGGTGAGAGCTGGCGGCAAGTACGAACCGGATTATGGTCTGAGAGCCGCGTGTTCGGCTTCGCGATCCACCCGAAACAGCCCCGGACCATTCTGGCCGGAGCAGATGACGGGATCTACCGTACCGAGGACGGCGGGGAGCACTTCGAGCGGCTCGACTCGCCGATGAATGCAGTGCACGTGTGGAAGGTCGCGTTCGATCCGGCGGACCCCCAGACCATCTTCGCGGGGACCCGGCCGGCGGCGCTCTTTCGGTCGACCGATGGCGGAGGCCGTTGGGACAAGCTGCCGGCCGATATGGCGGAGGAGTGCCCGAATGTCCGCATTCCGCGAGTGACGGCGCTGACGGTCGATCCTTCGGACCATCGGATGGTATGGGCCGGTGTCGAGGTCGACGGCGTTCGTCGCAGCCGTGACGGCGGAGAAAGCTGGACGCGGGTCGCCGGGGTCAACGACCCCGACATCCACGACACGGCGATCAGCATCAATGGCGCCAAGACAGTGCTGACCAGTACCCCGCGCGAGATCTTTGCCAGCACGGATGGCGGCGAGAGCTGGCGAGGTTTGGGGGTCGGCAAGCATTTTCGCCTGCCCTATTGCCGCAGCCTGGCGCTCAAACTCGACGAACCCCGGGTGCTGTTTGTCGCCACGGGCGACGGCGCGCTCGGCAGCACCGGCGCGATCCAGCGCTCCAAGGATGGCGGACAAAGCTGGCAGGCGTTGCCGCTGCCTGTCGAACCCAACTCGCCGATATGGTCGTTTGCGACCCACCCGGCGAACCCCAACCGGATCCTCGCCTGCAGTCACTATGGCGAAATATTCGCGAGCGAGGACGCCGGCGATTCCTGGGTCAAACTGCGCCGCGAGTTCAGTGAGATCCGCGCTCTGGCCTGGACGCCGAATTAACCCGCCAACCTGTCGCATCCCAGTTTCCACCTCTGGAAAGCGAGGCGGGTGAGGGTCTTGCACGGGCCAAATTTTCTCCCTGCCTGGTGGGCCCGCGGGTGCGCTGGTTGCGTTGCGGACCAGAAGTCCAGCACTCGTCTTTGGAGCGAACTGACGGGCGAACCTGAGGGCTTGGCGCTGGTTGCGCTCGATGAACGGCTTAAGGCGGTCCTAACAGGAGGGGTAGGCGGTGCGAAAATCGCCGCCCGCCCGCTTCAATTAGCCGGCGGCGCTCGGTCATCGAGACGGGTTCGGGGCATTCCTTTCCCTTTTTACCTAAACCGTTTCGCTTGACCAGTCTCGACGAGCTGATCGAGCGCACTTTATGCGGGTCGGGAAGTGCTCGATCGCGATAGTCGCCCCACGGGGACATCCGGAGCTGTTACAGAAGCGCTCTTCTGCCCGGGGCAGCGCTCTGGGGGATGTACCCAGCGAGGTCCGTCAGCTTCGGCCGGTCGAAAATGACGAGCGTGCCGTTTTGGATTTCGGCTAGCCTTCGCTCGCGAAGGGAGTCGAGCGTTCGAGCGACATGCACACGCGACAAACCCGCAGCGTCGGCGAGATCGCGCCGCTGCAATGGAAAGGGGCAGGTCGAGCCACCGTTTACCATCGCGCGTTGCCGCAGCCGGTCGAAGGTCTCAAGCATCAAGTAGGCGATCCGCTGTTCCGCCGTGCTTCGCCCGAGCAGCGAAAGCCGAACGTCCATGCGCTGCTCCTCCTCGACTCGCGTCTGCAGGATATTTAGCGCCATCGCGGGGTGACCGGTGAACAGATCGGAAAAACCTCGGCCCTGCAGAACGCAGAGGGTGGCCGTGGTGACCGCTTGAACGGAGTGCTTCACCCTGCCCAGAACCACCGAGGCCATCCCGACCGTGTCGCCCGGGAGTACAATATCGAGGATTTGACGGGCACCGTTCGGGAGGCGGTGGTAGCGGATCGCCCATCCTTCGAACAGCGTGTAGACCGGCCCCCCCACCTCATCCGCTCGGATGATGTCGGCGCGGGGCGCGACTACAATGTGGTCTGTCTTCATCTCTGTGATAAAGCCGAGCTCGTGCTCCGAGAAGGGTCTAAAGAGAGTCCTTCGTCGCAGCGGACATTGCTCGCAAGGCACGAACATCAGCGCGGCCTATCCTCCCAAACCGGCAGCGTTCATATATTATTAACTGAACGAGAAGCAGCTAAATTCCGCAGGAAAATCAAGCAGATTGGCAACGTAACCGGATAGCTCAGGAAGGCCAATATTGTGCGATCAAATCATGTGAGGCAGCATCACATGTTCTGAGATCTGCGGCGGCGCTGTTTACATTCTAACCTAGCGCCGCGCGTTCGGGGTAGAGCGAGGAAAAAGTTGCAGGCTCTGGATTCGGCGTCGGTTACTCGGCGCGCCCGCGGATGATTTGGAAGGCGTGTTCGATTAGCTCGCGCGCAAGTGTATCGAACTCGGCGCATCTCGTGTTGTGCCCGGGGGACCGGCGAAAGCGGTCGTAAAGTTGAAGAAAAACGACAGCCGAGCGAAATATTGATAAGACGCGATGGAAGCTGAAGTCACCGACTGTGCGGCAGCTGAGACGCAGATAAGCTGCGAGAACTTCGTGGCGCCGCCAGAACCCGGGCTGCGCGGTCGGCATTTGCCGCACCCGGTGGAGGCACGCGGGATCCTCGGGTTCGACCCAGTAGCTCAACATTACCGCCAGGTCCCACAGCGGATCACCGCGTGTCCCCATATCCCAGTCGATCACGGCGGCTGGAGCGAGCGTCCGCGGAGCGAGGATCATGTTGTCGAGCTTGAAGTCGGAATGAATAAGGCTCGGCGGCGCGTCGGCCGGCACCCGGCGGCGCAGCCAGTCAACCACCTCGGACAAGGCGAGAGGATTGATCGGATCTGCGACGGCAGCGCTGCGAGCTGCCCAACCGTCGACGGTCCGGGCGAGGAACCCCGCTGGACGTCCAAGAGTCTCCAACCCAACTTGCGCCGGGTCTACGGCATGTAAAGCAGCAAGACTTCTCGACCAATTGACGGCTCAGCAACATGCCGACCTCGGGCCGGCCGGCCAAGCCCGGCGGCAGAGTGTCGCGGATGACCATCCCAGGGCGGTACTCGATGATCTGGAACGGCGCGCCGAGCACGCTCGCGTCGTCGCCGAAGAGCATAGCCCGCGGGGCTAGCGGATACTCCCGCCACAGCGACGAGAGGATGCGGTACTCGCGCGCCATATCGTTGGCGCCATACGGCAAGGGCCCGGCCGGCGGCCGGCGCAAGACCGCCGGCGTGCCGTCTATCTCGATCAAATAGTTAAGATTCCCATAGCCGCCGGCGAACTGCCGCGGCGGGCTTGGTCCGAACATGATGCCGCGATGTGCGAGATAGTGCGCCAGAGAAGCCCAATCCTGAGGGATACTGCGGATTACGTCGCTGAATTCCCCCGGGTGCACAGACATTCTATTAACGCCACCGTCGATATCCTGAGCCGGCACGCGGGTCCCGAGCGGCGTATGGGTCGGCGACGGCAAGACGATATTATATCTAAGGCGGGTCGGAGGCGTATGGGACATCAGCTCATGAGTTCAGTTTCGCGGCGCAGACTAACGCTAGCCGCGACAATGGTGGCTTTCTTCCTCTCGGCGTCCGCGCGAGCGGAGCCGGATGTCGATCGTTTCAAGGCTGAGATCGACGCGTTTATCGGACGGCTCGGACCGAGTTCGAACGGCGCGGTCAAATGGGTCAGTTCGGATCCTTACGAGATCCGGCACGACGGCGAAGCGTTGCTGGCGACCATCGAGAATGCTCGGCTGTCGCTAAACACGCCACAACCAGGCCAGCTCACCCTTGACAGTATCGAGATCAGGGAGACCGCCCGAAAAGACGAGGGCAAGCTGGTCGAGCTCGCCCTCACATTGCCAAAAAACATGATACTCAGGGAGGCCGACGGCACCGAAACCAAGATCACCCTGACGGGTGCAAGAGCAAATACGGTCGTAGAGGCCGAGTTGGGGCGCGGCCGGGAAACTCTTATCGAGATTGCGAGTGCGCGCCTCGATCAGCCTAAAACCGGCACATGGGTCACTCTCGGACCGCTTTCGATGTCCTCGAAGCTCGCCGCCGAGGCGAATGGCGGCTGGAGCGGGCCGGTTCAATTGGACGTCGAAGGGATAGAATACTTTCTGCCACAGGGTCCTTTCAGCGGCGCGGTCGATCGGATCGCATTCACTGGTAGAAGCGCCGGTCCAAGGCTGAACGAACTCGACAAGCTGCGCCACGCGATCGACCAAATGCAAGCTGACGACAGCAAATCACCGCAGGCCCGCGGCGCCGCGTTCCTAGCGGCCCTGTCGACAATTTCGGAACCTTTCAGCACCATACGGGGTGAACTCGCGTTGAAAGCTCTGACGGTCAGGAGCGTGACCGGTGAGACGCTGGTAGCTGTGGCGAAGGCGGGTAGCACCATGGAGGTCAGCGGACTCGACACGGAACAGGCGGCGCTGCGGTTCAGCATCAGTCACGAGGGCCTCGACCTCGCGCCATCGCTCATCGAGAACGGGAAGGTGCCCCGCCGCATGGTGCTCGATTTCGGGGTGGCTGACCTCAATACGCAGGCGCTGACGAACCTGCTCCACGCCCTCATCACCGCGACTGACCAGCGGGTATCGGGGGAGAACGAGAGTGAAGCAAACAAACAGCAGGCTCTTCAGCAGGCGCTCGGAGCCGCGGCTATGCTCAACCCAACCTTCCATGTCTATGACTTCGCGATCGATACCAAGGAGGTCGGGGTGGATCTGACGGCTCAAGCCAAAGGTTCGCCCCTCGCGCCAAAAGCCTACACAGCCTCGGGAGATGTGGGGGTCCGGGGGTTTGACGCGATCCCGCAGCTGAGCGGGGCGATACCGTTCGCCCAATACCTCCCGGTGCTCCGAGAAATTGGGGTCGAGGGGACGGCGCCGGACGGGACGCCGCGGCTGCAATTCCATCTCACCTCCGCGCCGACGGACTGGATCGCGATTAACGGTAACGACGTGAGCGCCTGGTTCGACGCGACCGAGACGGCGGCAGGTCAGCCGCGGCTCTTAAGGCCGTCCGATCCGCCTATGCGGGGGACCGATGTCAAGAACGTGCAACGCGCCCTCGCGGCCGCAAAGATTTCGATCGAGCAGGACGGTGAGTACAATTCGGCCACAGCCGGCGCGGTTGCTCGTTTTCAAAAGCAGAACGGCCTGAACGTGAGCGGCTGCGTCGATGCTGCGACTCGACGGCGGCTCGCGGAGTTGGGAGACCCGCCGCGGCAAGGTGGCCGAAATTGACGGCAGCCGTATGGTCGGCCGTCCGCTTAGCGCAGGAGCACACCCATGGATAAGGTTTACCACGACTCCCATGCCGCGCTTGCCGGCCTGCTGCAAGATGGCATGACGGTGATGTCGGGCGGGTTCGGTCTTTGCGGGATTCCGGAGGCGCTCATCGCCGCGATCCGAAGCTCCGGGGTGACGGGCCTAACCGTCATCTCTAACAACGCCGGCATTGACGGAGCCGGGCTCGGTCTACTTCTCGAGACCCGCCAAATCCGCAAGATGGTCTCCTCTTATGTCGGCGAAAACAAGCTCTTTGCCGATCTTTATCTCAGCGGCGAGCTCGAACTCGAATTCAATCCCCAAGGTACTCTCGCCGAGCGGATACGGGCCGGGGGCGCCGGCATTCCGGCATTTTTCACCAAGACGGGCGTCGGCACTCTGGTGGCGGAGGGCAAGGAAATTCGCGACTTCGATGGGGAAAGCTACGTTATGGAGCGGGGCCTCGTCGCCGATCTCGCAATCATACATGCCTGGAAAGCCGATCGCGAAGGCAACCTCGTTTACCGGAAGACCGCGCGCAACTTCAACCCGGTGATGGCCACGGCCGCGAAGGTCACCGTTGCAGAGATCGAGCATCTGGTCGAGCCCGGTGTCATCGACCCCGACCACATCCACACGCCCGGCATTTTTGTCAAACGCATCGTGCGCTGCCCGCCTTACGAAAAGCGCATCGAGCAGCGCACTGTCCGCAAGCGGGGCAATTGAGGCACAGGAGAAAGAAGAATGGCTTGGTCACGCGACGAAATGGCGCGCCGCGCCGCGGCGGAGCTCGAGGACGGCTTTTACGTCAATCTCGGCATCGGTATCCCGACCCTGGTATCGAATTTCATTCCGCCGGGGATCACGGTTCAGCTGCAAAGCGAGAACGGAATGCTCGGCATGGGCCCGTTTCCGTTCGAGGGGGAAGAGGACCCCGACCTGATCAATGCCGGCAAGCAGACAATCACGGAGTTGCCGTCGACGAGCTATTTCGATAGCGCGCAATCTTTCGGCATGATCCGGGGCGGTCATGTCGACCTGTCGATCCTCGGGGCTATGCAGGTGGCGGAGAACGGCGATCTCGCCAACTGGATGATCCCCGGCCGCATGGTCAAAGGGATGGGCGGCGCGATGGACCTCGTCGCCGGGGTGAAGCGGGTCATCGTGCTGATGGAGCATACAGCGCGCGGTGAGCCGAAATTGCTGCATCGATGCGCACTCCCGCTGACCGGCAAAGGGGTGGTGGACATCGTGATCACCGACCTCGGCGTCTTCACGATCGATGGCACCGGGATGCTGCTGACGGAACTGGCGCCCGGCGTGTCGCTCGACGAAATCCGGCAAAAGACCGAGGCATCCTTCACGGTGACCTCCAGCCTCCGCTGATCGGCCCGGCTGATCACCCACAGGGATCAGGCTGCTCTGGCGCCCGCTTTTCCGATCTCCGCCACCCGGCCGACTTCTATGCTCGTCACACCGTTGCCTCCTAATGTTGCCACCGGCGGTGCCGCTCGTATCGACCACGGTGGTAGTTTTTGCTAGACTAACATCGCGCAGCGCGCTGCAACTAACGCGCAGTTTTCGAGCCCGCCCGTGCCTGCTTCGTCGCGCGACCTCCGCCTAGATTTTTTCCGTGGTCTTGCTCTGATATTTATATTCGTGGATCATATCCCGGAGAATATCCTCAGCTATTTTACCATCCAGGCAGTCGAATTCTTTGATGCAGCCGAGGTCTTCATCTTTATCTCGGGTTACACCGCTGCTCTCGTGTATGGGCAGACGCTCGTCTCACAAGGAACGTTATATGCGACTGCCCGGATACTCGGCCGTGCCTGGCAGCTTTACGTCGCTCATATTTTCTTGTTCGTCATGTTCATCGCCGAAGTGTCTTATACCGTGACGACCTTCAATAATCCAATGTACAACGATGAAATGCGGGTCGGTGATTTTCTCAACGAGCCGCACATCGCGATCGTCAAGGCACTCCTTCTCGAGTTTCAGCCGACCTTTCTCGATATCCTCCCGCTCTACATCTTGCTTCTGGTGATCTTCCCGGTCGTCTTGCTTGGCTTGCGCTTATGGCCGCTGATCGTCTTATTGCCGTCCTTCCTACTTTATCTCATCGTCCAGGCCACCAACCTATCTGTTCCGGCTTATCCGGAGGGTCACGTCTGGTATTTCAACCCTCTCGCCTGGCAGTTTGTGTTCATCACCGGAGCCGCGCTCGGTTTTCCTGGGCGGCAAGATCGATGGTGGTCGAGTTGGGCTCGGCCGGCATTGCCGATAGCGGCGGTCGTTGTTGCGGCGGGGTTTGTTGTCAAGCTCAGCTGGACGATCCACGGTATTTGGGACCCGTTCCCCGGACTCCTTCTCAAGGAGTTGTGGCCGGTGAACAAAAACAACTTGTCCCCGATCCGGGTGATCCCCTTCTTCGCAGCAGTCGCGGTCGTTGCGATCGTCGTACCCGCTAATGCGGCCATTTTGCGTTCCCTAGCAGCGAAACCTTTGGTCCTGTGCGGTCAACAATCGCTGGAGATCTTCTGCCTTGGAATCCTGCTGTCGGCACTTGGGCATTTTGTTCTTTCGGAATACGATTCGGCGATCAGCATCCAGATCCTCGTTAATCTTGCAGGCATTTTCGTGATGTGCCTAACTGCGATAATGTTGAATTGGTATAAAACCATGGGTCGAACGCAGCTGCCGCGGTCCGCGGCCGCCCAATCCGCTGGCGGCAGTCGTCTCGGCAAATGAGGTGGCGCGTCTCGACCGGCAGGTTGGCGCAGCCGGCTCTATTCGCGGCGGGCCTTGCCCTGACCGCACTCCCATCCCTCTCACGGGCCTTTGGCGGAGAGTTTCCCTGCGATGTGCCGGACGAGCTTATGCAAGTCGACGACAAGCTGCCGCATTTGACCGAGCGGTTGCGCGCGGACCAGCCCGTCAGGATCGTCGCGATCGGCGGAGCGTCGACGACCGGATTGGCGGCGGGCTCGTCGGATCTCGCCTACCCCCATCGTCTGCAGGAGATCCTGGCCCGCTGGTATCCTTCCTCTCCGATCACGGTCGTCAATCGGGGGGTCCCGCGCCAGACCGCCCAACAGATGCTGGAACGGTTCCCCACCGATGTCATACCCGAAGATCCGGTTCTGGTGCTCTGGGAAACCGGCACCACCGATGCCGTGCGGGGGGTTGGGGTCGACGATTTTGCGGCGTCACTGCAAACCGGCATAGACGGGCTCAAGGCGCACGGGATCGACATCATGCTCGTCGACATGCAATTTTCTCACAGTAGCGCGACCGTCATTGATTTCGAGCGATACTTGAACGCGCTACATCGGGTTGGTGACGTCAATGACGTGAATGTCTTTCCGCGCTTCGAGATGATGCGCTATTGGAGCGAGCAGAACGTGTTCAACTTCGACGGGGTCGCCAAAGACGAACGGGCCAGCCTTGCCGCTAGAGTTTACGAATGCATCGCCGGCAAGCTCGCGGAAGCTATTCGAGTCGCGCTCCGATGACCGCGGCTCCCACCATTGGGTGCCTTGCTGCGGCGCTCGCCATCGCCTTGGCCGCCGGGTGCCCCGCGTTCGCCGATGACACGGCGACACTGGTCGCGCCAAATTGCGCCGCCCCGCCGGCGCTTTCGGCAATCGAAGCCGCGCTAGACCGCACCTCATCCCGAATCCTGTCCGGGAAGCCGCTCACGATCGTTGCTATGGGGTCCTCGTCGACCCTCGGAATTGGGGCGAGCACCCCGGCTTTGAGCTATCCGAGCCGCCTCGAGCAGGAATTGAGGCAGCGGTTTCCTGATGTCGACATCCGGGTCGTCAATCACGGCGTAGGCGGTCAGGATGTTCCGGAAGAATTGACCCGTCTCGGCCGGGACGTCCTTGCCGAGCACCCGGATCTGGTCATCTGGCAAGTCGGCACCAATGCGGTGCTTCGGCGCGACGATCTTTCGGCGGATGAACAGCTCATCAGCCGCGGCGTAGCCTTAATGAAAGAGAGCGGCATCGATATAGTCCTGATGGACCTTCAATACGCTCCGCGGGTTCTCGCGCGCCCGGCCTTCAGCGAAATGGAGCGGCTGATCGCTGACCTTGCGAGACGCACTCAGGTTGGCTTGTTCCACCGATTTGAGATCATGAAGGAATGGGATCGTACGCAGCAGCTCGCGCCGGCCTCCAGCGTCGGTCCCGACGGGCTGCACATGACCGACGCGGGCTATGCCTGCTTGGCGAACCAGCTCGCCGATGCTTTGGCGTCGAATTGGCGATCGCGCGACAAGCTGGCGAAATCGCCTCAACGCAGTCCTGACACGATCGCCGGCGTCGGGCGCCCGACGGGCGTGCCGCCCGCCGTGTCCTCGCCGCCGCGCTAACCGTAAGTTACACCGATAGCTTTATAGGCAGCGAACGCGGCGGTTGCTGAGTTCGCCTAAAATCTACCGTGCTGCGACAGAACGCCGCGGTCGGCGCAGCCCGTTCCAATAGCTGCGGCGGCTCGACTCCAATCGGCGTTGGCATTCCGGGGATTAACCTACATTTCTATTGGGTTTTGGCGCAATCTAATATATGCTGCGGGCAGCGTCGGAGTTGACCACAATATATTGTCAGTTCGTGGAGCTTGGGCACATAGGCGACTGCAGCCGCCAACTGGGCGATGGGGTGCCTCCGAGGATCGTACCATTCGTACTCTCGCCACAAAGTGTTGGCATAATGGCCGCAGCCTGAGTGGACAGCGCGCGATGGAGCCCCGAGGGCAGAGCCGGAGGATTGCAACTGGTTGGAAACCGAGAGACTTACGCTGGGAGAACTCGACGTAACAAGGATATTACGAGAATTTACAACGAATTACACTTTCCAGCGGACGTTCGTTCGGTTTTGTCGTTCTCTGGAATTGTCACGGGAAGCTTCGGGTTGAGCGGGGCATCGGTTGAGGTGAGACAATGAAATTCGATGACGGGATTTTTGGACTCTATTCACGGTTGTACGAAAACCGGAGAGATGTCGAGCTCTCCCTCGAGGAGTATCTCGGCAAGTGCTCCGATAATTCGTCATATTATGCGGGCGCCGCCGAGCGCATGCTGAGCGCTATCGGCGAGCCGGTGATGGTCGACACGAGCCAAGATTCGCGTCTCGGCCGGATTTTCATGAACCGCACGATCAAGGTCTACCCGGAATTCGCGGATTTCTTCGGGATGGAGGAGACGATCGAGCGCATCGTCGGCTTCTTCCGTCATGCCGCGCAGGGCCTGGAGGAACGTAAGCAAATTCTCTATCTGCTAGGCCCGGTCGGCGGCGGCAAATCCTCGCTGGCCGAACGCCTGAAGCAGCTGATGGAGAAAGAGCCGGTCTATGTCTTGAAGGCCGGCAAGGAAGTCAGTCCGGTTTTTGAGAGCCCGCTCGGTTTGTTCGATCCGGTGACCCTCGGCGAGGAACTTGAAAAGCGTTACAACGTCCCGCGGCGGCGGCTGACCGGCACCATTTCGCCGTGGGCGGTCAAGCGGCTCGAAGAATTCGGCGGCGACATCACCAAATTCACGGTGGTTCGCATGCAGCCTTCGCGGCTGAAGCAAATCTGCATCTCCAAGACCGAGCCCGGCGATGAGAACAACCAGGACGTGTCGAGCCTTGTCGGCAAGGTCGACATTCGCAAGCTCGAATTCTTCAGCCAGAACGACCCGGACGCCTATTCCTATTCTGGCGGTCTTAACCGGACGACCCAAGGGCTTCTCGAATTTGTCGAGATGTTCAAGGCGCCGATCAAGATGCTGCATCCGCTATTGACCTCGACGCAGGAAGGCAATTACGTCGGTTCCGAAAATATCGGCGGGATCCCCTATCAGGGGATCGTATTGGCGCACTCGAACGAAGCCGAATGGCAGAGCTTCAAAAACAACAAGAACAATGAGGCGTTCATCGACCGCATCTCGGTGATCAAGGTCCCGTACTGCTTGCGCGCCACCGAGGAACGCAAGATCTACGAAAAATTATTGCAGAACAGTGAGCTCTCCAGTTCGCCATGTGCGCCGTCGACCTTGGATATACTCGCACGCTTCAGCGTGCTGTCGCGGCTGAAATCGCACGAGAATTCGAACCTCTATTCGAAAATGCGGGTCTATGACGGCGAGAGCTTGAAGGACACTGATCCGCGCGCCAAGTCTGTCCAGGAATATCGCGATGCGGCCGGGGTTGACGAGGGAATGGACGGCATTTCCACCCGTTTCGCCTTCAAGGTGTTGTCCAGCACCTTTAACTTCGACACGCAGGAGGTGGCCGCCGATCCCGTCCATCTGATGTACGTGCTGGAGCAGGCGATCTGGCGTGAGCAATTCCCTGACGACGCCGAAAAGAAATACCTTAACTTCATCAAGGCCGAGCTGGCGCCGCGCTATGCCGAGTTCATCGGCCATGAGATCCAGAAGGCTTATCTGGAATCCTACTCCGACTACGGTCAGAACCTGTTCGACCGGTATGTCGCCTACGCCGATGCTTGGATCGAGGATTCCGACTACAAGGATCCCGACACCGGTCAGCTGATGAATCGCGAGCTGTTGAACCAAGAGCTGTCAAAGATTGAAAAGCCGGCCGGGATCGCAAACCCCAAGGATTTCCGTAACGAGGTCGTCAAATTCGCGTTGCGCGCGCGGGCCAATAATGCCGGGCGCAACCCGTCATGGACCTCGTACGAGAAACTGCGCGAGGTCATCGAGCGGCGCATGTTCTCACAAGTCGAGGATCTGTTGCCGGTAATCAGCTTTGGGACCAAGAAGGATACCGACACGGAGAAGAAGCACGCCGATTTCCTCGAACGCATGGTCTCCCGGGGTTACACTGAGCGGCAGGTCCGACGGCTAGTCGAGTGGTATATGCGGGTGAACAAGGCAGGGTAAGCGATCGCAGTTTTCTGGAAGGGAAGACTAGTATGAGCGACGTCAACCGCCGTCCCAGCCCCAAGGGCAAGAGCCGTGGCACAAAACCGAATCGGAGGAGATGGATCGATCAGCGCGGGAGCCTCATGGCATGATCAGCATTTCCATGTTCATAGGCTCGCCCGGTCCTGGACCTAGTCCAGGCAATGACCCGTCGCCGACGCACCAGTGTATTGATGCGGTTGGCTCCTTAGATAGCTAAGTGAGTTCTGGGCTGAGCCTCGCCGGATTAATCGGGTGGGGCTTTGCCCTGGAGATACACAGATGAATATCGTCGACCGCCGTCCCAACCCGAAGGGCAAGAGCCTCAGCAATCGACAGCGTTTTCTGGCGCGCGCCCGGGCGGAAGTGAAATCGGCGGTGCAGGAGGCATTGCGCAAACGCAAGGTGGCTGATGTCGGCCACGGCGAAAAGGTGGCGATTCCGACCCGTGGGATTGCCGAGCCGAATTTTCATCACAGCCGCCGCACCGGGCGAACCGAACATGTCGTCCCCGGCAACAAGGAGTATATCAGAGGCGACGAAATTCCGCGGCCGACCGGCGGGGAAGGGCGTGGGGGCTCGCAGGGGAGCCCCGACGGGTCGGGCGAGGACGCGTTTGAATTCACGCTTTCGAAGGAAGAGTTCCTCGACATGTTTTTCGAGGACCTCGAACTCCCCGATCTCGTCAAAAAGAGCCTTAAGGAGACGTTTGCAGTCGATCTGCAGCGTGCCGGGTACACAGTTAGCGGCAGTCCCGCCAACCTCAGCATCCGCCGGACGATGCGGAACAGCATGGCGCGCCGGATATCGCTGAAACGGCCGAAACAATCGGATCTGGAGGCGTTGCGCGAGGCGATCGATAATGCGCGCTCTCGCGGTGCTGACGAAGAGGCCGAGAGGCTTCTGCGCGAACTCGACCGCCTTGAGCACCGCAGTAAGATCATTCCTTACATCGACCCAATCGACGTTCGTTATAACCGCTTTGAGCGGGTTCCCCGCCCGAATACCGAAGCGGTGATGTTCTGCCTGATGGACGTGTCGGGATCGATGACCGAGGCGATGAAGGACCTAGCGAAGAGGTTCTTCATGCTCCTGCATGTTTTCCTGATCCGGCGCTATCGGCAGGTCGATATCGTCTTCATTCGCCACACAAGCACCGCCGAAGAGGTCGACGAAGAGACCTTCTTCTACAGCCGGGAGACCGGCGGTACCGTAGTCTCGACCGCCCTCGAAAAAATGCTGGAGATTGCGCGGGCGCGATATCCCACCGACCGGTGGAACATTTACGCGGCTCAGGCGTCCGACGGCGACAATTACGGCGCGGACAGTGGACGTTGCGTATCCTTGTTGGGTGGCGAGGTTCTTCCGCTCTGTCAATATTTCGCCTACGTCGAAGTCGGTGACGGCATGGGAGGAAGCCTGACCGGATTGTCGCGAGACAGCGACCTGTGGAGAGCCTACAACGAGGTAGCGCCGGTCCATCCTCATTTCGTGATGCGCCGGGTCAGCGACCCGTCGCAGATCTTCTCGGTGTTCCACGAATTATTCGCAAAGGGGGGTATCCGTGCCTGACTCCGTCGCGCTGCGGCTCGAAACCGCCGCCCCGATCTTCACTGGCCCAAATTGGGATTATACGGGGTTGCGCCGGGTCTATGACGCAGTCGAGCGGATTGCGCTCGACGAGCTCGGGCTCGACGTCTATCCCGTCCAGATCGAGGTGATCACCTCCGAGCAGATGCTCGACGCTTACGCCTCGGTCGGCTTGCCGCTGATGTATCGCCATTGGAGCTTCGGCAAACGTTTCGCGTACCACGAGACCCTCTACCGAAAGGGATTGCAAGGCCTCGCCTACGAAATCGTCATCAACTCCAACCCGTGTATCTGCTACATCATGGAAGAAAATTCCATGACCATGCAGACATTAGTCATTGCTCACGCCGCGTTCGGCCATAATCACTTCTTTAAGAACAATTACCTGTTTCGGCAGTGGACCGACGCCAATGGCATTCTCGATTATCTGAGCTTCGCCCGCGACTACGTGCAGAAATGCGAAGAGCGGCACGGGGCGGAGGCGGTGGAGCGCGTGCTGGACGCCGCGCATGCGCTTAAGGATCACGGTGTGAACCGTTACGCCCACCGCACCAAGCCGAATCTCGCCGAGGAGCGGCGCCGAGCTGAGGAGTGGCGTGCGCATTTCGAGGCGACATACAACGATCTATGGCGCACCGTGCCTGGTGCCGGAAAAGACAAGGAGGACGGCGGCGACGAGGAGGCGCGGCTCCAGGAAATCAAGCGCGAGCTCGGGCTTCCTGAAGAGAACCTGCTGTATCTGATTGAAAAACGAGCCCCGCGGCTCGAAGATTGGCAACGCGAGCTCGTGCGCATCGTCCGCTTGGTCTCTCAGTATTTCTATCCGCAGAAGCAGACGCAGATGATGAACGAGGGGTGCGCGACCTTCGTGCATTACGAGATTATGCGGCGGCTTCACGACAAGGGGCTGATTACCGAAGGATCGATGCTCGAGTTTCT
Organism: uncultured Alphaproteobacteria bacterium; assembly: GCA_963787425.1. Lineage (GTDB taxonomy): Bacteria > Pseudomonadota > Alphaproteobacteria > ATCC43930 > CGMCC-115725 > AP-15. The sequence goes on from CAWBCV010000022.1 coordinate 64,839, forward strand.
GCACTCGCATTCGAGCGTCGTATTTCAGCCGGACTTCGATGACCCGCGGTTCAGCGGCCTCAACCCCTATGCGCTGGGGTTCGCGATGATGAGCGATATCCGGCGCATCTGCGAAGAGCCGACCGGGGAGGACCGGGAGTGGTTTCCCGACATAGCCGGCTCGGGAGACGGCTTTGGCGTCTTACGTCACGCCTGGGCGAACTACCGCGACGAAAGTTTCGTCCTGCAACATCTCAGCCCGGCGATGATCCGGCGGTTTCGGCTTTTCCATGTCTCCGACGACAGCACAAAGCCGGCGTTGCGCGTCGAGGCGATCCACGACGATGTCGGCTATCGGAAAGTTCGCAGCGCTCTCTCCCGGCAATATGATCTGTCCCGGCGCGAGCCCGACATTCAGGTGGTCGATGTCGATCTCAGAGGTGATCGCTGCCTCATTCTTGCGCATTATGTGCATAACGGCGTGCTGCTCGAAGAACAGAGCTGCCGGGCCGTGATCCGGCATACGGCAACGTTGTGGGGCTATTCGGTCAAGCTGCTCGAGATCGACGCCGCCACCGACAAAACCCTGAAAACCTATGAGGTAGCACCCCCCAGCTGACCACCGGGGAGGCCAGTTCGGAGCCCGAAGCCAAGGCTCCCGAGCGATAGCACGCACGATGGTCGTCCTCGGGATCGAAACCAGCTGCGACGAGAGCGCTGCCGCTGTAGTAGCTGTGACTGAGACGGGACCGAAGATCCTTTCCAATTTGGTCCGATCCCAGCTCGCGGAGCACGAACCCTATGGCGGTATCGTGCCCGAGATCGCCGCGCGCGCCCATCTCGACCACCTCGATCCGCTGATATCGCGCGCGCTCGCCGAGGCCGGCGTTATCCTAGGCGAGGTCGATGGGGTAGCTGCTGCGGCGGGCCCGGGCTTGATCGGGGGCCTGATCGTCGGCTCAACAATGGCAAAGGCGTTGGCTTGGGCCGCGGATAAGCCGTTTCTTTCTGTGAACCATCTGGAGGCCCATGCTCTGGCAGTTCGCCTGACCGAGGGCGTGGATTTCCCGTACCTATTGCTGCTCGTTTCGGGGGGACATTGTCAGCTCCTCGTCTGCTCCGGAGTTGGCCGCTACACGCGTCTCGGGACAACGCTCGACGATGCCGCCGGTGAAGCGTTCGACAAGGCGGCAAAGCTGATCGGGCTTGGCTATCCCGGAGGGCCCGCAATTGAGGCGGCCGCGCACAATGGGGACCCATCCCGTTTCGTCCTGCCGCGCCCGATGAAAGGCAGGCCGGGTTGCGATTTCTCATTCTCGGGCTTGAAGACGGCAGTGCGTCAGATCACTTCCGCGGTCGACGGCCTTGATCCGCGCGACCAGGCGGATCTCGCGGCCTCGGTTGAGCTCGCGATCTGCGACGCGGTGACCGATCGGACCATGAATGCGGTCGCGTGGTTCCGCCGCAAATTCCCGAAGGGGAATTCGTTGGTGGTTAGCGGTGGGGTCGCCGCTAACAAAAGGCTGCGAAGCCGTCTTATGGGCCTCGCCGATGATATCGGGCTGCGCTTTGTCGCGCCGCCGCCAGGATTGTGCACCGATAATGGAGCAATAATCGCCTGGGCTGGCATCGAGCGGCTTCGACTCGGCCTCGTCGATGGCCTCGATGCACCGCTCAAGCCGCGATGGCCGCTCGACACTGACGCGCCACCCCGTCCCGGAGCAGGTGTGAAGGGGTGAGCAGTTGGCCTCAAATGTGATCCGATGAGACGCTTGGCGATCATCGGCGGTGGCGCCTGGGGGACCGCGCTAGCCATGGTCGCTCGTCGCGCGGGCTCACTCCCGGTGCTGTGGGCTCGGGATCCCGACGTAGTTGCGCAGATAAATCGGCAACATCAGAACCCGCTCTTCCTGCCCGGCGTGAATCTCGACCCCGCCATCGCGGCAACCACGGACATGGCGTTCGCGACAGAAGGGGTGGAGGCGGCACTAATTGTCGTCCCGGCGCAATTCCTGCGCGGTGTAATCCAGGAGCTCGGCTCTCACCTTCACCGCGGGGTCCCTTTGCTGCTCTGCGCAAAAGGGATCGAGACCAGCTCGCTGAAATTGATGTCGGAGGTTGCCGCGGAAATTCTGTCCGCCTCCCCCACAGCGGTGCTCTCGGGGCCGACATTTGCTGCCGAGGTCGCGCGCGAGATGCCGACAGCGGTCACGATTGCGAGCGGCGACGCGTCGCTCGGTCACGCCTTCATCGAAGCCCTTGGAAGCAGCCGGTTCCGTCCCTACCTGTCGCAGGACCCGGTCGGCGCAGAGGTTGGCGGGGCCGTAAAGAATGTCCTCGCGATTGCGTGCGGCATCGTTGTCGGTCGCGGCCTCGGCGACAACGCTCGAGCTTCGCTGATCACCCGCGGACTGGCGGAGATGATCCGGCTCGGAGTGGCCAAGGGCGGTCGAGCCGAAACTTTCCGTGGTCTCTCCGGGCTGGGAGATCTCGTGCTGACCTGCAGTTCCGCTCAATCGCGCAATTTTGGGCTTGGCCTCGCGCTCGGTCGCGGGAGGGCCCTCGAGACCGCGCTCCGCGGCAGCCGGGCGGTCGTCGAGGGCGTGGCCACGGCTGCGTCAATCGCGCGAGTGACGGAACGGCTCGGCATAGAGATGCCGATCGCCGCGGGAGTTGATGCGTTACTTCACCGCGGCGAAGCCGTAGACGCCGTTATCGATGTGCTGCTGCGCCGGCCCTACCGGGCCGAACAGGGATAAGTCGGTAAACCCTCGGGCGCCGGCCAGGTCGGAGGGCGGAAAACACTTTTCTGGACGGGCTGAAAGCCAATATCATTGGGGAGCGAGCAACTCCACCGGCTCGGACTGAAATGAGCGACAACGGAAAGCGCGGCGATGAGGGACCGGGAACCGGTGTTGTCGTCAAGACAAAGCCGAAGACGAAGAAGCCCTCGATGTACAAGGTTATTATGTTAAATGACGACTACACTCCGATGGAATTCGTCGTCCACATTCTCGAGCGGTTCTTCAACAAGAACCTGCAGGAGGCGACCCGCATCATGTTGCATGTGCATCGCCGCGGTGTCGGCATCTGCGGCGTCTACACATACGAGGTCGCGGAGACCAAGGTAACCCAGGTTATGGATTTCGCCCGGCAGCACCAGCACCCGCTGCAGTGCACGCTGGAAAAGGACTAGGCCAAGGAAGGACAGGCGGGCGTGCTGTCACGCAATCTTGAAAAGTCGCTGCATCGGGCTCTCGCCCACGCCAATGAGCGCCGGCACGAATATGCCACGCTCGAACATCTGCTGCTCGCACTCACCGAGGATCAGGACGCGGTTGCCGTTCTGCGCGCGTGCAGCGTCGACCTCGACCGTTTGCGCCGCGAGGTGCTGAACTACGTCGATAATGAACTTGCCAACCTTGTCGCGGCCCATAGCGACGACGCGAAGCCGACGGCGAGCTTCCAGCGCGTGCTGCAACGCGCTGCAATTCACGTCCAGTCGTCGGGCCGCGAGGAGGTGACCGGCGCAAACGTGTTGGTCGCGATGTTCGCCGAGCGGGAAAGCCACGCTGTTTATTTCCTGCAAGAACAGGACATGACCCAATTCGATGCCGTCAACTATATTTCCCATGGCATTGCCAAGGCGCCCGGCCGCTCGGAGACCCGTCGTGTTCAGGGCGCCGATGAGGATGACCGCAGCGAAAAGTCGCAGAAGCGCAACCATGACGCCCTCGACGCCTATTGCGTCAACCTCAACAAAAAGGCCAAGGGCGGCAAGATCGATCCCCTGATCGGCCGTGAAGCCGAAGTCGACCGCACGATCCAGATCTTATGCCGCCGAGCCAAGAACAACCCGCTCTATGTCGGCGACCCCGGCGTTGGCAAGACGGCGATTGCCGAGGGTTTGGCGCGTCGCATCGTGCAGCGCGAAGTCCCCGAGGTTCTGATGAACGCGACGATCTACGCGCTCGACATGGGGGCATTGCTAGCAGGCACTCGGTATCGCGGCGATTTCGAGGAGCGGCTCAAGGCGGTCTTGTCCGAGCTCGAGGCGCAGCCCGGTGCGATTTTGTTCATCGACGAGATTCACACCGTAATCGGGGCCGGGGCGACGAGCGGCGGGGCAATGGACGCCTCGAACCTGCTGAAGCCGGCACTGGCCGGCGGCGTCATCCGCTGCATCGGCTCAACAACTTATAAGGAATACCGCAACTATTTCGAGAAAGATCGCGCGCTTGTTCGCCGCTTCCAAAAAATCGACGTCAACGAGCCCACGGTTGAGGACTCGGTCAAGATCCTGCGCGGGCTGAAGCCCTATTACGAGCGGCACCACAAGGTGCGATACACGAGTGACGCATTGCGGGCGGCGGTCGAGCTATCGCATCGCTATATCGGGGATCGCAAACTTCCGGACAAAGCGATCGACGTCATCGACGAGAGTGGCGCAGCCCAGATGCTGGTGCCCGAAAACCGCCGTCGCAAAACAATAACGGCGCGAGAAGTCGAAGCGGTCATCGCTACGATGGCGCGGATCCCGCCGAAAAGCGTCTCGCGCGACGATCGCGAGGTGCTGAAGAACCTTCAACGCGACCTGAAGACGATGGTGTTTGGCCAAGATCCGGCGATAGGGGCTCTGGTCTCGGCCATCAAGCTGGCGCGGGCAGGCCTACGGGATCCGGAAAAGCCGATTGGCTCCTATCTGTTCTCTGGTCCCACCGGGGTCGGCAAGACCGAGGTGGCGCGCCAGCTCGCGCGTACCCTCGGGATCGAGATCACCCGCTTCGACATGTCCGAATATATGGAGCGGCACACGGTGTCGCGGCTGATCGGCGCCCCGCCCGGCTATGTCGGCTTCGACCAAGGCGGGTTATTGACGGACGCGATCGATCAACACCCCCATAGCGTGCTGTTGCTGGATGAGATCGAGAAGGCCCATCCCGACCTGTTCAATATTCTGCTGCAGGTCATGGACTACGGAAAGCTGACCGATCACAACGGCAAAACTGTCGATTTCCGCAACGTGATCCTGATCATGACGACGAACGCCGGAGCGTGGGATCTCGCCAAGCCGGCGATCGGCTTTGGCAGCGGCGTCCGGGAGGGCGACGATCAGGAGGCGATCAACCGCATGTTCACGCCGGAGTTCCGCAACCGGCTCGATGCGGTAATTTCCTTCGCCCCGCTATCCGCCGATACGATTGGACTGGTCGTCGACAAATTCGTGCTGCAGCTCGAAGAGCAGCTCGCCGACCGGAATGTCATAATCGAGCTCGATGATGCCGCACGGGCGTGGCTGGCCGACAAAGGTTACGACCGCCTCTTCGGCGCGAGGCCTCTCGCCCGAGTGATCCAGGAGCACATCAAGAAGCCGCTCGCCGAGGAGCTCCTGTTTGGGCAGTTGTCGAAGGGCGGGATCGTGCGCGTGACGCGCAAACCCGACGAGGACAAGCTCTCCTTCGCATACGAAGAGCGCCCGGCCGAACCCACGCCAAAGGAGCCTGAGCTGGTCGGGTGATCAGCTCCCCCGCGCGTATTATTTCTCTCCGGAGGAATCGCAGGCGGTCTCCTCATGGCGAAATGGGGAATACTCTTCGAGCCCCTCCATCTTGTGCTCGATCATCTGGCGCTCGCGCGCCAGGAATTGGGCGACGGCTCGGCGAAACGCTGGATCGGGGATCCAGTGAGCACTGTAGGTGGGCACCGGCAGATAGCCGCGCTGGATCTTGTGCGGGCCCTGCGCACCGGCCTCGACGCGCTTCAATCCGCAGGTGATCGCGAACTCGATCGCCTGGTAATAGCAGCACTCGAAATGAAGGAATTTGTAATCGCCGTAGCTGCCCCAATTGCGGCCGTAGATCGTATCCTTGCCGAGCAGGTTGAACGCGCCGGCGACGTAGTTGGCACCACGCCGGGCCATGAAGAGCACGATATTTTCCGGCATCCGCTCGCCGATCATCGCAAAAAAGCGGCGATTTAGGTAGGCCGACCCCCATTTGCGATCGGAAGTCGCGAGATAGAATTCGAAAAACGCGTCCCAATGGCGCGGCTTCAGGTCCGACCCGGTCAGCACTTCGATTTCGAGACCACGGGCGAGCGCCTCGCGACGCTCCTTCTTTACCGCTTTGCGTTTTCGCGAATTCAATGCCGCGAGGAAGTCATCGAAATCGCGGTACCCCTCATTGGTCCAGTGAAATTGCTGGCCGAGCCGTTGCAGAAATCCCGCCTCGGTCAGCGCCTCGGCCTCGGCGGGGTCGGGAAAGTTCACGTGCAATGACGAGATTCGGCGCCGCTTCGTGAACTCGACCATTCCGGCAAGGAGATGCTCGCGGGTCTCGGCCGGTGCGGATGGGTGCAGCAGTAAACGGGGGCCCGGCACCGGGGTGAACGGCACGGCCGACAACAGCTTCGGGAAATACCGGCCACCGGCGCGCTCATAGGCATCGGCCCAGCCATAGTCGAAGATGTATTCGCCATAGGAATGCGTCTTGGCATAGAGCGGTACGACACCGGTGATCTCCCCGTCCGGTCCGGCGAGAGAAAGATGTTGCGGCGTCCATCCCGTGCGGGTCGTCGTCGAGCCGCTTTCCTCCATCGCATTCAGAAAAGTATGCGTAACGGTCGGATTGACGTCGCCTGCACAGGCATCCCACGCAGCGGCCGGTATTTCGGCGATGGCCGCATGGACCCGAATTGTAACAGTTCCGCCGCTGTCGTTCATCGCCTGCCCGGCGCCCGGTTTCCGAACGCGTACAGCCCGATACTTCTATCCATTTCTGTTGTTCCGTTTCGGCGCAAAGATCCGCGCGAGCAAAGATAGGCTTTGTGAGGCCGCTGTCCAGTCTGCCGCGAAACCGCCTCATTAGGCGCCTAACAGCGGAATTGAAGTGCGCATGCTCCATCAGATCCGGATCGCGTTCCCGCTCGCCGTACTGTCGCTGATCGCGGCACCGGCATCCGCGGAGACGCTCGGTGATGCTCGCGTCGGGTTCAGCGCGGAGCGGGTGCTGGTCATCGATGGGCAAAGCTACGTGGGCCGGATGTGGCATATGCCTGGCGAACAGCGCCATGAGCAGGACCTACCGGCCTTAAGGCCGATCTTCATCCTGCGTTCCGCCAGCGCGATCGGCGACATCATCCTGCCGAAGCTGCATACCGTCGTCGAATTCGCGCTTCCAAAAGAGCTGTCGATTCTGGCCGACCCCGGCCTGTTGCGCAAACCTATGGGGCAGGAAACCGTCAACGGCATTGCGACGACGAAATACGACTTGGACGAGGAGAAGCCACAGGGCCGTGCGGTCGGCTCGCTGTGGCTCAGCGAGGAAGGCATCCCGATGAAGTGTGATGCCAGGCTCACAACCGGCAAAGGCAAGGTTTCGACGATTCGCTGGGAACTGCGCCACGTCAAGATCGGCACGCAAGACGCCGCGTTGTTCGAGATACCGCGCGATTACGCAAAGCTGCCCCCGGAGGCGGCTGCCCCGTTGCTCGGTATGCGTCTGGCGCGACCCCCCGCTCGATAAGTTCTGACTATTCGACGATGACCTGACCGTACATCCACGGGTGCGGCGTGCAGATGTAGAAATAGGTGCCGGGTTCCTTGAAGGTGATCTCCTTGGATTCGCCCTTGTTCAGAGCACCCGTGTCCCAATCGCCGACCTTGCCCTTGTTGAACGCCGTGGCCGTGTGCGGAATGTCGCCGACGTTGGTGAACGTCAAAGTGGTTCCCGCCTTCACCCGAGTGCGGGCCGGCCAATAGGCGTACTCGACGTTATTGTCGCCGATTTTGACCTTATCCACGCCGTCGGCAACTGCTCCTCCCGGCCCGGCGACGATAGCCGGAGGTGGTGGCGGCCATAACGGCCCGAGCTGCCCCTTGAGCGAGAAGGCCCATACGGCATCGCCATAGGCACTCCCTTGGATCGAATTGCCGCCGGTGACAATCGCGATGTACTGGTCGCCGTCGACTTCATAGACCATCGCGGGGGCGTCGGCGCCAAAGCCGGTCTGGAATTTCCACAGCACCTCCCCGGTCTTGGCGTCGAGCGCGGCGAAGTTGCCGTCGGGCTCGCCACGTAAGAGGAGGCCTCCGCCAGTCACGGTCGAGCCGCCTCCGCCACCCATGCGGTAAGGCATCTGGTGTTGCCAGGCGATCTTGTTTGTCCTGCTGTCGATCGCGGTAAAAGTGCCGCTCAAAGGCGAACCGATCGGCGGCGCCTGGGTGCCGTTCGTATACCGCCGCCCGGTGGTGTACTCGCTGGGAACGCGCGAGAACACGCTCGTGCGGATCGTTCCCGGCACGTAGAGATAACCCGTATCGGGATCGTAGGGCATGGGCGACCAATTCGTACCGCCTTGCCCCGACGGCTGAATGAGAACCGGTTCTTCCCAGAAGGCCTCGAAAATACACCCGGCCTTCTCGTATCCCTCCATCGGCTGCGCGCATTGCGGCACCGTCGCGTCGCCGATCGGGTAGGGCTGCGTTTTGGCCGTTTTCTGGCGCGGCTCCTGCGGCACCGGACGCTCCTCGATGCCGATCAGCGGTTTGCCGTTGGTGCGGTCGAGGATGTAGACCCAGCCGGTGCGTCCGGCTTCGGCTATCGCCTTGCGTGGTTGACCGTCGATCACCGTGTCGAACAATACGACCGGGCTCGCCGCGTCGTAGTCCCAGATGTCGTGATGCACCTCCTGGAAATGCCAGACGTGTTCGCCGGTCTTGGCGTTCAGCGCGACTATGGAGGCGCAGAACAGATTGTCGCCCTCGCGCATCGACCCGTCATAATCGGGCCCGCAATTGCCTGTCGCGAAGTAGATGAGCCCGAGCTGCGGATCGAGGGCAGGCGTGTTCCATACAGATGCGCCGCCCCGCATTGCGTGGTCGGTGCCGGCCGGCCAAGTGTCGCTGCCGACCTCGCCCGGGCCGGGAAGGGTAAACCAGCGCCACAGGATCTTTCCGGTCTTGGCGTCGAGCGCCGTCAGCCGGCTGCGCACCCCGAATTCCCCTCCGGTGTTACCGCTGTAAACGATGCCGTCGTAATAGAGCGGCGCGCTGGTGACGCCATAGCCGTTACGCCAGTCCTCGATCGGCGTCTTCCACACTTCCTTGCCGGTCTTGATGTCGAGCGCTAGGACATTGGCATCGAGCTGGCCGAGAAACAGCATGTCCTCGCCCATCGCCAAGCCGCGGTTCAGCCAGCCGCAGCACACCGTCGAGATCTTCTGGTCGATCCCCGACCAACGCTCCCACAAGAACTCACCGGTCTTCGCATTGAGCGCGAACACATCGTCGTTTCCCGTGACGACATACATGATCCCGTCTTTGACGAGCGGCGTCGCCTCGGCCGAGTACTTCCCGCCAAACCCGGAACTTTTGAGGCGGGCCATCCAGGCTCCTTTGAGCTGCTTGACGTTGCTGGTTTCGATCTGCTTCAGCGTGGAGTACCGCTGATTGGTCATATTGCCGCCGCTGGTGACCCAGTCCTTGCCGACCGGGCTCTGCAGCAAGTGATCGATTTCCGGATCGGCAGCGCGAACCTGCGTTGCCCCCGAAAACACCAAACCGCCCGCCAGCATTCCCGCCAGGATTAGTCGGAGTATTCGTTGCACTCGACGTCGCATGGCGTTCTCCCAATTGCCAGTTTATTCAACGATTATCTGTCCGTACATCCAGGGGTGCGGTGTACAGATGTAGTAGTAGGTGCCGGGCTCAGAGAAGGTGATGGCCTTCAACTCCCCCTTCTCCAATGGGCCAGTGTCCCATTTGCCCTTTTCGAACGCGGTTGCCGTGTGCTGGACATCACCGACATTGGTGAAGGTCACCGTCGTCCCCGCCTTGACCCGAGTGCGGCCCGGCCAATAGGCGTATTCGACGTTGTTGTCGCCGATCTTGATCAAGTCGACCCCGTCCGCGACCGGCCCTGTGGGTCCGGCGATGCTCTGTGGGACGGGAGGCGGCCACAGCGGACCCAATTGCCCCTTCAGCGAGAACACCCACACCGCATCGCCGTTTGCACTGAGCATCCCCTGATTGCCGCCGGTCGCGATGGCGACATACTCGTCTCCGTCTACCTCGTAGACCGCCGGAGGAGCATCGGCCCCGAAACCGGTTTGGAACCGCCATAACTCTTCGCCCGACTTGGCGTTAATCGCCAGGAAATTGCCGTCAGGCTCGCCGCGGAAGACGAGGCCGCCGGCCGTCGTTGTCGACCCGCCCCCCTGACCGACGCGATATGGCGTCTTGTTCTGCCAGACGATCTTGTTGGTGTTGCCGCCCATTGCGGTAAAGGTACCGCTCATCGCCGACCCGATCGGCGCCGCCTGGGTGCCGCCGGTATAGCGCTGCCCGAGCTTGTAGGTATCGCCGTAACGAGCAAACGCGCTGGTTCGGACCGTGCCGGAAACGAAGAAGCTGCCGGTTTCCGGATTGTAGGACATCGGCGCCCAGTTGGTGCCGCCGATCCCGGAGGGCTGGATCAGCACCGGCTCTTCCCAGAACGCCTCGAAGATGCAGCCAGCCTTTTCGTAGCCGCTCGCAGGCATCGGCTCGGCACATTGCGGCACGATCGCGTCGCCGAGCGGGAAGGGCTGCGTCTTTGCCGTCTTTTGCTTCGGCTCCTGCGGCACCGCGCGCTCCTCGACACCGATCAGCGGTTTGCCGTTGGTGCGGTCGAGGATGTAGACCCAGCCGGTTCGTCCGGCCTGGGCGATGCCCTTGCGCGGCTGGCCATTGATCACCGTGTCGAAGAGGACGACCGGGCTCGCCAAGTCATAATCCCAGATGTCGTGGTGAACCTCCTGAAAATGCCAAGCATACTTGCCGGTCTTGGCGTTCACCGCGAGGACCGAGGCGCAGAACAAATTATCGCCTTCGCGCATCGATCCATCGTAATCCGGGCCGCAATTGCCGACGGCGAAGTAGACGAGGCCGAGCTCCGGGTCGAGAGCCGGGGTGTTCCAGATCGACGCCCCGCCGCGCATCGCGTGATCGGTGCCGGAGGGCCAAGTGTCGCTGCCGACCTCGCCCGGCGCCGGCAAAGTGTAGGCCCGCCACAGGATCTTGCCGGTCTTGGCATCGAGCGCGGTCAGACGCCCGCGTATGCCGAATTCACCGCCGGTGATGCCGCTATAGACAATTCCGTCGTAATAGAGCGGCGCATTGGTGATTCCGTAACCATTGTGCCAGTCCTCGACCGGGGTCCTCCACACCTCCTTGCCGGTCTTGATGTCGAGCGCGACGACATTTGCGTCCATCTGGCCGATGAACAGCATCCCTTCGCCCATCGCCAGCCCACGGTTGAGCCAGCCACAGCAGACGGTCGAGATCGTCTGGCCGATGCCGGACCAGTGCTCCCAAAGGATCTGGCCGGTCTTGGCATCGAGCGCGAAGACATCGTCGTTCCCGGTGCTAATATACATGATGCCGTCTTTGACGAGCGGCGTCGCCTCGAACGAATACTTGCCGCCGAGCCCGGAGCCCTTGAGGCGGGTCATCCAGGCTCCTTTGAGCTGTTTGACGTTGCTGGCGTCGATCTGCTTCAGCGTGGAGTACCGCTCGTTCGTCAGATTTCCGCCGTTCGTCACCCAGTCCTTTCCGACCGGGCTCTGCACCAATTTGTCGATTTCGGGATCGGCTGCCCAAACCGCGCCCGCTCCCGCGACGAGCACGCCGAGAGCTCCCGATAGGACGATTCGCAGTCCGCACCGCATCGCTTCCTCCCCCTTTCACCGGCCCGTGATCGGTCCGCGCCGTTAACCTAATCAGATCCCCGACCGTTTGCCAACCAGCCTGATACTGCAAGGGAAGAACAGGCAGAAACCCCCCTCTGCCGCGGCCGTCGCGCCCAGTTCCGATCGTCGAGTCGCCTCTCGGTTGGGGACTTGCGGGAATCAACTAATAGTCGTTTTACGCGGACTTGATCCGCGCATACACGCCTCTAATTTCGGGCGCTCGGAGGCGTGGATGGCCGCGTCATGCCCGGCCCAAGACGAAACCTGGGGCCCTGCGCGTGCGAGTAGACAGGTTCGGTGTGAGGGCTAAGCGCCCGCACCCCCCAGTCCTCCTGTTCTTGCTACGAATTTCAAGCATGACCTGTTCCTTCGCGATCGTGGCGCGTCTTGCGAGCGCCGTTTCGAGCCACAGAATACGATAATCATATGGCAATTTCAGGCCTTGCTATGCGAATAGCGCATCGGCGCGCCATCTCTAGTAACCCCCCACCATGCCAGGTCATCGGCCCAGGCATTTCGCATTGGTAAGCTGACGAGCCGGAAGCCACCCGGCAGTGCCGCTCAGACATGCATTGATTGAACATGAGATCGGCCGGCATCCCGATCTGTGCGTCCGCGTATTGGCGGCAGATCTGCTGCATCAAGGCCGTGTAGTCGTAGGATTGGCTCGGCCGCTGCGCAAGCGCAGCGGCACTTGTGCACAGGAAGATGATCGCCGTGAAACGAAGCCAGCTGAAGCCCAGCACCACCATCGCATCATAAGCAGAAACGCGAATAGGGCGAAGGCGCCGCTGCGGTGACGCGAGTTCCAGCCAAAGCTCGCCGGGACCGAAACCAGGTTCAAATCTCACGAAGAGCGCCCGAGCAAGATAGCGACACACTGGGCTGCGGCTTGCTGCGCGCGCTTGTCGATCTCCTCGTCGGTCAGAGTGCTGAGCGGGTGTTCGATCACGACAGGGGTGAGATCGCGCATGCCGAGCGCGTCGCGCTGCACCTCCGCCTCGTGCAGGAATTCAGTGGTGACGACAACTGCCGTGGGGCGGCCCGCGGCTTCCAATCTGATGCCGTCATGCGTACAGCACGACGTGCACGACCCTCAGTCGCCGATCGCGGTCACCACGATGTCGTTATCGGCCGCGATGGTCGCGATGAATGCCGGGTCGGCCTCCTTGGCGAAGCTCTCCTTGCGGTAGTAGTTCACGGAAGCAAAGGAGACTTCTTCCTGAAGTTTCGCCACGGTTTTGCGCAGCAAGCGGTTAGCGTTCCATTTGGTGTTGTCGAGGACACCCAACCGCAGCCCGTCGAGCGTGGCGGGGCGCTCAGAAAGCGCGAGCGGCTCGGTCTCGACGACGCCGCGTGGATCGAAAACGATCAGATCCGGTTCATTGTTCATTTCGGGTTCTCCAATAAGACCTCCTCGTCTTCCCGGCGAAGGCCGGGACGCACGGCTGCTATGGCCGCCGGGCTTCGCCAGTGTGACGGATTGGGGAGGTCGCACGCTTAAAGATAGCACGTGCCGTCGACGCAGATCGGCGCCCTCGGCTCGGACGCGCTCTCGATGCTGCGCAATACGGGGGACGACATGTGGCCCCAGCCGGGGATGAAGGCGGAAAACCGCCCGGCTTCGCCGCCGATGACGAATAGGTGGATGTGGTCGGGGCCCGGCACGATCGGGATCCGTGCCTCCGGCTCGCGCTTGTACCATTTCGGCAGATTGCGGTTGTAGATCTTGCCGTAGCGCTCATTGAAGGTGAGGTCTGAAAAGAGATTGTAAGCGTGCAGCGCCAGATAATTGCGTACGTCGTGCCGGGTCCAGCCCTTGGCGGCGATTGTGCGGGCATGTTCCGGCCCGATCACGACGGCGCAATGCCCGCTCGACACCGCATTATTGTTGGCGATTGTGCTCATTGCCGAGCAGATGCTGTCGAGGATGCCTTCCGGGTCGTTCGCGACATGGTTGGTGACGCTGTGCGGCGGCTCCGCGGCCAGCACGAACACTGCGGAGTCTTCGGGACTGAAGCCCTTCTCGACATGATAGGGCGCCCAGGGGCTGGCCGTCTCGTTCTCGGCGACGCAATAAGTGTATTTGCCCGGGTGCCCGAGCGTGCTCTTGTCAAGGTCGCCGGGCCTGCCGCCACCGACATTGAGCAGCGCGAGGCGCAGAGCCCGCCCGATTGTCGCATTGGCGCGGTTTCCCGAGCCGAAAGCGTTGCAGTCGCCGTTCATGCCGATTTTGCGGGCTATCGGCCCATTGACCACCAAGAGCGGCGCCGCCATGTGGGTCGTCGCTTGCACCCCGTTGAGGTTGAAGGCTTTCGCAGTCAGTGCCAGCATTGCGGCCCGCACCACCGGCGCGTATTCGGCTTTGCAGCCCGCCATCACCATGTTCATGGCCAGTAGCTCGCGCGTCAAACTGCCGTGCCGCGGCGGCACTTTGCATTCGATAAGTTGCGGATTCCCGCCGAGCGCCTCGACAAAGGCGTCGACCAGCTCTCGCGTCGGCGGCACGATCGGCAGGCCGTCGGTCCATCCCTGTTCAAAATACCATTCGACGAGATTCGTGCCTGCCGGCACCCGCAGCACGCACTTCTCAGTCTGCCCGGGCTTTATCGCGGGGCGCGCCATGAGCTAGCTTTGAATTGTGCCGGCAGACTTCAATCTATCCGCGCCAATACCTGCTCCAGGGCCGCAAAGAACTGCTGCCACCCGCCCTTGGCGCCCTGGTAGGCCTGCTGCTGATCCGGCCGGAAGCCCGACTGCTCCATGCGCAGGTGGGTCCCCGTGCTCGTAGGGGTGAGAGTCCAAGTGACGACACTCTCGAGACCATAGGCCGCCCACGTGTAAGACAGCGTTTTGTTCGGCTCGACTGCCAGGACCTGACAGTCGACAGCGCCCCAGTCTGCGCGAAGATCGAAACGGTGACCCACGACTGGCTTGAAATCGTTCTTCATGAGCCACTCCTCGATCAGGTGCGGTTGTGTGAGCGCGCGCCAGATCTTCTCCGGCGGAAAAGGGATTTCTCGTTCGACAATGACGGAAAGCGTTTCGGTCGCGGGTTTGCTCATTGGTCCATCCTTTTGAGTAGATCTTCGAGGTGATCAAACCGGCTCTGCCAGAACCCGACCATGTGGCTTGTCCAGTCGATCAGCAGGGCCAAGGCGCCGAGCTGTGCGCTATAGTGCGTCTGGCGACCTTCGTGGCGGTCGCGCACCAGCCCGGCCTGCTTCAGGACCCCGAGATGCTTTGAGACGGCCGGTTGCGAGACCCCGGCCCGAGCCGTCAGGGCCCCGACCGTCTGCTCTCCTTCGCGGCACAATCGCTCGAAGATAGCCCGCCGAGTCGGATCGGCGAGCGTTCTGAAGAGCACATCGTGAGCGGTCGGCATTTGGGATCCATAACCTACTGGATTGACGTATAACCACTGAGATATGTTTGAGTCAAGCTGAAACGAAACCAGAGAGCTTTCGAGATTTCCTCCTTCGAACAACGTCCGGGAGTCCGCTAGATTGCACAGCCGGCTCGCCGTTCCGTAAGCGGCACCACTCCTGAATAGGTATCCTTGATTGCCATACCCGTTGGTTATGCATCATGCATTATCTTATCGATCATACGTGGTCGTGGCGGCGTGGTGACGCGCTTCATATTGCCGCTATCCGCAGATGCCTACGCTATGCAACTTTGTAAACAGGGCCTAGTCTCCGCCGATCGTCATCGAACTCCGGCCAATCCAGAAACGGTTCAGAACCCGTGTCAAGGGTGCCGGACGGTTCCGCCCGGCAAGTCGCGCGAGCGCCTCGTGATAGGGCGCGACATAACGCAATCGGGCCGGCACCCAGGGATGGACGTGGCGGAACACGGTAAGCACCCGCTCGACCGAGCGCAGCTCCGCGGGACCATACGGCAACTCGAACGCATCCCGCAGCCGAGGCGGCAACAGGCTGGCGGTCAAAGCTCGATACCAAAACGGCGCGCGTAGGCGAGTTCCGGCACCGGAGAAGAGCTCGGCGGCGATGCTGCCGGCGGCGCTGCTCACCGCGAGCATGTCCGATCTGAACATGTCGTCGACGTACCGGGCAAAGTCCGGCCAGCTCTGCGGCAGCGCGCTCTGTGGAATGCCAAACAGCGCCGCGAACAGTCGGGCATCGGTGTAATAGCGCTCCCGATCCCGGGCCGACAGCGGCGGGTTGACGAGCTGGTAGGCCAGGAGGGCGGTCTCGACCAGCGTGGCGTGAACCCAGCGCAGCGCCGCGACATCATTGGCGCAATAAGGCGAGCCGACGGCAAAAGCGCCTGCATCCTCCCCCAGTGCGCCACTGATCGCGGTATGGCGGCGATGCAGGCGGCGGGCGGCCGCGAGTGCCTGGCCCGTCGTGCCGAACACCATCGTAAAGACGATGCTGAAGGTCCGGTGAAACCGGCCAATCGGGTCGGTGAGAACTCCGGGAATGCTGGGCGATCGCGTCGGCGACCCAGGGATGGGCGAGCTGGAGCAGCAATGCGCGACCCGCTCCAAGGAAAACCGCCGCCTCGCGGTCGATGCGCCAAATGACCGAATTCGGGCCAAAGATGCCCGCCGGTCCGCCTGCCGAGGCAGACCGGACCATCGCTAGCTCGCGCTCGAGCTCGGCCTCGTTGACGATGGCGGACGATCCCGGCGTCATTCGGCGAGAAGAGGCGGTATCAGCCTCTCCTGAAATCCTCGAGCGAGAGCCCAAGGGCAGAGGCCCCCTCTTCGAGGTAGTCGGGGAGGAGCGGCGTGCCGACCAGATAACTGGTGACATTCGCAATGTTTGTTTCCGCGGCTTCGCGCAACGCCTCCGGCCAGCTGCCCGCGTCATAGTCGCCGCGGCCGAGCCACATCAGCGCGAGCAACTCCTGACGCTCGGGCGGGCCGAGCCCGTCGATGGCGTCGCGCAGCTCCTCCTCGGTCGGATTGTCCGGCGTGTCGAGCAGGACCTGCCGCTCATCATCGTCGGGCGGGTCCGAGCCGGTCACCGCATCCGGCTCGACCGGCACCTCGGCATCGAACTCGCGCGCCTTGGCGATGATAAAGGCAAGTGTTTCGGGCGGAATGACCAGCATTAGGGTTTCTCTTTGATGCTTCGAAGTTGAACACTAAACGCCGGCTCGGGCCAGCGCCACTGCTTGACCTCCGGCATATCGTCACCATAGCGGGTGATGTACTGCTTGTGCTCGATCAGCTTGTCGCGCATCTCTTGCTTGGCGTAAGCGGCGAGGTAACCGAGCGTCGGCACGCGGTCGATCACATTGTTGACGAGATGGAAGCGGTCGAGATCGTTACGCACGACCATGTCGAAGGGCGTGGTCATCGTCCCTTCCTCCTTGTAGCCGAGAACATGAATGTTGCGATGGTTGGTACGCCGGTATGTCAATCGGTGGATGAGCCAGGGATAGCCGTGATGGGCAAAGATCACCGGTTTGTCGGTCGTGAACAACGCGTCGAAATCGTGGTCGGTAATACGCTCCTCGTATGGCTGCAGGGTCATCAGATCGACGACATTGACGACTCGGATCTTGAGGTTGGGGATGTGGCGGCGCAGCAGATCGACCGCCGCCGAGGTCTCCATAGTCGGAACATCGCCGGTGCAAGCCATCACGACATCGGGCTCACCGCCGCGGTCGTTGCTCGCCCATTCCCAAATGCCGATCCCGGCATCGCAGTACTTGATCGCGGCGTCGATGTCGAGCCATTGCGGCGCAGGCTGCGTGCCGGCGACGATCACATTGATGCGGTCCCAGCTGCGCAGGCAATGATCGGTGACCCACAGCTGCCGGACATCCCCAGCCTCCCCCTGCGCTCGCAAACAGCCTAAACCGAAGGTTGATAGAAAACCAAGGTATTTATTTGAATTGAAGCTAGTGTCGCGCTAATTATCGAAGCTAGTGTCGGGCTAATTTAGGCGGCGGGCCCCTTCCGCGTCACATTCGTGCAGCGTCGCGCAGCGCTACCGTAGAACTTGTGCCTCGCAACTCGGAGGAGCGTGATGAAGCTGTCGGGCATCTTGAGCGGGGCGGTGGTTCTACTCCCGTTAGGCCTGGTCGCGCAGGCGCAAGGTGTAGGTGACGCGCAACGCGGGGCGCAGGTGTTTGCCCAATGCAAGATTTGCCACAGCCTCGAGGCCGGCAAGAACATGCTCGGGCCCAGCCTGCAAGGGCTCATCGGGCGCAAGGCCGGCAGCGTGCCCGGCTACGCTTATTCGCCGGCGATGAAGAACGCCGACGTCATCTGGAACGACGACACGCTCGGCAAATACTTGTCCGATCCCAAGGCGTTCGTGCCGGGCGACAAGATGGCGTTCGTCGGCATCAAAGATCCGACCAGGCTCGGGGACCTGCTTGCCTATCTAAATCAAGCCACCAGGTAGGACCAGCCGGGTAAGTTCAGAACGCAACGGAAGCCGCACCGCAGCGGCTTAGGCGCTCATTTGACCAGAGTCATGGGCATGCGAGCGAGCTGAACGACCTTGGCGGCAACCGAGCCGAGGAACAGTCCGCGTAATGCGCCCGGCCCGCGCGTCCCCATCACGATCTGATCGGCTTTGGGTTGGCGTACAACCCAGACGATCGTTTTGCGACTTGACTCAACTCGGCTCGCGTCTCGAATTTGACAGCAGTCTCGCGACATAGAACGATCGGCGGTCGCAGAGCCTTTTTCGATTGACGCGCAGCAGCCTCTCGAGCCGCATCGGCGGTGATGACGGCAACGATGCCTGAAACCTCGAGCGTCTCCCGGCTTTGCACGTTCACTAAATAATCTCGGTCTCCGGTCGGTGACCGGCGAGCGACAATGCATAGGCGACGGCGTAGTTCGCTCGCCGTCGAGCCATCGACCGGGACAATGATTCCCACGGCGAGAGCCACTCCGGTATTCGTTAGCCCTCCAACCGTACCTCTTTGGTCAATGCATCATCAGCACGGGCACCGCGGCGCCGCGCAGCACGCGCTCGGTAAAGCCGCCGAAAATCCATTCGCGGAACCGGCTGTGGCCGTAGGCGCCCATAACGACGAGGGCACCTTCTTCGGCAGCGGTCGCGAGGAGGGTGTCGGCAGCGCCCAGCCGATCCGGCCGCAGGTGACGGGTCGACGCGGCGAGACCATGCCAAGTGAGACTGGTCATCAGCCGAGCACTCTCCTCGTCCGAGAGTCCCTCTTCCTCGGCCACGGTCACGATCAGGATCTGCTTCGCCTTCGACAGAAGAGGCATCCCAGCGGTTACCGCCCGGGCGGCTTCCGGCGCCGCCTTCCAGGCGATGACGATGGTTTCGGGAAGTGCGACGAGCGGGGCGGCGGGCACGATCAGCACCGGCCTCCCGGCGCCGACGAGCGCCGCCTCAATCGTATCGATCGAGACGCCCTGATCGTCGGCCGGGCGTCCAATCACCAGAAGATCTGCCGCTCGGCCATATTCCCGAACCCAATAGACCTCGTCGCCGATCTGCCGGAGCCATTGTGCCGTGGGGCTCTGCTGGCCGGCCGGAGTATCCTCGATCGCCACCCGCTCACGCTCACAGAAGCGTTGGAACAGCCGCCTGGCCGTGTCCTCGCGCCGGGTGGCTTCCTCGTCTATCCGCTCGACTAGGCCGGTGACCATCGCTGCACCGCTTCCGTCGGTCGCCATCGCCGCGACCATGGCGGCGGCGTCGACGCGGACATGAAGTGCGGCGAGGTGCGCGTCGAATGCGCGGGCCACAACCAGGGCTGATGTGAAAACGGTGTCGTCGGTCTGGTTTCCGGTCGCCGGTACGAGAATTGTCTTGATCATCGGGTCTCCACTAGCCGGTGGTGACGAGAACTCTAATGAATCGCCGCTGATCGAGTTTGATCTAGGTCATTTTACGGCACGAGGCGGCGTGCGACCGCCACCGCAACCGGCAATGCCGCGCGCTGTGTGCGCGGACCCAGCGCCAGCGGCTTCAGCAGCATGCGTACGCTCATCTCGTGCGGAAAGTGATCGCGAACGAGATCACGGCATTTACGGCGCAGGTCGCGGTTTACCGCGGCATCGAAGGCGGCCTCGGGATAACGCGCACGATAAACATTTTTCAGAACAATAAAGCTGTCGTTCCCGCCGGTCATCCGCAACCGCCGCCACAGCGCGGGAATGATCGCGGCGCGGCTCGGGCATTCGGCCTCGCGGTATCGTCGGAAAAAACGATAGAAATGTTTGTAGTGCCGAACCTCGTCTTCGACGATGCGGCGCGCCAGCAGCGACAGCACCGGCTCGGGGCTGGCGCGCGACAGGGTCGTGTAATAGCTGGCCGTACCCATTTCGACGACACAACGCGAGGCCATTTCGAGGCTGCGCGTGGTCTCGAGCGACGTGTCGCAGAAGGGCCTGAATTCCTCGACGAACCGCAGGTAGGCGGGTTCCCACTCGAATTCCGGCCACGCAGTTTCGACATAACGGCGCAATGCCCGGCCGTGTTGCAATTCTTCCGGCAGCCAGTAATGCTCCAGCCATGACGTGACTTCGTCGTCGCCGGCAAGAAACTCGATCAGATTTTCGGTGTATAGGTCCGTAGCGCTTTCCATCAGCGACGCCGAGGCGACCAGATAAAAGAACGCGTCGCTGTTCGCCACCCTATCATGGTGGATTGCCTGCCATGGAATATCGTCGAGCGACCAGCGCTGCCGGGCAAAAGAGCGGTGAGGTGCAATGCGTTCTGCCATGGCGGTCAAAATGTGAACATCGTGCCTTCGGCCTGAAGGCCGAGCAGAACCTGGCCGACTGTTGCGAAATGCGCGTGGCGGCCTTGATATTGCTGGATCACGGTGTGGACATCGCGGAAGCGACGCTCGAACGGGTTGTTCTCGAAAATCGCCGTCGCGCCCGCCGCATGATAGGCCGTGTCGACGACGTCCTTTGCCTGATGGATCGCCCAGGTCGAGGCCAGCCGGATTGTCGTGTTGTGATCGAGGGTCAGCCGCTCCGACCGTACGACGTCTCGCCAGATCTGCTCGAGGGAACCCAACAGGAAAGCGCGCGCCGCTCTGAGCCGCGCTTCAGATTGGGCGACTTGCGACTGGACGACATTATCGTCGCGCAACGTGCGTTTGGCGCCGCGCGGGATCTTGTCGCGCGCGAGCTCGATAAAAGCGTCCAGAGTGCTTCGCGCAATGCCGAGCGCGACCCCCGCGAAACCGGCGGAGTACATGTTGCTGCTGCTGAAGGCGTAGAGCAGACCCGGCTGATGAGGCTTCGGCTCGGCTTCCCGCAAAACAGTATGACTTTCCGGCACGAACAGATCGGCGACGGTGTAGCTGTCGCTTCCCGTGCCGCGCAACCCGATGACGTGCCAGATGTCGGAAAATTTGGCGTTGGCTTTTGGGAAAAGCAGTGTGCGCATCACCGGGCCACCGTCCGGCCGCAGCCGTGGCGTCCCATCCTCGCCGAGGATCGCCACATGGGCGCCGAGCCAGGTCGCATGATGACTGCCGCTGGCGAAGCTCCAGGTGCCGGTCAGCCGGTAGCCGCCCCCGACTGCGCGGGCCTCGCCCGGCCCCGGCGGCCCCCAGGCGACGATGCCCCGCCTCCCCCCGAAAATCTCTTGCGCCGCTTCCGGGTCGAGCAGGGCCGCAGTCATTGTGCAGCCGTTCGCCTGGCCGAGGCACCATGCGGTGCTGGCGTCGTGCTTCGCCACCTCCTCGATGACTTGCACATAGGCCGCCGGCGGCAATTCGGCGCCGCCCAGCGCGCGCGGCAACAGCAGGCGGAAGAGGCCGCGCTCGACCAGGGCTTCGACGATCGGCTCGGGAAGCTCGCGGCGCTGTTCGATCTCCTCGGCCGCCGTGTCCAATTCCGGGCCGAGCTCCCGTGCGCGCTCGATGTACTCGATCCCCGGAAATCCCGTCATCGAACCGTCTAGGACTCCAGCCGCGGGCGAACCGAGCGCCACTGTGTGGCCGCCTCGTAAGCGTGCGCGGCGCGCAGCACCGTCGCCTCGTCGAACGGCTTGCCGCACAGCTGGAAGGCGAGCGGCAATCCGGCCACGCTGTAGCCGCAACACACCGACATCGCCGGAGTGCCGGTGACGTTGAACGGCATCGTCAGCATCGGACGCTCGAAGGTCGCGAATTTGCCGACGGCGCCGATGGCCGGCGCCTCGCCCGGGGCGGCGGCGGTGATCGCGATGTCGAGATCGGCCATTGCCGTCGCGAATTCGGCGGCCAGCTCGCGGCGGCGCCGCACCGCCTGGACGTAGTCGCCGCCGCTGACCAGGGCGGCGAGCGCCATGCGGTCGCGGAACAGCTCGCCGTAATCGCCGAACCGCTCGCGCAACGTCGCCTGATGGATCGCGTAGGCCTCGCTCAGCATGATTAGCACGCCGCACGCCGCCCAATCAGCGAGCGGCGACAGACGCAATTCGCGCACCGAGCAGCCGAGATCCTCGAAGAGCTTGACGGCCGCAGCGATGCCCTGCCGCGTCGCCTCGTCGGCCGGATTGTCGTTCTCGTAGAAGTGCCGGATCAGCCCGACGCGGAGTCCTTTGACGTCGCCCGAAAGCGCGGCGCGATAGTCGGGCACCGGGCGGTCGGCGCTCGCCGGATCGGCGGGGTCGTGTCCGGCCATCGCCTGCAGCATGATAGCGCAATCCTCCGCGGTCCATGCCATCGGCCCGGCATGGTCGAGCGAGAAGGCGAGCGGCAGGACGCCGGCGCGGCTGATCCGGCCGTAGCTCGGCTTCAACCCGGCGAGACCGCAAAACGCGGCGGGGCCGCGGATCGAGCCGCCGGTGTCGCTGCCGGTGCCGCCGAGCACGAGGCCCGCGGCGACGGCCGCCCCGGTGCCGCTGCTCGACCCGCCGGTGAAACGGCTGGTGTCCCAAGGGTTGCGCGCCGGCGGCCAAGGCAGATCGAAAGAGGGACCGCCGAGCGCGAATTCATGGGTGGCGAGCTTGCCGACCACGATCGCGCCGGCATCGGTCAGACGCCGGACCGATGCCGCATCCTGCTGCGGCACATGGTCGATCAGAATTTTCGAATGGCCGGTCGTCGGCACGCCCTTGGTTTCGTAGATATCCTTGAGGCCGATCGGGATGCCGTGCAGCGGGCCACGGTAATTGCCGCCCATGATCTCGGCCTCGGCGCGCCGAGCCGCAGCGAGGGCGGGCTCTCGCAGCACCCGGATAAAGCTGTGGAGCTTGTCGTCGAAACGCTCGATGCGCGCGAGTCGACTCTCGGTGAGCTCGACCGGAGACAGCTCGCGCTTGCCGATCAGCGCAGCGGCCTCGGCGATCGTCAGGAAGCCGGGGACCATGCCGTCACCCCCGGGGAGGCGGGAAGATGTGGGCGGGCTCGGCGCTCATCGCGCGCCTTCCGCGCACCCGTTCTGCCATTTCCTCGATGAAATGGGCTGCGGCGGCGATTTCCGACTTTTCGCGCTCCGGCACTTCAAGCCCGGCGCGGGCGAGCGCCGCCTCGACCTCGGCGCGGGTCATGTCTTGCGTTTTCACGATGCCGTCTCCCCAATGCTCCGGCTGCTTCATTCTGGCGGAATTCACCGCGCGGCGGAACAAAATATCTGGCAGCAGATGCGCATTGCGCAGCGATCGCGCGGGTGTGAGAGTCGCACTCGGTCAGGATCAACGAATCGGAGGAGACCCCATGGCGGGCGAACGGCAGGTCGCGATCGTGACGGGTGCCGCGAGCGGCATCGGGCGGGCGATGAGTTTGGGCCTTCTCGAAGGCGGCATCGATGTCGCCGCGGTCGACAGGGAGGCGGCTTGGCTCGACGAGCTGAAGGCGGCTGCGATCGGCAGAAGCTTCAGCGGCGCGTTGCAGACAATCCGGGCCGATTTGACGGAGCACGCCTCGTTCGACGCGATTGTATCGGCGGTGCTCGGCGAGTTCGGCCGGATCGACATCCTGGTCAACAACGCCGGGATCGGACAGGGTTCGATCCGCGCCGACCAGCGGCGCAATCCGCTGCGCTTCTGGGAAATCACGCCGGAGCAATGGAGCCGCTTCGTCGCGGTCAATGCGACGGGGCCTTTGATGATGGCGCGAGCGGTCGTGCCGCACATGCTGCGCGCCAAGCGCGGCCGCATTGTCACGGTCACCACCAGCCTCGGCACGATGCTGCGCGAAGGCTACATCCTCTATGGCGCCAGCAAGGCGTCGGCCGAGGCGGCGACCGCGATTATGTCGGCCGACCTCGCAGGGACCGGGGTCACCGCCAATGTGCTGGTGCCGGGCGGAATGACCGATACGCGGATCATCGCGGATGGTGCCGTCGCCGACCGAAGCCGGCTGCTGCGCCCCGAGATCATGGCCCCGCCGCTGCTGTGGCTGGTCTCCGACGCCGCCTCCCAAGTGACCGGGCGGCGCTTTCTGGCCGTGCACTGGGATACCTCGCTGCCGCCCGCCGAAGCGGCGGAGAAATGCGGCGCGCCGATCGCCTGGAAGAGCATCGCGACAATGCCTATCGAGCCGGACTGAGGAGGCATCGGACATGAACACTGCAGCCAATGCCGACCAGCAAGAATATTGGAACACTGTTGCCGGCCCACGCTGGGTCGGGCTAGCCGGTTTTGTCGAAAAACGCGTGCAGAAGGTCAACGATCTGCTGCTGGCGCGATCGGCGGTCGCGCCCGGAGAAAAGGTGCTGGAGGTCGGCTGCGGCACCGGCGCCGCTACGGTACCCTTGGCCGAAGCCGTCGGCGACACCGGCGAGGTCGTCGGGATCGACATCTCCGAGCCGATGCTGGCCGGCACGCGCGAGCGGATCTCGCAAAGCGGGCTGCGCAACATCACGCTGCTGCGGGCGGACGCGCAGGTTCACGCCTTCGAGCCCGACCGCTTCGACCTGATCGCGTCGCGCTTTGGCGTCATGTTCTTTGCCGATCCGGCAGCCGCTTTCCAAAACCTGCTCGGTGCGGCGCGTCCCGGCGGGCGGCTGTGTTTTGCCTGCTGGGCAACGCTCGATGAAAATCGGCACTGGCTGATCCCCTACGAAGTTGCTCTCCGGCATTTAGGACCACCGGCGCCAAAGCCTCCCCACGCGCCCGGCCCCATGGCTTTCGCCGACCCGGAATACGTGCGCTCGGTCCTCGAAGGGGCGGGGTACGAAGGCATCGAGATCCGGCGCGAGACGCCCGAAATTATCGGCGCGAGCCCCCGGGAGGAGGCCGAGCACGCCTGCATCATGGGTCCCTCGGGCCGGCTGATCGAGGAGAAGAAGCCGCAGGAAAGCGTTCGTGAGCTGATCAAGCAGGAAATGACCGATGCCTTCGCAGTCTGGGCGAAGGGCGAAGATATGGTGCTTCCTTCCACCATCTTTCTGGTGACGGCCCGCCGCGCCATTGCCGCAGTCCCGTAAACCTCCGACCCAATCTGGACAGAATGCCGCATGGTGGTAGTAATGGTCCGCGATTGCCTGTCGTCAGGCAATCTCGATGAATGTAGCCGAATGGCTGCGCGGGCTCGGGCTCGAGCAATACGTACCCGCGTTCCGCGCCAACGACATTGACGAGGAGGTATTACGCCGGCTCACGGGCGAGGATCTGCGCGAGCTGGGTGTCATCTCGATCGGCCATCGTCGCAGACTGCTCGACGGCATCGCAGCGCTCAGCACGGCCGAAGCGCCGGCGACGCCGCCACCGGTCCCCATCGCCGCGAGCGAAGCTGAGCGCCGCCAGCTGACGGTGATGTTTTGCGACCTCGTCGGCTCGACGGCGCTGTCGGTACGCTTCGACCCCGAGGATCTGCGCGAGATCATCGGGGCCTATCACCGCTGCGTCGCCGACACCGTCGGCCGGTTCGCCGGGTTTGTCGCCAAATACATGGGCGACGGGGTGCTGATCTATTTCGGCTATCCCGAGGCGCACGAGGACGATGCCGAGCGAGCTGTCCGGGCCGGGCTCGCAGTCATTGACGCGATCAATGGGCTATCGGCGTCGGAACGGCTGAATGTGCGCCTCGGGGTCGCCAGCGGCCTCGTTGTGGTCGGTGATCTGATCGGCGCGGGCGCGGCGCAGGAGCGCGGGGTGGTCGGCGAAACTCCAAACCTCGCTGCCCGGCTGCAGACGCTGGCCCAACCGGGCACGCTCGTGATTGCCGAGAGCACGCGACGGCAAATCGGCGCGCTGTTCGAGATAGAGGACCTCGGGCCGCAAAGGCTCGCCGGTTTTGCCGATCTGCAGCATGCCTGGCGCGTCGCCGGCGAAAGCGGGATCGTCAGCCGTTTCGAGGCATTACGCTCGGACGCGACGCCGCTCGTCGGGCGCGATGAAGAACTCGAACTCCTGCTGCGGCGCTGGCATCAAACGAAAGCCGGCGAGGGGCGGGTGGTACTGATTTCGGGCGAGCCGGGAATCGGCAAATCGCGCCTGACCGCAGAGCTGTCGCAGCGCATCGGGAGCGATCCGCACACGCGGCTGCGCTATTTCTGCTCGCCCTACCACCAGGACAGCGCGCTCCACCCGTTCATCGTTCAGCTTGAACGCGCCGCCGGTTTTGCCCGCGACGACACGCGCGAAAAAAAGCTCGGCAAGCTGAAGGAACTGCTGGCGCCCGCAACGCCTGGAGAAGACGAGATTGCTCTGATGGCCGAGCTGCTGTCGTTGCCGAGTTCCGCCGCCAACCTAAACTTCAGCCCGCAACGCAAGCGCGAAAGATTGTTCGAAGCGCTGCTGCGTCAGCTCGCAGCCCTGGCCCGCGACCGGCCTGTTTTGATGATATTCGAAGATGCGCATTGGATCGACCCGACCTCGCGCGAGTTGCTCGACCTGACTTTCGACCGGGTCGCGCAGATGCCGATCCTGCTTCTCGTCACCTTCCGGTCCGAATTTCAACACCCCTGGGGAGGCCAGCCGCATGCGTCGGTGCTGGCGCTGAACCGGCTCGGAGGAATTGAAGGCGCGGCTCTCGTTGAACGGGTCTCCGGTAATGCTGGTCTCGCCCGCGAAACGGTCGACGAGATCGTCAAACGCGCAGATGGTGTGCCGCTGTTTGTCGAGGAGCTGACCAAAGCCGTACTCGAAAGCAGGGCGCGCGACGACCGGGTGGCTGCGGTGCTGGCGGCAGGCCCATCGCCGGCCCTCGCCATTCCCGCGACCTTGCACGCCTCGCTTATCGCACGTCTCGATCGGCTGGGGCCCATCGCCAAGGAGGTCGCGCAAATTGGCGCCGTGATCAGCCGCGAGTTCTCCTACGAGCTGGTCCAGCCGGTGGCGCAGCGGCCGGCGCCGGAATTGCAAATAGCCCTCGGCCGCCTGACCGATGCCGGGCTTCTGTTCTGCCGCGGCGAGCCACCGCATTCCTCGTATCTCTTCAAGCATGCGCTGGTGCAGGACGCGGCCTACGGCACGTTGCTGCGGGCCAGACGGCAGGAATTGCACGCCCGCATCGCCGACGTTCTTGAAGACCAGTTCCCGGAGATTGTCGACAACCAGCCGGAGATCTTAGCGCGCCATTTCACGCAAGCGGGCCAGGTCGATCCGGGAATCGAGTTCTGGCGCCGCGCCGGTATGCGCAGCATCGCCCAATCCGCCCATTCCGAGGCGGCCGCTCACCTTGAGAGCGCGCTCGATCTGCTTGGAAAGCGGGCCCCGTGCGAAGAGCGTGACGAGCGCGAGCTCGAACTCACTCTATCGCTCGCCGTGCCTCTGATTGCCGTCCACGGCTTTGGATCGTTACGTGTGGAGGAGTGCGCACAGAGGGCTAAGGAGCTTTCGGACAAGCTCCGCCACTCGTCCCGCCGGTTCGCGGCCCAGCGGGTCGCGTGGAATTCATGCTTGATGCGCCAGCCGGTTCCGAAGACCGTCACATTGGCCCGCGAACTCGTCGAATTGGCGGAGGGGGATGAGGATCCGGCAAAAATTGCCGTGGCACAGCGCGCGTTGGGGTATTCGTTGTTCGTCGCAGGCGAATTTCGAGAGGCCGTCGAACGCCTCGAGAGGGGAATAACGCTGGCGGACACTCTTTCGGATCGCGAATTCGCGGTCTATGGCGAACACCCCGGCATGGTCTGCCGAGTTTATGCGGGGCAGGCGAAGATCCTGATGGGGTTTCCGGAAACCGGGGCGAGGCTCATCGACGCTGCAATAACGCATGCACGTCACGAACAGAATGCACACAGCCTTGCTTGGGCGCTGGCTGTGGCTGCGCACAGTCTCGTGACGCAGCATGAGGCGCAGGCCACGCTCCGCTTTGCATCGGAGGCGATCGACACCGCGCGAGAGCACCGCTTGCCCCAGTGGCTCGCTCTCGGCGAGCGATGCAAAGGCTGGGCGATCCACCGGGTCGGCGATTTTTCGGCGGGGCTCGACTTGCAGAAAAAGGGTGTGAACCGCTGGTACGAGACCGGAGCGGCGCTCCATAACACGCATTGCGAGATCATTCTCGCGGAGAGCCTCCTGCGGGAGGGCCGGACCGCATCGGCCAGCGCCCACTTGGATCGGGCACGGGCCCACCGCGCGGGTTACGGCGAAGATTATGTCGCCGCGGAAATCGACCGGCTGGAAGCCCTGCTGCTGCAATCCGAACAGGCTCCCACCGAGATCGTCGAAGAGTGTCTGGTCAACTCCTTGATCACAGCCCGCCGACAAGGAGCCCGCCTGCTTGAACTCCGCGCCGCCAGAACATTGGCGCGAATTCTGGCCGAAAAAGGCAAACGCCGCAGGGCTGGCGATCTGCTCGCCCCCGTTTATGGCTGGTTCACCGAGGGCTTCGACACCGCCGATCTGATGGAGGCGAAGGCGCTGCTCGATGAGCTGAGCTGATCGCCCCGCCTTCGGCTCCAGAATCGACCTCGCGTTAGACCGCGCGGCAGATGATTTCGATCGGTGCGATCAGGCCTTTTTCGAGATTGCCGACCATGTTGGCAATCTTTTGCGGCGCCGTCGGACCCATCAAGATGTGAAGACCCAACGCCGGCGGTCCGCTTTGCGCCGCTTGCGCGCGCCTTCGCTGGAAAAAGTCGATGGCGAAATCTCTGCGGCTGCGTTCCCGCTCCACGGTAAACCCGGCTTCCTCCAGGAGGCGCCGATAGGTCGCGGCACTGTCGACAAAGCTGTTTTCGGTGCTTGCCGCCCAGGGCACCGGGAAGGCGAGCTCGCCATCCGCCTCGCGCATCACATCATAGACCCCGAGGACGCCCTGTGGTTTGAGCACCCGGCGCGTCTCGGCGAAGAGCGCCGCTTTGTCGGCAATGTTCATGCCGACATGGAGCATGTAGGCGCCGTCGAAAGTCCCGGATGCAAAGGGGAGCGAAAGCGCGCTTCCCTCGCGATAGGAGACGCGCTCGCCGAGCCCCACCCACCGCGCTAAGCTTGCGGCGACCCTGACATATTCCTCGGTCAGATCGATCCCGCTGACCCGGCACTCGAGCGCGTGCGCAAAATAGCGTGACGCGCCGCCGAGACCACAACCGATATCGAGAAGATGCGTGTCGCGCGGGGTGCCCAATTGTTCGGCGAAATCGATCGTCGCTTGACGTCCGCCGATATGGAATTCGTCGACCGGTGCCAGATCGGCCGGTTCGAGGCGGTTGATGTCCTTGCCCGAGGAGGTCAATGCTCGCAGGATCTCGTCTTCGAGCGAGCCATGCGTGTAATGGCGCGCGACGCTCTGCTCGATGCTCTTCATGCTGTCTCTCCCCTTCGGCTATCAGCCGCCGACCAGCGGGCTTACCACAGCGATCCCTGCAAAACGGCCGAAATCTCTGTCAGCCGACCATAACTCACGACGCCATGTGTCCGGATTTGCGACGTCGGCAACCATCGAATTGCCGTAATCACATTTTATGTTGCCGACCCCGAATAGCCGGCGACATCATCGAGTGGCGGTTGGCGTCACCTGATCTCGACCTGATAAAACAGGCGGAACAGGAGTGGGACCGGCGCAGCCGCTCGATCAATCCGAAGGTGATGATGATGTTCCAGGTGACGCGGTGAGCGAAGCGAGACCAGGGCCGCTTGCCGGGATCAAGACCCTCGATTTGACGACGGTCGTGCTGGGGCCGCTTGCGACGCAGATCCTGGGCGATCTTGGCGCCGAGGTGATCAAGATCGAGGCGCCGGGTGGCGACATCATGCGCTATGCCGAGCCGGCCCGGCACCGCGAGATGGGGCATGTCTTCCTCAATCTCAACCGCAACAAACGATCGCTGGTTCTCGATTTGAAACATCAAGATGCGGCGCCGGTGCTGTTGGCCTTGGTCCGGCAGAGCGATGTTCTGATGCACAATATGCGGCCGCAAGCGATGGCGCGGCTCGGCTTTGCCTGGGAACGGCTGCGCGAGGTCAACCCGCGGCTCGTCTACTGCTCGGCGCACGGTTACGGGCAGGATGGCCCATTCGCCGACCGGCCGGCCTTCGACGACATCATCCAGGGCGGCTGCGGGCTCGTCGCGCTCGAAGCGGCGACGGGCGGCGAGGCGCGCTTCGTGCCGACCTTGATCGGCGACAAGACCGTCGGGCTGACGATGGTTTATGCGGTCATGGCGGCGCTTTTGCAGCGCGAGCGCACCGGAGAGGGTCAGGCGGTCGAAGTGCCGATGCTGGAGACGATGACCGCGTTCGTCATGGCCGAGCACATGGGCGGGCTGACCTTCGACCCGCCGAGTGGGGAGCCCGGCTATTCTCGGATGCTCGCGCCGGACCGCCGGCCGCACCAGACGGCGGACGGGCATATCTGTATCCTTCCCTACACCGATCGGCACTGGAGGGATTTCTTCCGCATTGCCGGGCGCCCGGAGCTCGCCGACGACCCGCGGCTTGCCGACGCGCAAACCAGGAGCCGCCACGTCGCCGAGCTTTATGCGTTGATCGCCGAATGCGTGCGCGACGGGTCGACCGCGTTCTGGCTCGAAAAGCTCAAATCGGCCGACATCCCCTCCGGACCGGTCAACCTGCTCGGCGGATTGCCGGCCGACGAGCACCTTGCTGCCGTGGAGATGTTCCCGCGGACCGACCATCCCACCGAAGGCAGCATCCGGATCGTCCGGCCGCCGGTGCGGTTCGGCGAGGCGGACTGCGGGCTGCGCCGTCCGGCGCCGCGATTGGGTGAGCATTCGCGCGAGATCCTGCGCGAAGCCGGGTTCGCCGATGACAAAATCGTGGATCTGCTCGCCCGCAAGGTCGCGATCGAAGCGATCGAACTGTGATAGGATCTCAAAAGTAATCCAAGGAGAACGCGATGGACCCCGTTCGTTCCAACAACGGCCCCCGTTACAAGCATCTCGCCGACGAACCGGCGGGGTACGACACAATTACCGTCGACAAGCTGACGCCGATCATCGGCGGCGAGATCGGCGGGGTCGATTTGTCGCGGCCGCTCGGCAATCGCACGCTCGACGAGATCCACCGCGCGCTGGCCGAGAACCTCGTGATCTTCTTCCGCGACCAGCATTTGACCCAGGACCAGCACCTCGCCTTTGGCCGGCTGTTCGGCGACCTCCACCTCCATCCGGCGGCGCCGCATGAGCCGGGCAAGCCCGGGTTAATGATCATCCACGCCGACAAGGACTCGCCGCGCGCCAATGGCGAGGGCTGGCACAGCGACGTGTCCTGCGATCCCGAGCCGCCGATGGGCAGCATCCTCTACATCAGGAAATGCCCGCCGCGCGGCGGCGATACTCTGTTCGCCAGCATGTACGCCGCCTATGAGGCGCTGTCGGACCGCATGAAGACCTATCTCAACGGGCTGACCGCGATCCATGATGGCGAGCATTATCGCGGCCAATACGCGAATTACGGGATCGCCGACAAGCCGAGCTACCCGCGCGCCGAGCACCCGGTCGTCCGCACCCATCCCGTGACCGGCCGGAAAGCGCTTTACGTGAACAAGGGGTTTACGCGGCGGATTCTGGGGATTCCACGTGACGAGAGCGACGGCATGCTGCGTTGTCTCTACGAGCACATGGCCAATCCGCTATTCCAGTGCCGCTTCCGCTGGACCGAGAACTCGATCGCGTTCTGGGACAACCGCTGCGTCCAGCATCACGCAATGTGGGACTATTGGCCCCACACGCGCTCGGGAAACCGCGTAACCGTCGCAGGCGACCGGCCAGTCTAACACGCGTCTCCCTCGCGCCCCGCTTGGGGGCAGAGGGCTGGGCGAGTGGCCTCTTCTTCGGGCTGTGGCTTGACCATTGGTAGCGCGACGGACATATAGAGAACGCAGCGTTCGTGCTCCTTCTTCGAGTCACGTGGCCGAACACGCGTGAGCGATCCCACCACCACGGTGGGAAGTGGGTTCGGTCTTTATGCCTGCCACGCCCGGACAACCCTGTTCACGCGGGTCGTCTTCCGACCCGCCAGGTGCCTGCGCATAGATGCAGTGCGCCTGTTGGGCCTCATGTAATTTTTGAGAGATCACAAACTTGTCTAGGTTTTCCGATTTTGGACTTGCACCCCTGATACTCAAGGCCGTCGCCGCCGAAGGCTATACGATACCTACCCCGATCCAATCACAGGCCATCCCACAGGTGCTCCGCGGCTGCGATCTTTGCGGCATCGCCCAGACAGGGACCGGCAAAACAGCCGCTTTCGCATTGCCGATTCTGCAACGCCTCTCCAGCGCACCGGCACGGAGAACAGCTGGCGCCTGCCGAGCGCTCGTGCTCAGCCCGACGCGAGAGCTGGCCAGCCAAATCGCCGAGAGCTTCCGCGCCTATGGGCGCGAACTGCCGCTCTCCACAGCGGTTGTGTTCGGCGGTGTCCCGATTGGTGCCCAGCAGCGGCGGCTCGCGTCAGGTGTCGACATCTTGGTGGCGACACCCGGGCGCTTGCTCGACCTCATCGACCGCAAATCTCTTACTTTGTCGAGTGTCCAAATTCTGGTTCTCGACGAGGCGGATCGAATGCTCGACCTGGGCTTCATCCATGCCCTGAGGCGTATCGTGAAATTGTTGCCGCTCCGGCGTCAAACACTGTTGTTCTCGGCGACTATGCCGAGGACGATCGCCTCTCTTGCCGAGGAATACCTCAAGGACCCGGTCAAGGTGGCCGTCACACCGGCCGCGACGACGGTCGAACTGGTGGATCAAGGGGTCCTTTTTGTTCCGAGCGATCGGAAACGGGACGCTCTCGCGACATTGCTGGGAGATCCGGCATTTGAACGTGTGCTCGTCTTCACCCGCACAAAGCACGGTGCGGACCGGGTCGTGCGGCATCTGAGCGCGGCCGGTATCGAGGCGATCGCCATCCATGGAAACAAGTCGCAGCCCCAACGCGAACGCGCACTGGCCGGCTTTCGCGCCGGCGGCAGCAGGGTCCTCGTGGCTACCGACATTGCCGCGCGAGGGATCGATGTGGAAGGCGTATCGCACGTCATCAACTTCGAGCTGCCGAACGTTCCCGAAGACTATGTTCACCGCATCGGCCGAACTGCGCGTGCCGGTGCGGCCGGCGTAGCGATTTCGTTGTGCAGCGACGAGGAACGCGGTTACCTGCGCGACATCGAAAAGCTGACCCGACTCGGGGTCCGGCAGCTTCACGTCCAACTCGTTCCAATTAACCAGGATCGCTTTCCATTACCGCAGGAGCGGAGCGAGAGCGCACCTGCGCGAGATTTGCGAGCCTCGGCATTCAAGACCGCCGCCCCAAGACGCCCGGGTGGCGGCAGTCGCGGAGCGCGACGCGCTGGGAGGACTACTCCTTCATCAGCTGCCGCTTCGCCTGTTCGGCGAAGTGGTCGAGTTCGAACTGGACCTGCGCCGGCGTGATCGTTTGGCCTTTGGCAGCGAGATCGTTGACGATCTTGTCGAGGACGCGCTTGTCGCCCCCCGGCTCGAACTGAGCGGCGAGGACATCCTTGACGTAAGTCTCGGCATCGGCGTCGGTCAGCCCCATTTTCTGCGCCGCCCACAGGCCCGATAGCCGGTTGCGCCGAGAGGTGACCTTGAATTTGAAATCCTGATCGTGCTTGAACCGAGCCTCGAACTCTTTTTCACGGTCGGCGAAGGTGGTCATGGCGCTCTCATTCGAATCGATGCCGCAGGGGACGACGATACCATATCTATCGCGCCCCTGTGCGAGAGCGTGAATGTGTGTACCCTGGTGATCTTGCGCCGGCCAGAGCACCGTTGGCCGGTGCTGATCGGGGCCAATCGCGACGAAATGATCGACCGGCCATGGGAGCCTCCGGGCCGCCATTGGCCGGACCGGCCGGAAGTAGTGGCGGGGCTCGACCGGCTCGCCGGCGGGTCGTGGCTCGGAGTCAACGATTGGGGGGTCGCCGCCGCAATCCTCAACCGGCACGGCTCGCTGGGCCCGGCACCCGGTCAGCGTTCGCGCGGCGAGCTGGTTCTCGAGGCGCTCGACCATGCCGATGCGGTCGCCGCCGCCGAGGCCCTCTCGCATCTCGACCCCGCGGCCTATCGCACCTTCAACCTGATCGTCGCCGACGAGCGCGATGCCTTCTGGCTGCGTCATGCCGGGGGCGTCCGGGTCGACTTGCATCCGCTCAAGGACGGGCTGTCGATGATTGCGGCGGGCGATCTCGACGACCTCGCTACCCGGAGGCTCGAATTGGCGCTGCCGGCGTTTCGCGCATGGCCCGTGCCCGACCCCGATCGCGATGATTGGTCGGCGTGGGAATCGCTGCTCGGCAGCACCCGGGCGCCGCCCGGCGAGCCGGCGACCGCGGCCATGTGTTTCCGGTCGGACGGGTACGGGACCGTGTCGAGCGCGGTGATCGCCCTTCCCATGCTCGGCGAGCCGGAGCGCCGGCCGATCTTCCGCTTCGCCGGGTGGCTGCCTGAGGTCACACCCTGGCGCAACATCCCTTTCTGAGCGACGAGGAGAGGAAATGAGGGCGTTGGTTCACGTGAAGCTAAAGGCGGGGGTGCTCGACCCGCAAGGCAAGGTGATCGGCAACGCGCTTGCCGGTTTGGGGTTCACCGGGATCGGCGAGGTGCGGCAGGGCAAGCTGATCGAGCTGGAGCTCGACGAAACCGATGCGGTCCGCGCCCGCGAGCGGGTCGAGGCGATGTGCCGCGAGCTTCTCGCCAACCCGGTGATCGAAGACTATGCGATCGAGTTCTCGGCGTAGCTCGCGGCCCGGCGCAGGCTTCCCGCCAACACTTCTTCGAGTTTTTGCTCCAGTGCCGCCCCGCGGTAGGGCTTGGCAATGAAGGGGAAGTCGCCGCGCGCCGATCGCAACTGGTTCGCCTCGCGCGTATAACCCGAACTCAGCAGGATCTTGAGGTCGGGCCGCAGGCGGGACGCCTCGCGCGCCAAGTCGGTGCCGCTTATTCCCGCCGGCATGACGTGCTGGGAGCGGACACTTATCGACGTCTTACCTCGACGCGGGAGCAGCTGTGATCGTCGCCGCGCCGGATGCGGCTCGTCGCAGCGGTCCACCACTATTGGCGCCGACAGGGTTCCTTCCACCATCGGAGTTATTTTCTCGCCTCGGTGTACGGGTAGATCATCTCACCGGTTTTGTATTTGGCGGGCGCCAGGATCGTAACCGTCGTCGGCCCGCGGAACTGCTCGACATCGTGCCCTTTGATGCCGTGGTACTGAACCCAGATCGGCCGCGCCTCGGTCCACTCGCCGTCAGGCCCGAAGGCGATGTCGCCCTCGATCGTGTGGAACGGGTGCGAGTGCAGGTATTCGGCGAGCTTGTCGTCGTCGAGGGTCTTCGTCGCCGCGATCGCGTCGCCGAGGATCTGCAATTCGCTGTAGGCGAAGGGCGGCAGGAAATAGCCGAGCAGGTCGACCCCTTCGGCCGGCGCCTTCGCCTGGTATTTCTTGACGAAATCCATGACGCCGGGGAATTGCATTGTCGGGACCGGTTCCCACAAATCGACATTGACGATGCCGTTGGCCGCCTCGCCGAGCTGCATCTTGATCGCTGCCGCCTGCAATCCGGCAAGGCCGCCGCCGAGCATTTTGGTGTCGAGGCCGAGTTCGCCGACCGAACGCAGGATGCCGACCGTGTCCGACGGATACGAGGAGATGTAAACCAGATCCGGTTGGGCCGCCTGCACAGAGCGGATTATCGGCGTGAAGTCGACCGTGGTCGGCGGATACGCTCGGTCGTAGACGATGTCGATCCCTTTGGCCTTGGCGTGCCCGCGCGCGCTTTCCGCCGCTTTGTGCTGGAATTCGGCGTCGGTGGCGATGATCGCAACCGTCTTCGGCTTTGGGTTCTGCGCCGCCGCCAAGTCGAACCAGCCCTCGGCGAAGGTCTTCACCGGCTCGGGGCCGAAGGGCAGCATCGAGAAGTATTTCGGATAATGGAAATTGTCGTTGGCCGCCAGCGCGAACAGGCCGAAGAACAGCCGGTTGTGCGAGATCGCGACCGGCATCGCCGGGACGACGAGATTGGTGCCGTAGCTCGAAATCAACAGGTCGACCTTGTCGATATCGATCAGCTTGGTGTAGATGGCCGGCACCAGCGAGGGGTTGCTCTGGTCGTCGTAATAGACCAGCTTGACCGGCCGGCCGAGGAGGCCGCCCTCGGCATTGACCTCGTCTTCCCAGATCTTGAACGCGAGCAGCCCGGTCTTGCCAACGACCGCGAACGGGCCGGTCAATTCCATGCTGAAGCCGATCTTGATCGGCTCCGCCGCCTGAGCTGCTGCTGCTCCCCCCAGGAGCATTGCACCGAACAGCATGCGCCAGAGGCGTTTCATCCCTGCAGCTCCATGACTTGCGACCGCGTTAGATAGCGGGTCTCGGCGCCGCGCAGCAGCAGGTAAAGTTTCGCGGTCTCCTCGAGCTCCTCGATCGCGTTGACGGCGGCATCGAGGTTCGACCCAGCGACGACCGGGCCGTGATTGGCGAGGAGCACAGCATGGTGCTGGCCGGCAAAGCCGCGCACCGCCGCGGCGAGCGCGAGATCGCCCGGGCGGAAATAGGGGACGAGCGGCAAACGGCCGACCCGCATCACAT
This sequence comes from uncultured Alphaproteobacteria bacterium, assembly GCA_963787425.1. GTDB lineage: Bacteria > Pseudomonadota > Alphaproteobacteria > ATCC43930 > CGMCC-115725 > AP-15. The sequence goes on from CAWBCV010000022.1 coordinate 101,411, forward strand.
AATAAGCCGTGATCGGCGGCAAGACGTCTGCGGGGTCGATTTCCGCAAGGCAAGAAACCGCGACCGAATGCGTCGAGTGCAGATGCACGACCGCGCCGGTCCCGGACCGCTCTTCGTACATGACGCGGTGCAGAAAATTTTCCTTGGTCGGCGCATCACCCGAGACGAGATGCCCGTCGTGGTCAAGCTTCGACAGCCGCGCCGGGTCGAGGCGGCCGAGCGAGGCGTTGGTCGGCGTCATCAGCCAGCCGTCGCCGGTCCGCACACTGATGTTGCCGGAAGACCCGGCGGTCAGGCCGCGCGCAAAGATCGACTGGCCGATCGTGCAGATCGCCTCGCGCTCCGTCGCCTCGCTCATCTCGTCTCTTCCCCGTTATTCACAAATTGTCCTATGGCTCCTGCGCCGCTCAAAACTATTCGCTCTGAGCGCAATCCGAACCGAGTTGGAGTGCCGTCCCTCCCACACTGAAACTGGATTCAACGCCACCACCCACCCATCGATCGAAGGCCATCTTTACCCTTAGTTCTCGAGTATATCAGCTATCGCGCAACCGCTCATCCACTGCTCGCGTTCGCTCGGCTTCCGTGCCGACCTCGTTGTCGGCGCATATCATGCCAGCGGCGCGGCGGGCCGGGTGGGATTGCCGAAGGGCTGGAAGAATGTCGTGCGTCCTTCGAGGCCCCGCTTCGCGACGCACCTCAGGATGCGGCGTTTTTCTTACTACAATCAATATCATACCCTAATGCTGAGGAGTGAGCGGCGCAGCCGCGGCGCATCTCGAAGCATGCACCGCACCCGATGCACCGCAATCGTGCCCAGCCTCTGAGCGGCTCTTGGCAAACCGTCCGCCCCGGTCCCGCGTCACCTGTTCCCCCTGTTTTATCTGGTCGAGATCAGGCTTCGCCAACCTCCCATTCCCTGCTTTCGCACCCGCTCAGAGGCGCTCGATGCCGCGAGGGTATAATACGATTATGGCAATAGTATGCTTGTTGACCCCGCAATCCTTTCTCGATCAGTGACGTGGGAAATCCGATTTCCGCGCCATCGTCGGGCAATTTTTCGGAATTACGTAGCAAACTCAGATCGTTGCGTGCGCCCGTTACTTCACAATCGGGACATGAGCTGACTGATGGCCCCGGCTGCTGCTGGCAAGGCGGCCCAGCCGCCACGGCTGCTTGAAAATACCGGCCGCTAGCCCTCTCCTGAGAGCACGGAAAAGGCGCGCAGGAAGAAGTCGGGCGCGCCGAAATTGCCGGATTTGAGCGCCAACGCCAGGGCCGGCTCGCCGAGGCTCCGGGAGACTACGGTCCACGGCACGCCGGGATCGATCTGCCGGCCGATGCGCAAGCCCGGTGACGCCGAGCGCCTGGACGATCGCCCCGGCGGTCTCGCCGCCGGCGATGACGAACCGGCGCGCCCCTTTTTCGGCAAGGCCGCGCGGCAATCGCGGCGAGAGTCTCCTCGACCAGCGCGCCGGCGCGCTCGCGGCCGAGCGCCTGCCTGGATCGCGGCGACCTCCTCGGGCGGCGCTGTCGCGCTGATCAGGACCGGCCGATCGCCGAGCCGCGGCGTCGCCCAGGCGAGCGCCTCCTCGGCAATCGTCGCGCCCTGCGGCCGCCGCGATCGGGTCGACCGTGAAGAGCGGCGCGCGCTCGCGCATATAGGCGACCTGGGCACGCGTCGCTTCCGAGCACGAGCCCGATAGCACCACGGCCGCGCCTGCGACCGGCGGCAGCGCATCGGCGGCGGCGCTGTCGCCGAGCAGGCCTTGGCGGCGGAAATTCTCGGGCAGCCCCAGCGCGATCCCCGATCCGCCGGTGATCAGCGGGAAGTCGGCCGCGGCCTCGCCGATCGCTTCGAGATTATCGGTCGTCGATCGCATCGACGATCGCGTGGCGAAAACCGGCCTGCCGCAGCGACGCGAAAGGCGTCGCGGATGGCCGCCGCGCCTCGCGACACATCGTATTGCGGTACGAGCCCGACCTTGCCGCGGCACTGACGCTGCAGAACGCGCACGAGGCTCGGGTCGCGCATCGGCGTCAGCGGGTGGTCGCGCATGCCCAATTCCGACAGCAGCACGTCGCCGACGAACAGATAGCCGAGGTAGATCGTCCGCCCGTTTTCGGGAAAAGCCGGACAGAACAGGGTGAAGTCGGTGCCGAGCGCCGTCCATCAGCGCCTCGGCGACCGGGCCGATATTGCCGGCATCGGTCGAATCGAAGGTCGAGCAGTATTTGAACAGGATCTGCCGCGCTCCCGCCTGCCGCAGCCAGGCGAGCGCCGCGAGGCTCTTCTCGATCGCCTCGGCGGCCGGGATCGTCCGGCTCTTCAGCGCGACGACGACCGCCTCGGCGTCGGCGACTGCCGTGCCCGGCGCCGGCACGTCGATCAGCTGCACGGTGCGCATGCCGCGCCGCACCAACGTGTTGCACAGATCGGTGGCGCCGGTGAAATCGTCGGCGATCGCTCCCAGCAATACGCTCATCGCGCCCTCCCGTCGGCTGTCTTGTCGTGCCGACAGAGTAGCCTCCGCCGTGCCGCCCGCAAACACGAGGACCCTGCCCGTGCCGAAATTCGCCGCCAATCTCAGCTTCATATTTCAGGAAGTCGGGTTTCTCGACCGTTTCGCCGCCGCCGCCGCACTGCGGCTTCAAGGCGGTCGAGTATCTCTTCGCCCTATGAGCATCCGCCCGAGATCATCGCCGAGCAGCTGAACCGCCACGGGCTCGTCCAGGCGTTGTTCAACATGCCGCCCGGCGACTGGGCCGGCCGGCGAGCGCGGCATCGGCGGCCTTGGCCGGGCGCGAGCAGGAATTCCGCGACGGGGTCGAACAGGCGCTCGGCTACGCCAAGGCGACAAACTGCAAGCTGTTGCACGCGATGGCCGGGGTATTGCCGGGCGGGAGCGACCGCGCCGCGGCCGAGCGCGTCTATGTCGCGAATTTGCGCTATGCCGCCGAGCGGCTGGCCGCGCGAGGGAATCACCGTCGATCATCGAGCCGATCAACAACCGCGACATCCCGGGCTATTTCCTCAACACGACGACCCAGGCGATGGCGGTCATCGAGCGGGTCGGGCACCCCAACCTCAAGCTGCAGCTCGACCTCTATCATGTGCAGATCATGGAGGGCGATCTCGCGCATCGCATCCGCGGCCCTCGCCGGCCACTATCCGCATGTGCAGATCGCCGGCAACCCCGGCCGCCACGAGCCCGATGTCGGCGAGATCAACTACCCGTTCCTGTTCGACCTGTTCGACGAGCTCGGCTATGCGGGCTGGATCGGCTGCGAATACCGGCCCAAGGGCGAGACGCGGGCCGGGCTCGGCTGGGCGAAGCGCTACGGCATCCAGGGCTGAGCGATGCGCATCGTCATCACCGGCGGTTGCGGGTTTCTCGGCCAGCGGGTCGCGTTGCGGCTGCTCGCGCGGCAGTGATGTCGACGAGCTGGTTCTGTTCGACAATGCGCCTCCGGCTTTGCCGTTGCCGGACGACCAGCGGCTGCGCGTCGTGACCGGCGACATCGCCGACCGCGAGGCGGTGCGCCGGGTGATCGCGCCCGGCACCCATGCGGTGTTCCACCTCGCCGCGGTGGTCAGCGGCCAGGCCGAGGCCGACACCGATCTCGGCTATCGCGTCAATCTCGACGGCACGCGCGCCGTGCTCGACGCCTGCCGCGCGCTCGGCACCTGCCCGCGCGTGGTGTTCGCCAGCTCGCTCGCGGTCTATGGCGGCGCGTTGCCGCCGGCGGTCGGCGACGACACCGCGCTGACCCCGCAGACCTCCTACGGCACGCAGAAGGCGATCGGCGAATTGCTGGTCAACGACTACAGCCGCAAGGGGTTTGTCGACGGCCGCGCGCTCCGGCTGCCGACCGTCGTCGTGCGGCCGGGGCGGCCCAACCGCGCCGCCTCGACCTTTGCCTCCTCGATGATCCGCGAGCCGCTCGCCGGTCAGCGACGCGGTCTGCCCGGTGTCGCCCGATACGGTCATGGCGCTGGCCTCGCCGCGCCGCGTCGTCGCCGCGCCTGCTGCACGCCCACGATCTGCCCGGCGACGCCTTCGGCGCCAGCCGGTCGCTGCAACTGCCCGGCTTCTCGGTGGCGGTCGGCGAGATGGCCGCGGCGGTGCGCCGCGCCGGCGGCGAGGCGGCCTACGCCCGCATCCGCTGGCAGCCCGACCCGCAGATCCAGCCGATCATCTCCGGCTGGCCGCAGGCGCTGCGGCGCCGCGCGCCGAAGCGCTCGGCTTCGCCGCCGACACCGGCATCGACGAGGCCGTCCAAGCCTTTATCGAGGACGACCTCGAAATGCAGAAACAGCTCGTTTGAGGATGGGCGTCGCTCAGATCTCGACTTCGAGGCCCATCTCGACGACCTGTCCGGTGGGCACGCCGAAATAGGCGGCGGGCAGATTGGCGTTGAGGTGCATCGCGGCAAAGAGCCGCTCCCGCCATACGGCCATCCCGGGCACCTTGCCGCTCGCGATGACCATAACCCTTCGCGAATAAAAGGTGATCCGCTCCGGGTCGATGCCGCGCAGATCAGGGTCGCGGCAAGCAAGCTTCAGCCCCTCCATCACATTGGGGTGTTCCATAAACCCGAAATGCAGGGTAACCCGGGTAATGCCGGCGCCGACCGGCGAGAGCTTTACGCGCTGGTCCGGATCGACGCGCGGCGCATCGCTACTGACCACCGAGACCAGCAACACACGCTCGTGCAGCACGCGATTGTGCCTGAGATGATGCGTCAAGGCGAGCGGTATGCCCGAGCTTCCTGCAGTGAAGATCGCGGCGGCTCCCGGCAGGCGGAGCGGGCGGGTTCTCGAGCACCCAATCGACGAACTCGTCCTCGCGCTGCCGCATTCCCGTGCGCTGGCGCTCGAGCATCTGGTACCCCGTGCGCCAGGTCAGCATCAGGAACGCGACGACGCAGGCCAACAGGAGCGGGAACCAACCGCCCGCGAGCAGCTTTGTCGCGTTGGCGGCAACAAAGATAAGTTCGACGACGAGCAGCGATCCGTTGACGGCCGCAACGGCGAGCGGGTTGTAGCCCCATTGCAGGGCGACCAGGGCTGCGAGGACCGTGGTGATCGCCATCAGCATCGAGACGGCGATGCCGTAGGCGCCGCCGAGCGCGTCGGAGGAGCCGAAGGTGATGACCGCCCCGAGCGTGCCGGCGGCGAGCAGCCAGTTCACCATCGGCATGTAGATCTGCCCCTTCTCGTGGCTGGCCGTATGGAGCACGCGCATGCGTGGCAGAAAGCCGAGCTGGATCGCCTGCTGGGTCAACGAGTAGGCGCCGGAGATGATGGACTGCGAGGCGATGATGGTGGCCACCGTCGCGAACGCCACCATCGGATAATGGAGCCATCCCGGCGCGAGCAGATAGAACGGGTTCTCGATGGCGCCGGGGTCGGCCAGGAGCAGCGCTCCCTGGCCGAAATAATTCAGGACCAGAGCGGGCAAGACGACCGCGAACCAGCCGAGGCGGACCGGCAAGCGGCCGAAATGGCCCATATCCGCATACATCGCCTCGGCGCCGGTGACCGTGAGAAAGGCGGCGCCGAGCACGGCGAAACCGATGCCCGGTCCCGCATGAAGCAGGTAGATCAGCGCATGATGCGGGCTGAGTGCGCCCAGGATCTCCGGTGCGCCAATAATCCCGCGCAGGCCGAGCACGCCGATCACGATGAACCAGATCAGCATCACCGGCCCGAAGATGTTGCCGATGAACGCCGTTCCCTTGCGTTGCACCAAGAACAGGCCAACCAGGATCGCGATGCTGATCGGCACGACGACCGGCGCGAGCTGGGGTGCGTCGAGCTTGAGGCCTTCCACGGCGCTCAGCACCGAGATGGCCGGCGTGATGACGCCGTCGCCATAGAGCAGCGCGGCGCCGATCAGCCCGACGATGAGCAGCGAGGCGCGCCAGCTTCCGGCCGGCGCATGCCGGACATCGAGAAGCGCCAACAGCGCGACGATGCCGCCCTCGCCGCGGTTGTCGGCGCGCATGATCAGGATGGCGTATTTGAACGAGACGATCACGATCAGCGACCACAGGATCACCGACACGATGCCCATGATGGTTTCGGGCGAGATCGCTCCGGCGGCGTCTGCGGCCTGCTTGAACCCATAGAGCGGGCTCGTGCCGATATCGCCGTAGACGATGCCGAGCGCCGTGAGCGTCGCGGCGGCGGGCACTTGCCGGGCTTCAATCCGGGGCAGCGCCGCCGCTTGAAGGGTTCTGGCCATTCTGCGTCCTCCCCAACTTCCGCCAAGTCTGAGCCGAAACTACCGCAAAGGAAACAGGTGCTTATCGGGTCTCGGGATGATTCCTGCGGTCGCTTTGTACCCGTTCTCGTGCAATGATCAGCGGTCTTGCGGAACAGGGCCGTCAGCGGCCAGGGAGGCGAGGATCGACGCGGTCTCAATTTGGCAGAACGCGGTGGCGCATTTCGAGCAGCTCGAGAGGCATCTACTCGATGAAGTCCTCGTCTTTGCCAATCTGATCCAAATCCCCGCCGTCATCCTGACCGGCGGCGTCGCTTGGCTCGTCTGCCGGCCGATACGCCGCTGGGTCAAGCTCTGGGTGGAGCGGGTTCCGGAGCATCATCATCTCGACTGGGTCGTGTCTCACCGGTCATGGGTGACCGACCGGCTGGTCGGGTTGATCACGCCCGTGGCTTGGGTCATCGGGTTATGGATTTCGGTGGCGGTCGCCGAGCGCGCGGGCTGGCCGCACGCGGTCACCCGGACCGCCGTCGACTCGCTGCTCGCCTGGCTGGTGATCCGGCTGGCGGCAGCTCTCGTTCCTTATGCGGCGCTGGCGCGGCTGATCGCGGTGCTCGCCTGGCTGGTGGC
>CAWBCV010000023.1:0-105294 GCA_963787425.1 uncultured Alphaproteobacteria bacterium
ATCTGACATCCAACGCGGACTATCGTGGACGATCGGACAATAAGTCTATATACCTGATTTACATATAATAAGCTCTCGACATCTATCGCTATCGATCGGCGGCAAGCGGTGGATCCTGACGGTATGGCCGACGGTAGCCATGACGGCGTGTCCGAGCGAAATTCGCCATACCGTCAGCCCGTGTCCGCCAAGCAGAACCAATTCGGTGGTTGTAAGCCACGGATTTCGAAAGCGAAATCGACACCGTTGACGGTATTTTTTCTGACGGTAAAATGGCCTGCAGAGGAGCCGTTCTTGCCTCCAACAGACGCTGGCCATGCTAACCGACACCGCTCTTAAGAAATTGAAACCAAGGGATAAATTGTACAAGGTCGCCGACCGTGACGGTATGTATATTGCGATAGCACCGTCGGGCCAGATCACGTTCCGCTACGACTACCGCCTCAATGGCCGGCGCGAGACATTGACGATAGGCAGGTATGGCGCGGATGGCGTTTCGCTGTCCGAAGCTCGCGACCGATGCCTAGCGGCTAGGAAAGAGGTATCGGAGGGGCGCTCACCTGCGCAGGCGAAGCAGCGCGCAAAGCGCAAGCTCGCCATTTCCCAGAACTTTGGCGCTGTCGGCAAGCGCTGGTTCAAGGACGCTCGGATGGCAGAGAGCACTCGCTCGATGCGCCGGGCGATCTTTGATCGCGACATCCTCCCGGTCTGGAAGAACCGGTTGCTCACGGAGATCACGCCCGATGATCTCCGTGCACTCTGCCTTAAAGTGAAAGAGCGCGGCGCTCCTGCGACAGCGATCCATGTGCGAGACATTGTCAAACAGATCTACGGCTTCACCATTCTGCACGGGGAGAAGCTCGCCAATCCGGCGGACGATGTAGGACCAGCCTCGATCGCGACCTTCACGCCGAAGGATCGGGCGCTGTCGCCTGCAGAGATTCGAATCATGCTCCGGCAGCTAGAGCATGTGCCGACGCTGCCGACCATCCGGCTCGGCCTAAAGCTCATATTGCTCACCATGGTCCGCAAGAGCGAGCTATTGGATGCCGTATGGAAGGAGGTCGATTTTGAGAATGCGCTCTGGTGCATTCCGAAGGAGCGCATGAAGCGAGGAAAGGCACATAATGTATATTTGTCGCGGCAATCGCTCGACATCATGATCGCGCTCAAGACCTGCGCCGGGAATTCGCGATATCTGCTCCCGTCCCGGTACGACGCAGACGCGCCGATGTCTCGGGCCACGCTCAACCGCATCACCGTAGCGATCGTGCAGCGTGCCAAGAAGCAAGATCTGCAGCTCGAGCCGTTCACGGTGCACGATCTGCGGCGTACTGGCTCAACGCTCCTGAACGAGCTTGGCTTCAACAGCGACTGGATCGAGAAGTGCCTTGCGCACGAAGAGGGGCGCAGTTCGCGTAGCGTTTATAACAGGGCCGAATACGAGCCGCAGCGGCGCCATATGCTGCAGGAGTGGGCTGACACGGTCAATGCCTGGGTTGCGGGTAGGAAACACGCGCCGACGCTTTACCCGCCAGCGATGCAATTACTCGTGTAAGAGGTTACTGCCTGACCGGCCGAGTCCTGCGCTGCCGCACATCAGGAGAAGGCGCTCGTCTGAACAGAGCTTCATGTGAGGCGTGGCGACGTTCTTCCAACCACGCCTCGACTTCTGAAAGGTCCCAAACCACGCAGCGGGATGTGAGATGGAAGCGCCGTGGAAAGTCGCCGCGCTGCTCCAGCTCGTAAATTGTTGTGTCAGCGAGCGGCACTATCTGACGTAGTTCGGTTCGACGGATCGCCCGCTTTAAGCGGTGAGGAATCAGAGGAACTGTGTCGAGGACGGCCTGCTCCGACCTCTCATCGGCTTCAGGTTCCCGAAATAATCTCGTTGGCCTAGTTGCTCGCATGTCCGCGGAGGTCCGATAGCCGCTCACTTGATCTGCTCTCGAGCATGAGACGTAAACCGGAGGCGAGATGGAAGAGACATCAGACTGGCGTAGGGCTATCGGATGCTCCAGCGTGCAAATCGGACGCTCATGCGAGTTGCGACGATCGAGCCCGGTGAAAGGATCGATCGATGTGAGCCTTGCCAAGGGTTGGGGTCGGAGGTTTGAATCCCCTCGCCCACTCCAAATTTTCCTAAAATCAATGGGCAACAGCGGCCATTGGGGGTCTGCTGTGGCTTACACCGGGCTTATTCCCCAAAATTGTAAGCTCTCTGTAAGCAGCCGACAGATTAGCGTTGAATATCACAGCGCATTTTCGCTGCGCGCAGAATTTTCTCCGACCCACAATTCGGCTCACGGTGGACGCACATCGCGCCGCGATGGTGGACGGCGGAAGTTGAGCGTCCCGATACCGCAAGCGGTCTCGAGGGCGCTTACATCCCGAACTCCTGGAGGAGTAGTCGACAGCGTGCACAACCTCATCGCGCGGTGCTGCCGCCCGCTGGGCCTTGTTCCTACGGATCTATTCCTCGCCCACCCGTCCGGGAGGCGGGCGACACGCAGGAGCCCTGCGGCGGTACGGGGTCAGTCAGCGCGCCGGTTATGCCGAAATATTCTCACCCTGGTAGGCTCGGATCCGCGGCGCAATAACGATCATCAGTATGGCGTGGGGGCCAACGGCAAGCCTGTGCACTGTGAGCCGAGGGCCATAAGGTCATGGTCGGTGCCTCGCGTCGACTGGTGTGATCGCAAAACACAGATCGGTTGCGATCATTAAATTGAAGTAACTAACCATCAATTCTCCGGAAAATTTGAATTTTCTCACAAAATACCGGCGCATGGAAAGCGCGCCGAGAGAGGATGCTGTGTTACGAATTGGCGAACTCGCATCGAACTGCGGCCTTCCATTCTGGAGTACTGCGATTCAACTGGCGATGACAGAGATGAGGGTTTCAAGAAAACGGCGACCGGGGCGAAGCGCCCGTTTGCCTGATGGTATTCGGCACGGAAATATTGAGCTTCGGCACCTTCGATATTTCGTGGTCGTGGCCGAAGAGCTGAATCTCCGTCGCGCCGCCCATCGGCTCGAGATCACGCAGCCGGCGCTCACTAAACAGGTAGCCAGGCTCGAAGAGCAGATGGGCGTCAGCCTGTTTGCGCGGGCACGACATCGTCTTGCCGGGCTGACATCGGCGGGCACCGATTTCCTCGCCGAGGCGCGCCTTATACTCGAGCAGGTCGAGGATGCCATCCGCCGCACGCAGCTCGTGGCGCATGGCCGCTCGGGACGGCTGCGGATTGGTCTAACGGACGATGCCGCGACGCTCGAACTGACTTCCATTCTGGCGGCCTTCCATTCCGGGGCACCGAATGTCTTGGTCGAGTTGGTCGAATTGTCTGACCCGGAAGTGCTTCCGGCGCTTGAAGCAAACACAGTCGATCTAGTACTTGCGTCGGAGCCGCGGGACGCAGATGGATTCGTCATTGAAGAGCTATGGCGGGAGAGCTGGAGCGTTGTACTTCCCGCGGACCACCCACTCTGCCATAAGGATGCGGTTGTCCCGGCTGACCTTGCTGGCGAAGCTCTCGCTCTGGTCCGTTCTTCAGCTCAGAAGACAGTGCTCTCCCGGCTGCGCGAGCTTGGTAAGAAATCGGATTGGCCTCGCGTTGCATTCCGCGTTTTGAACCGTCGAACGGCCATCATGTTGGCACGCGCCGGTTCCGCCATCGCCATAGCGCCCTCTTCGTCGGTATTGGTCGCGGGCCTCCGGGCGGTGATGCGACCGCTGCTCCAAGATCCTGGCTACGCTGTGATCGCTCTGAAGCATGACATCGATCCGCCGCCGGGGTTGGTCGGGCGATTTCTCAATGTCGCTCGGGAGATTTCCTGCACGCGCTCCTCAAAGGATCAGCTTGACTCCGCCGTTGAAGGCTCTACCGAACGCGCAGTGCTATGTGCAAGATGCCGACGCGTCCGCATGAAAACGCGGTCGGTTCGGATGAAGCGCTCGAGTATGTGGGGGACGATGCGCTCCACCGTGACCGGCTTGCTGTTGCCTGAGCCGACGGCGTCCGCATAGGTACGCAGCAGCCCAGCAAGTTCGGCCGAGAGGATGATCGTCAGACGGACCGGCTTATCGTCCGGGATTGGCCCGAGTTTCAGTTTCATCATGTTTCGCTCATCGATTGACATAAGGCCGCAGCACGATGTCCCGGTTAACAAGGACGCGCACCGGATATCCGGGCCTGACCGTCAAGGTCGGCTGGAGTGCGAGATCTTTCGATACAATGCGCTGACCGGCTTCGTTGGCCGTGTTGTTGACGCTATCCCGCAGCCCGACGATGATGCGGTTATTGCTTTGCGTACCGTTGTTGGCGGCCAACTCGCTGGAGATGCCAAGCAACGAAGAGAGCGCGACGCCTTTCAGCAGCCGCCATGTGTGGTAATCCACCCCGTCCTCGAGCCCGGCATAACCCTCCGTGTCCGTAGCGGGGAGATTGTCTAGGACAATGGAGCTGCCGTCCGGCATGACGAGGCGCGTCCAAATCAGCAGCAGCCGCTCTTGCCCATAGGCGATGTGGCTGTCGTATTTGCCGATCAGCCGCGTGCCCTGCGGGATCAGCAGAAATCGTCCGGATACCGTGTCGTAAACGTCCTCGGTGACCTGCGCCACCACCTGGCCTGGCAGGTCGGAGTTGAGGCCGGTAATCAGCGCCGCTGCGATGACGGATCCGGCCATGAGCTGGTAAGGGCTGCGAGGTGTCTGAACGCGCTGTGGCGAGTAGATCGCCTGGTCGATGAGTGCATTGAGAAAACCCTCCTTCCGCGATTGGCCGTTCTGGATGGACAGATCGTCACCGGCGGAATTCTGCGGTCCAGTTCCCTCTAGCGACGGCGCTGGCGCGCCACCTTCTGCCTGACCTGGGGCGGTGGCCCCGGCAAGGGCAGCAGGCCTTGCGGAGACCGTGAAGAACACGACGGAAGCTGCCGCCTGTTCCCGCTCGCGCCGGCGCCGCTCTGCCTCCGGATCGGCGGCCGGTGGCGGAGTCCCAGTTTGCTGCAGCATCGGTCGTCCCAGGTCACCGGGCAAAGGCGGCTCGAGCTGCGGGACCGGTTGAGGCGGTGACGGCGCCGGTCTGGGTCGAGTGAGATCGGCGTAGCTGTCCCGCATGTTGGCGAGCGCATCGGTGGGTTTGGCGTTGGTGTTGTAGAGTTCCGGACTGCCCGCGAAACGGAGTGGCCGGATGCCCAGAGCGTACCAGAGCGCTGCGAAGACCAGTGCCGTGACGAGCACTGTCGCGACGACCAGTGTTCGGCGCGAGAGCCGCGTCACCGGACGCGGAGGGGCCCCGATCCGCAGCTCCGACGGCGGAGGTTCCTTGCGCGGCGGGCCAATGTCGCTCATCGACCATCCGTTCGGCTGATCCGCACGGTCTGCTGTGGGTTGGAGCCGAGGCGCAATTCCGCCGCGGCGAACAGGCGATCAACGGTGTAGGTCGAGCCTTTGACGCGGTAATTGACGAGCTCGGCCTCGCCGGTCGGTCCGATGATAAAGAGCGGTGGGATCTCGCCCTGGGCTATGCCGGGTGGGAACTGGATGTAGACCTTGTGCCCGTCATCAAAGGCCTGCACCGGCCGCCAGGGCGGAGAATTCTCCGCTGATACGGTAACGGAAGCGCAGCGACGACACGTCGATGCCGCCCGCCGCCGCGACGTTGACGTGTGCCTCGGCTTCGGCATTTTGCCGCCGCAGCGCGACGAATTCGTCTTGCGGATAGCGCCAGGAAACCGCGGCCATGTAGGTCTCGCGGGTCGGATGCGCTTCGATTTGATAGGTCCGCCGGTCCGTCGCGATGACGATGTTGTTCATCGGCAGGTCGGCGGAGACGGGCTTGACCAGCACGTGAGCTTGACGGGTGGCCCCCGACCCGCTCTCGGTGTCCCCGATCTTCCATTGGGTCGTGTCCCCGGCGGCGACCGCCTTCAGTTCCTCGCCGGGCTCGAGGGCGATGTCGGTGACGTGCACCGGGGCAACGTAGAGCTGGTATAGCGCCCCGTCGCTGTACGGGTAGACCTGGATCGCATTGACGTAGCCGGCGCGCGTCGGTTTGACGCTAGCGGCGGCGTTGGCGAGCTGGACGCGGCGAGCCGGATCGCGGGGCTCGGACGCGCTCGTCGACCCAGCGGCGCGCGGCATACGTTTGAGCTGGCCGGGGAGCGGCAATAGCTCGGGCATTTGAACTATTTTGACGGGTTTGGACGGTTCCGTGTGGAGCGCTGCAGGATCGTCGTAATTGATCTGAGGAATTTCAGGAGCGCAGGCGGCCAGCGGCAGCACCGCGGCCACCCCCAGCGCAAGTGTGTGCCTCATCCATTGCCTCCCAGCTCCCGTGACCAGGCGATCGCGTCGATGTAGATCCCGAGCGGGTTTTTGCGCAGCCGCTCTTCGGTTCGTGGGGTTTGAGTGATCACGGTCAGGATCGCCGACCAGCGCTCCGCCGGTATTGCGGCACCTTCCTCGTATGCATGCTCGATCCAGGCAATGCGGAACGACTTGTCCGAGGCGCGCACCACGCTGGTGACTTCCGCCGTGACCGCGCGGTGTCCGACCTTGCCAAAGGGATCGACCTGCCGCGCGTAATCGTCGAGCATGGGCTTGGCGTGGCTCGTGATCTGGTCGTAGGCGTCGAGCCACGCCTGCCGCACGACAATGGGGTCGACCGAAAGCGCGCGGGTATTCTGGACGAAACGGGCCAGGAAATAACTCATCTGGGCGTCGCTCGGCTGGTATTCGGTGACCGCCGGCGCGATCGCATTCGCCGCACCGGTGCGATCCACCTCGACGACGTATGGCGTCACGATCGAGCGGGAGCGCGCGCGGATGTCGTCGCCCATCGCCACGGCGGCCAGCGCCAGCGCACCAAAGGCCATCAGGCGCCAATTGGCCGCCTGCACGCGGGCTGCGCCGATCCTCTCGTCCCAGAGTTGTTCAGCCCGCTGGTAGGGAGTTGCCGGTGCCGGGGTCTGCCCGTAGCGCGTCGCGGCACCGCGCCAATTCATTTGTCATCACCTCGCAGGGTCGGCTTGAGGCCGGCGCCGCCCGCCTCGCCTTCACGAGCTAAACGCTCAACGCTGCGCATCACCTGCTCCCGGCGAAGTTGCCGTGCCCAGCCCGGCGCCCGCGAAGGATTAGCCAGACCAGTGCTTTCGGCGGTCTCGCCGATCGCTGATCCCCCAGTCGCAGTCCAAGCCGCGCGCTCGCCGGTGCGAACGCGTTCAGCCAAGCCGTCGGCAACGCGGTCGCCGGTCGCCCGCACCCCGCCCGCTGCTGCCGAAACGCCTGCGCGAGCAACACCGAGGAGGCCTCCGCCAACGCCAGCCAGGCCCTCACCGCCTGAGGCAGCGCTCCCCAGGGAGTAGGCAATGCGTGCAGCACCGCCAAGCGTTGCCGCCGAGGCGACCGCGCCGCCACCGACGCGAGCCGCTGCTGCCAATGCAGCCCCGCCCAGCAACAATGTGCCGCCAACGACGGCGGCCGGCGCTACAGCAGCACCGAGCCCGAGCTGCGGCGCGCCGGAGACGATGCCCGCGGCGATTTTGGGTGCATAGAGTGCGAGGCCACCGACAGTCATCGAGGCGAGCAGAACTGTCAGCGCATCCTGAAGAGAAAGTTCAGCGGTTGGGCTCGACGGGAGAATTCTGCGAGAAGATCTCGGTTCCGATGCCGGTCACCACCGCGAAGACCAGGATGCGTACGCCTGAGGTGATGACCTGGCCAAGCACCGGCTCGGCAATGAACGAGGTTCCGCGCCAGAGGGCAAAAGGCACGAGGATGAAGCCCTTCAGCGTCGTCAGCTTGAACTCGATGACCGCGAGAAAGAGCATGATCGCGAGCACAAAAAAGGCGACCAGCGTTACGACCCAGGAGAGGGCCATCAGCATGATCTCACTCAAATTCCAGAACACCTCCGGGAAGCCGGAGAGGCGCTGGATCTGGGCCAGCAGTACATCGGCGCCTTGCACGCCGGCTTGAGCAAGCTTGCCGGGGTGAAGAAAGTCGGCGTAGCTCAACGATGAGCCTGTCGCCTTAAGACCGAGCGCGGCAAAGCTCTTGAAAATGGCCTGCGCCAGACTGTTCCAGTTATTCAGTATGAAGGCAAAAAAGCCGACGTAGAGTACCTTCTTCGCGAAAGCCTGGATCACCTCATCTTCGCCGGCAGCCCAAGCCAATGCCGCGAGCACGACATCGATCCCAATCAGGATCTTGACCAGGAATCCGACGTCTCCGGAGATCAATCCGAAACCGCTGTCGATATAGCGGCTGAAGATGTCAAGGAAGCGGTCGATAACGGCGATGTCGTTAGCCATGAGGCATCGGATCTGATTTTGAACGTGTGTTCTGCTTCGTCGGTTGCGGATCGATGGATGGATGCGAAGGAAAGACCTCTACTGGCACGAAAGGCGTGTAGGTTGTACCGATCCCAAAGAACCGCTGTTTTCCGCCTGTCGTGCCGTCTTGCACTCCGCATACTGAACTGAGGCCATGCCGAGCTGCTTACAGCGTTCGAGTTCAGCATTCCGCAGCACCCGATCGGCCATAAGCTGATCGACGGTTTGTGCTGACGCGAATATCGGCATCAGTACAGCGGCAGCAATGGCCAGGTCGAGGGTTTGCGATTTCACGGCGCTGCTCCCCCGAACACCTGGACTGGCGCCGAAGTGTAGCTCACACCACTGGCCCAGAACCGCTGCCACTCGGCTCCCGCTGCTTCCTCGACTTCGGCGCGCCGCATCGCCTCGGTTGACTGCGCCCGCGCATTTGCAGAGAGCAAGGCCTGGGTGCTGCCGAGCTGCCGCGACTGAAGTGCCAGCAGCTGATTGGTCGACTGGATTCCCTGCAATGCGCCGGCGGCACCCTGGCTCTGACCGACCAGTGCCGAGAGCGTAGCCTCATCGGCCTGAATATCCGAGACGATGCGGCTCTGCACTTCCATCGTGTGCTTGAAGGTATCGACGCTCGCCTGCCAGCGCGCCCGTGCATCCGAGAGAAGCTTTGCCTGAGTGATATTGCCGCTATAGGACGGGAAGAGCTGCTGAAACTGCTGGTCCATCCGGGCGACGTCGTAAGCGAGGCTCTGCGCCTGCCTCATCAGGCTGTTCACCTGGTCGATGGCTCCGGTAATCTGCCGGAGTGCCGAGAACGGAAGCGAGAGAAGGTTGCGGGCTTCGTTCTCCAGCATTTGGACGAACTGCTGGATTTGGGTGATCTGATTGTTGACCTCCTTTAAAGTATTCGCAGCCGTCAAAATGCTCTGTTTCAGGTTCGAGATGTCGATCACCGGCAAGTCAGCGGAGACCGGACCGGCAATTGCCAGTGAAGTCGCCAGCGCGGTGCTGGCTAAGAGAATACGCAGCCAGTTCATGCCAGGGCCTCTGTTGCTGCATCTTGATCTTCAAATCGGTGATGCTGCTCGGCGTCGATCAGATCGGCAGCCCAGTCGAGCCCCTGCTCGCAGAGCCATGCAGCCGCGAAGCCCTCACGATTGGCTCGCGCCCGAACGGCCTCCAAACGCTTGAGGTCCTCGGCCTGGCTCACGCCGGCGAACGTCAGCGTTACCTCCCCGAGCCCGAGCTCGAAGAGCCGATTGCCGCGAGCAGACTGGAAATAGTAATCGCGCTTGGGCGTGGCACGCGCGACCGTGTCAATTTGCCGAGCGTTGAGGCCAAGCCGTTCGTACGCAGCGCGGCTTTGCGGCTCGACTGCGCGTGCATTCGGTAGAAACACTCGTGCGATGCAACTCTCGAGTATTGTCGGGGCGATCCGGCTCTCGGTCACATCGGCGAGGCTCTGGGTAGCAAATACGACGGACGCGTTTTTCCGCCGCAATGTCTTCAGCCACTCCCGGATCTTCCGCCCAAAAACCGGGTCATCGAGCAGGGCCCAAGCCTCGTCGAGCCCGATCAGGGCGGGAGAGCCGTCGAGCCGCCGCTCGATGCGGCGGAACAGGTAAGTCAGCACCGCGCGGGCCGCACTGGCGTGCGGCAACAGCTCTTCCATCTCGAACCCTTGCACCCGGGCTTGATCGAGATCGTCGCGCTCGGCGTCGAGCAACCGTCCCCAGGGTCCATCGAGTGTGTAGGGTTCGAGCGCGGCCTTGAGGCGGCTGTGCTGGACCAGTGCCGCGAGACCGCTGATCGTCCGCTCGTCGCGCGGTGCGCTGGCAAGAGATCCCAGCGCCGACCACACCGCTTCCTTGATGTCGGGGGCTAGTGCCACGCCTTCGTGTGCGAGCAGCATGTGCACCCACTCCGCCGCCCAGGCCCGCTCACCGGGATCATCAACGCGGGCCAATGGCTGGAAGGCGACCTGCCCGTCGGCATTGAGCTCGTAGAAGCTTCCGGCCATGCCGAGGATTGACGCCATGGACGAGCGGCCCTTGTCGAAGCGAAAGATCAGCGCCTTCTTGTAGCGGCGGAACTGCAGGTCGAGCAGGTTGAGCAGAACCGATTTTCCCGCGCCGGTCGGCCCGACCACGAGCGTGTGCCCGACATCGCCCTGATGGAGCACCAGGCGGAATGGTGTCGAGCCGGCGGTCCGGGCATGCAGTAACGGCGGCCCGTCCAGATGCTCGTTCCGCTCCGGACCCGCCCAGACAGAGGAAAACGGCACCATGTGCACGAGGTTCAGCGAGCTCACCGGCGGTTGGCGCAGATTGGCGTAGCACTGCCCCGGGAGTGAGGAGAGCCAGGCGTCGACGGCGTTCAGCGTCTCCTCGGCGACGACGAAACCGCGGCTCCTCGACACACGACCGACCGATTTGACCTTGTCGGCGACCCGATCCTGATCTTCGTCCCAGACGGTCACGGTCGCAGTGAAGAGGCCATAGGCGACGTAATCGGCGCCAAGCTCCTGTAGTGCCGCGTCGGCGTCCATCGCCTGGTTCTCGGCGTCGCTGTCGAGGAGCGGGCTTTCCTTCCCCCAGAGCGTTTCCCGCAGTAGCGCGGCGATGCCTTTGCGCTTGGCGTACCAATGCCGGCGTTTCCGCTCGATCTCTTTCAGCGCGGCCGGTTTGTCGAATGGTAGCCACCGTGCGACCCACCGATATGCGAGCGGCAGCCGGTTCATCTCATCCAGCAGCCCGGGCCAGGTCTGATCCGGGAAGCCTCTTAATGTCAGCGTCCGCAGGTGCGAGCGCCCGAGCATTGGCTCGACACCCGGTACGAGCGGCATGTCGGCCACCAGCCCGTCGATATAAAATGGCGCTGGCGGCACCTCGACGGGATGGCGCTCGGTCGAGACGCAGGCGTGCAGGTAGGTGAGCGTCTCGGAGTCGTCTGAGCCAGGCGATCTCGGGCATCATGCCTTCGAGCAAACCAGTCACGCGGTCGGTTTCGGCCCGGAAAGCCTCCAGCTGCTCCCGCCAGTCGATCCCTCGCTTTTTGCTGGCACTGTCGTAAAGGAGGCCCTGCACCCGCTCAGCACTCTCAGGCGGCGCCAGATAGGCCAAGGTCAGAAAGCACTGGCTCTCGAAGTGGGCGCCTTCGGTCTCAAACATGGCGCGGCGCTCGCGGTCGACGAGGAACGAGACCGGGTCGGGGAAGCGGCTTTCCGGATACCCGGCCGCCTCGAGGCGCAGCGCTTCGACAAAGAGGGCCCAGCCGGAGCCCAGCCGCTTCAGCGCGTTATTGGCTCGGGCACAGACCGCGACAAGCTCGGCGTCGGTCGCGCTGTCGAGATCGGGGCCGCGGAACCGGCAGGTGCGCTGCAGCGAGCCGTCTTTGTTGAGCACGATCCCGGGTGCGACGAGCCCCGCCCAAGGCAGGTAGTCGGCGAGCAGCACCCGCCGGGTTCGGTATTCGCGGAGGTCGAGCATCCCTGTCTCCCGTTCACGCGTCCAGTACGGGGGCGCGCAGCCGCAGGTGGCGCGCGAATACGCCGATGAATTGCGGCTCGGTCCGGGTCAGCCAGACAGCCGCGGCGTGGCCGAGAATCCAGATTGCGAGGCCCGCAATCCAGAGCTGGAGGCCAATGCCGACCGCGGCGGCAAGCGTGCCGACGGCGATCGCAATCGCGCGGGGCGCCCCGCCGAGCAGGATCGGCTCGGTCAATGAGCGGTGCAGCGGTACCGCGAAGCCCGGCACCTCGCTCGGGCCCGGGAAGGCGAGCGGCGGGCTCATGTGATCAGCGCTCCACCGGCGAAGTTGAAGAAGGTCAGGAAGAAGGAGCTCGCCGCGAAGGCGATCGAGAGCCCGAACACGATCTGGATCAATCGGCGCATCCCGCCCGAGGTTTCGCCAAAAGCGAGTGCCAAGCCCGAGCCGATGATGATGATGACGGCGATGATCTTGGCGACCGGACCCTGGATGCTGTCGAGGATCTGGGTAAGCGGCTGTTCCCAGGGCATGTTCGAGCCGGCCGCGAGGGCGGACCCCGGCCACAACAGGAGTGCCACGGCAAGTGCCGCAAGGCCGGCAAATAGAGCCCGCGGCCGTGATGAAGCTCGGTCGATCACCTCTTGTCTCCTTGGATCACGGTAAGGGTACCGAAGGAATCGAGCCCGAGCGGCTCGACGACGTAGTCGCCGGTGGGGCCGAGCTCGGCAACGTGCCAAATGCCCGCGAGTCGGCGTTGAGCGCCGCGCCCGGCCAGCACGGCGATCAGATCGATGGTCTCCGCGATCAGCGGCCGCGAGACGGTCACCACCGCCTCTTGCACCAGCTGTTCGAGACGCCGCAGCGCGCCGATCGCGGTCGACGCATGGATCGTGCCGATGCCGCCGGGATGCCCTGTGCCCCAAGCCTTCAGCAGATCGAGCGCCTCGCGGCCACGCACCTCCCCGATCGGGATGCGATCGGGCCGGAGCCGGAGCGAGGAGCGCACCAGATCGGTCAGCGACGCGACGCCATCCTTGGTGCGCATCGCAACCAGGTTTGGCGCCGCGCATTGCAGTTCGCGCGTGTCCTCGATCAGCACGACCCGGTCGCCGGTCGCCACCACCTCGCGCAGCAGAGCATTGACCAATGTCGTCTTGCCGGTCGAGGTCCCGCCCGCGACCAGCACATTCCACCGCTCGGCGACGGCAGTCCTGAGCGTCACGGCTTGCGCCGAGGTCATGATGCCGGAGGCGACGTAGTCGTTGAGCGTGAACACCGCGACTGCCGGTTTCCTGATCGCGAAGGCCGGCGCCACTACGACAGGCGGCAGCAGCCCCTCGAATCGCTCGCCTGTCTCGGGTAGCTCGGCCGAGACCCGCGGATTTCCGGCATGCGCTTCGGCTCCGACATGGTGGGCCACGAGCCTTACGATCCGTTCCCCATCGGCGAAAGGAATATGCCGGCCGGTATCTTCGAGCCCGGAGCTGAGCCGATCGATCCACAGCCGCCCATCCGGGTTCAGCATCACCTCGACGATGTCCGGATCCTCGAGAAATCCGCCGATGTCCGGACCGAGCGCGGTGCGCAGCATCCGGGTCGAGCGGGAGAACGGTGTCGGCTCAGCGGACATCGCCCATATCCCCCACTGCAAGATCCGGGTCGCTCGGAACCGCTGAGCCGATACCCTTGCTTCGCTGATCCGGCCAGATTTCCAGGCTGATCTCGCGCACGAGGCTGTTGCCCCGTTGCAGCCGGCGCCCCAATGTCTCGACAAAATCGCGATAGCGCTCGGCTCCCTTTGCTTTTGCGGCAGCCTGTGCGTTCTCGGGCAATGGCGGGGTCACCGCGAGCCAAAAGCGGACGAACAGTGCCATCGTCTCGATGGCGATGGCCAAGTCGCGTTCGACACGCTCGAGCTGGCGGGTATGCCGGTCGAGCCGTCGCACAAAAGCGGCTTCCCGCGCATCGGCACTGTCCGGCGAGAGCATCGACGAGACCGCCGCCTCGATCACCGAAGATTTCGACACCCTGCGCTTCGCGGAGAGCGCAGCAATTTCCTCGTGCTGGCCGGGCGAAAGATAAATGTTGAGGCGCGTCTTCATCGGTTGTCTCACATGCCCGGCATCATCTCGTCGCCGCGGTCGATCGCCGCCGCCCGGGTGAAGGTCTGCAGGCGCTGGCGGGCGAGGATGCGGGCCTTCAGCGCCTCTTCGTCAGCCTCGGCATCGTCGACGAGATCGAACTCGTTCGCCGCCCGCCGCTCGGGTGCGATCTCCTCGTGCTCCGGCAGCACGGGCTCTCGGCGGAGGCCACCTTCGCCGTCATTGGTAAATTCGTCGGGATCATGAACGGCATGCCGCGGAGCGTCGACAAGGATGCGGAGCCCGGTCCAATCGTCGGGCCGGCTCCTTGGCCGGTCCGGGTAGACCCCTGAGATTGGCAGCGCCGGTGCCGGCCGGGAGCAGTCCCGAAAGGCGCGGTCCTCGAAGTAGCGGATCTTTTTGGCTCGGATCGGCGGCAGGCCGGCGAGCATGATGATCTCGTCGGTCGACGGTAGCTGCATCACCTCACCTGGAGTCAAAAGCGGCCGCGCCGTCTCCTGACGCGAGACCATCAGGTGTGCGAGCCAGGGGCTCAGCCGGTGCCCGGCATAGTTCTTCATTGCCCGCTGCTCGGTCGCGATGCCGAGCGCGTCCGAGATGCGCTTTGCGGTCCTCTCGTCGTTGCAGGCGAAAGCAATGCGGACGTGGCAGTTGTCGAGAACGCTGTTGTTCTCGCCGTAAGCCTTGGCGAGCTGGTTCAGCGATTGGCAGATCAGGAAAGCGCGAATGGCGTAGCCGGCCTGAAAGGCGAGCGCCGTTTCGAAGAAGTCGAGCCGGCCCAATGCCGCGAACTCGTCCAGCATCAGCAGCAGCTTGTGCCGGCGTTCGACACCCTCGAGGCTCTCGGTCAGCCGCCGTCCGATCTGGTTCAGGATCAGCCGCACCAGCGGCTTTGTGCGGCTGATGTCGGAGGGCGGGACGACAAGGTAGAGGCTGACGGGGTGGTCGGCTTCGACCAGATCGCCGATGCGCCAGTCGCAGCGCGACGTTACCCGTGCCGCAATCGGATCCCGATAGAGGCCGAGGAATGACATTGCCGTCGACAGCACGCCCGAACGTTCGTTGTCGCTCTTGTTCAGAAGCTCGCGTGCGGCCTGGGCCACGACCGGGTGCACGCCACGCTCGCCAAGGTGCGGCGTCACCATCATCAGCCGGAGCGTGCTCTCGATCGGCCGCGTGGGATCGGAGAGGAAGGTTGCAACGCCGGCCAATGATTTGTCCTCTTCGGCGTAGAGGACGTGCAGGATGGCGCCGACGAGCAATGAGTGGCTGGTCTTTTCCCAGTGGTTACGCCGCTCGATGGAGCCCTCGGGATCGACCAGAACGTCTGCGATGTTCTGGACGTCGCGAACTTCCTCGGGGCCGCGCCTGACCTCGAGAAGGGGGTTGTACGCTGCCGAGCGCGCGTCCGTCGGGTCGAACAGCAGGCAATGCGAGAACCGCGACCGCCAACCTGCCGTCAAGGTCCAGTTCTCGCCCTTTATGTCGTGCACGACCACGGAAGAAGACCAGGAGAGCAGTGTCGGGACGACCAGACCCACACCTTTGCCGCTGCGGGTCGGCGCAAAGCACAGCACGTGCTCGGGGCCTGCGTGCCGGAGGTGCTGCTTGCCGAGGCGGCCGAGATAGATACCGGCCGGCTCCAGCAACCCCCCCTTGCGCACCTCCGGTTCCGTCGCCCAGCGTGCCGAACCATAGGTCGTGACCAGCGCCGACTGCCGTGCGCGACGCACCGAGCCGGCAATCGCGACGACTACGGCCATGACACTGCCCCCCGTGGCCCAGGCGGCGCCTTCGAGGAAGATGCCCGGGGCGTATGCGTCGAAGTGGTACCACCACGCGAAGAACAGATACGGCTCGTAGACCGGCAGCCCGGCGGCGAAGAACCAGGATTGGCCGAGCGCCGGCTGGAAGCCCAAGCGCATGGCCGTCCATTCGGTGGCGCCCCACAGGCCGGCAAGGACTGCCGCCAGCGAAAGCGTCATCTGGCCCCAGAGGATCTTCGTTCCGGTCACCGCCCCCTCGCCGGTGAGATCAAGCGGCACCGAAATAGAAGATCGACAAAGAGCCGTGCAATACCCGAGTTCGGCTCGGCAGAGCCCAGCGTAGCCAAGCAAAGAAATACATATCCGGTCAGTTGGCGGAGGGCACAAGAACAAGCGTGCGTGGCGACGGCGGGTAAAGAGCGCTGCTGGTCGCTTTATGCGTCGTCTACGTTTACGACCCGCGCTTTTGGGTACAAGGGTTTGATCGCGGGGGTCCCCCGTGTGCTACTCGACAACAGTGGATTACAGAGGCCGGAGCGCCGGCGAAACGCGCGCTGCGGAGCGCGGCAGGTCGTGATACCGTGAGAGGGTTACCCCTGAAAGGAGCATGCAATGCGCGAAGCGGACACCGGCGAAGCGGTGCGGATGCTTGAGTTATTCCTCGAGTTTTTCGGTCCAGAGGGTGGGCACTGGACACGCGGCCGCTATGATGACGGGCACAGTCGGCGCTGCCTTATCGGCGCTCTCCATTATCTGCGTCGCAAGCACCGCATTCCGAGCGGGGGAGCGGAGTATTTTCTGCAGAAGGCAATGCCCGATCGGAGATTCGTGCTTGTCTATTTGAATGATCGTCGCTGCCGGAGCTTTGCCGAGCTGCACTCGACCATCGTAAAGGCCCGCGATCTCGCAATTCGCGACGCAGAAATCGAATCCGCCGCCGCGGGGGTGGAGCGCTGGCTGTTGGGGGAGCTGGGAACGGACGGGGCGGCGAGGGCAGCAGCCGGCGACCGCGTTACGGTATCTTATATCCGCGCCCCCAGCGAGCGGATTGCCGCGTAACCCTGCTTGCCCTTCGTCTTGCGTCCGCTCGTGCCAAGTAAAACCACTGGGCAGCCCTAATTCACGCGACCTGGCGCGTCAACAATAAACTCGCTCGACTAACCTCCCTAGGGGCTTGGATTGAAGCTTGTCGTCGCCAATCACGGATGGCCGTCAATCGGTAAGCGGCCACCATCTCGCCAATCGGCACAGGATTTCCGGTTTGGGGCGTATCTCGTCGGTTTGCCCTAATGTACGGGTTCGGCCGCTGTCGAAGCCGAAGCGGACAGGTCGCGGACATGGTCAAGCGGGAGCGATTGTTAGAGTCGAGATGTGGCGCGGTGGCGGTAGGCCGAGCATATCTGTTTCCGCCCCTTTCGTCTGGCGGTGCCTCACCGGTTCAGCCATAGCTCCGTTTCCACATCTACCGGGTCACCCGAGGCGGTCGCCCGCCCCCGGTTCCCTCAGAACGTGGCGTGCGAATTTCCCGCACCAACGCTCTTCGGCAGTTGCTTCACAGCACTGCAAGCGCCTGCAGCTCCCGATAGGGGAGGCGCAGTTTAGGTGGCAGCAACGGTGTCCGTTCTTTGATTCGATTGAAGGCGTCCCAGGTGGGGCGGCGGCCGGCCCAGCTGCGGCTGCACAACATCCGGCGCCAGTAACGCTCCACGACCCGATATACCTTGACGAGACTCCGGAGATTTCCGGCGACGCCGTAAGAAGCATAGTGGCCGCGTAGCACGGCGTTTATTTCGTCGGCCTGTTCACTGATCGGGTAATGTCGTATTCGCTGCATTAGCGCTTGCAGAGACGTAAGGCTGCGCCTCAGCCGAGATTTCTCGGTGCGCATCCCAATCTGGAAGTTTCCTTTTCGGTTTCGCGTGCAATAGAGCGTCAGGCCCAGAAAGTAGATAGGTACCGAGCGGTTCCTGCCGCGTTTGCCCGCGTGTTTCTGCGCGAACCGACCAAACTCGACCAATTTGGTCTTGGTGGCTCTAGAGTAAGGCCGAACTTTCCCAACCGGAGGCGCAGGGCATCCTGAACGCGGATGGCGTCCGATCGATATTGGAAACAGATCACAAAGTCATCGATATAGCGCACCGGTTGGGCTTTGTCCCGCAACCGGCCCTTTACAACGCGCGCGAACCAAAGGTCGAGCACGTAATGGAGGTTGAGGTTGCTCAAGCGCCAGTTCGCCCAGCCAGCGCTCCAGTCCATACGCCTCGATTTCGGCGAAATCCTGTCCGTCCCTTCTCACGTCCCCAGCCAGCCGCAGACCGCCGCCAAAGTGCGCGGCTTTTCGCCTATAGCCTCAGGATTCACTGCTGAGACAGACTGGCTGCTGGAGCAAAGTGGATTCGAACTCCCGGTCCCACGTGCTGTCGAAGAGAGATG
Source organism: uncultured Alphaproteobacteria bacterium (assembly GCA_963787425.1). Taxonomy (GTDB): domain Bacteria; phylum Pseudomonadota; class Alphaproteobacteria; order ATCC43930; family CGMCC-115725; genus AP-15. The sequence continues at coordinate 18,128 of CAWBCV010000023.1, forward strand.
CCGGAACGATAAGCAGCGCTCTCGGGCGATGGTGCGATGGTTGGTGTGGGACGCCCTTCCGTGTCCGCTCCGTTCACGGTGGGACCGGGAGACGCTACGGGGCGGGCGGCGAGGAATGGCAACTTCGTCGCTGTGTCTAATCGATGGAGTGCCAGCGATGCCCCAACCGAACGACCCCGGCCTGCGCCGGGGCAGGCTTTGAGCAGGTCCCTCGTCGCCCTGGACCAGAATAGCACGATCATAGCCGTCATCGAGATGAGCCAGTCGAGCTGGCTGGTTGCCGGCATGCTTCCCGGGATTGAGCGTCAGCCGCGCAAGAAGCTCGAGCCGAGCCCAGAACGGCTGCTTGCCCTGCTGCATCGCTGGCAGGATGAGGCGGTCAGGGCCGGGCGCACAATCACGCGGATTGCGTTGGCCTTCGAAGCCGGCCGCGACGGCTTCTGGCTGGCGCGCTGGCTCGAGGCGCGTGGCGTCGAGGCTCACGTGATCCATGCCTCGAGTGTCGCGGTATCGCGGGAGCATCGCCGAGCGAAAACCGACCGGCTCGACACCGAGTTGCTGAAGCGCGGGTTCTTGGGGTGGCTGCGTGGAGAACGGGGCCATTGCAGCATGGCGCGCGTGCCCACGATTGCCGAAGAGGACGCCAAACGGCCGAACCGCGAGCGCGACTGCCTGGTGGGGGAACGCACGCGGATTGTGAACCGGATAAAGTCTACTCTGGCCCGGCTCGGCATTCGCAACTTCAAACCGACCCTGCGTAAGGCGGCCGAACGTCTTGCAACCGTGCACACCCCGGAGGGCACGCCGCTGCCGCCAAACACCTTGGCCGAGCTGCAGCGCGATATGGCGCGGCTGGGCTTTGTTGTCAGTCAGATCAGGCAGATCGAGGACGCTCGTCAGAAACGATTGGAGCAGCAGCCTGAGACTGGGCCCCACGCCATGGTTCGGCTGCTGGCCCGAATCGTTGGTGTTGGTGTCGAGACGGCACTGTCAGGAAAAGGGCCTGCGGGATCGAAGGAGCTCGGCGTAGGCTGCGGGCATGGCTCCGATTCTCCTATCGCCGGCATCGTTTTCCGCCGGTCGTCATCCAGCGCGCCGTGTGGCTGTACCTTCGCTTCACCCTAAGCTATCGCGATGTCGAGGAGCTGCTTGCCGAACGTGGCCTCACCTCTCCTACGAAAGCGTTCGCAGTTGGGTGCTCAAATTCGGACCGGCGATCGCTCGGGGCCTGCGACGCGGCCGTCCTCGACCGAGCGATCGCTGGCATCTCGACGAAATGGTCGTCCGGATCGCGCGCAAACACATGTATCTGTGGCGTGCCGTCGACCACGAGGGCGAGGTCCTCGAGATCCTGGTGCAGCGTCGTCGCGACCGGTCTGCGGCCGTCAAGCTGATGCGCAAGTTGCTCCGCAAACAGGGCTTCGCGCCGACCAGGGTGACGACCGACAAGCTGCGCTCCTACGGCGCTGCCTTCCGGCATCTCGGACTTTCCTGCCACCATGAGCAGGGCCTGCGAGAAAACAATCGGGCGGAGAATTCGCATCAAGTGGCACGCCGGCGCGAGCGCAAGATGCAACGCTTCAAATCAGCCGCATCGGCGCAACGCTTTCTGAGCGTTCATGCCGCCGTCCACAATACCTTCAACCTCCAGCGCCATCTCGTCTCCCGGTCGACGCTTCGGATCTTCCGATCAGAAGCGGCGGCGCAATGGCGCAGCGCGACCAACGCGGCATGACGACAGTCCGCGCGCCCCCGTATTCTGACCAAAACGCCTCAACTTGACAGTGCCCGTCCGCCTCGTCTCGCCCGGTGCTGCCGAGGAATACGTCTCTCCGATCTACGAACGGGTGGCCTCGGCGACGCCGGGCATGTTCGAGCGAAGCTCGGCTTGGTGGCAGAACCGCACGCTCGCGGATCCGGATTGGCGGCGCGGCAGCGGCGGAGAGTTGCAATGCGCCATCCTCGAAGACGAAGGACGGCCTGCCGCTTACGCTCTCTATCGAATGAACTGGGCATTGGAGCGCGGCCTGCAGTCGGGCGCGGTCGCGGTGATCGAAGCGCTGGCCGAGTCGCCGCAGGCAACTGGCGCGATCTGGCGGTATCTTCTCGACATCGATTGGATGGCGCGCGTCAGAGCCTCACTCCTGCCTCTGGATCATCCGCTTCAGCTGTTGCTGGCGGAGCCGCGCCGGCTCGGTTTCGGGCTGCGGGACGGCGTCTGGGTGCGCCTGATCGATGCCGGGGCTGCGCTGTCGGCGCGGTCGTATCGGCCGCAAGGGTCTGTGGTCATCGAGGTGGCCGATGAATTTTGCCCGTGGAATGCCGGCCGCTGGCGAGTTGGTTGCGACGGCGTCGACCGCACCGACGACGCCCCGGCCTTGCGTTGCGACGTCAGTGCGCTCGGCTCGGTCTACCTCGGCGGCTTTACCTGGACCCGGCTCGCGCGTGCGTTGCGGGTTCAGGAACTGGTCTCGGGTGCGGTTGCGCATGCGGACGGAATCTTCCAGGCAACGAGCGCGCCGTGGTGTCCGGAGATCTTCTGATTGGAATGGGCGCACAGGAATGAACCGGCCTCAGCCTTTTCCGAGTGCGATTGTGCCGAATGCCCATTAACTGGTGCCTGCACCCGCGGCCAAATCATAGGATCGCGATGAGCCAGTTGCTGACAGTGGCGCTGGCGCAATATCCGAGCGGTCGCGACTGTATGGAGATCGTTGCGGCGGCGAAGGCCGCGGCGGTCGAGATCGTCGGCTTCCCCGAGATGTACTCGAACGGCTACGCGTGTTTTGACCCGAACGATCCGGCCGCCGAGGCGCGCTGGTGCGCGGACGCCGAGATCCTCGAGGGCGATTTCGTCGGCAGGTTCCGCGAGGCGGCGAAGGCGCACCGGGTGTTCGGCTCGGACGGCACCATCGAAATGTCTGCCGATGACACCCGGCACATGATCCGCGAGGGCTGAACCAAACTCGCAGAATGGACGCGCGACGAAGCGGCTTGATCCGCCTGTGGCCTCGCCACACGGTCAACCCCGGTTCGTGCGTTCGCAGCTACTCTGGTGCGGTTTTCGAGGAGCAGCCTGACCTCCGCACAGAAGCCCGACAACAGCTGCGGCAACGCCCGTTCGCTGCGCGATCGGACGTGCCGAAGCAGTTCAGCGGAGGTACCGACTTTAACGGGGAGCAGAGCTCAAATCCCCCTTTCTGCCAATGCACCCAGTTGCCGGCCGTGAGCTGGATACGCGCTTCCCCCGCCGCCGGGCTCTGTCCTTATGTTTAATTCTGACGGGGAACCGATGGTTCGAATCCATCTCTCTCCAGCAGACAGTCTGTCTCTCTTCCGCAGCCGCTTTCGAAGGTCGAGAACCCGGCTTCCCGCGCGGGTTTGCGCGGATGGCTTGGCGACCGCGTCGGCAGAGACGCCGGGATGTTTTGATATCGCTCCGACGGGCGGCAATGTCTCTGTCGGGCCGAATTCCAGTACCGCAGCGAGGCTGATGTAGTGGCGACAGTGCCAGGACGGTCCGGACGAAGTCAGGACCTCTCCGGGCTCAGCGTAGGTAAGTCTTTGAAATTCGGATCTTGATTAAGCAAAGCCGAGCACGGTCCGCTGATCGTGCCAGGCAAGCGGCAGACGTGAGTGATCGAGGAGCTTCTCTGCCGTTAAATCGGGCGGCTGCCGCCCATCGAGGATTGTCTGAGCGATATCCGGCGCGAGATAGCTGAGGCGGACGAGCCGCGTGAAATAGGACCGGCTGACCCCTTCCCGCTCGGCGAGTGCGGCAAACGGAACACCTTCGCCCTGGGCGAGTGTCGCGTTAAAGCGGCGCGCCCTGAGGAGCAACTTGATCAATCGCGCGTCAGGTTTCGCGGCAAACGAATCCGTCCCATTGATCACCATTCTGATCTCCCGCCCGAAGCGGCGCAGCCGCGCCGGCACGGGCAAAAGCTCAATTTCGTCGTCGTTCACCCCTTGCGATGGTGTAGCGGGTAGATCGAGTAGCGCGCAGAGCCGAAGCGGGCGGAGATGGATGTCGATCTGGTCGACCCTCACCTCGATCCGTTCGATCAGGGCAGCGAGGACCGCACGCTTGCGGGCCACGGGCAACTCGGGCCAGTGCTTGCCGATGTCTGCGGCCAGCGCGGGAAGACGCTGCTGGAGTGATGAGTTCCGCAGCCGTCCGGAAGTCGATTTGTAGATGTTGCCGGGATCGAGAAGCCATCGGTGCACCCGGCCGCTGACGAGCTGCTCGATCTCCGCGGCCGGGATCCGCAACGCGGCGGAGGTCTCGGTCCGATCTTTCGTGATCAGCGAGCCGGAGACATAGTAGCGGTAGTGCGTGCTTTTCTTGCCGGCATGGCTTGGCGTCATCCGGTTGCCGTCGCCATCAAACAGCATGCCGGCTAGGAGGCTGGATTGGCGCGTTCGTCTGCCGCATTGACGCCGGGCAGTATTGCCGGCGAGCTGCTCCTGAACGGCATCCCACAGTGGCTGATCGATGATCGGCGTGTGTTCGGCGGGATGGAATTGGCCCTTGTGAACGATCTCGCCGAGATAGGTGCGGTTCTGCAGCATCAGGTAGAGCGCGCCGCGCGAGAACGACTTGCCGCCGACGAGGCGCCCGGAAACGCTCGTCCATGACTTACTTCTGACCCCGCGCGCTTCGAGCTCCGCCTGTAACAATCGGACTGAGCCGAGTTCGACATAGCGGCGCAAGATCAATCGAACGGTATCCGCCTCGCTGTCGATCATGACGAGCTTGTGGTCCCGCACTCCATACCCGAGCGGCGGCACGCCACCCATCCACATCCCCTTCTTCTTCGAGGCGGCGATCTTGTCGCGGATGCGCTCGCCGATGACCTCGCGCTCGAACTGTGCGAAGGACAACAGCACGTTGAGGGTTAGGCGGCCCATCGAGGTCGTTGTGTTGAACTGCTGTGTCACCGATACGAAGGACGCTCCCCTCGCATCGAGGATCTCGACGATTTTGGCAAAATCGGCGAGCGAGCGGGTCAGCCGGTCGATCTTGTAGACGACAATGGTGTCCACCCGCCCCGCCGTGATGTCGGCGAGCAGCTGGTGCAGGGCGGGCCGGTCCATCGTCGCGCCGGAGAACCCGCCATCGTCATAAGACGCGCGCAGGCAGATCCAGCCTTCGTGCCGCTGGCTGTCGATGAAGGCCTCGCAGGCTTCGCGCTGCGCCTGCAGCGAATTGAATTCCTGTTCGAGCCCCTCCTCCGACGATTTGCGGGTGTAGATCGCACAGCGGATGGTTCCGGTCCGCCGCGTTGTGGCTGGCGGTTTTTTCATTTGCCGAACTCGGCGACTAGGATGCACGCGCTCGCTTGCTCACGCCAAAAAACCGGGGACCGGACCAATGTGCCCCGGTTATCCGCTCGGCAATCACGGTCAGCGACCGATAGCGCCGGCCCTCGTATTCGAACCCGTCCTCGCGGACGAGGACGGTATGGGTGCGTCCGCGCCACTGCCGCACCAACGTCGCGCCGGTGTTCAGCGCTCCGCCGGGGTCGAAAGAGCGAGCACCTTTCCCGAACTCTCCCGCCAACATCCGAAGACGGCGCTGCAAGGCGCGGCTCGGGCCGCCATTGGCGCGCTGTTGAAGCTTGTCGGCGACCCCCCTGATGATCAGATCGCGACTGAGGCCCAGGGGCGGTCCGGCGTGATGCGATGTCTGCCACGCATACCGTAGCTCCTGTGTCGACTGATCGACCAATCCGGCAATCTCGCAATCAAGCTTCGTCAGGTCCGGGCTTCGCAGCCGGTCCTTCTGGCCGCCGTTTGGGCCGAGACCGGAGGACGGCCCGCCAGAGTGCTGGCGAGCCGAAGTGTCGTGGACTGGAAGTTTCATGGGCTCGCCGGCTCGGCGATGCGGTACACCCGGCCGCGCTCCTCTTTGGCCGAGGCCAGGGTGAGCCCGAGCTTCTTCTTCAAGGTCCCCGAGAAGATGCCGCGCACGGTGTGACGCTGCCAGCCGGTCACGCTCGCCACCTCGTCGACCGTCGCCCCTTCGGGCAGCCGCAGCATCGCAATCACCACGTCCTGTTTGGAGGGGGGCTTCGGGTCGGGTTGCGGCTCGGGGTCCGGCAAGACCTCGATTGCCGACCACAGCTGATCGATCAGCGCATTGCGGTCGCCAACTTTCTTTCGCTTTTCGACATCGGGCAGAGCGTTCCACAGCGCCAGCAACCGCTTGCCGCTGAGCGGAGCAGCGTGCAGCTCCTCATTCGATGCAACGGCAATCTCGCCGTTATTGACTGTCGCCGGCGCCGTACGGCATAGCGTGATCCCGTCGTTGCTGATAATATAGAGGCGCATAAGTGGGTGCTCCTGATAGACCCGGCGGCGGTTCCGCCGTGACCCCACTCACGCTCTCTTCGCCGACCAAAGCCACTCCTTTCCGGATAATCTTGTGGCGTTGTTTGGTCGGATCCGAGCATGGAATTACTCAGCCGACACCACACGATCTGCGGTGGGTTGTTCGCCGTGCAGCGGGTCTGAAAGGGTCAACTGAGCAGGTCTAACACGTTATCGTCCGGCCGGCGGGTGACGGATCGCCAGGTGAGCGCGCTCGAGTTCGGGCGTCCGCTTATTAAGGTTGACCTGCCACGCCGCTGGCGGGCCGGCACAGCCGGAAATGACCCCAAGCTGCCCTTTATGACGACGGTAGCGAACAGCCGAGGGGATTGGAAAGCAACTCCCGCGCGGGATGCTGTCGCTCCCTCGAGTCCAAAGGTGCAGATCGAGGTGGGAGATTGAAACCCGGCAGATCGGTCAAGCTGTCGATTGACACGAGTGTGCCCACCGGCAGACCCTGATAAGTAATCATCGCTGCGTTTAACCTACGGGAATCCGCATGGATCTCCAGATGAACGGCAAGACGGCACTCGTGTTGCTGGGTTTAGGGAACCAATAGCGCCTGCGGCGGGCACCTGACATTCTATCGCGGTCAGCTTGCGGAGAGGATCGAGGCATGGCCACACGCAGCTTGGACGTTGTGATCCTCGGCGGGGGCAACGCCGGGATGGGTGTTACCGTGGCAACGCGGGAGGCGGGGCTCAAGGTCGCGATGATCGAGCCGGGTCTGCTCGGCGGCACTTGCCCCAATCGTGGCTGCATGCCGAAAAAAGCGCTGGTCGCAGCGGCGCATGCGCTCGACGAGATCGAGCGCGCCAAAGCGCATCACATCTCAGTCGGCAAACCGAGCCTCGACTGGGCGGCGCTGATCGATCGCGAGAAGGCGATGATCGCCGGTATCCCGGGCTCGCTCGCGGATTTAATGAACAGACGCGGCGTCGAGGTGATCCGCGACCGCGGCCGCTTCGCCGGCCCCAACGCCATTGCGGTCGATGGCGAGATCCTGGAGGCCAAGCACATCGTAATCGCCACCGGCTCGAAGCCGCGCCGCCTGCCGTTTCCCGGTGCCGAGCTCGGACGACGTGCTGAACGAGCGCACCCTACCGGCGAGCGTCGTCTTTGTCGGTGGTGGGGTGATCGCCCTCGAATTCAGTCACGTCTACGCCCGGGCGGGCGCTGGGGTCACAATCCTCGAGATGCTGCCGCGGCTGCTTGCCAACACGGATGCCGATGCACGGCTGTGTACTGTAGTAGTATTGGCGCGGAGCCGAATCACCTTCGCTCGCGCCAGTCTGGAACCGTCATCTCAGCACCGTACCGCTGCGCTTGCTCAGCCGCGTCGGGCACGACCTGGTGGCTGCAGTCCCGACACCACACTATGAGGCGGACGCCGGGCAGCGGCTGAGCTGCCCAGCGTCGCGGGCTGACTGGGCTCAGATCTCACCTATCGGCCGCCTCCTGGCTTGAGTAGCTCGCGACGGAGCGTAGTGTGTCTGGGTGGGAGTAATGGCTCGCGAACGGGTTCCGGTCGCAGCTTAGCCAGGATCTCCCGCAGCACGCGGATGCGCGGCGAGAATGGGAATTTGGAATTCTCGGTGATATCGCTCAGCTCTTGGATCAGAGCGGCGGTTTGCTCGTCATCTAGCCCGATCTATGCATGAGGGCTGGCGGGTGTAGCGCAAGCGATTGATCGGGCGTAGGATTTGGTTGCTGAAGCTGAATTTGCCGGTGGTCTGAGGCAACACCCGCCATGATTGATCTTACGCCGTTTCTTCCGGGTCTGTCACCGGTTCAGGGCAAGGCCGTGGTTGCTCGCTTTGACGGCGGCCGGCTGTCGTCGGAAGGTGGCTTGCTGGCGTTGCGCGAAATCGAGCGCCGGCTGGGCGTGGCGGACCGAATGGCGAACTGCCTGGTAGACCCGCGCGCGCCGGAGAGGGTCGTGCATCGCTTGGCAGAGATCATCCGGTTCCGCATGCTGATGATCGCCGCCGGATACGAGGACGGCAACGACGCCGCCGCGCTGCGCCGCGACCCGATGTTCAAGCTGGCGCTGGATCGCTTGCCGGCGGGCGAGGAGCTGTGCTCGCAATCGACGATCTCGCGGCTGGAAAACCTCCCCGACCGGCGGGCGTTGCTGCGCCTTGGGCGGGCGCTCGTCGAGCAGTATTGCGGCTCGTTCCGAGCGGTGCCGAAGCGCATTGTCCTCGATATCGACGACACCTTCGACCGCGTGCACGGCGGTCAGCAACTGCGCCTGTTCAACGCCTACTACGACGATTACGGCTTCCAGCCGATCGTTGTGTTCGACGCAGAGGGCCGTTTTGTCACCGCGCTGCTGCGGCCCGGCAAGCGGCCGAGCGGAGTGGAGATCCGCGGCTTTGTGCGCCGCCTGATCGGCGCCCTGCGGAGCCATTGGCCAAAGATCGAGATCCTGCTGCGCGCCGACAGCCATTATGCGTCCCCGGAAGTGTTCGACTGGTGCCGGAAGAACCGGGTGGATTGGGTCTTCGGCCTGGCCCCCAACGCCGCACTCTGCCGTCATGTTGCAGCATTGGAGAGGAGCACTGCCGCGCGCTTCAAGGCGGCGCCTGGGCGCGACAAGGTGCGGCGCTTCGGGCAATTCCACGATGCCGCGCAGAGCTGGAGCCGGGTCGAGCGCATCATTGCCCGCGTCGAGGCCGGGCTCGAGGGCACCGATACCCGGTTCATCGTCACCAGCCTCGAAGGCGGTCGCGCCAAGCACCTCTACCAGCGGCTCTACTGCGCGCGCGGTCAGGCCGAGAACCACATCAAGGCGTGGAAGAACCATCTCGCTGCCGACCGCACTTCTTGCCATGCCGCCGAGGCCAACCAGTTTCGTCTATTCCTGCACGCCGGCGCTTATTGGCTCTTATGGTCGATGCGCCGCGTCATGCCCAAACACTCGGTGTGGCGGGTCATGCAGTTCGACACCTTGCGGCTGCGCCTGATCAAACTCGCCGCCCGCGTCGTCGAACTGAAAACCCAAGTCAAGATCCACCTGCCGTCCAGCGCCCCCGATCAGGCGATCTTCGCCATGCTGCTCGACCGCCTGCCGCGTCTCGTCACCTGAGAGCCGGGGCGTGATGCCCCGCAATCGCCCTCCGTTCTTCAACCCCCAGCGCCGCCCCAATCCCGAAAAATAAACTCGCCGCCGCCGCGGTGATCCCTCATGCCCGTCGCACAGGAGTGCAACCAAAACACGAGTGCCTCTAATATACGCCCTACCAATGTATTTTAGTCATGCATTGATCGGGCTAGTTCAAGGTTCATGCCAATGAATATGGGGATGGGGGCGGAGGTCTGTAGACGCCAAAAGCGGATCACCCTTGCGATAAACAAGGCCAAACATCATGTTGGGAGCCAAACCGGAAAGTCGGTGTTGGGAGACTGATCGCGAGAGGCCTCATTTTGAAGGCCGGGGCGAGGCGCTCAGCGACATCGCGCGCAGCTACAACGTCAGTCAGGCGACGATTTCGAGGCTATGTTGAGGCAAAGGAAATATGTCGCTACTTGTTGCTGACTGTCCCCGATGTGCGGCTAAAGCAATAACCTTCGATGTAAAAGCCCAAGTGTATTGCTTTACCCAATACGGTTGGCAGCATTGGTATGAAATTTTTTGTTTATGTCGTGGATGTACGCGTTCTACAATATTTGTCGTGCATTTGAGCGTGGATGGTCATAAGCGCGACATGGAAGAAAAAATTTGTGCCCCGGCTAATGGCTTGGTTATATATACTGGTGCGCTGAATCCGCATTTTGAGATCGACCACTATATAAGTCTGCGCGATAAAGCCCCGCAAAAATCGCCCGAACACTTGCCGGAAGAGATAAAAAAGGCCTTTGATGAGGGCGCGGCTTGCCTGTCAATAGGCTGCAACAATGCTTGCGCAACCATGTTCCGGCTATGCGTTGATTTGGCTACCCGGCCATTGCTGCCCGATCCGGGTGACGCCACCAAGCCGCAGCCCAATAGCAAGACCCGCCGCGATCTTGGCCTTCGTTTGACGTGGCTGTTTGACAACGCCATTCTGCCGCCGACGTTACGAGAACTCGCAAAATGCATCCGTGAGGATGCCAATGACGGCGCGCACGTTGGGAATCTGAGCAAAGCGGACGCCGAGGATTTGCTCGATTTCACCATGGTGCTTCTTGATCGCCTAATCACCGAACCGAAAAGGCTAGAACTGGCCGAAGCGCGTCGTACAGCTCGGCGGACACCGTAACACGACCGGCGACGACCCGGCCAGAAACGCCGATCATGTTGTGCGGGCCGCGCCGCCCACCCCTTTACTCCGCAATGGCGTGAATTTTCCAGAAATCCACCTTATGCCGCAATTTTTACCGCGCGTCGCAGATGCAGAACCGCGCGGGGGTCCAGACGACCTTCACCCTCCGGCGGGTCAGAAAGGCCGCTTAACTAACCCTTGTGACTAACAAGGCCCAGCATCACCTTCCGCCTAGGAAGCCGGAACACCCGGTGATGGGAGACTGATGACGAGATGCCTCATTGTGAAGCCAAGGGCGAAGCGCTCAGCGACATCGCGCGCAGCTACAACGTCAGTCAGGCGACGATTTCGCGGTTCGTGTAGGCTCCAATGCTCGAATATTTTGCTCCCGGATTTCTATATTCCTTACTCAAGGATGCTGTCTCTGCTTTTCGGATGAGGCAGCGGCGGCTCACACCTTCCGACATTGTGGCCCTTCGCCAAAAATGGAAGCAAGTGTTCGATGAAAAAATTTGGGAGGCGCACAAGGACGGACTTAGACACGACGTCATTATACGCGACATGAAGAGGATCGACAAATATCCCGACGTAGATGAGAAGGAAAAGGGTATATCTCCTTGGTTCCGTGCTGGCCTCATGGGCACCTATCATAGAGGTATCCTTGTAGGTCTCCGCTGGACTACACTGACACAGCACGGTGAAGATAAGTGGAGATTCACAAATCATGCAGCAGACGAACATGGAGATATAAAGGTAATTTTGCTTGGTAATATACGATACGAAGACATTGAAGATGTTAACTGGTGTGGAGACGAATATTATGGTTTTCCTCACATATTTTGTTTTTTTATTCATAAACGCGAGCCGTACGAACATGTAGCGTTCTGCACTGAGCGGACGAACCCAGGCGGGTTACCTTTTTACACAGAAGTAGCGCCTTACGAGCAGGTGCGGCGTATCAGCAAGAAACTCGGACTAGACCACGCGGGATGACCCCATGGGGGGGTGATGTTCCCAAACCCTCCGACCTATGTTATCAAGCAAAGGGAGATCGTGGACAGGTGAACCCCCAAATCGAGATCGTGCGTTTTAGTCATCGCGATCAATGATGACCTGTGTCAGGCTATTGCCTACTACGAACTGTTTGAACCCTCCGGCCTGTCTGAACCGCTAATCGAGCGCGTGAACCAGCATCTAATTCACGAAGGTTTCAACGTCGTTTCCGAAGCTTTAGAGCTTGGCGTGATCACTACCCTTTGCCGAATTTGGGATAAGACGCGCGGCACCGCCTCGGTGACCGATGTCATGAGCAGGCTTCGCAGGAACCCCGGCGTAGTGAGCGATCAAACCGCCTTTGCCCAATGGCAAGCAGATGTCGAGAGTGTTGAGAAATCCGAGCACCTCGCGGTATTGCGCGGCTTCCGGAATACCGGTCTGGCCCACAGGAACAATCCAAACTTACCTGATCCACGAAGCAAGAGTAACACCCGGCGCGTCTTATGCGGTGATGCGCGCATTGTCTTGGAAGGCACCATCCCAATAGTGCACCGCATTAATTCTTTAATTGTTGGTATAACTAAAAGCATTGACTTTCAGCGCGAGCAACGGGAGTGGGAACAGCGGGCGGAAAATTTTTGGAATGCACTGGCGCGGAGATGACTCCCCGCTAGCCGCCGATTTGCCATCATTCAGTTATGCCGAAATTTACCGCGCGTTCGAACCGCGACTATCCAACGACCCCTTTAAAAAAAGCGGTCGCGCTGCTGGATGATGTCAGATCCCTTTCCTGCAACGCAGGGCGTCAGTCGACTGGATTGCAACCACATCGCGGGCGGCTTTCCCGATAACGTTGGAGAACCCGCGCGCTGAGAATTCGTTTTCTGAGGGCCTACAGGCCGACATTTCGTTTTGGGCTGTCAGCTGCGGGCAGCGTCGTTCCCTGCGTTGCAGCAGCTTTCTGAGGCTGCTGCGACGGCGGCTTATTGCGCAACGCCTTTGGCAATGTCGTAGGGATTGGCGCACCGTCGTAATGATCGCAATGGCGCGGGGCGCGTCCAGGATCATTCTTATGTTTTTTCGGGCGGAATGCGGATCGATCAAACACCGGCATCTGTCTGCTCCAACCCTCATCACCGGCGAGCCGTAGTGGCCGCTGGTTAGGATTAAATGATTTGGTCGTACGGAGGCGCTGCGCTGTCATTTTATCCGCGCTCTGTAGGCGAGTAGATTTATCCCTACCCTTGTTCTCATCCGGGACAGGGATGGGTTGTCCTTTGCCAGTATAGAGTTCGGTGAAAATAGCGGCTTCTGTCCGCGGATCTCCTTCAAGTTTCAGCGCCCGCACCTGGATTGAGCCTAACAGGGCGCTTCAGGCGATGTTATTGCACCGGCGGATGGGTGAATGCGGCAAGAGCATCATTCGCATTAAACTTTAGTATAATGTCAGAATAATTAGCTTCCCCGCTCGCACCACAGTCAGCGAAGCGCCGCAAAGGACGAATCGTACAAAAGGCAAAGCTTACCCAAACTTAGTACTTCGTTTTAAACGTATATTTGCAGCTTGGAGATACGATATACGCGGTAATATTATTCCCTTGGATGCTCCCAGTCATCTGTACAGATCCGCTTCGCAAGCGGGCAGAGGCTTTGAAAAGTCCATTTTGATCAACCTTGCCGCTTAATGAGGTGTTGAAGCGCGGGACATACTTAAACCGCACTTCACCCCTGGATACCGTCAGAGGGTAAAGCGCTCCCAGAGGAGGCGTGGTGCAATCACCACTCATTTCTTTCGTGAGCGTAAGCTCTCCCATGTATTGGCCATAGAATCTAGCCGAGCCCTGCGCCCACGCGATGCTCACAAGCCCCGTGCCGAGTAGGAGCCCAGTCCCAGCCATCTCAGCATTCCGTTCTTCCCGCTAGGTTTCGCTTGCAGGATACAAGATCTCCCCTCCGCGCGGTACCACCCGACACGAGTGTGAGTTAAGCTGGCCGCGACGTGATCTGGCGGCGTGTGTTTGCCGCCACATCGAGGAAACGCGGGAGGAAGAACATGTCGATCTTGCAGGATAAGATCGTGTTGGTGACGGGCGCGGGGGCGGGGATCGGGCGTGCCACGGCGCTGGCGATGGCCGAAGTCGGCGCTACTGTCGCGGCCGCCGACATCGACCTTGCCGCGGCGCAGCGGACCGCCGACCAGGCGGCCGGCAATGCGCGGCGGGCGATCGCGATCGAGGCCGATTGCGGCGATGTCGCGAGCATCGATGCGATGATCGCACGCACCGTCACCGAGTTGGGGCGTCTCGACGTCATCGTCAACAATGCCGGGGTCACGCGCTACGCGCAGATCATGGACCTGACCGAGGCGGATTGGGACCGGATCCACCGGGTCAACGCCAAGGGCGTATTCTTCTGCCTGCAGCGCGCCGCCCGCGAGATGATGAGCCAGGGAGGCGGCGGCCGGATCATCAATATCGCCTCGATCTCCGGACGCGGTTATCCCGGCGCGTCGAACGCCGCTTACGCCGCCAGCAAGGGCGCAGTCATCTCGTTGACGTGGATGGCGGCTCAGCAGCTCGGCCGGCACAACATCAATGTCAATGCGATCTGCCCGGGCGTGACGCGCACCGAGCTCGGCGCGCGCAACGCCGTGGAACGGGCCGCCGAGCGCGGCATCACGGTCGCCGAACTCAGCGCCGAAGCCGAGGCGCGCATTCCGATCGGCCGCGCCAACCAGCCGGAGGACATCGCCGCGATGGCGGTGTTTCTCGCCTCGCCCGCCGCCCGCAACATCACCGGCCAGGCCTACAACGTCGATGGCGGGCTGGTGCCGAGCTGAACTCCGGCGCGGTGCCCAGCAAGATTTGTCGCCCCCGCGAAAGCGCGAAAGAACGTGGGCAGCCGTTCCGCTCTGCCCCGCCTGCTGAGCGGACGGCTGCCGTTCTTTTATGGCTGGGTCATCCTCGGCTGCCTGTGCTGCGCCGGTTTCTCGCGGCAGGGGCCGGCGGTCGCCACATTGTCGATCTTTGTCGAACCGCTGACCCGCGAATTCGGCTGGTCGCGCGCCGCGCTGTCGGGGGCGGTGTCATTGGGCGGGGTTCTGGCGGCGGTGACCTCGCCGTGGATCGGCCCCTTGGTCGACCGGTATGGGTCGCGCGCGACATTGTCCGTTGCAGTGCTCGCGACCGCGGCGGCGGTGATGCTGCTGTCGCTGACCCAGTCGCTGTTCGTCTTCTACCTGCTGTTCTGCATCGCCCGGATGGTTTGGGCCGGCCCGTTCGAGCTCGCGATCTATGGCGCCGTGAACAACTGGTTCGTCGCCCGCCGCGCCTTCGCCACCTCGATCGCCACGGTGGCGCAGATGGCCGGTCTCGTCGCGATGCCGCTGATCGCACAGCTCGCCATGCAGCAGAGCGGCTGGCGCTTCGGCTGGCTGGCGATCGGATCGCTGACCCTGGTGGTCGGCTTTCTGCCGGTCTGGCTCTTCATGGTGCGCCGGCCGGAGGATCTGGGGTTGCTCCCCGACCGCGCAGCCCGCAGCGGAGATCGCCGGCCGTCGGCCGCTGCTCGACGAGCCGAGTTTCTCGCGCCGACAAGCCGTCGGCACTGCCGCATTCTGGCTTCTGCTGTTGTACACCGTGCTGGTCTACCCGGTACAGGCCGGCGTCAGCCTGCACCAGGCGGCGCATCTGATCGAGCGCGGCATCGAGCCGACGATCGCTGCGACTATCGTCAGCACTTTTTCGCTGATCTCGGCGGTCGCGAGCATCGCTTGCGGGTTCCTGCCGCGCTCCTTGCCGATCCGCTATCCGATGGCATTCATCGGCGTGCTCCTGACCCTCGGCGACATTGCTGATGGTCGGAATATCGTCGTCCGGCCAGGGGTACGTTGCCGCTGCCGCTGTTCGGCTTTGGCATCGGCGGCATCCTGACATTATTGCCGATCGCCTGGGCCGACTATTTCGGCCGCGCCAATTTCGCGGCGATCCGTAGTCTCGCGTTGTCGGCGCAAGTGCTGGCGCAGGCGGCGGGCCCGCTTGCTCTCGGGCGCGCTGCATGACTGGACCGGGAATTACAAATTGTCGCTGCGCTGCTTCGCCGTGCTCTCCGGGCTCAGCATTCTAGCGGCCTTGATGGCGCGCCGGCCGAGATAGCCGACCCAGGAAGGGACCGGGAAGAAGCGGTACCTTTAATTCTTTTACTCTCACGCGCGCGCACGCGCGTGAGAGTAAAAGAATTCAACGCCTCCGCACGCTCGAGATGCCCAGCGGCCTGAGTTTGCCGTTGGCCTTCGGTATAAACACTCGTCTGATTGGCTCTGGCCGGTAGGTCTCCTGCCTGAGCGCAAGCGCCAGTTCAGTCAGCCATCGCTCGACCCCGTATGCCTCGATTTCCGCGAAGTCCTGGCCATCGATCCCCGGCGCGCCCTTGTTCGAGCGGCACTGGGCATAGGCATGCGCCAGAATGTCGTCGCGGCTGATCTTGTCGTACAGAGCGTAGAAGCGATAGCCGGCTTCTGCCTTAGCTTTCGCGTGTAACGCCGTCTGCAGTTTCTGAACGCTTTTCGGAGTTGCTAGGTTGCCCAATCTCCAGGTCCCCCACCACGTCTTGCGTCTGTCTCGAACTAAGGCCCCTTCCCTCCCCCGGCATTACCCGGCTTCAGCGGTACTACGGGCCTCTCCGCCACCCCAGTGCGCCCGGCCTGTCCCTCACGGGCGTCCGGTTGATCATCCCTGATCACACAGTGGGGCTTCCCGTGTTGCGTGCGCTTTCCTTGTGTACATGCTGCCGCCAGTACCCCGGTGCAGCGGCTGGGCGTAATCCTCGCTCATCTCACCCGGCCGTAGCAGCCTTCCCCGATTCGGCGGTCGGGTCGGCCTGCACATCGACCTTTTCGAGGCTTGCTCGGCGTTCACTCGCGTTGCGGCCTGCACACTCGCGCGGTCACCAAGTCGTGACCGCTATTCGAAGGCTTCAGCCATTTCGTTACCTCCATGACTGCTCCGATTGCTTCCGGCTGGAGCGAATGCCGGGTGGGCCTTGCACCCACTGGAAAGCGCCGCCTTGTCACGGCGCACGCCGAAACCGATCGTTCCCGCCTCGGTGAACGGGCGGCGAGGTTCGACCCATTGCCGCGTCCCAAGAGAACAAGCCGGCATCCAGACCGGAGCCTCCAAAACATGCGCCGCTCTACCATGCAAACAGGGGTGGTACAGTACGATATTTGATGGCCTCAAATCGCGTGCCTACGCTAATCTAGTTTAAGGGCCGACTGCTCTCCGGCAGGACGCCGACGCCGCCATGCGTTTCGCCTGAGAGCCTGACAGGGAGGGAGCACATGATCCGAGCGGTTAAACAAGTCGCGGCCGCGACAGCGCTGGCGTTGGTGCTTGCCGGAGGAACGGCGGCAGCTCAGAAGACCGGAGGCGTGCTCAGGGTGCATGTGTGGGACAGCCCGCCGAACCTGTCGATGCTCGATGGGGCAAACCCGCTGGCCGCGCGGACGACGATGCCGGTCTTCAACAACCTGGTCATGTTCGACCAGCATGCGAAACAGAGCCGGCTCGATGCGATCGTTCCCGATCTGGCGACCAGCTGGACCTGGAACGAGGACGGCACCGAGCTGACCTTTCGTCTACGCCACGGCGTCAAATGGCACGACGGCAGACCGTTCACTGCGGCTGACGTCAAGTGCACCTGGGACCTGATCCTCGATACGGCTCCCGAGAAGCTCCGCGTCAACACGCGCAAGTCGTTGTACAAGAACCTCGAGCGGGTCACGACAAACGGCGACGACGAGGTCGCCTTTCGGTTGAAGCGGCCGCAGCCGGCTTTTTTGATGCTGATCGCCGACGGCTCGTCGCCGATCTACCCGTGCCATGTGGCGCCGGCCCAGATGCGCCAGCATCCGATCGGCACAGGACCGTTCAAATTCGTCGAGTTCAAGCCCGATGAATTCATCAAGCTGACGCGCAACCCGGATTATTGGAAACCGGGCCTGCCCTATCTCGACGGCATCGACTACCCGATCGTCAAGAACATGTCGACGGCCGTACTGGCATTTGTTTCCGGTCAGTTCGACATGATCTGGTCGTACAGCCTCACAGCGCCGTTGTTGAAGGACGTGCAGAGCCAGATACCGCAGGCGATTTGCGAGATAACTCCAAACGGCGGCGTCAATGGGCACCTGCTGGTCAATCGCGACAAGCCGCCTTTCGACAACCCGGATATGCGGCAGGCAATGGCGCTGAGCCTCGACCGCAAGGCTTTCATCGACATCCTGGATCAAGGGCAGGGCGACATCGGCGGCGTGTTGCAGCCGCCGCCCGAGGGCTTATGGGGGATGCCGCCGAACTCCTGAAAGAGCTGCCGGGCTATGACCCTGATGTCGAGAAAAACCGTACCCAGGCACGCCAGATCATGCAGAAGGTGGGCTATGGGCCCGGCAAGCCTCTTGCTATCAAGGTTTCGATACGCGACCTCCCGCCATTCCGCAATACCGCGGTGCTGCTGATCGATCATCTGAAACAGATCTATATCGACGGCCAACTCGAAATACTCGACACGAGCCTCTATTATCCTGCAATCCTGCGCAAGGATTTCACCGTCGGTGTCAATTTTCAGGGCAGCGGGCCGGATCCGACCGAACGCTCGACCTGTTTTACGGCTGCGGGTCGAACCTCAACTGGGACGGCTATTGCAGCCCGGAGGTCGACAAAATGATCGAGCGGCAGTCAATGGAGGGCGACACGACGCGCCGCAAGCAGATATTGTGGGCGATCGAGCGCAAGCTGGCCGAGGATGTCGCCCGGCCGATTATCGCCTACGATCGAGCGGCGACCTGCTGGCAGCCCTATGTCAAAGGACCGACGATGATGGTCGACAGCATCTTCAACAGCAATCGTCGTGAAGACTGGTGGCTCGACAAATAGGCTCCAGTAATCTGCGGGATGGCGCAGGCTCCTGAGCGCGCCTAACGCTTCTCGAACTTTGACCGCCATCGAAGGAATAACCGCTCGGCACCCGCCACCCCATTGAGCACCTCGACTGCCTTTAGGCAGTGACCGCAATGGGGCATCTTCGCCCATACGGCACGTCGTCAGCCATCGGCTGCAGAGCGCCGATACCGGTCATTCGTTGAGCAGCAAAGCATCGGCAGGGTTCGACCCTTTGGGGACCTTGGAGCAGTGTCCATGAGATGCCTGACTGGATGGCTGTGGCAGCCCGTGATTTATTCTCGAACGAAGATATGAGACTTTATCTTCCACTGTCCGTCTGACTGGCGCTCAAGGAGCCTCACAGTGCTGCCAGAAATGGGTGTCGCCTTCTCATTCACCACCAATGTGGCAGTGAAATGGGACGTGATATAGGCGTAGTTCCCGATGGGCAACACATCCACCAACTCAAGCTTGTGATTTCTGACGCTTCTTCCCCGCCCAGCAAAGAAATTACGGATTGCCATCGGGCCGGTGACCGGCTGCGCGCCAGATGGTATCAATGTGGCATCAGCGGTATACATTGGTAATAAGGCATCGAAGTCCGCGTTGTTAATGGCGGCATCCCATCGGGCATTCATCGTCGCCATTTCATCCGCAAGCGGATCTGCCCATGCCCGGGCGACACAATTGATGACCAAGAGCAGAGCGAATGAAACTAGCGAAATGCGGCTCACATTTGCCCCCTATGCTTGAGTTGCTTAGCGCCCGCCGGCGCATCTGGATGGCGTTACGCCCGTCGGTGGCACCATGACTAGTCCAGATTCTGGACTACACAGGGGCGGCTTAGTCAGCAGGAACAACTCAGGCCACGGGTAAGGGGTTGTCATCGGCATACTTGCTGCGGGGGAACCAGGTCGACATGCCCCTGATAAGATTTTCGGCCCGTGTATCTCGACCTTCCTCTCGCGTGCGCGCGCGAGAGGAAGGTCGCCGATAAAGATCTTTACGAGTGTCAGCAGGCTTGCGTAGAGGGTGATGTCGACATCAAAACCAGGATCGTCCCAGCAGAGATCGACCTCGCCGTCCCTGACAACAAACCACCAGCGCCTAAGTCGCGCGTCTATGATTTCTGTATAGAGCACGAGGCCGCCAGGCGGCATGCTGTCCATGTTGAACGACCGGCGCATGTTCCACATGAGCCGGCCGGCATCGAGTTCGTCGGGTATGAGCCGGCTGCGGGCCCACCTCTGACCCCAATGGCCCACTGCTTCGATGATGGGCCCGAGTTCTTCAGCGGCCTGGGTCGGGTGGTACTCCCAATGCCCGTTACCGCCGGACTTGCGCGAGACCAGCCCGGCCCCCTCCAGCGTCTGCAGGCGCTTGGACAGCAGGGTCGGCGACATCTGCGGGATGCCGCGGCGGAGGTGGTTGAAGTGGCATGAACCCAGAAGCAGCTCGCGGAGCACGAGCAGGGTCCAGCGCTCCGTGAGGATCTCTGCTGCTTTGGCTACGGGACAGAATGATCCATAGCCCTTCATGCCGAGAACTTTAGCATCACGAGCACCAGCAAGGTAGTTCAGTTTCTGGACTATATGGCGTGCCGATGTAGGGGGCCTCCCGCGGCGCGAGATTCTTGAGACGGGCGCCAATTGCCGCAGTTTGAGTGTCGGCAACCCACCCAACTCGGCCACTTCCCCATCCGATCGTCGGTGGCCGCTAAGGTGAAGGGTTTCGGATGCCGGCCCGTCCAGACCTATCCGCCCGTGTGAGGGGCGGCGTCCGAAAGCCTCCCAGGAAGGAACCCGCGGGCCGCTGGGGTGGGCGTCTGCCGTCTATGGGGATTTGAGAGGGCGACGGCTTGGGTCGGAGGTGCGTTGGCTGGCGGAGCCGACGGCGGACCGACGATCGCGGTAGCGAGTTTGTCGCAGCGGCTGCGGTCGGCTGCACGATTTTGGCGTGATCGACGATGTAGCACGTGGCTTTGGAGAGACCGGGGCGGCAGCGAGGCAACGCCAGAAGCGAGGCGGCGCAATAGGCGGAGGCGCAGTGAGGCGGTGACGGGGGTCATGGCATTGCGGTCTTGACTGTGTCCTGGGGCGACGGCGGAGCGCGAGGTTCGCCGCCGCGCCCGAAGCGCTCGACAATGATCATGCGACCGCCGCAGCAGGGGCATGGCGGGCGATGGGCTCCCACTACCGTAATCCGCCTCGGCTCTGACAAGCCAACGGCGAGCAATCATAAACCGTTTCGTTTCCCCAAACCTGGGGTGCCTTCGGGCACCCCCTTTTTTTATGCGCCAACCGTCTAGCTCGCGTCAAGCAACGTCCAGCGGGACCGAGGGTTTGCTGGCCTCAAAAGCTTCCGGCCGAAGGACGGTTCGGGCGAGCCTCCCGCCCCGGGACGCAATCCTGGTCCGCAGCCGACGCTCTCCTCGCGCAGGCACTTTCCAGCTGACCCAAAAGGTGGCATTGCGCCGCCCGAACTCCTGGATAAGATCAGCCCGATGCCGGTAGACATTTAGGGGAGCGGGCACATGCACTTCGGCGCATATGGAGAAGGCCGGCGACGTCAATCGAGTGATCATTCGATTTCTTCAAACCTAACGGATCCGTAGTGGATACGGCGGTCGTCGCGATGAACACCGCGCCGCTGGCGACCGGTGAGCCAGTTTTCCGCTTCTACGACAACCGACAGAAATACCTGCTGTTCGTCAATACCTGTAGCGAGAAGTGGGTCGTCGCGCAACGGGTCGCGATGGAATTGGGCAATATCTATCCGCGGCCGCCCGCCATTCGCATTTTCGACGCCGGGGTCGGCGACGGCACTGTGCTGACGCGCGTGATGCGCGCTATGCACCAGCGCTTTCCGACCTTGCCCAGCTACATCGTCGGAAAGGAGATCAGCCTCGAGGACGTCCGCCTCGTGCTCGACAAGATGCCGGATCGGCTGTTCGAGCATCCGGCCACCGTTCTCGTCATGACCAACATGTACTATTCGGAAGCGCCGTGGCTGGTGCCCAATTCAATGGCCGCCGCTACTGGACTGATGTGGCACGAGGTGGCACTGACTGGTACGACGGCGCACGAATTCGAACAGCAGATCACCGATGTGCAGCCTTTTCTCTCCGAACATTGGCGCGCGCGCATCAGCCCGAGGAGCGGCAACCCGATCTATGACCGGCCGGTCGTGCTCGTTGTTTACCGCGACGACCACAAATTTCTGCTCGACCAGGTGCGGCCGCGGCGCGGCGCGGCAATCGCCGATTACGACCTCGTCATTGCCTCGCAGCCATACCGGGCCCGCGCTCCAGTCGAGTTCAAGGCAAAGCGGATACTGGCGCCGTTGACTAGGGCTCTGGCGCCTGGTGGCAGGCTGATCGTCATCCATTCCCATGGAGATGATCCCGGGCTCGAAATCATCCGAAAGATCTGGCCGGGCGAGAACCCGTTCCGGACCGATCGTCATCAGCTGTTGCGCGCAACCAAGATCGAGCTCGGTAGCGTCAGTCGCGACTATAACCTCGCCGCCTACCCCGATGCTCGCTCGCTCTTCCGCTACGAGATGCACACGCTGCCGAGCGAAATCAGTGACGCGATCGGGACTTCAACCTTGTGGGCGGCCTGGAACGCGGCCGTCTATGTCGCCCAGATCGACGATGGGCGCCTGTCTGCGGCGCTTGCCGATCGCGCCTATCTCGACGCCACGCAAGCGGTACTGCGAGAGCATGGCGGCTTATGGTTCTGGGACGAAGCTTTTGTCATCTCGCGCAAGCGGAGGCTTGGGTGAGCGACGGGTTTGGTTCCAAACTCCGCGCCGGCGACTTTGTAATCACCGCAGAGATCTCCCCACCGTTGTCGAGCGATCCAGAGGATCTGTTGGAAAAGGCCATGCCGCTTGGCGGACTGGCCAATGCGGTCAACATCACGGATGGGGCGAGCGCGCGCGTCCATATGAGCGCACTGGCGGCCGCTGCCATTCTTGTTCGAGAAGGCATCGAGCCGGTCTTCCAGCTGACCTGCCGCGATCGCAACCGCATTGCTTTGCAGAGTGATTTATTGGGGGCGGCTGCACTGGGAATTCGCAATCTGCTGATCCTGACCGGCGATGATCCCAGCGCCGGCGACCAGCCCGAGGCGAAGCCGGTCTTCGATCTCGATTC
Organism: uncultured Alphaproteobacteria bacterium; assembly: GCA_963787425.1. Taxonomy (GTDB): domain Bacteria; phylum Pseudomonadota; class Alphaproteobacteria; order ATCC43930; family CGMCC-115725; genus AP-15. Next base: position 40,840 of record CAWBCV010000023.1, read on the forward strand.
CCGCAAGCTGATCGAGACCGCCGTCGGCATCCGCGATCGCCATGAACTGCCTTCGGGACGCAGGGTCGCGGGCGGCGCCGATTTCTTCATTGGCGTTGCAGACACACCGCTAGACCCAGCTCCCAGCTGGACCCCGGTTTCATTGCGAAACAAGATTGCCGCCGGGGCACAGTTCGCGCAGACGCAGTTCTGCATGGATGGCGCGATTACGCGGCGTTACATGAACCGGCTGGCCGAAGAAGGAATTACCGAGCGCCTTTTCGTGCTGATCGGGATTGCCCCGCTGCCTTCGGCACGGACGGCATTATGGATGCGCGAGCATCTGCCCGGCTCGATCATCCCTGATGCCGTAATCGACCGGCTCGCACGAGCCGGCGACCCGAAAGCCGAGGGAAAGCGGATTTGTATCCAACTGCTGCAAGAACTCTCGCAAATCCCGGCAGTAAGCGGCGCTCACATCATGGCGCCGCGCAACCATAGCGCCATTGCCGAGGTCATCGCCGAAGCGCGTTCGGCCGGGATCAGCTCCGTCCGGACGCGGCCAAGCGGCGGCGCAGAAGCGTGTGCATGAAGCGGTTGCCGCGGCACCGTCAACTTGTCAGGTCGGTTAGCGGGATGCAGGCGATCGGGATTGGGAATTGAGGTTTATTGCCAACCCATGTTGCAGATTTCGTCCCAGACCTGGAACGTGTGGTTCCTGGAGGCTCTGTGCTCCGCAGCAGTGACCCGATCGCGGCGGAGCCGGAAGAGGTTATTGATCTGATCATGGGCTGAGAGGAAACGCTGCGCCTGACCGGCCGATTTGAGCTGCTTCATTTGCCGCTCTCGGCGGCGCGTTGGCTGGTGCGAATTCTCCGCTCTGTTGTTTAGCCCCTTGTGCTGGCGATGCTCAATGCCAGGCATGACCTCTCGCTTCGCCGCACCATAGCTGGCAAGCTTGTCGGTGATCAATAACGCGGGGCGGCCGCATCTGCTTCTTCAGCAGTTTGCGCAATAGCCGCTTGGCGGCTTGCTTGTCGCGTCGGCGTTGGACCAGGACGTCGAGCACGATGCCGGTCTGGTCCACGGCTCGCCAAAGCCAATGCTTTACCCCAGCAATTTTGAGCACGACCTCATCGAGTGGACGCGGAGTTCACAGGCTATGCGTCGCGGTGGCCCGCGGCCCACACCGACACCTTGGCCGTGGGAGATCCGCGGTGCCGTCAAAAATCCGTCCGAATTTGTGCGATTTTTGCCCCTCTGGTCATTTTTCGGTAGGTTTATTTGCATTCTCCAGAGATTACCGACGCAGTGCTAATGCGGGTCGGGGTTGGGACGCGGAGAACCAGTAGATGTCTAGGTTGATGGAACAGGAGAAGCAGCGGATTTCCGAGCGGCTCGATCGGCTCGATGCCGAACGAAAAGCACTGGATGCCCAACTCAAGGAGCTAGAAATCGCCGAACGTGTTCTGGCGAGATTCGGGGGCAAAGCGGTTACAACCGAGAAGCGAGAGAGGGCACGCCCGGCCAAGACTGCGCCGGTGGCCCCTAAGAACGGCAGAGCGCGAGGTAGACAACCGTTGCTTGTCGTGTCGCTGAGCGATGCGACGATGAAGGCCGTGCAGGCGCACAACGAGGGCGCCACCGCTCACGAAGTCCTTAACTACCTCACACGGCAATTCGGCATGACCGTCCGGCCGAACCATCTTGGTATGGCGCTGCAACGCCACCGCCGTGCCGGGCAGCTCGAAAAGCGCAATGAGCGCTGGTACCTGCCGCCTTCCGCGTAAGCTCAGAGCAAGCCTCGCAATCCGACATCAACGCAAGGACGGCGTCCGAACGGAGCATCCCTTGCAGATACCTCAACAGCTGGGCCGCGAATTTTGACAGCTGTTTCCCGGCCGCGTCGAAACTGTTGTCCCTCTTAGAGGGACCGAGGGTTCAATTCCCGCCCGCTCTATTTGTGAAACGGGATCGACGACCCGAGCCGACAGACGCACCATGGCGTGTGGCTCGCTCTGACGGCGCTTGCGACGGGTGTCGTGACCTTCGTCGTTGCTCGCTTCCTGTTGGGGGATCGCCGAAGCGAGGCGGGCATCCTGGTGCTGATGGCGATCCATTTGTGGCCCGGCGTCAGCCCCTATTGCCCGGGAGGCGTGATCCCTGCGAGATTTGTGCACGGGCGCCCAAAGCCAGCTCGTGCCCATCTGAGCGGCAATGAATGACGGCAGCAGATCAAAAGGGATCGAACGCTTTTCTTGTCATCGCATCCGCGCCGCTCGGCGCGAGGCGCGGTGCGCTGACCATCGCTATCGCGTCATTAGTCGCATTCTGCGCGCTCGCCCCCTTTGCTCGCGACCCGTTGCCCCGCATCGAGGCCTTTATACCAATTTATGACTGGACACTCGTACTGGGTAATCTCCTGACGGCCAGCTTATTGCTCGTCGCATTCAATCGCTCACGATTGCGCGCTGTCCTCTCTCTTGCGAGCGGGTATCTCTTCACCTCACTCCTGGCAGTCCCACTAATATTGACTTCTCCCGGCCTGTTTTCGAGCACCGGTTTGTTAGGTGCCGACCTACAGACGAGCGTCTGGCTTCGTATATTCTGGCACGTGGGCTTCCCGCTGTTTGTGATGTTCTATGCGACACTCAGGCGGCGCAAGATCGTGAACGGGCGATCGCGTTTGGGCACACCTGCGGATGTCGTTTCGGCTGCCGCCGGTGTAGTCGCAGGTGTTTGCCTGCTGACCGTTTTCGCTATCACCGGTCATCATCTTCTACCGCAAATCTTACAGGGCGACGGTTACACAGCCGCCATGGTGGGCGTGAAGAGCTATTGCGGAATGTTGGTGACGGTCGGGGTCAGGCGGCTAGCGGCTGTTGGCTGACGGCTTCGATGCCGTCGATGAACTTTACGCCGGTGATCAGCTTTGGCAACTGGCTGTGGCCGTCGAGACGGCGCCAGCTTTTCTCAGCGGCCTGTGCGAGCTTGAAAACCATGGCGATCGCCGTCCTGTTTGAGAGGCATCCCTTGGAGCGCACGGTTCGATGCCGCACGGTGGCGAATGTGCTTTCAATGGGGTTGGTGGTCCGCAGGTGCTTCCAATGCTCAGCAGGGAAGTCGTAAAACGCCAGCAGCGCCTCGCGGTCCTTCGTCAGGCAACCCACCGCCTTGTCGTACTTGATGGCGTAGGTCTCGACAAAGGCGTCGAAAGCGGCGTTGGCGTCGTTCTTCGTCTCGGCCATCCAGATGTCCTGCAGAGCGCGCTTGGCCTTCGATTGCTGGCTCTTCGGCAACCTATTGAGCACGTTGGCCGTCTTGTGCACCCAGCAGCGCTGACCGCGGGTCTTGGGCCACACCTCCTCGATGGCCTGCCAGAAGCCGAGCGCGCCGTCGGCAATCGCGAGCTCAGGCCCGATCACCAGCCCGCGCCGCTTTAGGTCGAGCAGCAGCCCTTTCCAGGATTGCGCATTCTCCCGCACACCGTCGGTGAGGCCGACGAGCTCCTTATTGCCTTCGGGTGTCGCGCCGATGATCACGAGCAGGCACTGCGCATCGTTCTCGAGCCGGGCTTGCACGTGGATACCGTCGGCCCAGAAATAGACGTAGCGCTTGACTGACAGATCCCGCTTCTGCCAGCGCGTGTGCTCGTCCGCCCAAACCTCCCTGAGCCGTGCGATGGTCGAGGCCGAGAGCCCACCAGCATCCTTGCCGAGCAGCGCTGCCAGCGCCTCCTCGAACCCGCCGGTGGAGATGCCCTTGAGGTAGAGGATCGGGATCAACACCTCGAGGCTTTTCGAGCGGCGCGCGTAAGGCGGCAGGATCGCGGAGCTGAAGGCAATGCGCTCCTCGCCCGTGCCGACCCGGTCACGAATGCGCGGAGCGCGCACCGCGACCGGGCCGATGCCGGTCATAATCTCGCGCTCGGGCAGGTGACCGTGGCGCACCAGCCGTTGACGTCTATCGTCGGTGAGCTTGTCGGCGTGGCCCTCGAGAAACCCGGCCACCTCCGCTGCGACAGCCTGGGCCAAAAGCGCCCGGGCACCGCTGCGCAGCACCTCAGTCAGCGGGTCGGAAAACGTGCCTGGCTGGGAAAGCTGGAAAACATTACTGTCGGTCATGGCGTATCACTCCTTCAGTGGAGAAGTGGAGGCGAGAACACCCCCACGATACGCCGCCCTACCCTTTCATGCCGTCACCAACTTCTGCGAATAGCTCGGGCGTGAATGTACCGGTATGGCTGCTTAGCCTCTTCGCTCTGGCGATCTTGGGGTCGCGGCCTCCGTACTCCGTCCTCGGTAGACCCGGCCGCGCTGTTCTTTGGCCGAGGCAAGAGTGAGCCCGAGCTTTTTCTTCAAGGTTCCCGAGAAGACGCCGCGCACGGTATGACGCTGCCAGCCGGTCACGCTCGCCACCTCGTCGACCGTCGCCCCTTCGGGCAGACGCAGCATCGCAATCACCACCGCCTGCTTCGAGGGGGGCTTCGGGTCGGGTTGCGGCTCGGGGTCCGGCAAGGCCTCGATTGCCGACCACAGCTGATCGATCAGCGCATCGCGGTCGCCAACTTTCTTTCGCTTTTCGACGCCGGGCAGAGCGTTCCACAGCGCCAGCAGCCGCTTGGCGCTGAGCGGGGCCGCGCGCAGCTCCTCATTCGATGCAACGGCAAACTCGCCGTTATTGAGTGTCGCCGGCGCCGTGCGGCAAAGCGTAATCCCGTCGGTGCCAATGATATAGACGCGCATGATGGGGTACTCCTGATCGACCCGGCGGCAGTTCCGCCGTGACCCCACTCACGCTCTCTTCGCAGACCAGAGCCACTCCTTTCCGGATAATCTTGTGGCGTTGTTCGGCCACAATCGAGCATGGCATTACTCGGCCGCGACTGCACGATCTGCAGTAGGTTGTTTTTACGCGCAGCGCGTAAAAAGCAGCAACCGAGCAAGTCCAACAGGAGTCATCCGGTCGGCGGGCGCCGGATAGCTCGGCGGCTGACAGCCCCTCAAATGTTTCCATTCGGCGAGCACCGCAGGCCGGGCTATTCGGTCGGTTGGATCTGCGGCGGTGCGCGGCGGGCAGCTCGTTCGTTGGCGATGATCTGCTGCAGGCACTCGATGCCGTCCCTGGTGAAGGCGGTCACGCCGTCCTCGCCGATGCCGTAGACGCGAAGGCAACCGTCTTCCGGGAACATGTCGATCGACAGCTCGTACAGCCAGTCTTCGTCCTCGCCGAGCATGTTGGCGACGTAGCCGATGGTGAAGACGGCTGCGATGGCCGCCACGATCACGCCGCCTGACTTCGCGGCGTTGAACGCGGCCGCCAATTCCACGGCAGGAGTTCGTCGATCCGGTGGGCCGGATGCTCGGCGATCCGGGCCAGGACGTCGGCCAGCCAGGCTTGCGGATCGACATCGTTCAATTTGGCAGTGCCAATCAGACTGTACATCACTGCGGCGCGCTGGCCGCCGCGGTCGGAACCGGCGAATAACCATGACTTTCTGCCGAGGGCAATTCCGCGTAGCGCTCGCTCGGCGGCGTTGTTTGAAAGGCAGATCCGTCCGTCATCAAGGAACCGCGTGAACGCCGACCAACGTTTGAGAATGTAGTCCATTGCCTTGGCGAGATCGTTGCCGCGCGAGAGCTTGGCCCGCTGCTGGCGCAGCCAGCTTTCCAGATCGGCGACCCGAGGGGCGCTCAATTCCTGCCGGACAGCCCGACGCCGCTCAGCGCTCTGGCCGTTGATCGAGCGTTCGATCTCGAACAGCGCATCAATGCGCCGGACCGCCTCCAGCGCCAGCGGCGAGATCACCGCCAGTGTTTTGCCTTGCGCCCTGCGGCGGGCGGTGGCAGCGAGATCGGCCATCTGGAAGAAGGGTCGCCGGGCATGGACCCAGCACGCCGCCTCGACGATCTGGCCCGGCTTGCGGTCGGCCTCGTACAGCCTGTTGTATCCGCCAAAGGCGTCGGCCTGGAAGATCCCGGCATAGTCGGCCAGATGCGCCTGAGCATGCTCGCCGGCCCGATCGCGCGAGTAGTAGAACATCGCCGCCGGCGGATCCTGCCCGCCGAACGGACGATCGTCGCGCACATAAACCCAACATCGCCCGGTATCGGTCTTGCCCTTGGCCAGGACCGGCACAGTCGTGTCGTCGCTGTGCAATCGCTCGGCCGCGAAAACGTGTCGCTCAACCCGCCTGAGGAGCGGCGCCAGCGCTGCGCAGCAGCCACCCACCTGATCGGCCAGGGTCGACAGGGTGAGGGTTACGCCCTCCCTGGCGTAGCGTTCGGACTGGCGGTTGAGCGGCTGATGCTGCCCGTACTTCTCGAACAGGATCATCGCCAGCAGGCTGGGGCCGGCCCAACCCCTGGCAATCACATGGAACGGCGCCGGAGCCTGGCTGATCTTCTCGCAGTCGCGGCAGGTGAACTTCTCGCGGACGTGCTGGATCACCTTCCACTGCCGCGGGATCACCTCCAGCGTCTCGGTGATGTCCTCGCCCAACTTGCGCAGCCGCGGGCTGCCACAGCAAAGGCAAACGGTCGGGACCGGCTCGACCACCCGCTCACGCGGCAAATGCTCGGGGAAAGGCTGGCGCGCAGGACGCTTGCGGGTGAAGGCCACCACATTGGTGGTCTGGGCCACCGCCCGCTCGGCGGCGATCTCGTCCTCGGTGGCCGAACTCTCGAGCTCCTCGAGCGCCAGCTCCATCTGATCGAGCAGCCGCACCGTGCGTTCCGAGCGCTGGCCATAGAGCTGGCGCGTCAGCTTCGCGATCTGCAATTGCTGATGGGCGATCACGGCTTGATCGTCGGAGGCCTTGGCCTTGGCCACCGCCAGTTCCGCCTCGACCCGGGCCGCCCTGGCCGCTTCCTCGATGCGCTTTGCGCGCTCCTCGACCAGCGCCGCCTGCAGCGCGGCGATGTCGTTGCGGAGGTCCTCGGGCGTCGTCGTCACGGGCCCGATTATCCCACATCGCCGCCACCGAGCGTTACTCAACCACAGGGTGAGTCAATCGGTCGCAGCCCCTGATCAGGTCAAGGGGTAGGCTGTCAGCCGGCCGCCTCCGGGCGCCAAGTGCGCACTGGGTTCCGCCAATCGATCCCGTCGAGCATGTAGGCCAATTGCGCCGCACTGATCGCGACGATGCCGTCGGCCGGCGACGGCCACAGGAACCGGCCACGCTCCAGCCGCTTGGCGTAGAGCGACATGCCAATGCCGTCATGCCACAGAATTTTTAATAAATGACCTCTTCTGCCGCGGAAGACGTACAAATCGCCGGCATGCGGATCGCGCTTCAATACTTCTTGGACTTGCAGCGCCAGGCTGTTCATCCCACGCCGCATGTCGGTGTGGCCGACTGCCAGCCAGACGCGCACCCCCGAAGGGACCGGGATCATCGCCCCGACAGCGCTTTGACCACAGCCGCCGCCAACCCGGCCGGGATCGAAGCCGGGATGCGGATGCGGGCCTTCCCCGCAAACTCGATCTCGATCGCCGGTGCCGCAGGACACCCGGCGTCATCTCCGGCCGGCGCGATCAGAACCTGAGCGAAACCATGGCCGACCCTAAGCGCTCGCCGCCAGCGATAAATCTGGCCAGGGCCAATCTCTGCCCGACGAGCGATGTCCGTGACTACCGCGCCCGGCGCCAGGCTCTCCGCAACAATCGCTCGTTTTTGCCCAGCGCTCCAACGCCGCCGCCGTTCTGGGCCTGTTATGACCTCAACCCTCGCCATCGCACCGTCCCTAACACCAGTGCAAACACCATCTCTTGCACCAGTGCTTACCAGCCAAACCCGCTTCAGTTAGGCAAGGCGGCCATCACCGCAGGGTTACACTCATTCTCCGTCTCCTTGGCCAGGCTTGTCCGGGCCAAGCCGTCGGCCGAGTGTCGGCATGTTACGCTCTTTCACAGCCGCGTCGAACCCAGGGCAGTGACGCATCGGGTGCCCTGTCGCTTTCTGACCCACAGCCGACGCAAGAGCCTACGACCGGATGCGGTTTCCCTGGAGGATCAGAACGCCGGAGGGATCGCGGATGGCCGACATAGCGCTGCCGATCTGACTATGGTTAGGAACGCTTGAGGCGGCTATACCCAGAGCAGCGGTGGCAGTCATTATCTTGCGGCCGGATCTTGCGGCCGGCTGGCTGAGAGTAACCCTTCAAAGGACGCCATCTCGATGCGATCGGGGCGGATGTTTGACGGTTCTTAGTTAACGATCTGTCCTTGGTTTCGATCGCCGCGGCGTCAAGAGCTCGGCTCATAATCGTAGAGGACACTTTGGACAGCAATATCGCGCCGGATTATCCCTATTTCGCCTCCTTCAGCCGCCTTCACGGGGTGACATCGCGATCGGATCAGCGGTCGTCAGTCGAGGCCCCCCTGATCCTGCCCGTAGGCGCGGCACTTGCGGTAACCGGTTTGTTGTCACTCGGCCTCTGGAGCGCGATCTGGTGGGCCACGTATTCGCTAGCGTGGCCATAAGGCACGCCGACCTCAGGATGATAGCGATTGATGCTGGAGACCTTAACGAGATTTCAGACCGAGGTGCATTTGAGGGTAACCCTGCGGTGATGGCCGCCTTGCCTAACTGAAGCGGGTTTGGCTGGTAAGCACTGGTGCAAGAGATGGTGTTTGCACTGGTGTTAGGGACGGTGCGATGGCGAGGGTTGAGGTCATAACAGGCCCAGAACGGCGGCGGCGTTGGAGCGCTGGGCAAAAACGAGCGATTGTTGCGGAGAGCCTGGCGCCGGGCGCGGTAGTCACGGACATCGCTCGTCGGGCAGAGATTGGCCCTGGCCAGATTTATCGCTGGCGGCGAGCGCTTAGGGTCGGCCATGGTTTCGCTCAGGTTCTGATCGCGCCGGCCGGAGATGACGCCGGGTGTCCTGCGGCACCGGCGATCGAGATCGAGTTTGCGGGGAAGGCCCGCATCCGCATCCCGGCTTCGATCCCGGCCGGGTTGGCGGCGGCTGTGGTCAAAGCGCTGTCGGGGCGATGATCCCGGTCCCTTCGGGGGTGCGCGTCTGGCTGGCAGTCGGCCACACCGACATGCGGCGTGGGATGAACAGCCTGGCGCTGCAAGTCCAAGAAGTATTGAAGCGCGATCCGCATGCCGGCGATTTGTACGTCTTCCGCGGCAGAAGAGGTCATTTATTAAAAATTCTGTGGCATGACGGCATTGGCATGTCGCTCTACGCCAAGCGGCTGGAGCGTGGCCGGTTCCTGTGGCCGTCGCCGGCCGACGGCATCGCCGCGATCAGTGCGGCGCAATTGGCCTACATGCTCGACGGGATCGATTGGCGGAACCCAGTGCGCACTTGGCGCCCGGAGGCGGCCGGCTGACAGCCTACCCCTTGACCTGATCAGGGGCTGCGACCGATTGACTCACCCTGTGGTTGAGTAACGCTCGGTGGCGGCGATGTGGGATAATCGGGCCCGTGACGACGACGCCCGAGGACCTCCGCAACGACATCGCCGCGCTGCAGGCGGCGCTGGTCGAGGAGCGCGCAAAGCGCATCGAGGAAGCGGCCAGGGCGGCCCGGGTCGAGGCGGAACTGGCGGTGGCCAAGGCCAAGGCCTCCGACGATCAAGCCGTGATCGCCCATCAGCAATTGCAGATCGCGAAGCTGACGCGCCAGCTCTATGGCCAGCGCTCGGAACGCACGGTGCGGCTGCTCGATCAGATGGAGCTGGCGCTCGAGGAGCTCGAGAGTTCGGCCACCGAGGACGAGATCGCCGCCGAGCGGGCGGTGGCCCAGACCACCAATGTGGTGGCCTTCACCCGCAAGCGTCCTGCGCGCCAGCCTTTCCCCGAGCATTTGCCGCGTGAGCGGGTGGTCGAGCCGGTCCCGACCGTTTGCCTTTGCTGTGGCAGCCCGCGGCTGCGCAAGTTGGGCGAGGACATCACCGAGACGCTGGAGGTGATCCCGCGGCAGTGGAAGGTGATCCAGCACGTCCGCGAGAAGTTCACCTGCCGCGACTGCGAGAAGATCAGCCAGGCTCCGGCGCCGTTCCATGTGATTGCCAGGGGTTGGGCCGGCCCCAGCCTGCTGGCGATGATCCTGTTCGAGAAGTACGGGCAGCATCAGCCGCTCAACCGCCAGTCCGAACGCTACGCCAGGGAGGGCGTAACCCTCACCCTGTCGACCCTGGCCGATCAGGTGGGTGGCTGCTGCGCAGCGCTGGCGCCGCTCCTCAGGCGGGTTGAGCGACACGTTTTCGCGGCCGAGCGATTGCACAGCGACGACACGACTGTGCCGGTCCTGGCCAAGGGCAAGACCGATACCGGGCGATGTTGGGTTTATGTGCGCGACGATCGTCCGTTCGGCGGGCAGGATCCGCCGGCGGCGATGTTCTACTACTCGCGCGATCGGGCCGGCGAGCATGCTCAGGCGCATCTGGCCGACTATGCCGGGATCTTCCAGGCCGACGCCTTTGGCGGATACAACAGGCTGTACGAGGCCGACCGCAAGCCGGGCCAGATCGTCGAGGCGGCGTGCTGGGTCCATGCCCGGCGACCCTTCTTCCAGATGGCCGATCTCGCTGCCACCGCCCGCCGCAGGGCGCAAGGCAAAACACTGGCGGTGATCTCGCCGCTGGCGCTGGAGGCGGTCCGGCGCATTGATGCGCTGTTCGAGATCGAACGCTCGATCAACGGCCAGAGCGCTGAGCGGCGTCGGGCTGTCCGGCAGGAATTGAGCGCCCCTCGGGTCGCCGATCTGGAAAGCTGGCTGCGCCAGCAGCGGGCAAAGCTGTCGCGCGGCAACGATCTCGCCAAGGCAATGGACTACATTCTCAAACGTTGGTCGGCGTTCACGCGGTTCCTCGATGACGGACGGATCTGCCTTTCAAACAACGCCGCCGAGCGAGCGATACGCGGAATTGCCCTCGGCAGAAAGTCATGGTTATTCGCCGGTTCCGACCGCGGCGGCCAGCGCGCCGCAGTGATGTACAGTCTGATTGGCACTGCCAAATTGAACGATGTCGATCCGCAAGCCTGGCTGGCCGACGTCCTGGCCCGGATCGCCGAGCATCCGGCCCACCGGATCGACGAACTCCTGCCGTGGAATTGGCGGCCGCGTTCAACGCCGCGAAGTCAGGCGGCGTGATCGTGGCGGCCATCGCAGCCGTCTTCACCATCGGCTACGTCGCCAACATGCTCGGCGAGGACGAAGACTGGCTGTACGAGCTGTCGATCGACATGTTCCCGGAAGACGGTTGCCTTCGCGTCTACGGCATCGGCGAGGACGGCGTGACCGCCTTCACCAGGGACGGCATCGAGTGCCTGCAGCAGATCATCGCCAACGAACGAGCTGCCCGCCGCGCACCGCCGCAGATCCAACCGACCGAATAGCCCGGCCTGCGGTGCTCGCCGAATGGAAACATTTCACCGGCAGAAACGCGTCAGCTTCGCCTGACGCACCGGAACTGGAAGTTCGAATCCAGCTCTCTCCAGCGGCGAGTTCCTCTGCGAACCTGACTTCCTCGATCAGGGTGCCGAAATCAACAATTCGACGAAACGCTACCGGCCCGTTCGAGTGGGACCTAAAGCGTCTCGCCACCGGTCTTCTATTATTCCAGCCGGCAGAATTTGGTCGCTGTGCCGGCGAAGAATGCCTGCTTCTCGGCCCCGGAGCAGCCGGCGGCAACGCGCTTGAAGGCGTTCCATAGGGCGGGGTAGCCGCAGCGCCGCAGCTGCCCTTTTCGACCGGGAAATTGCTCTCGAACATCGCGCGCTCGGGGCGGCGGAAAATAGCAATCAGCCGGTTGAGACTCCAACTATTGCCGAACAGGATGCGCTATCGTCCGGGTTCTCATGTGCGAAGTTCGGCCCCTCTCTAACCGTTTCAACACATTGAGTAGGTGTGCCGCGTCCGGGGTCGGCTGGTCGGCTGTCAAAGACGCATAAGGCGAGTGCTGGAGAATTAATTCGCCCTTGGCGTAACATGTGGCCCAAACGCACCGGGAATCATTGTTTCCAGTTTCTGGCGGACGTAGTCCTCATCGAAATTCAGATCGTCAGTAGTTCCGTCGCTATAGATAATATTGACGTGAACCTGCCCCCACTGCTCTACGAAATCTCTGACCGAAAGCGGTGGCCTAAGGAGTAGTTCCAGCCATACCGGCGCTTGGGGCGGAATATCGATCTGATCGACAGGGTAGTAACCTTTATATTGCACATTCGCCATTAGCTCCTGCTTATGCCCAGTAAGCCCGGAGACGGCGTAGGCTTCTTTGATGGACACCGACCTCGTGCTGGTTCCTTGGAGAAGAACACTACTAATCTGCGCGTTCGGGCCGCCACCAGAGACCACCAAAAATTGGGAATTTCGATCCCACATGACGGGGTTTTGACTTGGATTCGGTAATGCCTTAGGGCCTTGGTGATTAGCTGTAGGCGACGACTGCGGAGGCTGCTGAGTCACCGCATGCGGCGCGGCAGGGATAGCGGGAGTGGGAGTTGTCGCAGGTGGCGGCGGATTTTGAGTGTGAAAATACCAAACCAACAAGGCCCCGATGCCTGCCGTAATCCCAGTGGCAATAACTTTACTCCAGACGGGATCACGCCATAGTCGGTTCAATATGGAAGCCGTTTTAGGAAACTGGAGCATCGCCCGCTGCTGCTTGCGGCCCAAAGAATGCAGTCCCTTCCGCAGCCATTTCCATGACTTCAGCAGATCGATACTCATCCCCCATAAGGCGGGTTTAAAACTCACAACGTCGCTGAACTTAAGGGATTCGGTTTGAGTAGAGATCGAGCGTGCATCGGCGAGAACGCCTGTACCTCTTACATCGCCAATTAGCTGTGAAACATCATCCGAGTTCAGCTGTAATCCCGTATAGCAGTTAGGCTCGTAAAGCCCCTTTGGGCCCCAGGCATATGGTGTCTTCTCCGGATCGGTGTGGCGGTCGGTTTCAAATGCAGCACCCGTAGCCAAAACGTTAATGACTGAGTGTATCCAATAGGCTGGTGGAATTTCGGTATATATTTCGCTAAAATTGGTTCGTTCTTGGCCAGCGACTTCGATCTCGTGTCTCCCACGGATTCTTAATCGTCTTTCAGCCGCTACCTGCCGAATGTACAGGCGTGTTTTTGCGTAGTGCTCCGCTTCTCGGCTATCTCCTATTGCAGATGCGATCTGTTCGATTATCCGCCAAAGCGGCACCCATGGCGATGCCGTTGTCGGGTCTTGAAGCGGCGGTGTGGTGCCGAGGTGGGCTGGCGAAGTCATAACTGGAGCCGTGAAATTGTGCTGTTGTGGACGTTGTAGCTGCGGGCGATCTCCCTGATTGGTTCGCCCGCTTCGCGCCGCCTAACCGCCTCCGCTTGCTGGTGAGGGGTGAGCTTCGGCTTGCGACCCATCTTCACGCCGCGCGCCTTGGCCCGCGCCCGGCCTTCACCGGTGCGCGCGCGGATAGGATCGCGCTCGAACTCCGCCAGCCCGCCAAGGACGGTTAGAATCAGCCGTCCGTGCGATGTCGTGGTGTCGGCCCACGTGTCGCCTAGGGATTTGAAACCGGCTTTCTTGGCGGTGATCGCCGCGAGGGTGTTCAACAGGTCGCGGGTGGATCGCGCCAGCCGGTCGAGCCGCGTCACGGTCAGCAGGTCGCCCAGCGTCGAGCTGGTCAAGCACGCGGCGAAGCTGCGTCCGGTCGGCCTTTGCGCCGCTCGCCACTTCGCCAAACACCATTTTCTGCCGAAGAACTACATAGAACTTTGCGGATCGTTTCGGCTTCCACGCGCATACCAAGCATGTCGACCAGGCTTTGCACGACAAGCACGAGTGGGCTGCGAGCGGAGTTTCGTTTTGGCGGGTCAAGTTTCAGAGTCCGAAAGTGCGCCTCAATACACGAGGCAAAGAGTTGAGCTGTCGCGTGCCATTCGGATCGTGGGTCTGCGGCTCGTGCTCGCGGGCGGGCGGGCGAACGGATGGAGGGCCTTGACTAAGTCGGCAAGCCCTTTGTCGTCGAAAGGGAGGCAGTCCTCCATCTGCATTGCAATCGGCAAAAGTTTGCGAGCAAGATTGAAGAAGAGGCCCTCGAATTCCTCGAACTCGCGAACAGCTTTTTCGAGGAACGGATCGTCGTGTGTCTCGAGCCCCCAGCGCCAGCCGCTTGGATCGTGGTCTCCGATGAGCAAGGCCACGTTGGAAGCGATACACCAGCTCACAATCGCCATTTTGGGTGATCGGCCTAACAGGCCGATCAGTCGGTCGAACGCGTCTTGATAGTTCTGTCGCTTTCGGTCGCTATCATCGCGCCAAGCCGCCTGGCGGAGAACCTCCAGTATTTCGGGGCGAATCGCACTTGGCGAAGCGTACGAATGTGCGCGCATCTCTACGCCGGCCGTCGCGTGATCGGCTATCTCGTCCATGTGGGCACCCTACCTAGAAAAGAGCTGATGGGGGTACACGGTACTAGTTAGGCTCGTGGGGTGTCTTGGGAGAACTCCCGCTGCGAGATTTTCCGACGGGGGAGCAGCGGTAAGGCGGCGAAGCTGCGTCCGGCTTGGCTCCGCTCGCCACTTCGCGGAACACCTTGCCCGCCCCGTGTTTCCTCAGCGCCGCGACCTGAGCGGTTCTGCACCAAAAAAGCGCAATCGCTTAAGTGGCCTAATTTTGGTGCACCGACGACCCATCCAAGGTCGCCTGTGCATCTGCGCGCGCAGGAGGTGGCCGGGCTCGACATCTGCACCGACGGCGACGCCCATTACGACGAAGAGATCGGCGGGTGGAGCTGGCAGAGCTATCCGCTTACCCATATGGCCGGGTTTTCGCCTGAGGTAGCGCTGACCCCGCCGGCGGTCGCCGCCGCCTCACCGCCGCGCGGCGCGATCTTGCACGACCAGCTCGAAGCGCGGGTATTGCCGCGCATCGTCGGCCCGCTCGGCCCTGGCAATCTGCAATACGGCGCGATGTGGAAGGTCGCACAGCGGCTCACCCGAAAGCCGGTCAAGTTCGGCACGATCATGCCCGAGCTGCTCGCCGCCGCCGTCCGTGACGACTACTCTCGTCTACGGTTGCTCGAACATCGCCAAATTCATCGGCCCAGCCGGCCTGGCGGTCATCGCCGGCGCCTCCAACTATGTCGCTCCGCAGGCGACGCTTGACGGGCTCGTGCCCGCTTTCAGCTATTTTGCCGCCTGGTACCTGCTCGCCGTTGTCGGTTTTCTCTTCATCGGCATCGAAACCCGCGGCCGGACGATCGAGGAACTCGATGCCGCGCTCGCCCGGCCGGTGCTCATCAGAGTGGCGGCCCGGTAAAGATGCGATCGCGCCGCACGTGCTCCGGTGCGTAAATGGCCGCACCCATAGCAACCGCTGTCACCGGGTCGACAGATAGATCGGCAGCTGTTCCAAGCTCGCGCGGAACTCGTTCCCTGATCCACGGCCTCTTGATGGACCACCGGCGAAAACGATCCGATCGATGTCCTGGGTGGTGTAACCGTTGGCTTTTATGATTGAGTGCGTCATGTCGAGCGTCTGAACAAGCAATAGTTCGACCAATGCTTCAAACTGCTGCCGTGTGGTGACAATATCTAAATAAATATCTGATCCGGCCTCATCTTCGCCCCGCTGGGTCAATGGCCCGGCGGTTTGACAGGCATAAAACCCGCCGTCGAGTTTAGGTAAATTAAAGAAAAATTTAGATAAACTACATGATATCGTACTTTCCGTTCTTTAGCTATGTTTTCGTTTGACGGAAATCAACAATTTGTATAAAAGGCGGAAGACCTTTTAGATTTCTTCAAGGATTGGTTGTCGACGGCAGCAATCCTCTAGAATTGAAGACATCCCATATCGGGCAGCATTCCATCGAGAGGAGATGATCATGACCCTCATCTACCCTAATATTGTCCCGGAAAACAATTTGCGACTGCCGGATGCGCTGACAATCAAGCATGGTCCGGCCCGCCTTCTCTCCCGATTTGTTCTCGAAGGCGACAAGGCAGTACGGCAGATGGGTCTGCGTTTGCGGCTGCGACATGATTTCGGCGAACTGCTGTATTTGAACGAGCGGGAAGTCGCCCGCGGCAACTGGTTCAAATTAGTTAATATGTACAATCCGGCCCATTGCGATTTGTCGCCCGAAAATTCTTATTGGATTTCCGGCGAAAACGAGGAAGGCGATATCGTGTTGACGCAAGCCGGGCGCATTTATTACTGGCCGGAAACGAGCTTGGCCGAAGAGGCGCACTCGATGTTCTATGCCGGTCATGGCGAGGGCCAGCTTTGCAATGTGACGGCGCCGGCCGCCGGGCAGATAGGCGGGGTCGTATTCTGCGCCGGATCGCATTGGATACGGCCGGATTTCCGCGGGCATCGGCTGTCTCATCTACTGTCAAGGTTAGGTCGAGCCTATGCGATGTCGCGTTGGCCGGTAGATTGGGCGATCGCGCTCGTCGCCCCGGTGCTCATCGAAAAGGGCGTCAGCGCTGGCTACGGCTACAAGCATGCCAGTCGCAGCATCTTCTACCCCGCCTCACCCTGGGGCGACCTCGAGGTCGTCCTCGCCTATTTGTCCCAGAACGAAACCTATGAGGACATTGCCGAATACCTCGCCACGGAACTCTCCGGCTCGATCCCCGCTGGTTTGGCGACGGCGTCCTACCGCACACCCGGGATGACAAGGCTACATACCGAAAATACCACTGATTTCCCTTCCTTGTCTGATGCATCTCGGGATCGCGCGCCTTCTCGGCATTCTTGGTCGAGGACGGTGCATTGATGATCCCCGCCTTCGCGAAGACCGCATCGACGATCGTGCCTCTCGTTTGCGAAATTTGGATTCTGGGTGTTCGTGCCGACGTTAAAAGACAGGACTCACGCTCTATTCGCCGAGCAAAGCCACTCTATTCCGGATAATCTTGTGGCGTTGTTTGGCCGGATCTGAGCATGGAATTACTCAGCCGAGACCACACGATCTGCGGTGGGTTGTTCGCCGTGCAGCGGGTCTGAAAGGGTCAACTGGGCAGGTCTAACACGTTGTCGTCCGGCCGGCGGGTGACGGATCGCCAGGTCCTCAATGGATTGCCAACTGGGTGACGCAGTGTGGGGTTATGACGCCTTGGCCACGTTTCGCGTCAGCAAGTCGAGTTTGCGGTTCGGCGCGATGATCAGATCGTCGCGGCTGATGGCTTGGATATCGTCGGGATCCAACAGCTCGGGGGGCAGCATCGCAAGGCGGGGTGCTAATGGGCTCGCTCCGCGGCGGAAGAATGCAGTTGGCCTTGCCGGATGCGGCTCGCGCGGCATCTACGCGGCTCCCCTGTCAAGGCTAAGGCCGCCGGGGCCGAAGGCAATGACGTAGAGGAACCCGCCGGTCATCACCAGGTTCTTGTAGAAATGGATCATGTTGTCTTGATCGCCGGCTGGCAGATGCACGCCAAAAGCGGTGCCGAGGCAGACAAGGACAAGCAGAGCAGCGGCCCATCGGCTGTAAAAACCCGCGAGCAGCGCCAAGCCGCCGAGCAGATGCACCAGTATCGAGATCCAAACCGCGATATTGGGCAGGGGTATGTGAACACTCGCGAGATATTGCGCCGTGCCGCCCGGATTGCGCAGCTGGACGATGCCATCCCACACGAACAGGCTCGACATCAGCAATCGTGCGAGAGGCAGCAGAAAGGCTTTACCGTTCATTCGGCGGCTCCATTCAGGATCTGGGCGATGTGGATGAATTTGATTGGTAACGCTCGGCGCAGCCTTAAAAAAAGCGCCATCATCATCAGCCTTGTTTTCTCGCTCGTGCCGAGCGCCACCTCGTTTTAGAGGTGGCCGAACCGTGGCGAAGCGCACTGCCGCAGCGCCGCGATGTCCTTGCCATGCGGTGGCCTCCGTCAGTCCTGGACCTTGTTGAAGTCGTACGCACCGACCCCTTGTAGCAGCAGAAACTGGCAGTCCTCGTCGCCACCGTTCGAGATGCGGTGCGCCGTCTTCGGCGGGATCTGGTAGTGGGCGCCGGCAGCAAGCCGCTCGTCGCCGCGCGGTGCCCGCGTCTCGACCCGCAAAATGCCCACCAGGCAGAAATACCAGTCGCTGACCGCCGTGTGGTAGTGCCAAGGGATCATGTCGCCGGACGCCAGCGTGTAGAGCCGCGCCCGCATGTCGCTGCCCTCCGCGATCGCCTCGATGTTCTTGACCGTGTAGCTTGGGCCGGTCATCGCAGCCTCCATCGTGATGCTCGCGAGAACATATATGTGGTTCTAAATTTTACAGGGCCGCCGCGGGCTGGCGTCGGCTCCGGCGCTCCTATCCATCGCAGGCAAGCGAGCGGATGATGCGACGAACGTAGCTCACCTTGGCTGGCGACCAAGAGACGCTATGGGGCATCCGCCGTGACCAATCCGCCGGGGCACATGTCTCGCCGAGGTGCTTCAAGCACAGGAAATGGCACGGTAGCTCCCGACGGATCGGCCCGCCTGGCTAGCTTACGACAATCCAACCAAGCGCCCGCCAGAGGTACAAGGAAATGGCAACTTCGTCGCTGCATGTAACCGATGGAGTGCCACGCTGCCCCAGCCGAACGACTTGAGCAGGTCCCTCGTTGCCCTGGACCAAAATAGCAAGATCATTGCCGTGATCGAGATGAGCCAGTCGAGTTGGCTGGTTGCCGGGGTGCTCCCCGGCATTGAGCGTCAACCGCGCAAGAAGCTGGAGCCGAATGCCGAAGGGTTGCTTGGCCTGCTGCATCGCTGGCGCGATGAGGCGGTCAGGGCCGGTAAAGAGATCACGCGGATTGCGGTTGCCTTCGGTTCGCCGCCATGCAGATGATCGACGTGCACCTGCCAACCACCGATGGCCGCGAGCTGGTAACCCGCTAGAGATCGGATACGGGTACCAGAGCCCCCTAAAGCGGCAGGCTGAACTCCGGCTCGCCTTCGGAATGTTCCGTCCCCAGTGAGGACAAGGAGATACCCAGGAGCCGAACGCCTTTCGAGACGGGAAAGAGAGGTTCGAGCAGCGTATTGCCAAGCTCTTCGAGCTCGCTTCGCGTCTTGATCTGCAGCTGGCCCGTGCGGCTTCGCGTGATCTGCTGGAAGTTGGCGAACTTGACCTTGAGGGTGACCGTGCGGCCGCGGAGACCGGAGCCCTCGCAGTATTTCCACACCTTATCGACGATTTCTCGAAGCGCATCGCTTGCCGCTTCGTAGGTGAAGAGATCAGCGGGAAACGTGTTTTCGGCGCCGACGGATTTTCGGATGCGATCGGCACGCACCGACCGCTCATCGATGCCGCGCGCAGCCCAGAAATAATAAGAGCCCGCTTTCCCGAATTGTTGCTGCAGGAAGCCGAGGGTCTGGGCCCGCAGGTCGAGCCCGGTCTTGATCCCGAGTCGCTCCATCTTCTTGGCCGTCGCGGGCCCGATTCCGTGAAATCTCCTAACCGGCAGGGTCTCGACGAATGCCGGACCCATTTTGGGCGTGATGACGAAGAGCCCGTCCGGCTTGCGGTGATCCGAGGCGAGTTTGGCGAGAAACTTGTTGTAGGAGACGCCGGCCGAAGCCGTCAGCTCGGTTTCGGCCCGGATCCTTGCCCGGATTTCTTCGGCGATCTGTGTCGCCGAGACGATTCCCTTTAGGTTTGCGGTGACATCGAGATACGCCTCGTCGAGCGACAATGGCTCGATGATCGGCGTGTATGCGGCGAAGATCTCCCGAATCTGCAGGGAGATCGCCTTGTAAGCATCGAACCTCGGCGCAACGAAGATCAGATCCGGGCATTTCCGTCTGGCTGTGATCGACGGCATCGCGGAACGCACGCCGAACTGCCGCGCTTCGTAGCTGGCGGCCGCGACGACGCCGCGTTCGCGCGATCCGCCAACCGCGACCGACTTCCCGCGCAGCTCCGGATTGTCACGCTGTTCGACCGATGCGTAGAACGCATCCATGTCGATATGGATGATTTTGCGCGACCCGACCGGCCTGGCCGGGGATTTTTCCGCCCGCTCTTCCATCCCCATGTGAGCCCTCTCTCCCGATGGTTGGTCAGGCGAGGATGCGGTTCGCGTCACGCCGCTTGCCTCGGAATAGGTAATCGATGGCGTCGGCCGAGGCCACCGGCTAACCTCCGCCGCCGGACCAGGAACCAGCGAGGGAGAGTGGCATGCAATTCGGCGGCGCGATGTTCTTTACTGACTATTCGATGTCGGCGATGGAGCTTGCCCACGCGCTCGAGGAGCGCGGTTTCGAGTCGGTTTGGGCGCCCGAGCACTCGCACATACCGCTGTCGCGCAAGACACCATTTCCAGGCGGCGGCGAGCTACCGAAACAGTATTACGACGCCATGGACCCGTTCGTGGTGCTGGCGGCGGCGAGCCAGGTTACCAAGAAAATCAAGTTAGGCACCGGCGTGCTGCTGGTGCAGCAGCGCGACGCGATCCAGACCGCCAAGCTGGTCGCCTCAATCGACCAGGTCAGCCGGGGACGGTTCCTGTTTGGCGTCGGCGGCGGCTGGAACCAGGATGAAATGGAGGATCACGGCACCGTCTATGCGAGCCGCTTCAAGCGGATGCGCGAATCCATCGAGGCCATGAAGGAAATCTGGACACAATCCGAGGCCGAATATCATGGCGAGTTCGTCCATTTCGATCCCATGATCGCCAGGCCCAAGCCGGTGCAGAAGCCACACCCGCCGATCCATGTCGGCGGCGCCTTCCCGTATGGCGCGCGTCGCGCGATTCGCTACGGCGATGGCTGGATTCCAACGGCGCGCGGCGATGTCACCGAGGTTCTGCCGAAATTCCGCGACATGGCGCGGGAGGCCGGCCGCGATCCGGCTTCCATTGAGGTCACCTCGTTCGGCCTCGGCGGCGATCTTGACCGGGTGAAGCGTCTGGCAGAGGCGGGGGTCACGCGCGTCGTGCCGATGTTCCCGCCCGAGAAAGCGGACACGGTGCTGCCGATCGTGGACCGGTGGACCAAGATCATGCAGCAGGTCAACGGGTAGATCTGACCCGAATTGTACGTAGGAAGCTACCTCTCGGGCCCCTGTTTCCCATGATCAGCAAAGGAGCAACGCAATGAGCCGCGGATTCCCATCCATGACGGCCCTCCTGGGCCTGCTCGCAGTCGCGGGCTATCAGCACAGAGACAAGATCGCCGAGATGCTTGGCGGTCGGCTTCGTCACGGCCGCCGCGCTAGTCCATGAGCTGATCGAGGCCCGAGACGAGAAGCGCCTGCTGCGCCTGCAGCGCCACCTGGCCGGTTACAAGTTGCTGATAATCGATGAGCTCGGCTATGTACCCCTGTCGACGACCGGCGCCGAGCTGCTGTTTGAGGTCTTCAGCCAACGCTACGAGCGCGGCTCCACCATCGTCACCAGCAATCTGCCATTCGACGAATGGACCGGCGTGTTCGGGTCCGAGCGGCTGACCGGTGCGCTGCTCGATCGACTGATCCACTACGTCCATATCCTCGAAATGAACGGCGACAGCTATCGGCTCAAACAGAGCAAGCGACGCCAGCGCCAGCCACAAGCAGCTGAGCTGAGCAACACCCAAACTTAGGCTTGATACCGAAGTAGCGCCGCTGATCAAGACAGATCTGCTCGCGCATGGCGCGTTGTGCACCGCGCCGCCGCGCGGCCCGCGTTTGCTCATGGAGGGGAGTGGATTCGAAATTTTGGTTCCGCAATTCTCATCGTGCTGCGCAGACCGGCCTTCTGAGCGGGATCGGTAAGCGGCGGAACTCGCCGAAGCTCGCAGATTAAGTGGCGACGATCATTACGCGAGCATCGCCCATTTGAGTGCCGAATATTTGGGGGTGCCGAAAATTCGAGCGCTCTACCAAGACGTTTATTTTGCCGGCTTGCGTATCGCCGGGATGCCAGAGAAGTGACTTATTGGGTTTTGGCGACGCCAGTATACGAGGCGTGCTGCCGCCCTTGGCGACGAGAGCCGTGCTCGCGCCGACCGCAGCGAACAAGCAATGCTCGCATTGGCATTGTCAACTTAAGCAGGGGTTGGTATCCTCCTGCCGTCGGTGGCGCGGCGTTCGGTGCAGAGAAGTCCTTGGCACGCCTATAGGCCTGCCCTCTCTCAAGAGAGAGGGGCCAAGAAGGTCGACTCGACCGAGTTAAGTTGACAATGCCAGACCAGCCGCTCTCGCCAGTCAAGGACCGGGACAGCGGCGCGGGCAGCGTGCAGGCGCGGCCGTTGCTGGCTGGCCCTATAGTCCATAACTGCTCGCGGACCCGCGTCTCGCGTGGCAATCTGGGAGCGGTGGCTTGGTGGAGTGCCTCCCGACCCCAATCATCTGCTATTGGTCCGAAGGGCGTCAGCTTACCGAGGCTCATATTCATTGAATGAGCCGACGCAGCTTGCGCGTTCATTGAATGAGCCGACGCAGCTTGCGCGCAACTCGGCGTCTCGGGTCGGCCCGCACTCCTTTGACCCTTCAGCTTTAATTTTAATGTCCCAATCCTGTCGAGAGTAGCACGCTGGTGGCACGAGAGATGGGAGGAGATTTTTGGCGCAGCCTGAATGGGTGCTATTAAACGGCCAACCGGTCGATTTTATTGGGGCCTTTGCCCTGATGGATGACAAGCTGCGCGCAGAGCTGCAAATGGAGTTGGCGCCCTGTTCGACGCAGGCGTTTATGGACGCCTATGCGGCGGCGCATCGTGTGAAGTTCGGGGAGGATTTTGGCATCGTCACCTCCCAGTCCCGATAAGGTCCGCAGCTATCGGAACCGAGTTCGCAGTGGACTCTCTCGTGGAGGGCCTGGAGGGAGATGGATTCGAACCTTCGGTTCCGCTACAGATCCGCTCTCGTTTTCGAGACTTGAGTCCCGTCCCCCTCTGACGGGCTCGCGACCAGGAACTGAAGTTCGAATCCATCTCCCTCCAGCGCGGAGTCTTGTGCGAACCGGATTAGTGAACGGGTGGGCAGAAATCGGCGCATGGGCCTCCATGCAAGTGGCGGCGACAAAACGATCGCGGTGCCTAAAATGACTGCGCCCGAGCGAATCTTGATCCGTCGTACCCGCCCGACCGGGCATGCACTGGCACGGCCGTCCCCGTTCACCGCCGTTCGACGAGGATGTGCCAGTGCCAGGAGCCAGGGCGCGCGAAGCTCTCGCCCGATCTTTTCGACGAGCGTCGCCACGGCGCAGTGATCGGCACGGCTCTCGTCGCGCTCGGCCATTTCGCGCGCTGTGTCTCAGCACTCCGCGATCGGAGGGCATCAGGCAGCTACTACACCCACGATGATCTGGTAGGTCTCATCATTCGCGAGACGATCAGCCCGTTCGTCGTGCAACGCATGGAAGTCTTTCGGGCAGCGAATGAGGAGCAGGCATCCAGCTCGAAACCTGAAGATCAACGTCTCGGGATATTGAAGCGCGCTGATCCAGCCGAGAAACTCCTTGACCTCAAAATCTGCGACCCGGCCATGGGTTCAGGGCACTTTCTTGCTTACGCCGTTATTCACGCACTTGATCGATTAGCAGCACGCGACTGCTTAAAGCGTTTCTCCGATCGACCGGCACGCGACCCTACTTCCGCATGCCACAGGGTTCGCGTCAACAGGACAGGGGGCCAAAGGGCGCGAGCCGATCGCGCTCGGATCCCTAAAATTGGCCGGATTTTACTTGACTTAGTTCTGGATTCGTTCTAGTGTCCAAAACGTAAACACGCACTCCACATTCCCCTGTGATAAAGCTTTTTTTAATTACTTCGGTCGAGGCCGCTTCGATAAGCGCGCCAAGCCTATCGTCAGATGCTGAGCCATTCTTATAAATCATTTTCATCTGGAGGACTATGGAATGTCACATATTACTAATATCGACTTGACCGAGTGTGAGCAGATCGCGCCGCTCTCCGACGCAGTCGACGGATTTCCGGTGGCGATAAGTGCACTTGCCGAGCAACATCGCCCGTCACGGATGCCCTTTTTCCGCAATCTCGCGGCCCTCGACCATGCGGCCGCCAGCGATCCCTCATTTCTCGGTCAGATTCACCTTGTCTATCAGGCGGCGATGCACGCCACACGTGCCGCGGTCTATTATCTGCCGCACCTCGACAGCCCGGCTCTGCGCAAGCGCAAGCTTCAGATATTTGTCGACGACGATGGCCTGCCGGGCGGCGATACTCACCATTACCAACTGACGCGAGCGTTTCGCAATATCGGCGCCAAATGTCTGCTCGATGACGAGGCGTTCGGAGAGCCAGAGGAATTGTGCCGTCACCTCGATGACGAAGCGGCCCAGTTCGTCCGTCTCGCCGAGACGCTCTATGCCCGCTCGCTTGGCCCGTGGTGCGCAATCGAGGTGATGTCGGTCGATTGGATGCGCGCGCTTGCCGAAGCCTTGTCGGTCCATTTCCCGCAATTTGCCGATGAGCCGTATTTTGCGGAGTGCTTCTCGGAGATGATCGAAGAGCGCCACGCCGAGGAGGCGCTGTCGGTCACCCAGATGGTCCTCAGCGGGCGGCCGGCGCTGCTCTCCGCAACGATTGAGGACGCCAAGATCATGGCCGGAGCGCTCGATGGGGTATGGACCCATCTCGACCGAATTGTCGAGATCGCCCGACAAAAGGCAGCGCAGGCGTCCTCGGACTTGGCCTGACTCGCCGGCGCGGTCGCAGTGCAGACTAGCGCGGGGTCACTACCCCTGCCGTTCTAGGCATCAGCAAAGCGGGTAGCTGAAGGCGCGACGCGGCTGGCGGCATTCCGGTCGGCAACAGCAGACCGGCTGCTCGGGTATGGCCCAGGCCGACCTCACATCGTTAAGGACACGATTTCAATGCGAATTAATGCACCGGCCAGATTGGCCGTGGCTTGGCTGACCGTGTTCCTGGTCGGGACCGAGCTGTTCGTCTTTTCTCCTTTGCTGCCGGTGCTGGCTTCCGATTACCACATAACTCCGGCATTGGCGGGACTATCAGTGACGACGTTTTCGTTGGCCTATATGGTCAGCGCTCCGCTGTTCGGATACATCGCGGATCGGACCGGGCGCCGGCGGGTTTTGATCTGTTCCCTCCTTGCCTTCGCCCTCGCCAATATTCTCACCGCCAGCACCGCAAATCTGCCGTCCCTGCTCGCAGTCAGGCTTTTTGCCGGCGCCGCGGCGGCGGGTGTTTCGCCATCGATCTATGCGCTGGTCGGCAGCGCCGCCCCGCCAGACCGCCGGGCCACGTGGCTGGCGCTGGTGGTCTCCGGTCTGTTGGTTTCGCTTGCAATCGGTGCGTCGGCGGGCGGTCTGGTGGGTGTCCTCTTCGGCGGTCCGCCGGTATTCCTTGCGCTCGCCGGCCTCGGTCTGGTGCTGGTCTGGCTGAACCGATGGGTCTGGCCATGCGATCGCGGCAGCGGCGTAGACGGCCTGGACGCGGCAGCTCGCGATCCGCTTGACGCTGCGGTTCTGGTGCGCCGCCTGATCCCGATGGTGCTGTGGAGCACCGGCCTCTACGGTGTATATACCTATCTGGGCGCCGGCCTGACCGCCGTGGGCTTCTCGACCGGGCAGACCGCCGCGGCCATCCTCTTTTATGGCTGCGGCGCGATTGTCGGGGTTCTCGTCGGCGGTCGTGTAGCCGATCGGCTCGGCGTCCAATTCACCGCGACCGCGAGCTTTGCCGGCCTGTGCGCTTGCCTGCTGCTGCTGCGACTGGCGCTCGACGCAGGCAGGTTGGTCGAACCCGCCCTCGGCGTGAGCTCGGCGGTCGCGCAGCTGTTCTTTCCGGCCCAGCAATCCGGTCTGGCAAATGATTTCCCGCGCCACCGCGCTGCGGTGCTCGCCTGGAACAATAGCGCACTGTTCTTGGGCATTTCGCTCGGCTCCCTGATCGGCGGGGAAGCGGTCGCACTGGGCAGTTTCGGGGCTGACTTGACCATCTCTGCCGGCATCGCGTTAGTAGGATGCATCATCAATGCGATCCTGGTCCCGGGTCGGGTACAGCTCAGGCAAGAGCAAAAATTTCTTCGATGATGAACCAGTAATGCATTGCGGCTCGCATGTAGTAAGCGGCAACTCCGTAGCCGGGGAATGCCGGCCAGGTCACCGCTGATCGTGATCCAGAGGCAGATCCGATGGCCCGCTATGGGGGAAATGGTCTGTTTTCTGATGCTCACCGGCCTGATCATCGGAAAAGCTATGTGCAGCGCTGCGGGGGTTCACTTTCCAGTAAGCAGGCATCCGCTTGGGATTAGGGTCGGGAGACCGCACGGGAGATCGATCTTTCGACAGGCAAGGCACCAGAATCCGGTACTGGTCATCGACCCGCAAGCGAGGATAACGTAGACAAAGGAGGGAACCGCCATGAGGAAGCGCACCGTCGTGGAGATCGAGTCGCCGGGCGGCACCGCTTTGGGGATCAAGGTCGATGTCCGCGACCACGAGGCGGTCGGTATTTTCAGACAAATATTATTCATCGTGACGCGGAATGGACGCTACCCGGCACGTTTTCGTGACGTGCCGACTGTATAGTCTGTCTCACTTATTTAAGACATATTAAGGGTAATTATGAAGACTTCCCTCACAAAACGTAAGTTGGAACCACAAGAGCAGACATCTCCGCCAGTCCCTCTTGAATCTCTTGAGGACATTGCTTGGGAGCTTTGGCTACTAATCGAACTACTTGCGCCTGTGCGGCGCAGATTACCGAACACGGCTTCGCAAAAACTGGTCGATTACGTCAAAGACCGGCTAATCGCAAAAAGTGTCGCCTTAGCCAAGTGGAAGAAGGGCCGCCCGGAATTGTTCCCAGAACTCCCTAATTCGGGCTCGGGACGTGCTGCCGGGCGAGAACTGGACCTTCCCGGACCATCGGACCTTCGCGGATGTGATCGAGGCCGAACGAACTTCGGCGAGGGTCCTCTCAAAGGCTTCCTGATCCGTTCTGCTCGGTTCCATGTTCCACGCGAAGCGATTTCGATTGTTTTCTCAGCCCCCCGAATTGTGAAAGGGACCGGCCGAATGTTTTCACGATCTCGATACCAATCCACCATCATTCGCACATCAAAGCTGCTGCCTCGACTGCTCGCTCGTCCAATCTCGGCGACGTTTCACAGGCTTGCCAATACGAGAGGTCAAGCTGCAAGTGGGCGAGCGGCTGATGGGCCGTGGTATTATCGTTCGATGGATACTAGAACCCAACTCCGCAACGAGATCGAGACGGCAGAGCAGCGCGAGAATTTCAAGCAGGTGCTTTTGCGTCTGCTGGACGATCCGCAAATTCAGCAGAAAATCGGCACTTTCCTGCGCGGTTCAGGTCTAGCTCGATCGACTGGCATAAACGTCCCTCAGCGCTGGCATCGCTAATCGCAAGGTCATACTTAGAGCAGCAACATTCAGTCCAAGGCGTTTGTCGATTGGTCAAATTTTTAGGCAACCGGGACGTGCAGACCTACGGGCCTACCGACAACCCCTACCCGGCAGGTTGGCTAGATCGTGGTGACGTCGGGACAAACACCGGTGCTCGATCCGGCGGAAGCGCGCGCGATGCCTCGACAGGACCGGCTCAGGAGGCTTCAGTCGCGGGGAAGCACCGCAGCGCACCGGTGAGTGCTGGGCGCAAGGCACCTCCGCCATCTATTGGCGAATTACGCCACCTACTATAATGGAGTGCGCGAGCGGGCCAGGTTCGCATTTAACTCGTCGCTGGAGGGAGATGGATTCGAACCATCGGTACCCCACCAAAATTTTTTTGGCCGCCCGTCGATCCCCGGGCAATTCACCTTCCGCAAGATAAACCGGCTCCCTCGCGACACGGACCGATGGTTCGAATCCATCTCTCTCCAGCGGAGAGTCCGTCTCTCTCCAACATCCCCCTTCGAAGGTCGATGTCAGTGGTCAACAAGCACGTGATCTGAAGTTCTGCACTGCGAGAGCGAGAACGGCTCCCACAAATGGTTAACGCTTCTCTCTGGTGGCTTTGGCGGACGGAGATAGCAACGGACGCTCAGCGAAACCTTTCAGGGATCACCAGCGCATATGGCCGCAGTGTCGCCTTGCGGTGCATCCTTTCCGGCGGCGTCAAGTGACGTTGACGCCCTGCATTTGATGCCGACCGAGAGAATGGGCGCGCCGCCCGGAGCTTCGCCGCCGATGCGCATGACTGCATCATGGTCAGGATCAAACCATCCTACCGCATACAAGTCTGTGGCACGAAGATGCGCCCCCAATGGCGAGCTCCCCTCGGATCCCTCAACAGACCGACAGACAGACACCGACCAGCCCCCGAAGCTATGCCAAAAGCCCGTCTCGCCGTTCATCGTCGCTCCGCGTGCTCAGGCGTCAAGGCGCTGCGAAACACAAGCCACGCTAGGCGGCAAGCCGCCAAGCTTTGCTACCGTTTCGGTCCCTTGACCCCTTCCGCGCGCTGCGCGAACCTGATCGCAGGCGACGGGACGAAGAACGGCTTTCCCGGTAGGGTCGAGGACTGGCGCGCCAGTTGGCCGGGGTATCCCCGGGGCGCGGGCGCTGCCACGACACATTCGTCGAGCGGGTGGACCGTGCCACAGTTTCCAGCCCCCTCCACGTCGCACGCAGCATGGCGCGATTTCCCGCACTGCGCGCCCCCATTTGCTTCACGGTCAGGGCTTATGGGACCAATCGACCGGGGCACTGGTCGGTCATGTCGCACTCGATAGCTGTTGAACCTTAGAGTGTCGTACAGCCACGGCCTACTCCACCGCTCCCAGCCGAAGCCCTTTCGTTTCCGAGCCTGCGCCAGATGGCGCCTCACAGCTCCCCCCGCGCAGACAGCTGATTTGATTTTGGGGAATGTGAAACCAGCAGCCGGCTATCAGCCTTAGCTTATTCTCCCGGAAGGACCTTCTTCTCTACCCAATCTCTGATGTAGGTGAAGCACTCGCTAGAGTTCCCCACCGCGAAGTAGTTGACCCACCCCCGTAGCATTGGATTGATCAGGCTTATCACCCTCTCAATCGGTTGCGACCGGTGTCGGCGAAATACCTGCTTGAGCTCCCGCAGCAGCGCCGTCCGCTTTTTGAGCTTGGGCGTGTAATGCGGCCGCATCACTCCGCGCAGACCGCGGAGGTAGCGGAAGTCAAACCCCAGAAAGCCGAAGTTCTCACCTCGTTCCAGGTCGAACTCTGCGGCTCTTTTCATCATTGATTTCGACCTGCAGTTTGGCGAACTCCTCCCGTAGTCGCTTGTTCACTGCTCCAATCAGCCAGTCATGACGTTTGTAGGCGTGGATCAAGACCACCAGGTCGTCAGCGAACCTCGCATATTCGACATTGGTGTACTTGCCGTTGCGTGTGACTTCCCGCGCTCGCTCCAGCATCTTGTCCACCTCATTGAGGTAGAGATTGCTGAGCAAGGGCGAGATCACGCCGCCTTGCGGAACACCCTTCTTGCCAGAGGCCTTGAGCATAAGTTTCAACAGATGCATGATGTCCTTGTCGTCGACCCGCTGAGCCACTTTCTCCAACAACCGGTCATGCCGGACATTGTCAAAGTAGGCTCGCAGATCAAAGTCGAGGACCCGCGTCTTCCGCTGAGCTATTGCTTCCGCCACTCGCTTGATCGCGTCGTGTGCTGTCCGCTTGGGCCGATATCCATACGACCCCGGTTGGAAGTCCGCCTCGAACACAGGTTCGAGGATGAGCTTGAGCGCACCCTGCACCACTCTGTCCCAAATCGCCGGGATCGACAAGACGCGGACTTTGCCCCCGTCTTTCGGTATCTCCTGCTTCCGGGCCGGGAGTGGCTTGTAGGTGCGCCCGGTCAGTTCGTCGCGCAGCTGCTCGAGCAGAGCCTCCACGCCTTGCGCCTCGATGGCCTCGAACGTGACCCCGTCTATTCCCGGGGCCCCATCGTTTTGTTTGGCCATCGCATACGCTGCGCGCAGGGTCTCCATCTTGCAGACGTGGACGTATAGACCCCAAAAACGCCAGGACGGTTCAGCCTTCGCCTTGACGTATAGTCTCCGCCTCAGGTCCTGCAAATCGATGGACGCCTTTGTCATCGCGTCCTTGCCTTCCTTACGTTGGAGACATTGCAAATGGCAGGGCCCCTTCGCTCCACGAACATTACTCCGCTTCCTCGCTAGTACGGACCCAGCCGCCACCCTCTCGTCTTCGGCCGACTTCCCGGTGTCGCCGGTTATACGGCCTACCTTGCTCCGGCGATTTCGCGCCGGGACGAGGAGGGCTTCTCCAGTTGCTCAGCATGTCCTTGTCACCGTGCCGTCGCTTCCACCCCGCCGAGGTGAACAGCCGTAATCGGTCAGTATTCGGCTGCTCATGCTGCCTTCGCCCTTCGGAGGTAGGCTCGGCCCTCGGGGCTACTTTTTTCGAGGCCACAATGCGTTCTCTTTTGATACAGCCCGGTGGCTCGTGATCTCCCCTCGGGAGATCTTGTCGATAGGCTTCGAAGGTTCTGTTTCCATCTCCTCCGCTATCCGAACTACGGGGCTCTGACTTTTACCCCGGCAGGACTGTCTCCTGCTGAACATGCCAGCCTTACCTGGACACACCTCCGAACAAAGAACCGGCGAAAACCAAAAACGACCACTTGACAGGAAAAGACCCATACAGGTTCGAATCCATCTCCCTCCAGCGGTGAGTCTTTGCAAACCTGACGCGCTCGATTAGATCGCCGAAAATTTTCTCGAGCGAGCTTCGGGCTGCGCGCCATGTCGCGGTGCAGCTCGGCCAAGGTGTTCGGCGGCAGC
The DNA here is from genome assembly GCA_963787425.1 of uncultured Alphaproteobacteria bacterium. Classification (GTDB taxonomy): domain Bacteria; phylum Pseudomonadota; class Alphaproteobacteria; order ATCC43930; family CGMCC-115725; genus AP-15. The sequence goes on from CAWBCV010000023.1 coordinate 71,461, forward strand.
GGTACGCCCTCCGGGGTGTGCACGGTTGCCAGACGCTCGGCGGCCCCCGCCTTCGCGGGGGCAGGCCCGCGCAGGGTCGGTTTGAAGTTGCGAATGCCCAGCCGGGCCAGGGTGGACTTTATCCGGTTCACAATCCGCGTGCGTTCCCCCACCAGGCAGTCGCGCTCGCGGTTCGGCCGCTTGGCGTCCTCTTTGGCAATCGTGGGCACGCGCGCCATGCTGCAATGGCCCCGTTCTCCACGCAGCCACTCCAGGAACCCCCGACTAGCCGCTCAAGGGCCGCGGTCACCGAGAACCACGGCCCGCTTCGGTGATCCAGTGCTAGTTGAGCCCGTAGAAGCCCATTGCTCCGCCAGCCATCACCCCGTGCTGGTCTCAGGCGACACTCCTTCGAGGCGCTGCATTATCATTTTCGGCGCGCCGGGGAAAAAGCCATCCGGGTGTGGGTAGTCAGTCGCCCATAAAATCTTGTGCGGCCCGATGTAGTCGGCCAGTACCTTGATACTGCCTTCAACGGGCTCGAACGAGATCCAGCAATTGCGCTGGAAGAGTTCGCTCGGCCTGGTCTTCAGGCCCGAAATCGTTGAAGCCCTGATCGTCGAAATGGCGATCCATCCGGTCGAGCCAGGGCGCCACCCAGCCACCACCCAACTCTAGAAAACCGATGCGCAGCTTCGGATGGCGCTCAACGACCCCGCCCCAGATGACGCTCATGCAGGCGAGCATCATTTCCATCGTATGTGAAATGATGTGCTGAGCGCCGCGGCCCTCAAAGCGGTCGACCCCGACGGTTGGCATATTGAGGCTCGAACCTTCGTGAATACCAATTGCCATGTCGAGCTCTTCAGCGGCAGCTCGCCAACATCAGCAGGTTGGGCACCATGTAGCTTCCGTGTCTCTGCGGCTACGGCCAAATCCCGGGAGAGCAGCTATGACGCCTTTGCCGTAGTCGCGGTCAGGATGTCCGCCTTGCGGTTGAGCGCTGCTATCAGGCCGTCGATGCCCTGGCTCTTCAGGATCGCGGCAAATTCGGAGCGGCGGGTTGTGACTTCGCTGATTGCGCCGTCGAGATATATGTCGGAGATCAGCCAGCTGTCGCCGTCGCGGCGCATCATGTAGTCGACGTTGACCGGCTCGCCGTTGGCTTTGACGATCTGGCTGCGCACCATGACGCCGGCCACCGCGGACTGCTCGCCGGTCACCTGCAGCTTCTGTCCGGCGTAGCTGTCAAAGCGGTCGGCATAGATCGTCGAGATATAGCGCCCGAAGCTCTCCGTCACCTGCTGCCGTTGGGCCTCGGTCAGAGCGGCCCAGGACGAGCCGACTGACAACCGGGCCATCGACGGAATGTCGAAAGTCCTGCGAATGACCGGCTCCAGCTGCACAAAACGCCCGCTTTGCCCGAGGATCCGGCCATTCTTCATCGTGCTGAGCAGCGCATCGTAGAGGCCCTGTACGGTGTCGCCGCCGCTCGCCGGCGCGGCGTGCACCGGGTAGGAAAGCATGGCGAGGCCGATCCCGGCGCCGAGAGCCAAGGCTTTCCACACCGGCCTTTTGGATACGATCGGCTTCCTCACGACTTGATCCTCCTCTGTGTGTCAATCGTTGTTGACCATCTAAAGGAAACTCACCTAGCGCTTTGGGTTTACCTCCGAGCGCGCGCCGGCCCGAGTGAAGTCGCGTAAATCCCGGTAAATTGTCGTGAAAGGACCGGCCGACCTGGTGCTTAGATGCATTCAGATGATCAACCCTGGAGTCCTGTAGGATGGGTCGAGCGCAGCGACACCCATCGCTGGCGGTCCCTGCGATGGGTGTCGCGATGCTCGACCCATCCTACGGTTCTACGGTTCTTTGCTGGTGAATCTTGTGATTGCATCTGAGCACTGGCCGGTGATGATGCCGCACGTGCACACAGCCTTTCCTTTGCGCGACCTGCCGCGCGAGACCTTCCCCACGTAGCTGTGGGGAACCTGCGCGTCAGCCAGACCGAATGTCCCCCGGGATACGCGACACGGATCACGAACATAGCTAGACCTCCCCTGTGTCTCAGCGGTGGATTCCGCCGCTGCGGTGGGCCAGCTTTCGCCGGAGTGCGTTGTGACGCGCTGGGGGATAACCCGCGAGAACATCGCCGGGCAAAGACCGAGCAGTATTCGGAGCCGCTGCTCACCGATCAACTACTTCGCTTACTCCGTTGCGCCGGGCCTAGGTGAGGTTCGCATTGAACTCGCCGCTGGAGAGGGAAGGATTCGAACCCTCGGTCCCCCTATAAAGTACAGCATTTTTCGAGACCGTCCCGGACACGGCGACGGCAAACCGGCTCGGCAGCCAGAACCGGTTTTGACGATCGGCAAGCGCAGGTTTACCGTACGCCGAGCCAGGCTGACTAGCCTGCTTACTCTGCCGCCGTGCCGGCGAGAACAGCGTGAGGTGGGCGTTCTTGAAAAAGATCGCAATACCGGATGTGGAACCCGTCCGCTTCGACGAAACCCTCCCGCACTCGGCTATCAATGCCGCCACAGTTTGATTTCAGATGTCGCGGATGTGCGGCAGCACCTTCTTCCCGAACAATTCGAGCGCTTCCATCAGCTGGTCGGGATGTTCCGAGCCGGGCGTCTGGAACGACAGATCGACGACGCCGGCGCCGATCTGTTCGCGGGACTGCTTCAACTGTGTCACGATCTCGTCCGGCCCGCCACAGAAGTTGATCGGCAGCGCCCGATTGACATTGGCTGGCCGACGCCCCTCTCCGGCAACGTTGCGTTGGTCGAGCTCCAACAGCGCGGCGCTGACCTCGGCCTTCAGCGGGAACACCGCCTCACGCGGGTACTGTGCCAAGGCCCGCTGCGCCTTCTCTGCGGTCTCGGCGATCACGATGTTGGCGCGGTAGATGATCTGGTGCGGCTCTGGCTGCCAGTCGTACCCCGCGCACTGGTCCTTGTAGTACCCGGTCACCTTGCCCATCGCGTCGAACGGGCCGAACGATACGCCGAGGCCGATATGGTTGCGCGCCGCGAAATCGCTGGCCTCTCGGCTGGTGCCGAGGGCGTACATCGGCGGCAGCGGCTGCTGCAGCGGTTTTGGCCACACCGATACGGTGCGGTAATGGAAATGCCTTCCCTGCCAGCCGAAGGGTTCCGGTTCCGTCCAGGCACGCAGGATCAGCTCCATGCCCTCATCGGTGCGCTCGCGCAATTCCTCTGGGTTGAGGTCATAGGTCAGCATCTCGTTGGTAGTGCCGCGCAGCATGCCGACGATCAGCCGCCCCTCGGCCATCGTGTCAAGCATCGCTATCTCCTCGGCGAGCAGTACCGGATTGCTCTGCGGCACGATCGGTCCCAGCAGCGCGATCTTGATGTTATGCACGTGCGAGGCGATGTAGGCCGCGGCGATCGGCAAAGAGGGGGTTAGAATGCGCGGAGAATAATGATGCTCGGAGACGCTGACCCAGTCGAACCCCAGTTCTTCGACATACCGGCTGCGCTCGACCATGCCGTGAAAGGCGCGCAAACCCGCCTCGCGGTCGTAGGCGCCGGCCGGCATCGGCCATTGCCGCGGCAGGTTCGAGGGCGCGTAGTACCGGCCGGTTTCGAAATACGAGACCTGCATTTTGCCGTCTCACGCGCTCAGCGGGTGCGGTTGTAGGTATAGTCCTCGCGCTCCCCGGCGCCGAGCCTCAAGCCCTCCGGCAAAGGCGCGCGCTGCGCTTGCAGTTTGGCGTGGGCGTCAAGCGCGGCCTGGTCTTTCCATAATTCGAGCAGGACCAGCTCGTCGGGATCGGAGACGCTCTGGAACACCTCGAACTGTTCGCAGCCGGCATCCTGCCGCGAGATCTCGCAGCGCGCCTTCATCGCCTGCGCGAGCTCGGCGCCCTTGCCAGACGCCGCGTGGAACGTGACCACGAGCCGAACCGCCATCGCCTTTCCTCCGGTGCCCACTCTGTATCGCCCAGTATCATGACCTAGCCGCTGCCGCGTCAAGCGCGCCGCGGAATGGCGCAGAAGCGTCACTGCGGATCTTGCTATGACAAGCTGGCATTGTCACGGAAACCGGATCGGAGTGGCGTCCATACCAATCGCGAGAGCAACAATGCCTCGGCGATCATCAAGGCTTAGGGTCAAGCCCGGTGCAAGCCGCTGGCCGCGCTGTACACAGCTGCGTTACAATTGGCGTTTCGAGGTGGGAGGAGTTAGCCCGATGCCCGCGGAAGCGCTCGATGCGAACGCGGCCCAGCGCCGTTACTGGAATACGGTCGCGGGCCCGCGCTGGGTTGCCAGCCCGGGGTTCAGGGAGCGACGCAACCAGGAAAGCTTGGCATTACTGCTGGCCCGGCTTTCCCTGACCGGCGGCGAAAGTGTCCTCGAAATCGGCTGCGGCACCGGAGCGCTGACCTTGCCGCTCGCCCAGGCGGTCGGCGAGCATGGCCGGGTCGTCGCGGTCGACATCTCCGAGCCGATGCTCAGTGCTGCGCGGCAGAAAATCGGCGAGCGCCGATTGCGCAATGTCACTTTGCACTCCGGCGACGCGCAGGTGTTCGCGTTCGAGCCGGCCGCCTTTGATCTCGCGACCTCGCGCATGGGTGTGATGTTTTTTGCCGACCCGCCGGCGGCCTTTCGCAACATCAAGGGCGCACTAAAGCCGGGTGGGCGTCTTGTGGGAAAATCGCCGGATCGGCAGCGGCCGGGTGGTGCAGCGGCCGCTGCTGTACCTGGGCGAGATCAACAATTCGCAGGAACTGGCTTGGCGCAAGTCCATCGCCATCCAAGGTCAGCGGCATCCTTCTGCCTGATCTGACGGTGCCGCTGGCGACCTATACGGGTTGGAACCTGCGCCATCCCCAGATGGGGGCTCCCGACAGGTTGATGAGCTTGATGGGGTCGACGATCCCGTTCCCGGTGACCCCCGAAGAACGCGCGGGGCGCGGCGGTCCTCGCCGATCGATCGCAGAACGCTATCCGAGCAAGGATGGGTACCTGGAGCAGGTGCGACGGGAGAACTCAGCGCCTGATTGACCAAGGCTACCTTCTTGCCGCGGACCTGGAACTTGTGGTCGACCAGGCGTCGCGGCGCTACGGACTGCTCGCGGCCGCTCGCGAACCAGTTGCCGCTGGCGAATAGAAAGGTACTCGCCTCTCGTCCGGCGCTTCGGGTATCGGTAACTCCTCGCAGCGAGGAATTCTGATGCGGCTCGCTGCCCGAATGGTAGGGCGAGACGGCTCGCGCCAAAGCCGCTCGGTCCGTCGCCCGGTCTCTTGTACAATGCAGATCCCCGTCTACTAGACCGGTGCATCTGGGGCAGCACCATGCTTCATGCCCCTTGCCGCTCAATCACTTGCCCGGCGAAAATCGCGGAACGGCGGGTCGAATCGGCGAAGTTGGGCTAGCACGCGAGGGGGTGCTGGTAGAGAAGCGCCGCAAATAGGTCGTCTTGCGCAGCCCCGTTGCGCACGGCCTCATCGCCGCCGTTGATGGCAGCGGGTGCCTTTAGTCGCCGCACCATCTTGACGTAGAGACGCCGCAACGCTCTCGACCGATCCCCTGGTGCGACGCATGCATCACGTTCTCCGGCCCCTGCTGGCGTTGGCAGCGCGGTGCAGCAGGTCGTGAAAACCCGGGTGACGCCGTGGCTTTACTGCGGACCGATGGTTCGAAATCTCGCTCTCTCCAGCAAAGAGTCAGCAGCAAACTCGTTGGCCGACTGCCGACGCCGTCATGCTCCTCGCTGCACGCTCGAAATGAGTGCACGGCCATCAACCCAGTGGGATCACCCCAAGCGGGCGACTGTAAGGGCATGACCGCTATGACGTGAGCAGCCCGCGGATCAAATCAGCTCGCTGGCGCAGGCGCCATTTATTGTGAATCGGCATGGAATCAGGACCCCTCTTGCCTCAAACCTGAACCAAGGACGAGGTCGCGCCCGCCCCGTGCTCACGGCCCCGGGGCAACGGTTTCCAGGGACGCAGATTGGGCCCGTTCGATCTTATCCGCTGCACTCCGCAGCGTCGTCGGGTTGCTGAAAGAAGCTTCGATCGCATCGACGACTTGATCGGGCGCGGCGTAATGGAGCATATGCCCAACACCCGGGACCAGCCGCAGCGCGCTCTGCGCAATCTCTTGATGAAGCCAGACACTGTGTTTGCGATGATCTACAATGCGGTCCTTCGTGCCTGCCATGATCACCACGGGCATACGCAGTTCCCGATAGCGGCGCTGCATTGCGGCCACGGCCGAACCCATGGTGGCGGTATCCTGAGCCTCGGCGCGGATCTGCGATGGCCGAAGGGGTAGTCCGTGGGGAAAGCCTTTGGCGAAGCGTTCGGGCACGGGAAGTGGCGAGAACATCCCCTTGGCTGCCAAAGGCAGGAGTGCGGCGCCGAAGAGCGGCCCGACAGTATAGCGGATCAGGTCGCCAATCGCCGGGATCGCCGGAAGCGAGAACAATGGCACATCCGCGCGCCATGTCGGGCGGTAGTAGCCGGACAATAGGACAAGACCGCTCACCGCGTCCGGATGGTCCAGTGCGAGCGCCAAGGCGACGAGCGTGCCAAAAGAATGACCGACGACGACGGGACGCTCGATGCCGAGTCTTGCGAAAGCCTGTCGGATCAGATCAGCCTGTCGGGCAGGAGTCCACATGGCGCCGCGCGGCCGGCCGCTATACCCAAAACCCGGGCGGTCAAACGCGGCAACCTGACATTGCCGCTCACTGGCGAGGTCGAGCAACCCGCTCAAACCGCAATCGTCGGCGGTGACGACATTACCATGGAGAAAGACCACTGGCCGCCCGGCGCCCTTCTCGAGGTAGCGGAGCCGGGTACCGTCGACGGCAACAAACCGCCCGCGAGGTGGATGCTCCCGCTCTACTTTTCTTGCGCGATAGGTGTTCCACAGCGCCATGCCAGCCAGGGCAGCAGCCGCCGATCCCGCCAAGACCGCGCCGTTTCGCGACCGCTTTGCCAGCGTCGCGTTCAATGCATTCGCCATTACGCGTCCGATCTATGGTTTCAGGGTGCGAGGCCGATTGTGCGCCGCAACATGCGCCTAGTGAGAACCTCGCCAATCAACGAAGGTTCCACGAGGGTGGCTTCCAATCACGTTCCCTGAACTCCCCGTAGTCGCCCCGTTCCCTTCCGCCCGGGGGCCTTGGTCAGCTTCGCCCTGGTGAGGTTCGCTCGCCTGAGGCACCGACGATCGCCTGCGAGATCATCGCCGTGTCCTGGCCGGGTGTAGAGGGTAATGTCCAGCCGCCCGTTGCTCTTGTCCTTGATGTTCTGCACGGCTTCACCTGCCGGACCGGCTGGCATCTATCAGAGCATTAAACCGAACGCGCCTCCGCTGAATTCGCAGAAGCCCAGAGGCTCAGCGATAATCATTATCCGACCATCGCTAGCCTCAAGGCCGGCCGATATTTCGGGGTGTCGAAAATTCGCGCCCTATACGAAGTCACCTTTTTTGTTGGTCTGCGCAAGGCCGGGATGCCGGAGGAGTGAGAAGGTCGGTAGGTCCGGAACGAGTCATTTCCCGCTGTGCCGGCCCGTCAGCGGCGCGGCAGGTCAACCTCAATAAGCGGACCCTCACCCCGTGAACCCGAGCGAGCCGACCCGACGATCACCCGCCGGCCAATGACAACGTGTTAGACCTGCGCAGTTGAGGGTTTCCGACCCGCTGCGCGGCCGAACAACCTGCCGCCGATCGTGTGGTCTCGGCTGAGTAATTCCATGCTCGGATCCGGCCCAACAACGCCATAAGATTATCGGGAATTGACTGGCTTCGGTCGGCGAAGAGAGCGTGAGTGGGGTCACGGTGGAACTGCCGCCGGGTAAATCAGGAGCACCCCACTCATGCGCGTTTATATCATCGGCAACGACGGGATCACGCTGTGCCGCACGGCGCCGGCAACAGTCAACAACGGCGAGATTGCCGTTGCATCGAACGAGGAGCTGCGCGCGGCCCCGCTCAGCGCCAAGCGGTTGCTGGCGCTGTGGAACGCTCTGCCCGATGTCGAAAAGCGAAAGAAAGTTGGCGACCGCGAGGCGCTGATCGATCAGCTGTGGTCGGCAATCGAGGCCTTGCCGAACCCCGAGCCGCAACCCGACCCGAAGCCCCCTTCCAAGCAGGCGGTGGTGATTGCGATGCTGCGTCTGCCCGAGGGGGCAACGATCGACGAGGTGGCGAGCGTGACCGGCTGGCAGCGCCATACCGTGCGCGGCGTCTTCTCGGGTACCTTGAAGAAAAAGCTCGGGCTCACTCTTGCCTCGGCCATAGAGGAGCGCGGCCGGGTGTACCGCATCGCCGAGCCGGCGAACCTATGAAAACCCCACTCCAGGACGCTTCGGCTCGCCAGCACTCTGGCGAGCCGTCCTCTGGTCTCGTCGCCAACGATGGCCGAAAAGACCGACCTCGAAATCGGGACCTGGCTAAGCTTGATCGCGAAATCGCCGGGTTGGCCGGTCAGCCGACACAGGAACTGCGGCGCGTCTGGCGGACATTTTATCACACCGGACCGCCTCTGGGCCTCAGTCGCGATCTGATCATCAGGAGGCTCGCCGATCAGCTGCAACAGCGCGCCCATGGCGGCCCGAGCCGCGCTTTGCAGCGCCGCGTTCGGATTTTGGCGGACGAGTTCGAGAAAGGCGTTTGTTCTTTCGACCCCGGCGGAATGCTGAAGACCGGCGCGACCTTGGTGCGCCAGTGGCGCGGTCACACCCATACCGTCCTCGTGCGCGAGGAGGGGTTCGAATACGAGGGCCAGCGCTATCGGTCTCTGACCGTGATTGCCGAGCGGATCACCGGGGCACATTGGTCGGGTCCCCGGTTCTTTGGTCTCGGCAAGCGAGCGCGTGCATCCTAGTCGCCGAGCCGCGCCAATGAAGATACCAGGAACCAAGCGGCGGAACGGAACAATCCGCTGTGGGATCTACACTCGCAAATCGTCCGAGGAAGGGCTCGAGCAGGAATTCAATTCGCTGCAGGCGCAGCGCGAAGCCTGCGAGGCCTTCATCGACAGCCAGCGGCACGAAGGCTGGATCTGCCTGCGCGCGCCGTATGATGACGGCGGGTTCTCCGGCGCGACGATGGACCGGCCGGCTCTGCACCAGCTACTCGCGGACATCACGGCGGGGCGGATCGATACCGTCGTCGTCTACAAGATCGACCGGCTGACCCGCTCGCTCGCCGATTTTGCCAAGATCGTCGAGATCCTCGATGCGAGGGGAGCGTCCTTCGTATCGGTGACGCAGCAGTTCAACACGACGACCTCGATGGGGCGCTTGACCCTGAACGTTCTGTTGTCTTTCGCGCAGTTCGAGCGTGAGGTCATCGGCGAGCGCATCCGCGACAAGATCGCCGCCTCGAAGAAGAAGGGGATGTGGATGGGTGGTGTGCCGCCGCTCGGGTATGGAGTGCGGGACCACAAGCTCGTCATGATCGACAGCGAGGCGGATACCGTTCGATTGATCTTCCGCCGCTATGCCGAACTCGGCTCAGTCCGATTGTTACAGGCGGAGCTCGAAGCGCCCGGGATCAGAAGTAAGTCATGGACGAGCGCTTCCGGGCGACTCGTCGGCGGCAAGTCGTTCTCGCGCGGCGCGCTTTACCTGATGCTGCAGAACCGCACCTATCTCGGCGAGATCGTTCACAAGGGCCAATTGCATCCCGGCGAACACACGCCGATCATCGATCAGCCACTGTGGGATGCCGTTCAGGAGCAGCTCGCCGGCAAAATACTGCCCGGCGCCAATGCGGCAGACGAACGCGCCAATCCAGCCTCCTTGCCGGCATGCTGTTTGATGGCGACGGCAACCGGATGACGCCAAGCCATGCCGGCAAGAATGGCATGCACTACCGCTACTATGTCTCCGGCTCGCTGATCACGAAAGATCGGACCGAGACCTCCGCCGGGTTGCGGATTCCGGCGGTGGAGATCGAGCAGCTCGTCAGCGGCCGAGTGCACCGATGGCTTCTCGATCCCGGCAGCATCTACAAATCGACTTGGGGACGGTTGACGGACGCATCAGTCCAGCAGCGTCTTCTCGCGCTGGCCGCAGACATCGGCAAGCACTGGCGCCGAGTTGCCCGTCGCCGGCAAGCGTGCGGTCCTCGCTGCCCTGATCGAACGGATCGAGGTAAAGGTCGCCCAGATCGACATTCATCTCCGCCCGCTTCGGCTCTGCGCGCTACTCGATCTACCCGCTACACCGGCGCAAGGCGTGAACGACGACGAAATTGAGCTTTTGTCCGTGCCGGTGCGGTTGCGCCGTTCCGGGCGGGAGATCAGAATGGTGATCAATGGGACGGATTCGTTTGCCGCGAAACCTGACGCGCGATTGATCAAGCTGCTCCTCAGGGCGCGCCGCTTCAACGCGACACTCGCCCAGGGCGAAGGAGTTCCTTTTGCCGCACTCGCCGAGCGGGAAGGGATCAGCCGGTCCTATTTCACGCGGCTCGTCCGCCTCAGCTATCTCGCGCCGGATATCACTCAGGCGATCCTGGATGGGCGGCAGCCACCCGATTTGACGGCAGAGAAGCTGCTCGAGCACTCACGTCTGCCGCTTGTCTGGCACGATCAGCGGACCGTGCTCGGCTTTGCTTGAACCAGATCCGAATTTCAAAGACTTACCTATGCTGAGCCCGGAGAGGTCCTGACTTCGTCCGGACCGTCCAGGCACTATCGCCACTACATCAGCCTCACTGCGGTACTGGAATTCGGCCCGACAGAGACATTGCCGCCCGTCGGAGCGATATCGAAACACCCTGCGCGTCTCTGCCGACGCGGTCGCCAAGCCAGCGGCGCACACCTGCGCGAAAAGCCGGGTTTCTCGACCTTCGAAGACGACTGCGGAAGAGAGACAGACTGTCTGCTGGAGGGAGATGGATTCGAACCATCGGTACCGCGACAAATTTTCGGCCGCCCGTCGATCCCCGCGCAAATTCACCTTCCGCAATATAAACCGGCTCCCTCGGGCGACGCGCATCCTCGCTCGCGCAGACATTGCCCTTCAGCGCGGCTGACCGGATGCGCATCCGTCCCGGAACGTGATGCGGGACGAGCCTCAAGAGCCCGTTGCCACGCTCAGACCGGCAGCGGTAAAGCACCCTCGCCATCCTTGGGCAATGAAGAGCGCTTGATCGCAGAGCGCCCCTTTTGGGTAGAAGTCCGCGGGAATCGTTGAGAACTCGGTGAGAATACTCCTGAAGATGACCGTTATGGGAACGGTTACCGGGCCCCACGGCAGCCACGTCGCGTCTGCCGGAAGCCAAGATGGTGGAGCCGGATCAGGCGAGACATCGTAGGTGTAGAATTGGCTTTGATCGAGCTTCGTCTCATAATCAGCTTCGCACCCGATAACGGGATAGGGGATCACCCCATCGTTGTTGCACATTGACCAATATCGCGCTTGCACTTGAGTATCGAACGCAGGCTCAAAGATCGACCCTCCCACATACGTATTGGGGAAAACGAAGGCCATGCCCTGAGAATGAGCACCTTCTGAGGTTGAAAACACACATTCGGAGTTTGAAGATAGGTAGGTCACGGGGTCGGGGAAAAAGTTTGTTCCGGGAGCCGGTCCGAAGGTGACCGCAGCCGGTCCGGCCGGTGCGCCGGGCGCGCAGCCGCCCGTGATGGAGACTGGCAGGCCGGCGGCTGAGAGGATGTTTTGGAGGAAGGCTGCTGCGTCGCTAAAGCCGCTTGCGAAGAGGATGGTGATCATGTTGCCTAGGCTGCTCTCCGCAGCTGCGAACGGACAAGGCTGGGGCCGAAGCGCATTTCCGTTTCGGGCCACAAAACGTACCGCGGGTACCCCCACGCCGCCCGTCTTATCCATGCCTTGATTAGGCGCAATCACCCGGGGGGACACCCGGTTAAATCGTCCTGCGAAGGGAACGGCACGGACATCGGTGCGGTTCCGCATACTTCCCTGGGTGTGAAGCGGTTTGCATCGGCAGCTCGCTCCATTTTGCAGCCATACTGGTTGACCTTCGGTCGATCCCGAGCTGATGATCCGAATGTTGCTGGCCGGCTACTGCCAGGGAGCCGACGCGGGCGGAGGCGAATGTCGATCTGATTGGCCCCGACGTCGATGCGGTCGATCAGCGCGGTAAGGAAGTAGCGGCATTGCGCCCGGTATTGCGGCGTTCAGCTAGACTGCCAGGGCCCAGTTGTCAGGAGCCGCGCATGCCTCTTCAGCCGGTCGAATCATCCCATCCGCGACCCGACCTCGATGTGGATCAACGGTGCGCGCGATTGGATTACCTGCGCCTGGGCTGGGAGGTGTCCCGTCGAATTGCCACCAAGCTCAGCGATGGACCAGTACCGGGATCTTACAATGCGTGAGGACCTTTACCGTCTCGCTGCCGAGGACGACTGCAGAGATGCCGCGGCGACCGTGCGAGGCCATGACGATAAGATCACAGCCTTTTGACTCCGCAGTTTCAATGATTGCCCGGTAGGGATGCTCATGCTCCACATGGACCGTCTCGCAGGTGACGCCTGCTGTTAGCGCTGCGCGAGCGACGGCGCCAAGAGTTTGCTCGGCGTGGTGCTGCATGCGTGCCTTGAATTGAGCCGGCGTGTCCTCGATCATCCTGACGTCGGTCGTGAGCACATGGAACGGCAGCAAGACTGTTAGCGCGGTGACCTTTGCGCCAATCCGCTTGGCCAAGGCGATGCCATGCTCGACTGCCTTCCCGGCGAGTTCTGACCCGTCCGTTGGTATGAGGATGTTGGTATACATCGGCGCCTCCTGGCTGTTTGAGGGTTTCGCCGGAAGGATCCAGCGTATTTTTGAGTTCGAACGGCGGCGGTCCGCTCCCCAACCGGCCTCTTCAAACCGCCCGCGACACGCCGCCAGGTTCATCTGGGCCAATCGGACGCGCTTCAGCGGCAGGGAAAGACGGGACGAGCTTGATCCCGGTCAAGGAGGTGCCGCGTTGCATGATCCGCCCGCCCTTGTGCTGCTGGCCAGCGTCCGATCGCCGCCGACCCTTTTGGTTCAGACCCCGGCGTATTCCGCCGATATGTCCTTGTTGGTGTAATCCGTCAACATCGACGTCGCGATGATGCCGATGATCGCCAATAGGAGAATATAGAGAGCGATCGGTACGCTGGAATGAAAGGTCGCGAACAGCCAAGTCGCGATGATCGGCGCCGGACCGCCGGCAATGATCGAGGCCGATTGGTAGCCGATCGAGGTGCCGCTGTAGCGCAGCCGTGGCGAGAAACTCCAAGCCGATCTCATTCAAGGTCGATGTGCCCGGTGCCCTCGACGCGTATCCGAAAGGCCGGGGATTTTACCACCGCGGAAACGTATTCAAGACGCGCATTGGAAGCTCGCGGCGCCCATGCCGAATTTGCCCAGCTGAAATTCAGCTCGCTCGAGGAATACTCGGGCAATCTCGTAGACGGCACCGTCACGCCGGTGACTTGAGCCGGGCAAAATCGTTTCAGCGCACACCGACTCACCTTGCGCCTGTTGAGCGATACGTGTTAACCATGGCTAGCGCTTTTGGTTAACGTTCGGGATCCGAAGCCGGGCCGATCACGGAAGCGACTATTCGGCCAAGGTAGTCGGACCCGAGCTAGACCACGGTGCGCATCAAGCTCCATCCGGCATTACGCACGACGGTGCCGGGCCAAAACGAAGTATGGGAGGACAGACATGAACCGTCGTCTGAAGCCGATCGTGTATTCGATAGCATCGTCTGCCGCGGTGTTACTTAGCGTCGCGGCAGCACCTGCGGCAACCACCTGCGAAGGCCTGATAAACCTATCCTTGCCGCACGGGCAGGTCACCACCGCTCAGACCATCACCGGCGGCACGTTCAACACGCCGCCGGGCTGCGCAATGGGCAGCACCGGCTGTACTACGAATACAGGTCTGCCGCAATTCTGCCGCGTCGCCGGCACCGCGACGCCGACGAACGACTCGATCATAAATTTCGAGGTCTGGATCCCGACGGACAGCAGTTTCAACGGAAAATACGAGCAACTCGGGTGCGGCGGATTCTGCGGCAGCATCGGCTATAGCGCGCTCGCCAATGCAATCAGGCGAGGCTACGCCAGTGCTGCGACGGATGACGGCAGTCAGGCCGGGGGGCAGCCGACCTTTGCTCTCGGCCATCCCGAGAAGATTATCGACTACGCCTATCGGGCGCTCAAAGAAACGACCGACAAATCGAAGACGATCATAGCAGCGCTTACCGGCCAGGGGCCGCAGCGGTCGTACTTCAATGGCTGTTCGAAAGGCGGCCACGAGGCCTTGATGGAGGCGCAGCGCTATCCGGACGATTTCGACGGCATCATCGTCGGCTCGCCCGCCAACTTCTTTACTCACCTGCTCACCGGGTTTGTTTGGAACGAGCAGGCGCTTCTCGATGACCCGGCGAGCTACATTCCGCCGAGCCTCCTGCCGGTGCTCAGCAAGGCGGCGCTGGCGCGCTGTGTCGGTCAGGATGGCGGCGTCAAGACGGACGTGTTCTTGAACGACCCGCGGGATTGCCATTTCGATCCGGCCACCGTTCAGTGCGTAGCGGGTCAGGATCCCACCACCTGCCTTTCATCGGCACAAGTGAGAGCGGCTCGCAAGATTTACCGCGGCCCTCACGACCCCGCGACGGGCGAGTTGATCTTTCCCGGTTATGAGCCGGGGAGCGAGTCCAATGCTTCCAATTGGCCGGCCTGGATCACCGGTGCCTCGCGGGATGCCGACTTGTCGAACAGCACAGGCCAGGCACTGCAGCTATTCTTCGGTAACGGGTTCTTCGGGTATTTCGTTTTTCAGGATCCGCACTGGGATTTCCGCACCCTTAATTTCACGACCGACGTTACGCTTACTGACGAGGACTTCGCCGCAATCCTTAATTCGACCGATCCCGACCTCAGGCCGCTAAGGGCACATGGTGCCAAAGTCATCCACTACGTCGGATGGGCAAATTCCGCAATCGCCCCGATCAACAGCGTCAATTACTACAACAGCGTCAGGGCCGAGTTGGCCGGGGTGGAACCTGTCCGGCAGAACAGCGACCGGTGGGAGGAAATCCAGGAGTTCTACCGGCTCTTCATGGTGCCGGGCATGGCGCATTGCAGCGGTGGAGACGGCCCAAACGCCTTTGGTAATGGCACGAGTAACGGGCCGGTGATTGATGCCGATCATGACCTCTTGAAAGCTCTCGAAAGCTGGGTGGAGCAGGGCGCTGCGCCTGAGAAGATCATTGCCACGCATTATGTAAACAACACGCCGGCAAGCGGCGTGCAATTTCAGCGGCCCTTGTGTCCGTTCCCGCAGGTCGCTCGGTATACGGTGGGCGACCCGACAAATGCCGATAACTTCAAATGCGTGCAAGACGAACCAGATCGCGATCCGAGAGACCAATCTAACTAAGTAGATAGCGCCACAGCTCTCCCCCTCTCCTTCTGGAGAGGGGAGCACACCTACGTCGGATATCTGCTCGGATGCCGCGGCGGAAACTGCCAACGCGAGCCGGGTACTATTCTGGCGGGAAAAATCGGCGCAGGATGACGCCTTCTTCGACGAGTGCGGATTTCGAAGCGCGATGCACGCTCGGGGACGACCGTATGTGGCGGATCGCCTGGGGTAGGCCGCGCTCCTGGAAGAGCTGCTCGAAGGCAGCGATGGCGAGGTTCGCGGGTTGATTCAAGGGCTTCGCAGAGCAGGAGATAGCGCGAGGCGTGGTCGGTGACTGTCAGCATGTCGAGCTTGAACTCGCCCTTGAAATCGACGCACCAGAGGTCATTTGGCGCGGCGCCGGTCGAGAGCGGCGTGCCGGTCGCCCGGTGCCGCGGCCGACCCGAGACCTTGACCAGGCCGTGCCGGCGGAGCACGGCGTGGATCGTGCTCTTGGCCGGAACGCGGATATCGCCGGCCAGTCGGCGGACCAGGAGCTCGCGGATCTTATGGGCACCCCAATGGGGCTTGTCGCGAATGGCTTCATCGCGATGCCTATGCCGTAGGGACTGATCTGCTGGTCATCGCCAACCACCACGATCTTTTTGGCGATATAGAACAGAAACAGGCTTTCAATGCCCAGCTGACTGGCTTCATCGACAATGACCAGATCGTAGCGCCCCGGAGCAGGATCGATCATTTCGGCCACCGGATACCGGGGCATGATCCACACCGGAATCGTGTCGCGACAACGGTCCATGTATTGGCGCGCTTCGTGGCGCAGCCGCTCTATTCTCGCTGAGCGGCCCCTCCCCCGTCCCATCGCCGTGACAGCTTCACGCCACCCCTTGAGCGCCGCGGCCTCCGCGTGAGACAGGCACTTGAAGAAATGCGACCACGCGCGTAGCGCTGCGGACTTGCCGAGCAGTCGCCCGATCGCCGCGTCGGTATCTCGGCGACGGCGCCAGAGGCGCTCCCGATAATTGACGTCCGCTCGTTTTCGCAGCCAGCCGTCGGCGACTGCCCAATGCCAGGCGGGCTCCCAATCACTAAACCGCTGGTCCCAGGCCGCGTCGTCAATGCTGGCTATCGCCGCCGCGCACAATCCGGGAACCCGGATCAGGGAACCCACGACCGGATGGGCATCGTGCAGGTCTTCGATGGCCTTGAGGTCGCGCAAACACGCGGTTGTCCGTTCGGCAGCGACCCGATGCCGCTCTTCGACGGTGGACGCATCGATTATCTCAAGCCACTGTTCGGTCTGGCCGTTGAGCCAGTCAGGTTCCGGAATCGCCGGCGATAGCCCGCGCAAGCGGTGAACGAGATTTACGCAATCGGAGGCATAATCCAGGGCGCCGCCGAGGTTTCCGACATGCTCCCTGATCACGGCCAGCCGGATCCGCGCCTGAGGTCCGATGGGCAAATCCCCGTGCTGGGACCATGCTACCTCCAGGTCACTGAACGCGAAGGTTAGGTCGAGGTGATGGCAAACCAGCCAGAGTGACGCATTCGCGCAGGTAGGTTCGTTCTTTAACAGCCCTAGGCGTGAGGAAGCCAAAACTGCTCCACCTGCCGCCGACCTTAAGGTGCTCCATGACGGTCGCGGCGTCGGCTCTCACCGTCTTGGAGACTCGGTCCCCCGGGATCGACACCGAACAAGACCCCAGCCTCTCCAGAAGGGGATCGGCCAGACGAACCAGCTCCCAGGATTGATCGAGGAGCGCCTGCCAGCGAGCTTGCCTACCTCCCAGCGCCGATGCGACAGCGCCAGGGAGCCATTCGTACCCTAGCCGAAGGAGCCGCTTGCGCCTCTCGTTTACCTCCCGCAATGCGTCTGCAAGGCTGGCCCGCACGACCGGGTTCAGCGCTACGATCGCCTGATAGGCCGGGTGCGCGCGCAAGCCCGCCAAACGATCGACCGCCTCCTTCGTTTCTCGTTCCGCGCTAACCGCCACACCAAAATCGGCAGGAGCGGGCAGTTTGTCTGTGCCGACGAGCTGCGACGTTTCTGGACAATATCCATTGTCTACTGCAAAACGCAGCGTATTCAGACTTCTCATAACCGGAGCCGACGACAGCGCAGTCGTGCCTGTGGTCAACCCTCGAACCTTCCGCTCGGCGCAAGGCGGAAAAATCGAGGTGCTCGACGAGATGATTGCCGCGTTGGATGAGGATTTGACCGCGGATTATCAGGAACCGGAACAGAGCCGGCGATGTTTCGCTCTGGACGGCTGTTTCGTCGACAATGCAATACCGGTTTCTTGGCCATCAGACGCATCTAAAAGTGCTGGACCAGCAGTTTATCAAGCCGAGAGCAAAGGGGCGCAGGATCGGGCGAGCGATTCTCAAAATCGCAATGCGAGAGATGCCGGCTGGCAATCCCCCACAGATGCGAGCCTTCAGGCTCCACGTCGCGAACCCTGGAATAAAGGCAAACTGATCGGCGCCAAGCCCCCTCTCCGACCGAAGCACGTCTGGACGGATTCTCGCTGAGAACCGCCGCTGATAATGATGCAGCGCGCAAGTTTTGTGAGCGAAACGACCTCAGTTTCACCCACACCAATACGCATCCCATGATGCGCGATCCGCGGTTGATTGGTTGGATACGAAATAGCCATTTATTAACGGCGACCAACGCAATGAAAATCGCGCGGCTGAGCCGCGTTTGGCCGCCCGTGTACCATGGAAAGGGCGTCGCGGGTGAGGGGACACACCCGACACATCGACCCCAATTGAAGTTGGGGACTACGTCACAACCGTGCTGGTCAGATGACGGTTGAGAAACGCATATGCTGTCTCGCGCATGCTACGTGAGAAGCGATGGCCCCCCGGCCAAATCTTTACTTCGAGCTGACCTTCGGGGAATGCCGACCGTGCGTGGTCGAACATCACTTGTGCGCCTTGCGACCACTTGTCGCCCTCAGCGGCCTGTATCAGCAAGGCACGAGGTGCGGCCAAGCGGAGCACGTCTTCCAAGTCTCCAAGCGTGAGGATGCCGGGCACGCAGAAGGCCATTTGGATGCCGGCATCTCGGGTCAGGGAATTTCGATAGCTCACGCATCCGCAATTCGAGACACTAGCCCGAATCCGTTCATCGAATGCGCTGGCCCAGATCGCCATCCGCCCGCCGTAGGAGTGGCCGATGAACCCTATCCTGCTCGGATCGACCTCGGCTCGTGTCGTGAGGTAATCGAGCGCGACGCGAACGTCATGGAGAACCTTTCCCAACAGGGTTTGTCCGCGGACAAGGCGACTTGCCAGCTCATAATACTCGGCTTGCCCTGCGATCGCGCTCCAGTTCCGTTCCTCGAACGCAAGAGCATCAGGTGCGATGACGACGTAGCCGCGCTCAGCAAGCTCCGCACCATAGGCTTGATCCGCATCGCCGGCCAGGCCGACGACTTCACTCTTGCCGAGATCGAATTGCCCGGCATGTTGATGATGCGCAATCACAGCCGGTGCCGTCCCACCGGTACTTTTCGGAAGCAGGAGAAGCGACTTTATGCGTTCCGCTTCTTCCACGGCATACTCAACGGTCTGGCGAACGTACACGCCACAATCCACCGCGCTCAGTACTGTTGGGTTCAGCGGACATCGCGGAGGGCTTTGGCCGATCAACTCGGCGAGCCTGACCAGATTCATCAGTGCATGTTTGGGAGAGTGGGCAACATAGGGCTATCCCAATGCAGACAAGGAGAGATTACCCTCAACATCGCTGAGCGCCGGCGTGATGCTTCATTTGGACGCCAGCTGCATCCGTCAGGAGATCCAGTGCACGCGATTCTTCCCTTGGACGACGCAGCCGAAGCACAACGAGATGGGCGTAATCGTTCCGCACTAGTCGCTGCGCGCTTTCGCGGCGCCGCCGATCCCAGGTGCTCCAGGCCCACCGGATCGGGTGGCTGGGGTGTAGCATAGGGCGCCATCGCTCTCGGTTACCGCCCCATAGCTCGGTGCGTAAAACGGCGCGAAGAACCGAACGGGAGATCACGCGAGCCATGATCACTGCGCGTTCATAATCGAGCCAGACGAGGTGGGTCGCACGCCGCCAGACCCGGTCGCGCACTGGACCATAATTGCCGTCGACCACCCAAGCCTCGGCTTGGATAGCCTCAGTGACCCGGCGGACGAATTCCTCCGGGTTATGCCGCGTCAGATCGCGCCATTCCGATTGCCAGTTGATGGCATCGAGTTCGATATGCGGCAATTGCAACTGAGCTGCAATTCTGCGTGCCAACGTGGTTTTCCCGGCGCCCGACGTACCGACTACCACTATCCGCATCAGGCCGCGCCTCCGGTTACCCGGCCCGTACCAGGCTAATCCCTCACTGTTACGAAGGAGACGGGACGGAGTTTTTCAATGGTATCCAAGAATTCTGTACCACGCTCCGGGCCTTGATGATAGGAAACCACAACGTCTCACGGCTTTGCATGTCGAGGAAGCTCGCATGCCGGGTTAGGACGGCCAGGAGCCCAGCACCCACTTCGCTCTCAGGCATGGTCGTAAAGCCCTGCCGACGAAACCAAGGCCCATTCCATGGTGGAGCACGAAAAGTCGCGAGCATGACGGCCGTCGCCTGCGTAGCACGGGCGTGTGCGATCACCCGTTCGAGGAGCCGAGCCCCAACGCCGCACTTTGAGGCGTATGGAACAACGGAGATATTGGCCAGATATAGCGCCCCGTCCATCGGCTGAATAAGAGCAAAGCCCACAAGCAACTCCGATACCTCTGCGACGAAGGTGGTTCCCGAGATAATACGGTCGGCCGCGATCGGCGGGCTCGCCGCCACGAACTCGAAACCTGCGAGTGCGGCATAGACGGTACGCGCCTTCTTCTCGATGGCTTGAAGGGCCGGAATATCATCAGGCTCGCCCGTGCGGACAATCATTCCTTGGCTCCTATCGAAGCTACTCGTCAGTACTTTTCCTTGGGTCACGCATCTGCCATCCAAGGTCGGCGGTGTACGCCAAGAAGGCTCGCACATCGAAACTGTCCCCGTGGGGATCAAGGGGTCAAGGGGTCGGATGGAGGGTTACTCGATACGGCGATCCCAAAGGTCGTGATCATAGTCCTGCCCGCCAGCCTGCCCTATATTTTTACAGGAGTGCGTCTGGCCTGGAGTATTTCTTTGACCGTGATCATTGCCGCCGAGATGATCGGGGCAACTGCTGGTATGGGACACATGGTTCTGGAGGCTCAGCAGACGTTTCGCACAGAGCGCGTCCTCGCCGGTATCTTCGTGATCCAGGCTATCGGCTTTGCAACCGATCTCGGCTTTCGCCGCCTGCGCCGATGGCTCCTCCCTTGGTACCGAGAGACTGAGAGCTGAACAAGGCGCGCTGGTTCTGAGTGTCAGACGCCGCCTCCGGCGGCCATGGAATTTCAGATAGGACGTCCGGATGCCGGGTGTCGTTAGCCGCAATGCCGTTCTCGTCTCGCAGAACGTCGATCGCCATGAGGCAGCTTTTCGCGAGTGCTGCTTCCTGTGGCGTGCCGCCGAGCAGACCGAATAAAAATTTCCGTATGTGCCCCACCGAAGCCGGCTGAACATAATAGGAATTGGAGCCGTCCTGCACCGGCTACGCGCCAGATTATCGATCGATTCTACAGCTAAACGATGCCACCACACAAAAGACGCCGCGAGCTCGACCATTTTATCGGCGCGATTGCCAGCGGCACGACGCCACTGGTGGGCGGCGGCGAAGGCGTCAAGGCTTTGGCGCTCGCCGATGCCGCGCTGGAATCATTTCGAACGGGCTGCGCGATCGGGATCTGATCAGCCGATTCTGGCGAGCATTCCCAAGAGAACGGCGCCCGGTTGGGGGGAACCGGGCGCCCGCTTGTCAGAAGCGTTTGGGGGAAATCTGGCGCCGTAGGGGAAACGGGGCCGTTTTCCGAGAGAACTGTCGTTCTCTCCGCTTCTGAAGCCACTATAGCCGGCACAGAGCCTAGCAAGGACAGGTTCGGAAACTACTCAGACCCACAGCCCGAAATCTGCTTTGGCCGAGACGCCCTGTGTACAATCTGCTGGCGCGACGGCATGCGATCCCATAGGACCGGACCCGTCGCTGCCCGACACTGCAACGTATTCGAGCCTGCGGCGCGCCCGGCCGTGGCCGATCAGCAGCGGGTTCGCACCGGACTCGCCGCTGGAGGGAGATGGATTATAACCATCGGTCCCCCGTGAAGGACCAACTCGTCGAGACGGTTTTATCCGACTTTCCAGCGGAGGTTCGGAAGCGCACCATCGGCGGTCGGCGATCCCCGCCGGGACCATAACCTGCGCGACGACAACGACCGCCTCGGCTGGGGACAGAGGCAGGCTCAAAACGGCGGCTCTCCTGACGGGGGACCGATGGTTCGAATCCTGCTCCCTCCAGCGGTGAGTTTGCGAACCATCGGTCCCTCGGACAAGTTTCCCGAGGTGGTGTTGCGATTGAAAAGCATGCTGGAAAGGTTTGCTGATGCTCTGAGTTGCATCGATCAGTGCTTCATCGCCGATGACATGCTCGAGCAGTTGCCGACGGCCTCGCGGGTCGGCAAAACCATCGTCGGCGGAATTGATCTCAACAAGACGCGCATGCGCGGGGTGCTCGAGGCACTGATCGCTTTGTCCGCCTCACCCAACGGCTTCACCGCCTCCCAGGTGGCGGCGCGGGTTTGCGCACTCACCAAGCAAAGCCCATCACTGTACGGTCCCCGCCACGCCGCTTATGATCTGAAGAAACTCCGCGGCAAACACATCATCCGCCGGATCAGCCACACCCGCCGCTACGAGCCGTTGCTGACCGGCCTCAGGGCGATGACAGCGCTCCTCGTCCTGCGCGACAAAGCCATCAAACCCTTGCTCGCTGCCGCTCAGCCACTCCGCCCCACGCGCGGCGCACACAACCCAAAACCGATCGATCTCCACTACGATGCCATCCAAGCGGCCATGCGGGGCGTCTTCCATGAACTCGGGCTCGCCGCCTGATCTTCGACAAATCTTTTTGTCGGGCTTCGCCCCGAAGCGCCTAAAGCGTTAAAGCTGTCACTTTCCCCTCGCGAGCTCGCTTATGGGTCAAGAAAGGCGCGCTCCCGTCGGAAATCTTGAGCGCTGGTGCAAACGAGCGCAGAGGGCGCTGGGCAAGTTCAAGGCGATCCCGACGGCGATGCGGCTTGTCCTCATTTGCATCGCTGTCCTCGTCGTCTTTTCAGTCACAAACCTTGTTTATCAAATTCTGCATAAGCCGACGGAAGTGTTTCCCCGGGGCGCTCCCCAGGCCAGCCAACGACGCACATACCGGCCGATCTAGACCGCAATCGCAAGGGGCTCCCAGCCCCCCTCGCAGCAATGGTCAGGCGTTCGACGCAGCTCGCAACCCGGTCACCGTGGCGGGGCGCTGCCGCTATAAGGCGTCAGTCCCGGCCCACCCGTGTTGGGACCAGGCATTCCCATGCTATTCCCCCCTGACGGGCTGGGCATCGGGGCCGGTGGCGGCATCGCGCCCATCGGGGACGGCGGCATCGAGCTACCTGTCTGAAGGCGGGCGAGTTCTTGCTGGTTCAGCTGATTGGCCGTAGAGCCCGTCAGAGGCGCCATCCTGTGGTGTGCGGCCGCGTGGGTAACATGACGCACGTGACGGTGCTTTGGGGGCATTGCCGAAGTTGTTTCTGAGGCCGAAGTCGTGGACGGGATATTCGTCGGTTCCGATGTCGCCCTCCCTCCTGCGGGCATCCGGCCCGATGGGGCGGGCGCGTGCACGGTGCCGCGCGGACTGGATAGCGACGAAGGAGGAGGAGCGCCCGTGCTATAAGGTGTCAGTCCCGGCCCGCCGGGGTTGGGACCCGGCGTGCCCATCGGGTTTCCACCCGATGGATTGGCTGGTTGCGCCCAGGCTGGCGCGGAAAGCGCAAGCGCGGCAATCACCGCGACGCCGCTCAAGAGATGCTTCGTTTTCATCTGTAACCTCCGATGATGACCATTTCGGCAGGCCCCTCGTTGGGGCCGTCCACACGAGCGATCAGCGTCCGCGACAGCCGCGACCCGCCCCACGGAAAGAGCGAAACGGCGCACGTCGCTGGACGCCGGAACCGATCGTAGGGCTGAGTTGAGACGCCGGTCTATTTAATTTCGGAAATCCCTCGCTACGGGTCCCTCAGTAGAACGAAACCCGAGGCCATGTTTATCCGCGGGATGGCTACCCCATCGTGCATGGAACCCCGGGCAGCGCACGTTGAGATCTAACGCGGGCGTTCCTTGGAGGTATCAACCCTGCGCACCCCGCCCCCGAGCGACTTGCCCATCAGGCGGGCCGCGGGCGTTGCCCGCAGGGCATCTCGGAAAAAAGCGAATGGTACGAAGCGGCTTTATCGCGGCTCCGCACTCCGACAATTAAGCCCCTGTGATTATGTGCGTTTTTGGCGATGGGCGCCGAGTGCACGATTATCGGGCCTTTAACGATGTTCACATCTGGGCTTCTTCGGGTATTCGAGCTAATTGTCGATCTCATTCAGCAAATAAAGTCACCTGGTCATCTGTGGATACGCGATCTTTAATATTGGCGAGTCATTGCAGCGATAATTCTATTATTGCGCCGACCGGCGACGCGTTCGTTCCCTGGATGGGTCTGGCCGTGAGCGAAACACGGGCGGCGCTCGCCGGCGGCGACCATTACCGCGAGATGGCCGCGCAACTGCGCGGACTGGCGCACCGGGGCACGCCGCCTAACAGGGAATTTTTTGCCGCCTTGCAGGGAATTAAATCGGGCGATCAGGGATGTTTCCGCCGTGATCAGGGAATC
This sequence comes from uncultured Alphaproteobacteria bacterium, assembly GCA_963787425.1. GTDB lineage: Bacteria > Pseudomonadota > Alphaproteobacteria > ATCC43930 > CGMCC-115725 > AP-15. The sequence continues at coordinate 95,649 of CAWBCV010000023.1, forward strand.
CCGCCTTCCTCCGCAATTTGGCGTTCGCCCCTGGTGACAAATCCGATCATTGGCGCCGTGGGTCGTGTCGCGCCCGCCCGCGTGCAGCGAGCTCACCGTAGATGGGGGATCGAGGGTTCGAATCGTCTCCCTCCGGCGGCGAGACCGTTGCGAACCTGACTTCCTCGATCAGGGTCGATCCGGGCCGAATGGCGCCAGGGCTGGCGGGGCTCCGCGTTGGCGCCTTCTGGGAACCCGGTGACCCAGCGTTGATATCATTGCCGGGGCCAGCCTGGCTGGCGCTCTTAAACCGTCCCCTTGTTGATCGTCAAAAGCAAGTAACAGCTCCCGACATCTCCGAACTCCTCCACACGTGGGGCGAGCGCGCCGAGCCCCTCGGGCGGGCGAAGCCATACAAGATCAGTTGAACTCCGACGGGATACCAAGATTTCTCGATTTCTTCTCGCGCGGAACCGGAAGTTCGAATCCATCTCCCTCCAGCGGGGAGTTCTCCCGCGAACCTGAGTTTTCGGGTGGGCACCCCATCTCGCCTCGATCATGAAGGGCAGGTCGGCGTTGCTGGGCGGTCGCAAGCCGAGCGTCGTCGCGAGCTTGAGCGCATGGTCGGTCATCGTCTGCGGCCGAGCCGCGTAATCCGCGAAGGCGGCGGCAGGAATCCCGAGCTGCGCCGCCAACCACTCGACAAGGACGCCGACCGGCTCCTCCATGTGCGCCAACCCCATCCCAGGATGGCGAAGGCAACGCCAACTGTACGGCAAAGCCCAGCTAATTGGCGGCGCCGCGCCGTGCCGCCACGAGATCCTGGTCGGACCGGGTGAAGGTGTATTGCCGCGCCAGTCCGTCGGGGTCGTCCGGGATGCTGAAAAACAGCCGTCTTCTTCGTCCGGGAGCAGCGGTCGGCGCGCCATGACAGCAGCGCATCGACCGCGCCATTGTCTTGAAGCGTCTGCTGCGATGGCGAGCTGTGGAACTGCACCACATCGAGATGATCGGTCTGCATGCGACGCAGGCTCTGCTCGACCCCGGCGACGATGTTCTCCGGCGTGAACACATGCGGGCTGCGGTCGCCGCGCGGCGCCGGCGGCGCGCCGACCAGGCAGCCGCATTTGCTGGCGAGATAATACTCATCGCGGCGATGCCCGATGTAGCGGCCGATGCGCTCCTCGCTGAGCCCGTAATCGATCGACGTGTCAATGTAGTTGATCCCGGAATCGAGCACGGCGTTGAGGATCGTTTCGGCTTGGGCTTCACTGATGTCGCGGGTGCGCGGCGCACCGCGCAGCTCCATCGCGCCGTAGCCGAGCATCGTTACCTCGAGACCGGTGCGCCCAAGTTCGCGCTTTGGCAATTCGGTCATAGAACCTCCTTCATCGGTCAGCGCCGAAACGGCGCTTCCAGGGTCAGAAATTCGGCGAACTCGTCGGCGTAATCCGGATGCCAGCGCGACAGCGCCGGGCGGTTGCGGATAGCGAGGCAGTGACGAGGTGGCCCCGCGCGCTTAGGGTATTGCGGCGGTGTTATGGAGGGAAGAATGCTTACCAGCATATCCTGGTCGACGCGGAAGATGGCGTGGGTGTCGTGACCCTCAATCGTCCCGACAAGCTCAACGCCATGAACCGGCAGCTGTCGAGCGAATTGCACGACGCGATCAAGCGGATGGATGCCGACGAGGCGATCGGCTGCATCGTCATCACCGGCGCCGGGGAGCGCGCGTTTTCAGCCGGTGGCGACATTCACGAGCAGCGCGAGGATGATCGCCGCTACACCCAGGAGGAGTTGGATGCTCACCGCCCTCCACGCCGGGGCAGCTACGAAATTGCCGCTTGCACAAAGCCAACGATCGGGATGATCAACGGCCTCGCCTATGGGGGAGCGGCAGTGCTCGCCTCCTCGCTCGACATGCGGGTGGGTTGCGAGGACAGCCGCTTTCGCTTTCTCGCGGCTGCTTATGGCCGGATCAACAGCACCTGGACCCTGCCCAACCAAGTTGGCTGGCCGATCGCCAAGGAGCTATTGTTCTCGGCGCGCGTCGTCGAAGCCGAAGAAGCGTACCGCATCGGTCTGTTGAACCATCTGGTCTCGCGCGAGCAGCTGCGGGCCAAGACCATGGAGCTTGCCCGGATGATCGCCGGCAACAACCGCGCCTCGGTGATCGGCATCAAGGCATTGCTGCTCGACCAGATGGGGCAGAACCTCGAACAGCAATGGAACAAGGAGCGGCATTACACGACGCACGTCGTCAGAGGCGCCAAGGCGGAGGAGGCCTTCCCTGAATTCATCGCCCGCAGAGGCCGACCTCTTTCGTGATCACCTACCTGCTGCCGTAGTTTTACTCCGGCGCAATCGGACCGACCGGCCGCTTCAATGAGGGATTTTTGCTCCGGCGCTTACATCATGGCGACAATCCCTATCCGCACGAGTATCGCGCCTGGCCCGGCCAACAGCAATACGGTCACGGCGTACATTAGCCCGCCGGGTTCCAGAGCTAGGCCTGACTCGCCGTCTGATGCGATAGAGCAAGCCCGAGCAGTTCGCAGCTGACTCCCCGCTGGAGGGAGATGGATTCGAACTTCCGGTTCCGCGCCAGCGGCGACACCCCTCACCGACCGACGAGATCGCCCGCCGACCGCGTGAGGGGCGCCTGTTGATGCATGAGTAGAGCCGGCGATATGGCCGGCTTACCCGACATTCCCCCGAATTATCGTGCCGACGAAGGCCATCGTCTTGCTTTTGGGCCGGCGGCGCAATCCGCATCGCCCATTACGGATGCCTGGGTCGAAAGCCGAGAATCGGGCGCCTCGCGACGCCGGAACGAGGCGATTTCCCTTGATCAGGTGCCGCCGTCGTCGTCTGTCACCTCTGATCCATCCTCCGGTGACGCGGGGGCGGGTGGTGCCCGAAGTCGGGCGATCAAGGACAGGATCTCAACACCTGCCGAGACACGGCTACCTCGACGAGGGTAGGGGGCGCGACATCGGCAAATCGGGAACGGTAGCTCGCCATCCCACCCGGCGGCTCACCTTGGCGGCCCGGTCCTCCGCCGCGTTTGCGCCGCATTGCTGCCGTTCGGATGCCCGGGGGTTAACGGGTCAGATCGACCCTTCTCGGTCACTCAGCCTGCGTACTTGGAATGGCCCTTGTTGCCCCAAACCGGACCTTTCCCCCAGCCCAATCCGTAAGTCGGAGCGGGGGGAAAGCGGTCCTTCGACGGCCCGGTTGAGGTCAGCAGTCTGTGCGGGAACCCGGCCAGCATTTGGGCTCGGCGTAAGGATCGCATGGTCATGGCGCGCTAAAGGGGTCGTCGTGAGGGCTGTCGCAGCAAGATGCGACAGCGGAGCTTGGGCGTGAGAAACCGCGTTTGATCATTAGCGCATCGCGGTGGCTTGCGCTAAGGTAAATGCCACTGGCATCGGCCGCGTCGGGGAGCCGAGTGTGGACATCGCGGCGTGGCTCCGCGGCCTCGAGCTTGAGCGGTATGAGGCGGCTTTTCGCGCGAACGAGATCGACGCGAGCGTGCTGCCGCGCCTGACCGCAGAGGATCTGAAGGATCTCGGCGTCACATTAGTCGCCACCGTCGGCGCCTGCTTGACGCGATTGTGGCGCTCGCGCCGGAGCCGGCGGTTGTCGCCGATGCTCCGGTTCGCGCCGATGCGGAGCGCCGGCAGCTGACGGTGATGTTTTGCGATCTGGTCGGCTCGACGCCCTTGTCCGCGCGGCTCGATCCCTGGATCTGCGCGGGATCATCGCCGCCTACCATCGCTGCGTCACAGAGATTGTCGAGGGCTTTGGCGGGTTTGTCGCCCGCTACATGGGTGACGGCATCCTGGTTTATTTCGGATATCCGCAGGCGCACGAGGACGACGCCGAACGCGCCACGCGCTGCGGGTTGGCGCTGGTCGATCGGGTGCCGCAGCTGAATCAGGTCAAAAGCTCCACGCGCGGGTCGGAATCGCCACCGGGCTGGTTGTCGTCGGCGGCGAGGTTGTCGAGCACGATGTCGCCGGCGATACGCCCAATCTTGCTGCGCGTCTGCAGACCTTGGCCGAGCCCGACACCCGTGATCGCCGCGAGGACCCGCCGGCTGACCGGCGATCTGTTCGAATATCGCGATCTCGGCGAGATCGAACTCAAAGGGATCGTCGCGCCGGTGTCGGCATGGCAGGCGCTGCGCCCCAGCGCCGTCGCCAGCCGTTTCGAGGCCTTGCGCGGACCGGCACTGAGCTCGCTGATCGGCCGCGACGAGGAGCTCGAGCTGCTGCTGCGGCGCTGGGCGCGCGCCAAGGCGGGCGACGGCCAGGTCGTGCTGGTTTCCGGCGAGCCCGGCATTGGCAAGTCGCGCCTCGCTGCGGCGTTAGAGGAACGCCTCCACACCGAACCTCACCTTCGGCTACGCTATTCTGCTCGCCCTATCATCAGGATAGCGCGCTGTTCCCGTTTATCGACCAGCTCGGCCGGGCAGCCGGTTTCGCGGGCGAGGGACTTATCTTCTTCCAAACTGGAGAAGCTCGTAGCTTTGCTGGCCCGCGCCGCGCCGCGAGACGAGGATGTAGCATTCCTCGCCGATCTGCTGTCATTGCCGGCTTCGGAACGCCACCCTCTGCCGAACCTCAGTCCGCAACGAAAGAAGGAGCGGACATTGGAGGCGCTTCTCCGCCAGCTCGACGGTCTGGCACAGCAACAGCCGGTGGTCGTCGTTTTCGAGGACGCTCATTGGATTGACCCGACCTCACGCGAATTGTTGGATCTGGTTGTCGACCGGGCGCGGCATCTGCCGGTGCTGTTGGTCGTGACATTTCGCCCTGAGTTCCAGTCGCCCTGGACCGGCCAGCCGCAAGTGACGGTGCTGGCGCTCAACCGACTGGACCGGCATGACCGCACCGCCCTGATCGAGCAGATCGCGGGCAGCGCGGCGCTGTCAGACGAGGTCATCGACCAGATTGCCGACCGCACCGATGGTGTACCGCTGTTCGTCGAGGAATTGACGAAGAGCGTGCTGGAGAGCGGCGTCCCGCTGGTAGGGATCCCGGCCACCCTGCACGACTTGCTGATGGCGCGGCTCGACCGCGTGGCGGCGGTGCGGCTAGTGGCGCAGACCGGCGCGGCCATCGGCCGCGACTTTTCCTACACGCTGTTATGGGCCGTCTCCCGCCTTCCCGAGGATGAGCTGCAAGCCTCTCTCGCTCGCCTCGTCGCTTCTGAGCTGGTGTTCCAGCGCGGCATCCCGCCCGACGCGGTCTATAGCTTCAAGCACGCCCTCGTGCAGGACGCGGCGCACGGCAGCCTGCTGCGCAGTACCCGGCAGCAACTGCACGCGCAGATCGCCAAAGTGCTCGAAACCCATTCCCCCGAGCTGATGGAGAACCAGCCCGAGATCTTCGCGCAGCATTACGCCGAGGCTGGGCTCGTTGAAAAATCTATCGCCCTATTTTATTGCCCTCCTGGCCAGCGCATGTGAGATCGCAGCACAAATTGACGAGGCATTGACCCTGCTGGACGAGGCCTTGCAGACGGTCGACAGGACCGGTGAGCACTGGTTCACCACGGAGCTGAACAGGTTCAAAGGCCGGCTGCTGCTGCGGCAAGGGCATTCTGAGGCCGCCGAGGAACTGTATCGCAAAGCCCTTAGTGTCGCCCGCGGGCAGGAAGCCAAGCTCTGGGAATTGCGCGCCGCTGCGAGCCTCGCTCGGCTCTGGCACAATCAGGGTCGCCTCGCCGAAGCCCGCGACCTGCTCGCGCCGGTTTATGCCTGGTTCATCGAAGGCTTCGACACGCCTGATCTGAAAGACGCAAAAGCACTGCTCGACGACCTCAGTGCTTAGTCGACTACGGTTTTAGCGTTTCCCTGGCAATCTGGTTGTCTCTGACGTTGCGGTCTTTCCCGCCGAAAGGTCTTCTTTGGATCGAAGCCGGGGCTATATCGCCGCCCTGCCGAACGGCCGTTTTCGGCGCATTCCGGTCGATACAGCTCGGGCACGGACCTCGTAGATGCGCACGTCTTCAACGCAAATTTTCCCGTTACCCTAAACTAAATTTGGATGCCGCGTTGATCAGCCGGTCGCTTCGACCTTGGCATAACGCCGCGACCGATTAATGGCGATCACCAGCCTGCCGATCCAAAGCTCGACTATGCCTCGTGCGTCCCTTCGGGAGGAGCATTGAGCCTTGTCGCCGTTTAGAAGGATTTCCAAAATTGACCAATCCTCCCGATCAAGGCAATACCGTCGACGCGATCTTGGCGAAGTCGCCACCCCTCAGCCTGGATATCCCGGAGGGCACCAGCTTCGAGCATTGGCTCGCGCTCGGCAAGCACCTCGCGCTCGTCGATAACAGGCCAGAAAATTGGCCGCCGCCGCGTCCCGCGCTCCAGCAAGCGCGTGCGCCTTGGCGGCAGATGGCAGGCTGCCGTCTGCAGATGTTTCCCTTCGGGCGCCGTATTCATGACAGGAGTGGCATTTTGCCTGTCAGCGTCCGGTCTGAACTGGTCTGAACCGATCTGCCGGGTGTGGTCGACGCTCAGGTTCTGATCGCGCCGGCCGGAGATGACGCCGGGTGTCCTGCGGCACCGGCGATCGAGATCGAGTTTGCGGGGAAGGCCCGCATGCGCATCCCGGCTTCGATCCCGGCCGGGTTGGCGGCCGCCGTGGTTAAAGCGCTGTCGGGGCGATGATCCCGGTCCCTTCGGGGGTGCGCGTCTGGCTGGCAGTCGGCCACACCGACATGCGGCGTGGGATGAACAGCCTGGCGCTGCAAGTCCAAGAAGTATTGAAGCGCGATCCGCATGCCGGCGATTTGTACGTCTTCCGCGGCAGAAGAGGTCATTGAATAAAAATTCGAAACCTTGGTCGTCTCACGCGGTACTGACGGTTCGATCCGGCTTGCTCCAGCGGTGAGTGAGACGAACTCTGAGGGCTGCAGAGTTGGTTGAGGAACCTGCCGCCACCGATCCGCACCCGGTGCCGCCAAATGGAAGTTACGAAAAATTAACGTCAGCGAAAGCATGCTGTCATTTTCTCTGCCGATATCCTTGCATGCCGCGAGATCGCCATGAGCTGCCGGCCGGTTAGACAGATAGCCAAAATGCAGGACCTTGCTTCGTGACAGCATACGGCAGCGACTTGATTTTAACGTGATACACTGTCCAAGATATCACGAGCAAATCGGCTTTGAGCCTGCTCGCCACATCAAGGTTTCAAGAAATCATTGTGAAGACCCCGAATCATGTATTGTATCACCCTTCGGAACAAGTTCGACAAAACTTTCATCTGATGGTATGACGCATCGGCGTCGAACTTCTCTACTGACCAAAGACGAGCAAAGCACTTCTTCGATCGGGGCGCCGCTGACTTGGTCGCTGATCAGCTCCGGCGCATGTATCCGCGCCTCACCCAAGATATTGAGGTTACCGCTGTTCAGCCCACAGGTCTCACCTGCAGCTCCGACGCCGTAGCCGTGTTGCTATGATCTGATCGCCGGCTGCCCGACGGTCGTCCGCGCCGATATCGTTTGCGGCCGCCCCGCTAGGCTGCGCGATGCACCTCGCGGATGCTCGCGTTTCGGGAACGACCGCTTTTCTCCGAGCGGGACCGATGGTTCGAATCCGCTTTCCCCCAGGAGAGAGTTCTTATTGCGAACCTGGTTCCGCGGCCATCGGAAGGTGCGGCGCGCCACTGGCGGTGTGCAGGCCGACAAGTCCGGCATTGACGATGCGTTCGAGGTAATAGGCGTTGCGCCCGCTCAAATAGCTGTTGTAGACGCCGATGGCCGCGATCCCGGTCTGTTTCGCCTTGGCAACCGCGATTTCGGCGCCGCGATAGATGGCGACATAGCAGACATTGTCGCCGCCATCGACGAGGGCGGAGACGGGTGTTTCGTGCACGACGGCGACGGGTACGCGGGTGTCCCCGGTCTTCGCCGCGCGCGCGATCGCTCGCCGCTTCGCCGACTGCCCGCGCGTCGCCGACGCTGAGCCGCACTGCCTCCGGCCGGTCAGGATCGAGGTAATTGGAGCCGTCCCTCACGGAGCAACGATATGTCGTGCTGCCCGCAGCGTCAAAAGCGAGCGGCGTTGACACCAGCGCCGCGGCGTCCGCAAGCTGCCCCTATGGCACGAGCGCAGAAAGCCCGCTGATGCTGGCCGGCGCCAACAGGCCGCTCGCCGGCATCGTCGTGCTCGATTTCGGCCAGGTCTATCAGGGGCCGTACGCGACCCTGCTGATGGCCAAGGCGGGGGCCGACGTGATCAAGATCGAGCCGCCGCAGGGCGAGCCGCTGCGTCGGCGGGCGCCGCCGGGTAAGAGCACGACCTTTCCGATCGCGATGCTGAACTCCAACAAGCGTGCGATCACCCTCAACCTGAAGCATGACGCGGCCGAGCGCTGCTGTTCCGCATGGTCGAGCGCGGCGACGTATTGCTGGAGAATTTCGCGCCCGGGGTCATGGACCGTCTCGGCGTCGGCTGGGAGGTATTGCACTGGATAAACCCGCGCCTCGTCTATGCCTCGGGCTCGGGTTACGGCCTGACGGGGCCCGACCGCGACAATCTGGCGATGGATCTGACGATCCAGGCGGTGTCGGGGCTGATCGCGGCGACCGGTTTTGCGGACGGGCCGCCGGTCAAGGCCGGCCCGGCGGTCGTCGATTTCATTTCCGGATCCATCTTTATGCCGCCACCCTGACCGCGCTGTTCGAGCGCGAGCGCACCGGCCGGGGCCGCTTGGTCGAGGTGGCGATGCAGGAGGCCGCCTACGCGAGCCTGACCTCGCAATTCCACGCCTATTTCGAGACCGGCCAGGTGCCGCCGCGCACCGGCAACGCCAGTCATGGCCGCGTACCATTGAACGTCTACCCGACCAATGACGGCTACGTCGCAATGAACATCGCGGTCGAGGAGCATTGGCACAATCTGCTCCGGGCAATGGGGCGCGAGGATCTGCGCGACGACCCGCGCTTTGCCGACAACGCGGCGCGCGTCACCAATCGCGAGGCGACCGACGCGCTGGTCGCGGCGTGGACGCGCACCCTCGGCAAGATGGAGGCGTTCGCGATCGCCAAACGGCACCGCATCCCGCTGGCGCCGGTGCGCGACGTCGACGAGGTCATGCGCGACCGCCACATGCACGAGCGCGGCATGCTCGAATGGATCGAGCACGACGAGATCGGCCGCATCGTCGTGCCGACGACGCCGCTACGCATCCACGGCGCCGACCCGGTCGACACCGTGCCCAGCCCGAAGCTCGGCCAGCACAACCGCGAGATCTACGGCGACTGGCTCGGATTGTCGGCCGCCGAGATCGCCGCGCTCGAACAAGACAGCGTCATCTGAGCCGGCCCGACAGCCGTCAACTGTTTCGTCGACCATTTAGGCGCTTCGGGGCGCAGCTCGACAAAAATTTGTCGATGCTCAAGCAGCGATCCCGAGCTCGTGGAAGATGGCCTGCATGGCAAGTTGTATAGCATCGTAGTGGGCATCGATCGGTTTGGGGTTGTGCGCGCCGCGCATTCGGTGAAGGGGCTGGGCGGCGGCGAGGAGCGGTTTGATGGCCTTGTCGCGGAGAACGAGCAGGGCGGTGATCGCCCGGAGACCGCTGGCGAGCGGTTCAGCGGCGAGTGTGGCCGATGCGGCAAATGATGTGCTTGCCGCGAAGCT
>CAWBCV010000024.1:0-105522 GCA_963787425.1 uncultured Alphaproteobacteria bacterium
GCGGCAACCCTTGGCGAAGCGCCGGAACCGCGACCCCAATCGAATACCCCGTGGCCCTTTAGAATTGCGTGCGACCCCATCGCGGCGTCGGCCACCCTTTTTTGCGTCCGAGGCGCGTCAAATTTCCTGCCGGACAGGGGAAATTCCCGCAAAAAGGAACCTCACCCGGCCGGTGCGGGTCTACCGGGTCCGCACCCCGTCACCGTGTCAGCCATTCCGCCCTCCAGTAGCAGCGCTCATTGCGCCGACATGGCGCGGCAGGGCAAGTTGTACGCCAATGTCTGGATATCTGCTGGTCTTCGATCTCGACGGCACCCTGGTCGACAGCGTGCCGGATTTGCGCGCCGCGCTGAACCAAATGCTGCGCGAGCGCGGGCGCCGTTTGCTGACGGAAGCGCAGGTGCAACACATGGTCGGCGACGGTGTGCCGACGCTCGTCGCGCGCGCCCTGGCCGCCAGCGGCGCCGATCCGTCCGAGGCGATCGCAGCGCTGCCACGCTTTCTCGAAATCTACGAGGCGAACGCGGCGCACCTGACGCGACCGTATCCCGGCGTGTCGGAGACGTTGACGGCACTGCGTGATCGCGGGTACCGCGCCGCGATCTGCACTAATAAGCCACAGCGTGCGACGATCGCGGTATTGCAAGGTGTGGGTCTCCTGCCCTTGTTCGACGGCATCGCAGGGGGTGACCGGTTTGCTGTCAGGAAGCCCGATCCCGGTCACCTCTTGGGGGTCATCTCCGAACTCGGTGCCAGCCCCGCGGCGAGCGCAATGATCGGCGACAACGAGAACGACGCAGCAGCCGCTCGCGCTGCGGCCGTGCCGCTCGTGCTCATGCGCTACGGCTATTCCCGCGTCAACCCCGACACACTTTCCGCCGACGCGCTCCTCGACCATTTCTCGGAACTGCCGGACGCTCTCGAACGCCTCGGCCTCACTCCGTAAGCCGCAGATACACGCCGCGCCCGCCGCGCCGCATGCTTGACAGGCCGGCGGGCCGCGCCGCTAAATACCGTCGGCCTAGACGGGCGCGTAGCTCAGCGGGAGAGCACACCCTTCACACGGGTGGGGTCACAGGTTCAATCCCTGTCGCGCCCACCACCACCCTCACCGGGCGAAATAGGCGCGTAGCTCAGCGGCAGAGCGCTCCTACCACACAGGAGAGGTCAGGGGTTCGATTCCCTTTCGCGCCTACCAGACAGATCTGGCGCGTAGTCTGAGCCTGTCCCTATCGACCCAGGCGGTGCGTGGGCGTAGGCTCCGCGGCGACAGGTGCGGAGGGGAAGATGCAGATCACGAGTATCGGGGATTTCGAGGTTCATCGCATCGCCGAGTATGAGGGGCCCTTTATTGCCCCCGAGACGTTTTTTCCCGATTTCGACAAGCGAGTTTTGAGGTCGGACCCGGATCATCCCGGCCCGCGGCTGATCGACCCGGCGACCGGCAACCTCCTCTTCAGCTTCCATAGCTTCATCGTCAAGACAAGGCACCATACGATCCTGATCAATTCCTGCCTCGGCAACGACAAGGACCGTCCGACGAGACCGCAGTTCCACCGGCTGCGCACTTCCTATGTCGGCGATCTCGCGCGGGGCGGCGTCCGAGTCGAGGATGTCGACTATGTCATGTGCACCCATCTGCACTGGGACCATGTGGGCTGGAACACCCGGCTCGAAAAAGGGCGCTGGGTTCCGACCTTCCCCAATGCGCGCTATATCATGGCGCGGCGCGAATTTGCGCACTGGGAGGGGGTGCACCGGAACGGTGAAGACACGCCCCATCGGCTCGCGTTCGAGGACAGCGTGCTGCCGGTCGTGCGCACCGGACAATCCGAGCTGGTCGACGACGATTACGCAATCGAGGACGGGCTGCGGTTTGAAGGCGCGCCCGGCCATACGCCGGGCAATGTCGTAATCCACGCCCGCTCAGGCGACGAGACCGGGGTCTTTATGGGCGACGTGATCCACCATCCGCTGCAACTGCTGAAGCCGGAATGGTCGACCCTGGCCTGCACCGATCCGGAACTGTCGCGCAAGACCCGGACCCGACTGATCGAGGAGCATGCGGAGCGCGGCACCCGCCTGTTGCCGGCGCACTTCCCGAGCCCCACTGTCGGCCGCATCGTGCGTCACGGCAGCGCCTACAGCTATGCTTTCGAGTGATGTCGGCCCGTCGTCCGCCATTTCCGCGAAAGCGGGGGTCCAGGGCCCTTACCGCAGGAGCCTGCCGCCCTGGATGCCCGCTTTCGCGGGAATGACGCAATACCGCTGAAGGAGGAAGCAATGACGAGAATGACGGGAGGCGGAGCGCTGGTCGAGATGCTGCGGCGCAACGGGGTGGACACGATCTTTGCGCTGCCCGGCGTCCAGAACGACGCGCTGTTCGTCGCCTTCTACGACGCCGCGGAGGGGCTGCGCGTGATCCACACCCGCCATGAGCAGGGCGCCGCCTACATGGCCTACGGCTATGCCCGGGCGAGCGGCAAGACCGGGGCCTATGCCGTGGTGCCGGGGCCGGGGCTGCTCAACACCACTGCGGCGCTCGCTACCGCCTATGCGACCAATACGCCGGTCCTGTGCGTCAGCGGCCAGATCCCCTCCAACCTGATCGGGCGCGGCTTCGGCCTGTTGCACGAGATCCCCGACCAGCTCGGGATCTTGCAGACCCTCACAAAATGGGCGGCCCGCATCGATCATCCGACCCAGGCCGGCAAGCGCGTCAACGAGGCGTTCCGGCAAATGCGCGACAGCCGACCGCGGCCGGTCGCCCTCGAAATGCCGCTCGACGTCATGGCGCTCGAAACCGACATGGCGTTGCCCGAGGCGGAACCGTCGCCGGCCGTCACGTTGCCCGATCCGGAACTGATCGACAAAGCGGCCGGATTGTTGGCCGAGGCAGAAAAGCCGCTGCTGTTTGTCGGCGGCGGCGCGATCGACGCGGCCGAAGAGGTGCTCGCGATTGCCGAAATGCTCGAGGCGCCGGTGGTAAGCTATACCGGCGGCAAAGGAATTGTCAGCGACCGCCATTACCTGGCTCAATCGGCGGCCGCCGGACACGAGCTGTGGCGCGATGCGGACGTTGTGCTGGCGGTCGGCACCCGCTTGCATCAGCCGCAGCTGCGTTGGGGCGTCGACGCCGATCTGAAATTGATCCGCATCGACATCGACCCGACCGAGATCACCCGCATTCTGAAGCCGGCAGTCGGCATCGTCGGCGATGCACAGGCGGCGCTCGCCGCGCTCTACGGTGCGCTTGAGCGCCGCGCCCCGAGGCGGCCGTCACGCAAGGACGAACTCGAGACTTTGAAGTCCCGCACGCTCGCGAGGCTCGCCGATGTCCTCGGGCCGCAATGCGAATATCTGCAGGCGATCCGGGCCGAATTGCCCGATGACGGCATTTATGTCGAGGATTTGACGCAGGTCGGCTACGTCGGGCGCATGGCGTTCCCGATCTATAATCCGCGCACCTATATCCATAGCGGCTATCAGGGCACGCTCGGCTTTGGCTTTGCGACCGCGCTCGGCGCCAAGGTGGGGCGACCCGATCTGCCGGTGGTCTCGGTCTCGGGCGATGGCGGGTTCATGTACAACGTCCAGGAGCTCTCGACCGCGGTCAAACACGGCATCGACATCGTTGCGATCGTCTTCGCCGATGGCGCCTACGGCAATGTTCGGCGCATGCAGAAGATGGATTACGGCAACCGGCTGATCGGCGTCGATCTGCACAACCCTCACTTCCCGAAGATGGCCGAAAGCTTCGGCGTCGCTGGGGTGCGCACGACGACCCCCGATGGCCTGCGCCGCGAGCTCGCCGCCGCGCTGAAGCGGTGTGGCACGACCCTGATCGAAGTCGCGCTCGGCGAAATGCCGGATCCGTGGAGGCACCTGGTCCTGCCGCGCGTTCGCGGCGGCCGTTAGTCGACGGGAGCGATGTTCGACAAAACAAAACTCGAGGCATTGCGCGCCAAATACGAAGGTGCGAAGGAAACCGAAGTCGGGCCGGTCGCGTTCAGAAAGGCGCTGTCGCTGGTCTTCGGCACCAATTACCGGCGCGCGATGCCGTTTGCCGGGGTTTCCACCTTCCTGGACTTGCCGTACCGGCCGGACGCCGCTGGCCTGGCGGATTTTGGCGGGCTCGACGTGGCGCTCGTCGGGGTGCCGATGGATCTCGGCGTCACCAATCGAGCGGGCGCCCGCCTCGGACCCCGTGCCGTGCGTGATATCGAGCGCGTCGGGCCCTACAATCATGCTCTCGGCGTCGTACCGCGCGCCGAGTGCAGTGCGGCCGATATCGGCGATGTGCCGATGCGCTCGCGGTTCAGCCTCGACAGCTGCATCGAGGATATCGAGGCGTTCTACAAGCGCATCCAGGCGGCCGGGGTGCGGCCGCTGTCGGTCGGCGGGGATCATTCGATCACCTATCCGATCCTGAAGGCGTTGGGCGCGGATCGCCCGGTCAGCCTCGTCCACATCGATGCGCATTGCGACACAATGGGCGAAATCGACGGGTCCAAGTTCCACCATGGCGGACCGTTTCGGCAGGCTGTGCTCGCCGGCGTGCTCGACCCCGAGCGCACGATACAGATCGGCATCCGCGGCCCGGCCGAGATCTTTTGGGGTTTCTCCTATGAACTCGGGAATGACCGTGCTGCACATCGAGGATGTCGACCGGATTGGGATCGACGGCGTCGTCGCGAAGGCGCGGGAAGTCGTCGGCGACGGCCCGACCTACATCTCGTTCGATGTCGACGGGCTCGATCCGGCTTTCACCCCCGGCACCGGGACACCCGAACCCGGGGGTCTGACGCCGCGCGAGGCCCAGGCCATCCTGCACGGCCTCAAGGGCCTTGACATCATCGGCGGCGACGTGGTCGAGGTGGCACCGCAATACGACCCGACCAGCAACACCGCAATGGTCGGCGCACAAATGCTGTTCGAAATCTTCTCGTTGATGGTCCTGGCCGCCAACTCCTCGCGCCGTTGACTTCCCGCTTCAGCGGATGCGCTACACCAAGACCGCGCTGCTGGCCTTCGGGTGCGGCCTGCTCCTCGGGCTCGTTGTCCTCGCTGCAGAGATCAAATCGCTCGAGCGTGTCGCCAGTGCGCTGATGGCGCTCGGCATCGCGGGGATTCCGATAGGCATGGTTGCGGACTGGCGGCGCGCCGTTCGAGCCGCGACGGCCGATCCGAAACGGAGCACCAAGACTGTCGTGCGGCATACCTCGCGCGTCCGGCGGCCGCGAAAATCGGCTCTGCCGAAGCGATAGGTGACGACGGCGCACGAGCCGTACTAGGATCGGCAGCGGAACGCACGGCGAGCGGTGCCGGCAAACCTGATGGGAGAAGACGTTATGGCGAACAAAAAGATAGCGATCGTCGGCGCGGGAGCCGTCGGGTGTTACGCCGGCGCTCACATGGTCCAGGCCGGCGAGGATGTGACGTACATCGATCCCTGGCCGGAAAATGTCGAGGCGATCCGCAACGACGGTCTTCGGGTCACCCATATCCGCGACGTCGAGCCGTTCACGGTCGAGCCGTGCGCACTGCATCTCACCGAGGCGCAGCAGCTTGCCAAAGAGGCGCCGATCGACATCGCGTTTGTCTGCATGAAATCCTACGATACCGCTTGGGCGACCGCGATGATCAAGCAGTACCTCGCGCCCAATGGGTACGTCGTGTCGTTGCAGAATTGCATGAACGAGGAGACGATTGCCGGCATCGTCGGCTGGGGCAAGACGTTGGGCTCGATCGCCAGCTCAATTACGGTCGAATTGCATGCCCCGGGTCAGGTCCGCCGTGCCGCCGGCAAATCGGGGTCGCGCCACACCGTCTTTCGTGTCGGCGAGGTCCACGGCCGCAAGACCGACCGCGCCCGGGAGGTCTGCAAGCTGGTCGGCTATGCCGACAGCGCCATGGTGACCGAAAATCTGTGGGGCGAGCGCTGGTCGAAGCTCGTCACCAACGTGATGGGCAACGGGCTGTCGGCTTGCACGGGGATGATCAGCCGCGACATGATCAAGAATGACGCGATCCGCCATTTCTCGAACCGGCTCGGCAGCGAGGCGATCCGCGTCGGGCAGGCGCTCGGCTACACCTTCGATGAAGTCAGCCACATGGACCCGGAGACCCTGGCCCGCGCCGGCGAGGGCGATTCGGCGGCGCAACGGGAAATCGACGAACACCGCCTTGCCGAGGCTAATCGTCCCGGCGGTGGCGAGCATCGCCCGTCAATGGGCCAGGATATGGTGAAGGGCCGCCGTACCGAAATCCAGTTCCTCAACGGCTTTGTCGTGCGTGAGGGCGAAAAGGTCGGGATCGCGGCGCCGACCAACGCGATCCTGACCGACATCGTTACCCGGGTCGAGCGCGGCGAATTGAAGCCCGACCCGAAGCACATCACCGATCTGCGGCTCAACTGAGGTCGACGCGTCAGCCCCTCACCCCGACCCTCGCCCCGCCTGGGGGAGAGGGAGGGGCCCGCGAAGCGCGAGGGTGAGGGGCCCTTCGCCGGAGAAAGCAGATGCTGGCCGTCGTCAATACCCCGAATGCTGCCGCGCCCGTCGAGATCCGCGAGGTTCCGGAGCCGCATCCGGCGTCGAACGAGGCGCTCGTCGAGGTGCGGGCGTTTTCGCTCAACCGCGGCGAATGGCGGCTCTTCCAGATCCGCCCCGAAGGCTGGCGCCCCGGCCAGGACATCAGCGGGGTTGTCGTGCAGTCCGCCGCCGACGGCAGCGGCCCCGAGGCTGGGGCGCGGGTTGTCGCGCTGACCGACAACGCCGGCTGGGCGCAATACGCCGCCGTGCCCGCCCACCGGATCGCGGCGTTGCCGGACAATGTGCGCTTCGAGGATGCAGCGGCATTGCCGGTCGCCGGGTTGACGGCATTGCGCACATTGCGTTTCGGTGCGCCGCTGCTCGGCAAGCGGGTGCTGGTCACCGGTGCGGCAGGCGGTGTCGGGCACCTTTCGACTGCAGCTCGCGGCGCGATCGGGGGCGCGTGTCACCGCCGTGGTCGGCAGCCCGGAACGCGGACAGCACCTGCGCTCGGCGCCGACGAGATCGTCGAAGGCATCGACAAGGCGCAAGGGCTGTTCGCGTTGATCCTCGAAATCTGCAGGCGGGGCCTCGCTCGCCGCGGCGATCGAGCATATTGAGGCAAAGGGAACGATCGTCGTCTTCGGCAATTCGTCGGGCGAGCCGACGCCGATCAGCTTCCGCGATTTCGCCGAGCACCCGAATGCTCGCATGCAGAGCTTCTCGCTATTTCACATCCGAAGCCGAGGAGCGGTTCGCGCCCGATCTCGCGTTGCTGGCCTCTCTGGTCGCCGACGGGTCGCTGAAGCCGCAGCATCGTCGAGCGGAGCTGGCGCGAGATCGCCCAGATCGGCCCGCGACTGCGCGACCGGCAGATCCCCGGCAAGGCCGTATTTCGCATCGATTGAAACGGAGGACAAAGAATGACGATCAAGGTAGGAGAAAAGATCCCGTCGGTGACCTTGCGCTACCTGACCCCGGAAGGCGTGAAGGCAGTCGGCTCGGACGAATTCTTCGCTGGCAAGAAAGTCGCTTTGTTCGCGGTGCCGGGCGCCTATACGCGGACCTGCTCGCAACGCCATTTGCCGGGTTACGTCACGCAGGCCGCCGCGATCAAGGCCAAGGGCGTCGACACGATCGCCTGTATTGCAGTCAACGACCCCTTTGTCATGGGCGCTTGGGGCAAGGAGCACAATTGCCGCGACAACATCGTCATGCTGGGCGACGGCAGCGGCGAATTCACGCGTGCAGTCGGGCTCGAGCTAGACCGCATGAAGGAAGGCATGGGGATGCGCTCGCAGCGCTATTCGATGCTGATCGATAACGGCGTGGTCAAGGCATTGCACGTCGAGGAACCCGGTGTGTTCGACGTGTCGAGCGCCGAGGCGATGCTGAAGGCGCTCTGACGCGCAATGCAGTACGGTGCCTTCGCTGCGGTCCTCGTGGCGGCGCTTGCCGCATCGCCGGCAGTAGGACAGCAGCTGTGGGCGCCATTGCCGCATCCGACCGACAGCGGCAAGCCGGTCATTTTCGACCCGCAATTCGCGGCAAAGGCGGAGAACGACCGGCGTCTCGGCTGCGCGCCGGGATCGCAGTGCCGATGGCAGCTATTGGGCGTGATACAGAACAATGGGGCCGTCGAGCTGCGGGCTACTGCCTTGACGTGGTGAGTTTCGCTGCAGTGACGAAGCGGCGCGCCCTGTCGATATCTTTGCCATTGCCGTCGGCTCGGTCGGTCTTGGTTTTCGAATCGACGCCCGCCGGCCGCACTGCGGCAATAGCCGCGGCGACATTGTCGGCGTCGAGACCGCCGGCAAGAATGGCGGGCACGCCGGTCTCGTCGACAATGCGCCGGCTGATCGTCCAATCGTGCACGCGGCCGCGGGCGCCGATCTGTTTGTCGCCGGGATCATGGCTGTCGAGCAGCAGGAAGTCGGCGACACCCCGATCGTTCTTCGCACACTCGATGCTCCCTTCGTCGACGATCGGATCGCTCGCATCACCGGGACATCGGGAAACGCGGCCTTGGGCAACTGCGTGTCATGGGCGGAGAACAACTCGATCGCCGCCCCGATATGGATGATATCCGGCCGGGTTAGCTTGATCACCCGTGCAATCTCTGCGGGATCAGCCGACAGAGACAGTGCGACCCGGGCCGCTCCCGGCGGCAGCCCGGCGAATATCGCGCTGGCCCGCTCCGTCGTAAGCTCGCGCGGAAATGAGCCGTCTCCGACCAGCACCCCAATGTGGTCCACCCCCAGCCGTGCCAGCGCGACGGCTTCCTCGGGCGTCTGAACCTCGTAAATCTGCAGGATCACCGCGCTGGGCCTAGGGCTCAGACAAATTCATTAAGTTGCAGCAACCCACCGGAGGGTATCCCGCGACGCATTACCGGCCGGCTGTTTTCGCTGTTCTTTACAGCGAACTATCAGCCATGGACATATAGTGCACCCCCAGAAGTGAGACACGGAAAATAAGGGACAGTTTCTCGAGGAGAGGAACTGATAACAAAGCGCCGGGAATATCCGATAGCGCTAAAGCAGGCCACGGTGGGGCGTGTGGCGGCCGGGGGCAGCATCGCTGAGGTTGCGCGCGATCTGAAGCTGCGGGGCCGATCGGGCGATGCTGCCGCCCCCTCTGGTCAAGCGAGCGATCCATTTGCTGGATTGCAACACAAAAGGGGCGCCTACAGGCGCCCCTTCCGCGCTGCCACCGGGTGCCAGCTCAGGTCATGTAGTTGGAGAAGCGGACCGTGGTGGCGCGGGCGCGGTAGTCGGTCTTGACGTTGACGAGCGCGACCATGCCGTCATCGACCTTTTTCTGCGCGCGCTCCAGGGCCGGGCGGATGTCCTCGGGCTGCTCGACATATTCGCCGTAGCAGCCGAGGCCTTGGGCCATGATGCCGTAACGGATGTAGCCGAGATCGCGGCCGGGCTTGTTGCGTTCCGGGTGGGCGGTCCAGCCGCCGTTGAGGCTGATGATGTAGAGCAACGGCAGTTTATGGCGTACCGCCGTATCGAGCTCCATCGCGTTCTGCCCGAACGAGCCGTCGCCCTGCAGACAGATGACCTGCGTGCCGGGTTTGGCCGCCTGGCGCCGACCGCAAAGGGCAATCCGACGTCCATCGTGCCGAACGGTCCGGAATTGAGCTGGTGGCCGGGAACAAAGGTCGGGATCGACTGTCGGCCGTAATTCAAGGATCTCCTGCCCGTCGACCGAGAGGATCGCCTCGCGCTCTATAAAGTTCTTGCTCTCCTCGCACAGCCGCAGCGGGTGCATGCCGCCGACGATCGGGATGTCGATGTTGCGCGCCGAGCTGCCGAGCTCCTCGGGATCGATATCGTCGCGTCAGGTAGGAAAAGGGGTGGCAGTCATCCCGCCTCACCGGCCGCCATGCGCAGGCCCGACAAGTAGAATTCGCGATGCTCGGGTTGCGAAAGCAATCGGCGCCTGACACCACCAGCGGAGTGATCGAGCGCAACCGCGCCAGCACCTCTCGCGCCTCGTCGAGGCGGCGCATATGGGCATAGCAAGCGGCGAGATAGCGATAGGGCGTCGGAAATCTCGGGTCGTCCTGGATCGCGAGGAGCAGCTTCGGCAACGCCTCCTCGAAGCGCCGGCTGAACAGCAGGGCGGCGCCAATTACATTGAAAACCTGGCCAAACCGGCCGCGTGGGCTGAGACGCAGCGAAGCCTCGGCACACTCGATCGCCCGATCAAACTGGCCCGCAAAAAGCCTGAGAATGGCGCCGATGTACCAGCCGCGCGCGAAACTTGGGTTGAGTGCCAGCGCTCGATCGACCAACGCCATCATTGCGCCGATATCCTCGCCGAAATAGGCCAGCGCGAGAGCGACGTTGGCAAGAGCGCCGGGATCATCACCGGCCACCTGCAAAGCTCGCCGGGCAAAATCGACACTCTTGCGGCCGGCCGCTTCGGGGTCGGTACTCGACCCGTCCGCTTCAAGCCGAAGACAGCAAACCGCGGCCCAAGCGAGCGCAGGCCCGTAACGCGGATCATGCTCGATCGCTCGCTCGAGGAGAGGGAGCGCCTTTGGGATTTGCTGTGCCGACGAGAAATACATCTCGTAGGCACGCAGGTAGAGGTCATAGGCGGTCAGATCGTTGGTCGGGCGGCCGGCCGAACGAGCGGTTTCGGCGGCCTGCAGGGTGGGTTCGATGACGCCGGCGACGGAGAAGGCCACCTTGTCCTGAAGGTCGAACACGTCTTCGAGCGAACCATCGAAGCGGTCGGCCCACAGATGCGTCCCGCTGAGCGCGTCGATCAGTTGCGCGGTGATGCGCAGGCGGCCGCCGGCTCTGCGCACGGCGCCTTCGAGAACATAGCGGACGCCCAATTCGCGCCCGACCTGCTTCACGTCGGATGCCTTGCCTTTGTAGGTGAAACTCGAATTGCGGGCGATGACGAAGATCCATCTGATCCGCGAGAGTGCCGTAATGATCTCCTCGACCATACCGTCGGCGAAATATTCCTGCTCTGGGTCACCGCTCATATTCTGAAATGGCATTACCGCCAGCGACGGCTTATCCGGCAGCGGTGGCGCTCCGCTTATCGGAGCTGCCGCGTTACCGGCGCGTATCTCTGTCTCGACCCGCGTCACCGGCGCGATAAAACGGTAACCGTGCCCGCGAATAGTCTGGATGCAGCTCCCTTCTGTTCGCCTCTCGTCAAGGACCCGGCGAAGTGCCGCGATCTGCACGCCGAGATTGCTGTCTTCCACCGCTATTCCCGGCCAAACCGCGGCTGTAATCTCGGCCCTTGTGAGAGGTCCCCTGGGTGCTCCACCAGCACACCGAGAATGTCGAGCGCGCGCGAACCCATTACCAATGGAGCAAAAACGCCGCGCTCATCCCTTCGGAACAGGACGCCGATCCGCCGGTCGAGACGGTACTCCCCGAAGAGGCGGACATCCGCCGAAGAAGGTGCGTGCACGCCGCCGCCCCCTGCTTGTTGCCTAATTTCCCGAAGGGGCGCCGGCAGGCGCCCCTTCCGTGACGCGGGTCGGCCGCTCAGGTCTCGCGGCTGGAAAAGCGCACCGTCGTCGCACGGGCGCGGTAGTCGGTCTTGACGTTGACGAAGCCGACCATGCCCTCCTCGACCTTCTTCCAAGCCCGCTGCAAGGCCGGGCGGATGTCCTCAGGCTCTTCGACATATTCGGCGTAGCAGCCGAGCGCCTCGGCCATCTTGTCATAGCGCGTATAGCCGAGATCGCGGCCGGGCTTGTTGTGCTCGGGGTCGGCGGTCCAGCCGCCGTTCAGGCTGATCACGCACAAGAGCGGCAATTTGTGCCGCACCGCGGTGTCGAGTTCCATCGCGTTCTGCCCGAAGGAACCGTCGCCATGCAGACAGATCACCTGCGCATTCGGCTTGGCCGCCTTGGCGCCGACCGCAAACGGCAATCCGACCCCCATTGTGCCAAAGGGCCCCGAATTGAGCCGGTGGCCGGGGACGAAGGTCGGGATCGACTGGCGGCCGAAATTCAAGATCTCCTGCCCGTCGACCGAGAGGATCGCCTCGCGCTGCATGAAGTTCTTGATCTCCTCGCACAGCCGCAGCGGATGGATATCGCCGTCGGTCGGGTAATTGCCGCCGGCGCGGGTGCGCTTTTTCGCTTCGCCGTCGGCCAGTTTCTGCCGCCAGCCCTGGAAGCGGTCGGCAGTGCGCGCATCGACCGCCTCGCACAATTGCTGCAATACCGACTTGCAGTCGCCGACCACCGGAATGTCGATGTTGCGCGCCGAGTTGCCCATCTCCTCGGGGTCGATCTCGATGCGCGCGACCGTCGCATCGGCGCTGAAGCGTGGCGGCAACGCGTGGCCGATCACGTAGTTCGTGCGCGTGCCGAGGACGAGGATCAGATCGGCCTCGCGGAACGCGTCGTTGCGCATCGTCAGGTAGGAATAGGGATGGTCGTCGGGGACGACGCCGCGCCCCTGCGGAGTCGTGTAGAACGGGATCCCGGCCTTCTCGACGAACGCCTTCATCTCGTCCCAGGCCTGCGACCACAGCACGCCGCTGCCCGAGACGATGACCGGCTGACGTGCCTTGCCGATCGCGTCGACGAGCGCGTTCAATGCCTTCGGCTCGGCATAAGGGCGCGCCCTGATGATCGGCCGGCCCATATAGCTCCAATCGACCTGCGCCTCGTCGACCGCGGTGTAGAGCACGTCTCCGGGGAAATCGAGATAAACCGGACCCGGCTTGCCGTTCATCGCCTTCTGGAACGCGAAGTTCACCTGTTGCGGCAGACGCTTCAGGTTGTGCACCCGGTCCGCGTACTTGACGCAGCCCTCAAGCGCCTTGACCTGGTCGATCTCCTGGAACACCTGGCGGCCGAACTGGCCGATCGGGCTCGACCCGCCGAGCGCCACAACCGGGCAGCAATCGATGAGCGCATTGGCGAGGCCGGTGCTGAAATTCAACGTTGCCGGGCCGCTCGCCGCCATGCACACGCCCGGCCCTTGCGTCACCCGCGAGTAGCCCTGCGCCATGTAGGCGGCACCCTGCTCGTGGCGTGTATCAATGAGGCGAATGCCTTCATTGATGCACGCCGTCTCAGCGTCAAGCATCGGTCCGCCCATGATGAAGAAGATGTCCTTGACACCCTGCGCCTTCAGGCACTGGGCAAGGATATCGTTACCCGTCAGTTCCGCCATCTCGGTATCTCCTCTCTTGATCATTTGTGTTTCGTCATTCCCGCGAAAGCCGGAACCCAGGGGCCCAGAGGTCGAGCGGTCGCCCCTAGGCCCCCGCTTTCGCGGGGGCGACGGTTGGGTCAGATCACCCCTTCCTTCTTCAGCGCATCGACATCCCCGGCACTCATCCCGAGCCATTCGCCGAAAACCTCCGCGCAGTGCTGCCCCAAGAGCGGAGCCGGCTCGAGCTTTGGCGGGCGGCCGTCGAAGCGCACGGGCCATGATGGCATCTTGAACGGTCCAGTCGGGTGTTCCACGATCTGCAGGATGCCGCGCTCGGTGAAGCTCGGCTCGTTCGTCAGTTCCATCGTGTCGAGCACCGCCCCGGCCGGCACCCCGGCTCCGCCGATGATCCGCATCGCCTCGTGCTTGTCGCGCCGGCGCGTCCAGTCGGTGACCATCGCATTGATCTCCGCGATGCGCTCGCCGCGAGCTTTCGGAGTATCGTAATCCGGGTTGCCGATCAGGTCCTCGCGGCCGAGCACCTTCAACAGGCGGTGCCAGTGATCCGGCTGGCGGGCAAAAACATACACCCAGTCGTTAGAGCCGCCCGGCGCGCAGGGAAAAATGCCGGCCGGGGCGACGGCCGTCGCGCTGCGCGACCCGTTGCGCCTTGCTGCTTGGCCAGTCGCCGCCTGAGCCTGAAACGCAATGCGGATGTAATGCAGCATCGCGTCCTGCATCGCGACCTGGAGGCGCCTTCCTTGGCCAGTAGCGCGGCGCTCGTAAAGGGCGCCGAGGATGCTGATCGCCATCGTCATGCCGGTGCCGGTGTCGCCGAGCGAGGGACCCGGCTTGATCGGCGGCCCATCGGGCTCGCCGGTGATGCTCATTGTGCCGCCGCAAGCCTGCGCGATCATATCGAAGGCGAGGTTCCTCTCGTAGGGGCTGCCCTCGCCGAAGCCTTTGACCTGGGCATAAATGATGCCGGGGTTGAGGGCGCGGATTGCCTCGTAGCCGAGCCCCAGCCGCTCGATCGTGCCGGGCGCCATGTTCTCGATCATGACATCAGCCTTCTTGGCCATGTCCTTGACCAAGGCCAGACCGCGCTCGGATTTGAGATTGACTGTGACCGATTTCTTGTTGGCGTTGAATTCGAAGAAATAGAACAAGTCCGGGCTACCTTGCGGCCCGGCGAAAGCGGTTCGGCCG
Organism: uncultured Alphaproteobacteria bacterium; assembly: GCA_963787425.1. Classification (GTDB taxonomy): domain Bacteria; phylum Pseudomonadota; class Alphaproteobacteria; order ATCC43930; family CGMCC-115725; genus AP-15. The sequence goes on from CAWBCV010000024.1 coordinate 14,402, forward strand.
GGCTCGCCACCACCCGGGTTCTCGACTTTGACGACCTCGGCGCCGAGCCAGGCGAGCGCCTCGGTGCAGGAGGGACCCGCCTCGAATTGCGTCAGGTCGAGCACTCTCACCCCGGCAAGACAATTGAGGGGCGCGCTGTTTTCATTCATAGCTACCTGATCCTCCCAAGCCGCTGCTAAATCTCACGATAGCGCAGGAGACTGTCCGATGGCGAGCAATCAACCGAGCGTCTTTATCGACGGCGAGGCCGGCACGACAGGTCTCGGCATCCGAAGGCGGCTCGAAATGCTGTCCGAGATCACGTTGCGCAGCCTGCCAGCGGCGCAGCGCAAGGATCCGTCGGCTCGGCAGGACATGATGGCATGGTGCGACCTTGTCGTGCTGTGCTTGCCGGATGATGCTGCGGTGGAGGCGACCGCGCTGGCCGAGGCGCTGGGCAGCGACGCACCGAAACTGCTCGACGCCAGCACCGCGCACCGGGTCGATCCGGAATGGACCTACGGTTTTCCGGAAATCGCGCCCGATCAGCCCCGGAAAATCGCGATGTCGCGTAACGTCGCCAATCCCGGCTGCTACCCCACCGGCGCTATAGGTCTATTGCGCCCGCTCGTCCAAGCGGGGCTCGTTCCGTCCGACTACCCGATCACGATAAGCGCGGTCAGCGGCTATTCCGGCGGCGGCAGATCGATGATCGAGGCACATGATAGCGCAGGCGGGCCGGCCTTCGAGCTTTACGCACTCGGTCTCGAGCACAAGCACTTGCCGGAGATCGAGTTCTTCGCCGGGCTGTCGCGGCGACCGATTTTTATCCCCTCGGTCGGGCATTTCCGCCAAGGCATGCTCGTTTCCGTACCGCTCCACCTCGACGATCTGCCCGGAAAACCCATCGGCGCCGATTTGCGAGAGGCCCTACGCGCCTTTTACGAGGGTTCGGAATACGTAACTGTCGCGGCCGGCAACGGGACGGACAAGCTCGAACCGGAGGCACTCAATGGGACCAATCGGCTCGACCTCTACGTCTGGGCGAACGAGGTGCACCGCCAGGCCGTGCTCACCGCCCAGCTCGACAATCTCGGCAAAGGAGCGTCGGGCGCGGCAGTGCAGAATTTGCGGCTGATGCTGGATCTCGACTCCGGGTCTAGCTGATCGGCACCGATCCCCCGCGCCTCACCCCGGCCCTCGCCCCGTGAGCGGGGCGAGGGAGGCACCGTCTGCCGGCTCGATCTCGAGGCTGGCCAGGCTGCGGCCGCGGGTTTCGGGCAAGAGGAGCAGCATCACGACCATGATGGCGGAGGCGAAGGCGCTGAAGAGAGCAATTGTGGCGCCGAGCGGTAGGCTCTGGCTGACAAACCCGACTAGAGCCGGCAGGAACGAGCCGAGCGCCCGGCCGGCATTGTAACAAAAGCCTTGGGCTGTCCCGCGAACCCCGGTTGGGTAGAGTTCCGTCATGAACGGCCCCATCGGCGGGAATTTCATCAAAAAGATCGTGAAGAGGGGGATCCCGACAAACAGCAGCATCGTGTTGTCCATCGGCACGAACATGTAAATCAGGATCATTACGAAAGATCCGATAGCCGACCACATGAAGGTCCATTTCCGGCCGATCGCGTCGCTCAGATAGGCGCCTAACAAAAAGCCGAACAGCGCGCCGAGGATCTGGACCAAAAGAAATCCTCCGGTGCTGGTCGCCGACAATCCGCGCACCGTGCGCAAATAGGTCGGCATCCAGAGACCGAGGGCGTAACCGCCGCCCTGAGCGCCGGCGACCATCAAGGTCACCTTGACCGTGGTCCACAGATGCGGACCCCGGAACGCGGCGAACAAATGGCCGAAGCCAATCGACGCGCGTCGAGTACCGCGGAAGATTTCGGGCTCCTCGATGTGACGGCGGATCCAGAAGACCAAACCTGCCGGCAACAAGCCGATTGCGAACAGAACGCGCCAGGCGATCGCCTCGGGCAACAACGCGTAGAGCGCGGTATAAGCGAGAGCCGAGGCGCCCCAGCCAATGGCCCAACCGGTCTGCACGATGCCAACCCCGCGGCCGCGGTATTTGTCGCGGATCACCTCGCCCATCAGCACGGCCCCGGCAGCCCATTCGCCGCCGAAGCCGAACCCGTGCAGTGCCCGCAACACGAAGAGCTGCTCGAAGTTCTGCGCGAAGGCGCAGAGAAACGTGAATATCGAATACCACAGGATTGTGATCTGCAGCATCCGCACCCGGCCGAACCGGTCGGCGAGCGTGCCGGAGAACCACCCGCCCAGTGACGAGATCAGCAATGTCACCGTGCCAATGAGCCCGGCTTCACCGCGCGACAGTCCCCACAGTGCAATGACCGTAGGAATGACAAAGCTGTACATCTGCACGTCGAACGCATCGAGCGCCCAGCCGCCAAAGCAGGCACCCATCGTCCGGCGTTCCTTGGCATTCAATTCGCCGAACCAGCGGAGCATCGCGCTCCTCCCTTTACAACGACTGTAGGGATCGTCGCGTGCTTAATGAGACGTTGGCAAAGGAATTTTACTGAGGCGTGCTATGCGCCAGTGCGAGCTCGCCGAGGACGATCAATCCGCGGCGCGCACCTTGACGTAAGAGCCGGGGGCGTCCTCGATCGGTTTGAGCTTGCCGTCGCCCGGGTGCCGCGCCGGCACCTCGCCGCCGGCATACCGCGAAATCCAGCGCTCCCATAGCGGCCACCAGGAATCGGAGTGGGCGGCCGCGGTGGCGAGCCATCCTTCCGGTGTCGGCGGGTTTTTTTCATTCTCCCAATGGCCGTATTTGCCGCCCGGCGGGTTTACCACGCCCGCGATGTGGCCGGAGGCGGACAGCACGAATTTGACCGGGCCGCGATAGATCCGGGTGGCGGCATAGGTCGACCGCCACGGCGCGATGTGATCCTCGCGAGTCGATAGTAAAAAGGACGGCGTCTGGATCTTCCGCAGATCGATCGGCACACCGTCCAGAGTGATGCCGCCGGGTTTCACCAGCAAATTCTCCTGGTACATGTTGCGCAGGTAGAAGCTGTGCATCGCGGCCGGCATGCGCGTCAAATCGGCGTTCCAGTACAACAGGTCGAACGGGAACGGCGATTTGCCGAGCAGGTAGTTGTTGACCACGAACGACCAGATCAAATCGTTGGCGCGCAGCATGTTGAAGGTTGTCGCCATGTCGCGCCCTTCGAGATAGCCCTTTGTGTTCATGCGCTCTTCGAGTGCGGAGAGCTGCTCCTCGTCGATGAATACCGAGAGTTCGCCGGCTTCGGCAAAGTCCACCATCGTCACCAGATAGGTGGCGCTCTTGATCCGGTCTGTCGCGTTTGACCGCCATATAGGCGAGCGTGCTGGCGAGCAATGTGCCGCCCAGGCAGTAGCCGATCACGTTGGCTTCCCGCTCGCCGGTCGCCTGTTCGATCGCATCGAGTGCGTCGAGCGGCCCTTCCAGCATGTAGTCGGTGAACGTCTTGGCGGCGAGATGCTCGTCGGGGTTGACCCAGGAGATCACGAATACGGTATGGCCCTGCGACACCGCCCAGCGGATGAAGGAGTTACTGGGCCGCAGATCGAGGATGTAAAACTTGTTGATCCACGGCGGGATGATCAGCAATGGCCGGCGCTTCACGGTTTCCGTCATCGGCTCGTACTGGATGAGCTGCATCAGGTCGTTCTGATAAACGACCTTTCCCGGCGTGACCGCGATGTTCTCGCCGATACGGAAAGCCTCCATAGTCGGTCATCTTGATCGCGAGGCGTCCCTTGCCGCGCTCGAGGTCCTCGAGCAGGTTCTTCAGCCCATCGAGCAGGTTCTCGCCCTTGCTCTCGATCGTCGCCCGCAAGGCTTCGGGATTGGTCATCAGGAAATTCGACGGCGCGAGCGCGTCGACGAACTGCCGCGTATAGAAATCCACCTTGCGCGCGGTGCGCTCGTCGATTCCCTCGACATCGCGAACCGTGCTCTGCATCCACCGCGCCGTCAAAAGGTAGCTCTGCTTGATGAAGTCGAAGAGCGTGTTTTCGGTCCACGCCGCGTCGCGGAATCGTCGGTCGCCGGCGGACGGTTCGATCATCGGCTCCGTTTCGCCGCCGAGAAACCGCTGGGCCGTGCGCTGCCACAAGGTCAGATAGTCGTTCCACAGCGACAGCTGCGCCTGCACGAGCCGAGAGGGGTCGGCCATCATGCGTGCAGTCATCTCCAGGAAGGCGGTTCCGACGCCGAGCGAGTTCGGCCATTCCGACCCCCTCTTCGCGACCCTGCCTGGTCAGAAACTCGGCAACGAGTTGCTGGCTTTTTCCGGCAATTTCGGCGATTTGCTTTGATAGCTCAGCGGGATCGTGAAGCGGCTCGGCCTCCCCTCTTCTCGCCTCAGCGGCCGACGAAGGTGGGGTGGGGCCGGAGGGCGGCGCAGACACAATGTCGGGTTTGGTGGGCGCGGCATCCTTTTTCCGGCCCTTCTCGGCCGGCATCTTTCCTTTGCCGCGCTTGCTGAGCGGCAAGGACGCGTCTTTGTCGGGGAAGGCCGGGTTGCGCCGCCCGGTTTCCCGTGAATGATATCGCTCATTGCCGTTTCCTCAAAGCCGCCCGTTGAAAACCCGATCTGAAACTCACGGTCCGGAACCGATGGCTTGGGGCGGTCGGTTGTTCTCATCCTCAAATGTAGTGACGCGCCTGCCTGGATCTAATACATCAAGGTCACTTGGTTTGTGCCGCTTATCAGCGGATCCCGAACGCTTGCGGCGGCACCAGGGGGTCAACTCGTCGGGAATGCTGTGATGCTTATGGGCCAATCGTGTGCCGGTTCCGCTACCGAGAGAAGGACAAAACTAGCAGCGCGCCCGCTTGCGGCCGTTGCACTGCTGCTCGGGCTGGCCGCCTGTAATCCGATCGACACCTGGCGTGACTTGACCGGGGTGAGCCGGAACGACCCCGATCCCGATACGACGCCGAACACCAAAAACCTGGCCGCCGGAGAGGCGTCCGACTATCCCAATCTCGCCACCGTGCCTCCGCCGCCGGTGCGAGCTTTGACCGCAGCCGAGCGGGAAAAACTGACCCAAAGCCTGATAGCCGACCGGGCAAATGCGCGGCACACGGATGAGCAACTGCGGGCGGGCTTTTCGTCGGTCGCGGCGCCACCACCACCTCCTCCGGGCGAGCCCGGAACTCAGCCGGAGCAGGTTGCGGCCGCTCTGTCGCCCTCCGCAACGCCCGCCCCGCCCGCTCCCGCAGCGGCGCCTTCCGCTGCGTCGGCTCGCAATGGCGCTGCCGGAGAAGGACCAGCCAAGCTCTCGCCGAGCCTGTCCACGGAACCGGTGCTTGCGAACACAGCGACCGGCATGGGTACTGGCGATCAAAAGCCCGTCCTGCCGCCAGTAGGGGCCGCCCCTCGCGCCGCACGCGCCGGCGGCAAGACGCCCGCCGAACCAGGACAAGGCCTGCGCAAGCAGGGAGAGCCGCCCGAGCCAGGGCCGATGGAGTCAAGCCTGGAGGTACCCGAGGCGCGAGCGACGCCGGAGCCCGAACAGATCCAACCCGCACCGCCGCCTCCGCAACTGCCGCCTGCCCCGAAGGTTGCGGTGACCCCGACTCCCATGCCCGGCGGCCTTGCCGCGGGAGGAGCTCTCGCTCCACTGCCGTTGCCGCAGGCCAAGAGCTCTGCCGGCTACGAGCCGCCGCCGGCTGCGCCGGAACTGCCGCCGGTGCCGCCGACCCGCACCGCCGCGGCCGCTCCCGGCAAAGCCAGCGCAAAGCCGCCTGCGCCGGTCGGGACTCCGGTTGCCGAAATCAAGTTCGGCACCGATTCGACAACCCTGACCGAAAAGGATAGGCAAACCCTCGAAACCGTCCTGCCGGTCTATCAGCAGAACCCCGGCAAGGTTCGCATCGTCGGTTATGCCGGGGCCCGAAGCGGCGCCGTCGAGCAGTTGGATAGTTACCGGACGGCGCTCGACCGCGCTCAGGCGGTCGCTGCCGCTCTGACCAACGCGGGGATACCCGCAGACAAGATCCAGGTCGAGGCGGCGCCGCGGGGCGAAAATTCCGGCGAAAGCCGCGCCGAGGTGCTGCTCGAACACTGAAGCGGACCCCACCGATTCGGGCCTCGACCGTCTTTGGAATGTCTGCCTTCGCGCCCGGGTGGCTTCCAGGCGCAGTGCCGGGAAACGCTATCGAAAAATTGACGCCCGAGCGCTACAAAGAGCCGGGTCGCCCGACGCCGCCCACGGCGGCTCTTGCGTTTCGTACAATCGTATCCGAGTTGCCGTCGTGAAACCGCCGTTCAAGATTGCCATCGCCGGTCTCGGCACCGTTGGGTCAGGCGTTCTACAGCTGCTGGACCGGCAGGCCGATCTGCTGGCTCAACGATCCGGCCGCCGCATCGTGGTTGCTGCAGTGTCGGCACGCGATCGCCGGCGTGATCGCGGCGCCGACTTGTCGGCAGTGCGCTGGTACGAGGATGCCGCAGCGATGGCGGCCGATCCCGAAATCGACGTCGTCGTCGAGCTGATCGGCGGCGCGGACGGCATCGCCCGCCAGGTGCTCGACACCGCTCTCGACCATGGCAAGCATGTCGTCACCGCAAACAAGGCGTTGCTGGCGCATCACGGGACCCGGCTCGCCGCGCGAGCCGAGAAGAGGGGGCTCATTCTTGCGTTCGAGGCCGCGGTCGCCGGCGGCATCCCGGTCATCAAGGGGCTCCGCGAAGGTCTCGCCGGCAATCGGGTGGAGCGCGTCTACGGCATCCTGAACGGCACCTCGAACTTCATCTTGACGACGATGCGCGAAAGCGCCCACGAATTCGCCGAGGTCCTGGCGGAAGCGCAAAAGCTCGGCTATGCCGAAGCCGATCCGAGCTTCGACATCGACGGCATCGATGCCGCACACAAGCTGGCGATCCTGGCGAGTGTGGGTTTCGGCCGTCCGGTCGACCTCGCCGGGGTCTATACCGAGGGGATCCGGCACGTCTCGCGGCTCGACATCGACTTCGCCGAGGAACTCGGCTACCGCATCAAGCTACTCGGCATCGCGCGGCTGACCGAGGAGGGTCTGGAGCAGCGCGTCCATCCCTGCATGGTGCCGCGGGCGACGCCGATCGCGGCCGTCGAGGGAGTTTACAATGCCGTCGTCGCCGAAGGCGACTTCGTCGGCCGCGTCGTATTGCAGGGTCGCGGTGCGGGCGCCTTTCCGACAGCTTCGGCGGTCGCCGCCGATCTCGTCGACATCGCGGCCGGCCGGCACGTGCCGATATTCGGGCTGCACACCGCAAATTTGCGTGCGATTCCCGGGGTGCCGATCGAACGGCACCATGGCGCCTATTACATCAGGCTGATGGTGCTGGACCAGCCGGGGGTGATCGCCGATGTCGCCGCGGCGTTGCGCGACGAGCAGGTGTCGATGGAGTCGATGATCCAGCGCGGCCGTGCGCCTGGCGAGGCGGTGCCGGTGGTGATGACTACCCACCTCACGATCGAGGCGGCGATGCGCCGGGCGCTCCAGAGGATCGAAGCGCTCGACACGGTGCTCGAACCGCCTCGCATGATCCGCATCGAGGATTTTTAAAAATATAGCCTTTTGACAAGGACGAGGAGGAAAGCCGTGCCAGAGACTTCGAAGATGGATCGCAATCTCGCATTGGAAGCCGTTCGGGTGACCGAGGCGGCGGCGCTCTCCGCCTCGCGTCTGATGGGGCGGGGCGATGAGAAGGCCGCCGATCAGGCCGCGGTCGATGCGATGCGCGAGGCGCTGAACAGCCTCGCGATCGCCGGCACGGTCGTGATTGGCGAGGGCGAGCGAGACGAAGCGCCAATGCTCTATATCGGCGAGAAGGTCGGCAGCGGGAACGGTCCGCCGATCGACATCGCGCTCGATCCGCTGGAGGGGACGACGATTACCGCCAAAGGCGGCGCCAATGCGCTGGCAGTCATCGCAATGGCCGATGCCGGCGGGTTTTTGAACGCGCCCGACGTTTACATGGACAAGATCGCGGTCGGCGGCGGACTGCCGGATGATCTCGTCGATCTCGACGAGGCGCCCTCGGTCAACCTGAAGAACCTGGCGCAAGCGAAGAAGGTCGAGCTCGCCGATCTCGTCGTATGCATCCTCGACCGGCCGCGCCATGCCGAGCTTATCGCCAAGGTCCGCGAAGCCGGGGCCCGGATCACCCTGATCTCGGACGGCGATGTCAGCGGTGTCATCGCCACCTCCGAACCGGAGACCGGCATCGACATGTATGTCGGCTCGGGCGGCGCGCCGGAAGGCGTGTTGGCGGCGGCTGCGCTGCGCTGCATCGGCGGGCAGATGCTAGGCCGGCTGTTGTTCCGCAACGACGACGAGCGCGGCCGCGCCCACCGCCTCGGCATCACCGACCTCGACCGCAAATACAAACTGCTCGACCTCGCCTCGGGCGATGTGATGTTTGCCGCGACCGGGGTCACCAACGGCACGATGCTGCGCGGGGTGCGCCGCTTTCCCGGCGGCGCCTCGACGCATTCGGTCGTCATGCGCTCGAAATCCGGCACTGTCCGTTACGTCGAGGCCCGCCATGACTTCACGCGCAAGCAGACCTTCTCACCCTTCGCCCGCTAATCGAGTGAGGACCGAACCTTCAAATGACTGATCTGTATTTTTCGTCATGCCCGGGCTCGGCCCGGGCATCCACGCGGGCTTTCAGCAGGCCGGGGTGTTGCATGGATTGCCGGGTCAAGCCCGGCAATGACGACTTCATCGCGCCGGGCTGAGTTCAGGATATGGACGGCGCGGGGGGCGCCGACGGCTGTGCCGGGGTGGTGTCGGGGGTCGAACGATCGGTGTGCGGCCGTCGTTGGCGCCTGCGCAACGGCGATGCACGAGCGGGAGAGGCTATTGCTGAGCGGCTCGGGGTGCCCGAGATCGTCGGGCGGCTGTTGGCGCGTCGCGGCGTCGATCTCGACCATGCGCCAGGGTTCTTGGCGCCGCGCCTGCGCGATCAGCTGCCCGATCCTTCGCATCTACGCGACATGGGTGCTGCCGTGGCGCGGCTCGTCCGGGCGGTGCACGACGGCGAGACGATCGGCGTTTTTGGCGATTACGATGTCGACGGCGCGACCTCGGCCGCGCTGCTGGCGCGGTTCTTTACGGCGGCGGGCACTAGAACCCGCATTTATGTCCCGGACCGTCTGCGCGAGGGCTACGGTCCGAATACCCCGGCCCTGCTGAGCCTGCGCCATGAAGGCGTGCGCATCGTCGTCGCCGTCGATTGCGGCACGACGGCCCATCAGCCGTTGGCAGATGCCGCGGAGGCGGGGATCGAGGTGATCGTTATCGATCATCACGTCGCCGAACCGTTGCTGCCCCGGGCTGCGGCGGTCGTCAATCCCAACCGGCTCGACGAGACGAGCACGCACGGCGCATTGGCGGCAGTCGGAGTCGCCTTTCTGCTGATCGTTGCAATCAATCGCGAGCTGCGCCGTACCGGCTGGTACGTGGCCAGCCGCGCCGAGCCGGACCTGCTGCAATGGCTTGATTTGGTGGCGCTGGGTACGGTCTGCGACGTGGTGCCGTTGGCCGGACTGAACCGGGCTCTGGTCGCTCAAGGCATCAAGGTAGCTCAGCGCCGCGACAACCCAGGCCTCGCCGCGTTGGCCGCCGTGGCTGGCGTTGCGGAGCCAATCGACGCCTATCATCTGGGGTTCGTGCTCGGACCTCGGGTCAATGCCGGCGGGCGGGTCGGCGCCGCCGATCTCGGAGCGCGGCTGCTCGCGACTGACGATCCAGTCATCGCCGCCGAGTTGGCGGCTCGCCTCGACGGCTACAACCGAGAGCGCCGCGATATCGAGGCGCGCACTTTGGATGCGGCGATCGCGATCGTCGAAGGATCGCCGCAGTCGCCGGTTCTCATCTTTGCCGCAGCCGAGAATTGGCACCCTGGGGTGATCGGGATCGTCGCCGCACGCCTCAAGGAGCGTTACGAGCGTCCGGCTTGCGTCGTCGCGCTCGCCGATGGCAGCGGCCGAGGGTCGGGCCGCTCGGTTGCCGGATTGCCGCTCGGCGCGGCGGTGATCGCGGCACGTCAGGCGGGGCTGCTGATCAACGGCGGCGGCCATGCCATGGCGGCGGGTTTCACAGTCGCAGCGGAAAAGCTGGGCGCGCTGGAGTCCTTCCTGATCGAGCGGCTGGGCGACGGCATCGGCAATGAGCCGCTGGTCCCCGAACTGCGTGTGGACGGGATGCTCTCCATCGCTGCGGCACAGAGCGAGTTGGTCGGCCATATCGCGAGGCTGGCGCCGTTCGGGGCCGCCAACCCAGAACCCCGCTTTGTTTTTCCCGGTGTTCGCATCCTCCATGCCGAGGCGGTAGGGGCCACCCATCTTCGCTGCACCCTGGCCGATCCGCTCGACAATACTCGGCTACGGGGGATCGCTTTCCGCGCTGCGGGGACGCCGCTCGGTCAGTTCCTCGCCGAGACGCGCGGCGTCGCGATCCACCTTGTCGGCCATCTCAGACGCGACAGTTGGCGCGGCGGCGACGCAGTACAGCTGGCGATCGACGATGCGGCCCCAGCTACGATCTGACTACCTCAGGGCTCCTCCAACAAGTAGTGACGCAACATGTAATCGAGGCCATGCCGCCAGGACTCGTCGGTATTACCGCGAATATCGACGCTCTTGACGAACTCTAATTTGCCGCGTGCCGCATCTTCCATGTAGACGTTGATATTTAGAATCAGGTTGCTGACTTTTTAAACGGTGCCCCAGGCGGCCCAGTTTGCGCCGATGCTTTTGGCGTAGTCGCGCTCGCAACCATTGCAGCCGCTGATCTCGGGACCGGCGGCGATCCGTTGGTATAAGTCGGGCGGGATTGGCACAATCTTGAAGCGGCCGGAGTTGTCGAGCCGTTCTCGAAAAAGCTTGTCGAGCATGTCGAGGCGGTGAAGCTCGCTGTTTGTCGTAGGCTCCAACGACGTGTTGATCAGCTGAAGGCCGAAAAACGCGACTTTCGGGACACCGTTCTCCGCGGCGGTTGCGCCGTTCGGATAAGGCGCCGAGAGCAGAAGACCCATTGCCGCGCACCATGTCTTTGACCTGCTCGCCATCCACTGCCACTCTTCCCTGCTCCACTCTTATTCGAATATCGGTTGCGATCGGACCGAGTACAGTGCCGTGAGCTCCGGTCATCGCAGGATGGCAGCTATTCCGCCGGGGAAATCGCTTTCCCGGTCCGGCAATAAATGCGTAATCTGCGGACGGAGACTTTTTCGGCCCCGGGCCTTGACGGCATATTGCGCGTCGGTCAGCGTCCGCCCGATCCAACAGGAGGAAAAGCATGAGCGAAGTCGACGGCGCCACCTTGATGGCAAGGAGCCTCAAACAACAGGGCATCGACCATTTGTTCGGAGTCGTCGGGTTTCCCGTCGGGCCGATCGCCGCGGCCGCGCAAAAGGAAGGCGTCGCCTATATCGGCATGCGCAACGAGCAGGCTGCGTCCTATGCGGCGCAGGCCTACGGCTATTTGAAGGGCCGCCCGGGCGCCTGCATCGTCGTGACCGGCCCCGGCGTCGTGCACGGCCTCGCGGGGCTCGCCAATGCGCAGCAGAATTGCTGGCCGATGATCCTGATCGGCGGCGCCTCGGAGACCTATCGCGGCGGCATGGGCGCGTTCCAGGAAGAGCGTCAGGTGCTGATCGCGTCGCCTTTCTGCAAATTCGCGCATGCCATCGATACCGTCGCGCGCATCCCCTGGTATGTCGAAATGGCGACGCGGAACGCGATCTATGGCCGTCCCGGCGCCTGCTATCTCGACTTTCCCGACGACATGATCACCGGCAAGGTGGACGAGGATAAGATCGTCCAAGTGCAGAAATGCCCGGACCCGCCGCGCACCATCGCGCCGCCGGAATACATTGAGGAGGCGCTGAACCTGCTGGAAAAGGCCGAGCGGCCATTGGTCCTGGTCGGCAAGGGCATGGCCTGGTCGCGCGCCGAGGACGAGGTGCGTACTTTCCTCGAGCGCACGCAAATTCCGTTCCTGCGCTCGCCGATGGGCAAGGGCGTCGTGCCCGACGATCACCCGCTGTCGGTCGCGGCGGCGCGCACCCTGGCATTGCAGAACGCCGATGTCGTGTTCCTGATGGGTGCCCGGTTCAACTGGATCTTCCATTTCGGCCAGGCGCCGCGCTATGCCAAGGACATGAAGGTCATCCAGCTCGACATCGCGCCCGAGGAGATCGGCCACAACAAGGCGACGGAGGTGGCCTTGGTCGGCGACGGCAAAGCGATCGTCGGTCAGCTCAACGCCGCGCTCGCCGGCCGCCAGTGGTTCCACCCGAAGGACACGCCGTGGCGCCAGATGATCACCAAGAAGGCGGAGGAGAATGCGGCGCAGATCCGGCCGCAGATCCAGGATGACGAGGCGCCGGCCAATTACTACCGTGCACTGCGTGACGTCGCCGCCTGGATGCCGAAGAACGCGATCCTGAGCGCCGAGGGCGCCGGCACGATGGATATCGGCCTCACTCAGTTGAACGTCGCCAACGCCCGCTCCTGCCTCAACGCCGGCACCTACGGCACGATGGGCGTGGGGCTCGGTCAGGCGATCGCCGCCGCCGTCGCGGAGCCCGACCGGCCGGTCATCCACCTCTCCGGCGACTCGGCGATCGGCTTCTCGGGCATGGAGATGGAGACGCTCGTCCGCTACAACTTCCCAGTCAAGATCGTCGTCCTCAACAATGGCGGCATCGGCCCCGGCATGCCCGAGATCCCGGAAAACCCGATGTTCAACATGAAGCCGAACTCGCTGATCTACGGCGCCCGCTACGACCGGATGATGGAAGCCTTCGGCGGCAAAGGCTTCTTTGTCGAGAACCCGAAAGACCTGAAGGGCGCCCTCGACGAGGCGATGAACCACCGCGGCCCCGCCCTCGTCAACGTCGTCATCTCGCAGGGCGCCGCCAGGAAGCCGCAGCAGTTCCGCTGGCACTCCTAATCCGTCGCAATCCGGTGGCCGGGCTCGTTCCCGGCCACCCTCGAAAGAGGGCCGCTCGACAACGAGCGGCTTTTTTTTTGAGGTCGCGCTCAAGGCGGACACTCTTTGGCCGCCGCCCGGATTGCCCGAGCATCCTCCCGAAGGCCGCCCGCGCGCGTCCCGCTCACCTGTTCGCCCTGTTTTATCAGGCCGAGATCAGGCACCCTCTACTCCTAAAAACAAACCGCCTCGCTGGCCGAGCCGTCCAACGCCGCGACGACGCTACAATCTCATTGTGGCAATTCTAGAGTTGCTGTTTCCGGAGCGCAGATGGCGATCAAGCCCCTGTTGCCCGGCACGCCCGCACTGCCGCGGTGCGGGCCAAATCTCGCGTAGAAAACGAGCCAGTCTCAGAAAGGCTATTCATTATTCATTGAGCCAATGGCGGGTACCGTTACAGCCTGACAAGGAATCTGGCGTAAGGCACGCGAGAACCCATGAGAAAAGCTGATGACAGCTACGAACTAGCGGCGAGTGACCTCGTCGGCTACTTAAATTGCCGCCATCTCTCCGCACTTGAGCGTGCAGTAACCGAAGGCGCGCTTACGAAAACCTACATGTCGGACCCTTTCCTCAACACCTTATGGTCGCGTGGTCTTCTCCACGAACAAAACTATGTTGACCACCTGAGAAAGCTCGGCCTTGAAGTCGTCGGGATCGAGGGCGTCGAAGTAACCGGCGCGGCAGTCGCCGACACGGTTGCTGCGATGAAAAAGGGCGTGCAGGTGATCGTGCAAGGCGCGCTGGCGCATGGCGTCTGGATCGGGCGTGCCGATATTCTGCGTCGGGTCGAGTTGCCGAGTGCCCTCGGCGGTTGGTCGTACGAAGCTGTCGATACCAAGCTGGCGCGTGAAACCAAGGCGGGGGCCGTTCTGCAGCTTTGCCTTTATTCCGACCTCATCAAGGAAGTTCAGGGCTTCGCGCCCAAACATATGTCCATTGTGGTGCCTTGGTCCGACTTCGTGCCGCAGCAATACCGCTTTGCCGACTATGCGGCCTATTTCCGGCGCGTGACACGAGAGCTTATGCAATCACTCAGTCAGGCAGAGGCGGAACCAACCTATCCCGATCCGAACGAGCATTGCGAAGTTTGCGGCTGGCGCGCGGCCTGCGAGCGACAGCGGCGTGAAGACGATCATCTGTGCCTGGTGGCGGGCATTTCTAAGCTCCAGATCAACGAGCTAACGGATCGCGGTTTCCGAACAATGAAGACGCTGGCCGCCATGCCCTTGCCGCTGGATTGGAAACCCGAACGGGGTTCCGCCGCGGCTTACACCCGCGTTCGCGAACAAGCCCGCATTCAGGTGGAAGCACGTGAAGCCAGCGAGCCCCAATTCGAGCTTCTCGCGGTGGAAGCGGGTTTCGGACTTCCCCGGCTGCCGGAACCGTCGAAGGGCGACATCTTTCTCGACCTGGAAGGCGACCCATTTTCGGGGGAGCACGGCCTCGAATATCTGTTCGGATATCTGTTCCGCGAGGGCAACGGAGCGCACAAATACCGACACAGCTGGGGTCTTTCCCGCGCCGATGAAAAGCGTGGCTTCCAGGACTTCATCGACTTCGTCATGGCGCGCTGGGCCGAATTTCCCAGCATGCATATATACCACTACGCGCCTTACGAACCGGCCGCACTCAAGCGTCTGATGGGACGGTACGCAACGCGGGAGGAAGAACTCGACCGCATGCTGCGGGCGAAAATATTTGTGGATCTGTATCAGATCGTGCGGCACGCCATTCGCGCCGGCGTTGAAAGCTATTCCATCAAGCGGCTCGAACCGCTGTATGGCTTCGACCGCGATACCGCGCTTGCCGACGCGAATAAGGCACTCGCCGTTCTACAGACCAAAATAGAGATGGACGACGTTTCCTCGATTTCGGAGGAAATCAAGGCGACGGTGCTCGCCTACAACAAGGATGATTGTCGGTCGGCCGCCGCCCTTCGGGAGTGGCTCGAAAGCCTGCGCCAAGAAATAGTGAATGACGGGACGCCCGTGCCGCGTCCGGAACCGGGCGACGGCGCGCCGAACGAAAAGATCACCGACTGGCTCGTCCGAATTAACGCGGTCATCGCGAAGATGACCGTGGACATCCCCGACGACCCGGCAGACCGCACCCCGGAGCAGCAAGCCCGCTGGATATTCGCCAACGTGATCGACTGGCACCGCCGGGAAGAGAAGGCCGTCTGGTGGGAATATTTCCGCCTGGCCGACCTATCCGCACAAGAGCTGCTCGATGAACAGGCCGGACTGTCGGGGCTAAGCTTTGTCGGAGAGGTCGGCGGCACGGTCCGGGCCCCCATACACAGGTACCGCTTTCAGCCACAGGAAACAAAGATCCGTGGCAGCGAGGAATTGCGCAACACGGGAGGCGACAGCCTCGGCACGGTCGATGCGATCTCGCTTGAGGAGGCCACGATCGACATCAAAAAGCGGCAGGATAGCGTCGGCCTACACCCCGAAGCCGTTTTCGCGCACAGCTATGTCGGTTCGAAAGTAATGGCGGAATCCCTTTTACGGATCGGGACCTATGTGGCCGAGAACGGAATGGTCGGAGACGGGCGTTATTTGGCGGCGCGCGACCTGTTGCTGAGAGAAATCCCGAGGGCGGAAGGAAAGCCTCTTCACCGCTCGGGCGAAACCGCGGTGGAGGCGGCTGTCCGGCTCTGCGGCGGCTTGAGCGGGGGCATCCTCCCAATTCAAGGGCCGCCTGGCGCCGGCAAGACATATACCGGTGCGCAAATGATTTGCGAGCTTGTGCGCCAGGGTAGAACGGTGGGCATAACGGCCAACAGCCACAAGGTCATTCGCAATCTGATCGACGCGGTCATAGAGGCAGCGGAGAAGCAGGGTCTCAACCTGCATTGCTGTCAGAAGCCAGAGAAGGGAGCGGAGGTGGAGGACGCGCAACCGCATCTGTCATTTGCCAGAAGCAATAAAGACCTGTTGGACGCATTGGGAACCACCGCCATGGTGGGCGCGGGTACGGCATGGCTCTGGGCTGCGCCGGAAGCCTTCCAGACGGTGGATGTGCTTTTCGTAGATGAGGCGGCGCAGATGTCGCTCGCCAACGTGCTGGCGGTCTCTCAGGCGGCGAAAACCGTGGTGCTGATCGGAGATCCTCAACAACTCGACCAACCCATGCAGGGCAGCCATCCCGAGGGCACCGACGTTTCAGCCCTCGATCACCTACTGAGCGGCGAGCAGACGATTTCGCCGGACAAGGGTCTCTTCCTCGAACAGACATGGCGGCTGCATCCCGATATCTGCGCGTTCACCTCCGAGCTTTTCTATGACGGCAAGCTTGTGTCGCGGGAAGGACTGGAGCAGCAGGTTATCAATGCCGCCGGCCCGGTTTGCGGATCGGGGTTGCGTTATCTGCCCGTCACCCACCAAGGGAACCAGAACTGTTCTCCCGAAGAAGCCGATGCTGTCAGCGCGCTTGTCGATCGCATTTTGGAAAGCAATGCGACATGGGTCGATCGGGAGGGTCAGCAAAAGCCGGTCGGTCTCGACGACATCATCATCATCACGCCTTACAACGCCCAGGTGTTCGAGATTAAACAGCGACTGCCGGGCGCGCGTGTCGGGACGGTGGATAAATTCCAGGGCCAGGAAAAGCCCATTGCCATCTATTCCACCGCCACCTCAAGCCGGGCGGACGCGCCGCGAGGGATGGAGTTCCTTTACAGCCTCAATCGGCTGAACGTCGCAACATCGCGCGCCAAATGCATATCGATCATGGTCGGTTCGCCCGAGCTAATCAGGACCGATAGCCGTACTCCGCGACAAGCCCAACTCGCGAACGCCTTTTGTCGGTTCCTGGAGTTGGCGCAACCGATCCTGTAGTCGTTGACCGACCAGCGTGCCCGGTAGCATTGGGATTACGGTGACAGTTTACTCGAATTCTCGCAGCAACGGCGGTTCGCGCGCGCGCTCCCGCTGATTTCCTCGACGGGGCGGGCTCGTTCGCGCGGAGCGGGCAACTCCGTATAGGAATACTTAATAACCATTCCTCATGGTACGCAATTTGTACAGTCGAGGTTCCGTAAACTCCGAGGGTATGGACATGGACGGCATGACCCAAATGCCAGCAAGTTTGGCAATCGAAACCCACTTAATGAACCCGCCTGAGACTAGCGTGATCATAGTAATTGACCCAAAGACGGCGAAGGCAATTTTAGATACTCGAAATGGGAAAAATCGGCCGCCGAAGCCGAATAAAGTCCAGCAGTTTGCAGCCGACATGACACGGGACCGGTGGGGTTTGACCGGCGATACGATAAAATTTGGCACTAACGGTCAGCTATTAGACGGCCAAAATCGATTGTCTGCAAGCGCCAAAAGTGGGAAATCCTTTCGAACGCACGTCGTCTTCGGCATTGATCCCGCCTTATTTGGTCGGATGGACATTGGAAAACCGCGAAATGCGGCGGACATCTTACATATTGCGGGCTTCAAGTATGCGTCCGCACTGGCTGCTGCAATTAGATGGGCACATCTCTTGGATACGGATCCCTACAACAGAGAGACTTTGCAGCCCGATTTAGTACTCGAGTTGGCACGTGGGAAATATTCGGATATCGAGCCATTCCTTAAGGTTGGCCACCAGATAAACAAACAGTTCTCGCACCCCGTCGGGCAGATAGCGGCCCTAATTTATAATTTTTCCAAGCGTGACAAAAACAAGGCGGAGGACTTTGCGAGAGCCTGGCAACGAGGCGATCGAAACGGAAAATATCAAATCATAGATTTGATGCAGGCACTGCTTCATTCTCAAAAGGCCAACAACAACGGAAGAATTCACGAACTGGCTCGTGCTGGAGTGATAATAAAGACATGGAATATCTTTAGAGCTGGTCAAAAGGGATCGCTCGCTCAGCTCAACGCGGCACTCACAACAAAAATTGAATCAATATCGTAGGAGCCGCTGACGGTTTTCTTAACGCGTAAAGGTTCGCGGTTCTCACTCGACATCTTCAATTCTGACGCCGCGCCGCTCGCGCAAGCTCCTACACGCTTCCTCGACGCGGCGCAAAAAGCGCGGATCGTTTTCGAGCCGATAATCGAGCCAGTCATCCTCGGACCCAAAGCCGATCAGCACCCCGGCCGGTTTTCCGTTGCGCGTGATGACGATCTCCTCGTTCGCGGCTTCATGCAGAAACCGTGGGAGATCGTCCTTGATTCGGATAGCGGCACCCGCCTCACACCGGATCTCCGAATTGCCTTAGCCATGCCTCAGCTTCCGATTTGGTCACGATTGCCAATATTTCGACAGCAAGCGTAGGGCGGATGCAATCCGCCATCTTGCTAGTGCCGCTACTCAGCCGGTTGATAAGGGGACGCGACGCAAACGAAGTAGGTTTGCCACCGAAGTGCAATGACAACCCCAAGGAGGCGGATTGCATCCGCCCTACGCTTGCTGTCATCTAGCAGCGAGACCTCGGTCGAGCAGCTCGAGGATCAAGGGCACCAGCGCCGCCGTGGCGATGCCGTTCAGCGCCATCGCGAGGCCGGCGAAGGTTCCGGCCACCTCGTTCTCCTGAAAGGCACGAGCGGTGGCGATGCCGTGGCTCGACAGGCCCATCGCGAAACCACGAGCGTGCCATTCCTTGACACCGACGAACCGCAGCACGTAGCCCGCGAGGCAGGCGCCCGTGATGCCGGTCGAGATCGTCAGGACCGCGGTCAGCGCAGGGATGCCGCCGATTCGTTCGGAGATCGCCATCGAAATCGCCGCGGTCGCAGATTTGGGCGCCATCGACAGCCACAGCTCGCGGCCGCCGCCGAGGCCGCGCGCGACCAACACGCTAGAGAGGATGGCGGTCGCGCTGCCGATCCCGAGCGCCCCGAGCAGAGCGCCGGCGGATTTGCGGATGATTTCGGTATGGCGATAGAGCGGCACGGCCATTGCGACGATGGCCGGCCCGAGCAGGAAATGCACGAACTGGGCGCCGTCGAAATACCGTTTGTACGATGTGCCGGTGGCGGCCAGGATCGCCACCACAAGTGCGATCGCCAGCAGGGTGGGGTTGAGAAGCGGCATCTTGTGGCACCGCTCGTTCACTGCCATGGCGGCGAGGTAGGCACCCAGCGTCAAGCTCAGCCAGAGCAGTGGAGTGGCAGCGAGGAACTCCAGCCCATCGGTGAGGCTGTTGGCGCTCATGGGCGGGTGGACGCCTCGACGGCCTCGATGGCAGGCGGCGATAGCCACGTCACGACCAACCCCGTGATGGCGATCGTGGCTGTGACCGAGACCAGCAGGACGAGCAGGATGCTCCACCATTGGGTGGCAATCATCGGCAAGTAGGCAATGACCCCGACACCGGCGGGAACGAACAGCACGCCCAGATTCTGCAACAGGAATGCGGACGTTCGCGACATCTCGTCGGGAATTTCGCCGCGCAGCACCAAGATCACGTACAGCAGAACGAGACCGATGATCGCGCCCGGCACCGGAAACCCACTCACTCGGACGATGCTTTCGCCGATCAGCTGCAGCACGATTAGCAAGAATATCGTGAACATCGACCCTTTTCTCCCTGATTCTTAAGGTTTACCTATCGACACATGCTCAGGTTAATCCGTCTCGGTTCGCGCGAATGTGAGCCGTGTCACGGCGCGAGCGTGGTCACTCAGGCTGACGAATAAGCCGGCCGGAGACGACCAATTCCGGCCGCCCCGGAAAGACCCGGGAGAAATGCAACGTCATCACGTCTCCCGAAAGCGAGCGCTGGTAGGTCTGCAACTCATAATTGCCGTCGGCCAGGATACTCAGCACGTGCACAACGAGCGTGTTGCGATCGATATACGCCCATGCGGCGGGTCTATCGGCGAAGGGCTCGAGCGGCTCGGGACTGCGGAACTGGTTGGGCGTCGGGCCGGCGACGAACCGTATCTCCGTGTTGCGGCGGCGCAGTGTCGTCTTATCGCCTTCGCCAGAATGGATGACCGTGGTCCAGCTGAGCCGGAAGCCGTTGTCGTCAGAGCGCAGTTCGACCTCGGCGTCGCGCACCTGCTGGACGAAGAAGCGGTCGCCGGCCTGGACCTGCGCCTCGCCGCGGAAATGCCCAACGAAATCGGCAATCGACAACACGTCCGCGGCCTGACCGAGACTGCTTTCGGCGATAAGGGCGAGGCTTACGATCGCCGTCGCGAGCCATCCCAGACGACCTCGCATGGCATCGTTCTTTCCGGTGGGAATGCTCCTCGACATCGGCGGCTTCGCATTGTCCAGACATGCGGTCGGTGTTGCATCTTGCCAAGCGGCAACGCCGGGAGACTATCCTAATTCGCGCGACCGGTACATTTGCCTTTGGCGAAAGCGCGTCTCGACAGCAAGCGTAGGGCGGATGCAATCCGCCATCTTGCTAGTGCCGCTATCAGCCCGCCTGGGGGGCGAAAAAAACAAGCCGAAACGCGGGCTTGCATGTTGGTACGACCATGGCCATCTTACCTCGGTCTTACCGTCCATACCAGAGCCCACTGATGGCAGGCGTTGAACCACTGACGACGACCGTGTCGACCAAGGGGCAGGTCATCCTGCCTAAGGCAATTCGGCAGCGCAGGCATTGGGAGCCCGGCACCCGCCTGGTGGTCGAGGACACTCCTGACGGGGTGCTGCTGAAGCCGGCGCCGGTTTTTGCGCCGACGCGGCCGGAGGATGTCGCCGGAATGCTCGCATATCGCGGACCGCCCAAGACGCTGGAAGAGATGGACGCAGCCATAACTGCCGAGGTAAAGCGGCGCCGTGCTCGCGGTCGATCCTAATATTGTCGTCCGCTATCTGACCGCCGACCACCCGGAGCAGTTCGCGAAGGCGAGTGCGCTGATCCGCGGCGAGCATGTGTATGTCTGCACGACCGTTCTGCTCGAAACCGAGTGGGTGCTGCGACGTGCCTATCGGTTCAGCCGCGCTCAAATCATGGCCGCTTTGACCGCCTTCGCGGGACTTCCGCGCGTCACATTGGAGGATCCCGCTTTGGCTGCCAAGGCATTGGAATGGATGCGGAGCGGGCTGGATTTCGCCGATGCGCTGCATCTGGCGAAGGCAGAGGGCTGCGAAGCCTTCGTCAGCTTCGACCAGCGCTTCGCAGCGGTGGCCAATCCACTAAGCCAGGTGAAGGTCCGAGGCCTCTAGTAGAGCCCATGAAGCTGATGAGGTCAGAGCAAGCGCGCCGCTGCAGCCGATATTTCAGCCGTGGTGTCCGCCTCCCCCGCCGCCATGCGGGCCGCCGCCATGCGGCGCGCCACCGCCGTGCGGAGCCCCCATCGCGAAATGTGGGGCGCCGCCACCATGGGAGCCTCCCCCCATCCGACCGCCGCCATGCGGACCGCCCATCGCGAAATGTGGTGCTCCGCCGCCATGCGGAGCGCCGCCGTGAAATGCCGGACCACCGTGAAACGCGGTCGGGCCAGCGCGGAACGCCGCTCGGCTATGGGCTGCGGGCGCGCCATGGGACCCCGCACCGCCGCGGAACGCCGCTTCCCCGCGGGATGCAGCGGCACCTCCATGGATCGCAGCCATCGCGCCGAAACGCCCGGCTCCGCCGCTGGCGGCCCCGCTCCCGGCGGCGCCGGAGCGCGCCGACGCCGTCAGGGCAGAAGCGCGGGCAGGGTCAAAGCGCGCTCTGGTCGCCGCGTTCGCATAGGCGACGCCGCCGCGATGGGCGGGGTCATGCACCCATACGCTGCCCGAGAAGGCGGGGCGGCCGCCGGAAGCGAGCGCATAGCGGCCGGCATCGACGGCGATGTCGTGATGTCCCCAATCGACCCAGCCCCAGCCCCATAACGGTCCAAAAAACGCCAGTTCGATGGGCGGGCCAAAGCCGATCCAGAACCCCGGCTCGTACGCGAACCCGACCGGAACCGGGAAGGAAAAGGGCGGATACGCCGGGTAGGGCCACGCCCCATACACGACGGGGCTGTAGACCGGCACGCAGACCTGCTGCGGCTCGGCCGGCAGGATCGAAATGGTCTCGCCGCTGGTTTGGATCACACAGCGGCATTGCGGCGTCTGCTTGAGGGTCCCCGCCGCCATTGCTTCGTGGCGCAGGCTCTGCACCGCTGCGATGACGTCAGCCTGCTGGGCGAGGAAGGCGTTGCCGAGTTCCTCGGTCCACTGGAGTTGGTTGCTCATATTCTCCAGAACCCGCGGGAACGGCGCCAGCGCCTTGACGCTGGGGTCCCAGTTCTGCGCCTGGAGCGCGTTGGTCAGCGTATCGCCCTTTAACGCCTGGTTCGCCGGAGCATTGACCCAGCGCGCGGCCTCGACCACCTCGAGCGGATAGGTCGAGGCCATCAGAATCTGGGCGAGCAACGGGTCGGGATAGAGCGCGATCGGTGCGACCAGCTGATCGAGCTGGGCCTGGGTCAGCTGCTGCACCGGCGGCGTCGTTGCCGGCGCCGCCGGCGGCACGGCCGCCGTGTTCGGAGCCGGCGTGGCGGCCGTCGTCGACGGCGCCGGTGTCGGCTGCATGTCCTGGGCGACAGCAACGCCGCTTATGGCAATGCAGGCGAGGGAAGCGGCGATTCCTCGCCGAGAGATCCCGATCGTCCAGCCGAGCATCGTTTCCTCCGAGATCGAACTCACGACCATAACGTTTCTTGGCCGGTGGTTGTTCCCGCATAGAAGCGGTCGGCGGCAATGCTGGCGTGCGGGATGATACCGAAGATAACGGAAAACGGGTCTAGCGCCGATGCGAAGGCGCATTTCAGCCGGCTGGTCGAAGAGGCAGCAGCCGGGGAGCCTGTATGCATCACGCGCCGCGGCAAGGCGATTGCACAGATCACCGCGGTTGACACTCCGCGCAAGCGCATCGACGTGGCGGCATTGCGGGCCATGACCGACGCCATGCCGATGCAGCCGGAGACCGCTCGCGACTTTATGCGGCGGATGCGCGATGAAGATCGCTATTGATGCTCTATCTGGACACCTCGCTGCTGGTTGCGGCCTTGACCAACGAGGCGGAAACCGAGCGAATGCAAGCACTGGCTTGGACGCCAACCGGAGGACAATCTCGCAATTAGAGCGATTGGGTCGAGACGGAGTTTTCCTCCGCCCTCTCGATCAAGCTGCGGTCCGGGCAGATCAGGATCGCTGATCGGGCCGAGGCGCTTGCGACGTTCACTCGACTGACTACCGACAGCTTTATGGCCATTCCGGTGTCGAGATTGGACTTTCGCACGGCTGTCCGCATTGCGGACCAACACGCAATAGGCTTGCGCGCTGGCGATGCCTTGCATCTGGCCATCTGCGCCAATCATGGCGCGACGCTCTGCACGCTCGACCGGCGACTGGGTGATGCTGGTCCGGCGCAGGTATAAAGACGATATTGCTCTGACCTCGCTTTGTCGCATTACCCAATGTCCTGCACGGCCTCGCCAGCACTCCGGCCGGTTTCACGTTGCGGGTGATGACCGGTGGCCGGGATTGCAGGCGATCAAGCCAACCGGGTCTTGATTAGAAACGAAACAAGAACATATCCACCCTCGCGCCGATCCACCTTCGCCTGTGAACTCCGCCGATGCTCGAAAATCAACGCCGATCCGCCTGGTCCTCTCCTGTTAAACTCCTGTTCTCGAAAGCAGAATCGAGGAGTATCAACAGGTTGGTCCTGATCCCTTTTCGGCTCGCACGCGCACGCGCGCGGCCGAGTTTCCGGTCGAGGTGGCGCCACTCGTGCGATCCGGCGAGAAGTGGGTGCCCGACGGCGCTGTTATTGCGCAGGCCCAGCCCGCGGGCCGGTTAGCAGCCGGATTGTCGGGGCCGGCCCGGCGGCAAGGGTTTTGCCGCGATGCACTTATTGGACTAAACCAAGTGGATCTAGTTCGAGAGCGAGCATGCTGACCGTCAACATCCACGAAGCCAAAACGCACCTCTCGCGGCTGCTCGATCGCGCAGCGAAAGGCGAGCCGTTCATCATCGCCAAGGCCGGCAAGCCGCTGGTCAGGTGGTGCCGCTTGAAATGCCGGAGGCGGGTCAGGTTCGACGGCTCGGGTTTATGACCGGCCAGATCGCGGTGCGCGACGATTTCGACCGGATGGGAGCCGCCGAGATCGAGCAGCTCTTCGGCAGTGGTTCGTGAAATTGCTGTTGGACACGCAACTGTTGCTGTTGCTGCAGGGCAGCCGGAACGTTTACCGGTCGGTGCCCGCGCGGTGATCGAGGACGCTCGCAACCAGCTGATGTTCAGCGCGGCGAGCCTCTGGGAAGTCGCGATCAAGTCCGGCCGCGGCCGCGCCGATTTCCGCGCCGATGCGCGGCTCCTGCGCCGCAGCCTGTTGGACAACGGCTATGAGGAGCTCGCGATCACCGTGAAGGATGACAACCGGACAAAACCGAGGTGCAGATTGGATAAGCCCCCCAAGCCAGCGCGTCGCCAACCCAAGGCCTATCAGGATACCCTTTTCCTGGAGAGCAAAGATGCGCGCGCCTTGCGCATCCTTGCGGAGTACTTGGAGCCGCTCTATCGCTTCCAACGCAACAACGTCCGGGACACCATCGTCTTCATGGGGTCGGCTCGGTTGCGCTCGGAAGAGGCGGCGAAGGCCGGGTTGGCCGAAGCTGAGCGAGCGGGACATGGCGTCGAGGCCGCGGAAATAGCCCTTCGGCTCTCGGTCTATTATGAAGCGGCGCGGGAGCTCGCTCAGCGCTTGACGGCCTGGTCGAAGAAGCTCGACCGCAAGGAACGGCGCTTCGTCGTCTGCACCGGCGGCGGTCCCGGCATCATGGAGGCGGCCAATCGCGGGGCTTCCGAGGCGAAGGGGCTGAGCGTCGGGCTGACGATCTCGATCCCCGACGAGGAATTCGACAACCCCTATATCAGCCGAGAACTGCACTTCTATTTTCATTACTTCTTCATGCGCAAGTTCTGGTTCGTTTACCTGGCCAAAGCGGTCGTGCTGTTCCCCGGCGGCTATGGCACGCTCGACGAGCTGTTCGAGATCCTGACCCTGGTGCAGACGCACAAGATGCGCAAGCGCATGCCGATCGTGCTTTTCGGCTCCAAATACTGGGACGGGGTGATCAATTTCGACGGGCTGGTGAAATACGGCACGATCAGCCCGGGCGACCTCGACATCTTCCACCGCACAGATTTGGTAGACGAGGCCTACGACATCATCACCAAGGGGCTCACCGAAAACGCGTTGGGCATCCCTGGACCGGTGCTCTAGCGCCGCGTAGACTGGGGCGATGGCGTATCACACATTTCGGGTGGAGGTTACCCGCGACGAGACGCGTGACTCCGCGCCGGTCGGCATCGAGATTACCGCCTATATCGACCGCATGCCCGAGACCAACGAGGCCACGGTCGGGCGGTTGGGCCGGGTGTGGCGCGGGGTATGGAACAGCCGGCTGCAATACGCCGGCGATTTCGATACATTGGCGGAGGCGCTTGCCGCGATTACCGCGGCCTATCCCGAGGCCGACCGCATCCGCTGCTACGAATATTCGGTCGACGACGAGTTTGCGCGCGAAATGGCGCCGCTCGTGCGATCGGGCGAGAAATGGCTGCCATAAGCCTAGCTGCGCCTCATCTGTGCGATTGAGGAGGTCTCGGCTGCGTGCCCATCCACCGACAGTTATGACAGGTCCGCGGATTAGCGGCCGAGGGTTTCCTCCGCGCACGGGCAGCTTGCGGTAAGGCCGGAACCCCGCGTGACCTTTCTCCCGTCCGGCGATGTGCCAGCATTTGCGGAAATATCCGGCAGCCTAGCCGCGATTACGGAAGGAGCGTCGCCGCCACGCGTAGGGGCTCAATAGCCCAACCCCCAAAAGGGCAAATGTGCTCGGTTCCGGAACGACTGAGAGCGCGGCGAACAGCCCATCCATCTCCATATTGAGTCCAGTCGTGAAGTAGAGGATGTCTTGGTCACCGCCATTGCCGAAGGTCAGCGCCCAAAGCCCTTGCAAGGCGGGATTGCTGTCAAGCGTGCCGAGAAACGCCCCGGTCACCGGGTTGTAGGCATCGATCTCGCCAAAAAGATAGCTGAAGTCGCCGACCAGCAGGTCGCCGCTGAACGGGCCGAAATCGGATGGAGCCAGGGTGATGCCCCATGGGGCAGCAAGGCGGCTGCCGGCGGCGGAAACGCCGATGAGTCCGTGACAAAGGTCCCGTCCGGTTTAAATTCCGCCACGGCTCCCTGACCCAGGGTGGCGCCGGTTTGACTTGCCCGGCCAGCGGGTGCGTAGGTCACATAAATATTGCCGCTCGGGCCGCCGACTGTTTGCACATTAAACGGCACGTATCCGGCAGGAAGGTTAGGGTCGACAAACTTACCCGCGAAGGTCGTAGTGGTGACGTTGGCGAAGGTGCGAAGACGTCGATGCGGCCCTGGGCGCTGTTCGCCGCATAGAGGGAAAGGCGTGGCGCCGACGGTGTTAATGACGAGGCCGGTGTAGGTGGGGACGGGTCCCGAGGTCGGGACCGGGACAACAACCTGCGCCGGGTTCGGCGTCGTGGCCCAGGCGGAGATCGTACCGTTCAGATTGGCAAGATGAAGTAGGCGGGTTGGGGGCTGCCGCTTTGGGCTATCACGAAGGAAGAGGTGCTGTTCTTGACCTGGCCGGTGGGTCCTTGGGTCCGCTTGCCGTCGTGGGAATGGGCACCACAAGGGGGCCGCCCGCCGGAGTTGCGGTTAACCCGCGCACCGTATACAACGTGGAGACATTGGCCCCCTGATCCGAGATCCAGAGCGGGCTGGTCGAGCTCTCCGAGACGCCCCAGGGGTTCTTTAGATTGGGGTCGGTGACGGTTTTGGGCACAACGCCGTCGGAGACCAGGTTCGTTTGAGAATACGGGAATATCGCAGTCGCATTGCCCGCCGATGCCGATAGCCCGAACCCAGCCAGAACGACCGAGAGAACACAAAGCGAACGCTTCATGATGCCCCTCCTTAATAATAATATTAAGGCATTCTCGGAGAATAATATTAAGGCATTCTCGTAATCCTCGATTAGGCGGCGAACAAGAAAAAATGAAAATTGTTCCGGCTGCTCCGAAACCGGTCGATCACGTTCTCGTGATAGCTGCAGCGACCGCGACAAGCGTCGCGTCCGTGCCGGGACCGCCAACGATCGACAGGCCGACCGGCAAGCCGTCGACCTCGGCGCGGGGAATATTTACTTGCGGCACTCCGGTGAGCCCGCCATGGGCACACAGACACAAGATGCGGTCGCGCTGGACGCTTGCGGCCGAGAGGGGCTCGCCACGCTTGGGCGCCGGGAACGGCGTGGTCGGAAGGCAAAGGACGGTTCCTGGCGTCAGCAGGTGGCGCATCCGGCCGCGCACCTCCAGTCGTACCAGTTGGGCCCATTGGCGCTCGCTCTCGGGAATTTGCGATCCGGTAAAAATATTGCGCGCGACGCTGTAGGCGAAGCGCGGGTTCTCCCGCTCGATCCAATCCTTAAAAGTCAGCCAGGCTTCGGAGGGTTGCAAGGTTCGCTGCGCCCGCGCCCATTGCACGATCCCCGCTGGCGCCATGACCTCCTCGCGCGTTTCGCCGACCATCGCTCGCAGCCGCTCGACCATTGGCTGCAATGCGGCGCCGACCTCCGGATCGGCGAAGGCAAAGGCATCGACTGCGACGATCAGCCTGTCCGGTAAGATCGACGGGATCGGCTCTTCGAGCATGACGCTCGCCACTCTGGCGAAGGTGGCGGCATCGTGTGCGAACCAGCCGGTGGTGTCCGAGCTCGGCGCCTGCGGCATCATGCCCGCGACGGGAAACCGGCCGTGTGTCGGCCGAATGCCGTAGAGCCCACAGAAGCTGGCCGGTACG
Organism: uncultured Alphaproteobacteria bacterium; assembly: GCA_963787425.1. GTDB lineage: Bacteria > Pseudomonadota > Alphaproteobacteria > ATCC43930 > CGMCC-115725 > AP-15. Next base: position 42,173 of record CAWBCV010000024.1, read on the forward strand.
CGCACCGAGCCGCCCGTATCGGTGCCGAGTGCGGTATCGCAAATCCCGGCGGCGACTGCAGCGGCTGAGCCCGATGAAGAGCCGCCGGGCACTCGGCCGGGCGCCCGGGGGTTGACCGGCGTGCCGTAGAACGCGTTCTCGCCGACGATGCCGAGCGAGACCTCGTCAGTAATGGTCTTGCCGATCAAGGTCGCACCGGCATCGAGCAGCCGCTGCACGGCCCAGGCGTGCCGCGTCGGGACCGGGTTCGAGCGCGCCCAGTCGGGGTTGCCGCCGCCGGTCGGATGCCCGGCAACATCGAACAGATCCTTAGCAGCGAAGGTCAGACCGGAGAGCGGTCCCCCCGGCCGCCCCTCGATATGGACGCGCGGACCGGGAACAAAGGCATGAATGTCGTCGTCGGGCATGTCAGATCTCAAAGCAATGACGAAAGCGGCGCGCAGAATGCAATATGTGAACCGTCAGTCGGATACCGACTAGCTAAATTTGCGCAAGCAGGGAACTGCCACTCGTATCGCCCTCAACAATCCGGCGCGGCTCAATGCGATCTCAATGGCGATGTGGAACAGCCTCGATTGTATCCTCGGTGAGGTCGCGGAGAATAGCGTGATCCGCGTCGTCGACAGTTCCGGGCAGGGGGCAGAGCCTTCAGCTCCGGTGCCGGCATCTCTGAGTTCGACCGGAGCCATGCCGACGCGCCGGCGGGGCCGCAGGCCCGCGCCCGCGACGCCGGCCGGAACGACGGCACGCATTTGGGATAGGGGTGCGGATCTCCTTAAGCGGAGCACTGGCCCATGTGCAGTGATAGGGCGGGATTCGCGGACCGTTATTGCTTTTCACACGATTTCGGCGAAAAGCGAGGTGTTGCACACTGCACCCCATCGCGAGACAGAAAAATGAGGACAGGTTGAGCGGCATCGATTGTGCCGGGACGGGCGGCGGACGTACACCTCCACGGCCGGCGAAGCGGAAGCAGGCTCTCCTGGGAGCAACCCGCCGAGGAATAGCCCGGCCGAAAACTCACGGCGATGCGGCCGGCGCCGACGGGCGGTGCTCGCCGGCGTCGCTGTTCATGGCATAGGTTGGGCATCGGCATCACCCGTAGATTCCTGCATCCCTTGAAAACCCACCGCGGCGGCCAGAGGGGCGGTGGCGCGGCTCTTTACGCGGTGCTCGGCCTCGAACGCGACGGGCGTTTGATAGCCGAGCGCGGAGTGCAGGCGCTGACGGTTGTAGACCCGGTCGATGAAGGCGCCGATGGCCCGCCGCGTCGCGGTGATCGCGATAACGGGTGGTGCCATCGGCAACTTCTCCGCCAGCCAACAGCGCATCGGACCGATCTAATTTCCGACCCAGATCTCCGGGGAAGTGATCCCGAGTTCGCTCCAGCGGCAGCCCGAGGTGCTGAGAGCGCCAACTGTTGAAGTATAACAAGAGAGAAGCTCACCGCACGGAGGGGCTTGCCGGTGCCGACCAGACCGTCATCCCCGGCCGCAGTGCGGCCTCCGTCTGTTCGACCGGGTCGGCGCGAACAAGGAATGTGTTCAGTTCGTGGTCGCCGACCACACGCGCTGCCCGCCATGTCGCAAATTCGCCGCGCGGCACGATTTCTGCGATGCGGGCTTCGATCCGGTCGCTGACGGCGACCGGCAGCAGCTCGAGAGGCGAGCCGATGCGCAGACCGTCGAGCTGCTCCTCTCGCAAGTTGAAGCTGACCCAACGCTGGCCGGCCGCTTCGAGTGTCATCACCGGATGGCCCGGCACGATGGCTTCGCCGGGCTCGGCAACGATCAGCGCAACCGTGCCGTCCGACGGCGCGCGAATGAGCAGCTTGTCAACGCGGACGGCGATGACCGACACCTCCCCCGCAGCGTTCTGCACTTTGGCATCGGCGACGGCGACCTCCTCACGGATCGGCCCAAGCCGCGTTGGGGGATGCGGAAAAGAGCGACATCCTCCTCAATGTCGTGCGGCTACGCTATGCCGACACGCCGGTATTCCCTTCAAGCGACGCAGGTCATCTCCGGCTACCAGCTCCAACGCAACGTGACCGGCGGCTTCGAGGCCTTCCCGGCTGCAAATCCCAGCACTTTCCTGAACGGCGCCACGTCGGCACAGCTCCAGCAGAGCCCGACATTCACATTCCAGCCGCTTTCGGGCGCGCAATTCGCACAAAGCTTCATTCGGCCCCTGTCGCCGGCCGACCTTCTGCCGCTCGCCATGGGAGGTCTGCCCATCGACGTCCTGTTCCGGCTAGGCGTGCAGTCGATCAACCGGCTTAGCAACGCGGTAGCGCTGACGCTTACGGACGCCGCCGGCTCGCCCGATTTCTTTCGGCTGCTGCACGACCTCCGTCTTTTGCAAATCGCGGGTCTGCTGCGCGTCAGGCTGGAGCACAACGCCACGCCCGCAGGCACTCACAGCAATTCCGATCGCGGTCGTGTCTACTATTCGATCGCCACGACTCGTGATCCGGATCTCCTGGGGGTGGTCGACGAGGTGAAGCGGCTGCTGGGCATGCCGCCCGGCGTGAGCGAAGCGGAGGTCGTCTATGGTCTCAGCCCCGAACCAGGGCAAGCGGCGCTTTTTACCCGTTCCATGCTAGGCGCGCTGGGCCAACTCGCCCTGCAAATCGATGTTCCACCGGACGATGTCGCCCGGCATCTGACCTTTCCTACTGTAGGTAACATCGGACTGGAGCACCGGCCGGTGGTAATCATTCATTCCGGTGCTGCGGCGCCAGCGGACGTGTTTACCGCAGTATCGCCGGACCTGGTTCTGGATTGCCGAAGACGACTTCGACAGCAAACTGGCCTTTACCGTCCTGCAGATTATTCTGGCTCTTGCACGGACCGAAAACGGGCCAGGTGCCATAGTGACCATTCCAGCTGGCTGAATAAGAGCGCCGACAGGAAAAGCCGTGGCGGTCATCAAGGTCGTCGTCCCGTGAGACCGCCGGCGCGCCCGGGCTTATGGTTGGTTGCGACGCGCGAAGTCCGGTTCTTTCGGCACGATCTCGCCGGCTGGTTCCTGGTGGTCACGATACCGCTGCTCTGCTTTGCGGTTCTGGCCTGGACATCACCAGCGCGGTCGTGCGCGGGCTCAATGTCGTGGCCATCGGATTTGCGCGCGAATTGCTGCTCGGCATAGACCAGATCCGCGTTGGCCGTTTCGATCTCGCGCGCGAGCATGTCGACTCCTCCTTGGCGCACTCCCGCATAGACACGGTCGCGTGCTGCGCGCGCCTCGCCCAGCTCTGCATTCGCCAGTACGAGCGACGCGCTGAGGTCGGGGTTGACGAGTTCGACCCAAGCTCGCCGCCGACGGGTTCGCCTCGCGCCAGGACCACGATGAGGCACCGGCCGCCGTCGTCACGGCGCGGGCAAGGCTCGACCATGCGCAAGACGCCTACCAAGCCGCGCTCGGGAATAGCCAATCTGATCCTCATAGAGCCGCGTGCTCCCAAAGCTAAAGCATCCGCACTGGCTCATGCAGGCCAAGAGCATGATACCCACCTGTCGGAGAGGCCTGGTCTGCTACACTATGCGCCATGAGCGTTAAGTTGGGCGCTCACGGCGAGCGCCTGCTCCAATCGGCATAGACGCTCATTCCGGGCCGCAGCCCATCGATCTTCTCGACCGGATAGGCGCGGATGGCTAAGGTCCGCAGATCCAAATCGCCGGTCGCCCGCGTCGCGCGCCAACCGGCGTACTCCCCTTTCGTCGCGATCACTCGAACCTCGACGACCACCTCCCGGTTGCCGAGCGCCGGGATGCGGACCGCGAACCGGTCTCCAACCTTAAGGCCCGCGGTCAGGTCTTCGCGCAACGAGAGGCCGAGCCACGTATCGGCCAGATCCACCAATGAAAGGAGCGGAACGCCCGGTGTGACGACTTCGCCCTCCTCGGCAGGGATTTGGTGCACTTGCGATGCGACGGGAGCGCTGACCGTCAGCTGATCGACCAGCGCCTTGATCGTCTCGATTTTCGCCGCTGCCTTGCCTACATTCGCCTCGGCGATCTCGTGCTCCTCGGCGGTGAAGCCTCTGACCGCCTCCTGATAGGCCAGGTTCGCCTGGTCGAGCCGCTTTTGAGCCAAGGTCAGCGCGTCGGCGTCCTGGTCGAGCTTGGACTGGGGAGCAAACTTGTCGGCGGCGAGCTGCTTGGTTCGGTTATAGGTCTGTTGCGCAAGGGTGAGGTTAGCCGCGGCCCGGTCGATCTCGGCTTTGCGTTGGGCGATGATCTCGGCACGCGTGCCGACATTGATGCGCGCCAGCTCGGCATCGGCGACCGCCTTTTCCACCTCGGCCGCGTGCAGCTGGGCGACCAGCTCCGGGTTGTCGATCACCAATAGTGTCGCGCCCGAGGCCACATCCTGGCCGCGCGCGACCGGAACCTTTACAAGGCGACCGGGGACCCCGGGCCGCGATATCGATGCGGGTGCTTTCCACCTCTCCCTGCACGAGCAAGGGCTCGGGCGCGCCAGATACCAGATTGCCAAGCCGATGACGGCGAGAAAGATCGCACCGGTGATGACCGAGCGCGGATTGAGCCGCCGGGTTCGCGGCGTAGCGGCGACATCGGATTTCTCAGCAGGGCGATCGAGGCTGGGCCGTCGCGCACCGGATGTGAGTGTTTCGCTCACCGCAGCCCGCGCAACGCAGCGAGGGTCGCCCAACCCGGCAATCGGCGCTCGGGTTTCAGCCGCATGCGGCGCCGCTTCGGGAGTAATCGTTCCGCACCGCGGCGGCGCGCCAAAGGCGATTCAGCGGATCGGCTTCCATTCTTTGCTGAACGTCCGGTCGCGGAATGCGACGAAGACGAGGTTGACGAGCCACATGGCGATCAATTGCGGGTGGCCCACCTGGTGGCCGCGTCGACCGCTGTGCAGCACACGAAGTTCCGGAGCGATCATCGTTCGGCCGCTCCGGGAAAGACGGCGAAACATGTCGGCGTCTTCGAACGCGATCAGATCCGCACGGAAGCCGCCCAGGCGGGCAAACGCCTCCGGCCGAATCATCTGAAATTCGCCGAAAGAAGCCCCCCGTTTCAATATGTTATTGGCGACCCGCAGGCCAAGGTTGGCGATGCCCGAGACGAGCTTGTCGCCAAGCGTCTCGTCCGCCGGAAACACGCGCAGATACGCGGTCAGCCCGACCAGCCCCGGGTCTCTCTCAAAATGCGCGAGCGCCTGCGCAAAGAACCGGTCCGGCTCCGGGATAACACAGTCGGCATCGAGAAAGACGAGAAAATCGCCCGCGGCGGCTTTGGCGCCGTCGTTACGCCCTTGCCCAATTGTCTGGCGGCCGGAGCCGGAATATACGACGACGGTATTCGCATATGGGGCCGCTAATTCGGCCGTCCGGTCGGAGCTGCCCCCGTCCGAGACGATCACCTCGTGCGGCAGGGTGAGTGACGCGGCCAAGGTTCGCAGCGTCGATCCGATGATCTTCGCCTCGTTCAAGGTCGGGATGACGATCGAAATCATGGTACTGGGCGGTCCAGGAAGGTGCCGAAGAGGCGGTCCCAAATGTTGAAGTATTGCCCGAAATTGTAGCGAAAGCGGGTGTGGTGCAGATCGTGGTGGGTCACCGCGTTGAGGTATTTGAGCAGCCAATGCTTCTGTGAGGCCGGCGCGACGAATTCGTACCCGCAGTGCCCGGCGGCGTTGACGATGCCGTCGAACAGAAAATAGACGAGCAATGTCGCCGGATGTAGAGGCAGGAAGAAAATCACCAGGGCGAAGAAGCCGAACTGAGAAATGGTTTCCAATGGTTGGAACGACAAAATCGCCCAGGGTGTCGGTGTGATCGATCTGTGGTGTCCGGCGTGGACCGCCTTGAACAGCGGAGCCAGGTGCATCAACCGGTGGGTCGTGTAGAAATAAATGTCATGCAGAACCACCGTGGCGGCGAACCCCGCCGCCACCCACCACCACGGGTGCTCCGCGAAGTCGAAATAGAGCGCCGTTGAACCGTTCCTGGCCGCGTGATAGACGATCAGGCAATAAACCGAGAACAGCAGCAGAGCCGAGAGCGACTGGCGAATCTCGCGACGGATATCCTTCGGCCGAGGCGACCGCTTCTGTATCCGCATGGCTTCAGTGGCCGGGCTGCGGCGCCTGAAAAGCAAGTAATGGAACAATCCCGCTGGGAGTACATAGGCGGTGACCACAAGCAACACAAAAACCACGCAGTACTCGGTCAAATAGGTCAGCATCGGTCCCGATCACCCCTCCTTCGGGTCGACATCGAGTTTGACAGAATATCACGTCAAAATCTCGATATGTGCTCAACCCGACCGCACCCGTGGGGCGATTCGGACCTCGGCGCATCTCGGTCGAGGTTGCGTAGCGGCTCGCTCATTCGACGTTAACGACATTGTAGAGCCGATGAATCCGGTCGGAAAACCAATCCGTCAGGCGGTGCTTCGGAACGTGCTCGTCGAGTTCGGGCGAGGCGCTCAAGCGACCCGCGGCCTGGAGCCGGGCCAGTGTCCGGCAGAGCTCCTGGGCAACCGGCGGCCGAGCCTCCAGTATGGGCGTGAGGTCCGCCTTTGCGAGCTCGTACACTGTGGTGGGGACCAATGCGCTAATCCTTGCCGTGGCGGCCTCCCCGGTAAGCATCCCGATCTCGCCAAAATGATCTCCGGGCCCTAAGCGCAACAGCTCCATCTCGCCCTCGATTCCCTCGCGGGTCAGCGAGACGACGCCGCTGCCGATTATAAACAATGATTGCAGAACAACGCCGGGCTCGACCATGGTTTCGCCCTCGTCGTATGACCGAGACATGAGCTTTGCCGCGATGGCCGCGCGTTCCTCCGGCGCGAAAGTCCCAAAAATGTCCACCAGCTCGAGCAGCCTTTCGACACCGGATCGGTTTTTTTGCCGACCTTCGTCTGCGGCTGCGCGATCGGGCCCATTCTGCGACGCCGCCAGGTCGATGTCTGCGGCTGCCAGGTGCCGATAAATGAAATCGAACAGCTCGTTCTGTGCCTTGACGGTCGAGGCCAGCTCTTCGACAAAGAATGCGATCTCGAACTCTGCGTAGGTGGCATTGATCGTCTTGATGGTAATCGTCGGAGCTGGTGTTGCGACGATCAGCCGAGAATTGCGAAGCGCGTACTCGAGAATCTCGCTGCACCTCGAAGGCGGTACCTGGGAATCGACCTGAATGGTTACGGTGGTCCCATGAAGACCGCTCGGAGAACTGACGTTGACGAGCTTGGACTTGGCGATGGTGCTGTTGGGCAGGATCGCCAGATCTCGACGCGCGGTCAGGATGTAGGTCGCGCGCCAGTTCAACTCGATGACCCGGCCGTCGGTGCCGCCTTCGACGCTGATCCAATCGCCGGGCCGGTAAGGCCGGCTAAAACTCAGCACAATGCCGGAAAATACATCGCCCAGGGTGCTCTGCAGGGCAAGACCGAGGATAATCGCGACGACTCCCGAGGTCGCCAGCAAGCCCTTGATCGGCAGATCGAAGACATAGGTAATGATCGCAAAAACAGCAGCGAGATAAATCAGGCCGGCGAGCAGGTCCTGCAGCAGCTTCGCCTCCCGCGGGCTGCGTTGAAAAACAACAAAAGCGCGCAGCACACCGACGAGGAACCAAGCTGCCCAAAACCACCACGCGATCTTCAAGAGGGCATGAACCGCATCGCGGAACGGCGAGCCGGTCAGTGCCAACGGCTGATAGGGCACGATATCGGCGTGCAGAAGGGCGATCGTGAGCAGGATCAAAAAAATTACCCGCACGACTGCGCGTCCGAATGGATGTCTTTTGAAAAAAAAATACGTCGCCACACCGCCAAAGATGAAAAGCCCGAGGATGATAACCAGCGGGTCGCGGGCCGCCTCTGTAATGCTCGCAAAATCCATCATCTGGTGTTTTCCGAAATCACCGATCTACTCAGAAGAGCTCATGCTGATGCCGTTACAGAAGTCCGAGCCCACCCAACACTCCGCCGGCGGTGAGGATCCAGAGAGGATTGAGCCGTGTGCCGAGCATCAGTACCACTGCAGCGGCGGTGATCGCTACACTCTGCCACCCGACAGCGGCGGAACCAGCCATCACATAGCCGCCGGCAACGACAAGCCCGATCGTCAGAGGAGCAAGCCCACGCCGCACGATGCGCTGCCATGGCATATAACGGAAGCGGTCCCATAGGCGGTAGGAAAGATAATACATGGCGCAGGGCGGCCCGAAGGTCGCGAGCGCACTGGCGATCGCCCCCGGAATTCCTCCGACCCTCAGCCCGAGGAAACTCATCATCAGGATCATGTTGGGTCCGGGCATCACTTGCGACACCGCAAATAAATTTGCGAACTCGTGGTCGGTCACCCAGCCCTTGGCGACGGCGAAATCATGAACATCCGGCAGAACCGTCGGGAACCCGCCAAAGCTGATCGAGGACAGCACAGCGAGATGCGCCGCTAATGCCAGGGTTGCGGAAGAGCTGTTCATTGTGCTCTCGCGCTTTCGAGCCCCGCGACGGCGATGCTGACCGGCGCCAATGCAAGCAGCACCATCGGCAGCGGCAGTCTGGTGAATGCCATGCCGGCGAAAGCCAAACCGGCAAAGAGCAATGCCGTGCGGCGGTTGCGGTGTGGCATCAAGAGCCGCAATCCTGTCCCAATCAGCAGCCCCGCGGCAGAAGCCGAAAGCCCGCTGAGGACATTCTGCAGGACCGCGATTTCAGCGTTTCGAAGCACAATACCGCCGATCGTCAATCCGACAGTCCAAGGCACCAGAATAAAGCCGGTGACAGCACTGATCGCGCCGATCGCGCCGCGCAGCTTGGCGCCGACGCAGACCGTGATCCCCACGATGTTCGGCCCGGGCATCAGCTGGCAAAGGGTCAGGGTCTCGGCAAATTCCTGCTCGTCCATCCACCGGCGTTGCTCGACCACAACGCGGCGCGCCCAAACGAGCCCGCCGCCGATGCCGCATAGCGACACCTTGAGAAAGCCAATGGATAGGGCACTCAGCAGGACCCGGTCGCCGGAGCCGCTGCTTTCCGGCCTCTCGAGCATGGCATCACCCTGGCGTCTATGGCCGATCGGCTCGCCAAGCGGGGCTGACACCTTCCGCTTGGTTCGCTATCGTGCCGGCTCGATCGAGATCAACCCCGGCGCGCTTCTGTAGAAAGGTTGAGAGAACATGCTGTCAAGACCGCTTCGATTGCTCGTGCTTGTCGTGGCCGCCGGCCTGGCGAGCGCCGGTACCGGGACGGCGCGGGCGCAGGACGACGAGCTCGAAGCAATGGCTGCCGCCCTCAAGGACACGACTTTCACACTGCAGGACGCCCTGAAGGCCGGCGAGCGCGAAGGTCAGCCGATTTCGGCCCAGTTCGAGATGGATGACGGCAAACTGCAGATTTCGATTTACACGACCAAAGGTGACGAGTTTTCCGAAGCCGTCGCCGATCCAAAAACCGGCGCGATCGTGAAAACCGAGAAGATCACCGACACCGACGAGCTCAACGATGCGGCGGATCAGAAGGCCGCGATTGCGAAGGCAAAGACCACGCTCGTGGCCGCCACCGATGCGGCGGTGAAGGAGAATGCCGGGTTCCGCGCGGTCAGCGTCTTTCCCGATCTGCGAGATGGCCATGCGATCGCCGAGGTCACCTTATTGCAGGGCACGACAGCAAAAAAAGTTACGGAAAAGCTGGATTAATTACTGCGGTGGCCGTCGCGGCCCGTTCGAATAGGGGCCCTTGTCGATCAGAATGGCCCTGAAATCGTTGACGTTGGTGCGCGTGGGGCCAGTGATCAGCAGGTCGCCGAGCAGGGCAAACACCGAATAGGCATCATTGTTGGTTAGATGCGCTGGGAGGCTGAGCCCGGCCTCGACGGCGCGCTCCAGGGAATCGGGCAAGAGGAACGCGCCGGCATTGTCTGCGCTGCCATCGATGCCGTCGGTGTCGGCAGCTATAGCGGCAATCCCGGCGTGCCCATCGAGCGCCACGGCAAGGCTCAGCAGGAATTCGGCGTTGCGCCCGCCGCGCCCACCGCCGCGCACCGTGACCGTCGTCTCGCCGCCCGAGATCAACACGCAAGGAGGCTCTGCCGGCTGCCCATAGCCTGCGGCCTGCTTGGCGATGCCTGCGTGAACCAGCCCGACGTCGCGCGCCTCACCTTCGATCGCATTGCCGAGGATCAGCGGCCGGAACCCGGCATCCCCCGCGACCCGCGCGGCGGCTTCGAGAGCGTCTTGCGGCGTGGCAACGACACGGTTCGTTACATTGCAAAAACGGGGATCGCCCGGTTTTGGCGTCTCGGCCGTTGGCTCTCGCAAGTGTTTCAGCACGGATGAGGGGATTTCGATCCGGTATTTCTCGAATATCGCGACCGCCGCTGCCGAGGTGGTCGGGTCCGGTACGGTCGGGCCCGAGGCGATAACCGACGGGTCGTCTCCCGGCACGTCCGAGATCATCAGCGATACGACCGGCGCAGGCGCCGCTGCGATTGCGAGTCTTCCGCCCTTGATCGCCGACAGATGCTTGCGGACGGTATTCATTTCTCCAATGTGGGCGCCGCTGTGCAGCAATGCGCGATTGATTGCCTGCTTGTCCTCCAGCGTGACCCCGGCGGCAGGTAGCGCCAGCAGCGACGAGCCGCCGCCGGAGAGCAGGCACAGGACGAGGTCGTCCGGGCCGAGGCCCCTAACGGCGTCGAGAATCCGCCGAGCCGCTTCGCGCCCCGCGGCGTCCGGCACCGGATGTGCGGCCTCGATCACCTCGATATATCGGCACGGCGCTGAGTGGCCATAGCGGGTGACGACCAGCCCCTCCATCGGCCCGGACCAGTTCGCCTCGACGGCAGCCGCCATCGCAGCGGCGGCTTTCCCGGCACCGACTACGACAGTCCTACCCTTAGGCGGCTCAGGCAGGTGTTTCGGAACGCACAGTGCCGGTGCTGCAGCCGCGACGGCGGCATCGAACATGTCGCGCAGCAGCGTTCGATAATTCATGCGCTAGCCAGGGTTGCTTGCCGGTCAGCGCGAATGTCTACACCCATTCGAGGCCGATTGCAGCGCCCCGGCGGACAAAACAACTACTTGCGTGTTCACCCCGCGAGGGCTCGAGTTTACCATCGCGAACCGCAACGGTTTCGACACGGGGGTGGGGGATGAAGCGACGCAAAAAGCTAAATTCGATGGCGGCGGCAGCGCTTTTCGCTGCCCTGTACTCGGCAAGCAATGGGCTGCCAGCTGCGGCCCAGGCGGCGAGCGCCGATGTGCCGCCCGCGGGCTCCTTCCTACTGACGGTCTTCCTCCGGCACGACCAGACGAAAACGGTCGAGCAAATAAACGAGCACCTGAAACAAACAGGATGGTATGACAAGTTCCCGCCCGACGGCGTCGAAATCGTAGCCTGGTATGTGATGATGGGCATCGGCCAGGTGGTAATTCTGCGCGTGCCCGCCGAAAAGCTGCGCGACACTAACCGCGTCATCGAACAGACGGCCTGGGGCGGCTATCGCACCGAATTCTACCCGACTTACGACTTCAAGCCGGTATGGGACGCGATCCCGCACCATCATCCCTAAATATCAGCGCGCCCAGATCATGAACAGCCAGATTCAAGTGCGCCATCACCGGCGTATTCTCTGCGTTTTTCCGCGGTATGCCCCATCGTTCGGCACGTTCCAGTACGCCTATCCGCTGATGGGTGGGGTGCGCGCCTTTATGCCGCCGCAAGGGATTCTCGTCGTTGCCGCCTATTTGCCATCGGCGTGGGAGGTGCGGATCGTCGACGAGAATATCCGTCCGACGAGCGAGGAGGAGGTGGCCTGGGCCGATGTCGTCTTTGTCAGCGGGATGCATGTCCAACGGGCCGAGATCAAGGCTGTGGGTCGGCGCGCGCGGGCGGCAGGCAAGGCAACGGTACTGGGCGGCCCATCGGTCTCCGCCTCGCCGGAGCAGTATCCCGAATTCGATTATCTTCACCTCGGCGAGCTCGGCGATGCAACGGACGAGCTGATCCGTGCGATCGACGAGGATGCAAGGCCACTCGCCGCGCAACAGCGTTTTACCACGCGAGAGCGTCTGGCGCTCGCCGAGTTCCCGATCCCGGCGTATGAGCTGATCGACGGCCGCCGCTATTTTATCGGCAGTGTCCAGTTCTCGAGCGGATGCCCCTATCGCTGCGAATTCTGCGACATCCCGGCGCTTTACGGGCGTCAGCCCCGTCTGAAAACGCCGCAACAGATCCTTACCGAACTCGACGCGCTGCTCGCCGCCGGGATCAAGACCTCGATCTATTTTGTCGACGACAATTTCATCGGCAACAAGAAGGCGGCGCGGGAACTTCTGCCGCATCTCGTCGCCTGGCAAAAGCGGCGCGGCTATCCGGTGCAGCTGTGTTGCGAGGCGACCCTCAATATCGCCAAATCGCCGGAGATTTTGGCGATGATGCGCGAAGCCTATTTCTGCACGGTTTTCTGCGGCATCGAATCGCCAGAACTGGCGGCGCTCGATGCCATGCAGAAATCGCAGAATCGCGCGATCCCGTTGCTGGATGCGGTCGCGGCGATCAACAGCTACGGCATCGAGGTCGTCTCCGGGATCATACTCGGTCTCGACACCGACACGCCGCAGACCGCCGATCGGCTGATCGAGTTCATCGATCGCTCGCAGATCCCGATGTTGACGATCAACCTGCTGCAAGCCTTACCGAAAACGCCGTTGTGGGACCGGTTGGAGGCCACTGGACGGCTCGACGAAGACGGCGGCCGCGAGTTCGAACGTCATCTTTGCTCGCCCTTACGATGAGGTATTGCGCAACTGGCGCCGTTCGATCCGCCACGCCTACACCCCGGAAGCGATCTATCGCCGCTTCGCCTGGAATGCGCAGCACACCTACATCAACCGGATCGCCCTGCCGTTGTCCCGGGCGCGGCTCAACCTGGGCAACCTGCGCCGCGCCTTCGGCATCATCACGAGACTGCTGGTTCGGGTCGGGCTCTTCGGCGACTACCGCCGCAGCTTCTGGCAAATGGCCTGGCCCGCGCTGCGCGCCGGACGCATCGAGGAGCTGATCCATGTCGGGATCGTCGCCCATCATATGATCGTCTTCGCGCGCGCCTGCGCCGCGGGGCGCGAGAACGCATCCTTTTTTATCGACCGGCCGAAAATCGCAGCATAGCCTCCTCTACTCCCGCTGCAGCTGCCGGGCGGCACGTGCGGCCGGTCGCTCGGCGCAGTTTTTGAGCCAATCGGCAACTCTCGGGAAGGGCGACATGTCGATCTGGGCCGGCCGCGCCCAGGCCAGAATGCTGGCGACATTGAGGTCGGCGACGGTGAAATTGTCGCCGAGCAGGTTGGCGTCGCGGCCGAATGCGCCGTCGAGCACTCGTAGCGGTTGCGCCAGCTGCTTCTCGGCGTCGTCCGCCGCCGCGGCATCGCGCTTGTCCTCGGGAAGAATGGTGCGGTTGAACAGTGCCGTCAGCACCGGCCGCTCGACCTCGGTCATCCCCCAGAAGCTCCATTGCCAAGCTCGCGCCTCGTCTTCGAGGCGGGTCGGATAGAGTGTGCCGACGCCGTATTTCTTCGCGAGATAGAGGTTGATCGCCATCGATTCCCAGAGGACGAAGCCGTTGTCGTCGATGACCGGAACTTGCCCATTGGGATTGAGCGCGAGATGCGCCGGTGTGCGGGTCGCGCCGGTGGCGAAATCGACCTTCACATGCTCGTAATCGAGCCCCAGCTCCTTGGCCATCCACAAGGTGCGAAAGGCGCGCGAACGCGCGACGCCATAAATCTTCAGTGCCATGATCATCCTTTTTCCGCCACGGCCGGTAGTAGCCATGCCCAGGCTTGATCTGGTCAAGCCCGGCACTGACGAAGTACAATAATACGAAGAAGTCGCTATCGCAGATCCCGGCCAGCCGCCTCGCCGGCGAGGAAGATGTTCGGCTTTAGGAACATCGACAGGACCAGCGCGCCATTCGGCGAGCGGGCGATATGACGATTGCCCTTGGGGCGCCAGACGTAATTGCCGGCGCGCACCTCGCCCTCGTCATCGACAAGGCTGCCTTCGAGCACAAAGGTCTGCTCGATTTCAACGTGCTCGTGCAATGCCAGCTCGGCTCCCGGCCGCCAGCGAAAAAGCGCGGTCAGGAGGCCGCTTTCCAAATCCTCCAGCAGGATCTTCATGTCGATGCCCGGACACGGGGTCGGCTTCCACGGCAGGCTCTCGACCTCGACGTAACGCGAAGCCAAAGGACCGAGCGTTTCCGCCCGCTTGAGAAAGGGAGTGGTAGCCGTCATCGTCGCTTGCTCCGCTGATGTGTCGCGGGATGATCATAGCCCAAGACTCGGTTTTGCTGGAAACCACACCGGGGCTCGGCGATTAAGTTTGAGCGTTCGGCTCCACGCCGCGGATCGGACAAGCAGGCGCTCGCGTCGTAGGTTCGGGGCTTGTCACTAATGCGACTGAGGATGCTTGCGAGCATCAGTGGGGATCGGCGGGCACAGCGGTGGGCGTCGCGACGGGCGGTTCGCTGTGCCGGATCCCGGCGGCGGGATGAGGCAGGTCGGCGGCGCGATCGAAGGTCGTGACCGCGAGCATCTCCCGCTTGCCGCGGATCTCGATCTCTTGGCGCGGGAATTCGGAAAAGTCGAGACCGGCGCGCGCGACGGTCTCGTCGGAGACGACGAGCTCGCAGTCATAATCCTTGGTCAGCGCTTCCAGTCGGCTGGCGGTGTTGACGGCGTCGCCTATAGCGGTGATCGCGGCAGCGCTGCCGTACCCCATCTCGCCGACGATCACCGGCCCGCTATGGATGCCGATGCCGATGCGCAGCGGCTGGCCGAGCTCGACCCGCAAGGATCGGTTGAGCTCGCCGAGCCGCTCCGACATCAGCCGCGCGGCGGCGAGCGCCGCGCGGCAGCCGGCCTGGGCACCGCTCTCGATGCCGAACAGCGCCATGACCCCGTCGCCGATGAACTTGTCGACCCGCCCTCCGGCGTTTTCGATAGCGCGTCCCATGGCCGAGAAATAGCGGTTGAGGACAAACACGACATCGTAGGGCAGCCGGCCCTCGGCGAGCGCGGTGAAGCCGCGGATGTCGGCGAACAGGATTGCGATCTCACGCTCGCTGCCCTGGACGAAATCGACCCGGCTGCGTCCGTCGGCGGCCAGCGCCAGTGGCGGCAATAAGGGGGTCACCTCGACGGTGCCGCGCGGGCGCAGCATACAGGCGAGCCGAATGTTGGGCCGCGCGCCGATGCGGCGCAGCACCCGCACTTCGTTAGTGGACGGAGGATCGATGGCGTGCACTTCGCCGCGCACTCGCACGCGGCAGGTCGAGCAACGGCCCCGGCCGCCGCAGACCGAGGCATGCGGGATCCCGGCGATCCGGCTCGCCTCGAGCACGCTGGTGCCGGGAGTGACCTCGACAAAGCGGCCGTCGGGATAGCCGATCCGCACAACCCCGTGCCGACGCCGCCACAGGCGGCGGGCGATTTGGGCGAGTAGCACCACTGCCACGACGCCGCCGAAAAACCAGCTCAAGCCATCGATGATCGCGTCCAGCGCTTGCCGGGTCTCCGGTGACGGGAGGGTCATGCGGGCGAATGCTTCTTGTGTCCAATTCGGATCGGCAGCGAGGGCCATCACCTGTCGACCGGCTTCGATCATGCCGAGCAGGGATAGAACCGGGACGAGCACGGCGATAACGAGAGCCCCGGATTGCAGCCGAGCGTACCAGGGCTTGACGCGGAGCCAGAAATGCAGGCCGATCATTGCGTGCGCCCAGGCGACGACCAAAACCAGGATCTGCAAGTAGCCGTACTCGGGAACGCGGACGAAGTAGAGCCACAGCAGGTAAGCGTAGTAGCCGGTATCGGTATGGAAGAAGTTGTCCGCGATTTGCGTGCCGACGACGTGGCGGGCGAGCAGGATGGGAATGGCAAAACCGAGGACAATCTGACTGAGCTCGGACGGGCGGAGCCGCAAGCTCCGCCGCTGCCACAATGCCCACAAGGCGAGCCCGTAATGCACGAGGAAGCTGCCGTAGAGCAGCACCTGTGCCGGGCGGTTCGACCAGATACGGAAGACGTACCACAGCACGTCTTCCATCGCCTCGAGTGAGACGAGGCCGACGGCGTGATTGAGGAGATGCATCGTCACATAGGCGAGCATCACCAGACCTGAAGAAAGCCGCAGTTGACGGATCATCGAAGAGACCGCCGGCGGCACTGGTGGATCACGAGACCTCTTGTCACGGGAGCCTGATTTCTTTATCGGGGCGCGCCGCGGGAAGCTACAAACGAGCCGTCATCGGAGGACACGCTGGTATGCTGGAGATCCGACATCTCGTCAAATCCTTCGGCCCGCTGATAGCCGTCGACGATGTCTCCTTTACGGTGCCGCAAGGCGAAGTCCTCGGCTTTCTCGGGCCGAACGGCGCCGGCAAGTCGACAACGATGAAGATGATCACGGG
This sequence comes from uncultured Alphaproteobacteria bacterium, assembly GCA_963787425.1. Taxonomy (GTDB): domain Bacteria; phylum Pseudomonadota; class Alphaproteobacteria; order ATCC43930; family CGMCC-115725; genus AP-15. Next base: position 58,625 of record CAWBCV010000024.1, read on the forward strand.
TTTTCTCGCGCCCACCGCCGGCACGGCGATAATCTGCGGCTACGACATCGCAACGCAGCCGATCGCCGCGAAACGGCATATCGGTTATCTTCCCGAGGGCGCGCCTGCCTATCCGGACATGACGCCGGCCGACTTTCTCGACTTTATCGCCCACATCCGCGGCTTCTCGGGCGACGAAGCAATGCGGCATATCGGCCGCGTCGTCGAGATGATCCGGATCGGCGAGGTCATGCATCAGCCGATCGACACATTGTCGAAGGGCTTCAGGCGCCGGGTCGGGGTCGCCCAGGCGCTGCTTCACGATCCCGACGTCCTGATCCTCGACGAGCCGACCGACGGGCTCGATCCCAACCAGAAATACGAGATGCGAACCGTCATCACGGCAATGCGGCCGAACAAGGCGATCATCATCTCGACGCATCTGCTCGAGGAGGTCGAAGCGGTGTGCAGCCGGGCGATCATCATCGCTCATGGCCGCATCCTCGCCGACGGAACCCCGGCAGAGCTCGCCCAGCGCTCGCACCATCACAACGCCGTTCGCCTCGGCATAGCCGGCGGTGCGGACGCGAATGTCAGGGCCGAGCTTGCGGCGTTGCCGGGAGTGGCGGCGGTCGAGCCGGCCGGCGGTGCGCCGAGCGACTGGCTCATGGTGTTCCCGCGCGGCGGACACCCGGTAGTTGGCGAAATCGCCGATCTTGCCCGCAACCGAGGCTGGACGATTACCGGCCTGCAGGTGGAGCGCGGGCGGCTCGACGACGTCTTCCGCGAGATCACCACGGCGCCCGCCGAGCCAATGGCCGCGGCGGCGTAATCCGATGCGCAACGTCCTGACCATCTTCCGCCGCGAGCTGGCCGCCTATTTTGCGACGCCGCTCGCTTATGTGTTCATCGTCATCTTTCTCGTGATGGCGGGGATATTGACGTTCTTCGTCGGCAACTTCTTCGAACGGGGCCAAGCCGATCTCCAACCCTTCTTCACCTTTCATCCCTGGCTCTACGTCGTGCTGATCCCGGCTCTGTCGATGCGGCTGTGGGCCGAGGAGCGCCGGAGCGGAACGATCGAGCTCTTCCTGACATTGCCGATCCGCATGACCGAGGCGGTGACTGGAAAATTCCTCGCCGCGTGGTCCTTCGCCGGCATCGCGCTGATCCTGACCTTCCCATTCTGGATCACCGTCAACTTTCTCGGCCACCCGGACAACGGTGTGATCCTCGCCAGCTACATCGCCAGCTGGCTGATGGCCGGGGCATTTCTGGCGGTCGGCGCCTGCATCTCGGCGGTGACCAAGAACCAGGTCATCGCGTTCGTCGTTACCGCGGCGCTGGTTTTTGGGCTTACCGTCGCGGGTTCGCCGATCGTCCTCGGGGTGTTCCAGGGCTGGGCGCCGGAATGGATGATCCATGGGATCGCCCAGGCGAGCTTCCTTGGCCATTTCAGCGCGATCACCCGCGGCGTAATCGATCTGCGCGACCTCGTTTATTTCCTGTCGATCATGATCGCCTTCCTCGCCGCGAACGCGATCCTGATCGACCTCGAAAAGGCCGAGTGAGAAAGAATGGCACCAGTTCGTCATTCCCGCGAAGGCGGGAATCCAGGACCCCAGTTCTCACCCATCGCCCCCTGTTCAAGCCAGGGGCACGCACTGCGCCCCCGCTTTCGCGGGGGTGACGGAAACGGCTGAAATGGTTGTCCCCGATCGCCTTCGCGGCTTTTTTGCCTCGCGGCGCGCTGTCGCCGTCACAGCGCTCGTGTGCATCGCGCTGATGCTGATTTCGGTCAACATGATCGCTGCCCGCCTCTTTGCGTGGCGGCTCGATCTCACCGGTGAGCACCTTTACACGCTGTCCCGCGGCACCCAGCAGACGCTCGCCAGGATCGAAGAGCCGATCACCTTGCGGTTCTATTTTTCGAACCGTCTCGCCGACGAGGTCCCGTCCTACGGGGTTTACGCACAGCGCGTGCGCGAACTGCTCGATCAGTATGTCGCAGCCGCCCACGGCAAGATCCGCCTTGAAGTCTACAACCCGCTCCCGTTCTCGGATGCCGAGGACCGCGCAGTCGCGTTCGGGTTACAAGGAGTGCCGCTCGATGTCGGAGGCGAGCAGGTTTATTTCGGGCTCGCCGCGACGAACTCGACCGACGACCAGCAGGTCATTGCGTTCTTCCAGCCCGAGCGCGAGCGCTTTCTCGAATACGATTTGACCAAGCTCGTCCACAGCCTGGCTTTTCCGAAGAAGACCGTGGTCGGGTTGATCAGCACGTTGCCGCTCGAAGGCGACATGATGGCAATGATGCGCGGCCGTCCGGCCGAGCCGATGGCCATCATGGAGCAATTGCAGCAGCTCGATACCGTCAAGCCGCTGGCCGCCAATGTCGATGCGATGCCCCCCGATGTCGATGTGCTGATGCTCGTGCATCCGCAGAATTTGTCCGACAAGACACTGTTTGCGATCGATCAATTCGTCTTGAAAGGTGGCAAGGCGCTCGTCTTTGTCGATCCGCTCTCCGAATTGCAGGCCTCCCATCCGAGCCAGCTCAATCCGCCCGGCTCGCCGACAGCCAGCAATCTCGAACGGCTGTTCAAATCCTGGGGCTTCGAGGTGCCGGCGAATACGGTCGCCGGTGATCGCCGCGACGCGCAACGGGTCGGCGTGCCCGGCTCGCGCGGCGGAACGCGGCCGCTCGATTACATCGCTTGGCTCAACCTCAAAACCGACAACCTCAATCGCACCGACATGATCACGGCCGATCTGAGCCACGTTATGATGGCTTCCTCCGGGATCATCCAGCCGATCGAGGGGGCCAAGACGACGATCGAACCGCTGATCACGACCTCCCCCGAACTCGATGAAGATCCCGGCCGAAAAGCTGAGGGGCTTGCCCGATGTCGCGGGCCTGCTCGCCGAGTTCAAACCGGACGACAAACGCTACATATTGGCCGCCCACGTCACCGGCATGGCCGATAGCGCCTTTCCCGACGGCCCCTCGAAGCCGCCGGAGCCAGCCAAGCCCGAGGCCAAGGAAGGCGAGACGGCGCCGCCGTCACCGGAGCCTGCGGTGCCCGCATCCGAGTGGCTGAAGCAGTCGGCCAAACCGATCAATGTCGTCGTGGTCGCCGATACCGACATGCTCGACGATCGGTTCTGGCTGGAGAAGCAGGAGTTTTTCGGCCAGCGGGTGCTCGTCCCGACCGCCAACAATGGCGATTTTGTCGCCAATGCGATCGAGGTGCTGGCCGGCGGCGACGATCTGGTCGGCCTTCGTAGCCGCGGCACCTCGGCGCGCCCGTTCGAGGTCGTCGAGCGGATCCAGAGCGAGGCGCAGGCGCGTTACAGCGATAAGGAGCGCGCTTTGCAAGCCAGGCTCAAGGACACTCAGGCCAAGCTCGCCAGCCTCACCGGAAAGGATCAGGCGAACGCGCCCGCGAACCTGTCGGCGGAGCAGACTAAGGCGATCGAGGAATTTCGCGCCGACATGGTGCAAACCCGGCGGCAATTGCGCGACGTGCAAGCCGCGTTGCGCAGCGACATCGGGCGCCTCAAGACAGGGCTCGAATTTCTCGACATTGCGCTGATTCCGATCATCGTCGCCGCGGTCGCTATTGTCCTCGGCGCACTCCGGCTACGCCGCCGCAGCCGGCGCATTACGGAGGCGTGATCGCAAAATGCACGCACGCTCTCTGATCCTCCTCGCTTCTGCAACGGCCGCGCTTGTCGCGATCGCGATCGTTGTGCTCGCCTCCGGCGACCGCGGCGTCAGCCGCGCGGCGCCGGGTCAGTCTGCCTTTCCGGCACTCGCAGCCAGGCTCGGCGACGTCGCGTCCGTCACGGTGTCGCGCGACGGGACGACGATGACTTTGATCCGCGACGGCGACAACTGGCTCGTCGCCGAGAAAGGAAACTACCCCGCAAACGCCGCCAAGATCAGCCAGATCGTGAGAGCGATGGCGGATTTGACATTGGTCGAGCCGAAAACCCAGAACCCCGATCTCTACCCGCGGCTCGAAGTCGAGGACCCCGGCAACGGGAAATCCACGGTGGTGGCGGTCAAGGACAAATCGGGCGGAGATCTAGCCCAGGCGATCGTCGGCAAGCGGCGCTACGATCGGCTGGGCGCCGGCAATGACGGGGTTTATCTGCGCAAACCGGGGGAAGCGCAGAGTTGGCTGGCGCGCGGCACGTTGGATCCGTCAGGCGACGCCGCGAGCTGGCTCGACCGGCAGATTATCGACATCTCCGAGAAGAAGATCGCCAAGGTTACTCTGACCCAGGCGGACGGAAGCAAGCTCGTCATCAGCCGCTCGGCGCCGGGGGCAAAATTCGCAGTCGAGGACGCGCCGGCCGACGCCAAGTTCAAGGGCGAGACCGCGACCAGCGGACCTGCGACGGCGCTCGAAACCCTCGACCTCGACGATGTCAAGCCGGCCGGCGAATTGCCGGTCCCCGACAAGGACGTGGTCACCGCATCATTCACGACCTTCGACGGGCTGACGGTCGATCTGCGCCTGATGGAGCGCGACAAGGCCGATTGGATCGCGATCTCGGCCGCGGGCTCCGGCCCAGCCGAGGCCAACGCGAAAAAAATCGAGGACAAGGTCTCGCATTGGACGTATGCGATCCCGGCATACAAGGCGAACCTGCTGAAGACCAAGCTCGCCGACCTGATCGAGCCGGCCAAGGGATCCTGACTCGGTCTATCGACTAGAGTATCGGGCGCGCTGTCATTCCGAGCAGCGCCTTCCGCGACGAGCCAATCTCACCCCATCGAGCGCACAGCGGCCCGAGATTGCTTCGCTGGCGCTCGCAATGACTGGCGTGGACTAATAAACGCCGGCGAGTTTTCGGTGATCCCAGCTGGTAATCTTTTCCGGGACTATTTTCAGGACGACCCGCTTTGGCGCGCTGTCGGCCGATCCGCGCGACCGTTCACCCGGCGCGGCGCCGCGTGCTTCGGCCATAGCGGCGAAGACCGCGCGAACGGCTTCCGCTCCCTCGATGATCTCACATTCGCCGCGGATCATAACGCCGCGGAGTTCCGCATAATTGTCTCCAGTTTCGGCCATCAGCGCGACCTTGGGGTTGCGCCGGATGTTCCGTACCTTCTGGGCTTTTCCATAGGAAGTCATATAGAAGGCGCCGTCCTTCGCCAGAAAATTCATTGCCACGACATGGGGAAACCCGTCCTTGCCGATCGTCGCCAGCGCGGCCTTGCGGTGCTCGCGCAGGAAGGCGGCTTGCTCGTCGGGGCTGAATTGGATCTGGCGGCGCCGGTTCATCGTCATCCCTTTTCGGACATAATGGACTTGCTATCGATCTACCTTTCGGGCCGGAATTATGTCGCAAACACGCCTAAAAAGCCCACTCTCGTGCCAAGCACCCCCTCGCTCGCCGCCATGAGCGGGTCGGGCCAGACCGCGCCGCGGTCTCGCGCGCCCGCCTGGATGCCGGTATCCTCTGCGCGGGGTGCCCTTTCGTTTGAGGCCGGTCGTGGTTTCACGACCCGGCGAGAGAGCACCCAACCATATTTCGGGAAGATGAGGGGATGGCCGACAACACCACGGAATTAGCCATTCGCGACAAGGTCGTCGTGATCACGGGCGCTGCGCGCGGCATCGGTCAGGAATTTGCACGAAGCCTGTCAGTGGCAGGAGCGTTGGTCGTTGCTGCAGACATAAACGCTTGCTCGGCGACACTGGACCTCATAAAGGCGGAGAACGGGACGGCGATCGGCGTCGTGCTCGACGTGAGACGCGCCGAAGCCGCCTCGATATGACCAATGTCGCGACCCGGGCGTTCGGGCGCGTTGACGCGCTGATCAACAATGCAGCACTCTACGGCGCGCTGCGCGGCGGGCGCTTCGATGCGATTACCGAAGCGGATTGGGACGCGGCCATGGCGGTAAATGTCAAAGGCATTTGGAATTGCTGCAAGGCTGTGGTGCCGGCGATGCGGCAAGCCGGAGGCGGCAGCATCATCAACCTGGCCTCGCTCGCCGCGACTTACGGCATGCCGTACGCTCTGCATTACACGACGTCCCAAGGGGCTGTGATCGGCCTGACCCGCGGGCTCGCCCGCGAACTCGGGCGCGACGGCATCCGCGTCAATGCCCTGGCACCGAGCGCGGTGCTGACCGACGGCACGCGGGAGTTCTTTGGCGACAAGGCAGGCCGCGCGCTCGAGGTGATCAAGGCCGGCCAATCAATTCAGCGCAACCTGGCCCCGCCCGACCTCGTCGGCGCGGTGATTTGGCTGGTCTCGGATGCCAGCCGCTTTGTGACCGGCCAGACGATCGCGATCGACGGCGGCACGGTAATGCTCTGACCGCTTCGGACGGGCGGCCGGGCTGGTAAGCCGACCGAACCTCACGGCTCATCACGCCTCGGCGACGTCGACGAGGGTACCGTCGAGGCTAAAACAGACAGCAAGCAACCTGCCGCCCTGGCCGGCGCCGCCGTCGACAGACACGGCAAACTCGCGTTCGACGACGCCGCGCCGATCCCGGTCGAAGCCCCTGACGATACGCCTGAAACCTGCGAAGGGCTCCCTAAGTTCGAGAATGTCCTCACGGCCCCACCAAAAGGCGTCCCCTTGCGCGACGAGTGGCCGCGACCGCTCGACCGCAGCGTGGACGAAGAGAAGGGCGCGATCCTCGGTCAAGGCGGCATGGCGGAGGGACGCGAACAGCGCGGTGTGACCGGGCGTCGCATTCATCGCGCTGCGCAAAGCGCTCGTCCACCGGGTGATTGCGCGGGCACCGTCACGGCACGCGGCGAACCCTTGCCGCAGGTCGCCGCCATAGGCCCGAATTGTCGACTCCATGCCCGCTTGGACCATCCAATGCAGGAGCCCGCCCGGATTGGGCGCAAACTGCAGCTGCAGCAACTTTTGCCACATCTCTTCTTGCGCTCCGCGCAGAAAGACGACGTCGCAGGCGGCTCCGCCCGGGCGTCCAAGAACGCGGCGGCGAAAGTCGAGAAGCTCGCCGATGGTAGCGAAGACCGCGCCGTCACGCCCGACATAATTGCCGAGATAAACGACCCGGTCACCCGGCTGGAACCGTTCGCTGATCGTGTCGTGCAAGTGGATGAGGTGCCGCGCCTCGCCGTGAATGACGGCGATCGCCCAGACCCGACGGGCGGCCCGCAACCGGGCAAACCTTCCGTCCGGCCTCGATTCTCCTGCGCCCCGCTCCGGCGCGGACCTCATCACCCTCGAGCGCTTAAGCCGTCAGCAGTTGTTCGACCCGCTGGGTTGCGGTGGTCTCGTCGATGCGCTCGACCGCGGCAAACTCGCGCACCAGCCGGTCGAGAGCCGCCTGATAGATCTGCCGTTCGCTGTAGGATTGTTCCGGCTGGCCCGTGTTGCGGTAGAGATCGCGAACCACTTCGGCTATGGAACCAGGGTCTCCGGAAGCGATCTTTGCCTGGTATTCCTGGGCACGCCGGCTCCACATAGTCCGCTTGGCACGAGATCGCCCGCGCAATTTCGCAAGCGCGGCGTCCATTTCCTTTTGGCTGGACAGCCGTCGCAGGCCGGACACCTTGGCTTTGCCGAGGGGCACGCGCAATGTCATCCGGTCCTTGTCGAAATGCACCACAAACACGCTGAGCGTGTAGCCGGATATCTCCTGCGTCTCAATCGCGACTATTTTGCCGACCCCGTGGGTCGGATACACGACGAGATCACCGGTGGCAAAGGGGGCTTTCTCAGAATTCATATCCGTCTCTCACAATCGACCCACTTGGCGCTGCCGGGACGCTTCAGTTGGTCGCTAGACTGGGCGACGGTCACACCCGCAACTCGATGAGGAGCGCGGCACGCACGGTCAACAGGCAACAGCACCACGATGACAATACCATGAAAAGGGACCTCATGCCAGCCGATGGGCGCATATCCCCTCCGCAAATCCGCGGCCGCCCACCTGGTCTTAGCAACCCTAGCCGGCTTCAGCGTCCGCCGGGATTGGGGCTGAAGTATTTGTCGTACTTGTCGGTGACCTCCTTGAAATCGTCGGCATCCTCCGGGAAGGGCTTCTTCCGCGTAATATTCGGCCAGCTCGCTGCGTACTGGCGGTTGAGCTCTAGCCATCGCTCGGCCGGCGGTTCACTATCGGGAATGATCGCTTCGACCGGGCATTCCGGCTCGCATACCCCACAATCGATGCACTCGTCAGGGTGGATCACCAACATGTTCTCCCCCTCGTAGAAGCAGTCGACGGGGCAAACCTCCACGCAATCCATATATTTGCAACGGATGCAGGCTTCGGTGACAACATAGGTCATGGTCTTCAATTCTTCTCCTGAAATTCCGGCACGTTCCGCGGGAACGGATCAGACCGCCTGGTCGAGGCCGAGCCGCTTCAGCACACGCAAGCGGGCTTCGCCGCGCTCGCGGTCCGGCACATAGATCAGTCCCCCGACGCGGCGCACCAGACTGTCCTCGTACTGGTCGAGCACCCCGTCCGCGTAGGCAACTTCCCAAAGCATCTCAATGATCTCCACCCGCTCCTCGAACAAGAGCCGCTCGTTGATGATCCGGGTGAAATGGAACAGCTCGGCGGATTCGGAAGCGGCTGTCTGTCCGGCCGCGAGCAGCTCATCCGCATCCGACCGGGACAGGTTGAAACGGCTTTGCAGCAACCGCGCGATGACACCGCGATCCGCCTCGTCAAATCGGTCGTCGCTGTTCGCCGCTTCAACGAGCAGAGCCGCCAGAGCGAGCTGCAACGCCTCCTGCCGCCTGCCCGTTTCCCCGCGGTGATCCGGCCAACTGCCGCTGATCCACGCCCGGATGCTGTCGATCATCGTCCTGCCTAACATTTGGGTCGCGCCGGGGCAACCCCATGCGATTTGGGGTTTTCCCCACATACTTTCAAAGGTTCAATGGCGCAGACGGAAATCACCTGCCGAGTCGACCGTTCTTGGCGGAGTACCCAGAACCGCTTGCGGATGCGATCGTGACGAAACGCGGCGACATCATCGTTCTTCATTTTGCCGGTCAAATGCCGCTGGCCGGCATCGCTTGGCAGGCGATGCATTACATGGTCGGCCTCGAACGGCTCGGATACCGATGCTGGTACGTCGAGGATGGCGGCGCCAACCCCTTCGACCCGCGTGCAAACAGCATCGTCATGGCGTGTGACTACAATGTTCGGTGTCTAAAGGAGGCGATGGAAGAACACGGGTTCGGTGAGCGCTGGTCCTATTGGGACGCGATTCACGATAGGCATTACGGCTTGTCGCGGGGCCAGGTGCGCGCCCTCTATCGGCGAGCAGATGCTCTCATCAATCTTTGCGGCGCGACGCGATTGCGCGATGAGCATCTCGCCTGCCCGGTCCGCATCATGATCGATACGGATCCCGTGTACGAGCAACTCAAATATGCGGCTGCCGACCGAGAGTCGCGCGCCTATTTGGATGCCCATACTCATCTCTTCACCTACGGCGAGAATCTCGGGGCCGCGGACTGCCCGGTGCCGTTGTGCGGTGTCTCGTGGCGCCCGACCCGGCCTCCCGTGGACGTCGATTTGTGGCCCCAACCGCACGATGCGCCGTGCTGCTTCACGACCATCGCGACCTGGGAGAACAAAGGCAAGAATATCGAGTACGGGGGCGCGAGCTATGTTTGGTCGAAGCACGTCAATTTTCTCCGATTTCTCGACTTGCCTACGCACCGGCCGGACAGCTGTTTTCGCATCGCCATGCTGCCGCCGGATGATGGGGTACGCGCAGCGGTCGCCGCTGGCGGTTGGGGCCTCGTCGATCCGCGTCCGATTTCGGCCGACATGCGGTCCTACCGCAACTTCATCGCCCTTTCGCGCGGCGAGGTCACCGTGGCGAAGGACATTTATGTTCGGCCCAACAGCGGATGGTTCAGTGATCGCAGCGTCTGCTATCTCGCAGCTGGCCGGCCGGTGATAACCATGCGCACGGGTTTCAGCAAATTTTGCCCGGCCGGCGTCGGCTGGTTTGAGTATTCCAATCATGAGGAGGCACTTGCCGCCGTCGACGCAGTTGCCGCGGATTACTCCAGCAACAGTCGGGCGGCGCGCGAACTGGCCAGGGAATATTTCGCGTCGGATCGCGTTCTTGGCCCGCTATTGGCGGATTGCGGGTTGTGAGCCGACCACGCCTTGCCTTGACAGCTGGGGTAGCTGATGTTCAGGTGCTCCGTGCAATGGAAAGGCGTAGCCAGGTGTGGCGAGCCCGGCAGAGTTGCTTCTCCTTACGCCAAGAGCGGGTCTGACAAGGCATTTATTAATTCCGTTTCGGATCAACCTCGACAGCGACATCACACCAGGAACCAGAATATGGGCGTTTCGACAGCTAGGCTCGCTGCCAAGCCCGTAACCGCGGCGGGTCTCGCCGACAAAGCGGTGTGGTTTCAGCGGTTCAATGCGAAATCATGGTGGGACCAGCTATCGCTTTTTATCGTTTTGGTTGGCATCGCTCTTGTACTGTGCACGTTCCGCGACTACGGCGTCACCTGGGACGAAGATGCCCACAATTGGTACGGGAATTTCGTCCTCGATTATTACTTGTCTCTTTTCGGCGACAAGACGGCGCTGCACTGGCGGGACCTCTATAACTACGGCGCCGTGTTCGACACGGTGGCGGCGGCGCTGAACCGCGTCTCCCCGATCGGCGTCTACGAGACCCGGCATCTGCTGAACGGGCTGGTGGGAACGCTCGGATTGATTGGCTGCTGGAAGCTGGGCCGCGCGGTGGCTGGCCCCCGCGGCGGATTTATTTCATCTGTGCTGCTGATTTCGACGCCGAATTATTACGGACAGATGTTCAATAATCCAAAGGACATACCGTTTGCAGTCGGCATCGTATGGAGCACTTATTACTTGATCCGGATCGTACCGACACTGCCCCGGCCTCGTTTAGGGACGTTGGCCAAACTCGGTGCAGCGATCGGTATGACAATGGGTGTGAGGATCGGCGGCCTGTTACTGCTGTGCTATTTGATCCTCCTCCTGGCCCTGGACGGAACCTGGCGCGCCGTTTTCGCCAAACAGTTCGGTGTGTTGGCCCGCACCGCTTGGGTCAGTTTCTGGCGAGTTCTGCTCCCGGTCGTAGGCGTTGCCTATCCGGTCATGTTGTTATTCTGGCCGTGGGCGCAGACCGACCCGATAGAGAATCCGTTGCGTGCGCTTGCTTTTTTCTCGCATCAAACTTTTCCGTTCTACACGCTGTTCGACGGCCAGTTTGTGCCGGCGAGCGACCTACCATGGACTTATCTCCCGACTTATATCGCCCTCGCGCTGCCGGAGCTCGTTCTCGTCCTGTTATTTTCTGTTCCGGTTGCAGCCGGGGTCGCGCTTTGGCGCGGTAATTTCCGCTTGAGCCGAGAACAAGCGCTCGCAAGCTTCGTCCTCGGCATCGGGATCGTCTTCCCAGTCGCGTACGCCATAGCCATAAAGGCCGTATTGTTCGACGGAATGCGCCATTTCATCTTTGTGCTGCCACTGATCGCCGTTGCGGCGGCAGTTGCCGCAGATAGGGGTCTCGATTGGTTGTCGCGGTTCCCGTACCGACGGCCGATCTGGGTCGTGCTCGCTCTTTATGGCTGCGCGCATTTTTCGATCATGGCCATGCTGCACCCAGATCAATACGTTTATTACAATGCCTTCGTCGGCGGGGTCGCGGGCGCCCAGCACAAGTTCAAGCTCGACTATTGGGCCAATTCCTATGCCGAGGCGGTGCAGGGGCTCGAAGATTATTTGCGCGCCGAGTATGGTGCGGATTTCGAAGAGCGCGAATTTACCGTCGCTGTTTGTGGGCCGCCGATCTCAGCTGACTATTATTTCCCTCCGAATTTTCGGTTCGTTCGCGACCGCGCCCGGGCTGATTTTTTTATCGCCTTCACCAAAGACAACTGCGAACGATCATTGCCCGGCCCGCCGATTTATCGGGTCGAGAGGATGGGTGCGCTCCTGTCTCTGGTGCTTGATCGGCGCGACCTTGTTGCGGAGCGACGGCCCGCGAAGCACGCTTCGGCGGCATTCCCTTCGAGGCCGATCCCCGGATCGCCGTTGCATTTGCCCCCTCGGCGTAGAATAGAGCTCGAGTGAAACCTTTCGAGTACGACAAGCTCGACCGGATCGAAGATCGGATGTGGTGGTTCGCCGCGATGCATGCGAACCTGCTCGCGGCGGCGCAACGATCAGCGATCGATAGACTCCATCTCCCCATTCTGGACGCTGGTTGCGGGACCGGGGGGTTTCTTTCGCGGTTGGCGGCTAAATACTGCGGGAGTGTCGTAATTGGACTGGATCTCGACCTTCGGGCCTGTACGCGTGCGGCTGTCAAGAGCGCACGGCCGGTGTGCGCAGGCTCGATCAACGACCTGCCGTTCGCCAATAATGCGCTTGCTGCCATCTTCAGCGCGGATGTCTTATGCCACGAAGGGGTCGACGAACATCGTGCCCTGCGGCAATTTCATCGCTGTCTGTGTCAGAACGGCTGGCTTATCCTCAATTTACCTGCCTATAGCTGGATGCTGTCGCGGCACAACTCGGCGGTGAGCAATGTTCGGCGCTATACCGCGGCGGGCCTTCGCCGTTTGCTGAAAGTGGTCGGGTTTCGCCTGGTGTACATCTCCTATTGGAACGCCCTGCTGCTCCCGCTGATGGTCATCGCACGCAAGCTTGTTCCCCACGATCGTGGCGTGGTCAGCGACGTCAAATTGTACCCTGGTTCGGTGGAAATGCTTTGCCGAGCCGCCACGACACTCGAAGCCGCATTACTGCGCCGTGGGGTCAGATTGCCCTTTGGCGGGTCAATTCTCGCCCTCGCTGTAAAGGGAGGCGGCGATCGTGACTGAAAAAGAGCAAGTGATTCCGAAACCCGCCACGTCCGGTCTGGCGCTCTCGATCGTGATCCCGGTCTACAACGGTGCCGCCAGCATCGCCGAGCTGGCTCACGCACTGGAAGAGCTGCGGATCGAGGGCGGACACGAGATCATCCTCGTCAATGACGGCAGTCCCGACGACAGCCTCGATGTGTGCTGCGCCCTCGTCGACCGCGCCAGTGTGCCTATCACATTGATCAAACTCGCAAGAAACTTTGGAGAGCACAACGCCGTTATGGCGGGGCTGCGCCATGCGAGCGGGGCGCATGTAATTACCATGGACGACGACCTGCAGAACCCTCCGGAGGAGATCGAGCGACTGCTCGCCTTTGCTCAAGGCAGCGGAAAGGAGGTCGTCTATACCTTCTACGAGGATAAGCAGCACCCAATCTGGCGGAACCTGGGGAGCCGCTTTGCCAACCGGGTGGCCGATTTCGTGCTCGAAAAACCGAGAGGTCTCTATCTCTCCAGCTTCCGTTGTATGAGCGCTTTTGTCGTTCGCGAGATCACCCGCTATGAGGGGCCCTTCCCCTATGTCGATGGGCTGATCCTCCAGGTGACCCACGATATCGATCGGCTGATGGTGCGGCATCTACCGCGCGCCGTAGGGCGCAGCAATTATAACTTGCGCCAACTCATGCGGCTGTGGGCGAGCATGTTCGTCAACTTTTCGGTGATGCCGCTGCGGGTCAGCACAATAACCGGGTTCGCCCTGAGCGGAATGGGGGCTTTGGCCGGCGCGATGGTCATCGCCGAGGCGCTGACTTCATCCCCGCCGGCCGGCTGGGCTTCACTGATGGCGGCGGTGCTGCTGCTTTCCGGCGTACAGCTGGTGATACTCGGCATCGTGGGCGAATATCTCGGCCGGCTCTACCTCACGGCGAACGGAAAGCCTCAATCTGTGATCAGGGAGGTGCGGCGCAGCCAATTCTCGCGCGCCGCCGAGGCGCGTCCGCCGGTTTGGCTACGCGAGACCGCAGGAAGATGATGTCGGTCTATTACACAAGTCTCGTGGCGGCGATATTGTTTGGGATTGGCGGACAAATCGCACTGAAATCGGCTGCCGAAAAATCGGCGACGATCACCGCTCAATTTCTCAATCCGCTGACGATAATTGGCCTTGCGATCTATATCATGGCTGCGCTTTGCTACATTCTGGCTCTCAAGAAAATCCCTGTGTCGATCGCCTTCCCTTCAGTTGCGGCGAGCTACGCCGTGGTCGCGGTGCTCGCGCATATATTGTGGAACGAGCCGCTAGGCTGGCCGCAGCTGGCGGGGATCGCATTGATCGGCAGTGGCGTGTTGCTGATCCATCAGCACTGAAGTTGGCCTCAGGCGAAAAAACTGCGAAATCTCGGCGATAACCCGATCTACCGCCTCGTCTGAAATTTGCGGATAAATTGGCAGGCTCAGAATTTGGGTTGCGGCGCGCTCGGTAACACCCAGACCCCATGGACCGCAGGCGAGACGGCCGCTATAGGCTGGCTGTTGGTGCACCGGGACGGGATAATGAATTCCGCTGCCGATCCCGGCAGCCTGCAAAGTCTCCCGCAACCCATTGCGCTCGGCCAGCCGGATCACGTACTGATGGAAAACGTGTGTCGTTTGTGGCCGGCGCGCCGGAAGCGCCAGCGGGAGCCCGGTGAGACCCGTATCATAACGGTGCGCGACGGCTTGCCGGCGAGCATTGTCAGGCTGCAACGACCTGAGCTTCACGCCGAGGATGGCGGCCTGGATCGGGTCGAGACGCGAATTGATGCCGCCGCGCGCACTGACATAACGCTCGCGCCAGCCGTACTCCCGAATTTCGCGTAGCGCCACCCCGAGCACGGGATCATTCGTCACGACCATGCCGCCGTCGCCGAGCGCGCCGAGGTTCTTTGTCGGATAAAAGCTGAAGCAAGCGATGTCGCCAAACGACCCCGCCGCCTTGCCGCGATAGAGAGCGCCATGGCTCTGCGCGCAATCCTCTATCAGCCGCATGCCTGATTTCCGGGCGATCTCGGTGAGGGCAGACAATTCCGCCGGCTGGCCATAAATGTGCACCGGCAGGACCGCCGCCGGCCGGCCGGCCGGCGGCGACTGCAGGACACGCAGGAGCTCGCGTGGAGCCATCGTGTAGGTCTGCGGCTCCACGTCGACCAGCACCGGCGTCGCGCCGGCCCGCTCGATCGCCGCAACAGTCGCAACCGCGGTGTGGGACACGGTGAAGACGAGATCCCCCGAGCCGATCCCGCATGCGCGCAATGCGATCTCTATCGCATCCGTCCCGCTGGCGACGCCGATCGCGTGTGCAACTCCCATGGAATCCGCAAATGCGGCCTCGAAAACCTCCACCTCTCTGCCGAGGATATAGACGCCGCCGCCGAGAACGCGGGCGATGGCGGCGTCGATAGCGGTTCGTTGAGCGAGGTATCCGGCGCGGGGGTCGGTCTGTGGGATAGCGAGGGTCGGTCGGTTGATCGCCATAGGCTCTCAGATGTAGCTCGCCAGATGGCTGCGGTAGTATTCGAGGGAACGGTGCAGACCCTGGGCGATACCGACGCGGGGGTGCCAGCCGGACAAAACCCGGAAACGTTGGTCGTCGATCAGAAAATCTCCCACATCGATGCGCTTGCGCTCAGGCGGAAATTCCCGGATCTCGTATCTCCCGCCGCCATTCGCTTCGATCATCGCTTCCGCCAGAGCGGCCAGGCTGACCGGGTCGCCGCCACCCACATTGAGCGCCAATCCCTCGGCCTCTGTCGTGAGCGCGGCGGCGAGGAATGCGTCGGCAGCGTCATCGACATAGAGCAGGTCGCGGCGTTGCTCGCCGCCCCATACCTCGAACGGCTCGCGTTCGATTACCCGGCGCAGCCAAATACCGAGGAAGGTCTGGCGGGCATCCTTGATGCGCATTCCGGGTCCGTAGACATTGGTCAGCCGCAGGGAGCGAGACTTGATGCCGTAGACATCGCGATACAATAGATGATAGGCCTCGCCCGCCATCTTGTTGACCCCGTTCACGTCGACTGGGCGCAGGGGATGGCGTTCGTCGACCGGGAGATATTCGGGCCGGCCATAGATCTGCCGTGTCCCGGCATGCACGATCGCGATCCTGGGATTGACTGCCCGGCATGCTTCCAAGAGCTGCAGCTGCGCTGTGCAGTTGATCGCGAGGTCGTCTTCCGGCGATGACATCGAATCGAGATGACTGGTCTGCGCCGCCAGGTTGAACAAGAAATCCTGGCCGGAGAGCAGATGCGGCAGGGCAAACCCGCCACGGATATCGGCGATATTGACCGTCACCCGATCATGTATGTCGGCGATATTGGCGAGATTACCGCCATAATCCGGGATCATGCTGTCGACGAGCAATACCTCGGCCCCGAATGAGACGAGACGTCGAGCGATCGCGGAGCCGATCAGGCCCAATCCGCCGGTAATCATCGCCCGGGCGCCGGCATAGGCATCCAGGCGCAGATCAGTGCTCCGACCCACCCTTCCTCGCTCGGACGTTAATGGATCCCACGCCTAGCGCTTCCTCGGCGAACCAGCTCGATACCGCAGGGGCCCGGCAACCCACGACAACGCGGCCCGCTTATCGGCTATTCCAAATGCCCAAGTGAATTCCGCTCCACCTGTTTTTGTAAGAGATTTACAGGCACGTCTATTCCCTCCGGTACGCGCACGCCGTAGGTGAGCGCAACGGACCACAGTGTAAAATGCGAATGTGGCAATTTTACCGCTGCGCCGGCTTTCACGGAGGAGAATGCCAAGCACCTACGGCAAGTTTGTACCCTCAGGAACGGAGCGCCAGCAGAATCACCGGTTCGAATCGTGAAGCGGCACGATGTCACTTGGGTGTCGTATATGACCGGCTGATTGCCATGGGTCTGGTCGAGGAAGCCGGCCTAATTTCGCCACGCTACCGGTGTTTTACTTATCGGTAATCATTGCTTCTTACGATACGTCAAATGTTTGACTTTGTCACTCGCAGAGCATCGCTTTAGCTTGGACAATAGATACGTCCCCAACCCTATGCGCAGTTTCTGGTAAACGCGAGGGTATTTCCATGAAATTCGTTCTACCGTTCCTACGCAATCAAGAGGGTATCACAGCCATCGAATTCGCGTTTGTCGGACCTCCCTTTCTATTGCTTTTGGCGGCGATTTTTGAGCTCGGCCTGACTCTCACCACTCAGTCGCTCCTGGATGGCGCGGCGCGTGATGCGGCCCGGCTAATCCGCACGGGCCAAGTCCAGTCGCAGAGCAGCCCGATCACCGTGTTTCAGAACCTCCTCTGCTCAGAGGTGAGCTCTGTTATTAGCGCATCGGACTGTGCTAACAACATCATCTTCGAGGTGCAGGTTTTCTCCAGTTTCGGCTCCGTCAGCTTCACGCCATGCACCCAGACCGCCAGCCAGACCGGGAGCGGAACGGTTTGCTCATTCTCGGCTGGCACTGGCGGCAACATCGTCGGCGTCCAAGCCAGCTATCCCCGCCCCTTCATAATTCCCTGGGTGGGGGCCTGCCTGAGCGGCGGTAGCTGCTGGGCCGGCCTGGGCACGGCCAACGGCACCAACGCCGGCAGTAGTAGTGTGACGTTAACTACCACTGTCATCTTTCAAAACGAACCATTCTCATGATCGACCACGTCAAATGATGTGGAGCAACCATCTCCGACATGACGTGTCGGGCCTTGCAGCAGTAGAGTTCGCACTGATTCTTCCGATCATGCTCTTGCTGTTTCTCGGTAGCTTCGAGACCACCAACCTCGTGCTCGCCTATATGAAACTCGAGGCTTCGGCAGAGACAGCAGCAGATCTGGTTGCCCAGACCACAGTGAATACGGTTCTTCAGAGCACGGATTTCACGAACATCACAAATGCTGCCAAGCAGGTTCTAACCCCTCTTCCGACGAGCGGAGCTCTGCTGAAGATCGCTTTTGCGAGCGTGACCTACAACACCGGCAGCGCGGTTATCGACTGGCACACCGAGGTCAACAGTGCAACTCCCATTACAACGGCGAACGTACCGAACAATACTAGTCTTGCAAATCTCGGCAATCAGGCAATCGGCTCAACGGACAGCGTAATCATCGTGACACTGACATACAGCTACAGCTCGCCGTTCACCTATGTGCTGAGCTCGTCTTACACATTGACTAAATCGGCCTTCAACCGTCCCCGTTACATGAACTGTGTGCCGACTTACCTGAACACCGGCGGCGTATGCCCGTAAGGGCCAGCGGGATGATCAAGAGGAAACGAGACATCTTATGATTACTGCCGTCATCACCGCCTTGCGTCAACTCGCCGAGAGACGCGAAGGGGCCATTGCAATCATCTTCGCCCTCTGTGCTATTCCCGCCGTCGTCGCCGCCGGCATGGCAATAGACGTCGGACGAGCCTATATGGTAAAAATCAAATTGGGGACTGCGCTCGATGCTGCGGCGCTGGCGGTTGGATCGGAGACTAACCAGACCCAGAGTCAGCTGACGACTGCCCTGCAAAACTATTTCACTGCTAATTATCCTGCGACTGCGCTTGGCACCAACGTTACAGTCACGCCGGTTCCCGCGAACGCCGACCTCACCGCCTCCACGGTGACCTTTCAGGCACAGGCTACCGTGCCGATGACTTTCATGCAGCTAGTCGGGGTCAACAGCATTGACGTGACGGTAAGTGCCCAGACCAAGAAGACCGCCGGCTTAGAAGTTGCGGTGGTGCTCGACAACACCGGCTCGATGCTGTGCGGTCCCAATGACGGGGCGCCCAATTATTCCGATGGCACTTGCGGCGGAAGCGTCGTAGCGAGCGACACCTCCTGCACTAATTCCAGCAATCAGAGTCGCATCTGCACCCTGATCAATGCCTCGACAACATTTGTTAACACGCTGACCAGCGCCATAACCTCGTCTCAACAGCTCTACTTGAGCATCGTGCCCTATGTGACGACGGTCAATGTCGGCGATAGCTTTTGCAGCGGTGCGACCAGCTGCACCAACATCACTGCGACGAGCGGCAATTTTACCGATCTGCGCGGCAACATGATGCCGGTAACCCCGATCACCGGGAATACGACCAGCGGCAGCACCACGATTTCAGGCATTTTGCCGAGTATTTCCGCCATTCAGGCTGGAATGCTGATATACGGCCATGGCATTCCAAGCGGTGCCACGGTCAGTAGTGTCAGTAGTTCTTCGCAAATCACGATTTCCGCAAGTGCGACCCTGACCTTCACCGGTAACTCGCTAGCGGTTGGACCCAGCAGCGGCAACACTAGCACTCCCTACACTGACCCGACGGCGTGTACGTTGACCAATGGTGGAACCTGGACGACCGTCAGCAAGATAGTTAACTTAGGCAACAGTCTCTGCAACACTAGCCTAGCGAACGGGATGGTCGTTACCAGCGCGAGCGGCATTCAAACCTCGCCGGCCACCACAGTCGCTTCGTTCACGGCCGCGACGGTCACCCTATCCGCTTTCCCGACCGCGAATAAGACAAATCAGTCGATAACCTTCAGCCTGGCCGGCAACACGACGAACGGCAACGCGACGATCACCAACCTCAAAGGAACCAACGCGAGCCTCCAGAGCATCGTCGTCGGCATGGCAATTTCCGGAACCGGTGTTCCTGCCAATGCCTATGTCACCAGCATCACCGGGTCCCCGCCGACGTCGCTCACGATGAATGCCAACGCAACGTCGACGAACACCGCCGAGATCGTAACGCTGACCAATCTCGGGGCGACCACGACGACCGGAAGCAGCACAATCTCCAACGCTTCCTTCACGACGCCTCCAAGTGCCGGGCAGATCATCATCGGCAACGGCATCCCGGCGAACACAACGATAACGGCCGCGCCCAGCACGGCAGCGCAATACGCGGCCGGCACAGGCACGCTGACGATCTCGCAAAACGCCACGACGCCGAGCAATTTCTCCAGTGCGACGGGCACCTGCTGCAACACCACGTTGGTTGCGTTCACGCCGCTCACCTATGATTCGGCCTACAATTCGGCAAGTCCGGCGGGCTCCTCGACCACGACAAACTGGGGCGGGTGCGTGATCGAGCCGACCAGCTCGGGCGAGAATGCTTCCGGCACGGGTGTGCTCAGCGTCTCGGGCAACCCGGATACGTCCGAGCCGGCGAGCGGGACGAGCTGGTATCCGTACTACTGGATGAAGGACTCGGCGAACAGCTGGGCGAGTGGGATCGTGTCGCGACAGGACACCACGACCGAGACCCAGGGCAATGTGGTCTCGGACTGGATCGCTCAGGACGGGCCCAACCAGGGCTGCCCGGTTTCGTTGCTGCCACTAACCGACGTGACCAGCTCGACCGGCAAGACCGCGGTGCTCAATAAGGTCGCCAGCATGTGGCCGCGTGACTCCGGCGGCACCCAAGTTCATATCGGCATGATCTGGGGCTGGCGTTCGCTGTCGCCGAACGGGCCGTTCACCGCCAATAACGGCCACCCGCTGAGCTATGCCGACGCCACTAACACGGCGTGGAAGAAAGTCGTCGTGCTGATGACCGACGGCACAGAAGAATGGCCGTCGACCGCCAACATGACCGGGCTCGGGCAGATCGCCGACGGCAAAATCGGCACCTCCAGCAGCACGGCCACCGCGGTGACAAACCTCGGCACCCGCTTGAGCACTGTATGCACCAACATGGCCGCCGACGGTATCGTGATCTACACGATCGGCCTCGGAAGTGACGGTGCCAGCAACACGGATTTGCAGAACTGCGCCGCGAATGGCGGGTTCTTCGAGGCTGCGACCCCGACCAACCTCCAGACGGTGTTCAACAATATCGCGAAATCGTTGATCGCTCTCCGTCTCACCCAATAGGAGCATGGCTTCCGGGAAGATTGTCGCGCTATAGGCTCGAACCGCCGTCCTCGTCCGACAGTAGCGGCGTCCACGCCGGTATCAGCTCGGACTGATGACTTGGAGGCGCGGTCTCCTCATATAAGAGGCGGGCTTCTGCCGCCGGGCCGCGCCGCTCGCCGAGCGCCAGCACTCGAACGGTGCGGCAGAAGGCCCCCTGCCATACCGTGACGCTCTCGCCGGTCCGCAGAATGTGGTTGACCTTTGTGACCGTCATCCCGTTTACCGCGACCGCACCAGCAGCACAAAGGCGCGCCCCACGAGAGCGGCTCTTAACGAAACGTGCGAACCAGAGCCATTGGTCGAGCCGTCGACCGTTCAAGCGAGCTTCAGCTCCCGCAACTTGGCAAACGGATGTCCTTCTTCTGCCGGCGCTCGCCGGCGGTGGCCTTTGTCGGTTGCGCGTCGACGTCGCGCACTCGGCATGAAGGTCTCCTGGCCTCCGGTAATCACGGCCCGGTATCCCAGCGCTGCGAGGAGCCCGCGCAACGCCATGGGCTCTACCCCGGCGATCGCCGCGAGCTCGGGCGCGGGGACAAAGGGGCCGCCACGCGCCAAACGACGCACCGCGGCAGCAAGCCGCTCCAGCCGATCAGGACGTATCGCCAAACCGGCAAGGACACGAAGTCCGATCGCGGCATAGAATGACGTCGGCAGCGAAGGATCGATCTCGATCGGCTTGGCAAAACCGCGCGCGGACACTGTCGGGGGCACCGTCCGCCCGTAATGGATCGCCCAGAGAAGCGCCTGGAATCGTATCGCATCGGCGTGCAAAAGCGGTTCGATATAGACGGTTTCGGTACCGAAGCGGACACCGAGCCGGCTCAAAGCTTTGCGGTCCGCCGGTTCGAGGGTGGCGACTTGGCCCGCAACGTTGGTCATGGGCAGACATCCGAGCGCGTCGACGAGCTGATAGACAAGCCCTCGCCCAACACCACCCAGCGGCAATGCTTGTGCGGTAAAAAGCGGCGCCAGCCGGCGCTCGATGTCGTTGCGCAGAAATTCCTGAAGGCGTCGGCGCACCTTCTCGCGCGCCTCCGCCTCTAGGAAGTCGCCGGCAAGCGGCTCCGCCCTCGGCGCCACCAGCTTTTCTCCGGCCACCATTCGGCCGACCACTGCGCCGCACCAACGCAGCTCCCCGTCGGCACCGATCGTGAAGGCTTCTTCGGCATCCGCGGCTAAAAGCCGCGTGCGGGCGGCGATCTCGCCGCGGAGGACGCGGCTGGCGGCGGCGATCAACATTCGCATCTCGACACCATCGACCGAATCGGGAACAAAGCGCAAACCGTCGATGCGGCCGACATAAGCGCCCTCGACGAGAACCTCACCCCCCTTGGATACGGCGGCGATCAGCTCGCCTTCGGATGCCAGCTGGCGGACAAGGAACGCCGATCGCCGGTCGACAAAGCGTTGTGTGATGCTTTCGTGCAGCGCGTCCGAAAGCCGATCCTCGATACTGCGGGCGCGCTCCTGCCACTCCGCCGAATCCTCGACCCAGTCGCCGCGATGGGTGATGTAGGTCCAGGTGCGGATGTGCGCGATGCGGGCCATCAAAGTGTCGATATCGCCATCGACCCGGTCGAGGCTCGCCATCTGCCCGGCAACCCATGCGATCGGAAGCCGCTCCTCTGGTCCGGCGAGGTGGAGGAAGCAATGGGCGAGCAGCCGAGTATGGCTCTCGCTCATGACCTTGCGAAAGTCGGGGATCTGGCACACTTCCCAAAGCAGCCGAACCGCACCGGGATGGGTGGCCAGTCCGCCGATGTTCGGGTTTCGCGCGAGGGCTTGCAACGCGCGGTGGTCGTCCGCTTCGCGGGCCTGGACGAGACCGGGCAACGACGGCCGCTCGTCCAAGCTCTTCAACAACGCGGCGATCGATCCGAAGCTCAGGCGGTTGTTGCGCCAGTTCAGACGAGTCAATGGCTCAAAGCTATGCGTTTCGATTGCTTCGACGATTTCCGCGTCGAGCGTACCCTGCTCGGCGGTAGTGCCGAAGGTGCCGTCATTCATGTGCCGCCCGGCACGGCCGGCAATCTGAGCGATCTCGGCCGCGGTCAGCCGCCGCGGGCCGCGCCCGTCGAATTTGCCGATCCGGGCGAAGGCGACATGGTCGAGATCCATGTTGAGACCCATGCCGATCGCATCAGTCGCGACGAGATAGTCGACCTCGCCGGCTTGGAACATCCCGACCTGCGCGTTGCGCGCTCGCGGGCTCAGCGCCCCGAGAACTACCGCAGTGCCGCCCCGCTGCCGGCGGATCAGCTCGGCAAGAGAGAACACGTCCGCAATGGCGAAGGCGACGACCGCGCTGCGCGGCGGCAGCCGCGTCACCTTTTTGTGGCCCGTATAGGACAGTGTCGAGAAGCGCGGCCGGCTCACATACTCGACCTCGGGAACCAGCCGCCGCATCAGCGGCTTTATCGTGGCGGCACCGAGGAACATCGTTTCTTGCATCCCGCGGGCGTGCAAGAGCCGCGCGGTAAAGACATGGCCGCGCTCGGGATCGGCGCACAGCTGGATTTCGTCCACCGCCAGAAAATCGACCTGCCGATCGAGCGGCATCGATTCGACGGTGCAGACAAAATACGACGGGTTCGTCGGTAGTATCTTCTCTTCACCGGTGATCAGCGCAACCGAACGGACGCCCCTCAGCTTGACGACCCGGTCGTAATTCTCGCGGGCCAGCAGCCGCAGCGGGAACCCGATCATGCCGCTGCGATGGCCGAGCATTCGCTCGATGGCGAGATGGGTCTTGCCGGTATTGGTCGGCCCAAGGACCGCGACGAGCCGCGGAGCGGGTCGGAACATGGCCATGCGTTATAGGTATCGGGTGGAACCGCCGCCAGGGCAAGGGCAAACCGACCAAAATGAGCGGTGCGATGCTGCGCATGAGGGTTCGCCTAATCTTCCGCGGCCTCTGATTAACCGGCGGTTAGGGAGACTCTGCTCAACTCGGCATGCCACGACAGAATTTTGCGGGGGAGTGAGAGCTCTCCAGGGAAACGATGGGATGCTGCTAGAGAGCTACTGTTCCCAGCTGGGGAGCTTGGCGGAACACCGCTACTCCAGCCTAACCCTCCTGGAGGCGAAACAGCAGGCCGAAAAGGCCGCCTCTGTTGCACATGAGGCGATGTTGAAGGCGAAGGCAGCCGACCATGCGAAAAGCAACTTCCTTGCTAATATGGCCCATGAGCTGCGCACCCCACTCAACGCGATTATCGGCTTTTCGGAAGTTATCAAGCTTGATCAAATCCGGATGCGGGAGAACTATCCGGAATATGCCGGATATATTCATGATGCCGGCACAATTCTACTCGATATCATCAACGGTATTCTCGATCTCGCGCGAATTGAAGCGGGTCATGTCCTGCTTCAGGAGGAATTTGTTGCGCTTGGCGGGCTACTCAAGTCCGCGATCAACACGATAAGGCCGATTGCCCAACGGAAATCTATTGAGATTAATTGCAATATCCAAAAGCCGGCGACTATGGTTTATGTCGATTCGACTAAATTTAAGCAAGTAGCGCTAAATCTGTTATCCAATTCCGTTAAGTTCACCGAACCGCGAGGTCGTATTCAGGTCGATTCTGTGCTCAACAAGAGTGGAGATCTGGTGCTCTCGATAAGAGATACGGGGATCGGCATCGCCCCCGAGCAGATCGAAAGAATTTTCCAACCCTTCGAGCAAGTTGCAGATCACCTGACCCGCGAACACGAGGGTACCGGTCTCGGATTGCCGATCGCCAAGGCCTTGATCGAACTACACGGCGGCGAGCTGGTTCTAACCAGCCAACCCGGTGCGGGGACGACCGCGAGACTTCGGCTGCCCGGCGACCGAGTGCGAAGTGCTGCAGCGTCCGCCGCCGCGCAAATACCGACGGCTCTCTCACCAGCTGAATGAGGACAAGGCCATCCCAGATACCAACCTTAGCGGGTTTGCAAGCATGGACGGCTACACTCCCGCGCTATGTGATGCCCTGCATTTAGGGCGCGTTATTGCGGTGTCGGCCTGTCAAGCGGTCGCATTACTCGAAAGGTCGCATACCGCAGCTTCCGATCTGCCGCTCGAGATGGGTACCCTGGTCAAGATGCGGACGCGCGTCTCGATCGCTTACGGCATGGTGACGGGCCTCAGGGTACCGCTGCCGAGCTTGGAGGCTTCCCATAAGGATCTGAGGCTCGTCGAGCTCGAGCTTGTCGGCGAGATTCGAGATACCGACGCTGTCGCCGACTTTCAGCGCGGACTCTCCGCCTATCCGGCGCTGGACGAGCCGGTCTATCTCGCCTCGGCACAGGATGTCGCCCAGGTTTATGCCCGCCCCAAGGTGGTCGTGACCCCGGTCGGCACAATTCACCAGAATGGCGCGGTACCGGCCTATATCCTGGTCGACGAGCTGTTCGGCAAGCATTTCGGCATTGTCGGCACCACTGGATCGGGAAAATCCTGTGGGCTTGCAACCATCCTCAGGGCGGTCATCGATCAAAGCCCGAACGCTCATGTCGTATTGCTGGACCCCCATGATGAATACGCTCGAGCCTTTGGTGATCGTGCAATAGTACTCAGCCCAGGAGATGGTTTGCATCTACCGTATTGGTTATTCAATTTTGAAGAACTAACCGAAATCGTAATCGGCCCAGATCGCAACGCCGAACAAACTAAAGTACTTGGAGAGGCAATACTGGCTGCCAAGCATTCTTATTCCACCAAGGCCGGCATGGACAAATTCGGGACAGTGGACACCCCGGCTCCCTATCGTATGTCGGACGTGCTTCGTGCATTAGACATAGCGATGGGCAGTCTCAACCGGCCCGACGGCATTCCCTCCTATCAAACCGTCAAGGCAAGGATCCTCGCCCTCCAGAATGATGCTCGGTATGGATTTGTGTTTGGCAGTCGATTGACGTTGCGTGACGAACTTACTGAAATTCTTGGCCAGCTCTTTCGAATTCCGGTAGCCGGCCAACCGGTTACTATCCTCGATCTTTCCGGGATCCCATCGGAGGTGGTCAATGTGGTCGTCTCCGTGCTCTGTCGGCTCACCTTTGACTTCGCAATCTGGAACGAAACGCCGGTTCCGCTGACGATCGTTTGCGAAGAGGCCCACCGTTATGCCTCGCGTGATAAGCAGCTGGGTTTCGAAGCGGCGAAACGCGCGCTGTTCCGGATCGCAAAGGAGGGCCGGAAATACGGGGTGTCCTTATGCGTAGTCACTCAGCGGCCGTCTGATCTGGCCCCCGGTCTGCTCTCGGAATGCAATACCATCTTCGCCTTTCGGATGACCGCACAGGAGGATCAGGAGATCGTCCGCCGCGCTCTTCCCGAGGCATCGCATGGTCTGATGAACTTCTTGTCGGCCTTGCGCAACGGGGAGGCGATCGCGGTCGGTGAGGGAGTGTCGATGCCGATGCGGGTATGTTTTACACCTCCGCCTGACGAGTGCCGGCCGAAGAGCGCCACCGCATCCTTCGCGAGTGGATGGTCGAAGGAGGTAGACGGCTCGGTTGTAGAGCACACTGTCGAGCGTTGGCGGCGCGGTGTGCGATAGCCGGCCTCCTCGATCCTTGCTGACGCTCTTGTAGAGCAAAGAATTTCGCCACATATCCTCGGCGCGTTCCCGGCAACCTTCGACGGCAGCGATGACCCAGGAAACAAGAAGCTTCCAGGCGGAAGTTAGCCGCCTGCTCGAAATCGTCGCGCACTCGCTCTATAGCGAGAAAGAGATTTTCTTACGCGAGCTGATCTCTAACGCTTCCGATGCTTGCGACCGGCTGCGTTACGCCGCGCTGACCGAGCCGGCCCTGGCCGAAGGCGATACCGAATACCGCGTCACGCTCACCCCCGATAAACCGGCCCGCACCCTTACGATCGTCGATAACGGCATCGGCATGAACCGGGAGGAGCTGATCGACAACCTCGGAACGATCGCCCGCTCCGGCACCGCCGCTTTTGTGAACCAGCTATCGGGCGACGCGCGCAAGGACATGAGCCTGATCGGACAATTCGGGGTGGGCTTCTATTCCGCCTTCATGGTCGCCGAAAAAGTCGAGGTCCTGAGCCGAAAGGCGGGCGAAAGCCAAGGTTGGCGTTGGGTGTCGGACGGCAGGGGCGAGTTCACGGTCGAGCCGCTCCCCGAAATTGCACGCGGCGCCAAGATTATCGTTCATTTGCGCGAGGGCGAGGATGAATATCTCGACCCGGCAAGGCTGCGGCGGATCGTCAAGACCTATTCGGACCATATCGGATTGCCGATCATCCTCGACGAGGGCGGCAAGAAGGAGACTATCAATACCGCTTCCGCCCTGTGGACCCGTCCTCGGTCGGAAATCACCGCCGAACAGTACAAGGAATTTTATCATCACGTCGGCCACAGCTTTGACGACCCGTGGCTGACTTTGCACAATAAGGCGGAAGGCGTTCTCGAATACACGAGCCTTCTGTTCGTACCCTCGACCAAACCGTTCGATTTATTCGATCCGGAGCGTAAAAGCCGGGTCAAGCTTTATGTCAGGCGGGTGTTCATTACCGACGAGGCGGCGGACCTTTTGCCGGCTTACCTGCGGTTCCTGCGCGGCATCGTCGACAGCGAGGACTTGCCGCTCAACATCAGCCGGGAGATGCTGCAATCCAATCCGATGGTCGCGCGAATTCGCCAGCAATTGACCAGAAGAATTTTGAGCGAGCTCGCGAAAAAGGCCGGCGAGGCGGCCGACGAATACGCCAAATTCTGGGATAATTTCGGGGCCGTGCTCAAGGAAGGCCTGTACGAGGATCGTGATCACCGCGATGAGCTGCTGGGCCTTGCCCGGTTCCGTTCGACGACCCGGGACGAACTGGTTTCGCTCGACGATTACATCGCAGCGATGAAGCCGGGGCAGGACGCCATCTATACGATCCACGGCGACAGTGTCGACGTTATCAAAAAAAGTCCGCAAATCGAGGGTTTTCGGGCGCGCGGGATCGAAGTACTGTTGCTCACTGACCCGATCGACGAATTCTGGGTGCCGTCAATCGGTAGATACAAAGAGAAACCATTCAAATCGGCGACCCGCGGCGGCGTGGATCTCGACAAGATCCCCTTATCAGAGGCGCCCGAGGCGACGGGTACCGAACCCCCGGCGAAACTCGGTAGTCTGATTGCGATTTTCAAACTGGCCCTCGGCGACGCAGTCAAGGATGTGCGCAGTTCGGAGCGTCTGACCGACAGCGCCGTCTGCCTCGTCGCCGACGAGGGTGATATGGACATGCACCTCGAACGGCTGTTGAAACAGCATCGTCAGCTCGACAGCGCCTCCCGACGCATTCTCGAGGTCAACCCGCGGCACAAGCTGATCGAGCGGCTGGCTGCGAGCGTCGGTGAACCTGGCGCATCCGACCAGCTCTCGGAATTTGCTTGGCTGCTTCTGGACCAGGCGCGGATCGTCGAAGGCGAGCAGCTCCCGGATCCGCCCGCTTTCGCCCGCCGCCTCGCGATGCTGCTCGAGCGGGGTTTGCCGCAAGCGGTATAACGGGTGCTGCTCGCCTTGAACAGCTATTCGGGAAAAGGCGGGGTCGTTCCCTCAGGGACCGCGACCCGGAAGGCGTTCAGCGTATTGCCGATAAGGGTGTAGTAGCCGATGATCGCGATCACCTCGGTAAGGCCGGTTTCACCCAGCATCGTAATCGCCGCGTCGAATGTCGCGTCCGAGAGGCGCCGCGTCTTGAAAAGTTCGGTGCACACGTAATAAACGAGCGCTTCGTCTTTCTGATCAAAGCTCGGCGTCTCGCCAAGGCGGACGGCCTCGATCGCCGCAGCAGGGACACCGGCCTTCTCGGCGAGAGGCGCGTGCGCGTACCACTCATACTGCGCGCGCCAGAACTGAGCGGTGGTAATAATCGCAAGCTCGGAAAGTCGGTCCGGCAGCGAGGTTCCCCAGCGCAAATGCTCACCCAGCTTTGCCGCGTGCTCACAAATTTCGGGAGCGCGGATCAATAATTGGAACGGCCCGCCGAACCGGCCACGCCGCCCAGATACAATCAAATCGTGAACCCGACGCTGGGCGTGTGTCATCTCCGCAGGCGTAATATCGCGGTACCGGGCCATTTTTCCTCCTGCCGCCGAGAATAATGAGTGTCGGCAGAGCCAATCGCGGGTCGGAAGCCAATCTATCCTCAGGGCTGGAGGGAGGGTAGAGGCTTCGTGTCCAGAAAACGCGCCGCTGCCGCATCCATGTGGTTCAGAGCCTTCACTGGGGTTGTGTTGCTCCTCTTGACGAGTTGCTCTCGGCTACCGCCGGTCTCCGCGGTCGATTTGCCCCGGATTCCGCCGGGAAGTGCGCGTGTCTGGTTTTATCGGGTTTACGACCCCACGGAGAGCAAGGGGGCGACCATACATTTACATGAACGGCGTGATCGTCGGTGTTTCCGATCAAGGCTACGCGTTCTACCGCGATGTTCCTGCCGGGCTTTACCAGGTCTCGGTCGAGAGCTACGGTCGCGACCTCTTTCAGTTCCGAGCCGTTGCGCTCGTCCCCGGACAGCAAGCTTATGCGAAGATTTTATCTCTCCGGAGCTGGGTGGAATCGGGGCGGAATTTTAGTCGTGATACGTTTTATGTTCTGATTATTCCACCCACTTTTGCGCAAGCGGAAATTTCGCACTACCCGTTTCTGGCTACAGCCGGGCCGTAACGCGTTGTGGGGATCCGATATTATACCGAGGTTACAGCGAATTAATCTACCTGAAAGCGGCCTGTCACCTGGCACACCCAATTGTCGGCCGATCTGCTCTCGCTGGTCGCAGTTCGCGGCCCACCGGGCATCCCCGCATGACAGGAGAACCAATTGGTCGAAGACAGAGAAGAGAATGGGCGCCGGCCCTGGCTGCGCAAGAGCCGCGCCGCGGCGCTCGGTTTCGGACTGGGCGCAACACTCGCGCTCTCGCCCTTCGTATGGGCCGAAAACCCGGCGGGTACGATCAACCCGCCCCCAGTCGGAAACACCGCGGCCGAGACGATGACCTCTCCGATGGCGCTGATGCAGCATCAGAGCTTCGCGCCGCTGGTCAAAAAAGTATCGCCGGCAGTGGTGAACATCTCGGTTACCCAGAGCGGGGGTTCCGATACAATGGCGGAAGAGCCTGAACAGGGAACATCCCCCAGCTTTCCCAACTCGCCATTCGACGAGCTTCTCCGCCGCTTTTTCGATCAACAGAACCCAAACGGCGAGCGGCACGTCTTTCCGCAAATGCCGGGTGGCCAGGCCCACCGGATCGCGCTCGGTTCCGGGTTCATCATCGATCCGTCCGGCTATGTCGTGACCAACAGTCACGTGGTCGGCGACGCCAGCAAGGTCGAAGTCACTTTGCAAGATGACAGCAAATACCCGGCGAAAATCATTGGCCGCGATCCCAAGACCGATATCGCGCTCCTAAAGATCAAAGCCGACAAACCGCTGCCCTATGTGACGTTCGGCGACAGCAGCACCGCTCAGGTCGGCGACTGGGTCATGGCGGTCGGCAATCCCTTTGGGCTCGGCGGCACGGTAACCACCGGGATCATTTCGGCGCGGGGACGGGACATCCATTCCGGCCCGTTCGACGATTTCTTGCAGATCGATGCGCCGATAAACCGCGGGAATTCCGGCGGGCCGACGTTCAATCTGGACGGCCAGGTAATCGGCATCAATACCGCGATCTATTCGCCCAATGGCGGCAGCGTCGGGATCGGTTTCGCCGTGCCGTCCAGCATGGCCAAAACCGTGGTTGCGCAACTGGAGGAGCATGGCAAGGTGAGCCGCGGATGGCTCGGCGTGCAAATCCAGGAAGTGACGCCGGCGATTGCCTCGAGCCTGGGATTGCAGGGCGAGCACGGAGCGCTCGTTGCTGTCGTTACTCCGGACAGCCCCGGAGCAAAGGCCGGCCTCAAGCAGGGCGACGTGATCTTGACGTTCAACGGCAACGAAATGAGCCGCCTTCGCGATCTGCCGCGGCTGGTGGCCGAGACCGCACCCGACACTGGTGTGAAGATGAAGGTCTGGCGCAACGGCCAGACGTTAGAGCTTCAGGCGAACCTGGGTGAACTCCCCAACAACGAGCAGGTGGCCTCGGCGACAGATGGGCGGGAGCAGGACGAGTCAGCTCGCGCCGACGCGCTGGGGATGCATCTCGCACCGCTAAGCAGCCAGCTCCGACGGGAGCTGCGCACTGGAAAAGACGTGCAAGGGGTGGTGATCACCCGGGTGGACCCCGGCAGCGCCGCCGCCGATGTCGGATTGAGCGAGGGGGACGTCGTGGTTGCGATTGACCAGCAGCCGGTCAAAACCCCGCAGGAGGCAGCAGCGAAATTGAAGGAAGCTGCCGCCTCGCCAAAAAAGAGCGCTCTCCTACTGCTCAATCGTCACGGAATGACGCAATATGTCGGCGTAAACCTGAGCGCAAATCAGGGTTAAACCGTTACGCATTCGCGCTGAGAGCCCCTCCTCTGAACGGATTCATCCAGGAGGAGGGGCCGGACGATCATCTAAAGTCCGACCGAGCGGTCGACGGTTCAGCGCGGACGCCAACTAGGAGCCGAGTACCCACTTCGTGTCCCGTGCCGATAACGGCATGCGAGCCTCGAGACGCTCCAGTTCGATACGTGTGCGGGCACCTGCGCGCAACAAGCGATCCGTCGCCTCTCGGAGGTCAGCCCGGCTCTCTACGGTATCCTCCGCTAACGCGGCATCGAATGCAGTGAAGAATGCCGAGATGTCGCCATCGACCCGTTCGCGCAACGCTCGATCGATGAAGATGCCGCCATCTCTTTTTGCGCGACTCGGCCGTTGACCGGGCAGCTCCGCCGTTATTGGCGGCCGCATCGGGAGCAGGGTGATGCCGGGCGGGGTGCTGGGTCAACCCTTGTTGTTGGCCCCCCCCGGGCCGAACCGCCGAAGCGTCGGCCATATCGGCGACGCGCCCGTCATGCTGCGGGGTTTCCATTGGTTGAGCATTGTTGTGCGACAGCGAGAGGTGAAGCGTGCGGCGAGGCTCCGCAGGTTGGGGCTGCGGACCGGCTGTCCCGGGCGCCCCTGGGGTATTCCCGGTCCCTGAGAGAGCGGCATGAGCCGGCTCGATTTCGGCTGGCTGGACGGCCCGGAGTTTCCGTCACGGCGATTTCCGCTCCTATTTCCGACACTCCCGCCGTCCCATTCGACGCGGAACCCGGTCCGGCGGATACCGGGTCGGGAATCGTGCCATCCATCGTATCGGAGGCCTGCGCCGTGGGAGGGAGCGCAGCCGCTTCCCCGATTTCCGGCGCTCCATTTATAAATTCTCTGGCCGGCATATCGTTCGGCTGCCCTTTTACCAGTCGCGGTTCCTGCGGATTCGATCCCGCTCTGCTCCGTACCGTCCACAGTCGCGTCGCGCGCGCGGCTTCGGCTCAAGATATAGCTGATGGCTGGTGGCGAGCAGTCATAGGTCCGAGCGATGCTCGCCAAAGTTTCACCGGCTTCATATCTCTTGATGATCGAGGGCCAGTCCTGCTGGGGGATTTTCCCTCTTTTACTTGATCTCTCCATATCGCGGACCTTTTTGCTACAGCTCTTGTTGTCTGTTGTTGGTTAGTATCTCGCGAATCTACGGAGCGGTGTCAAATCGACACCGTTGATCATCACGAGCTAGTAAATCGACGGCCAGAGTGACGATCGCAGCTGAGCGGCGCGCGTTCAGATCTCGCGGGGGGCACCGAAACCCGAGCCCTTGATTCAGAACCTTTACATTATCGCTTATGTGGCTAACGGGAAAGAGGAATTCTTGGTTCCGGAGCTCTTCTTGCAGCGACCTGTATCCACATTCAGCGTCCTGGCGGTCTGATCAGATTCGAATGATCTTGCCGGGGTTCAGAATGCCGTCGGGATCGAGCGCCATTTTTATCGTACGCATGACGCTGACCGCTTCGCCATGCTCGGCGATTAGGAAGTCCATCTTGCCATAGCCGACGCCATGTTCACCCGTGCTGGTCCCCTCCATCGCTAGGGCGCGATTGACCATGCGCTCGTTGAGCCGGTTGGCTTCGGCCAACTCCTCCGGGCGATTCGGGTCGAGCATAAAGACGAGGTGAAAATTGCCATCCCCGACGTGCCCCACCAAGGCATAGGGAATTGGCGATTGCGCGAGATCTCGCTTGGTCTCGCCAATGCACTCCGCAAGCCGCGAGATCGGCACACACACATCGGTCGCAAGGCCCTTGGACCCGGGGCGAAGCGCCAATGCCGCGTAATAAGCGTCATGCCGCGCCTGCCACAGCTTGGAACGTTGCTCGGGTGTTGTCGCCCAGCGGAAATCATCGCCGCCATAGTCGCCGGCTATCGTCTTTACCGTCTCCGCCTGTTCCGTCACTCCGCTCGGCGTGCCGTGGAATTCGAAGAAAAGTGTGGGAGCCACCTGATGATCGAGCTTCGAATATTGGTTGATTGCGGCCATTTGAATTTCATCGAGCAGTTCGATCCGCGCAACGGGTATGCCGCTCTAAATCGTCAAAATCACCGTATTGACCGCCCTTTCAATATCCGGAAACGCACAAACCGCGGCCGAAATAGCTTCGGGGATTCCGTAGAGCCGAACCGTGAGCTCGGTGATAATCCCGAGCGTGCCCTCCGATCCAACGAACAGGCGAGTCAAATCATAACCGGCTGCCGACTTGCGAGCCCGCCGCGCGGTCCGAATGACCCTGCCATCGGCGAGCACCACAGTCATTGCCAGGACATTCTCGCGCATCGTTCCATATCGGACCGCATTGGTTCCCGAGGCACGCGTCGCGGCCATTCCGCCAAGCGAGGCATCGGCGCCGGGGTCAATCGGAAAAAAAAGCCCGGTATCGCGTAAATGCTCGTTCAGCTGCTTGCGCGTGACACCTGCTTCGACAGTGGCGTCGAGATCTTGCGCATTGACGCGCAAGATATGGTTCATCTCAGACATGTCGATGCTTACGCCGCCGGCCAGTGCGGCTACGTGCCCCTCGAGGGACGTCCCTGCGCCGAATGCAATGACCGGCGTCTTATATTCGGCGCAGAGCTTGACTATTGCCGACACCTCATCGGTGCTGTGGGCAAATGCGACGGCATCGGGAGCATGCGGCACATGGTAGGATTCGTCTTTCCCGTGGTGCGCGCAGACCGCCGCCGAGGTGGAAAGCCGAGCACCGAGGAGCTCGTGTAATGAGGCGAGCAGCGATCCATCTAGCGGGGAATGGCGAAGGGCGGCGGATACAGTCATGCCGGCAACCGATCTCGGTCAGTTGGTTTCGTTGTCGCTCAATTACTCCCGAGGGGGCTACCGCCGCAACGAGCATCATTAAGCTGCCCACGGCGCGAAAATGGGGTGCCGACCTCGGCACCGCCGCGGACTAGTGATTTCGCGGATGCTTGGTTCGTGATCATTCTCGGAACGTGCGATAGGGCAACGGCGGCCATTTGTTTCCTTCCTCCCCAACCGGGCGCACCGCTCATTGAGCAAGTTCCGGGGAAGCATTAAGTCTCTAGGATTCACAAGCGCGAGGCTCGGAGATAGTGATGGCGCTGGTGGCGGTCACCCTCGATGACAAGTACACGCTGGAGAGGGGACGGGTCTATCTGACCGGCACCCAGGCGCTGGTGCGTTTGCCGATGATGCAGCGCCAGCGAGACGCCGCGGCCGGTCTCAACACGGCCTGTTTCATCTCCGGCTATCGTGGTTCGCCTTTGGGTGGGTTCGACCAGGGCCTGTGGGGCGCCCGGCGGTTTCTCGAGCGCAACCACATACGCTTTCAGCCGGCAATCAACGAAGAGCTCGGCGCGACGGCGATTTGGGGCAGCCAGCAGATCGGGTTGTTCCCGGGGGCCAAATATGACGGCGTCTTCGCCCTGTGGTACGGCAAGGGTCCCGGGGTCGACCGCAGTGGCGACGCCTTAAAGCACGGCAATGCCGCCGGTTCGGCGCGGCATGGTGGGGTGCTTCTCCTTGCCGGCGACGACCACACCTGCAAATCGTCGACTCTGCCGCATCAGTCCGAATACGCCTTTATGGATGCCTGCATCCCGGTACTAAACCCGTCGGGAGTGCAGGAAATCCTCGACCTCGGCCTCTATGGATGGGCAATGTCGCGCTACTCGGGGTGTTGGGTAGCCTTTAAGACGATCGCCGAGACTGTCGACAGTTCGGCCTCGGTCGAGATCGGCCCGGAGCGCACCGAAATCCTGCTCCCCGACGATTTCGAGATGCCGCCCGGGGGACTGAATATTCGCTGGCCCGATCAGCCTCTCGATCAGGAATTCCGGCTACATAAATACAAGCTTTACGCGGCATTGGCTTTCGCGCGAGCCAATCGGCTCGACCGCGTCGTTATCGACAGTCCCCGGCCGCGCTTCGGAATCGTCACTACGGGCAAATCCTACCTCGACGTGCGCCAGGCGCTCGACGATCTCGGGATTGACGACGCGCATGCCGCGGAGATCGGGTTCCGCCTCTACAAGGTTGCGATGTCTTGGCCGCTCGAGCGCGAAGGCATCCGGCATTTTGCCGAGGGGCTCGAGGAAATCCTCGTCGTCGAGGAAAAACGCGCCGTCATCGAGAATCAGTTCAAGGAGCAACTCTACAATTGGCGTGAAAACGTTCGCCCCCGCGTCATCGGCAAGTTCGACGAAAACCGCAACTGGATATTGCCGTCGACCGGCGAGCTAACACCGGCTCAGATCGCGCGCGTCATAGCCCAGCGCATTGCCCGCTTTCACACTTCGGCACGGATTGCCGAACGGCTCGCCTTTCTCGAAGCGAAGGAACGGCAGCTGGGCGGCACCATCGTGCCGTTCAGCCGCACCCCCTATTTCTGCTCGGGCTGCCCCCATAATACCTCCACCAAAGTCCCAGAGGGCAGCCGCGCGCTGGCGGGCATAGGCTGCCATTACCTGTCTCAATTCATGGATCGGTCGACGGCGACTTTTACCCAGATGGGCGGGGAAGGGGCGCCCTGGATCGGTCAGGCGCCGTTCACGGAGACGCAGCATATATTCGCGAATCTCGGGGACGGCACTTACGCCCATTCAGGTGTGCTGGCGGTGCGCGCGGCTGTCGCCGCCAAGGTCAACATCACCTACAAACTGCTGTTCAACGACGCCGTGGCGATGACCGGCGGGCAGCCGCTCGACGGCGGTTTGACCGTGCCGGTGCTGACGCGCCAGCTTGCAGCGGAGGGAGTGCGCCGGATCGTCGTCGTGACCGACGAGCCCGACAAGTACGCGCCGGGCGTCGATTTTGCACCGGGCACCGCGGTGCGCGATCGTGACGATCTCGACGCGGTTCAACGCGAGCTGCGGGAAATCGAGGGCGTAACTGCCATTGTCTACGATCAGACCTGCGCCGCCGAAAAGCGCCGACGTCGCAAGCGCGGCCGCTTTCCTGACCCGGCCAAACGGGTCTTTATCAACGATCTGGTCTGCGAGGGTTGCGGGGATTGCTCAATGACGTCGAACTGCCTGTCGGTGGTTCCGGTCGAGACCGAGTTCGGCCGCAAACGCGAAATCGATCAGTCGAGCTGCAACAAAGATTATTCCTGCGTCAAAGGTTTCTGTCCGAGCTTCGTCACCGTGCACGGCGGCGCCCTGAAGCTAGGCAAAACGGCCGATCTCCGCGAAGAGGAGTTGGCGCCGCTGCCCGAGCCGCCTCATCCGGATCTCGACGAACCCTACGGAATTCTCGTTACCGGCGTCGGTGGAACCGGCGTGGTCACGATTGGTGCGCTCCTCGGGATGGCGGCCCATCTCGAAGGAAAAGGCTGCACGATCCTCGACATGACCGGCCTCGCCCAAAAGGGGGGCGCCGTCTACAGTCATGTGCGGCTCGCCCACAGGCCGGAGGAGATCCATGCAGTGCGCATTGCCGCAGGCGGCGCCCACCTGCTCCTGGGATGCGATCTCGTGGTCGCGGCAAGCGCCGATGCGATATCAAAGCTACGGCCCGGCCACAGCCGAGCGATCGTCAACAGCCACGAGACGATCACCGGCGATTTCACACGAAACCCCGATCTCACATTCCCCAGCCGAGAGCTGCAGCGCAGCATTGCCGAGGCGACCGGAGCCGACAATGCCGAGTTTATCGACGCCACCTGCGTTGCGGCCGGCCTGTTCGGAGATTCCATCGCGAGCAATCTTTTCATGCTCGGCTTTGCCTACCAGCGCGGAGCGGTCCCCTTGTCCGCCGAGGCTCTCGAGCGGGCGATCGAATTAAACGCAGTTGCCGTCGAATTCAACCAACGCGCCTTCCGTTGGGGACGGCGCGCTGCCGTCGATCCGGCCCTTGTCGACGCGCGCGGGACACCGCGGGGCGCGGTGCCGGAAACTCACTGTCTGTCCGAGACCCTCGAACAAGTGATCGATCGCCGCGTGGCGTTCCTGACCAAGTACCAGAATGCCGCCTATGCGGCCCGCTATGCCTCCATTCTCAAGCGGATCCGCCAAGCGGAAGCTAATCGCACGGGCGAGACGGCTTTGACAGACGCGGTTGCACGCGCCCTGTTCAAACTGATGGCGTACAAAGACGAATATGAGGTCGCCCGCCTATACACGGAAACGGATTTCCTTAAGCGGCTCTCCGATCGCTTCGAAGGCCCCTACGAGCTGCACTTCCATCTGGCCCCGCCGCTGCTTGCCGACCGCGATCCTGAGAGCGGGCATCTGCGCAAACGCATCTACGGACCCTGGATGATCTCCGTTTTCCGCATTCTGGCAAAGCTCCGACGACTGCGCGGCACGCCGCTCGACATCTTTGGCCGCAGCGAAGAACGGCGAATCGAACGCCGCCTCATCGGCGAATACGAGGCTGTGCTTGAGGAAATCATCGTCCGTTTGTCCCCCACCAACCATTCAACGGCAGTCGAGCTCGCCGCATTGCCCCTCGAAGTCCGAGGCTTCGGCCACGTCAAACAGGCCAATTTGACCCGGGCGAAAGCAAAAGAAGTCGCGCTCTTGGCCCGATTCCGCTCGCCGTCCCCCGCCCACGCTCTCGCGGCGGAATAACCAGCAGCCGTCGCCGCTCACTCAACCCGTTTCCAGTGGAAGTGCGACAAAGCGGGAGTTGCCCTCGCGCTCGACGCGCACCAATACGTTCTTGCGTCCGTTCTTTTTGGCGGCAGCGGCTTTCTGTTGCACCTCCTCGGGGGCTGCTACCGCCTCGTGTCCAACGGCAATCACCAGGTCTCCCGGGCGCAAGGCCTGCGCGGCCGCCGGACTGTTCTGCGGGACCTCCGTGATGACGACCCCCTTCGCCGTCTCGGGCAACGAAAACTGTTTGCGCAGCTCGGGGGACAGCTTGCTGAGCTTGAGACCGAGCGCGTCGATGCTCGGCGGCGGCTTCGGTTTTTCCGGTTCCGGCTGAGGTGGCGACGGGCGGTTCAGGCTCAACGCCGCAATCTTGACATCAACCTCGTGTTCCTTGCCGTCGCGCCACATCGTCAGCTTGACAGGTGTGTCGGGCGGCGTATCTGCGACCAGCCGAGGCAACTGTCGGCTGCGATCGATCTGCTTGCCGTCATAAGAGAGGATAACGTCTCCGGGCTGCAGCTTCGCTTGCGCCGCCGGGCTTGACAGATCGACCGCCGCGATCATCGCGCCGCGGCCCTTGTCGAGCCCGACCGCTTCGGCAATCTCATCGGTGACGGGCTGGATACGCGCGCCGATCCAGCCACGTTCTACTTTACCGGTCGCTTTCAGCTGTTCGACGATCGGCCGGGCCAATGCCGAGGGAATGGCAAATCCGATGCCGATCGAACCACCGGAAGGCGAAAAGATCGCGGTGTTGATGCCGATGACCTCGCCGGCGAGGTTGAACATGGGGCCGCCGGAATTGCCGCGGTTGATCGAGGCGTCTGTCTGCAAAAAGTCATCATAAGGTCCGGAATGGATGTCCCGCGCCGTGGCGGAGATGATGCCGGCCGTTACCGAGCCGCCCAGACCAAACGGGTTGCCGATCGCCAGCACCCAGTCGCCAACTTTCGCCTTTGTCGAATCCCCCCAGGTGGCTGCCGGCAACGGTGTTTTCGGCTCGACCTTGAGAAGGGCGAGATCGGTCACCGTGTCCCGCCCGATAACCTCGGCCTGTAACGTCGTATCATCGGCGAACGTCACGGTAATTTGCTCGGCATTGGCGATCACATGGTTGTTGGTGACGACGATCCCGGACGGATCGATGATGAAACCAGAACCGAGTGATGAGGCCCGAGGCGCAGAAGGATTTGGCCCGCCTGGTGCCCCCTTC
This sequence comes from uncultured Alphaproteobacteria bacterium, assembly GCA_963787425.1. Taxonomy (GTDB): domain Bacteria; phylum Pseudomonadota; class Alphaproteobacteria; order ATCC43930; family CGMCC-115725; genus AP-15. The sequence goes on from CAWBCV010000024.1 coordinate 97,605, forward strand.
TCGCCGAAGAAATCACGAAAGAATTCGTCGAGCGGTGATCCCGGCGGCAGTTGTGCGTCGGGTGTTGCCTTAGCCGGCGCAGCTGTGGTCGCCTGGGTCGTTGAAATGTTGACGACCACGCCAACCAGCCGCGCCGCAAGCTGCGAGAAAACTTCCGCGAAGGGGGTTTCCGGCGCCTCGGCCCCGCTCGGTAGCGGCGCGCTCAACAGCAGCGTAAGCAACACAGCACGGAAGGCGCCACGCGCGCCGAAAAACGCCAAGACATAACTCCTTTTCTGACGAGCGCCCTTCCACTCGTCCGCGTCTGATGCGCGGGAATTCCGGGACGGGCTGTCGTGGAGGGGATATGCAATCGCCGCCTGCTGCTTGGCAAGACCGAACAGCAGGGTGAGCCACGATGACCCAAACGACCCATTCGGGGGGATCAATATCGGCCAAGACAATTGGGCAGCAGGTCTTCTATGTTCGCACCTCTATAGAGAGATGCCGCTGCCGGTAGGATCGCGTCGAAAAGCTGCACTCATCGAGAAGACGAGCACGCCTAAATCACCTGTACCAGCGATCTCCGGCGCGATCTCGGTTCTTCACTGAAGCGGTTTGGTATGGAGATGAACGCAAGGCGCCTCCGCAGCGCCAAGATCGTCGCGACACTCGGCCCATCGAGTTCGACGCCCCAGAAAATCCGCGATCTGTTCGAAGCCGGTGTAGACGTATTCCGGCTCAATTTCAGCCACGGGACGCACGAGGATCATCAAGCCCGGTTCGCGGCGATCCGCTCGATCGAAAGCGCGACGGGGCGTCCGATCGGCATTCTTGCTGATTTGCAGGGTCCAAAGCTCCGGCTCGGTACCTTCGCCGAGGGTCGGATCGAGCTGGAGGCCGGCGATTGCTTTCGCCTCGACCTCGGCCAACAGCGCGGCGACCAGAGCCGTGCGCCACTGCCGCATCCCGAAATCTTCGATGCGCTGCGCCCGGGGACAGAGCTGCTCCTCGATGACGGCAAGGTTCGGCTTCGCGTTGAAACCTGCGGTGCGGAGTTCGCCGACACTTTGTGCCTGGTCGGGGGAACACTTTCCGACCGAAAGGGGGTGAATGTTCCGAATGCCGTGTTGCCGTTGTCCGCAGTCACTGAAAAGGACCGCGCCGATCTCGCCTTCGCGCTCGAGCAAGGGGCCGATTGGATCGCTTTCTCCTTCGTGCAGCGTCCCGATGATGTGGCCGAGGGACGAAAGCTGGTAGCCGGGCGTGCCGGCGTCATGGTCAAGCTTGAAAAGCCGTCGGCGATCCAGCGCCTGCCCGAGATCATAGAGCTTGCCGATGGTTTGATGGTCGCGCGGGGCGATTTGGGTGTCGAGATGCCGCCGGAGGACGTACCGAGCGTGCAGAAGCAGATAATCCACGCCTGCCGACTGGCCGGGAAGCCTGTGATCGTGGCGACACAAATGCTGGAATCGATGATTGGTTCGCCGGCGCCGACTCGCGCCGAGGCCTCCGACGTGGCGACCGCCGTGTACGAAGGGGCCGACGCGGTAATGCTGTCGGCCGAAACGGCAGCTGGACGCTACCCCGTCGAGTCGGTCGCGATCATGGACCGCATCGCTTGCCGAGTGCAAAGAGACCCGCTTTATCACTCGATCATGGAGAGCACGCGCATCGAGCACGAGCACACCGCTCCGGACGCGATCAGCGCCGCCGCCTGTCAAGTTGCAGCTCTAGTGGGCGCGGCGGCTATTGTTTCGTATACGACTTCCGGTGCGACTGCCTTGCGCGCTGCTCGCGAACGCCCCGAGGCCCCGATTCTGGTGCTGACCTCGAACCTCGGAACCGCCCGGCGGCTCGCGGTCTTGTGGGGCGCGCACTGCGTACACACCAGAGATGTCCATAATTTCGGTGATATGGTGCAGCAGGCCGTGCGAATTGCTCGTCGCGAGAAGATTGCCGAACCCGGTCAACGAGTAGTCATCACAGCAGGCGTGCCGTTCGGCACCCCCGGCGCAACCAACATCCTCAGGATCGCTTGGGTCGACCGCTGATCCCTAGTACGCTAATGAGGGATTGGGCGACCCGATCGGGGATTCGATTGTTTTAAGACGAGGTACGGCTATAGCGGTTCGGGGGAGTGATGATGCCGTTAATCATCGAGACGACTGAATCAGGCGAGGAGCTTGATGGATCTCTCAGTCGTCATCCCGGTAAAGGACGAGGCGGCCAATGTGGCGTCGCTCGTTGCCGAGCTTCGCGCAGCGCTCGACGGCTTGTTGGATTATGAGATCCTTTATGTGGATGACGGCAGCGAGGATGGGACAGCCGCCGAAGTTGCGCGGCTTCAAGCCGACGCACCGCATTTGCGCTTGCTGCGGCACATGCGTAACTATGGGCAGAGTGCCGCTATCCGGAGCGGGGTGAGGGCGGCGCGCGCGGCCTGGATCGCCACGCTCGATGGAGATGGCCAGAACGATCCCGCCGACATCCCGAAATTGTGGCGCATCGGGCTGACCGCTCCGGAGCCGCCGTCGCTATTGATTGCCGGCTATCGCGAAAGCCGGCAGGACAGCTGGAGGAAGCGCTTCGCATCCCAAATCGCTAACCGGGTACGGCGCCGGATGCTCGGAGACGATACGCCGGATACTGGTTGCGGTTTGAAGCTGTTCCCGCGCTCGCTTTTCCTGGACCTGCCGTATTTCGACCATATGCACCGATTTCTTCCGGCGCTCGTATTGCGCGAGGGCGGGATCGTGCGGTCGATCCAGGTCAACCATCGTCCGCGGCGTAGGGGTGTCTCGAAATACGGCGTTCTCGACCGACTGGGGGTCGGCGTCGTCGATCTTTTTGGTGTGATTTGGCTGAAGCGACGAGCCGCTCGGCCGCACCTCCTCAACGAGGTGTTGCCCGATTCGAAAACTGCTGCGACCTCTGCCAGCATCTCGGTGGTGCGATGACGCCGAAGATTGGAGGAGCGGCGACGGCCGTTCCTTTAATCGGCTTACGCCGCGCAACCCGCCTCATGGTCCTCGGCCTCATCGCAACTGCCGCCATGGCAGCCTGGCACTGGAGGACGGTTTTCGATCCGATCGCGATCACCAGCGCGATCGGCCACTATCCCGCAGCTCCGTTGGGGTTTGTAGCCGCCCATATCGCGGCAAGCCTGGCATTTGTCCCGCGCACCCTCCTCGCCGTTGTCGCCGGGCTGCTCTTCGGCACTGGATGGGGAATTGTCTGGGCCGAATTGGGTAGCGTAGCCGGGGCGGCGGCGGGCTTTCTGCTCGCACGCTACGTCAGTTCGGGGTTGATCGATCTCCAACGAGGCTCGCGCGTGAGGTCACTGTTGGGGTGGGTCGAGGGGGGCGGTTGGCATGCCGTGGCATTATTGCGGTTGATCCCGATCCTGCCCCATAGCGTTGCCAATTACGGGTTTGGCCTGACCGCCCTGCCGCTTGGCGCCTACGCCTTCGGGTCGCTGATCGGCCAATTGCCTCTAACGATCGCCTACGTCGAGCTTGGGGCGGCAGGGGGACGGTTGCTGGCTGGCGGTACCGGCTGGATCGAGCCGACATTTATCGGTTTCGCCGCTCTTTCGCTGTCGCTCCTGTTCTCCGCGTATTTCCGTCGGCGCTCCCGATGACCGCCGCGCAACGCTTTCGGCTCCGGACCGCCAGTGGCCCAGTCGAGGAGTTCGACTGTATGTACGATCGGAACTGGTGAACCGGCGGCGAGTTGCGTGATGCAGCCGATATTGCCGGTTGCGACCAGATCGGGATGGGTGGCAGCTATGTTGGCCAACTTGCGATCCCGCAGCGCGGCAGCGATCTTCGGCTGCAGAATGTTGTATGTTCCCGCCGAGCCGCAGCAGATATGCCCTTCCGGCACGTCTAACGGCTCGAACCCGGCCATTGCAAGAAGCCTTTTTGGCCCCGCGTGGATCCCCTGTCCGTGCTGCATCGAGCAGGCGGAGTGGTAGGCGACACGGCGGTTTCGCGCAGTGGCTGAGCCTGAATTTGGGCTGAGGCCCAGGGCCTCAACGATCTCGGTGACATCGCGGGCGAGCGTAGCGACGCGCGCCGCCTTCTCCGCATAGGCCGGATCTTCGCGCAGCATAAAACCGTAATCCTTGACCGTGGTGCCGCAGCCCGAGGCGTTGATCGCAATGGCGTCGAGCCCGAAGGCCAAGCGCTCGCGCTCCCAAGCATCGATGTTGGCGCGAGCGAACCCAAGAGCGGACGCCTCCTGCCCGAGATGGTGGGCAAGCGCCCCACAGCAGCCGCTGCCTTTTGCCACGACCACTTCGCAGCCATGTCGGGTCAGAAGCCGGATCGTCGCTTCATTGATTTCAGGTGCCAGAACGCTTTGCGCGCACCCTGGCAACAGCGCGACCCGCATCCGCCGATCGCCTTCCGCAGAAAATACAGGCAACCGGTCAATTGGAGAGGCGGCAGGTATGGTATCGGGGGTAAGTGCAAACGCGGCCGCGAGCCGCTTGGGCAGATATCGTGCGAAAGGCTTGACGGCAGCCGCGCAGCACAGGGCCAGTCGGAACAGCCGCGGCCGTGATAGGATCGTGCCGAGCAACCTCCTTAGCACCTTCTCTACCCACGGACGACGGTAATAGCGTTCGATCCATCGCCGAGCATGGTCGATCAGGTGCATGTAATGCACGCCGGACGGGCAAGTTGTCATGCATGCTAAACAGGAGAGACATCGGTCGATGTGCTTGACCGTATCGGGGGTGACTTTGCCGCTGGCGAGCATGTCCTTGATGAGGTAAATGCGCCCGCGCGGACTATCGAGTTCATCTCCGAGCAGGACATATGTCGGGCAGGTCGCGGTGCAAAACCCGCAGTGGGTGCAGGTCCGCAGTACCTTTTCGGATTGCGCCACGTCGGGATCGGCAAGCTGTTCGGGCGTGAAATCGGTCCGCACCGCCTCAAAACTCTTCGACCATGCGCCCGGGATTGAGTATCCGGCGCGGATCGAAGCTCTCCTTGATTCTACCGGTGAGCGCTGCCAGAGGCGGGGGCTGCGGTTCGAAAACCGGGACTGAACGGCGCAGCTCGGGCGAACCCTTAATCAAGGTGGCGTGCCCGGTGCCGCGCCGGTCCGCCCCGCGGATCGCGTCTCGGATTACTGCCGCGCCACCATCCTCCGCTTCTGCGATCGCCGTCCAAACAAGTCCGCCTGCCCAATCCAGATACCAAGTGGTGTCGAGACGGCGCGCGATCGCCTCGGCCAGCTCGCCCCCCCGGCTCGGTGCGACGGAAACGCGCCAGATGGCGCGCTCTCCGGAGCCGGCGAGCGGCAGGAGATCGCGAATCGCTTGCCAGAATGCGATGGACGCTTCGTCGTCTAGCCAGCTGGCTTCGCAACCCGCTCCGAATTCGGCCAAGAGCCGCTCGCGGCGGAAGACAACTGAAGGGTTGGGACCTTCGAGGCGAAGCGCGGCGACGGCGGTCGACCCAGATAGCGACATCAGGCCGGCTGTCGAGGGAGTCGGTATGTAAGCAGCGCCGGAAACTTCATGCGGTGAGGCGAGCGCTCGGCTCAGGGTTCGGACCGCGGCCAGGGTATCGAGCCCCCGGAGCATCACGGTGGAGAGAGCTTCCGGTCGAGGCAGCACCTTTACCGTGACTTCCTCGAGTGCGGCGAGCGTCCCGAAGGAACCGGCCATCAGCTTGCAAAGATCATAGCCGGTGACGTTTTTGACGACTTTGCCGCCCGCCTTAAAGACTTCGCCACGTCCGCTGACACCGCGAAAGCCGAGAAAATGATCGCGTGCGGCGCCCGCTTTGATACGGCGAGGCCCCGAAAGGTTGCAGGCTAACGCGCCGCCCAAGGTGCGCCGGCCACCAACGGCTGCTGGCAGACCAAACAGCGCGCCCAAATTTGGCGGCTCGAAAGCGAGCATCTGCCCGGCCTCGGCAAGCGCGGCGTCGATTTCCTCGATCGGGGTTGCCGCCCCGGCGCTCAGGACCAGCTCACTTGGTTGGTAGTCCCGAATTCCTGCAAGACGCGACAAATCCAGCATGCGCTGGCAGCTGGAGGGGACGGCCGAGCCCACGCTTTGATCCGCCGGCGACCACTTCGAGCGGCTCTTCAACCGCCAGCGCCTCGCCGATGGCATCGCGCAATTCCTCGAGATCGGCGGGGGCGAAGCGGCTCATTGCCCCCAGTTGCTTCAAAAACGCGGCAGATCCGGGAACCGGAGCCGACCAGCATGGACATGGACACGGCCGAGCTCGGCGCAGCGACGCAGCTGTGGAAAGACCTTGCCCGGGTTGAGCAAGCCAGTCGGATCGAAAGCGCATTTGAGGCGCTGCTGGTGCGCCAGGTCGCACTCGTCGAACATTGTTCCCATGAGATCGCGCTTTTCGACGCCAACCCCGTGTTCACCGGTCAGCACTCCACCGACTTGGACGCAGAGCTTGAGGATATCGGCGCCAAAGGCCTCGGCACGCTCGACCTCGCCGGGCTTGTTGGCGTCATAGAGAATGAGCGGATGGAGATTGCCGTCCCCGGCATGGAAGACGTTCGCGACCGCGAGCCGGTATTGCTCCGACAACGTCCGCATCCGCGTGAGGACCTCTGCGAGCCGGGCGCGCGGGATCGTTCCGTCCATGCAGTAATAATCAGGCGAGATCCGTCCGACGGCGGGAAAGGCGGCTTTGCGCCCGGACCAAAAGGCTAACCGCTCGGACTCGTCACGACTGGTTCGGATCGTAGTGGCGTTATGGTTGCGGGCGATCGCTCCAACCTTGCCGATCAGATGATCGGCCTCCACAGGCGCGCCGTCCAGTTCGACAATGAGCAATGCCTCGACATCGAGGGGGTAGCCCACCTGGACGAAGGCCTCGGCCGCATGGATCGCCGGCCGATCCATCATCTCCATGCCGGCCGGAATAATCCCGGCGCCGATCACGGCGGCTACGCAATTGGCGGCATCCTCGGTAGTCGGGAAACCGACCAGCAATGCCCGCGCGGTGGTCGGCTTGGGAAGGATGCGCACGGTGACCTCGGTGACGACCCCGAGCAACCCCTCGGACCCGGTCATAATGCCCAGCACATCATAAGTCCCAGCGTCGAGATGCTTGCCGCCAAGCCGGATGATCTCTCCGTCGATCAGCACCATTTCGATACCGAGGATATTGTTTGTCGTAAGCCCGTACTTCAGGCAGTGCACTCCGCCGGAATTCTCCGCGACATTGCCGCCGATCGTACACGCGATCTGGCTGGACGGATCCGGAGCATAGTAAAAGCCGGCGTGTTCGACGGCTTTGCTGATCGCCAGGTTGGTGACGCCGGGCTGAACGATAGCGCAACGGTTCTCGTAATCGATTTCGAGAATGCGATTGAATTTGGCCATGCCGACGAGGACGCCGTCGGCCAACGGCAGTGCGCCGCCGGATAGCGAGGTGCCGGCACCGCGCGGCACAACTTTGACGCCGTTTTCCTTGCAATAACGCAGCACCGCCGCAACCTGTTCGACGGTCGAGGGCAGCACGACGACCAACGGGAGTTGCCGGTAGGCGGTCAGCCCGTCGCTCTCATAGGCCCGCCGCTCGGCCTCGGAAACGATGACGCCTTCACCCGGGACAATGCGGCGGAGCGCCTCGACGATGTCGGCGCGACGCTCGATGACCGTCGCGTCCGGCATCGGCATCCTCATCGGCGGAGCCGCAACGCTGCGAGCATTGCTCGCTCATCCCTGGCGCGCCTTATACCGCGGATTGGCCTTGTTGATGACGTAGACTCGTCCCTTGCGGCGCACAATGCGGCAGCCCTTGTCCCGCTTCTTCAATGTCTTCAGCGAATTGACGATCTTCATATCCGTAGCCCTTAACAGGCTACTGAAGATAGGGAGTAAAGCTGACCTAGAGTTCAAACCTGGTGCGCCGAAACATATGATACTGTGAGGCCAGTGTCCCTC